>CBDCXG010000003.1:0-2088667 GCA_965223685.1 Nitrospirales bacterium
TAAAAGAGAGCGTATCGCAGACATCTTGCCTCATTTCCTGATAATTGCACGTTTCTCCGGCTTCATCGTGTATCCTATTAAACTCATGTGGAGAGCAGTACATCGCATACGCATAGCAATAATCAGGGATTGAGGCATTGTTCCTCTCTAATTTTGTGCGTTTTATCGCTGAATCCACTTGGGCTTGAGTATAATATTTTTGATATCCATACATTTCTTGGAGTACCAGTGGTAATTTTTTGGCAAATTTTTTAATCTTTCTTTTTCTTAAAAAGTTTCCCAGCATTTGAGTCACCTCTTTGAAATTTACCTATAGATTATTTGATTCTGCATAGTAATGAGGCCAAGTCTGTGGTGGATAAATAATTCTTCTCTGTCAATTGATAGAAAAAGAGGTTAGAGAAATATGTGATTTGCTCCCTCACTCGTCTCATTCGCTCGAGTTGTCGTAATTAGTTGCGAATGTAGTTAATCAACGGATCCACGGCTATGCTACCCAACCCCTTGAATAAAATCCAGATTAATAGTTGATGAAATTATGTTGGTGTGGGAGGGGCAATATTAGGTATTGGGAGCCACTCTCATCCCCCTGTCATATCAGATAGTACCGGTTTGCGGTACTATCTGCCTTGACGTTAGTTACGTTTAGCGTTACTATTTGGTATGGTTAAGACATTCGGGGACAAGAAAACGGAATCGATTTGGAATAGAACCTATGTAAAGAAGCTTCCAGAGGCCTTACAAAACAAAGCCTTCAGAAAATTACGAATGATCGACGCGGCCAGGAATATCACGGATTTAAAGATTCCACCCAGTAACAGACTGGAAAAAATGAAAGGCAAGTGGGGCAAATATCATTCGATCCGGGTAACAGAACAATACCGAATATGGTTTATTTGGGAGAATGGGAACGCTTTGAATGTTGAATTTGGCGACTATCATGACAAGCTCTAGGAGGAGAACATGAGAAAGATACCAGTAGAACACCCCGGTATTATCCTGCAAGAGGAATTTCTTGATGAGATGGCAATTTCCCAATATGCCCTTGCGAAGGCAACGGACATTCCTAAGACCCGCATAAATGCCATTGTCAGCGGTGACAGGTCTATTACGCCTGATACGGCCTTGAGGCTTTCCCTGTTCTTTGGAAACAGTGCGGAGTTTTGGCTGAACCTACAAAAGCAGTACGACCTTGCACAGGTGATAGATCGCTTTACCCCACCCAAAAACTTCATGACAGCGAAAGAAATTTTATCAGCGCGGCAATAGAAAAATGAGATGTTTTGAGGGCAAAGGGTCGGGCCTTGCAATGATACATACCTCGTCGCCCTTTTTTAGGTAATCCCGCCCTTTCAGGAAGCCCTACAGGCTTTCTCGGTGCTCCCGAACCAACCCCGCAATCTTATTCATAAAAGGGGTCAGGAACCTTTAAATATGGTCACTTTACTTGCTTTAGAATTTTGCCTTTCAAAAAGCGTAGTCATGAACACCCAGCTTTCGCTAAAGCCATTCAGAGACTCAAATACTAAATCATCAAACACCCAACCTGATAATCATCTAGCAGGCTCCTCGCCTGGGCGATACAGTTGAGGGATTGGTCAAGAATCTCTCAACCTTCTCAACCCAAGGAGGAGCCATGGACAAATTGTACGGTGGGATTGATCTCCATGCCAACAACAGTGTGATCGTCATTGTGGATGCTGCGGATCAGATCGTGTATCGGAAACGACTGCCCAATGAATTAGCGACGATGCTCGGACAACTGACTCCGTATCAGGCCACGCTCCAGGGGCTGGTGGTCGAGTCCACATATAATTGGTACTGGTTGGTCGATGGCCTGATGGAGGCGGGCTATCTCGTCCACTTAGCCAACCCAGCGGCGATGCAACAATACTCCGGACTCAAATACACCGACGATGCAAGCGACGCGCGGTGGCTGGCTCATCTGCTGCGGTTAGGGCTGTTGCCCACGGGCTATATCTATCCCAAGGCCGAACGAGGCGTCCGCGACTTGCTTCGGAAACGCAGCCAATTGGTGCAGCAGAAGACAAGTAATCTGCTCAGCGCCCAGGCGGTCGTGACACGCCACACGGGCACCACGCTTAAGGGGCAGACACTGAAAACCCTGACGATCGCGGAAGTCGAGCAGCTCTTACCGACGACGGAGGTGGCACTGGCCGTCAATAGTACGTTGGCCGTGCTGCGCTGTGTGGACGAGCAGATTGCGACGCTGGAACAGGCAATCAAGGCCCAGGTCGCCCTACGACCGACCTTTCGGCAGGTCTTGACCATTGCCGGGGTGGGCCAGACGTTAGCCTTGACGATTATGCTGGAAGCGGGTGAGATCCACCGCTTTCCCACCGTCGGCCAATGGGCCTCCTATTGCCGCTGTGTGGGCAGTACGAAACTGAGCAATGGCAAACGCAAAGGTCGGGGCAATACGAAGAATGGTAACAAGTATTTGGCTTGGGCGTTTGTCGAAGCGGCGAATCACGCGGTGCGGTATTATCCACCCATTCGGCGCTTCTACGACCGCAAGGTCAGCCAGACAAAACGGGTCGTGGCGCACAAGTTAGCGCGAGCTTGCTACTACGTCTTACGGGATCAGGTGCCGTTTGAAATTGAGAAGGCCTTTGCAGCAGCGGGGCCATGAAACTTGGGTGGGTCGGATGAGCTTGGAAAGGGGTTGGTAAAACCATGAACTTGATTGGCCATCCCCCCGCCCGCTTCGGCTCCCTCGGTAGACGGGGAGGACTGAGCTGCCTCGGGTGTGAGCCTTCATGAGGGTGGAGCCATAGGGCAACCCGTGGATCTGTGATCCTTTCGTTTGGACACACTCGGGCACTAATGGTTTTCTGGGACCACTGAGTGGCCAGGGGCTGGAGAGCCTGCGTCTCTTGGCCTTGATCCTGATGGGTGACTGGTGCAACTCAGGTGACTGAGGAGACACCGCAACCACTGAAAACTCGGATGCAGTCGAGGTCTCACCGCTCGAGGGATCGATGACATTCAGGAGGGAACGTGCGACGACGAAAGAAGAGGAGACGTGTGCCCACTTGACCGGAGCCTGCTAGATGGGTGACCCCTATTCTTCCAATTCGACCAGCTCAAAGCCAAAGTCCTCTGCAATTTCGCGAAACACCTGCTCAAGGCGTGATCGGATATCCTCCCGAACGATCTACCTCCGATATTTCGGTGTCCAGACCAGATGATATTTCGGGTTGTAACCCTCATGGCTCGTTCGTTTCAGTGGCATGCGCCCATGGTATCACAACTTGGACCAGCCTCCGGCCAGCTGAACGTTTCCTCCCCGCTCAAAGAGCAGGGCTTTCACCTTCGTTTTTTTGTGGAGACCGAAGACGGCATAAGATAGACTAGGCCTGAACAGCCGATTCCGATGCCCATATGTGGAAAGGAGTGTGATGATGAGAGTGCTACTGGCGCTGGAACAAACCCATATTTCTAAAGGAGCCATTCAAATACTCACCAAGTTAAGCCTTCCCCCTGGGTCAGATCTTTTTCTTCTCCATGTCAATCCTGTCCCCCAAAAGATTACGGGTTTGGCGAAGGAACGGATTTTAAAAATTTCTCAGCAGGTTCAGGCGGTTGAAAAGGAGGTGTTTGAACAGGCGCGTCAATTTCTGGGGAAAGTTGAGAAAACCCTGAGTCGACAGGATGTGCAGGTTCATTCGATTGTGAAAAGGGGATTTCCCGGAGAGGAAATTTTGAAGACCACTCACATGAAAGACATTGATCTGGTGGTTCTTGGCACACGGGGTTACGGCAAAGCGACCGGCATGTTGCTTGGGAGTGTGAGCCAATGGGTCTTACAGGAAGCGCCCTGTTCGGTTTTAATCGCGCGGAATATGCCTCGCGAGAAAAAGGTTGCTCGAGGGATGAAAGTGATTCTGGCCACTGATGGGTCTCCCGATTCGCAGGCGGCCGTCAATTTTCTTCAAGCGATGGGATTGCCGGATTCTTCGAAAATCACGATTCTCCATGTCGTCAAAAAGCATGTGTACGAAACTGAACAGGCCTTGACTGCCGACAGCAAAGACGAGGCTAAATTCGCAAAATTGGCCGAAGAATTTCTTAAGGCTCGAGGACGAGAAGGGGCGAAGCTTCTTGAATCTACTCGAAAGGCCTTTTCCTCTCAGGACCTGACCATTCAAGAACGGTTGGTGTTTGGCAATCCTGCGACCGAAATTCTTAAAACTTCGCGATATCTGCGGCCTGATCTTATTGTGATGGGGTCACGAGGCTCCACGGGGATCCAGCGGGTGTTTTTGGGCAGTGTGTCGAACAACGTTGTCCACAGTGCCATATGTCCGGTGGCGGTCATTCGAAAAAAGAAGAAGCGGTGATGTGCCAAAACCGGGGGTAGAAAAATTATTCGGGGTGAGGTGTTTGCCGGGCTTGTCAGATGTAAAATCGTTCTTCGCTGACGTGCTGATATGAGTTCATGAGTGGTACTCCTTGGGTCAGATGGATGGCGTGGACTGCATCGTACCCGAGTGAGAGCTCTCGAGAAATTACACTTATTGTATGAATCCGCGGTAATGAGTAACTCTTCTTAGATAAATGCCAAAAGAAAATCTTCAAAACTATGGGTATGTTCAGTCTCTTAAAAACGTTTTTTAAGATTTAGAGATCATTTATAGTTTGGTAAAAATGAAGGGAAACTTTTCCCTTCCTTTCAGATTTCCATTCAGCTGTTCAGTTATTTTGCATGATCTGGCAATTGATGTCCGTAGGCACTATAGAGCCACTTTATGGCGAATGGTGGAAATATTGTCGTGAGGGCAATTACGATGACCATTCCTGCGTATGTTTCGTTCGTCAATATTTCGCTTACCCTGCCTAATTCCGCAAAGATCAATCCCACTTCTCCCCGGGGAATCATGGCTATTCCAATGATGATTCGAGCTATCCACGGTTCCTTGAGGAACAGCGCTCCGATGAGTTTTCCTACTATGGCAACGAGAAACAGCGACAAGGAAAAAATCCAAATAAACGGCGAGCTCCAATTCACTTCTTGAAGATTCAACGACAAGCCGACCATTACGAAAAAGATTGGCGTAAATAAGAAGATGATTGGATTCATCTGTGATTCAATTCGCTCTGCAAATGTTGGGTCATTGTGGAGCGCGACTCCAAACGGGAGAAAGAACCGTCGAGAAAGCGCCAATCCTGCCGCAAATCCCCCCAGTAACTCCGGCGCTCCCACTTCATGAGCTAACCACGCAAAAAACAACACGAGAGATACCACGGAGGTTGGAATTAATCCTGCAATCGTGGTGATTTGTTCGAAATGCTTGATGAGCTGTGAAATCAGTTTGGCCGCAATAGGAGCTAGCACGAAAAATGTCGCTAAGAAAACCAGGACCTTACTGGCATTTAAAACGTTAATCCCTCCGCCTATTGAGAATTCATACAAAAGGGCAAGCAAGACCACCCCCAAGATGTCGTCCAACACTGCAGCGCCGACAATGATCTGCCCCTCTCGCACCTGGTGCCGTTTTAAATCCATGAGCACTCGTACGGTGATTCCAATGCTTGTGGCGGTCAGCGTCCCTCCAATAAATAATGACTCCAGAAGGGTTAATCCAAATCCCCAGTACCCCACTGCAAATCCCAGAATGAAGGGCACCACAAATCCTCCGGCCGCAACCAAGAATGACGATAGCCCCGTTCGCACGAGTCGTTTAACATCGGTTCCCAGCCCTACTTCAAATAGCAACAGGATGATACCGATCTCGGCGAGCAATTTGATAACCCCTGTCGGTTCTATCCAACCCAGCAGACTGGGACCCAAGACTATCCCGGCGCATAATTCTCCCATCACCCGTGGAGCCTGGAACCGCTCCGCTATTTCCGCAAAAATTCTGGCTGTCAGGAGAATAATCAGAAGATGGAGAAAAAAGGTATGAACTTCCATCGCTGCCTCTACGAGGTTGATTGATGCTCTTTTGGAGAATTCAAAGACTTACAAGAGCAATATGCCTCAGGATTTCAGGAAAAGCTATACAAAAAACCTGAAAGTTTTTTTCGTCTCACAAACCTAGAGGAAGCTAATTTTTAACGACACGCAGAAGAAGGGGCCTTATTGTCCCTTTAGGAAAGCAATTTAGCACAATCGCTTTTGGAAGGAAGTAAGGCAGAGAAGAAGGGGAGGAGAATGTTTTGTAATGGTTATGGATCATTTCCCTATACCGAATCCATCCACAAAGACTTGGCGAGGACTTTGGGTCGACGACAATGCTGTCACCAGTGGCATACGAATCATCATGAAGATTTTATGCAGGAAGAACTACAGGCTTTCTCGATTCTCCCGAATCAACCCCATAATTTTGTGTATCACCTGTTGAGATTGTTGGTCCTCTACTGAATTCATTGTTTTCATGGATTTTTTCTTCTCTGGGTCCGGCTGCATTTTTTGATATTGAATAAAATCTTGAATCACCTTTTGCATTTCGTCAAACGATAGTTTCATTCGTTCCCTCCGCACTTTATCTGTCACCTCGAGAATGGCATATTGGGGTTAGGCTTGCGGTATTGCTGTAATCTACTCGATCAATGAGTCTTGGATCATGGCCAGAAAATCAAGACTGCACGTTGCGGGTGGGGCATATCAAGTGATGGTTCGTGGAAACGGGGGGCAGGATACGTTTACTTTGGGTCGACAGTTTGGGTAACTCTAGGTTGCCGTGAAAGGGTGCACGGAGGATATGCCTCAGCTGAGCAAATATATTTCTACGTTAACGCCGGCCTGCCCCATCACACAACAAATTTTAAAAGAGAGTAAACCCAATTCCCAGAAACAGGGTTAAAACAGACTTTACGGGAATTGAGGTACTAGTGGAAACGACCTAGGAGATGAAGATCTTGAAAAGAACTTTTTAGGTTATTCTATCTCCTTGATTTCTCTCTTTAAGAGAAATCCTGTCCTTTAATGAAAGGGCATCTAAGCCTTACCCTATCTTAAGATGGTGGGTCGTACAGGGGTCGAACCTGTGGCCCGCTGATTAAGAGTCAGCTGCTCTACCAACTGAGCTAACGACCCACCTGAGGATGTTGAAAAAACTCACCAGCTTCGTTCTTGTTGTTCGTACTTTTCGGCGTACTGCAAGTACGCCTCAAAGTTCTCACGGCCTCGGGCCTCGCTTGATGAGCTTTTTGAACATCCTCTAAGAATTCTTATCTAAAAATATTGGGCAGTTTACTTCCCTGGTTCCTCTCTTTGAGAGAACCCCTATCTCTGTAATAAGGAGTATCTATACATTATCCAAGTCGAAGATGGTGCGCCTGACAGGATTTGAACCTGTGGCCCCTGGCTCCGGAGGCCAGTGCTCTATCCACTGAGCTACAGGCGCACATGTTCTTTGTGTTCTAGTTTTCTGATGCTTTCCCCTTCCCCCTCCCCCTCAAGGGGGCGAGGGAAAATTTGGAGAGGAAAGATTTTGAAGCTAGCATGGTTGTTTGGGTGAAGTCTACCAGATTTCGATGCCAAGATTATTGGCAATCAGGAGGTGGCTCTTGGCTTGTTTGATAGGCTTCAAACACCCCTTTGGAGGCCTCCACGAGTTCCGTAGGTTCGTGTAAGACTTTAGTGAGGAGGTACTCGACATCTTCAGGAGTCAGCCCATTCGAAGGGGCGATAAAACGCTTGCGCGCGACCTTTCGTTCTTCGGGATCGTCTGGCTCGTAGTAACCCAGCAATTCCCCTGATTCGACCGCTTGTTCTAATCGGTCTGTCCATTGTTGAATGAGAGCTGGCGTCCAAGTACTGTCGGAAATTTTCCCTTTGAAAAGTTCTAGTTTGGTCCAATGAACCCATCCTACAAAGACAGCCCAGGTTTCATTCAGAACCTCCCAGGCATCTTGGTCAGAAAGAAAACGCAATTCGGTGGCGCCTTTGAGTTGCCGTATGGGATTAATGCGCACAAAGCGATAATGGCAGGCCATTTGGCTATTCGCAAAGTCCAGGACTTGTTTGTCTTCTGCTGTGAGTGGAGTGAGTTGTTGGTCGGCGTAGAGATAGTCCAAATAGGCATGCAACAATTCATGATACAGCAGAGCCAGGTCATGGTGCGTCATCCGGGCCAGATCAGCTAATGCCCCCCCGGCTTCATTGAATGACAGTCGCATATTGAGAATCATTCGATGATCTTCTGGGTGATATTCTGCCGCGTAGGTTCGCAGATCTTCGAACGTAATGTTGACAAAATTGGGATCAATATGGGTCAGGAATTCGGTGGTAAGCCCTAATGTTTCAGCTTGTTGTAGTAATGCAGGCCATGGATTTCGTGGCTGGGTTCGGTCTGCCGATGAGGTTTCTTGCCCCCAGGCCATTCCACTGAGGGCCATGGAGATACCTATCATCAGGATGATTCTGGCTAAGATTGGTTGTCGTCTTCTCACAAAATTATCTCCAAGAATATGTTTGATCTTCTTCCACTAAGTTCCAGGTTTCAAAATGAGACGGGGAAATATGATCGAAAAACCGTGAAGGTTTTGAGAGTACTGCCCCCGTCATCTTATCGTACACATTTATCGGGTAGGTGAGGAAGAGGTGTTGTTTCGCCCGAGTAATGGCCACATACAAAAGCCGGCGCTCTTCCTCCAGGCCATCTTCGTCTGAAAACGAGTAGGCCGAAGGAAATCGGCCATCAACCAGCCAAATGACAAAGACACATTGCCACTCCAAGCCTTTGGCCGAGTGAATGGTGGAGAGAATCAGCCGTTCATCATCATTGTCCGGGGCTACGACATCTGACATGCTTTCATTGGGCGGCTCCAGGGTGAGGTCGGCCAGAAATTGATTGAGGTCGTCATAGCGTTCTGCCATGACAGAGAGATGTTCCAGATCGCGAATCCGTTTTGGGTAATCGTCATATTGGTCTTTGAGGAGCGGTAGGTAATATTCCAGCATTTCCCCCAGCAACACAGCGGGGCTGAGAGGTTCTTCTGTGAGTTCCTCAAATGTGGTAGCCAAATGTCGCAAGCCGGGGCCTGAACGGCCGGTACTATGTTTGAGGCATTCATAGCTGCCATGGGCTTGTAGGATCATCGCGATGAGGTCTTTAGATTTTTTGGGCCCCACACCCTCGAGGAGCAGAAGTAGACGATTCCAACTCACGGTGTCTAAAGGATTGTGAATCACTCGCAAATGCGCCAGCAGGTCTTTCACATGGGCTGTTTCAATAAACTTGAAACCGCCACGTTTAATGAAGGGCAAATTACGGCGCGTCAGTTCTAATTCCAGATCAAAGGCATGAAAACTGGATCGGAATAAGACAGCAATTTCATCTAAAGGGATGCCCTCTTCTCTGAGTTCTAAGATTTTTTGCGCAATGAATCGTGATTGGGCATTCTCACCCATGGCTTGCACCAGGCTAGGTAAGGGGCCTTCTTCCTGTCGTGTAAACAAGGTTTTGCTGTATCGTTCTGGTGCGGCGGCAATGAGCTTATTCGCTAGTTGTAGAATCGGCTGTGTGCTGCGGTAATTTTCTTCCAACTTGTAAATGGTGGTACCGGGGAAGAGGTCCGGAAATTCCATGATGTTCCGAAATGTCGCTCCTCGAAAGGCATAAATGGATTGAGAGTCGTCCCCGACTACCATGACATTTTGATGTGTCGCGGCCACGTTACGTACTAATGAAGCTTGTAGGCGATTGGTGTCTTGATATTCATCAACCAGAATATAGCGAAAAGCTTGGCTGATGGTTTCACGAGAATCTTCGTCAACAACCAGGAGTTCCAAGAGTTTCACCAGCAGATCATCATAATCTACTAATTGTCGTTGCCGTTTAGCAGCTTCATAGGCGGTTTGGAGTTTTGTGAGTTCATCCAGAAAGTTTCCGAAATGGCTGTATTCATCAAGGACGATGTCTTCCAGGCTGGCTAAGGTATTTGCCGTTTTGCCAAACATTTCTGCGATGGTGTGTTTGCGGGGGAAGCGTTTTCCTATGTCATTCAATCCAAGTTGGCCACGTAAGAGGCTCAACAAGTCTTCGGAATCCCCTCGATCCAAGATGGTAAATCCTGATTCTAGGCCGACTGGCTGTCCATAGCGGCGCAAGAGAAGGTTGGCTGTCGAGTGAAAAGTTCCTCCGCTGACTTGTTGGCTTCGGAGTCCAATTAGGAGCCCGACACGTTCTAACATTTCCTGTGCGGCTTTTCGGGTAAAGGTCAGTAACAAAATAGAGCTGGGTGGGATGCCGAGGTCAATCAGTCTGGCAACTCGATAGACCAACGTGCGAGTTTTTCCACTTCCGGCTCCGGCAATGACAAGGGCGGGTCCGTCGACTGCCTCGACAGCGGCCAGTTGTTGGGCATTAAGTTCTTCGGCGTAGTTGCGAGAAAGTGGAGAAGGAGAAGATTCTTCAAGCGAGCGCTTGAGCACATAGGTTTTAGAATTGGCAGATGTTGAATCCATAGAATCTATAGGGAAAATGCCGTAGGCAGTTCGTCAATCAGTCGCATATGATAGGGGTTGGCCGTGTATAGCATAGGTGGTAGTCGGTTGCAATGAAGGTGAAGAACTCTTGGACAGGGTTCCAAAGCCTCAGTTATAATTTGCCTTTATTTATCACTAAAGGAATCATACGATGGCCAATGCTCCTACAGAAAATTTTGATGGTATTTTGAAAGATTTGGCACATACGATGATGAGTGTGTCGCGCGAATCCGTGAACCTGATTAAACGGTCAGATCAAAAACAGGCGTTGAAGCTGCAGCGGAAACAGGAATGGGATATTTACTTAGAATTTCTTCGTATGTTGTTTAATTTGGTGGACCGCATCTCAGCATTTTATATTCCTCTCCAGGCGCAGCGAGACTTTATGAATAGTTTAGAAGATTCAGTTTCTCATGAATTGAAGACGGTTTTGGCACCTTCCCTGAGTTCATCAGAAATCGACGAAATGGAAGTGATGTTATCCGTTGGGCAAACGGTAGCGGAGAGTCGTGAAGTGTATGAACGGTTTAAATTTGTAGTAACCGATCAAACGAAGGAACGCGATGAATACTTTAAGTTTTTTTCAGAACGAGTTGCCTCCAAAGCCGGCGCTCCTGGAAAAACGGAAATCACCTCTGCGGCGTTTTTGTGCGGATCGGCGGTTGTGCCAGCACTAAAAAGTCTCTTTGATGATGCAGTAAACCCAAAAGAGGAGGTTTCGCCGTCTACGACACCCATTGTGGATGAACCATCTAAAGCCCAAGCTGCTCCGACCGCTGGGCAACCTGGGTCTGCTATCCCGCTTTCTGCTCCTGAGGGAAGCAATCGAGAGGCCTTGATAAAACTTATCAGCGTTATGTCTCGAATTCAGGGTAATGACGAAGTGGAAACATGGTGGGGCTTGCATCCACAATTCCGCAGGGATCTTCCATCAGAGGAAGCCAAGGAATTGGCCAAGTATATGAATCGCGCAACCCGTATTGTGGGGGAACGATACGCCTCTCTTGTTTCATTAGCTCAGGCAGGGGCCAGTCGTCCAGTTGGGAATGCCTGAGAACCCCTGTCGTCTTGCCGTTGTAACCTTGACATCTCTTCACATTCACCTATGCTAATGGATATGGGTGCCCTTGTGTCGTGATGCCGCCTTCCCCTTACCCTTTGATCCTTTTCTAGTGAGGCATTGTAAATGGAGACTCGGTCGAGAATCTTACCTGCAGAATTTAAAAATCTATCAGCATTAGCTCATAACTTGTGGTGGAGCTGGTCACCTGAAGGCCGCTCAGTGTTTTCCTATTTTGATCAGACCTTGTGGCGATTGACGCATCATGATCCTATGAAACAGCTGCAAGAAATTGATCCTAACCGCTTGGATGTGCTTCGGCAAGATATGGTGTTTATTCGCCAATATCAAGCTGCCATGAACACCTTTCACAACTATATGGGGGCCAAGAACCATTGGTTTCACAACGCATACCCACATTTACAAGGGGGCCAAGTCGCCTATTTTTCAGCCGAATTTGGGCTCCATCGCTCTGTGCCTTTATATAGTGGAGGATTGGGGATTTTGGCTGGAGATCATTTGAAAGAGGCCAGTGATCTTGGGATTCCATTGGTTGCAGTTGGGTTTATGTATAACCAGGCCTATTTCCGACAGGTCATCGATGCTGAAGGATGGCAAGAGGCGGTCTATGATTCGGTTGATCAAATGGGGATGCCAATTGATTGGGCGCGAACACCTTCCGGTGATGCGGTCAAGATTCAGGTGCCTCTTGGGTATCGCATGGTGACCTGTGTAGTGTGGTGTGTGCAGGTAGGTCGTGTCTCTCTCTATTTGCTTGATACTGACACACCTGAAAATTCTCCTGAAGACCGCCTTCTCACGGCTCGGCTATATGGCGGTGATCATCATACACGTTTGTGTCAGGAGCTCTTGCTAGGGATTGGTGGGGTGCGAGCGTTACGTGCCGTCGGTTGTGCGCCAAAGGTGTGGCATGCAAATGAGGGACATCCTGCATTCCTCTTGGTAGAACGCATCAGAGAGCGAATCAAGGAAGGGGTGTCATTGAATGAGGCTGTGGAACATGTGCGAGAGACAACCGTTTTTACCACCCATACTCCGGTTCCTGCAGGACATGATATTTTTTCTGGGGACGTGATTCGGGAACATTGCCATTGGTGGTGGGAAGAGCTGGGGCTTACACAGGATGATTTTATGGCATTAGGCCGCTACCCGGAATTGGAAGCTGACCAATTTCATATGACGGCTTTAGCGATTCGTCATGCAGGGTTTATTAATGGAGTCAGTGTAGAACATGAGCAGGTCTCTCGTAAGATGTTTCAAGTGCTGTGGCCCGGTTGTTCGGTAACAGAGGTGCCCATTCACAGCGTGACAAATGGAGTTCATGTCCCTACCTGGATTGCTAAGGAAATGGATGTGTTGTTTGGCAAGTATTTGGGTTCTGACTGGCGGGAATGTTGCGATGATCCAGAATTGTGGACGCAGGTTAACGAGATTCCCAATGAGGAATTATGGGAGACCAGACAGTTTTTGAAACGCAAGATGCTCATTTTTGTCCGGCAACGTGCTCGAATTGGATGGATGGATGGAACGATGGAATCGACGCAAGTGTTGGCGGGTGGAGCGTTGCTGGAGCCACATTCGTTGACTCTGGGATTTGCCAGACGATTTGCCACCTATAAACGAGCTTCTTTGCTATTTTCGGATTTGGATCGCCTGAAAAAGATTTTATTGAATCCCTGGAGACCAGTTCAGATTATTTTTGCAGGGAAAGCACATCCAGCCGATCGGTTCGGGCGTGAATTAATCCATCACATTTATCAATTTGCAAAAGCACACGATCTGGGTGGCCATATTGCATTTGTCGAGGATTATGACATGCATGTTGCCAAATTTCTGGTCCAAGGAGTGGATGTGTGGCTCAATAATCCCCGCCCACCATTAGAGGCCAGTGGGACAAGTGGGCAGAAGGCCGCCTTAAATGGCGTGCCTAATCTGAGCGTGTTAGACGGATGGTGGAAAGAGGGGTATGATGGGACAAATGGTTGGGCTGTGCCCCTGCTTGAGAAACCCGTCAATGATGAGGAACAAGATATTTGGGATTGTAATCACCTTTACAGCCTTCTGGAAAACGAAGTCATTCCTTTGTATTATGATCGTGGGATTGATGGCATTCCTCATGGATGGTGCGCTATCGTTAAAAATGCCATTCGCACTGGAGCTCCAAGATTTAGTGCACGGCGTATGTTGAAAGAATATGTGGAACGGGCGTACGCTCCCTTGTTGTCGAATGCCATGTCGCTGATAGAAGAAAAGCTTGCCTGAATTGAGAAATCAGACGCTGTTTTGGTTCACGAAATCAGGTTCCCTTCTATTCCTTTTGAACACCACTAACCGCCGGGGGTGTTTATGATGAAAATTATTCGATGGTGTATCCTCCTGAGTGTGGTATTTGGGGCAGGATATTACACTGGACAACAACCGGATGTAGTCAAGCAAACCCTCCGGAATTTGTCTGGAGAGGTATTGGAGAATACGATTGGCCTGGATCAGACTGCCAAATTGCAACGACAAATGTTGGGTGCTAAGGAGGGGCTGATTGAAGGTCGGGCCTACTTATTGGATCATAATTTCGAGGGAGCGTCTGGAGAATTTGAACGGGCACTCCAACATTTAGATGAAGCCGTTGCTCTTGACCCAAAAGCTCCGATGGCCAGAAAAATCGAGATTCTGAAAAAGAAATTTCGTGAAGCTCAAGCCCGACTAGCACCAGGGGATGGTCTCCCGCCCTATGTGCTTGAGGATTTTCGTCAAGAATTGCAGGACATTCTATACTGAAGAATGAGCTGTCTTATGCACTAATGGCCTCTTTTTTCCACGCGGCGAGCATCCGCTCAATACGAAGTCGGACTACCAAATCAGGATCTTTCATGAGGGGTTTAATGGCCTCTCGCCCGCGAGGGCTTTTCATCTTTTCCAGCGCTGATGCGGCTGAAAGACGTGTAAACCAATCTGGATCTTTCAAACTTTCAATTAACGCAACTTCGCAACTTTCATCTTTAATTTCTCCAAGGGCAAGAATCGCTTGTTTTCTTGTGACTTCTTCCGGATCTTTCAATAGCTCCATTAAGCGACCCACAGCAGGTTTTCCAAGTTCGGCTAAGGCCCAGGTCGCGTCATCCTTGAATTCATCGCTACGCATAAAACCAATGAGTGGATCTAGAACGCGTTCATCATTGATTTTCCCTAACGTTTTAATCACAGATTTTCTTGCATCATAATCCCGCGCGTATCGAAGTAAAAGCTCAACGGCTGGAGAGCCGATCATGGCAAGAGCCTCAACGGCGGCTTCCCGTACTTGCCAATCTCCATCTCGCAAACATCGCACAATGGGTTCAACGCATCGTTCATCTCCCATTTCACCAAGGGTGATGATGGCCTCGCGCCGCACAACCCAATCGGTTTCGTTTAACAGATCAATCTGGATGTCAATCTCATCTTTGACTTGCTCTTCAACAAGTTCTTCTTCCTGTTCGACTGTTTCTTCGGCTTCAGCTTCGGCAGAAGCGACAACATTGGTCGTTTCTTCTTCCGATTCAGTCGTTATGGCTTCGGCCACTTCATCTACTAATTCGTCTTGTGGCAGAGTGTCTTTGCTGTCCAAAGACACGAATTCCGTTTGATCAGAAAATTCATCATCAATGTTGTTCTGGTTGTCACGCATGTGGGATTCCTCCAACTTTCTACTTTCTCAAATATATAGGCATTACTTTGAGGCTTTAGTTTTTTTGGCGGTTCGGTCGGCTTCAAGCTTTTTTGCGATACGAATTTTTCTTTGTGCTCGCTTTAATCGTTTTCGTAGTGTACGAACGTTCAGGCTCTCCTCTGAATTTTCACTTTTTGATGAGGATTCTTTGAGCTTTGTTTTAAGGGCAGCCGTGTCTTCCTGAAGAGAGCGTTTTTTTGCCATGAGACAAGCATTCTCCTTGATAACAGATGATTTCATACCCAAATGTACTTGTGAGAGTCTAGTCAAGGAACTTGAAGGGTGTCAATGATAGGATTGCGTGAGAGTTGCCATGCAATTTTCATAAAAAAACCCCGCTGGGCATAAGCCAGCGGGGTTTTTACATCACCTAAGTAGGTGATGTTTATTTCTTACAAAAGCTTCTTTCGTACGCAATGACTTTCCAACCTTCTTCTTCACTGATGGTAGCTGGGATGAGGGGAACCATTCCTGTCCCAGGGCTGCCATTTTTGATGATCCACATCAACTCACCATCTTTCCGTTTTTTGTGAAACTTACAATTGGTGAAGTTTCGAGGACCGGGATTAAGAACTTTCCCAGCAGGACCTTGGCCATCCCCTTCTTTGCCATGGCAGTTCACGCAGGTCCCTTTTCCTTCATAGAGTGCTTTACCTTCGGCAATGATTTCTGGTGAAGCCTTAGCGGCTTTTTTGTACAAGGGAGATTTGTCTTTTTTAGCAGCCGCTCGCTTATCAGCCGGCACCCGAGCTTTCAAGGGATCTTTTTCTGGCCCAGCAATGGCCAAGCCAGTAGTCAGGAACATGGCCGCTGTTGCCATTACAAGCATTTTCATTGAAAACTTCATGTTGTAAGCCTCCTAGGTTAAACTGAGTTGATGAGAACAAAAAATTTAATTGAGGTGTGGGTTACACCCCCTGTTTCCATTTTCTTTGGTTCGGGGTATTTGAGAGGGAAGGGATGAGTATTCATCCCTCAACCACCCAAACCTTTTTAATATATCAACGAATTTTTTTACCTGTCAAGAAACAAAATATCAACTATGAATAGAATTTGGATATCTTAATGGGACGTAATTTATGCACAAGGAAAAAAAGAATGAGGATTTCCCACAATTACCTTACGCTTTCTTTTTACTGAGGGGGGATTTTGTGCTTTTGTTAGGGACGAAGTCGTATGTCTCGGACGACCTGTCCTGGCTTCCCAAAGGGACCTTGAGGTTTTCCATTTAGGCTCAGGGCGACTCCAGCAGCATTGCCAAGCGTCACCAGAAACTGTTGATTTGCTTTCCAGGTGCTACGTTGTCCGGGTTGCAAGAGGGCTTCTTTGGGGGATTGCTCGTCTGATTTGACAACCACCCAGGTTAATTGGGTGGCTTCAATCTCAAGAATATGGGGCCCTTCATTCGTTGTACTATCTGAGGGCTTGGTGGTAGCTACAGGTGTGGTAGATTCACTCGAAGTAGCCGCCGGAGGTGCAGGTTTCGGCTGGTTCGGTGTTGGTACTGTTATAGATGTTGGAGGGGGTGTTGGTGCTGCTGGAGTGGGTGCTGGAACTGGAATAGGAGGGGAAGGTACACGTAATGCCGGTTCAACCTGTTCTGGTGGATCGATTAGGGAAGGAGTTGGTTCTTCCATTGGTGTTACGGGAGAGGGCATTTCTGACTCGGAGTGAACAATTTGTTGTTCCTGTTTCTTGGGTAAACCAAACCAAATGCCTAATATTACGAAGAGGGCCATGATTCCCAAAATAAGGATCCAATTAGGTCCTTGCCGTGGCGGGGCTTCCAAGGTCACTTTCGCATGAGGTTGCAGTTGTTCTGCTTGGTGTTCTTCGTAAAAATGTCCAGATGTGTGGAGGAAACGTTGGAGAGCTTCTTCTTCATCAAGACCCAAGGTTTTCGCATAGGATCGCACAAAACCTTTGACAAAGACTTTGGCCGGAAGACTTGCAAAATCTTCTGCTTCTAAAGCCAGAAGATGGTGTTCTTGAATCCTGGTTTGCGACGCAATGTGTTCGAAGGATAACCCTTTTTTCTCCCTGGCTTGTTTGAAATAGTCTCCTAAGGAGTCCATTGAGTTTCCTGAAGGTGAATAGAATGTGAATGATTAAGACAATGGTTCGAAATGTGTGAGTTGTTTAAAGGAATGATATCTTGAATCAATTTCTTCCCTGGTCAACTGCTTCAATCGATCAAGGCTGAAGGCTTCCACGTTGAATGAAGCCATCACACTTCCAAAAATAATGGCTTGGCGAAGGCCAGCTTCTGAGTAGTTCCCTGATGCGGAAAGATATCCCATAAATCCACCCGCAAAAGTATCCCCCGCCCCGGTTGGATCTAGGACGGTTTCTAAGGGATAGGCCGGTGCGCCGAACATCCCATCTTTATGAAACATTAAGACGCCGTATTCTCCGCGTTTAATAATTAACGTCTTGGGTCCTTTCGCTAAAATTCGTTTGGCTACTTGGACCAAATTCGCATCTTCTCCCAATGCGCGGGCTTCACCATCATTAATAACCAAGATATCGATTAATTTTAGCACGTTCCATAGGGCCTCTCGCTTTCCCTCGATCCAAAAATTCATCGTGTCACAGGCCACAACTGAGGGCCGTGTGACTTGGTTCAGCACGTCGAGCTGTAATTCTGGGTCAATGTTTCCGAGGAATAGGGCTGATGGACTCTTATAGCGATCAGGAATTTTGGGACGAAAGGTTTCGAGCACATTGAGATGAGTTTCTAGGGTTTGTGCTTCATTTAATTGGTAGGAATATTCCCCTTTCCAGCGGAAGGTTTGGCCGGGACGACGTTCCAACCCTTCTAAATCAATCCCGCGGCTTTGAAGAAACTCAAGATGTTCATCTGGGAAGTCTTCACCCACCACGGCAATGAGGTTGACGTCAGTGAAAAAGCTAGCTGAGGTGGAAAAATAGGTGGCCGAACCTCCCAGAACATTAGAGGCTTCTCCAAATGGCGTACGTACAGAATCAAAGGCGACAGACCCTACGACTAACAAATTTCCCATAATGATTACCTTTTCTTAGTTTGGCGAGTGGTCAATAATTGTCTATGAAGCAAAACCTTATAACGTTTCTTGAGAGACGGACTGATTCGGGTTAATGGCGTGATCACTGCATGTTCTAATGCCGTGTGGCAGGCACAAGGCCCGAGGTCTTTTGTCAGTTTCAAAGCCTGCTGCAATACCTGTTTCGCCGTTTGGACATTATTGTGCATGATATCCAAAATTGCTCCAACTGACACGGCCTCTTCAGTTTCATGCCAACAGTCATAATCTGTCACTAACGCTAATGTGGCATAACAGAGTTCGGCCTCACGAGCCAGTTTGGCCTCGGTCAAATTGGTCATGCCGATGACGTCGACGCCCCACGTTCGGTAGAGCAAAGATTCGGCTCGAGTCGAAAATTGTGGGCCTTCCATGCAAAGGTAAGTCCCAGGGCGATGGACTTTGACAGAGACATGTTTGCTGGCCTTCCAAAAAAGAGAAGACAATGTTGCACAGAGTGGATCAGCCATGGACGCATGGGCCACGATCCCCTGGTCAAAAAAGGTGCTAAGCCGTTGAGTCGTCCGATCGATAAATTGATTGGGTAGAACAAAGTGCCCAGGGCGTATTTTTTCTTTCATGCTTCCCACAGCGCTTACAGAAAAGATGCGGGATATTCCAAGTGATTTGAGGGCATGAATGTTTGCTCGATAATTAATACCTGATGGAGATATATGATGCCCTCGACCATGCCGCGTCAAAAATGCGACATTAAGTCCTTCAAAGGCCCCTATCATGATAGAATCAGAGGGTTTGCCAAAAGGGGTGGATACCTTTATTTCTTTGAGTTTGGTAAGTCCATCCATATGGTAGAGCCCACTTCCGCCGATGATGGCGACATCAGCTTTGGATTTTTGTCTGTTTGTTATCCCTGTGGACACTGCACACACTCCTTAGAGTAATTTTTAGAAATAGCGTACGTATTCCGTCTATCGCATTTCTTTCGGGACCTTAGCGGATTGGAATGTTGGCGCATAGTTTTGTTGCGTGTTCGTTTTTGACAATGAGCAGAGAAATTTATCGATTTTTGACAAAATGCGATGGGCAGCCTGAGTAGGGATTTCTGATTCCTTTATTGTCATCCAATGAATGCCAGATTCCTTTCGGAACCAGGTCATTTGGCGCTTCGCAAAATGGCGAGTATCCCGTTTGAGCAAACGGACGGCTTCGTCATACGAATATTCCCCCGCCAAATATCCTGAAAATTGTCGATACCCCAATCCCTTCATTGATCCTAAATTTCGTGAAAAGCCTTGTTTTATAAGGCTCTGTGTTTCTTGGACGAGACCTTTTTCTATTTCCCATTCCACACGAGTCTCTATCCGTCTATAGAGGGTTTGACGTTCCATCGTGAGACCTATGAGTAGAAAGGGATGCGGCGATTCTTGAAACTGATGTCTCTGTTGTACGGTTGATAAAGGGATGCCGAGAGTATGATAGACTTCAAGTCCTCGAAGGACTTTAGGCCGGTCATTGGGATGTAGACGTTGGGCAAGATCAGGGTCAACCTTTTGTAATTTTTCATGTAAAAACGACCACCCTCGTTCATTGGCTTCTTGTGTCAAGGTTTGACGGATAGCCCAATTGGCTGGAGGTCCTGGGCATAATCCTCTTAACAGCCCACGAATATAGAGCCCTGTTCCCCCGATCACGAGAGGCAGACGTCCCTGACTATGCAACCGAGAGATGTCTTGTAGGGCTTGGCGTCGAAAGTCACCCACGTTAAACGATTGATCGGGATCAACAAGGTCAATGAGTCGATGGGGAACACCTTGACGTTCGGAGACGGTAGGTTTATCCGTTCCAATGTCCATCCCACGGTAGACTTGACAGGAATCAGCCGTCAAAATTTCTGTCTGAAGGGCTTTGGCAATTTCAATTCCGATACGGCTTTTCCCAATAGCCGTAGGACCGACAATTGCTACAACGGGTTTAAATGTTGAAAGTAGTTCAGGATATTTCATTATTCATGAAGTGGCCGGATATTTTTCTGATACTCGTGCGAATAGAGTATTCAATTCTTCTACCGAATGTCGAATAGCTACCCGTCTTCCATGTGGGCAGGTCATGGGGAAATTTTCTTGGGCCCAGTCATGGAGTAATGTAGAAATTTCTGGGAGGGCCATATGCCGTCCAGCTTGTACTGCGCTTTGGCAGGCCATTGAGGCCAGAATAGGTCTGAGTAGCGTCTCTAAGGACTCTGTGGATTTCCATTCCGCGAGTTCTTCTAATAATTCCAGAACCAATGGTCCAACGGCGACGGTTCCGAGCAATGCAGGAACGGATCGCACGACAAATGCCGTCGGCCCAAAATGTTCAATTTCGAGGCCGACTTGGGCTAAGACGGATAGCCATTCTTCAATGAGTTCTCTTTGATGAGGAAGAAGTTCTATGGGTTCTGGAATGAGAAGCTCTTGTTGAGCAATCTTCTTTTTATTCCAAGCCTGAATAAGGCGTTCAAAGAGCACTCGTTCGTGAGCCGTATGTTGATCGATAATATACAAATTATCATTGATGTGGCCTAGGAGATACGTTTGATGAATTTGTCCTAGGGCTATAACCTGGAATTCTGGTTTTTGTACTCGGTATGTTGATGAAGGTTCTTGGGCAAAAAGGGATAAATTTGAGGGCTTGGTTCCTCTCATTTGAGGAGTGAATGCTGTAGAGGGCAGTGGGGAAACCTGTAATGACTGTGCAGTTGGCTTGCTTCCTGGGAAAAAGGGTTGAGGGGGCATACCCCTGTTCTCCTGTGTTGGTGCATCACTGTCGGAAGGTGGGGTTCCCACAAACGTCTGTTTGATGGCTTGTAACACTCCTGAGTGCAAAATTTCAGGATGAGAAAAGCGCACTTCCCGTTTTGTTGGATGAACATTGATGTCCAGGGTTTGGGGATCGAGTTGAATACGAACAATGAATTGCGGGTGTTTCCCTTTTGGAAGAAATGATTTATACCCTTCATAGATGGCGTGGGAAATGGTTGTGTTTTTAATAGGGCGACCATTTATGAACATTTCCTGCGGGATTCGAGACGTGCGTGCATGATGAGGGCTGACGGTGAATCCCGTAAGTTGGAAAGGTCCGTCTGTTGGTGTAATGGAGAGAAAACGATCTAGAAATGTTGGTCCATATATTTGGATTAAGCGATCTTGAAAGGTTGAAACAGTAGGGTAGTCTAAGACTTTTTGACCATGATGCAGGAGTCTAAAGTGAATGGATGGATTGATCGTTGCCGCTTGTTGAACGGTATAGGATATTTTGGAGAATTCGGTAGCAACGGTTTTTAAAAATTTCAATCGTCCCGGGGTGTTAAAAAAAAGATCTCGTACTTCCACTTGTGTGCCGGGAGAGCCAGCGTACTCTCGTGACTGCCAATTGTTGCCGCCTTCCGCATATGACTCAGTGCCAGCGGAGGAAGTGGAATCTATAGGAACTGTTTTTAGGGTAAAGCGAGAGACGGAGGCAATGCTGGGCAGCGCTTCTCCTCGGAATCCTAATGTCGTTAAACGGAAAAGATCGTCTTCTGCTTTCAGTTTGCTGGTGGCAAATCGTTGGGAAGCGAGCTGTGCATCTTCCCGATTCATGCCAATTCCATTGTCGGTGACTCTGATTAGATGACGACCGCCTTCTTCTATTTCAATCGTGATGAGCGAACTTCCTGCGTCCACGCTATTGTCGATGAGTTCTTTGACCACAGATGCTGGACGTTCAACGACTTCACCTGCGGCAATGCGGCAGGACACGTCATCTGGAAGAATATGAATTTTTCCAGTCACGAAAGCAGACATGGGATGAGGTTACAAGGAATTAATTAGTTCAGGAAAACTAGGAGAGAATAAGGTGACGGGAATCAAGATAACCCGGCTTTTTTTAATTGCTCCTTGGCCGTGCTCGCTTCGGGGGATTCTGGATAGTCTTGAATCACTTGGTTCCAGAGTTCTTGTGCTTTCGCAGGCTTGTCAGTTTCGATCATAATTTGGCCAAGCTTATATAATGCCTGGCTCCGGTATTTTGTATTTGGAAAGCTTGTCACCACTTTTTGGAGAGCTTCTTGGGCAGGGTCATAGTGCTTCTGTACGTATAGCGATTGCCCGAGATAGTAAAAAGCCTGTGGTGTCAGGGCCGTCGACGGGTAGTGCTTCACAAAGCGTTGGAATTCGCTAGAGGCCCGGTCGTAATTACCGTTTAAGTAGACTTTATACGCGGATCGAAATGCCGAAGCTTCATTTTCTACTCCTAAATCCCTTGGAATAGATTGGGTTTGAGAGGAAGGTGTGGACACATTTTCCTGCTGATTTGGAGTCGGGGGTGTAGGTTTGGGTGTTTTGACCTGGGATGTGCCGGAACGAGGACGATGAACCATATTATCGATTCGAGCTTCAATCGCTTTGACGCGAATGGATAAATCTTGATCTCGTCGTTTTGTAGATGTCCGAGTTTGTTCAATTTGTTCTCGGAGCATGGTGCTCGTTCGTTCCAGTTTTTCTAGCAAGTGCCGGGTGTCTAAATTGGCTTCTTCTTCTGTTTTGATTAACTCACCAACCAAAAAGTCGTGCTCATCAAGTTGGGATTCAATGGCAGAAAGGCGTTCTCTAGCCTGGTTTTCTTCTTCCTGAGCGGTTTCCTGCTGAATGGTGAGTGCCTGAACCTGTTTTTGCAAATCTGTTAAATCTGGTTCTGTTGCGCACCCTCCCCAAAAGAGAAGAATGGAAGTGGACAAACAATAAAGAATTTGGCGAGTCATAGTCTTGTTGAGCAATGAACCCTGAAATCTCATATATATTCTACCAAGTAACGAATTTCTAAAAAAGGGCTGGTGAGTAAGAAAGCAACCTCAAAGTAAGAGGGATTTTCGAGGCTCAAAATAATTATTTTTTTGTTTTTGTCCCCTGTAAGCGATTGACGCGCTGGGCTAACTGACTCAGCCGGTCTTCATGTTCATCTACTCGTTCACCCAATTTTGTCCCAATTGTCGTGATGACTTCTTGTAATTGGTTCATGCTCCCAGTTAAATCATTCAGGTGTTTGACATTAGCTTGAGAAACTTCAGTCGTATTCTGCGCATTTTGAAATTTGGTGATAGCACGATTGAGCTGTTGTCCCTGAGTCGAAATTCGAGCATTTAATTTTTCGCTGACATTCTCGAGAGCTTGAGCAACAGAATTAATTCCATTGTTGACTTCTTGTAAATGAGTTGTAGTCGTTTGGGCGTCTGAATCAAGTTTACCTACGAGTTCAGATTGGTGGATTTCTAGGTCCTGCATACGCTTGGTCACATGTTCGACATTCTGGCGAAGCTCGTCCGATACCTGAGTCGCTATTTGCATTTGTTGAATCTGTCCCTGAGTTTCACCTTTGAGTTGTTGGAATTCCTGTATAGCATCCTTCATGGTTGCTAAGGTCTGTTCTTGTTGTGCTAAGCGTGAGGACAGCGATTGGGTGGTCCGATCAAGATTTTCGGAAAGAGACGTTAGGCTGGCATTGACTTCTGTGAGATGAGTCGAAGTCTTTGTTGTGTTGCTTTGGAGTTGTTCCCCCAATGTGCTTTGGTGAGCCTCAACTGCGTTCAACCTCTCCGATATGCGCCCGGCCTGCTGAATGATTTCATCGCCACGTTTCCCTAGTAAGCTTCCCATGACTTCTTGGGCTTCGCGAAGTTTAACCATTGATTGCGTGAGTTCTTGAACTTGGGCAGCGTCGGCTTGGACATGAGTGCCCAAGGTTTCCATGTCGGATTGCAGCGCGTCCAGTCGATCAGAAAGAGGACGTTGTTTTGCATCCATATCCTTGACTAACTGATCCATGGAAGTTTTCACATCTTGTTCTAAAAAGGTTCGTAAGGCTTGGGTGTCCGTATCTAATTTATCTTGGAGTAACGTGATCTTTTGACTCAATTCTGTTTGTTGAGTCGCATGTTCATCCAGTTGAGAGCCTAACAACACTCCAGATTGGGTGACTGTTTCTTGAAGTTGATCCATTGCTTGCCACAATTCATCAGAGCGTGATTGAAGCGTTTGTTGGTGAGTTGTCAAATCGGTTGAAACTTCTTGCTTGAAATTGCTGATTTCGGTGCCTAGTTGGGCTTCAGCAGAAGAAGCTCGTTGGCTTTCGTCCTGCAGTTCTGTCCCCATATCAGCAAGGGCATTTTTAAACTGTCCGAAAGCCGTTTGGAACTCCGTCATTTTGTCCGTGAGAACTTGATTTTTTTCGTCAACTTGTTGGGTCAACGCCTCTGCTTGAGTTTGGGTAAGCTGTTGTTGTTCAGCATGGGTTTGGTCGTTTGCCTGAAGGGTTTGAATATCGTTTGCAAGTTTTTCTGTCTGATTATCAAAATCATGGCGGAGATCAGAAAGCTTTTTTTCAGTCAGTTCAAATTGACCATACAAGCTGGTTAAATCCTGCTCGCGCAAAAGCTTGATTTGTTGATTTAATGGAGCCAGGTCGCTGCGCATTTTGCTCATATCGGCTTTTTGAGCGTCTATCAATTTTTTAGATTCAGCAATCGCTGAACGTGCTTCCAGGACTTCTTCCCCAAGTGCGACTTTTTCTGACTTCAATTGGCTAATCTGTTGCTCCAAGTCCTTTTGAATTCTAGCTACATCAGCTTGTTGTGCAACACAGCCGACTTCTAGTATTACGAATATTACGACTAAAGTTATCCATTGGAAAATAGATTGAATGAAACCTCCAGGTGTCACTGTGTTTTCGATCCTCCATGATTGAAAATGTAAACCCTAACTGGCCAACGCTTCAGAAAGTCACCGATTGGGAACAAGAAGGTGCCCTCGCCGGTTGAGTTGATGGCAAACTTCAGTAGAATCCTGGCAAAACGGCTTATCTTTTCCATAAGAAATGACTGCCATGCGTGTAGGATCAACGCCTAAATGTGAAAGGTAGTCTTGAACCGCCACTGCCCGTTTTTTGGCCAGCACCATATTATATGCTTGTGTTCCTCTTTGGTCTGCATGTCCTTCAATAATAAGATTCGAATCCGGTTCCTGCTCGAACCAGCTGAGTGTGCGTTGGAGTGCTTGCTTACCTTCTTCTGTGAGTGTCCAGCTATCAAATTGAAAGAAGACGTCTTCTAGGCCAGCTGCGGTCGCTGCAAGTTCTTCCTTACTCAATTGATTTAACCGATCTTGTAGGCTATCTGATGGTTCAATTTTGGCAATCTGAAAAGTGTCTGGAATCGGCTCTAGATTTTCTCCCGAAAGAATATCCTCTAGTCCTGCTAAGGAATCTTGAGAAACACTTGTATCCAAAGGTTCAGTATTGGATGGTTGTTGAAATTCGGTGCTATCCGCTAAAGATTGGTTTAATTGATCCTCCGAAGATGACCTGGATTGTGTTGAAAACTCTTGACCTTCTGCCAAGGACTTAGCCGAATTGTCATTTTCGGAATCCCCAGCGTCATGGGTAGCCAATGCATTGGGTTCAGGAGAGGTCTTGGATTCAGGAAATGTCTTAGATTCAGAGAGAGAGGAGTCTGATGATTGATCTTGGGAGAGAAAGTCCGAAGGTTCGTGGACCATATTGATAGATTGGTTGTCCTCGGAGGAGGCCATTAATTGCTCAGAATTAGCACCGTCATTAGCCTCTTGTGACGAAAGGCCTGATTCTCCAATTGAGGCATTGTCTAGCCCAGACGTTGATTGGGTTCCTAGATTGCCGGTTATGGGGTCAAGGACTAATTCCTCGCCTGGTGCCCCAGAAACCGTGGCTACATGAACTCGTTTTTCCCCACATCCAGTCAGGTTCATAAAGATGAGACTGAAAATTCCAAGTAGTCCAATTAGTCGAAGGTTCGGGTACATGTGGCGACTCCTTTGCTGAAATATCACAGTTGTTTCCATTGATTAGGGTTGAAACGGCGACCAAGATGGCGAGCTCAGGTGGGAACCAACCGATGAAATTTTTTCCAATCCCGCCCCCTCGCTTGTAACAATATATATTTGACTTTCTCCTCTTCGAATGGAACTGAAAACTAAATGTCGGCCATTCGGAGCCCAGGAAGGTGAATCATCAATACTGTTTCCCTTGGTAATTTGACTTCGTTGTTTTCCATCAGGGCTAATCTTGCAGAGTTTAAATCCTTCACCGGGAATCCTGCAGACATACACAATCCAATCCCCCTTAGGTGACCACGCAGGTGCAGCATTGTAGTCTCCATCATAGGTAAGGCGCTTCACGTTGGCACCATCAAAATCCATGATGTAAATCTGCGGGCGGCCTCCCCTATCTGATGTGAAGGCCAGATGTCGCCCATCTGGTGCCCACGAGGGGGATAGATCTGCACTATGATGAGAGGTTAACTGCTCTGGACTTCTGCTGTCCAATGCTACCTGATAAATGTCTGAATTGCCTTCCTGAGCCGCAGCATAGGTGATGGATTTGCCGTCAGGGGTAAAAGTTGCGGTGATGTTCAGACTGGCAGGAGTGACTAATACCTCCTCCTGACCGGTGGCTAATTCTCGACGCATGATTTGTTGTTTTCGGTCTCGATAGGCTGTGTAGATGAGAGATTTACGATCTGGTGACCAGGTTGGCATGAGGTTCAGATAGCCATCTGCTGTTACCTGCTGAGGATCATATCCGTCATAATCCATGACAAAGAGCTCGCGTCCATTCTCCTTTTCCCCCACGAACGCAATTTTGGTTCTTGCGATGCCCTGCTCTCCTGTATATCGGTAGACCAACTCGTCTGCCCATCGATGGGCCATTAATCGGACAAGTGTGTCACTGGATTTGAGGGAGAAATAGCGTTTTCCGGTGAGTACATCTTGATGCCCAGGATCAAAGGCGCAGGCATCAAAAATCAATCCTTCTACCCCACTAGACGTTCCTCCCATTCCTAATCGACCCCAAGTAGATACCGTTACACTGTTGAAATGGGTGGCATGGGCTGGGGATAGGCTGACACATTTATTCTCCGAAAATGAACCTTTTGTAGCAGGTAAGTCGGCGACAGCAAAGACCTGGGAGCGGGTGAGGTCTTCTTTTAAGATTGATTGGACTTGGGTGTGGACTTTTTCTGAAATCTTAGTGTCTAGTTGAACGGGAGAAAATCCCATCACCCAGATCGGGATTTTCTGGAATTCTGAACGTGTGGCCTCGAGGATGGCGTCTTCTCCGAAAAGCCGAGAGGGGGATACGAAATTGAGAATAAATGACGTACCAATGGTGAAACACATGAGGTAATTAAGCCAAGTCTTCAACATAATGAGAGCATGTCCTTTTAATCTTTAATAAATCGATAAGTGACGTCAAAGAATGAATCCGAAATATCAGAGGGAAATGGGGGAAGGGGATTGACAGCTTGTACGGCACGTTGGGCCGAGGAATCATAGTGAGCATGCCCCGAACTTTCAGTCATACGAATGCGAGAAATTTCCCCCGATCGGGAAATATGAAACGTCAGAACAACGACGGGATTACTTGTCAACAATGGGGGAGCCACCCATTGGCGGTCAATTCTTTCTTCTACCATAGCTAAGTACCGATTTTTCCCTGGGGATGACTTCGCAGACGAACCTCCTTGGCTTCCGCTGGTTTGCACTTCCAATAACTGCAATCGTTGTTTGATTGATTCCACAGGCTTGACATCCGGTATGGATAGTTTAGCAATTTTCTGGTCTATGACAGATGGTGGAGGGGGGATAGGGGTTGCGGCTGTTACCGGGGGCGCCGGTTGTTTTCGAGGGGCCTTTTGGGGCGTGGGCATTCGTGTTGTTGACTTGAGTCCTTCCATGAGTTTTTTGACGGTATCCGACATTTTGGGCTTTGCTGGAACCGATGTTTGCGGAGCAAGTGGTTTGGGAACTTTGGTCATTGCTGGAGCCGAAATTTTTGGGGTGGAAGCCTTATTTTGAGCTCTTGCTGGTGATGGGTTTGGTTTTATTTTTTTTGTAGCCGCTGGTTTTGGTGGCGTGCTTTGAATATCAGGTATTTTTCGTTTTATTGTCTCTTCAAGGGTGGGGGTTTTTTGTTGGGGTTCATTTGGTATAGCCAAAGGTTTAGGCTTTGCAAATGGCGTGACCTCGCTTAATGATGGAAGTGAGGGGGCTAGCTTTTTTGTTGCAGGCTGAGATTTCTGCCTCAGAGGTGCAGGCTTGGGAGGCGGTACCGATGTAGGCGATGGAGATTTCTTTTGAGGCGAGACTACCATTGGGGTTTTTGGTGAAGGAGTGTGAATAGGTTCTGTTGGTTGTAAACGTTTGGGGCGAGAAATGGTCGGAGCCGCAGAGGGTAACTGAAGATTTTCCAACAATGGAGATTGATCCGTAGAAGATTGTAAAACTGGTTCCTGTGTTGGAGTAGGCGCTGGGCTTATTTCTCGTTTTTGAGGCACAAGGATTGAATTTATAGCTCCTCCTAAAGATTCAGATAATCGCTCAGAAGCGGCTTGAGTAGGCAAGGGCGGTAATGTGTCTTCAACAGGCGCTGGTTTGGGCACTGGTGCAGGTGCCGGAGGAGGCGGTGTAACAACTTTTTTCGGAGGTGTTGCCGCAGGTGTTTTTTTTACATTCTTTGCTGGGGGAGCAGAGGGCTTGGGCGTCGGTGTGGATATAGCTGGTAATGAAATCAATGCGACATCAATGGTGCGAAAAGGTTTTTCGTCATTGGATTGAAACCTTATGAACATGGCCAAAGTAAGAACAAGCGCATGGAGTAGGAAGGAAGAAACCAACCCCCACCGAAATGATGGTCCTTCTGAAGAGGTCTTAGCCGTAAGTCCAAGAGAAATAAGGCTTGGGGAGGATGCAACATGTTCCATGAAAGAGGGAATTTAGGGGGATGTACTAATATTTTCTGCTTCAATGGTTTCCATTTTTGGACCTGTGACCATTCCCAGACGTTCAATTTTTGCCCCTTTGACTTCATCCATGATTTGCACAACGGTTCCATAGGGCACGGTTTGGTCCGCGCGTAAATAGACTGAAATGAGGGGATTAGAGATTTTGGCTTCTTGTAATTTTGATCGTAAATCCCTCAGGCTTATGGGATCATTTCCTAAGGATAAACTATGGTCTTTTTGAATCGTCACGATGAGCCGCTCTTCAGCCTTAATATTATTAGCTGCTGACGTGGGTAAGTTAATATCTAAACCCCTATGCAACATTGGGGCCGTGACCATAAAAATCACCAGCAAGACTAACACCACATCCACAAGAGGAATGACATTGATTTCGGAGAGAAACTGTTTTGGTCGAGCTCCGTTGGTCATTGCGGAACTTCCACCTCCTGTTGTATTTCGGATTCCTCTAGGGTATTCAGAAATTCAATTGTAAAAGCCTCAACTCGAAATGCCATTTTCCGTATTCTAGATAGGAAAAAATTATAGGCCATCACGGCAGGGATAGCTGCGAAGAGTCCTGCTGCAGTTGCAACTAATGCTTCAGAAACCCCAGGCGCGACCGCAGCAATACTAGCGGAGCCTTGGGTGCCAATTTCTCCAAAGGCATTGATAATTCCTAAAACAGTTCCTAGTAGTCCAATGAATGGCGTTAAATTCCCTGTTGTGGCTAAAAAAGGTAATAACGCTTCCTGGTGGTTAATTTGATTTTGGATGATATATTGAGTGACCTTTTCCAGGTAATGGCGGGGAGGTAATTGGTCAGATCTCTGTTTGTCAATTTCTTCTTCGGAGGTAAAGAGATAAGAACAGGAAGGTAAACGGTCTGTTACGCCAAGGTACACAGCAGAGCTAGGGCTAAGTGAAAATGTTTGGGCTTTGGTTCTTAATGAAAGTTGGTCGGTGGGGTTTCTTTCATACAGTTGGAGAAATTGTGTTTCTTCATGGTTTATTTGCCGAAATTTTCGAAATTTATTAACGATAATTCCCCAAGAGACAATTGAAAAGATGGAAAGAATGATCAAAATAACAATGGACAGTAATCCCAGGGATCCCAGAAGTTCAGAAGGATTGGCAAAGGGCATAATGTACTTTTAGACCTCCATTGGGCTAAACAGGAGCGACGTAGGGGATGGAAAATACGAACGGGCCAATAATAGATGGGTGGCGGGGCCGACGGGATTTGAACCCGCGACTTCCAGATTGACAATCTGGCGTCCTAACCTGGCTGAACGACGGCCCCGGAATAATCTGGGTTTGAGCAAACTGCCCACAAAGTCCTTCCGCATAGGAAGAATATTTAAATGTGGGGAGAGCAATATATCAGATTGAGCCGACCTTATGCCAAACATTTATTTTGGTAGGCGGAACAGGGATCGAACCTGCGACATCTGCCGTGTAAAGGCAGTGCTCTGCCAACTGAGCTATCCGCCTAAAAAAGGAAAATTTTTATAATTTTCCTATTATAACAGTGAGTTAGGGCTTGTCAACTTCAGTGAAATAGTGTGGAATACGGTTTGACATGATCTTAAGACGTGGGTATAAGGCATCACACCTTTTGTATGGGTAGGCTAAAGTAGGAAAAGCATGAGGCGAACTTTTTTGCGGAGGAGAGGACGTACTTTCGATGGGTTACAAAATTAAAGACCACTCTCATTCATCGGCCTCAAGTGAACCAGTTGTGGCTCTGTCTAGCAAAGAACAATTCTTGTTTTTTGTGGAAGAGCATCGAGGGTTGGTATGGGGAGGCATTATATTGATTCTTGTATTGATTGGTGTCCTAGTTACGGTCAATTGGCTTTCAGAGCAACAAGAGGAAGAAGCGTGGGAATTACAAGGCCAAGCCCAACGAATCTATTTAGACCGACCTCTGGATGATGTTGAGAAAGGCAAAAGTAATATCCAGCAGGCATCAGCGATGTTTCAAGATATTCGTGAGCAATATTCGGCTTCTCCTAGCGCGAAGGTTTCTTCCTTTTTGCTCGGGAATAGTTTTATGGAAGCGGAGAAGTATGAAGAAGCGATTAAGGCATACACTTCGTTTATTCAAGAGCATCCACAGGATCACATTTTAGTAGGGTTGGTACAACAACGGTTAGGCTTTGCTTACTTACTGAATGGAGATCGCGAAGACGCTGTCGCTGCTTTCAATGCTGTGTTAGGCAATCTAAAAGCTCTAAATAAAGATCAAGTGCGCTTTGAGTTAGCCAAATTAGCGGAGTCAGATGAGAAAACGGATGAAGCGGTGAAGCACTATAGGCAACTCCTTCAAGATTTCCCCCTTTCTCCACTTTCAACAGAAGCCAATCTGCGTTTAAAAGTATTAGCTCCTGAAGAATCAGAAGAATCTTCAGAGTCTAAAGCGAGTGAGGAGAATCTGGGAGATCAGATAGATTTAGAAGAGCAAACTCAAACTGAAGAAGATGCAACCTCTCACGAGGGTGGAGCAGAAAAGTGATGGAATTTATTGACTGACCATCAGCATTTTTCCGGCTCGAATAATGCTGGAAGATAAATTATTCAAGGCCCGTAAATCTCTCACGCTAACCCTAAATTGCTGCGCAATACTCCACAAGCTATCTCCACGTCGTACGCGATACCACTTCGAATTCCCAGTCTGAGATTTTTTAGTCGGTGGCGTACCCTTCACACGAAGCCGGTCCCCTGGAAAAATTAAATGGGTCGAGAGGTTGTTGAGTCTTTTAATTTGCCTCACTGATGTGTTGAAACGACTGGCAATTTTCCCCAAAGAATCTCCATAGCGAACGCGATACCAGACAATTTGATCATCTGCGTAATCTTCATCCCCACCGCGGACGCGCAGTCGTGTTCCCACACGAATCAGGTTGCTGGATAAATTATTCATCCTCTTAAGCTGGCGTACTTTCATCCTAAAACGACGGGCTACCACGGAAAGACTGTCTCCTCGGCGGACCCGATACCATTGCGTAGGTGGAGGAGGCGGTTGCGTCCAAACGGGGAATGTGGCCTGATTCATAGCCACCAAGGAAGCCATCCCAACCGGCACTTTCAGGTGGTATCCAGGACCAGAGGATTTTGGAATAATATTGCGTCGAAGTTCAGGGTTTAACCGTTTGAGTTCCTCAAGGGAAATACCAGTCTGTTTGGTCACCGCCGCAAGTTGAACGGGCTTATTAATCAGGACTTCTTCGAATGCATGTCGATCACCATCAGGTGGAAGAAACCCATAGGCTGTAGGGTCTTTGGCAATCAGCGTGGCGGCAATGAAGCGGGGTACATACTCCTTGGTTTCCCGCCGGAGATACCAAGTTCGACGAATTTTCCAAAAATCACGGGATCCGGTTTTTCGAATCGCACGGGAAACTTTCCCGCTCCCAGCGTTATAGGCAGCCAGGGCCAGAGGCCATGAGCCGAAGCGGTCATAGAGATCTCGAAGATGGTGCGCGGCTGCGACGGTCGATTTGATGGGGTCTCGCCGTTCATCGATATACCAATTCACGTTGAGTTTATACATGCGGCCAGTGGCTTTCATGAATTGCCAGGGTCCTGAGGCCCGTGCGCGTGAAAAGGCTTTTGGGTTGAAGCCTGATTCTACGAGAGACAGATACATGAGTTCTGTTGGAATTCCAAATTCGCGAAAAATAGGTTCGACGACTTCTTGGTAGTGATGAAAACGATCTAAATACAATTGGAATCGATCGGCAATGTTGTCCTTAAAATAGCGTAAATTTTTGGCTACGGCATCGTTGATAATGAGGGGAACCGTTTCATAGCTGGAAGCGGGATCGGTCGGTCTCCAGTGTGGATTGAAAACCTTGGCAAAACGAGCCACGAATTGGGCGGGTGTTGATCGGTCAATGAGTGGACCCTCATCGTCCCATTTGGGGGAGATGTCTGAAAATTTTGTAGAAAAAGGTGGTTGCTGACCCGGTGCTGTAATTGGCCAACCCAAGCGGGGAAAAGAAGGAAATCGATCAATTTGGGAAATGGCTTTAGGAAGTTCAGCCGCAGTGGCACCTAAGTTTTCTTGGTAAATGACAGGTATTTGCTGTGTGACATGTGGTTCATTAGTGGTTGATTCTTCCAATTCTTTCTGTGTGGTATCCAGGTGTTGGAGAACCGGTTCGTGAATGATATATGAAGGAACCTCTTTGTTCGTAATGTCGGAAGTATGGCTGGAGCGAGTTTCTTCCTGCTGGGGCGCTGGAATGGAACTAGAGGATTGTGTGTTGAGTGTTTTGGCAAAGGAACGGTTATCACCATTTGAATCTTCAGGATGAGGGCTAGCACTTTGACCAAGTGAGAGGGTGCTGGGGTGAATGCCCTGAGTAGCGAGGAAATAATTGAAAGTCAGGGATTCTGACAAAATTTCTGGAGTGGGATAAGAGACTTCTGCCCACCCTTTCGTTGGGGATAGTGCAGCAAAAACCACAAAGCTTCCGGCGAGAATTGAATACATAATGGGCATAGTCTTTAAAGAAAAAGGTCCAGGTACAAGAAACACCGAAAGGTTACTCCCAGCTAAGGCGTATTTTATGACTTTTCGGAAGATCTTTGCATATACTTGATAGGCTACCCGGGGACTTTTGGGATGTCAATCAGGAGCAAAGAGAAAAATTTGGCTATTAAATTGTTCGGACAGGTGAATCAAAAATAGTGGAAAATTTTTTTAGAGAATTGGTGGGGCAAATGGCAAAGCACCCCGGATTTGTGAATGGAGCGGCCTTGTCAGCGGTGTGGATTTACGGGAAGAGCTAAATTGAAATATCGTCCTCTTTCTTCATAAAGAAGCTGTTTGTTTTGAAGAGTGATAAGCAGATCGGATAACGGCTGTATCTCTTGCTTTGAACCGAAATAGGGTTGATCTTTGAGACCTTTTTGTATTTGTTGGAAGGTTTTAGGTTGTTCATGACAAAATTCCAAGATAAAGGCATAGGGTTGGTCGAATCGTTCACTTGTTGGTTGAATTCCACGCCCATCATATACTGTAAGATAGCTTAGGGCTTTTGAAAAAAAGAGAAAGGGCTGATTCGACGAATGATATCGCTCCTTCCATTCACCAACAAGGCGGACAAATTCATTATAGACCTGAGGGTCGACTTTCCAATCAATTTCGTATTCAAAATCATAGGCAATTTTATTTAAATCCACTTTCCGCTCATCATAGACATAGCCATAGGCCATCCCAGGCCCTGTCAGTCGAATCCCATATCGCTCCGGCCATTTAAAATACGGGCTAAATCGCTCGAGCCATAACTTTGATGTGGATTCAGGTGGTTGGAGATGGAAAAGCCAAGGAATGATGGCCATTTGTCGTCGGTAATCGGCAGTGGTTTCACCGGGAAAACCCAACAAAATGTTCCAGGACAAATCGATATTGTAATATCGGCTCCATTTCAAACATTGAATGTTTTGTAAGGGCGTGACGCCCTTATCCATTTCTTTCAGCTGGGAGTGACTGAGGCTTTCAATTCCCGGCTGCATGCACTTAACACCGCCTTGAGCCAGGGTTTGGATTTGCCGTTTATTCAGGTTGCTCTTTGTTTCCATAAAGACGTCAAGGTCCACATGTTGTTTAGCCAGTTGTCCAAATAAGCCCTCTACATATTTCATATCGATGATATTGTCCACCAATCGAAATCTGCTGGTATTGTGTCGGCTCGAAAGATACTCCATCTCCTCTACTACCTGTGCTGGGGATTTGGCTCGAAAATCCATCGCTTGGGCGTTGAGGCCACAAAACGTGCAGTGATGTTTCTCGCCCCACCAGCAACCACGTGAGCCTTCATAGAGCAAAATACGATTGAGGCCTGTAGAACCTTGGTGGTCTAATTCGTCCAATTCCGAAAAATAGTCGTCGTAATCAGGCGGAGGGGCTTGGTCAAAACTTGTCACTAACTGTTCATTCGGGCTGAAGCAAATCTTTCCATCTTTTCGGTGAACAATGCCAGATGGAATAACTGTCTCCTTCTTGAGCAGGACGCGTTTCACTAATGAGGGAAAAGGATGCTCACCTTCTCCACTCACCACATAATCAATCCACGGAAATGCCCGGAATTGTTCTAGCCCCATCTCTCCATCAAAGTTGGCGCCACCAAAGACAATGCGGACATTCGGATAGACATCTTTGATTAATTTGGCCAATGAGAGGCTGGCAACATTTTGGTCAAATGTTGAAGTAAAGCCCACAACATCATAGTGATCCCAATCTACTGAGGTCAGAGCCCAGGTTAAAAATTGGGGAGCAACGGTACGAGCAATCTCTTCTAAGTGACCAGTTGAACACCCAGCTTCTTTTGCCGTCTCTTCAAAAACCGGCTTAAATATCTGAGGGTATTGTGTATGCTTGGGGTTGTCCCGGAAAAGCAGCGCTGAAAACAGCCATTCACCAAAAAGTCCCCGTTTTTCACACAAAATTTCATAGAGTGGCACGCCAATCTTATACGCAAACTGCAAATTAAAGTGGTAGGTTTTGGCGCCAATACCTTGAGATTTTAAAAGCGCTGACAGCGTGCCCAATTGAATAGATGGAAACTTTGAATACGAAAATGGCATTGTAACCAGCGCCACTCTGGTGCCGAACGAACTGAAATCCACGGCAAGGTCAGGATCAGAGGGATCAGGCTGATTTGGATGAGAAACAGTCGGCTGAATAAAGGGAAGGCTCGTGCCCATGAGTGGTCAGGGGTTCAGAGGGGGGAGTGTGAACGCCCGGTCGGCTTTCGCCGCCAGAAAGAAATCACTTTCCGTTAATCCTTGAATTTTATGCGTCCAAATTTCGACTTTGCACTTTCCCCATGCCAGATAGATATCGGGATGGTGTCCTTCAATTTCAGCCACATTTCCCACCCGATTGGTAAAGGCCAGCGCATCTGCAAAATTTGAGAATTCAAAGGTTCGTTCAATATGACCGAGATTGTTCAATGTCCATCCCGAATCCAATTGACCCAATAATTCTTGTATTTTTTCTGCCTCCAAGGGTGGGACTCCCCCACGACAGGGAACACAGGTGTTATCGGCTAAGCTCATGATAATTGCCTCCAATTGATTCAATGAGTCTATGTTTCGGAATTCCGTAGCCCGAATATCGAATATCCTCAAGGTATCGGCAATTATAGGCCCTATCTGGCTAGGTAGACAATAAAATTGAGGAAGCCAATGGATGACTTCAAATTACCAAATGATCAATTGACAACATGATTCGTGAGCAGGTAGATATTTTTTCGCCTCTGGCTCATCCAAGTAGGCAAGATTTGGTTAAAAGTGTAGACAGCAGGAATCCCCGTCGTGGGATGTTAAGCGGGAGTGACTCTCATGCCAGTTAATGCGCTCCGTAAAAAAGGGGCTAAAATGAGTCTTCAAGAAGCTCTTGACCGAGTTGGCAAACTAGAGCGACTTTCTCATAGTAGTAATCAACATGAAGCAGCTTTAGCTGCCATGCGGCTCAAAAGCTTTGATGTTGAGACCGCCCGTGCCCCGAGGGTGGATACCATTGTGGATGATACGACGATTCGTGGTGATAATCCCAATGCAGATAAGCATGTTGAGATTCTTGAAGAAGCACCGGTCGTTCCCTATGAAACCATGGATGAGATTGAAGTGGAGCAATCCGAGGAAAAATCTAAAGTCAATTGGGATGAGCTCCACTTTGAGTTGATTAAAAAAGCTCAAATCATGGGAGCCGATGCGTTACTTCATATTCAAATGAAGGGGACGGCCAGTCAAAAAGTGTTGGGGGCTACAGCATTAAAGTATCTCACGCCAGTGGAGATATTAGAGATTGAAAAAAGCCAGGCTTTGGAAAAAGACGAGAAGGCGTATGAGGAATCTCTCAAAGAACGACGAGACCAGGACACGGCCCCGGGAATTGGTTAAGCAGATGAACATTTTCCCAAGCATTTTCCTCGCGTTGCGGTGAGGCTTCTGTTGGATCGGGATCCTCAATCAATTCCAACGCATTCTTGCCTAAAACTCAATGTGTGATACCGTATTTGAGTACGCATGAGCTGAAATGGATGGTTTTACATAACCCGTTTAATCTCTCATGTTCTTGACAACCAGCTGAGATACTTGCTTTACCCTCTCTCGTTTTATTTCTAAATTCTTCCCTTACACCTAGTGGTTGATCAAGGTTTGGTTGGAAGAAAGCACAATCCTGGCATTCCTCAAGCAAGACCATGATGATTTCCCAAGGGATAGCAATGGTAAGAGTTAGAACGCTTTGTACGTTCATGTTTTTGTGGGGGCTTCTCTTTCTCCCACATGTGAGCCAGAGCCGAGAGCCTAAGAAGTTTGAGATCATTTCTGTTGGAATCCGGGGAGGAGTAAATTTGGACCCTGGAGGTATTCCTCCAGGAGAGAAAGAAGATTTCCAACAATACGATGTGTTTGCAATTCTTGGATTTCCAGGAAGTTGGGAATGGCCTAGGGGGTGGGAAGCTCGGTATCGCTGGTATGCGTCTACAGGTGTGATTAAAGCCGCTGGAGACGAAGGCTTTATTGCGACCTCTGGGCCAGGGGTGACTTTTACAAAATGGGATTGGAATCTTAGTTTAGAGTTTGGGACTGGAGCCGTGTATGTTGGCGATGAAACATTTGGGGAGCAGGATTTTGGGGGCCCTGTGCAAATCCTTGGTCACGGGGGAATCAGTTATCATTTTCCAGCAAATATAACTGCAGGTTGGCGGTTCCAACATTTTTCTGATGCCACGATTTATGGGAAGGATAATCGTGGAGTAGATTTTCACTTCCTTGAACTCAGCTATCGTTTCTAAGTCGTCCTCCTTTTTCTCCTCTCCAGTTCTTTGGCTAAACTTTCTTTCTCTAGGTTGAGTGGATTGTTGGATTTTTATTAGCCCAAGTAGTGTTGTTTTACGATGAGGAATTTCATCAAGGCAAAGCCTTAAGAGCCGTCGCATTATATTTTTCGGCTGTTTTCGACAACACTCAGACTTACTCCATTTTGCATAATTCCACTGCAGGTTTATATAAATTGATAACTGTGTCTCCTCTTCCTTCCAGGTGTTACGTACGCTCATTACATTTAGTGTATTTGATAAGATCAGGCATTACTAATGCAGAGGGCATAAGGAATTAAAAAAAATATTCTCAAAAGAATACACGTGTACAGAATGTATGTTTGTTGAGGCCTTGGCCTGGCTAGAGTTGGCGGCGTTGTTTAGTGATGTCGAGGGCAGCTATGCGGTAGGCTTCGGCAAGAGTTGGAAAGTTGAAAATATTTTCTACAAAACGATCGATTGCTATTTGATGGAGTAAGCCCATTTGTCCAATGTGAACCAATTCTGTGGCGCCTTCGCCGACAATGTGTACCCCAAGGAGCTTTTCTCCCTTGGCATCCGCCACCATTTTTAGGAGTCCATTGGTCATCCCGGATATTTGGCCTCGCGCAATTTCATGAAATCTGGCACGTCCCACCAGTGCTCCACCATACTTTTCAATGGTTTCCTGTTCGCTTAGTCCAACGCTAGACATTTCAGGTATCGTGTAAATGCCCATCGGTATATGCTCTGGAGCATCGCCTGGTTCCAGTCCTAAGCCATGGCAGACGGCCCGTCGCCCTTGTTCCATTGAACAGGACGCGAGAGACGGTGGGCCGATCACATCACCCACGGCATAGATAGAGGGTGCGGTTGTTTGGCAATGGTCATTCACGGGAATGAGTCCTCGGGGAGTGGGAGTGAGACCAGCAGCTTGTATATCCAAATATTCGATATTGGCCACTCGCCCTAGGGCCACCAACATCTTTTCACTTTCTAAGGTTTCCCCGTTTTCCAATCGTGTGAGGACCTTGGAAAATCCATCCCATTCTGCAGAGTGAATTTTCTGCTCTCCGTAGTAGTGCCCTCCAGTTTTTTCAAAAGCAAGGCAAAACTGATCAGTCAGTTCTGGGTCTAAGAATTTGAGGGGGCGATCGGCCGTATCCACCATCGTGACATCTACCCCCAAAAGTGCAAAGATTGACGCATATTCACTGGCAATCACTCCTCCACCCAGGACAGTGAGAGATTTTGGCAAATAGACAAGAGACAAGATCGAGTCGCTATCTAATATATGTTCATGGTCAATTGGAATGTTATTGGGCACGCGAGGTCGTGAGCCTGTAGCAATGACGATCATGTTTCCGGAAATTGTTGGTGTGGTTCCATCAATCTGTTTAATGTTGACCTCTCGATCAGACACAAACTTTGCCCGGCCATGAAACCGCTCGATGCCGTTACGAGCTACTTGTTCTGCCATGAATGCCCCATGTGCTCGTACGACCTTATCTAAACGAGTCATGAGTGTGGCAATTTTCACATCATCGCGCATACGGAATTCGAAGACATCAGTGGCCTGAAGAAATTGCACCATTTGCAAGGCACTTTCTCTCAGCGTCTTACTTGGAATGGTTCCCTGATAGACACAGGCTCCCCCCACCTCTCGATTTTGCTCGATAAGAGCGACGCGCTTGCCAGCTTTTGCACCTTGAATCGCGGCTTTTTGTCCGGCTGGGCCGCTGCCAATCACAATAAGGTCGTAGGATGATGAAGAACTCATACCAGAAAGGCTGCCACACTTTCTTGAATGCCTTCACGTAACTCTATGAGGGCATCCATATCATCTGGATAAAAATTTAGATCTTGAACAACTGGTAATGCACGAAGGGCCTCTTCCTCGACAGGAGATCCCCTCAAGCCAAATGAAGCTAAATGATCAGCTAGGCAAGTGATGATCGCACCTTTGGTTGGCGACGTTGCTTGGAGATATGAGTCATCGGGGTACAGACGAATAGCTTCTTGGACCGGGTCGGGTAATTTCCAGGCTTCGGCCAGTTTCATACCGGCTCGAATATGATACTCCTGAATGAGTGGTTCCAGAATGGGCCAGGCAGGAGGGTGTTCCAGGATTGGTGGAGAAGACAGGAGAAGATGTAATAAGACGGGCTTGCCAATAGTATGGAGTAACCCACAGAGGAACGCATTTTCTACATTATGGCGAATACGGCGAGCAATTTCTTTCCCATATAGGCCTGTGGCTAAAGCATGGCCCCATAAGGTACGGATTTCCTTGTCGTAGCCTTTTATCGAAAAAACGCCACTTTGTACGGATACGGAAAACGCTAAGCCAGCAAGCATATTCATCCCCAGCCAAGCAACGGCCTGTTGTAGAGAAACAATAGGAGATCGCGGCAGATAGGCTGGCGAATTGGCGATACGCAAAATTTGTCCAGCTAATGCCTGGTCCTGCTGAATGAGAGCGGCGAGTTTATTGATATCGGCATTGGGATCACCTGAAAGTTGAAGAACTTGGTTGGCTACGATAGGGAGCAATGGGAGGTCTAAGCTGTTCTCATTCAATTGAGTTGTGATACGTGCACGGAGGACTTCAGTTTCTTCCTGTTGTGACTGAACGGTGGATGCGGGGGTCATGTCGTAACTTGTCGGTTTCTAGGTGATAACCTTTAGGATGTGAAGGGAGATGAAAAGCACGGCAGATTAGAGGCAAGGCGTCAGAAGAGATCAGTTGGCTGATCCTGCTAAGACACTGTTGTTAGCCAAAAACCTTGTTAGAGTATATTTAGCAAACCAACATTCTAAATCATACAGAATATTTTGACCTAATTGATATCTGGGGAGACGGACCCTTTCGGGATGTAAATTTTTGACAGTCATTTTATTTGTTGGGAAGGGAGCTGAGAGCTGTTTGACCGCATGATACGGAGGAAAAAAGATGAAAACATTAGCCCATGTCATGACAACGACGTTGGAAAAAATCGAGGCTCGAGCCAATATTATTGCCGCGGCGCAGCAAATGCGTGATAGAAAAGTCGGGTCTTTAGTAGTTGTTCGTTATGGAGAACTTATGCGGGACCAAGCTGAAGAGATAATTGGCTTGATTACAGAAACCGATATCATTCGTAAGGCGGTGGCAGAAGAACAAGATTTGTCGGCAATCACTCTTGATATGGTTATGACTAGTCCCATGATCACGGTTGAAGCTTCTTGGCCTCTTGAAGATGCCTTTGCTCTTATGAAAGATAGTGGAGTTCGGCATCTTCTTGTCACACAAAATAAAATAGTGGTGGGACTAGCTTCTCTTCGAGACCTCATTGTAGGTCTACAGGAATTCTAATGATAATGATGGTATGATCGGTTGGGTGTAGAAAATTTGGTTTGAATGAATACACAGTTAATGGCACATAATCAGTTTTGAGTAAAGAGAACAGCCCTTGAAAGTCTTCAATGGTTAAGGACTCTCAAGGGCTGCGTAACTCAAGAATAAAAAAGGGTTAAAAGAGCGAAAATTATTTTCCCTCTTTATCCTCCCCTTCTCCGTCGCCTTTCTTATCGTCCATTTTAGGTGCATCACCTTTGTCGCCATCTTTGGTGTCATCCTTCGTGCCGTCACCTTGTGGAAGGATGTCTTGGATGGAAACTGGATTGCTTGAAGCACCTAAAGACTTAGCAAATGTCACCCCACCGAAGCTCAGGCCGATTAGTAAGGCCAAAAGAAGTGTAAAAGCTTTAATCATGGCTCTGCCCTCCTAAATAAAAATGTGTAATGATAAGGCCCTCTTCAAAAAGATCATTTCGAAAAGAGATTTGCCTAAAGAAAGAGCAAAACTTATTCCAACCAATAGTAGGGATAAATTGAAGAAATGAATCTAATTGAATTCATAGTGATTTTCATCTCAAACTATTCATGAATCTGTCCAACTGTTTATAGTTTTAGTGAAGGTTTGTGTAGACGGTCATTCAAAGAATCGTATGGATTCGCCTTCAGCAGTTGAAGGATGTTTCTGTCCTTAAATGATGAGATTGAAAAAATCTCACTAACTAGTGCATCTCGTATATTTTTCTATGGGATGAGGAGTGGGCTTTTCCGAGTCTGTAGGGCCGGAATTTTGTCAATCACGGTTATGTCTTCATCCATCGTGAGAAGAGTAAAGATAACGGTGGGGAAAATTTATAAAACTAGGTAGGTTGTAGAAATTATAGAAAGAGTCAGAACGTGTGGATGACCTATTAATGCAGGACCGACTTGCTAGGATTCCTCAGTGTACGTTCAGCAACTTTTGGCCGAATTAATTATTGGGAACAAGCCGTTTTCTTAGGCCTTTTTAAGCCTATTGCTGGACGACGACTTTTGGCCAGAATTTGTACCGGATTTGAGGGAGTTGAGCGCCATCAAAATTTGGAATGTCGTAGAGACACCGGTCAATCGTGGCAATTTCTTCAGGTGTAAATTCAAAGACTTTTCGGCTTTTCCAGAATTGATCCAATGTGAAATAATCATTGGTTGCCGGCTTTTCTTTTAGCAAGTCTTGGAGTTGTTGAAATACAGGGGTATCTACTCCTGGGATTCGTCCATTATTCCTGGTAATACACCATTTCACGATTTCAGCCACGCCATACACACTTAACTCGATTTTTTCTTTCTCCGCAGACATATTTATCCTCCTTCAGAAACACAACAAAAACAAACAAGAAATTCCTATACCATAAAGTTGTAACGCTCTGCTAGTAGGTTTTTGGACTCGGCTTAGGTTCTTTTCCTAATATTAGAGAAAAGGGAAATCCTTCCTGGGCTTCCCAGTGAATGTTTTACAAGATTTAGGGAAATCCGTATACTCGGGCCGGGTTTTGGCCTTCCTTAAAATTAACTTGTGGCTACTCGTCCTTAGACTAGGGGAAAGGTGCCAAGATTTTGGAAGTTTTGTACGCCAGTTTTTACAGGGCGTTCTATCTGACGGCAGGCCTTTTTCTCTTTGTGTTGGTGGGATGTCAGGCCAGTGATGACTATACACCGCCTGACCTTATCTATCATTATAAGGACTTTCACGTAGGAAAAAATCCAACATCTATTCGTGCTAGTGATTTTAATGGCGATGGATTTGCTGATTTAATTACAAGCAATATTCAGGGGAATTCCTTATCCTTACTCATGGGAACTGGCGACGGAGGTTTTCAGGACCAAAGGATTATCACTGCCTGCCAAGAACCTCGAAATGTCGCTGTTAATGATTTTAATTTAGATAAATATCCAGACCTGGTCGTGGCATGTTCTGGAGATAACCATGTTCTGGTTTTTTTAGGGCAAGGCAATGGCACATTTATGCGTGGTTCGCAGTATATGGTCCGTCGCACACCGGTCAGTATTACCACTGGAGATTTCAACGAAGATTTTTTGCCCGATATGGTGGTGGTTCTTCGCAATGACAAGATCCAGGTATTCATCGGTATGGGGAATGGGAAGTTTCGGGTCGGCACTCTCTACGAATATGGGGATACCCCAACCTCGGTGGCTTCAGCGGATTTCAATGGGGATAACCATTTAGATATTGCGGTGACTAACGGCGGACCCATGAGTCATGCGGTATCTATTTGGCTCGGGATTGGAGACGGGACCTTCCTTTCTCCCAAAGATTACCGAACGGGTAAGCGGCCACTCAGTGTGTCGTTTGCTGATTTTAATATCGACCATATTTTGGATCTCTTAGTCATTAATGGGGAAATGAATACGATCACCGTCTTTCTTGGAAATGGTGACGGGACGTTTCAAGAGGGAAAAGACTCTGGAGGTGATGCAGGGCCAAATCATGGGGTAGCACAAGATTTTGATGGCGATAAAATCCCGGATGTGGCCGTTGTGAATATTCAATCAGCCAGTATTTCTCTGTTGTATGGCAAAGGGGATGGAACATTTCAATACCCACCGCGCCATTACCCAACGCCTCATGCTCCCTTTGCCTTAACCTCATTGTCTGTAGCAACGGGAAGGGGGGAACAGCCGGGATTGGCTGTGGTGAACAATGCGTCTAGCAATGTGTCTATATTTTTGCATCATGGACTGAAAACACGCACGGAAGAAGATTCAGCCGCATCCTCCTAACTGAGAACGGCAGCTCCTATTCTTGACACACCATTTTGGCCCTGAGTACAGTTCAATCCCCTGATGCACTAAAATACGTATTGATGTGTGCGTGCAAAGTTGACTAAAGGCAATTTAAGGAAACTGTGCGAACGTTTGCCTGGTGGTTTGGGATGGGGGCCTTACTAACCTTGGCCATCTTAATGGTGCAGGGTGGCGTGCGAGACTTACTGTATGGCGATTCGGCCTCTGGGACTTGGGAGGGTGTACTCTCCATGGGGTTCACCATTTTGGGAGGAGGAGTATTAGCCGGTTGTGTGGCTGTGATCCTCAACCGATTAAGGTAGGGAATGTTCCTTTTCCGTTGAATGGTTTCAGAGTACTATGGACGAGATTGTTGTTGAAGAATAAATAGAGTATGGTTCTCATATGAAGTGTTTACGATGCCAAGGTGCCATGCTGGTAGAACGACAGTATACCAAAGTGTCGCGGCGGTTTAATGCCAAGTGCATAAATTGTGGCTTCTGGTTCGACTTGGCTGATGTCTTGCGCTTTTTCAAACGTGTCCTCGAAAGCGGGGCTCAGGGTCAAAAAATCCGCGAATCCCTCTAACTGTTCCTGTTTCTGCCTCCACTCGTCTTCATCTGAAATTTCTTCAACGCTTTTTCCATATCTTGTGGGCTACCCTCTTGGTTTGTACTGGACTCAGTACATGGCAGAACGAAGAAATTTTGCTACACTGAACGTCCTCTCTCTCAGAATGGTGTCGTGTGGAACTGATTCCCGAAAAGCGACAATTGCATGCTCAGCAACATGATGAACGTGCTGAGATCCATGATGCCCTCAAGCAATTAGAAGCAAAGTTTTTTAAAGACCTCGAACGGATTCGGCGGCAGGTGCGCAAAAAGTCGTTTGTTCGGGAAATCACTCGGGCTCGGCGCTACCATGAAGAAAAAAGTATGTGGGAATATTTCAATAATGTGGTTGAAAGTATTCATGGATTTACCTGGGACAAAACAGCCACAGCAATCTGTACAGCTGATTACCAACAAAAACGCCTTGTCCTTGAACGAGAACTGCAAGAATTAGATGCTCAACATCGAAAAGAACGAATTATTCTGCGGTACGATGGAGTTTTTTTGTAACATTCTTCATTCTACAATGACTAAGCCTTAGCAATAACCCTTTATCTAATTATTCAAGGAGTATCATGATGAAAAGATCTTCCGTTTTTAGTGCCATGATTGTTGCTGCTTTGGCTCTTGTCCTCACCAGTACCGCTTATGCTGCGAAGCCGGAACGAACCACAGGGCGAGGTACCGGTCCGACCATTTTCGTGACCTCTCAAGGCCTCTACTTCGACTCAATTGTTGTTGTCGATCCTCTACCCCAAAAAGGCAGGTTTCAACAACTCGTGCCCACCGAAACAGGATTGACGACAGAATTTGGGCCTGGCGAGGTTGGTCATTTGGGCGGACGGTGGTGGATTGACGTTAATGAGGATGGCATACAGAACCAGATTGAGGGAGAGGAAGATAAGTTTTTTCTGTGTCCCCTATTAGGCCCTGGACGCGAGAATCCATAAGCAACGACAGAGCTTGCTTTGCCAAAGATATCTTTCGCTCCGTCAACTATGTCCCGCAATTCCCACCTGCCTCCCTCAAATGGGAGGCAGGTGGAGGGCGGTCATAAAGAAAGGTGATTGGGTAATAACGTTATTGATCGATTCGTGTGCTCTTTCCGGGTCAGCATCTCTTGTGGTAACAGCAACTACTAAACCTTGCTCCACCTCCTACGCAACGCTTTGGCTAATTGCTTATGCCTCGACAATATCCTCTTTCAAACTTAAGACAAAGGTGACCACTTCGTCACATTCTTGCTGAGGAACCTGCAACGTTTTCATGGTGGCCCCAGCATGTTCCGAGAATACCGACCAATCCCCTTCACTAATTTTCATGGCAATATGAGAGGTCTTCATAGCTTGGCCGGTGTAGTACATGGGGCCACTGGCACTCCCGCGACAAAATGTTCAAGAACCCGATTCGACTGGTAATGACTGAGTTTAGAGAATTTTAATCGCACAGGCTGAGCATAGAAAATACATATTTCCTACGCCAGCCCCTAAAATTAACCTTTGGCGAGTTCTTTGAGGGTGGTGCGGATGAGGTCTTCCAGTTCGTAAGTTTCCTTCATTTTGGAGACGGCCAGGTTCATAGCTTTTTTCACTTCTGGGGCACGATATCCCAAATTGATGAGGGCGGAGGCGGCTTCTTCTTGCAGGAAATTAGTCGGTTCTATCGGGGTTGTTGAGGATTGTTGGGAATCTGAAATCATGATGCGGTTGGTTTTGTCTTTTAACTCCAGCACAATTCGGCTGGCAGATTTTTTCCCCACGCCAGGAATCGAGCCCAGCGTGTCAATATCTCCGGTTTCAATTGCCGTGCATAAGTCGGGGACCGATAAGGTGGACAAAGCACTGAGAGCTAGCTTGGGTCCGACGCCGCTGATCGTGGTGAGGAGGGTAAATGCTTGTTTCTCCTCTATGGTTGCAAAGCCGAAGAGTTGAATGGTGTCGTTCCGTATGTGGGTAGAGACGAAGACCTGCACGGCAGAATTGATGTCGGGAAGGGTGAAAAAAGTTGAGAGGGCAATGAACACATGATAGCCCACGCCCTGCACCGAAATAATGGCATCTTGGGGTGTTTTGGAGGAGAGGGTTCCTGATAGTGAGGCGATCATGTCTAAGTCGACTTTAGCAGTCCTCAAAGAAAGTGCTAGCAAACACGGGGAGGGATGCGAGAAATGGTGGAAGAAGAAAGAACGGGAGCGTGAAACGAAATGCAAAAGGCTTAGGCACTTTCGGCGGCCATTTTCTCCATCAATTCATCGGATATTTCAAAGTTAGCATGGACCTTTGCCACATCTTCGTTCTCGTCTAAGAGATCCATAAGTTTTAAAGCCTGCTCCGCATCACGACCTTCCAGTTGGAGGTGATTTTGGGCAAGAAAGGTCAGATCGGATAAGCTAGTTTCTATCTGAGCTTTCTCTAGAGCTTCTTTGACCGCTTCAAAATCCGATGGTTCTGCAATGACTTCAAATCCGCTCGGTGTTTGTTTCACATCTTCAGCCCCAGCCTCTAGTGCGAGGTCAAATAATTGCTCTTCTGTGACTGGTTGATTTTCAATGACCAATAAACCCTTTTTTTGAAATTGCCAGGCAACTGCACCAGGTTCCGCCATGGTGCCATTATGTTTTGTCAGAATATTTCGAACTTCCGCCACAGCCCTATTGCGTTTGTCAGTGGAAACTTCTATGAGCAGAGCTGTTCCCCCAGGTCCGTAGCCTTCCAGCATAAATTCTTCAAATTGGACGCCAGGTAGTTCCCCGGTCCCCCGCTGAATTGCCCGTTTCACCGTATCGGCGGGCATATTCACTTCTTTTGATTTTGCAATGGCTTGGCGTAAGGCCGGATTGCCATCGGGGTCGCCTCCGTTTCGTGCAGCAATGGAGATTTCACGGATAACGCGTGTGAAAATTTTTCCACGTTTGGCATCTTGTGCGCCTTTATGCCGCTTAATAGTTGACCAATGGCTATGTCCACCCATGTTCCTGATCCATTTTCAATAAAATAACTAGAGTAATAGCACAGAATGCGCTTCCGCGTGGGCTTCTATCACAGTATTTCAAAGGGAGTCAATGTAGTCTAGCGTGAGGTAAAGGTCTTTGAAATGGTCTTTGAAATGCCCCATGGACTTGTTGTTCTTTTCGGACAGAGGTTATATGGTAAATTGTTTTTCCCTATGTGCTGATTTTGACGGAGTTTAACCATGCGTGTGGTATTTATGGGGACCCCTGAGTTTGCGGTTCCCACGCTTCAACATCTCATTGATTCAGATTTTTCGGTGGTGGGTGTGGTGTGCCAGCCGGATCGGCCGAGTGGCCGAGGAAAGAAAGTCGCGTTTGGGCCGGTTAAACAATTAGCTCTTGCGAACCATCTTCCGGTTGTCCAACCAGAAAAAATGAAAGCGCCAGCCTTTCTAGAGACCCTGAAGTTGTGGAATCCGGATGTGATTGTGGTGGCAGCGTTTGGACGTATTTTGCCACAGGTGGTATTAGATCTTCCGCCTAAAGGCTGTCTGAATGTTCATGGCTCTTTGTTGCCAAAATATCGGGGAGCTGCTCCAATCCAATGGGCGGTCATTAATGGCGAAACCGAAACGGGTGTGACAATTATGGTGATGGATGCTGGGTTAGATACTGGGGCTATACTTGAGCAAGCCAAAATGTCCATTTCCGCTGAAGATACAGCGGGGGATGTGGCTACCCGAATGGCAGAAATAGGAGGCAGCCTCTTGGTGGCCACATTAAAAAAATGGATGGCTGGGATGATTACACCTATTATACAAAATGAATCACAAGCTACCTTGGCTCCCATTCTGAAAAAAGAAGATGGATGGATGGATTGGAGTCAATCCGCCATTATTTTAACTAACCGTATACGGGGATTATCTCCATGGCCTGGTGGTTATACGTTTTTAAAGGGCGAGCGGTGGGGAATTTGGAAGGTAGGGATAGAGAGGAGTGAAGAAGCTTCTGAGTTGCTTGATGATTCTTCTGCACCTGGAACAATCATCGGAGTCTCCAAGCACGGGATTCGGGTCAAGACGGGCGGTGGCGTGTTGAAACTTATCGACATTCAACCAGCAAATAAGAAACGTATGTCGGTGTCTCAGTATATAGCCGGGCATCGAATAGAAGTAGGGACGTGTTTCAGTTAGTCAGGTGCTATTGATGACACCCCCTGAAGGGCAAATGCGGAGCGAGCAATTTTGAGGCTATTTCCCAAGTAAGTTTTATTCACAGAGGAGTCGGGTATGACCGAGCAGGAATCCGAATTGGTTTCATATATTCAGAAGCACATTGATGAACTGACAGACATTCATCAGCAGGCGGAAAAGGCTCTGAATGCGGTGCAGGGGAAAGACCATGTCACAAAATGGAAACGAAAAGTAGTAGATGGTCTCGCCCCTCATGTCAGTCAGGTGTATCTGCAACATATAACAAAGGAATGGTTGGAAACCACGTACTTTGTAGGAGATGTATTCGATGAATTAGCGGATGAAGTGGATATGTGCCGTCGGCATCTGAAAAAATTGGCCAAAGATATTCAGACAACCGGCATTCCTTGAAATCCTTCAGCAATCAAACCGGTTTCAGATTGTTGTTCTTTTCCCCCATTTATCATGATTAGCCTTCCCCCCCATCCTCGAAAACGGTTGGGGCAACATTTTCTGGTAGATCCTAACCTGCGACGAAAAATTGTCAGTCTGGCTGATATTCAGCCTTCCGATTTTGTGTGTGAAATCGGCCCCGGTGGTGGTGCACTGACTGTGTTTTTATGCCAAGTAGCTCACCATGTGCTGGCCTTAGAGGTCGATCCCCGAATGGTTGAATTTTTGAAGACGGACTTGGCTGCACATGCGAATCTTGAGATACAAGAAAAAGATGTTCTTCGGTATTCATTTGGAGAGCTTCCAGAGCATAGCATCATTGTGGGAAACCTGCCCTATAATATTTCGACGCCCGTTATGTTTCGATTGTTGGAGGCACAAAAGAAAATTTCCCGCATGGTATTGACGATTCAGTTAGAAGTGGCACAACGGCTGGTCGCAAAGCCAAATACCAAAGAGTACGGCATATTGTCAGTAATGATGCAACACTTAGCTGAGGTGAAATTTGGATTCAAGGTCTCTCGCAAATGCTTCCGTCCTGTTCCTGATGTAGATTCTGGGGTCGTGCGGCTAGATATTCGCCAGGATCAACAGACCAAATCTGAAAGTCTGCTTCATTTTCAAAAGGTTGTGCGGGTAGCCTTCGGTCAACGCCGAAAAACCCTTCAGAATGTCTTCCGGTCAGCTGGCTTCACCAATGAATGCTTGCAACAGATTCAACGGGACACATGTATCTCGCTTACCCGCCGAGCCGAAACGCTTTCGGTCGATGAGTTTCGATTGTTGAGTAGATGCTTTCCTTCCTTTTGACTCGTTGTTCCTTAAATTAGCACTTTCATGAGAAAAGTAAGCTGTGAAGGAGTGTAAGGGTTATTTGCTCCATAGAAACCCTTATGGTACGATTTTTGGCATGAGTATTTTCCCGAATAAAAACGGGGTTAAAAATAAAAAGAAGAAGGCATCCCGGGAAACCTCCTCGTTAACAGTCCAGATTATTGGAGTTTTTCTGGCCACAGCCGGAATCTTGTGGTTACTCAGCCTTCTGACTTTTTCCCAGTCCGATCCAGTATTGCTATTCACGCATTCCTCATCGCAATTAATTCCGGAGAATGCTGTCGGACTTGTGGGTTCAACGGCTGCCTTTTCCTTGTTCACGATGGTCGGTGGCGGTTCATTTGTAGTGCCGTTGGTTTTGGTAGGATTTGGCCTAACAGTACTTTGGTCGGAACAGTTCCATGTGAGTCTGGCTGGCGTGTTGGGTTCGCTATTGGCTGTTCTGTCGGTGAGTGCCTTATTGCATCTCTACTCTTTGTCTTTGGTGCCTACAGAGGAGATTGGCGTTGCTAAGGGTGGATTGATCGGGCAGGGTCTTTCAGAAGTCTTAGGGACCTATTTTGCAACGACGGGTGCGATGATCATTCTATTAGCCATGTTGTTAGTGTCCTTTTTGTTGCTCGTGCCCGTGTCTCTTGGACAACTCGCTCGGGGTACGCTTTCTGTTGGGGCCACACTGTGGGATCGCATGGGCGAATCCCTCTTGGCATTGAAGGAGCAGGAATGGTGGGTGCGCAATGCTGAACCAAAACAGAATAAATCGATACGTATCAATCGAGAATTGGCAGCTCGCGGGGGCATTGGAAGCGTGGGGTTGGATTCCATCTTGGAATCGTCAAAGGGAGACAACATTCCTTCAGAAATTAACCCTGTTCTTATCGAGTCTGAACCACGTTTAGCATTGACTGATCAAACGGATCAAGAGTATTTGGCAGGAAAGGTCGTGTCAGAATCCTATGAAATGCCTTCTCCAGTGGATCTTCTGGATACGCATGCTGCTCGGGCGGCCCATCAGACCGATTCGGTGCTGAAATCTCAATCTGAAATTTTAGTACAAACCTTGAGCAGTTTTGGAATTGAAGGCAGTGTTACAGATGTGCATCCCGGTCCAGTGATCACTATGTATGAATTTGCGCCAGGTCCGGGTATTAAAGTGGCACGGATTGTGACTTTGTCCGATGATTTGGCCATGGCGCTGAAGGCGCTGAAGGTGCGGGTTGTCGCGCCTTTGCCGAATAAATCAACGGTGGGTATTGAAGTACCCAATCCTCAGCGGGAAACGGTTGGCTTGAAAGATATGTTGACCTCAGAGGCGTTTGCCAAGGCGCGGTCCAAATTGGCGCTGGCTCTAGGAAAAGATATTTATGGGCGGCCTGTGGTAACTGATTTGCGCACAATGCCTCATCTATTGGTCGCTGGAGCCACTGGCTCGGGCAAAAGTGTAGGGTTAAATTGTCTGCTGTTAAATATTTTGTTCACAGCCCATCCCGATGAAGTGAAACTCCTTTTGGTCGATCCAAAAGTCTTGGAATTGCAAGTGTACGATGGTATTCCACACCTAATTCGGCCAGTGATTACCAATCCCAAAGAAGCTGCCAGAGGGTTGGGTTGGGTGGTTCAAGAAATGGAACGGCGTTACCGGGTATTGGCTGAATTGGGTGTCCGGAATATTGATGCCTATAATCGCAAAGTCGCCGAGCTTCAAGAGGCGCCGCAGACAAGACGAAGTAAAAAGAAGTTGACCAAAGGCCAGACGATGGATGTTGATGATCCGCCAGAATTGGAGATCCCGATCGAAGACCGTGCGTCGCTACCCTATATTGTAGTCGTGATTGATGAATTTGCAGATTTGATGATGGTGGCTCCTAAAGACATTGAAGATCGCATCGCTAGGCTAGCCCAAATGGCAAGAGCTTCCGGCATTCACTTAATTTTAGCTACGCAACGACCTTCTGTAGATGTCGTGACGGGGATCATCAAGGCCAATTTTCCTGCACGAATTGCCTATCAAGTCTCCTCCAAAACTGATTCGCGCACAATTTTAGATGCCAATGGGGCCGAGAGTTTATTAGGAAAAGGTGATATGCTCTTCTTAGCTTCAGGAACCGGACGTCTTGTTCGGCTGCATGGACCCTATGTATCGGATGACGAAGTTCGAAATGTTGTTGAGTGGGTAAAGGCGCAGGCGTCTCCGGTTTACGATCAGGCTGCTCTTGCAGCAGTTCAAGAATCTTCAACAGATGATCAAGTTGAAGATGAGACTTATGAACGAGCACGCGAATTAATTATGACTACCGGGCAAGCTTCAGCCTCCTTTATCCAGCGGCGTCTGCGAGTAGGGTATCCTCGAGCGGCTCGGATGATTGAACAAATGGAAGAGGAAGGGTTAGTAAGCGCACCGGGTAGAGATGGTCGGCGAGAAGTGTTGGTTCGTGGAACAGCTGCAGCGGAGATTGGATGAAAAAACAGATTGTGTTGCATTTCATTGTTTTCTTGGGAATTGCTCTTTGTACGCACGTAGGGGTCATTTCAGCCTCTGCGGTCGATAAGGTGGTGGATCGTGTGGATGATCGTTATACCAAGATCCAAGATTTGCAGGGAACTTTTACTCAAGAAACCATTATTGAAGGATTCGAAACAGGGTTTCAATCCAAAGGGAAATTCTACTTGAAAAAGCCCGGCCTTTTGCGTTGGGATTATCTTGAGCCAGCACAAGAGCATATTTATGTGGATGGTGATGCGGTCCTGATGTATGTGCCGGAGCATCAACAAGTGGTGAAGGGCAAGTTAACTCAAATTGCCGCGTCTAAAGGGCCGTTAGCATTGCTCTTAGGTGTGGGGAAGCTTGCACAGCAATTCACGGTATTGGAATCATCCAAAAATTCAACTAGTTCTCAAAAGATCCCTGTTTTAACCTTAATCCCTAAGCCGGATGGGGACACCGCTCCAACGATCAAAAAAATTGAATTGCAATTATTCCATGATTCCTATCTTATTCAGGCCATGAGTATTTATGAAACTAGTGGAAATATTTCCCGGGTGCATTTTGATAAATTGGTAACAAATAAGGGAATGTCGGCTGATCTTTTAAAGTTTACGATTCCCCCGGATGTTGTCGTAGTGGATTTTCCAACTTTTTAAGAAACAAAGTGTGGCCGGTGCGAAAAGTTTGCTAGTGTTTCTTAAAGGAGTGATGGCTGATGGCCGAACGTATCTTGGTCGTGGATGATGATAGTGGAGTTCGGGAAGCGCTGGCAGAATTTTTACGGTCTCTTGGCTATCTTGTCGTGGCAGTTGAAAATGGCAAGGACGCTTTGACTGAATATGCAAAAAGTGATTTTGATGTTGTGATGGCTGATTTGATCATGCCCAATATGGATGGGATGGAGTTGTTACGGCGTATTCGGGAAATCAAAAACAATGAGGTTATTTTTCTAATGATCACTGGGCATCCCTCTATAGGTACGGCTGTGGAAGCGATTAATCGTGGAGCAGATGATTACATTACGAAACCATTTCATTTAGAAGATGTGAAATTACGTATCTCCAAAGCCTTAGAAAAGCAAAGCTTGAAAGGTCGGCTCAAAACTGCCCAGGGTCTGGCCTGGGGCCTCATGCTCTCTGTTCCTCTCTGGTTACTTCTTGGAATTATCCTCGTTATTCTTTTTAAAGGGTAACGACCGTTCCTTCCTCTTCGTGATCCTTTTCGAATGATTGTCTCATAGGGCAGAGTATGGCTGTGAACAGTGAGCGATGTATGACTCGGATTGTTCTGTTGATCATAAGTGTTCTAGTTCTGGCTGTGAGCACTGCACAGGCTTTTAACAGGCACATTAAAGAAGATCCAATAAAGATATTAGACAAATACTTATCTTTGGATAAAAAAGGGGCTCGTTTAGAAGCTGAATCTTGGCAGGTATTCAAGCCCTATGTGGAATGGGAGGCAGACGTTGCTTGGGGACAGGTTGTCGTCATCTCAACATTTCACATTGTGGATGATGTGAATGAATGGGAAATTATCAATGGGCTTGAGGCCAAAATTCCAGTGATATTTGATATTCTAGGAGTGATGCATTGGGAAAGTGTGACGTTCCTTTCTGATCCTCATCGGGAGTCGTACATGTTCCATGTAAAGGCAGTTTATGATCGATGGCAAATAATTCACCCCCAGTTACCGCCTCATGTTGGCCGACAGCGCTTGCTGGATTTTGTGCGTTGGGCAGAACTTGGTGAAACAGAGGAGGCCAGAAAGGCTTTGTTCGCTTCATTGCATGAACAACTGAAAGAAGATACACAGGAATGAAAAAATGGCAAGCAGAAGTGTTGCTGTTTGATTTTGATGGAACCTTAATTGATTCCAAGGTGGACATTGCAACGGCTGTGAATTTGACCCTTCAGGATTTAGGGTTGCCGCTTCGTTCGGTTGAGGAGATTTTTAGTTTTGTTGGAGATGGTGTTAAACGCTTACTTCGGTTGTCGGTTGGAGAAGAGGTTCCAGAAGCGCATGAGCATGCGCTTGAGGTTTTTCGCAAACATTATATCGAGCATTGTATTGATACTACTCGATGGTATCCAAGGATCTGGGAGGTCCTGCAACATTACAAGGAACAGAAAAAAGCAATTGTGACAAATAAATCTTTGGAGTATACCTTGTGCATCGTCGATGGATTGCAGGCCCGAGACGTATTCGATCATATTGAAGCTCCACGCGATACCTCAGAATTGAAGCCCGAACCAGTGATGTTAGAGCGGACCTTGGGTATCTTGGGTGTAAGCCCGGAGAGTGCGGTCATGATTGGCGATAGCACCAATGATGTTCGTGCTGCGCAGGCGGCTGGAGTTCGGGCTTGCGCGGTTGGCTATGGCTATGGCAATCGTGATCGTGTAACTGCGCTCAATCCAGAATTTTATTGCGAAAAGCCTTCTGATCTCATGGAATTATGGTAAATGCCTGAAAACCGGAAGGGTTTTGCAGTTGTGACTTTGGACAAAAATCTTTTAAGATCGACAGCATTTGAGACCGATGGGGCTTGGCTAGCCATGTGGGTTCTCTTTCAAAGTAGATAAGGATTAAGATTGTGGGACAATCGGTGGTGACATGTTTGGATATGGAGGGAGTTTTATTCCCTGAAATCTGGTTAGGGTTGGCTGATAAGGTGGGATTGCCAGAATTGCGTCTCACCACTCGAGACATTTCCGATTATGATGTCTTAATGCAAAAACGGTTGGATGTTTTGCGGACTCACCGTATTACAATCCATGATATTCATGACGTTGTCCGAGGAATTGTACCGTTGCCGGGTGTGCCTGAATTTATGGCGTGGTTGCGACGACGGTCGCAAGTCATTATTCTATCAGATACTTTCTATGAATTTGTTCAACCTCTGATGGAGAAGCTCCAGTTTCCCACTATTTTTTGTCACAGCTTAGGCATTGATTCAGCGGGGTACATTACAGACTATTTTCTTCGTCAAAAAGATCAAAAGGCTCAGGCTGTTCGCGCCTTAAAAGGTTTAAACTTCCAAGTGTTAGCCGGGGGTGATTCCTATAACGATGTTTCAATGTTACAAGAAGCTGATTCTGGGTTTTTCTTTTGCCCCCCAGAATCTATTGTTCAGGAATATCCCCAGTTTCCTGTGGCTACAACCTATCAAGAATTTCAGGAATATTTGCGACGTGCTGGTAGATTTTCTCCCTGAGATTTCGTGCGATGTCCGACTGAATTGTGCTATGTTTATCCCTCTCTAGAAATCCCGGTAATCTCGGGTTATGTCGATCCCCCACATAAGTTCTTTGCATCCATTTTTTCCAAGGCATTGAAAGGATCTGGTCGGGGTTTATCACCAAAAGAAGAAAGGAGTCTTAAGAATGCGTGTTTCTTACACACGAGCATGGGTTCTCATTCTTGTCATGTTGGCCATGATGGCTGTTTCTGGTTGCCTAGGAAATCGAAATTGGCAATATCCACCATCTGAATCAGGGGCATATTTGGAGAATCGAGCAGCCAAAGCTATTGCTGCAAATGCAATTGTGCTTCCATTAGAGGATGCAAGAGGAGAAGGCGTCAAAGAAGAATATTGGAAAGCAGCAATTCCTTTTGTGCCTTATGGTGATACCAAGTATGAACGCCCAGAAACTGCAGAAAATCCTGAGCAGGTGGATGTTGTTCGCTTTAATCCATCTCATGATTTTGCTAAGGCTATAGCTGATGAGCTTTCTCAGGCAGGAATTTATTCTTCAGTGAAATACGCAGAAGACGTACAACAAGAACCTGCGGACGTGGCGTTTCGTGGTCGGCTACGTTCTACAGACTGGAATCGGCGGTTATATACCTACCTATTGGGCCCTGTGGGCACGATATTTTGGATCCTAGGTTTACCGATGAGTGAAACAACCACAGGCCTCGAATTGGACTTGCATCTGACTCCGGTGAATGACCCAACAAAGGTTATTTGGAATATGACAATGGATTTTGAAGGCAAACAGTTAGATAGTCCTTATTATGGCTTAGAGAATGCGGTAGAAAGTTATCCACTGGCACTCCAAGAGGCTCTTAAACCGGCTATTGCAGATTTAGTAGGATTGGCCAATCAAGATCCCAATCGGTTGATGCCACGCTAAGTTATTGGAATTATTGAGGACTTAAAAAATATATTCTAGTGGGTTGATCTTTTAGCCTTCAGAAGATTATTTTTAAGCTTTAGGGAGCGAAAAAACAACCGATAATGATAAAGAATGAAGGGCATTGAATAGCTTTCTTCCTGGTGGCCTTTTAGAACAGGATTTTTTTGAATCCTGAAACCCAATTAAGGTAGAAAGCATGGCTCCTTGGCTATGGCCAAAATTGTTGTGTTGGTGACATCGGGGTCTGAAGCCGAGGCCACGAAAATTGCGAGAGGCTTGGTTGAACAACAATTAGTCGCGTGTGTGAATATCCTTCCCGGTATTCACTCATTCTTTCACTGGGAAGGTAAAGTCACGGATGAGACAGAATTTCTTCTCATCGCTAAAACAGTAGATTTATTATTTGAGCAGGTAGCGACGGCTGTGAAGTCACTCCATAGTTATAGTACTCCGGAAGTCATTGCATTGCCTATCCAAGATGGACTCCAGGACTATCTCGACTGGATTGAAAATGTCACCAAGCAGGCGAAACCATAGCATTACGAAATAAGAAACTCATATCTGTATTTTAATCACGTTCCTTCAACCGTACTGGTGATCGAATGAAAGAATCAGAAGACACGTTGACTGTTATTGTCTTTCGAGGTGCTCGAGCCAACCCTTGGCGCCTTAAAATCCGTAAAGTATTTGTCAAACATGGGTTAATTTTTGGTCTGGCTTTACTTTTGATCCAGGGTGGGATTATCACTCATTATGTTTACCAGTGGAGCCAACTGACTGAATTGGAAGAAATTAAAAAGGAACTGCATTCCTCTCGTGTCAAAACAGGAACATTTTCAACGGAAGTTGATGGCATGAAAAAGCGGATGTTGGCCCTCGAAACGCTGAATCGGAAATTGCAAACAATGTTTGGCTTGGAGCCAGATGATATTCAGGGCCTTCCTTCTGGTGTTCCTGGGCAAGGGGGTGAAGAATTTCCCTATGATCCTCAAGAGGATCTGAACATGACGGATTCTGTTTCCGACAAGAAATCTAATTTGGAACAAGGAGTGCTTTTAGGTTCTTCGAACACAGATCGGAAAATTTCTGCAATAAAAATTGGCCTTGACTGGCTGAACCAGCAGAGTAAGTTAGAGAGTAAAATTCTGGACGAACTCTCGGATGTAGCAGAGAAAAAAGCTGCTCAATGGGCTTCAACTCCCTCCATCTGGCCTGTAAAAGGATCGATTACTTCTCGGTTTGGTCCAAGAGTGTCTCCCTTTACTGGCAAAAAGGCCTTGCATGCTGGAATAGACATAGGAGCAAGAAAAGGCACTGAGATTCGATCGCCTGCTTCTGGGAAAGTGGTTGTGGCAGCGTATGATGGTCGAATGGGAAAATTTATCAGGATCGATCATGGCTATGGCATTGAGACAACCTATGGCCATTTGTCAAAAATTCATGTGAAATATGGTGATCGGGTGCATCGTGGCGATCTTATTGGATTGGTAGGGAGCACAGGGAAATTCTCAACTGGACCTCATCTTCATTACCAGGTGGCGGTGAATGATAAGGTTGTTGATCCCATCCATTATATTCTTGACTAAACACCTATAAGTAGTAGTGGGACCAAGCAAGGTTTCTTTCTTGGCTCCCTTTTCTATCTCCTCTCTTCCTCCAGTTTTTCCTTTTCAGACTCTGTTGGACAAAAGACCTAAGTAAGTTGGATGTCCCGTGGGTCTTCTTTTTTTAGTCGTGGGCCTTCTTTTGCATTGAATTGCCAATTAATTTCACCTAGATTATTCCCTTCTAAAATTGATAAAGTCAGGTTGTCCTATTAGCTGTAGAAGTAAATCCATTTGCATTTGAGAAGATACGAAAAGCCACTCCTAACAAAACTGGAAAAGGCTGTTCTTCAGATCGTTTTTTAACAAGGAGGAGACAAGATTATGAGTCTCGATTACGTAAAATTTACACCAGGTTTTGGAAAGTTTATGCCAAAAGAATATCGTGATATGGTTGAGAGTGGCCCTTTCGGCAAAAAAACCCCCGTCTCACAAGTGGGAACCTTTAAAGAAATTTTGGAAGAGCATCCGATGTGTGCCGGATGTGCAATGACCTTGTTTATTCGATTAGCATTTATTGCTTTTCCCAACCCAGAGGATACGATTACCGTGGGAACCGCTGGTTGTGGGCGGCTGGCTATCTCCCAAGCGGCTGTTCCGTTCGTCTATGGGAACTACGGGGATCAAAATGGCGTAGCAAGTGGATTATCTCGTGCCCTTCGGTTGCGGTTTGGTGATCGTCCCAAAGATGTTGTGGTTATGGCTGGTGATGGGGGAATGGCTGATATTGGCTTTGCTTGCACCTTGCATTCCTGGTTCCGAAAAGAAAAGTTTACAACCATCATGTTAGACAACGAAGTATACGGAAATACTGGTGGGCAAGAAAGTGGGATGACGAATAGGGGTCAAGTTTTAAAGATGGCGCCGTTAGGGAAAAAATTCGAAAAAATGGACATGGTAGGAATGGCCAAGGTGGCTGGATGTGCCTATGTGGCAACTGTTGTTCCCAATAACCCAAAGCGAGTGGAAAGTGTCATTAAAAAAGCGATCCTTATTGCCCGGGAAGTAGGTCCAACGTACATTCAAGCATACACTTCCTGTAACATCGAATATGCGATTCCCACTGATCAAGTCATGCAAGATGCGAAGGATGTGGAAAAGGATCGTTATAAATTTGAAGAATATATAACGGATGAAGCAAAAGAGCATTTGGCTAGGCTCTATGGATACAAAGAATATCTCCCGAAGCCAGCAGCGGCAAAGGGGTAATTTATTGATGATAGAGGTTTAGCTGATCACATTGTGATGAGGGAGGTATAGAGATGGCTATTCGTTATAACATTCGTATGGCAGGCGTTGGTGGTCAGGGTGTCGTAACTGCTTCGCATATTTTTAGTACGGCGGTCATTAATGCTGGAGGAGAAAGCACCATCGTTCCTTTCTATGGGTCTGAAAAGCGAATGGCTCCAGTGGAAAGTTATGTGCGCGTCTCGAATGAACCTATTTATGAAATTGGAGAAATTACTTTCCCTCACATTCTCATGGTATTTCATCCCCAGTGTATCACTCATGGGAAGAGTTACACGAACCCATTCTATTATGGGTTAAAGCAGGATGGAGTTGTTCTTATTAATAGTAATACCCCAATGACTCTTGAGCCGGATCAGGAGGCGGAGTTAAAAGACTTAAATGCGAAAATCTATTACCTCCCAGCAACTCAAATGTCACTAGATGTGGCGGGAATAGATTTAGCCACGAATATGGCAATGGTTGGGGCCATAGGTGCAATTACGGGCCTTTCAGATTTAGAGGCCACAGGTACAGCGGTAAAAGATCGTTTCCTAGGAAAAGGTTTTGTTGTGTCTGGTGGAACAGCTGCCCTGGATAGTGTGGTGGAAAGAAAGTTCAAAAAGAAAGCGGAGCTTATTGAAAAAAATCTGGCAGTCGTGAAAGCGGCTTGGGATCATGCTGTCGAAAAAGGATGGTCTGCTGGAGGTTCCTCCATGGCTGACCAAACAGCCGCTGCAGCAAAGGCTCCAGCTTAAAAAAGAGGAAACTGAAAGGGGAATGAGATGTATCTTGTAGCGAATATTGATCAGAGCATCTGTGCGGCAACAAGCTGTAAGCTGTGTACGCAATATTGTCCAGAAGCCAATACTATTCAATATGATACCGAGGCCGGCAAAGAGAAGGGGTTGAAATATGGGTCGGCTTATGTAGCTGTTGACCGTTGTAAAGGCTGCGCCCAATGCGTGTGGGTGTGCGATAATATGGCGAAACATAACGCCATTAAAATGGAAATGATTGATCAGATTGGTGATGCAGCACTTACCCAAAATATTACGTACAAAGAAAAAAACACAAAAGCGGTGTTAGCAAATCCATGGCAGGCTTAAACGAAGCTGCTCCTTTGCTGATTTCGTATTACATGTAAATTGGAGTCCAACGTGGAATTAACGAAAGAATTAGAAGAAGCAATCGTGGCACCAGGGCCACAAGGGTTTCATCCGCCATCCGCTGCGGAGCTAGGTGTGCTGACGCCCGAAAAGGGGCGTGGCCTAAAATTTGGTCATGTTGTTCAGGAAGAGCTCGCAATGGAAGCGATGGCGCGGGCGATGTTCACAAGAAAAAACGCAACTATCTTCCCTGGGCCCATGGTCCTATGGGCATGGAATGATCATGCGGCAGATAAGGCTAAAGCCGTTTTAGAGTTAGCTGCGCAAATTCCTGAGGTCTTAATTATTCCAATGCCAGATTACAGGCCAAAATATCCAAAAGTTGAGCCTGAAGAAGTTATCAACCCCAATCATCCAAATCTGACCATTTGGGGGAATAAAATTGAGGCTTGTATTTTTATTGGTGTGCATTGTCATTATGCCAATTTAACCCTCAAAATGATTCGAGCGGGGACAAATTGCTGGACGTCAGCTGTTTGCGCAGAACAAGGACATGAAGATGCCATGTTCACTGTAAGGGATTCAGATGCAGCAAAGATCAGAAGAGTAGCTGCTGTCTTCAAGCGAGTTCGTGAAGAAATGGGAATTAAATTGCCAGAAAATGGAGAGAATGTGCGCTTTACCGGGTTGCAGTCCAGGGTGCACGATGGATTGACCCATACCAACCCCTTGGATTTTGGTCTTTCAGCTGATCCGGCGGGTGGGAATGCTGCAGCTTTTGGTCATAAAGCTGAACACATGCAGAAAGAAGGGTAAGTTTTTTGAGATTTTCTACTTTTGCAATAGGGGAGATGAAGCCATGAGTGAAGGTGTAGAAACAGAAGTCAAAACCAATCCCCAGGGTGATCCAATTACAAGTGCTCCTGCGGCTCCTTCGACCAATGGTGGACGAAAAGACCCTCATGGAGAAGCCAAACGCCAGAGGGAGGTTTCTGCGGACTATATGTTTTTTGAGGCTCCTCGTGAAAGGGAGTTCATCACAGGAAGTGAAGCAGCCAAGGAAGCTGTGAGACGATCAAATGTCGATTTGTCTGTGGCATATCCCATTACCCCGCAAAGTGAAACCTTGCAGCTAATTGGGGTTTTGTATGGGGAAGGGTATGTGAAAGAATTTTATCGAGGTGAAGAAGAATTTGGAGTCATGTCGGCAATTGCTGGGGCCTCTCGCGCGGGTGTTCGGGCCTTTACTGCCACAGCTGGTCCTGGAACATTACGAGGTCTTGAGCCCATTGTCTCGTGGGCTGGGCACCGTCTTCCTGCTGTGTGTATGTTTACATGTAGAGTCGTCAATGCTCCACTAGCTATCCAACCCGATAACGTTGAAATCTCCTATCTATTGAATAGTGGTATGCTCGTTTTTCATGCTGAAAATCAGCAGGACCTGTTCGATTATATTATGAAGGGCTTTATCATTAGTGAAAAAAATGATGTGACGCTCCCGGTCGGTGTCTGTTGTGATGGGTTTTTTGTGACTCATGCTCGTGGATATTGTTCGATGCAGGATAGGGGGCTTAAGCTCCCAGCCCGCGACCCGTACCGAGGGTCCGTTCCTGTTTTAGATGCTGAAAATCCTCCAGCTCGATTATCTCGTGATGCTCCAGTACAAAAATCTAATTTTATGGCCTATAACATTCATGCTGTTTGGCAGCAAGAAGTATGGGCCGGCGTGGAACGGTCACGCAAATATATTGATCAATATATGGATGGCTTGTGTGAAGCGCAGGATGTAGAGGATGCTGATGTTATACTTATTGGTTCAGGGAGTGCAGCGGCTCAATCCAGAGAAGCGGTTCGCCAATGTAAAGAAAAAGGTATTAAGGCTGGATTGATCAAGATTCGTTCTTTGCGACCGTTTCCAACCAACGAGCTGCGAAAGCTTTGTGGAAAAGCCAAACTTATTGTTGTTCCTGAATTTAATTATATTGGATGGTTGGCGAAAGATGTGGCAACAGCAATTTATGGATTCTCCAATGCAAAAATTGTGGCTGGTCCCCATGTCTATGGGGGTATGTCCATGCCGGTGGAAATGATTACGGAGGAAGTGGAATGTGGCCTAAGTGGTAAAAAGTCCGTTAATGTTCCCCCGTCAGCAGTTTTGGGATAAATGTAGACGGCTATGGCCGAATGAAAAGCCTATAACATATTTGTCTGCTATTTGAGTAATAAGCCCGCCCCAATAAATTTGGGGCGGGCTTTTCTATATCTTCTGCAAACTCCTAAGACCTTATGCCTTCTTCCAAAAGAAGACGAATACTTGTCACCAACGATGATGGCATTCATGCCCCTGGCATACGTGCTCTGGCGAGAGCACTGAAATCATTAGGAGACGTGTGGGTGGTGGCGCCGGAGAAAACACAAAATGCGGTCGGGCGAGCCATGACATTGCATAAGCCTTTGCGGCTTCGACAAATCAGACCCCAGTGGTTTGCCGTCAATGGAACACCAGCGGATTGTGTCACTCTCGCACTCTGCAATCTCCTCGAGGTGCTACCGCCGTCCTTAGTGGTTTCAGGAATAAATAAGGGGTGGAATTTAGGGGATGACGTGACAAATTCTGGAACAGTAGCTGGTGCATTGGAAGGCATGTTATATGGTATTCCATCGATGGCGGTTTCCTTAGAGGATAGTCCAAAAGCTTCCTATGCGGTTGCTGGGCAGTATGTTGAAAAGTTAGGTAAACAAATTTTTAAAAATAGTCTACCTGAAGGGACGATTCTAAATGTAAATATCCCTGGTTTAAAAAAAGAAGACATAAATGGGATTCAATTCACTAGTTTGAGTCAAAGGCGGTATCATAAACCAGTAGTAAAAAAAATGGATCCTAGGGGAGAGTTCTATTTTTGGATTGCAGGGAAACGAGAGTCATGGGCCAGAAAAAACCCCTCTGACCATGATGTGGTAGAAAAAAGTAAGGTTTCTGTCACACCTTTGCATTTAGATTTAACCAATTATGATGTACTCAAATCTTTGAAGCATTGGGGGAAAGGTATTCTTCCTAACCAAACGATCTCGTGATTTTCTAATAGAAAAAAGTAGAGATGAAGAGAGGTTGAAATCTCTCTAACCTTTTTAGAAAAATATTCTCTAAGAAATTTTTTCATATATGGAATGGGCAAAACACTTATATGACTGGATGTTGTCGTGGGCCGATTCACCTTACGGAGTCCCAGCTCTCTTTGGTTTAGCCTTAGCGGAGTCATCGTTTTTCCCTCTTCCGCCTGATGTCTTGTTAATTGCTCTTACCCTTGGAAACCCTGCCAATGCTTGGTGGTATGCCACAGTGGCTACGGTTGGGTCAGTTCTAGGCGGGGCATTAGGCTATGGTATTGGCTGGTATGGAGGGCGTCCTGTGTTGAAAAAGTTTATGGGACAGGATCGCATGGATCTCGTTCATCAATACTTCCAGCGATATGAAGGTTGGGCGATTCTTATTGCAGGTTTTACCCCCATTCCCTACAAAATTTTTACCATTGGGGCAGGGGCATTTTATGTAAATTTCAAAACCTTTATGCTGGCCTCTCTCGTCAGTCGAGGTGGACGGTTTTTTCTGGTGGCTGGCGCGCTCCAACTTTTTGGGCCATGGATGAAGGAGATTATCGAAAAGTATTTCAATATTTTTTCCATCGTGTTTATCGTGTTATTAGTCCTTGGTTTTTGGATCGTGAAACGCCAGGGACAAAAAATCAGTCAAAAAACTACTGTGTGAGAGCCGAATAGCATGCCAATTCTTCTCTATAACACCCAGACTAAGAAAAAAGAAATTTTCTCCCCGATGGTTCCCGGCCAAGTGAGTATGTATGTCTGTGGAGTCACAGTCTACGATGATTGCCATTTAGGCCATGCGCGCAGTGCCCTCACCTTCGATATCATCAGGCGCTATTTGGAATTTTCTGGATACCAGGTGAAATATGTGAGGAATTTTACTGATATCGACGACAAGATTCTAAATCGAGCCGAAAAGGATGCTGTTCCATGGAATGAAATCAGTGAACGGTATATTCAAGCCTTTTACCGGGATATGGGAGCATTGGGCATTACCAAACCTTCTGTCGAACCTCGAGCCACGGAACACATGCAGGATATTCTTAACATGGTAGAAGGCTTAGTTACCAAAGGCATGGCCTATCAAATAGAAGGTGATGTGTATTTTTCCGTTAAGAAGTTTGTTCCCTATGGGCAACTGTCTGGGAAAAACTTGGAAGAGTTGCAAGCTGGTGCCAGAGTTGAGGTTGATGCAAGGAAAAAAGACCCGATGGACTTTGCTCTTTGGAAGGCCTCAAAGCCTGGTGAGCCAGGCTGGGCTAGCCCATGGGGAAAGGGACGACCTGGATGGCATATTGAATGTTCTGCCATGTCCGTATCTGAGTTAGGTCCAACATTCGATATACATGGTGGAGGAAAGGATTTAATTTTTCCGCATCACGAAAATGAAATCGCACAATCCTGTGCGTTTACTGGAAAAGAATTTGCTCGCTATTGGGTCCATAATGGGTTTGTGACCGTCGACAAAGAAAAAATGTCCAAATCACTTGGGAACTTTTTTACGATCCGAGAGATTTTAGACAAATCTCCCGTTTCCAATTCGGAGGCGATTACTGGTGAATGTCTTCGTTATTATTTGTTGTCGACTCATTATCGAAGTGATTTGAATTTTTCCGAAAAATCCCTTCCTGAAGCCAAAGCAGCTATGGATGCTATCTATGGCCTAATTCAGCGGTTAGAGGAACCTGATACAAAAGAGAACAAACACGGTGACGCAGAATGGAAGCGAGTCGCGAAGAATTTTGTGAATAAATTCAATGCAAGTATGGATGATGATTTCAATACGCCCAAGGTACTTGGGGCCTTTCATGAACTTCGAGGAGAAGTGAATAAACTATTAGTGGAAGGATTGTCTAAGCAGACTAAAGGAAGTGTCCTAGAGGATCTCAAAAAATATGGACAACCTTTGGGGCTTTTTCAGATTTCTTCAAAAGAATGGATTGGTAAGGGCGTATTTCTAGCAGCTTCACAGTCAGTGGGAGCCACATTATCCTTGAAGGTAACTAGGTCAAATGATGAAGTTGGTGTTATTGAAGAAAAGATCCAAGCTCGCAATGAAGCTCGTGTAAAGAAAGATTTTGTAACTGCTGACACCATCAGAAAAGAACTCGCCGATCAAGGTATTATCCTTGAAGATCGCCCCGATGGCACCACGCGCTGGAAACGATGAATCTTTAAATGTGTTGTATGGGTTTCATGCTGTCTCGGAAGCCCTGCAATCGCCCTCTCGAATCATTGAACGGCTTTGGTTAGCCAAATCGAACGGCCGTTTTTTCCCTCTTACGTGTCTCGCCAAAGAACGCCGCATTCCCTATTCCGTAGAATCCCGTGACCGATTAGATCGTTTGGCTGGGGATAGACATCATCAGGGAGTTGTTGCAAGTGTAGCAGCGAAGCAGTTTTTGGTAGGGGAGGAATTATTAGAGAAGGTGGACCAACGATCCACTCCCTCCTTGCTTGTGGTATTGGACCAAATTCAAGATCCACATAACTTGGGTGCCATTGTCCGAACGGTAGACGGAGTGGGAGGACATGGTATTGTTATTCCCAAACATCGGGCTGTTGGCTTAACCGCAGGGGTTGCCAAAGCTTCTGCAGGAGCCTTAGAGCACGTGCCAATTGCGCGAGTCGCTAATACGGGTAAATTTGTTGAACAATGTCAGAAACGGTATATCACCACAATTGCCCTAGATGCGGAAGCTAAAACTTCATACACCGATATTGATTTGGTCGAATCTCTTGCCTTGGTTTTTGGAAGCGAAGCAGAAGGGATTCGTCCAATTGTACTCAAAAAATGTGATCACCGAGTACGCATTCCCATGCTGGGAAAGATCAATTCCTTGAATGTGTCAGTGGCGGTAGCGGTAACCCTGTTTGAAGTGGCCAGGCAAAGGGCGCACCAGGGGCAATCATAGTGGGCAGTTATTTGATCTGAATAAGCCCTTCTTGAATGGCGGCGTTTAATAACTGGGCAGCATTTGAAACGCGGACTTTCTTCATCATATTGGCGCGGTGGGCTTCTACTGTTTTGACGCTTATTTTTAGCCGCTGTGCTATTTCTTTATTTTTCAGCCCGGACCAGATTAGTTGAAGAATCTCCTGCTCCCGTTGGGTTAGGGCTTCAGGGCGCTTGCGTTTAATCGGGGTATCATCGGTGGATTGTGGTCTTGGTCGCGTATTCATGAAGTCCTCGGTATCCTTGGCTAGGCAAATTATCTAAGGGAGAATATCAGGTCATTTTGGCATTGTAAACTGAAAACATACGTAAACTCACCCTAGTCGAATTAACTACGGAATATGTGGCATTTATGGCTCACTGGATTGTTTGGCTCAGTGTCTTTATTCTGGGAATAATCATTGGCAGCTTCCTGACAGTTTGCATTTATCGCATTCCCAATGGGGTCTCAATAGTGGCCCCCCGGTCAGCTTGTCCTGCCTGTGGTACACAAATCCGCTGGTACGACAATGTGCCCCTGTTGAGTTTTCTTTGGCTAAAAGGGCAATGCCGAGCTTGTAAAAGCGCTATTGCTCCTCGCTATCCGGTCATTGAGTTGGTCAATGGCCTGGGGTATCTCTTAGTGGTTTGGAAATTTGGGTTGACCTGGGCCACCGTTGTGTATGCTGCCTTGTTTTCGGTGTTCTGGGTGGTGACATGGATTGATTGGGATCACAAAATCATCCCAGATGTGATCACCCTTCCAGGGATCGTGGTTGGGGTTCTTTGTGGATCCTTCTTGCTACCCACGGGGTGGGTCAGTTCGCTCCTGGGCATTCTTGTGGGTGGAGGGATTTTGTTGACCCTAGCCTGGATCAGTCCCTATGTCTTTGGCAAAGAAGGGATGGGAGGTGGGGATATCAAATTTTTAGCTATGGTGGGGGCCTTTTTAGGCTGGCAGCAGGCACTTATCACGCTCATGGTGGCATCGGTTTTTGGAGCAGCCCTGGGAGTTGGACTTCTCGTTTTGAAAATCATGGAAAAAGGCCAATATATTCCCTTTGGCCCATATTTGGCTTTTGGCGCCCTCATCGCCATGCTTTGGGGGACCGACCTTTGGCAGTGGTATTTTCGCGGGTTGATCTGAATTGGGTCAAGCAGGATATTTAGTCTTTGCGGGTAAGGAACAGGAAATTAGTGGAGATGCCTCAAGTAATCACAAAAGGTTTGACGCTCATGGAATTGGTGATCGTGCTAGGTATCATGAGTATTACCTTTATGCTCACGAACATGTGGCTATCAACCCAGTTGCCTCAATGGCGATTGAACGGCGCGGTACGACAGGTCATGTCCGATCTCGTGGCAGCCAAAATGAACGCTGTTGTCGGAAGAAATCGTCATCGGATCTTTTTTCAAGATGATCGGCACTACCTTATCCTGGATGATCAGAACAATAATGGGTCTATCGATCCAGGTGAACCTCAAGAATTTCGTGATATCCAAGCCGACTATCATGATGTCACATTAGCAGCTTCAAATAATCCTTCGTTTTTACCTCGCGGCACGGCCATCAATCTGGCCTCGATCACGCTCACCAATTCTGCAGGCTCAAAAAAAATAACCGTCAGTATCACTGGACGGGTCAAGGTGAAATCGTAAATGCTAAAAATGATTAAACAATTGACGGCGTTTTGGTTCGGCAACAAGTGTCAACAGGGGTTGTCGCTGCTAGAAATCGTGATCGCGTTGGCAGTTGTCTTTTTAGCATTGTTGGGTTTCGCGGGATTTTCCGTGGTGGCATACACTGGTATGAGTGCCAGTGAAAAGATGACGCGCGCAGTCACCTTAGCCCAGGAAAAAATGGAAGATGTGAAACGTGAGGGAATACCCTCTAACTTAACCAGTCCTTTAAGCCTTGCTGAACCCTATGGGTCCATTGCTGGGGCGCTTCAGCATCAACGAATCTTGACGATCACTCCCGATGATCCGATGCCCGATTTACACACGATTACGGTCACTGTGCAATGGGATGATGGCGCGCATACCACTTCACTGACTTCTTATCTCACAACAGATTGATGGGTGAACTTTGTCCTATTTCCCTCAAAAATTGCCCAATGGCTTTACTCTGATAGAAATGGTGGTGGCGCTTGGCTTAAGTCTGGTGACGGTGAGTGCTGTTTACACTTTATATGCAAGAGAACTTAAGGCTCAATATGTGCGAGAAGATCGGTTGGAAATGCAGCAGCAAGCGCGCGTTGTCATCGATGTCGTCAGCCGTGAACTCTTGATGGCAGGATATGATCCGAGTGGGGTGAACCAGGACTTGGATATGAGTAATGATTTTTTTGGGATTACCTATGATCCTAGTCGTTTGCTGATCAAATCAGATTTGAACGGAAACGGTCTGCTTGCAGAAGCGAATGAGTCCATTACTTTTGTGTATGACGGCGCGACGTATACTCTTCGGCGTAATACAGGTGGTGGGAATCAACCCTTTGGAGAAAACATTGAATCATTTATTGTGCAATATTTTGATGAAGGGGGAACTCCAACCGTTGACTCCGCAAGTATTCAGCAAGTGCAGATCACAGTAACAGCTCGCACGGAAACACCAGATCCAAAATATCTGTCGAATGGCGGATATCGAACGGTAACATTGCAGTCTCGTATCGCGCCAAGGAATCTCTAAACATGAAAATGGACAAGAGATGCAGAGTGCAGAAAGCCTTATTAACTGGCAAGGATGGGAGTGCCCTTATTGCCGCACTGTTGTTGGTGGCAGTGTCCAGCATTATGGGAGGTGCTATTTTATTTGCAACATCCACCGATTTACAGATAAGCGGAAACTACAGACGAGCTATTCAAACGTTTTATGCTGCTGAAGCGGGACTGGCAGAAACACAACGACGGTTGAGTGGAACGTTGGCATCGAATCCGCTCTTTCTTGGAAATCCCACATCACTCAATCAAGAAAATTGGTCAGCGTATATTTTTTCACATTCTGGATGGAAGCCAGAAGACGATCAGACTTTCGATTCACTGTTTACCAACTATATTCCGCTTGTGGGAAATGCCACAAATACCTTCGTCCAGACCAACAGTGTACAAAATGGTTTAGCCTATTGGACGAAGGTGCACCACAAGAGGGAGTATGATGCCGAACAAGCTGGGCATCGTCAGGTTATGCCGCATTATGTGGATAGAGATGGTGTGATCTCCCTACATTCTGCCAGCAATAAGGGGGAACTTATTCGGTTTGGCTATTCCTCGATTTGGTCGACGACTCCTGAACAGTTTACAACGACTCTTGATTCCTTTTATGCGCCAGTAGATGTCGTGACGAGCCATGGTCAGGTAGAAGGGGCAGAGGCGATTCTTCAAGCAGATATCACTCATCCTGCTGGTCCCCCAATCTGGGCTCCGGTTTATGCTGGCCAGGAAGTTGTGCTTTCAGGCAGTAGGATCACGATTCAAGGCATAGATGTTTGTGGCCTGTTCCCTTCTGGTCTTCCTCCAATCACACTGGCACCCTTGGCTTCCCTGGTAGGTACGGCGAGTCTGACTGGGAGCCCTGCGTTACCTCAATCCAGCCCCATCTCTTTGAATTTAGAAGAACAGATAGATAGTTTAAAAAAGGAAGCCACAGCTGTCTTGGCTGATTTAGTTAGCGTGAATATAGGCTCAGCGATTTCCCCTGTTGTGCAGTATGCCGAACCTTCAAGTGGGACTTTGACCGTCTCTCAGGTCAACGGATATGGCCTTCTACTCGTAAAGGGCAATATTCAAATTGTGGCGCCTTTTCATTGGGATGGGCTTGTTCTTGTGACGGGCCAAGCAACATTTACAGGAGGACTTGGTTCTTCAACTGTGAGAGGAGCCTTCTATGCTGAGCGGGTTCATATCCCTCATGACGATGTCAGTATCACTCTCGATACGTGTCCCATTGCCGCAACCCTTCGTACCCTTCCTGTCCAAGTCCTTACCTGGCGCCAATTGCTCTAGGTTCTGTGTTGTAAGAGCGGTTCAAATCGTTCAACTGATTGTCAGAACTCTGATCGGCGAACGGTATTCCACTAAAGTGGCGTTCCTATTTACCCGATGAGGTGTAGATATACTCTCCGAGTATGTACTAGTGATCTATCGTTCAACTTAGGGTGAGTGCAATCGGATAATTTAGAGTCTAAGGAAGAGAGGATCTATGACTGGTCTAGATAACAACCTTACGGAGGAGGTTAAAAGTCAAACGCAATCCAGGTTGATGCGCCATAAGACTGATATTAATAAGTTATTTGGAATATGCATGGATGTGGTGAAATTTGCTCGCATCATGGATGCCATGGTGTATGAGATGCAATTGCTGGCATTGAATGGAGTTGTCCATGCCGCCAAAGTTCCTGGGCATGAGGGTCGACCGCTATTGGCCTTGGGGCAAGTCTTAACCGACTTGCCAGAAAAAATTGGTCCAGAGGTTCGGGAGTTAGAAGGATGGTGTACGCAAGTGGCCAAAAATACCGCCAAGTGTTCCGATTTAGTGCGGCGATATTACCAACAGATTATGTGTTTGGTATCCACTGTCTTAAAGCAGATCACTCCAGAAGACACCTCGTTCTTAAAAGAAATGGCTGATATGAATCTTTCGCGTTCATCAGATGTGGCAAAATTCATGAAACATCCTTTTTTTGAGCGATTACCCCCAATCATTTTTGACAACCTTCAGCGGATTTCACATCAGTGCCAAGGCAATCATAGTGAGACGATACAGTTATTGCGAGAGTCCATACAATGTCTGGCAAAAGCCAAGCTGGCCTCGGAAAATATCAAAGGGGTTGGGACGACAGCTCAATATTTGTCTTTGTATATTAAAGTGGAAGCGGCATACCTGTCTGAAAGACAAGATAACTTTAATAACTTGGCCTATACACTCAATGAAACAATCGAGCGGCTGGAGAGTAATTTTAACAACATGAAAGACGTCATTGCTCAAGGGAGCAATGCTCTAGAGGTCTTGGCCTGTGGGAGGAATGTATGAAGAGTCAGGTTATATTCGAACAAAACGGTCATCAATGGATAGTGTTAGGCCGGGATCTGGAAAAGCATCCTGATGTGATTGATACGAATGAACTGGTCATTGTCAGTAATGGCGAAGCGATGTTGCTTGATCCGGGTGGAGTGGAAATTTTCCCAACCGTCTTAGCAGAACTGACGAAGTATGTGCCCATTCAAAATATTCGGGTGTTATTTGCAAGTCATCAAGATCCAGATATTATTTCCTCGTTGCCGATCTGGCTGGATTTAGTCCCAGATGTCAAAGTGTATTGTTCCTGGTTATGGACTGGGTTTATTTCTCACTTTGGATCCGGAAAAAAACTAGAACCCATTCCCGATGCCGGCATGAGTATTCGCATTGGAGAAAGAGGGAGCGAAGTTCAGGCTGTTCCAGCTCACTATTGTCACTCATCTGGAAATTTTTCACTCTATGACCCGGTTGCGAATATCCTGTTTTCCGGCGATGTTGGAGCTGCGCTAGTGCCGGAGGGAGCCGATTTATTTGTCGCGAATTTTGAAGAACATATCCAATATATGCAAGCATTTCACCAGCGCTGGATGCCCTCATCCCAAGCTTTGCGCACATGGGTCTCCCAAGTCAGGACCTTAAATCCTTCGATGATTTGTCCCCAGCATGGGGCGATTTTCTCCGGAGAGAATGTAGGGAAATTTCTAGACTGGTTAGAGCATTTAGAAGTGGGGTTCTGGAGAGGTCAAACTCAAGCCGAACCCACTGAGCTGGTCTTGGCAGAATGATGCCACTCACTTTTCAGAAAATTAGTTGAGGGCCAGTCGTTCTTTCCTGGACTCTAAGATCCTTCCGATGTATATAGATCACTTCCAGTTGTCTGCCAAAGAACAGAGCTAAGAATTCCTCCCCTTTGTAAGGGGCTTGGTTCCGAAGAGGAACCAAGTAGCTCGGTGGGGTAGAGGGATAGCTGTATGGCCCTGCATTGCCCCACCCGCTCCTATAGCCCTTTAGCAATTGCTGTTTCTGCCTCCCGAATCTTCCCTCTCCGGGAGTGTTGAATAATGAAGATATCAAGGGCCATATTTCGCCAGGAAGCTGTTCGCTATCAGCAGCATCGGGGCTGTTCAAAAATGTCGTCCAGCAAGGCCGCAGCCCTTTTTGCGCGCGGAGCGTACTGGTACTACGTGAGCACGGAACAATGGCGAGAACGCCGCTGGCGGCTTTTTTCAACAGGCCCTCTTCGGAAAAATTCCCCGTCCTTACAAGGAGGGGGATACCTCAAAGGCTCAGTTCCATATTATTATCCGCGGAAAAACCCGATGAACCATAAAAAGGCTTCGATCGTGTTTAGGTGGAACACCTTAAGAAGGTTGATGGAAATACCGAATTTTATTGTAGAAGCGATAAATAGTCATTCCAAGGGAATGATCATTGTCTAAGAGTTGATAAGTTATGATTCAAGATCAAGGTCTATGAGCATTGATTGACCAGGTGCAACAACAAGATGAAATCTCTCAGGCTGTATCGACGAAACTGACGGACGCCATTGTCTCGGTTTCGATCTCCAGCGACAAGTTACAGGCCTTCCTAACACTTACACCAGCCGAGGATGGCCAACCAGTCACTGTAGAGATGATCAGTCAAGCCATTGCCCAAGCAGGGATTGTCGATTCGCTCATTGATCGACGCATGGTTGCAGATTGTGTTCAGAGTCAATCGGCAACAAATGTGTGCATTGCCCAAGCACGAATGCCGGAGGACGGGAAAGATGTAGAATTTTTCCCGCTCGTGGAAAGTGAAGTGACGGCTCAGCCGGTCGTGGATGAACATGGTGTGGCCGATATGGGGAGTACCCACCAATTCTTGGTTGTCGACATCAATACTCCTCTCATGAAGCGTGTGCCAGCGACCGCAGGTATCCCAGGCATGGATGTCACAGGTGAAACCATTAAGCCAAAGGCGGGGAAAGATGCTGAATTTGCGAAGAAACTGACGGGCGTGATTATTTCGCCGGAAAATCCTCATCTCCTCCTTGCCGAAACAAAAGGGCATCCCGTCTTTGTGAAACATGGGGTCAATGTTGATCCAGCTCTTCATGTGGAGAATGTGGATGTTCATACTGGGAATATTACATTTGATGGATCGTTAGAGGTCAAAGGCGATGTGGCTTCAGGTATGACCATTGCTGTCACCGGAGATGTGTGTGTGCGCGGGGCGGTGGAACGAGCACATATCAAAGCAGGGAAAAGTATTCGTGTTAGTGGAGGCATTTTGGGTGAAGATGGGGCTGTCACCATGGACGGAGAAACTGTGGAGTACTGTATTGAAGCCGGAGAGGATATCGAAGCGAGTTTTGTGAATGCTTCAACGATGAACGCGCATAATAATATTGTGGTGAAAGAATATATTATTAACAGTGTCGTGAAAGCAGGGAATCAAGTTCTGCTCGAGCATCCCAGTGGAAAAGGGGCGTTGTTTGGCGGCACCTGTGAAGTGGGGAAACAAGCCGTGATCAAGCAATTAGGAAATGAGAGCTATGTGCCGACGCGATTAGTGGTGGGGCAACTGAGTAAACTCTATATGGTCTATCAAAAACTCAAAAAAGAATTAGAGACTCGATTGAGCGAAATTGCCCAACTCCAAACAATTCTTAAAAAAGTTGAGCAAAGCAAAGCGACGGTCCTTGGCAAAACGCCGGTGGATAAGGCGACAAAGATTGAGAATACAATTACGGCCATCAATGAAAAGATAGCACGATTACGCCAGCAGTTGTCGGCGCTTGAACCTGAAATTGAACAACAGAAAAAAGCTTCAATCAAAGTATCAAGGACGATTTATCCTAACGTGGTGATGACGATCAATACTATCAGTAAAAACATTTCAGAAAAGATAGCAGGCTGTACATGGCTACAGGCAGGCGATGAACTTGTTGAACAGAAAAGAGGATAGGACGATGCTTGTCATGAACATTATGAGTGAGAAGGTTCATTGTGTGTTGCCGACTGTGACCTTGGGAGAATTGCGCGATATTTTCAGTCGCGTGTCCTATCATCATTTACTTGTTGCCGAAGAACAGAAATTGCTAGGCGTCATTTCTGATCGAGATGTTCTGAGGGCCTCCAGCCCTTTTCTTGATACCGGCAAAGCTAGCGAACAAGATCAGGCCCTGCTCAACACAATCGCCCGTGACCTCATGTCGACGAACCTCATTACCGTGAGGCAAGACACGGCCATTGATACGGCTGTCATCTTGTTGTTAGAACATAGTATTTCATGCTTGCCGGTGGTATCCGACGATGAAGTAATCGAAGGCATTCTCACCTGGAAAGATATGCTCAAATACTATGTCTATATTCGGTAAGGTTAATTGAATGGTGCCAAGAGAGGGCGTGTTTAGACCTAAGGCACTCGTTTCGAGAAAGATATAGCTTTTTGAAATCTTAAAATTGACATATCTATCGTCATTTGGCATGATATATGACGATAGATATGTCAGTACATTCTCAACATGCCACCCCTCAGATCGAACGTCTGGTCGATCTATCGGCACTCCTCACCAAAAAATCGCATTTTCTCTTTGGCCCACGGCAAACCGGAAAAAGTTTTCTTATTCATCAACGGCTGTCCGGTGTCCGTGTCTACGACCTACTGGATACTTCAGTCTATCTGGCTCTGAGCCAGAATCCATCCCGGCTGTCTGAAGAACTCACATCGAAGGATCGTGTCGTCGTCATCGATGAAATTCAGCGATTTCCGGACCTCTTGAACGAAGTTCATCGCTTGATCGAAACACGGCGAATCAAATTTCTGCTCACGGGTTCCAGTGCGCGGAAACTGCGTAGAGGCGGAGTGAATTTGCTAGGTGGGAGGGCACGAACAAAACACTTACACCCGCTCACGTATCAGGAATTGGGGAGGCACTTCGATATTTCCCAAGCCCTCACGCGAGGCACGTTGCCATCAATCTATTTCTCCGATGATCCACGCGCGGACCTGCAAAGCTATACGGAAACGTATCTTGAGCAAGAAATTGTGGCGGAAGGTGCCACGCGCAATGTGCCAGCCTTCAGCCGATTTCTCAAGGTGGCCGCATTGTGTAATGGAACCATTATCAATTTCACGAATGTGGCCAATGATGCGCAGGTGCCACGGACAACAGTGTACGAATATATCCGTATTCTTCAGGATACGCTTTTGCTGCATGAGATCCCGGCCTGGCGGCAATCAAGGAAACGGAAACCCCTTGTGTCATCCAAGTACTATTTTTTCGATATTGGCGTGGTGGGCATGTTGCAGGGCCGGACTGTTCGAAAAGGCACACCGGAATTTGGGGAAGCGTTCGAGACCTATATGGCTCATGAATTATTTGCCTATCGAGATTACATATCTGGGGAGTCGGTGCGTTTTTGGCGGTCGGCCTCCGGTTTTGAGGTGGACTTCATTTTAGGGAATCATACTGCCATCGAAATCAAAGCCAAAAACCAAGTCTCGCCTCAGGATCTCAAAGCTTTGAAAGCGCTAGCCGAAGAAAAAGTATTGAGGCGACATCTGGTCATCAGCTTTGAACCTAGGACTCGACAGGTGGGTGAGGTGACTGTGATGCCTTGGGGGGTCTTTCTAGATAAATTATGGAGTGGAGAGTTTTGTTAAGATTTCTCAGTAAACACAATCTTGGAAATTGTGCTGGTAAGAATTGGCAATCTCCATCATGAACCTCTTGAACAGGGTTACGAATATCACTCAAATTGGTCTGGTGCTGCTGCTTTTCGGAGTTCCGGTAGCAATGTCGAGTGACCAAGTTCCGAAAAACGTGCCACCAACACGTCCTGGCGTTCCACCTTCATCCACAAAAAATTGCCCAGCCTCACACCCGATAAAAGGAAACTTTACGACGTATAGCGGTGAGCGATGTTATGCCACTAAAGACGAGGCCATACTTGATAGGTGGGGAATAGGAATTTTAAACGGCTTTTTTGCCTGACCTGGAACTTACCAAAGACCCGGTCAGGAGGCACTCAACCGCCTCGGCTGATGGCAACGGGGGGTGTCCTTTGGGAGACGGTTGTGTTCCTGGGAGTGGGGAGGGGTGTTTCTAACATGCCTGGAGATAGTCACAGCAAATTTTTGTGACATAGAATATCGCATCTTTTGATACGTTCAAGCTTGATTCATGGGTTGACGGGAATCGCAAGTACTTAAAATCTAATATTTTTGTGGTGTGAGCCAAGTTGTTGTGTCCGTCCCCTTGTCAATTAGGAATGTTGAAAAAAGACGTCAGCGGTGTTCTCAGCATTTTCCCGTGCTCACGTCGTACCGGTACGCTCCGCGCGCAAAAATGGCTGCGGCCTTGCTGGACGGACTGTTTTGGCCATTCCTGTCGAATTGAAGTCACTACGGCTCTGAAGCCCTTTTCATAACGTGAAATTGAATGATTCAATAGTGCCCAATAGTATCTGGGTCTTTAGTCTCTCCCCTTCAACTGGGCCTTTCGGTTGATTGTCGACTAAACAAAATCTTATTAAAATCCCAACCCGTATGATTCCGAAGGTTTGACAATTTCCTGAAATAACATTTTTGAGTCATCTATCTTATTGAGGAGGCCAATCCTATGTCAGTAGAACCCGATATCATTTACACAAAAGTGGACGAAGCACCGGAACTGGCGAGCGGATCGTTTTTGCCAATCATCCAAGCTTTTGCCGGGACTGCCGGCGTCAATGTTGGGACCAAGGATATTTCCCTGGCTGGGCGTATTATTTCTCAATTTCCAGACAGGTTAAAACCGGAACAACAACAACCGGATGATTTGGCGTTGTTGGGAGAAATCGTGATGACGCCGGAATCCAACGTGATCAAGCTGCCTAATATTAGTGCTTCGATTCCGCAGATTCAGGCTTGCGTCAAAGAATTGCAAGAACAGGGATATGACATTCCAGACTATCCAGAAGATCCACAAAATGATGAGGAAAAGGCGATTCAAGCCAAATTCGACAAAGTGAAAGGCAGCGCGGTAAATCCTGTGCTACGGCAAGGGAATTCCGATCGTCGGGCCTCGTCTTCTGTGAAACAATATGCCCAAAAAAATCCACATCGTATGGGGAAGTGGACAAAGGATTCTAAGTCGCATGTTGCCCATATGTCTGGCGGAGATTTTTTTGGCAATGAAAAGTCTGCCACCATTACCGAAGCCAATGCCGGCAAAGGCCGGATTGAATTTGTCGGAGCTGATGGCGCCACGAAAGTCTTAAAAGATGGTATCGCGTTAGACAAGGGTGCTGTTGTTGATGCCACCAAGATGAGTGTGAAGGCTTTACGACAATTTTTCAGGGATCAAGTGGCCGATGCTAAGAAGCACTCTGATGTGCTTTTCTCGTTACACATGAAAGCCACTATGATGAAAGTGTCCGATCCCATTATTTTCGGACATTGCGTGACGGTATTTTTTGAAGATGTCTTCACAAAACATGAAAAAACCTTTAATGAGTTGGGCGTAAATGCGAACAACGGATTAGGCGATGTCTATGCCAAGATTGGCCAATTGCCTGAGGCCAAACAAGCCGAAATCAAGGCTGATATTGAAACGGCTATGAAGAATGGGCCGACCATGGCCATGGTGGACTCTGATAAAGGCATTACAAACTTGCATGTTCCCAGCGACGTCATTATTGACGCGTCGATGGCGGCCGCCCTGCGGACATCAGGAAAAATGTGGGGGCCAGATGGTAAAGAACATGACATGAAAGCCATTATTCCAGACCGGAGTTATGCCGGCATTTATCAGGCTGTCGTAGATTTTTGTCGAGAAAATGGAGAGTTTAATCCAGCCACCATGGGCAGCGTACCCAATGTTGGTCTGATGGCTCAAAAGGCTCAGGAATATGGATCACACGATAAAACATTTGAAGCTCCTGGTAATGGCAGCATTCGTTTGATTGATGGCGCAGGAAATGTCTTACACCAACAGGATGTGGAAACAGGTGATATCTTTCGTGCTTGTATCGTCAAGGATATTCCGATTCAAGACTGGGTCAAGCTGGCTGTGAACCGGTCAAGGGCGTCGTCTACGCCGGTCGTGTTCTGGTTGAACAAGGATCGGGCTCATGATGCCCAGATCATTGAGAAAGTGAATCGCTATCTCAAGGATCATGATACGAATGGCCTGGATATTCAAATTATGGCTCCTGTGGATGCTATGAAACATTCCTTGAAACGTGCCAAAGACGGGAAGGACACGATATCCGCAACAGGCAATGTGTTGCGGGATTATCTGACTGATCTTTTTCCAATCTTGGAATTGGGAACAAGCGCTAAAATGTTGTCCATCGTCCCGTTAATTAATGGTGGGGGCTTGTTTGAAACTGGCGCGGGAGGATCAGCGCCGAAGCATGTGCAGCAGTTTGTGAAAGAGGGACACTTACGATGGGATTCATTGGGCGAATTTCTGGCCTTAGCAGAATCATTTGCCCATCTCAGTCGATTTAAGAACAACAAAAAAGCGCAAGTACTGGCCGACACGTTGGATCGGGCGACTGGTCAACTTATGGATAACCGAAAGGCTCCAGGCCGTGTGTTAGGAGAATTAGATAATGCTGGCTCCCATGTGTGGGAGGCAGTTTATTGGGCAAAGGAGCTAGCGAATCAGAATGACGATCCAGATTTGAAAACCAAATTTGCTCCAGTTGCCAAAGAACTTGAAGCTAATGTCGATAAGATTTTAGAGGAAATGAAATCTGTAAAAGGCAAGCCAGTGGATATTGGAGGGTATTACCACACCTGTCCAGAGAAGGTTGCGGCTGGTATGCGTCCTAGTGAGACATTCAACAAAATTCTGGCGACCTTGAATTAATCCAGAAGAAGAAAACTTGACCGTCTAGGCGGTGAAAACGAGCCGGGCTCTCTATGGAGTCCGGCTCGATTCATTTTGAGAGATGATATATGGACTTGTTCAGAACGCTCTATTCGCATAGACTCGTTGTATGAAAGTGTCCCCGCCAGATCAACCTATTTCCCGATGAAGTTGTTGCCTGCGTATACAGGGCTGAGCACATTTGAGGACATCCTTGAAAGTCCAAGGGCTGTTCGTCTTTTGTGGTTAGAAATTCTTGTGAATGAACATCTTGACCTGACTCCCTGGAACCAGAATCCAGCGGTGCAACAGGCTTACGAAAAAGCTTGTCAGTGGTATACTTCTTATCAGTCTCTTATTCAATCAATGATTGCCCGACGACCGCTTCCACATCATCCTGGCCCCATTGATTTTCGGGACTATCGAACTTTTGCCGAGGCGCTTCGATTTGCAAACGCTCACGCTTAATCAAATTGTTCGGGATCTAACTGACTATTATCAACAGACGGGGAATGCAGTCGACCTTCTTTTGATTGGAGGCCTAGCCTTACAAGCGTATGGCTATACCGACCGGGTCACGGTGGATGTGGATGGGGAATTAGTCGGAGAATTAGATCCACTGATCACCTTCCTGCAGCAACGTCAGATTCCTGCTGATCTTGGTGAAAATATTTCAGGTTGGTCAATCATCGCCATGCCACCAGGTTATCGTGAACGGACATCTGTGTGGCACGAAGAACCTGGGTTACGATTGCGTCTTCTCGAGCCCGTCGACTTTATCATTGCCAAGCTACGACGTGGAACAGAACTCGACCTTGAAGATGCGGAATATGTGGCTACTCGGTACCACATCATTCCTGCTGACGTCCAAGTTTCTGCCGATTTAGCGATCGTCGCGTCCCCAAAAGACACGGCACTTTTTCTCTTTAAGAAAATGGTGCAGAATTTCTGCGAACGTATGACTTCGGAATAACTGTTATTCGTGTTATTCATTTTTTGGAGATGGAAGAATGTGGTTATTGTCCATTGTTCATCTGGGAACTCAGTCAGGATTTTCACCATCCTTTACTGAAACCATCTTTCCGTATTTGAGCAACACATATTCCAAGACCTTGGGGGCATGTTTCACTAGGGTTTCCCGTGCGAGTCGATTATGGCATTGTCCCGCCAGGATCCATCCTAGGGCTTCCTCCTGATCGCCCTTGTGATAGGATTCAATAGATTTTATCAGGCAAGTTTGGCCCGATACGTTTCCCCGCAGAATTTTGATGGGGTAGGCTTTCACGATAAATTTCATGCATGTTGGTCCTTGCCTGGCTGTGTGTTTCGTGTCATTCCATATCCAATCAATTTCATCTTGGAAGGCCAAGGCCTTGATCATCCCTAGGCAGAGAAACAAAACGCAGAGAATGAGAGAGAGGAAAAATCGAAGCATCGTTTACTCTATCAAAATGTTCTTCATCTGTGTTGGCGTTCCGGATAGAATACGAACAAGCAGGTGGTTTTGAATACTTATATTTTATAAAAGGATGGTGCTATGGATCGATTCACGAGGGTATTTCTTATTATGGTCTGTTGTTGTTTAGATATATCGCAGCAAGTCTTGGCAGGAGAACAGCTTGATGTGCACGATGGATCGGCCATTACCATTACGTCTCCTCAGAACGGAGCGACTGTTGAGAGTACGTTTGACCTTGCCTACTCTTTTCGAAAAGGCATGATGGCTGATCATGTGCATGTCTTTATGGATGGAAAATATCAGAAAGGGTTCAAGGGAAAATTTAGCGATGTTCCCCCCGGTCCTCATACGATCACTGTCAAAGTCGCCACGCATGACCATGATATGGTGACGGTTTCTGACTCTGTCAATGTGGTCGTAAAGTAGGTGAGGATGAGCGATGAACTCTTCAGGATGCTGAATTTATGCGTGAGACTATCGTGATACAGACCACTCAGCCGGAGGAATTAATCGATATCACCGAATCGATACGGGCGATTCTTGAGCGAAGTGGGATTCAGAATGGCATCATGCATGTGTATGCACAGGGGGCGACGGCTGCGATCATGGTTCAGGAAAATTGGGATGATAGTGTCCCACTGGATGTGGTCAATTTATTGCGTAAACTCATTCCGTCAGGGGTGTGGTTGCATGATGCGCAAGATGGCAACGGGGATTCCCATTTAAAGGCCGGTCTCGTCGGACCATCAGAGACTATTCCAATAATTGACGGTCAGTTGGGTTTATCGCAATGGCAGAATCTCTTTTTCTGTGAATTTGATGGCCCTCGGGCTGAACGTCGAGTTCTCTGTACCATAATCCAGGATCATGAGGAGAGCTAAGTCGTTTTGCATTACGCCAATACCTGTAGCTTTGATGAATGGCTGTTACTTCAGGAACCAGTTACGGAGTATGGCCGCTTTTTAGGGTGAGCATGTAGCTTGTGAGGTCGTTGAGTTGTTTGTCATCCAATGGAAAGATTGGCATAAATGAGCCGGGGGAGACGGTTTGCGGATTTTTGAAATGCTGGATGTGCCAAGCTCGCTCAGGGTGACGATCTGCCACAAATGAAAGGTCTGGCGCCAGGTTGCCGCCCTCTCCATGAATTCGATGACAGGTTTTACATCCAAATTGTTTGACTAACCCTACCCCTCGTTCAATCGATGGATCTTTTTTGGGCACGGCATAGAGTTGCTGAAGGGATGTGCCCAACAAGACAAAGACTGTGATTAAAAACCCCATGCCCACGGTGAGCGTAATGGGTCGGCTGGCTGGATGCCGCTCAGGGTTTCGGTCCCAAAAGGGAAGCAGAAAGAGTCCTGTAAAAAACAACAGGGGGAGGAGCCATGTGGCAAGAGGACCAAGGGCTCCTGGGGCATATTTCAAGAGTTGATAATGAAACAGAAAGTACCATTCTGGCACAGGAATAAAGGAATGATCGGATGGATCGGCCCGATCAGCCAGGGGAAACTCAATAAAGATGGCCAGTGTTGAGACGACAATAAAGACACCTAGCATGACGATAGCATCCATATAGACCTGCCGCGGGTAAAAGGTCTCACTACCCATTTTTGCTCTGGTTTCATCATGCGGCCCAGCCGGACCGACGCGTCGAAGAATAAAAAGATGTAGCATAATGCCAAGAATAATCGCTGCTGGAAGAAATGCGACATGAATGGCAAAAAATCGTGATAAGGTGAGAGCGCCTAAGGTTTCTCCACCTCGAAGCACTTTAACGAGAAAATCTCCAATCAGTGGTACCGACCCCACCATATTGATGCCCACTTGGGTAGCCCAGTAGGCATTTTGATCCCAAGGCAACAAATAGCCAGTAAAACCAAAGCCCAGCATTAGGAGCAATAATACAATGCCGATGATCCACATGAGTTCGCGTGGCTTTTTGTAGGAGCCGTCAAAAAAAACTTGGAGCATATGTAGGCCGATGGCCATTATTACTGCCGAGGCTCCCCAATGATGCAATCCACGAATAAACCAGCCCCCCCAGACTTCATCCTGAATGAAACGAACCGTATCGTAGGCATGATCCGTTGACGGGACGTAATACACCATCAGCAACATGCCGGTGAGGACTTGTAATCCGAAGAGAAACAAAGTGGCAGACCCAAATACGTAGTTCCAACTGGCCCCTCCTGGAATGGGTTCGTTGAGTAGGGTTTGCTCAAGAGGTTTTAACTTGATGCGGTTGTCAAACCACTTATAGAGGTGTGCGAGCATAGAGTTATAATTCCACCTTTTTAGGGAGGCCCGATTTGAATTCCTGATACAAAACCAGCAATTCTCCATTTTCTACTTTAGAAGGTAGGGTATCTAACGGCCGAGGGGCCGGCCCCGCTTTAACTGAGCCCTCCATGTCATAGACACTGCCATGACAAGGACATTTGAAGAGCCGCTCTTGCCGTTCCCAGCGATATCCACATCCCAAATGTGGGCAAATGGGGGAATAAACGGTAATGTGGCCATCTTTCCGTTTCACGGCCCAGATCCCTTTTGTTGACTGGCTATTTTGCCACCCATCCTTCACGGTCATGGAGTAATCCAATGCAGTTGGTTCATCTGAGGGGAGATCTTCGATCTTTCCAACCGAAACCCACTCCTTGGGTTGTCGCCGAAGCGCTGGGGAGATGAGGTAGCCGACAATTGGAAGTGCCAATGAGACACCAATGAAGGAGGAAATCGCCATGGTGACTTTTACGAAAAATGATCGGCGAGTGCCGACAGGTGTCGATAAACCTTCTTCCATATCGAAGCTCCTTGTTTGCAAATCTGCGTGGCAGGAATTTTGTCTACTGCTTTAGATGCTTCACGGAAAACGGAAATAAAGACGATGGAGAGCCCGCTGGAGTTGGATTGTTGTCTGAGGATGAAAGGTTAGGGAAATAAGCATATCGATGAAAGGAAGAATATGGAATGAAGAGGTCGTATCACCATGAAAAAACATTCAGTCAAAGTCTACCAGGAAAGAGGCAGTCGTCAAGGAATCTGCTGGCAGGGCGTCGTTGAAGTCTTACCACTAGGTTTTTGTTGCATTCTAATGGAAGTGAAGCGAACTTCATTTCTATCTTTTTGTATGGGTTACGAGGAGCTACGACGAGACACGCGATAGAGCACTGATTTTTCTCAGCCCTCCTGCTACGTTCAGATCTGTTACAGTCTTTTACCAAATTTGGATAAGAGTCTTTTTAGACAGATGGGAAATCCTGCTTGTGAGTCACATAAAAGTTGTCACTCTCCCCCAAATCGGTGATGTATCCATCGTTTGCAAGACCAAACGAGATATTTCCGTAGAAACCCCAATAGATAAACGCGATGATGAGTCACTGGGGTGGGGGTACTGGAATCGGATCTGGACGTCATCAATAGCCCTTTCGGAATATCTGATTCACCAATTCTTTCCAACAAAATTGACTGGAGCCAAGGTTCTGGAGATTGGATGTGGGACCGGAGTGCCTGGAGTTGTTGCAGCTCAGCTTGGGGCGTTCACCATGTTCTCAGATATGGTTCCGGTAACGCTAGAAGCGGTGAAGGAGACATGCCGACTGAATCATATTAATAACTTTGACACCTGTACATTGGATTGGTCTGAAACAATTGAACTGAAAGAACGCTATGATTTTGTCATCGGCTGTGAGGTCTTTTATGACGAGGCAATTTTAGGGGATATTTCTCATGTTCTTGAACAGGTGCTTGCTCCAGAGGGGAAAGGCTTATTTTGTGACCCGAATAGATTAGGTCTGGATACAATTGAACTCGCCTTCCACGAGAAGTTCCATCTCTTCGTCGAACAAATTCCTCTGACCTGGCCTTTCCGAAAAGGAAGCGAGAGAGGAAAGATGGCCTATCGTTATGAACTGACCCGTAAAAGGTCCGTTAGCAACTTGATAATCATCTAGCAGGCTCCTCGCCTGGGCGATACAGTTGAGGGATTGGTCAAGAATCTCTCAACCTTCTCAACCCAAGGAGGAGCCATGGACAAATTGTACGGTGGGATTGATCTCCATGCCAACAACAGTGTGATCGTCATTGTGGATGCTGCGGATCAGATCGTGTATCGGAAACGACTGCCCAATGAATTAGCGACGATGCTCGGACAACTGACTCCGTATCAGGCCACGCTCCAGGGGCTGGTGGTCGAGTCCACATATAATTGGTACTGGTTGGTCGATGGCCTGATGGAGGCGGGCTATCTCGTCCACTTAGCCAACCCAGCGGCGATGCAACAATACTCCGGACTCAAATACACCGACGATGCAAGCGACGCGCGGTGGCTGGCTCATCTGCTGCGGTTAGGGCTGTTGCCCACGGGCTATATCTATCCCAAGGCCGAACGAGGCGTCCGCGACTTGCTTCGGAAACGCAGCCAATTGGTGCAGCAGAAGACAAGTAATCTGCTCAGCGCCCAGGCGGTCGTGACACGCCACACGGGCACCACGCTTAAGGGGCAGACACTGAAAACCCTGACGATCGCGGAAGTCGAGCAGCTCTTACCGACGACGGAGGTGGCACTGGCCGTCAATAGTACGTTGGCCGTGCTGCGCTGTGTGGACGAGCAGATTGCGACGCTGGAACAGGCAATCAAGGCCCAGGTCGCCCTACGACCGACCTTTCGGCAGGTCTTGACCATTGCCGGGGTGGGCCAGACGTTAGCCTTGACGATTATGCTGGAAGCGGGTGAGATCCACCGCTTTCCCACCGTCGGCCAATGGGCCTCCTATTGCCGCTGTGTGGGCAGTACGAAACTGAGCAATGGCAAACGCAAAGGTCGGGGCAATACGAAGAATGGTAACAAGTATTTGGCTTGGGCGTTTGTCGAAGCGGCGAATCACGCGGTGCGGTATTATCCACCCATTCGGCGCTTCTACGACCGCAAGGTCAGCCAGACAAAACGGGTCGTGGCGATCAAGGCCGTGGCGCACAAGTTAGCGCGAGCTTGCTACTACGTCTTACGGGATCAGGTGCCGTTTGAAATTGAGAAGGCCTTTGCAGCAGCGGGGCCATGAAACTTGGGTGGGTCGGATGAGCTTGGAAAGGGGTTGGTAAAACCATGAACTTGATTGGCCATCCCCCCGCCCGCTTCGGCTCCCTCGGTAGACGGGGAGGACTGAGCTGCCTCGGGTGTGAGCCTTCATGAGGGTGGAGCCATAGGGCAACCCGTGGATCTGTGATCCTTTCGTTTGGACACACTCGGGCACTAATGGTTTTCTGGGACCACTGAGTGGCCAGGGGCTGGAGAGCCTGCGTCTCTTGGCCTTGATCCTGATGGGTGACTGGTGCAACTCAGGTGACTGAGGAGACACCGCAACCACTGAAAACTCGGATGCAGTCGAGGTCTCACCGCTCGAGGGATCGATGACATTCAGGAGGGAACGTGCGACGACGAAAGAAGAGGAGACGTGTGCCCACTTGACCGGAGCCTGCTAGATGGGTGACCCAATTCTCTTTTTCTGAGTAAAGCAGCTCATAGTCCTCTCAAACCACTATTTCCTCATTGTATTCTTGTTGGTCCTTAATCGACGACTTTGCTCTTTCGATGAAATCGTAAAACAATTCCAGGATCAGGATGGAGATTCACCTTGGATTCCCCTTTGCCTTCATAGGGAAGGGTGCTCAGCACATGGCGTATGGCCTCAAGCCGTGCTTTTGTTTTGCTGTTGGCTTTCACAATGGCCCAAGGCGCATAGGAGGTATGGGTCTTACTAAACATTTCTTCTTTATACATGGTGTAGATATCCCAGTGGGCTTGGGCTTCATCATCAACGGGGCTAATTTTCCACTGTTTTAACGGATTGGTGACTCGGCGTTTAAAGCGGCGTTCTTGTTCACCCTTTGAAATAGAGAACCAAAATTTAATGATTTCAATATTGTCTTCATATAACATATGTTCAAATTCGGGAACCTGTTGCATGAACACCTCGTACTGAGACTTTTTGCAAAATTTCATGACAGGCTCGACGACGGCGCGGTTGTACCAACTCCGATCAAAGAAAGCGATTTCCCCAGGGTTAGGTAGATTCTTCACATATCGCTGAAAATACCATTGCCCTTTCTCCACTTCGGTAGGTTTGGGTAAGGCCACCACTTTCATGGAACGTGGATTCAGGTGTTCAGTAAATCGTCGAATCGCGCCCCCTTTCCCTGCTGCATCACGACCTTCAAAGATAATGGCTACCCGGCGTCCGTTGAGTTGGACATCCCGCTGCAGCTTCACCAATTCAATTTGGAGCTGTCGTAATTCGGCTTCATAGCGCAGTGTACTTAAGGCACTCTTAGTACTAATGTTTTTTGACTTGAGGAGTTTAATCAGCCCTTGTTTGGACGACAATTTGGCGAGATCTTCCTGTGTTAACGGCTGACGCATTTTTTGAACTGGCACGGCTTTCAGTTGCTTGTTAACGGGCATTTTTGAACTACCTCCACAATGATAAAAATAAAAGATCGGCTCTTCTTTTTATACTTAGCTTTTTACAGAAAAAATGGCGTAAAATTCCATGGGTTGTAGGGGGAAACCCGTACTGTAGTAGCCTTTCCTTTGATTGTAAACGGTCGTGACTGTTAAGTAAAAAAATCCGAAATTGTGATGAAAGGAGGAGCGTGGATGAAAGTCTTATGCGCTGTGGATGGGTCAATATTTTCTATGAGAGCCGTCGAAGCTTTCGGAACCTTGTTCCATCATTCTTTGCGGGAAGTGATACTTGTTCATGTGATTGATACCAGTCTTTTGGAATCAGGTCTCAAGAAAGAGGGAACCAAAACAGGAAAAACCAAGAAGATTCTCGCAGCGCTAGAAGGAGAAGGAAAAAAGATTCTTAAGGTTGTGGAAGCTTACGCCACTCAGGTTTTGAGTAAAAAACGAAGGTAGGCACTACTGAAGGTTCGGACTGTATTGGCCAAAGGTCATGCAGCACATGCCATTGTCAAGGAGGCAGAAAACGAACCCCGCGCCTCATGCTTCGCGGGTCTAGAGGGTTTCATGATCTTCAAGGGTATTTTATGGGGAGTGTGTCTGAATGGGTGGCCGCATATTCTGGTTGTTAAATTTTGGTTGTACGCTCGAGCATGAAGTGATTAGTCCTGTAGAGGTTAGATGCAAGAGTCTAATGCCTATTTTGAAATATTAAATTAAGGCTGATCTTTCAATCATAAAAATTGACGCGTTCTAGGGCGCTAGATACAATTTTCACTATGTTTCAAACACTTGAGGAATATTCAGCATCATCTTGGAAGGGATCTGAAGAGTGTGATGGCTTGGAAGCCGTTGTGGCTGGTATTGCCGAAGGGGCTGCCCAGATTCAAGCGAAAGTCCGTGCGGCTGTGCTAGCTCAAGCGGTCGGAACGACCGGTGAAACGAATGTGCAGGGAGAGGTAGTCCAAATTTTAGATACATTTTCTTCTGACACCTTAGTTGACACGTTGAGACGATGTGGCCGTGTTGCCGCCATTGGTTCTGAAGAAATTGAAGAGACGCTTATTGTTGGTGATAGTTCCGCACATCAATATCTGGTGCAAATGGATCCGTTGGATGGGTCCTCTAATATTGATGTGGCTGTGAGTGTGGGCTCGATCTTGGGAATTTGGAAGCGGCAGGACGATGAAAAAGTTACGGATTCTACCCTGTTGGAAAAAGGTACTGAACAGGTGGCAGCGGTTTATACGGTCTATGGGTCTTGCACGATGATGGTTGTGGCCACTCGATGGGGCGTTCAGGGCTTCACGCTTGATCCGACGGATGGAACATTTCGGCTCACAAATCCGGATATTCGCATCCCGGAGACGAATTCGTATTATAGCATCAATGAAGGCAACTTTAAGGGGTTGGATGCAGGTACTCAAAAAGCGGTCGAAGAACTACGCAATACCTATTCTCTTCGGTATGTAGGATCTTTGGTAGCTGATTTTCACCGGAATTTGCTCAAGGGTGGAATCTTCTTATATCCCAGTACAACAAAAAGTCCTGAAGGAAAACTGCGGCTCATGTATGAAGCTAATCCATTGGCCTTTATTGCGGAGCAAGCTGGCGGCGCAGCCTCATCTGGCAAGGAACGTATCCTAGACATTCAACCTCAGAAATTACACCAGCGCACGGCTCTCATCATTGGAAACAAAGATGTCGTTGAACGAGCGCTGGTAGTTATGAATAAAGGATGATAATTTCCTAACTTTAGGGGTCAGACTCGAATTAGTTTCCCCCCTAGGCTCCGCAATTTTCTGGTGAAATTAAATCGAGTCTGACCCCTAATAGAAGATAATTGAAGCTCTTTCATAAATCTTCTGAGCCACTTCAGTTTGTCTCTGTAGGGTGCGAAAACCAGTGGTAGATCAAATCAGGTGGCGGATTTATGACACCTTTCTTGTGAGGAGAATAGGAAATTTACAAGGCCTTTTTACATGAACGGGAACGTACCAAAGACCTCCGTGAGGATTCCATTCCCAGACGTCGCGCTCCGCCAGGCGGGCGTTTCTCTTGCGCGTGGGGTCTGACAGGCCTCGTTGTCTCGGATCAGGTCAGCCTGGCGCTTCCTTCTGAGGTGTGAGTGGGGAAACTGGGCACAGAGGTCGTGGCGGCTCCTAAACTGAACCGGAATCCACGGGGGAGAGTAGGCTGTTTGCATGAAGGCGTCGAAACGAGCGGGCGCCCGTGGTGGGGGCCGAGTGGGTAATCCCAAGTGGCTCAATATCTTGGCAATCACGGCGGGGTCCTCAATGGCGGCGAGGATGCTGAAGGGCCCGCCAGTGAAACACGTGAAAGGTAAGGAGTACAGGAATGAGTAGATTTGATGTTCTGTCATTGTGTTTGTGGCTAATTTCTAGCATACATATCATCCAGGATTGACCTCGTTATGCCGACGAAAAAATCACCAAGCCCATCCCTGATTCCCATTGAGCAGATTGCCCGCTCCATGTACCTGATCCGTGGGGAAAAGGTCATGCTAGATAGTGATTTGGCGGCACTCTATGGGGTTGAGACCAGAGTCTTAAACCAAAGCGTCGCTCGTAATATCGAGCGGTTTCCGTCGGAATTTGCCTTTCAACTGTCCCAAGATGAGTTCGATTCTTTGATGTCACAAATTGTGATATCAAACAGTGGGCAGGGAGGAAGGCGTAAGTTGCCGTGGGTGTTCACCGAACATGGCGTTGCCATGCTGTCCAGTGTGTTACGCAGTAAACGGGCGATCCAGATTAACATCAGTATCATTAAGACCTTTGTTCGTATGCGGGAGGTCTTGGCCACGCACAAGGACTTGGCGCAGAAGGTCGAAAAGCACGATAAGGAAATAGCAGCGCTTTACGAATATCTTCAAAAACTCCTAGAGCCGCCGAAATCATCTAAACGGAAATCGGGTACCTTCAAAAATGAGAGGCCCCTCCCTTTACTGTTATAGCAAATCCCACAAGTTAGATTGGCGAAGGTCAAAGGTAACTTTCCCCCTCCTGCCTATTCCCTTTCGTGATCAAAATCCCGGTCTTTGATGTATTTCAGAGAGTTCGGTAGGGTATGCATAACTCGTATTGTGCCGAATCAGGCGTAATTGTACCAATTCCCCTGGCAACGTTTCTGCGGATTCCAGCAGTTGGCACAAATGATCGACGGAGTGACCTGCCCCCATTCTTTGGCGACCAAGACTGTTAGGTTTTCGAAGTCATGATGGGCTCCGTGGTTGACACGGAACCCTGTTGTTGTCCGATCTCTCCATCGCGTTGCCCAACGCTTGTCGCCTGACGGCCATGTGTGTGCCGTGAATTTACCGGGAATAGGATTTTCAAAAGGCCTTTTTGACCGAGCCGCAAAATACCAAAGCCCCCGTTTCAGGGGCAATTCGCAGGCTTTACCATCCACCTGGCGGACGTTCCCCAGCGAGCTGGGACAGAGGTGCCCATTTTTCATGAATCAGGCCCGCCGTTCGTATCATGATGGGGTGTGGAGTTGGAACCTGGGCAAAGGGGATCGATTGGCTCCAGGAACGGAACCGGAATCAAGGGGGGATTAGGCTGTCTGGAAGCATGTGTCGCTGTGGGCTGGAGCTTTGGGTGGGGTGCGGCAGGGCACGCCCAGGTAGCTGTGGTCATATTAACAGGGTGAATGTGGGAAGAAGTTCATATCTGATAAAGACGATTATCAGATATGGATCGCGAAATCCAGCATCAACACTGGCGAAAAACGTTCCATTTAATACGTTAGCCTCTCTCAATGAGCGCACCAAAAAATGACGAAAAACGGCAATGGCGGATGAAGAAAGAGAATTATTTGGGGGAGATGACCCCTATTGGAGAGGGATTTTCGGGGAACCCCCCGTGGAGGAGATTTCTATTTTCGCTTTGGCAAAAAGCGAAAATAGGACTTTCTCCTGCATTATCAAACCGAGAGAGCCTCTACCTTTTTGAAGGTAGAGGCTCTTCAAATTACCAAGGTTTTTTGTACTACTTCTTTCGATACTGCCAATTTATTAAACAACCATAACATGTCCATCAGGAACAAAGGGACATTCATCTTGATCGAAGGTGATTGTTAGCTGGTGGGTGATTACCATGCCACCAATGATCTGTGCGGCTTGTTCCGGCGTCATATCAGAAGTGGCATGGTTTACATCCTGGGCGATGACATAATATCGCCATAGGCCTTCTGAAGACTGCGAAAAATATTTCCTTGCGCAGTAGATCCCGTCAGCAGGTTTCTGATCAGGGAATGACCCATCATCCTGGAGCAGTAATTTAATCAATTGGCCTTGTGGTCCGACCAAGAAACATTGAACCAAAAGTTGGCTTCCTTTGAACAGATCCCCAGCTTTATCTCGGAATTGCGCTTTAATCGTCCATTGTCCGTCCTTTTTATAGCTAGAAGCCACTTCTGGCGCATCGATCTGATAGCTTGAGGCAATATGGATGTTTTGAGTTATGTCGCTATTGCTGGCTTCGTATATTTTGTTTGTCGTGATCCGTCTGTAATGCCACTTAGCCTCTACAGCAAACGCACGTCCCAGGGCCACGGGGTCTGGGTAGTTTAACTGAACGTTGAGTAGTTCTTTGACGGTAAGCTCCCCATCAGCAGGTGGTGTGGCGTCTTGACCTCGTCGCATGGGGTCGCGAACATCGCTGAGTCCCGCAGCCGTGGCCGCCGCCGCCGCCGCCGCCACGAGACCTGCAGCGATCGGGCTAGTGCCTCCCCCGCCGGCACGGACACCGCAACAATCATCAACCGGGCCTCCTGGGTCGCCAGAGCCGCCGCCCACCGTGACGCTCCCTGTACCGTCCAGAGCCTCGGCGATCGCTGCACCAATCAGCAACAGCACAGCCAGGATGCACAACACAATCTTCCACCATGGGTCCTGAAACGGCAGATCAGAATATTGCCCTTCATAAGGCGGAGTAGGTGTCCAAGCCATCTCGACACGGTGAGGCAGATATCCTGGTGGGCAGAACTCAAAATCTTTTCCCAGACGCTCGAATAAGGATGTGAGGTTCGTGATGGCAAAGCCAGACTTCTTGATGCCACGCAGCTTGCGATCGTCTGAGTCATCGGAAGTTTCATCCTCAGACCGTGGATCCATCTTGTCATGATGATCACAGCAACACCGCTTTGGGTGTGAATCCTTGCAGCCACGCTTGGGTTTGACTAGGTCGACGAAGTTGGCCGAAAGTATCCCCTCGGGTGTTTCGGCGTGGAAGGTGTGGGTTGCAGGATCGAACGTGACACCCATAACAAAAATCTTTTTGATGAGTCGGATTTTGGTTCCCGAATTATCTTCGACAATGAAGCTCACAAGGTGCGTGCCACTTGGGCAGTGGGTAAAATCAGCCTCCCACTGCTCCACACGTACGGCACTGGGTTGTAGATCAGGTATATATCGTGTGCCAGGGGTATAGGTGATCCCCGGATTTGATACGCTTTCGATGTATAGTTTTGGATTATTGATGGTCGAAGGACCGGAATTTTCTACCTGAACATTGATATTTTGTTTGCCCAACATCGTGACAAATATGCCATCGGGAAGCATGAGTCCTGTTATGGAGTCCGATGCAAATGGGCGATTGGGTACAACTACAGCCATGACAGATCTCCTTTATGAATAATTCCATCTTAATTTCTAAAATACGTTGCTTCGAGTGCGAGCAGGTCTTGCTAAAGTAAGAGGTTCAATTCAACACAAGAATACTAAAACCACCGACCAAATGGTCTCCGTAAAATTGCCCCACGTGCACCAAGGCCGATTTACCCTCTATTTTTCCGATCAAAGTCGCAAATCGAGTTCCGTGGCCTGGGATAGACAATTCCAGCGTTTCTTGATCGCACTTCCCAAACGCATCTTCTGTTGGGCAACGGGAATCGACAAAGGCGTTGCGCATGAGTTTCCCATTAGATCGCGGAAGTTCAAACCCGAGATTGGGAGTCAGGGATTTGAGCTGTCCCACCTCTCCAGGGAAGGCCTTAATCTGAAATTTTCTTTCCGATCTAAGCGTGTTGAATAGTACAGCAGATACCTTAAAGAATCCTTGAGTCGCATGAACGACACTGAGGTTTTTCTGGGCCACATGTCGGTCGGTAGTAACATTGAAATCGGTGGTCACAGGCAGTGGGTCTAGAGAGTCGTGGAACGCTTCTGCCAACACACACTCGTGCCCATCGTTGACATACTGAGGTACCCAAGGTGAAAGACAAAGCACGTCCGTGACTTCGCCCGCTGATAGATTCACGTTCGAGGTACCCACAAGATTTGCGGTTGAACGATCAAAGCCCGCAGAAGGGTCCGCCCAATAATATCGCACGACGGCATTATTTACGCTGCTGGTGCCGTTGTTACGAACCTTGGCCCATAGATAACAAGGCTGCCCGACTACCGGAAGGCCCGGTGCCCCTTCAGGGTTATCCCCTGGGACGGTCCAAATATCAGGACTCAACCACCACGGGTCCCCATCTCGAATTTCAAGCTCAACTGCCATTAGAAACCCCCTTTCGTTTTTCAGCCTATACTTCTGGCAAAGATTTGAATAAATCCTGGGAGATAAGGGTTGTAAAATCCTTTTCCATTAAAGCCTCATGAAGCACATTGTGTACCACAATCAAGAGGTAGAAAATCTTTCATAAAATATGGCCTATCAAAAACTCTTTGGTAAAAAAATGTATCTAATGAGTTACTCTTTATATATATTCAGATACAATTTGATGGCTTCGTGAGACTCAACGCTCTTCAGTACGTTGCCTATCGCAGTTAGGATCATGCATATTTAGGAAAACGGTCACACATGACCAGTTCAAGCACAAGAACTGGGGAGTAGTGAGAGAATCTCTATTTTCGCTTTCAATGAAAAAACGATCAAAAGCGAAAATAAAAAACGGTCCGTGGAACAAGGGCAAATCGGTCGGCCAAATGGCTCCGTTTACCCCCGATCAGGTGCAAGTCATCCGTTCGCTGTTACAGACGGAAGGGAAGGTCCGGGACTTGGCCCTCTTTAATGTCGGCCTTGATACGATGCTCCGGGCCTCGGACCTGCTCGCGTTGACCGTGGCCGATGTGACCGATCACCAAGGGGCCATCGTCACTGAAATACAAATCAGGCAACAAAAGACTAATCAAGGTCATCTGGTCGCGCTCTCACCTGCGACACAGGAGAGTGTCGCCGATTGGTTACTGGCCAGTGGGAAGCGCGGCACCGACTATGTGTGGACGAGTATCGGCAACCGGCCCACCACCTCCCATCTCACCCGTGCGCAATATGCCAATCTGGTCAAGCACTGGGCAGAACTGGCTAGACTCAATCCCAAGCGCCACAGTACCCATTCTATCCGCCGCACGAAATCGGCGGTCATCTATGACCAAACCCAAAACCTCGCGGCCTGTCAGCAACTCTTGGGGCATAAAAGTATTGGCAGCACGGCGGTGTATCTCGGCGTGGATCAACGGAAAGCGTTGGACCTGGCCAGGAGGATCAAGCTATGACGGATGAGACATTTCGCATTCGGATGGAAGCGAAGAACCCGGAGCGAAAAGCTTTTCGGTCCTATGTAATCGAGGCTAACCCAGATTTGTTTGGGCGGTGGGTTATTCAGATACGGTATGGGAAAATTGGGACACAGGGAAGAACCAAAACCTATTCGTCAGAGGATCGACAGGAAGCGCAACAGATTGTGCAGCAATGTTTACGAAGAAGGGCGAGTGCCCCGAAGCGAATTGGAGTACCGTATCGTATTCAGGAACTCCATGATCCGGCACAATGGACGTCCATTAGCTTGTCATAATCCATATCTGGGGAAATCGATTATCAGATATGAAATGAATGGCAAGGATAGAAAAACCTGGCAAGGCAAAAATGAGTATGATATCCTACTAAGTAGGAACATTATTATGCGGAGGATAGACCCATGCCGATGGTGAAAAAAAGTATCTCAGTGACAGACCGACAGGATGAATGGATCAAGGCTCAAATTGCCTCCGGGCATTTTGGTAATGAAAGTGAAGTGGTCCGTGAATTGATCCGCGAGCGACAAATTCGGGAAGAGGAAACCCCCGAAGAAATCGAGGCGATCCGTGCCGCCCTGATCAAAGGGGAGCAAAGCGGGGTGAGCAAAAAATCGGTTGATGAGATATGGGCAGAAGCCAGAGCGCGGCGTAAGGCCGGACGTGGCTAAGTATCGTCTCTCCAAATTAGCGGAAGAAGACTTAGCTGGAATCGCCGACTACGGGGATGAGCATTTCGGGATAGAACAATCCGACCGCTACCGTGACCAACTGAAGCAGCGGTTTTCGCTCCTTGCGAAGCAACCCTATCTCTATCCGGCTGTCGATTATATTCGGGCCGGGTATCGTCGCAGCGTCTGTGGGGTCCATTCTATTTATTACCGCCTTGATGAACAAGGCGTGGAAATCGTGCATATTCTCGGCAGGCAGGACCCGGAAAAACAGGAGTGGGAAAGGAAGGGGAAATGATGGCGACACAGGCTCAAAAAAAGCAAGTCAGCAAAATCGTTGATAAATGTTTTAGTCTGGATAATCCCGATCCGATGGACCAGAGGTCTCAAGCGTATTTTCAACGCCGCTGTGCGCAGGAAGCCAAACTGTTACGGTTTTTTTTAACCAAGCCGTTAACAAAAAAAGCCCAGAAAGAAATCTCAGATTTTGAGCAGTACTTCTCAGGGACGGCCACCATGCCCGTAGTGGCGATTGGCCTTAGTGAGTCACTGGCTCCCTTTTTGGGTCGATCATTAACAGCCTATCGACAAGGACGGGTCTATTCTTACAGACGAAGGCCCAAGGGAAAGATGTACGAAAGAGGGTAACAGCTTACTTCATCCATTTGGGTTTGCGGAAGGGTTTGTGCTTCCGCGGCTGCTGGCGCGGATTGTTGCTGAGATCAACTTTTGGATTGGTAAAGATAAAGCCCACGCGTCGCGCGGCGACGATGGCCGCTTTAAATTTTGAGGCTTCAAAGGTAAAGGTTCCGGTGAGGGTAGCATGGCTGCTCATGCCAAAAGTATGAATCGGATCGAGGACACGGCAAAGGCTTCAATATTTCTTTTCCACAAAGGGGGGCATGATGAAATTTTTGGTGGTGCTGTTAGCTGTCGTGTTGTTCGTTCCGGGGGCCGCATACGCGCAAGATGAAAAAGCATTGAATGTGGAAATTGACATTATTGGGCAGATCACAGAATGGCCCACGAAAGGTGACGGTTGGACGTTCCCGCATTCCTCCATGTTAGGTGTCGAAACCCACGACAATTTAGAAGATGTTTCCGTGCATATTGAATTTTCGACGGTCACATCCAAGCACCACCCGCGCAATCTGGACGCTTTTCAGGCCGGACGGTGTGAGGTGTTTTTGGTAACGGAGGAAGCCGGCACCCCGCAAATATTCCCCAAACGAGACGGGCAAGACCTTGATTTATGGATGCCGTATTTTGAAGGGGACCGGCGTGATCGTGCTGATTGGCTGGAAGGACCCAAAGGAAAAACTGTTTTGGTCGACGTCCTTAACGATTCAAAGCCACGATGGCCTGAAAAGTCACCGGTGGGAAGATCTCTATCTCAAGGAGGAACACAATCCAGAGCGCTTGAAGCGATCGGGCAATTGGGTCGGGACAGAAGACTCTCCAATTCAAAGCGTCCCGTTGGGCTCTGTGTGTGATCAGGTGAATATTTCCACCATGCAGCCGTGTTCATCCTAATACCGTGATTTTTCTTGCGGATATTACAATATTGTAATATTCTAAAAAGTAGGAGAAAAAAGCGGTGACAAAAGATTTGGAACTCCGGCCTTGTATTTGGATCGGCGATAGTAAAAAGCAACTGAAAAAGATGCCGGAAGACGTCCAAAAGCAATTGGGCGGTGAATTGTATGTCACGCAACGCGGAGAAAATCCGCCGCACAGTAAAAAATTTAAAGGCGTTGGCAGTGGTGTCTTTGAGATTAAGGACGATTATGAAAGTAATACCTATCGGTTACTGTATGCCGTTCAGATTGGAGTGCGGATTTATGTCCTTCATGCCTTCCAGAAGAAAAGTCCCAAGGGCATTGAAATGGCCAAAAAGGACGTGGATTTGATTATCCGTCGGTATAAGGAAGCCGTACAAATGGAAAAGGAGTTACGTCATGAAGAAAAAAAGTAACATAGAATTTGAAGAAAGTTCTGGAAACGTCTTTGCCGATTTGGGGCTGGAAGATGCCGATAGTCTCTTGATGCGGGCTGAACTAGGCGTTCAGATTTTAAAAATTCTCAAAAGTCGGAAATTGAAAAAACAAAAAGACGTGCAGGAAATTCTAGAAATCGGACAAGCCGAAGTATCTCAACTCATGAATGGGCGGTATCACCGATTTTCAGAGGCGCGGCTTATGACTTTTTTAAACAAGCTGGATCGGAAAGTGACGGTTCAAGTATCTCGGCGGCAAAAAAACGAGCCGTTGCAAGAAGTCGTGATGGCGTAAGCCTTTGAAGGCTAGGCAAAAAAGACGGTTCTGTCGCAATTTCCAAGATATGGTAGCATAAGTCCTTTTGAAGGGAGACTCAATGGCAGTCATATCGTTCAAGGGGCGCCACTTTCACCAAGACATGATCCTTCAAAGTGTGCGGTGGTATCTGGCCTACTCACTCAGTTATCGAGACATTGAAGAATTGATGACGGTACGTGGGTTCTCTGTCGATCACAGTACGATCAATCGCTGGGTTCTTCATTACTCGCCCCAACTCGATGACGCCTGTCGACAGAAGAAGAAACGGGTCGGCACCCGCTGGCGAATGGATGAGACGTATCTCAAGGTGAAAGGGCAGTGGAAGTATTATTATCGCACGGTCGATAAACAAGGCCACACCATCGACTTTCTCTTAACCGCCACCCGTGATTGGCAAGCCGCACGGCGCTTTTTGAAGAAAGCGATCAAACAGAATGGGAAGCCGAGCCTCGTGAATATTGACCAGAGCGGCGCGAACATCGCAGGGCTCAAACAGGTCAACCGAGACCACCACACGCGGATTAAGATCCGGCAGTGCAAATATTTGAACAACATTGTTGAACAATATGATCGACGGATCAAACGGGTGACGCGGCCGATGCTGGGCTTTAAGAATTTTGACGCGGCGCAGCGCACCTTAGCGGAGATCGAAGTGATGGCGATGATCAAGAAGGGGCAGATGCAAATCCGAGCGAGCCAAGAGCAGACGTGCGCTCAGATGTTCTATGCACTGGCGGCGTAGTCAAAACGCTTAACGGGTTCTTGCTCGCCTTCAATTGCTGTTTGCGACACAACCGGACGCCTCACACTAAAACATCTAATTATTCCTCTTGTCTAAATATGTCGTCAAATGCCGGCCCAACATATTTGACCCCAAACGAACTTAAATGATTATCATCAAGATAGAGTGGATGCTTGTGGCCGAACACAATACATTCTTGGTCATCACACAATCGCTCGTGAGGAAATACGTGTACGACTGCATCATTATTCTTGAACTTCGCAAATAATTCAAAAATAAACTGATTTCTTTTTTGATAATTACCATAAGGGATAGTGAAGACCTCAGGATTTTCACCTCTGAGAATCAATTGCCCAATAGCATTGGGGATATGAAAATCCGGTTCGGGAAGGGGATACACTAAGACGACTTTTTTCCCGGCATGCACTAACCTATCTATTGTCAATAAAAATGGTTCTTCAAAAAAAGTATTTCGATGGCTGTCATTCGGCATAAATTCAAGTGCATTCGCAATAAAGCGATGGACTTTATTGTCTTCCGTTGGCCTGTATGGGCCACTCCATTCGTGCACATACACTGAATAACGGGCAATCATAAGCACAGATTGTATGCCTGGTGCCTTCTCAATGAATTCTAATACGTGCTTATTGAATTGATAACATTTATCATTTTTTTCCCTTATACTTTTCAAACCCATTATTGGGGGGCAACCCATCGCCCCAAAAAACTTAGCAGATTGGCCCTGTTGCCTTAACTTCTCTCCGACCATGGCCATCAAACTATCCGCATGGCTATCACCCCAAACAACAAATGACGGTGGCACATTCGCCCCGTAAACACAGGCGTCTTCTACAGGCACAAATCGGAAACTTGTACCTAAACAATCTTGTTGTCGAGGATTTCCATCTTTGACTTCACGAAATAACTCCTGCACTCGGGGAGGCAATCGTTGAGGCCAGCCATTGGAGAAATGCCCCCATAATCCAAGACTCATCGCACATACCATGAGAAGGCCTGCCCCAAGGAAAATTCCCGACCTAGGCAATACTCCCCTGGGCTTTCTAAATGGTCTTTCAATTATTTGCCATGAAAAAAATGAAACCACCATGGCCACACCCACGACCAGAGCAGTCTCTACAGGTGAAACATGTATCCAAAACTCATTATAAAAAACGAGTAACGGCCAATGCCATAAATACAATGAGTACGACATAAGACCGAGCGATACGAGGAGTTGTGAACTTAGCATTTCACCGACCATTGAATTTCCATACCTTCCGGAAGCAATGATGAGCATAGCCCCTATGCATGGGAACAGGGCATTGAATCCAGGGAATGTCGTGTGCGTAGTAAAGCTCACTATTCCCCAGGCAATCAGGCCTATCCCAATGACGCCAACGATTTCTCGCGTCAGGCGATGAGATAATATCGGAAAGCTGGCATAGACAAGAGAAGCTCCAAGAAGAAGCTCCCAAGCTCTCCCATGCAATAAGTAAAAGGTTGATTTAGGGCTTACTTCGACGTACCAAATACTAAACGTTAAGGATAAGGCGGTTAAAAGAAAGAGAATAGATTGTTCTCGCCCAACAAACCACCGAATAATACCTAACAGTAGAATCGGGAAAATAATGTAAAACTGCTCTTCAACCGCGAGAGACCATGTATGAAGAAGAGGCTTGGTTGCAGCTTCGCTATCAAAATACCCAGATTCAAGCCGAAACAAAAAATTAGAGACGAACAGGGTACACGCCACAAGACTTTGCCCAAAGTCCCGGAAAGGGACCGGCATGAAAATATAGTATGCCGCAATGGAGGAAAGGAACACGACCGAAAATAAGGCAGGGAATATACGGCGGATTCTTCGCTCATAAAATGAGACGATCGAAAACCATCCACGACTCATCTCTTCTTTAATTATGGAAGTAATAAGATACCCTGAGATAACAAAAAAAATATCAACTCCAATAAACCCACCTTCAAATATTGAAATCCCCGCGTGAAATAAAACAACAGATACAACAGCTAGGCCTCGGAGCCCATCAATATCCCGTCTATAGGAAAGTATCGAAGTCAACTACCCGTTTCTCCCAAAAAACTGCGCGGAATTTACGACAGATCAATTCAGAAGTTTGAGCCTAAGCATGCTTGTACTCAGCACCCAAACAAGTAACTTCTATCGCAATATGGCTTCTCACACAACAGATAAAATAAATTTTGTATCAATCCCTGCTTACCTTTTTCGGAGCTTCACGACCCTTTAAGAATATGTATTAGCCCATTTTTCTTCTAAATTAATCCACGAACACAAAACCGCCAGCAGGAATAGCGTACATTTAGTTAGCGAACGCATTAGTGCAAGATTTTCTGGTTCCTGAATCTTCTCATGACAGTGTGAACGGAAAGGAAGCTTTGAGAACAAAGCAAGACTGGATAATAAAGACAAACGGAGGGAAAAATGTGAAAATTACTACAGGAAGGTTTATCCTGCTCCCCTCGAAAGTGAGTCCACCCATAAGACATAACGTTTTTTATACAGGAGGTGGATCATGGCCGAGGAACAGGACGAACCCATTAAGCGCTGGACCGCGAAACGTCGAATCACTTTGGTTTTGAGCATTGAGAAAGGTGAAACATCGGTGGCCGGAGAATAGGATTTTCAAAAGGCCTTTTTGACCGAGCCGCAAAATACCAAAGCCCTCGTTTCAGGGGCAATTCGCAGGCTTTACCATCCGCCTGGCGGACGTTCCTCAGCGAGCTGGGACGGAGGCGCCCATTTTTCATGAATCAGGCCCGCCGTTCGTATCATGATGGGGTGTGGAGTTGGAACCTGGGCAGTTTATTGAAGTTAATCCCGATCCCCATGACGTTGGGTTGAAGGGCTACTACTTCATTAATCTTGTCGAACTGATCACCACCATCTTTCTGGTTCTCCAATCGTATTTCTGCAAATCTGGCAAGCAGACCAAACATCATCATTTGCTGAGATTTCTCTGCTACCTCCGGTGTATTGTGAGCTTCAAAATCACCAGACAATGCCACACTCTCGGATATCAAGATAGGGAAGAATGGGTCAACATGTTCCGCCATATTGTGATCTCCAGTCAGATTTTTGGCATCTGTAGGTTCCATTGCATGAAGTATTTTATCTATCGGCCAGTCAAAGGGGTTGTAACCTTTTCCCGTTTGATATTCCTTTTGAAATAGGAAATATTCGCCATAGAGATAGCCTCTACAAAGTGCTATGGCTATCAAGAAGGTTTGCATGCTGCTGAATTCATTTGTATCTGAGATAATACCTTCACTGATATCGCGGATGTGCTGCGGCATTTTTTCTACGAGGCTTACGACATCACTCAAGGCCCAACACCAATTACCGAATCCCAACGCGAAGCGGGTAACGCTGACCTTATATCTCCTCAATAGCCTTGGCTGTTAGATTTTCTTCCATAGTGGTCACCTTCCTTGAAGAATATGAGGTTTGCCCATGTAACAGAATGGGGTATTCTGTTACATTCTATGTTTATTCACCAACAAAAGCTCCACTGGGTGACATTATGAAATCTTTGGTAATTGGATAAAAGGCTCGAAGGCCACCGTCATCAATAGAAACACTGACACGAATATTGTTGTCAGGTTTGTCGTCCCAGAAGGCTTGGACTTCTAGTTGGTATTGGACGCCAGATTCTCCCCTGACCTCAAAAGTATTTTGCGAGCCAATCAGATCTCTAAGATCACAATACTCTCGGGCTCGATACGTTCGGAGAATTTTATCAAGCTCAAGTTGCGCTTCTTTCTTATCCAAGGGTAGCACCTAAATAGTGGGAGTAGGATTTTCAAAAGGCCTTTTTGCCCGAGCCGCAAAATACCAAAGCCCCCGTTTCAGGGGCAATTCGCAGGCTTTACCATCCGTCTGGTGGACGTTCCCCAGCGAGCTGGGACAGAGGCGCCCATTTTTCATGAATCAGGCCCGCCGTTCGTATCATGATGGGGTGTGGAGTTGGAAACTGGGCAAAGGGGATCGATTGGCTCCCGGAACGGGTGACGAAATATTTCTTGGTCACGGGATGGGCTGTGGCTATACCAGCTCCACAAGGTCGGAATATGGTTGGAGAGAAGAATCAGCGGTGAGTAGCCGAAGTGGTTCATGAATGGCCTGTGCAATCAATAGTCGATCAAACGGATCGCGATGGTATGCGGGAAGTTGGGAAACGAGGACTGACTGTCTTGCGGTGATTGGTAATTCAAGAAATCCACTACTCTCAATGCCCTGAAGCAAGTCGTCCATGGAAACGGTCAAACGACCCAGTCCGACTTTGATGGCAGCTTCCCATATAGAGGCGGCACTGACAAACACGATATCCGATTCAGCAATAGATTTTCTGGCCTTTTGCGAGAGCTTCGAGGAGTCCGCCAAAAACCACAAATAGAGCTGAGTATCGAGCAAAGTTCTCATGAACCTTTGATAGGTTTTTCAAAATCATCAAACCAATCCTGAGGAAGAGGGGCATCAAAATCTACAGCAATTTTAATTTTCCCTTTGAGAAACCCTGGCTTTCGTCGAGTCTTGGCCTGTTCCAACGGAACTAATTTCACAAGCGGCTTTCCGGCCTTAGACAAAATTAATTCTTTCCCTTTACACACTTCATCAACCAACCGAGATAAATGGGTTTTCGCTTCGTGAATATTTATCGTGGAATTTTTCATTGACCTGACCTTGCACCAATTACTTAGTTTAACTTAGTTTAGTTCATATTTGACTTCCTGTCAAATCGTGATGAGACAGAAGCATTTGCGCGTTAGGGGGTCAGGTTTTGAATTAATATCTTTTGTGCCCTAGCTAGATGTTCATTGCTCGCAATGGTCTTTCTTAACTTTTGGACGCAACGATTGATCCCACTGACATGCCTCATACCAAAATATGTGGCAATCTCCGATAAGGAATAGCCGCCAACGTCCCGACAGAGGTGGACCGCGAGCCATCGCGCCTCATTTTTCCGCCCACGCCCACGAGCGGCTTTGCGTATCTGCTCCACGGACACATTCAGCTTGGTACTCACTGCCTGGGTAATCGCGGCGAGGCTTGGCAACAGGCCCTGGGCTTTGGTCAGCCGTACGCGGCTGGCGGGGTTTTTCTTCATAATGGCTTTGAGAAATTCCCCAGTCCCTAAAACGGGCTTGACGGAGAGGTGCCCATAAAACTCGGCAAGAGCCTCTTCACCCTCGCCTTCAACATAGCGTTGATATCCTTGGTACTTGTTCCGCTGATCCAGCAGCTCATAGGTGAAGTCTCGTGTTAACCACGGAGGACAGGGGGCTTGGTTAAGATAGGCGGCATAACTGGACCAGGGATAGGTGCCTAACTGTGTCACCAGCGGGGGGTGCGCAACCAGCGGATTACGGTGAATATAGCGGGTGAGTGCCAAGAGATAGCGATCGGCCTGGACCAGAATCGCTTTATAGCGTCCTCGAAAGAGCGGGCCATCGGTATGATGCAGGCGATTGTAGCGCTGGGTATAGAGACCGTTTACATGCCGCATGCACCGCGCGAGGTTGCTGCGAGGCGTTTGGACCAACAAATGGTAGTGGTTGTCCATACAGCAATAGGCGTGGATCTCGAGTCCAAAGCGCTGGCGGGCTTCGGCCAGCGTCTCAAGAAAAGCCGCGTAATCCTCGTTCTGGTGAAAGATCCGTTGGTACCCTCGCCCACGATTCATGACGTGGTAATACGCATTCTCATATTGGAGTCTGAGCGGCCTGGGCATACGGAGGAGCCTACGGGGATTAATATATTAAGTCAAATCTTGACCCCCTTTCAAATCTTGACCCCCTTTTTCGACCCCCTTTCTGCTCACTCTTCTTGGTGAAGAAGTCGCCAGGGTTCAGGACCAGTGAACGATTCCTGGGAGTCTTGCCCCTTGAAAATAAAAACCGCGCCTGATTTTGGACCTGATGCAATGGATTTTCTCCCGGCACCTACGGCCAAGTCTTGAACTCCATCAGCATCGAAGTCCGCGATGGCCAACGCTCCAGTTAACCCTCCACCAAAAAAGTCACCACTTCGAGGAGTTGACAGGCCGGCCTGTTCAAGAACTTTCCCTGGGAGTAAGTCCCCATTCTGGTTTTTAAAGACATAGACCGACCCAGATGAATGTAAAGTGGATGAGAGTTCTAAATCTTCGCCATTTGCCCCCACAACAAGATCCGCAGAGCGATCGGCATCAACATCACCTATAGCCACGGCCGATCCAAAACCGTCACCGGGTTCATCTGTATCCAGGCCTTGTTGGGTAAGAGCTCGCCATGGGAGCATCCCATATGATGCTCCCTGAAAGACATAGACCCTTCCAACAGCCGAGTTTAAAGATGTTCCCTTAGATGGGACACCTACAACCAGATCATCAGCGTCATCGCCGTCCAGATCCCCTGCTGCTAACCGTTCACCAAATCGATCACCTAGCTCATTGCTGTCCAGCCCCTCTTGAGTAACGGTTTCCCAAAAGGAGAGGCCTGTATTCGAACCTTTAAACAGAACTACCTGTCCAGAGTTATCAGCTCCGGGAGCATCAAATCCTGGCATTCCTACGGCTAAGTCCTTTATCCCATCTCCTGTAAAATCTCCTGTGGCCAAGCCATAACCAAATAGACCCATTGGGAAAGGATCTGTCAGTTGACTGTTATCAAGAAAGGATTGGTAGAGCCCTCCCACTTGTGAGAGCCCAAAGTTAAAGCCAAGCCAAAGGTAGACTTCACCGGTATTAAGCACTTCGTCAAAATCGGCACTATAGTCTCCGATAACTAAATCATCCTTGCCGTCGCCATTAAAATCTGCAGAAGCCAAAGAGAATCCAAAATCATCCCCTCTTTTATTTGGATCAATGACTGTCTGATCAAGTTTTTGCCAAGGGCGCAGAACATCTTTATTAGTTCCCTGATACAAGTAGACCGCACCACGTCCTGGGGTCGAAATGTCCTCGGGGGCTTCTTCAAGTGCAGTCACAGCAAGATCGTCAATCCCATCTCCATTAAAGTCTCCCACGGCTAGTGCATGTCCAAAGTGATCAGACTCTTCATTGCTATCTAATCCTGCTTGAGAGATGGCATAGGAAGGAGCTAGCCCAAATGGCGTTCCTTGAAATATATACACTTGGCCAACTCCAAAATCCGCATCTAAGGGGTTATCCACTGAATGTTCAAATGTTTCGTTACGTGCCCCAATGGCCAGGTCCATCATCCCGTCATTATTAAAGTCGCCGCTAGCCACCGCGTTTCCAAATTGATCTGCATTTTCATTAGCTTCTAGCATTCGAAAGCGTGAGGCCGTCGGACCGTTTTCATTGATTGTCGTCCGATTGTCAGCCGCCCCCAGACTGCCGATTGAAATTCCTGTCGGATCTCCACCGAAGGAGATATCCGGATTGGAAAAGAGTGAAAGTCTTTCGCAAGAAATTTCATTCTCTTCACAGGCATCATCATAGGCCATAATCGTTCGCCAGCGTTGCAGTATATTGACATACCCATAGCTATACTGATCTGGGTCGTCCTCCTTCAGGCGAAACCGATCGTGCTTTGCGCCCAGGTTATGCCCGATTTCATGAGTGAAGGTATTAGAATTGACCCCAAATGTTGAGGCTTCCACGACAGAAAATGCGAATTGTTCACCCAATCCTCTCGCCGCCCCACCCCAATCTGGATCGTCCTTTCCTAATAAGAGCATAACAAGATCAGCTTTGACTCGATCGCGTAATGGGTGGACCTCATCTAAATATCCGTCTTGGGGATCGATTAAGCGGTCCCGTTCCTCAAATACATCCCCTGTTTCAATATAAGAGGCGGATACAGGAGATATGCCAGCCAGAATCAGTCGATGTTTGATGCCTGATCGTTCAAAAACGGAATTTGCAACGGCCACCGACAAACGAATTTCTTCTTCTATGTTATCGAAAAGTAATGTAAATCTCGCTTCCTGAGTGTAGGTCGCGAGCATGCTGATAAAGCGAAAGTCTTGCTTGTCATCTTCTTTGCCCCCTCCCTTTCCCCCCTCTTTGCCGGTTGCTTCTGGCTGATTGTTGCCTTCAGAGACTGAAGTTTGGCCATTAGGTTGAGAAATATCCGGGTCGATCAGTTCGACAGATGTAGGATCTATCTCTAGAATCGCATGGAGAGAATTCTGAATGGGACCCACTCGGTAGAATTTCCCACCGGTTCGAATTGCTCCAGTGGCCCTCTTATTGTTGACGACAAAGGTTGCGTCACTTTCCGGGCGGCCACGCACTTGTCCTATCAAGACGAATAGATCGGGTCCCCATCGTCGTAATTTATTAAATGTCACGTTGAGTGAGGTATCATCAAATAAATTAAGAACAATAGACTGTTTTGTGAACACTGTTTGGGACTTTGTCGGAAGTGCGGAAAGATTCAGTTCCGCAAGACGTGAACGCATGATTCCGGGCTGTTTCTCCTCTAAGGCTGACAAAAGCTGTTGTTGATCGCTCTTGAAAGTTTTCTTGGATATGAAGAGGGTGGGACTTACTTGTGCGACAACATGAGGCCCTGCCATGACGAGTTGCCAGCACAAAAGTACAAAGAATCCGGCGATGATTCGCATCAAGCCTGCAGAGGTAAGTTGTAGGGTTTTGGGCTGTTGTATAACCATGGAAACCTCCGTGTGTTTCGTTTGTGCCCTGTTTTATATGGTGAAGAGGCGGATCTCTCTCGGGGTCATTCCATAAAAAAGATCACACCCTTGTGAAAAAAATAACCTAAATTTTTCCGATTAAAGAGCAAGTTCGGCACCAAAAATTTTGAGTTCATTCAAAAAAACATAATTTTGCAAAAATAAACTTCGAAGCGTGGGATTTTCCTAAGTTCATGGTAGTTACAATAGGATGGGACTACCCCAAATGTTGTCCCCATCTTTTCTGATAGATAAACGAATGTTTCTGAAAATTTAAAAAATATATTCAAAAATTTACGAACTGTATTGATTGGATTCAGTGCTGACTTCATCGGGTACTGGGAATAGGATTTTCAAACGGCCTTTTTGACCGAGCCGCAAAATCCCAAAGCCCCCGTTTCATGGGCAATTCGCAGGCTTTACCATCCGCCTGGCGGACGTTCGCCAGCGAGCTGGGACCGAGGCGCCCATTTTTCATGAATCAGGCCCGCCGTTCGTATCATGATGGGGTGTGGATGGGAGAAATGGGCACAGGGGCTCGATCATTTCCCGGCAGGGAACCGGAATCTGGTGGAGAGATTAGACTGTCTGGAAGAATGTGTCGATGTGGGCCGGAGCTTTGGGTGGGGCACGGCTGGGCACGCCCAGGTGTGTAAGTATCTTGACGATGACGGCCGGGTCCTCAATGGCGGCGATGATCGCCATAGGTCCGCCACAGTGCGGACAGTGGGTCAGGTCTCAAACACCTGTTGGAGTAACTGGGCCCAACTCATCCGGGCCTGCGATGAGGGTGTGGGGGCCGCGCCGTCTCCCTCGGCCGTGTTCGGCGCCGGGGTCGGCTTGGCCGGGCACGATCTGGGACCGGAGGGCGGCGTTGGGGGCGAGCACGCCATGGAAGCGAATGAGATGCAGGCGGGGCCATATTAGGGGTCAGTCTCGAATTAAAATTCTGAAAATTTTTTTGTTTTAATTCCAATTGAAATGTTATTTCACGACTGACCCCTAACGCTTCTTATTCTTCCCCAAAAAAATTCTCGATGTCCATTTCCTTATGTGGAATACCGATGATGTCAATTCCACTGTCATGAATGAGATAAAATATCAAATGCGCCCCTTGAGGAAAGCTGTAATAGCCCTGTTCAATATCTGGACGGTGTTTGCCGGTCGTTGGTCTTTCTGCCAGCCATGCAAACCGCTGATCAAGCGCACGCAAATAGTGGTTCCGTTGTGCTTTTCCCCATTTATTCATGGTGTAACGGCCGATATTTTCTAGATCACGGTATGCGCGAGGGGTAATTCGAAAATGCTTCGTCATTGAGTTCGATCTAAATTGGCCATGACATTTTCCATGGAATAATTTTCTACAAATTCTCCCTTTCGCGCCTGGGTTGCCCCTTCAGAAAGATGCGTGCGCAAGGCTTGAAGCTTACTTTTGCGTTCCTCCATGCCCCGTAAGGCATCCCGCACCACTTCACTCGCCGAACCATACCGCCCGCTTGCAATTTCGTTTTTAATAAACACTTCCCAATGCTCTCCAAGGCTAAGGCTTGTTGTGGCCATGGCATGCCCTCCAGTTATTCATATGTAATAAATATGAATATAGCACAATCATTGAACAACCAAAAGCCAGGTATAGCCTTTGTTCCCTTGGCGAGGATGTCGATTTGTAACATAGCTCTGGGACTTTCGTGAGACCAGGGAATGGGTCTTTTGATTGATTGCAGGCTTTAGGGACCATTCGTACAATGCACGTTCTCACGAACAAGTGGGATAGTCTGATTTTGTCTTTCACATTTTAGTCCCTGACGGAAGGGTAGGATTATGGCAAAGGTCCTTGAAGGCCCAGGAATGGGTTTGCTACGAAAATGGGGGATAGCAACCCCGAACTATGTCGTCGTGACCTCCAACGACGAGTTTGAAAAACTCTCTAGCGCGAATGATTGGCTGCAAAAGAGCAAGCTGGTCGTCAAAGCGCATGAAGCCTTAGGCTCTAGGTTTAAGCTGGGATTAGTCAAGGTTGGATTGGACTTGGCAGCTGCGAAATCTGCTGTCAAGGAAATGCTTGGCAAGCAGGTGGAGTCCGTGACAATTCGTGAAGTGATTGTCTCGGAAGCCATTGATCACAAGGAAGAATTTTATGCTTCTGTGAAATCGACTCGTGAAGGTGTGGATGTGATGGTGACAACCTACGGCGGCGTGGAAGTTGAAGCTAATTGGGAAAAAGTGAAAAAGGTAGCTGTCGAAATCGGCGAATCTCCAACTGATGCACAATTAGCGGCTTTATCCAAAGATGCCGGTTTCTCTGGCGATACGGCCTCCAAAATGGCCGAATTTTTGAAAAAACTCTATACCTGTTTTGATAATGAAGATGCGCAATACTTAGAAATTAATCCCGTTGTTCAAAATGCAAGCGGAGATCTTGTCGCCCTCGATGCGGTCACGCTCTTAGATGGCGATGCCAAGTTCCGCCACAAAGACTGGACCTTCCCGTTTGCTGCGGAATTTGGTCGAGCCTATACCGATAATGAAGAAGAAGTGATGGCTGTAGACGCGAAGGTCAAAGGATCCGTGAAGCTCATTGAAATCCCTGGCGGGAACATTGCTATGCTGCCTGCCGGTGGTGGCGCCAGCGTCTATTATTCAGATGCCGTGGTTGCTCGTGGTGGGAAGCTTGCTAATTACGCGGAATATTCCGGGGATCCACCAGATTGGGCGGTGGAAGTACTCACGGACAAAGTCTGTTCCTTGCCGGACATCAAGCACATTATTGTCGGTGGGGCCATTGCGAATTTCACGGATGTGAAAAAGACCTTTGGTGGGATTATTAATGCGTTTCGAAAAGCTAAAGGTGAAGGCAAGCTGGATGGCGTCAAAATTTGGGTGCGACGCGGTGGCCCTAATGAAAAGCAAGGGTTGGCAGCTATGCGGGCCTTACAAGAAGAGGGCTTTGATATTCATGTATTTGACCGCACGACACCATTGACGGACATCGTCGATATGGCCATGGCGGGGAAATAATCTTTTTGAATTTGAGAAAACTAGGAGACTGCATCTAATGAGTATTCTTGCCACAAAAGACACGCATGTCGTTATTCAGGGTGGTGTGGCTGGTGTCAATGCTGCCCGTCGGATGGCGGAGTTCCGCTATATGATTAAGCAACCGTTGAATGTATCTGCGTTCGTGTATCCGCCAGATGCAGGCAAAACGAATGAAATCGTCTGTGGAACAGAGTTAGTCGCGATCCCCATCTATAAGACAGTAGCCGAAGCTACGGCGAATCATCCAGAAATTAATACCAGTTTGGTGTATATCGGCGCGAATCGGGCCTACGAAGGCACGATGGATGCGCTCAACGATCCCAAGATTCATACGGTTTCCATGATCACTGAAGGTGTTCCGGAAAAAGACGCGAAACTCTTAGGAAAACATGCCAGAAAATTGGGGAAGACGTTTAACGGTCCTTCCTCTATTGGTGTGGTGTCGGCTGGGGAATGTCGATTAGGAGTGATTGGTGGAGCCTTCGATAATTTAACAGCCTGTAAGCTGTATCGCCCTGGTTCTTTTGGCGTCATTACGAAATCAGGCGGTCTGTCTAACGAGATTATTTGGATCTGTTCCCAATTTGCTGATGGGATCACTACAGCCATTGGAATTGGCGGAGATGCGTATCCAGGGACTGACTACGTCAGTTATTTAGAAATGTTTGAAAAGGATCCACAAACGCACGCGGTGGTGATCGTTGGGGAAATGGGTGGCGACTTAGAGGAGCGTGCTGCAGAATGGTACGGTGCCAAGAAGCGTCGAATTAAACTGTTGGCCGTGGTCTCAGGTTTTTGTCAAGAAAGCCTGCCGAAAGGTATGAAATTTGGCCATGCTGGTGCGAAAGAAGGGTTAAAAGGCGAAGGATCCGCCCGGGCGAAATCAGAGGCCTTAAAAAAGTCTGGCGCCATCGTTCCGGAGACCTTTGGAGCCTTAGGCCCTGCTATTAAAGCCACTCATGAAGAGTTGTTGAAGACTGGAGCAGCCAAACCTATTCCGGATTTGGCCCCTGCCGATGTGCCACGGCTTCCGAAAACGGTCGCGGAAGCGAAAAAAGACGGTGAAGTTTTAGTGGCGCCTCTTATTCGCTCCACGATCAGTGATGACCGTGGGGATGAACCTCTCTATCAAGGGTATCCAGCTTCCGAGCTCATTAACGCGGGTTATGACATCCCGCATATTATTGGATTATTGTGGGACAACCGACTTGTGTCAAAACAAGAAGCCGAAATCATTAAGCGGATTATCATGTTGTCGGCAGACCATGGGCCATGCGTCAGCGGGGCCTTGACGACGGTCATTGCTGCCTGTGCAGGTATTGGCCTCTCACAAGCCGTGGCGGCTGGGATGATCATGATTGGCCCTCGTTTTGGCGGGGCGGTCACCGATGCAGGCCGGTGGTTTAAATATGCTATTGATAACAAGATGGCGGTTGATGAATTTCTCGTTTATATGAAAGCGAATGTTGGTCCGGTTCCAGGTATTGGGCATAGGGTCAAAAGCTTGAAAAATCCGGATAAGCGCGTGAAAGAACTGGTTGGCCATGTCAAAAGTCTTGGAATCAAAACTCCTCATCTAGACTTTGCACTTGAAGTTGAAAAAATCACCGCCGCGAAAAAAGATAATTTGATCCTGAATGTCGATGGCACCATGGCTGCGGTATTGGTGGATATCGGGTTCCCAGTCGACAGTTTAAACGGCTTCTTTATCTTGGCTCGAACAATAGGGATGATTGGTCACTGGACGGATCAAAAACGTCAAGGCAGTCGGCTCATTCGTCTGTTTGATTATTTAGTGAATTATGCTTCACCCAAGCGGCGAGAAGTACCAAAACTGCAATAAGAGAGACATTAAAATCGATGATGTTTCCTCATCGGTTTGAACATTGAACTCAAATCAGGAGAACGCTTATGTCAGTAGATATGGTCAAAAAACTGTATGCTTCAATGGGACCGACGGTGGAAAAAGCCCGCAAGAAATTTGGGCGGCCTTTAACCTTGGCTGAAAAAATCCTAGTCAGTCATGCCGATAATGTTGATACGCAAACATGGGATCGCGGAAAAGCCATGTTAGCACTTCGCCCTGATCGCGTAGCCATGCAGGATGCGACAGCCCAGATGGCCATGTTGCAATTCATTCAAGCCGGCAAAAAGAAGGCTGCCGTGCCGAGCACGATTCACTGCGATCATCTCATTCGCGCCGAAATGGGATCGGAGAAAGATCTCATGGTTGCCAATAACGAGAATCGAGAAGTGTATAACTTCTTAGAGTCGGCCGCGAAAAAATACGGCATTGGGTTTTGGAAGCCTGGGGCTGGGATTATTCACCAAGTGGTGCTTGAAAACTATGCGTTCCCAGGCGGACTTATTATCGGAACCGATTCGCATACGCCGAATGGTGGGGGTTTAGGTATGCTTGCGATTGGTGTGGGTGGGGCTGATGCAGGTGAAGTCATGGCCGGGTTGCCGTGGGAAGTGCTGCATCCCAAACTGATTGGCGTGAAGCTGACAGGCAAACTGAATGGTTGGGCCTCTCCCAAAGATGTCATTCTCTATATTTGCGGAAAACTGACTGTCAAAGGCGGTACCAATAAAATTGTAGAATATTTTGGTCCTGGCGCAGAAACTATTAGTGCTACTGGGAAAGGCACGATTACAAATATGGGTGCGGAATTGGGTGCCACGACTTCCGTCTTTCCCTTCGATCAAAAGATGGTGGAGTATTTGAATATCACGGAGCGTTCAGACATCGCGAAATTAGCAGAAGCCAATAAAGATCTGTTAGTGGCTGATCCAGAAGTCTACCAATCACCAGAAAAATATTATGATGAGATCGTCGAGATTGATCTCTCAACGCTTGAACCACATGTCGTAGGGCCGCACTCCCCAGACCTTGCCCGCCCAATTTCCAAATTGCGTGCAGAAGCCAAAGAGAAGGGTTATCCGGTAGAACTCAAAGCCACGTTGTTAGGAAGCTGCACTAATTCTTCCTATGAAGATATTGGACGTTCGGCACACATTGCCAAACAAGGATTAAAAGCTGGTCTGAAAGCGAAGACGGCATTTCTGGTTTCACCTGGCTCAGAACGTATTTTTCATACTATGAAACGTGATGGGTTCATGGAAACCTTTGAGCAGATGGGTGCGACCGTGTTGGCGAATGCCTGTGGTCCCTGTATTGGACAATGGAAGCGGGCGGATGGGGTCAAAGGCAAAGCTGACTCGATCGTCAGTACCTTTAATCGAAACTTCCCAGGTCGAAATGATGGGATTCCCGACACGCTATCTTTTCTGGCCAGTCCTGAAGTGGTGACCGCCTATGCCCTGACAGGTGATTTAGGTTTTGATCCCGTCAATGACACGATTAAAACTGCTGATGGGAATGACATTAAATTAGAAGCGCCGCAGGGTGACGAATTGCCTAGCAAAGGTTTTGCTAAAGGTGAAGAAGGATTCGTGGCGCCAGCAGAAAATGGTGAAGGTTTAGAAGTTGATCTTCCTCCGACCAGTGAGCGGCTACAATTACTTCAACCGTTCCCACGTTGGAATGGGGGTGATTTTGAGAAGCTCACCATTTTGCTGAAAACGAAAGGCAAGACGACCACCGATCATATTTCTCCCGCAGGTCCCTGGCTCAAGTTTCGTGGACATTTAGACAAAATTAGCGACAACATGTTTTTGGGTGCGAACAATGCGTTTACCGGTGAAGCAGGAAAAGCCAATAATGTACGTACGGGGGAACAGAATCTGGCCCCTGCAGCCATTGCTCGTGATTATAAAGCCAACGGCATTGGGTCCTTTGTGGTTGGAGATGAAAATTACGGAGAAGGCAGTAGTCGTGAACATGCCGCTATGAGTCCACGCTTCCTTGGCGTTCTGGCTGTGCTCACGAAAAGTTTTGCTCGTATCCACGAAACCAATTTGAAAAAGCAAGGGATTCTGCCTATGACCTTTGCGAATCCAGCAGACTACGAGCAGATTGAGCAAGAGGATCAAGTGAGTGTCACAGGCCTAAAGGACTTAGCTCCAGGAAAACCTGTGTCCATCGTGATTCATAAAAAAGACGGGAAGGATATTACGATTCAAGGGAATCATAGTATGACCGAAGCCCAAATAGCCTGGTTCAGAGCAGGTTCAGCACTCAATGCGTTAAATTAAGCCTGAATATACCTCCCCCTCCTTTGTAAGGAGGGGCTAGGGGAGGTAGAAGCGTAAGTTTGGCGCATAGTGCTTCCTTGGATGAGTTGCGGTTATTCGTATGACTCTACCCCACCTGCTTGAACCCTCTTAGGGTTCAAGCCCCTTACAAAGGTGAGGAAACTAAGGACTACGAACGTCGGGAAATAGCATCCATTGTCTAAGCAAAGATCCAAAAAACTTTATTAAAGTAATCATACTATGGTGAACGACTCTAATAAGCCCCAGCAGTTCACTGAGCAAGCCAGTGCGATCCAACCCAAAATGGTGACGGTTGAGATTGAGGGCAAGCCCTTTCAAGTTCCGGCTGGCATCACGTTGCTGAAAGCCATGTGGTATGCCGGAAAAGAGGTGTTGCGTGGCGCAGGATGTTTGGGTGGCTTTTGCGGCGCTTGTGCGACCTATTACCGAACAAAAGATGACCCTAAAGTCAAAACTTGTTTAGCCTGTTCCATGGCCGTTGAAGAAGGCATGTCGTTTTCATTCATGCCAGCCTTTCCTGCTCGAAAAGCCGTCTATGATTTGCAGGAACTCAAAGATCCCAAGCAGGACTTATTTGAACTATATCCGGAGGCCCCGTTGTGTCGGAATTGCAATGCCTGCACTGAGGCCTGCCCGCAAAAAATCGATGTTCGTGAAGGGGTGTGGAAGGCCGTGTTTGGAGATTTTAAAGCGGTATCAGAAATGTTCATGGATTGTGTGATGTGCGGGATGTGCACACCGGTCTGTATTGCAGATATCGCTCCCAATCTTGTGGCCGTCTATGCCAGCCGTGCGCAAGGTGTACATTTTACAGAGAAACCCGAAGGCCTTACGGAACGGATTAAAAAAATTGCTGAAGGGGAGTATCAAGAAGAATGGGACAGGATCCTGCAACTCTCAGATGAAGAATTGCAAAACACCACAGCTTCCATCAAGTAGTGATAGTTAATCGACCAGCATTTTTCGACACTCAATGGATATCACAGCGCAACAAAATCTTGTGCATCAAACGCGTGACGCCCGCCGTGCCATTGACTTCCCCAAGCTCTCTCCGGCTGAGCGAGACGTCCTCATCAAAAAATATCATCCTGATCATCGGATGCAAGCGTACCGGCCAATAAAGTTTGGTCCGAACGCTGGCGAATCAACTGTCACAGAAGTAGCGACTCTCCTCGAAGGAGATAGCCCTATTCCTGCCGGTTTCGATTTGACGCCTGAATATTCCGTGGATGTGCTCGTTGTTGGGGGCGGAGGTGCAGGGTGTGCGGCGGCGCTCCATGCGCATGCGGCAGGTTCAAATGTCTTGTTGGCCACAAAGTTGCGCTTAGGCGATTCTAATTCTGTGATGGCTCAGGGTGGAATGCAGATTGCTGTGGCTCCAGATGATTCGCCTGTCCAGCATTTTCTGGACACCTTAAAAGGCGGTCACATGAAAAACGACCATGATCTGTTGAAGGTGATGGTCGAAGAAGGCCCCTCTGTTGGACAGTGGTTATTAGAGTTGGGCGTATTGTTTGATCGTCAATCTGATGGGAATTTGCATGTCAAAAAAGGTGGAGGGAGTTCCAAGGCCCGCTTGCTGACCTGTTCGGACTATACCGGTCTCGAAATCATGCGGGTGTTGAAAGACGAGGTTATCAATCAAAAAATCCCGCTCTTAGAGTTTGGTGCAGTCGTGGAATTGTTAAGCGATGGCAAGGGCACCTGTACCGGAGCGGTCCTCCAAGATCTGGATAATAAACGCTACATTGTCGTCGCAGCCAAAACCGTCATTCTTGCCACAGGTGGAATCGGCCGGCTTCACATTCAAGGTTTCCCCACGAGTAATCATTATGGTGCCACCGGTGATGCGCTCGTACTGGCGTATCGCATGGGTGTGCCGCTTGTGCAAATTGATACCTTCCAATATCATCCTTCAGGCGGGGTCTATCCTGAGCAATTAGTTGGTGCGTTAGTGACAGAAGGTATTCGTTCGGAAGGTGGGCACTTGGTCAATGCCAAAGGCGAACGCTTCGTCAATGAGTTGGATACACGTGATGTTGTTTCATCCTCTATTATCAAGGAATGTGAGGAAGGGCGTGGTGTGCGAACGGAGGCTGGGCGTGTGGGTGTGTGGTTAGATACGCCCTTGCTTGATGTGGCTCATGGCGTCGGCACCCTGGACAAACATTTTCCTGCCATGGTCCGGCAATATGAGCGGTATCAGGTAGATATTCGTAAAGATCCGATCTTAATTTATCCCACGCTGCATTATCAAAACGGCGGGGTCAAAATCGATGTGAAAGGCGAAACTCCGGCTCCGAATTTATTTGTCGCTGGTGAGGCATCCGGCGGGCTACATGGGCGCAATCGTCTCATGGGGAATTCCCTATTGGACTTGATGGTTTATGGAAAACGTGCTGGCCAAACCGCTGCTGAGCGAGCGAAATCAATTTCGCAAGGAACATTGACACTTGATCATGTAAAGGAATTCCGGGTAGAAGCCAAAAGTCATCATGCATCTAATGGACTAACTTCGCCCATGGTGTTGCCCGCCTACACGCGGCAAGTCTAGGAAAAATGGTTCTTGGAACAAACTATGAGTCATGGCCCGTTTCGTCATGCCCGCGTAGGCGGGCATCCAGGATCCTATCGTGGCGAAAGCCCCTTGTGTCTATATCTTAGCTAGTCAAAGAAATGGAACGCTTTATATAGGAGTGACGAGCGATCTGGTCAAACGTAGTTGGGAGCATAAAGAAAATCTGGTTGATGGGTTTACGAAGCGCCATAACATTCACAATCTTGTTTACTATGAATTTCACGAGACTATGACAGAGGCCATTCAGCGTGAGAAACAAATGAAGAAATGGCGTCGTGCCTGGAAGCTTTCTTTGATTGAAGAGCAAAACCCTGAATGGCGTGATCTGTGGAATGAAATTATCTAAAGCCTGGATTCCCGCCTTCGCGGGAATGACGTAGTTGGAGATAGGTGATTCACTCGGTCATTTTCCTCACATGATAGAAGACAATTCTCTAATACACAAAGGACGATTATGAATATTCATGAGTTTCAGGCGAAACAAGTATTTGCGCAATTTGGCATTCCGGTACCCAAAGGCAAAGAAATAAAAAATGTCCGTGCTGCCGAAAAATGGGCGGCTGCACTTGAGACACCTGTCTATGTTGTTAAGGCACAAATTCATGCTGGAGGACGGGGAAAAGCCGGTGGAGTCAAGATCACGAAAAATAAAGATGAAGTGCCAGGGCTAGTAACGGAACTCATTGGCAAAACCTTGGTCACCCATCAGACCGGTCCGAAAGGGCGAAAAGTTAGACGATTATTGATAGAAGAAGGTGCCGGTATTGATAAGGAATTATATCTTAGCTTGTTAGTGGATCGAGACTCTGGATTTCCAACCTTTATTGCCAGCACCGAAGGCGGCATGGATATTGAAGAAGTTGCCGAACAGACACCTGAAAAAGTGTTGAAAGAACCGATTGACCCTGCCGTTGGGTTTCAGAGTTATAACGGACGCAACCTGGCTTTTGGGTTAGGTCTGCCGGATTTAGAAACGGCAGTCGTGAAGCCCTTCTTTCAAATGTTGGATAATTTGTATCGTTTGTTCATGGAGAAAAATGCAGCGTTGGTCGAAATCAACCCCTTGGTGATAACAACAGATAAGCGTCTGATCGCGTTGGATGGCAAAGTCTCGTTTGATGATAATGCGCTCTATAAACATCCAGATGTGCAAAAGTTTAGAGATCTTCATGAAGAAGAACCCATGGAAATCGAGGCAGGAAAACATAATTTGAATTACGTGAAATTGGACGGTGATATTGGCTGTATGGTGAACGGGGCAGGCTTGGCTATGGCGACGATGGATGTCATTAAACTCGCCGGTTCTGAGCCAGCCAACTTTCTGGATGTTGGCGGAGGTGCCACAAAAGAAACGGTGGCGGCTGGATTTCGTATTCTTCTCAAAGATAAAAAAGTCAAAGGCATTTTCATTAATATTTTTGGTGGTATTGTTCGTTGTGAACGCATCGCTCATGGTGTAATCGAAGCAGCCAAAGAAGTAGGTATTAAATTGCCTGTCGTGGTTCGGCTTCAAGGGACCAATGCCGAAGAGGGGCGAAAACTGTTAGCTGAATCAGGCTTAAAAGTTGAAGGTGTGGCTGACTTGTGGGAAGCCGCCCAACGTATTGTGGCGCTGCGAAAAAAGAAAAAATAACATCTCTTTTCTATTGGCATTATTCTTCTCGATTGGTGAAAGGTGACGTCGTATGAGTATTCTGGTCAATAAAAATACACGAGTGGTTGTGCAGGGTATCACTGGCAAAGAAGGATCGTTTCATGCGACGCAATGCAAAGCCTACGGCACTCGGGTTGTGGCGGGAGTGACGCCTGGAAAGGCTGGACAGGAAGTCGAAGGGATCCCGGTCTTTAACTCAGTCCGTGATGCTGTAAAGCAAACAGAGGCGACCACGTCGTTGATCTTTGTGCCTCCACCATTTGCAGCTGACGCGATCTTGGAAGCAGCTGAGGCGGGAGTGTGGCTCATCATTTGTATCTCGGAAGGCATTCCTGTCAATGACATGGTGAAGGTGAAACGTGCTCTTTATGGGCGAGCCACTCGTCTTATTGGCCCTAATTGCCCTGGGATTATCACAGCAGACGAATGCAAGATTGGCATCATGCCAGGGTTTATTCATAAAAAGGGACGGGTGGGTGTTATCTCACGTAGCGGGACGCTGACTTATGAAGCGGTGAATCAGCTTACGAATTTGGGGCTTGGGGAAACTACTTGTGTAGGGATCGGTGGCGATCCTATCATTGGTACTGGCTACATCGACTTATTGCACATGTTTGAGAACGATGATGAAACCGAAGCCGTGGTGATGATTGGAGAAATTGGTGGGGATGCCGAAGAAAAAGCTGCTGAGTTTATCAAAGGCGAGATGACCAAACCCGTGGTAAGCTTTATAGCTGGAATCACCGCGCCTCCTGGCCGTCGCATGGGCCATGCGGGTGCCATTATCACCGGTGGCAAAGGTACCGCGGCCGACAAAATGGCCGCGCTGGAAGCTGCAGGCGTCACCGTTGTCAAAAATCCAGCAGAAATTGGCGAAGCGGTGCAGTCGGTTTTGCCTTGAGGGCTTACGTTTTCGAGCGTTCTCTCCTGTGTCCCATTTCGTTGTGGCAAATCCCCTATCCTGACATCACAGTCAGCCCACCAATCTTTTCTATAAAATCCAAAATAATTCTGGTTGCTTGAAGCTTCCCAGAAACAGGGCCTAACAGTGGTGTTGCGCTATCTCGCGCCCTCTCACCTTTCTCTGAAGTGAAGGGAAATTGTAAAATGTGGAGGTTTTGGATTGGATAAGAGTTCCTGGAGCGATAACGACCTTCTTCTCTCCTAAATTTTTGGGGTGTGCTTAGAAATGGGAAACTGCCACGGATGCCAAATCCCTATCATCTAGAAATGGTGAGGCAGGGAGCAGAAGTATGGAATCAATGGAGAAATGATTCTCAAGTCGGTTGTCCAGAGCTTTCAGGGGCAGATTTATCTGAAATTGATCTCACAAGCTATTGTTTGGCAGGTGCCAACCTCAGCGAAGCCAATCTCAGTAGAGCAAATCTATCCTCTACCGATCTCACGGGTAGTAATCTCTCCATGGCCTATCTCATAGAAACCAATCTGTTTCGGGCGAATCTTTCTGAGGCTCATCTTACCCGGGCCAATTTGGCCAAAGCCAACTTGTTTGCTGCAGATCTTACAGATGCCGTTCTGTCGGATGCTAACTTGTCTGGTGCAAACCTCTCAATGACGGATCTCACCAGAACGAACATGACCAAGGTCAATCTCTCCCTCGCCAATTTCACAAAAACTTATTTTAGGGACACGATAGGGATGCCACATGGCGTTTACGGGGTTGAGAGCTCTTCGTCTGTGCCTGTTCTGACTCCTGCCATAGTACATCAAAGGAGAGATCTCATCACAAGGGAGATGTTGGGAGGGCTCAAAAATGTCAAACAATCTCATCCGATCCAAGTTCAAATTAGCATTCAAGGGCATACAGACTTCTATGACGAGAGAACTCTGATGAACACAGTTCTGGACGTGATGAAAATAATCGGGTTCGATCCTACTGAAAATCCTAAGATTTCTGAAGGTGCGTTTTGTGCGACCATCGCGTGCCAGGGAAGAGGAGACTGTTCGCCAGACAGGGCGAAAGAAACTGTGAGCAATTTGCAAGAAGAGCTTCTGAGGGTCCTTGAGAAAAATGGCTCGTCCTCTACATTGACCAACCAACAGGTTCAAGTACTCGAGAAACTCATTGAAACGATTCAATCTCTACCAAATCAATTGGCAATTCGTATTGAGAATCTTGTCCTATTGCAATCCAAACAATGCAATAAGACGCATGTCTATATACACCAAATATCTGATAGGTTGAAACAAGAACTCATAGACAATCGGAAAATTCTGAGTTCTTCATTATCCCTGTATGATCGAGTCAAGGCAGGCGTGGCCTTGGGTGAGGCGCGGTTAACCGATGACTTTGGTAGTTACCTAGGGATATTCCAATGAAAGTCTCTTCTTTCATCCCTGGTCCTCCTAAGGGAATGGGATTGACTCTTTAGTTCGGTTTTGAGTAAGTATTCGGAATGGCAACCTTAAGTATCAGAACTTTGACCCACGCGAATAACAAAGCTAAAGTCCCCTCGGATGAACGTTCGCAGTTTTTTCGGGAACAATATAGAGAACATGGGTTAAGCTTTGCTGGGAAAACCAATATCTTTGGGGTTGAATACACTGCTGTTGAAGCAGGCAACCATCATTCTCGTCTAGCGTTAAAGAAAGCGTTTGAACGAGTGCTTGAATCTCCCACTCTTCCTCAAGAAACCAATATGGTGATCATTGCGGACTACGCGTTTCTGCAAGACGGGAAAGAAGAGGAACGCACACTCGAAAAAGTTAATGGGAAAGATAAAATGGTAAAGGTAGAAGTGGAGCGAGAGGGGATCCAGGCCCTATTAAAGGAATTTGGGGAGAAGTTTCAGAAGATTGTCGTGTTGTTCGAGAAATCGGAAGAGGGTCCCCAAAAGGCAGAAGAGCTAAAACAACATATATCCTTATTGTTGGATAAAAAGACACATGGCCAAAATTCTATTCAAGTTCTGCATTTTCAACAAGAGGTTACGCAGGCACTGTATGCTCAATTTGTCAATAACGCTGCGGGTATTCCCATATAAACGCTTTTTCACGACCATTTTCCCCCCTCTATCCGCCTAACCTTCAACTCTCGTGTGATTGACGAAAAACCCTCAGCGGTTGCTTGTGGCCTCTTTCTTTACCTGTGTTTGTAGGTCACAAACGGATGGTGCTTGCAATTTCCACTCGACTTCCCTCAGAATCACGTTTCGTTTTTCGGATACTAAGGTTGGCGAGCATGTGTCGTTGATGTCCGCTGACTCTTTTACTGGTTGAAGTGAAAGGGGACCGTCTTGGGCCGCTCAGACGGGAAAAACCCGTGCGAGTGCGATGCATGCCCGTTTCGGACAAGCAGTTTAGTCTGTCGAACTGGGGAAACCGACCCCGTTGCCTTTCAACAATCGCTCCATCGTTTTCAATATCAATCTCAGCAAATTGTGTTTTACCAAGGGCATGAGTCCTTGGGTCTCTATGTCTTGTGTTCCGGCAAGGTGAAGCTCACCTCCTCTTCAAAAAGAGGGCATCAACGGAATCTGAGTATTCTGGGTGCCGGGGAGTTAATTGAGCGATCAGGTTTTTGTGAAGGCATCGTCCATTCCGTGACGTGTGAGACCCTTGAACCTTCTCAAATATGCCTCATAGAACGACAACCCTACCTGGATCTTCTCGAAAAGAACCCCTCGCAGGCCATTGAGTTGCTTCAGTTGGTGAGCGCAGAAGTGCATCACCAAAAAATCGCTCTTGGGCACCTTCCCTTTTGCAAGACCGATGAACGATTGGCCGCCGTTCTTTTGGACCTTGGCAATCGATTTGGTAAGGAGGGGTCGGAGGGCATTACATTGGAACTGCATCTTTCTCGAGAGGAGTTGGCCGAGTTGGCCGGGGTTGCTTCCGAGACCCTGATTCGCTTACTTGGGCAGTTCAAACGAGAAAAACTCATTGCCACGAAGGGCCGAGAGATTACATTGCTCAATTCCGACCGTCTCACCAAAATTTCCGAACCTCACCTGTAGATTGCTTCGGGCTCACATCTAGATTCCTCTTTCACGCTAGCCTGCCTCTGGGGAAGGGTCCTCATTCTTCCATGACATGACTGAAATCATATTTATGCATGACGGTGGTCATGGACGATGGGGGGTAGCTGGTCCATAATTTCGGCCCTCACGATCACGTATTGACCAGAATTCCATCATCTCTTGGTTCGCGAGGATCCAGGGAGGGTGGATGTTGAAGGATGATCGCCTATGGTTCCTGTCAAACTGCTGATGACTCCGTTAGAAAAGATCCAGACCGTTGATCATGACAAGACTATTCGTCAGGCCTCGCAGCTCATGCGCGATCATAAAATTGGGTGTCTCTTCGTAAAAAAAGGGGATGCGCTGGGCATTGTGACGGAAACCGATCTGACGCGGCGTGTGATGGCGGAGGGAATGGATCCGGAAAAAGAGCCCATTGAACGAGTCATGACGACACCCATTTTGAACATCGATGCCGAAGCAACCTTGCTTGACGCCAATGACATGATGTCTGAAAAAGGCATACGGCATCTTGGTGTTGAACGGAATGGAACACTCGTTGGGTTGGTTTCTGTTCGTGATTTGGTGAAATTTTTGACCAAGTATCCACGGCAATAAAAGTATGAAAATTACCATCGAGTCCCTGGCAGCAACGAAAAGCCCGTTCCTTGAACAGGTGGAGCGAGAAACAGGGGAGGATCTGTCTCGTTGCTATCAATGTGGAAATTGCTCTGGTTCCTGCCCCGTCTCTGACGAAATGGAAATCCCTGTGTCTCAGGTCATTCGATTTGTCACGTTAGGTCAAGAAAAGACGGTGCTCGAGTCGAATTCCATGTGGGTCTGCGTCTCTTGCTTTCAATGCCAGAACAATTGCCCGAAATGTTTGGATCCCTCCAAGTTGATGGAGGGCTTACGACGGCTGAGTCTTCGGAAGGGGCATGCGCCGATCGCCATGAAACAAGTCACTGGTGACTTCATCGAACGCTCACCGCAGCAAGCCGTTGTTGCGGGTTTTCGAAAACTGTTGGCCTAAGAATTTATGGACAGTATTCCCTACTATCCAGGTTGTACGCTGAACACGGTTGCGAAGGATTTCGACTTGTCGGCAAGGGATGCCTTTCGTCTGCTCGGGGTTGAACTGGCGGAACTTGCTAAGTGGAATTGTTGTGGATCTTCCTTTCCTTTAACCCCGAACAATGCCATTGCCCTCACGGGACCTACGAATGTGCTCGTACAATCCCAAAAAGAAGGTGGGACCGTCTCCACCCTGTGCTCGTTCTGTTACAGCACACTGAAGCGGACCAATGAGTCTGTGAAAGAGGAAAAAGAAGACAAAAAGAATCTTATCAACAATTTTTTAGGAACAGATTACGATGGCAGCACTAAAGTCGTCCATCTGTTAGAAGTCCTGCGGGATGACGTGGGATATCCTGAGTTAAAGAAACAGGTCAAACGAGATTTAAAAAAAGTAAAAGTGGCGGCCTATTACGGATGTACACTCCTACGGCCAAAAGGTGTGGCCATCGATAACCCCGAACGCCCTCAAATTTTTGAAGACTTTCTTCAGGCCATTGGCTGTCAGCCAATTGAGTTTTCTCATAAGGGTGAATGCTGTGGGTCCCACTTGGCGATGTCGCGGGAAGATATTGTCGTGAAACTTTCGGGAAAGGTGATCGAGGCGGCACTTGCCGTTGGAGCGGAAATGATCACCACCACGTGTCCGTTGTGTTTTTATAACTTGGAGCGGGCGCAGAAGGCCACGGTGGAATCTACGGGGGAAGGCACGGTCCTTCCCATGTTGTATTTCACACAACTATTGGGTTTGGCACTTGGAATGCCGGTGGAGAAGCTAGATTTGCCAAAAAACTTTAGCGATCCTCGTCCCCTGCTGACTGCAAAGGGGATTATAGAAGAGGCTGTTTCGGTAGGTGCGTAATCTACTATGAGTGTTTCTTGAACAGAGGGAGGCGTGGATGTCTCGTATCGGTGTATTTGTTTGTCAGTGTGGGAACAATATTAAGGACACCGTTGACTGCCAAAAGGTAGCGGATGAATCCAAAAACATTCCAGGAGTCGTCCATACCGAGAACGCAGGGTTTCTCTGCTCCAATCCCGGTCAGTCATTAGTCAAGGAAATTATCAAAACCAATAAATTAGACAAGGTGGTGGTGGCTGCCTGTTCACCACATATGCATGAGAAAACATTTAGAAAAGCATCAGAGGCAGCAGGGCTTAATCCCTTCGAGGTGGAAGTTGCCAATATTCGGGAACATTGTTCCTGGGTTCATAATGATCCCACCAAAGAAATTGGGACGAACAAGTCGCTTGATATCACCCGAATGACGGTCGAACGGATTCGGAAGAATACCCCACTACAAAACATTAAGGTAGCGGTCACCAAGAGAGCCCTGGTTATCGGTGGAGGCGTGGCCGGGATACAGGCGGCCTTGGATATCGCTGAAGGCGGCAAAAAGGTAGTCCTAGTTGAAAAGGACAATTCTATTGGCGGGCAGATGTCCAAGTTGTCTGAAACCTTCCCAACCATGGACTGCTCGCAATGTATTCTGACCCCTAAAATGGTGGAGGTCTCTCAGCATCCCAATATTACGCTTTTGACCTATGCCGAAGTGGAATCTGTTGATGGCTACGTTGGAAACTTCACGGTCACCATTCGCAAAAAAGCGAAATCGGTCATTGAGGATAAGTGTACGGAATGTGGGGAATGTACCGTAAAGTGTCCCTTTACGGCTCCGAATGAATTTGACTCGGGAATGGCAAAGCGGAAACTTTTCGATATCGGCTTCCCGCAAGCTGTTCCTGCGATCCCAGTGCTGGACCGTGACCATTGTCCCAAATATACCAAAGGTAGCATGAAGTGCGGCGTGTGTATGGACGTCTGTGGGCCAGACTGTATCGACTTCGATCAGGAAGACGAATTTATCACGGAAAAATTTGGAGCCATTGTCGTGGCCACGGGTTATGAGGTGATGGGAGTAGAACGCTTCCCTGAATTCGGAGGTGGCAAGTACAAGGATGTCATCACAGGGTTAGATTTTGAACGGTTAGCGAGTGCGTCCGGCCCGACTGGCGGTGCTATGAAGCGCCCATCTGATGGGAAGGAGCCGCGTCGCGTGGTGTTCATTGAATGCTCTGGGTCTCGAGATGAAAGCAAGGGCATACCCTACTGTTCCAACATCTGCTGCATGTACACGGCCAAACACGCAATGCTCTACAAGCATAAGGTGCATGAAGGAGAGGCCTATGTCTTTTATATGGACATCCGGTGTGGTGGGAAACGCTATGAAGAATTCCATCGCCGGGCTGTCGAACATGAAGGGGCAATCTATCTGCGAGGTCGTGTGTCTCGAGTGTATGAACGAGATGGTGTGTTGATCGTACAAGGGGCCGATACTTTAAGTGGAAGCCAAATCGAGATGGAAGCGGACCTGGTGGTGTTAGCCACAGCCGTGTTGCCCCGAGTGACCTCGAAGGACCTTGGGAAGAAGTTGGGGATCTCCTACGACGAATATGGATTCTATAACGAAGGTCATCCGAAGCTCCGCCCTGTGGAAACCGCGACAGCCGGCATTTTCTTAGCGGGAGCCTGCATTGGCCCAGTGGATATTCCCACTTCGGTATCTCAAGGGTTAGCGACTGCCAGCAAAGTCTTGTCGCTTTTCTCGGCAGACGAATTAACTCGGGAACCGATCGTGGCTGAGGTTAACGCGGCCAGTTGCAACGCTTGTTGGGATTGTCAATGGTCTTGTCCCGTCAATGCGATCTATCGAGATGACATTAAGGATCGTGAAGGAAATCTCGTTCGGCAGGTGGCCAAAGTCAATGAAGGTGTTTGCATTGGATGCGGGGTCTGTGTGGCCGCGTGTCATTCAAAGACCATTGATTTGGCAGGGTATACGGACGCGCAAGTGTATTCCGCAATCTGCGCGGTGTAAATAAGTGAAAAGTAAGAAGTAAAAAGTAAGGTGTAAAATTTCCCCCTCCTTTGTAAGGAGGGGCTAGGGGAGGTAGAGAGAACAGCGAAGAATCAGACTCGGAGTCATTATGGGAGAAGAAACAAACGGAAAGTGGGAACCGAAGGTTGTTGGGTTTGTGTGCAATTGGTGCACCTATGCAGGTGCCGATCTGGCCGGAGTGACACGGACTCAGTACAAACCCAATATGCGCCTTGTTCGTGTTCCCTGCACCGGTCGTGTAGATCCTTTGTTTATCATCAAGGCATTCGAGAACGGGGCTGACGGGGTGTTGATCTCCGGATGCCATCCGGGTGACTGCCATTATATCACGGGGAATTATCATGCTCGGCGGCGATGGATGTTCTTCAAAGGCCTGACGGATTTTCTAGGCATTGAAGAAGACCGGTTGCAATATTCCTGGGTGTCCGCATCCGAGGCTAATAAATGGGCCAAAATGGTGGACGAGGTGACGGATAAGATCCAAGCCCTTGGGCCATTCACGAGATACCATTCGCTGAAGGAAGCAGCTAAAGCCGAAGATCAGTTGAACCACATTTGGAATGAGGCTTGGTTGCCGGGAATTCCGGAAGATATTCCTTTGCCGGAAGATGATACCTGTGTTCCCGAGCTGCAGCAGAAAGCCCGTGAACTGTTGGAATCGGGCGAAGTGAAGGTTGTGATTGGTTTTGGCTGGGCCAGGCGACAACGCCGCACGATTCCTGTTTTTATCACCGATCCCAACGATGTCTCTAAGCTCACATTTAATGCGCTCTGCGTGAACAATCTTTCGGTCTTCCTTCCCAAGAAGCAACAAGATATCGCCAAAATGGGGAAACCTGCCATCGTGGCAAAGGGGTGCGATGTTAAAACCATGGTGGTGTTGTTGCAAGAAGAGCAGATTTCCCGTGACGGTGTGGTCATTCTCGGGGTGGGTTGCTCAGGTACGGTCTATCGACAGGAATTGTGGCCAGGCAAGCTTGAACCAAGTGTCTTGTCCCCCAAATGTACGGGCTGTGATGTGCAAACCCCTCGGGTTGCGGATCACGTATTTGGTGAGCCAGGTGCCATCCCATCAAACGGAGGAGGGCCCTCGGACGTTGACAAACAAATCGAAGCTCTTGATAAGCAAAATCCAGAAGAAAAATGGGATTTCTGGAAACAGCATTTTGACCGCTGCATTAAATGTTATGCCTGCAGCCAGGTTTGTCCTCTGTGCTACTGCGATCGATGTATCTATGAGAAAAACGACCCGCAGTGGATTGAAACGAGCGTTCATCCCCAGGGGAACTTTTCCTGGAACCTTATCCGAGCCATCCACTTGGCTGGCCGTTGCACCTATTGCGGTGAGTGTGACCGGGCCTGTCCCGTGAACATTCCGCTCAATTTGATTAATAAGAAATTGGCCCATGTGTCGGTGGAGGGTTTTGAATACAAATCGGGGTACGATGAAAAAGCCCATCCCCCCATGATCGTATTTTCTCCGGATGATAAGGAGAATTTCATCCGATGAAGCTGCTGACCAAGGCCAATCTTGATAAATGGGTCGAAACGATGGTTGCGGAACATGTCTATGTTGTCGCTCCCGTCATGCAGTCTGACCAGCCCGTGTTAGCCAAGATTGAGAAACCTGCTCCTATCGACTTTACGCCCGTGATCACACGGAACTCATTTAAAGATTTTCTGTTTCCGCAGACCGAAACAGTCATGATTTACACCATCAAAAAAAACGGAGTGGATGTCCAACCTGCCGGCATGGAGTTTCCAGAGATGGTGGTCCTAGGCTCCAGGCCTTGTGACGCTGCTGGGTTAGCGGCCATGGTCCCCGTGTTTAAGTGGGAAGGGGAAAATGATGATTTGTTTTTGAAAAGAGCGGACCGGACCACGGTGGTGTCTTTGGCCTGTGTACGAGCGGATTTGAGTTGTTTTTGTACCAGTGTGGATCTCACTCCGGATACGACGGAAGGCAGTGATGTGCTGCTTCGGGAGACGGTCGACGGAAATTTTAGCGTCGAAACCGTCACGGATAAAGGGTCTGCCCTTGTTGAAAAATGGGCTCAATTTTTCGAAGAGCGCTCCGAGGAACTTAAACCTGTTGCCTCGCCTATGGTAGTTGAAAAAAGCGATATTCAAAAGATCCTAGGTTGGCTGTCCGATCCGGCAAATTATGAACAAAAGGCCTGGGTAGAGCATACGGCGAAATGTGTGGGTTGTGGCGCCTGTACGTATGTCTGTCCCACATGCCATTGCTTCGATCTGACAGATGAAGGGAATGATCGGGAAGGCGAACGGAAGAAAAATTGGGATGCCTGTCAGTTTGATCATTTTACCGGGCATGCGAGTGGACATAATCCGCGTCCCCTTCAGTCACAGCGATGGCGGAACCGGTTCATGTGTAAATTTCATTTTTATCCAACCAAGTTCGAGTCCAAAGGCTGCGTCGGCTGCGGGCGATGCATCCGAGTATGTTATGTCGGATTGGATATTACGGAAATGATGGAGAAGGCGACGGCCTATGCAGACGCAAGCGCAGACACTCAACGGGCGTAGAGGGAATCTCTATTGTCCGGAAATGATGACCGTCAAGACTCTCATCGAAGAGAGCCACGATACGGTGACGTTTGAATTGGAATTCCAAGATGAAGCCTTGCGGGAAAACTTTTCGTTTCAACCGGGAAACTTTGTATTTGTCGGGACGTTTGGGTACGGAGAGAGTGCGCTGACCATTGCTTCAGGTGCGACCAAAACGGGCCTCTTAGATGTGACGTTTCGAAGAATTGGCAGAGTCACCGGTGGGTTGGGTCGGTTGAATCAGGGTGATTCCGTGGGATTTCGCGGACCATATGGTAATCGGTTTCCCATGGAGGAATACAAAGGAAAAAATTTAATATTCATTGCCGGGGGAATTGGCCTGCCAGCTGTGACATCAGTTCTGTTTGATTGTCTAGAAGACCGAGAAAACTATGGTGATATCACCGTTCTGTATGGGGCTCGAAGCACGAAAGACATTATTTACCGGCATCATATAGCGGAATGGGAAGCTCGGCCGGATGTCAACATGGTGAAGACGGTTGATCCCTGGGGAACGGCGGATGATTGGGATGGAAAGGTTGGGCTTCTGCCAGTGGTGTTGGAAGAGATCAATCCTTCTGCGGACAATACGTTTGTGATCATGTGCGGGCCTCCTATCATGATCAAATTTGCGATGGAGTCTCTGGATAAACTGGGATTCAAGGAAGATCAAGTCTATCTCACCGTTGAAAATAAGATGAAATGTGGATTGGGAAAGTGTGGGCGCTGCAACATCGGGGATATTTATATTTGTAAGGAAGGTCCGGTATATACCGCCACGCAGATGAAGCAGATGTATCCAGATTTTTGAGGTAGGCCTAAACGCGGACAGCGAGATGTTGGGGGCAAGATTATGAGCAACGGCAACGGTGCAAGTGGAACAGTGAACGGTGAAGAACTGGTCCAGGTTCAAATCATGGGCCGGACCTATGAGGTCCCGGGCAACCTCACTATTATGAAAGCGGCGGAATATGCTGGGCATCAGTATATTCGTGGATGTGGGTGTCGAGGCGGAATTTGCGGAGCCTGTGGAACCTTTTACCGCATGCCGGGGGAGTTTGAATTAAAGACAGCACTGGCCTGTCAAACCGTGGTCAAACCAGGCATGATGGTCATGCAGTTACCCTATTTCCCCGCCAACCGTCCTGATTATGAACTTGAAACGTTAAATGGGAAAGTTGAGCCTGATACGGTTTCGCCTTCGCAGGAGGCCATCCATGAAACCATTCGGCAGTTGTATCCCGAAGTCTATCGTTGTGTCGGATGTGCGACTTGTTCCCGAACTTGCCCTATGGATATCGACGTAATGGACTATGTGGCGCTGATTGGCCGAGGTGATCTGGAAAAGGCCGCGGAAGTGTCGTTTTCCTGCATCATGTGCGGGTTGTGCGCGATTCGATGCCCGGCTCAAATTTCCCAGCATACTGCGGCGATGTATGTGAGACGCGTCACTGGACGATATCTGACACCAAAGGCTGCGCATGTTCAGCAACGTGTGGAAGAAGTCCAAGATGGGAAGTTTGATGAGAAGCTCGATCAATTGCGGGCCATGGACAAGGAAGAGCTGGCTGGCCTGTATTCGGGTCGGGAGCGTGAACCGGATCTCACCAAACCTGGTGAATGGGAACCAAAGGATACCACCTGGCTATGAGTTACACACCTGAATTGAAAGCCTTACTCAAACGTGTTGAGCAAACCCGCCCAGCTCGCATTGAACGAGCCAAGAGTGGTGAAGCGTTCCCGGCGCTGACTCTAGAAGAGCGGCAGGAGCGTCTTCAACGTTTTCACCCCGATTATCGGGACGATGCCAAACGTCCGCTAGCTGTTGGACCCAACAAGGGCGAGCTTGTCCCCAATGAGTTAGCTGACCTTTTAGAGTCCCACACGCGATTGGATTTGGATGCGACGCGATTGAATCATGTGGATATCGATACTGATGTGTTAATCATTGGTGCAGGTGGGGCAGGAACATCAGCTGCTCTCGAAATCGAGCAAGCCGGGCTCAAAGTCACGATGGCCACCAAGCTGCGTCACGGTGATGCCAATACGGTCATGGCTGAAGGAGGGATTCAAGGCGCTACGGCTAAAACCGATTCTCCCTGTTATCACTTTATTGATGCCATGGGAGGCGGACACTTTTCCAATGATCGGGACTTGGCCTCGACATTAGTTCGTGATGCGCCAATTGCCATTGAATGGCTGGAACATCTGGGCGTGTTGTTTGATAAGTACGATGATGGGCACATGAAAGTTCGGCATGGGGGAGGCACTTCGCGGAAGCGGCTGCATTCGGCCGGTGATATGACTGGTGCCGAAATCATGCGGGTATTGCGCGATGAAGCGAAGAATCGCAAGGCTATTGAGGTGCTGGAGTTTACACCGGCCATTGAACTTTTGCTGGATGATAGCGGGAATTGTGCAGGAGCCATCTTGATTAACCTGGAAACCAAGGAACAGTATGTTGCCCGTGCCAAAGCGGTGATTTTAGCAACCGGGGGGCTTGGGCGTCTGCATATTCAGGGGTTCCCCTGCACAAACCATTACGGAGCGACAGCAGACGGTTTGGTGATGGCGTATCGAACTGGTATCAAAACCTGCTTCTTGGAGGCGACGCAATTTCATCCCACTGGTGCCATTTTCCCGGAGCAGAATGCGGGGCTGTTGATCACGGAAAAGGTGCGCGGAATGGGCGCGCATCTCTTGAATAGTGAAGGTGAAGAATTCCTTTTTTCATTAGAACCCAGAGATGTTGCATCGGCTTGTGTCATCAGAGAATGCACGGAGGTGGGAAAGGGCATTGCGACGCCTTCGGGCCGTATGGGTGTCTGGCTAGATTCTCCCATGATTGACGTGCTACATGGCGAAGGAGCGGTCAAGCGCGAACTTGGCGCCAAATATCTCCAATTCAAACGGTTCGGGATTGATATCAGTCAAGAACCGATGCTGGTGTATCCCACACTCCATTATCAAAATGGCGGGCTAGTTATTGGCGTCAATGGAGAAACCTCCATTCCGGGGTTGTATGCCGCAGGCGAGGTGTCTGGGGGTGTGCATGGGAAAAACCGGCTCATGGGTAATTCCTTGTTGGATATCATTGTGTTCGGTCGGCGTGCGGGAAAAGAGGCCGTAACCTTTGCAGGTCAAGCCGATGGAAGTGGAAGCCTCTCCCTGGATCATATTCGTCAATCTGAGCAGGAATTGGCTGAAGCCAACATCTCTGAACAACAGGTCGGTCCAATGTTGTTACCCAACTATGCTCCCAAGCACATTCTAGAGCGTCGAGTGGCCATGCGAGGTTTGTAATGGAATCTGACAATCGGGTCTCCATTGATTTCATGGGGAAGCCATACCGGGTCTCGAAAGATCTGTCGTTACTTGGGGCTTTGCTCGAAATTGGGTGGGATTCGGTTAAAGGTATCGGCTGTATGGGCGGATGTTGTGGGGCCTGTGCGACTCTCTACCGCCTTCCGAATGAAACCCATGTCAAAGCGGGTTTAGCATGTCGTACACCCGTGGCGGAAGGGATATCCTTTTCGTTCGTTGGTCATTATCACTCTCCCAAACCCGACTATGATGTGTCCGAGCTTTCTGATCCCGAACAAGCCTTATTTGATTTATTCCCAGAGGTCGCAACTTGCCGGAATTGTGAGATGTGTCCGCCGATGTGCCCGCAAGGGATTAATCCCATGAAGGGAATGTGGTATGCCACCTTCGGGGATTTCGCCAAGGTTGCGGAAATGTTTAAGAGTTGTGTGCAGTGTGGTTTGTGTGCCCGTGTGTGTTCCATGGGAATTCGTCCCCATCTTGTCGCGGTGTATGCCAGTCGTGTCCATGGCGCGCGCCTTATGGACCCCCCTCCAGATTTACTTGCTCGAATAGCCCAAATTGAATCAGGCTCATACCAGGCCGAGTGGGATACGGTCTCACAGCAGAAGATTGACCCTACCGACAAAGCCCCTGACTAACTATTCATGTACCCACAGGTATTACGTCTCCCCCAATCCTCCTCCGTGACCTGTAGTTTGACTGAATAACACTTCCTTCACTTTCTTCTCTTTAGATAGCGTGGTCCTCCTCCATCGCACCTGTCATTTGAGGATCATTGACTGATCATAATAGTAATACGGTAACATTTTTCTGATTTCTGAAGTTGTTCAATTCAGCTCGATTGAAAACAGACGGGTGTCTAGGTTGGGGCGCAGAAAGAAATGGTTAATGTCATGTGGAGGACAAAATTGATGAAACGACAGTTATGGAGGGTTTTTCTTAGCGTCATTTTCATATCTCATATTGCATTGGCTGTTTTCCTTAAGGTGGCCATAGCGAAAAGTCCAGAACATGAGGGAAGTACTCATAGCTTAAATCTCTCACCTAAAGTGCTGCATGTACAAAAAAAATGTGAAAAGGGAGACGCCGCCAAGTGCAACGAGATGGGTATTATGTACCATGAGGGTAAAGGAGTGTCCAAAAATCTTTTGAAAGCTGTACAGTTTTACGAAAAAGCCTGTGCCTTAGAGAGTAATGTTGGATGTAGTAACCTAGGCAGCATGTATGCGATCGGGGATGGCGTGAAACAAGATTCTTTAACTTCAATAAAGTTCTTTCAGAAGGGATGTGATGGAGGTTATGGTGGCGCATGTGTGAATCTGGGGGCCATGTATGGCAATGGTTATGGGGTGCCTAAAGATGAAGAGCGTGCCCAATCGTATTTTCAGCAAGCATGCGAAAAGGGATTTAATCCGGGATGCACCTATTTCGAAAAATATGGCAAAAAGTAAATATGTAGTTTTTTGCATGCAAAGAAAGAAGAGTCGTTCACGTGTGTCTAAGAATCGAGAGATTTTTTTCTTGTAGATTGCCTCGTTCCTTTCAAGCTGTTTTGAGCAGTATTTGCATGGTGTAATTTGAGGAGATAAGGAAAGATGAAAATGAGTCGGTTGATTGTGATGGTGTGGGTCGTTGCTGTCTGTATAGGTTTTGCATTTCCGACGGTAAAGACCAGTTTAGGCGAAACTGGGTTGCGGAAACACGAAAGCGGCGGGTTGTCTTTCCAATACTCATCAGATTTGAAAATTATGAGTCCTTCGAGTGCCGAAAAAATTCGAAGTATGCTCAATGCCCAAATGAAAGGTATGGGGAATTCTCAATCATCGGTCATTGCTCTTGATGTGTTGTTGGATCTCCCTGCATTTCGCGTGCTGATATCAAAAGAACGTTTTGTTGCAGAACCAACGCCCAACTATTTAATTCAGGAAAAGGAATACTTTTTTGCCGAAGCCAAAAAACGGGGCGCGATTAATTCCTATGGAAAGATACAAGAGAAGAAACGAAACGGACACCCAACCATTGAGTTTAAGGATATTGATAAGGGGGCGCAGGGGTATGGGAGCAATTTTATGATTCTCTGTGGCAGGGACACCTGGAATTTTTCATTTACCGGCAATAACAGAGAAAACTATGAAAAACACTGGGAGCATATGAACCAAATTATGAGCTCCATTGAGGTTTCAGGAACGTGTAAGAGGTCGAATAAGGTCTTGTCGTAGAAAAAACAAATTACAGAGGGATAGCACCTCATGCCGGAGAATTTCTCAAAACCTGTCTCTCGCAGTGGTAGCAGGCCTAGGTTCCTACTCACGTGAGGCATACAGTTGTGATAAAGCTATTTAGTGGCTGCGGCTGGAAGGCACTGCTCCCAAATTATCCTAGGAAATCTTCCCGTTCATTATAATTGGGAGAAAGGTTTAAGTCATGTCCCGGAAATATGTGGCGTTTGATATAGAAACGGCCAAAATTTTGCCAGAAAATTTCGGTGACTTGCATGATCATCGGCCGCTGGGCATTACCTGTATGGCAACATGGTGTAGCGATGAACCTTCGGCCAGAACGTTTTACTCGAAAGGCCAGGATGGAAATCCCGTGCCACAAATGACTCAGCAAGATGTCGGGGCTTTCGTGGACCATCTCAAAACCAAACTGCAAGAGGGCTATACCATTATCACCCATAATGGTCTTGGGTTTGATTTCGTAATTGTGGCAGAAGAATCGGGGAAAATGGATGAGTGCCGTGACCTGGCGATGACCCATGTGGATATGATGTATCATTTTTTTTGCGGGAAAGGGTTCCCCATTAAACTCAATGCGGCTGCAAAAGCTATTGGGGTAAGTAAGCCTGAAAATGTCGATGGCTCTGTTGCACCGAAATTATGGAAAGAAGGGGAATATCAAACCGTGTTGGACTACGTAGCTCAGGATTGTCGGTTAACGTTGGATGTGGCCATAGCAAGTGAACAAGCCAAAAAAATAAGTTGGATAACTGGACGAGGCTCAATATCCTCTTTTGAGTTGCCCGATGGATGGTTGACGGTTGAGCAAGCCTACTTGTTGCCGTTACCTGATACCTCCTGGATGGACAAGCCTTGGCCGCGCTCAAAATTTACCGAGTGGTGGTAAGCAGGCATGGTGAATTTTGGGGCATAACTGATGGCTCATTCCCCTCCTTTGTAAGGAGGGGGATTTCTCTCAAAGAGAGAAAGCGGGGAGGTAGTGTCTTTAGAGTTTTCAACAACTAAAGTGGTTATGACGAATACGAAAAAATTTTTGAACAACTAATTTCATACTTTTCTTGAAAGGAAACAGAAATCATGTCGTTATTGATTGGTAAGAATTCAGTTGTCAGTATGAACTATACGCTCACCGACGATGCTGGAAAGGTGTTGGACAGTTCTGAAGCATCGAAACCCTTGATGTACTTACATGGTGCCGGAAATATTGTACCGGGCTTGGAGAAGGCCCTAGTGGGGAAAACAGAAGGGGATTCTCTGAAAGTGAGGGTTGAGCCGGCCGAGGCATATGGAGAGGTCATCCCAAATGGCGTCAAGACGATCGAACGTGCGGCCTTTGAGGGCGTCGATGTTGTGGAAGTAGGGATGGCCTTCCAAGCTCAGGCGCCCGACGGCAGTATGCAACATATTATGGTAACGAAAGTGGAAGGTGATAACGTCACAATTGATATCAATCATCCCCTTGCGGGAGTTGCACTCAATTTTGATGTAAATATTGTGGGTGTGCGGGAGGCCACGAAAGAAGAACTGGAGCATGGCCATACCCACGAAGGTGATGGGCATAGTCATTAGATCGTTGTAGTCGTAGAATGGTGTTAGCCAACCAAAGATTTGCCTCAAGTTTTTTCTGGAAATTTATATATTTATTATAGATGCCGGGTTTCGGCCCGGCAGCCGAGCTCCTTTTGTTTCGGCAAAAGAACCCAAAACCATTGACGCCCCGTTTGATAAGATCGGAAGGAAAGACCGTGACCTGAGAAGGGCGGACCAACTCGCTGCGCTCAAACAAGGCCCGCCAGTTGACAAGAGCCTTTTTCCTTTGGGCCAAACGGCAGGAGTTGGAGGCTAAGAAGTTTCCGATGACATTAGCAGGATGTTGAAAAAGTCCGCCAGCTCGGTTCTTGGCGCTTAGCCGTACTAAGCATATGCTCCGCGCGGCGAACCGCCTGTGGTCTTGCTGGACGGGCCTTTTTGAACATTATGCAAAATTGCATTTATATTAAGGAAAAGGGAGCTCTTTTCAGTCGGCTCAGAAAGATTGATGTTAACTAGCCAACAAAAAACCTGACCCCTGGTTTTATCTTTCCGGGGATGTGGAACGCTAGGCGTCAACCATGATTGCATCAGCAGCAGGGCCCATTGTGACCTTTCATCCCGGTGAGAAGCTCATAAAGGTAAAGTCTGCGGCCGTGACTCCAAATGGGGTGCTTAGTATTGATCCTGTCAAGGACATCTACTCTGCATGGGCAGAATGGGGTGCTTCGAGTCAAGGAATAACGTTTAATGATGTGGTTGCAGTCGAAGGGGGTATGGTTCTGCCATCAGGATTTAAAACAGAGATTCATGTCATATTGCTAGATGGTTGGCGCATTCAATGTCCCGACACTACTCAGGCTGTAGAAGTCTATGGAAATCTTCACTCTTCCGATAAGAGCACACCGTTTGCAACCAAACCTAATGGAAGCAGCGTTGCAGTTCAACACATAAGCCGAAAAGGGGCCAGGCTCAGACGTCTGACTTATCGAGTAGTAGTAGGCCTAATTATCCTTGCGCTTCTCTTGCTACTTCTTTGGATATACGAAAGTCCAAGGGAGATTGAGCCATACGTTACTATTTGCCTAGTAATTGTGACATTGATTCAATTCATGAGCCAAAGGGGAAGATGGAGTTGACGACCAACAACTCGTTGTAGCGGACTTTTCAAACCGTCCTGCCTTTTGTTTATGAAACCGTTGCGTTCCTTCTGCAAGCCCTTCAACCCAAGCGATAGAAGGACATGGCTAAGTGAAGATAGCCTTGATGAATGAGGGGCTGAAAAGGGATTGGAGTCATTCATTGACCTTTTCCGCATGTACCGCGCGGAACACGCGGAGTTGGCCGTAGTTGTAGAGGTCGCCGAGAAGTTCCTTAGCGCCGGTGAGATTTCCGAATCCGGTTTGGATAAAAGCTTCGGCGATTTCTGTTTGTTGTTCAGGTGTGAGAAGCCGATTGATCTCTACGGGTTCACCCGCTTGGATAGCTTGCTCGAGATGGGCATAAATCGTACCGCTTACCAAGCCACGTTGAGTGGCGATATGTTCTACAGAAAATCCGCGTTGAAATAAGCGCAGTGTTTCTCTGACGGTGTCGCTGAGCGGTTTTGCCTTCTTTGAAGTGGTTAGCTGTGGTCGCGGAGACGTGTCTGTGTCTGAGAAGCTCTGTTGGGGGTTGCTCTCAAGATATGTAGTAATGGCTGCAAGAAAGGCTGCTCCAAATTCTTCAAGTTTCCGCGTTCCTACCCCGCTGATTCGCAAAAACTCTTGCTCATTTGTGGGATAGTCTCGTGCCATTTGCCTCAGTGCCACATCGGAGAAGATGACATAGGCGGGCACGTTCCGCTCATCTGCCAAAGTTTTTCGCAGGTGCCGTAAATGGTTGAAAAGTGATTCGTCATAGGACAAGTCACCAACAGATGGCGCTTTCCGTTCTGGTGCGCTCATGGGTTTGGTAAGCATGATCGTGTGGCGCTCTCGGATAAAATCCCAGCCCTGTTCGGTGATCTCCAAGACCGAAAAGGCTTCCGTGGCTTGGCGAAGATAGCCAAGACGGATGAGTTCTCTTGCCATGACCGCCCATGCGGGTCGGTTGTGGGTTTTTCCTTGTCCGTACATGGGCAACTGGTTGTGTTGCCAGCGTCGGATTTTTTCGGTATTGGCACCGGTCAATACGGCAATGACGTGATTCAGTCCTACGCGAAATCCGCTGTAGTCGTAGATGGCTTCGATGCAGGAGAGCAGGGTCTCGGCGATTTCCGTGCCGTCAAAGGTATCACGGGGCGACAAACAGTTATCGCATGCCCCACAGTTTTCTGGTGAGTAAACCTCACCAAAGTATTGCAATAACTCTGTGCGACGACAGGTTGAACATTCCGCATACTGCACCATTTGCTGGAGTTGTGCTCGTGCAATCTCTTGTTCCTGCTGGCTCGGTTTATCATTAATGAAACGTTGCTGTTTGACCGTGTCTCCAGCGCTAAAGAGCATGACGCATTCACTGGGTAACCCGTCACGCCCGGCCCGGCCAGTTTCCTGATAATAACTTTCCAGATTTTTAGGGAAGTCATAGTGAATGACAAATCGTACATTGGGCTTGTTGATACCCATGCCGAAGGCAATGGTCGCGCAAATGGCTTGGACTTCGTCTCGTAGGAATAGTTCTTGATGACGGGATCGTTCTTCCTGGGGAAGGCCTGCATGATAAGGTCGGGCTTTGACGCCATGGGCCTGTAATCGTTCTGCGAGCAGTTCGGTGGTTTTTCGGCTTTGGCAATAGACAATGCCGCTATCAAGGGGTTGAGCCCGCAGCAATGCTAAGATTTGGTCGACGGGACTGGCTTTGGCTAATACGCGGTAGGTGAGGTTCGGACGATTAAAGCTGGCGACATAAGATGCAGGGTTGTTCAGCTTTAGGAGTGTACTAATGTCTTTTCGTACTCGACCTGTGGCCGTAGCTGTTAATGCCATGATTGGCAACTGAGGAAACCGTTCCCGCAGTTCTACGAGCCTGCGATATTCCGGCCGGAAATCATGGCCCCATTCACTAATGCAATGTGCTTCGTCAATCGCCAGCAGGTTCACCTGCCATTTTTGAAGCTCGTTGAGACTTTCCGGCAGCATGAGTCGTTCCGGTGCCATATAGAGTAACCGGTAGTCACCACGATGCACACCCTGCAATCGAGCATGAAACTTTTGTGTGCTTAGCGAGGAATTGAGAAAGGTCGCGGCAATGCCATTGGCTTGAAGGGCATCGACCTGATCTTTCATAAGTGCAATGAGGGGCGAGACCACCAGGGTAAGGCCAGGTCTGGCCAATGCAGGCAATTGATAGCAGAGAGACTTCCCCCCACCAGTCGGCAACAAGGCAATGATATCCTTGCCGGCCAACGCATCGCGAATTATTTCTTCTTGCAATGACCGAAACGAAGTAAAGCCAAAGTATTCTTTGAGTATGGAGAGCAACGGAATCTGTTGTGCGTTATTGGTAAATGTTGAATCCATGAAAGGGTATATAGTCGACTTAGAAAAAAATTATGAATATTTTGAGGCCATGAACCTGTTTGTGTGTGGACGAGTCTGGGTCGATCAAAGGGGTTCATTCTGCATGAGTTGATCGATGGGTATCAATCAACTTACAAAATCTTCTCTGATCAAAAGACCAATGGGAATAGAGGCCATATTTTTAGGTCCAACTCTCACCCCCTCTTAGATCAAGATGTTGTTTGTTTATGAATGAATGGTCATGATTTTTCTCTATACATGCAGCTCTGTTTCGTCGTGTCTAGCCTTTGACGATTGCCTGAACCTTGGTTGATCAGTTGAAAGTACGATTATTTAGCAAGAATTGCGTAGAAGTGCCGACAAAGGAACACGAATGAGGATCTCAGTATGCATGTGGCTGAACGAATACAAGGCGAGACACTTGTTTTGATGATTTCTGGGAGAGTGACGTTTTACTCTCGAAAAGTGTTTCAAGCAATTGTGAACAATGCACGGCAATCAGGGGCCAAGCATATTATATTCAATATCCAAGGGGTCACCTTCATGGATAGCACTGCTTTAGGAGGATTGGCATTGGCCTATTTGAATTTGAAAGAAAATAATTTGGTGATGAGCTTAGTTAGCCCGCAACAACCCGTCAAATCAATTCTCGACCAAGCAAATTTTCCTGCCTTGATTCCGACCTATTCATCAGAAGAGTTGGCCTTTCAATCTATTCAGTAGTTTCTCAAGAATTTCCATAAAATTTTTCTAAGTAGGTCGGGAAGATCGCTTGGGATTATGTTATTCTCATGTGTCGTTATTTTCTTCAAAAAGTCAAAACTTCTAGAAGAGCAATGATAGTAGATTGCGAACGCTTGATTGCATGAATCACACACCACTTGAAGCGCTAAGACTCGAATTGCAGCGTCACAATCTCACAGGATTCATCGTTCCTCATGCTGATGAATACCAAAATGAATATGTACCTCCGTGCGCCGAACGGTTAGCCTGGCTAACGGGGTTTACGGGGTCAGCTGGCACCGCGATCGTGCTTGGTAAGGAGGCGGCTATCTTTGTGGATGGGCGCTATACTCTCCAGGTTGCTAAGCAAGTGAATCCCCGGTATTTCGAAATTTACAATAGTGGGGATCTTCTTCCGGCTACCTGGCTTGAACAGCATAGTGGTTCTTCAGACTGTATCGGCTATGACCCATGGCTACATACCCTGCGTGATTTTGAACGGTATGAAAAAGCTTGTAGTCGCATTGGGTCTCAGTTGATCTGCTGCTCTCCAAATCCCATTGATCAGGTGTGGAGTGATCGACCTTCCATTCCCATGGGCGTGATTCAACCACATCTCTTAGAGTACACAGGGAAAAGTTCGCAAGCCAAGCGTGAGGAATTGGCCAAACATTTTCAGGAAAATGGGTTTGATGCCGCAATAATCAGTGCACCAGATTCTATTGCCTGGTTGTTAAATATTCGTGGGAGTGATGTGTCGCATACGCCGTTACCTCTATGTCAGGCAATTATCTATTCCACTGGTAGAGTAGCAGTCTTTGTTGACTCACAAAAGGTGAGTCCTAGTCTGGCTGCGCATCTTGGCTCTGATGTTTCGTTGGAATCGCCAGAGGCTTTTGAAAGGGTATTGCAGCAACTAGGGCAACAGAGTCAGCATGTGCTGTGCGACCCTGCGAAGACCAATACCTGGATATTTTCAACGTTGACTAAATATGGCGCGCGCCTCGCTCATGGTGACGATCCTTGTGTCTTGCCCAAAGCCTGTAAAAACCCCGTTGAGATCAAAGGGGCGTATGCTGCTCATGAACGAGATGGCGTAGCAGTCTGTCAGTTCTTAGCCTGGCTGGCACGAGAATCACCTGGGGGGCAGGTGACTGAATTACAAGCGGCGGCCTATTTAGATGAATGTCGACAGAGACAGTTGATGTGGGAAGACGCTAGTTTCCCGACTATTTCAGGTGCAGGTTCGAATGGGGCTATCGTGCATTATCATTCGACTCCTGAGACCAATCGATCATTAGAACAAGGAACCTTATATTTGGTGGATTCGGGAGGGCAGTATCTTGACGGGACAACGGATATTACACGAACTGTGGCGATAGGGGAGCCGATAGACGAACATTGTGATTGCTATACGCGTGTCTTAAAAGGTCATATCGCCCTGGCTATGGCAAAATTTCCCGAAGGCACGACCGGCAGTCAACTGGATGCCCTGGCTCGAGCGCCCCTCTGGACAGTGGGTTTGGATTATGATCATGGAACGGGGCATGGCGTAGGGAGTTTTTTGGGCGTTCATGAAGGCCCACAACGGATTTCGAAGGCCACCAATGATGTGGCGCTGAGATTAGGCATGATTGTCTCTAATGAACCAGGCTATTATAAAACCGGGGCATATGGAATTCGTCTCGAAAATTTAGTTGTGGTTAAACGAGAAGAGATCTCTCAAGATTCCAACCGTTCGTTTTTAGGATTCGATACCTTGACGGTCGTGCCATTCGATCGAAAACTTATTGTCGTGGGCCTCTTATCCACGCATGAATGTGATTGGATCAATAGGTATCATGCTCGTGTTTGGAAATGTTTAGAGCTCAAGGTTGATGTGGAGACTCGGGTATGGCTAGAAGAGGCAACGCAGCCGCTTGCTTAAAATTTTCATAGACGAAACCCACAAAAATTGGCTCATGCTAAAAAGATTCAGAAAGAGTTTGATTGCACATGTCTATGACGAACAAAGAAATTGCAGAGAATATCAAATTGCAGATGGGGGAGAATCCTGATATTACAGGGTTGCAGGTCAAAGGAAATCTCCTGCAATTACATGTTACGGAAGCATATTTTAACCGGTTATCCGCTGATCGAGAGCGTGGACGGAAAATTGTGCTAGTGCTTTTGGAAAAGATGAAAGAACTGACGGAATTGGAAGATGTGACTGTTTGGGTTTATTCAGAAAATAAAAAAGGGATTGAGGCCACGATCAAGCCTTGGGGGGGAGGCAACGTCAATTTCCTCTTTGATCTCTAATAGAGGAATTATTTTGATGGGCTATTCTTGAATTTTCAGCTGTGGCCAAGAGCCCAAGCTCGACGGCAGGCCGGACTTCCACATCCCAATGCGCTTCCCGCCTATGCCGATAGGACAGGACCAAGTGCCATCTGAAGTATGATTGATTCTCCAGCGAACTCCATCGGCGCTCAACCAGATCCAAGTAGAGGACTGCCGAGAGGGTTGTTTGTTTTTCTTTTCCATCCCATTGCCAGCCATAATGAAGGATAATTTTACCATTCAAAATCCACTCAAAAGAAGACTATTGTTATCAGAACAAGGTTTGAGCCGACAAACTTGACAAGTTTATTGCCTAATATGCCAAGGTGTCTCTATGCCTACGATGGATGATTCTTCACCCGATTTAACCCCACATTCTCCTACAGGTCTTCTTGGTCAGTACGAATCCGATGTCACTGTTTTGACTGTTGCCGAGAAGACGGTCATTTTGGTGGGCACTGCGCATGTGTCACAAGAGTCTGTGGAATTAGTCAAGCTCGTAATTGAACAAGAGCAGCCTGATGGCGTCTGTGTGGAATTGGATGCCAAACGCTTTGAGGCCATTTCCCATCCTAACCGCTGGGAATCGTTGGACCTCAAACAAATCATTCGCCAGCAACAACTCAGTACACTCATCGTCAATTTGGTATTGGCTTCCTTTCAAAAACGGTTAGGCGACAAGTTAGGTGTATTACCTGGAACGGAAATGCTGGAAGCAATAAAGATGGCCGAGAAACATAATGTACCCGTCATACTGGGTGACCGGGATGTGCGGGTGACGATGCGTCGCGCCTGGCGTAATACGCCATTTTGGCGCAAAAGTTTACTCGTTTCGTCACTGATGCTCAGCATATTTGACACCACAGAGGTTTCCGAGGATGAAATTCGAAATCTAAAAAAACAAGATGTGCTATCAGAGATGATGAAAGAGCTAGGAAAAGAAGTCCCCACTTTAAAAGTGGTGCTCATTGATGAGCGAGATCGTTACCTCGCGAAGAAAATGGTTGAAGCACCAGGGAAAAGGACGGTGGCAGTCGTAGGAGCTGGGCACGTTGCCGGTATTTGTCAAACCATCGAGCAGCAAAAGACGGTAGATTTGAAAGAGTTGGATTATGTTCCACCGATTTCACCAATGTGGAAAATGGTTGGGTGGAGTATTCCAGCCTTAATTGTAGGGTCGATTGCCTGGATCGGTTGGCAAAAAGGGCCAGAAGCTGCAGGGGAAAATGCCTTGTTTTGGATTTTGGCAAATGGCATTCCCAGTGGTATTGGAGGGATCTTGGCTATGGCTCATCCGTTGACGATCTTGACGGCGTTTGTTTCTGCGCCATTTACGAGTCTCACGCCAGTTATTGGTGTGGGCTATGTGACGGCCTTTGTTCAAGCCTATTTACAGCCTCCGCTCGTTAGGGACTTTCAATCAGTAGCTGAAGATATTGCGATTCCAAGGCGATGGTGGAAGAGTCGGCTGTTACGAGTCTTTCTCGCATTTCTTCTTCCCACTATAGGCAGCATTATCGGAACATGGGTTGGCGGAACTCGCATCGTCTCCAATTTGTTTTGAGTGCCTGTTAGTCCGTTTCCCTCCTTTGTCAGGAGGGACAGAGGGAGGTAGAAATTCCAACAACTTGAGAGTTCCAAATCAAAAGAGAGACTAAGGCGAGGCCGCGACCTGCACCTTCGACGTATGCTGGAAAATGCATTTAGAGCAGGTATAGTGGATAAATCGGCCTTCTCCCACCAGTCGTTTCATCATCGTGGTTTGACACCATGTGCAAAGCCGATCGGGAATTTCAGAAGAAGATAGCGGTTGCGCTGAAGTGGTCTTTGGTGTACTCATAAGAGAAGACATTCTCAAAAACATCTGAGGGGTTTGTCAATGTGGAAGACCAATAATTTACAGACTATGCTGTATTGGGTCCTTGGAGGGCTCTTCGTTCTGTTGCCTTTTCAGAGTTGGGCAGGAGATGAGAATCAAGAGCAGCCACGCCTCACCGTTTCTGCAGAGGGCAAGATGCATGTGGCTCCTGATAAAGCCGTACTCAGTTTTGCGGTTGAAACGGTTGGAAAAGAATTGGCAGATGTACAAGAAGAAAATCAAAAGCGAATGGCCAGAGTATTAAAGGAATGCCAAGAATTAAAGATTTTGCCTAAATATATTCAGACAACTTCCTTGAATGTCATTCCCGAATATCCTCCCCCTCCACGGCGGTCGTCTGGTGGATCCTTGGAGCAGAGAATCCCTCGTATTATCGGGTATCGGGTTGTCCATCAAGTCAATGTAGAAGTGCGAAACTTAGATATCGTTGGCAAGGTGGTGGATCGTGTCCTAAAAGTAGGCGCGAACCGTTTTTCAGGGATTTCCTGGGGCTTACAAGACGAGCAACCAACAAAACTTCGAGTCTTACAGCTTGCTGCCACCAAAGCTAAAGCCAAAGCAGCAACATTAGCGGAATCCTTACAGCTCACGTTAGTGCGAATCATGAAGGTGATGGAGGGTGGGGTGTCAGTTGTTGCTCCTGCCGGACGTTATCGAATGGCCAGTGCCGCGATGGCCATGGAGAGTGATGGGGGTGGAGCCTCTGTCTCTGCAGGAGAAATCTCTGTGCGTGGCTCAGTCACATTAGTCTATGAAATTAGCCCACACTAATAGATATGGTCTTTCAACTGTAGTTTATTGGACAAGGATTATTCCAAAAGTTTCAAATTTCCCTCCTTATGACCACTGACGAGTATTCCTCCTCCCCTCAACATCAATCGGGAAAACCTCTTCTGGGCGTTCCTGCCTTAGTTGTCTCTGGATTTTTGGGCGCCGGAAAAACCACGCTCGTCAAGTATCTCATTACAGATGCACAACAACAGGGACTCAAATTAGCCGTTGTCTCTAATGAATTCGGAGAATTGGGTATTGATCGAGCTCTGCTTCAGGAAGAAGGCGGCCCAGGGTATGTGGAGTTAGAAGGGGGTTGTGTCTGTTGTCAATTATCGAATGAGTTGCTGGAGACACTTCAAAATTTGTGGGAGACAATTCGTCCGGACAGAGTCGTAGTAGAAACCTCCGGGGTGGCTTTGCCGTTTGAGACACTGATGACCTTTTGGCGTGAGCCGATCACAGAATGGGTTGGGGAAAGTTTGGCGGTTGTCGTTGCCAATGCTGAACAAGTCGGAGCAGGGCGTGATTTGGAAGACACCTTTGAGCAGCAAATATCTTCGGCAGATATTATTGTGCTCAATAAAGTTGATTTAGTGACCGAGGACTCTATCTCTCGAATAGAGAGCGTTTTAGAAGGTATGGCTCCTGACGCTCCATGTGTTCGAAGTATTCAAGGACAGATCGATACCTCAGTCGTGTTCCCTCCTACTCCCTCGCTTTCGGCTTCATCAAAACGCAAGAAACAGCCCGAACATATTCCTCATACACATGAAGCCTTTGAGGCGCAAGAACTTTCCTTCCCTTCCAACATCACGCCTAAACAACTTCTCGAAGAGCTTCAGTTTATGAAAGCTCTTCGTATCAAAGGTATCGTGAATACAGCAGAAGGGCTCAAGCTAGTCCAAGGTGTTGGGCCACGTATTGACCTGAGTGCTCCTCCCGCAAGCCTTCCCCAAGAAATGATAGGCCGCCTCGTGGCCATCCACCGGAAATAGCCTTCAACCGATTTACTGAACAAAAACTTCTGTCTCTTGCTTGCCGGCTCTCTATTCTCGGCGCCTTATTTAACATCAACGGCCATGATGACGAATTCTTTGTTGAGTTGCGATCCCTGATGCGGCTCCACGTAGGTCCCGTCATAGTAATACCATTCCAGAGGCTTCATTTTTCCTAATTTACTTGGATGCCGTGGCAACTTAGACACGTCTAGGCCATTGGCGATGAAGGTCGCCGGATTGAGGTAATACACCACATCTTCTTGCGTGTGTTCTGGTGTCTGAGAAAAATGGACCATATTGTGTTTGCTCACCGTCTCCAACATGCACATTTCCCCGCTTGCCTTCGTCGCGTCGATGGGTTTCATCTTTGAATCAGGACTAATGATGTTGGCGATCGCATTAATCTCTTTTCTCGCATTTCCCTCCAATTTCAACACGGGGCCAAATTGTTCCCGGATTTCCGCTTGAGAAGTATCAGCAACTGCGACAGGCGGTATTCCTCCCGTACAAGCCCAGACTCCTAATATCCCAACGGCTATTGCAATCAATTTCAATTGTTTCATGATATCTTCCTCCTTTGGGTAAATAATATGAATCAAGAATTCCTGCTGAACATTTTGTGCTTATGATCATTCATGTTCTCCTTTCGCTCACCAATGTACAGACAAAAGGCAGGAATTAATATCCAAGGAAATCGGAAAGTACTTGTAGAAAAGCCTCGAATTCACAGTCGAATAAATTCGACAGAGAACGATTGGATTGGGAAGCAAGGCTTGTTAGGATGCTTTGCTGTCGAGGTGGAGAAGCTTAACGATACGAAAATCTTAAATGATTAGTCCGTGCTGACTGGCATAGAGGGTTAAGTCGGCATTGGTTCTGGCTTGCATCTTTTCTAGGATGCGAGCTCTGTGGGTACTCACAGTAGTGGGGCTGATACAGAGGTCATTCGCGATAGTTTTTGTGGGCATGCCAGACGCGATCATCTGAAAAATTTGGAATTCTCTATCCGAAAGCCGTTCATGCGCAGGTATGAGAGGATCGTGATCTAAATTCATTACGAGCTGTTCGGCCAAACTCGCACTGACGAATTTTTTCCCTTGGGTGACAGTTCTGATAGCCTCCACGAGCTGTTCTGGGGCACTGGTTTTTGATACATACCCAGAAGCGCCAGCTTTTAAAAATCGCAGGCCGAACTGTTCTTCTGGATAGATACTTAAGATCAGCACTGGCAATTGAGGGTGTGTGTCTTTGAGCTCCAAAAGGACATCCCACCCTGTCTTACCAGGCATTTCCATGTCCATTACGACCACATCAATTTCTGTCATTTCAAGTTTTTCTAAAACTTGAGCCCCTGTTGCAGCTTCGTCAATGACCACTAGATCTGGTGTCTTAGAGAGTATGTGAGTTAATCCCTGACGAACGACTGCATGATCATCGGCAATGAGTATGCGAATCGATGGAGAAGTCACGCTCTTCATGAAAATTTTCGAGGAATTGTGAAGTGAATTTTCGTTCCTTGGTTGTTCAAGTCTTGGATGTTCATCGTTCCACCTAAATGAAGGATCCGCTCTCGCATACCAATCAAACCAAGTGAGTGAGAATCCTGAGTTTGAGCCGATGTGATACCAATTCCGTCATCTGTCACGACCAATTCAACGGACTCGTGATTTTGGGTAAACGTAATTCGAACGGCTGTTGCCTTTGCATGCCGTGCAACATTGGAGAGTGTTTCCTGAAATACTCGAAACAGCCCCACTGTTTGTTGTTGGTCTAATCTAATCGGCTCTTGGCAAAAATGAAGAACACACTGAATGCCGGTACGTTTTTCGAAGTCTTGTACCTGCGACTCCATAGCCTCCTTGAGACCGAACAGGTCCAGGATTTTGGGACGTAACTGAAAACAAATTCTCTGTATAGAGTGCACCGTGTCATTAATTAAGTGTGACATCTCTCGAATTTTCTCACGACAGAAGTCTGTTCTTTTCCCTAGTGCTTCTTCTAAAGACATGAGGTCGATTTTCAGAGCTGTCATGGTTTGTCCTAGTTCATCATGAATTTCTCTGGCAATGTGAGTTTTTTCTTCTTCGCGTACTAATTGAAGGCGATTGGTCAAATTCCGTAACTCTTCTCGTGAGCGTTGAGCAGCGTGCTCGGCTGCTCGCCGGTCACTCACTTCTTGCTGAAGGCTCTGATGAGATGTCTGAAGTTGTCTCATCAATTGCCGATCGCGTTGAAGGTAGTAGACCGCTAACGTCAACAGAGAGGCCAGGATTATGCCAACAGAAAATACGACCACTGTGATTTCTGTTTGTACGGTAATATCGAGGGGGATCCCAACGCAACACGAGAATGCCAACAACCCCACCCCAATGCACCCAAACCCAAGAGCCGTTGGAATGGCCATTTTCGTGAGATAACCCCATCCATAAGCTGGTTGAACCTGTAAGACATATCCCATTAGGGCAATTGCTCCGAAGGCAAAGATACTGGCGCCTAGTATTCCAGAAGTCAGAACTTGGTAAATCGAATGCTGCGGACTCGCACTGATCAGAAACGCTAGGGCTGTGAGGATGAAACATAATGCCGTATTCGGCGCCATTCGTCCGGGATGCGACGTCCCGACCGTGATGTAGTGTTTCAGAAAGAGTTGATCTATTCGGCAATCAATTTGTGTCAGATATTGAAAAAGCGTGAGCGCACCGACGATCAGAACAATGCTACTGGCCATCGTCACCCCCTGGGTCTCGGAGACACTCAGGAGTAAGAGGCTGATTCCGCAGATAAGAAAACTGAGGGCAGTGTTAAACTGCATTGGCACGAAACGAGGATGCAGTTGGACTAAACACGGACTTCGAGTGTACCAGCCGATAATTGCCAGACCACCCATCGCCAGTGGCAAGAGGCCACAGACAAGGATAATCAGTGGAAGGGAGGTGTCCATAGCATGTTTGAGTGCCGTGCTTTTATGGCTAAGGATTCAGGGAATATGACCTTCTATCGCTACTTTGAACATTTTCGGTCGCTGGGCGGCAGTCCTTCTATTTGAATTGGTCAGCCACGAATGGTTTTCCTCGTCCGTTCCAATGTCCTGCAATCATCGAAGGTGTGACATGGCTGATAGCAAATTGTCCGTTGGGTGCGAGCACCAAGCAACCCGCTTCTCCTTGTACTCTTTTTACGAGCGCTTTCAATGCCTGGCGTGTAGCTGCTAAAGGTTTCTGCCCATTCTTCATCGCACACACGATGTGTTTGGCCATGGTCAGTCGTACGATTCCCTCTCCAAGTCCGGTCATGGAAACGGCCCCCGCTTCATTATCCGCATAAACCCCTGCGCCAATCAATGGGGAATCCCCGATCCGTCCTGGTAGCATCGTCGATACACCGCCCGTTGATGCGCCGGCTGCTAGGGTCCCGTACTCATCGAGTGCGACAGCGCCAACGGTGTCATAGGCAGACATTTTTCTATAGAGAGCTAAGGTCTTCATGTTTTTCGTTCGAAGCACGCTGGCTCGATGCTGGCTCTGGAATTTCTTTGGTTTTTCAATCTGTTCAAGACCGAAATGTTGAGCCAGTTTCGAGGCATGTGTTCCAATGACCAGGACATGGTCAGTATTGTCCATGACGATGCGAGCGGCTGAAATGGGATGGCAGATGCCCCCTACCCCAGCAACGGCACCAGCTTGGAGTGTTTTCCCCTCCATCAAAGCCGCATCCATTCTTTGGCAGCCATCCAGTTGCTGCTTGGAACCGATTCCTGCGTTAAAACGTCCAGATCCTTCTAAATTCCGAATCATCGTTTCTACGGCATCTAAGGCCGTTTGCCCTTTGTGCAACAACTCTACCCCAAGAGCCAAGGTTTCAACGATACATTTCCGTTGTGCAGCCGTTGCCTGTCTCCCTCCTGCTCCACCATGGACAAGGACTTTTCTTCGATTGAATAACCGCTGTAGTTTGGTCATGATCTTTGGCCTTGTGCTGCGAAAAATGACTAACCTCGATATTGTAGGGGATTGTTATAAACTGTTAAAGGCCAATTAGAATCATGGCAGATGAGAGCCGCACAGAAGAAGGCTCATTCCTGCTTTCCTAACAGTCTCGCAAGCTATCTAAGATCAAGTGATTCCAACGAAACTATTGGGAGGATGCTTGAAAAAGTTGGGTATAGTCCTTGAGGAGTTGATCTTTCAATCTCTGATCAAGTTGAGCCTGGTAGAGGGTTTTGGCTTTGACGAGAAGATCAATGGAGACGTTGGTGACGTTAAGAAGATTCGCTTCCTGTAAATTCGTCCCAGTTAATGAGGTGTCTTGAAGTGAAGCGCCTTGTAAGTTGGCGCGATTTAATTTCGCCTCGCGTAAGTCTGTGAGATGTAACTTAGTTTGAGAAAGATTAGCTTCGGTGAGATTGGCCCAGGGTAGAGAGGCTTGAGTGAGATTCGATCCTTTGAGATTGACACCTTCTAAGTTGGAGGCAATTAACCCAGTACCTGAAAGGTCTACGTGTAGCAAGACAGCATGAGAAAGATTAGCTTTTATGAAATTGGCTTCCAGAATATCCGCTTCAGTGAGGTTTGCTCGGGTCAAGTTGGCTTCGCTGAGGTTCGCGCGGTAAAGATACGCATCTGAGAGATCCACGCCTTCGAGATTGGCATGGCTCAAATCAAGGCCCGTAAAGTCATAACCGGAGAGGTCGGCCCCACTCAGGTCTGGCTGTGGCGATTGGGAATTGCGCCTAAACTTATTCCATTCGTCGACGCCGCCTTTGATCAGCCGGTCAACGTGTTCTGGGTTGGCCATAGGGAATTCGATCCGCCAATATTCAGAAAAAACGAACAGATGAGGAGGGAAACGGTGACTTTCTAGCGTTTCTTAAGGAATTTGAGGAATTCGGAGTCTGGCGTGAGTACCATGGTGGTATCGTTAGCGAAGGTTTTTTTATAGGCTTCCATTGAGCGCACAAATTCAAAAAATTTGGGATCTTGCTTGTAAGCATTCGCATAAATTTTATAGGCCTGGGCTTCTCCTTCCCCTCGAAGTTCTTGGGAAGTCTTATACGCTTCAGCTAAAATAATTTCTTTATCTTTCTCAGCTTCAGATCGAATTTTCTGCGCCTCTTCTTCCCCTTCTGCTCGGTATTGCTTGGCTTGACGTTCCCGTTCCGCTTGCATGCGAGCAAAAATAGCTTTTTCATTTTGTTCTGGTAAGTCAGCCCGTTTAATACGCACGTCTAAAACCTCAAGGCCATATTGTGAAGCTTTTTCATTGGAACGATCAGACACGAGTTTCATGATCAAGGCTCTGTTGGCAGATACGATTTCAGCCAATTCATGTCGACCGAGTTCAACGCGAAGTTCGGAATAGACGATGTCGTCTAGCCGTTGAAGAGCGCCTCGTTGCGTTTGAAAGGCTTGGTAGACTTTCAATGGATCCACAATTCGCCATTTGGCGAAATTGTCGATGACCATAGATTTTTTATCACTGGTAATGACATCCCGAGCCGGGGCATCATAGTCTAAAAAACGTTTATCAAAGAAGGTGACTTGATGGTAAAAGGGAATTTTGAATTTTAATCCAGGCTCAGTGATCGTTTTCACCGGTTTTCCTAAGGCCACCACAATAGCCGTTTCCGTCAAATCAACCACGAAAAATGGCGAAAGGCCCAATGTGATGAGGAGCCCCAATCCTAACGCAAGAATAAGAATTAGATTTTGCTTCATTGTGCGCCACCTCCACGAGATTGGCGAAGTTTATCTAAGGGAAGGTAAGGCAAGACGTTGCCAGCGGCCTTGGAATCCATAATGATTTTCTCGGTGCTGGAAAGGACCTCTTCCATAGTTTCGATGTACACACGTTTACTAATCACGTCTTTCCCTTGTTTGTATTCTTTTAAGGTTTGCAGGAAGTGATTGGCTTCCCCTTCTGAACGGTTGATTCGGGCTTGAGCATAAGCTTTGGCCTGATTGATTTCTTGTGCGGCTTCCCCTTTTGCTCTTGGGATGAGGTCGTTCCGGAATCCATGCGCTTGATTAATGAGTTTTTCCCTATCCTCTTTGGCGCTGGCTACATCTTTAAACGCTGCTGCTACGGCTTCTGGAGGATTCACATCCTGCAGTTGGATGGTCGCTATCTGTACTCCTGCCTGATATTGGTCCAAGATGCCTTGGAGTAAAATTTGTGCATTTTGCTGAATTTCGGCTTTTCCAACAGTTAAAGCCTCATCGATTTTACTTTTCCCAATGACTTCTCGCATGGCAGCTTCGGCCGAATTATGAATGGTGTTTTCAACATTGGCGACTTGGTAGAGATAGTTTTTCGCATCACTGATTTTATATTGGACAATGAATTCGAGCGAGAGAATATTCATGTCTCCCGTCAGCATGAGTGCTTCGCGAGGGACGAAACGAGTGCGTCCTCGGTCTGTGCGAAAGCCGACCTCCACGCGATGCAATTTTTCAACTTTTGGTGTGTCCACGGTTTCGGCGAAAGGAATTTTAAAGTGGGGGCCAGGTTCAACCACCCTGACAATATCTCCGAAGCGTTTCACCAAGCCTTGTTCATCGGGTGCGACAATAAAGACCGATTGCCAGAGCGCTAGGACGGCAATCACAATGTAGACAATGGATTTGAATCCTCGTCCTGGAACAAGATTCTTGATTTGATCTTGAGCTTTGCGAAGGGCTTCATCCAACGGATCTTGTCCGCTGCCGCCCCATGGATCTTTAGGTTCCCATGCCATAAGTGAATCCTGTTAGGTAAAGTCGAGAAAAAGTGGTGTGTGCTGTGGTATGCAATTCTCCTCACGGTAACAGAAAATTATAGATTGGGCAATAAATAACGGGAATGTTGAAAAAGCCGCCAGCAGCGTTCTTGTGATTTTGCCGTCTTCACGTATTGGAAGTACACTCTGCTAGTGAAGCTGGCTGCGGTCCTGCTGGTTGACTTTTTTGATCATTCCCATTTTCTACTGAACATGGGTCTTCGGCCTCCATGAGTTTTTTGAAGGAACGCATTGCCTTCGTGAGGTAAAAAGCTTGGATTCACGAGAGGCATGGTGTCCGATCGATGGTATCACTTCACATGAAAAAGAAACTCCCCGGTTCTAGTCAGCATGTAATTTTTCATAAGCCGTATGGGGTGCTGTCGAAATTTACTGATGCTGAAGGTCGTCCAACCTTGGCTAACTATGTTCCTGTCGCGCAGGTCTATCCAGCGGGGCGTCTAGATATGGATAGCGAGGGGTTATTACTATTGACGTCAGATGGCATGTTTGCTTCATGGGTAACCTCTCCTTTGCAAAAGGTTCCTAAAATTTATTGGGTGCAAGTCGAACACATTCCTAACGAGGCTGCACTGGAACAATTACGAAAGGGAGTGTTGGTGAAAGGTAAGTGGACTCGTCCGGCCAAAGTGCGACTTCTTGCGAAAGAACCGAAGGTTCATCCGCGTTCCATTCCTATTAGGTTTCGGAAGTCCATCCCGACTGCGTGGTTACGAATAGAAATTTCTGAAGGCATGAATCGGCAAATTCGGCGGATGACGGCACAAGTGGGGTATCCCACCTTACGGGTGATTCGGATAGCTATTGGGCCAGTTCAGTTAGGAACTTTAGCTCCGGGGGAATGGCGCATGCTGGGTAAACATGAAATTCAACAATGGCGTGAGACCATGTAAAAAGCTCAATATTTCGTGGCGAAGGAGAATGTGAGCGGGATGAAAATGTGCTGGTTGAAGAAAATAGGTTGCTCTAAGGGTAAATACCTTGAACATTTCTCATAAGACAGGTACAATATAGCCCTCTTCATTCTCAATATTTAGGGTAGTGCCCCCAACAACGGTACTACATATTACCTTATATCAAGCGGTGTCATTATTTTTTCTGGCCAGTTTAGGACAATCCCTCTCGGCGTTATCCCCAAGCTAGTCTGATTGAATTTCGGTGAAGGTAGAATAAGTATGTTTCTTTGTATCTAAAGAAATAATTGGTCGGAATGTGTCATATAACAATTATTGAGTTGGCGTACATTCAACCCCTTTCTAGCATAGATTCTGTTAATACTCATTTTCTAATGGAGATGTATTTAAGATGTCCATAACGATTATTTTGGTCCTCTCACTTCTGGGATTGGTCGTAGCATTTTATTATTCCTCATCAGTGAACAAAATCCCAATTGATATGGGGGTCGACGATAAGGACACTAAACAACGTTTAGGGAAGATTCATGCAGCCATTGCCAGTGGAGCTATGGCGTTCCTGAAGCAAGAATATAAAATTATGGCCATCTTTATGGTGGTCTTCGCCGCGATCATTGCGGTACTCATTGATGATCATCACACGGATTATGTAAATGAAGGGCTATACACGGCCATTGCCTTTATATTTGGGGCAATCATTTCGATTGCTTCAGGCTTTATTGGCATGAAGATCGCGACACAGGGAAATGTGCGTACGACGGTCTCAGCCAATCAATCACTTTCGACCGCGTTTAACGTGGCCCTGCATTCGGGCTCTGTTATGGGCTTTGCCCTGGTTGGTTTGGCGGCATTGGGTTTACTCCTAATCTATCTCGGTCTTTCGAGCATTATGCCGGAACAGTTACCCACGCATGTCTTGATGGAAGTCATAGCTGGATTTGGTCTTGGTGGGTCATCCATTGCTTTATTTGCACGTGTGGGTGGCGGAATTTTTACGAAGGCGGCTGATGTCGGTGCTGATTTGGTCGGGAAAGTCGAAGCGGGGATTCCAGAAGATGACCCACGAAATCCCGCCGTGATTGCTGACAATGTTGGGGATAATGTGGGGGACGTGGCTGGAATGGGAGCTGATTTATTCGGATCCTGTGCTGAAAGTACGTGTGCGGCTATGGTGATTAGTGCCGTGGCCTTTTCCGGTATGGTCGATGCGTTGTTGTACCCGATTCTTATATCTGCAGTTGGAATTCCCGTAAGCCTTCTTACTCTGTTGATGATTAAGGTGGATTCTGAGGAACAAGTTGGTCCGGCCTTGAAAAAAATGTTGATTATTTCAAGTGTGTTGATGGCAGTCGTCATGTTGTTTGTTACGAAAATGATGCTCCCGGACACCTTTGAGATTGGCGGAGAAGCCTACACCGATCTTGGGGTGTATTTCTGCTTTCTGACTGGCTTGATTGCCGGTCTTGTGGTGGGCTTGATGACAGAATATTACACGTCTCATGATTATGGGCCGGTGCGAGAGGTGGCAAAATCCTGTGAAACGGGTTCCGCCACGAATATTATTTTTGGATTGGCTCTTGGTTATCAAAGTGCCGTAGGGCCCTATTTGGCCATTGGTCTTGCCATCTATATTCCATGGATGCTAGCCGGGATGTATGGTGTGGCGATTGCTTCGCTAGGGATGTTGGGAACATTGGTGATCGCCTTAACAATCGATGCCTATGGACCGGTGTCTGATAATGCCGGCGGCATTGCTGAAATGGCGGGGATGCCAGAGCATGTTCGTCAACGGACTGACGTGCTTGATGCAGCTGGTAATACCACAGCAGCTATTGGGAAAGGGTTTGCGATTGGTGCGGCGATTCTGACTTCCTTGGCGCTCTTTGCAGCTTTTCTCACGCGAGCTGATTTATTACTGAAGGAACAGAACGGACCAGAATTTGATCTATTAGGAACCATTAACTTACTTGATCCTTTGGTGTTTACGAGTTTGTTTATTGGAGCGGTCTTGCCATCATACTTTTCTGCTATGACCATGAAATCTGTTGGATCCGCTGCCTATGAGATGATTGAGGAAGTCCGTCGTCAGTTTCGCACGATTCCGGGACTTATGGAAGGAAAAGCCGAAGCTGATTATGAGCAATGTGTCGCCATTTCGACAAAGGCTGCACTTAAAGAAATGATTGCTCCTGGAGTTTTGATAATGGGAACTCCGCTAGTTGCAGGGTTCCTCTTTGGTATTCAAGCCGTAGCAGGGGTGTTAGCCGGTTCCCTTGTGGCAGGCGGTGTGATTGCGATTTCTTCGTCCAATAGTGGTGGGGCTTGGGATAATGCCAAAAAATATATTGAGAAGGGCAATCTGGGTGGAAAAGGCACCGAAACTCATAAAGCTGCTGTGGTTGGTGATACCGTTGGGGACCCTCTGAAGGATACCTCAGGCCCTTCTCTCAATATTTTGATTAAACTGTCCGCCATTCTCTCTTTGGTCTTCGTTCCATTTTTTGTACAGTATGGAGGCTTGTTGATAAAGTAATTTGAGCATACAATTATTCCTAGCTAATCAAAATGGGTTCGTACGTATGGGTGTGCGGAGAAAATTTTTGTTTTAATGGCATATAATAAATACTGTATATCATTATTTTTTGGTTTCTCGTATTTTTTATTCCCTCACCTTTTCATTCCGTTTTTATTCCCTTTACCAAACAGTCTTTATCCTCTTTTGGTTGCAGTCACGGTTCAGTATGGGTGATTTCAGACCCTATAGTGACCTGTTTTGCCACCTTAGGAGCTGAAGTTCGCGGCTAATCGGTTCGTAGATTCTGCATTGTGCTGTTTAGCCGGATCTTTGTTGAAGCTCTTGCGCTTGTTACAAGATCGGAGACTGCGATGTTTAATCGGCAGTTCTTTTCCCAGTCAAGAGTTGAAAAGGAACCATGATGTATGGATAGACCCAGCCAACCAGAAAATTTGCCCTCTACTGTAGGCACAAAGCAAGAGGCTTTGCCTGAAGATATGGAAACCTTGATGCACGTCATTTCTCATGATCTTCGAGCACCCATCGTGACGATTCAAGGTTTTTGCCAGGAACTTACTATGGCGTGTGATCGTCTCAAAATATTATTTGAAGAAGAAGCCATGTCTGACTCAGTCCGAAAGCATGTGAATCCTTTAGTCATGCAGGATATTCCCGAGGCTGTGCGATTTATTCGAGCAGGTGCAGATAGTGTGAATAGCGTGACCTCTGGCATCCTTCGGTTTATCCGGCTTGGCCAATTAACTATTCAATGGCAACGTTTAGACATGAATGCTTTGATCATGAGCATCGTCTCCTCTCTGGAGTTTCAATTAAAGCAGAAGGGCGTTGTGATACAGATCGATGATCTTCCAAGTTGTACCGGTGATGAGGTCCTAGTCACGCAGGTGTTTTCCAATCTAATTGATAATGCGCAGAAATATCTTCAGCCTTCCCGGCCAGGAGAGATACGAATTTCAGGAAAAATGGCCAATGAATGGGTTGTTTATTCCATTGCGGATAATGGTGTAGGAATCCCGCAGGAACAGCATGCCCGAATTTTTCAAGTCTTCCACCGTTTAAATCCGCAAGAGGGAGAAGGAGAAGGGCTCGGTTTAGCGATTGTCCAGAGGATTATTGATCGGCATCAGGGCAAGATTGAAGTCGAATCTTTACCAGGAGAAGGGACGACGTTTCACGTGTCCTTTCCGCGAACAAGTGATGTTGACGAAGGAGGACATCATGAATCCTGATACGACGGTGCTCATTGCAGAAGATGATGACGGGCATGCCGCGCTTATCGAAAAAAATCTTCGACGAGCAGGCATGGAAAAGCCGTGTATTCGATTACGAGATGGACAGGAAACATTAGATTATTTTTTAGGGGCTGAAGTGATGCTCCGGGCAAAATCTTTGCGCGGCTATCTCTTACTGTTGGATATCAACCTTCCGCGAGTCAATGGTATTGATGTCTTGCGACGGATGAAGGAGCATGAGATCTTAAAGCGAGTGCCGATCCTCATGTTGTCTACTACTGATAATCCACAAGAAGTGGAGGCCTGCCATGCTATCGGTTGTAATTTTTATCTCACGAAACCTACTGATCCTGAGATCTTTTCGCAGGTCATCAACTGTTTGGGTGCGTTCCTTAATGTTGTGACTGTCCCAACAATTCCTCAGAGTTCATTTGCAAATATCTTAATGAATTAGCCCGTAAGGGCAGGGGGTAGTCGGGTTGCGTGGGGATATAAGGTTGATGAGGATCGATGTTACGGCACATAACAGTGGCGGCAGCAACCCACTCTAAGCCAGAACAAAGATGCCTGGCTTAGAGAAGGACTAAAGACCGCCTCGTGATGAAACCGTTAACGGTGGCGTCGATTAAGACTGGACCATTGAGCACGATGTTGTCCCGTCTTTCTCTTAGAAGACGTGCTGCTTTTCCCCTTATAATTCCAGCCAAGGGCGCGTAAGATCCGGCTCACGTGATCAGGGTGATATTTCACCCCAAAAGATCGACGAATGACCGTGCCCACCCGACGGCAGGTCCATTGGTCAGCACGTAGCTTGGCCGCTCTAGGTCCTTGTTTGAGAATCTTCAGGAGATCTTGACGTTGTTTCGCTGAAAGGCGTGATGGTCGTCCCGTGTGGGGTTTCGACTTTAGTGCATTTTTCCCGCCTTCTTCTAGGGCATCCTTCCAACGTTTCACGGAGGATGGGGCCGCTCCGATAGTTCGAGCCACTTCTCGAATGCCCTGACCTTTGCTTAGCATCCTTGCAGCTAGCCGTCGTCTCGCCTCTAATTTTTTAGCACTTCCTTTTGGTCGCATACAGACATTCATCGGATGCAGAGGGGTGCCACTTTAGGATTTGATAAGGGAGATAGAACTTTTTTTGTTGAACGATGCCCACCTTTTGTTAGGTGGAAGGGGAAAAGGAGGAATGGCCAAAAGAAACTGAGACAGGAGTTGCCAGGAAAGGCTAGGGAATTCGTAGATTTTTCTTTGTAGAAGAATGAGTCACGTCTGGATTTCTCATACCAAAAAAAGATGAAGCAGGCTTGGCATCCAAGAAAATTTGAGAAGAAGGAATATCTCCATAGGCATTGACCGTAGAGAATGTCAAGCCCGAAACGGTTCCTTGTGAGGAAAAGCTGATGGCTATGGAAGGATCCAGATGGGGAAAGGATTTCAAAAATGGTATGCCACCAAGAAAGGGAAGATATTGAGAAGGTCTTACTTCTGTCTCAGCATACGAAAAACTTAAGGATTCAATTTGATCTTTATCGTCAGAATGAAACAGTTGGTGAGATGGACTTCTGAGGTTGTTAAGGACTTCTTGTTTTGAAGTTACACCAGTCCGTATGAAAATGTAGGTGTTGTCTGGATCCAAAGAGGAAGGCTGAGATGGGGTTGCTAGCCAATCACTTGTCGCCACACAATTGTTGAGAGCTACAGATAAAACCAGCAGAGATACAGTATGAAGGGGGGAGAGATGTTTAGGCAGAGTATTTAGCACTTTGTAGTAAATAATCATTTAGAAATTGATATTCCTTGAATTCAGTATAGCAGAAGAATATTCCCAATTTTTTGCTTGAAATTGTGAACAATCTGACGCTCGCGAACTGCATCTTGGCATGGTTTTCTTGGGGGTAGTCTCTGGTCGATTAATAAATCGCCTCTGAAGAAGTTTCTGATACATAGTGAAAATTCTGAAAGTTTACTCGGAACAACAGCGCGTACAGAACTGGTACCACGCCAAGTGTGAGTACGGTAGCAAAGAGTAATCCAAACATAATGGCAATGGCCATGGGTTCCCACATCGGACCTCCGCCGGTGTAGAGAGGGATGAGCCCGCCGATCGTGGTGATGGTTGTGAGAAGAATAGGGCGGAGGCGATGTTGGGCTGACATGATAATGGCGCTGGCCAAATCTCCACCATTTTCCGTGGCTTCAATGTTAATCCGATCAATGAGCACTATGGCATTGTTAATGATAATGCCGGCTAATGAGAGTACGCCCAACATGGGCATGAAACCAAAATAGAGTTGAGTGAGGTGTAGGCCGATGACCACGCCAATTAAGCCTAACGGAATGGTCATCAAGATAATGAGGGGTTTACGAAGGGAATTAAATTGGGCAACTAACAGAAAGAGGATGATGAGCCCAGCCACCGGAAGTTTAGCTCCAATAGATTTGTTGCCTTTTCCAGACGTTTCGGCTTCTCCACCAAATTCCCAAAAATAGCCCAGACTCCAATCTTTTTCTTGTTCCTTCAGCCAGGGTTCAAGCAGAGCGTTGACTTCCATGGCGGTGGTGCCAGCTTTGAGGCCGGCTTCTACTGAAATGGTGGGGAGTCGATCCCGTCGATGGATTTGTGCTGGCTCCCACACGACCTCCAAGTCAGCTACCTGCCGGAGTGGAACTGACTGGCCTGAGGATTGCGCATAGACATTGATGCTTTCGAGTTTACTCATATCCTGTCGTTCAGCGCCGACGGAACGAAGGACTACAGGGATGAGTTCATCACCTTCCCGATATTGAGTGATATCTAAACCTGTAAGGTATGTTTGTAGAGAAATTGCAATATCCTGACTCGTGACTCCAGCGCGGAGCGCTCGAGGTTGATTGATTTTCACCAAAAGTTTTTTAGATCGTGCTCCCCAATTATCGTCGATCAGCTTGGTCCCAGGGATGGATCGGAGTTTTTCTTTTATCTTTTCCATAATGTTGAAGAGCGTATTTGTGTCTCGTCCTGTGACTCGGACGACTACCGGTGGGTAAGTTGGTGGACCGGTTTCCAATGGACGAATCGTGGCCTTGAGGTCCGGAAAGTTTTCTGAGCAAAAGACTTCGAGTTGGGGGATGACGTCGGCAAAAATTTCTCGAGAAGTCGTGTTGACCAGGAGATAGGCCAAGTTAGGACTGGCTTGAACCGGAGAAAACGGCAAATCAAAACGCGGAGCACTTTCTCCAATAAAACTACTCCAGCTCACAATACCGCGATCACGAGTTTGATTAGTTTTTAGGTTCGTCTGAATGAAACGTTCGACATGAGTCACCATGGCGTTAGTCTTTTCAATAGGTGTTCCATTCGGGAATTCTAACTTTGCAGTAAAGGTGGGTTTGTCGTTGGCTGGAAAGAAATACACCGGCAATTTCCCAAATCCATAGAGCGCACTCACGAACATAATGGCAACAAGTCCCATGGTGAGCCATGGTCGCTGGACTAAGGACACTAAGAGATCTCGATAGATTGTATAGAAATGAGATTGAAAGGGATCACCAGAGGCCATGGGAAGGACGCGTAAAAAGAGTACGCAAAACCAGGGAATCATGGTTAAGGCCAAGAGCCATGAACAGAGGAGCGTGATGGTCACGACTTGAAAAATGGGAGCGGTATACTCCCCAACACTCGACTCAGCCAAATAAATAGGCAGGAATGCTGCCGCTGTGGTCAATGAGGACGTGAGCAAAGGAATTTTTAATTCATTGGCTGACTGAATTGCGGCTTGGAGGGCTGGTTTGCCAGCGTTCATTTGAACCATGGTCGACTCGGACATCACGATGGCGTTATCGACGAGAAGCCCAAGGGCGATAATGAGGGCAGCGAGGGACATTTGATCTAATCCAATGTGTAGTAAGGACATCACGAAGAGGCTCATAAAAATGGCCATGGGAATGAGGCTCGCTACAATTAAACCTGTTCTGACACCGAGAAAGAGCAACATGACTCCCGTGACGATGACGACAGCCTGAAACAGGCTATTGGTGAAATTCTTGATTTTTCGATCAACCACATCTGGCTGGAATTGAATCACCTCAAAATCGATGCCGATGGGAAACTCTTGAAGTGCTTGATGAAGGACGCCACGTACTTGTTCCCCTAGTGTGATAATGTTGCCACCCGCTTGCATGGAGACGCCGAGACCTACTGCCGGTTCACCGGTAGACCGTAGGAGTGCATCAGGTGGATCTATATAGCCTCGAGTGATATTAACTAGATCTTCCAAAAACAATACTTCTTGGGTCTCAGGTATACGAACCACCGTTCTGCGGACTTCATCAACTGACTCAAAATTTCCTGAGGGCTCTAACACGATTTTTTCGTCCTGGGTTCGAATGTCTCCACCAGGCATCACGATATTTTGTGATTCGAGGAGTGTGCTGAGTTGGCTAGGAGAGAGCCCAAGTTCTGATAATCTCGCGTTATTAAATTCAATGAAGACGCGTTCTTCTTGATCTCCATAAATTTCGACTTTCGCTATTTCACTTTGCCGTAAGAGTTCGTCTCGCACATCATCGGCGACATCCTTAATCTCACGGTAGGTAAAGCCATTACCTGTGATGTTTACAATAATGCCAAATACGTCACCGAATTCATCATTCACAAAGGGTCCAACAGTCCCATCAGGAAGATCAGGCGTGGCTTTATCAATCTTTCGACGGAGGTTGTCCCAGATCGGCCTCATCTTCTTGAACTTTTCTAAAATATTGACATAAATGAGTGAGACTCCTGTTTTTGATTCACTCTTCACAAAATCTAGCTCCGGAATTTCTTGAATCGTCTTTTCAAGTTTGTCGGTGACGAGTTGCTCGACTCGTTCTGGACTGGCCCCTGGGAAATAGGTCATGACCAGGGCGGTCCGAATGATGAATCCGGGATCTTCATTGCGAGGCAGGCTTTGGTAGGATGAGATGCCTGCGAACAGAACAATGAGAAGGGCAACTGCCGTAATGCGGCTGTTCTGGATCGCCGATTGGGTGACGTTCATGACTGATCAGGGGACGTCGTCATGAGTCGAACAGGTTGACTATCGTGAAGTCTTCGTACTCCACCTGTCACAATGTGGGCGCCATCCTTGAGACCATTTACAATTTCTAAACCTTCAGGTGTGAGTTCACCAACGAAAACTGACTGACGTCGAACGATTCCCGTTCCATCCTCTTGTTCTTCTAGAAGATAGACAAATGGTCCCTCTTGATCTTCCCCCACGGCTACAGACGGGACCAAGATTCGAGGTTCCCCCTTTTTCCCTTCAAAGGTGAATTGTACGTCAGAGGCAAGGCCGGATCGAAACCCTGGGACCTCTGTTTGCAGCTGAACCGTCACGGGAAATGTCGTTCTATTTTTCCCCGCGCTCACACTCACTTTTGTGACGACGGCCGGAAATCGGTTGCCTGTAATGGCATCAAACGCCACCGTGACAGGCATTTGAGGTGTAATCTTGGCGATAAAGATTTCTGGGACGCCGACCTCGACTTCAAGATGAGAGCCACAGACGACTTCTACAATTGTTTGGCCGGCTTGTACGTTTTCGTTGATTTCAGTGGGAACAGAGGCAATGGAGCAGTTCGCCGGGGAAAGCAAGCGAGTATACAGCAATTGTAATCGAGCTAACTCCAAACTCTTTTCTTGCGATTGTACTTCAGCATTTGAAGATTCTGCCGTCGCACGAGCCTGATCCAGGTCATTTCTCGAAGCGTTTCGGTTTTCGTACAATGCACGGACCCGAGCATATTCGGCTCTGGCATTTCTTGAAGCTGCCTTGGCACTCGCTAACGCAGCTTCCGCACGCTGAACCTCCAAGCGAAAATCTTTAGGGTCAATTTCGGCCAAACGTTGATTTTTTTTGACTTTGTCGCCAACTTTTGCCGGCAAATGTTTCACCGTTCCGGAAACTTTAAAGCTTAGGCTAGCCTCTAATCCTGACTTTGATACACCGGAAAACGTTCGGATCTGTTCTGCATTGGAAAAGAAGACTGTTTGGGAGCGAACTGGGCGGAGAACGTCTGGTATGACTGGATCTTCGCCTTGGCATGAGGCAACACTGAGCATAATCCCAAGTGAGCTCACCAGATAAAAAATGCGAATACATCTGAAGGACTGAGTCAGTAGTGTGTTCATCGAAAAGGACTCCTGACTATCTCGGTTTTGGTGTCGATACCCTGTTCTAGAAAATAGGCTTCTAATCGGTTGTGCCAAGATTCGAGTTCTTCTGAGGAGTCGAAAAATGGGAAAGAACCTGCCGCACGATGAATATTGATGATATCAATGAGAAATTCGTACACAGCGTTGGCGGCGTTAAGGTTAGCCGTAAGAGCCGCATTCTGAGAATCCAGAAGTTTAATGATATCCACAGCTCCCCGAGAATATTGATCGCGTACGAGTTGTAAATTTTGTTGGGCAGCATGAGAAGCTTCCCGGGCGAGGCGAATAGTGGCGGAAGACGCTCCAGCTTCTATATTGGCAGATCGAATTCGTTCTTCAATTCTCCCAACTGTGGCCTCGCGTTCAAGTTGCAATTGGCGAAGCGTTTCAAGGGCCTGGCTCTGGGTGGCCTCTTTGGCCCCTCCGGAAAATAAGGGAAAGGAGAGACCCAGTTGAAGATTCCATGTGGTGCGATCTTGAGCCGGCACCCCGGGAGGTATGCTCTGTCCAGCGCCAGCTTGAGCAATTCGCTGATTCACATCGCTCTGCAGCACCAGGTCGGGTGCCCAAAAGCCTCGTTCGGCATTCAATAGTCTCCGTTGTTGTGCGGCAATGCTGGCTTCTAATCCATGGAGTTCAGGAGATAATCGCAGGCCTTCGCGGACCTGAAAATCTCGAAATATCTGAAAATTTCTCGGATTATTCACATAGACAAAAATTCGTTCGACATCATGAAATAAGATAGGGTCTTCGAGACCGGCCTCCGTGGTTTCAAAGAGCTCCTCGAGGGGACGATACAAAGTGCGATTCAGGCTGATCGCGGCTTGTTGACGTTGGGCTTGGGCATTCAGCACATCAATGCGACCGTTGGCAATTTCACTTTCCCATCGAAACACTTCATCACGTGCGGCTGCTCCGACCTGTTCTCGAATGCGGGCTAACTCCAAATTGGATCGTGTTAACTTAAGGTTCTCTTTTCGAATGGATTCAATGGTTTTAGTTCTGAGAACGTCTAAATAGGCGAGGGCCGTTTCTTGTGTCACATCCAGTTCGACTTGTCGACGGTTCGCCCTTCGAGAATCTTGGTTGCGTTGTTCGACGGTATAATTCGTCCAGGCCTTATCTGAGTACAGCAATTGCTCGAAGGAGCCTTGGGCAAAGGCAGCTTTTTCGGGGTTATTCCCAAACCCGCCGGTGGCCCGATCTTCGTCTATGAGATTGGCCGAACTCCCGATGGAAATTTGTGGGAGCAAGGCCGAACGGGCATTCTGCACCGCTCCAATGCCAGCAGCGACTTCCCGATCTGCTGCAGCCAGATCCAAATTCACATGGGCCGCTTCTCGAACGACGCTATAGAGAGAGAGTTTTCTTGCGATCCCTTGCGATTCCTCGTGCAACAGAGTGGCTTCGGTCAGGATGCGAAAACTAGGCCAAACATTAATGGCGCGCGCCGTAGCCATGTTGATGGTCAGTTGTTCGCCATCGGAGAATGTAACGGGAAGATCCTCAGCCGGTTCTCCTAATAAAATTCGGTGCACGTTCAGCGCAATCCGTCGAGCCATGCGAATAGAATCAGTTTCAGGTGACAGGCCGGCGAATATTCCACGTTCCACTTCACTGCGACCAGTGAGCGAAAAACTAGGAAGTCCCCTCTCGATAAAGCCTTGGACCATAGAATCAAATTCTTTACCTGGGAGCCGAAAGAGGGGAACGACAAATACGGCATCGGTTTCTGGTGGTAATTGTTCCCAAAGGGGTTTCGTAGAGTTGGTCACGCGAATGGGAGAAATCGTGATGTCATTGGCGCGGGCTGCACGGTCAATTTTTTCCAACACCTCTGGAATCGCTTCTGGGATTACCGCATCTTCAATCAATGCGAGATGCTTGAAGGACACGAGTTCCAAAAACGCTTTCAAGTCTCGTTCAAAACTTTTAAATGAAGTGAGGTACGTGAGATTGGGAATGCGACTTTTCCCTGTGGCCAGAGATACGCCTTGGAGTTCTGCGTCGATGACAAAAGGGGCAACGACTGGCTTCGAAAACCCTTTCCGGTGGAGTGCGGCATTCGTGCCGAGGAGGCCTAAGGTCAGAACCATATCGACAGAGGGTTCCTTTATTAACGCCGTCAGAGCTCGATCGACTTTTTTGACCGACCATCCGGCATGAATTTGATATTTTTTAGGAAACTGGACATCGAATTCTCCCCTGGTCAGTGAAAGAATTTCTTTTTGGATAAGGCCCTGCCGAATAAATTTCCCCATCCCTAAATCGGAATGTGGTCCATCATACAACACGGCAATTCTCACAATCGGTAATGAACTGGCAATGGATGTAGATGACGTGAACAGCGCAAAGGTCCAGAAAAGAACGAACATGACCAGCCCACGGCTTTTCAGTTGATGCCAACGGGGTTCTCTTAGGGTATTAGTCTGAATTCGCACGTTATCCGAGTTTATCTTTAGGTGTTAGTAGAGAGAAAAGGAAATGCTAATGCGTTTGATAATTTCCTGCTCGAGTCATTTTGAAGAATCTGACACTTTGTATCGTTGTTCCGAAGCCTTTTAGCTGAGAGAAAATGGTAGCACTATTAGGAAGGCAAAGGAAGAGAAGGGATAACAGATGACGCCACAATCCTACGTCCCATAGTTGAGGTTTCATCATTTCTATCGAAGACTGTCATGCTTCTATCCATTTCTACAAACTTGGCTATGACGCTTCGCTCCTCCTACGTCCTTAATAATTCGATCCCCGCTTTCCGTCTGTCATCTGCCAAACCAACGAAGAAAGACTGAAAGAGACTTGGCGGAATTCATTCGAAAAATCAAGTGAGATAACATCAAGAATCGAAGTGCTCATTAATTAATTTAAGGATCTCATCAACAAAGATATACATCACCGGGGCAAATAACACCCAAATCCGCCTCAATTCCTCATCGCTAATTTCGTCTGGCATTAATCCTTACATTTAATCCCTGACATACACATTTCCTTCCAAGGGCATCATTGCTCCTTGTTTACACTGGATTTTTGAAATATTTGCGAGTTTTTTCAAAATTAATTTTATTAGTAGAAATTAGACGTAATGACACAAAAGCGAAATGATGTCGAGGAAAGACTTTGGTGCCTTCGACAGCTATGACAATTCTTCAGAATGTATTCAGGAAGTCCGAACAGGTAATAGGTAAAACCGTTCTGTCAGGAAGAAAATCCATGAATAACCAGGAAATTCGTTGATCGTTCTCAAGTTGATATAGAGCGCGGAAGACAATGGAGATTGCCATATTCAATGATGCTATTTGGATCCTGATTTGTGCCATTATGGTGATGATGATGCAAGCAGGTTTTACTTGCCTCGAAAGTGGATTGGTACGAGCGAAAAATAGTATCAACGTCGCCATCAAAAATTTTATTGATTTTTGTATTGCTGCCACGCTTTTTTGGGGAGTTGGCTATGGATTCATGTTTGGCGTCAGTGCGGCCGGTTGGATAGGAACAGATGGGTTCTTCTTCAACGAACAGACAGAACCATGGTTGTTAGCATTCTTTCTGTTCCAACTGACGTTCTGCGGTACCGCCACAACATTAGTGTCTGGAGCGGTTGCGGAACGCATGCGGTTTTCCGGGTATTTAATCATGGCCATGATCATCTCCTGTGTTATTTATCCTGTAATTGGTCACTGGGTCTGGGGAGGGGCTCCCAATGGAACGCCCAGCGGCTGGTTGGCAAGCAAGGGATTCCTGGATTTCGCTGGTTCCACAGTAGTTCATTCTACAGGAGGATGGGTGGCTTTGGCCGCAATCCTCTTGATCGGTCCTCGACTCGGACGGTTTGGTGAACATGCGGTTCGGATTCAAGGACAGGATTTACCACTTGCTACCTTGGGCACCTTTCTCTTGTGGATTGGATGGATGGGGTTCAACGGTGGGAGCACGTTTCACCTTGCGGCGAACATTCCGCTCATTCTCGTCAACACAACCATGGCTGGCGCAACTGGAGCCTTGATAGCTCTCGCCATCTCTTGGCATCGCCGCGGCTATCCAGATGTGCTTGGGGTTATGAACGGAGCCTTGGCTGGATTGGTTGGGATAACCGCGTCAGCCCATATTATGTCACTCTCGTCATCTCTTATCATTGGAGCTGTTGCGGGTGTGATTTCTGTCGTCCTTTCGGACCTTTTGGAAAAGCTAAAGATCGATGATGTGATAGGAGCTGTTCCCGTACATGTGGGTGGAGGGGTTTGGGGAACATTGGCTGTTGCCCTCTTTAGTGACCCGGCCACGTGGGACACCGGTTTAGGGCGTTGGGAACAACTAGGTGTTCAGGCTATGGGTATTGGTGCCTGCTTTGTGTGGGCGTTTGGGGGAGGGTTTGCGCTTCTGTGGCTCGTGAACCAATGGTTTCCGCTCAGGGTATCTGCTGAAAGTGAGTGGGAGGGGCTCAATATGTCAGAGCATGGAGCAAGTTCTGCGTTGCGTGATCTCCTCGGGGAGATGGATCACCGGCGTCAGACCGGTGATTTCTCTACTCCTGTCTCCGTCGAACCTCATACCGAGATTGGGCAGATTGCCTTGGCCTACAACCGTGTCCAAGAAAAGGTCATTGTCGAAACCCAACAACGGGAACATGCTCTTCAAGCGCTGACAGAAAGTGAACAGCAATTTCGAATGCTGTCAGAGGCCTTACCAATTGGTGCCTTTGAATTAGATTGCGAAGGTCATTGTATCTATCAAAACCACGTCTGTGCAGACATCGTTCACACCTCGATAGCGCAACCCACCAATAGCGTTCCTCATGTTGCTTCCCATCACTACTGGCTACAGTGGTTTCATCCAAGCATTCAATCCACACTTGAGACGAAATGGCAAGCTTTGCTAACGGAACACAAAAAACTTTCAGTCGAATGTCAAATGGCCTCGACACATTCCAGGGACCGCTGGGTTCAGGTGCTGCTGTCCCCCATAATCAGCGAGCAAACCGTCCGTTATATCGGCACGCTCGAAGATATTTCTGAACGCAAGATTGCTGAAGAAGCCTTACACAAGACGCTTGAAGAACGCGAAGAAATTCTTTCTTCGATTTCAGCCATTATGATTGGGATAGATAAGCAAGGTCGAATCAGGCAGTGGAATAAGGTTGCCGAAGAAACATTTGGGATTCCGTTCTCTAGCGTAAGACGGCAACCCTTTCAGTTATGTGGCTTGGAGTGGGATTGGCAACAAGTCGGGCAGGCCCTCGAACGGTGCCAGTCAACGTCTGCACCCGTACATTTGGATAGCTTGACTTACCAACGATCTAATGAAACTGATGGGTTTGTCGCCCTCACGCTGAATCCTTTGATGAGTGATGATGATCCCAAGTCTTTTAAAGGCATCCTAATGTTAGGAAAGGATATTACTGAACGCAAGCAGCTGGAAATGCAGTTGGGGTTGGCTCAGAAGATGGAATCTATTGGGCAGCTCGCCGCGGGAATTGCCCATGAAATTAATACTCCGACCCAATTTGTTAGCGATAACCTACGGTTTCTCACGGAGAGTTTTACAGACATCCAAAAAGTCTTGACCGTCTACGATCAAGTCATAAAGACGTTGCCGCGAGAAGCTCTGGACGCTCAACTGCTTGAGACGATGGAGACCACGATCGCTGAGGCCGATCTAGAATATGTCAGCGAAGAGATTCCCAAAGCCCTCCAGCAATCGTTAGATGGCTCCGAACGAGTCGGAAAAATTGTGCGGGCTATGAAAGATTTTTCGCATCCTGGCACCACGGAGAAAAAGCCGATTGATCTGAATCAAGCGATTGAGAGTACGATTACTGTCGCCCGCAATGAGTGGAAGTATGTGGCTGACGTGGTGACGGCTTTTGATCCCCAGATGCCCGTCGTTCCTTGCCTACCGGGGGAATTCAATCAAGTCATTCTTAATTTGTTGATCAATGCCGCTCATGCGATTGAAGCGGCGATGGGGCCAGAGGCCGAGGTAAAAGGGACAATTACGGTTACCACACGGATGACGGAGTCTGGTGCAGAGATTCGGGTCACTGATACCGGCACTGGTATCCCCGAAGCTGCGCGCAAAAAGCTTTTCGATCCCTTCTTTACGACAAAAGAAGTAGGCAAAGGAACGGGACAAGGGCTTGCCATTGCCCATGATGTCATTGTGAACAAACATGGAGGCACCTTAACGTTTGAGTCGACGATTGGGGTTGGCGCCACCTTTATTATTCAGTTGCCATGTGAACCAATCGCAGTATAAGGAATTGAAAGCTCATGGCTGCCAAAGTGATTGAGGGGGACCATGCAATGAAAATTTTGGTTGCCGACGATAGCACGACCTATCGAGGGATCTTCCAAGCTCTCTTGAGTCAATGGGGTTTTGATGTCATTTTAGCTGCAGATGGTCAACAGGCCTTCCGTCTCTATCAGGAAGGAAACGGGGCCCTCTTGGCACTTGTTGACTGGGAAATGCCCAATATGAGCGGTGTGGAACTATGTCAGCAACTTCGCAAGACTGACTCTATTGTTCAACCCTATATCATCATGGTCACCACGAAGGAAGAGGGGGCTGATAAGGTTTGTGCCTTGGACGCGGGTGCAGATGATTTCGTACCGAAACCTTTCAATGAAGAGGAGCTGCGAGCTCGGCTTCGGGTGGGAGAGCGAACGATTTCACTCCAGCAGCATCTCTTGCAGTCACTTATGGAACTGGAACGTACAACTAAAGTACAACAACAAACGGAACAAGAATTACGTAGAGCTTTTTCTGAAACCAAAGGTCTTGTCGCTTCAATTTCGCTTATCCTTATTGAAATAGACTTAGAAGGAAAAATTCAGCAATGGAATGATGCGGCCACAGAAACATTTGATATTTCTGCTTCCTCCGTCATAGGCAAGAATATTGGGGGCTTAGCTCCTAAACTTTGGGAGTGGTCAAAGATCATGCAAGGCATTATAGAATGTGAAGAAAAAGGTCGGGCTCTCAAATTAGGTGAAATACTCTTCATGCGTCCTTCAGGAAAAGAAGGCATCCTAGAAGTCACGCTTAATCCACTTTTTACTGATGAAGGTATACGCTTTGGACTGTTGTTACTTGGTGAAGACATCACGGAACGCAAACAGTTAGAAGCCCAACTGGGACTGGCTCAGAAGATGGAATCCATCGGGCAATTGGCCGCTGGCATTGCTCATGAAATCAACACCCCCACTCAATTTGTCAGTGACAACTTGCGGTTTCTGACTGAAAGTTTTGGGGACATTCAAAAAGTTCTGACCGTCTACGAGCAGGTGATCAAGTCCTTGCCTCCCGATGTCATTGATCGCCATCTCTTGACCACCATGGAGAATACGGTGGCCGAGGCCGATCTAGAATACGTCAGCGAAGAGATTCCCAAAGCCCTTCAGCAATCGTTAGACGGCTCCGAACGAGTCGGAAAAATCGTACAGGCCATGAAAGAGTTTTCGCATCCTGGCACCACGGAGAAAAAGCCGATTGACCTGAATAAAGCCATCGAGAGCACGATTACCGTAGCCCGCAATGAGTGGAAATATGTGGCTGACGTGGTGACGGATTTTGATCCCCAGTTGCCCGTCGTTCCGTGCCTGCCGGGGGAATTCAATCAAGTCATTCTCAATTTGTTGATCAATGCCGCCCATGCCATTGAGACGGCGTTGGGGCCAGAGGCCGAGGTCAAAGGAACGATCACGGTCACCACGCGGATAACGGAGTCCAGCGTAGAGATTTGGCTCACTGACACTGGCACTGGTATTCCCGAAGCCGTCCGTAAAAAGCTCTTTGATCCCTTCTTTACGACAAAAGAAGTAGGCAAAGGAACGGGACAAGGGCTTGCCATTGCCCATGATGTCATTGTGAACAAACATGGAGGCACCTTAACGTTTGAGTCGACGATTGGGGTTGGCACCACCTTTATTATTCAGTTGCCTTGTGATCAAGTGGGTAATGCGGAGGAACATGATGAAGCACCAAATCTTGTTTGTTGATGACGAACCTCGCATATTAGAAGGGCTCAAACGCATGCTACGACCCATGCGGCGTGACTGGGAAATGTCTTTCGCCAATGGCGGCAAAGAGGCATTGGCTTTTCTCGAACATACGGCCGTTGATGTCGTCGTCTCCGACGTCCGCATGCCGGTCATCAACGGCGTTCAACTTTTGACGCAAGTGAAAAATCTCTATCCACACACTATTCGAATTTTGCTCTCCGGACAGTCTGATGAAGAGATGACTCTTTCGGCAATCGGACCAGTCCATCAGTATCTTAATAAACCCTGTGACGCAAATATTCTGAAATCCACGATCACTCGCGCCTGTGCCCTGCGCGACCTCCTCAATGATGAACAAATCCGGCAGCTGGTTTCTCAAATAGATACGATTCCTAGCGTGCCCGACTTGTATGTTGAGCTGGAAAAGGAATTACATTCGCCAGAATGCGCAATGGAAAATGTGGCTGCGATCATGGCCAAAGATGTTGGGATGACGGCAAAAATCTTGAAGCTTGTGAATTCAGCGTTTTTTGGCACTCAACAACATATTTCAGATATTACCCAAGCCGTCATGTACCTTGGCATTGATACCATCAAGACCCTTGTTTTGAGCATTCAGATCTTTCAGCAACTGGGGGCAATCATGTGTCACGGCTTTGACTTGGATCGGTTCAGCCAACACAGTCTGGCTGTCGCAGACGTTGCTCGAAAAATCATGATTTCAGAACAAGCGAATGGACAGATGGTTGACGAGACGTTGGCGGCAGCGATGCTTCATGACTTAGGAGCCCTCCTGTTCGTCTCGCATTTTCCTGATCGTTATCAAGAATGTCTGAGGGCGGCGTGCGATCAAAAGGTTCCTCTTTACGAAGCAGAGCTCCAAACAATTGGCATCACTCATGCTGAAGTAGGGGCTTATCTTCTTGGATTGTGGGGGCTGAACACTCCGATTGTGGAAGCGGTGGCCTATCATCACACTCCACTTGGAAGTCTCAACCAACAATTTTCCCCCCTTACCGCTGTGCATGTTGCCAATGTCTTGGTATCCGAGGGCACTGATAGGTTATTACAGGAAAAGGTCAAGAATACAATATGTATGGAGTATATCGATGCCATGGGTCTTAGCAATCGTGTGGGACATTGGCAGAATTTAGTTGAAATTCTCGTGTGAAGGGTTCAATGGAGGCACAAACCATGGACAAGGTCCTGTTAGTGGATGACGAACCGAGTGTATTAGACGCTCTCAAACGTCAGTTTCGTAAGCAATTTCAGCTCTTTACAGCTGTTGGTGGAGAGCAAGGGCTTGAGAAGATCACAGCCGAGGGACCATTTTCTGTCGTGGTGTCAGATTGTAAGATGCCAAGAATGAATGGCATTGAATTCCTTTCCCGGGTACGTTCAGTGAGCCCTGACTCTGTGCGTATGATGCTCACCGGGAATAATGACTTAGACACAGCCATGGAAGCTGTCAATCAAGGCGAGATTTTTCGTTTTCTTACAAAACCCTGTCCGCCGGAAACGTTTAAAATCTCGATCGAAGCGGCCATAAAGCAATATCGGCTTCTTCGAGCTGAGAAAGAACTCTTAGAACAGACTCTGACTGGATCTCTCAAGGCATTGGCCGATGTTCTTTCACTGTATAATCCAGAGGCATTTGCTCGTGCGGCACGAGTCAAACGCTATGCCTTAGGATTGGCGAAAGAAATGGGCGTACCGGAAGTATGGGACCTCGAAATCGCCTCAACGCTGTCTCAAATAGGATATATCACCCTTCCCAAAGAGCTGTTGCAGAAAAAAGATTCAGGGCAGCCCTTGACTTCTGATGAAACGAATGCGTTTTCTCAGTATCCAGAAGCAGGGCGGAATATTCTCGGGAATATTCCTCGGATGGAGGACGTGGCAGACCTCATTCATTGTCAGCATAAACATTTTGACGGATCAGGACTGCCAGAAGATGCTCGGAAAGGTGACACGATTCCCTTGGGTGCTCGACTCCTGAAGGTTGCTCTGGACTTTGATGAACTCCGCATGCAAGAAATTTCAAGATCCGAAGCTTTTGCAAAACTAGAGGTACGAACGGGCTGGTACGATCCGAAAATGCTTGATGCGCTGAAGGTGGCCTTTGTCCCCGAGCAACAGTATAAAATTGTTTCTATTTCTCTCAGTGAGCTTCAACCAAACATGGTGTTAGCAGATGGGATTTGTGATAGCAAGGGCCAACTTCTTGTAGGAAAAGGGCAGGATTTGTCGGAATGGATGGTCACCCGACTGAAACAAATGACCGGAAACCAGGCCGTTCAAGAACCCATTCAGATTCTCGTTCAAGAGCCTCTTGACTGTGAAACATGCCATGCATAAGGACACCCAGACCCACAGGCTGTTAGGAAAATTCTGACCAATCACTCCCAGGCTTGCGGAATATAGGAGCCATGTCTCATGGAAAAAATTCTTCTCGTTGACGATGAGCCGAATGTCTTGGATGCACTTAAACGTGAATTCCACAAACAATTTCACCTACATACTGCATTGGGCGGACAGGAGGCACTCGCTACGCTCAGGATCTCAGGTCCCTATGCAGTCGTTGTCTCAGATTGCCGTATGCCTAGTATGGATGGGATTCAACTTCTCTCTCTTGTTCGAAAAGTTGCACCGAACACGGTGCGGATGATGCTAACTGGAAATAATGACATGGAGACAGCAATCGAGGCAGTCAACAAGGGAGAGATTTTTCGCTTTCTCACAAAACCGTGCCCATCCGATACTTTCCACGCAGCAATCGCCGACGGCATAAAACAATATCATCTTAATTGCTCAAAAAAGCCCTCCTCCATTTCCTATTAAAGGCACCTCTAAAAACTGGTGTTTTTTTCTGAGGGCAAGGAAGCCGCGCGCGAAAAACCGCCTTGTAGGGGCCAATACAAGGAGGGAGTGTTGAATAATGAAGATATCAATGGCCATATTTCGCCAGGAGGCCCTTGGCGATCGTCTGTTCAAAAAAGTCCGTCCAGTCCTGTCCTGCGGCCTCCCGAAGGGAAGGCAGCAAGCCTTTTTGCGCGCGGAGCGTACTGGCACTACGTGAACACGGAAAAAGGGCGAGTACGCGGCTGGCGGCTTTTTTCAACAGACCCAAGGATGAAGGCGTGACAAACCCGTCGGCAGCTCAAGTAGCACCTGGTTGTCGCATCCGCTCCATCTCCTATTGCGTGTCCTGTGCTGTGTCAATACTTGTGCTGTCAACGCTTCCAGTTAAAGCGAACGACAGTGGCGCGAACTTGGCTGCGCCAGCAATCGAGTCAGTCTACGACCCATATCGCGGAATGGACGAGGATGGCCGGATTCCCAAGATAGACAAGGCAGCCTTAGTTGCTCGGCCAGAACGCTGGCGGGATGTGCCGGAGGGGCGACTCAAACCCGGCGGATTTTTCGAGCGTTTCCTTATCTCAAGCTTCCTGGTTCCGCTCTTTTTCGCCAACTCCGATGTTGGGATTGGAGTAGGTGCAGCGCTCACCGATATTGATTTCCGTGCACAACGTCGCCGGGAGTTCATGGGGGCATTTATCTCCTACACGACCGAAGGCCAGCAGAGTTATGTGTTACGCTGGCGACGCTGGGTTAAGCATCTCGAAGTCCTACCTGGAGGCGTGCTTCAGGAAGAGCGCAGCTTTTTCAGCCTAGGCGGGGGGTATCGGAAAACACTGACCCGTCGTTTCTTTGGAATTGGTCCTTCTACCCGAGAAAGTCAGGAGACCAGCTTTACCGACGCAGTCGCTTTTCTGGACCTTGGGCTTTCAACATCTCTGGAGGGGGCATTTGACGACGTTGTTCTGGATGTAGGGTTGCGAGGAGAACACCACTGGCTCAGCCGGGGCCGAGTCGGGGACGCCGGACAAACCGACAGAGAGTTTCCCAAGCTCTTCGCCTAGGCGGATCCCTATGGCCTCGGCTGGGTAGCCGCTGGAGTTCGCTGGGACACGCGCGATAGCCAGCGTAATCCCTATCGTGGGACGGTTCTAGGAGCAAGGGTCGATGCCGCACTACTCCAGAACAATTGGAATCGTGGTGCGATCTACCGACTCTTTGGTGATCAGTTAATCCCCGTCCCAGGACTGTTTCACGACGGAGGAGACAAGGACGAGGAGCATCCTCCAACTGACACCGTCGCGATTCACCTTGAGAGCCAACTCAGCTCTGGTGATTTACCTTTTTTTGCTCTCCCCACACTTGGCGGCAGTAGAGTGTTACGGGGATATATCGCGGGTCGTTGGCGGGACGATGCAGCCTGGGCCACAGCGACGGAATATCGCTTCTGGGTTTTCCCGCGGGGATTCAATGTGTGGCGGCATATTCGAGTCGAACGCCTCGGGCTGGCGATCTTTTACGAGCTCGGTGGTGTGGCATCGGACGGACTTCGCTTTTTTCAGGAACGTGTGCGTCAAAGCTACGGGATCAGTGGGCGCTTCACTTTAGAACGTGCGGCCATTTTCCGTGCCGATTTTGGGTTCTCGGAAGATGGCGTCAATTTCTCAGTGGGCTTCGGCCTACCCTTTTGATCCGTGTTTCTAATGGGTTTGTCGAAAAAAGCCGCCAGCGGCGTTCTCGCCAGTTTTATCCGCGGGGCCTATCCTATGTGCGTAAGCATGGGGCCCTAGAGATAATGCCGCTGGTGGGAGTTTCTGCTCCTGATAGCAATTCGGAGGGAGAAGGAATTGAGGTTCTACGGCCTGATCTACTCTTTTACACCTCACTAGATGCTCAATTCCATGGCAACTGGTGTTCATAGTGACGCCTGGCGAACCGTCTTCTGAACTACGTAAGCTCGTGCTCCTTAACAATGAATGCTGAAGATTGAGCGTGATCAATAAAGTTCCCCTCATCTTCTAGGAGCGCGGCACCTAATTTTTGCCCCTCCGGTGAACTCATGGCCTCCATGAGATCGTTTTCTGATTCAAACCACACCTCTGCAACACCATCATATTCTGGTAACATGCCCCTCGAATTTCTTAGCCCTTCGTTTATAGGGGTATCAATCGTAAGAGATTGCACATATTTCTTTGCTCGCATAGCGCCAGCATTTTTCATGAAGAAAGGGCCATGTTTGTTCGTCCAATAATCTTGAAACTGCTCACGAGTCATACTTGGATGCCGGCGTAAACACATCACAAATTTGATCATTTCACCATACTCCTTTATTAAGATAGACGGCCGAACTTTCTAGGCATGTTCTCATTATTTCTAGCACAACTCAATGACTGCGAACTCGCCGAGAATATCTGTTCGCCAATGGGAATGAATTCTAGGGCTTCGATGGTCCCAACATGACCCAAGAGCGGACTAAAGATGTTTCTGGTTTGTGATAGTCTTCCCGAATCTTCATGCCCTCAAGCATAATATGAACCTCATTATTCCGAGGATCTATCCGTGATAGAAATTGACCGCTTGGATCATTTAGTCCTAACTGTTGCCGATGTTGAAAAGACCGTAGCTTTTTACGAAAGGGTGTTGGGGTCTGTTGAAAAAAGCCGCCAGCGACGTTCTCGCTATTTTCCCGTGCTCACATAATGCCAGTATGCTCCGCGCGCAAAAATAGCTGCGGCCTTGCTGAACGGACTTTTTTGAACAGATCCAAGGCCTCTGACATCTTATGTCTCAAAGACTAAATGTGGCCATTGATATCATCATTATTCAACAGTTCGTTTAGGGATGAAGCGAGTTTCATGTGGCGAAGGCCGCATAGCCTTGTCATTTGGAAATCAGAAAATTAACTTACATCAACTTGGCCAAGAATTTGAGCCAAAGGCTGGGAATGTAGGGGCAGGTAATGCTGATCTGTGTTTTATCTTGAAAACGCCTATAGAGGAAGCTCAAAGACATCTTGAACAATGTGGGGTCGCAATTATAGATGGGCCTGTAGCACGAACCGGAGCGGTTGGGAACATGACATCACTCTATTTTAGGGATCCCGACCTGAATCTAATCGAAGTTTCGAAGTATGAGTGAGCAAATGACAACTTTTGGCCAAAAGCTCTAGGTTTGAAGATCGACAGGACGCAGCCCAGGCCGTGTGAAAACTTCACTGCCATCTAAGGGTAGAAATACACTTCACAAGCAGCGTGACAAGCCACTGCTTAGCCCTGGATGCGATAACGTCTATCAGTGGGTGGATTGATTGGCCTCAACTGAAGACTTGAAAGGCTTAAAGGCAATTTCAGAAGGTCGTTTTCACACCGCCCATAGCGGACGTGCAAGAAAGAACCCCCCCTTTTCTATGTAATAATTCCCATATTGGGAGTATATACGCGTAAAATGTCTGTATAAAAAGAAGTTAAACGAATATGTATCTGGTCAAACTCCTTAAAAAAAATTACCGGGCTCTAGCAATTTCTCATGGTAAGTTGAGAATTGGAACGATAAATTACTATCGAAAAATTGAAGACAACACACGGAAAGATTCCGAAGAGGGACTCGGTAACATTATTTGGGCTGGCAACAAATTACCTGCAGATCAATTCAATAAGATTTTCACTCCCTTCGACAACGTGTCACTGAAAGAGGGATGGGCAATAGAAAATAACGGAGCAAAAATCATCGGAGCATCTCCAAATTTCAACTTGTTCATTTTTTGTTACAGTTGGATTGATGATATTTCAGAAATCTCTAAAATATCCGAGAGTAAGGCAACTGACTATTTTTTTATAACCGACCTTCATCAGTTCGTAATTAAACTTACAAACGAGGTAAAAAGGATTGGGTTCGAAATGGTCCATCAATATGAACCTGAAAGAGCCGAAGAAATAATCAAAAGGACCACAGTTGTTGATACAACATATAAAGTATTCTATTCTAACGAATCCAAATCACGAGTTGTAACTGAAGAAAATGTTGAGAATTTCGAAGTTAAGAAATTCCTGTCCTTTGATCTTTTTCAAAAAAACAAATCATATGAGTTTGAGCAAGAAGTTAGGACAGCATGGACTTTTGTTTACCAAGATGAAAAAGGGCGTAAACAGGCCCTACAATTACCCCATCCAGACCTTGATTACATTGATGTCGAAATTGGCGAATTACCAATTTCATTGGAACCTTCAATAAATAAATATCCAATCAAAACATCTTGTCCTAAACCAAAAAACGTCTAATGGCTGCTAAACGTAGATCTCCGCTCTGAGCCGTCATTGCATGGTCGGCGCTAGGATTGAGGCCCAACAGCACAGGCCGGAAACCGACCACCTTGGGGTAATCAAGATGCCATTCAACCTATAACATACAGGGGACTCTGGCAAGCAAACCCTGACTTCAGATATTGGAAAAATTGGACATATTTTATTTGTTTGCAAGGGCTATATGTCTACATTTACCTGGGATGCTCGGGACTATGAGAAGCACTCACACGCCCAAAAGAAATGGGCAAGAGAGTTAATAGCGAAGATAGACCTTGAGAAGACTGAAGCTATTCTTGATATAGGCTGTGGGGATGGAAAAATAACCGCAGAGCTTGCGAATTGCGTTCCCTATGGCCGCGTTGTTGGCATCGATAGCTCCAAAGCAATGGTGGAACTTGCGAAGAATGTCTATACGGTTAGTAAGTATCCAAATCTTTCGTTCGTGAATATGGATGCTGTGCATTTGGCTTTTAAAGAGCAGTTTGACGTAGTGTTTTCGAATGCCGCCTTGCATTGGATCAAAGATCATGGCCCAATGCTAAAAGGGATCTTCAGAAGTCTGAAGTCCAGAGGTCGGGTGTTGTTACAAATGGGAGGCAAAGGGAACGCAGAAGGTGTCCTTTCTGTCTTACAAGAACTCCAGAAACAACTACGATGGCGTCAGTATTTTTCAGATTTCAAGGTTCCGTATGGTTTTCATGGACCTCCCGAATACTCAGAATGGTTGCGTGAGGTGGGCTTTACTATTGAGCGGGTAGAGCTTATACCCAAAGATATGGAACATGAGGGCAAAGCAGGTTTGGCTGCATGGGTCCGAACAACGTGGTTGCCCTTTACGGAACAAGTACCACCAGAGCAACGAGATCAGTTCATTCATGAGGTGGTCGAGAAATATATTGACCGCGCACCACTTGATGCACATGGCAAAGCACATGTTGCCATGATGAGATTAGAAGTGGAGGCTTCTAAAAAACTATAACTTTTGCATGTAGGTGAATCTATGATTACTGCAGAAAGCGACACACGTGCATATCTCACACGCTTCTCCAATGGCACGTATGATGGATTCGCTGACACCATACACGAAAAAGGTGGAGGAGAGCGTGGCTTTCGCCCACACGACTTGCTGGAGGCTGCTCTGGCATCTTGTATCAATATGACGGTACGGATGTACGCCGATAAGCATCGCATTCGTTTAGAAGGAGTGACAACGAAAGTGTCATTGAATCGAGATACGGAGGGGGAAGCTCGTTTCGAGTATCACCTCGAGTTCCTTGGAGAACTTGAGCCGGATCAGAAAGAACGGTTGTTTAAGGTGGCGGAGCAATGCCCAGTTCGCAAAACACTTTCGCGTACCATTGCGTTTGGATATCTAAGTGAAGAGAAATGTGACATGTAATCCAGTCTGAAATGACTCAGGTCGCCCTAGCCCAAATTGGGAAATGTAAGCGAAACGGCATTTTGTTGCGTCAAAAGTATATAAAAGGCCTAAACAGACGAAAAGGCATGGAGATATATAATGTGACCGTTCCTGGCCAAAAGTCCTAGGCTTGAAGATCGACAGGACGCGGCCCACAGCAAACATTGGGAATCGAGTCTCATCCAAAAATTTTACGATGTCTTAAAGGAATGACTGTGAAAACAAGCGAACTAGTCTGGCAGGAGTACCATACGAAATTGGCTAGGTTCATACGAAGCCGGGTGACAGAGGAAGCAGTGGATGATCTGTTACAGGATGTGTTCATGAGGATTCACTCGCGCCTTGACTCCCTGAACGACGATGCGAAGCTGGAAAGTTGGTTGTATCAGATTACTCGCAATGCCATCACAGACTATTACCGTTCTCAGCGAAAGACAGAAGATCTTCACGAATGGATAGAACAACCTCCACCCGAAGAGGCCGACACGATTAGGAAGGAGCTGTCAGCCTGCCTGGAACCGATGATTCAGGAGTTGCCTGACAAATATCGCCACGCCATCCAACTGTCTGAACTTGAAAATAAGACGCAACAAGAAGTGGCTGAACAGGAAGGCATTTCATTATCCGGGGCAAAATCCCGCGTCCAACGAGGGCGAGCCATATTAAAAGACATTCTGGAAGACTGCTGTCAGTTTGAGCTGAACCAGCAGAATCAGATTCTTTCGTACGAGAAAAAGAAAGAGAAGGGGAAATATTGCTAGGTCGTCTTTTTTGCGTCTTTTTCCTCCCGTCTCCGTCTATAGGGGTAACATGACTTTATTCACCCAACGGGAGGCTCAAATGAACACTCAAGTAAAAAATGACAACATTCGTCAGATCGTGCGTGAACGCTATGGCACCATTGCCGTATCTGACAATAACTCGTGTGCCACGAATTCATGTTGCCCGGGTGGCGATGCCAAGGCCACCTCAATGAATCTGGGCTATTCGAGTGCTGATGTTAATCAAGTACCCGAGGGAGCCAATATGGGTTTGGGGTGCGGCAATCCCCGGGCCATCGCTTCCTTGAAAGTCGGGGAGACGGTCTTAGATTTAGGGAGTGGCGGGGGCTTTGATTGTTTTCTTGCCGTGAAGGAAGTGGGGGAAGACGGGACGGTAATTGGTGTGGATATGACCCCTGACATGGTGAGTAAAGCCAGAGCGAATGCCGACAAGGTAGGCTATACCAATGTGGAGTTTCGCCTTGGGGAAATAGAACATTTGCCTGTTGCCAATGGTGTGGTTGATGTCATTATTTCCAACTGCGTGATCAATCTGTCACCTGATAAAGCTAAGGTGTTTCAAGAAGCTTATCGGGTGTTGAAACCAGGCGGACGGTTGGCCATTTCAGATATCGTCGCGAGTGCTGAGCTACCGGAACCACAGAAAAACGATATGGCATTGTTCACGGGGTGTATGGCAGGCGCCTCATTCATCACAGAGATTGAATCCATGCTGAAAGACGCTGGGTTTGAAGCAATCGACATCAAGCCGAAAAACAACAGTCAGGAATTTATCCGAAAATGGGCGCCAGATACCAAGATTGAGGACTATGTCGTATCCGCCTATATCGAGGCCATTAAGCCTGCCACTTAACAAGCATGTCTATTCGAGCAGAGCAAAGTGTCACGGCTTTGCTCTGCAGCTTGGAGCGGCCGTTTCCGAGAGGAGCGATGACCATTCTGGCCGAAAGTGACCAACGCGGACATTCAAAGATAAGACTCTTATCATGCCTAACCCTTATTAAGGCCACACCAGGAACGTTGATATGTTTCTCGTCAAATTGATACCTCCAAGGCTGCTCTCCAGACAAGCTAGAAAACCATCTGGTTGGTTTGGACGTGTGGTGATGTCCCGAATTTTCAATAAGGGAAATGCTGAATTAAATCATTTCATCAAAGACCTCTTGGAACTGCAGGAACATGATACTGTTTTGGAGATCGGATTTGGGCCAGGTTTATTATTAAGTCAAATGGCTCAAACCACCACGAAAGGCTTTGTGGAAGGCATTGATTTCTCAGAAGCCATGGTGGCTCAAGCCCAAAAAATTAACAAACACTATATTGCTCAGAAGAGAGTAAAAATTCAGAAGGGTCATTGTGACAACTTGCCATATGGCCCGGAGTCATTCGATAAAGTCTGCACGTCAAATACGATTTACTTTTGGGAAGACCCGAAGGCCATCTTCAATGAAATCTTTCGGGTGCTCAAACCAGAAGGTAAACTGGTGATCGGATTTAGAGATGCCGATCAAATGAAGACCCTCCCTCTCAGTAAGGAAGTATTCCATTTTTACACGATGAAGGACGTAAAAGGCTTCTTGACCCAAGCAGGATTTTTTCCTGTCCGGATTGAAAAAATGGAAGGCCAACCGTTGGTTTCTTATTGCGCCGTGGGTACAAAAGCCTAAAAAAATCACAACGCCGGCTCTCGACCCAGGCTGTGTGAAAACTCCTCAGCCAACTGATGGTAGAGGTCGACTTCAAAGGCAGCATGATCCGTTATAGTCATTCCAAATAAGTTCCTGATGCTGTATACTGCTGGGCACTATGGCCTATAGCATCGATTTACGACAACGAGTGGTAAAGTTTGTTGCTGCTGGGGGCAGCAAGGCCGAAGCCGTTCGGCGTTTTCACGTCAGTATTTGGTGCGTCCACGATTGGTGTGGGCGAGCTGACTTAACCCCCAAGTATCCTCCAACCCGCCGACGCAAGTTAAATCGCGCGGCCTTGCGACGACATGTGACCCAGCACCCTGAGGCGACGCTCCAGGAGCGGGCTAGCCATTTCGGAGTCCGAATCAATGCAATCTGGTATGCACTCCGCCAGGAGCACATCACTCGTAAAAAAAACTCTTCGGTACGCTGAACGGGATTCCACCCAGCGGGCCGCCTATCTTGCGCAACGGCGCCAGCTCCATCTGACCCAAGCCACCCCCCCCAGTGGTCTATCTCGATGAGAGCGGTTTTGAGCGCACAGCCTACCGCTCTCACGGATGGGCTTGCCGCGGCCAACGAGTGGCAGGGGAACGGAGTGGCCAGTCTCGTCCCCGCACCAGCTTGATCGCTGGGAAATGGGGCCAGCGCCTGCTAGCTCCCGTCCTCTTTGCAGGCAGCACGAATGCTGAGTGGTTCAATATCGGGCTCGAAGAGCATCTGTTTAAAGAGTTGGCTCCCCACTCGATCCTCATCATGGATAATGCCGCGTTTCATAAAACGGCGAAGCCCCGTGAGCTGATCGAACAAGCGGGGCACACGCTGCTGTTTCTGCCTCCGTACTCCCCGGATTTCAATCCGATTGAACAAGACTTTGCGACGATCAAGAAACGCTGGCAATATGCTTCGTCAGAGAAGTCGTTTGAAGAGATTCTCCGATTGTATGGAACTTAATTGGAATGACTATAATTGGAGAGCGACAGGCGCTAGTTTATCAGAGCCCCGCCTGTACTATAGATAATGGTTGCGCCAAGGATAATGGTCATGGTGCCTATACATCCTTGGAGACCGTTGTGGAACCACGTCAAGGAAGGAGAAGAATATCGAAACGGAAGGGCAATCACTAAAGAGAGTGCAGCCATGCCGGCTATGGACCCTAACCCAAATAGGACAACATAAAGGAGGCTTGTGAGAGGAGACAGTTGTGTTTGTAGCGTCAGAACAATGAGGGCAGCGGAGCCTGCCATCCCGTGCATGAGACCGACAAACAAAGCACGATAGGGAAAACCTTGCGGGTGATTGTGATCATGCTTGGACAGCGTGTGCAGAGGTTCTCCTTCGTGGGAATGTGCATGAAAGTGTGGGGCTTTATCAGCATGTTGATGGACATGAAAGTGGATACGTTCTTTGATAAGTTTTCGAAACACGTCAATTCCTAACCCCACCAACATACAGCCAACCAACAATTCCAGCCACTGCGCCAACCGTTCAGGAATGATCGCCCCCCCGAGCAAGACGAGGGAACTGAACAACAAAAGGGTAAGCGTGTGTCCGACGCCCCATACCATACCCTGCCGGACCGAATGACTGACTGATCGACTGTTGGTCGCAAGCGTGGCCACCGCAGCCACGTGGTCGGCCTCAAGGGCATGCCGCATCCCAACTAAGAATCCGATCCCAAGAAGCATTAACATCGGGCGAGGTCCTTATCGGGATTAGGCGTCATTTGCGATCGAATCCAGTCGTACCATTGTGGCATCCCTTCTCCTGTTGTCGCGGAAACCTGGAAGACCTGTATTTGTGGGTTCACCATTTTAGCACTATCCAAGCACTTCTGGACATTAAATGAAAGGTGCGGGAGCAAGTCGATTTTATTCAAGATCATGACCTGCGCCGATTGAAACATGTGGGGATATTTCAATGGCTTGTCTTCCCCCTCTGTTGTGGAAAGAATGGCAACCTTGGCCTGTTCACCCAGATCAAAGAGCGCTGGACACACAAGATTTCCCACGTTTTCAATGAACACAAGTGAATGGGGCGGTGGGGCCAGCTCGTCTAATCCCCGGGCGAGCATATCCGCTTCAAGATGACAGCCGGCCCCGGTGTTGATCTGAACCACTCGACATCCGGTTTGCTGGATGCGTTCTGCATCATGCAGCGTCTCCTGATCTCCTTCAATCACTGAAATGGTTATCGCATCGCGCAAATGGCGAATGGTGTGTTCGAGAAGTGTCGTTTTGCCTGATCCAGGGGAACTGACTAAATTGAGCGCCAGAATATCTTTAGCCTGAAACCATCCTCGGTTCCGTTCCGCTAATCGATCATTCTTACTGAGAATGGCTTGTTCAAGGAGCACGGTGTGTTCATGGTCATGAGTGTGATGGTCGTCATGATGAGCATGAACGTGATCATGTTCGTCATGTGAGTCATGTGCGTGGGTATGCGGGTGACTAGTGACGGGATTCGTCTTCCCGGTCTCGAGATTGGTTACGCGAGGAGTCATCGTGTCAGAACATCCGCAGGTCGTACACATTAGGCTTTCACCATTTGCTTAATGTTAAGCTCAGAACCCGTACATCGCGAAATATCATTCGAGCCGCATGGACAGGGATCAAACATCTGTGTGAGAGTAAATTGGGCACCGCAGGCATGACATTCCCCAGTGCCAGGAGTTTCAATGATTTCTAGCGTCGCTCCCTCTGCGACGGTTCCTTTGGTGACCAGATCAAAACAAAACCGAAGGGCATCTGGCAGGACGGCACTGAACTTTCCAATTTCCAAGGTCACCTGTGTGACCTTGGCGCCATGAGCTTTTTCAGACACGATTGAGACAATGTTACGTGTTAAACTTAGCTCGTGCATCGATCCATCTCTTGCTGAAAATGACGGTTCTTAGGGGTGTCCTTGATTTCTTGCTCAGCAAATTCGAGGTAATTGTTCTCCCACCAATGTGTCCACGATTCGTGAGCCGCCGAAGGACGTCGACAACAGTACCGTCCCAGCGGGTGATTTTTCCACGGTTCCAATGATCGCACTGTGTTGCCCTCCAGGATGCTGTTGCATCGTCGCAATGAGTTCTTGAGCGCGATCTTGCGGCACGATGGCCACTAATTTACCTTCATTCGCCAAATACAGCGGATCAAGCCCTAATATTTCACATGCTCCACGAATTGATTCCCTGATGGGCAGGGAGGACTCAAGCAAACGTATAGAAACTCCAGCGGCAGTGGCAAACTCATTTAGCACCGTGGCGACTCCGCCACGTGTGGCATCTCGCATACACCTGATATCGGGGCACACCGCTAACATCTGGGCAATCAAATCATGGAGAGGCTTCGTGTCACTTTCGACATTGGACGCCAAGGCCAATTCATTTCTCGCCAGAAGAATGGCGATGCCATGGTCACCGATGAAGCCATTGGTCACGATGGCATCACCAGGCTGAGCTTGTTGTGCCGAAATGGAGATCCCTTCAGGAACGATTCCAATACCCGAGGTATTGATGAACAGCTTGTCTGCTGACCCTCGTTCAACAACTTTTGTGTCCCCTGTCACTATGGTGACTCCTGCGCGGTCAGCAGCTCGCTTCATGGAATCGACGACGTGGGTGAGTGTGTCCATCGGGAGCCCTTCTTCCATCACCATGCCGCACGACAGATAGAGCGGGCGGGCCCCGCTGACGGCCAAGTCATTGACGGTGCCGTTCACGGCAAGTTCACCAATATCCCCTCCTGGAAAGAATAGTGGATGGACGACATAACTATCCGTCGTAAAGGCCAGTCGATTGCCATGCGGAAGAATCTCTTGCAATGGCAAGAGCGCTTGATCCTCCAGGGCTTCAAGAATGGGATTATGAAAGGTGCTGACAAAGACGTGTTGAATGAGATCTCTCATGGCTCTCCCGCCTGAGCCATGGGCAAGAGTAATTCGCTGATCCCGCACAGTTGTCGTCCCTGATGCGATCGATGCGGGAGCCAATTTTCGAGATGCAAAAGTCGGTTGGTTCATATGACAGATTTTTTCGTTATGCGGGGACGTGTATGGGTTGAATGTCGTTTCGATCAATCCAACCATAGTTATAGTAGGCAGCACAGGCGCCTTCTGTGGAGACCATCAACGCGCCTAAGGCATTCTCTGGTGTACAGGTCGTCCCAAAGACTTTGCATTGATTGGGCTTGATCACCCCTTTTAATACCTCCCCGCATTGACAGGATGTGGGGTCAGCAATCGTGACATTCGGAACCGAGAATTTGCGTTCAGCGTCGAATGCAGAAAATTGCTGACGAACGCGCACTCCTGAATGATCAATCGAGCCTAAGCCTCGCCATTCAAAGAATTCTCGTAGTTCAAAGACGCGATGAATGGCTTCAAGTGCCTGCGTATTCCCCTGTTGTGGCACAATACGCTGGTATTGATTTTCAACCTCGCATCGGCCCTCGGTCAGTTGCTTCAACACCATCCAGACGGATTGCAAAACATCGAGTGGTTCAAAGCCCGCGATCGTAATGGGTTTGCCATAGTGTTGTGCGATAAAGGTATAGGGAGCCGTGCCAATGACCATGCTGACATGCCCAGGTCCAAGAAATCCGTCAAGTTGCAAGTCTGGAGAATCCAAGACGGCCTTAATCGTGGGAATGATGGTGATATGATTGCAAAACAGTGAAAAATTTTTAATCCCTTCCTCGTGGGCCTTGAGAATCGTCAGGGCTGTGCTGGGCATCGTGGTCTCAAATCCCAATCCAAAGAACACCACTTCTTTATCTGGGTTGGCTCGGGCAATACTCAGGGCGTCGAGAGGAGAGTAGACCATCCGGACATCCGCCCCGTCGGCTTTGGCCTGCAACAAGCTCTTCTTCGATCCCGTTACACGCATCGCGTCCCCAAAGGTCGTCATGATGACATCTGGTCGTTCTGCCAAAGCCACGCAATCATCCACCCGTCCTCGTGGTAATACGCAGACTGGACACCCAGGGCCATGAATGAACTCCACCGATTCGGGAAGCATTTTGTTAATCCCATATCGAAAAATGGTATGGGTGTGTCCACCGCAGACTTCCATGATGTACACCGGGCGGTGACGGCACGTATCGATACGTTTGACCAATCCTTGGATTTCTTGGAGGAGCCCCTGAGCTTTTTGAGGATCACGAAATTCATCGACGAACTTCATGGCGTGTCCTTTGGTCGCGCGAGCGCACCACGTTTATCGGCAAGCAGCGTATGCACGAGATCCCACATAATGTGATAGATGAGCACGTGACATTCCTGCACTCGGTGAATGCTATCTGTTTCCACGATCAAACAATGATCAATCGCCGAGGAGGTCGCCATACGTCCGCCTGCCCCTCCGGTCAAGGCGATGGTCGTTAACCCCATCTCTTTGGCTTTTTCGAAGGCCCGTAGAAGATTCTCTGAGTTACCACTGGTTGAGGCCCCGATGAGGCCGTCCTCGGGTTTTCCTTGTGCGATGAGTTGACGAACAAAGATATGGTCGAACCCAACATCATTTCCTACCGCCGTCATCATGGCTTGATCTGATGCCAAATTCATCGCGGGAAGAGACGGTCTTCCCGCTGTGACAGGATGAAGAAATTCAACAGCCACATGAGCGGCATCGCAGCTGGATCCACCGTTGCCCATCGTCAAAAGCCGACCTCTATTCTGAAAAATGGAAGCGATGGCTTGGGCGACATCAACGACCCCTTGTGCAGATTTCGCAAAAAAGCCCTGCATCACATGCACACTATCTTGGGATTTGCGAAGCGCGGATTCCAATAATTCATGGTCGAGACGCGCGTGATCCTGTCGGTCTGACTGCAGAAACGGGTACAGAGATGACAAGGTATCTTGTGTGGACATGTTTCAATACCGGGTCTGTTGAAAAAAGCCGTCAGCGGCGTTCTCGCCATTTTTCCGTGCTCACGTAGTGCCAGTACGCTCCGCGCGCAAAAAGGGCTACGGCCTTGCTGAACGGACTTTTTTGAACAGACCCGAGGCCTCTGACATGTTACGTCGCAGAGGCGAAATCTGGCTGTTGATATCATCAATATTCAACAGTCTCATACCTTATGACGTATTGGATTGTCGCATCGCCTCAAGCTCTGTTTGCACCTCACCCATTTCGGTCAAGAGTTCAATCGTTCGTTTGGCTTCGTCCTCATCGATCCGGCTCATCGCAAACCCCACATGTACGAGCACCCAATCTCCGACACAGGAAGCGGGAGGATGTTCATCATCGACGATACAGGCGATATTGACCTGACGTCGAACACCCCCGACATCAACCATCGCCAGTTTGTTCTCCGCACTACTAATCTCAACGATCTGTCCAGGTATCCCTAAGCACATAGCGTCTCTTTCTTGGCGTACATAGAGCGAGCTGCGGCAATAACGGCTTGGCCCAAGGCTAGCCCTCCATCGTTCATCGGCACCTGACGGTGAGAAAGGACCGTGAACCCTTCTTTGGTGAGTTTCTGATGCACGAGCTCAAATAATATTTGGTTTTGAAAAACTCCTCCAGATAGTGCCACGGTATGATAGGCTCGTTGGCCGTCAGAATTTTGGGTACAGGTCTTGACCATCGAACAGATGACATTGGCCAGTCCTTTATGAAACCGTGCGGCCATGACGGGTCGTGGTGTGTCTAGCAGTAAATCACCTAGAAGTGCCTCCCACATGGCGAGTGGTTCAATGTAAGGGAGTTGAGAACCCCGAAGACGTGGAATAGAGAACGGATAAGCCAAGACATCTTGTTCCCGTTCGAGCGTGCAACGATCGACCTTAGCCTCCAATTCCATCGCGGCTTGCCCTTCATACAGAATGCGATCCGAGCAGATTCCTATCGCAGCCGCAACGGCATCAAACAGGCGGCCGCATGAACTGGCAAGTGGACTATTCACGTGTTTGCTCAGCATTTGATCCAGCATCGCTCGGGGTTTTTGGTCCAAGTAGTGGTACAAGGGCAGGTTATGATAGTTCATGGCAAACCGGGCCCAACCCATTTCTGCCACTATATGAGCGTAGGTGTTGCGCCAGGGTTCTTTAATGGCCTGACTGCCTCCGAGCATGGCGACCGGTTTGAAAGTCCCCAGCCGAGTAAAGCGATCGTAATCACCAGCGAGAAATTCCCCTCCCCAGATAGTCTGATCTTCTCCATACCCCAAACCATCGAGGATCACGCCAAGAACCGGCCCCGTCGTGATAGGAATGTTATTGTCAGCTAAGCATGCCGCCAAATGCGCATGGTGATGTTGAACTTCGTGCAATGGCAATTGGGCTTGTTCCGCTCGTTGCCGACCCAACTTGCTGGACACATATTCCGGATGACGATCAATCGCAATAACTTTGGGGGTTTGTCCGAATAATGGCTGATAGTGCTCCAACGCTCGCTGATAGTCTGTGTACGTCAAGGCATCTTCTAAATCGCCGATGTGGTGGGACAGAAGGGCTTCTCCGCGTTGCACGAAACAAAACGTATTCTTGAGTTCTCCACCCATCGCCAACACCCGCGTTGCCTGTTCAAAACCATTTGGGAGCGAAAGTGGTGTCGGTGCGTAGCCACGACTTCGACGGAAGATTCGTGGAATGTTTAACATCACCTTGACGACTGAATCATCCACGCGTTGAGAAACGTCTCGATCGTGAAACACAAAATACTCAGCAATATCACTCAAATGTTCCTTGGCTAACCGGTTCTCAATCCATTGAGGTTCTCCAGCTCGATTGCCGCTCGTCAAGACTATCGGGACTGTCATTCGCTTGAGGATCAAGTGATGCAAGGGAGAATTCGGGAGCATGACCCCATAGGTCGAAAATCCCTCGGCGACACGTGGGACTAATGAATGTCCATCTTGACGAGCAAGCAGGACGATCGGGGCGGCTGGACCTTGGAGCAACGCGGCTTCCAGATCACTCACCTTGCAATACTTCCGCACCACATCCAAATCCCTGGCCATGAGCGCAAACGGCTTTCCTTCTCGTTGCTTGAGTGCTCGTAGTCTGTTGACAGATTCTTCCTGCGTGGCGTCACACGCTAATTGGAAGCCCCCTAATCCTTTGATCGCCACGATGCGACCGCGTTTCAACAATGTGCAGACGGCATCCACGTCGTCCAACATACTCAAGGAATCGACAGCGATCGGTTTGCCATCAGCCCGTTCAAGCCAGGCATGAGGACCACAGACATGACAGGCAATGGGTTCGGCATGGAATCGTCGATCGTGCGGGTCGCTATATTCCTGAGCACACCCATCGCACATGCTGAAGGTACGCATGGTCGTGTTCTGCCGATCGTACGGTATGCGTTGTTGAATCGTGAGCCGTGGGCCGCAGTGCGTACAATTTGTAAAGGGATACCGGAAGCGTCGAGCAAACGGATCGAAAATTTCTTCGAGGCATTCCGAACATGTGCTGGCATCGGGAACGATTCCTGTTTCCGTTCCCGTGGGCTTTGATTCCGCAATGTGAAACTGATGTTCGGAAATGTCTTCCGGAGAAATGGATTCCCAAACTATGTTTTGGATTTTGGCTAAGGGCGGAGGGTTGTTGGTTAACTCTTTCATGAAATTCGTTAAGTCTGTTTTTTCGCCTGCGGCCAAGATTTCAACCCCTTCGCCGTTGTTGAGAACCTGTCCTCTCAATTGATGACGTTGTGCCAGAACCCAAACCATGGGGCGAAACCCTACGCCTTGGACCAACCCTTGAATGTGGATTTTCCAGGCGACTTGTTGAGTTGACGGTTCAGTGACAGGAGCATTCATGTTGAACTCAGCGTTTCGTTACATGACCAAAGCTGAATGCGATTGTTTCCCGAGTCAGCCACGACGATCGTTTTCCCGCAAGCTTGTACGCTATAAGGCCAGCATAGGCTTTCTCTTCTCGGAAAACTCCATTGATTGTCACCCTTGGCATTGAATGTGGGTTGTCCGGCTAAGCCTGTAGCTTTTGCACCTGTGTGGAGATGAGAAGGCGACCATCCCAGTAATCGGGAGTTCGCCGTGTCTGCGGTTAGCAAGCATGATCCACAGTTGGTAATGCCATAAGGCATGTTGAGTGTCTCAGCTCTTGGCCAGTACAAACTCCGGTTATGATCAACCGAGTGAGAGGTGTGTTGTCCGAGAATCCATTGGCAGTCAGCACCATGATGCGTCGGAATACCCGCCCAAATCATGATTCGATTGTTCCCTGCATCCGCGACGCAGAGATTCCCGTTCCACATCGTGATGCCATGAGGCCACCGCATACTCATGGCATTGGGATCGCCCCCAGCGTTTTCGTCTCGGCAATCAAATGAGCGTTGTCCAAGAACAAGATCGGCTGGTTGTCCATGTCGCGTCGGCAGGGTGTGCCAAACCAAGACCCTACGGTTGCCGGTATCCGCCACAAACAACGTTTCGCCACTCGACCAAACACCGTACGGCCAATGCATTGAGGCAGCAGTGGGGGCTTCTTTTCCCCGATTGGCTTCCATGGAGTACATGTCGTATTGGCCTAAGACGATATCCGCAGGCGTATGGCTGTTGTGGGGAACGGTTTTCCACATCAACACGCGATGGTTCCATGCATCAGCGACGACCAATCCCTTTTGGTAATGAGCGATGCCGGTCGGAACATTCAACGTGCTAGGGCCTGGTCCGGCTTTGGCGTTGCGGCCTTCGGATTCGAAATGTGGTTGGCCGATCAGCCAATCTGCCGGGGTATGATCCTCAGTAGGTGCGCGCTTCCAACCCATGAGACGATGATGTCCCGTATCCGAAACCCACAGTGGTCCATCAGGTGAAACCAAACACGCGCCGCGTGGTCCAAACAGGGTTGAGGAGGACGGTGCGATGGGAATGGGAAGCCCTCCGGCATCACGACACTCTCCTAAGACGGCGGAAGGGGCCGTTTCTTGGAACAACGATTCAGGAACCTCAGGACACACCTCTCTGGGTTGTAACGCAGGCGTAGGAGAGATGTGCAAAACCGTATTCATGAACTTCTACTCCGAGATTTTGACCTCGACGGTCGTCCCGGTGACGCGAACGGCATGGGGGAGTAACTGGACTTCAGGTGCCGTCAAGCATTCCCCGCTGGACAACGAATACTGAAATCCATGATAGGGGCACGTGAGAATTCCATCCTTAATGTCTCCCATGTCCAAAGGCATACCCATATGTGCGCAACGATTCTCAAAGCAAGTCACCTGGTGGCCCTCGCGGCTCATCAACAATGATTGTCCATTGATTTCTTTGACGGCAATGCTTCCTTCGGGAATCTGTTCCAAGTCCGTGACATATTCCCAACCTTGGTCCTCAGATTTGGCAAATGGACTTACAAAATGAAGGGGAACGCCATTTTCACTATTAGTGATTGGGGAGCCTTTAACTTTTCGAATAGCCGTAACTTCAGGACAATATTCTTTAATAGCTTTTTCCACCCCCTCGGTGAGTGTGAGGTTTGAAGAGGGGCAGCCATCGCAGGCGCCGAGAAGTCGAATCTCGACGGTGTCCGGTGGGTGAACCGCGACGAGCTCAACATTGCCTCCATGCGTTTGGAGGGAAGGACGAACCGAATCCAGTGCATCTTCAACACGTTCGTGTAACGACGGTTTGATCAATTGGAAGTGACGGAGGACGGCATAGACGACTTCATCCGACACGGCTTGCCGAAGACCAGGTTTGGCAGCTGGGTCAGTCTTGATCTCGCGGATCAACCTGGAAAATGCTTCTCTATGGAGTTGGTCAATGGCATGACGCAACGCTTGCACGGTATGTTGGTGAGAGTCCTCCCATCCCGTGATGATAGATTCCAATTTCTGGATATCTTGTACCATCGACGCCAGGTCAGCGTGACCCGATGGGCTTGGCTCGGCTTGTCGGCCGATTTCCTGAGACGACATCATGGTGTGCGCGTCGGGCATGGGTGTTACCGATACTTCAAATCACGAAACAGCCGAGGTTGAAGGGCTCCTGCCACCAGACTCGCAATGATGACCGCCAACCACACGCTGATTCCTGCCTTGGTCAATGCAACAATGCCGACTGCGGCTAAACCAGCTCCAACGGCCATGAGCATCATGACTTTGTTGAAATCCTGAAACAATTTGCCCTTCAGAAAGAGTTGGACTGAGTTCCAAAACATGTCAAACATGGGGTAATCTCCTTTTAGAAAATTACAGCAACGTCAGAAGCACTAACCCAACAATGGCACCAGGTGCGGTGGCCACGGGGCCAAAGAATGCCCCCATCATGGCAGCCAATTCATTCCCAAGATCTTTTCCCCCGACAATGATTCCGCCAATTGCGCCTCCGATCGCCCCCATGAGCAAGGCTACGAGGAGCAGGAATAGACCCGTCATGAAGGTGATTTCTCCGGTTGCCAACATATCCATAGTCTTCCGTCTCCTTTCACTGAGATCTACGTCATCATATTGCGTGTGTCGTCGTGGTTGGATGTTCCGTCGTTGAACCATTAGCCTCGGCCAACTCTTGATCGAGTTCCGCAAGAACGTCGTTCGTCATGTGCACTTTGGTGTTTTCCCCGAATCGTTGAAATATGGCGATCGCTTCACGGTAATACGCGCGTGCGCGGGTGAGATTCTGGACATTGCCTCGCTCAGGGTGCTCAGGAACATCCGGCACGTTTCGCAGGGCGTTGGCCTTGTTCGAGATCGTATTGGCGTATTCCAGTGGCGTGTCTTGCGGGTTGCGGACCTTTAAGGCTTCGTCGTACGCCGTCAATGCACGAAGGTTATTCTCGACCGCGTGACTGCTGGATGAGTATTGCAAAGCGTTTCCCAAATTGTTCTGGAGCATCGCGTACTCCGCAGGATGGTCAATCAGTGTGATCACACGCAGAGCTTCTTCGAACGACTGCACGGCTAGCGCTTCTCGCATCTTGCCATTGTGTTCGGTAGTCGACATAGACAAATACGCGGTAGCCAAGTTGTTATGAAGAATCGCGAACTCGGCAGGAAAGTCCTCACGTGTGAAGGTTCGAAGTGCGCGCAAATACGCTTTGATGGCATCGGTAACCCGTGCGCGACCTAGCCCAGCTAGGCCCTGAACCGTGAGCCCAAGGTTCATTTCGGCCTCGGCCAATTCCTGTACAGAGCCATGAGTCTTCAGCCCAGGAATAGCCGATTCAAACGCGGTTTGGGCTTGCAGAAGATATTCGGGGCCATCATGGGGAATGGCATTCAATGCTGTGCCCATTCGGGCTTGCACTCGAGCCAACAGCAGCAGATCAGTCGGACTCAGTGACAGAGCTTTTTGATAGAGCGACACCGCATGATGGAGGTCTTGCGGAGATTGCGGTTTTTGCTGAAGGCCCATGGCGATCTCCATGAGCATTTCCACTTTTTCTGAATGAGTGGCATCCGCGGATTCCACGGCTGCGAACGCGGCTTTGACATTGTGCTCGGATAGGCTGGAGTTCATCACGTGATCCACGGCGTTGTTGCTCCTCAATGTGATATTTGCGCATCCTATGCCATGGACACAAAAAATGTCAACATATTTTTCTAATTGCAAAGTTACTTTACATATATGAGTCCTGCAGCTGATATGTCATAAATGTTCATTTGTACATTTTATCATTTTATAGTATTCTTAAACTATTAAAAGGAAGGAAGACTATGAGTCGTTTATCCATAGAACTTACCGCCGAGCAACACCAAAAGGTCAAGGCGATGGCCGCCCTCTCTGGGAGTAGCATTCGTGAGTATGTCCTGACCCGCCTGTTCCCGGCATCTTCCGAGGAAGAAGCTGCCTTACATGAGCTAGAAATTCTTCTTGATAAGCGAGTGAAGGCTGCTGAAGCTGGAGCCGTGAGCAATAGAACGGTGGAGGATATTTTTCACGATGTTTATAACGAGACTCGGCCTTAATGCCAGACTATGAACTCACCACTTTCGCCGAAGACGACCTAAGAGGTATTGCCCGTTATACAATTGATACCTGGGGACTTAAACAAGCCAAGCGTTATGAAGCGTCACTTGCTGCTCGATTTCACAAAATTGCGCAAGGGGATGTCACACCAAGAACCTTTCTCTCCCATAGACCAGTCTTGCTCGTCACTCATTGTGAGCATCACTACATCTTCTATACTGGGAGTGTTGAATAATGTGGATATCAAATGGCCACAATGCCCGGGAACACTGAGGATGTCAAAAGCCTCGGGCCTGTTCAAAAAAGTCCGTCCAGCAAGGCCACAGCCATTTTGACGCGCGCAGCGTACTGGCATTACGTGAGCACGGGAAAATGGCGAGAACGCCGCTGGCGGCTTTTTTCAACAGGCCCATACTATCCGTGACACTCAGTGCCCCTTAATCATCGCGGTCTTTTATGAGCGTATGGATTTAATGCGACGTCTCAAAGACCGTCTGCCATAAGCACCGGTTACGTCCGTCAAAAACGGCTGTTGGATCACGAAAGTCTGCCCTGAGTTGTTCGGCAAGCTCACAATGTACTGTTCGATGTATCATCCTGAGCTCTGTCGAAGGATGGTTCGACGGGCTCACCATGACCGCTATCACTCATCCCGAACCGTATGATTTATAATCCTGAGCTCCGTCGAAGGATCACAATGAATCTGTGGAAGGATTCGTCCGGCGAGATCCGCTCAGACTAAATTAAGGAAGTTTCGACATTGGAAATGTCCATAACCAAACCCGCTGCTGTTTCATCCCACAAAACAGGAACGAGACGGTCAAGTGCTTCATCAATACCATGTTCACGAAAGAATTCTTGTGCATGGACGACGCGGTCGCCTTGGGCGTTTCTGATTTTTAGTAAGAGTCCACCGCTCCCTTCTTGGTGGACTGGCAAAATTAGAATCTGGTTGTCACGCTTGAGGAGTACGATGTGTTGAATATTCGGGAAATGCTTCTCGGAGATCGATGCATCTATATAGATATTGCCGTGACAAATTTTGATCTGAAATGGGAGACCAGGTTCACACGCGTGTTGTGCTTCAGACTCAGATTCAGCCTGTTCTAACACTTGTACGCGAATATGTTCACACACCGTTTCAATGGATTGGGCAACCTCTGGTGTCAACTCCAACCCTAGCGAGGTATCAGCAGCTTCGACTAGGTAGATCGTCACGTCTTTCGGAAATGCTTCTTTGAAAATTTGTTTTCCCGCATAGAGCGCATGGTCCCATCGGAAATCATGTAAGCTATAACTCGTCCCTGGAGGATTCGTGACTTCATCTCCCGTGAGCTTGAATATCGCTCCCGGGTCGGATCCACTAACACATGCGTCAACAATGATGAGTGAACGAGCCCCTCGAGCTTGAAACATGACGTCCATGCCACCGGTCCCCGCGTCAAAGACCTGGATATTCGGCTGTGGATGTACGGAAAAAAATGTTTGAAGACGTTGGGCAATCATCACGCCAACACCATCGTCACGTCGATTGAGATTGCCACATCCAATGATCACATGCATCTCTACCACTTTCAATCGTCAGAATACTGATGTTGGGTCTGTTGAAAAAAGCCGCCAGCGGCGTTCTCTAAACCAGTAAGAAGTGAAAAGTGAGAAGTAAGGAGCACGAGGAAAACCTCAGGACCCTTCGGATGAGTGATAACGATCATGGTGAGCTTGTCGAACCATCCTTCGACAGGCTCAGGATGATAGGTTGAACAGCTCAGAACATGTTTTTTTTGAACAGACCCAACGCTATTGATCTCCAAGGGCCTCCTGGCCAAATATGGCCCTTGATATCTTCATTATTCAACACTCTGATGTTCCTCCTCTTTGTCGGGGGAGAACCAAGGATGGAATAGAGGCTTGCATTCTTTCACCAGTTGCAGAATAAATTGGGCATGCGCTCTCACGACGATTCTACCTCCCCTAGCCTTTCCTTACAAAGGAGGGGGACGGTTCACCCTTATCTTTTCGACTATCTATATACAATGGAAGGGTCGCTCTAAATTCGCCACAGTCGGCAGGACCAATCTTTCTCGACGGGAAGAGCTAATTCTGGCAGTTCACAGTATCGACGATGAACAACATAATACATGCAGGTCTCACAGGATTGAACTAAGTCATCTTCCATGCCTGGCGGTTGATACGGTTGTAGCGTAAAACCGGCTATATTGATTTTCTCTTTGACATGGTCAGGACCATGAGATTGAAGCCGGTGAATGAGGTCGTTGACAGCTTCGCTGGTATAGGCTCGAGGTTCGACCTCAGTTTGGAGACCGGATTCAAGGAGCTGGGTCACCTGCTTGCGAAGCCGCTCGTCATTCTCCATGGATAAGGCAGGTCTGTTAGAGGCAAGACCAAAATTTCAGAATGCTATTGTCGTGGCCGTGCGCGATTTTCCTCTTGCGAAGTTAAATATCTCGCTGTGAAAACTAGATTCTCCACAATCGACAATACCAATCAGGTTCTACTGGCACAGCCAATTCAGGTAAGTCACACCATTTTCTGTGCACGAGGTAATACATACATTCTAAACACCGCATTTGATCGGGCCCATACGGTTTATCGGCAAATCCTGATACGACGAGTTTACCTTCTAAGTCATCCGGATCGAGCTTTCGTAGTTCATCGAGCAGTTTGGCGAATTCGACATGGGTTTCAGGAAACGGTTCGGTTTGTGTCTTGAGCCCTTTGGCTAACATGTCTCCAATCTGTTGTCGAAGTCTGTCCTCTTCCTCACTACGCATAGATGATGATCCTTACGCTCTGCGGAAGGAGAGGAAATACTCAAGTGTCGTACTCCTACCCGTGTGAGCTCAAACGTAACGTTACTCCCTGTCAATCCTGGGTTGCCAGTACATCCGACTTACCCAATTCGGAAACGTGATAATTCCTTCCCATTCTTGGCATCGTGAGCATGTACCGTGCAGACCAAACACGAATCAAAGGAGCGAGCCACATGTCCAACTTCAACCGGGTCCGTCGGATCAGCGATGGGAGCTCCAATGAGCGCTTCTTCAATAGGACCGCGTCCACCTTCCGCATCACGCGGCCCCACGTTCCACGTTGTCGGAGCAATGATCTGGTAGTTTTTAATTTTTCCGCCTTTGACATCGATCCAATGACACAACGCGCCGCGAATGGCTTCCGTGGCACCCCATCCCTGGCCATCGATCTCCTGCGGTTTCACATACCATGGCTCAGCCAGTTTGAATTCACGTAAACACCGTTCGGCTTGGCGATACAGTTTGATGGTTTCATGCATCCGCGCGAGCTGCCGCAGGTGCAGGCTGGGTCTGCCCATGTTTTTGTACACGTCTAAAATGAATCCATCAGTATGTTGCCAGTCTTCTCCATGACTTCCGCCAGCTATTAACTGGCGGGAAAATGGACCGGCTTCGAGCCGGCCGACTTGAACATGGCGCACGGCCGTAGCCCAGGAGTAGGTGCCGTTGTAATCGGTGTTATTGTTCTGAATCGCTTTAGTCGTTCGGTCAAACGGATGAACGTCGGCTCCGCCTTCGTCATACCAGGAGTGCGTGGTGTTCTCTCGTAAAAGATCTTGACTCATGAGACTGTGCGTGTCCGTCGCGCCGTCATAGACTCCGCTTTTCATAATCACTGCGGCTTGACGGCCATCGATCGTGGGTTTTTGATACTTATCTTCATGAGGCAGATACCCCCACGAGACGTATTTCCCAAGCCCGCCCCCATATTGATGAAGCCCAATATCCATACCCATCCGCCAATAAAACCCTAAATCGGAATTGGCATGTGCAGGGCTTTCATCTAACCACGCCATAAAATCGTTATAGGTTTTGATTTCTTCGTACCGTTCTAGGGAGCAGCCTAACCACAACGGTTCCAGCCAATTTGTTTTGTAGTACTCCAGAATGGACCAAGCTCGGGTGATATCTGAAAGAGTGGGCGCACACATCACCCCCCCAGGAACCATATACGATGAGTGCGGCCATTGGCCGCCCAAGAGCGCATAGATTTCCACGGGCTTGCCTGACACCGTCACGCCTATTTCGTAGGATGTTCCTGTGAAGGGTGCAAACCGTTTGCATGCCTCTTCGTAGTATTGATTGTTTTTATACTTTTTGTTAGTCAGGTCGATAGCATACAGCCCATAGAAATACCGGGGCTGGCTTTGAATGCTTTCCACAAGCTGTCCCAGGTTGCGTGCTAAAATCGCATTGCGAGGAACCGTGGTTTGCCATGCAGTATCCAGAGCCCACGCCGCGCACGTTAAGTGTGAAGCCCCACAAATGCCACAGGCACGAGGCGTCACAACCAAACCCGCTTGAGGGTCTTTATCACGCAGAATGATTTCAAAGCCACGAAACAGTTCGGCTTGGGTCCAAGCATTCGTGACGACTCCATTATCTATATCAACCCGAACATCCAAATCTCCTTCTACACGTCCTACGGGAGAAATATCTAAGGTTTGTACGGTCATGGTCTGTCTCCTCTTGTTCGAAAAACTTTATTCGTATTGTTGTCTTAGACCACAAAAATGTCGTCCTCTGCCCAAGCAGGTGCAGCATTTTTCGCGGCTCCGGTCAGTGCAATATACCCTTTCTTCTCTACACCTAGTGGCAGATCTTTGGGAATGCCCATAACCGTTTGAGTTTTAAACACCGTGCCGGGCGCCAGATCAAAGAATGGAAATTCTGGTTCCGTGCAGCCTAAGCAAGGCATGCCAGCACGCGTTTTAGACGACTGCCGGTTCCACAGAATACGATTACATGGAGAATGGGTCATGGGGCCACGGCATCCGAGATCGTAGTACAGACAGCCTTTCCGTTGACCAAACTCTGTCGCGGAAACCTTGTAAGCAAAGTGCATGTTTCGCGTGCACCCTGTTTGCGTAAAACTTTGAAAGAAGGTTTTCGGACGCTGGAATTCGTCTAAAGAGATATCACCACCTCGTCCGGTCGCGACGGCGACCACAATTTGGGTAATCCAATCAGGGTGCGCCGGACAACCTGGAACATTAATCACTGGGAGACCGGCTTTCGAACGAAAGTCTTTCCCCAAAAAACCGCCATGGTTTCGTTTAAGAAACTGGAGTCCTTGCGATTCACTCGGATTCGGTGCGGTAGCAGGAATTCCTCCCCACGTCGCACAATCTCCAATGGCCACGACATAAGAAGCCGCTCCACACAACTCCTGGACCCATTGTTTCATGGGACGTCCGGCAAACCGATTCCATTCTCCTGTCCCATTTGGGGCATTCACGACCGTTCCTTCCCACACAAAGATATCCAATGGAATGGCTCCTGACACACAGTCTCGTAGGATCTTTTGAAGGTTGTCCCCTAATTCAACGCCCAGTGAGGGATGCCAAAGCACGTTGATCCCAAAATCTGTGACTAAGTCACAGGCACTGGGTTCTTCTGCGTTAAGAAACGACATGGTGTTCCCGGAACACGCGCCACCTTGAAGCCACAGTAAATTCGCCATAAGTGTTCCCCTTTACGATCGATAGAAAGAATATTGGTGAATCACATTCATGGTGTAAGTGTAATGACAGTTAGCGTTAGTCGATTCACAAATTGTCTGTCTTCGAAAAGAAGGCAAAACCAGTGCCACCTTGTCCTTCCTAACAATACCCAGAGGTGCTTTCATCATTTTGCTAAAGAAATATGGAGTTTTTAATGAACGTGTCATTCGTGTTCGTTGAAAGAACACGAATGGGATGGAAGGTAAGCTTACAGTTTCAACGGAAGAGAGAAGAAGAAGTGCAAATCAAGTATGCAAGGTGTTTCTGGAAAATGGAGCAGTCACGTCCTTGCTTTTCAATGCGACTCGGTAATCAATCGATCGAAATTGTGAAAAGGGAAAGAGCGATGATGAGATAGTTATCCGGTGGGATTACAGTCTCTTCCTTGAACGTTTATCCATGCCGGTTTCCACATACAGGGCATTCAGCTTCAAGCGTGTAGCCATACCAAATGCCTTCGCACCGACTACACCAGTGGCCATTTGTTTGTTCCTCAGTCAAGGATAACTGTTTGGCCAAAGGGGTAATCCCGAGGTTTTTCGGTTGCGGTCTGGAGTAGGACTGAGAAGGTGTTGCGAGATGAAAGAGACTCGACTCTTGAACATGACGCTTCAAAATGTTGGTTGCTTCTTCATCTCGATCTCTGGCGTCATCCATTAACAAGTTCTCACGATTCTGCAGCGATTAACTGATAACGCTTAATCTTGCTAGCCAATCCGACTCGAGACAAACCCAGTTCTTTGGCTGCCTTGCTTTGATTCCATCGGTGGCGGGTGAGACATTGCGTCACGACTAATGCTTCCAATCGTTCAACTTTCTCTTTGAGGGTGCTTGCTTCATTGATATAAGCCTGATCTTGGTTACGAGGGTCCGGCGGCAAAGCCTGAGCGATTTCCGGGGACAAGTGGTCGACTGACAAGAATTCGCCATTGTTTGTTAACGACACCATCCGACGAATTTCTGTTTCCAACTCCCGAACATTGCCTGGAAAAGAATAAGCTTGAAAGTGGCGCATGACTTGGACCGAGATACCGGCAATTTTTCGATTGAGAGCTTCGGCATATTTTCGAGAAAGATATTCTGCTAAGACTGGAATATCTTCCACGCGTTCTCGCAGTGGGGGGAGGTTGATCTCAAATCCACGCAGGCGATAGTACAAGTCTTGTCGAAACTTTCCGGCTTCCACTAATTTTTTGAGTGAATGGTTAGACGCGACTAATATCCGAACATCAGCATATTGGACCTTTTCCGAACCTAATGGCTTGATTTCTCCTTCTTGGAGGAACCGTAAGAGGCTGACTTGAAACGAGGGAGAGACTTCAGAGATTTCATCGAGAAAGACGGTGCCACCATCGGCTGCTGAAAAAAGTCCAAGCCGGTCGCTCACCGCACCGGTAAAGGCCCCGCGTTTGTGCCCGAAGAGTTCAGACTGTAGTAAATCATCCGGCAACGCTCCACAATTTTGTACCAAAAACGGATAGTCTTTTCGTACACTAAACCCATGGATGGCTTTGGCCATAAGTTCTTTTCCCGTGCCGGTATCTCCCTGAATCAGGACTGGAAGGTCGGTCGGAGCGGCCTTCTTAGCAAGGTTGCAGACTTCTAACATGGCATCACTGGCAAAGACCAACTTGTCAAACTCGTAACTCTCCCGTAGCAGTTTTACCATGTGATCTTTCGGGCTACGAAAGGCATTGTCTGAAAATTTCAGTTCCCGACTCAGAATACGATGACGACGGGCTAACTCCCGGCTTTCTAAGGCCCGGTTCACTAACAGCCACAAATGCCATGGAGGACATGGCTTGGGGATCACTTGATAGACCGCTCCCGCTTTGAAGATTTCCATGACCTTTTTATCATCTCGCGATTCACTCAGAAATATACGAATTGTATCTGGATAATGAACGCGTGCTTCCCTAAAAAAACTCTCTCCGTTTGTATCCGAAACAGCTTCATCAAATAATATGGCATCAATCTCGTTCTGCCCTAACAGTTCGTTTGCTTCTTTGCCTGTCCCCGCGGTGAGAACTCTATAATCTTTGGAAAGATAGCTGAAGAGGGACTTGCGATTTTTCGCGTTTCCGTCAACAAGGAGAAGGGTTTCTTCTTTCTTCTCTGGCTTACTTTGCATAAACATCCCTTTCAAAATGAAAAGAAAGCTTACACATTTATAAAGAATTTCACAAGGGTGACATAAAATAAGGGGAGTTCATGGTGATTTGGTGGTCCGCTCCTGGCCCAGGCTGTGTGAAAACACCACCGCTGTCTGACGGTAGCAGTGGACTTCAAATGCAGTGTGACATGCCATTGATTAGCCGTAGATCCGAAAACGCCCTTTTAGGAGATGACTGGCGCTACCTGAAAACTTGATAGGCTTAAAGATGATTTAAAAAAGCCATTTTTAGGTTTCCACACAGCCCAAAGCGGATACAACTTGGAGTAAACAAGATATACCGCCGAACCCAAAGAACTACAAGGGTTTTTGGTCCTCCTCATATAATGAGGTTGTATAAATGCCTTTACCGTTAAGGGAACAAAACGGAGAAAGTAAAAATGAATCGGAAATTTTCGGTCCCCTCTCCACCCTGTTGATCATCTTCTTCATTGAGATCTTTCCAGATTGGAACCTTCGCCCCAACCGCCGCACTGAGATTCCTCCAATACCCTCGCACCCCTCCCAGCAGGTATAAAATGTCTCCACCCGTTGCTCGTTCATCCTCACCATTGGTGCGATCTCTGCCGAGATGAAGGTATTGGGGCTCTCCAGAAATGTCTAGCCGAACCTTGTGCTGAGGATTGGTGTACGCTCGGTAGATCAGGGCTGGATTCGCTCGGTATTCGGTCCCGAAGCGAGTTCGATTTCCATCGGCATACCGGTTTTCGGTAAAGGCCGTCCGGGAGAGTTCCAGATTCACGGTCCACTGGTCCGCTACTACTCTGGTCGCGGTCAGGCCCGTAAAATAGGAGGGCGACCCAAAGCCGGTCGATTTTCCCGGATCAATGTTGCCATCATCGTCTCGCACATTGTCGTCTCCCGTAGGTATGGTGCTCCCCCCGATCAGGGTAAAGTGCCAGTCTTCAAGGTCGTCCAGACTTTCATTCGCCGGAATCAGACGAAAACCTTCATCCCATTTGAACCCGAGTTGCCCAAAGAGGGAAATATCCGCAAATCCACTGGTATCAAACCCGCCGGGTTCATCCTCCTTTTGATTGTAGGGAACGAACAGATAGGCGGAGAACCATGAGGTGACCCCGTACCCAAGGCCACCAATCCAGAAGTTGGCATAATCACTTTCAGGATTCGCCCGATCCGAGTCAAAGGTCTCATAATCGGCATGGTCGAGTTTGAAGTACAGGAGAAGTTTGCTGTCCGGTAAGGTAGAGGAGTTAGCTGCCTCAATCGGTGCACCGGGGCCTTGCAAAGCGGCGGCTCCAATTCCTGCCACCCCATGGTGTGCGTAGGTGGGTAGAGCCCCTGTTCCCAGGAACATCAGGATACCGACAAGAGTCAGCCATTGAATGTTCAAGAACGACGGATGAGCTGCCATGGTTTAAGGGAGGTCAGGCAACTCAAACAATAAGGTGGTGCTGCGGAGAAGGGAATCCGCCTTTCCCGCATCGACGGCCGGTTCTTTAATACTGCCGGTGATGACTTGAGGCCCACCATGGCGCACGCGAATATTGATACGTCCGTCCTGGCCGGTCACACCACGAGGGTTGCCATCATAGGCCACCGTTACTCCCTGACGGGGTTTCCCTGACTGCAAAACGACAAGTCGAAGTTTCTCACCTTCCTTCACGAGGAATGGGTTTTTTTCGAGAAAGATCTCCAACCCCTGCGGTAAGGATGATGGGTGTTCAAGTTGATTCCAGGAGTTGAGTAACGTCGTACTCTCGATCACTCGCCATGTATAACGTGCTTCAGGAACCTGTTCGCCAGATTGATGGATTGTCTCAATTCCGGTTTCGGGCCAATACCCTGAATTCACTTCCACCGTGAGTCGGGCACAGGGACCGGGAATTCGAGCTGGATAGTCAGTCGGAGGGTCGACCTTCCGGGGAACACCATCAGGGGATACACAAGTGATGTGCTGAATAATGGCTGGGTCATAGGGGACCAGGAATTCTCCCTCATGGTTGCCAAAATGATGCCCGCGATATAACACATACTCCTGTCCTTCCTGTTGGAACCAAAAATCATGGGCCTCCACAGGAAGCTGGAGGAACATCATAGCTCCAAAAGTAAAACCAATGACAGGGATGTATCGAACAATAAAGGTCGAGATGCGGTAACGAAGGTAGATCATAGGAGTGAGGGAAGGACGCTACAAACGGAATTACGAGATAGAGGGCATGGAATTCAGATGTTCTGTAAGTTTATTGATATAACAGGTGAAAAAAAGAGATGATGAAAAATGGGAGAAGGATTTGTCAACTTCATGGGCAACCTTAATACCCAACCCTATCTCGCTCTAGGTGACTTTTTTGTGCTCTCAAAAACCGCATCTCTCGTAGCAGACAAAAAGAAAGCCTCTCCGCATCACGACAGGAGACTTCAAACGAGTTTGTGACCGCTTCTGGCCGAACTCTGCCGAGTAGCCGAAACAATTGCCGTTGGATAGCAGACCACTCTAACCGGACGCTCACTCGAGCTTTGCGCCCATGTTGGTCATTGACCACTCCGCCATCGCCCTCAGTACTGGTTTCAACGATCGCCCTATCGGGGTAAGCGAGTACTCTGTCCGTGGTGGCACTTCGGTATAGACTTTCCTCTGAATGAGCCCATCGTGTTCTAGCTCCCGCAAATGTTTCGTGAGCATTCGTTGTGAGGCGTCTGGAATTGCTCGCCGCAGCTCTTGAAAACGTTTCGTCCCCTTCAGTAACTGATCAATGATCGGGCACTTCCAACGTCCTCCAATCACCTCAATAGTGGTTTCGACCGGACAGTTTGTTGTCGAGGACAACGTTGATCGAATGTGGGCTCTCGCTGTTTTTTTCATAGTTCCCATAATGTACCTACTTACGAATGTGTTCAACCATATGCAACAATCCTATTTTACACATCAACCTCATGAGGAGATAGGACGATGAAAAAGGCTAAAGCGAGTGATGCGGCAATGATTTTGATCGATCATCAAATTGGCACTATGAACTGGATCGGATCAATCCCAAAGTCCATCGTGGAAGCGAACACACGCGCATTAGCGAAGGTGGCGGTGGCTCTGAACATGCCCCTGGTTTTCACGAGTAGCCAGGAAGATCAGATGCAGGGGCCGTTAATGCCCGCTCTTGAAGCAATTGCGCCTGACGCGTTTGGCGCTCGGATTAAACGACCCGGTGTCGTCAATTGTTGGGATGATGAGCGATTTGCGCGGGCTTGCCGCGACACGAGACGTCAGCAGTTCATCATGGCCGGCGTGACCACTGACGTCTGCCTGGCCCCACCAGCGATCAGTGCCGCTGAAGAGGGGTTTGAGGTCTACGGTGTCGTTGATGCCTCCGGTTCTCCGGCCACGTTGACCGATGAAATGGCCTTTCGTCGTATGGAACGTTCTGGCGTGGAATTGACGACAACGAGTGCCATCATTGCCGATCTCGCAGTTAATTGGGCGAGTGAAGATGGTGGCAAGCTCATGAAAATTCTGGGCGAAGAAATCTTAGGTGGTGGCCACTAACAGGAGCATTGACTTGAAACGCGATACGATTTTTTTGCCAGCAAGTACCAGGAATTATGCAGAGACATTCGGATGTCGCACCAAGTTTCGGGTTAGATCTTGTCATGCGACAGCGTGAATGTCTAGACTGCCTCTATGACCCGTGCATTGGTTCTCACAGTCATCGGCAAAGATCGGCCTGGATTGGTCGAATCTCTGGCAGATGTCATCGCACAATATGAGGGGAGTTGGGACGAGAGCCGTATGGCGCGCCTAGCCGGACATTTCGCTGGCGTTGTCCAGATTCATCTCCCTGAACATCAGACGGAGAGCTTCATGACGGCTCTTCCGATGCTAGCCGACCGCGGGCTTTCTGTGAGTGTGGTGGACAGTGACTGGTCACTGGCGAGTGTCGATCATCACAATTCATTACAGCTAGAGTTAGTTGGACAAGACCGTCCTGGCATTGTGCGAGAGATCTCGAGCAAGTTGGCGGCTCTCGGCGTTAGCATGCAAGACCTTCGGACCGTTGTCGAGAGTGCTCCCATGTCGGGCGAACGAATTTTTCGGGCTGAGACAGACTCGTCCTCCCTACCCAAACCGATTCCGAACAGGTCCGCGCCATTCTTGAGCGCCTTGCCGACGAGATGATGGTTGATATCACGTTGAAAAATACCAACAGAGCGTAGAAAGCTCTTGTGTCCTTGTGATTTTGCCCAAGTCAACATTGGCCTCGATCTATACATGGAGTTAAGAAGCTGATCCCCGGCAAGTCAATGGCTGACTGTTTGGCCTATGATGTGTGTAGTGTTCTCTTGCCGTTAGATTCTTAATGCGGCTGTTGAAAAAAGCCACCAGCGGCGTTCTCACCATTTTTCCGTGCTCACGTAGTACCAGTACGCTCCACGCGTAAAAATGGCTGCGGCCTTGCTGGATGAACTTTTTTGAACTGCCCCGAAGCTTTTGGTATCCAACGCAATCATGAGCAAAGTTGCCTCTGGTATTTTGTTTTATTCAACACTCCCTTAATCCCTTCGAATGTCTGCGTTCAGAGATTCCTTACATCACCTCTACTATGGAACGAGTAAAACATCGGTCTACTTTCGTTTTGGGCTGATTGCGTTCGACATCATTACCATCAGTTTTTTTATCGTGACCTCCATGGTGGAGTTATCTACTTGGATTATCACCATTGACGTCATGATCGCGATTGTTCTGAGCTTAGATTTTTTTGCTAGGTTGTTCCTTGCTGGCGATCGCCTCAATTTTCTTATTCAGCCGATTTCCCTTCTCGACATCGTGGTCATCCTTGCGCTGCTGGCGGCGGCATTCATTGAAAATCTTGCATTCTTACGAGTATTCCGGTCCCTCCGGTTATTGCGATCGTATCATCTCCTCAGAGATCTCCGAAGTCAGTATCGCTTTTTTGCCAGAAACGAAGAGGTGATACACAGCGTTATTAACCTCTTTGTGTTTATTTTTGTGGTCACAGCGCTGGTTTATGTGTTTCAGCATGATGTGAATTCGCAAATTAGCACGTACACAGACGCGCTGTATTTTACCGTGACAACTCTGACGACTACGGGCTTTGGCGATATCACCCTAACAGGAGACATTGGGCGATTATTAGCAGTCGTGATTATGGTGCTAGGCGTTGCATTATTTCTCCATCTCCTCCAGGCCGTGTTTCGACCTGCCAAGGTAGAATATGGCTGTCCTGACTGCGGACTGAAACGACATGATCCCGATGCCGTGCATTGCAAACACTGCGGGCGAACCATCCATATTGAAACAGAAGGTGCATAATTATGCCTCGACAGCAAATTTTTATGCTCATGTCTTTTGCAATCTGAGGCCTGTATACAATTTCCCCCTAGCTATGATAATTTTCTCGCACGCCCTGTGCTGTTTTTCAAGGCAGTAGGTTCGCAGCATATTTTCTAGCGCATTTTTCCTAACATTCTTTTTAACCATAAGGAGATGACTCATGATCCGGATGTGTATTCAAGCTTCCATCCTCATCACAACGTTCGTGCTTATGAGTGCGTGTGCTACCGATAATCTCAAGTCACAGGCTTCACTTTTTGATCGCCTAGGAGGCAAGGAAGCCATTGATATGGTGGTGAATGATTTTATTGACACCGTGGGCAGTGATCAGCGGATTGAAAACCCAAAGGTGGGCGAACGGCTTGGGGAAATTGATATTCGTCGCTTGAAACAGTTGGTGGCTGAGCAAGTGTGTATGGCGACGGGTGGGCCGTGTGAGTATACGGGGCGAGATATGAAATCATCTCATGTTGGTCTGGATATTACCAATGACGAGTTTGATTATGTCGTTGATGATCTGATCAAGACCTTGAACCAATATAAAGTTCCGGAGAAAGAACAGCAAGAATTGCTGTTGCTCCTTGCTCCCATGCGTGCCGACATTGTTCAAGCTCCGTAAGTGAGGGTTTGTTGCTTAAATAAGGGGACATCGACAGATACAAGATTCAGCGTTGTGATCGGGAATTCTAGGTTGAAGAACGTATCAAAGCTGGTTTTCCGAATGTCTCCCTTGACCATTCTTTGATGATTAGATCAAGTTCTGGCGATGATCATCCTTCTATCTTATTTGACTGGGGTATTGGAAGGTTCCTTTGGAAATTTGAGTGTGAACGTGCTCCCGTGATTGGGTTCACTTTTTACGAAGACTTCACCGCCATGCGCGACCATAATTTTCTTCACAAGACTTAGCCCCAGACCATACCCTCCCGTGTTTTTGGTTCGTGATGGGTCTATCCGATAAAAGGGCTCAAAAATGCGCGACTGATCCTCTACTGGTATTCCAATGCCATGGTCTTTTACAGTGACAAAGGCCGAATCTTTGTTGACCTCAATGTGAAGTGTGACAGGACCGAATTCAGGACGAGAATACTTCACGGCATTGTCTATGACATTTCGTATGGCGATCTGCACGCGATGAGGATCGAGTGGCAGGCGGACATACTGTGGTGCTGATACAAGCTGAACACCTGGTCCAACCGAGGCGTAGGACTCAGCCAATTCTTTCACGATAGGGACAAGATTTGTTGAGACTACACTCAGACCGCCCGTCTGACTGTTGAGCTGCTCTGATTCCAGCAACTCAGTCACCATGGCTTCTAGTTCTCGAATCTCCTGCTGGAGAGTCTCCTTAGCAGAATTGTCCGTCATCATCTCGACGGTCAGTTTCATTCGGGTGAGGGGTGAACGAAGTTCATGGCTGACATCAAGTAAGAGCCGATCTCGTGTGTGAATCATATCGCTGACTTGGTGCGCCATCTCATTAAATGATTGGGTTAATCGCCCAAGTTCATCAGCCGAACGGACGGGAACTTGGTGGTCGAAGTGCCCTGTCGCAATTTCTGCTACACCTTTGTTCAGCCAATGCAGGGGCCTAAACAACCGATGAACGGCGATGTAGCTCGCTCCAATAATTAATCCTACTATCCCAATCAGTCCTAAAAAGCTCCAGCCAGGGAGTTCTCCAAACGGCCGATGTTGAAAAAACAAGGCATATTGAATGTCGTCTTCTTCGATGAGCACGAAAGGATGCCGGCGATAGCGCCCAACCTGTGTGGTTGCATTGGAAAAGGCCTCTTCAATCGTCAATGCCGACACAGGAGGAAGGGTCGGATCCGTTGACCATGTTTCTGTACGGCTCTTCATGCGAAATTGGACGCCTAATTCATTGGCTAGGGCTCTTGCTCGTTTCTCATCTGGGGGAGTTCCGACTTCCTGCACTAACTGAAGAGAGTATTTGGATAAGTTTCTGAACAAGTCCGCTTTGAAACTCTGATTTTGATCAAGCCCAATGAAAAAAAATCCGCGGATGACGAGAATGAGGGCAAAAGCAGTAGCTAGAAAAATGAGGAGTAGCTTGACGAAAATAGAACGTTGGCGAAGGAGGTTAATCATTTGTCATGAATCGAATCGCGCGGGAACTCCACATCCATAGGACGCGGGATTTGCAGAAATTGATATCCGGCACCCCAGATGGTTTTGATGTAGCGCGGTCGTTTGGGGTCATCTTGCAGTTTTTGGCGTAGACGACTGACCGCCACATCGATAGAACGGTTGTAGGCTTCCCAGTCGATTCCACGGATGCGGTCCATCATTTCTTCTCGGCTCAGTACGGCCTGAGGGTTCTTAAGGAACAGGGCCAGGATTTCAAATTCCATGGTAGTCAGATCCAGAGGATGGCCCTTTAGTAAGACTGTCTGCTTACGAAGATCGACGGTCAATTCGTCAGCTTGGATCCGATCAGCTGTCGAATGATGGCTCCCTGCGACATCGCTCCGTCGCAACACACTTTGGATTCTTGCGACGAGCTCTCGTGGTTCAAAGGGCTTGGCGAGATAGTCGTCAGCCCCGATTTCGAGTCCCACGATACGGTCAGGAAGATCGCCGCGGGCCGTCAGCATGATGATCGGCACGGTACTTTCCTTCCGGATTTCGCGACAAACGGTAAAGCCATCTTTCTCAGGAAGCATGAGATCCAGAATGATTAGTGATGGACTCTTCTGCCGAAACAAGGTCAGGCCTTGCTCAGGATGCTCTGCCGTTAACACCGTCATTCCAAACGGACTGAGGTAGTCTTTCAGCAACTCATTAAGCTTGTGATCATCATCGATAATTAGGATAGTGGTGGCCATAATGGCTTAGGGGTGCAAATAGGACGGGGAAGACTCAAGCCTTCCCCGTCGTTCACCCGAATTAGGTGTGAGACCTTCTCCGATCCTCAAAGCGGTCCTTCCATTTCTGTAAGAACTCGGTCGCTTTGGACTTTTGTTCCGGAGTTAAGACGGCGTGAAAGTCAGCAATTTTAGCGGTCACCTCTGGGGTGAAGTCCTCCACAATTGCTTGATGTCGTTTCACGATGTCTTGGACGCCGCTCTGGTCAAGCGTGTCACTGGAAATCAGATCGAGAACCTCATCAAAGGTTTGAATTCTGGTCTGGGACATGGCTTGTCGGGCCTTCTGCAAAGACTCTTGCACCCCTTGAAGTTTGGTTTTTTGAGTTTCATTTAAATCCAGTTTCTCTGCGATGCGATCAATCTTGTGCTGGCCATCGTGACGTTTTCCCCAGTAAGAGGACATGAAGCCTCCGTCATGAGAGCCGCACCACCCTGAATGGCTTTTCGAAGCACCAACGGCTATAACGGTACCAAGTAACATCAAGCCCGCGATGCTGAAAATGAGAATTCGTTTTTTCATGAGATCCCTCCTTTGTGCGATGATGAATAAATCATTGTGATCTGTCATCACACACGCTACCATTCACCAAATCGGAGATCTTCTCACAATCGTAAAGTTTTGTAACGAATTGTAACAAGCCAGAGGAAAATGTTTTGCTTGCTTCAAGCCAAAGAATTATTAAAATATCATGGGAATGAGAAACACGGTAGGCCATCGTATTATAGCATGTCAGGATTGTGACCTGTTGCATCGGCAGTGCATGTTGCGAAATGGTCAACGAGCCCTTTGCTCCCGTTGTGGGGCGGTACTCTATCGAAAACGCAAGGATAGTCTGGATCACACTCTGGTATTTTCATTGACGGCAGTGATTTTCTTTCTATTGGCTAATGTCTTTCCCTTCATGACGTTTAAATATGAGGGGCGCATACAGGAAAGTGTGTTGTTTTCTGGAGTTGCTGCCCTGTTTGCCCAAGATTTGTGGGCAGTGGCGACGTTAGTTCTCCTGGTGAGTATCGTAATCCCGCTCCTCAAAATTTTAGGGATGTTGTATGTGCTAATCCCGATACGACTCAAGCAACGGCCATGGCATGCCGCCAAAGTTTTCCGTATTGTTGAGGCCTTGCATCCGTGGGCCATGGTAGATGTGTATATGTTGGGAGTGATTGTGGCGATTGTGAAGATCAATGATTTTGCGGCGATTGTTCCAGGGACTGCGCTGTACTCTTTTGCCGCGTTGTTGCTCTCGATGGCGGCCGCAGGTGCTGTCTTGGATCCCCATCAGGTATGGGAGCGGTTAGAGAAGATCGATGCGTAGTGCGAAAAGTCAAAGAACCCAAGTGGCGCTTATTGGTTGTACAACCTGCCAACTTGTGAGTCGTATTCAGAGGTTACCTCCACATGCATATGCGAGGTGTCGGCGGTGTGGAGCTCGGCTCACTCATCGCAAACCCAAGAGCTTGTCACGAACCTGGGCACTGATTATTGCTGCGTATATCTTATATATTCCTGCAAATGTGTATCCAATCATGACAGTCATTTCTTTTGGCAAAGGAGACCCGGATACGATTTTGAGTGGAGTGCAATCGTTGTGGGCCAGTGGCTTGTGGCCGCTGGCGGTTCTGGTGTTTTTTGCGAGTATTACGGTTCCGTTAATTAAGCTTTTTGGACTGACATTTCTGTTAGTATCCGTTCAGGCCAAATGGCAATGCCGCCCGAGAATCCGAACCATTCTCTATCGCCTAACTGAAGCGGTAGGGCGGTGGTCCATGATCGACATTTTCATGATTTCGATTTTGGTGGCGTTAGTGAGATTGGAAGCTATTGCGACGATCGAGCCTGGTCCGGCCGCGACATCTTTTGCGGCAGTGGTGATTCTGACTATGTTTGCCGCGACGAGCTTTGATCCTCGATTAATCTGGGATGCCCTGGAAACGCAGGATGGCTGAGGAACAGACAAGGCAATCATTGTATGAAGAGCTCCCTGAAGTGGCAGTGGCTTCGCGGGAGGGATTTTCCTACGTGTGGATTATTCCAGTGGTGGCGGTATTACTCGGCGGCTGGGTGGCATATAAGACGATTTCCGATGCCGGGCCAACCATAACGATTACGTTTAAAGAAGGAGGCGGGTTGGAAGCTGGCAAGACGAAGATCAAATATAAAGCGGTAGATGTGGGTACGGTCGAAACGGTTCAAATTACGGATGATCTCTCGCATGTGGTTGTTACGGCAAAAATGAATAAAGAAACAGAGACACATTTGACGACCAACACTAAATTTTGGGTCGTCAGACCGCAAATTGGGTTGAGTGGGGTTTCCGGCCTAGAGACCTTAGTGTCGGGTGCCTATATTGACGCAGATCCCAGGCCAGGAGAGCCAGCGTGGGAATTTATCGGTTTGGACCAACCCCCTGGTGTGACAGCGTTTGAAGAAGGAACGGAATTTCAATTGGTCGCGAAAGAATTGGGATCTTGCTATCCAGGCGCCCCGGTATTTCTACGTGGGATTAGAGTGGGCCGAATTTTAGGCCATGAGTTGTCAAAAGATTATCAAAGTGTGTTCATTGGAGTGTTTGTCCAGGCGCCCTATGATTCGCTGGTGCAGGATACCAGCAGATTTTGGCAAAGGGCTGGAATTGAGGCTTCGGTGGGAGCGGAAGGTATTGATGTGAAAATGGAGTCGCTCGCTTCCGTTGTGGCAGGTGGTGTAGCCTTTGATACACCGGTTTTGGCAGCTGGAATAAGCAATTCGAGCAAGCCGGGAACCGTATTTGAGCTATTTGACAGCTTTGGAAGTATTGGGGAAGGCAAATATGTTCGCAAAATTCCCTATTTGCTGCATTTTGATGGCTCTGTCCGCGGATTGAACGTTGGTGCTCCGGTTGAATTGAAAGGTATCAAAGTTGGAGTGGTTACCGATATTGCCATGAAATTGGATCCAAAGACACTAAATTTTGAGGTGCCAGTGGCGATTGAGATACATCCTGACCGTATCGTGACGCCAGATGTCCGGGAGGCATTAGAGAAAATCAATTCGGAAGATCCGTATTCAGTTGGACGGATGTTGGTTGAGGGGCACGGGTTACGTGCCCAATTGCAAACCGGCAGTCTTCTCACAGGGCAATTATTTGTGGATCTGGATTTTTATCCAGAGCTTCCGAAAGCTTCACTTCTGATGACTAGCACGTTCCCGGAAATTCCAACGGTCCCGTCAACATTAGATAAATTCCGCCGGACGGCCACCAACGTCTTAGAGGAATTACGACAACTTCCGTTAGATAAAATTGCGCATGAATTGTTGGAGACCTTGAAAGGGACCAAACGGCTAGCGAATTCCCCAGGTCTGATCCAAGCCGTGCAGTCATTGACTACGACCCTCGAAGATGTACAAAAACTCACGTACGATGTGGACCAGACTGTGACATCATTGGCCGTGAGCACTGAAAAAACATTGGCGGCAGCTAGATCGGCGTTAGAGATCGCTGATCCTCATTCTCCAACAGCAGTAAATTTGGCCAATACTCTGGAAGAGCTTGCATCTGCAGCGCGGTCTATTCGAGTGTTAGCCGATTACCTGGAACAACATCCGGAGTCATTGGTACAGGGGAAAAATGAATGAAGAGACTGTTGATGGGAGCAAGAAAAAATCTGGGCTTTTTAGTGATGCTTATTAGTCTCTCACATGTGTGGGGATGCGCCACAACACAACCCACTCATTTTTATCTGATGCGTGCGATGGGTCCTTCTGCGAGTGCTTCCATGTTAGAAACGAAACTTCAGGGTGTGTCATTAGGGTTAGGGCCGATTCGTGTTCCCAAATATTTAGAACGACCTCAGATTGTCACGAGACTCAGTCCGCATGAAATCCATTTGGCAGAATTTCATAAATGGGGTGCTCCTCTGAAAGAGAATGTCAGTCATGTTTTGGAAGAGAATCTTTCGGAGCTTTTGGACACCGACAAAATTATCATCTATCCCTGGAATCGATCCAAATTGCCGGATTACCAATTGTCAGTGGATATTATTCAATTTGACGGGACGAGAAACCAGGAGGCGGTCCTCAAAGTTCGCTGGGCTTTGGCAAAAGGGGAAAAAACAATAATCTTTCACAAAAAGACTAGCCAGTTTTCAGAAGTTCCCCGCGGTGGAGACTATGAAGCGCTCGTCGAAGCCATGAGTCGCATGCTCGCTGCCTTCAGCCAAGAAATCGCTGATGTCCTCAGTGCTCGTTCGACTCCAACTCTTAAAATGTCTAAGCCCAAAACGAATGAATGACAATCTCTCAAATAGAGTTCCCACAAAAATTTGTTCCTGCTGTTTCCTGTGAGTGACACTTTTAATTAAGGCATTTTCCATTGAGAGAATAGCTGTTGCAACAATAAGTTGGCTTAGGGAATTGGGGTAGAAAAAAAGATCATGCTTGCCCTGATTTAGGCGAGCTTGATGTCTAAGCCGGAAGCGGTTGTTTGGAGCACTCTAGTCTGAGAAATTTCTTGTAGGGCATCTCCCGTCAGCTCATTGCCGATGGCATCTACCAATATGATGACCTGAAACTTGAGCTCGCAGGCATCCGCAATTGTTTGTTTGAGACAATCTCGGGTTGCAGGTCCTAAGACAAAGATAGTTTTCACATTTAAATCTTCTAGTCGATCTGCCAAGCTGCTTTCTTGAAAACCTGATCCTGAATCTTTCTTGGGGTCTGTACCTTTTGAAATGACCATCATGCCGGGTGGCATGACTAAATTCGAATGGAATTGTGCGCCGCGTGACCCTTGAACGCAATGGGTGGGATGTGGTCCACCTTGTTCGATAAAGGAACAATGATTAGGTGGGTGCCAATCGCGTGTAGCAAGTATAGGCCAGCCATTTCGGCTGAAGTGTTGAATGTAAGCGTTGATGATGGGAATGAGATTTGTGTCTTCCTGCAGTCCCATTGCCCCACCTGGGAAAAAGTCGTTTTGAGGGTCCACAAGGAGCAGGGCCGATTGACGATCAGGTAGGGGAATGGATCTTTGTTCAGAAGGCTCGTCTTTAGAGAGTTTCATTACATTGGTGAACTTCAGGATTTTTCAAGCCTGTGAAGCTCTTTCGTATTTTAGAGCATCGAGGACTCTACCTCACCTAGCCTCTCCTTACAAAGGAGAGGCATATTTTTAGGCGACGATTTCTGTGCCGATACCTTTATCTGTGAAAATTTCTAGTAAGACGGCATGGGGGACTCGCCCATCAATAATGTGAGATTTTTTTACACCACCTTGGAGGGCCGTCAGGCAGGCATGGACTTTTGGGAGCATGCCTTCGCTGATCACTTTTTTCTTCACCATTTGTTCCATGTGTTTCCGTGAAAGCGTCGAGACATGGTGTTTGTTGGCATCGCGAATCCCTTTTACATCACTCAGCATCAGGAGTTTTTCTGCCTGAATAGCAGCTGCCAAACTTCCGGCGACCAGGTCGGCATTAATATTATGGGTGTTGCCTTTGGCGTCGACCCCAATAGGGGCGATCACGGGAATGAAATTGGCATTTTGCAGGGTGAGCAACAAATCACTATTGACGTGACTGACTTCTCCCACGAGGCCAAAATTTTCTGACTGGAGAGCTTCAGTCGATCCGCTATATCGATGAAACAGACTTTTGGGGTTAAACGATTTTGTTGTAAATAATTGCCCGTCCTTTCCGGTGAGTCCCACCGCTTTTCCACCATGTTGGTTCAGGAGAGCGACTATTTCTTTATTAATTCTGCCACCTAAAACCATTTCCACAACTGCCATGGTTGGTTCGTCAGTGACACGGACACCATGAATAAATTTTGCTTCAATACCAAGGGTGTCCAACATTTTATTGATTTGCGGCCCACCTCCATGAACAACGATGGGATTGAGTCCCACATATTTCAGCAACACCACATCTTCCGCGAATCCTTCTTTGAGGTCTTCAGCCACCATGGCGTTGCCCCCATATTTAATGACAATCGTTTTTCCGGCAAAATTCCGGATATAGGGTAAGGCTTCGACAAGGATGTCAGCTTTTTTAATGAGTTTGTCCATGGGTGCTGTGAGTTTCCAAATGCTTATAAGATGAATCGACTGAGATCTTGATCTTTCACGATATTGTGCAAATGATCTTTGACGTACTGGGCATTGACCGTGACCTGTTTTTCTGGAAGATCTTGCGCTTCAAATGATACATCTTCCAGGAGACGTTCCACGATTGTGAACAGACGACGAGCTCCAATATTTTCGGTGCGGTCGTTCACCTCAACGGCCGTTGCGGCAATCTCTTCGATGCCATCTGGTGTGAAGTCGAGGTTGATACCTTCGGTTTCCAAAAGGGCGTGATATTGTTTGATCAATGCGTTCTTGGGTTCTGTAAGAATCCGGATCAGGTCATCTTTTGTTAAAGGTTCTAGTTCTACTCGAATGGGAAACCGGCCTTGTAATTCAGGGATGAGGTCCGACGGTTTTGAGACGTGAAATGCACCTGCAGCAATAAACAAAATATGGTCGGTTTTAACCAGCCCGTGTTTTGTATTTACTGTGGAGCCTTCCACGATGGGCAAGAGATCTCGTTGAACGCCTTCTCGAGAAATGTCCGGTCCTTGGTGTTTTTCTTTCCCGGCAATTTTGTCGATTTCATCCAAAAAGACGATGCCGGATTGTTCTGTGCGTGAGATGGCTTCTTTGGTCACTTCGTCCATGTCGATTAATTTCTGAGCTTCTTCGTGGGCTAAAAACTTCAACGCTTCAGAAATTTTCATGCGCCTGTCTTTTTTCTTCCCGGGCATCATCCCTCCGAGCATTTCTCGAAGGTTGTGTTCCATATCTTCCATCCCGCCGATATTAGAAATGATGCCAACCGGAAGCCCTCCTCGTTCTTTGATCTCGATTTCTACCATCCGATCATCAAGCTTGCCTGCTTGTAATTGTTTGCGAAGCTTGGCGCGCGTGGATTCCTGAGTCGTGGGTTTTGGGGGCGAAACTGTCTCTGACGTTTCGTCTTCTTGACGAGGCTCCTTCGTTGAAGCGGAAGGTGATGGGGGAAGAAGAATGTCTAGCACGCGTTCTTCGGCCATTTCTTCGGCTTTGTGTTGGACTTGTTCTAAATAGGCCGACTTCACTTGGTTAATCGAAATATCCGTAAGATCGCGGATAACGGATTCGACATCCCGACCCACATAGCCAACCTCAGTGAATTTCGAAGCTTCCACTTTAATAAAAGGTGCATCAGCAAGTTTAGAGACCCTGCGAGATACCTCGGTCTTTCCTACGCCGGTTGGTCCAATCATGATGATATTTTTCGGGACGATTTCCTCTCGAAGTTCAGGACTGAGTTGTTGTCGGCGCCACCGATTGCGAAGTGCGATGGCGACCATCCGCTTGGCGTCTTTCTGCCCAATGACATAGCGATCGAGCTCTTCCACGATTTGGCGTGGGGTCATGGCATCGAATGTTGAGGTTGAAGCGACGGGTTTCTGTTCCATAGGTTATTTCGGTAACTCCTCGATGACGATGTTATGGTTAGTGTAAATATCAATGCTCCCGGCGATTTGCATACTTTGCTCTACAATCTGTTTGGGCGCAAGTTCCGTTTGAGCCAGTAGGGCACGGGCGGCGGCTAAGGCGTAAGAGCCCCCTGAGCCAATGGCTAAGATCCCGTCTTCAGGCTCAATGACATCTCCAGTACCGGAAATAATAAAAGACTGTTCATGGTTTGCGACAGCCAGCAATGCTTCGAGTCGTCGAAGCACACGATCTGTCCGCCAGTCTTTTGCGAGTTCAACAGCCGCGCGGGTTAGTTTTCCACGATATTCTTCTAGTTTGGCCTCGAACTTTTCGAACAGTGTAAAGGCATCAGCCGTGGCTCCTGCAAACCCTGCCAGGACTTGATTCTGATGCATCGTACGCACTTTTCGAGCATTACTTTTCATGACTGTCGTGCCGACGGTCACTTGGCCATCAGAGCCCATGGCCACAATAGGGCCTTTTCGTACGCAAAGAATGGTCGTAGAACGAATGATCATGATTGGGGCTTGTCTCCGTTTGGTGATGAGGCTGTGGAAGAGCCCGATCGCGGATGGGCTCGATCATAGACTGCCATGAGTTGATCTGTGGCGACATGCGTATATTTTTGGGTCGTGGCTAAAGACGCATGTCCAAGCAATTCTTGGATGGCCCGTAAATCAGCTCCCTCATCTAGCAAATGCGTGGCAAACGAATGGCGTAGCGTATGCGGGGTCACAGATTTAGAGAATCGATCTCCAGCATGGTGTTTAATGATACGCTCGACACTTCGGCTAGTTAATCGTCCTCCACGGGCGTTGACAAAGAGGGGTTGAGGTACTGAACGAGAGGAACGCCCTTGGCGGAGTTTCCTTCTCTTTGAATGGCCAAGCTGTGGGAGCTGCTGCTGATACTCACGTATGGCTTCGGTGGCAACGGAACCAATAGGGACCCTCCGTTCCTTTTTCCCTTTTCCACGCACTCGAATGAGTTGAGCCTCCAGGTCCAGGTCCTCCCAATTGAGTCCCATCAATTCTGAGACTCTGGTTCCACTTGAATAGAGGGTTTCGAACATAGCCTGATTGCGGGCCTGAATCCATGTTTGGGCAGATGGAGTGTCGAGGAGCACAGTGACTTCGTCTTTAGTGAGAACCGTTGGAAGATGTGTGCCGAGACGTGGGGAGCGAACGGCAGCCGCTGGATTGTGAGTGATACGTCCCTCCTCAAGGAGATATCGAAAGAAACTTTTGAGACAGGCTAATTTTCGAGACAAAGAAGTTTTTTTGAGTCCTTGATCGCTGAGATGTTTTAAATGGGAGCGGATATGGAGTGCATGGATCGCGTTGAGTTGGAAGTCGCGGTCTGCTTGAAAAAACTCATTGTGAAGATGTGCCAGGAATTGTTGAAGATCAGATTGGTAGTTGCGGTACGTCTCTTCTGAAGCCCCGCGTTCCAATTGCAGATACAGTATAAAAGCTTGAATGGCATCATTCATCAGGAAAGTCCGGATTCTATGGCCCAAGTGTGGAAATCTGAAAATGCTCGTTCTTGTATGGCTTGTCGTTTTTTTTGTTTATCTCGAATAGGACTATCGAGCGGAGGGAACAGTCCAAAGTTTGTGTTAATGGGTTGGAAATATTTAGGCTCACAGGTGGTTATGTAGTGTAGCAAGGCTCCATGTGCCGTAGTTGGGGGTGGTGTAGATAGATCTTGTGTCGCTAATAGGCGTGCAGCGTTCAGTCCTGCCAGCCCTCCGCTGGCTGCGGCTTCCACATAGCCTTCCACACCGACCAATTGGCCCGCAAAAAAAATGTTGGATTGTTTTTTTAGTTGCAATCTCTTGTTCAAGAGTATTGGGACGTTAATGAAGGTGTTGCGATGAATACTTCCATAACGAAGAAATTCAGCCTCTTCTAACCCGGGAATCATTCGAAATATTCTACGTTGCTCTGGATATTTGAGTTTGGTTTGGCAGCCGACCAAATTGTAGCAAGAGCCATGTTGGTTTTCTGCCCGTAATTGTAACACAGCAAATGGCCGTGTTCCCGTTTTGGGGTCAATGAGGCCCACTGGTTTCATTGGCCCGAAGGCCAAGGTTTGTCGACCACGGTCTGCCATGACTTCTACAGGCAAGCATCCTTCAAAGTAGGGAATGTTTTCAAAATCTTTCGGTTGAACCCGATCTGCCCGTACCAGGGCATCGTAGAATTGATTATAGGTTTCCTCGTCCATGGGGCAGTTGAGATAATCGGCACTACCTTTCTCATAGCGTGAGGCCCGAAAGATTCGGTCCATATTGAGCGACTCGGTGTCAACGATGGGGGAGATCGCATCAAAAAAATACAGGTTTTTTGATCGGGTCAGTTGAGTCATGGCCTCCGATAATTTTGAGGAGGTTAATGGACCGGTCGCAATGATGCAGACTGCATCCTCTGGAATGTCTTGAATTTCCTCGCGAAGGATTCGCACATTAGGATGCTCACTTAAAGTTTGTGTGATTTTTTGCGAAAATTGGTCTCGATCAACGGCCAGGGCCGACCCAGCAGGAACGGCGACATCATCTGCAACTTTTATGATTAACGAACCAAGCTGCCGCATTTCCTGCTTGAGAATTCCAGGTGCGCTCAGGGGATCGTTGGAGCCTAAGGAGTTGGAGCATACAATCTCAGCGAGTTGTTCGGTCTTATGGGCCGCTGTTTCCGTTTTGGGCCGCATCTCATAAAGAGTAACTTTTGCTCCATGATTGGCGGCTTGCCATGCGGCTTCGGAGCCGGCGAGGCCGCCTCCAATAATAACGAGGTCTTCTCTCATGAGTATGAGCTATGGAGCAAACAATGAAGACGTTCAAAAATGCAGGTAAAAATCTCAATATATCGAAAAAAAAGTGTCAACCATCACATGAAGAGCATAAACCAGTCAAGGCTTGCCGCGCTCGATCATGACAGTCTTTTGTGGTGGCTAAGACCCCGTGAAGATTCCGAAATTCATTCGTGCCATATTGAATCGGATTTCCGTGAATGTCAGTGAAGCAACCGCCAGCACCCCGTAAAATGGCTTCAGGACCACATGCATCCCAGGATTTGGTATAGGGCCCTGGCTCCATATAGAGATCCGCTCCACCATTGGCAATGAATCCAATTTTTAGTCCGACACTTCCCATAGGATGCTCCTCTTGAATATTAAGGGACTGTTTTATTGGTGATAATTTTGGTGAACGATGGGAGCGAGAGGCCACAAGCCTTAAAGCCGTTTGAGTTTTTGCTTGTTCAGCCCGTAAGGGATAGCGTGTTCCTTTATGTTCCATCCAAGCTTCCTGATCCGAAATGCCCGCGAAAAGTTGGTCTTCTGTTGGTCGATAGACGATTCCCAATTGTGTTTTCCCATCAAGTGTTAAGCCAATCATGATGGAAAATTCACCATTTTTGGCAATAAATTCTTTTGTTCCATCCAAAGGGTCCACATACCAGATTCTTCCTGTTGGTTGACAATCGGTAGGCAGGGGACTTTCTTCAGCCACAATGACATCGTTCTGGAAATGGGCGGTCAGTCCCTCTACGATGAGATTATTAGCTAGTTGATCGGCTTCCGTGACTGGATCGTTTTTACTTTTATAGGATATTGCAAAATCTTTTTCATAAATGCCCATTACAACCTGCCCTGCTTGTCTAGCTAGTTTTGAAGCAATGTCGAGTTCATGTGTCCAATTTGTCATGAGCCATCCTGGTAAAAAGTTGAAAGAATTCCATCTCTCAAGCCGATATGAGAGAATGGAGAAGATTGTATATGGAGTGAGGGAAGCATTGTATTTCAAACAAGAGTGACGTAATGGTTCGGATTGCCTTATTTGTCTTATTACTCATCATCGTGGGGGTGGCGGTGGCGTTCCCCAAGTTTCGACGTACGCTAGGGGTGATACTCGTCATCTTAATGGGAGCTATTGGGCTGATCATTTGGCAGGATTCACAGGAACATGAATTAGAATTTACGCGAATTTCTTCAGATGAGGTCCAACTTCAACAAATGCAAGCGCGCCCGGGCCTAAATACCCGATCTTTCGTCGTGGATGGCCGCCTCCACAATCTTGCCCAAGACTATACCATACTTTCGGTTCAGCTCCAGGCAACTGCAAAAGACTGTTATCTTGGAAATTGTGAAGTGGTGGGGCAAGAGGATCGGATATTTCCTTTGGAAGTGCCTCCGGATCAGGCTCGGGATTTTTCTGTCACGATCCCATTTTCTGTCACGCCAAAAGTACAAGGGGAAATTGCCTGGGAATATAAGATATTGAAAATCCGAGCTCGTTAACATCACCATAAAGACAGTTGATTAATTGACAATATTTGAAAGAGATTCTTATACTTCCTTCTCCTCTTTGAGGGACATTCCTCATGTCTAGGGCCAAAGACTCATCGATTTCTTCTCAAAAAGTCTAAGATTCCTGGCAGCTGGGTCTTTTTTAGCATTGAGAATTGTCTGCGACCTCTTTACCATGAACTGTTTAAAATTTAACAAACGAGTATTTCGTTCCAATTTCTTGAAGAATGGAGACATGTAGGACGATGACCACATCTTATAAGGTGATGCCCGGCCCAGAGCATTTTTTGCCTCCTTCAGCCTCTTCCATGGGGGTCAGACTGCCCGATCCTGGGCAAGCACACATCCATGGGTCCATCGTCTCAGAAGAAGAGGCCATGGAGCAGGCCGCCAAGGAATTTCTTGCAGCGAAAGTTCCAACCGTCTTCCCAGGCCCCTTGGTGCTATGGGCTTGGAATGAAAAAGCTGCAAAAAAGGCGAAAGCCGTTCGGCATCTCTATGAAACTATTAAGGAATGTGTGGACCCTAAACTCCAACAGGCCATGCTAATCCCAATGCCTGATTACCGACCGAAATACCCCAAGATTAATCCTGAAATTGAAATCAACCCAAATCACCCTAATCTCACTATTTGGCATAATAAAATCGATGCCTGCATGTTTGTAGGCGTGCATTGTCATCAAGCCAATCTATCCCTCAAGATTATTCGGGGGGGGACGAGCTGTTATACGGTTGCCATGTGCGCGCAGGCAGGTCATGAAGACGCTATGCTCTCATTTCGTGATGCGACTGCCGAAAAGATAGGCAGATTGGCTGATTGGGTGAAAAAGTTAAAGGGCACTGTGCCACCGCCATCTGCATGATCTGGCAAGCCATAGTCCTGATGCCCACTATCGCAAGGAAAAGCGATAGATTAGAATAATAGGTAGTGAATACTCCTGAGCATCATTCACCTGAAGCATTAAAGAAGGAGGTCTTGACATGGCCACTCAAGCTTCGTTCATAGGACAAAAGAATAAGAAAGATCAGGTATACACTGATCCCTGGAAAATGATGTATGAGGCGGAGAGGACCCCTTCATTTTTTACGGGGAGTGAAGTGATTAAGGAGGCGATTCGTCGCGCTTCTTGTGATGTCATGATCGCGTATCCCATTACCCCGCAAAGTGAGGCGGCAGCCTTAATCGGCGAACTTTTTGCTGAGGGATATATTGGGGATTATTTCAGAGGTGAGAGCGAATTCGCGGTGATGTCTCAATGTGCCGGAGCGGCTTTTGGCGGAGCGAGGGTCTTTACGACGACGGCAGGCCCAGGAACAATGCGGGCGATGGAAAACTTTCCTATGTGGGCCGGAGCTCGGTTGCCCATTCAAATGATTGTGACCTGCCGTGGTATTAATTCCCCGCTCTCGATCCAACCAGATACTTTGGAAATTTCCTATCTCATGCAAACAGGGATGCTCGTATGGCATGCGGAAACGGCCCAAGATTTTTATGACTGGATTCTAAAGGGGTATATGGTATCAGAAGAACCTGACGTGCATTTACCTTTAGCCTTATGCTGTGATGGATTCTTTGTGACGCATACAAAAGATATGGTTGATCTGACTCCTGTCGATATGTGTTTGCCTCCGTATGATCCCTACCGATCTCCAGTTCCATGTATGGACATGGAATGTCCGCCGGTTCGGATGATGCGAGATCCCTTTGTCATGAAAAGCAACTACATTAGTTATGCAACCCATGCGAGTTGGCAACAAGAGGTGTGGGCAGCGGTTGAACGGTCACGGAAGCATACCATTCGTTGGATGGATGGGCTGGTTGATACAGAAAATACTGATGCGGATGTTCTTGTTGTGGCGTCGGGAACAGCCGTGTCGCAAAGCCGTGAGGCCATTGCGATGTTAGAAGATGAAGGCATTACGGTGGGGCTTGTGAAAGTGAAGACCTTACGCCCCTGGCCTGGGGAAGAAATCAGAGAAGCTACCAAACATGCCAAGCATATTATTGTCCCTGAATTTAATGTTACGGGATGGTTGGCACGAGAAGTCTCTGCCACGATACCAAACAATGAACGGGTGCATGCTGGCCCCCATGTCTGTGGCGGGATGACAATGCCACCGGAGATCATTGCCAGTGAGATCAAAACCTTAATGGGGATGAAAGTGGAAACGTTGTCGGCTCGTGGGAGCTGAGTGGATATGATACTGAGACCCTTGAACTAACCTTCGTAGGAGATCAATTATGAGCAAAGAACGTATAAAAATAGCCGAAGAGATGTACGATATTATGCCCGTTGAATATCAAGATCTTGTCAAACGAGCGACGTTTGGAAATGAAACACGAGGGTGGAAAGATATTGGAGGTGCCAAGGAGCTCATCGAAGAACATTCGCTCTGCGCTGGTTGTCCGGAGTCTATGGCTTTTCGTTATATCCTAGCCTCTCTACCCAATCCTGAGGATACCGTGATGGTAGGGTCAACTGGTTGTACAAGTTTGGTGTTTCCACATGTGGCCGTCCACAATATTCATTCCTTGTTTGGGAACCAAAATGCCATTGCTTCAGGGTTAAAGCGAGCACTCAGTGTGCGTTTCCCTGATCGAACCAAAGATGTCGTGGTGTTGGCGGGAGACGGGGCAACCGTGGATATTGGATTGGATATGACTTTGCAAGCATGGTTTAGGCAAGAGAAATTTACAACCATTTGTTTTGACAATGAACTGTATGCCAACACTGGTGGGCAAGAAAGTGGGCTCATGCAAAAAGGGTTTGTCGCCAAAATGGCGCCAGTCGGGAAGTCATTTGAAAAAGTGCGCCTTCCTGAAATTGCTCGTGAGTCGGGTTGTCACTATGTTGTGCAATGTACTGTAAGTAAGCCAAATCTGGTGGAAAAAGTCATTAAAAATGCGATTCATGTGGCTCGGGAAATTGGGCCAACATACCTGCAATTATATACTCCGTGTATTTTGGAAATTGGGAAAAATAGTATGGAAGGGTTACAGGAAATGCGAGATTCTGAAAAGCCTTCAGAGCGGTTTGCTATGAAAGAATTCGTCAGTGAACCGGCTAGGGAATTGTTAGCTGAATTAGCTGCAAAAGAAAAAGAACGCAAAGCTGAAGCGAAAAAAAGAAAACTTGCGGCCCAAAATGCGTAGTTGGAGAGACATGTGAGAGGAGCCAACATATGATTTTACGTCGAATCAATATTAGAATGTCGGGGCTGGGAGGCCAGGGTGCTGTGACTGCAGCCCATGTAATGGCCATGGCGGCCTCAAAGGATGGTAAGTTTGCCATTTCCAATCCATTTTTTGGTGCTGAAAAACGGATGGCACCCGCGGAGAGCTACTGCCGTATTGGATTGAGGAAAATTTATGATCGTGGGGAGTTGGTCTTTCCCGATGTCATTCAGGTCTTTCATCCCCAGGTGATCACGATGGGAAAGAGTTATACCATGCCTTTCTACTCAGGCATTAAAGAAGGAGGCTTGGTGATTATTAATACCGATATGCCTCTTTTGGCGGATGAAGATGTGAAGCATCTCAAAGATATGAATGTGTCGGTTTTTAATATTCCTGGGACCAACATTGCGATGGATATTGCTGGCACTGAATTGGCAACTAACATGACCATGATTGGTTCGGTGTCTGGGATTACCAAGTGTGTGTCAATGAATGCCTTGGATTTAGCTTTGCAAGAACGATTTGGGAAAAAATTTGTGGCTTCTGGTGGAACCGCCACCTTGGATGAAGCCATTAAGAAAAAATTTGCCAAGAAAGAAATGTTACTGAAAAAGAATTTGGAAACTGTGAAACGAGCCTATGAAATGGGAGCGGAATGGGCGGAGAAGAACAATGTCGAAGTGATGGTTGGAGAAGTCGCTGCGGCGTAAATGGGCATCTTGCCGAAGAAACAACGATAAAGGAAGCATGATAGATGTATAATGTTGCTCAAGTAACGGATGACAAGTGTGTGGCAAAAAAGGGTTGTCGGCTCTGCATCATGTATTGTCCAGAGGCGAATTGCTTGGATTTGAATCCAGGAAAAATGGTAGCCGAAGTCAATATTGATCGATGTAAGGGATGTGAATTGTGTAAGGTCGTTTGTGACGCCGCCAAACATGAGGCGGTTGAAATGGTGGCCGTGAATTCGGATGGGACGCTTTTAGATAAGGCTGGTGAAGCTGCGGAGTTAGGCCAAGCCTACCAAGGATAATTTTTTCATTTGAAAAGCCCTGCGATATTTCTCTGAGTAGATGAAGTTCGCAGGGCTTTTTTTATGTGTTTCAGTATGGCTTTCATCTTTGGCGAGGTCTAAGGGATGTTCATGAGAGGGGCACAATAATGACCGATGATCTTCGCGAGCAAATGGATACCTTAGCCACACAAATGAAAAACTTCCATACCTCCCTTGAGGTCAAAGCCCGGGATATGGAAATGACGGGGGGAGATTCTGAAGTCGTCAGCAAACTCATCAACGGGGCTGATGCCATGAGAGACAGCGCGAATATTTATTTGTCTTGGGCTCGACATTATGTGAATCTCTCAGAGGGCGGGGCGTCTGAGGCAGACGAAGGAGAAGAAGATTCAGACGATTTTCAATTTTAGTTCTCAAAAAGACCAAAAACTGTTTCCCTGTTCTTGAAGAATATCGGTTGTCCGGCTAGAATCATCTAGACGAAAAAAATATTTCAATACAGACGATATCCATTCCTCGGTAGCTCAGTTGGTAGAGCGTTCGGCTGTTAACCGAATGGTCGCAGGTTCGAGTCCTGCCCGGGGAGCCAATTTGAGAAAAGCCCTCTGTACATCATGTACAGAGGGCTTTTTTTGTCTCAGATGCTTTTGGAGTATTTCTTTTAAGGGCGTGTTGAATAATGAAGACATCGATAGCCATATTTCTCCATGAAGCAATTGGTGATCAATGGCTTCGGGTCCGTTCAAAACAGTTCGTTCAGCAAGGCCGCAGCCCTTTTTGCGCGCGGAGCGTACTGGCACTACGTGAGTACGGAAAAAGGGCGAGAACGCCGCTGGCGGATTTTTTCAACGGACCCTTTAACTTGCGATTCCCCCTGGTCGTGCGATGGGGATCTGCATTCCTTGGCCATTCAGCGAAAAGAATGGAAGGCAAGAGTTGTCTTTTTTGACAGATTTTTGCATGATGTGGCACAACGCTAAAATTGAAGCTACGAATTTCTGCTTTGAGGAGATATCAAGTAGAGTACAGAAATTTTTTGTTGCCTCGTGTTCGTTTAAATATCCAATTTTTGTGGTATTTGTCATGAATGTACGCCATCATCCGTTTAAAAATGTGCCGTTATTTTCTGATCTGACTGATAAGGAGTTGTCTGTCTTGGCTGCGTCAGGCAAGAGTCGAAAATTTCCTGCCAAGAATGTGGTCTTCCAAGAAGGAGAGCCTGGTGACGTGCTGCTGGTGATCTTGTCGGGGAAGGTCAAAGTCTTGCTTACAGGGAAAGACGGACAAGAATTTATTTTGACCATGCTGGGTCCAGAAAATTTTTTCGGGGAAATGGCCATATTAGAAGCAGCTCCACGTTCAGCCACCGTTATGACCGTCGAGCCCAGTGAATTTTTGCTCCTCGAGCAAAAAGACTTAATTGGGCTTATCAAAAAACATCCAGGAATCGCCGTAAAAATTCTGAAACATCTCTCCCAACGTCTACGCAAAACCAATGAACAAATCCGAAGTCTGGTCATGTTTGATATTTATGGTCGAGTGGGACGTTGTCTCCTGAATTTGGCAGAAACACAAGGTGGACGGGCGAATGGCCAGTTTCTGGTCCCGAATCGCCCCTCGTTTCAAGAGTTGGCGAAGATGGTGGGCTGTTCACGAGAAACATTAAGCCGCGCCATGAAAGCCCTCAAAGACAATGGATGCCTAACCGTTACGCGCAATACAATCTACATCAATAAGGTCTGGGAATAACGCCATGTGGTATCAGAGCAGGAATACCACAAAAGGTGATGTAGGTCACTGACAAGACCAATGCCTTGTAGGTACAGTCAAGGCTAAACTACCCCACGTATTTTTTCTTTTATACAAGGTCTAGGTTCTTCTCTGCGTGGGGATGCTCATAGTTGCAGGACTCAACGGATCTTCTCCGTTCTCTCACTTTTTCACTTTCTGAACACGGGAACTGTACTTATATTAGGTATGAAATATTTCTCGGCCAGAAGGCCAGACATTGTCTGAATGGGCGTGTTGAATGATGAAGACATCGATAGCCATATTTCTCCATGAAGCAATTGGTGATCAATGGCTTCGGGTCCGTTCAAAACAGTTCGTTCAGCAAGGCCGCAGCCCTTTTTGCGCACGGAGCGTACTGGCAATACGTGAGTACGGAACAAGGGCGAGAACGCCGCTGGCGGCTTTTTTCAACGGACCCTGAATGAGAAGGGCGCAGTAGAGCGAAAGGCAGAATTGGTGAAAATCCGAGTCTTGGGATCGCATGGGTCTGATTTGCTGATCAACGGACCCACTGGCCCGACGATCTGTCGAAGCGTAGGCTTTCTCGTGAATGATGAAGTCATGGTGGACGCGGGGACTCTGGCCTCCGGGCTTCTGTTAGAGGAACAAAAACGGGTTAAGCACATTCTGCTGTCCCACCTTCACCTTGATCATGTCAAAGGTATTCCGCCGTTGGTTGACAATCTTTCAGGATTGGTGGACCACCAAGTTGTGGTGGCGAGCTTGTCTTCGGTTGTGGAAGGGCTTCAACAACATGTGTTTAACGATATGGTCTTCCCTAATTTTTTTCATCTCCAAGGTCCACGTCATTCCATCTTGCGAGCCCAGAGTCTGGAATCTCAAAAGGAAATCGATGTATCCGGTGGTCTGAGTATTACCCCCGTCCCGGTCAACCATACGGTCGAAACCGTGGGATATGTCATTCGAGATGAAACCGCCGCCTGGATTTATAGCGGTGATACCCATCATACCGAAGAAATTTGGCAGATAGCTGCCCGGACGCCTAATCTCAAGGGCGTGTTCATCGAAGTCTCGTTTCCAGATTCCATGATGGACATCGCTATTCAAAGTAAACACCTCACCCCCACACTCCTGGCCCAAGAATATCGAAAAATTAGGAAACCGGACCTGCCCCTCTTTGTCTATCACATGAAGCCCACCGTGCGAGAACAAATCATGCAAGAAATCGCGCAACTGGATATCCCACATGTCACTGTCCTCCAAGAAGGCCAAGCCCTAGAAATTTAGGTTTCGGTGTCTCAGAAGTGTACGTGTCAAATTGCTTTTTATGGCGTTGACCTCGGCAATCATACCTAGGGATAATAGGGAAGAATAAACAGGTAAGGTTGACGGGTTCTTGTCATCAATGTGAGGACGTGAAACGCGATGCCCAATAAACTCCGAATGGTAGCTCGTTCCTCAAGTCCGAGGCGCACTGCCCAGGCTTTCCTGACTCAGCTCAATCGAGCAATGGGCTGTCATGAATTTTTCAAACTTATCCGGGACGAAGCGTGCCGGCGGTTAAAGGCCGATATGGCCAGCGTTTTTCTGTTAGATCATGCGCGACAGGAATTATGGTTTCCTCTCCAAGAAGATGGGAAGTTGTTACGGCTTGATGCGCGGTTAGGCATTGCTGGACATTGTCTTTCGACAGGAACAGTGCTCAATATTCCCAATGTTCAGGTTGATGACCGGTTTTTCTCGGGCATTGATTTGCATACCAAGCGCCGTACGCGGACCTTGTTGGCGGTCCCGTTGCGATTGCCGACGGGCGAAACCATTGGCGTGTTTGAGGCGGTGAATAAAAAAGGCGGAACCTTTTCGGCAAAGGATGAACGGATTGCTCAAGCATTTGTGGAAGATATCTCTATTCCCCTCCAGAAAAAGCAGCACACGCAGCAATTGGAACAAGAACGGGAACACTTAGAAAAGGAAAATGCCCAATTATGGAAAGAGGTGGAAGGACGGTTTTCGACCCAAAACATCATGGGTAATAGCTTGCCGATGCAACGATTAGTACGAGTGATCGACCAAATCCACGATAGCTCTGTAGACGTCCTGATCACTGGTGAAAACGGAACGGGCAAAGAATTAGTGGCCAAAGCCATTCACTATTCCAGTCCACGAGCGAGGTATCCCTTTGTTGCGATCAACTGCGCCGCCTTGCCGGAAAATCTTATTGAAAGTGAGCTCTTTGGAATTGGTCGAGGGACTGCCACAGGAGTTGAATCCCGAATAGGAAAATTTGAACAAGCAAACCATGGCACGCTGTTTTTGGATGAAATAGGAGACTTGGGGCTCAAAGCACAAGCTAAGGTTTTGCGGGTGTTGCAAGAACGTGAGATTGAACCAGTGGGGGAACGCAAATCGATTCCCATCAATATCCGCGTTGTGGCAGCTACGAATTCGGACTTAGAAAAAGCGATCAAAAACGGAACATTCCGTGAAGACCTTTATTATCGACTCAAAGTCGTGCATATTCAGACACCGGCACTGCATGAGATTCCCGCTGATATCCCGCTGCTCGCGAATTACTTTCTGGATCAACATTGTCATGAGATGGGGAAACCCCGAAAAAAAATCGCATCGACCGCCATGCGACGTTTAGTCGAATGTCAATGGCCAGGTAATATGCGGCAGTTGAGTAATGAAATGAAACGCCTGGCTGTAATGGTACGGGGAGCGACCATCAATGAAGAGGCTCTTGATCTGGCTCTCAAACAAAGACGTCCTGTGCGTAGTGCAAATAGGATGGAAGATCTGAATGGCAGAAGCTTGCCGGAAATCCTTGGGGAAATCGAAGCGCAAATCATTAAAGATACGTTAATTACCTGCCAATTCAATCAAGTCCGAACTGCCGAACAACTTGGTATCAGTCGGCAAGGCCTCATCAAAAAAATCAACCGCTATCATATCCGCGTCAAAGAACTGCGCGATGAAGTCTACGAATCTCTCTAGATAGCCAAGTAGTTTAGGGGTCAGACTCGAATTAATTAATTCGAGTCTGACCCCTAAATAAAAGAGATGATAGCTGAAAGGCAGGGTCCGATTGGAGTGATGGCTAGGGAGTGTATTGGTAACAGGCCTTGTTATTTATCTCTATTTCCTAAAAAGATGTACCAGGCGATGCCCAGTCCAAGGAGACAAGAAAAGGCTATTCCTAGAAAGATATAGTGATATATATCGAAAAGTTGCATATGAGTGTTCAAGTATTAGCCATTTTCTAATCGAAGAGCTGTTGCTTTTTTATAGATAAAGCAATCTTAGTGCCCGGTTAGTCTTTACGAGAAGCTATAGGATTCATATGAAATTTCAACAGCTTATGCTTGTGCTATTGTCTTGATCATAGATTCGCTGGCGGAAATTTGGAGCTTAGGCTGTTAACTCTGTTGTCATATTGTAATAAAAAAGGACAATACGAGGTATTGTATTAGGATTTTGTTGCACAGGAGGGTGTGATTGCGCCTTGGTTTATAGGCGCGCGATTGTTCCAGAACTGAAAAAACTGTCTACAGATGGAAACAATTAGATTATTCATTGGAATGATTGAGGTGGAGCAATTTTTTGTAAGTACATGAAATGATTGAAAATAATAACTTTCAGGGCATTGTAAGTGAGCCTGATGAATGTGGAATAAAAACTGCTTATTAATGTGTTGTATTCTATTGTTTTTTACCACAACTCAAAAAACTGTGGCCTTTGGAAGCGAGGACGTAACTCTGAGGCAGAGGTGAAGGGGATTGATAGTTACTATCTAGTCCATAGCACATGTTCTGATCAGTGAATTTCTATCACCAATAATTGGGTGAAGAAATATCGCGTCTCCCTTGCGTTAGCCCACAGTTTCCGGGCCTGTCCTCACCGTGAGTAGTGGGGCAGGCCTTTTTCCCCGTATGAGCGCTGGAAAAAGTTTTGAAATTAGTGGACTATTGAAAGAGAGGAATAGATCTTTAGTGACTTTCTTTGACGAGGTTTTTATTCCATTCTGGGACCTCAATAACCAAGTCTTTTTCACCGTTAGGGACGCATTGGCAGGCTAGCCGAGATTTCAGACTCAACCCTGGGGCTTCGTCGAGCTGATCATTTTCGTCATCAGTCGGTTCATTGCAGGTGTCCAAGCCTTCTTGCACAATGATATGGCAGGTTGAGCAGGCACAGACTCCACCACAAGCATGTTCCACATCAATACCATTTCCCAGAGCTATGTCCAGAACGCTACCCTCTAAGCCCGTTTCACCCAATGGTAATGTGTTCGGATCAACCTGAATTTCGGTGGGACCTTCAGGAGTCATAAAGGTAACTTTGAACCGTTTTTCGGCAATTGTCGTCTGACTTTTCTCGATATATGGATTGCTCCCTCCCATTATTTTCTCCTTTTAAAACAATATATTAAGTGAAATTGCTGTCAATTTCTTACAGCCAAGCTTTAGTCCTTTCATTAAAAATCCGACTAATTCAATCTCCGACCATTTTAGTCTTGACTGTGTTGTGAGGTCAATGATAAGTTAAATGCGATCATATAAGTCGGGATTGAGGACTTTAGAAAATTTCTGGATTATAAAAAACGTCTGGTCATGTTAAAACTTTCAAAAAAAGCAGATTATGCCCTGATGGCTCTTCAATATATGGCCACTGTGCAATATGGAGAACAGGCCTATTCCGAATTTCGGGTTGTGAACACGAAAGAAATTGCTGAAGAGCATCATATTCCTTTGGAACTCTTAGCCAAAGTACTTCAAACTTTGGCCAAACATGACATGATTGAAAGTCAAAACGGTCCCAAGGGGGGCTATGTCTTGGCTCGTGAGCCACGGGATATTTCCATTGCCCAAGTGTTGGAAGCTATCGAAGGCCCGTTAGGTATTGCAGATTGTTATCACGAAAAAGATGATCATGCCGCGTGTGAACAGATGGATCATTGTAATATCCGCACGCCACTGCTCAAGGTTCAAGAAAGTATTGTGCATTTACTTAGTAGCATGTCTATTGAAGATATGATGGAAGAGCCTCCCTTAATCATTGTGGAATCTCGTAAAAAAGAAGGAGTTCAATTATGAAGTTGCCCATATATTTGGATAATCATTCAACGACCCCGTGCGATCCGCGAGTGGTCGAGGCAATGCTTCCGTATTTCACGGAAAAATTTGGCAATGCGGCTAGTCGTAATCATAGTTTCGGGTGGGAAGTCGAAGAAGGTGTAGAGCAGGCGCGGAAGCAGATTGCCCATTTAATTGGTGCAGATACAAAGGAAATTATTTTTACCAGTGGGGCCACGGAATCCGATAATTTAGCACTGCAAGGTATCGTCTCGATGTACCGAGAAAAAGGGGATCATATTATCACCAGTTCGACGGAGCATCGTGCGGTCATTGATACGGCGAAATATCTTGAAAAAAAGGGGGTCTCTGTAACCTTTCTTCCCGTAGATAAGCAGGGAAGAGTCAGTCCTGATGATGTGCGCAATGCGATTACCGATAAAACAATTTTAATCTCCATAATGTTGGCGAATAATGAAATCGGGACTATTAACCCGATAGCCGAAATTGGGAAAATTGCCAAAGAAAAGAGCATCATTTTTCATTGTGACGCCACCCAAGGGGTTGGAAAAATTCCAGTCAATGTTCAGGAAATGGGCATTGATCTGATGTCATTCTCGGCCCACAAAATTTATGGTCCTAAGGGAATTGGGGCACTGTATGTTCGACGACGAGCGCCTCGCGTTCGGTTAGAGCCAATGATTTATGGTGGTGGCCATGAACGTGGAATGCGTTCCGGGACGTTGCCTGTGCCCTTGATTGTGGGATTTGGAAAAGCTTGTGAGTTGTGTGAGCAAGAGATGGCTGCTGAAGCCATTCGGCTGGCGAAGATGCGGGATCGTTTGCAAGAAGGCATCATGGGAGCGATGGACGAAGTCTACTTGAATGGACATCCAACGGAACGCTTGCCTGGCAATTTAAATATCAGTTTTGCTTACGTTGAAGGTGAGGCCTTGTTGATGGGTGTCAAGGAAATTGCATTGTCTTCTGGCTCTGCCTGTACCTCTGCGACGCTTGAGCCTTCTTATGTATTGCGGGCCTTAGGCGTGGGATCTGATTTAGCCCATTCATCCATTCGATTTGGACTTGGCCGATTTAACACCGATGAGGAAATTGAGTATACCATTGATCGGATGCTGAAAGCCGTCACCCATCTTCGAGAAATGTCCCCATTGTATGAAATGGCAAAGGATGGGGTTGATTTGAAAAGTGTGCAGTGGGCAGCACACTGATTATATAAGACTTCTCGTAATCTCTTTATAATTCAGAAGGAGGAATGAACCCATGGCCTATAGTGAAAAAGTGATTGATCATTACAATAATCCTCGCAATGTAGGGTCGTTTAAGAAAGAAGAAGATGGAGTAGGCACCGGAATTGTCGGGGCGCCTGAATGTGGTGATGTCATGAAACTTCAAATCAAAGTTGAGAACGAAACGATTGTGGATGCGAAGTTTAAGACGTTTGGCTGTGGTTCCGCCATTGCCAGTTCGAGCTTAGCGACGGAATGGTTAAAGGGAAAGTCCGTAGAAGAAGCTCAAAAAATAAAAAATACTGATATCGTCGAAGAATTAAATCTGCCTCCGGTGAAGATTCACTGCTCGGTGTTGGCAGAAGATGCCATAAAAGCGGCGTTAGGTGATTATCAGAAGAAAGCTGATGAGAAAAAGCCAAAAGTTGAAGAAACGACGGCATGATTGGAATCATGAATTGAGTGTTGATGGGAGAGCCTGACATGGAAACACAAGAAGCAGATAACAAGGCAATTGTCACGATGACTGACGCGGCCTTGAAAGAGGTGCAGCGATTATTGGATCTCCAAGGTATCACCGAAGGTGGGTTGAGACTCGGTGTGAAAGGCGGAGGCTGTTCAGGGTTAAGCTATACCGTGAACTTCGATGAAAAAATTGGGGAGTTTGATACAGTGACTGAGGTGAATGGCGTGAAAGTCATTGTGGACGCCAAAAGCGCCATCTATCTTCAGGGAATGACGCTAGATTACCAAAAAGATATGGTCAGTGGCGCTTTTAAATTTATTAATCCCAATGCGTCCAAAACCTGTGGATGTGGAGAGTCGTTTTCAGCTTAAACTATCCGCTGACCTGTAAATCTCTAAGGAGTTGTTCGGGTATGGCGACGTTCGTTATGCCTGACTTGTTAGCCCCTTCCTTCTGATATGGATCATTCACATTCGACATCCGCGAATTCACGTGAATTGCCAATGGCCCGCAGCATGTGCTGGCATTGCCAATCGGAAGTGACCGGGGAGTACCTATGTGGTCAATGCGTCAAAGTTCAGCCGCTTTCCAAAGATCTGGACTATTTTACCTGTTTCAAATTGCCTCGATTACTCGACATTGATGCGCAGGAATTAGAGCGGACCTATTTTGAACTGAGTCGAACATTTCATCCAGACTTTTATTCCACGAAAGATGAATCAGAAAAGACGATTAGTTTAGGCAATTCCGCCTTTCTGAATGCGGCTTACCGAACTTTAAAGGATCCTATCCAACGGGTTGAATATTTGATTCGTCTGGAAGCGGGGGCGGTCAAGGATATTCGTTCCAACCCTCCAGCTGATCTTTTCGAAGAAATTTTGGAGTTGCAAGACGATATGGAAACATTTCGTAATCTTTCGTCGGAAGAGCATTCGACCGAACGAACAGAACTCCGGAAGAAGCTCCAGCTGGAACGTGAGCAGCTCGAAGCACGCCAAAAGGACATGGAAAAATCCTTGCAGAGAAAATTTTTGGAATGGGATCAATTACAAAACCTTCATGCTGACCCAAGTGAAGCGCGTGAACAGAAAAATGCAGTATTGCGAGGCATGCAAGAAATTCTTTCGAATCGTACCTATGTATGCAATATGGTTCATGAACTACTGGAAACCACTGGGTAGCGAGGCGACGTGAAGCAGAAAAGGGATACATTGTGAGTCGAATCGTTGGGATAGATTTGGGAACCACAAATTCTTTGATTGCCTATATGGATAGGGGGACGCCTCGGGTCATTCCTGATTCGGATGGGGTGGCGAAAGTGCCTTCCATTGTCGGTATGACTGATAATGGATTGATCGTCGGTGATCCTGCGAAAGCTCACCTCACTCGGGATCCGTCACGAACGATCTATTCCGTCAAGCGGTTTATGGGAAAAGGCTTGGCCGATGTTAGTGATGAGCTGAAATATTTTCCTTATGCCCTTCATGAAAAAAATGGAGTCATCCGTATAGAAATTGGGGAGAAAAATTATTCCCCACCTCAAGTGTCTGCCATGATTTTGAAAGAATTAAAGCGGCGGGCTGAGGAATTTTTGAAAGAAGATATTTCAAAGGCCGTCATTACCGTGCCCGCCTATTTTAATGACAGTCAACGGCAAGCAACGAAAGATGCTGGCATGATTGCCGGTTTAGAAGTGTTGCGGATCATCAACGAGCCCACGGCGGCATCGTTGGCCTATGGACTGCAAAAGAAAACCCAAGGAATCATCGCCATTTATGATTTGGGAGGCGGGACATTTGATGTATCGATTCTCAAATTAAAAGATGGAATTTTTGAAGTGCTTGCCACAAATGGAGATGCACATTTGGGAGGTGATGATTTAGATCAGCGTCTGATTGATGTATTGGTCAAAGACATCGCCGAACAACATGGGCTGCACGTGCACGATCATCCAGATCTCATGCAAACGGTTCGCTTAGAATCTGAGCAAGCCAAAGTTCGGTTGTCCAGTGAAGCCCAAACTACGATAGTGATTGAGCTGCCTGATGGAAACTATGAAAAGATCATGACGCGTGAAGAGCTTGAATCTTTGGTGATGCCTCTGGTTGAACGTACCTTGGCGCCCTGCCGAGCGGCGTTGAAAGATGCCGAGTTAACCGCGGATCAAGTTGACGAAGTCGTGTTAGTGGGTGGCAGTACTCGTATGCCGTTGGTGCGAAATAACGTGGAAAAACTGTTTGGGAAGCGCCCACATAGTGAATTGAATCCCGATGAAGTTGTGGCCTTGGGGGCTGCGGTTCAAGCCGATATTCTTGGGGGCCATAATAAAGAAATTTTACTGTTAGACGTCACGCCTCTGTCCTTGGGCATTGAAACAATGGGCGGAGTCATGAGCGCATTGATCCGGCGTAACACCACGATTCCCACCAGTGCGAAAGAAATGTTTACGACCTATGTTGATGGACAAACTTCTGTAGATATTCATATTTTGCAGGGTGAACGGGAATTAGTGAAGGACAACCGCAGCCTGGCGCGCTTTCAATTGAAAATGCCGCCCTTGCCCGCCGGCGTCCCACGGGTGGAAGTCACCTTTCTGATTGATGCAAATGGGTTGTTGCATGTCACGGCTAGAGATATTCGCACCAATGAAGCGCAGACCGTGCAGGTGAAGCCTTCACATGGGCTCACGGATGATGAAGTTGAAGGGATGATTCGAGAATCCTTCCAATTTGCCGAGGAAGATATTAAAGCCCGGCAAGTCATTGAAGCCCGCACAGAAGCGAATGCGATTATTGTGGCAACGGAAAAGGCCCTGTCACGAGCTACTGATCTGATTGGTGACAAAGAGAAAGCAGAGATTCAACGTGTGATTCAACAACTAGGTGAAACGCAAAAGGGTGATGACCATCGTGTGATTCGGGCGGGGATTTCGGAAGTGGAAAAAGAAACACATCATTTAGCCGAAGTGTTAATGGATGCCACGTTGAAGGAAGCGTTAGAGAGCAAAAAGGTTTCAGAATTCGTCAAATAGGAGAAATGATGAAAAAAGCCACCAGCGGCGTTCTCGCCATTTGGCCATGCTCACGTACTGAAAGTACGCACCGCGTGCCCCAATAGCTGCGGCCTTACTGGATGACTTTTTTGATCATTCCTCCCAGCCACTGATAATAGGTCCTATAGAATATCAAGCGGTTATCAAAAATAAGAGGTAATCATGACGCACGATCTGACGTGGACAGATGCCGAAGATATTGGGATTCGGTTACAAGAAGAATATCCTGAGACTGATCCGCTAACTGTGCGTTTCACTGATCTTCATGCCTGGATTGTGGCTCTGCCAGAATTCAAGGGTGACCCGAAAGATTCAAATGAGAAAAAGCTCGAGGCTATTCAAATGGCCTGGCATGAAGAATTTCAAGACGCGAAAGGATAGCAGATTGTTTCTGGATACCCGCCTTCGCGGGTATGACAGAATTTATGGGTGTGACCAACTTAATATGACGAAAGTTGGGTAGAAGAGCCTGAGTTCATTCGGTCAAACTCAAAAAATTCCATTGGGTTAGCTTTCTTTGCGGCCCCTTTTTCCGGTTCCGTCCCTTTCCGAAACACTTCTGTACTAATATGCCGACTGGACTTGGTGGGCAAATTTCCCGTGGTCGTATCAACTTGGGCAAATTGAATTCCCTCTGGGATGGCAAATGTCATGACGGGAGAATTGCGAAGAGCTTGGGCCATGAATTCTGTCCAGATTGGCAGTGCAGCACGAGCACCGGATTCCAATCGTCCCAAGGTTCTTACCGAATCAAATCCCACCCACACTCCGGTAGCTAAGTTAGGGGCATAGCCCACAAACCACGCATCGTTGTAGCCATTTGTGGTCCCGGTTTTTCCTGCCAATGGCCGCCCGATCTTTTTTGCACGACGACCGGTGCCACTTTGAATGACATCCATGAGCATATTGGTCGTGAGGTACGCATTCTCCTGTTTCATGGCCTGCCGGGGTTCAAAGAGATGTTGTTCCAGGATTTCTCCTTTCACATCTTTGACGAGCGTAATTTGGTAAGGCTTCAGCCACATCCCTTGGTTGGCAAATACCCCATAGGCAGAGGTGATTTCTTGGAGTGTCACACTGGAAGACCCGAGGGCCAGGGAGAGATCCTGACTAAGCGGGCTTTGTATTCCTAAGTTGCTCGCAATGTTCACGACTTCTGGGACACCAATTTGTTCAAGGAGTCTGACTGTAGCCGCATTTCGCGAATGACGGAGGGCTTCACGGAGTGAAATGGTGCCATAAAAACGTTTCTCATAATTTTCAGGTTTCCACACGCGATCCAGTTCTTCATCTTGATAGACCACTGGCGCATCCAAAATTAACGTGGCTGGTGTTAAGCCTTGTTGAAGAGCCGTGGCGTAAATCAGCGGCTTAAAGGCCGAACCAGGTTGTCGTCTGGCAGATACGGCACGGTTGAATTGACTCCTGGAAAAATCATACCCTCCACTCATGGCTTGAACAGCGCCCGTTCGAGGGTCCAACGCCAGCAAGGAACCCTCAACCAGTGGTGTTTGTTCCAATACAAAAGTTCCCGATTCGAGATCCCCCTTTTTTGGCAACACTTCAATGATATCCCCCACCTTAAGTATCTGGCGTGGGGTGGCTGTTTCCCGAGTCTCTGCGGTCCCAACATCGTGGATGTCTTTCAGCTGACGACGGGCCCATTCCATATCGCTCAGAGCAATGGTCCCTTTATACGTATTGCCCACCAAGATAGAGGCAGATTTCTTGGTTACCTTCGTCACCAAGGCGCGATACAGGCCATGGTCCAGAGCGGCATCGACATTCTGGAGTTCAGGATATTCTTCAGGAGGCGAAAAATCTTTACCGAAGTCCACATGAGCAAGAGGCCCCCGCCATCCCTGACGTTTGTCCACTTGTCTGAGGCCTTTTTGAAGGCTTTCCTGGGCAACCTTTTGCATAGGAATATTTAATGTCGTGTAGATTTGTAATCCACCTTTATAAACTAATGACTCCCCATAGCGTTCTACTAAGTGCTGGCGGATGTCTTCGATAAAATAGGAGGCAATCGGATCAAGCGACTGTCGTCGATAGTTCATCTCAGTATCGATAGCCGTTTGGGCTTCTTCCTGGGTGATAAAGTTTGCTTCGACCATTCGATGGAGGACGAGTTCTTTCCGAGACTTCGCCAGGTCAGGATTGCGAAATGGCGAATAGGTGTTAGGTGCTTTTGGCAGACCTGCTAAAAAAGCAGCTTCGGGTAAGCTCAACTCAGTGACGCTCTTATCAAAGTACGTGAGAGTGGCGGCGGCAATGCCATAAGCTCCATGCCCAAAGTAAATTTGGTTCAGGTACATTTCTAGAATCTGATCCTTCGTCAGGACCCATTCCATCTTGATAGCAAGAATAAGTTCCTTAATTTTTCGGGTATAGGTACGCTCAGGACTGAGGAACAGCGCGCGCGCCAATTGTTGAGTAATCGTGCTGGCTCCCTGAAAACGCCCCCCTTTTCTAAGGTTTGTCCAGGCGGCCCGCCCTATGCCTACAATATCCAGTCCGGGATGTTCTAGAAATCTGGTGTCTTCGACGGCAATAACGGCTTGGGTGAGGTTTTTAGGAATCTGAGCAATGGGGGTATAGAGGCGGCGCTCGATGTAAAATTGTCCAATCAGTTCCCCATTATCGGCATACACTCTGGAGACTAAACTTGGTTGATAATCCTGGAAGGAATCAAATGTTGGCAAGTCGCGGGTCACTTGCCAAAGAATACCCAGCACCGTCCCGGTTCCAATTATCATAAGGACGAGGGTGCTTACCAGAAAAATTCGAAGCCAGGACCAGGTTTTAACCCGTGAAAAAAACTGTTGAAAGGTGTTCATTCAGGAAAGAAACAGCATCCTTTGTGTGAGAGAGAAGCAACGGAAGATATGTCAAAGTCTATAAAAGCCTTGATTTTACGATACCCTGAGATGGCAAAAAACACAAGGAAGCAAAGGGGCAATGTACTGACCCCATCATTTAACAGGACAGGATCGCAAACGGGTAAAAGAGGATGGGTAGAAAAGGCCAAATGGGCAACGTACAAAGGCCATTATGCTGATTGACAAACTTTTTCACCCCATGGTACCACCAAAGACTGCCCTAAAAAATTTTCGTAAATTTTATCAACAAGGAGGAGTGAGAATATGTCCGATGTGGCCGCAGAAATTAAAGTGGGAGATACCGCCCCAGATTTCACCCTGAAAGATCAGGATCAAAATGATGTGAAGTTGAGTGATTTCCAAGGCAAGAAAAATGTCGTGTTAGCGTTTTATCCATTAGATTGGAGCCCGGTTTGCCAGGGAGAAAATAAGTGTTTAACCGATGACTTCCCCAACTTTGAATCAGCCAATGCCGAAATTTTTGGTATCAGCTGCGATAGTTTTTTCTCTCATAAAGCCTGGGCCGATTCCTTAGAGCTGAAGCATAAACTCTTGGCTGATATGCACCGCACAGTGTCCAAAGCCTATGGCCTGTATTTTGAACCGTTGAATTGCTCAAAGCGGGCCACCGTTATTGTGGACAAATCAGGCAAAGTGGCGTATGCCAAAGTACAAGAAATCAAAGTCGCACGGGACGACAAAGAAATTCTCGAAGCCTTAAGTAAGCTCAACTAAATTGTATTCACATAAGAAAACCCTAAGCGGAACGCATTGTGGTTCCCTTAGGGTTCTTTGTTATCTGACTGTCTGGGTTACGTAGGGCAGGTGCCGCCGAATTTTCCTGGTTCTCCCCTCTTTTGTAAGGAGGGGCTAGGGGAGGTAGAAGCCAAGTCAACCATTTTCTATGAATGAGAAAGTATGATGTCAGGAACCGTAGAAAACGTTAATGACGAAAACTATGCGGAGTTCACGCAAGCCCCGGCGGCCGTGGTGGCCTATGGCATCGCCACATGCGAACCGTGTAAGGCGTATGATCCGGTCTTAGAAGCTTCAGCCAAAGATCATGCTCACATTCGATTCGGCAAAGCCAAAATGCATGTGCCCGGCAAATGCCGCGCTATCAAAAAACAACACAACTTCGAAACCTATCCCACCACCCACTTCTTTTCTAATGGAAACCTCCTAGAGACCAAAGAAGGCAAACTCGAATCTGACGCGTTAGTCGCACTTATTTCCAAACATTTTTCACCTATCAGTTAACTCTCTTTTCGTATCTGGTATTCGTCAGACGTGTTCGTAGATGATTTCAAATCATCTCATTCCTTATCGAAACAAAACAGCAAAAGATTCCTCTCCTTTGTAAGGAGAGGGTAGGTGAGGTAGATTCTTGAGTTGCTCAGACAACTCTGAAAGGGCTGGCGCTATGTGGAATATGGGGAAAATAGCATGTGTGAAGGGTAATAAATACAGATGGATGCGATAGAGTAATTGTTATGAGAAAGAAACCAAACTCGAATGACAAACCAATAGGGAAACTCACGCATGCGAAAGATTTTTTGCCACCTCCCTCGCAGCTTGTCCTGCGTGAGGAGACCGTGAAAGTGACGTTGGCTCTGAGTAAAGACAGCGTAGAGTTTTTCAAGGACATGGCTCAAAAAAACAAGGTGCCCTATCAGCGTATGATAAGAAGTCTTGTTGATGAATACGTGGGTCAGCATAACTGAGTGGCAAATGCTGTATGTGCGATTGTTGGCATCTCGAAGAGATGGAGTCTTCTATCCTAAAACGCACAAGATTTCGGTTTCATTTCATAAAATAAAAGGTTCCTGACACTTAAACTGACACCTTAAGCAAAGAGGGTAGATTCGAAGCGGACGAGTTTAGCTTTTCTGATCGCTCATGACGTCTTTGTCCTTGGTTATCTGTATTTTTAATGATGGTTTTCTATCGCTAAGGGACGGCTTCGGATCCACCTGTGTTTCGTTTGAGGGCTTTGGGAAGTGGGGCTGCCATTCGCCGTTGGTGGTGCAATGCTCGATGGACACCTCAGAGGTGTCGGAATCGGTTTTGAGGGCAAAAGCTTGCGGGATGGTATTGGCGCCTGCCCAGGGTTTCGTCGCATTGGTCTTGGTTCCGGCCCTAACGGTATTCACGGCGCAATCATTGAGAAGAACGTTGCGAGAGCCGTTTGAGACGTACAACCCATAACTGCTTCCCTGATCTGAGGAAACAGATTCGACATGACATTGATTGAGTGTGGCGTACTCACAAGCAGATAATCGGATTCCATAAGCATCAGATCCGGTATACCCGATGAGTGTAGTTCCTTGTCCTTCATGGCCACCGTCAGAGCCGTTTTGATAACGGCCTCCAAGCAGCGAACCGGCAGGCCCGTGATTAACTATCTCCTTAGCAGAGCAGTTCTTCATCAGAAGTCCTGATATCCCGTCGAAGCGATAGGCCACGGTGCCTTTATGGACATGGTGCATAGAATCGCCATTACAACGGAGATTCACGGAATAGCCCATGGGCCGGTCTGCGGAATCCTGAAGATCCAGCACTCCGCCAGTAGCTTGGAGCGTGTGAACCAGCTTGTAGGGGGGTGTGCCCTGGGGAAAAGGATGAAGAAAATGTGGGTCATGACCAGCCAGGGCCCATATGACGATCTCGTTTTCAATGGATAAGGTCCCGAAGAATTTTTCGAAATCAGGGTTCTCTTGAATGAACAGGGCCTTCACTTGAGCTAAACGAATCTGCATATCGCTCAGAATAGTTCCGGCATAGGTGCCATCTTCAGCACGACATCCTGGTTGCCCCTCCAGACCAAAAAGTTGGAAGACGGCGCCAGCCATATCAACTTGATTGCCGTTTCTATCCCCCCCTGTGATGGAAATAATTTCCCGCGGGGCAATCGTAATGTTTTTCATAGTGACATTCTGGAGGTAATAGTCACGGGCATCTAGAGCCGTTGAGTCCGATCGACGTTCCAGGAAGGGCCCAACTGCCACGCCACGGGGGCTACAAAGAATGCCATAAGACGGGCCATCGGTGAGTTGGAGGGGGTTTCTAAAGAGCGGATTTGATGGGGTTGCCTGATCCTGAAAGATCACTTCATTAAAAACTGTGTCGATACTCGAGCTCAATGTCTTGAGAGCTGAAAGAAAACTGGTTTGTATCTGTTGATCAAAGGAGTGAAATATGGGGGATGTAACCTTATTGTGAAGAATGCTTTGGGCTGTAGCCTGAGCAAACCGCGCGGCGGAGAATGTTCCCAAAACGGGTACGCCGCCCAGAGATGCATCCTGAGAGTTCTTTGAAGATTGACGAGAGCCGAGAGACTGACAATTCACTATGGCCACCCGTTGAGCGCCATTCAACGAGATTGCGGCCACTTCATGATCGCGAAAGGTCACATCTTCAATCAACACATCGTGACAGTTATTGCCATGAATCCCATGGTGGCTGGACAGGCCCAATACCCCATTTTTTATCGTCACCTGATGCGCCGGTCGCAAATCTTTCCCAAATCCACCATTAGTGGCAGGCCCTTCCCCTGGAATAAACGGTTGGTCACCCAGTTCGATAATGGCAAAAAACCGTTGCATGAGGGCATGCATAGGATGCTGACATAACGTGAATCCATTCAAATCGACAATGACTCCGTCCGTCTCCACCGCAATTGCTGCAAAAAATCCCAGTCGATAGGCCAGGGGGGCATCATCTTTAAAGTATTGCGTCATATTGTCGCCCCAGCTAGGGACGGTGGTGCCATCTGAGAGTTGATGGCCTGTAACATATTGGAGGTTGGGGAACCAATCACTAGTACGTTTCGGATCAATGTCTGTGGCCTGTGAAAACGCATCACTATCCCATGTGGCGGCGATGACCTTGCCTTCGTGATTCAGCCAGGTCAGTGGAGCGTTCGGATTGAAATCAATATTTTCTGTCAATCGCAGAAGGCAGGGCGCAGTAATTCGCAGCGTGCCAAAGGCAAAATCCTTTTTGGTGACTTTTACGACTTTTTTGCTTTGTTCGGCAGGGCTGGTCGCAAAGGTTGGCCAATCAACCATGCCCTTTGCCGAATAGAGCCGTTCACGGTCTGTAGAGGCCGACTGTAGTTCAGTATAGAATGTGGGTAATGAATTGGTCTGTGACATAAAAAGTTAAGCTCCCGGATTGATATGGGAAGTGCTTCCCTGTTGCGTCATAGTTTGGGAATACATGAGAAATTGATTGATCTCAAAAGGCGATTCTTCCAGAGTCCAGGGATTCCACATGCTCCGATCAGTGGAGAAAAGATCGGTGCCATAGATATGCAAAGCTCGAGAGGGTTGAGATAGTGGATTGGAAACTGCATGAATTGTCTCAGGATTCAACCGTACAACATCTCCTGGCTGTAAGCTCTGTTTTCCCGTTTCAATGAGAGTCCCATTTCCCCGCTTATAATAAATATTGTCCTCTTGACCATGGTAAAGGCCAATTACTGCCCACGTACCATGGGTGTGAGGAGGACTAACTAAATTAGGTAAAAGAAAAGAATGGAAAATAAGGAGATTTGGGGAACGAAATAAAAATGCATCATTAATTTTTCTTTGAGGATTTAATGATCCTAAGGATCGTTGAACGATAGCAAGGTTGGTCAGGGTGGTCTTCATCAATCCATGAAATTTTATACATGCATCCTTATCTGGAACAATGTCTTGGCAGACTGAAATAAATGATCTAATATTCATATATGGGAAACGCTGTGGGAGTATGAAAAGGGGCGGCAGCCCAAACGAATCAAGGCCACCGACCCCGAAATAATTAATAAAAGATTTAAAGCCGGAAAATTTTTTCTAACAACACCAAATCCAGGTTCCGTTATCATAAACTTCCCATGGATTGTGATGAACCCAGGTTAGAGTTTCCACTTTGTCAATATTATTTTTTGATGGATTGGTCTTCACCCTATATCCTCGTGGTTTACCATTTGCCCCCGGTTTTAAAGCAGTATAATATAGCCTGCGCACATTCGGAGATTTAGGTTTAACGATAGCAACAACTATAAGTCCAATTTCCTCACCCTTTTCTAGTTGGCCCAAGGCATGTTCCTGTATTTCATCCCAAGAATCCCCATAATCAATTTCGCCCCCCACAGGAATGTCTGTTATAGGATGTTTTCTTTCTCTCTTGATTTTTTTTCTTTCTTTCTTTGTTGTGTTAGGTGATAATCCCATTGTTCGATCCCTTCATGGTGTAAGTTTCAATAAATAACTCGGACATTGGCTAGAAGACGTTCCTTATACTCTTGGTGGGGGGCGAATGTGATAGCACCACTTTTCCTTTGGACTGTCTAACCAGAAAGATTGTTGTTGGACTTTTTCCCAAGGACAATGGCTCATATCTCTCGTCCAATTTCCATTTCTAGGTTTTTACACCTCATTAGTTGAGCGCAATAGTTAGCTTGGCCAAGATTGTTCGGTCAGGGGCAAAACGTGGCTGTGACGGTTGGTCCACAAGAATTTTCGTATCCTGGTACAGGAAGTTTTGATCGAAAAGATTAAGGGCTTGAATCATGAACATTCCCGAACGTTTGGGAAATCGATATCCCAATGAAGCATCAACCAGAAAAAAACTATCCTTAGATCTTGTAAATGTATAATTATCCGAAGGGCCAATTTTTTGACGAACAAAGGTTCCTCCAATACCTAAAAATAGCCCTCGCGGGTCAAAATATTTAACATTTAGAGGCACAATAAAAGTCTTTACTTTGCTGATACCATTTCGATCCGCTAATCTTTCTGGTCGAAATAAATTTAGCCATTCAAATGCTGAAGATAGGGCTAGGGAGGGGATAGGAGTCCAAAATACATATCCTTGATAGTTTGTCTCCCGATGGCCAAGGCTGATAGGCACAAGGGTTCGTTGATTGGTTGCCCGATCTAACACATTATCCAAAGCCCTTGTTTTAAACTCTCGGTGGGTTATTTCAATTCCAGAAAAAAGAGTTTTTGAGATTTTGGTATCCAAAGCTACTCCATATCTCGTAGCCCGGGAACTATTAGAATCGTCAAAAAATTGATTGAATCCGGCTACCTGAGTTGGCTCTATAGTTTGTCGAATCAAACCTAGATGCCGCATCGTTTGAAAATATGCCATTCGTAGGCGAAGCCATTTTTGTATATTCCATTGCACACCTACTTTTGGAGAAAGCTGATTTCTATCAAAAAGAAACGTCTCATTCTCAACATGATCAAATGTTAATCCAGCTGTTAAACGGAAATTCTCCTGTAAGTTTGAATTAAAATATATATACACATTTTCATGGTGGTCTCTCTTATTATTCGGCGCCCCTGGGGTCAAATTACGGAATAATTGTCGGTCGGTACTAACCTTATAGGCCCCTCCTCCTATGACCGTGTTAAACAGCCGGTGCCGAAGAAGAAACTGCCCTTCCCCTTGTAACGTTTTTATCTCAGTATCGATGTGTATCATGACAGGAGAACCATTTCTATCAAAAAATGCCTCTGAATCATCTGTAACGCCATCTTGTTTTGAATAAAGTAAAGATGCTAGGAAATCAAAGTTTCCTGTTGGCGAAAACCGTCCTCCGATCCTGGTGGTTTTTTGGTCTTCTGATTGCCTAAGCTTTGATTGGAACTTATTAGGGTCAAAGTTGAGTAGCAAATCCCCTCTTTCGGTCTTTCGTCGTCGATATTCGGTTTGAAGGCTAATCTTTGGGGTTATTTTTCCCTGCAAAAAGACGTTGTAAATATCATGAATTAAGTCATTATTTGGTCGAAAACCGTCTGTTTGATAGTGAAATTGGCCAAGACTGATTGATACAGGATCAGCCAAGATCCCTGACACAACTAAATCATTCGCGAAAGTGTCTCTATTCCCAACTAAAAGATTTCCAGTCAAAGAAAATCGATCTCGAAGGAACATTGGGTTGAATTCATTAAAAGAAGGGGTTGACGGTCCAGTTCCTTCTAAAATTTGAAGATTGAGTTCTGAAAGTTGTGCCTGAAGATTATTAAAATTAATGGGTTGCAGGAGTTGCGATTGGAGCAACTCACTTACACGTGCCACATCATGACGGAAACGCGAAGCATATGAATCCGCCAACAGGCGGTGGGCAGCGTGTTCGTTAGGTGCTGCTGAAACCGCATCCCAACCCTCAACCAGTGCTCGCTGATGAAAACCCAGGTCCTGATAAATTCTCCCTAAGCTAGCGCTGCGTGCTGCTTTATCATCATGTAAGAGGAGTTTGGATCGATAGACCGCACGATTATCATTGAGTTCAATAGATTTTTGAAGATCCTGCAGGGCTTCGACCGGACGGTTGACCGTTTGTTTGCGGATCGCATCGTAAAAATATGGCGTCGGATCGTGGGGATCCAATTCCTTGGCCATGTGCAATTGTGCGGCGGCCCGTTGGTTCTGCTTCGTGTCGTTATGTAGGTCGGCCCACGTTAACTCCGTGTTGGGATCTATGGGTGTGGAATCCCACTTCTCTTCAAAGTAGGCTTTGCCTAGATAGCTTCTGATAATGGCATTGTTCGGATCCAGGCTGGCGGCAATTTCGATGTCTCGGCGGCCTTCCGCCAACTGGCTCTTTTGAATTTTGGTCAAGCCCAAGCCCAGGCGCGGCAGCGGGTCGGCTTGATCAAGTACAATCGCTTGTTCAAAAGTTTTTCGTGCGTCTGCAATCTTGGCTTCGGTCAAGAGTGCAAAGCCTAGAATTGTTTGGGTTCGTGCGAGCCGTGGATTCAGCTTCACGGCCTGCTCGGCGGCTACGTTGGCCTCGCTCAGATTTCCCAATGAGAGTTGGAGCTCCGCGACTCGGGCCCAGGCCAAGGCATCCTTCGGGGAATGCGCGGTAGTTTGTTGCGCACTGGCGAGGGCTTCTTCAATATCAAAATGAGCCTGTTGGGCATAGGATTTGGCAACGTGTCCAACAGATGACTCTGGAGAATGTGTGACAGACTGGTTGGCTAGTTGCAGGGCGTCCTCTTTGTTGTTGTTCACGAGGGCGACGATTGATTTGAGAGCGAGGGCCGTTCCGTCATTCGGCTCTTGTCGCAAGGCCTCATCAATGTCCATGGTGGCCTTCTCTATTTGCCCAACCGCTAAAAGAAGCCCCGCTCGGGTTCCCCAAAATTGCGGCTCTCGTTGTTCTAGTGGAATGGTATTGAGTTGGTCTAAGGCTTGTTGAATATCGCCTGCCTGATAATGCGAAAGAGATTGTTGATAGATGCCCTGATTGGGTCCGATGCTGGCTTCTTTGCTGACATCAAGCAGCGGGGGATAATACAGTGCCCATTGCACGGCATCCCGGGGTTTCACATTGATTTGCCGTTTGGGCCCTTCTCCTGCTCGAGCCACGGCAGCTTCTCCGCCTTCTAGGAGAAGTCTACCCAAAGAATTTTCTACACGGACTGAGCCTTCCAATACCCAGACGTTGGTTTCGTTGGCATCCACACGGATGACAAACTCCGTGCCTTCGACTGTTGCATTGACGAACGGGGTGGTGATGGTGAGGGTATGGGGCACGCGGCTGAGAAAATGCACGATCCCTTCCAGCAATTCCAGCCAGGAAGACTCTTTGTTTTCGATTTCGGTGAAGGTAATGGTGGTGCCTTGGTCCAAACGGATAATGGTGTCGTTGGCCAAGACAATGGCGGCTCGCCAGGTTTCAACGCGGAGCTTATCGCCAGGGCAAAAGGTTTCCCCAACCTTGGTGGGTGCCCACGTGGTCTGAGCGACCCGCCGAGCTTCTACAACCCCTTCGACTGAGACGACTTTCCCAACCCAGTCCGTACAGAGGTCTTTGGCTGAGACAATGTTTGGTCCAGAGATGGTGAGACTGAGGCTTAGGGCACCCCACACGAACAGGTTAATACTTTGTGGAGTGATGAGGGAAGTAAAGCGAGCCATGGAACGAACCTTTCATGAGCGCTCCCGCACCGGTCATAGAGGGGTGTCCCTCTGTTGGGCCACCCTCCTGCAGGATAAGAGATGAAATGGAATATTTGGGTATGATGATAGAGCTTTTTGTCCAAGAAATAGGCGCGCACTCGTTCTTTGAGATGGGCATTCCTGTGTAAAGAGGAATCTTGCTTGTCTGGAGTTTTTCTGGATACCCGCCTTCGCGGGTATGACGAGAGAAGCGGGTATGACGATGAGGTCAGGTACGACAATGGGATGGGGTGTAACAATGACATTGGTTATTTTTTTTGTAGTGTCATGATGCCTTCCCAGGAATGATGGGGGGGCGTCATTTTGAATTGTCGACTTGCGTCGAGATAATACGCGCTCGGTCCATCGTCGCCATACGCCTTGAGATACGACCGGAATTCAGTGATAGCCTGATCCCACTCTCGGCGATGAAAGGCCTGCAGTCCTTCTGCAAAAAGATGGGCGGCGTCGTGGCGCATCGTATCGGCTTCGCTTTCCCTGCAAATTAACTCGTAAAGATTGATGGGTCGACTTTTCCCCACTAGTTGAAAGCGGCCGAGATTTCTCGTGAAGAACCCTTCCACATTTTCCAGTATTTGTCGGGATCCCAAAATGCGGGTCCCGAGCTGTTTATTCACCCCTTCGATTCGAGTGGCGGTATTGACGATGTCTCCAATGGCCCGATATTCATAGTGGTCGATGCCTCCGACATTTCCTAAGAGCATGGCTCCCCCATGCAACCCGATTCTTGTGGGGAGTGGGTTTTCCGAATGGTGCAAGTTAAATTTGGCGACCGATTGAATGATGTCTAACGCGGCTTCACAGACTTGTTGTTTCATCTCATGGGTCAGGGTTGGCGCTGCCCAGATGGCCAACACGGCATCCCCTACCACATCAGAGACAATGCCCTGTCTTTGTCGAACGGGCTCAAACACGGTTTGAAAATATTCGTTCATAAACGCCCGCAATTTTTGTAAATCTAAGGATTCGGCAAGCGCGGTATAATGTTCGGCATCTGTCGACAAGCAAATGCCTTCGACCAACTCACTTGTCGTGGTGACGGCTTCGATACTTTTTGTGAGTTGTTCAGCCACTGGTCCAGGCACGTAATATTGCAAGGCCCGTTGAATATTGTGCCGTTCGCGATGGGTTTCCCGATATCGCCAGAATATGGTGCCCATGAGTCCAAGAGGCAGCTGGACGAGCAGAGGAATGGTGAGGGGAAGCCATGTTGCATATTGGGCAAACAAGAAGAAGGCAATCCCGGTATAGATTCCCAATGCCACTAGTCCGATTCCAATATACCCCAGTGCCAACCCGGCGCTCGTTCGGAAGACCGGTTGTTGAGAAAAGAGATGAAAGGCTATTGCGAGAAGCAGGCCCCATATGGCGAGGGTACTCAGATGCATCCATATCGGTAGTGGAGCGATGTGTCGGTCTTCAAGTAGGTTGGCAAATGCTGTTGCGGAAATTTCTACTCCGCTCAAATAGAGCCCCTCACTTGAGGTAAAGACGGTATGAAATCGGTCTTTTTGATCGGCTTTCACTTCTTCCGATAATCCAACAAACACTGTCTTGCCGGCAAAGTCTATGGCGGCGGCCTCGTGATCTGGGCAACCTTGTATGACACAGGAATAGGGAACTGTTGTAATTGTTCGTGGCGGACCATAATAATCAAGATATTGACTGTCGCCGCGTTCTATGGCTTTAAGCAATCCTTCAAAGGCCTTCCCTTTGAAAGTAGGGTTGTGTGCTCTCTGGTCGCTGAAGACTTCTAATACGGGTTTCACCACTTGAGGGGTCGTTCTCATCACCGTTCTTAAGCTGGCGGCCATTTTCTGGCGGTCGACTAACTCTGCTGGGTTTTCTTGTGGAGCGATGAGTTCGGGTGCGACATTCCTCACAAGTTTCCAGAGTTTGTTGTTCGGCTGGAGCTCGTGCATTAACGCTGTGACCACGGGAAGTGTCGCAAAATGTTCGGCGCTGGGCTCAAATAACCAAAATTGATTCACCCGAAACGGCACAGCCGGCAGAGGATAGGGCGCTAACGAATGTGCAGCTTGTTTTAATTGAGTAGTAGGGGACATTTGCATGATGATTCCAGGCGATACCTGTGTTTCACTTGGAGTGGTCATCTTTTCTATAAGTACGACTTTTCCTGAGTTACGTATGGCTTTTGCAAACTTCGCGTCTTCCTCAGTGGCTCCAGCCTCTTTGAAAAAAATATCGAAGGCGATGGTGGTTGCTCCTTGCCTGGTTAACTCGTTAACTAATTGTGCATGGAGTGAGCGAGGCCATTTCCAGTTTTCTTGAGGGACACCGAGATCAAATGCGGATTTTCTATCTGTTGTGACGACGACCACGTCTTGAGGGGCAGGGCGTTTACCCCGCAGAGAAAAGAGCCAATGGAGCCCCATGTCTTCTTCGAGTGCGATACCCCACGAAGTCATGCTGGCAATGATACCCAGCAGCGCGAGGCCGATGCCCATCTTCCATACTCTGATGCCGAGTGCTTGTGATTGCCTGTGAGTTTCTTGTTTCATGGGTGCATGACAGATCTAGCAAATTTCTTGAAATAAATATAGAGGGCTCTGCCCGTAGGTAGTTTTTACCACTATTTGACTCCCCGCAAAAATTATTTAGGAAAATGTTGAAAAAAACCATTAGCGGCGTTCTCATTCATTTGCCGTGCTCATGTACAAAATCATGAACAAAAGGTACGCTCCGCCAGCAAAAATGGCTGTGGCCTTCCCTTCGACAAGCTCAGGGCAGGACTGGGCGAACTTTTTTGAACAGACACGAAGCATTGAGATGCTGGCTATTCGTTTTTTGAAATCTGAAAATGCGATGTTTTTTGGGGGAAGATTTTTAGGCCTGATAGGCTGCGGTGGAGGTGGCACACTGGCTCACGGACACCTGGGCTAATGTTCCTTGAGGAGTCTTTCCGGCCAGAGTCTCCCAGATTCTTTTGGCGATATGCACTTCGGTTGGCGGGGTGTGGCTGAAGTTAGGATCAAGACTGAGATTCTTGGTGTGCCATGTATTGAGGATGGTAGTTTGAACGAGATGATCAAGTTTTTCGAGATTAATAATTTGACCCGTGTCTGAATCTATTGCACCTGCTATTGTCATTCCAATTGTGTAATTGTGCCCGGTGGTTTGTCCTGAAGGAATATTCACTGAGGCAGAAAAACCATAATTGCGGGTAATCGTTGCTTGAGGATTTGAGAGAGCTGTTGGGGATTTCTCTTGCAATGGCTGGGTGACTTCGGCGTACAGCGTTTCATCTTCGTAGAGGCGGATTCTGTCGAGCGAAGGTAGCTGTGGGTGTTTTTCCAAAAGTTTCCAGAGGGTGAGGGCGAGATTTTCTGTTGTTGGAATTTGATTGGTGAAATACGGTGTGTCGAGGTTTAAGTTTTTATGATCGAATTCAATCAACACGTCCCACAAATGTTGCTTGAGGTCATATAGGTTGATGATCATGCCGGTGACGGGGTCAATCTCTCCACAGAGGGTCACTTCCAGCAAATAATTATGACCATGCGTATTGGGATTATTACAGGCCCCGAAGATTTCTCGATTTTTCGCATCATCCCATTTGGGATTGTGGTAGCGATGAGATGAGCAGAATTCGAGGCGTTTCGTTAATGTCGCTTTAGACATGAGGCGATTCTCTAGAAAGACACAAATAAAAAAGAAGGGTTGAACTTTAGTACGATTTGTACGGCAAGTCCAACCCTTCTTGTGGTCAGGTTCTTATAAAACGGAGTAGCTTACGTCGAAAAGGAACTGCCGCAGCCACAGGTAGATTTGGCTTGTGGATTCTTGATGGAGAACCCTGATCCCTGCAAGCTGTCGACATAGTCCACTTCTGCGCCACTGAGCATCGGGGCGCTTTGTGAATCCACGATCACCTTGACATCGCCTTTTTCCACGATGGTGTCATCGTCGCTGGTTTTGTCTTCGAATGACATGCCATATTGGTAGCCGCTGCATCCTCCGCCTTTGACGTAAATGCGAAGTCCCACCGCGCTCTCTTCTTCCTTTATAAGTTCCTTAATCTTTTCTTCGGCGATTGAGGTAATGGTAACCATGTGTCTTCCTCCTTATATAAACGTCACGGAAAAATGAAAATTCTTCTTTCCTTTCAATCGGTTGAAAGGGCCTCACTATTGAGTTTTTATCTTAAAGCACATCTTTTCAGGTTGTCAATTTTGAGGGATCGTTCTGGTTCGATACTGTGTAACGTTGGGCAGTGACACTATTGTAAATCCTGAATCCATTCTTCCTTCATTTCTTGTGGTATTAGGGCTTTGGTTTGATAGTTAGGATGTTCGATAGTCAAAAAGACCGATGTTTCTGGTTGGGTCAAGTAGTCCCTGAAGCTCGGAGTTGTCAAAAAGCGCACAAAATGGACGGCGCTGATTTTATCTTCTTTGCTATGGCCAGATTCAAAGTTGGCAAAAATCTTATCCTTATCTGTACAGATAGCCACGATTTGTGAATTATCAATACCTTGGAAAGAATCCAAGAGTTCATGGATTTTGTCTTCTTCAGTGATTTCAATAAAGAGGGTTGCACTGAGTTCGTCTGTCTCAGGCAAGAGGGCGTTATAGACGTTACATTCTTCTTGGATTTTCTCTGGTGCAAAAATACGTTCGGCTCTCACCATTTCTTGTATTTGAAATGCTATCGTCTCGCGATTTTCAAACACCAAGGTAATATATTCACCCACTGTAATTCGTCGGCGTTTCTTCAGCGCAATAATGCGCTGCCGAATGTTTGTGCGTTGTTCTTCATACTCTGCTGTAGATAGGAGCTCCTGTGGCGTGGTGGGTTTCATGAGGGTAATCCATAGGCGTTGCGGACCACTTGTATGGGGTGCAGCGCGGGTCGTGTCGGCGGGGCATCAAGAGCCTGATCTAATTGTAAAGCTGACAGCGGACAATCGGATGCCACCACATCAAAATTTTCGTCCTTGATTTCCCTCACGGCTTTTTTCGCAATTTTCATGGACATGTCAAAAAATTCTTTCTTGGCGCTCCAGGCTCCATCATGCCCTGAGCATTTTTCAATCAGATGGACCTTGGCCCCTGTGAGCTCCATCAGGTCTTTAGATTTGAAGCCAATGTTTTGGTCTCGGAGGTGACAGGGAATTTGATAGGCCACGCGACCGGGATTCTGAGGGAAATCTAGGGAAAGAGTCTTGTCTTTTTTTAAGCGCATTAGATATTCGCAGACGTCAAAGGTGTGTTCCGCGATGTGCGTCATTTCAGGTGAAGGCTTGAGATAGGGATATTCACGCTTAAACATCAAACTGCAGCTGGGGGCGGGAATGACGATGTCATAACCTTGCTCGACGTAAGGCATGAACTGGCGGCATTGTTCCTCGGCGATCTTTTGCATGGCCTCTGTGTCACCTAGGTCGAAGCGTGGCATCCCGCAACATTGTTGATTGGGTGGGACGACGATCTCGATGCCATTTTTTTCAAGAATTTGTATAGTGGCCTTCCCGACATCGGTGACTTGAAAATTCACTAAGCAACTGGGAAAGAAGGCTACTTTGGTTTTTTGTGTGGGAGGTTTCGATGCCGACTTTCGTCGTTCCCACCATTGGGTAAATGCTTCGGCTTGAAAGGGGAGGACTTTTCGCGAGTGATGAACCCCTGCCACGGTTTCCACAAGACCGCGTGCCCAAGGGGTTCGTAGTGCCCAATTAGTAAATGGTGCGGTTACGCTCCCAATCTTTCCAATGAGGTCGGTTTGAATGAGAAGTTTATCGCGCCAGGTGGCTCCGCCTTCAGCCGAGCGTTGCTTTTTCCAGGCAGCCATTAACCTAGGGAAATCTAAGTCATACTCGTGTGGGGGGGAATAGGGGCAATGATTAAAGCAGAGTTTGCAGTAGTAGCATTCTTGTTCAATTTGTGTGAAATCTTGTGGTGTGAGTTTTGAGATATCACTTTCATGATCATCAATGCGGTCCAGCATTGTTGTAAATGACGGACAGAGATTGAAACAGCGCCGACAGCCGTCACAGATATCAAATACCCGCAGTGTTTCCGTTTCAAGGTCGGATCGTTTCCAACCCGGGGTAATCAAATCAAATTTCGACATGGTTGCCTATATTGGAAAAGAAGGTCATGAACTCCCCTCCTTTGTGAGGAGGGGCTAGGTGAGGTAGAGACATCGAGTAGCAATAAGAGCTTAATAAATAAAAATGAACATCATGAGCTCGACGCCAGGACTCTACCCCACCTTTGTCCTCCCCTTACAAAAGGGGAGGAAAGAAGGAGACTTACAATTACTTCATAAATTGTTAGTGATCACCCTTGATTCAGTGACTCAAGCCCTTTGGTGAAACGATTGGCATGTGAGCGCTCGGCTTTGGCCAAGGTTTCAAACCATTCAGCCAATTCCTCAAAGCCTTCATCGCGGGCGGTTTTGGCCATGCCAGGATACATCTGTGTATATTCATAGGTTTCACCCTCAATGGCTGCTTTTAAGTTGGCGTCAGTGTTTCCAATGGGTACACCGGTGGCGGGATCCCCGACTTCTTTGAGGAAATCTAGATGTCCGAAGGCATGCCCGGTTTCGGCTTCCGACGTATCCCGGAACAGCCCGCCAATATCGGTGTACCCTTCAATATCCGCCCGTTTCGCAAAATACAGATAGCGACGGTTGGCCTGTGACTCGCCCGCAAAAGCGGCTTTCAAATTTTCGTGACTTTTGGTGCCTTTTAAACTGTTGCCCATAACATCCTCCTTTAATGTGTGACGGGGACTTGCCCCAATAATAAAGTCTTCATTTATGATTGTGATCGACGACAGGGGCTGCAATATCCACGGAACGCGACCTGGTGATGGGTGATCTCAAAACCTCTGGGAAGCCCTGCTGGCGGAGTCAAACGGTTCAACCGTGGATCCATAACATCTAGAATAGTCTGGCAGCCTAAGCAAATCACATGATGATGAGGAGTGAGGTTTGCATCAAAACGGGCTCGATCATGCCCGATGTTCACTTCTTGTATAAGACCGGCTCTACGCAACACGTCCAATGTGTAATAGACCGTGTTCATAGAGAGCATCGGATAAGCTGGCGATACCTTGGTAAAAAGGTCTTCTGCCGTTGGATGCGCTGAGCTGTGGGCCAACGCTTGGTAAATAGCCGTCCGTTGTGGCGTGGACTTGAGTCCACATTCCCGAAACTTTTGTTGGATGTCATCAAGAGAAAGGTTCATCGAGACTCTGAATGTAATTCCTTCTTAGGAATGATTCCTAATTAGCAAATGCCAAGTGCGTTGGTCAACATATCATTTACATTATAAGGGGTCAGACTCGATTTATAGAATGTCAGGCTTCACCTTCCGGCATAATAAATTTCCAAAAATCAAAGATACAGTGATTATGATGTTGTGAAATAGCCATAAAAACGGGTCTGCCGCCCTAAGGGCAGGCTAGAATTACGATGGTGTCTATGGTAGAACAGCGTTCGGTAAGCCTACGGTGCAATAGTTCTAGAACAAGGAGGTTGCCATGGCCGCAAAAGCGTATATTTTGATGAAGGTTAAAGCCGGGAAGGCCCAAGATGTGTTGGCTACGTTGAAAGCGTTGTCTGAAGTTGAACAGGCGCATGCGTGTTTTGGTCATCCGGATATCTTTGGGTTGGTCAATGCGCCTGACGACCGGGCCTTAGCCAATCTTATTATGACCAAAATTCATCCAATTCCCGGTGTGGAAGAAACCGACACCCACATCGTGGTCCAGGAATAACTCCAAGGATTGACCATGACTCCACCTCAAGAGTTGTTGACTCCCTTTCAATTAGGTGATTTGAAATTAGAGAATCGTGTTGTACTCTCTCCCATGACTCGTGCTCGGGCTGGGATGGAACGGATGGCTAATGCCCTCATGGCTGAATATTATGCGCAACGATCGAATGCGGGTTTGCTTATCACGGAGGCCACCTTTATTTCCGAACAAGGGATAGGCTGGATCAATGCTCCGGGCGTCTACACTGACGAACAAGGGGCGGCCTGGAAAATTGTGACAGATGTGGTGCATGCCAAAGGATCAAAAATTTTTCTGCAATTGTGGCATTGCGGCAGGGCCTCGCACAGTGATTTTCATGGCGGCGCCTTGCCAGTGGCACCGTCTGCGGTGAAATCGAATGGAGAATATATACATACCCCACAAGGCAAAAAGTCTTATGAAACCCCTCGAGCTCTGGAAACCAGCGAAATCCCTGGAATCGTTGAAGCCTACAAACAAGGGGCGAAACGAGCTAAGGACGCCGGGTTTGATGGCGTGGAAATCCATAGCGCCAATGGCTATCTGATAGACCAATTTCTGCAATCCAAAACTAACAACCGCACTGATCAGTATGGCGGAAGTTTAGAGAATCGTTTTCGTTTTCTTCAGGAAATTGTGACGGCTGTTACTGATGTGTGGCCAGCCCATCGAGTGGCGGCTCGTCTCAGCCCGAATGGCAACTATAATGACATGGGTTCCGAAGATTTTCGGGAAACCTTTATCTATGCTGCTAGCCAGCTTGAAAAGGTGGGCCTTGCTTATCTCCATGTGGTCGACGGGTTGGCCTTTGGTTTCCACGAATTGGGTGAACCCATGAAACTGAGTGAGTTCCGACAAGTGTTTTCTGGGCCAATCATGAGCAATTGCGGGTATACGCAAAAGACCGCAGAGGCGGCCATTCAAGCCAAGCATGCAGATCTTGTGGCGTTTGGTCGACCGTATATCAGCAATCCGGATCTCGTTGATCGATTTCGGAATGGCTGGCCTTTGGCTCCCTCAGAAGATATGAATACCTGGTTTTCGTTTGAAAAAGAAGGCTATACCGACTATCCGGTTTATGATCCATCAGTGCCGTCTTAAATTCATTGCAGAGAGCAAATATAAGGATAAGTCCTTTCAGGAATGTCTTAGGAGAATGGTGAAAGTAAAAAAGGCCGGCTCACGTGAGCCGGCCTTTTCTATTGCTAAAGGGGGTTGGTTGTTAGTTGTCTGTTTAGAACAGGCCTGAAGCATGGCCGGAAGAGGCCATGAAGAAGAGCATGGGGATGGAGAGCATGGTATTGGTGCGTGACGCTAATAGGGCTGTCCGTGCCGCCGCCGCTTTTTCTTCCGGCGTGGCTTCTTTCATGCCCAGCACTTTTTTCTGATTGGGCCAAATGATGCCCCAGACGTTTAAGAGCATGATCGTGCCTAACCAGGCGCCCATCCCGATGACCGCATCTTGACCTTGTAACAAAAAAGCCCCTGCGAGACGGCCTTGATTGCCCAACAACATAAATCCAAATACCCAGGTGGCGAGCGCTCCCCAACGGAACCACCATAAGGCGTTGGGCACTAAATGTTTGAAGGCTTCCGCTTTCGTTTCAGGTGTCACGACTTTGAGAAAGGGCACTTGGATGAAATTAAAGTAATAGAGAATGCCGATCCAGGTAATGCCCGCGAGGAAATGTCCCCAGGCTAGTATACTTTCCATGTTGTGTCCTTATCTTTGTTAGATGAATAAAAAATCGGTATTGGCTGGCGAGGTCATACCAGCATTTTGACTAAGCCGTACAGCACGATCGTTAAGACAAACCCTGCGGTAATGGTCCCATTGATGGTATCGAGCGGATTGCCCATAGTTGTGTCTCCTTTATTGTTCGTGGAAAAAGAAGCGATTTGTCGTATGTCGCATACGGGACGTAGCCAACATAATTCTGACAGCTTAGGGTAACGTAGACGGCCGTACTTGTTCAAGATATCAGAGAAAAGGATTCAATAACATTCATGTTAATTTGGATCGACGTCTTTTTGGGGGGGAAGGAGTCGGGAGACAGAATCGCCACAGTTTCTTTGCCCATTCACCGGCATAATCAACACCGACGCGGGGTAGGGCTTGAATGCTCTTCCTAGGAACTGTGATGCCATGATCTTCTACCCAAATCGTCGTGCCTTGTGTTGTGTCGAGGCCGTTGTGTGTGCGGTCTAGTTCGAGGAAACGTCCGACTCGTCCGGGGCCATCAATGCGGGTGTGGCCGGGTGAGGAGGCCTCTTTTCCAAAATGTTCTAGGCCTCGTATTAAAATTGCCGCAGGAAAGTCTTTTTCCTCGGTGACGATATTGAGTAAGTGATACATCCCATAGATGAGATAAACATAGGTATATCCCGCAGGACCAAATATCACTTCGGTACGTTTCGTTCGACCTTTTGAGGCATGGCAAGCTTTATCTTGTGGACCCACATAGGCTTCGATGTCAACAATTTTCGTATATGTTTTTCCATTGGATGTTTCTCGAACCAGGATTTTCCCCAACAATTCTTTAGCCACTTTCAAGGTCGGTCGGTCGTAAAATTCACGCGGTAAGAGTTTGGACTGGTCGAGCGGAGCCCCCTCCTTTGTAAGGACGGGGAATGTTTCCGAAGAGGGAACATTCGGGGAGGCAGAGTCCTCAAGCAATCGCCGAGTAAGATCTTCCAAAACTCCACCAAGATTACTAAGGACTTCATTGTTTGTGTACCGTACAACTTGTAACCCCAAAGACTTGAGATATTCTTCGCGTGTGTGATCTTTTGTGTGTTGAGCTTTGGTAGCATGGGTGTCACCATCAACTTCAAGAACCAAACGTTTTTTAGGACAGAAGAAATCTACGATGTATGGCCCAATTCCATGTTGCCGGCGAAACTTTAGTCCCTGGATTTGCTTCCTTTGGAGTTTTAACCATAGCGATTGCTCAGCCTGTGTTTGATTTGACCGTAGTCTTCGCTTTAGAGGAAGAAGTTTTGGATTTCCTTTTTTTGTGGGCATGCGGGAGATCGTTCATTGAGATTTTCCCCTCCTTTGTAAGGAGGGGATTTAGGGGAGGTAGAAATATCAGGAAGCCTTTGGTCTTACCTCCAAATTGTTTTTGCTACATTAACACGTCTGAAGAAACTCTACCCCACCGTTAAATCCCTCTTCAGGATTTAACCCCCTTACAAAGGGGAAGAAAAGAGCAGAAAAGTCCGAGAGCTATCAGGGATCTGTGGAAAACAGTCGTTTTGAGATTTCCCCTTTTTTTGTAAGGAGGGGAGGTAGAAGCATTGGAATATCTTTGATTCTCGGCTCTTTTACCTTAGATGTTCATAGGGTGGCAAAGTCGTAAGGCGGGCATCTTCGACGGGGCCACCGATGGTGAAGTGATAGAGCGATTGCCATTTTGTACTAGGGTAAAAGCCCATGACTCGATGAACGGGATCGTCAAAAAAACAGCCAATGCCGGTGGCTCGTACTCCTGCGGCTTCGGCTTCCAGATAGAGCACTTGGCCAATCAATCCAGTTTCCCAAAAAAGGCGTTTATAAAACCAGGGACCATAGGTTTCCAGGCTTTCATCAAATTCCGCAATCATTCCCAATGCAAACGCGCTGTCACTTGCGATGTCCTGTCCACAACTCAGCTGCATGGCTAGATTCTTCGCATCGCCTTCCTCTAAGAGATAGAGCGGCAGGTGAGATGGGCAATTCTTGGGGATTGACCACATGAATTGCTCATGCATGTCGGACTGAAAATCTGCCACTTGTCGATCATGAGGATTGCGATTGAGCCAATACATCCCCGGTTCAAGTCCATCGACTCGATGAACAAACAGGGCTAGATGAACAGTAGGGTTCCAGGGCAGCGCATCCCAGGGCATAGGCCGATCAGAAACTGGCAAGTGGTTATGTGGCAGGGTGCGCAGTAGCATTGTGTAAAACTGATCAACGGAAAGGCTAGTGTGTCCATCAAAAGCCACCGCACTTCGCCGTTGGTGGATAAGGTGGCTTGCAAGCGGTTCGCTTTCTTTCTCATGAGTTTGAGGTTGAGTTGAAGAATGAGACGAGAACGATACGATTTCGGATTCCTGTGTGGATTTCCAGGAAGCTACAGTGACGTTATCAATAATTTCCCAGTGGACGGGGTCATCTTTACTCAAACGATTAGCTGTTCCTTGCCATTTACCAGATAACAAGAGCTCATCAGATGGTTTCTCGAAGGCCAAGCTAATCTCTAGAGATGCTTGGATGGTTTGTGGCCACACAGCCGCTAGTAATTCGGGATACTCACGTTCAGATGTATGGAAATCCTCTTGGCGTTGTAAGCCCAGGAATTGCTCAATTGTGTCATCAGAAGTGCCAGTGAGAACGACCATATTCCAGCCCAAGGTGGCTGCGGCGACGCGCAGTGTGCCAATAGCATGGCCGATATCATGTTGGCAGTAGCGAAATGCCCGTTCACCATATTTCCACGCTTCCCGCCAATGGATAGACGATAGTCCAACTAAAAAGCTTTCTGTTGGAAGGTGTTGAAGAATAGGTTGAACCATATCTGAAGAAATCTGCCAGCGGTGTTCTAGTCCATGTTCTTTGGGAGCGTAGTGATAGAGTCCTGGTTCTAGATAAAGTTCTGGAAGGTCACTAATAAATGCATAACCTTCAGTAGGATGCAGATTTCCGCTTGAAGGATTACTTCGTAAGGCCCAACTCGTGCCGTTGTATTCCTTCCAAGCAGTCAGTGACAAGGCATATTCAAAGAATCGAGATAAGGTATGAAGTGTGACTGGTTGGGAAGAAATCGCAGGCTTCTGAAATAACGATTCGTACGAAGGCGAGAATGGCGCTTCATCTAGTGTGAGTAGCGGCAATGAGATGAAGGGTGCTTCGTGAAATCGACGAAAAGGATCAGGTTGATTTGCCCAATCTAAATACCCTAACGATTTAGCGAAACGATTGAATTCATGCTTTGTTTGCTGGTGATAACGTATTATCGATTCAATAGCGGAAGAGGATTTCTGGTTGTCCGCCTTCTTAGTCATACGAAAGAGTGTAGCATTGGATATGGGGTATGAGGTAGGCAACTAGAGGCCACGAAGAATTTCTTGTAGGTTTCGGTGCAGTTTTCTGACAGATCATGAAAGATGGATTCGGTATATTGAAGTCCAGCCAACCCAGTCGTGGATTTATTGACAAAATTTACCGAATACACAAGAATCTATCTGCGTAAGTTAGGAATTGGGGATTTTGCATGATGAAAGTCAAGGCGACTCTATTCCGCTTGTCAGGGAGTAATGCCTGGGGGCTTTATAGCCAGGTTTTAATCATTCTTTGCACATTATGGGCGATATCTCTGCTAGGGCATTCGATTGAGATCGCTAGAGGAGCAGAACAAGAGCAAAACACTGGTCAAAATAAACTTATCAGCAAGCAGAAGGATGATGTGTCCTTGCCTTCCACACTGCAATTCGAAATCGATAAACTCAAACTCGAAAAGGAGAAACTCTCACGATGTTCGTTGGTATGGTTTGGGGGAAGCGTTACCTGGAGTGGCTGCTGGTTTAGGTACTGTCGTTGGCGGCATCGTGGGAATCGGCGTTACTATTCTTCTTGGCAAATGGCAGATAGTGGGTGCTCGAAATCAGGCTGTTCACGAGGAGAGGCTAAAGGCGTATCCAAAACTAGTGAGAGCCACTGCTAGCTTGGCTATTTATTTCCCAGATGCCCGCCAACATGTTCCAATTGGCCCAAGGAACTGTGCGGACATGGGAAGTAAACTAACTGCATGGTATTTTGAGGAGGGCGGTTTGCTGCTGAGTCGAAACTCGAAAAGTGCATATTTTCGGCTGGCGACGGCACTTATGCGAGCTTCAAGGGCGGATTCGCTCTATGTGCCCAAATTGGAGGACTATGGTCTTTTTCCAAATAAAAATGAACCAGATAGGTATTTGAGTAAATACAAACTAGATAAGTATCGAACATGTCTCGAAAACCACTATAATCTTAAGTTACGCACTGATAAGGAAAGGAAGAAGGGAGAACCAGACATAGTTGATGAATGGTCGTTTGGAGCCAAAGACTTAACCTGCAAGAAACATAATGATAGTTCACCTGACTTTCAAGTATGCTCAGATAAAACAATCTGCGATTTGAGCGTACAGTTTAAAGATTATATTTTCCTTCAGACATTAAGCAGCGATCTTCGAACTAAGCTAACGGACGATATTAACAGCCGAAAAGCGCCAGATGGATCGAATCGAAGAAAAAGTTGGTTGAGGGCTACAAGACGCAATGAAAATGTTTTCCTTTTCCAATTCTTTTCCTAGAATTAATTCTCCGCTCGTGTAGTCACACATCCAAATTCTCAACAGATCCGGCGTTGGCCATGAGGAATTCATAACGGGCGTTGGTGCGTTTACCCATGAGGTCATGGAAGGTGCGGTCGGTACTCAGTTCATCGAGGAGTTCGACTTTGAGCAGGCGACGAGTGGCGCGGTTCAGCGTGGTTTCTTTGAGTTGTTGCGGAAACATTTCTCCAAGCCCTTTGAAACGACTAATAATAGGTTTGGCGTTGGCGCGGGCGTTGGCCACAATTCGATCTTTTTCTTCATCGGTGCCAGCCCATTGGATTTCCTTCCCAATTTCAATCCGATAGAGCGGGGGTTGGGCAATAAAGACATGGGCGTTTCGAATCAGTTCTGGCATGTGGCGAAAGAAAAAGGTTAACAGCAAGGTACTAATGTGATAGCCATCGATATCCGCATCCATTAATAAAATGATTTTATGATACCGCAGTTTATTGATGGCGAAATCTTTTCCAATTCCACAGCCTAAGACTTTTACCAAATCGGCGAGTTCTTTATTCTCCACCACTTTGGCGAGTGTGAGTTCTTCGGTGTTTAAAACTTTCCCTCGGATCGGCAAGATGGCTTGGGTTTTGAGATCTCGTCCTTGCTTGGCTGTTCCCCCAGCGGAGTCTCCTTCGACGATGAACAGTTCGCTGATGGAGGGATCGGTGCTTTGGCAGTCAGCTAGTTTGCCAGGTAGATTTAAGCGATGGCTCACCGCCGATTTTCGCATCACGGCTTTTGAGGCTTCTCGGGAGGCTTCGCGCGCTCGGGCCGCCAATATCATCCGTCCCACAAGTGTTTCGGCAATCGTCTTATTTTCATTCAGGTAGGTTTCCAAGGCGGGTCGAACAAGGGTGTCGACCTGTGGCTGGACTTCCGTGTTGTTCAACCGCTCTTTGGTTTGCCCCTGAAACTGTGGGTGTAACACAAGAACACTCAATACAGCGGCCATACCCTCACGAATATCTTCCGCTTGAAGAGACAGGCCTTTTGGGACGAGATTATGTGTTTCAATGTAATTACGGACGGCTTTCACGAGTCCCCCGCGTAAGCCCATTTCATGCGTCCCACCATTGGGTGTGGCGACGCCGTTCACGTAGCTTTTGACGTACTCTGCAGGTTCATCAGTCCATTGAAGGGCTAGCTCCAGGCCAATGTTTGGCGTGTTCCCATTTGAGCCCGATTCGCCATTCCCAAGTTGGCGTTCCAAGTAAAACACAAAGTCTACTGTGGCTTTTTTCCCTCGATCTCCTACCAATTTTTGGAGGTATTCCTTGAGACCGTTCTCATGATGGTAGTGATGCGTCTGCCCGGTCGTTCCATCCTTCAATGTCAATTTTAAGCCTTTATGCAGATAGGCTTTGGCATCCAATGTATCTTGTAAGAGTGTGGGATCGAATTGAATCGTTTTCCCAAAAATTTTAGGATCTGGCCGAAAGTACACTGATGTTCCTGTGCCTCTCACTCCTCCTTTTCCCTTGCCTTTTACGGGACCTTGCGGGATTCCTGCTTGGTAGGTTTGTTCCCATTCCTTTCCATCTCGCTTGACTTGTACTTCGAGATGACGAGAGAGCGCATTGACGACTGAGGCCCCGACCCCATGCAGGCCGCCAGAATGAATGTAGCTTCCGGTTTCAAATTTTCCGCCAGCATGCAGCGTCGTCATGATAATTTCTAATGCAGATTTTTTATGTTTGGGGTGTTTGTCAATGGGGATGCCTCGACCGTTATCGGTTATGCGAATGCCTTCTCGAGATTTATCTAATTCCACGATAATCTGCGAGGCATATCCATTCATGACCTCATCAATGGCATTATCCAGAATTTCCCAGACTAGGTGATGGAGTCCGGTTTTATCCGTTCCCCCAATATACATGGCCGGTCGTCGTCGAACCGGTTCAATGCCTTCCAGGACAACAATGTCGCTTGCTCCGTAACTTTTGGCCATACAATTACCCTTTATGATCTCGAAGAATCATTGATGATGTTTCAAGATATCTATTCCGTTTGAAAGACCGGGACGTTCAGTTCATCAGCTTCCATTCCGGTAAGCCATCCACGTTTAATGAGCGGATGCCCTTTTCCACCGCGTCCGACCACTTGATACTTCCGAAGGGTCACTGTAAGTGGCCCTCCCCCTTCTTTCATGAGCACAAGTCGGTCATCCTTTGAGCACAAGAGTTTAAACCCGACTAAGGCGTCTTTCGGGTCTAATTTCATGACAATGACCCCCCGACCAGGCCCGGCCAATTGCGTCACGTCTTCGGCTTTGCACAGGAGAGCTCGTCCTTTGTTTGAAGCCACAGCGACCACTGTCTGTTTCGGTGGGTTGGTCATGATATTCAGGCCAAGGACTTCTTCGCCCTCTTTGAGCTTGCAGAATTTTCTGCCCAGTCGGGTGGATGGTTCTTGTAGAGCAGTCAAATCGAACCGAAGACCCATCCCGCTTGTTGTGACCGCGAGGGCTTCTAAGGATGATGAGGTTTGGGGTTTGCCCTTTTTGTCGAAGAGAGCCAGCTGGCCGCCGCTTGAGGTGGAGGAGGAAGTCGGTTTGCCTGTAGGTGGTCGCATCCGCGGATCAAAACTCCAGGCCCCGATGATGCGTTCCCCATCCTTAAATTTAAAGAGCTTCTGCACGGGGTCTCCATATCCGCTTCGCGCGGGAGGAATATCCCCAATTCGTATGGTGTAGGCACTTCCAAAATTTGAAAAGAAGACGATGGGATCGAAGGTACTGCCTCCGAGAATGGTCATCAAACTATCGCCTTCTCGCACGCGTGCTTTGGAGAGGTCTTTGATGATTCCCACGCGTCGAATCCAGCCATCGGTCGAGATGGTGATGACCGCATCTTCTTTGACACGGAAGGCATCGGGGTCAAATTCGACTTCTTCTGTTTGCCGACGTCCAATTTTTGTTCGACGTTTGTCTGCGAAGGTTTTGGAAACCTCTTGTAATTCCTGTTTCACGACACCCCATAATTTATTTTTGGACGCGAGGAGGGTTTGGAGATCCTTGGCTTGGCGCTGTTTGTCTTTGAGCTCATCCAGCATTTTTTTGATTTCAGTCCGAGACAATTTGTAAATAGGGGTTTCGAGTATGGCCTCCGTTTGCACCGAATCTAATCGGAATCGTTGTTGAAGTTTGGTCGCTGAGTCTGCTTTCCCGTCACTTTGCCGAATGATCTTCAGTACTTGATCGAGAGCGTCAAAGATACGTTTGAAGCCGTTGAGGATATGAATACGCTTTTCTAAGATCTGGAGATCGTAGGTGAATCGTCGAGTGACGGTGATAAACCGAAAATCGACAAACTGTTCCAACATCTGTTTGAGGTTGAGACAATCGGGCCTGGAGGTGGATGAGTCAGGGACTGGAACCAAACAGGTCATATTGACCGAAAAATTATTTTGAAGCGGAGTATGTTTAAAGAGATATGCCATGGCCAGATGTGGGTCAGCATCTTTTTGACATTCTAGGGCAATGCGCACATCAGTCGTCGATTCGTCGCGGACGTCAACTAATTGGGGAATTTTTTTGGTGAGAATGAGTTCGCCAATGCGTTCCACAATGGTGGCTTTATCGACCGCAAAGGGAATGGAGGTGATGAGGATTTCTGCTTTCCCTGGACTCACCGTGTTGACCGTATATTCCCCGCGTAGCCGAATTGATCCTTGCCCCGTTTCATAGATTTCCCGAAGTTCAGTTCGGTTATTCAGGATCTCGCCTCCGGTTGGGAAGTCAGGCCCTTTCAATGATTTCATTAAGTCAGAAATTGAAACCTCTCGCTTGCTAATGAGCGCAATGGTTGCATCGACGACTTCCCCCAGATTGTGGGGAGGCATATTAGTGGCCATCCCTACTGCAATGCCCGTTGAACCGTTGACCAATAAATTGGGAAACCGCGAGGGAAGGATCAACGGTTCTTCGGCTTTGCCATCGTAGTTAGGTTGGAAATCGACCGTGTTTTTGTTGAGTTCGTTCAGTAGTTCAAGCGCAAGTGGTGTGAGTCGGGCTTCCGTATACCGGTAGGCGGCAGGTCGATCTCCGTCCTGACTTCCGAAATTGCCATGCCCATCAACTAAGGTCGCACGGAGGGACCAGGGCTGGGCCATACGTGCCATAGCATCGTAGACTGCCACATCGCCGTGAGGATGCCATTCACCGATGACTGATCCCACGACTTTGGCGCTTTTAATCGGAGGGCGTTCCGGCGTGAGGCGGTGGTTGTGGAACATTGAATACAAGATGCGCCGCTGCACGGGTTTTAATCCGTCACGAATGTCGGGTAGGGCTCGAGAGGTAATGACCGAGAGCGCATAGTTCAAATAGCGCTCACGGGTGGTTGCGTCTAAGGGAACCGGAATCACTGTCGTGGCAATGTCCGTCTTGGATGACGGAGGAGTTTTGGGGCGTTTAGCCATAGATCGAAGCCTTGTGTTGAATGACAATATCTGTAAGGGAAAAAAGGCAAACGGAAGTGTGAAGGAATCTAATTCTTTCACTTCATGTCGTACTCTCACTTTTCACTTTTTTTACTTTAGGGTACTGGTGGCAGTTTAGGGCCAAGTTCTTGCGAAGATTGTTCCCCTTCATGCTCAATCTCGGATGCCTTAGTGAGAGAAGGTAGCCCGAGTTTGTCTTTAATGCGTGTCTTCACCCAGAACGGGTCCCACCATTCTGTGGGATTTACCTGCTCACCATGCAATATGAGGCTAAAGTGTAAATGGTCGCCACCTGCGAGTCCGGTTGTGCCTGATTTCCCAAGTGGCTGGCCTATCGTTACCTTATCTTTGAGATTTACATTAATTGAGGACATATGAGCATAGAGAGACAGGAGCCCATAACCATGATCTACAATAACCGTATTGCCATAAATGCCGAGGTATCCAGCATAGATCACGATTCCATGATTGGCAGCCTCTACGGGATAATGCTTGGTGACGGCCAGATCAAAGCCTAAATGGTCCTGAGAGTCTACTACTTTTCCGTTATACAGATATTCCCGGTGATCTGCGAAGGAGGCTTGTACCTGTGAGCCGGAGAGTTGACGAAAGGCTCCTTGCCATAAGAGCTCTTGGCGCGAGTGCTTGGTAAGATCTGTGATAGTTTGGTTATTCATTTTTCGCAAGGTGCCATTGACCAGGAGAAAGTCTTGAAGCAAGTCGCCTTGGCTTGTTAATTCAGGCGTTTGGGCTAAGATAGCTGGGACGGTTTTGCGAATGAATTTATCGGAAATGTTGATCGGCCGTGTGCGCCAAAATTTTGGTTTGATCCGAAAATCAACATCCAACAATGCGCTATTCCCGAACCCGTCATCGGCCATAATTTGAATGGGGGTATTTGGAAGGGCATTGTATGGAAAGGCAATGAAGGCAAACATCCCGGCTTTGTCTGGGGCTAGAAATCCTGGGAAGAAGGCTTTGCCAATCTTGACGCCATGAGTGGAGACCTCAGGGATCACTCGATATCGCACCACGCCTGACCCACCTTGCACAATGGTGGTTGGCAGCGAAAGCACCTCCAGCCGAGGTGGCGAAAATTGAGGAGTGAAATCTTTTTCAACGCGCTGTCCGTTTCCTTCAAACAAGTTACGCCAAGAATAATCCCGGGCCGTGATGATAAGTTGTGCTTGTCCTTGCCGGCGAGGAAGATCAGAGCTGGCATACGGAATGCTCTCGAATGTGAACTCCCGTTCCTTGCCGCCTGTCAGAGACAGCCAACCTTCGGAAGGGAATTGCTGGTCAGCTAACACGTAGGTCTCTAAATTATGGATGACGCGGATTGAGATATCGCGCAAACCGGTTCCTTTGTCTTGGATTCGGACGACGAGGGGTGTTGTTGGACCGACTGATTCAAAGGGTTGTTCCAGAGTAATGTCAGGAGGGGTAGAATCACCCCATCGGGCGTTTCCAATAAGCCCCAGATACGTCGCGATGAGCCCGAGTATGATGAGAATCAGCAGAACTTTTCTTGACACGACAGCAGTAACTTTTCCAACAAGGGGACAAAGGTCAGGAAGATCATATTCATAGGAACATCTGTTTACTTATACCATACACCTTCTTGAGGGCAAGACTTGCAAGGTCAGGAAGCTCTTGAGATAGTTGTGAACATTTTCTGATTCATGCCTATGGTTTTAGGTAATAGTTGAGTTCAGCTCATATTCTTGACATAATCAGAGTGATCGCCTAGCCTGTGTCGTGCCTATGAGGGGCAAGGATAGGTTGACGTTCCCCACCGTGGTCCGTGCTTGTACACGTAATTGGGTCAGAGGAAATCCTGACATTTAAAATGTTCTCCATGAGCATGAATTTATTGATGAGCCTATCAATGCTTGAATAAACGCCATCCTGAAACTTTTTTTCATTTATTCCTTTATTTTTGCAAGTCGTTTCCCGATATATGTCGATAGTGCCTGATGTACGGATACGGCATCGATATTTTCTCATCCACCGTCTATTGATAATGGGGGCTTCATGGCAGGGTTAAGTGATGTGCTTGGGTGGTTTTCTAGTGATCTAGCCATTGATTTAGGCACTGCCACGACATTGGTCTATGTTCGAGGTAAAGGCATTACCTTGAGCGAACCGTCGGTGGTGGCTATTGATAAGCAATCCAATTCGGTTCTGGCTGTTGGCGTTGAAGCCAAACGGATGGTGGGTCGGACGCCGGGCAATATTGTGGCGATTCGCCCAATCAAGGAAGGTGTCATTGCCGATTTTGCCATGACCGAACAAATGTTGGAATATTTTATTACGAAATCTCATAATCGTCGGGCCTTTGTGCGTCCACGCTGTATCATTGGTGTGCCCTCACGGATTACCGAAGTTGAACAGCGCGCCGTCAGAGAATCTGCCAGCCAAGCGGGTGCTCGAGAAGTTTATTTAATAGAAGAACCGGTGGCAGCAGCCATTGGCGCAGGTCTGCCCATCACGGAGCCCTCTGGAAATATGGTGGTAGATATAGGGGGGGGGACGACCGATATCGCGGTAATCTCTCTTGGCGGAATTGTCTGTAGTGAATCGGTGAAAGTAGCTGGGGATTCGATGGATGAAGCGATCATGAGCTATATCAAACGCCGTTATAACTTGCTCATTGGGGAACATATGGCTGAACGGGTGAAAATGGAAGTTGGGTCGGCCTATCCGTTAGAACAGGCTAAGACGATGATGGTCAAAGGCCGAGATATGATTTCTGGAATTCCACGAACCGTCGTGGTAAATGATTCTGAAATTCGTGAAGCCTTGGAAGATCCTATTCATTCCATTGTTAATGCTTTGCGCACTTCACTCGAAAATACGCCGCCTGAATTGGCAGGTGACATCATTGATAAGGGCGTAGTGATTACTGGTGGCGGGTCAATGCTGCCGGGTTTGGCTACACGTTTTCAGGAAGAAACCAATTTGCCCATTATTACTGTTGAAGATCCTCTCACATCTGTTGTCTATGGTGTGGGCAAAGTCTTGGACGAAATCGAGTTATTTAGAAAAGTCGAGAAATTTTAGGCTGTATTTTTGAAACATTTCTCTGAAACCCCATCTTATCTAGGGGTGCTGATGGTTTTCAGCATGAGTCGAACAATTTCCCCTCCGTGCCCCAATACATAGAGCTCTCCATCCTGATCTTCCCCGAACGAAGAAATCTGTAGATCTGTATCGATTAGCAATTGAGTAGAGCCATCCTGATAGCCCCAAATTTCACCAGTACAAAAATCTCCAAAAATATAGCTTCCCTGCAAACTCGGGATTGTTGTGCCACGATACACATAACCGCCTGTCACAGAACAACGTCCATGCTCATGGGCATATTCGGTTACCGGATCGACCAAATTTTCGATCTTGCGGCAATGTGTTTCAGGATTGAAGCAGTGAGTCCCTTCTAAAAAACGCCAGCCATAATTTTTCCCCTTTTGAATGACATCAATTTCTTCCCATTTGTTTTGTCCGACATCACCAGCCCAAAGGGCACCGGTTTGCCGATCAAATGAAAATCGCCAGGGATTGCGAAGGCCCCATGCATAAATTTCTGGTCGATCTCTTTTTTTGACGAACGGATTATCAGATGGGATCCCGTAGGGGTGTGGCTGATCGACGTCGATCCGAAGAAGCTTGCCGAGTAATTCCTGTGTATTTTGTGCGTAATTCTCGGGGTCGCCACCCGAACCGCCATCACCCATGCCGATGTAGAGATAGTGATCGGGGCCAAATGCGATCATGCCCCCATTATGATTTCCATACGGCTGGGGAATGACTAACAGGATAGATTCGTGTTTTAGGGCTGTATTGGGGTTTGAAGATACGTGGTACTCGGCAATGACTGTAGCACGGTCTTTTGCTCGCGTGTAATTGACAAAGAATCGTTTGTTCGATGAATACTTTGGGTGGAAAGCGAGTCCTAAAAGACCACGTTCACCTCCTGTTGAGAGTTGTGGGCTGATATCCAGGAATGGTGTTGATAGCACTTTGTCCCTTTGGATGATGAAAATGCGTCCATTTTGTTCCACGACAAATTTTCGGTCAGTCTTATCTGGGCTTGTCGTCAAGAAAATGGGCTTAGAGAAGCGATGTTTGACGATTGCTTTTACCTCGATGAAGTGAGAGGGTGCGATGGGCGTACCTGCAAGCCCCCAGGCTAATGGAGAACACAGCACCAGGCTGCCCCATATGCTGAATATTATGAGAGAACGGTACATATGCCTATCCGTTAATGAGATTAGAAGGGCTATCCTAAATGGGGATAGTGGGTAGTGAAGGTGTTGCATGGGAAATCCAAGGCTTGTTATAAACTGCTCAAGAGAACCTTGAAGAAAGAGTGAGCAATGATCCTTAAATATGAATCAGATATCATGGATGATGAAAATGCCCGTGGAAAGTTTTATCATGTCTGTCGAGGGCAAATCCAGGATACTCCACTGGCTGTCCCTCCTCCAGATCAACCCATTGAATGTCCCGTCTGCGAAATCGATTTAGAACAGGAAGACTTTATGTTAGCCCAACAGCGTGGATGGTCCTAGTGGGTCTTCATTGTTTTTACCTTAGCTACTAGGGGAATGGGTTCAGATGACCACTGGAAGTCCCGTGCGAAAAACGGTTTCAGTCATGCGTGGCAGGATGATACTCTGTTCTGTCTGTTTCGATTCTATTCACGAGGAAAACTTAGTGGACCAAAAAAACTATGTGGAAGATCACGAAGCGTTTTTTGATCTTATCTGTCTCGGTTGCGAAGACCTGAATCGACCCCTCATTGATGATATGCTTGGCAGTTCAGAATAATATTCCTTCAAACATATTAGCAAGCAGCCTAGGGCTGCGGTCTTGACTGTTAAGCATATCAGTTTCTCCGTCCCCTCTCTCAATACTGCAGGTGCCTATACCCGTTCTGGGGAAATCCATTCATGAATTTTTACTGTTTCATTGAATTAATCGGTTTTGGACGTTAAGGCCTTAGATAATTGAATTGCATGCTCTCTCACTCCAATCACTTATTTTCTCGAGGAGGTATTGATCCATGATCAATGTTGAACAGCTGACGCAAACCGCGACGGAATTGTTGTTGAGTTATGGCCCGAAGCTAATTTTAGCACTCATTACTCTTATTATTGGGTTTTGGGTGATCAAGCGGGTGATGGGTGTGTTTGAAAAAGCCTTAGAGCGGAGCGAAGTCGAAATTACGCTCAGGAAATTCCTCATTAATTTAGGAGGAATTCTGTTAAAAGCCTTGGTCATTATTAGTGTGGCCTCAATGGTTGGGGTGGAAACAACCTCTTTTATTGCCATGTTGGGGGCGGCGGGACTGGCAGTGGGCTTAGCCCTGCAAGGCAGTTTAGCCAATTTTGCAGGGGGAGTGCTCATTTTATTTTTCAAACCTTTTAAGGCAGGGGATTTAATTGAGGCGCAAGGCTATTTAGGCATCGTGAAAGAGATTCAGATTTTTGTCACTATCCTGACAACCTTAGACAATAGGAGGATAATTATCCCCAATGGCTTATTGTCGAATGGATGTCTGACCAATCTGAATGCAGAGCCGCATCGTCGAGTCGATATGCCGTTTGGCATTAGTTATGGTGATGATGTCTTGAAAGCCAAACGTGTCTTACAAGATGTGATTGCCACAGATTCTAGGGTGTTACAAGATCCACCCTCAGAAGTCTATGTGAAAGAGCATGGAGATAGTTCGATTAATATGCTTGTGCGTGTGTGGGTGAAGCCAGAGGACTATTGGGCAGTCTTCTTTAATATGCATGAGCAAGTAAAACTCGCGTTTGACCGCGAAAACATTACGATCCCGTTCCCACAACGAGATGTACATATGATTCCAGAGTCCAAATCAGCCTAAGAACTAGTATTCCTTTGGGGCTTCCAGGCATTTCACTTGGGAGCCCCGATATTCTGCCTCGACAATTTCCAATCTTTTCAAGTTTTTCGCCTGGTTACGTTTCACAAGGGCGATCCTTTCTCTCAATTCTTAACATTTCAGATTACTAACCGATAAGAAAGAGTAGGAGTCAAAGGAGTCTTGACGAACCCCAACAAGGAGGTGCCTTATGGGGGGATTACGAGAAGGCCCACTTATCGGTAACATTCCTTGGGTGATCGGCCTCCTACTATGGGTCGTTCCCTTTCCTGCCTGGGCGTGCGATTCTCAACTCAATCCTCATGCTTTTCAAGCAAGTGTCTTCAGCCAAAACGATCTTCTTCCCAATGGCATGATGGCCATTCGTTATGCAGGTATTGATGAAGAAGCGTCCCCGCATGTCAGCGTGCATCGTGTCATGATGACACTGCCAGGCAGGGAACTCATTATTCCCGAAGCCAAAAGTCCTGAATATTTGGTGGTGGAAGTGGATGGGACGGTTGGGTGGATCACTTATCTTGTTGCCGCCCATGCCCTCTTTTATGGAATGGGGCAGGATAGCTTAGGTTTCCCTGAGAGGATATGGGTGGATTCAGAGGAAGACGGGCTTAATGGCAATGAACATTTAAATGGGCATGAGTGATGAGCATGCGGTTGCAGTTGAAAGGCTTTACAAGCACCGGTTGAGGGAGGGTGTCTTGATTCATGCTCAAGTCTCAATGAAGAAGGCCCACTAAGAGAACAAATATCAGAAAAAAGCGTTGATTCCCTAAGCGAATCGTTCTATATTACGGTTTTCAACGGTACCAAGGAGGGTTCCGTGACAACCACTCGCTGGTCGGTCAAACAGTGGCATGATCTATTTCGGACACTCTTTCGTCCGGAGCATGTTGCCTTTTTCCCCCACAAAGTCTTTCGTTGGAACCCCGAAGGCATTTACCAGGACTGTTTTTACCCATTTCAGTGCGAGCACCTCTTGGGAGGAGAAGCGATTCTTGGTAATTCGGTTAAAGAGGTGTTGCCCAAAAGGTTTGGGCTGAACATTCAGAAAGGTATACGCCTGGCGTTACGTCATGGCCACCCACAAGATGTTCAATGTGTCCTTCCTGCTGGCAAACAATGCTATGTGGCTTCGATCCGACTTTTTCCCTATGACTCAGAAGTGCTGGGTTTTGTCACTGACCATGATTTAAGTGGGAAGCCTGCCATTCAAATCTCTCCCAATCATCCCGCCATCCGATTTCTCAACTGATTCCCCGCTTTTCACTAAAAACAAAACGGTAGAGTTGTCTATGCAAATTGGGACACGCTTAGTTCATCGAGCAGGCGCCGGGGCCTCGGGGGTCGCCGCAGGATCCGCAGCTTCCTGGGCCACTTGAGAAATCCATTCCCCCATCGGTTCCGCCGACCGCAAATCCCGTTAATTGTTTTTCCAACTTTTTCCCGTGGCACTCTGGACAGGCTGGTATAGTGGAGCCGTGTACAATTAGATCAAAGTGATGGGAGCAGGCCTGGCATTTATAGGCAAAAATCGGCATAGTTGTTGGACCTCCTTTTTCACGAAATGGTACATGTCATTATAGCCAAACTGTTAAATTGAGGACAATGTACGGTTGTCTCAACGGTCTTCTAGTGTGAGAGAGGAGAAGGAAAGAACATGTATCAAGAAGAGGAATCATTTAAGCTCCGTTTTTCCTTAGAAGCTAGGTTTCCGGATGATTATGATGGCGAGGAGGATGAGCGGGCGTGGCTGGAACAGTGGGACGCTCAGGTGAAACCTGATATCGTCAAATGTATTTTTCATACCTTGGAGCGGTATCCTGAATGGGAGGCGCATTTCCGAAATCGGGGAGTGGCGGCGACAGATGAAATTGAAATCGTGTTAGAAAAATCTTTTTCCAATCCTTCGCTCAACTAGATCAAGCATGGTTCAGAGAAAAATCCTACAACACTGCCTTTTCATCGGAGCAGTTTGTGTTTGTGCCGTGGGGTTGGGGGTCGTTACGCAAGCACAGAATCTCGCCTATACACCTACACCCAACATCCCCGTTGGCCGTGCGCCACAAGCCATTGCCACCGGAGATTTTAATGGTGATGGGTATGGGGATTTAGCAACGGTGAACAGCACATCAGATGATGTTTCCGTACTGCTAGGCAATGGGAATGGTACGTTTCGATCGGCGGTGTCGTTTGGCGTTGGTAAAATTCCCCTGGCCCTAGTGGCTGAGGATATGGATCGCGATGGGGTCTTGGATCTTGTGTTGGCCTTAAGTGGGTCTGACCAAGTAGTCGTGCTCAAGGGTGATGGAACTGGACTGTTTCAAAAAGTTGCTCATCAGTCTTCGGGAAAAGGGACAACATTTTTAGCTGCGGAGGATTTTAACGGAGATGGGTGGAGCGATGTGGTAGCTGCTAACAGCGGGCGGTTCGGGTATTACCCGCCTTTTAATGTGAGTGTGTTGATCAATGATGGAAAAGGGCAGTTGCGGCAACCTGTTACCTATGAGCAGGACCGGGGAGCGGAGATGTTTCCAACAGGGGTATTTGTGGGTGAACTTACAGGTGATGGTCTGGTCGATTTGGCTGTCACCTGGAGCCAACCTAGCTGGAGTTTGGCAAATGGGCTTGTCTCAGTCTTGAAAAATGAGGGTCATGGAAGCTTTGTGCCTTTCAATGATCTCAAGCCTGGATTCACGTTGAGTGCAATTCAGGGAGCTGATATTGATCAGAATGGTCTTCTGGATTTAGCCGTGACCAGCTTGTATGCCGATGCAGTCCGTATTCTTCTCCAAGACAAGCCAGGAGAATTTCGAATCCTTGACTCCATAAAAGTCGGGTTTGCCCCAGTTGGGGTGGAAATTCAGGATATGAATCAAGACGACAATTTGGATCTTGTGGTGGTGAATCGGGATTCCAATAGCTTGTCCCTGTTTATTGGGGATGGGACAGGCTCATTCACAACAGTAGGGCATTTTGGTGTGGGGGCCACACCGGCTGCAGTTGTCGTGGAAGATTTCGATCAAGATTCCCTTCCTGATTTTGCTACTGCCAGTACGAATATCGATGGCGTGTCTGTACTTTTAAGCGGAGGCGGAGCCATTCCGTTGCCGAGTGTGAGTACAGATGCATTAGTTTTTGAGCATGATACAGGAGCATTTGTCTCTGCAGAGCCTTCCCCCCAAGAAGTCCGATTCTCCAACATTGGGCTTGGCCCTCTTCGAGTCGATAAGATCGATATTTCCGGTCCAGGATCGCGTGCGTTTCAGGTGCTGAATTCTACTTGCCAAAACAAAACTCTACAAACTGGAGACTTTTGTGTGATGAAGGTTGAATTCACTCAACAAAATCCAGGGACTCATTATGCCACGTTGACCATTCAAGATAATGCCAGCGGCAGCCCACGCCGCGTGACGTTAAAAGGTATTGTCAAAGGGTAGCCTTTCACCAAAAAAAGTTTCTCCTCTCTTCAATCCTTCCTGCGTAATCCTGTATTCTTCTCCTTTCTATTTTGCTGTTCTTAGATTGCATGAAAGGTTTGGGATGACAGTTTCAGAACGCCATGCACAAAGATACTGGATTGGCATTGATATTGGTGGGACGTTTACCGACTTTGTCATCTATTCTTCCAACGATCAATCCCTCCAGCGCTTCAAAGTGCTTTCAACTCCTGTGGACCCTGCGGAAGCTGTTTTGCAAGGTTTATCGCAACTTTCAAAGATAGCCAGTCGTCACGTTGTGCATGGTTCGACTGTGGCCACAAACGCCATCTTGGAACGCAAAGGCGCTAGGACTGGCTTGATCACCACGAAAGGTTTTCGGGATGTACTGATGATCGGACGGCAAGATCGGTCGAAATTATATGATTTGTTCCCATCTGTCCCTCGACCGTTGGTCCTGCGAGAATGGTCTTTTGAAATGACGGAGCGAATCGATAATGAGGGGGAAATTGTCGTACCTCTTCAAAAACATGAACTTGATGGAATTATCACGGAATTAAAAGCTCAGAACATTCAATCGGTAGCGGTCTCATTTCTCTTTTCGTTTGTCAATCCAAAGCATGAGCAATGGGTAGCGAACCATTTGCGATCAGAAAGATTCTTTGTGACGGCTTCATCGGAGATTTTGCCGGAATTCCGTGAGTACGAACGAACAAGTACCACAGTAGTCAATGCCTATGTTTCGCCGGTATTAGATAGTTACTTGGGTAAATTAGAGCAAGAGATGACACCTGCTGAGTTTCATATCTTGCAATCGAACGGAGGGCGTTTATCCGTCTCGCAAGCACGCGGGCATGGCGTGCGGTCGATTCTCTCGGGACCAGCTGGTGGAGTTGTGGGAGCCAGATACGTCGGAGGTTTGGCAGATTTTCATCGTATCTTAACGTTTGATATGGGCGGGACGTCAACGGATGTTTCGTTTGTCTATGAAGATATTCATGTGACCACTGAAGCCGAGATTGGTGGGTGCCCCATTCGCGTGCCGGTGATTGATATTCATACCGTGGGTTCCGGTGGTGGTTCGTTGGCGACTATTGATGCCGGCGGCAATCTTCGTGTTGGGCCACAAAGTGCTGGGGCGAACCCTGGGCCAGTGTGCTATGGACGAGGAGGGCGTGTTCCGACTGTCACCGATGCCCATGTGATTTTAGGGCGATTGCCATCAGATGGGTTTCTTGGTGGACAACAAGCTTTGGATGTTGAGGCAGCGCAACAAGCGTTTGATGAATTCAGCTTAGGTATCAAGCTGTCTTCACGAGAAGGTGTGGACACAAGGCAAGCCTTGGCTTTAGGTATCATTCAGATTGTAAATGCTCATATGGAACGGGCCCTTCGTGTGATTTCGGTAGAACGAGGTGAAGATCCGCGGGAGACGGTGCTGGTGTCATTCGGAGGTGCCGGAGGACTGCATGCTTGTGAGTTGGCTAGAGTGTTAGGGATTCCCCATGTGTTGATTCCCTCAATGGCTGCAACGCTATCGGCTTTAGGCATGCTGGCAGCTGATGTGCAATTGGATTATGTGCAGACGGTCATGTTGCCGAGTGAGACAACAATCCAGGAACTGGAACAACACACGGCCGCGATGGTTGAGCAGGGGGAAAACGAGTTGTATCGGGAAGGTATTGCTCCTGAGCAAGCGGCTTTCTTACGAACGGTTGATGTTCGCTATGTGGGGCAATCATTTGATCTCAATGTCCCATTGACGGTTCAATTCCGAAAAGAATTTGATCGGATTCATCAGGAACGTTATGGTTATTGTCAGCCTCATGCGGCCATTGAAATTGTCAATGTCCGGGTACAAGCCATTGGCCGTATCACCCCTCCGCCGATTCCCCAACAACCGCTAGGTCCAACTGATCCGTCATCAGCCATGTGGGAAGAGCGTCCGGTGGTATTGAGTCAAGGTATTCAAGCTGTCCCACATTATTGGGGAAATCGCTTGCGTCCAGGCCATGAGGTTGCTGGACCAGCGATCATTGTCTTGGACGATACTACGGTGTATTTGGGGTCAACAGACCAGGCCACGATTGATATGTATTCAAATATCCTGCTTGATGTTGGAGTCTATGATGAGTGATCCCATTCGCACAGAAATCATGAAACATCGGCTCGTGTCGGTTGCAGAAGAAATGGGCGCACGGTTGCAGAGGGCTGCCTTTTCTCCGAATATTAAAGAACGGCGCGATTTCTCTTGTGCGGTGTTTGATGCATCGGGCAGTTTGGTCGCCCAAGCCGCACATATTCCGGTACATCTTGGCGCGATGCCTTTGTCAGTCAAAGCCTGCCTTGACACATTAACTTTTGAGCCAGGTGATGTGGCCATGGTGAATGATCCGTATCAGGGTGGAACGCATTTGCCGGATATCACGCTCGTTTCTCCAATTTTTGTACAAGAGCAATCGGCCCCGTTCCTTCTGGGCTTTGTCGCTAATCGCGCGCATCATGCTGATATTGGTGGCATTTCTGCTGGGTCGATGCCGCTATCTCAAGAAATCTTTCAAGAGGGATTGAGTATTCCACCGGTAAAATGCATGGTAAATGGTCAAAAGAATGAAGACGTGTGGCGATTGCTTATGGTGAATGTTCGCACACCTGAAGAACGATTGGGAGATTTGCAAGCGCAATTGGCCGCCAATCATATTGGCATTGAAAGGATGCAAGGAATCGCGAAACGAGTTAGCCTCCAAACCCTTGTTGCAGACATGGATGCCTTACTCGATTACAGTGAGCGGATGACTCGTCAATTGATTGGTCAATTGCCAAAGGGCCGTTACGAATTTGAAGATGCATTGGATAACGATGGTGTTACCGATAAGCCTGCTGTCATTCGTGTAGAGATTACCATCGAGGAAGAGGAGGTCTCTGTGGATTTTTCCGGAACCGATGCACAACGGCCCGGCAGTATCAATGCAGTCTATCCCGTCACCTTATCAGCCGTCGCCTATGTGTTCCGCTGTGTCTTAGGATTAGATATCCCTGCCAATAGCGGATGTTTACGGCCGATTCATCTCATTGTGCCGGGAGGCACGTTGGTGAATGCACGACGACCTGCAGCGGTGGCAGCCGGAAACGTCGAAACCTCTCAAAGAATCGTGGATGTGTTGCTCGGGGCCTTCGCGAAAGCCTGTCCCGATCGAATTCCTGCTGCCAGTCAAGGTACGATGAACAATCTGACAATCGGTGGCTGGGACGAACGCCAGAGCCGACCTTTTGCCTATTACGAAACCATTGGTGGTGGCATTGGCGCAGGACCTCAAGGTGCTGGTGCAAGCGGTCGTCATTCTCATATGACCAATACCCTCAACACGCCTGTGGAAGCCTTAGAATATGCTTACCCATTCCGAATTTCCCGCTACGCCTTGCGCGACGGGTCTGGAGGAATGGGCAGGCATCGAGGGGGAGATGGTCTAGTACGGGAGTATGAATTTCTGCAGTCTGCTGAAATCACACTGTTGTCCGACCGTCGTAACACCAACCCCTATGGGTTGGAAAATGGAGCCTCAGGGCAACCAGGGACCAATCGTCTCACACAAAACAAAATTGAAAAAGAGATCCCGGGAAAGTGTTCCTTCCCAGTGGAAGCGGGAGATACTCTCACCGTCGAAACTCCAGGTGGTGGTGGATATGGATAACTGTTAGTCAGTTTGTTTTGGTAGGGCTTAGGTTGGGATCTGTGGGTGGGTGTTTTAGTTAGTTCACCGTTGAGAGATCACGAACTGCACCTTTGTCAGCGCTGCTTACGAAGGCGGCGTAGGTTTTCAGGGCGACGCTGACTTTGCGCGGACGTGCCTTGCTGGGCTTCCAACCTTTTCGGTCTTGTTGTGCGCGGCGCGTTTGTAAGACCTCATCATCTAACAATACGTTAATGCTGCGGTTAGGAATATCTATAGTGATTCGGTCTCCATTTTGTACCAACCCTATTGCCCCTCCTGCTGCGGCTTCTGGAGAGATATGCCCAATCGAGAGGCCTGAGGTTCCCCCGGAAAATCGACCGTCAGTCAGGAGTGCACAGGCTTTACCAAGCCCTTTGGATTTGATGTATGAGGTCGGATAAAGCATTTCCTGCATACCAGGGCCTCCTCGTGGTCCTTCATAGCGAACAATGATGACATCTCCCGCTTTGACTTTTCCCTCGAGAATATCGGCCACGGCCTCTTCCTGAGATTCAGTGATGTGGGCTGGACCGGTGAAGACTAAGATGGATTCGTCCACACCTGCTGTTTTCACCACACAGCCATCTTCCGCGATATTACCTTTCAGGACGGCTAACCCTCCTTCACGACTGAAGGCATGGTCAATAGAATGAATACACCCCTTCTCACGATCAGTGTCGAGCGAGGGCCAACGTGTGGCTTGGCTAAACGCTTCTTGCGTGGGAACACCAGCAGGTCCTGCTTGATAGAATGTCGTAACCTCCGTTGATGGGTTGCGCATGATATCCCAAGTGTCTAAGGCTGCTTGAAGCGTTGGGCTATGGACCGTGGGAAGAGCGGTGTGTAACACGCCGGCTCGATCCAATTCACCCAGAATGCCCATGATGCCTCCGGCTCGATGCACATCTTCAATATGATATTGTTGCGTGTTGGGAGCAACTTTGCAGAGTTGTGGAATTTGTCGTGATAGGCGGTCGATATCATCCATGGTAAAATCCACCTCGGCTTCATGGGCAATGGCCAAAAGATGGAGGATGGTATTGGTCGATCCTCCCATGGCGATATCAAGAGCCACGCAATTTTCAAACGCCTGTTTGCTGCCGATGCTTCGCGGCAAGATGCTCTGATCTTCCAGGTCGTAGTAGCGGTAGGCCAAGTCGACAATCACCGACCCGGCTTCTTCAAACAGGCGTTTCCGATCAGCATGTGTGGCGACGAGAGTGCCGTTCCCTGGCAGAGCAAGTCCAAGGGCTTCAGCCAAACAATTCATCGAGTTTGCTGTGAACATGCCGGAGCACGAACCACATGTTGGGCAAGCACTCCGTTCATATTCTGCCACTTTTTCGTCGGAAGCTTTGTCGTCGACCGCAATGACCATCGCATCGACAAGGTCAAGTCGGTAGTCAGCTAGAGCCGTTTTTCCGGCTTCCATGGGACCGCCGGTGACAAAGATGACTGGAATGTTCACACGCATCGCGGCCATGAGCATTCCCGGCGTGATTTTATCGCAGTTAGAAATACACACAATGGCATCGGCGCAGTGTGCGTTCACCATATATTCCACGGAGTCTGCAATCAGGTCTCTGGAAGGGAGACTGTAGAGCATGCCATCATGGCCCATTGCGATCCCATCATCCACAGCAATGGTGTTGAATTCTTTGGCCACGCCGCCAGCCTTTTCAATTTCACGGGCTACTAATTGTCCCATATCTTTAAGGTGCACGTGTCCCGGAACAAATTGAGTAAAGGAATTGGCTACGGCAATAATGGGTTTGTGGAAATCTTCATCCTTCATACCGGTTGCGCGCCAGAGCGCGCGTGCCCCAGCCATATTGCGGCCACTGGTTGATGTGTTGGAGCGGTAAGCAGGCATGGCAACTCTCTCCATTGGTGTAAATAGTGGACTTATGATCAGAGAAGAAGCCTAGCAGATTGCTGGTCTTGAGCGGTAGCGGTCATGCGGAATGAATGCCTCCGAGGGGTCATTGTCGACAGCTAGAAACCTTGTTTTCTCTGTGGGTATTAGGGCAGGATCAAAGACTCAATGAATGGTGGAGGCTAATGTTGAAGATATGGCACTTTGTTGTACCTATAAGATAAGTCTTCGTAGACAATTCTTGATATTGTTGAAGGCCAAAGGAGTATGAGAGCAATGGAAAACAATCCGTTAATTATTTCTGATGAAGAACGTAAAGCACTTCTCTATGAACGATTTCGGGATGTCTGTTTGGTGGAGAAGGAAGTGTGGACAGAGATTTATATGCCGCGGCAAGTTGAGAAGGGGATGGTCCTGACGAATCAGCATGAATGCTATGAAGTTGTAATTGATGATCCTGAAGTCGAAGATGCCTTGGAAGCCAATATTCCTCTAGGAGCGAAGTCACTAGGGGCAGCAATAGAAGAATATAAAGAACATATTTCGTTTCGGAAAAAATAGACGTTGTTTTAGAATCCAAATTTCGTTAAATGTGCATTGTTAAGCAAATCCCGTGTTTTCATGCTTCTCTCTCTTTGGCTTTTTCCTCATTGCAAAGGTTGCGTATGATTTCCCAATCTTGCGCAAATGAGAAGTTCTGATAAGGGCTAGAGTGTGAGGCGGCTAGGGTTTGGAGATGGTCTCGGCGTTGGGTGGTCGGTGGATGAGTGGAAAAATATCGGAATGCTGACGTCTCTTCTTCCTCTTGAGTGAGTTTGTCAAAAAATGCAATCATGCCACTGGGATTGATGCCTGCTTGTTGAAGTAATGCCAATCCCTGTTCATCTGCTTGATTCTCTGCCTCCCGACCATATGACAAGGTTTGTAACGTTTGTGCCGCTTGTAAGCCGTAGGAGAGCATGCCGCTGGCGTCGCCGCTGAGTGCTGCTATCACAAAGGCCATGGAGACATGTTGAACGATAAGGTGCATGCTATGTCGTAACATGACATGTTGTATTTCATGCGCGAGGACTCCAGCTAATTCTTCTGGGCTTTCAGTATCCTGAAGCAGTCCGCGAAATACGATAAGATAACCTCCTGGTGCAGCCATGGCATTGATCGTTGAATTATCAACCACAGTGATATGAAATGTATATGGGATTGTGTGTAATGGTGTAATAAGCCTGGCCATCATGACGTCCAAGGTGTCGGTCAGTAGTGAATGTTTACAGAGCTGTTCCTCATCCGTAAATTCTTGTTGCACGAATTGTCCCAACTGTGTTTCCCATGTAACAGGAATGGTTGCTGTGATGGGTTTTGCTAAGGAGGGAACTCCCCAGGTAAAAATGCCATAGATAATTGGAAGTGCTGCGATGGCTGCAGCTATCGTCCAATAGACCCGCTTGTGGCGTGTGCCAGGATGATGGAAATGAGCAGCTTCATTTCTGCCTATTTGGTGAATGGCCAACAAGATGTTCGCATTGGGGATGACTAACGTTTCCCCAATCCCTTTCCCTCGTTCAAAGCGTACTTCTTCGCCGGAATAGCGGCCTTGTGTCTGCCGAATTTCAGAATAGGCCCAAAACTGAGAGGCGCCGGAGGTGAGATGTACAGTGAGTCCAGTGGCCTCTACTGCAATTGAGACATTTTGAGGGACAAGTGATTGACCGTCGTAATAAGAGCCGTTCCAGCTTGTTGGTGTGGCCATGTGATCGAGGAAAGTGAGATGTGAAAAATAGTAAAGAGAGAAGATATCATCGGATACTGATGAATATTCTGCTAGCCTAAATCAAATCCTGCGTCAAAATATCCAGCCAGTTCTTCTCCTGTAGGTGATGCATCCAAGGCGTCTTGCTCGATATCCTGCAAACCTAAGGGACCTTGCAACCCCAGATAGTAATACAGATATTGAAGATTCCGAACTTGCACCCATGGCCAAGCCAAACCGAACGTGAGAACAAGCATCAAAAAGTTAGTCACCCGTAATTCAAGCAGATTCCAGGTCGAAGCCGTAAACGTAAACGGAGCCGTATCGAATGTCGAATGATTCCAGAAATATTTCTGTTTGGTAGCTTGCAAATAAAACCATGGCAGGAGCAGGGCCAATAAGCCAGTGGTGAATATGGGTTTCAGAAAAAAATTGCTCCATTCTTCCTGTTCCCAATGAATGATGTTCCTGAGCGAATCCAGTTCTGTGCTGATTGCCAGCAAGCCAATAGCAATAATACAGACGAGGCCTAGAGTTTTGGCGTAGATCCAAAGCAGGGCCGTCCCGTTCCCCTTATAGGTAAAAGGGCGATTCCCGAGGTAGGTGTGCGACACGAGAAATTCGCGACGCGCATGTTCAAAAAATGGGTAATAGAGTCCTGCTGTCATGAAAGTTAAAAAAGTTCCGGTGAACCAAATGTTCATATAATGTTTCACGCGTCCTCGAAAAGAAAAACGGATCGTCCCAAATGCGGTGCGACTCAAGCGGTAGCGATGTGATCCAACGACTGCTACGGGAACAAAAAAGAGGACCATGCAGCCTGCCAAGGTATTAGGAATCCAGGATGGAATGTGTTCCCAGATGATGGGTACGAAGCTGAGAAAGGCATAGGGGATACCAAAGATAACGAGGGCTTTGGACGACCCCTTTAGCAACTCCATGCCCGTTCCATGATAGGAAAACCGGATTTTGGCCAAGCTCGTTTGGCTGCTCAAGAATTTGCGAATACGCACGCGGCCCCAGAATGAATAGATGCCAAGAGTGAAAAGCGTATAGAAGGTATTGACGATAAAAATGCCTAAGAGTGTCTGTCCTTGCCCCCAAAAAATAGGGTGGTAGATTCTTGAGGAATATGTATCGCCAGGGGACGTTGTTGAGAGGCCGGTTCCTCCAGATTCGGTTGCCTGGAAATCTTGAAAGTTAAGGTCTTGAGGAGGGTAGGGCGTTCCACAGTTAGAACAGGTCTCTGCCCCATCTCCTATTGCATGACATTCTTGGCAAGTCAAAATAGGGTTTTCTGGTTTGAGTGCCAGAGCTTTTCCTTTTGGGACTGTCTTTTTCCTGATTGAGGGCAACATGTCTCAATCCTCTTTCGGTAATGTTTGGTCCAATCATGAGGTTTCTAGGTGAGTCTTCGAGGCAATATGAATATAAGAGAAAACGTTGTTGGCTGTGCAGAATTTTCTCATGAGCTTCCACCGGACACGAGAAATCCTCAAGTTAGGTATTCCATACCCCAAGCGACTCATGAATTGACCGGGCCGTGGGAATATGTGGATAAGACAAGGTCTTATACCATCATATTCGACTCTGAATGCAAGGGCACTTATGAATGGGAAAAGGGGCGATTTGAAACGCAATCATTAAAAAAGGGTGTTTGGACGGGCACAGGGGCACAAGAGGAGAATGATCGAGAAGGCGGGTTTGAGTTCACCTTTTCTGATGATTTTCCCGTTGCCCAAGGTAAATGGTGGTACACCCGTATTGAGTCTGTTGAAAAAAGCCGTCAGCGGCGTTCTCGCTATTTTTCCATGCTCACATAGTGCCAGTATGCTCCGCGCGCAAAAATAGCTGCAGTCTTGCTGAACGGACTTTTTTGAACAGACCCGAGGTGTTTGACATGTTACATTTCAAAGACAAAATGTGGCTGTTGGTATCATCATTATTCGTCAGTCCCGTATTGGAAATGATAAAGCTCCGTTCGAACCCGGCGGTTCTTTTACAATGTCTTGACCTGTTGCTTTTCAACTGGCTTATTAAGAAGGAATTCGCAAAATCCAGATTAATGCATGACGGGGTTGTTGGCTTGCGATGGGGGTTGGGTGGGCTGAACCGTTTTCTTCCCACTATTGGTTTTAATGGGGCGAGTGAGTACGGCTTTCAAGGCTTCTTCGATTGTTTCAACAAATATCAGAGACAATTCACTCCGCACTGCTTCTGGAACATCTGGAAGGTCTTTCTCGTTGGCTTTAGGCAGCATGATCCGGCGTAACCCCAGGCGATGTGCGGCCAGGAGTTTTTCTTTGATACCGCCGACAGGGAGCACCAGGCCGCTTAAGCTGATTTCACCAGTCATGGCCGTATCTTTTCGGACTGGGATTCGTAACAAGAGAGAGGCCATGGCGGTGGCCATTGTGATCCCCGCAGAAGGTCCGTCTTTGGGGATGGCGCCTTCCGGTACATGGATGTGCATGCCGTTGCGTTTGAAAATAGCAATATCTAATCCAAAGCTTTCTGCGCGTGACCAGAGGTAACTTCGTGCCGCTTGGGCAGATTCTTGCATGACTTCCCCAAGTTGTCCTGTAATGGTGAGGTCGCTTCCGCCGGGGAGTACCGTGCTTTCCACATAGAGCACATCCCCGCCAGCTTCAGTCCATGCCAAACCTGTGGCAACTCCTAGAGGTAACGTCTTTCGTGCTTCCTCAGGCATGAATTTTTCGATACCCAACCAATCTGAAAGGTCAGTTGGCTGAATAATTAGTGCAGTGAGGGGTTCCTCAGGGGGCGTATCAGCTAGGCGCAAAGCCACTTTCCTTGTGAGTTTTCCTAACATCTGTTCCAGTTGACGCACTCCAGCTTCTCGCGTGTAGCGTTTAATGATATGGGGGATCACCTCAGGTCCTATTGTCAGAGGCTTATCCTCTAGCCCCGCATCTTTTAGGCGACGGGGCCATAAATACCGGTTAGCAATTTCCAATTTTTCTTGATGGCTATAGCCAGCCAAACGAATGATTTCCATACGATCCCTGAGGGGGCCTGAAATAGTGTCCAAAGAATTGGCGGTGGTAATGAACATGACTTTGGAGAGATCAAACGGCAGATCTAAATAATTGTCACGAAAGGTATGGTTTTGTTCGGGGTCCAAAATTTCCAATAATGCGGAAGCCGGGTCACCGCGAAAGTCTTGTCCAACTTTATCCACTTCGTCCAACATTAAAATGGGGTTTTTGGCTCCAGCTCGGCGAAGGGCCTGGATAAGGCGCCCAGGCATGGCGCCGACGTACGTACGCCGATGGCCGCGGAGTTCGGCTTCATCATGAAGCCCCCCTAAGCTTAATCGTTCAAACTTTCGTCCCAACGCACGTGCAATAGATTGTCCTAAACTCGTTTTTCCCACACCTGGAGGGCCTACCAAGCAAAGAATTGGGGATTTTGCTGCCGGGTTTAATTTCAATACGGCTAAATGTTCGAGAATGCGCTCTTTGACATCTTGAATTCCATAATGATCTTCATCTAAGACGGATCGAACATGGGAAAGATCGAGATGGTCCTCTGTTACTATATCCCAGGGGAGTTCCAACACTAACTCAAGATAGCTTCGAATGACTTGGTGGTCAGGAGACGCTGGAGGCAATTTGATAAGGCGCTTTAGTTCTCGAGTGGCTTCTTTCAGAACCATTTCAGGGAGCGCAGCTTCGTCAATGCGGGTTTTCAGTTCCCCGATATCTCCATCCAGGGCTTCAGTTTCTAAATCGCCGAGTTCTTGCTGAATTTCTTTGAGTTGTTGCCGGAGAAAATATTCTCGTTGAGATTTGCCGATTTCGGCCTGCGCCTGACTGGCAATTTCATGCCGCAGCTTCAGGATATGCAGTTCATGGGATAAGGCTCCGTAGACCTTCCGTAACACTTCCTTTGGGTCAGATTGTTCGAGAAGAGCTTGTAGTCGATCCACATTGAGATTAAGAAGGGAGACGAGGCGATAAGCCACTAGCAACGGGTCTTTCTCAGCACGTAAGACGGACACCAGTTCCGTGACTCCTTGAGTCGTGAGCAGTTCTGGCAATTGTCCGATTAAATTGAGCAGCTCACGATGGAGCGCTTCCAGCTCTGGGTCGGATTCAATGGAAATCGGCAACCGTCGGGCACGAACCATCATGTGAGGTTCTGTTTGTTCCAATTTCAAGAGAACCATGCGCTCAAGGCCCTGAGCCAGCACTTGAAGGTGCCCCTCAGAAGTTTTCCCCATTTGCTTGATCACGGCTTTTGTGCCAATGAGAAAGAGGTCCTCAAACGTCGGTTCTTCTTTTTCAGAATCACGCTGGGTCACCATCAAAAGGGATTTTTCTTCGGTATCCATAGCTGCTTCAACGGCAGCCATAGAGCGTGTGCGCCCAATGGTGAAAGGAACCAATGTTTCCGGAAACAACACAGTCCGTTTTACCGGAACGAGGGGTAAAGAAACGATGAGCTCGTTATCTTGAGTGGATGAATCCATAGATTGTTGTCGCTTTAGAGAAGTGAGAGATAGAGGGCTTTTCCCTGTGGGCTATGCCTATAAGATAGACATAATTTAGCTTGAGTCAACTGATTGCACTATGACAAAGAATCTTTCGACTTGACGAAGGTTCGCCTTGGCCATAGAATAGTAAGTAAATACTTACTTATATGAAAAACCCTTCCCTAAACTCCTCAAGTTCTCGTATTTCGGCCGCAGCTCGGAAAGCCAGCATTATTCAATCTGCAGCTACGATATTCTCCGAAAAAGGTTTTAATGGGGCAAAAACACGTGAGATTGCCGCGCTGGCTGAAGTCAGTGAAGCCTTAATTTTCAAGCATTTTCCAAGTAAAGACGAGTTATATGCTGCGATTCTGGCGGAGAAATCCCCTGTCCCTGGATTGCTTGATCGAATTCAAGAATTAGCTGAACAACGTAAGGATGTGGAAGTCTTTCAGGCTATCGCAGAAACCATAGTGGGCGGTGCGCCGGATCAACATCTCATGCGGTTAATTTTATTCAGTGCCTTAGAAAGTCATGAATTATCGGATATGTTTTTTCAGAATCATATTCGTCATTTCTACGATGTGCTAAGCGCCTATATTAAGCAGCGTATTCATGAGGGAGAATTTCAGTCTGTTCCTCCATTGGTAGCCGCTCGGGCGTTTATGGGGATGTTGATCTATCATCGACTTCTTGATGTGCTGTTTCGTGTCACGTTAGAGGAAAGCCCGGAAGACATCACCAAGACATTCGTGGAAGTGTTCCTGAACGGATTACGTCAGCCAGTCAATGAAAAGTCACGTCAGAAATCCACGATTCGTCTATCAAAGGGATCGAAACGGATAACCAAAGCATGAGTTTTGTGGCCCTTAAAATGTTATTTGGGGATCGAGCCAAATATATGATGCTGTTGGCTGGACTAACGTTTTCGACCATGCTCATTGTTCAGCAAGGATCGATTTTCTGGGGACTCATGACCTGGTCTCAATCAGGCGTCACGAATGTGAATGCCCCTATCTGGGTCACGGATCCCAATATCAATCAAGTGGAAGAAATTAAACCGCTGGCAGATACAGCCGTGAATATGGTGCGGAGTGTTCATGGTGTGGAATGGGCAGTCCCGTTGTATAAAGGCATAGAGCGGGCTCGTTTGCGCAATGGCAATTTTGAACAAATTTCATTAGTGGGCCTTGACTCGGGTACTCTTATTGGGCGACCGCATACCGTCGTAGAAGGGTCGATCGAAGACTTGCGTGCTCCGGACTCTGTGGCCATTGATGAACTCACCGTTGAGCGTCTTGGTGGACCAGAGACCATGTATTTGGGTGCGACATTTGAAGTCAATGATCATCGCGTTCGAGTGGCTGCGATCGTGAAAGCCCAAAAAAGTTTCCAAAATATTCCCTTTGTGTATACGACCTATGAGCAAGCCTTGAGGATTACTCCACAAGTGCGTCGAAAGTTGTCCTATGTCTTGGCTGGCCCGGTGGCGGGATTAAGCTCTGAGGAAGTGGCCTCACGTATTCAAGAGCAAACGGGATTGGGGGCGTTTTCACAAGAGCAATTTGGATGGAAGACGGTGCAATGGATTCTGAAAAATACTGGGATCGGTGTGAATTTTGGGACGACCGTATTATTGGGATTTATTGTTGGTATGGCTATTTCTGGACAAACATTTTATCTGTTTACTGTGGAAAATCTTCGGCAGTTCGGAGCGTTGAAAGCCATTGGAGCGAGTACGGGGATGTTAGCCAAAATGATTCTTCTTCAAAGCTTTACGGTTGGACTTATTGGTTATGGGCTTGGCATCGGGTTAGCGACCTTATTTGGCTTGGGAGTAGGCCGAGGCAGCGCATTGCCATTTAAAGAAACCTGGCCGCTTATCATTGGCGTGGGAGTGGCACTCATGCTCATTTGTAGTTTGTCGAGTGCTATCAGTATTCGAAAGCTTGCCAAGCTTGAACCGGCAGTAGTGTTTCGTGGCTAATGGCCCGAATCAATCGGTGGAGGCTTTTGAGCAGGAGTTGTCTCAATGGCTTGTGTTCACTCGAGGTGTGACGAAGTCGTTTGGCGAGGGAGGCGCCAAAATTCCTGTGCTGAAAGGCGTCGATTTGGATGTAGCGGCTGGAGAAGTTTTGTTGCTGGTTGGGCCATCGGGCAGTGGGAAAACGACTATGCTTTCAGTCATTGCGGGGATTTTAGAGAGTGATGATGGAGAGGTCAGAGTCTTAGGAGAGTCGATTCAAGACTTAACCCCTGCGGAAAAAACCACGTTTCGACGAGATCATCTGGGGTTTATTTTTCAGCAATTTAATCTACTGCCTACGCTCAATGCGGTCGAAAATGCGTCAGTGCCACTCTTGATCGGTGGTCTGAACAAATCAGAGGCTTTAGCCCGTGCTGAAGAGGTGTTGCAGACTATGGGCATGAGTGATCGATTGCAAGCGGTCCCATCTCAACTTTCTGGTGGAGAGCAGCAGCGGGTGGCAATTGCACGGGCGTTAGTGAGTGAACCGCGTCTACTACTTTGTGATGAGCCAACGGCGAGTCTGGATGGAGAAACTGGCCATCGTGTGGTTGAGCAACTTTGTAACATAGGAAAACATCCTGATCGGGCGGTTATCATTATTACGCATGATTCACGAATTTTTGAGTTTGGTGATCGTATTGTTCATATGGAAGATGGACGAATCGGACGTATACAACAAGGCCACGAGGATCTTCAGTAAATGATATTTCGACGACTGAGTTTTTGGCTTGCGCTGGCAGGGGTGCTCCTGACGATCGCGACGTTGTGGGGCGCGGGAGAAAAACCTGTGCCGCCGCCACCAATGGAACCTCCTCCTCATAACCCTTATGAATCTACAGTCGCAGCTGCAGGTATCATAGAAGCCGTGAATGAAAATGTGCGCATTGCCCCACCGGTTTCCGGGCTCGTGATGGAGGTGCATGTCAAGGTGGCCGATCAGGTTGAACGAGGGACGCCACTCTTTCAGCTGGATGGGAGAGAATTACGGGCACAACTACAAACTCGAACGGATTCGCTCCCTTCCGTTTCAGCACGAATTGCCGAATTGGAAATTCGGCTTCTTGATCTAAAAGAACAATTGCGACGCTTGGAATCAGTGAAGGATCGACGTGCAGTCAGTGAAGATGATGTGCAACGGAAATGGCATGAAGTTGAAGCCGCAAAGCGAGAGTTGATCCGGTCTCGAGCCGATCTGAGGTTGGCACACACACAACGTGATGAGGCGCGAGCTCTTCTCGAACGGCTGACGGTACAAGCCCCACGTGCCGGCACAGTTTTGCAAGTCAATATTCGAGCTGGTGAATATGCCATCGTCAATCCCTCGGTCCCTTTAATTCTGCTTGGTGATACCGATACGTTGCAGGTGCGTGCCGATATTGATGAGATTAATGCCCCGATGATGGTCCCTGGGAGCGCAGCGGTGGCCTATCTTAAAGGCAGCACTGAACAAGCGATTTCTCTCATATTTGATCGCATCGAACCATATATTGTCCCCAAACGTTCCCTCACTGGAGACAATCAGGAGCGTGTTGATACGAGAGTCTTACAAGTGATTTATCGTTTTGAAAAACCAGGGTTTCCCGTTTATGTAGGTCAGCAGGTAGATGTCTTTATTGAACGAGAGGTGAACGTGGGGAATGCTTCATGACGCCTGGCTTTGTTTCATCTTCTTTCTTGATTGGCTGGTGGAGATGTTGGGGGTCTCGCTTCATCTTGATTATTGTCTTGGTCAGCCTTACTGCCTGTATGTTGGGTCCAAACTATCAAACACCAGAGGTTAACGTGCCTTCCGATTGGAACTCGGTCTCCTTGACTGGTGATCTTGGTGATCTACCTGTTTCAATGGGGCCTGTCCCAGACGTCTCCTGGTGGGATGTCTTTCAGAATGAAGAGCTTAATCTTCTGATTGAACAGGCGTTAGAGCGAAATCACGATTTGCGGCAAGCCAGTTTTCGCGTGCTGGAAGCACGAGCACTTGCCCATGGGGCAGGAGCGGGACTTTATCCTAATATGTCAGTGAATGGAGCCTATACCCGTGTTCGGCGTTCAGAAACCATTTTAGCTGCACCCACAGGGATCGCACCTGAAGGGTTTGCTCCACCAGGCGCAAATTTCGATATTTGGGATGCTGGAATTGATTTACGGTGGGAATTGGATCTGTGGGGAAAAATTCGTCGGAGTCAGGAAGCCTTTTCCGCCGAAGCATTTGCCAGTGCCATGAACAGGCACGGGATTGCCTTGTCTCTGATGAGTGACGTAGCCCAGGGTTATTTTCGACTCCGAGAACTTGATGAGCAGCTAGAAATTGCCAGCGATAATCTTGCTCTGCAACAAGACTCTCTCTCTATTATCACATCCAGAGCTGAGGCCGGGCTGGTGTCAGATTTGGATGTCAAACGGGCAGAAATTCTTGCTTCGGAAACGGCAGCCCAATTGCCGGAGCTTCGTCGTTTACGGGCAGTCCAACAGCATCAACTAGAATTACTCACGGGCGTTCCACCTAATACGCTGGATTTGAATCGCCAACCCATACCGGCTTCAACTGTTCAACCGACGATTCCTATTGGCTTGCCGGCGGATTTATTGCAGCGGCGTCCAGACATTGTGGAGGTGGAAGAAACGCTTAAGGCTGCCAATGCGAGAATTGGCGAAGCCCGTGCGTATTTTTTCCCCACGGTCGCGTTAACCGGGGCGGGAGGATTTCAAACCAGTGAATTTGATCAATGGTTTACTTGGGCCAGTCGTAATTTGAGTATCGGTCCATCCGTCTCACTCCCAATATTTGAGGGCTATACCAATATCACTCGTTTGGATGTGGCAGAGTCGCGATACCAGCAGATGCTGGAACAATATCAGCAGACGATCCTGACAGCTTTTCATGAAGTGGCAGATGTGTTGAGCGCCCTAGAAACCCGTCAAGAACAATTGATCCATCAACAACAGCAGGTACAAGCCTCACAAGACGCACGCGAACTTGCAGAAATTCGATATCGCCAGGGCCTAGTAACGTACCTTGATGTGTTAGATGCTCAGAGAACTGTCTTGGCGGCAGAATTAAATCTTGTGCAAACCCAACGTGCTCGTCTCACTGATATAGTTACCCTCTTCAAAGCCATCGGTGGCGGCTGGGAAGAAGAAAAAAGTCCAGAGACAAAAATTGCTGGGTGATGTTATCAAACACCATTCAGAATTTGGGTCTCTAATCATTCCTCTGTAGAAAATTGACTTTCAGTTAATATTTGAATCCCCTTCGCCATTGAGGGTTTCGTGCGGAAAAGGAGCGAAAAGTTGGGGGAGAGTTAAGAGGGCATTTGATCGTTACCACACTAAAGCAATATAGCTTAGGCAGTGCCTGATATATCCTCTTCCGCTTGGGTGAGTATTTGAGCAAATCGTTTGCCAACAATGGTTGTGACTTTCTCCATAATGTCGGTCAGTTCTTTCAATTCCTCGGCCTTCAGTTCTTCTTTCAGATTTGGGTGTAGGCCCCAATTGGCATTCACGAGTTTCCCATCTCGTTTAATCACCACATGCAGAATTTCTGTTTCAGGTGAAGTGGTTGGAGCCTGAGATGATGAGGCTCCAGCTCCTGAGCTACTTTGTGCCATAATTCTCTCCTTACGTTCAAAACAGCAGATTCTGGAATTGTACTGTATAGCACTTCTCCTTGTAACCTCCTCATTTTATTAATTGGTTTTGTTTGGTGAGGTTGTCTGGTTTCCAGGAGTGGGGTACATTCTAGCAGGCGAATGATGTATCAACCTTTTGCTGGGGGGAACGAGCGATGGAATTTCGACGGCCAAAATTTTGGGAAATTATGAATATGAATGAATTGGCCAGAAATTTCTTAGAAGGCTTGTTAATCCTGGTGCCTGTCGTGACCACACTCTATGTGGCCTGGCTAGTCTTGCAGGCTATTGATGGGTGGTTGAATATTCCCATTCCTGGAGTAGGCTTTTTAGTGACCTTGGGTCTCATTACATTAACGGGTCGGTATGCCTCGACGGTGTTTGTTCAGAAAGTGCTGGATATTATGGAGCGGGGGTTGATTAAAGCACCTTTTGTAAAATTATTGTATACCTCGATTAAGGATTTGATTGCGGCGTTTATGGGTGAAAAACGCCGGTTTGATCAACCAGTGTTGGTCTCCCTTTCTCCTGGTTCCCATGGGGAGGCGGTGGGATTTGTGACACGAACCGATTTAGAGTTTTTGGGGCTCCTCAATCATGTCGCAGTCTATTTTCCGCAGTCCTATAACTTTGCAGGACACCTCTTGGTCTTTCCTAAAGCCCAGGTGCGCCCGCTGGAGGCTGAAAGTTCTGAAGTGATGGCGTTCATTGTATCCGGTGGTGTCTCTGGGGGACCACAAAGTGAAGGAGCGTTTATAGGCTAATTATCCTACCTCAGGAATTTTCTTTCTTGGTAAAATTCTCCATAGGGGGCCCGTTGAAAAAAGTCGCCAGCGGCGTTCTCGTCCTTTTTCTGTCCTCACGTACTGTGCGTACGCTCTGCGCGAAAAAATGGTTGCGGCCTTCCCTTCGAGAAGCCTCAGGACAGGACTGAATGAACTTTTTTGAACCACCAGACCCTGTGATCGCCAAGGGCTTTCTGGCGAAATATGGCCGTTGATATCTTCATTATTCAACACTCCCATAGGGGGATTTCTGGATTTTCTTAGGCATCTACACGAAATCTAATAAAGCCCCTCTCTCTTCTGAAAAAGGGCGCCAGTCAGGTTCCAAGGGCTTTTCAAGTGTTCCTTTTCTTAGGAATTTGCAAATTCCAACCGATGAGAGTCATGATAAGGAAGTGAATGGCTATTCTATCTTGTCGAATAGCTATTCACCTATTAGAATAACTATTCAGTAATAGGCAATATGGATGATTTTGGAGAGCATATGGATCAACGGTCCCAACGAAAGCAGCGCGAATATGAGGCCAGGAGGGCTGAAATTCTCTTGGCCGCCGAGCGCATGTTTTCACAATATGGATTTTTTAAAACCAGCATGGTCGAGATTGCCGAATCCGCCCAATTTGCAATGGGTACGGTGTATCGATTTTTTAAGAGTAAGGAAGAGATTTATATTTCTTTGGTTGAGGCAAAAGTCGAAGAACTGCTGAATTTATTAAACGAGGCCACAAAAAATGGGGCAACGACACAAGAGAAACTCCGGGAAGTCATACGGGTGAAATTGGCATTTGCCGATCAAAATAGGGACTTTTTTCGAATCTATGTGTCTGAATGGAGTGGATTTGAATGGACAGTGAAAAGTGCCTTTGGCGATCGTGTGTGGAAAAAATATTTAGCTCAAATTGATCTGGTAGCCAATCTGATCAAAGCGGGGATTAAAGCAGGAGAATTTCGTAAAGTGAATCCGAAGGATACTTCATTGGCCTTTCATGGGATGTTGAATTCAACGATATATGTATGGATCTTACAAGCGGGTCCTAAAGAATCGTTAGTCGAAAAAGGTGATTGGTTGGGCGCACTGTTCTTAGGTGGTATTGAGGCAGCCAAATAATAGTTGACTCTTATGACTAGTCAGGCACACATGCGAGTATTCCTTCTGTTGGTGATAATTGGTGTCATTGGATTGCAAGGGTGTAGTGAACAGCAAGCTGCGCCACCCCCACAAGGGCGCCCACCAACACCGGTGCGCGTGGCTGAAGTCGTGAATCGCAGTGTGCAGCAAACGGTTGAATTAGTGGGTACTGTAGAACCATGGCGGCGAAGCATTGTGGCGGGAGAAATTGCGGCGCTGGTTGAGAAATTCCCCGTAGAAGAAGGGATGGCTGTCAAGAAGGGCCAATTGTTGGCGCAATTGCGAACCGATACGTTAACCATCCGACTCAATTCGGCTGAAGCCTCGCATCGGGAGGCAGAGACGCGCTATCAACAAGCCAAAAAAGATCTGGAACGCATTAAGACTCTGTTTGGAAAACAATTAGTAACGCAAAAAGAATATGATGATGCCGTGACCGAAGAATCTGCTTTGGCACAACGGCTGGTTCTTTTAGAATCGGAATTGTTGCAGGTACGTGATCAATTAGAGAAAACTCGTATTCTAGCGCCGTTTGCAGGGTGGGTCACGAAAGAATTCACCGAAGTTGGACAATGGATTCAAGCTGGTGGGCCTATTGTGGAATTAGTTGATTTGTCCCGTGTGCAAGTGGAAGTGCCTCTGCCCGAACGCTATGTTGGTGACGTACGAGTCGGCGCGGCTGTTTCGGCCACTTTTGATGGTCTGCGAGGCTTTCAAGCCAAAGGCAAAGTATTTTCGGTGGTGGCTCAGGCGGACAGAAATTCACGAACGTTTCCCATCAAAGTGGAATTGCCCAATGCAGACCTTAGGATCAAGAGTGGCCTTGTATCGCGTGTCAATCTTCAGGTTGGTGCGCCCTATGAAGCTTTAGTTGTTCCAAAAGATGCTCTAGTGCTGCGCGGAGGCGAGGAATTTGTGTTTGTGATGAAGGAAGGCAGTGTCACACAGGTCCCTGTGAAAGGTGTGAATCACGTCAATAGTGAGGTCGAGGTGCAAGGTTCCCTTGAGCCGGGAATGAGTGTGGTGGTTGAGGGCAATGAACGCCTCTTCCCTGGCCAACCTGTCCGGGTGCTTGAGGAGGAGCCTCAAGCATGAATGTGATTCAAGCAGCGATTCGTTTTCCTGTGACGGCGACGGTAGGGGTACTCTTTGTCGTCTTGTTTGGTGTGGTCTCACTCCTGCGGTTACCTATTCAGCTCACTCCGGATGTGACGAAAGAAGAAATCACGGTCGATACTCGCTGGCATGGGGCAAGCTCTCATGAAGTTGAGCGTGAAATTATCGATGAACAAGAAGAGCAGTTGAAAGGCGTGCAAGGCCTTGAGCGGATGCTTTCCGAAAGCTCCTTTGGCAGTGGGAGAATTATCCTGCGGTTCCCTGCTGGCACGGATACCGATGCTGCACTTCTTCTTGTCTCTAATCGACTCAACCAGGTGCAAGAATATCCTGACGAAACGGATGAGCCTGTTTTGAGCAGTGCGGATACGGCAGGGTCAGCGATTGGATGGTTTATTTTTGAAGCGTTAGAAAATAACCCTGTGCCGATTGATACGATGTATGACTATGCAGAAGATGTGATTAAAGCCCGTTTTGAACGCGTCTCCGGAGTGGCGGCGTCGAATGTCTATGGGGGACGTGAGCGAGAAATGCAAGTGTTAGTCGATCCTGCAAAATTGGCCGCACGATCGCTCACCTGGCTGGATTTAGCACGGGCATTAGATCAGGAAAACCGTGATTTTAGCGGAGGCGATTTTGACGAAGGGAAACGATCCTATGTCGTTCGGACAGTAGGGGAGTATAAAACTCCCAGTGATATTGAGTCGGTAATTATTGCTCGTCGGAATGGTGCCCCGGTGTATGTGCGGGATGTAGCATCGGTCAAACTGGATTACAAAGATCCTACGAATATTGTGCGGCAAAGTGGCAGGCCCTGTATTGCGGTGAATGCGGTTCGGCAGCCGGGAGCCAATGTGTTGGACATTATGAAAGGGTTACGAGAAGCCGTACATGAACTGAATGAAGGACGACTGAATCCACGTGGCTTTAAATTGTATCAAGTTTATGATGAGACGGATTACATTTATAGTTCCTTGTCTTTAGTCCAACAAAACTTGGTGGTAGGAAGTTTGTTAGCGATCGTTGTGCTTTACCTGTTTTTGCGGACCGGTAGTACCACGCTGGTCATTGGGTTGGCGATTCCCATTAGTATTATGGGGACGTTTATCGCGCTGTGGTTGTTGGAACGCAATCTTAATGTGATTAGTTTAGCGGGAATGACGTTTGCGGCGGGGATGCTTGTTGATAACTCCATTGTGGTCTTGGAAAACATTTATCGGCATCGTGAAACGGGCAAGTCGCTTCTTCAAGCTGCTTATGAAGGAACGGTAGAGGTCTGGGGAGCGGTGTTAGCCAGTACGCTGACTACGATTGCCGTCTTCATTCCCATTGTCTTTATTGAACAACAATCCGGACAGCTTTTTCGAGATATTGCCATTGCCATTAGTGCTGGCGTCGGGCTTAGCCTTTTGGTTTCTATTACAGTCATTCCGAGTTTGTCTGCGCGAATTTTAACGACGCGTAACAGACACTCTTCGGATGTTACAAGTCAGGATGCGATAGATGAATGGAATGATGTTTCAGACTTTTCGAACGATGAACGGGAGTATCTGCATTTCGGGTTTGCTGGTCGTCTGAGTGCATTGGTGTCGGCAATTTGTAGAAATGCCATTCTTCGTCTTTGTACTATCCTTGGTCTCATTGGGTTATCTGGAGTGCTGGCTTGGCTGCTAGTGCCACAAGCTGAATATTTGCCAACGGGAAATCGAAATTTGGTAATTGGAATCTTGCTACCACCGCCTGGCTATAATATGGAAACTTTTGTGAAAATGGGGAATACTATTGAATCGGTGTTAAGGCCCCATTGGGAAGCTGAACCTGGTTCTGATGAGGAAGCGCAACTCGATGGCCCAAGTATTCGTAATTTTTTCTATGTAGCCCGAGGACGGATGGTGTTTATGGGCGCACGGACCAATGAAGATGGGCGGGCGAAAGAACTCATTCCACTTATGCGAAGGGCGACAGCAGATTTGCCAGGAGTTATCAGCATTATCACGCAACGAAGTCTCTTTCAACGTGGCTTAGGTGAAGGTCGGAACATTGATATGGAAATAACCGGACCCGATTTGAATACGTTAGTAGGGTTAGGTGGAAAAATCTTTCGGCAAGTGAAGAGTGTGATGCCTGATGCTCAAGTCCGACCTAAGCCGAGCTTGGACCTAGGAACCCCAGAACTCCATGTGAGACTGAGGCGAGATCGTGCTGCCGATCTTCAACTGACCAATCAGGAATTGGGCTTTACCATTAATGCGCTTGTGGATGGAGCCAAGGCCAGTGATGTGAAATATGAGGGAGATGAGATTGATTTGACTATTCGTGGGGAAGATCGTTATGCCACGCGGACTCAAGATATTCAAAAGATTCCTATTCATACCCCGGGAGGGCGATTAACCACGGTTGGGGCCATTGCGAACGTCAAGCTGGTCCCGGGTCCAGAACAGATCAATCATATTGAACGGGAACGTGCGATTGTTATTCAGGTGATTCCTCCATCGGATATGCCGATCGAAATGGCCATGGCCGTGTTGCAAGACCAGATTATTACGCCATTAAAAGAAGAGGGCTCCCTCGGGCAACTCTATAATATCGAATTGTCAGGTACCGCTGATGATTTGACGAAGACCTATGATGCCCTCAAATGGAATTTGTTGTTGGCGTTGTTGATCACGTATTTATTGATTGCGGCCTTGTTTGAAAGTTTTCTGTACCCATTGGTGATCATTACTAGCGTGCCGCTTGCAGCGGCTGGGGGGTTGCTAGGTTTGGCATTAGTCAATCAGTTTGTGGCCTATCAGCCTATGGATGTGCTCACCATGTTAGGATTTATTATTCTTCTAGGTGTGGTGGTGAACAATGCCATTCTGGTTGTTCATCAGGCCTTAAATTTTCTTAACGCCAAACGCTATGAAAATAATGACCCGACGTTGCCATCTAGTACTTGGTCGACGGATGATCCCATTGAAGCCATTGCAGAATCAGTTCGGACACGTTTTCGTCCTATCATGATGAGTATGTTGACCACGACCTTTGGTCTTTTCCCATTAGTTGTGTCGTCGGGAGCTGGATCGGAACTCTATAGGGGAATTGGCAGTATTGTGTTGGGTGGGTTAGTCACCTCGACGATATTTACGTTAATTTTGGTTCCGGCATTGTTTAGTTTTTTCATGGATGTGAAAAAATTAGGAGTGAATCTCATGATATCAAAATCTCCAGTATCGGCAGGTATGAGAGAAACCTAGGTGATAAAGAATGTGACTCACTCTACTTGTAGAAAAGACTCAAGGTTCTGGTTTTTGCGATGGACTAGAAAATTTGTACTGCTTGTCCTTTTCTGTTCCCTATGCGAGAGCGGATTTGCGTCTACAGAGCAACTAATTTCTACCAATACCGATGCTCCGGTGTTGAAATTAAGTTTGCGCGAGGCGATGGATGCGGCTGTGGATCAAAATCCAAAGGTCCGATTATTTAAGGAGCGAATTGTACAAGCTCAGAATGTTGCAGATACCCAATTTGGCACATTACTTCCAAATTTATCAGGAAGAATGAGCGCAGCACGTCGCCGGTTATTTTTTGGGTCATTTGGTGGGAGTCCAAGTATTTCTGATCCCATTAAATTTTATGAAGCTCGAGCCTCTCTTACACAAACTGTCTTGAGCCTGAGTCTAATTCAAAAGTGGAGGGCAGCCAAAGCCGGGGTAGAAGTGGCGGGGTTGGATGCTGAAGTGACGAAGCGGGATACGATGGCCACCGTGGGGTTAGTCTATCTGGAAACGCTTCGTGCGAAGGCGGCCGTAGAGGCAAGAAAAGCCGATGTCACATTGAATCAGGAATTGTTACGTTTAGCCACAGAACGAAAATCTGCAGGAATGGCCACGAGTTTGGATGTGACGCGTGCCAAAGTTCAATTGGAGAACGAGCGCCAACGTTTATTGGTAGCCGAGAATTCTCGAGATCGATCAAAACTGAATTTAATCCGAGCTATAGGTCTTCCCTTCGCGACCACATTGATGCTTACGGACGAGATGACCATGCTTCAGGTAACCCCTCAATCAGTTGTGGAAGCCTTGGAGGTGGCGAAGGAAAATCGTTCAGAACTGAAATTACAAAAAAATAAAGAACGTTTAGCTTCTCTGACTCTCAGTTCCATTAGAAGTGAGCGTATTCCATCAATTCAGGCGTTAGGCGACGTGGGGTTAATCGGTAATGAAGTCTCTAACATGCTCACGAATGATAGTGTCCAAGTTCTGATGACCGTGCCCATTTTTGATGGGGGACAAAGAGAGGGGCGAATTTCAGAAAGTCGGAGTTTGGTCAGGCAAGAGGCTATCAACACTCAAGATATTCAGTATCAAGTGACATTGGAGGTGCGGGATGCCTTGTTAACCCTCCATTCGTCACAAAAACAAGTGGCGGTAGCAGAAGAAGGGTTATCGCTATCGTTAACGGAATTAGAGCTGGCTCGTGAACGGTTTGCCGTGGGGGTGGCCACAAACATTGAAGTAACCGATGCCCAAACCTCAGTGGCTCAGGCACGAGATAACTTGATTGAAGGTCTCTTTACCTTTAACGCGGCACGCATTGATCTCGCTCGAGCACAAGGTCGTTTGGAAGATCTGTAGGCTTGAGGGAATTCTCCTAACTGGCATGACAACACCCCAACTGCAACAAGAAATTCGTGCCGCAGCGAGTAAGCGGCGCACGTTCGCCATTATTAGCCATCCTGATGCTGGCAAGACGACGTTAACTGAAAAGCTGTTGTTGTATTCCGGCATGGTTCGGACGGCTGGTATGGTTGGGGCGAGAAAAAATTCAAAAATGGCCACATCGGATTGGATGGAAATGGAACAGGAACGTGGAATTTCTATCACGGCCTCCGCGATGCAGTTTCCGTATAAAGAGGCTGTGATCAATGTATTGGATACCCCCGGTCATCAGGATTTCTGCGAAGATACGTATCGGACTCTGACGGCGGCAGATAGCGCGATTATGGTCATTGATGCGGCCAAAGGCGTGGAAACCCAAACACGCAAGCTTTTTGAAGTCTGCCGGCTTCGTCAAATTCCTGTGCTAACGTTTATCAATAAGATGGATTTACCAGGCAGGCCACCCTTGGACCTGATGGCTGAAGTGGAAGAAATCTTGGGGATTCATGCAAGTCCTATCAATTGGCCTATTGGATCCGGGCGCGAGTTTATGGGTGTGGTGAACCGGGAAACCCGTCAGGTGTTGCTCTATGCCAAGACCGCAAAGGCTGGTGCAGCCAAACCTGAGTTGACGGAATTGACTCTGGATGACCCCTCATTGAAAAGTCGTGTGCCCGAATATATATGGGAAGAATTAGAGCATGATCTAGAATTACTAGAAATCGCAGGGAACCCTTTTTCCAAAGACGAGTTTCAAAATGGGAAAGTGACGCCTGTGTTTTATGGATCGGCACTGACGAACTTTGGTGTAGAAACATTTTTCGATGCCTTTGTGGACATGGCTCCGTATCCTCATGCTCGGATTGCCGATATCTCGGAGGCCCAGGAACAAGCTATTGATCCTGCAGAAGTGCCATTTAGCGCCTATGTGTTTAAACTCCAGGCCAATATGAATCCGCGTCATCGAGATAGTACCGCATTCATGCGTGTCTGCTCAGGAAAATTTGACCGGGATATGGTTGTGAAACATCATCGGACCAAAAGTGAGGTGAGATTGTCCCGTCCGCATAGCATGGTTGCCAAAGAACGGAACACAGTAGATGTGGCGTATCCGGGAGACGTGATTGGTATTATTAATACTGGGGTGTTTCAAATTGGCGATACGATTTCATTAACAGATGGATTTAACTACAAACCGCTTCCCCAATTTCAACCTGAAGTCTTCGCACGGGTTCGTCCGAAGGATACCACCATGCGAAAGTCTTTTGATAAAGGGATTGAGCAACTTGCGAAGGAGGGTGCCATTCAAATCATGCGAAGTCTGGATGGCTTGGAATTCTTTGTTGGAGCAGTAGGGCGTCTCCAATTTGATGTGTTAGAGTTTCGTCTGCAGAACGAATACCGCGTCAAAGCCATTGTGGATATGTTGCCCTACGAATCCAGTGCCTGGTTAGTGGGAGATGTGGATACCTTTAAGCCCCCGTCTGATGCATTGGTCGTCAAGGATAGTCAAGATCGCCCCGTTGTCTTGTTCCGCAGCGCTTGGTCCAAAAACTTCGCTCGCGAACGCAATCTTCAACACGATTTCAAAGACATGGGCTAATTTTCTAAAATTAGGGGTCAGACCCGATTTATTTTTTGCTTTATTGTTGATATGAGATGAAAAATAAATCGAGTCTGACCCCTAAGGTTTTTCCGGATAGACTAATCAACAAGGTTTTTGCTGACTGGTTGGTGGCTTTCTTCTGTGTGTTTTGAAAATTTATAGAAGGGATGGGTCTATGGGAAAGAGATTCATGAAAATTATTGTAAGTATGACTCTCGTTGGCATGATTTGCGGCTTATTCTAAGATGGGTTAGTTATTATTGCTGTCCATTCACCAGAGTTTGATTATGAAAAAGAAATTGAAAAAGTCAAAACTATGTTCAAGAGAACAATATTCCATATACTGTCCCTATCGACAATGAGTTTCAGAACTGGCGGCTCTACCGCAACCGCCATTGGCCAACGTTATATATGATTGCTAAAAAGGGAACCATCCAGTACACCCGTCTTGGTGAAGGAGCCTACGAATAAACTGAAAAAACTATTCAGCGTCTTCTTGCTGAATCTAATGGAAGCCTGTTTTCGGCTGCGCTGCTTTTTCCCCTGTCTTTTTTGACGCCGCCTTGCCTTATATCACGAAAATTAAAAATCGATAACTGAAACTTCTGTAAGGCAATCCCTTCCAAATGATGGGGTTTCCCTTCATGTGGGAGAGCTCTTTGCGTCAATCGAAGGACAGGTCAATCGTAACGTGAGTCTTCTAGACAATTTTCTCAATGCTGTAGGAGGTGGGACATATGAATCTCGTCTTTTCACCAGGCAGAGTAATCAACATTTAGTGTGGAATCCCTTGCCGGGCTCTGGATTTGTTGTTGAGGATGAAGATCCACGTCTACGATATGTAGGAGGATCGGCTTCGACAAATTAGTTCAACTGGTAATCTATCTAGGCCAGAAAAGTTTTTGTATAGAGGGGAAAAACCTTTGTAGGTGAGTGAGGGCAGAGTGGTGAGAGAAGGGATCATTGTGTTCGAACTTCTGTCATCACTTTTTGCATTTCTTCGTGAATATGGCCGTTGCTGGCAATAAGGGTGTTGCCGTAAATAGAGTAGGGTTCTCCTAAGTAGTTTGTGACTTTTCCTCCAGCTTCTTCTACGATGACTTTTCCTGCAGCGGTGTCCCAGGGTTTGAGTTGCAGTTCCCAAAACCCATCTAGGCGGCCGCAAGCAATGTAGCAGAGATCTATCGCTGCCGTGCCTGTGCGGCGCATGCCTCCCGCGCGCACGGTGAAGGCGCAGAATTCTTGCAGATTGTTGTTTGTGGCTGTATGGACATCATAGGCGAAGCCTGTTACCAGTAATGCCTTCTCGAGGGTGGGTGCTGTTGAGACACGAATGGAGCTACCATTAAGCGTTGCGCCACGTCCCTTTTGTCCAAGAAACAGTTCATCGCGGTTTGGATCGTACGTCACTCCAATGACACAGATCCCATTGTATTCAATCCCGATTGAAACATTGTACATGGGAAAGCCATGCGCAAAGTTCACGGTGCCGTCTAGCGGATCGATGATCCACTTCATGGCATGTGGCGGGCTTTCTTGCGCGCCTTCTTCTTCGCTAAGTATCTGGTGATCTGGGAAGGCTTGACGGATTGTCTGAATGATAGCTTTTTCCGATTGTAGGTCGGCTTCGGTGACAAGGTTAATAGTTTCGCCTTTTGAATGAATCGCAAAGCCTTTTTGAACATAGTCTTGCAGGATAGCGCCGCCTTGGCGGGCCGCCTGTATGGCTGTTTGCGTCAAACCGTCGATTTCATTGTTGGAAAGTGGCATGATTAGCTGTAATGCTGAAGGACAGCATATCCTATCCTTCGGGCCATCCCAAGTTTTTACCATTCCCATTGTCCATTGAAATGGAATTTTTGTGAGAAAAATTCAATAGGTTCTGAGGTGCAGTAAAAGGCGCTAGTGAGTGGTTGAGAAAAAACACGCCGGGAGCAGGTGGCCCTACCCCCGGCGGTACTTCTGGCGGGACTGTCAAATTACTTCTTTTTAGTTGCGGCCTTTGCTTTTGGTCTTGCGGATGCCGCCTTTTTCTTTGGAGCCGCTTTCTTTTTCGTTGTTGCCAAGCTACTCACCTCCTTTCACACAGAAGGGAACACTTGTATGTAGGCCCTTTAGACGGCTTTGGTTAAGGGCTTATCGTGATTGACTTCGAACGTGTTGGGCCCAACTTTCCGAAATCGAGCGTCTCGTTTTAATGATGTCGCAATGGATGTCACTGGCGTTTTCCCACGAATAGGCATCCCGCCCTCTTTGAGACGCTGGTATAAATCTTTTGCATGGAGAGGCTTTCCTACCTCTTGCAAAACCATGTACACCGCATCGGGGACGCTACGTCCGACGTACTTACTCCGCCCCAGAAGAATCTCTCGTGATTTTGCGGCAACGTCACCTTCAGATGTCGACACCTCCCCCTTTTCGTCGGAGGAAATTTGGAAAGAGAGGCTGGCCAGTTTCGCTTTGTCAGCTTCCACTCGATACAAGGTTTTTGCCAGCTCCAAATATTTCTCGACCGTTGCGATTTCTTCACCTAATTGCTCCCGCTTCTTTTGAAGATCCTTACGTTTGCGCTCGTAGACCCTGATCCGCTGCTCCAAGCCTCCAAGGATATCTTCCAGTTCATCATCTTGATTCTCCATTGTTCTAGCTCCACCATATGTTGATTGAAATTTTATGCATGTTTTAAAGCAATGTCAACAAGCAAGCTTTAAATTGAAATTATTATGTTGCCCTTTTTTTTAATTTTGAAATGACCATTTACAAAATGTATGACAATGTCACGATTCTGAGCATTTTCTTATTCACCAGTCAATTAATCAAAGGGAAACAATTAGAGCCGCTATATTCCGTATTGATAATCTATATATTGTGTTTGATTGAAAGCATAAAATTGAACAGTGAAAAAAAGGCTGTTGTTTATATTGAGAGATCCTTCAATAATTCTAAGCATGGAAAATATTATATTTTCTGTCTTATGGTAAATCATGCATTCATGAGTGATAAGGAAAGAAAATAATGGCGACTCATTATTTTTTTCTTGAAAAGTAAGGGACAATATATAGTTACGTAGAAAAATCTAAATAAAACTTTTAGTGCCTTGAATTTCGTTTAAGGATTTGATTGGTTGCACAGTCTTGGATCTAAAAACAGCAGCTGAATCACGAAAGTCTGCACAACTCCTTGCCGTGCTTAGGAAATTAAAAAATTGATTCATCACCTAAAGGCAGTAGTGTCCCAACGTTTATTCGAATAAATTCAATTGGTTATCGAGAGCCGATGCCACCTCAGCATCCACCGATTTTGCAAGTAATTGATCCAGCGGGTATTTTTCGAACATCGTCAGACTCAAAATCTGTAACATTTCATAGAGCGTCGCTTTGATATGTAGCCGCTTTTTCACGATGGCGACGAGGACGTAGACCGATACGGCAATCCAGAGCTGTGTTTTGACCGCATTTTCTGACGTGCCGAAAAACGCCTTGATACGGAGATGCTGTTTGATCCATTTGAAGAACAACTCGACTTGCCAGCGACATCGATACAACTCGGCAATCGTAAGAGCGGGCAACGCGAAATTGTTGCTCAGGAAGATGACCGTGGCGTTGGTTGCTGGATCCTTGAAGCGAATGCGGCGCAAGGGCGTCGGGAAATGTTTGACCGCGTAGAAGCCGGTGAGACAGACCGTCTGATCGCACATGACCCCTGTGGCCCGATCCACTGGATGGGAGTAACGCCGCTGGACCTGAAGATTCGATTTGCCACGGGTCACAAAGAAACTCCCAGCGAGGTGCAACCGGTACAATCGTTCGAAGTCGAGGAAGCCGCGATCCATGACATAGAAGGCCGCGGGCTCTGGCAAGAGGTGATCGAGGATATTGACTTCGTGCATCTTGCCGTCGCTGATATAGATGAAGCTTGGGCTGTTGCCACGCAGATCGAGTAACGTATGGAGTTTGACCGCCGCCTTGGTGGAGCGGAATGGTGCCCAGGGAAAAACCGACAAACACAGATCGATCGTCGTCGTATCGAGGGCATAGACCGATTCCCGCAGATCGACCCCAAACGGCTCGTCGATATAGAGCCGTCGGGCCATGTTGATCAGACTTTGTGCAAAGTCGGCATAGATACGCCAATCGCGCACGGCGTTGGCATTGGCCAACGTATTGCGTGAGACAATTGAGCGAATCCCTAGGTGGTACAGCTTCGAGCGTTGCGCCCGAAGACAGGCCTCGATGTCGCGCAGACTCTCGCGATAGGTCAACTGAGCGAACGCCATGCATAAAAATTGGTCGAGGCAAGAAAAGGTGCGGACTTTGTACTCGCCGTGGTACCGGGTTACACACCGTCGAAAGGTGGTGAGTGGCAGATGCTGCGTCAATTGTGCGAAAACGAGCCGACCGTGATTCATCGAAGCCTCCTGCAAAGATCCTCGTTGCAGGGTGGCAGAATCGGTTCAGACCGTTCAAATCGAGACCAGAAAAAATCATGAGTAATGCCTGCTTCATCAAGAACTTAGATGATTCCAATCGTCAAACGTTGGGACGCTACTGACCTAAAGGGTAACAACACAATTTTTAAATTCCCTATGTACCTCAATTGCTTGCATAGCTTTTCCGTGCTCAACTGCCGCTTTTAGGTTGAATAGATGGTATGATCTGCCATCGTTTATTGAAAATATTGAATAAGATTAGGGATATGAATACACCTCAAAAAAATCTTCTTGCTCTAAATGTTCATGAAGTCGAGGAATTAGTCATAGAGCTTGGCTGGCCTCGGTACCGGACCCAACAGATTTTGCAATGGCTCTATCGGCATCGAGTTGGTGATATTGATGCGATGACGAACCTGTCCAAGCTTGACAGGGAGTGTTTGGGACAAGTGGCCATAATACAAAAGGCTGTATTGACCTCACGTCAAATTGCCAGTGATGGTACACAGAAATATTTATGGCGTTTGGTCGATGGTTTAACCATTGAGACGGTGTTAATCCCAGAAGAGCGCCGACGTACCTTGTGCCTCTCTTCCCAGGTTGGATGTACTTTGGACTGCGGATTTTGTCTGACCGCGCAGATAGGGATCAAGAGGAACTTGCGGGCTCATGAAATTGTTGGGCAAGTATTGAACGTACAAGCTATGCTGCCGGAAGGTGAGCGCATTTCCTCTCTGGTCTTTATGGGTATGGGAGAACCATTGATGAATTTTGATGCGGTGGCAGAAACTATCCAGCGTCTCACAAATCAGGATTGGGGGGTAGGCTTTTCCCCTCGTCGTATCACGGTATCAACGGCAGGTTGGATTTCGAGGTTTCCCGATATTCGACGCTTGGGTGTGAATTTAGCGATCTCGTTAAATGGCACGACCAATGCTCAGCGTGAACAATTGATGCCTGCTGTCAATGCCCGCTTTAGTTTAGAAGCGTTACTCTGTGCTTGTCGCACCTATCTGAAAGAGTCAAAGCAACCATTAACCTTTGAGTACGTTTTATTGGCAGGGGTCAACGATTCGATAGACGATGCCAATCGTTTAGCCTCTTTGCTTCGTGGATTTCGCTGCAAGATCAACCTGATTCCCTTTAATGCGTTTCCTGGTAATCCTTTTCGAAGGCCCGAGCCGGATGTTATAGCCGCGTTTCAACAGGTGATTCGGCATCGTGGATTAGACGTCTTTCTTCGCAAAAGTCGAGGGGATGATGTGTTGGGCGCTTGCGGTCAATTAGGTCAGTCAGCATCTCAAATTACAGAAATCTTGTCGCCGCCTTCTCAACGTGCGCTTCCTATTTATGCTGAATCTTAACGCTGCACTTCAACACAAATACACGCATCTACAAAATGTGATTCAGGAGCTGCAGTCCGTCGTGGTTGCCTTTTCCGGAGGTGTCGATAGTACTCTGGTGCTTAAGGTGGCGGTGGATATTCTTGGGACATCGGCTAAGCCAGTGATTGCTGCTTCGCCCACGTTGCCGGTACGAGAACTCGACGATGCCTATCGATTATGTGAGGCTATCGGCATCCAACTCCAAGTTGTGGAAACTGATCAGCTGAATATTCCGGCGTTTGTGCAGAATGATGCTTCGCGTTGCTTTCATTGCAAGACGGACCTCTATCAATTGTTATCGGGAATTCAGAAGGCCGAGGGATTTCAAGCAATTGTAGATGGAACGAATGTCGATGACTTGGGTGAAGACCGGCCAGGCATCCAAGCTGGGATGGAGGTAGGGGTGCGAAGTCCACTGTTAGAAGCCAGCTGTAATAAGTCTGATATTCGAGAATTGGCCCAAGTCTTAGGTTTAACCAATTGGGATAAACCTGCTGCAGCATGCTTGTCGTCTCGTATTTCTCGAGGTATTCCGATTACCAAATCGGCGTTGTCCCGTGTGGAAGAGGCTGAGGCGCTGATATTAGCAGAGGGGTTAATTCAGGTGAGAGTTCGGTGCCATGGAGAGTTGGCTCGAATTGAAGTGGGCTCTTCAGAAATCGCCATGTTGGCGGAACCCCTGCGACGGCTTCGGGTACTCACTGCCTTAAAAAAGTTAGGTTTCAAAACTGTAACTGTTGATTTAGAAGGGTATCGCACTGGTGGAGGAAATTAGCGAGGGGGCAAAAAGAGGGAAGCCGTCCTTCCCTCTTTGGTAGATAATTTTCTTTTTCTAAGCCCTCTGAAATTGGAATTCAGGCAGTAATAGCAGGTATATGCTGCAAGAGATCAATTTTTAGAATGAGCGGCAACCTCAGCTAAGGCTTCCTGAGCAAATCGACGATTGTCATCATCTGACAAGCTACGGCCAATGACTTTCTCTGCAACGAGAATTGCTAAATCTGCTGTTTGACTCTTGATGTCATCAAGAGCCTTTCGCCGTTCTCGCTCAATGTCCTGTGCTGCTTCTTCCTTGATCCGATCTGAATCTGCACGAAGACGTTGTTGGTTTTCATCCAACAATTGCTGAGCCTTTTGTTTTGCCTCGGTCATGAGAGTTTCAGCTTCCTTAGCGGCAACTTGTAATTTCGTTTCGTATTCCTTCAGCTTTTGTTCTGCGGTGGCTCGACTTTGCTCAGCTTGATCTAAACTCTCTCGGATTTTCCGTTCCCGGGTTTCCAGCGTTTCCAGAATCGGAGGTAATGCATACTTGTATAGCACCCAGAGTAAGATCCCAAACGAGAGAATTTCCCAAAAAATCAGGGACGAAAAGAAATGTGAATCAAATTGTGGCATGGTGCATTCGCCCTTTATCCTTTGCCCATAATGATGAAGGCAATGACCAGACCGTAGAGCGCGATGGCTTCAACTAATGCGAATCCAATCCACATATACTTGCCGACTCGACCTTCCGCCTCCGGTTGCCGGGCGACGGCTTCGATCATTTTCCCGAAAATATACCCGATGCCAATGCCGGCACCTGCAAAACCCGCGGCCGCTAAGCCCATTCCCAAAAGTGCTGCTGCTGCAGAATCCATTGTGGTGTGGTCCTCCCAGTTTAAAAGGGACTAATAGTAATGACTGACTTTCATGGTTCAAACGTGAATTAGTGCAGATGAATCGCGTCACCCATATACACACATGTTAACACGGTAAAAATATAGGCCTGAATAAAGGCGATCCCGACTTCAAGACCATATAAAACTATCGTAAACGAAAAAGGGAGCCACCCAATGAGAAGGCCACCGGCAATTGTTAGCCCAAATAAGACTCCCAAAATGACATGGCCAGCCGTCATATTGGCAAATAGTCGCACAGCCAGAGAGATTGGCCTGGCCAATTGGCTGATTACTTCAATCGGAATCATTAACGGAAGGAGCCAACCGGGAGTGCCAGGGGGCACGAGAATCCCGAGGAACTTTGAGCCATGTAATTGAAAGCCAATGATGAGGCTTAGAGCATAGACTCCGAGGGCAAAGACACCAGTTACGACAATCTGGCTTGTGACGGTATAAGAGCCGGGAATCAATCCGAGAAGGTTGCAAAATAAAATAAAGAGAAACAATGCGCAAATGAGAGGGAAATAGCGCATGCCCGTTGCTCCCATGGTATCCTGAATAATACCTCGAATAAACTCAACCAGTAATTCCGCCATGCTCTGTAATTTTGATGGGACAAGCGATTTTGATGCGCCGGCCTTTAGCAGGAAGAGGCAGACGACGCCAACCACAATCCACATCAGCAAGACAGCTTTGTTGACTGAAATATCCAGGCCAAAAAGAGAAAGCGGGATGAAATTATGAAGTTCGAAGGGATGTAAGGGATCTTCCAAAGCGGGACCTTGTCTTACTGCTTATGTATTCCACCGCTGGGCGGCGCGATAGGCATTGCGAATTCCAGTAATCAATCCTAAAATCAACCCAACTGCCACGCCCCATGGTGTTGAATGAAGTACATATGAATCAACGAGCCATCCAAGGAATCCACCCACGATGAGGGCAGCCAGCAGGTCAGTGCCCACCCGCATAGCCTGCCCAAGCCCCGCAAATAGTGGATCCTGAGAAGGTGCCATGTATAAGACCAGCAAGGCGAGTCGTTGGAAGGAGCTACATTCAAGCAAAAATCCTAAATCTTGTCAAGAAAAGACATCGCATAATTTATAGAATATGATACAGTAGCTCAAGCCTTAAGTCTTCAATGAAATTTAGTGATATGAAGTGTAGTTTTGAGCTTTTCCGAATTCTGTGTTATTTGTCGATAAGGAGGATCTTTATTAGCATGGCGAGATCTATTGCACCAGTTTTCCTACTGTGTGTAGTTATAAGTGGGACGCCAGTGTTTGCAAATCCTTCAGTGGATGATTTGCCGGATCTCACGGAAGGGGTCGTTCCTGTTATCCAATATAAACATGCTCAAGCCCTTTCTGGAACAGAGTTGACATCTGTGAGTGAAGTAGAATTCATCGTCACCGTCAAAAATCAAACTGGAGATCCTGTTGTGGCAGATTCCCTTATTCTCGTTGTGGATCGAGTAAAAGAAATCACTGGCGATGATATTTCAGACCGGGTAGAGATTGAGAGTCCGGATGGGATCCTAGCCAATGGCAAGCCATTTTTTCGTATTCCCAATGCCAAGCAAGAGTTGGGGCCTTATAGTGAAAGTGAAGCGGTAACTATTCGTGTGAGTAATCCAGACTATCTTCGGTTTTACCCCCCGAATATTCGAGTTCGTGGCTTACGCCGTTCACCTGGAGAAGCGGTGAAAGGTCTTTTAGAGTCGCTGGTGCAGAAAGGTATCTTAGCTCCTGAAGAAGCTGCTAATGCTATGAAATCCACCGTTCCCCCAGTTTCATCAGATTCTTCTACAGATACCCAGTAAATCCTTGTCTGTTTTTTCAAGCGAGAGTGAAGGAGGAAAGGATCCCACCTCTCCTTCCACGGATCATTTTCCTCTCATCCAATCCTGCCACGTACATTTTCAGGATCCATTTGAGCTGTATGGTCTCGTGACAGGGTATGCCCCACATTCATTTTTTATTGAACATGATAGTCATCAAGGGGGTATCTCTCGTCGTTTTTCCTATTTAGGGTGCAATCCCTATAGGGTGATAAAAGGGAAAGACCATACTATTTCTACCTATGCTGAAGGAATTTGGGAGAAACACGCGGGAGATCCGTTATCTTTCTTAGAGCAACAGTTTAAAGGGGATCCCTTACCTATGCAGTCTTCTGTTCTTCCATTCTTAGGTGGAGCTGTTGGATGTTTTAGTTATGATCTGGCGCGGACATTTGAGGTTCTCCCAACATCTGCGGAAGATGATCTCCATTTTCCGGATATTTATGTGTTGTTTGTTGAAGCCTTTGTCGTTGTGGATCATCTGATGTCTTGTGTATGGCTGGTGTTTTCGCCTTCTCCTGAACGAATACAGCATGAGCCTATTGAGGATTTATATCAAGAAGGGCAATTACGTTTATTAGCACTGAAAGAAAAATTGGAATTCGGTGTTCATGGGAGAGATGGAGAAATGATGAGGCCTTTGTCCTTTTGTATTCAGGAAGGACAATCAGCTGCGACCTATCGAGATCGTGTGCGCGATTGCCAACAATTTATCGCGGCTGGAGATATTTACCAAGCCAACCTTTCTCATCGATTTCAAGTTGAAAATATTACGGAAGGCTTTTCGTCACCTGCAAAGGCTGGAGCAACGCTTTATCGGCAATTGCGGTGTATGAATCCCTCGCCGCATTCCGCGTTTTTCGTGCTTGAATCAGATGTCATTGTTTGTAATTCGCCAGAACGGCTGGTCAGGATTTCTGAAGGATATGCAGATATGCGGCCCATTGCTGGTACGCGACACAGAGGGGGAACGCCGGCTGAAGATCGACGACTTGCCGAAGAGCTCCTTTCCAATAGTAAGGAGCGAGCGGAGCATTTGATGCTTGTGGATCTTGTCAGAAATGATTTGGGGCGAGCTTGCCGTTATGGATCTATTCGCGTGGATGAATTCATGATCGTTGAACGCTACTCACATGTGATGCATTTGGTTTCACATGTGTTGGGTCGTTTACGTGATGAGGTGAATGCCTTTGACTTGATTCGGGCGGTATTTCCTGGTGGCACGATTACAGGTGTCCCGAAGGTCCATTGCATGGAACTGATTGAGCGTTTAGAGCCTGTGCGGCGTGGCTTATATACGGGATCGATCGGATTCATCGGTTGGAATGGAAACATGGATTTGAATATTGTGATTCGTACCCTGCTGATCTCGAAAAATCACGGGTATCTTCAAGTTGGATCCGGGATTGTGGCTGATTCTGATCCAGATCGTGAATATGAAGAAACCCTTCATAAAGCCCAAGCTTTCATGCAGGTTCTTCAGCATGCTCACGGTTTGTAGGTGAGGTGCCCTGAAAGATTCAGCCAAACATCGGGAAAAGTAAAAAGCCCGAGAGAAAATTTATGATTCATCCGAGGTTTCCCTCCAAACTTTTGCGTGAAGCTTCTTAGATAGGTAGTTGTATGTGGGTCTATGTGAATGATCGTTTTGTCCCGGAAGAGCAGGCCCGAGTTTCGGTCTTTGATCATGGGTTTTTATATGGGGATGGTGTCTATGAAACATTGCGCGTGTATCAGGGGAGGATATTTCTCTGGGAACGGCATCTGGCACGGCTTCTTCGCTCTTGTGAATTGATTGGGTTAGATCTTCACATACATGATGACGAATGGTTGCCGATTTTTAGTGAGCTTTTAACTCGCAATAACTTACAGGGTGCGGGTCTCCGTGTGACGGTGTCGCGTGGTGAAGGTGCAGTCGGGATTGATCCGAAGTTATGTGCGCATCCAACTCTTGTGGTGATGGCCAAACCTGTGATGATGTACTCGGATTTTCAGCGTGAACAGGGTATGACTTTGCATGTATCGTCTGTCAGGAGAAATCCTCATGTTGCGCAACCTTCTCAAATTAAAGCCGCTAGTTTTCTCAATAATATTTTGGCAAAACGTGAGGCGAATCAGGCTGGAGCAGATGACGCCTTAATGCTAAATATTGACGGCCAGCTAGCTGAATGTACGACGAGCAACCTCTTTTTTTTAAAAAACGGACAATTGTATACCCCTTCAGTAGAATGTGGAATTTTGCAAGGTATTACTCGGGATGTGGTGATGGAATTAGCTAAAGAGGAGGGGATAGGTGTGGACGAAGGACGTTATTCATTACAACAGCTCTTTCAAGCGGATGAGTGTTTTATTACTAATACAGGGATAGAAATTATGGCTGTTTCAAAAATTGGGAATAATCAGATTGGGCAAGGAAAAAGAGGTTCAGGGACTCTCCAACTGTGGACGGTATTCACGAAGAACGTGAATCGATTTTTGGGGCCATGCCTCAACGTTTCGAATCAGTAGGATTCAAATGACTCCCTCTTGATTATTTATGCTTTTTGGGTCGGGACGATAAAGGTTTGGGCAAGCTTGTCTGTTGACATCGGCTATGAATTTTCCATTTCAAGCCTTTGTAATATGGGACATCTTCCCGATAGTGAGCGCCCACGCTATTGGTTCGCCAGAGAGCTGCCTCGGTAACGCAGAGGCCGACCTGGACCATATTTTGTGCTTCTAGGCCCGTTCGATTGAAAGGTGGGACTTTCAATTTGCGTAACCATTGTTGAAGCTGCTCTAGAGCTTTTTTTAATGAATCTTCCGTGCGAATTAATCCTACCTTTGTCCACATCAAACGGCGTAGAGAGTTGCGAAGTTTTTCAATATCCTGTCCAGACATTGTGCGCGCAGAGGATTTTTTACGATTAGGAATAGGAATCGATTGAGGTACAGAATAGTGGCGAGCATCGCGAACTGCTGCCTCAGCGGCACGCAGCCCAAAGACGAGACCTTCCAAAAGAGAATTGCTGCCCAAGCGATTGGCTCCGTGGACTCCAGAGCATGCGGCTTCTCCAGCGACAAAGAGACCAGGAAGGTTTGATGCGCCGTGGAGGTCGGTTTTAATGCCCCCCATGAAGTAATGGGCGCTGGGTGAGACGGGAATCCATTCTTCAGAAATATCGATGTCATATCGTAAACAGGTCGAATAGATGGTTGGAAATCGTTTTTTCAAAAATTTTTCCCCTAAATGAGTTACATCTAAATACACATGCCGGGCCTTGGTTCTTTGCATTTCAGCCCATATGGCACGAGATACGACATCTCTTGGTGCCAGTTCTAGGTGAGGGTCATACTGTTTCATAAATTGTTCACATCGGTTGTTTCGAAGGATACCCCCTTCTCCACGCAAGGCTTCGGTAAGAAGAAATGGTGGACTGGAGGGGAGATACAATGAGGTGGGGTGAAATTGAACAAATTCCATATCTTCTAGAATGGCACCGGCGCGAAAAGCCATAGCGATGCCGTCGCCAGTTGCATTAGCTGGATTCGTCGTACGGGCATAGATCTGGCTGGCGCCTCCCGTGACCAATAAGACTCCTGAAGCGAAAATAGTTTTACAATGCCCTGTTTGTTCGTCGAGGATGATGGCTCCACAGCATCGACCGTCTTGAACAAATAGTTCGACCCCAAAATGATTCCCCAACCATTGTAAATTTTTTAGACCCTGAGCTTTGACACTCAAGGCGCGAACCATTTCACTCCCAGTTGCATCCCCGCCTGCTCGTAACACCCGGTGCCGGCTATGGGCTCCCTCTTTGGTAAAGGCCAGTTCGCCATCTACAGTATCGAATTTTGCGCCCCATTCAATGAGCTCATGAATACGGGATGGGCCTTCTTCCACGAGGACTTTTGTAGCGGGACGAGAGCCCAATAGGTGTCCTGCCTTGACGGTGTCGGTGAAATGGAGATCGACATCGTCTTCTTCGCTGAGAGCCACGGCGACACCGCCTTGGGCATAAAAGGAGTTGTTATCTTGCGGTCCGCCTTTTGCCACCATGATCACCTCACCATGTCGGCATAACTCCAATGCTGCGCGTAGCCCAGCCACTCCTGCACCAATGATAAGGAAATCGGTTGAGAGAATATGACTGTTCATGGGTGAGCTGGCAACGAAAGAGTCATAAGAAGATTGAATGGATTGTTGAAATGGATAGTGAAGAATTTAGGATCGTATGTTGAGCTGGGATGCGATACCAAAGGGAAGGTCGCCTTCCACTCCTCGGAGTAATATGACCCGATTTCCGCTCCAAAGAAGTACGCCATGACCTCGTGCGGATTCGTTAAATTTTGGGGAGGTACGTTGCCAGGTACCTTGCCATGAGATATAGGCTGAAACTAGGTTTCCATCGATAAGGATTCGATCTACAGTAAAATCCAGATCAATTGTTGAGAATGTGGCAAAGTCTTTTTTAGTCTCAACCTCCAGCACTTCTAATTGTTCCAGGGGAAGAAGCAATTCATGAAAAGCGGACGCATCTTTATTGACATAAGCCGTTTCGAGTGATTTGATGGCTTGGACCACTCGTTGGAACCGAGCATGGTCTTCCGGATATTTAGGCGTTTTCTTTGAGCATCCTGTTTCACCAACGCAGCATATACCCAAAATAATGAGAATCGTCCATGCCCGAAAGTAGGGGTTTATGCGAGATTGGGCCCACATGAGACCTTATAATGGAGAAGAGCTCTAAAAGGGTCAAGGGAATTTAGTCTGAATTGATGAATCATGGGTCTGAGACGGGGTATGATGTTCAGATTTCTTGACACGTTTCTGAACCCTATGATAGGTAGTCTTCGGCGGTTGCTACTGCTTTGTAAGATAACCGTCGAATGTTGTCGGTTTGGCTTGCCATCTCATAATTTTTAAACGAGGAACCCATCTCTATGTCGAGTGTGGTCAAAAAGCGGAGGAAGAAGATGCGCAAGCATAAACATAAAAAACTTCGTCGCCGCATGAAATTCGCTAAACGGCGCAATTAATACCAGGGAACTGGAGTTGGGGTTATGGCTATGACCCAAGGGAAGAAAACTCGCATCAGGGTCCGTTCCTCCCTTTCAACGTATGTTGGCGAACTCCTCATTCCCCCAATGCGGAATAGAATTTCGGATGTGCTTAATGATGATTCGGTCAGATTTCTGAATTTGACTGATGTGCTCATTGATGACACCCACCATTCGGAGTTTGTCGCAATCAATAAATTGCAAATCGAATCGGTTATTCAAATCGATTGATCTCCGGGCCTTCTTTCCTCGTCGTTTTTCTCTCATCCTTTTAGCGTGTGTCTGGCCTTAAAGGGCGTCTCCTTTTTATGCTGAGTCCTGAATAGTGTAGTGAAATACCTATGAATCAGTGGTCTCGTTTTCTCCCGTTTATTCGTCCTCAAATCCTGATCATGGCTTGCGCTGGAATCGCAGTGATGGGTGTCGCGGCGTGCAATTTGGTTCTTATTAGGATGGCTGGGTCTTTATGGGATGTGATCACGATACAAAAAGATCTTCAGCAGTTAACAGCAATGGTGTGGATGTTTATCGGATTTGTGGTTGGACAGGGTATATTGTCGATGGGACATAGTTATCTGACTGCTCTGGCTTCTCAGCATGTAATAGCTGATTTTCGCACTCATGTCTTCTCCCATCTTCATCGGCTCTCTCTTAACTTTTTTACTAAACGGCGCACAGGAGAATTAATTTCCAGATTGATGAATGATGTAGGAGTCATTCAGAATCTTTTCACTGAAACACCAATGGATGTGCTCAAGCATTTGGTCACCATTATTGGCGGCGTCGGATTTCTTTTGGTGATGAATTGGCGCTTATGCTTGTTAATTCTTCTTCTTTTGCCATTGCTTGCTCTTGTTGCGAGAATTTTTGGAAAACGGCTAAAGGCCCTTTCCATGAAAATCCAAGATCACACTGCTCATGTGACCACGCTCATCGAAGAAGTGGTATCTGGGATACGGGAGGTGAAATCATTTGTGCAAGGAGCACGAGAAGAAATCCGGTTTCGTTCAGCGGTAGAAGAGCTGCTGGCTACAACAATGCAACGAACAGCCGTGATGGCAGTCTTTGTCCCAGTGATTACATTTTTTACATTTGCTATGGCAATTGGCGTCTTGTGGTACGGAGGAAAGCAAGTTATTGAAGGGCAGCTGTCTCCTGGTGAACTCTTTGCGTTTGTCCTTTTTGCAGGTATTTTAATTGGGCCATTTGGGTCGACTGCGCGGATTTTTTCTCAAGTGAAAGAAGTCCAAGGTGCGATGACTCGGGTATTTGAGTTGCTGGATACGCCGTTGGATATTCAGGATAGGTCTGATTCACAACCATTGGAGCCGATTGGAGGAGATATCCAGTTTGAAGAAGTTCAATTTGCCTATGAAGACCGTCCTCCGGTGTTGGAAACCGTGTCTTTTTCTATTAAGGCAGGGGAATGCGTAGCGCTTGTTGGGCCGACTGGAGCGGGGAAAACCACGATCATCAATTTGCTTCACCGTTTTTACGATCCCACAAAAGGAAGAATACTCATTGATGGGCGTGATGTGCGATTTATTCAATTAGATAGTTTGTATGGGCAATTGGCGTTGGTTCCTCAAGACACCTTCTTGTTTGGTGGAACGATTATGGACAATATTCGATATGGTAAAAGTGAGGCCACGGACGCCGAAGTGTATGAAGTGAGTCGACGGGCAAATGCGCATGACTTTATTCAGGATCTTCCCGACCGATATTCCACGGTTTTGGGAGAGAAGGGTGTGAACCTCTCAGGAGGACAACGTCAGCGAGTAGCGATTGCCAGGGCTTTATTAAAAGATCCCAGAATCCTTATTTTGGATGAGGCGACCTCAGCTTTGGATAGTCAATCGGAATCATTGGTACAAGATGCCTTGATCGAGCTGATGAAGGGGAGAACGACATTAATGGTTGCACATCGTTTTTCATCGATCCAGCGAGCAGACCGCATACTTGTACTTCATCGGGGAATGATTGTTGAGGAAGGACGGCACGAAAATTTATTGGAACAACGAGGCCTCTATCACCATTTGTATACCCTGCGCGAAGTCGATGGTGTAGATGAGGGCATAAAAACTAATTTCAGGTGATACAACAAAAGCCTAGAGGTTTCTTCACAAAACCCCTTTAAGGAAGCCTCTACTGTTACGGTATTTTTGAAAAGTCGGCAGGAATGTTGATCAATTTACCATCAGGAAAAAAAATGGCCAATGTTCCTGGAGCTTGGGGATCAAAGTCCGCGTAGGCAAAACGTGCTGTAAAACGAGAACGAAAGCTGGGCGCAGGGCCCGGGTTTTTCCGACCGCGTTCTGCGGGACCAATATCAACTGGCCGGGCCATGAGATTGCCTTGTTGTAGAGCAATTTCTGCACCTTCTGCAAAGAATTCTTCTTCCCCGCATAATCTAACTTCTACTTCGAGATAGGGCATGTCTAAAATTTCTTGAATTTTTTCCTCGGGCATGCGGACATCCTGTTTTTGACGTTTTGATTCGGCTGCTTCCCGTCGCCCAAAATATTCCAGCCAATAGCGACGGGTTCGTAAAATGGCATGGGTTCCGCAAGGGTCGACTTCGGGGTCCGCCCCCACTCGGCTCACTTTTTCAGAGGCTTTCATCACAGCAGCCACATCCTCAATGGAATCTGCGGTCTCCATTGTTTTTCGTCCGGCTGTGAGAGATTTATTGGCTTCCTCCATCGTAATAGCTAAATCAATACCCAATGAATCAGAGGGAAATAGGACCCCGGTACTGACAAAAGCAAAAAGGAAAAACGAGAGGCGGTTGCAGGATGAAGAGCCAATACCCATGTAGGTTCTCCTTAGACCGAGTATGATGAATCAAAATAAAAAATAGTACCGAAATTGTAGAGATGCCTTAATAGGTTTGCAATCTCTCGAATAATCGTACTCAATAAAGAGTTGGGTTTGCAAAGGGATTGTGTCAATATCAGATGCCAGTTTTTTGACGAACGGGTGCTAAATTTGAGGTTTGTGCAGGGGAAGAGTTGACTCCCTCTCTTCACTTCGGTAGATTAGCAAGGCATTGATTGTTGAGTCAGGTGGGCCGTCCCCAGGCCGGCAAAAAAATCTGGGTTCCCGCCATCGTTTACAATTCCCCAGTAACAACTGAATTTCAAATTTGATGTTATCAATTCAAGGGTCTTCGAAGGGGTGTGGAATGAGCAGAGCACCGCGATGGAGGACGCATGGACAATAAGAAAGTCGAGCGGGTATACACGGCCTATGCTTCCGTGTATGACCATACGTTTGGAAAAGCCTTTAAACAATCTCGGGAAGCGGCGGTTCGAGGGCTCTCCATTGAACCTGGTTGTCGGGTGTTAGAAGTAGGAGTAGGCACTGGAGAGGCATTACCCCTATATCCTGCCCATTGTGAAGTCTTAGGAATTGATCTCTCTGACGGTATGTTAGAACATGCCCGTCGTCGAGTGGAGGAATTCAAGTTGTCACATGTGACCCTTCAAACTATGGATGCGGGAAATATGCAGCTTCCGGACGATACGTTTGATATTGTGATGGCGGCATATGTTGTGACAGCGGTTCCAGATTATCGGATCGTGGTGGATGAAATGATTCGGGTATGCAAGCCTGGTGGACGAATCGTCATGTTGAATCACTTTAGTAATGGGAATAAGGTCATTGCTGCCGTCGAAAAGTTCATTTCTCCTATGTGCAAGCATATTGGATTTCGAACCGATCTGGCTTTGAATACCGTTTTAGAAGGGACGAGTTTGATTGTAGCGAGCAAAAAGAAAGTCAACCCTCTTCGCTTTTGGCATTTGGTTGAATGTGTGAATAAGAAAAATGGGCATCAGCCGATGTTTGCCAATGGTTTTGCCATGAATGGGCATCTATCGTGATATTTGAAGGGCAAGGACAAGTCCACCAATTTGGTCCTTGCCATCGTCAATTTGCCACTTGATCGTGAAAGCAATTTCAATTGCTTCCCTCCTGCTGAAACTTTCCTTTTCTGTCTTTAATTTCCCACGTTAGGTAAACATGTTCTTGCTATCTTGGATAGCCAGATTATGAAAGTAGCGACTTGTTTACAACATGTGCCGTTTGAAGGCCCTGGTGTGTTTCGGCAGGCCCTGGAAAAGCGAGGCTATACGGTCAAGATCGCTCTTGTGCCAACAGAAGGGGTGCCATTAGCTTTTGGTGATTTCCTGCTGATTATGGGTGGCCCAATGTCAGTCAATGACTCGGAGGACTGGATTATCGAAGAACAGAAGTTCGTTCAAGAGGCGATGAACAGAAATATGCCCGTCCTCGGAATTTGTTTTGGGGCACAACTTTTAGCCAAAGTTTGTGGTGGTTCTGTATGGCGGGGAGAGAAGTTTGAAATTGGGGCACTGTCAGTGACTGTTACAGATGCTGGGAAAAGTGATCCAGTGTTTGGAAAACTGCCCCCTGAGTTTCACGTGTTTCAATGGCACGGGGAAGGAATTGTTCTTCCTTCAGCGGTCAAGTCATTAATCGCGTCTAAAGACTTCCCTGTGCAAGCGTTTCGTTCTCATGATTTTGGCTATGGGATATTGTTTCATGCAGAAATAGAAGAAGCGGGCATGGAAGCGCTTTGTCGAGAATGCCCGGGCGATGTCAAAAAAGGAGGAATTCCTTCAGAAGTGATTCAGGTTCAAGCCAGGGCACATCTTCCTTTCTTGCACCAATTGGCTGATCAATTAATCGAGCATCTCACACCATAACTTCCTGCTCAACCGTCAGATACCGATCTTCTTTTTGAGCCTAGCCAAAGCTTATGTTTGCCGGTACCCCAACCGGTTGAAAATTTGGTACGGTAATGGCTGGTGATTTATTTTAGGAATTTCAAGAAAGGAGTAGACGTTCATGGCAGGTTTTCCTATTCAATATGCGGATCGTATCCGCACATTACCGCCGTATTTATTTGCTGCGATTGATGAAATGAAACGAAAAGCCATTGAAGGTGGTATGGATATTATTAATTTAGGTGTTGGCGACCCAGACTTACCCACCCCAGAGCCTATTATTGAATCCTTGCGGAGAGCGGCCGGTGATCCCAAACATCATCAGTATCCTTCCTATGATGGCATGCTGTCCTTTCGGACAGCCGTTGCGAAATGGTATCAACGCCGATTTGGTGTTAAGGCCGATCCTAAAACAGAAGTACTTACGCTCATTGGTTCAAAAGAAGGAATTGGCCATGTGCCCTTGGCGTTTATTGACAAAGGAGATGTGGTGTTAGTCCCGAGCCCTGGATATCCTGTCTATCCTGTCGGCGTAAGTTTTGCCGGTGGCACATCACATATTATGCCACTAGCAAAAGAGAATGGGTTCTTGCCTGATTTAGCGGCTATTCCTACAGAAGTCGCCGAAAAAGCCAAAATGATGTTCTTAAACTCCCCGAATAACCCTACGTCGGTGGTTGCCAGCAAAGAATTTTTCAAGAAAGTGGTCGACTTTGCAAAACAACATCACATTATCGTTTGCCACGATGCTGCCTATTCAGAAATCTATTATGATGGCAAGCGGCCATGTAGTTTCCTTGAGGCAGAAGGGGCAATAGATGTGGGAGTAGAGTTTCATTCTTTGTCTAAGACGTTCAATATGACCGGTTGGCGTATTGGGTTCGCTGTTGGGTGTCAGGAAGTCATTGCTGGATTAGGCAAAGTCAAAACTAATATTGATTCAGGTGTGTTTCAAGCAATTCAGGAGGCAGGGATCACGGCACTGGAATTAGATGATTCGGTGACGAATGATTTGAGAAAAATTTATCAAGAACGTCGGGATGTCCTCGTGACAGGCCTGAAAAAGCTGGGTTTAGAATTGGAAGCTCCAGCTGCGGCTTTTTATGTGTGGATTGAAGTACCCAAAGGTTTTACTTCAGCCTCATTCACAGCGCATCTCATCGAGAAGGCTGGAATTGTGACCACCCCTGGCAATGGCTTTGGCGATCCGGGAGAAGGCTACATTCGGATGACCGTGACGACAACACAAGACCGCCTAGCTGAAGCCGTTGAACGAATGCACAAGATTGGCTGGTAGCGCGCCGGTTTGGCCGCCATGCACAAATCAATATACGCGGGCCACATTGGAAGCGATGTCCGCCTATCTGCAGTCATCTGGGTGCTGTGTTGACATCCAGTTAACGCGATAGGGGTACAGACTTCGCTTGCGGAACAGGACAAGATTCTGTTCGACACAGAAAGGTTGTGGAAGGCTGGACGTGTCGCGTTAATGGGACGAGACACTCAATCCAGTTGGTTTCGATTTGTCATTCCAGCGGGCACAGTTGTGCGGGATGATTTGCAAGCCGGTAGCCATGAATTTATTCCGATTCCATCTGGCGATACATTTATGTCGACGCAAGAGGAGATTTATTTGGTCTTTGAACTGAAGACAGCCTCATATGATGATATTGTGCTCACGGCTGAGGGAAGGTTGGAGACTGTTGATAAAGGATCTGATAAGACTCCGACCGCGAGTGATTAAGTTGTTGTCAGGGTAAATGAACAATCGGGGTTCTTTGTCTTGTCAGCCCCAGAGTTCGGATGGACGGCAGGACTTTACCGAGTGGACGTATTTGTAGGAGAGATGGTCTCAGCTTATAATCAAGCTGATGAAGTCCAGTTTCGTATTATCGACGCCTCATCGAGCGGGAGTCGTTGACTTGATTCGTTCCTGTTCAAGAGCCTGGATCGTCTGATCTTTGTCCAGCAGGAGCTGTTCAAACGTCTTCCCAGCATCTTCCACGGTTCCGTTTCGCCCCATCTCTTCCAGGGTATAACTCGATTCAGCTAATAACGTTGCACCCATCGATCGACAACACCCCTTACAGGCATGAGCCACTTTCGTGAGTGCAGCCGGATCTTGTGCATCGATGGCCTGTTTGATTCCATCTAGATGGCGTGGCAGATCGGCAAGAAATTGATCCACAACACTCAAAAAGAATTCGGGGTCTTCGTCCCCACCCAGATCTTTGAGATTCTGAATTGTTGATTCATCAAGACAAGGTGGCATAGTACGCGAGTCCTTTCTGGCAAGTTTTGATATCAGCAGTTTCCCTTCATCACTAGTGCTGACTTTGATTGCCCATTTCGTGATAACCGATGAGAGCTCTTCTAACCGGACGGGTTTAGACAGAAAATCATCCATGCCTGCTTCCAGACAAGTTTCTCGATCGCCCAATAAGGCATTGGCGGTTAACGCAATAATCGGAATACGGTGAGGCGTAAGGAGTGAGGAGTCAGGCGTGTCCGAAAGTTCTGATTCTTGCCCCTCACTCCTTACGCCTAACGCCTTACGGTTCTTTTTTTCTCGTTCCCGAATTTTTCTGGTGGCTTCTAAACCATCTAATTCAGGCATTTGGCAATCCATGAGCACCAGATTATAGACGGTTCGCTCAATAGCTTTGACAGCTTCTTGTCCATTGACCACCACATCAACACGGCAGCCCAGTTTTTGTAGTATGCGAATGGCCACCTTCTGATTGACCGCATTATCTTCAGCCAAGAGAACGCGTATCTGTGAGTGAGTTTGTGCTTCTTGAACCGTATGTCGGGTAACCAAGGGAGAGGAGCCTCTAGAGGTAGATGAGGAAGTCTGTGGGTTGTCGTGTAAAATCATCTGCAGACATTGCTGTAACTGCTGATGGCGAATGGGTTTCGTGAGATAGCCATTGAAGCCCGCCTCTTGTGCCATTTTCCCCTCGCCTCGTTTTCCAAGAGCGGTGAGGAGGATAAGAGGAATGTGGGAAATCTGGGGATCGTGTCGAATATGTTTGGCTAAGGAAAGTCCATTTTCTTGAATCATGTCTGAAACTGTATGGTCTAAAATAGCGATATCAAACGATTGCATCTCTTTGACGCGTTGTTGAAGTAAAGCAAGTCCTTCACGACCATTATGAGCCACCTCACATTTCATTCCCCATGACTCTACATAATGTTGCAAGAGAAACCGGATCGTGTCATTGGATTCAACGATACATACTCGACGGTTCTGGAGAGTAACGGGAGAAAAAGTTGTGGTGGGGACTGTGGATCCATGGGTAAAGGGAATGGTTACCCAAAAGGTGCTGCCCTGTCCTATGTCACTGATCACGCCCATCTCTCCTTGCATCATGGTGACCAAGCGTTTGCAAATGGCCAAGCCTAATCCCGTACCCCCAAATTTTCGGGTTGTTGAGCTATCTGCTTGGGTAAATGACTCAAACAGGGTCTGCTGGGCTTCAGGGGCAATGCCAATCCCTGTATCTGTGACGGCAAATCGCAGAGTTGTTGTGTTGGTTGTCGCCTGACTCACCGACACGTCCACGACGATTTCTCCTTTTTGGGTAAATTTGATGGCATTGCCGATGAGATTAAACAGAATTTGCCTGACTCTGCCGGGATCGCCTTGTACCTGTTGAGGGGTGGTGGCATACATGAGGCCAATCAATTCAAGATCTTTTTGCCCTGCTCGTTCTGCTAGGACATCTAAGACTTCATCTACCACCGTGCGAATATCAAAATCGATGATTTCCAAATCTAACTTGCCGGCATCAATTTTTGAGAAATCCAAAATATCGTTGATGATGGTGAGCAGGAATTCGCCAGAATGTTTCACCGTTTCCACCATCTCAAGTTGGTCCGTATCTAAATTCGAATCGAGCAGGAGATCGGTCATGCCGATGACGCCATTCAAGGGAGTGCGAATTTCATGACTCATGGTGGCTAAGAATTCGCTTTTTGACCGTGCCGCTGCAAGGGCTTGATCTCGGGTAACGATGAGTTCCTTGTTTTTCTGTTTAAGAGCGGTAGCATTCTTCTGTATTTGTTCCTCAGCGGCTTTTCGCTCAGTAATATCCACAATTGAGGCTAAGATAAAGAGCCCTTCCTGTGTTTCAATTGGGTTCAGTCCGACCTCAATAGGAATTTTATGGCCATCTTTGTGCAACCCACACAGTTCGCGGCCTTTTCCCATGATTCGACTTTTTGTCTGCTGAGCAAAATACGTTGCTCGATGATGGGGGTGTTCTTTTCTGAAAGGCAGTGGGACTAATATTTCAATTTGTTGCTCAAGTAATTCTGCGCGTGAATATCCGAATAACGATTCGGTGAGCTGATTAACCAGGACGATCTTGCCTGATGAATCGACCATAATCATACCATTAGGTGTGGTTTCCACGACTAAACGAAAGCGCTCTTCCTCTAACTTCCTTGCGGTAATATCGATGACTGATGCCAACACAAAGGTTCCATCCTCAGTCTTGAAAGGATTCAGGCCGATTTCAACGGGAACTTCTGTGCCGTTCTTGTGTAATCCAAAAAGGTCCCGCCCCGCTCCCATTTTCCGTGGGTGAGGATTCGCGAAGAATTGGGATCGTTGTGCAGGGTGCTTGGATCTGAAACGATGGGGCACGAGTTGTTCAATCGAAATCCCGATCAATTCGTCTGGAGAGTATCCAAATAATTGTGAAATAGCCTTGTTCGTTAGGATAATGCGACCCTGTGAATCAATCATGATCATGCCACTTGGTGCACTTTCTACCGCCTGTCGAAATCGTTCTTCCGCTCGTTTTCGTTCGGTCATATCTCGACAGGTGCACACCAGACCATCCGAGGAACCTTCCAGATTCGTGAGTAAGGACAACGAAACCTCCACTGGTATGCTCGTTCCGTCTTTTCGAAGGCCCAGAAGTTCTCCCTGCCACTGTCCCGAACTGCGGAGCTTGGGGAGGCAGATCTCTTCAATAAGCCGTAGCTGTTTCTTCGAATAGAGCATTTTCCATGAATGCCCGAGTAGTTCTTCTACGGTGTATCCGTACATGGCGGCGTGAGCCCGATTGATATAGGTATAGCGCCCTTCTTGATCAAGCAGGGCCAACCCCTCAACTCCTTGGTCAATTGCCTGTTGCAATTGGGTTTGAGCATTCTCTATCTGTTTTCGTTCAAGGATTTCTTCTTGGGCCTGTTTCCGGAGTCGTTGGGATTCTATGGCTTGGCGGTGAAGGTCCGAGATGTCCTGAATGATGATTAAGGCACGCCATTCTTGTGTTGTTTCATGCCAGATGGCCTTGGCTGTTGTCTGTTGGACTCGGGGTTGCCCATTAGGAAGAGTGCACGGTAGGAATTGCGGATGAAATTGTGAAGCGAAGGTAGCGGGAGGACCGCCCTGAAAGAGTGGTTCAAAGCGCGAGGTGTATTTTGGTGTACCTAAGTGGGGGAAATGCGCGGCTATGTGGTTGCCCTCAATCTCCGATTTGGGAATGTTTGTCCAGTCTTCCAGACAATGATTCCAAAAGGCTACGGTCTCATTCGGTCGAAGAATGAAAATGCCTTGAGGAAGCTGGTCGAGGATAACTAAGTTAAGAAGTGGATCCTGCTGAGGCATATTGACATGTTGTTAATTGCGAAAGTTCGCTGACTGCGTTGATGAGCAGGCCAAGATCAGGGATGCCGAACATGAGCATGATATCTCCCGTCAGATCGTAATCTTCAATGGTAAATTGGGTATGGGCCCAGAGAACCATTTCGGAAGATTCTGATGGTGAGGGTTGGAGTAATCCCTGCAACGATGTTTCTTCATAAAACGGAACAGAGTAGGTGATTTGATTCTGTAAAATATTTGCCAACGAGCCCATGACACCGTTGAGCACAATATTGCCGATTTCGGTAAGTGTGGCCTCTCGTAATGAGTCCATCGTGTCCGTATCTTCTGCTTCTCCGGTGAGGGCGGTCACTAAGGCTGCGGCGCTATCTGTCGGAAAAAGCAGGCATGCCGATCCTTGAAATGTTCCTTTAAAGGGGAGCTGCACGGAAGATAACGTGGTTTCCTGCATTTTTTGGATTTCCTGAGCAACCTCGTCTGGTTTTCCTATTCGAATAAAAGGCACATGTAGTCGGATAGGTTTTTCCAACATCTGGTTCAGAGACCCGGCTGCTCGTCCCACTCCGATATTGAGCAGTTCTTGTAAGGCATCGCGATGCTCGGGACTTATGTGCATGGCGCCTCCGTGGGTTGTGGTGCAGCCAGGATGTCTTGTAGGGCTTGTTGCAATTGATCTTGCTTGACGGGTTTGTTCAAAAACATGGTGGCTCCTAATTCCAGACATCGCTCCTTCAACCAGTCCTGCACATCGGCAGTCAGAACAATGATGGGCAGTTTTACACCATGAGATTGTAATGTTTCTATGACTTGTACTCCGTCCATAATGGGCATGAGCATATCCAAGAGTAAGCAATCAGGTTGGTTGGCTTGAATCTTCTCAACGGCTTCTTGGCCATTACAGGCGGTGTCAACCTCATGGCCCATGTCCGTTACGATTGCAGAAAGGGTTCTGCGTTGGAGTAAGGAATCATCGGTAATTAGTATACGGCTCATGGATGTTGTTCTCCTTATGGGGTTGAAAGAAGGATTGGCCGTCGAGGGACAGATTTCCTTCACTATGAATACTCAATAGATCTTTTTTCGGGTGTTTTTCAGAGAATCTTAATGAAAAAGGTCGTGTGGAGGTAGAAAGGGAATGTTGCTTCAATGCTAAAAAATGGAGGAGGAAAAGTATTGAAGGAATGAACTGAACCGGTTTTCCGGGAGAGCCTCAAGATTTTTAGGATAGTGGGGTGACTTCGGATGACGCATATTTTCTCAGGCGCATTTGGGATCTAAAAGTTTATCGAGAGTTGTCAGGAGAAGTCCAAAGTCTGGGATGGCAAGCATGAGCATAATGTCCTCAGAGATATCATCAACTTCAATCGTAAATTGAGTTTGAGCCCAAAGCATGGGGTCTTCAGAATGTGATGAGGCTGTCTGGAATAATTCTGGATCGGAGGTTTGTTGATAACATGGGACGTCATACGTGATCTTTTCTTCGAGAACGTTGGCAAAGGAACCCATAACCCCATTCAGCACAATATTGCCAATTTCCGTCAACGTGGCTTCCCGCAGAGTGTCCATGGTGTCGAGGTTTTGGGCCTCTCCGATTACTAAGGAGACCAAACTTGCGGCACTATCCCTAGGAAAGAGAAGGGAGGCTGATCCAGAAAACCTTCCGTGAAAAGGCAGTCCTACCGATGAATACGCTGATGGATCTAGGCTAAGAGGATCCTGGACGAAATCTTGGGCTTTTCCCAAGCGAATGCTAGGAATATTTACTCGGACAGGTCTGTCAAACAGTTGGTTCAATGAGCCAGCTGCTCGTCCTATCCCGATATTCATGAGCTCCTGTAACGCATCGAGTTGTGGAGGGGTCAGGTACATGGAGCCTCCGTGGGTTGTGGCGAAGAGAGAATCGCCTCTAAGGCTTCTTGTAGTTTCTCTTTTTTGATCGGCTTATTCATAAATGTCGTCACCCCGAACTCTAGGCATTGTTCCTTTAGGCCATCCTGGACATCAGCGGTGAGCACGATGATCGGAATTTTGATCTCGTGGGTTTCCAAGGCTTCAAGTAGTCCAATCCCATCCATGATGGGCATGAGCAGATCTAAAAGTAAGCAATCAGGTGGGTTGGCTTGTATTTTTTCCAGAGCCTCTTGGCCATTGGTCGCGGTTTCGACTTCGTGCCCCATATTCTGAGCGATGCTGGACACAATAATTCGTTGGGCTGACGAATCGTCCGTAACGAGAATTCTGCTCATAATCTATAATACTCCGTCTGTTGATAATGATGGGCTGATGAATGAAGCCATCATGAGATTTTGTATTAGATAGTCAGGAATAGTGATTCCTCAACGTACACATAGTAAGGAGTCGTTTTAGCTCTTTCGGCTAAAATTTTTGGAACCTTTACATGGTTTGAATTGGAAGGTAAAAGTGAACCATGTATTTCTTTAGACGTATGAGCCGATTCAGCACGAAAATTTTGGAAAATTGTGGAATAGGCGCTAATTGGAGGAAGTGGGGTGAGAAGTGGATGTGACACGGACTTGAGTCGATTGGAGGGCAGTTTGAAGGGAGGTAAAGCCGAGTCCGAGATTGCGGCAGACGAGATACTGTCTGTCGAATCGGTTGGTTATGCGCATTATGTGTCGAATGGTTGAGAGCTTCGCAAGGCCCCACATGGGGAGATGAAACACTGAGAGAGGGTAGTCAGAACCAAAGATAAGACGATCGAATACTTCAGGATGATGTCGAAGTTTCAAGAGCATGCCCAGCCTATTAGGGAGGGTAAGCGCTGAAATATCCGCATAAAAGTTAGGATATTGATGAACGAATTGTATGAGGGTAGGGTAAAACTTTTCATAAACTATGAGCCCATAGCTACAGGCATGGGCGGCAATCACCGTTGCGCCTTCTTCGAGGGCAGTGCGAAGACGGTTTGGATCACCCACGGACTGATCTTTTCCCAGCAAGCTGAATTCATAGCCCACATGACTGAGCAGGGGAAGTCCCAGTTTGGCTAGTTCTCGGTAGAAGGTCTGATAGCGGTAGTGTCCGGGATCAAATTGCTGAGAGTTAGGCAAGACTTTCACGAGCGTCGCCCCGGCTTCTGCGCAACGGTGGAGTTCTTCAATCGCGTCTATCCGTTGAGGGTTGATTGACACGCCAGCTAAAAATTCTTGGGGATGGGCTTTGGCTTGTGCAAGGACATAGTCATTGCTGATAAGAAATTCCGTGGCATTGAGGTCGATGCGCCCGTCAGTGGCATAGACTCCATCCATTCCGAGCAGCACAGCTTGTTGAACGTGTTGGGAGGCTCGTAATTCTATGAGTAAATCGTTGATATATTTTTTATTTGCGGCGGCAGGGTCTTTAGGTGAAAGCTGGTGCTTCCATAATAAAAATCGAAAAAGCGGACTGGTTAACATTTTTGAGGAAATTAAGCAGCCATTATTACCTTCCGGCAGGGCTGCGAGATGGACATGACAGTCGATGATGGAGTTTTCGGATGAGTCACTTTTGGCCATGGCTTGAATGTGAAAATATTAGTTGATGGCTAGCCATCTATGGCGATATTTGAGATTTGGCATGGTGCTCGAGGGCTAGGCGTTTAAGCGCACGCAAATCTAATTTACCTGTCCCTAAAACGGGAAGATGGTCGACTTTGATGAAGTTGTCTCGTCGTGGAATAAACAAGTTTGGAAGGCCGCTGGCTGTCACTTTTTCGAGTATATCGGGAATGGTGGATTCGTCCAGTATATGTAAGACGATGAGTTGTTCTCCTTTGCGTTCCTCAGGGATTGCGGTGACTGCCAGCATCATGCCTTCGGCCTCAATGGCTTGGTGCAGGGCTTCTTCAACTCGACCATGCGGTACCATTTCTCCACCGATTTTTGAAAATCGTGACAGTCGGTCGGTGATTTTCAAAAATCCATCTTCATCTAGCTTGGCAATATCGCCGGTAATATACCACCCATCATGCATAGCCTCTGCGGTTAAATCTTCCCGCCCTAAGTACCCCTCCATTACGTTTGGGCCTTTCACCAGCAGCATTCCCGCGGAGCCTACTGGTAATCGTTCATAGGTGTCCGGATCGACAATTCTGAGTGATACGCCAGGGAGTGGTTTGCCTACTGAGCCTGGTCGTGAGGCTGGCTGAAAAAATCCTGCTGCACGAAAATCTGGGCAATTGACGGCAATCACTGGAGCACATTCTGTGACACCATAGCCCTCAATTGGGCGAATGCCAAAGCGCTCTTCAAAAGCTGTGAGGAGCCTCTTTGATAATTTTTCTGCCCCGGTAAGAACAATGCGAAGGGATCCGAATTGCTCAGGTGTGCAGCGGCGGACATAGAGCTGTAAAAATGTCGGAGTCGCCAAGAGTACTGTGGCTTTATAGCGATCAATGAGTTCTCCAATGCCTCCGCCATCTAATGGGGAGGGGTGAAAGATCACTCCGGCTCCGTGAATGCTGGGAAACCATAAGGTGGCTAAATAACCAAATGAATGGAAGAAGGGCAAAATGCCCAGTACGCGATCATGTTTGTCGATGTGCAACAGTTGCGCAACGCCTTCTACATTGGAGTCAAGATTGAAATGACTCAACATGACGCCTTTGGGTTCCCCTGTGCTGCCACTGCTGAAAATAATGGTGGCTAAGTCGTTGATGGTGGGATGCGTAATTGCTCCGCAGGCCCGTTCGAGTAGGCGCATAGGGGCACATAGCGCGAGTCCCAAGGCAGTGAGCTTTGCTCGTGCGTCAATAGTATTCCTCACGTCTTCAATCCAGATCGGGGTGAGATTGGGCGGGAGTTCGACTTTGGCTTTTTCCAAGAAGGTTCGGTTGGTCAATACCGTTACTAAGCCAGCTTGTTTAGAAGCGGACTCAAGTCCAGCCATGCCAGCCGTATAATTTAAATTGACAGTGGTTCGACCCGAAAGCGTACCGGCAATATTGGCCAGTGCTCCACCCACGCTTGGGGGTAAGAGTAGACCAACAGAATGTTGCCCTTCCCAATGTGATCGCAAGGCTCTAGCTAAGGCGATGGCTCCAATAAGTGCTTGTGAACAGGACACGTGAGGTTTTGTGGTATCCCCAAACACAAATCGAAAAGGGTGTTTGCGCATGGAAGATACAAAGCTGTGGTGTAAAGGGCGACTGCTGGCTTTCCGTACTTGCCAAGCGCTTTCACCCAATTCTTGAATGGCTTGGCGGACATCATCAGCGGTGGCTGTGGCTGGCAGGGCTTCACCCAGAGAAATCGTAATGGGATAGGGAATGCGAGATGGCCATTTTGCTAAAAATTTTCCGCCAATAAAACTAAAGATGCTTCCCCATACTCGGTCTAGATGAATAGGAATAATGGGGATGTCTCGACCTTTGACAATGCGTGTGAAGCCGGAGCGAAAGGGCAGCAGATTTCCGGTCCGTGTAATTTGACCTTCCGGAAAGATGCAGACTAATTCCCCGTTATCCAATTGCTGCCCTGCTTCCCGAAGGGCATAGAGAATTTCCTTTGGAGAACCATTAGAGGAAATGGGAATCGCCCTCATAATTTTCGCAAATGGATTAAGGAACCTATTGTGGTAATACATTTGATCAACAAGAAAGCGAATGGGCCGGTCAGTGGTAGCTAAAAGCAGAAATCCGTCAATAAAGGACACATGATTTGGGACTAATAATGCGCCTCCTTCTTGTGGTATGCGATCTTTCCCTAGAATAGTCAGTCGATATAGGGTGTGAGTGAATAGGACTAACATGAGCCGGATAAAAGTTTCGGGAAGTTGATACATGGCCCAGATTGTTAGTAGCGCTGTGCCTATCCCCGATATGAGAAATATGGCACCGGCACTGAAGCCAAAAGCTGCCAATAATCCACATCCTAGAGACCCCAGAAGGACCCCGCCGAAGACCAAGGTATTGGAAAAGGCAATGACGGCACCCCGACGATCAGATGGTGCACGCCATTGAATTAGGGCGTTCAAGGGTACGACCACAAATCCACTGGAGAGTCCCAGACAGGTCATTCCTAACAATGTTCCTAGAAGTCCAGGTTTCAATAACCCTAAGGCTGCAAGGCTGAGGGTGATACCGATGCCTCCAAAGGGCAGGTATCCCAATTCCACTTTAGTGGCCGAAAGTTTCCCAACCAGGAGTGACCCGAGGCCCACCCCAATACCAAAGGCAGCTAGTGGAAAGCCTGAATAGGTATCTGACAAATGGAGAACGGCTTTGGCGTAGATCAGGACGTCTTGCCCCACCAAACTAGCTAAGGTCCAAAAGGCAATCGAGCCAAGGATTCCTAGGGCTAGGACTCGGTCAGATCGGAACGCCTCCCAGGCCCCCTTCCAGGTTTCGCGGATGTCTGCCTCAGGACGAGCTTGTGGTACTGGAGGAATGAGAAGGGAAGCCCAAAGTCCCAGAGCAGAGAACACCACTAAAACCAACCCGGCTACCCAAGGCTTGTGACCGGAAAGGTCCAGCAATGGGCCTGCCAACGCCGTTCCTCCAATAATGGCGACGAACGTCCACATCTCCAATTGTCCGTTTCCCCAAGAAAGACGGCGGTGTGGCAGCAGTTCCGGTAAAATTCCATATTTGGAAGGACTGAAGAGCGCGCTTTGGGCTCCCATGCCTGCAAGGACGACTAGCGGTAAGATGCCGCCTGCTGGGTTGAAGTAAAGGGCGGCCGTGCCAGCACTCATGAGTAAGGCCTCAAGGGCCTTCATCATGACAATGACGGTGTGTTTACTGAACCGATCAGAAAACACGCCAGCAAAAGCTGAGACCACCATGAGGGGGAATGTAAAAATGACAAAGGCTTGCGTGGTTTGGGTTTGGGATGCCAATTCAAATGCCTCTCCAGAAATGTTGGAACTGGCAGCCACTTGTTTGATTGCCAAAAGAGCAATCATGAGTTTCCAGGCATTGTCATTGAATGCCCCAAAAAACTGTGCAATGAGGAGCCCTCTTAGGGCCTTGGTTGGGCCTGAGTCGTCCTGAGAACGGGAAAGAGGTTCAGTCATAATGACAAAGAAGGAGAGATCTTGTTTTGTATGGAGTGAAAGCCATTTTGGGGGATGTGTGGATGTTACCATGGTTTTTTGAATATCAGAAGCATGCTTGGATAGGTCCTTTGTTAAATCCTTTTAAAGTTCTTGGCCAAATGACCGATTTATTCCGTAATACTGATAAAGATTTCGGGTCGGGGATAAGAAACAGAAAAATTGGCTCCAGTCCTATGGCCCGAGTCCTGCGGTGAGAAAATCAACTGAGCCTTGGTAAAGGCCGCGCATTGCTTGAAGAGATAAAAGCCATCGGTTTTTAAGCATTATGGGAACATCGACAGTCCTTCCAAGTGAATCGGAAATGAATGTAGTCTCTACTAATGGTGGAGAGTCTGTTTTTCATAAGATGAGAAATGTGTTGAATAGTGTGCATGTTTCAGCGGGATTAGTTCATCAACAATTGCGGGAGTTTCATGTAGATGACGTTGGGCGTGTTTCAGATATGTTGGAAGCACATGATGATAACGTTGGTTGGTATATCACTCAGGACCCAAAAGGGAAAAAAATTCCACAGTTTTTAGGTCAATTAAGCCAAGAATTACGACAGACGCATTTGCAAACTCTCACAGAATTGTCCACGCTGAATTATTATCTAGAGCAATTGGAATATCTTCTTGCCGCTGGACAAGCTCCTGAGCTAGTGGGTGGATTTAAAGACACTGTTCATTTTTCTGATGTGATGGATGAGGCTCTTTTACCTCATCAAACCGAATTGGATCGGATGGGGATTGTTGTCGTTCGGGATTATCAGCCGGTGGGAGAAGGCATTCTGGAGGTGTCCAAGTTGACCCCAATCTTAGTGAATCTCATACGTAATGCGATGAATGCCATGAGGGAGATTTCTGAGAAGCCCTTATGCCTGACACTCCGTAACTTTCCCTGTCCGGATCGTGATGGATTTGTACGTTTTCAGGTCGAAGATACGGGTCGGGGTATCTCGTCGGATTATTTGACTCGAGTATTTTCGCCTCCGGCATCGGGGTCTCAGTCCCACATACTTCCGGATCTTCATACGAGTGCGTTAGCAGCGAAATTCCTTGGTGGGTCCTTGCGAGTGTGGAGCGATGGTCCAAATCAAGGAGCCATTTTTACACTTGATCTACCAGTTATTCACATGGAGGAAATACGGTAATGGACATGGAACAAGGAAATCGTAGGATTTTGGTGATTGATGATAATGTGGCCATCCATGATGATTTCCGAAAAATTTTGGAACGTTCTCTGGATACGTCGTTGTTGCAGGAAGTTAGGGCGGAATTGTTTGACGATGTAGAAGAGCAAAAGATTGTGGAAAAGTTTGAGGTGGATTGTGCGGACCAGGGGCAAATGGGGTATCGCATGGTTCAAGAGGCCATGAAAGCAGAACGACCCTATGCGGTGGCTTTTGTAGATATGCGTATGCCGCCAGGATGGGATGGTGTAGAAACCGTTGAACATTTATGGCAGGAAGATCCTGATTTGCAAGTGGTTATTTGTACAGCCTTTTCCGATCATGCGTGGGAAGATGTTATCCACCGACTTAATAAAAATGACCAATTGCTTATCCTTCGAAAGCCATTTGACAATATTGAAGTCTGGCAGTTGGCCAATTCTTTAACGAAACGGTGGGCGGAAACGCGGCAGGCTAAATCACAGTTAGATTTGTTGGCAAAGTGGGCGGAAGAGCGGGCCGAAGAAACAGTCAAAGCTAACTAAGTGGCTGAAATTTTAAGGAATGTAGGCAGTGCTTCTATGCGACCTCCTCTTACGATGACCTGTAGAGGGAAAAAGACTGCAAAGAACGCTTTATCTATTTTCTTTTAAGGCACTATTCCGAAGAGTTGCATGCTCTTTTCATACTTCGCCGATGAATGAGTTTCCATGTTGTCTTCTGAAAGTCAATGTTCTCTCTCTAGAGTTCCTCTTCATGTATTAATGGTTGCCTTTGATGAGGCAGAGTCTGCTTCGTCTTTCCGTTCAGCATTCACTTCTCTTGATCCAAATTTGACAGTTGAGTGGATTCCCTCAGTTCAGGAAATGAACGTCGGTAATCAGTGTGATGTGATTGTCGTGGACTGTCGTAATAATGACGCGGAATGGGAGAACATTTGGCAGGTGGTCGACAATGAAAAACATCCCATGGTTCTTGGGATTATAAATGTTTCCCAGAATAATTCTTCCCAGGAGTTGTTTACTGAAGGTGCAATTGGTTATCAGGTGGATGAAGGGGTCGCACTGCCTGTGTTGAAGTGGGTGTTGCACCAGGCCCAAGAGCGAAAGCAATGTTTGTCTGAAAGAGATTTGCTTCGGAATGACTTAGTGCAAGCCACCAACAAAGCTGAAATAGCAGATGTGGCATCGACGGTTTTGCACAATGTTGGGAATGTGCTGACAAGTGTGACAGTTGCGGCAAATGTAGTTGAATCTGTGGTCCAGCAATCATCAGTGTCCCTGGTGAGTCGAACGGCGGAATTGCTCAGGGCTCATCAAGAAGATTTAGGGACCTATCTCACGGAAGATTCTAAGGGGAAACGTATTCCTCCCTCCCTTGAGAAACTTGGCGCACATCTTGTTGAAGAACAGCAATCTGTTCTGAAAGAAATGCAGACACTCATTAAAAATCTTCGCCATATGAAACACATTATTGCCTCTCACCAAACAATGGCTAAGGCTGTAGGACACAGGGAACAGGTAGCATTAGTCGATGCCTTGTCTCATGCGATTGAAATGAGTTTTCAGCCGGGAGATGAGAAGTGGCTGGTAATCCGTCATGATTATCAAGAGGTTCCGACGGTTCTGGTCGATCCCCACCAATTCCTTCAAATCTTGGTGAATCTTCTTAGAAATGCCAAACAAGCCATGCAACAACAATCTCAGGACCATCATGAATTATTTCTTAGTGTGGGATATCGAGGAAATGATAAGACCTCGGTGGTGATGACTATTCAAGATAGCGGGATTGGTATTGCTCCAGAGCATCTTTCGAAAATGTTTACGCGGGGATTTACCACAAAAAAAGATGGCAATGGAATTGGGCTGCATAGTGCTATAGCCGCGATTCACAATATGGGTGGAGCCATGCATGTTCAGAGTGAAGGTGTGGGTAAAGGGGCCATATTTACCTTAATCTTTCCTGTGCTTGAAGAGATCGTAGTGACGAGTCATGAATCAACCAGGGCTTTACCGAATAATGTGGAAAATTGAGTCGCTGAAATTGAGGCCTTCAATATTTCTAGGGTCTCATATTTTTGTCGTTTTACCATGAATCAGAGAGGAGCAAGAAAGGTAAGGGGTTTTGTTGAAGAATCTATTCATTCAACAATTTTTCCATCTACCAATATGGAAGAAGATACTTGTTCTGTGGAACAAGAGTTGATTCGGCAACAGGAGATTGTGAGTCAATTAACTCACCAGGTTCAAGAACTAGAGGCTCGGAATGGAGACCTCTCTGCCTATCGAGATGAAGCCTTGGCTGAATTGCAGGAGTGGAGCCAGATTGAGACTGCTTTGCGGCAGAAGACAGAAGCCTTGGCCAGGTCCAATTACGAGCTAGAACAATTTGCTGCACTGGCAGCCCATGATTTGCAGGAGCCGCTGCATTCGATTCAAGTGTTCCTTGACTTGCTGAAAGTCAAACATGGTTCATTGCTGGAGGGACAGGGCCTCGACTATCTTGAGCGTGTGACAAAAGCTTGCGGTCGAATGGAACAGTTGATTGAAAGTCTCTTGCTGTATTCTCGAATCGATGTTACTCGGTCTCAGGGCGCAGTTGTTTCCTTGAAACAGATTACGCAAGACATTCTGTCTGACTTAGAGGGAAAAATTATGGAGTTGCAGGCCGAGATTCATGTTGGAGAGTTGCCTGTGATTCATGGCGACGCCGTGCAGCTGAGACATTTATTTCAGAATCTCATAGGCAATGCATTGAAATTTCATAGACACGGGGTAGCCCCTGTTCTTCATATTTCGAGCCGGATGATTCGCGATCGACGTCATTCGAATGAAAACAAGCCTGAAAGGCTCTGTCAAATCGAGATAGAGGATCAAGGCATTGGTATTCCTGAAAAGCACCTCAATGAAATTTTCGGTATGTTTAAACGCCTACACAGAAAAGACGAATTTGAAGGAACAGGTATAGGCCTTGCCGTTTGCCAGCGCATTGTCAGTCAATGTGCTGGCAGCATATCGGTTCGCTCCATTCTCGGAGTGGGATCAACATTTACCGTAACTTTGCCTGTTCGCAAGAACTGACAGTACCAGAAAATGTATCATGTTTTTTGCAGTCGACAGGTTGAATATTCAAAACAGGCCGTCCTGTTTTTTTATGTGAGCTAAGTTGATTGGGCTGGAAGTATGAAATGGGTAAGTTGCATCGTGATAGACAATAAGTGGTTGTGAGAATGTCAAAATGTCATCTTTGAACCCTATTTCTTTAAGACGGGTGTTGTCAATTTGTGATGACCCCAACGTGCAAGATTTTCTGAAGGAAGCTCTGGAAAGAAATCCAGCTGCTCCATCTTCACTCAAAGATGGGGCAACTCAGATTTTGAACCTCTCGGGTGATAACCCAGAGAAATTGTCCTTTGAACTTGTATGTGTCAACGATTGGGAAATGGTTCATGAGGAAATGAAAGCGGCCCAAGAACAAGGTTTACCCTTTTGCCTTATCCTTGTATCAGTTCAGATGAATACTTGGGATAGCTTGCATGAGAATATGGAAAAAGTCTGGGAATTAGATGGAAATATTCGTTGTCTGATTTGTCTACCAGATGATGCGACGGTTGGAATAATGAATGCAACCTTTACGCGGCCAGACCAGTGGGTCGCTTTTCGAATGCCAGGAATATTGGAAGAACTTTTTCAATTGGCAGTGTGTCTCAGTGGGAGTTCACCTTCTTCCTCTCGACCTCAGATAGGTGCAGATTTAAGCAGACAGACAAATTACAATTTTGAGCCAGAGAGCCATTCAAATGCTGCGGAACAACAGGCTGAATTAGCTATGGCTCGGGATGAATTAGCAACGTCAAAAGTCTATGTGAACAATGTCATACGCTCAATGGCGGATTCGCTCTTGGTGATTGATGCCAATATGACCATTGGCTCTGTGAATCCCTCATTGTTAGACCTGTTAGGGTATGAAGAAGAGGCGTTGGTTGGGCAATCTCCCGGGCTGATTTTTGGAGAAGAATTTGCACAGGGTTCTATTATTGAACATCTTCTTCTTCAAGGGTCGGTGAGTGGGATTGAGTCCAGTTTTCTCACGAGTGAGGGCAGAAAGATTCCAATTTCAGTTTCCGGTTCGATGATGCAAGATGAACAAGGCCAATTCCAGGGGTTAGTGTGTGTTGCACAGGATATTACCGAACGAAAACGGATGGAAGAAGAGAAGCTAGAATTACATAAGCAATTATTGGATACATCGCGACAGCTTGGCATGGCAGAAGTGGCTTCGGATGTGCTCCATAATGTTGGGAATGTATTAAACAGTATCAACGTCTCAATCGGAATTGTTGCAGATCTTGTGAAAAATTCGATAGTGGGGGACGTGGGACGCATCTCTCAATTGTTTCACAAACATCGCGAAGATCTTGGAGCCTATTTCTCCACGAATCCTAAAGGAAAACAAGTTCCGGCCTATTTAGAGAAATTGTCCATCCAATTAGTAGAGGAGCAGCGAGCAGCCATAGCAGAATTAGACCGATTGCGGGAAAATGCCCAACATGCTCAACATTGTGTTTCCGCCCAACAAGATGTTGCAAAGGCTACAGGCATTACGGAACCTCTTGCGGTTCATGAATTAATGGAGGAAGCTTTACGTGCAAATCTAGAATTATGTGAATCAACTCACATTGAGGTCATTCGGGAATTCCAGGAAATTCCTCTGCTCATCGTGGATAAACATAAGGTGCTTGAGGTGCTAACTGATATCATCCGGAACGGCTGCCAAGCCATGGCTTCATCTCCAATGAAACAATTGGTTGTCCGGGCGAAATTAATTCCTGGCCCGCCTGATTCCGTGTGTCTGGAGGTTGAGGACTCTGGCGCCGGCATTGCTCCGGGAGACCTCACCAAAATTTTCGGGCAGGGGCAGAATAGCAAGGATGGTTCTCATGGCATGAGTTTGCATAATGGGGCTCTCGTAGCCAAAAATCTTGGCGGAGCTTTACGAGCTCATAGTGAGGGGCTTGGGCATGGAGCTCTTTTCTCTCTAGACTTACCTGGAAACTTCCATTTCCCCGATTTGTAAGTCCCTCATCTTACTCTTCCAGCGTTTTCTTCCTATTATATGTTGTGTGCTTCTGCTTTCGTTTCTAGACCGTTCTCATGTGTTAATTCCCTGATTTTGCTGCGATTCTTAAGAGGACTTTTTAGATGGCCGAGGAGAACCTCATGTTCCCTCTTAAGAGAACAATGTAAAAAATACCTTTCCCTTTGTGCTTCCCTGATTTGTGATGTGGTGGGAGGACGAATTTTTTGAATGGCAGTGTGCCTAGGAGTAAAAGCGTGACCGGAGATTTCTCGCTTTCAAAAGTCTCAATGATTGATACTGATGAATTGGAAACTTATTTCGATGCATTAGCGTCCCAACTTGGTCCTATTCCCACTCAGTTGGCCAATGGGTTGAGTCTTGGCGTAGAAGTGTTCACGCTCTCTGAAGGATTCGGAATTTCACCGTATTATCTTCAGACACTGTGGCGACATAGTGTGCGTACGGGATACCTGGCTGCATTTATAGCTCATCATCAAGAAGTGGATCATGATTTGGCGTGGGAGGCGTTTGTGGGTGGTCTGTTACATGATATCGGGATGCTCATTTTTTTGACACAGCAGCCGCGGGTGTTTTTGGCTGTTGTCGAGCTTGCCCAATGCCGTGGGCGGGAACTCAGGGAAATCGAAGAGAATTTCCTAGGAACCACTCATGCTGCAAGTGGAGCCAAGTTTTTGGCTCGTTGGGGTGTTTCCTTAGGACTGCAGGATATAGTGACCTATCATGATCAACCCTTTCAGTCTTCCTATTCTGGTTTTTGTCCTCTGACTGCTGTCTATGTAGCAAATATGTTAGAAGGCGGGGGAATTGCTCAAGATGCTGATGGGGTACTTGAAAGAGAAGGTGAAGCCTATTTGCGCCAGTTGGCATTATGGGACAAACTTCCTTCATGGCAAAGACGGATCAGAGAGATATCGCTTCTTTCAGTGTAATCCTACAAAGTCAAGAAAGTATCTAGAGATTCGTGAAGATAGTGTTTCTTATATTTTGCAGGATTCAGGTATAATCTTCTTCCTTTTTTTTATTTTTTCATGGATTTTCCTCAAATTAATGGGTTCTGCCACAAAGTGGCGAATAGGATTTTGAATTCTCTTCACTTACTGAGGTTTCTAAAAATAAATGGGAATATTGTCAGATAACATGACATATACAACTCGTTCAAACATATAGTTGCTGGTGAACTTGCATTTACGACAATGGATCAGTGGGGTGTTTCTTGTGGGAGGGATCTTTCTCTTTCCTAGTCCTGTTGTTTCATTTGATTCGCCAAAGGTTTCATGCCAGAACCCAGAGATCTGTTTTACTGAATTACTCGTCGTACTTGATCAACTTGAATCAGCACCAACTCAACTCTCCAAAGCTGAGGCCTTGTTTCAGCAATTGGTGACTGGCCATGCCCATACCAAGTGGGCTCAACGTGCACGGCTTCGCTTTGGCCATGCTTTGAGGACTTTCAAGCCTCAAAAAGCGATCCCTTTATTGCAACATTCACTCTCTGCTTTTCCAATTATCGATGACTATATCCAATTTTGGTTATTGGAGGCCTATCAACAAGCTGAGTTGTGGGAAGAGGCAGCGAAAATTATTCGCGTGTTTTCGGTTGGTCAGTATGAGTCACGACTTCGTGCTGAAGTGTTATATGAAGGGGGCACTGTTTTTCTGGCTCTCGATGATTGCCCAGGCGCACGTTCGACCTTGATGCAAGCTATGACCCTTGAGTCTCAACATCCCAAGAAGGCGTATGCACTCTTTCAAGTGGGTACTTGCGCAGGTCAGCTTGGAGAATACGGAAAAAAGGATGAAATTTTTCGAGAATTGTGGTGGCGATTTCCGCTGGCACCTGAAAGTCAAAAAGCAGAAGCATTGTGGGAACAAGAAAAGGATCCTGTGTTCGTGCCGACCGTTGAAGAACGGTATCAACGGGGCATGTCATTGTATCGTGGAGGAGCCTTAACGAAAGCGATTAAAGAATTCCAGCAAGTAGTGGTGGCTAGCCAAAAAACACCGCTGTATTTCCACGCGCAATTTATGTTGGCAAAGGCCTGGTTTCGGTTGAAACAATACCATCGAGCCGAACAGGTTCTCCAGGTGCTGACGCAATCGTCTTCTTCCAGACAAGATGATGCATGGGTTTGGTTAGGAAGGACGTATTTGCGGCAGGGTAAAGGAGAAGCCTTAGGTCATTTGATCAGGACGTTGCCGACCAATCAGCTAGCTGGTGATCAGCAAGCTCAACTGCAGACATTTTATGGAATCTGGTTGGATGATCACGATCGTTGGTCTGATGCAGTGAATGTCTATGAGAAAGCTAGTCAAGTGGCTCATACGCTTTCAAAGAAAGTCGAATCCTGGTGGAAAGTCGGCTGGCTTTACTTTCAACGGCAACAATTCCCTGAAGCAATAAAGAGTTTCCAAAAGATTGTAGAAAAAACAAGAGACCCTCAGTCTGTCTCTTTCATGCATGCCCTGTCGCGTGGGCTCTACTGGTTAGCTTGTTCTGAAGAGCATATGGGCCAATTGACATTGGCTGCTCAGCATTTTGAGGAGGTAAGCCAGGCGTTTCCTCTGACCTACTATGGCCAATTAGCACAAACAAAGCTTGGTAGGGAAGAAAAGCGCACACAGTCTTGGACCGAGTTGGTTTCAACAACATCTTCAAAAAATAGTATTCCTCTGGAACTTCAACAAGATGCACATTTTCAAAAACTTCAAGCTTTACAGATGGTTAAATTGTCTGAAGAAGCCCTCAAGGAATTTGAGCATGTGTATGCTCTGTACGGTTCAAACGCTAGAGTATTCCCGCAATTAGTGGCTTTGGCTGGAAGTCTTGGAGCCTATGATATTGGGGTTCGGTTGACTATTCGACAATTTGGCCAGACCCTCAGAACAGGGAAAATAGCTCCTACGTCTCCGGCTTGGTCCGGGGCATTTCCTCTGGGTTATCAAACTATTATTCAAGCCGTGGTCCCTCCACATGTGGACCCTTATTTAGTCTCTGGGCTTATTCGCGAAGAAAGCCTCTATAGCAGTCGGGTCGTTTCTCCTGCTGGGGCTTATGGACTCATGCAACTGATGCCGGCTACTGCGAAACGTGTCGCAGGACAATTGAAGCTGTTGGACTCAGGTTTTGATCGTGAACATCTTTTTCAGCCTCAAGTAAACATTCAATTGGGGACGCATTACTTAGGTCAACTGCTCAAGGAGTTTCAGGGAAATATTATTCACGCTGTAGCGGCCTATAATGCGGGCCCTCAAGCCGTGCGGCGATGGATAGCCAAGTACCCACGCCGTTCCAGTGATGAATTTGTGGAGCTGATTGGTTATCGGGAGACACGAGGATATGTCAAGCGTGTTATTGGAAGTTACCGGATTTATCGGGCATTATTTGGTCAACCTTGCCCCCCTATTTCTCTTGACAGGTTTTGTTGAACGCACTATAGTCCGGCTCGATTAAGCCTATGAGAAAGGAGGGGGTTTGTGAGCGTCGAAAAAATGGAAAAACTGGAAACGCGAGTGCGGAAATTGCTCGATTTAGTTGTCGAATTACGTCAGGATAAATCGCAGTTGGAACAAGAGCTTGACTCGACACGTGAGCGACTTGCGAAGCAGCAAGATATGTCGGAAGGGTGGGAGGACGAACGGAGTACTATCCGTTCGAAAATAGAGAAAGTTCTTGACGAACTAGAGTTTTTAGACCGTTCAAACGATTAACCATGGAATAGAGTCATGACGAAGGCTATTGAGGTTGAAGTCTTTGGTCATCGGTTTTCCCTGCAAGGTGAGGGAGATGAGGCATATTTTCATGAATTAGCAGAGTATGTCGATGCTCAAATGCGTACTCTTGCCAAACAAACACGAACCAGTACCCCAACAAAGCTTGCCCTGTTAGCCGCGATCAACGTGGCCGATGAGCTTTTTCGCCATCAACGTCATAAAGATTCTGGCCAAACAGAAATGGAACGTCGGGCTGAAATCTTAGTGGAAACTATTGACGAGCATTTAGAATCTCTCCCCAGTTAGCCTCACCGTGTATTACCCTCTCTTCGGGTATTGGTCTGATATACCCTTTTAAATCATATAGTTGAGAAGTTTTTCCCCTAAAGTTGGGTAACCTGTTGTACATGACGATTTGCGTGGCCTCATGTATTTTTATTGAAATGACGAAGCATATTCTGATAATTTAACTCTCATAAGTTATTGAATTTCAAAGAAAGAAAGGGATATTCCTTTTTTATTGGGGAAGAAATGAGGACCCCGCCTTGAGAACGGAATTGTTGGTCATAGCGGGATTTTGGGAAATGAGAATTGAACGATGGTTGAATCGATCATTTAGGGATCGATGGTATGCTTGGATTTTGAATGTTGTACAGTCATGTGAGGCCCTATTCAAGAAATGCAACTGGTCCTTTAATCTCAGAGCCCTTCTTCAAGGGTTTTTCAGAGATTGGGGATCAACTTGCGCTCTTGAAACGCAGCCTATAGCGGTACTACCTAAGGACATATTGCGACAGAGGTCTCTAAGCCGTTCGTCTACTCGTTCACTCTATCTTTCCTCTTCCTTTCGCTGATTTCTCTTTCAATAGCAGGAGAAATTGGTTCGTTCCTAGTCCTTCCTCTTTCCCAAACCTAAGGGATTTCCTGGTTTCTATATGACCATCTTGTCTTGAGGTGGAATCTGCCGGTTCGGTTTTTCCACCACGAGGGCAAGGGGAAACGAAGAAGGAGTGAAACTATGGATATGGTAATGCCTATACTTGCTGGAGTCGTGGGGCTCGTTTTTGGATTTGCGTTGTCCAAAATGATTCAACAACAAATGGACGCGAAGCGACGATCCGAGGCAGAGGATCAAGTTCAGCAACTTACTCAGAATGCACAGCGAGAGGCCGAAAACTTAGTCAAGGAAGCCAAGATTGAGGCTAAAGATTTATTGTTTCAGGCGAAATCTGAATTGCAGGCCAAAGAAAAAGAAAAACGCAATGAAATTCAAGCTGCTGATCGCAAATTAACTCAGAGAGAGGAAGCTTTTGAGCGAAAAGTGAGCCAGTTTGATAAGCGTGATGAAGATATGCGGCGAAAGGAGCAGGTTCTCAAAAAGCAGGAAGAAGCCTTAGCTCAGAAGGCTGAGGCATGTGAGCAAGCCATTAAGGAACACCGAGTGGCCCTGGAGCAAGTCGCAGGTATTACGGCTGATGAGGCCAAGAGACAATTATTAGCTGAAATTGAAACCGAGGCCAGGTTGGATGCCGCACTTTTAACCAAACGGATTTTGGATGAAACAAAAGAGACCGCTGACCGTGATGCGCGCGAGATTGTCACGCGATCTATTCAGCGTATTACCCGAGATTATGTGAATGAGGCAACGATTTCTGTCGTCCCTCTTGCCAATGATGGCATGAAGGGTCGGATTATTGGACGTGAAGGTCGGAACATCCGTGCATTAGAGGCAGCCACGGGTGTGGATTTGATTATTGATGAGACTCCGGAAGCCGTTATCGTGTCTGGCTTTGATCCCCTCCGTCGGGAAGTCGCAAAAATTGCCTTAGAACGGTTGATGCAGGATGGGCGAATTCACCCGACCAGAATTGAAGAGGTGGTTGAGAAGGTGAAAGGTGATGTGGATAAACTCATGCGGGATGAGGCAGAAAAAGTCATCTTCGAAGTTGGTCTTTCTGACTTCCATCCTGAAATTGTTAAATTGCTAGGGCGTTTGAAATATCGAACTAGCTACGGACAAAACAATTTATACCATGCTCGGGAAGCTTCCTATATTTGTGGAATTATGGCTTCTGAGTTGGGGCTGGATGTAAAGTTGGCGAAGCGTGGGGCTTTGCTCCATGATATTGGAAAAGTGGTGAGTCATGAAGAAGAAGGCACGCATGCGATGTTAGGAGCGGAAATGGCGAAGAAGTGGGGGGAATCTGAGTTGATTGTGAATGCCATTGCCGCGCATCATGAGCAAGTTGAACCGTTATGTCCAGAATCAGTCTTAGTCGCTGCGGCGGAAGCGCTTTCAGCGGCCCGTCCAGGTGCTCGACGAGAAACGTTGGAAGCTTATGTGAAACGGTTAGAAAAATTGGAGTCGTTAGCTACGGGGTATTCCGGCGTTGATAAGGCGTATGCTATCCAAGCTGGACGCGAAGTACGCGTAATTATCAGACAAGGAGAGTTGAGTGAGACAGAAAGTTTTGCCCTGTCACGTGATTTAGCGAAAAAAATTGAACAAGAACTCACTTATCCAGGCCAAATTAAAGTTACGGTGATACGGGAAAATCGCTTTATCGAATTTGCTAGATAATTTTTAGAAAGTTCATACCTGCTTAATATGAATATCTTGTTTATAGGCGATATTATGGGCGAGCCTGGTCGCCGAGTGTTATTAAAGCATCTATCTAAGACGATTGAAGCCCATCACATTGATTTGGTCGTTGGAAATGGCGAAAACGCAGCCGGTGGATTTGGTATTACCCCGGATATTGCCGAAGAACTCTTTGACCTGGGTCTTTCTGCCATTACTCTAGGAAATCATGCCTGGGACAAACGAGAGGCAATGGATTATTTGCAAAAAGAGACACGGGTTATCCGTCCGGCTAATTATCCTGATGGCGCGCCGGGAAAAGGGACGTGTGTGATTACAAGCGTCCGGGGTGAGCGTTTGGGGATTGTGCAATTAATGGGACGAGTCTTTATGCCTATGGTCGATTGTCCATTTCGTGTGGCTGAACGAGAATTATCTCAATTGGCAGATCATACTGACTATATTCTCGTGGATATGCATGCCGAAACAACTTCAGAAAAAATGGCGATGGGTTATTTTTTAGATGGCAAGGTATCTGCGGTCATGGGCACGCATACGCATGTGCAGACTTCTGATGAGCAAATTTTACCTCAGGGAACTGGATACCTGACTGATGTTGGGATGACGGGTCCAGTCCAGTCGGTTATTGGTATGAAGCCAAATTTAGTCATTCAGAAGTTTTTGACCCAACTCCCTCGAAGATTTGAAGTTGCCCCTGGTCCCTCCGTTTTGAGCGGAGCTGTCATGGAATTTGATCCTGCAACAAAAAAAACCTGCAACATTTCTCGTCTGCGTATTTTTGAATAGTGCCTTCCTGTGCCTGAGCTCTTCCCGCCTTTGCTGACTGTTTCTGAACTGACGAAACAGATTCGATCAAATTTGGAAGGGCAATTTCCCTCAATTTGGGTAGAAGGCGAAATCTCTAATCTCCGTTGTCCGTCTTCAGGACATCAATACCTCACACTCAAAGATCAGGGGAGTCAAATTCGGGCCGTTTTATTTCGTAGTCAAGCTCAGCGGTTGAAGTTTGCCCTTCAAGACGGGATGGAGGTGCTAGTGTTTGGGCGGTTGACGGTCTATGAACCTCGTGGTGAATACCAATTGCTTGTAGAAAAAGTGGAACCAAAAGGCATTGGTGGGTTGCAATTGGCCTTCAAGCAGCTCAAAGCAAAATTAGAGGCGGAAGGGCTCTTTCACGAATCTCGCAAACAACCCTTGCCAAGCTTTCCTGAACGTATTGGCCTGGTCACCTCTCCAGTTGGCGCAGTGATTCATGATTTGTTGACGATCATGCATCGGCGGTGGCCACTAGCTCACATTCTTCTGGCTCCAGTGGCAGTTCAAGGGGAATTGGCAGCGGGTCAAATTGCGGCAGCCGTACACATGTTTAATCAGACAATTCACTCATCGAAAAAGGTAGACGTTTTGATTGTGGGGCGTGGGGGAGGATCGCTGGAAGATTTGTGGGCATTCAATGAAGAACCGGTAGTGCGAGCGTTCGCAGCGTCACGAATTCCCATTGTATCGGCGGTGGGGCATGAAACGGATATCACGCTGGCCGATTTAGCAGCCGATTGCCGGGCTCCGACTCCCTCGGCTGCAGCGGAACTTGTCGTCCCAGATTATTCGATCGTTCAAGATATGATACGGCATCATGGCGTTCGATTAGAACGTTCTTTGAAAGGCCTGGTGGCGGTATTAACGGTCAGAGTGCAGGAAAGCCGGCAACGATTGCCTGAACCGCGCCTTATTATTGGAAATTTTGTTCAACGGGTGGATGATTTAGAGCGTCAGCTCTATCAAAAAATGAAAGAATGGTACCGAAATCTTCAGTTTCTTTTATTGCAGCATCAAGCGGCAATTTGGGAAGGCAATCCTTTATTGATGATTCGTCGGGAGCAAGACCGGTTGTCGGAGCTTCATAAAAGCCTGATACAGGGGATGAAAAATGGTGTTCTTCTCCGACGGCATCAAGCTAAGCTATCAATCTCTCAAATGCATCAATTGAGTCCTCTAGCAGTGTTAGCCAGAGGATATAGTATTGTAAAAGATCTTGGAACTGGAAAAGTCTTGAAAAAATCGACAGATACTAGAGTTGGAGCACATGTGCAGGCAAGCCTGGCCGATGGTGAATTAGTTTGTCAGGTAGAGAAAATTCTTTCCCAGAAATGAATGTGTGGATTTGATTAGTGCCAAGAGAAGGCTATAATACCTCAAATTATTCAGGACGAGGACTGAGAAGGACATGGCGGCGATAAAATTTGAAAAGGCTTTGTCTCGGTTGGAAACGATCGTCACGGAGTTAGAGGCTGGCGAGCTTTCTTTGGATGATTCTCTGAAAATCTTTGAAGAGGGTGTCAAGCTCTCAAAGACCTGTTTAAAAATGTTAGATGAGGCTGAACGAAAAGTGGAAATCCTTGTTCAAGATAAGGATGGGCGAAAACGTATACAGGCCTTTTCGCTGGAGGAACCTCATTCTACAGAATCCTAGAGTCATTTCTCACTGTTCTCTTCCTATGCAAGAGGGTGTGCTTAGTTGCCACGCCATGTTGTCATCAGAATCTCCTTACCCTTCCCGAAAAGATACAAAGAAACGATTGGACTCCTTCCTAGTTTCTCGCCAGTTGGTTCCCAGTCGAGAACAAGCCAGTCGGCTCATTTTAGCTGGGCGCGTTAAGCTTGATGGGGTGATCAGTGACAAGCCTGGGAAATTGGTAGGTTCAAAGGCTGCAGTCGAAATTATTCAGCCGGAATGCCAATATGTCAGTCGGGGTGGGGAAAAGTTGGCTTCTGCATTGGAAGGGTTTCAACTTTCATGCGTGGGATGGGTGGTGGTGGATGTGGGAGCTTCTACCGGAGGCTTTACCGACTGTGTGTTACAGCGAGGTGCCAAGCGGGTATATGCCATTGATGTTGGCTATGGTCAATTGGATTGGCGTTTGAGAACCGATCCTCGGGTGGTAATTATGGATCGGGTGAATATTCGATATTTGGAGCCGCATGAAATTCCGGAATTAGCGGATTTGGTCGTCATCGACGTGTCATTTATTTCGCTGAAAATGGTGTGGTCTGCAATTCTTCCGATATTAAAATGCAGAGGATATCTGGTTGCGTTGATTAAACCCCAATTTGAAGTGGGAAAAGGACAAGTTGGGAGAGGGGGGATTGTGCGGGATGAGTCATTGCGGGAAGCCGTCAAAGATCAATTTCTAGATTATGCTAAATCTTTGTCGTTGGAGGTGGTAGGCTTGATCGATTCCCCTGTTTTGGGGAAAAAGGGGAATAAAGAAATGCTTATAGGGTTACGGAAGTCATAAGCCGACATCGGTTGTACGCGGAAGGAATTGGACATCCCAGGGAGAGCATGAACAGCGCTGTGTTGAAAGGTCAGGGTATATCATGAGTATGAAGGTATTAGTCACTGGCGGGGCAGGATTTATTGGATCACATCTGGTTGATCGACTTATCCAAGAGGGGAATCAGGTTGTGGTGATTGATAATCTTTCAACCGGCAAACGGAAGCAAGTTCACAAACAAGCGGTGTTCTATAAAATGGATATCCGAAGCAGTCGGATAGAACGGGTCTTTCGAAAAGAACGTCCCTTAACCATGGTCCATTTAGCCGCTCAAATGAATGTTCGGTATTCAACAGAAAATCCAGGATTTGATGCTGACGTGAATATTATTGGCACCTTGAACCTTTTAGAACATGCGGTAAAACATGGTGTGCGCAAGGTCTCGTTCGCCTCCTCTGGAGGTGCTGTGTATGGAGAACAGGAAATATTTCCGGCGTCAGAGTCTCATCGTACAGAGCCTCTTTCTCCATATGGTATTAGTAAATTGGCTGGCGAAAAATACTTGGCGTACTATGCCAGTACTATGGGACTTCGAACTGTCGCATTGAGGTTTGCCAATGTCTATGGGCCAAGACAAGAACCCGAAGGGGAAGCGGGTGTCATCGCTATTTTTTCAAAGCTTATGTTGGAAGATGGGCAGCCAATCATAAATGGGACCGGCAAGCAAACACGTGACTTTGTCTATGTGGATGATGTCGTCGAATCAATTATGGCGACCATTGGGGAAGATGTTCAGGGGATCTTTAATGTGGGAACTGGCCAAGAATCAACTGTGAATGAATGTTATGCCATTATTAAAAAACTGACGAACAGCTCATGCAAAGATTTATTTGGAGCCGCTAAAAAGGGAGAACAATTTCGCAGTGTGTTAGATGTGACAAGGTTAAGGGAGCGATTTGGTTGGGACCCACAAATTCCGTTGGCTGAAGGGCTGAAAATGACGGTGGATTTTTTTCGGACGCGGGATAAATAACTACTGTTATAGTCGTTCTTCTCGTCCGCGTTATATGAGGGCTAATAGCGTGGAACAGAATTGTCAACTTCAATCGACCAAGATTCTATGCCGCCAATCAAATTTTTGACATTCGAAAATCCTTGTTGGAGCAAGAATCCCACTGCATCAGCGGATCGCATGCCTTTATGACAATAGGCCACAATTTCTGAATTTTTGTCTAATTTGTCTAATGAATTTGGGAGGTCTCCTAGGGGAATGAGGACTGAGCCTTCTATTTTTGCAATCGAATATTCATGGGGTTCGCGGACGTCCAATAAGAATGGGGCGTCTCCATTGTCTTGCCGAGTTTTTAATTCACGTACAGTAATTGTATAGCTCATATAAAAATAGTCTCCTTCGTAGTCTCCATCACTCTTTAAAGAAGTTCCATCATAGCCACTGAATTTTCCGAGTGTCAATTTATTCCTGATCCGATCATTAGGGGAGAATCATGACCCAGCCCATTGTCATCCGTATTGAACGCATTGCTGAGTACGAAGGGCAGGACATAACAATCAAAGGGTGGCTTCGTCTTCGGCGTTCAAGTGGGAAACTAAGTTTTTTAACAGTGCGGGATGGGACCGGAGATATTCAAGCCATTGTCAGTAAGGCAACGGTAGGAGATGAGCAGTTCGCCCTTTGTGGCCAAGTCTCGCAGGAGTCTTCCATACTTATCACTGGGCAAGCAAGAAAGGATGCGCGGGCACCCGGAGGTTTTGAATTAGACGTGGCGGATTTTCAACTTATTCAGATGGCCGAACCCTTCCCTATTCAACCCAAGGAGCATGGAGTTGGTTTTTTGATGGAGCATCGGCATTTATGGCTACGTTCGCGGCGGCAACATGCAATTTTACGTATCCGACATGAAATCATCAGAACCTGCCGGAATTTCTTCGATGAACGAGACTTTACGCTCATTGATACACCGATATTCACCCCGAACGCCTGCGAAGGTACAACTACGCTCTTTCAAACACAATATTTTGATCAAATGGCTTATCTCGCACAAAGTGGACAACTGTATGGTGAAGCAGCAGCGGCGGCGTTTGGAAAAATTTATTGTTTTGGGCCAACCTTTAGAGCCGAGAAATCAAAAACACGTCGGCATCTCATGGAATTTTGGATGGTTGAGCCGGAGATCGCCTTTGCAGAATTATCGGATGTGATGCAGCTTGCGGAAGAATTGGTGTCTACGGTGATTCAACGGGTGTTAGAGCATCGTCGAGCTGAATTAGAAATTCTGGAGCGAGATGTGACTGCACTAGAAATCATGATGAGACCTTTTCCACAAATCACCTATGAAGAAGCAATTGCTCTTCTCAAAGAAAAGGATGTGGATATACAGTTTGGCGATGATTTTGGCAGTGAGCAAGAAACCATCTTGGCCCAATCCTTTGACCGCCCAGTTCTCGTACATCGCTATCCAGCTGCAGCCAAAGCTTTTTATATGGCCAAAGATCCAGTTCGTCCTGAGTTAGCCTTGTGTATGGATATGTTAGCGCCGGAAGGCTATGGAGAGATTATAGGTGGTGGGCAACGTATTCATGATCTGGAGATTCTTCGAGAACAAATTGCTGCGCATGATCTCCCGGAAGAAGCCTTTAAGTGGTATGTGGATTTGCGGCGCTATGGGAGTGTGCCTCATGCGGGGTTTGGGATGGGAATTGAGCGGGTAGTAGCATGGATTTGTGGCCTTGACCATGTTCGTGAAACCATCCCTTTCCCGAGAATGCTCTACACGCTCTATCCCTAAAATCGGTTTTCTTCTTTGAATACGCATTCCTCATGGCGTGCTACGGGGTACTTTAGGAAGCCTGCAAATTTTTTCCCTTAAGGCCCCCTCTACTTTCGGTGGGGATCTTTTACTGCGTTTGAGCGAGGCGTGCGAGGTTGGCATTGGTTTGAGCCAGAATTAACGAAAATGCAGCAAAGTCTTGTTCATCGATGTGTTCCTCAGAGCCTCGATCAGCCAATATTAAGCCAATAGGTTTGTTTGGTGTATATAAAGAGCCCGCTAGCCCTGGGGATTGCCCCCAGAGTTGTTGGAAGTTTGGCGGCACTTCGTTGGTTTGGTTGTGGTTGCTGAGAGAGAGAAATTGTATAGGTTGGTATTGATGAAGGAGGTCGTGCCAGAAATTTCCTTTGATGAGTGGGCAATGAAATGCTCTTTGAATAGCGTCTCCTTGCTCTCCGTAGCTAATTTTCCCCTCAATTTGTTCTTTTCCGGGCACAGCAAACGCCAGTAAGACTCGCGCAAATCCACATGAAGTATAGAGTGTATGTGTGGCAAGTGTGAGGAGCTTGGAAGGTTCAGGGACTTTCATGGCAGCAAGGGTAAATTCTAATAATTGGTGGTCTTTATTCAATGTCGACGGAGCATGGGGCTGTTTGCTCGGGGGTGATGGAGCGGAAACCGGTTGGACTTTATTAGGCTCGGGATCATCAGGTTGAAGGGTTGTCTGTATGGCTCGTGTGAGTTTTTGTAACTGAGGGTTTTGGATAGGTGTGTGATCGGATTCTGTTGTTGGGATGATGTGCGTGGGATGAATGTGAATGGCTGACGCAATTTCGGAAGCTTGTAAGAAGGCCTTCTTTACGACATCTTCCAACTGCGGAAAGGAGAGGCAGAATGGAGGGAGAAACTGCCGTACAACTGCTTTGAAGATCTTTTCTTGTCCAGTTGCTGTAGGGTTCATGAGGCAATAGCTTAGCTCATTGGCTGCTCGAACAATTGTTTCCATCGTCTGTTGATCATGTTCAGGCCGTTTTGTTGGCCAAATGGCTTTTTTCTCTAACAGTTGAACAAGGCTATCGGGTAAGTGCCAATGTTTGGCCATCGTGGCGGCAATGGTTTGTAAGGGGCGTCCGAGAAGGGCCAGTTCGGCCTTTGGAACTTTCTCGTGGTTGTCCAATCTTATTGCTTCCAGTTGCTCGGCGATGTCAGGTCGACATAACCCTAAAATGAGTTCTCCTAGTGAGGAGAGCATAGCATTGGTAAAGAGAAACCCTGGTTCGGGATAGTTGATGGCTTTGCCAATTTCTTGAGCATGTGTGCCAGCTACGAGGGCTCGAGCGAGGATGTGCTTGAGGCAAAAGGTTTTGGCTCCAAAGCGATCGGCTTGTTCGATGATTTGGGCTGCTACTGCCATGGCTTGTATGACATCAAATCCAATGAGGGCGACAGCATGTGTTGGGGTTTTAACGGGAACGCGGGTGGAATAGGCTGTGCTGTTCGCGATTTTGACAATATTGGCCATCATGGCCTGGTCACGTTTGATAATGTCTCCAATATCGCTGGCACTGGAATGTTTGTCTTGAGTGAGATTTAAGACTTGAATGCAGCTTTGCCGAAGAATAGGTAAGGTTTCTGGGGCATCCTTTAAAAGGGCTTCCAGAAAAGAGGGAGTTGGCGAAGGTTCTATCGGGTCCGTCTGTTTCATTGAGGATACGGTCATTACAGTAGAGAAAGATTTTGAACACTTTGGATTGTTGGATATTAGATTCTATTCTCGGTAAAATTTCCTTGAAGTTTAAGTGAGGAGATCTTTCACAAGTCAGCATTTGTTCATTTTTCTCTTGATGTGAGGGGGTTATGAGAAATCGAATTTCATGTTCTGCTCTAGAGCTTGGTCAATTAGATCCCGATATGGTGGAGTCTGTTGTTGGAGGGCAGGTGTTTAAAATTGGCAACCAATATTTTTCCGACAAGCGTGTCAATATTGTTGAAGCCAATGGAACGCAAGTTGTTGCTGAAGTCAATGGGACATATGGTGTGTATGCCCAGACTATTAAATTGCGCGGTGGGACGTTGTCCACAAAGTGTTCCTGCCCATCTACGGAACAACCTTTTTGTCGACATTGTGTTGCGGTTTTATTGCAACAATTCCATTCAGGACCATCCTTAGAAAAGTCCTCAAAGAAATCGGGCCGTTCAGTATCCTCGCCACCACCTCCAAAATCTGAACCATCTTCCCAGTCTTCAGCTTCGACAGATGAATCATCTTCGACTGTTGATTTAAATTTTCGTGAAGCTACGTTGTTTATCGATTGGATTCAGCAAGTAGTAGGGCAGTTAGGGAAAGAGCCGTCTCTCGCGGAAGTTCCGAAGCCACTTGTGGGAGTGGCGCGAGATTGGGCCGGGATGATTGATCGACTGAATCAAAAATTTATAGAAAGTGAAGAAGATCGTAACGATGCCCAGCGGAACTTGCAATCAGCAGAAAATATGGTTGATTCATTGAAAAAGGAACTGGGGACCGTGACGGAAGAGGCTGAGTCCGCTCAACAGTCCTGCCATCGTCTAGAAAAGCAAGTGAAGCAATTGGAGGAGGCGCTGAAAGATTTTTCTCAGATTTCCAATGAGAGAGACCGATTGGTAGGCAAAGTTTCAACGATGCAATCAGAGTTGCAAAGCAAAGGTGCGGAATTAGAAAGTGTCTCGATGACACTCAAGTCACTATCAAACGCGATTCGTAATTTACTTCCTACAGATCCTTCTTAAAATGTGGGCCTGTAAGATGAACTGTGTAACTGGTTATCATCAAGGATTTATTGCATAAGGAGGAATGATGACCAAGTTCAACACGAAAACGGATGCGTTGCTCGATGACTTATTACAGGCCTGTGAATCCCCGGAAGATATTCTGGGGGAACATGGGGTGCTCAAAGGGTTAACCAAACGACTGGTTGAACGGGCGTTGCAGGCTGAATTAACCCATCATTTGGGGTATGCCCCTCATGCGCGGTCTCTGGCCAAGAGTGGCAACGCCCGCAATGGCACGAATGCCAAAACCGTGGAGACGGACCAAGGCCCGGTGGCGTTAGAAGTGCCCCGCGATCGAGCGGGCACATTTGAACCGACAGTCGTAAAGAAACGCCAACGCCGCCTGGAGGGCTTTGACGACAAGGTGATGGCTCTCTATGCCCATGGGATGACCACTCGGGAGATTCAAAGCCACCTGGAAGAACTGTATGGCACGGAGGTCTCCCCGACGCTCATTTCTACGATCACGGATGCCGTGTTAGAGGATGTGCGCCTGTGGCAGAGTCGGCCCTTGGAGACAGTCTATCCCATTCTCTATTTTGATTGTTTATTCGTGAAATCGCGACACGAAGGAGCGGTCAAGACGAAAGCGGTCTACGTGGCCCTCGGCATCACGCTCGCCGGTGAAAAAGAATTACTCGGTCTCTGGGTGAGCGAGACGGAAGGGGCGAAAGTGTGGCTGGCAATTTTTACCGAATTACAGCAGCGGGGGGTGAAAGATTGCTTCGTCGCCTGCGTCGATGGGTTGGCCGGCTTACCCGAAGCTTTAGAAACCATTTTTCCCAAGACCCAAGTTCAAGTGTGTATTGTCCACAAAGTCCGCCACGCTTTACGGTATGTGGTTTGGAAAGAGCGGCGCTCCGTCGTACGCGATCTCCGAGCCATTTACAGCGCCGCCACGCTTCCAGAAGCCCAAGCAGCGTTGGAGCACTTTGCCCGGACGTGGGATGAGAAATATCCGACGATCAGTGCGAGTTGGCGTCGGGACTGGGATCGGCTGACCGTGTTCTTTGATTATCCATCCGAGATCCGGAAAGTCATCTACACCACGAATGCCATCGAGTCGTTGAACTATTCCTTGCGCAAAGTGCTCAAGAAGCGTGGCGCATTTCCCACGGACGAAGCGATCCTTAAAGTTCTTTATCTCGGTATGCAACGCATTGCCAAAAAGTGGACGGTGCCGATTCCTGACTGGAAACGCGCCCTCAATCAATTCGCCATGATTGTCGGAGATCGCGTGCCGACAATTGATTAACCACGATCAGTTACACAGAAAACTTGACACCCCCTAAAATGTCCAACTTTCAGGCTTAATATAGCCCGGGTTTTCCTCTCAATACTGTTGAATTAAGTCTTCCCCATCCGTTGGCTTTTCTCGGATCGCCATGTATTCATCGGCTGCTTGGAGACACGAGGGGCGGAAGGCCTGGGCACTTTCGGCGGATAGTACCGGACCCGTTGGATTTCGCGCAGGAGTTCTTGGAAAATGCCCAACGCGATGTCGGGACACGTCGGGGTGAGCAAGGCCGCTTCACTTGCCAAGGTGATGATGGCATGTTTGAACTGAGGGTGAGCTCCCGACGGATGCTCGGGCTCCGTCCTGAGGACCATCAGCACGCGAGCGATGACCGCCATAATCAGGATGGCGAACAATTCCTGCCGAATCCCATTCTCCGTCTGGCTATGGAACGTTTCTATGTCGAGGGAGGTTTTCTCATTGCGATAGTGCACTTCGACGGCCCAGCGACGCCAGTACAACTCCCGGACGGCTCGAGCCGGAAAACGATCGCCTTCTGACAGATTGGTGAGGAGCACGGAGACCTCACCTGCGGGACTTTCCATGCGAATGGCCCGTAGTGTGCTGGCCTCAGCCTTGGGAGCCGTCAGCGTCAGCGTGGCCTCAGCCCGCCCGGATTGGACGAAGGTTTCGACCGGTGGGAACGTGTTGGAGGCGGGACACCGCAGCACCCACCAGCCCTGATATTGCTGCTGGAGGTGATCAAGTAGGTCATAACTCGGGTAGCCCCGATCAAACAGCAACACGCCGCCCCGGGGAATCTGCGGCAGCAAGGCCTTGACCTCCTCGCGTTCGTTGGCCGTGGCCATGGGTTGGACCGTTCAGGCCACGGGCAAGCGGCGGAAGACATCATAGGCGGTCGACACCAGACATTGAGGATAATGCCCTTTCCCCGGCTGGTCTAAGCCACTGTGGGGATCAAACGCCTGTCGCACGACCTCGGTCGCGGGGAGCTGGGACTTGGAGCCATCAATGGCAAACACCGACAGCCCCTGCCACGTATCAGCCTCACGGGTGAGCCAGACCTCGTAGGCGAGCCGCACGGCTTCCTGATGGACCTGTTCAAAAGCGGTCCAGGAAAGGTGAGCCCACGCTTTGGTCACGGCACTGCGATGCACGGCGTGCGCATCAGGCCAGAGTCCGCTGCGGCGCGCCTGCCGGAAGAACGCCCCAACTTTGCCGTCCACGCCCTGGCTTTTCCCGCTGGCGGTCAGGGACAGCAACAGCACAAAGAGGGTGGGCAACGCCAGTTTCCGCTGACGAGTAAAGGCCTTGGGAGAAAGAAGGGTATCTTTTGAGGAAAGACGATGAGGAATGAGGCGAAGAAAGGACTCAAGAAGAGATGAAAGGTGGCATGATTTTTCAAACCAAATTCTGTGCCATAACAACCTCCACAATTGAGAGTTTATGCGTTAATGAACAGAGAAGCACTAGACAGGAAAATTGCTTAATTCAACAGTATTAGGTTTTCCTCTAGGCCCGCAGCTTTCTTGGCATTTCAAGGTATTCGGCTCTCTCCCTAGGTTGCTTCACTAGTTCCAACACATTCTCTGCTACTTGGTCAAAAGCCAAGGCTGCTGGAGCATTGGGCGCGAATTCCACAACAGGCAAATATTTTAAAATTGATTGCTGGACATGACGGTCATCAGGGATGCTGCCTAATACGGACAACTCAGTTCCGACATATTGTTTGAGCAAATGTTGCAAATGGAGAGTGTTTATCCTCGATTTCGGGGTCATTCGATTTAAAATTAACGCTGGCCGGAATTTTTCGAGCGCATGTTGAGCGATAGCCACGCCAGATTCATTTGTACGGCCAACTGCCTCCAAGACGTCTGACACACTGTGAAAATCCTTGCTGAGCAGGGTTTCTGCAATAGGATCGCGAGCGAGGAAGGCACTGAGTACCTTACGAATAGCTGCCAGCTTGATAAATCGATACAAATCCAAAACAGAAGTTGGATCTGGATTTGCCACGGCGAGAAAATGCTCCGCGAGGAGAAAAAAGTCTAACGTGTGGTAACTTGTGCCAGCTCCAACATCCACCAGAATGATATCAGCATCGAGTTTTTGGAGATGTCGAATCAGGCGTTTTTTCTTGGCATGCTGCAGGTTAGCGGTAACCAAGGTTTCACCCGTTCCCGGAATGAGACGGAGATTTGATTGATTCGCTAACGGATGTGCCAGATCCTCAAGTTTAGTTAACCGATTGGTAAAAAAGTCGGTCAAGGTCGAGGGAGGATGAAACAAGCCAAAGAGAATGTGCAGGTTAGCACCACCAATATCCATATCCACGATAATCACCCGTTGGCCTTTGCGGGCCAATAGCAGTCCGAGGTTGCTGACCACCATACTTTTCCCCACGCCGCCCTTTCCGGAGGCCACAGAAACGATTGTGGGCATTGCAAAATTCCTCTCTTGTAGTTATGGAATAGAATGGGAAAATATTCTTCACAATAACTCTATCATGGGGTGACTCTTATGCCTATGGAGGGTTTGGTCATGTCTGAAAAGCCCTAACCAGAGGAAGAAGATTAGGAGGATACTTCTGGACCCTGACGATCTTGCCTTTGAATGAGGAAAGTGCTAGGCTGGCTTTGAGTTGAGTGGGCGTGAGCCCACTTTTTTTTGGTCTTGAGCCGTGGCCGCTATCCAAAAGGGGTCTATGGTGGCCTTTATGACTGAAAATCTGGCCCAGGCCATACGTCAAGTTGGCGATCCCATTGCTCGGGCCTTAGGTATTGAAATCCTCGAGATACAGTGTGTTGGAAAACCAACCAATCCGTTGGTGCGTCTCACGCTTGATAAAGATGGCGGGGTGGGAATTAATGATTGTGAACAATTCCACCAGTCTCTTCGCCGGACTTGGGAGGTCACTCAATCTACCGGTCCTATTTGCCGATTTGAGGTGTCTTCACCTGGATTAGATCGTCCGCTGAATGAGCCTAAAGATTTTAAACGAGTTCAAGGCCAACAGATCCGAATAACCGTTAAAAATGAAATGGAGAATGTTGAAGTTCTCGTCGGACGACTTATGACTGTCACGGATGACGGATTGCAATTAGTTGATGATCGAAAAAGAGCTCTCCTTGAATATTCCGTGCCATGGAATAGGATTGTAAAAGCAAAGATTGAGGTTCAATTCTAGTGTGTCGATCAATCTTTAAGCAGGCATGGCCATTGTATGGCCACCACTTATTGAAGTGTTGCGAGGAACAATCATGAAAAGCGAACTTATGTCGGTGATCGATCAGATTGGTCGGGAAAAAGGGATTGAGAAGGAAAAAGTCCTTGCGGCATTGGAATCCGCGTTATTGACGGCAGCTAAAAAACGTTTCGGCCAGGGGGATAACATTCAGGTCGATATTGATACAGACACAGGCGAAATTTCCATAGTGAGCAAGAAAACCATCGCGGAGAAGGTAGTGGATGCTAAAACGGAAATATCCTTAGAGGAAGCCCGTCAAATTGATGACGAAGCTGAGATGGGTGATGAAATCGGATCTCTCATTGAGATGGAGGACTTTGGTCGAATCGCCGCACAAGCGGCCAAGCAGGTGATTTGCCAAAAGGTCAGAGAAGCGGAGTGGGAATCTATTGAACGCGAATATTCCAAAAAAGAAGGTGAACTCGTACATGGAGTAATACTTGGGCAAGAACGACGTAATTACTTGGTGGATATTGGAAAAACGGAAGCCTTGTTGCCGGTTCAAGAGCAAATCCCTCGTGAGGCGCATCGCCGAGGCGATAGGGTTCGGGCATTATTGTTAGAGGTTCGTCGAACGCCAAAAGATGTGCAAGTGATTTTATCCCGCGCGCATCCACATTTCGTCGTGAAATTATTTGGATTAGAGGTGCCAGAAATTTCTGAAAAAATAGTAGAAATTAAAGGTGTGGTTCGAGAGCCAGGAGATCGGACGAAAATCTCGGTTATTTCGCGAGACAAGGCTGTGGATCCAGTCGGGGCCTGTGTTGGAGTGAAAGGGTCACGAGTACAGGCTATTGTCCGCGAATTGCGGGGTGAGAAAATTGATATCATCCCCTGGACGGAAGACCCACGCGTATTTATCGGAGAGGCGTTGAATCCTGCTTCTATAGAAAAAGTTGGGATTGATGAGCAAAAGAAATCGGCGCTGGTAGTGGTTGCTGACTCTCAATTATCCTTAGCCATAGGGAAAAATGGGCAAAATGTGCGTTTAGCGGCTAAGCTGACTGGTTGGAAAATTGACATTATTAGTTCCAGCGAATATGAAAAAGAGAAAATGGAACGGGACATGGAAATTAAAGCCGCGCTGGCTGAAGAAACAGCGAATATCGTTGATGAGGCTGTGACAGAGGAAGATGCTGTGGGTCAATCTGACGAAGAAGCAACCAATGAATCCAAACAGGAAATTACAGAAGAGGCGAGGCCAGAAGGTTCTCCATCATCGTAAAGGATTGGTATGCGCGTTCACGAGATAGCGAAGAAGCTGGGGATGGAAAGTAAGGTAGTGATTCCTGAACTGGTGCGTTTGGGCATTCAGGTGACTTCGCATAGTAATGCCGTAGAAGATGATGCTGCCCGATGGGCCATAGATGTGCTGCAAGGCAAGATTGAGGCACCAAAAGCGGCCTTTCTTTCAGAAGGTTTGTCTGGGAAGGGTGCAACGAAGAAAGCGGGGGGGCGGCCTCTTAAAAAAGGTGGCAGCGATACAGCTTCCTCGAAGCCCACGAAACCTACGAAGAAGCATATCTTAATAAAAAAGAAGAAGACAGAAGAAGAGTTGGCGGCCGAAGCCACCGAATTTCCTTCGATAAAGGATGAGAGTCTGGAAGCTGGTGAAAGGTCTGAAATTGTTCCTGATTCAGCAGTTGATAGCCCAATCGCCGAAATTGCAGTGACAGAAGATCCTCTGGATATTTCGGGATCAGTGGCCACGGAAGAAAAACCGTCAGGCGTGTCGGCCGAAATTCAGGAAATTTCACAACCCATTCCTTCGCCAGGCAAACTGTCCGAAAAAGAGAAGAAGAGTGAGGCTAAGGGCGACAAAAAAGGTTCTTCTGATCGAGACGATCTTTCAGACGATAAAATTAAAAAGCCCAAAAAAGGCCCACGTCCAAAAAATGAAGAAATGTTTGCTGCTCGATTTGAAGATGCAGCTGTGTGGCAAGACCTTCGGCCCCTTCCAACACTTCGTCGAGAAGAACGTGCCCGTCAGGTACAACCCACATCGGTTGGCGAAACGACCAAGCCACGAAAAAAAGTGATTAAAGTGACTGCTGGCATTTCGGTCAAAGACTTTGCCGAACTGTTGGGCCAAAAGCCGACGGAAATTCTTAGAAAATTAATGGACCTTAATATTTTGAAAACATTGAATGACCCGATGGACCTTGATGCGGCCCTTCTTATTGCTGAGGGCTATGGTATCGCCGTTGAAGCAGTCGTACCTAAGGAAGGGGAAGCTCTATTAGAAGATATCTTAGAGCCAGGTGGACAGGAGCAATTGGAGCCGCGATATCCGGTCGTTACGGTGATGGGGCATGTTGATCATGGGAAAACATCCTTATTGGATGCGATTCGAAAAACTCAAGTGACCGACCGGGAAGCTGGAGGGATTACCCAGCATATAGGGGCGTCGTTTGTGAAGGTGGGTGAGAAGGGTGTGACCTTTCTAGATACCCCAGGGCATGAGGCGTTTACAGGCATGCGGGCCCGAGGGGCAGAAGTAACGGATATCGTGGTGTTGGTGGTGGCAGCTGATGATGGACCCATGCCGCAGACTATTGAGGCGGTTAATCATGCGCAAGCCGCGAACGTTCCCATTATTGTTGCGGTCAATAAAATTGATAAGCCAGGTGCAAATCCTGATCGAGTAAAACAGGGATTGGCGGAATATGGATTGCTTCCAGAATCCTGGGGTGGGCAGACAATTTTTGTGGAAGTTTCAGCGAAAGAAGGACAAGGGTTAGACAGTCTTTTGGACATGCTATTACTGCAAGCTGAGGTCATGGAATTGAAAGCGGATCTGGCCTGTTCCGCTCGCGGCGTTGTGTTAGAAGCTAAATTAGACAAAGGGCGAGGTCCAGTTGCCACGGTATTGGTTCAAGGAGGAACCTTAAAAGTTGGTCAGACCTTTGTCGTAGGTTCGGTAAGTGGCCGTGTGCGTGGGTTGACATCGGATAAAGGCGCGCGTCTCAAAGAGGCCGGCCCCTCGACACCTGTTGAAGTCATTGGATTGTTGGGGGTGCCTGAAGCTGGTGATCAGTTGATTGTAGTGAAAGATGAGCGGGCGGCAAGAGATATTGCTCAAGACCGTATACAAAAACAAAAAGATCTTGGATTTGCGGCTTCATCCAGACGAACCTTAGATGATCTCTATTCAGAGACCCAAGAAGGGGAAGTGAAAGAATTAGCGGTCCTTCTTAAGGCAGACGTGCAAGGATCAGTCGGGGCCTTGGGTGATGCTCTCCAAAAAATTTCAACAGATGCGGTGAAATTGAAAATTATCCATAGTGGAGTTGGTGGCATTAATGAGTCCGACGTTCTGCTCGCAGCGGCTTCCAAAGCTCTGATCATTGGATTTCATGTTCGTCCAGACTCCAAAGCAGCGAATATTGCGGAACGTGAAGGGGTAGAAATTCGTCTTTACACGATTATTTACAATGTGCTGGATGATATTCGTTCTGCTGCTGAAGGTCTCTTGGCTCCTACGATAAAAGAACGAATCTTAGGGCATGCAGAAGTGCGTCAACTTTTTTCCGTCCCCAAAATGGGTACTATTGCAGGTTGTTATGTGAACGATGGGACGATTGTGCGTAACAATACGAAGGTGCGGGTTGTTCGAGATCAGGTCACGGTGTACGAAGGAAAAATTGGCTCCTTGCGGCGTTTCAAGGATGATGCGAAAGAAGTGCAGCAAGGCTATGAATGTGGCATTGGCATCGAAAATTTTAATGATGTGAAGTTAGGAGATATCCTGGAAGCCTACGTGCTAGAGGAGGAAGCGGCAAAATTATAAGACGGATGTGAGCGTGAGAGAGCCCATGCCAATGATTATTGGGTTATGCACCGTGGAACTCCACTTTCCTGAGGCCCATTCACTGAAAAGTAAACGAAGCATCCTGGTGAGTTTGAAGACCCGGCTACAAAATCGATTTAATATTTCCATTGCCGAAGTTGATGAGAGCCACCTCTGGCAAAAAGCTATTTTGGGTATTGCATCAGTGGCCAATGAGACTGCCAGAGTCAATCAAACGCTTGATCACGTGTTGAATGACATACGAGCGAACCCGTCACTCGAACTCTTACGGTCTCAAATCGAAGTGTTATAAGGTCTTGCCCTTTGTATCATGTCAAAGTCAACAATCAGTCGGGCTACACGAGTGGCCGATCAAGTCAGGATGGAAGTTGCAGATATTCTTTCAAAAAAAATAAAAGATCCGCGTGTTCAGTTTCTGACTGTGACGGATGTCAAAATGACGGCTGATCTTAAGATTGCAAGAATCTATGTCTCAACATTAAAACCAGAGCTTTATGAGAAACAAACGGCTCTGGGTCTCAAAAGTGCAGTTGGGTTTATCCGGACAGAGGTTGGAAGACGTTTAAATTTACGTTATACCCCAGAAATAACGTTCTTTCAGGATACCAGTGCTGAATATGCTCATAGAATTGAAACGATTCTTGACTCTCTGCCTCGTGAAAATTCTGATGGATCAGACAAGGCCTCTTTTTCTTCTTAAATAATGGCTTGTTTATGACAGTTCTTTCGCCCTGTATGGAATCTTCGACCATTGGCAGAACCATGGAGTGGCAGTCGTCTCATGGTGTGTTAGTCGTTAATAAACCTGATGGGTGGACGTCTCATGATGTCGTACAGCGGGTTCGAAGTGTGTTAGGGATTCAAAAGGTTGGCCATGCCGGCACCTTGGATCCTCATGCGACGGGGGTATTACCTGTCTTAATTGGAAAAGGGACGAAAATCGCTCAATACTTGATGAATTGGGACAAGGAATATATGGCTGTTCTTCGCCTTGGACAAGCCACAGATACCCAAGATGCCTGGGGGAATGTAGTTGAAGAAGGATCATGTGAATCATTGTCTGAGAACGATGTGCAATCCGTATTCATGAGTTTTCAGGGTTCTATACAGCAGGTGCCTCCCATGTATTCAGCCGTGAAAGTAGGTGGCCAGCCCTTGTATAAAAAAGCGCGAAAGGGGCAAACTGTTCAGCGCCAGGCTAAAACAGTGGTCATTCATGATCTTGCGATTCAGCACATGGCCATTCCTGAAGTTAGTTTCAGAATAACCTGTTCAAAGGGAACCTACGTAAGGACTATCTGTGCAGATATTGGAGATCGTTTAGGCGTTGGTGGACATTTAAAGTGGTTGCAGCGATGTCGGGTTGGCCCCTTGCACATTGAGCAGGCAATCGATATGGAAACCCTTCATGAAAGACTTGCATGTTTGGAATTGAATGGAGCATGGTTGAGCTTGGATCAGGCATTGGAAGGCTTCCCCGCTGTGGAAGTGAATAATGACGATGCGCGGAAAGTTCTTCATGGCAATGTAATTCCTTGGAGTCGTATTGAATGGGCTAACAAAAAGGCCGTAATACCGAATCTTGGAGAAGCTGTACAAGTTCGGGTAAAAACCAAAGAAGGAGTGTTGTTGGCCTTAGGGAAGGGTCCGTTGTTTCGAACAGGCCAGAATGTACCCGCATTAGGGTTGGACACTGTGTTTTGTTGAAAATTAAGAATAATTATTAGGTATTTATGGAATTTTTAAAATAAGGATAGCTGATAAATAAAAGATTTTCAGCAGAGGGAAATATTTCGAAGGAGGTATTATGGCATTGACGAAAGAAGAAAAAATGGCAGCAGTGAAATCGCAACAAATTCATGAACGAGACACAGGGTCTTCAGAGGTCCAAATTTCGATATTGACCAAGCGTATTACCAGTCTGACTGATCATTTTAAAACACACAAGAAAGATCATCATTCTCGTCGAGGATTATTGAAAATGGTAAGCAAGCGTAGAAAATTATTAGATTATTTGCGCCGGGGAGATGAAGGGAAATATCAAGCCGTCATAGCGGCATTAGGTATCCGGAAATAATACAGGTGCAAGGTGCCTAGTTGCTGTATTTGAGCCATTTCGAAAGCGCTGTCTCAATTGTCACTTGAAGCGGGAAGCCTCAAGCACATTCTATAATCAAGCATTCACGGATTCAGAAAGGTTGAAAAATGATTCATGTCGTTGAAATGGAAGTTGGTGGTCGTCCGCTTCGATTAGAGACTGGTCGCATGGCCAAACAAGCTGATGGCGCAGTGTTGGCTACCTATGCTGATACAGTAATTTTAGCGACAGCTGTGTCCGCGAAAAAGCTCAAGCCTGACGCAGATTTCATCCCTCTGACCGTGAATTACCAAGAAAAATTTTATGCCGCGGGAAAAATTCCAGGTGGGTTTTTCCGTCGCGAGGGGGCTCCGAGCGAAAAAGAGGTGTTGACCAGTCGGCTGATTGATCGCCCCATTCGACCGCTAATGCCAGATGGCTTTTATTATGAAACTCAAATAATTGTGACCGTGCTTTCTATTGATCAGACCATGTCGTCGGATGTGATTGGTATGGTGGCCGCATCGGCCGCCTTAGCCGTTTCCGACATTCCCTGTGCCGGGCCATTGGCTGCCGTTAAAATCGGTCGGGCCAATGGAGAATTTGTGGTGAACCCTGATCGTGCGACATTAGAGACCAGTGAATTAAATCTTGTCGTAGCAGGGACAAATGATGCCGTGATGATGGTTGAAGCTGGCGCTGACGGGCTTTCTGAGGACATGATGATTGATGCCATTGAACTGGCTCATGCTGAAATTAAAAAAATTGTGTTCTCCATTAATGAGCTGCAGGGGAAGGCTGGAAAAGTCAAAAGAGATTTTACTGTAGAAGAACTTAATGCTGAGGTGGAGCAGGCGGTGCGATCGCAGGCGGCAGCTGCTATCTGTGAAGCTATGTATATTCCTGGGAAAGCGGAACGCCAAGAACGGTTTGATCAAATTCTGCAGGAAGCGATTGAGGCTGTTGCTAGCGAAGACGAGGAACGGAAGGCGCAGGTGAAGAAAGTCTTTCATGAGTTGGAATATTCCGAAGTGCGGCGCATGATTTTGGAAAAGAAAACCCGTGCAGATGGGCGTGGATTAGCGGATGTTCGGCCTATTACTTGTGAAGTCAGTATTTTGCCGAGGACCCATGGCTCGGCCCTGTTTACGAGAGGGGAGACCCAAAGCTTGGGGGTGGTTACGTTAGGAACGGGTGATGATGAACAACGAATTGATGCATTAGAAGGTGAATATTCTCGCTCATTCATGCTGCATTACAATTTTCCCCCATTTAGCGTGGGAGAAGCTAAAATGTTGCGTGGGCCAGGGCGACGAGAAGTTGGACATGGGAAATTAGCTGAACGAGCGTTAAGTGCGGTGCTTCCGACGAAAGAAGCCTTTCCCTATACGATTCGGATTGTCTCTGAAGTCTTGGAATCCAATGGGTCATCCTCAATGGCCACCATTTGTAGTGGAACCTTGGCGCTTATGGATGCCGCAGCTCCTATCAAAGCGCCAGTGGCTGGTATTGCGATGGGGCTCATTCTCGAAGGAGAGAAGGTGGCTATTCTCTCAGATATTTTAGGAATGGAGGATCATTTAGGCGACATGGATTTCAAGGTCGCAGGCACAAAGGATGGTGTGACGGCTTTACAGATGGATATTAAAATAGGCGGAGTGACCTCTGCTCTCATGCGACAGGCGTTGGCACAGGCACGGGAGGGCCGATTGACCATTCTCGAGAAAATGAACGAATGTCTCACCACCCCTCGTACCGAATTAGCACCCTATGCTCCAAGAATTAGCACGATCCAAGTGAAGCAAGACAAGATTCGGGATATTATCGGTCCAGGAGGAAAGGTCATTCGGGGCATTATTGCGGAATGTGGCGTGAAAATGAATGTGGAAGATACAGGGCTTGTAACGATTGCAGCCGTCGATGAAGCTTCGGCCAAAAAAGCCATGGATATGGTAAACGGGTTAGTCGAAGAAGTTGAGCTAGGGAAAATTTACTTAGGAACCGTCCGAAAAATCATGGACTTTGGGGCGTTTGTCGAAATTTTACCGAATACGGATGGGCTGGTTCATATCTCGCAGTTAGCTCCTCATCGTGTACAAGCCGTGTCGGATGAAGTGGCTGAAGGCGAACAAATATTAGTCAAAGTGTTAGAAATTGACCGGCAGGGTAAAATTCGATTGAGTCGGAAAGAAGCGATGGCCGAAGAAGCCGGCCTAGGACAACCTTCTGCATAACCATTCCTGGTTGAATTACCGTGTATAAAAAAGTTGTGTTGGATAATGGCGTTCGGGTTGTTGCTGAGCGCATGTCATCACTGCGGTCTGTGGCCTTAGGGGTCTGGGCTAACGTGGGCAGTCGCTATGAAGGCAAGGGGGAAGAGGGGTACTCTCATTTCATTGAGCATATGATGTTCAAGGGAACGCGAAATCGAAGTGCAGCACAGATTTCGAATGAGATTGATGCCCTGGGTGGCGAAATGAATGCGTTTACCACGCATGAGACCACGGCCTACTATGTCAAAGTGCTAGATCAGCAAGTGGAGGCAGCCTTTGATTTGTTAGCAGACCTTTTTCATCACTCGCGTTTCGGCATTCGAGACCTTGAAAAAGAAAAGCAAATTGTGATCGAGGAAATACGTACGGTTCAAGATGATCCGGAAGATTACATCCATGAGTTACATGCTAAAGATGTGTTGGGGAACCACCCCATAGGGCGACCGATTTTAGGGACACCGCGATCCATGCAACACATGAGTCGTCGTGCTTTGCTTCAATATAAACACAATCATTACAGGCCAGAAAATACGATTGTGGCCGTGGCTGGGAATGTTTCTTTCTCCAAACTTTTTGATCAAGTTAACCAATATTTTGGTCAATGGCAGGAAGGAAAGTCGGCTAAATTTCCGGAGAAACGGAGTAATACTGCCTGGCCTGTTCTTCCGCCAACATCCACAAGTTTTCACCAAAAAGCACTAGAACAAGTGCATCTGTGTGTGGGTTTCAAGGGCCTTGAGGTCGGGCATCCGGATCGATATGTGGCTTATGTGATGAATACCATTTTAGGCGGTGGCGTCAGTTCGCGGTTGTTTCAAGAAGTTCGAGAAAAACGCGGGTTAGCCTATACCATCTATTCCCATCTTTCGAGTTTTCTTGATGGAGGAACACTAACCATCTATGCGGCAACACGACCAACCGAAGTAGAGGCCGTTATTGATCAAATTTGTAAGGAAGCCAAGAAATTGTGTCGTCGAGAAATAGCTCAAAAAGTATTGGAGCGCACAAAAACGCAACTCAAAGGCAACCTTATGTTGGGATTAGAGGGGACCTATGGCCGCATGAATAAACTTGCGAAAGATGAACTGTATCAAGGCCGGCATGTGACACTCCAAGAAATTGTGAAAGCCATTGACCGCATTACGCCGGAGCAAATACGGCATCTCAGCCAAAAGTTATTTGATCAAAAGCGCTTTGTTATCACGGCCCTAGGGCCAATACCTAGGAAGGTGATCGCAAAGTGGGGGTGAGCGTAAAAAACTCATGGAAAATGGCTTGACAACGATGTCTTGGACGAGTAGCATTGTCCCTCCCCAGAGCAAGATAAATTTTACGTGTGTTTATTGGGGATTTTAAAAAGCCACTTTCGATAGTTTCAGGACTTCAGAAGATAAAATAGTCAAGATGTTTTTTAATTTTTGTCATTCTAACACTGTAAGGAGGGAGCAGATGAAGAAGTCATCTCTACGTCGGGCGATGGTAGCTCTCTGTGCGTTTGGACTACTGAGCATGGGCATGGCCGGGGCGGTGTACGCTCAAAAGGGCCCGGCTGCTGGAAATCCAAAGGCCAAAGGAGATCCAAAAGATGTTGCTACCCAAGGTGATCTTTCCTACAAGGGTGTAGCACCTAAAACTTTGAATGGGAGAATTTTTGGTCATTGGGCTGACAATCCTGAGGGTGAAATCCTTTTTGGAATTCAATATTGGAATACTTCAGAACCTGCAGAAGTAGGGGATCCTCCTGGCCGGGCATCTGATGACCGTGGGACTCAGGTGTTACCAGATCCGTTAGTATCCTGTTGTGCATGGGGTTATCAAGGTGGAACGGATAAGAACAATCCTTACTCTGGATGGTACACACCTCAAACCACCGTTCGGTTGGCCGTCAAAGATAAAGCCCTCATGGACCAAATGACCAAAGCCGCCCAAGATTTTGTGGCCATGGAATTACAGGTTAGTGGGCATACGGTGACAGGTTTTAAGGTCTTAAACTAAAAAAAAAGAAAAGTTTTACTCATTCATAAAAAATGATAGACAACTTTTTAGTTGAGGAGGGAAGCCATTATGAAAGGTGCTAAGATGAAAGGATGGGCCTTTGTGGGAGCCATGGCGCTTGTGGGCACAATGGCTACCAGTGCATTGGCAATCGAAGCATTCCAAGAACGCTTTGAGTGGGGAGATCTAAGTAAACCCACTACGCTTCGTGGTCGAGTAGCAGTTGCTGACCCTTATGATAAGGCTGTCTGGCTTAACGTCGCCGTGTTTGGTGGAAACGCTGAAAGCGGCTACTATTGGCAAAAGTATTATCCCGGTAAAACCCTGAAATTTTATGCCGCGGATGATAATGTGTTGAAAATGTTGGTTGACGCTGGAAAAGCTGAAGCCAGTCAAGCTGTCATGGGTGAAACGAAACCATCAAACTACGGTCTGGTTGAGTTCGTGGTGCAAGAAAAAGAACAAAACAAGCGGGTGATTCTTTCGGCCAAGAAGGTAGATGACGTGGCTGGGACTCCGGCAAAGCCGCGCAGCATTCACAGTCTGCGGACCACGCCTGTGGCAAAACAAATTGCAAATGAAAGCTGGCCACAAAACCGGAAGATGCAATATGATGTGATGATTCCTGGTGGCCCTGCAATTGCTGGGGTAATTCCTTACTCTGATCAAGGAGTGGGAGATGTTTGGGATCCTGCAAAATAGTTTTTAGATTTTTTCTAAATCTAATAGGATTTTTTGAAAGGCCTGCGTATTACGCAGGCCTTTCTTTTTTATCTGTTCTTTCTTCATCTAAGCGAGATTTGAAGTCTGCTAAACGGTTAAGGGCTTCCAGAGGAGTCATGGAAAATAAGTCAATTTGTTTCACTTCCTCTAAAATAATATGAGGATGTGGAGAAAGTTCTTGTGAGGGTACAGATTGGGGTTCCTGTGTTGTTTGTTCATCTAGATTGGGTGAGGTATGGTCTTGTTCTAATTGTTCTAAAATATTGGTCGCCCGCTGTAATATTGGAGCAGGAATTCCCGCCAACTTGGCGACTTGAATGCCGTAGCTTCGGTCTGCTTTCCCTTGGATAATCTTCCGTAAAAATAAGACATCCTGTCCTTGTTCTTTAACCATGACAGTGTAGTTTTTAATCCCTTCCCGCTGAGATTCCAGCTGAGTCATTTCATGGTAATGCGTGGCAAAGAGAGTTCTGGCACCTAAATTTCCCCGATCCAGAATATATTCCACTAAGGCCCAGGCAATACTCAAACCGTCATAGGTACTTGTTCCTCTTCCAACTTCATCTAGTAATAAAAGACTTTGAGAAGTGGCTGAAAGAAGGATATTTGCGGTTTCGGTCATTTCAACCATGAATGTACTTTGACCAGCGCTTAGGTCATCTGCTGCTCCAACTCTGGTAAAAATTCGATCAACTAAACCAATGCGAGCAGCATCCGCGGGCACGAAACTTCCCATTTGTGCCATCAAAACAATGAGTGCCACTTGTCGAAGATACGTGCTTTTCCCCGCCATGTTGGGGCCAGTGATTAGGAGGAGTCGATTAGTGTCCACATCAAGATAGGTGTCATTAGCTATAAAACCATGAGGCTGTTGCAGGAGTTCAATAACAGGATGTCGCCCCTCTGTTATTTGAATCACACCTCCTTCATAAACGGTAGGCTGAACGTACCGGTTCAGAGTTGCTGTTTCTGCCAAACTGGCCAAGACGTCAAGATGGGATAATTGTTGAGCCATGGTTTGAATGCGTGGGGCGACAGCAGCCACACGGCTGCGCAGCTCGATGAACAACTCATGTTCCAAATGTTTCATCTTTTGATCGGCACTGGATAACCGGCCTTCAAGTTCCTGGAGTTCCACTGTGGTAAAGCGTTCGGCATTCACCAATGTTTGTTTTCGCTGGTACTCTGTTGGCACGCGTGCGGTATTGGCTTTGGTGACTTCAATGTAATACCCAAAAACTTGATTGAATTTCACTTTAAGCGATTCAATCCCAGTTTTGGCTCGTTCTCTGGTTTCCATCTCGGCTAATAATCGAGTTCCCTCTTTAGAAAGCATGCGAAGTTCATCAAGCTCGCTGTTTATGCCTTCACAAAATATTCCTCCCTCCTTTGCCGAGAGTGGAGGCGTCTCTGTGAGCGAATCTGAAATCCAGGAAGAAACGTCTGAGAGTGAATCCCACTCTGTATGTATAGTTTTCAGGATATTGGATTGAAAGGAGGTCAAGAGCTCTTGAATTTTTGGTAAATCTTCTAATGAATGTGAGAGACTCATAAGATCTCGGGGGTTAGCAACTCCTAATACGATTCGGCTGTTGAGGCGTTCGAGATCCTTGATTGATTTAAGGTAGCCACGAATGGACATCCGTGTCCCTATTTGGCTGACGAATTCTCTGACAACATCTTGGCGGTTTTGGATCATAGGAAGTTGAGTGAGAGGGCGAACGATCCACTGACGCAATAAGCGAGTGCCCATTGGCGTTTGGGTTTGGTCTAATATGGAAAACAGGGTGGGGCTGTGGCGTTGCTCAGAAGCTGGTTTGAGGACTTCCAAATTTCTCAGTGTAGCCTGGTCCAATTGCATTTCTTGTTCAAGGCAGCGAATCCACGGTCGCCGTAAATGCTTATGGACCAACGTGGGTTGTGTTTCTGTGAGATACTGTAACAGTCCTCCGCTGGCCTGATATCCAACAGTCAATCCAGAAAGTTGAAGCTCTCGAACATCAGCCAATTCAAAGGATTTGGCAATGGTACCTTTGCACAATTCCAGTTCAAAGTTATCCTTGTCACGAGGAACTACACGGGCAATGGCTAATGCGTGGAGACGTGTGGAGAGTTCCTCGTATGTTGAGTGGGGACAGATTACTTCTTTAGGATCGATTCGAACGAGCTCATCAAAAAGGATATGTGGAGATTGTTCATAGGGGGTTTCGGAAATCCAAAATTCACCGGTTGAAAGATCCAGGGTTGCCAAACCTACCTGAGTTTTTGATTTGGAAGATTGAGGTTCTTGGTGAAAAAATATCGAAGAAATATAACTGGCTTCTCGATCAGGAAGAAGTTCATGGTCATACAGGGTGCCAGGTGTGTAGACTCGGACCACTTCACGCCGAACAAGTCCCTTGGCTGCCTTGGGATCTTCAACTTGCTCACAGAGGGCAACAGTTTTCCCTGATTTAAGGAGTTTGGCAATGTATCCAGTTGCGGTGTGGTGAGGTACACCACAGAGGGGAATAGCTGTGCCCTTTGTTTTCCCTCGTGCCGTGAGGACAATTCCTAAAAGACTCGAAGCTTCTTCTGCATCCTCAAAAAACATTTCGTAGAAATCCCCGACGCGAAAAAATAGGATGGCTTCAGGATGTTGCGCCTTAATGCCTTGATATTGACGCATGAGTGGCGAGAGGTCTTGAGCGTTCATGAGGAGCGGAAAAGCCTTTGGTTGAGAATAAAATGAAAAGGTGCTGTATTAGGGTGTATGCCGACCGAGAGCCGAAACAATGGCAAGGCCTCTAGGACCTGTTGCGTGAATTGTTATATCGCGTGTGGTCTCAGAATGGCCATGTTCCAAATGTATTTTAAGATAATCAGGCGGAAAGGCTTGCATGAAGCGATCAGCCCACTCAATAATGACGATATGTTTGTTAGTGAAATAATCTTCTAGCCCTATCTGCGTAATCGCTGCTGGGTTTTCAAGTCTGTATAGATCAACATGAATAACAGGAATCTTTCCTTCATAAGCCTGAATAAGGGAAAATGTTGGGCTATTGACTTGTTCAGATGGGATTCCTAATCCTTGAGCAATTCCTCGTGTCAAGAGTGTTTTCCCAACTCCCAAATCGCCGGTTAAGGCCAGGACATCTCCTCCTCTAAGGGAGTGCGCCAAGCATTCTCCTAAGGCAAGCATTTGCTGCATTGAGGTCAATTTGCATGAGAAGGAGTCGATCTTTGGTGTGTGGGAATCAGGGGCGAGAATGGCAGAAACTCCTTTTAGTTCATAAGCGTTTTTGCCAAAGCCTGAGGGATTGCTGCGATCAGGTCGCTGGCAACCAAGCCCGGTTCCCCAAGGGTTACGGCAGCTATGTCACCGGCTAATCCATGGATAAATACTCCAGTTCGAGCTGCATCCCAAGCCGATAATCCCTGTGCTAAAAATCCCACGATTATTCCTGTTAAGACATCTCCCATGCCCGCCGAGGCCATTCCCGGATTTCCTGTTGGGCAAATGGCAATGTGCCCATGAGGGTTCGCAATGACAGTGTTGGAACCTTTTAAAACAAGAACGACGCGATATTGCGTGGCAAAGGTTTTGGCAATGTGGATTCGATCTTTATTCACCATTTTCGATGAAGTCTTGGGGAGTAGTCTTGCCATTTCTCCTGGATGTGGTGTTAACACCGGTGGCTGTTTCATCGAAAAAAGGATGGGCAAATGGGGCGCGATATTATTTAAGGCATCGGCATCCAAGACACAAGGTCCTTCAATTTGAGGGAGCACATGAGATAACAAGTCTGTGGTTGAAGATGAGATGCCTAGACCAGGTCCAAAAGCGAGCGCTGATTTGTCTCGACAAAAACCTATCAGTTCAGAAGCGGATTCCCTTCCCAGCATGTGTTCGGATGTCTCTGGTAGAGCGAGAGTCATGGCCTCAAGAAGCTTGGACTCGACAATGGGCATTATGGAATAAGGAGTGGCGACCGTGACGAGGCCTGTTCCGACTCTGAGAGTTCCCATGGCCGTGAGCGCCGCTGCCCCAGCCTTTCCTGGAGATCCAGCCACGATTCCCGCATGTCCAAAGGTGCCTTTATGAGCGGACGCTGGACGGGGAGGGATGAGAGAGCAGATGTGTTCTAACGTGAGAAGTTGAATGTGAGGATCGAGATCTTCCACAAATCTGTGAGGAATGCCAATATCCACCACTTCAATCTTTCCTACTCGATCAATGGCATCTCCAACATAGAGTCCGATTTTTGAGCAACCAAATGTCACTGTCAAATCAGCCGTGACGGCCAAGTCCAAGATCATTCCAGTCTCGCTATGTAGGCCAGATGGAATGTCCACTGCCACCGTATACGCCTGAGAAGCATTCATTATTTCAATGATTCTGATGTACTGTTTCCGTACAGATGATGAAAGGCCTGTGCCGAGCAAGGCGTCGATAAGAATATGGGCCTTTTGTGTTTCAGCCTCTAATGTTTCCTGATTGGGTTGCAAAAGGATTTGAGAAGATTTTACAACTTTTTTAAACCGTCGATACATGGTTTTGGCATCGTGGCTCAGTTCTGGATAGGGAGCTAGCAAGATGACTTTGAGATGAGCTCCTTTCATGTGTAAAAGGCGTGCGACGACTAACCCATCCCCACCATTGTTTCCTTTTCCACAGAAAACTAAAACATTTTTCCCTTTTGGAGAGCCATAGTGTTGAAGAAGGTGGGTCACAACGCCTGCCCCAGCTTTTTCCATTAATCGAGTTCCTGGAATCTTAGCTTCATCAATCGTTCGACGATCAAGCCCTTGCATTTGTTCTGGAGTCACGAGCCACATGGTGGGTATTGAAAAAGCAGCTTCTTCGGGGAAGACGTCTATGAGATGAGAGTTTTCATTTCTCGAACTGCCCGTTCAAGGCCAACAAACACTGATCGAGCAATGATGCTGTGCCCAATATTGAATTCTTCAATTTCAGAAATTTGAGTCATTCGTTGGGTATTCTGATAGTTAAGGCCATGCCCAGCGCTGACACGAAGACCTAGTTTCTGTCCCAGCTTAGCTGCTTGAACGAGAGCATCAAATTCGGTGTCGGTTTCCTGTTTGCGACGTGTATTGGCGTAACGACCGGTATGGAGTTCCACGAAGTCAGCCTGAACTTTGTGAGCGGCACGAATTTGATGCACGTCAGGATCTACAAATAGACTGACGAGAATGCCTCCTTCATGTAGAAGGTTCACCATAGCCCGTATACGCTCCCGATGCTCGACTACGTCGAGTCCTCCCTCAGTTGTTAATTCTTGACGTCGTTCTGGAACTAAGGTGGCTACGTCAGGTTTAATATGGAGAGCAACTTTGGCAACAGAGTCCTCAGCTGCCATTTCTAGATTCAGTTGCATATGGACTGTTTCTCGCAGGACCGTTAGGTCACGGTCTTGGATATGCCGCCGATCTTCTCTAAGGTGTACAACGAGACCATCGGCACCCGCTAATTGTACGAGTGAAGCAGCCATAACTGGATCAGGTTCGTGCCCTCCGCGAGCTTGACGGAGAGTAGCCACATGATCCACGTTTACGCCCAGTCGAGCCACATTACCTCCAGTCTGGATTCTTTGATGGAATGGCATTATCGCAAACGTGAATAATCCGAGCAATCAATTGAGGATGGCATCGGGTATGGAAAATTAATCTCTCTCCATCGTCTGAATATGTGGATTTTCTGATAAAATGGGTGTATTCAAAATTGACTGGTTTCGTTCCCTCCTCTAGAATGAAATTTCTGAGGACTTTCTCATATTCCCTAGTCAACACTATCCCTAATTACTAAGAGACGTTCTTTCATTTTTCAATGACCATGGACTCTTTTTATCGAATTCAACGTCTTCCTGGGTATGTCTTTACCCAAGTCCAGGATTTAAAGCTTCAAGCTCGCCAGCGAGGTGAAGATATTATTGATTTAGGGATGGGCAATCCAGATCAGCCAACCCCTCCTCATATTGTTGATAAATTAATCGAAGCGGCTCAAATTGGACGAAATCATCGGTATTCTGCCTCACGCGGTATCACCAAATTACGTCATGCCATTTGTAATTGGTATCAACGGAATTATGATGTCAGCTTGGATCCGGAAACCGAAGCCATTGTGACTTTGGGGGTGAAAGAAGGGTTAGCGCATCTGGCTCTAGCCATCGTGGGCCCTGGAGATGTGGTCTTAGCACCCACGCCAACCTATCCCATCCATATGTATTGTGTAATTATAGCCGGAGGTGAAATTCGTGGAGTGGAGTTGGGCCCCGGCACCGATTTTTTTGAGAATTTAACCCGAGCCTTTAAGCAAACCCAGCCGGCTCCTCGGGCTTTAATCATCAGTTTTCCTCACAATCCGACGACTCAAGTCGTGGATCTCGAATTTTTCAAGAAAGTGGTCGAGTTTGCCTTGGAGCATAAGGTTTGGGTCATTCATGACTTGGCCTATGCGGATTTGGTGTTTGATGGTTATCGGGCCCCGAGTTTGTTGCAGATTCCTGATGCCAAAAAAATTGGGGTGGAATTTTATTCTTTGTCAAAAAGTTATAATATGCCTGGTTGGCGTGTGGGTTTTTGTGTTGGCAATCCTGAACTGATTGGTGCCCTAACCCGCGTCAAGAGTTATTTAGACTACGGGATGTTTCAGCCCATTCAAATTGCGAGTATCATTGCTCTGAATGGGCCGCAGGATTGCGTGAAAGATATTGTGGGAACATATGAACGGCGGCGGAATGCGTTGGTCAGAGGACTCAGTCGTATTGGGTGGCCCATAGATTATCCACGCGCAACCATGTTTGCTTGGGCGAAAATTCCACAACCGTACCTGGGCATGGGATCCTTAGAGTTCTCCAAATTGTTGTTGCGAGAAGCAAAAGTGGCGGTATCCCCTGGGATTGGATTTGGTGAAGGTGGTGATGAATATGTGCGCTTTGCACTTGTCGAAAACGAGCACAGAATTTTTCAAGCGGTGCGTGGAATTCGGCAAGCCTTGAAATTTGGAGTGAGTTCATCATGAGCCAGGATGTGAAGGTTGGACTGATTGGTTTTGGAACAGTTGGCACAGGTGTTGTCAAAATTCTCCAAAGTAATGCAGATCTCATTGCCAAACGGGTTGGGCAAAATGTTGTGTTAGCAAAAATTGCGGATTTGGATGTGACGACGGACCGAGGGGTTGTCGTTCCTTCGGAGATTTTGACGACCGATGTCAATGATATTTTAGACGACCCGAATATTGATATTGTGGTGGAATTAATCGGTGGGCATGAGCCGGCGAAGCGGTTTATCCTCCAGGCCTTATCGAAGAAAAAAGGAGTTGTGACTGCTAATAAAGCTTTACTAGCGGATCATGGAGAAGAGGTCTTCGAAGGGGCTTTCAAGGCACAAGCTGATCTAAAATTTGAAGCGAGTGTTGGAGGAGGTATTCCGATTATCCAGTCATTAACCGAAGGCCTGGCTGGCAATCGGGTGGCATCAATTACTGGTATTATGAATGGAACATCCAATTATATTTTGACCAGAATGACGCAGGAAGGACGTGATTTTCAAGGCATTTTGCAAGAAGCCACCCGTGAAGGCTATGCAGAAGCCGATCCTTCCTTGGATATAGAAGGCATCGACGCCGCACATAAATTGGTCATCATGGTCAACTTAGCATATGGAACTCCTATACCAATGAGCGCGGTATATACTGAAGGTATTTCTAAGATTTCTACGGTGGATATCGCTTTTGCCAAGGAACTGGGATTCACCATTAAGTTACTGGGTATTGCAAAGATTCATGACGAGGTCATTGAGGCACGAGTGCATCCAACATTGGTTCCGACCGAGTCACCTATTGCCCAGGTCCATGGAGTCTATAATGCGATTCATGTGGTTGGTGACGCAGTGGGAGATATTGTGCTCTATGGCCAGGGCGCCGGTTCCCTGCCAACAGCAAGTGCGGTGGTGGGGGATATTCTTGACTTGGCGCGAAATCGAATTCATGGGATTTGCTCGCGGGTGCCTGCGACGTCTTTTCAATGGAATTCTCGCCAGCTTCTCAAAATTCAACCTATGGAAGACATTCAGAGTCGGTATTATTTGCGTTGTATGGTCAAAGACGAACCGAGTGTCCTCTCCACGATTTCTGGGATTTTAGGCAAGCAGGGGATCAGTATTTCATCAGTTTTGCAAAAAGGCCGAAAACAGGGGCAGACAGTTCCTCTGGTTATTTTGACTCATTGTTCCAGTGAGCGGGGGATGCAATTAGCTCTTCAAGGTATTAATGCCCTTTCACTCGTTTCAGAGCCGACCACTTTACTCCGCATGGAAGGTATTGAATAAACCTTGAGTTCTTTTTGGCCGACAAAAGGTCTATGAAGACTATGATCCCTTGGCGTGGCATTATCGAAGAATATCGGAAATTTCTCCCTGTAACGGCTCAGACGCCTATTGTGTCCTTACAGGAAGGGCATACTCCCTTGATTCCTGCGACACGTTTAGCCAAGACCGTTTGCCCAGGTAGAGAATTATTTTTGAAAATTGAAGGTGCCAACCCTACCGGGTCTTTTAAAGACCGAGGAATGACCATGGCCGTTTCCAAAGCTGTGGAAAAGAAGGCCAAAGGGTTCATGTGTGCATCAACAGGAAACACGTCTGCATCCGCGGCAGCCTATGCCGCCAAAGCTGGCTTGCCGGCCTATGTTGTGGTTCCAGCTGGGAAGATTGCTTTAGGGAAATTGACTCAGGCCTTGATGCATGGCGCGCGTGTTATTCAAATTGAGGGAAATTTTGACCAAGCCTTGACCATTGTAAAGACCTTATGTGAGGAAACGGCCATTGAACTCGTCAATTCCATCAACCCTTTTCGGTTAGAAGGTCAGAAAACAGCGGCTATGGAAGTGTGTGACCAATTGGGGTTTGCGCCGATCATTCATGCCTTGCCAGTTGGCAATGCCGGAAATATTACCGCCTATTGGCGTGGGTATCGTGAATACCAAGAAGCAGGTCAATCGAATGGGTTGCCGCGTATGTTTGGTTTTCAGGCTGAAGGGGCGGCTCCACTGGTTAGGGGTCATGTAGTGGATTCGCCGCAAACAGTTGCCTCTGCAATTCGTATTGGCAATCCAGCGAGTTGGACGTTGGCTCTTCAAGCGGTTGAAGAATCTGATGGTTGCCTGCATATGGTATCTGACCAAGAAATTCTGCAAGCCTATCAATTGGTGGCCAGCGAAGAAGGTGTCTTTTGCGAGCCCGCTTCGGCCGCGTCGATTGCCGGTATATACAAAATGCATCGAGAAAGTCTTTTACCCGAAAAGGGACCAATCGTCTGTACATTGACGGGGCATGGGCTAAAAGATCCCGATACGGGATTATCTGTTTCCTATCGACCGGTAACGGTTCCTGCCACTCGCGAAGCTGTTGCCGCTCAATTAACGGCCTAAATATTCTGTGTACTCATCGTCCATACAGTAAATTTCCACATCCATGAATCTTAAACAGTGAGGCAAGGATCGTGAAAAAAACGATCATGGTTCACATCGATGGTATTCCGGCTCAACCATTTGAAGAGTTGAACTCTCAAACCCTATTCCAGGCAGCCCAGATTCCACACCTAGATGATCTTGCTCAACGGGGTGAGTTGGGGCGAATAGGTGTTTCCAAAGAACCTCGTACTTTTGGTGGAGAACTCGCTTTTTTAGGCCTGTTGGGGTATGACACGCAAAAATGGTATGTCGGACCTGGCACATTTGAAGGGGTGAACTTAGAGGTCGTTCTGGACCGAAATGACGTGGCATTCTTGTGTGATTTTGTCACTTTACGTGCAGAGGATGGTTGGGGTGACGGCAAGAAGCTTGGATCGGCATTAGTTATGGATGATGTGTCATGTGGAGGCTTGGAGACCGAAGAAGCTCGAGAATTCATCGATGCGATTAATGACCAATTGGTGTCAGAAAATATTCAGTTTTATCTAGGGCATGAGGCCAGGCATCTCATGGTCTGGGTTGGTGGAAACGCCAAAATTAGTTGCAGGAACCCTCGTGAAGCTCTCGGACAATCAATAATAGACTATCTTCCCTCGGGGGAAGGTTCCCAAATTTTACGTGAATTAATGGAAGCCTCCCGCGCCATTCTTCGCCACCATCCCGTGAACCAGGACCGAGTCAGTGGTGGTTCCAAACCAGCAAATTGCTTATGGCCGTGGGGACAAAGTCGGCCTGTAGAACTCACTTCCCTGCAGGAGCAGTGGGCCATCCAAGGTGTAGTGGTTTCGTCTTGTGGCCCCTATCGAGGAGTAGGCATGGCTAGTGGTCTCAAAGCGGTAACCCTTGAAGGCAATGAAAATCATAGTGATCGCCTAGGGAAGATGGCAGCGATCCCTTCAAAAGTTTTTGAGACACAAGATTTGGCATGTCTTCATGTTCCATGTATGGATTTGGATATAGGACTGTCTACTCCAGCAGTAAAGTTGGTGGAATTTTTAGAACAGATAGATCTTCACCTGATTGGACCACTTCAGCAGACATGTGCAGAAATAGGGAATGTTCGCCTCTTTGTTGTTGCCACAGCTGCCGGGAATAAAACGGGAATAGATTCGCCTTTGTCTTCGCGATATGTACTGTTTGAAGGGGGGAAGACAAATCAAGACGCATCTCCTCTTGCTTTCCATGATCCCTCAGTGTTGAACCTTCCTCTTAAGAATGCTACGTCATTTTTTACACGGTTTTTTGGAAAAAAGTAGCTGGTATGGCCTGTTATGTCCAAAAATTTGGTGGAACATCAGTTGGTAGTCTTGAGCGTATTCGACATGTGGCTAAGCTGATCGACAACACCCATCGTAAAGGGCATCAATTAGTAGTGGTCTTATCGGCCATGAGCGGGGAGACGGATCGCCTCATGAAAATGGCCAGAGAACTTAGTGTTGATCCAGATGATCGGGAACTGGATGTCTTGCTCTCCTCAGGGGAACGTGTCACCATTGCACTCATGGCCATGATGTTAAAGAGTTTTGGAGTAAATGCGCGGTCTTTTACAGGCCGTCAAGTGGGGATTGTGACAGATGGAGCCCATACGAAAGCCAGAGTCTCCCGGGTAGATACCAAACGGGTTCGAACAGCAATGGAAGATGGCGTGGTGCCAATTGTGGCTGGGTTTCAGGGCATTAATGAAGATTCTGATGTGACCACGCTGGGTCGTGGCGGATCGGATTTGACGGCCGTAGTACTGGCAGCTGCCCTGAAAGCCGATACCTGCTTTATTTATACGGATGTGGATGGGGTCTATACCGCTGACCCCAATATAGTGCCATGTGCCCGTCGAATGGAGAAAATTTCGTACGAAGAAATGTTGGAGTTAGCCAGTTTAGGCGCCAAAGTACTCCAGACTCGCTCTGTGGAGCTTGCTGCGAAGCACCAGGTGCCAGTGGAAGTACGGTCCAGTTTCCAGGACGGACCGGGAACACGTGTGGTAAAAGAGGATACGGATATGGAACATGTTGTCGTTTCAGGAATCACAGGAGATCGCAATCAGGCTAAAGTGACTGTGGTTGGGGTTCCGGATCAGCCTGGTATAGCGGCCAAAATCTTTGTCGCGATTGCAGAGGCCTCAATCAATGTGGATATGATTATCCAAAACGTCAGCCAAGATTCTTTGACAGATATTTCTTTTACGGTGCCAAGAGGCGATTTGAAGGCCGCCATCAGTCTCGTTCAAGATCTTGCGAAAGAGGTGGGTGCCAGAACTTATGAAGTGAATGAAGCGATTGCCAAAGTCTCATTAGTGGGAGTTGGGATGCGATCTCATTCCGGAGTGGCCGCGCGCATGTTTGCGACTCTTTCTCGCGATGGGATTAATATTATGATGATCAGTACATCAGAAATTAAAATTTCCTGTGTGGTTGAAGAAAAATATATGGAATTAGCCGTGCGGGGATTGCATCAGGAATTTGAATTAGAAAAACCGCCATCAGCATAGGTGTTTACCTGTTTGACACATACTGTGTGCGAGCGGGATTACCCCCAATACCTGCAATGACACGACAAAACCCAACCATAGAAATTTATGATACGACTCTGCGAGATGGGTCGCAGGCTGAGGACGTCAGTTTTTCCGTTGAGGATAAAGTTCGGATTGCGCTCAAATTGGATGAATTAGGGGTGCATTTTATTGAGGGTGGTTGGCCTGGAGCGAATCCCAAGGATATCGAGTTCTTTCAAATTATCAAAGCCACTCCCCTTCAACAAGCAAAAATTGTGGCGTTTGGTTCCACCAGAAAAGCCAGAAACCTCGCTAAGGATGATCCGACGCTGGACGCGCTACTTTCAGCTGAGACAGATATTGTGACGATTTTTGGTAAAAGCTGGACGCTTCATGTTACGGAAGCTTTGGAGACAACCTTAGCAGCAAATTTGGAACTCATTGAAGATTCTATTGCTTACCTTCGAGGAAAAGGACGACAAGTCTTTTATGATGCTGAACATTTTTTTGATGGCTACAAAACCGATCCTGACTATGCGCTGAAGACTCTACAGGCAGCGGTGAAAGCTGGTGCCGAACGTATTATCCTGTGTGATACTAATGGCGGGACTATGCCGTGGGAGATACGGGATATCATATCAATTGTTCAAGAGCAATGTGTGGTTCCTCTTGGCATTCATGCCCACAATGACGCTGAGATGGGCGTTGCTAACTCGTTAGTGGCTCTTGAGGCCGGGGCGATGCATGTTCAGGGGACGATTAATGGGATTGGTGAACGGTGTGGCAATGCTAACCTCTGTTCAATTGTCGCCAATTTGGAATTGAAAATGGGTCGTATAGCCGTTGGGGGTGGGAAGCTTTCTCACCTCAGAGCTGTTTCTCATTATGTGGCGGAAATGGCTAACCTATTACCAAATAAACGTCAACCTTATGTCGGGGATACCGCGTTTGCCCACAAGGGAGGCGTGCATATCCATGCGGTTCAAAAAAATCCCCTCACCTATGAGCATGTGAAGCCAGATCAAGTGGGTAATCACCGTCGGGTGTTGATTTCCGATAATAGCGGACGTAGCGCAGTATTTGGAAAAATGGAAACCTTTGGGATGGATCTTCCTCAGGATAATCCCAAAGTCCAGGAATTATTGGGTTCGCTTAAGAACTTGGAATACGAGGGCTACCAATTTGAAGGCGCCGAGGGGTCATTTGAATTGATGGTGCGCAAGGCTTTAGGAACCCATACGCCTTCTTTTGAACTCCTTGGATGTCGTATCATTGTGGAAAAGCGAAAAACGCACGAAGAGCCGATCTCGGAAGCCACGATTATGGTCAAAGTCGGTGATGTCGTGGAGCATACGGCGGCTGTAGGCGATGGACCGGTCAATGCACTGGATCATGCGTTGCGCAAGGCGTTAGAAAATTTTTTCCCCCAATTACGGGAGGTTAAGCTTCTGGATTATAAGGTTCGTGTGTTAACGGGGCGAAGGGGTACGGGTTCCCGGGTCCGTGTTTTAATTGAGTCTGGTGACCAGAAGGGAAAATGGGGAACCGTTGGTGTGTCTGAGAATATTATTGAAGCCAGCTGGCAGGCATTGGCGGACAGTATTGAATATAAACTTATGAAAAACCAGCCATCTGAGCCATAGAACAAATTGCATCTTGTGGCCAATGGTAGGAAGCTGATGGTAGGACGCTACTTCTTGACAAGATTCGTGCTTGAGGGTAGGTTCTGTCATTCACAGTCTTCAGGAGATGGGACCTCCTTTTTCCGTCCACTCCTTTCACAATCATTTGCCAGGGGGTACTGATTATGCGAAAGGCGGACATCGCCGACATTATCACCGAAACCGCTGGGATTCAAAAAGCTGAGGCTATGGAAATGGTTGAGCAAGTCTTGGACTTAATTAAGGCGATGCTCCAGCAGGGAGAAGTGGTCAAAATTGCAGGGTTTGGGAATTTTGTCGTTCGAAGTAAAGGGGAACGCAAGGGGCGCAATCCTCGGACTGGAGAAGAAATTGCCATTACTCCTCGGCGAGTGGTGTCCTTCCGTCCCAGTGCCCTTTTTAAGCAATATGTCAATTCTGAAAGTCAGGGCGCATCATGACTATGGTGTGAAACAAACATGGCAGCGGGGATAAAACACGAGGAGCGGGCTGGATACAAGATTGGGGAAGTCGCCTCGTTAACCAATCTTCCAGCCTATGTTTTGCGGTTTTGGGAATCAGAATTTATTTTTTTGAAACCGAAGAAAAGTCAGGGTAAGCATCGAATTTATACCAAGACCGATATTGAAACAATTTTTGAAATAAAACGCATGCTGTATGAGGAAGGTTATACTATTGCTGGTCTCAAACGATTTTGGTATCGGAAGAAAAAAGGGGTAAAAACTGTTGATGTACCAAAAGATCGTGTGGCTAAAGCTAAAACAGAATTACAGGGAATTTTAAAGCTCTTAGATAGGCGTTCAGCTTAAATACGCTAGTTTTTGGCGGGGCGTGGCGCAGCCCGGTAGCGCACTCGCTTGGGGTGCGAGAGGTCGGCCGTTCAAATCGGCTCGCCCCGACCAAATTTGAATGTAAAGGGTAAAAAGTGGAGAGTGAGTAGTAAGAAGTGTGTCATTTGATTGCTGTTCGCTCTAACTTTGCAAGTCTTCATCTTCAATCAAGTCTTCACTTTCCGGCATCCCGTACGCGACAAACTTAGCATAGGACAGGTAGATTTGGCTGCTGTCCCGCATCGCCGTGGCTCCCGCTTTCATTCGTTGGTATTTGGCCTGGTCGGCTGGGGCTTCACTTTTTTGCAAGGCAATAACCTGGTCTTGCAACAAGAGAGAATATCGTTGCATGGCCTGTTCTATTTCTAAATACGCTTGCATGATGTCTTCTTGCATTGATGGCCCTCCGCAAAAATAATCCTCACCCTACAAAAGCCCGTCTTGTTGGTCAACTTTCGCGTAAAGTTCGAAGAGGGCCAATTGTTTGAAAAATGCCCCGGTCTTCACGACCTGATGTGTTTGACCGGTTTTTCAGGGATTCAGTAGAATGCCGTGGCCCAAGTTGGAGTATCCTTATTGTGCATGATAGGCAAACGGAAAACGCTGCTATCCTGAGTTGTCCCTTCCATGAATATGCCTCCCTTTCCATGGATTTCTGTCGTTATTCCGATCAAAGATGAACGGGATAATATCTTATTATTAGCCAGGCAACTCCTCAAATTTTTTGAAGCTCGACCTGAGAGTGCGTCCGCGCCGTTTGAACTGATCATGGTGAATGATGGGAGTACGGATGGTAGTGAATTGCTTTTGGAAGAGTTACTTGGGCAAGCAGCAGCTTTTCGAGTTATTCATTTAGATAAAAATCATGGGCAAACAGCGGCATTTGATGCGGGATTCAGAAAAGCAACCGGCGCATTAATTGCTACGATGGATGGCGATTTACAATATGATCCAAATGATTTTGCAAAATTACTTCCGTTAGTTGACCAGTTTGATGTTGTCTGTGGGCGACGGGCGGCACGACATGACAATGTCGTCCGCCGATGGTCGTCACGGGTTGCCAATTGGGTTCGGAATAGAGTTGTGCATGATGGTATTGCCGACACGGGGTGTTCTTTGAAAATTTTTCGCCGAGTGGTCATTGAGCGCATGCCGTTGTTTAAAAATATGCATCGGTTTTTTCCGGCCTTAGCTCAGATGTATGGCTTTACGGTCACGGAAGTCCCAGTCCAACATTTTCCTCGTGCGCATGGCTTCTCCAAATATGGTGTGGGGAATCGGCTCTTTGTAGGGCTGTATGATTTATTTGCGGTACGCTGGATGCAAAAGCGCTGTCTAAAGTATGCCATGCGAGAAACGAAAGCTTCTCCCATCCATGAGTAATTGTTGATCTATGGATTTCGCCATGCTCTCAACGGAAGAAAAAGTATGGCTAGGTATTGGGTTTTTGGGCCAAAGTCTGTTCTTCTCACGATGGTTATTGCAATGGTTTATCTCTGAGAAGAAAGAGGAAAGCCAAATTCCCGTGTCATTTTGGTATATGAGCTTAGGGGGAAGTGTGATTGTGTTGGCCTATGCCATCCATATTTTGGATCCAGTCTTTATGGCTGGACAAAGTGTAGGTACCTTAGTTTATGTGCGAAATCTCATCTTGATTCACCGCTCGAAAAAACGAGTCAAGAGTGGATAATTCTTTTGTTTCCTCAGATTCTTCTCCACGGTCTCTTCCTTTTTTTCCATACAGAATTTCTCACTCAGTGCTCTCTCATTTTGCCTTGCTTTTAGTGCTGAGCGTCTGGCTTTTTGGCTTAGAAGGCGGATGGCTCGGCGGATGGGAAATGGGTGGCTTAGGTTTGACTGATCGAGACGAAGGCAGTAATGCCGAAGCTGCCAGAGAAATGCTGGAAACTGGAGATTGGATTTCACCCACGCTGAATTACGAACCTCGTTTTGCCAAACCTGCCTTCACCTACTGGCTACTCAGTGGATCCTATAGTCTGTTTGGCATTAATGAATTTGCCGCACGATTGCCTTCGGCGCTCTCCGGGCTGTGTGTGGTGCTGTTGCAGTATGCGTTTGTTTATCGATGGTTGGGAGCGCCTCTAGCCTTGATTGCGTCTATCATATTGTTGCTGAATATGGAATTCTTGGCGATCAACCGTTTGGTCATTACTGATCCGGAGTTGGTCGTTTTCACAACCTTGGCGGGCTATAGCTTTTGGCAAGGGTTTAACAGATCTACCAAAAATAGCCGATTGTGGTTTCTCTGCTTTTACCTTGCCATGGGGTTCGGTATGTTAGTGAAAGGACCAGTCGGGATCATTATTCCGTTAGTTGGGGTCGTTCCGTATCTCACCCTCACTCGACAATGGAAATGTTTCTGGGAAAAAGGCATTCCACTGCCTGGCATTGGCCTGGTTCTTTTAGTGGCGGCGCCCTGGTATCTCATGATGTTTCAGATTCATGGTGAGGCATACTGGGCTGCGGCACAAGCCAATACGACCGGGCGGTTTATGAGTCCGATGGAAGGCCATGGAGGCACGCTCTTCTTTTATTTGCCCATATTGCTGTTGGGGTTTTTCCCATGGAGCGCATTTCTGCCGTCGGCCATCTACCAATCGCTCAAACAGTGGAAAAGTTATTGGAAAGGGCAGGACTTTGCCACACAAGAACACAATCTTGAATATTTTCTTAGTCTCTGGGTCCTAGGGTTGCTGATCTTTTTTACACTATCTGCCACGCGTCTTCCCCATTATATTTATCCCCTGTTCCCAGCATCAGCTATCTTAGTGGCTTTGTGGTGGAAACGTTTCCAAGCTCAGCCACCGTTTGCGGATTGGGGAAGCCCTCGCTGGCTGCTCCTTGGGACTGGTTATCTCTTGGGGATTGCAATTATTATTGCGCCCGCTATTTTCCAGCAATTTATCAAGCAAATATCTAAGGAATTTCCCGCGGCTGTGGATGTAGAATTTGGATGGCTCCATCTCATGATGGGATTCACCATGATTCTGGGGACCATGGGTATTCGATATTGTCTTGATTCAGAAACGAAGCGATCATGGGTGGTCGGTATAGCTGGTGGAATGATTGTGGTGTTTGGTTTTCTAGCGGTGAAAGGTGGAATTCCTATGTATCAACGGTATTTCATTGAACCACCTCAACGTTTAGCGATGATTGCGAAGGATCATCTGAAGAAAGAGGATCGGCTGTTGCAAGTTGGAAGAAAACGCCCATCTCTTAGTTTCTATGCTCAACGCAAGGTGCATTTTCTAGGGCCGAAAGATGAAAAAGAATGGCAAGCTCACTTGACAGCGCGAGGCAAGATAATGATTATCCTCCAAACGTCACTCCGGCGCGAGATTCCAGAAGCCATGTCCGATTGGACTGTCGTCCTTGAACATGGAGGCTTCTCCCTCCTCTCCAGCGAACCGCTTCTTTAGAAACACTTGTTTTGAGGATAAATTGATAAAAACATCAATATTCAAAGAATCACTTCAAAAGAAGTCTATTGTAAGACTACACTATCAGAATGTTGTCAAAGAGAATTATGATGGTGTGGTTGTTCATATAGGTAAGAAAATTATCATTTTGGCCTGTGTGGACAATTTTGAATTTGATGGTTATCAGGTCTTACTTAAAAAACGAATAAGAGGTTATCGAAATAGCTCAATTGAGCAGGCCTTTACAAAAATTGTGACCGCAAATAAAGAGAATAAAAAGCTTAATCCACCGAAATGGGTTTGTGATCTCAACAATGTTGAAGACCTTATAAAAGCGTTTAAGAAACGAAAGATTTGGCCGGCCATAGAAACGATTTTCAATAAAGACAATTGTTTCTATATTGGTCCTATTAGCCAAATTAAGGGGCTGACACCTGACTTTGAATAAGTTAGGAGTCAGGCATGTACGTAAAGCATTGTAAGTTAACGCGTTATCAGCAATTACGGCTGATGGAATACTTCGTTGCAGGTACGCCAGCCCGAACAGCGGCTGAACTGGTGGGCGTGCACCGCAATTCCGCCATTCGGTTTTTTCACAAATTGCGGGAGAAGATTGCCTGCAAACAGGAAGAGCGTGCCGCGCCTTTTGCTGGCGAAATCGAACTGGATGAGAGTTATTTCGGCGGCGTTCGCAAAGGCAAACGTGGACGCGGTGCCGGGGGTAAAGTGCCTGTGTTTGGCATTTTAAAGCGCGGCGGGAATGTATATACGCAGGTTATCCTGCAGGCTAATGAAGCAACGCTTATGCCCATTATCCGGCAAAAAATCAGGCCTGATAGCATTGTCTATACGGATGGCTTTAAATCATACAACGTGCTGGATGTGTCAGAATTTAAACATTACCGCATCAATAAAACCAAAGCCTTTGCGGAAGGCAAAACCCATATCAACGGCATTGAGAATTTTTGGAACCAGGCCAAGCGCCATCTGCGCAAATATAACGGCATCCCCAAACATCATTTTAATCTGTTCTTGAAAGAATGCGAATGGCGCTTCAATATGGGACCAACAAAACACCTTCTTGAGGACCTCAAAAATATCCTCAAAGAAAAATATTAGGTGTCAGCCCCCAAATTAATGCAGAGCACTTTTTCCTATTTTGCTATGGACGCCTCAGGAAAATGGGAAAAGGACTACAAAATTGGCATGGATGAAGTCATTCGAATGGAATGGAGAAGTAAGTATTGTAACCATTTCAATAACTATATGAAAAAAGAACCATAAGAATGCGCTGCATTGGCCACGCTCTTTTATTTCCGAATAATTTAACGCCTCCACCTTCGCCTGCACCCAATGTTAAAATGAGCTATCAAAATGCGGAGATGATGGCCTCAATAACCGATGCTCCAATTTCAACTCCTTCCAATGCTTCTAATCCAACCGAATTTTCTGTTTCTTGGGCGACGTTTGTTTGTTGACCTAAAAAGACGCCGTGACAGGTAAAACAATGATGGACATTCAGTTCATACAGACGCCCTGCTTCTAATGTTGTCCTGCGACATCGTGGACAGTCTTTTATTGGTTCTCCAGGCAATGGTTGAAATTGATGAGTCTCTTCTCTTGGCACTTTCTTGGCATCAAGATATTTCTTTCTATAGGCCTCTAACTCTCCACCATCAAACCAGATTCCATGACCGTCTGGGCAACGATCCAAATGGAGATGATGCTCTTCAAAGGGAGTAAGTGTTGTTTTGCAAAAGGGGCAATACATAAGCCCTTTATTTTCTCACAGGTATCCTGAAATGCAAAGATTGAGGGTATTCTTATGTTTAGTTAAGTAGCAAATGAGGGGACGCGGATTGAGAATGTTAGAAGGGCTAGGAAAAACATTCCTATTCCTAGAAGCGCTTCAATCCAGAGAGGGTTCAAACCTGAAAGAAAGTTATGGTTTGTGTCGGCTAGAGATCGTGCCTCAGTTTGGGTTTTTAGCCACCAAATGATGCCTGCTATTAGGCTGGTACCTATTACAACGAGACTGCCAGTGCCTGTGGCGAGACCAAGTCCCATAAGTAGACGCGGCCAGGTTGGTACCGAAAAAACATCAGAGGATGAACTTGGGTTTGTGCATTCCCGTATCCACCAGAGGCGGAGTCCTAATCCTGCTATGATCATAATGAGGCCAATGACTAGCGAAAGGTGTGGTTCTAGTTCGATGCCTGGATGTGGAATCAGAATCCAGAATAGGCCAAAGGCAGTGATGAGCCAGGGGAGGCCTTGGGCTAATATTTGTGCCGTCGATTCCTTCCAGATGTTCCGAGTGTAGACCAAAACGAGCCCACATCCTATTCCTACCAGCAAGCCACCTAGCACATCCGTTGGGAAGTGCGAGCCTTTGATGACTCGGCAGATAGATATAAAGCTGGCGAGTCCAAACCACAAAACTTTTCCTTTAGGGAAGTAATAGCCGAAAACCATGGCCACGGAATATGACCCTGAGGTATGGCCGGAGGGAAAGGAATCTAGCCCACTTTCCAATGTAGGGCCAATTTCCCATGAGGTGGTGTCCATGAGGCGTGGCCGTGGTCGACTGAGACTGTGTTTGAGAATTTGGGTGATTAACCCACTAATCCCATGTGCGAGTAAGGAAAACAGTCCGGCGAATTTCCAGCGTTCTGAATTGATCCAGAGGCCAATTCCGCCAACGGCCAAGGAAATCATGACCAATGTGAGGCCTTCTCCCAACTCATTGCCGACGTCACCAATTTGATCAACTCGTGGGTCTGTAAACCCATGGACGATGTTTAGGGTAGGATGGTCTACTTGTCCTATGGCAATAAACAATACGATGAAGAGAAGGAGAGAGAGGCCGATGATTAGGCTTGGGGCATGTTTGGTTAGAGCGGGAGAATCAGGTGAAGAAGGAAAGAGTGATTGGTGGGTCACAGGGTATTCATGAAGGGGATGGATTCTTGCCTCTGCAGAAATAAGGTGCTTCGTAGATTCAGTGAGGTATTACGGAACCCAATCAGCGATGAAAATGTTGAATTCCCCTTTGTTTGTGGCATTGCGGTCGGAGGACCAGACCAGTTGTTTGCCATCAGGTGAGAACATAGGAAAGCTGTTAAAGTTTCCGTTAAAGGTAATTTGTTCAGGTTTGTTGCCATCGTCTTCAATCGCATGAAGGTGAAACGAAGGACGACCTGGATGGTCGGCCGGTGTAGCCACATTCGAGGAATAGATAATGCGCTTGCCGTCAGGAAAGAAGTATGGCGCAAAGTTGGATCGCCCATTGTCCGTTACTTGAGTTCGATTAGAGCCATCTGCATTCATCACAAAAATTTCTAAGTTCGAGGGTTCAACCTGATTTTGAGTTAATAGCGTTCGGTAAGCCTGCACTTCTTCATTTGTTTTCGGATGATGGGCGCGATAGACAATGCGTTTGCTGTCTGGAGAAAAAAATGCCCCACCGTCATAGCCTACCTCTTTTGTTAATCGTTTGACGTCTCTTCCATCGACATTCATTGAGTAGAGATCCAAGTCGCCATCTCGAATGGAAGTAAACACCATAATCCGTCCGTTTGGAGCAATGGTGGCTTCCGCATCGTATCCTGGTGTTGAGGTTAAGCGTTGTAGATCAGTTCCAGCGATGTTCATGGAAAAAATATCGTAATTATCTAGGGCCCATCGGTAGTGTTTGGTTTTTGGAAGTTTTGGGGGACAGTGCCTACTATTGAAATGGGTAGAGGAGAAGAGGACTCGTCGACTTCCTGGAAAAAAATAACTGCAGGTGGTGCCACCTAACCCCGTACTCACACGGCGGACGTTCGAGCCATCCAGATTCATGGTGTAGATCTGGTAGCAGGACCGTAAGGTTTTACCATCAGGTTCTAAGGTTGATTGGTACACGAGTTTGTACCCATCGGGTGAGAAATAGGCTTCGGCGTTTTTCCCGGAAAAGGTTAATTGCTGAATATTGGCAAGATGAGGTTCGGGTTTGGCTGTCTCTGAGGACTTTGTTTTCAAGTCGGTTGCCCATGCTAGGGGAGAAAGGACAAGGAAGACGACCGTCAATATTGCACATGCTAACAGGTTTGTAATTTCGATTTTTCGAAACATTCGTGTTGTCTCTACCTCCCCTAGCCCCTCCTTACGAAGGAGGGGGAATGATTATGGTGTTGGGACATGAAATTCACGTGCAGAGTGTACTGGCTGAAACATCCCCCGGGCAACAACTTTGCCTCGTTCAAAGACTAAATAGCTATCCCATCCGTAGAAAAACAGGAGTCGAGCCACGGGGGTGACGGCTTTTGGAGAAAGTCCAAAAAAGAACGAGACAGTATAGTTTGGATATTTCGGGTGCGGACAGGTGATGAGAAAGGCCATGTCAGGGCTTTCAAATGGCTGCTCGGAAATGGTGACACGTTCGGATTTGACCTCAACATGTTCCTGGCAAGTTGGCAGGGATTGTGAGCCTAATAGTTGGTGGGCTGGTGTGCCAATGATGAGATAAGAGGCTTCTTCTGCTATTGCGGGAGAATCGTGGTGCTGTATTTCAATATCAGACTGTCCTTGAAGTCGTCCAAGGAGAGCCCGGAAGCTGGCTTGCTCTTCTTTTGACGGGGATGTTGCTTGAATCACAATACGATGAGTGGCCGTATCCCAGGCATTCAGCATGGGAGATAACTGTTGGCGTTCTTGGCGCAGAAGCCAATGATGCTCTGGGTCCAATGTGATCAATGCTGGAGTGCTAGGGACATTCAAGGTGAAGGGTTGTTTGGCTTGATCGAGCAGGATTGTAGAGTTGAATGTTGTTTCATCTTCAAGATTCACTTGGATCGGAAGCGGCAGTGTGTATATCGGATCTCTTTGCGCGATGGTACCAGATAAAATTGAATGGCCTGGTTTGACAGGATCGGATTGAACCAAAATATCCGTAAGGTGTAGCGATGGAGCGCTAAGACGCTCAACCCATTGCTCAAAAAATTCGTTCAAATCCCTTTCTGAAGCTTTGGAAAAGGTCCGCTTTAGATCTTTCCACTCAAAGTATTGCCCTGTCCCTTCTTGGACTATTTGACGGACGCCCTGAAAAAACGCGTCATCACCAATTTCCTGCCTGAGCATATGAAAGACGAGTGCGGTTTTTTGATAACCCACCGCGTTATCGGTTCGAGTTTCTTTGTGATGGAACTGATTGATGGGATAGTCCTTTTCTGGTGTAGCATAGAGGTTGTATTCATCCATCATACGTCGTCGGGTTTTGCTGGCAGCAGCCTGGTTGCCAGTTGCTTCATCATAATAGTAGTTGGCGAGATAGGTGGTGAGGCCTTCCACCCAATTGCCTTGGCTAAAATTATTGAACACAGAATTCCCGAGCCAGGAATGGACAATCTCGTGACCAAGTGAGTAGGGCTGAGTATAGCCTCGTCGGACAATGCCTTGACCAAGCAGGGTGAAGGATGGCATCCCTAAACCACTTGGAAAAAAGTTTTCGGCGACCGCAAATTGTGAAAAAGGATAAGGACCTAAGAGTTGCGTATACAGTTCCAGATAGGTGGCCGTGGCATCCAGGTATTGTTCGGCTAATGGTGCTTCTTTGGGGAACAGGTACGTCGCGAGTTGAATATCCCGCCATAGCTTTTTCTGTACCACATAGGTATTCGCAGCCAAGGTCAGAGCCTCTGATGGAGACGAAATACTCCATTGACTGACTCGATTGTGTTGCATCACCGTTTGCTGGATTTCTTCTCCTTGAGTGATAACATGCCAGTCAGAAGGTACTGTGACTTCTAGGTCAAATGTGACGAGATGTTGTTCCCATGTTGGATACCAAAATGTTTCTGATGAGAGGTAGATCCCTTCTTTTCCGATATGGCCATTGGTTTTATCTGGTCTCACAAAGCGGAGTCCGCGTGATGCAGTCGGGGAATCATTGATGGGACCATGGTAGACGATTGTCAAAATAGGGGGTGAGTCTGATTGTCTTGGTTGAGGTAGAGGATGTTCGATGTTCCATTGTATGAAGAGCTTTCCTTCCCTTGATGAATCTTTAGGGGCTTTTAAAACCGGGACTGATTTTCCGTCTATCTCAACACTATCTAGTGTGAAATTGGGATTCAATGCAAAAGCAAGGGGTGGGTGGTTATATAGGCTCTGGGTTAATTGAAGAACATCCGTAGCGGTAAGGCTATGTGTTTCAGGCCTTAATTCAACTGTGAGTGTATGGTGGATGGATGGTGGACTAGCTGCCTCAAGAACGTAAGGCATCATTATGATGCTCCCGAGAATCAACCACATGAGAAAACGAAGGGCAAGCATATTAGGCAGGAGGGGATTCTTGGAGTAATAAGGCGTCGACGAATGCGGAAGCCTTGAAATTTTGCAGATCTTCTTCTTTTTCGCCGACGCCGATGAGTCGAATCGGGAGATTAAGTTCTTCAACGATGGCGACGACTACGCCGCCTCTGGCAGTCCCATCAAGTTTTGTCAACGCTAATCCTGTGACACCGAGTGATTCATGAAATTGTCGTGCCTGAGCTATCGTGTTTTGCCCTAATGTACCGTCTAGGACGAGCAGTGTTTCGTGAGGTGCGTCAGGCATTTCACGCTGGATGATGCGTTTGATCTTTTTTAATTCATCCATCAAATTAATTTTGGTATGAAGCCGGCCGGCGGTATCGATCAGGACGACATCCACATTTCGTGATTTAGCAGCAACGATGCCGTCAAACACGACGGCTGCAGGATCGGAGCCTTGTTGGTGTTTAATCACGTCCACGTCCGCCCGCTTCCCCCAAATATCTAATTGTTCAATGGCTGCGGCACGAAAGGTATCCCCGGCCACAAAGAGTGTGTTCAGCCCCGCTTGACTGAAGCGATGTCCAAGCTTGGCGATGGTGGTGGTTTTCCCAACCCCGTTGATGCCAATCGTGAGAACGACAAACGGTTTGGGTCCTCGGCGAATCATATCTTCCAAGGGTTCTGTTTCGGCCTTTTTCAGGATATCGAGAAGGAGGTTATTGAGGATCTCAAGTGGAGGCGCAGATTGAAAGGGACCTGTTTGGGTGTTCACCTCATCGAGAAATCGTTGCACAGTTCGAACACCCATATCGGCTTGCAAAAGGCTCCCTTCAACATCTTCCATCACGGCTGGATCAAGCTGCCCTCCAACCATGCGGCGCAATGAACTTTGCACGTTTTGACGTGTTTTCTCTAACCCATCTTGAAGTCGTTGAAGCCAGCTCATACAGATAAAAAAGAGAAGGTGGTAAGCGCTGAGGTCTCTATTCTAGACAAGAAACCGTGGTGGAGGCGAAAGCTTGTTAATAATCGCGTGTTCTTTTCGTTGCATCCGCTTCGCTTCTTGTGGGGAATGTTCATGATCATAACCTAGAAGATGCAGTGTTCCATGAATCAAGAGTCGAAGCACTTCTTGATTTGGGGTATTGTTGAAACGAGAGGCTTGGGCAATCGCAATGGGTAAACAGATAACCACATCCCCCAAAAAAACGGGTGTCTGTTTTCCTATTCGATCCATTTGGAATGCGAGAACATCTGTTGGATAATCCCGCCCACGATACTGTCGGTTGAGACTGCGCATCCGTGTCTTGCCAACCAACGAGAGGCTTAAATCTGCGTTGGGAGACCCGGCGTGTTCTAAAATCGTTTGGGTGACGCGTTGAATAGCCTTGGCACGGACGGATAGGCATCGGAGATGAGTGCGGAACCAAATAGCCATGGCGCATCAGGCCACGGATCCTTGGGCATTTGGTGATTCATTATCCTGTTCATACTGGTCATAGGCTTGAATAATGGCTTTTACCAGACGATGACGAACGACATCTTGCTCAGAAAAATAGACAAATTGAATCCCTTTGATGTCTGTGAGAATTTCCGCAACTTGCGTTAACCCGGATTTCTGAGAATCGGGTAGATCGATTTGCGTCACATCTCCGGTGACGATGGCTTTAGAGTTCATACCCAGTCGCGTGAGAAACATTTTCATCTGTTCAGTCGTCGCATTTTGCGCCTCATCCAGAATAACAAAGGCATCATCTAATGTTCTCCCACGCATAAAGGCCAGTGGCGCAATTTCAATATCGCCCCGCTCAATCAGTCGATTGGCCCGTTCAATGTCCATCATGGTGTAAAGGGCGTCATACAAAGGCCGCAAGTAGGGATGGACTTTGGCAAAGAGATCTCCGGGAAGAAAGCCTAGACGTTCACCGGCTTCAACGGCGGGGCGCGCTAAAATAATGCGGCTGACTTGTTTGTGGGTGAGGGCTGCAAGAGCCATTGCCATTGCCAGATAGGTCTTTCCAGTTCCTGCGGGACCAATGGCAATGACGAGATCGGATTGTTTAATGGCTTGAAGATAGACTTGCTGTGTAGGCGTCTTGGGATTGACTGTGCCCTTTGTCGTCGAAAGGGTGTCTGTAGAAAAGGTATACGGCTTGAGGGGAACGTTGCGTTTTTCCTCAGTGGCTCGGATGGCTCTCGAGATATCTTCTGGTTTCAATTCATGATGTGTTCGCGTCCAATCCGCTAACTCCTGAAGAATATATTCTGCTCGCTTGACAGAATCAGGTTGCCCATCCAGGGTAATTTCATCGCCTCGTGCGGCCATATTAATCTGCAGTTCCCCTTCAATCATTTTGAGGTGCAGGTCTTGTGGCCCAAAGAGATTGGCTAAATCTACCCCTTCTCGTAGTTTAATTTTTCGCACAGATGGTGTGAATTACCTTCCTCCAATCCAAAATTGTCAATAGTACCACTAGGCAGCTGACATTCTACCAAAGGCCCAAACTGGCCTCAAGGAAACGTTCTATGTGTTAGCGCTTCTTTTGACAAAATGGACAATAAAACGAGCTGCGTTCTCGTCGTAATCGTTTGATTTGGCCGGGGCAGCCATGTGGGCAGGGCCGGCCATCTTTTTGATATGCCTGATGGACTTCCTGAAAGTGTCCGTGTGAACCATCAGGTGCACGAAAATCTCGAATGGAGGATCCTCCTGCTTTGATCCCTTCACATAAGACTTCCTGCATCGTCGCATAAAGCCGTTGACAGGATACTTGGCGAAGTTGGTTCCCTTTGGCATCAGGGTGGATGTGAGCGCGAAACAGAATTTCATTTGCATAGATGTTGCCAATGCCAGCTAGGCGATGCTGGTTTAAGAGAAGGGCTTTTAATTGACCGCGACTCGATTGGACACGATGGCAAAAGGCTTCTTGGGTCATTGTTAAGGCATCTGGTCCGAATCGACGTTTCTTGAAGGCTTCTAATCCAGATAACTCAAAGAACCAGAGTCGGCCAAAGCGACGAGGATTCCAATAATGAAGTTCTTTAGTCTTTGAGCCAGACAAAGTGATGGTGCAATGGATGTGTTGAGGCGAAGTTGCCAGGACTGCTTTAAAAAACCAGAGGCCTGTCATGCCCAGCTCTGAAAGAAGGTATCGAGTTTCCTCAGACCGCTGGCATGCTATGACGACGCATTTGCCTATTCGCTGAATATGTACGACTCTGGCTTGTTGAAACCATGGAAGAAGCTTATGTCCTGAACGAACGATATCGGGACGATGGATAGCCAATGTCTTGATCGTGGCTCCAAGAATGTGGGTGTTCAACTGTTGAACGACAACTTCGACTTCAGGAAGTTCAGGCATGAACAAGGGATTTTCTGAAAAAAGAGTAAATAGAACAGCTGGTGTAATTACTGAGTTTTATTGACCGAGAAAGCAAGTTGTTTCAAGTTGTAACAGATTTCTTATCGTAGCTGGAAATATGAGAGCTGTGAGGGTAAGGGTTTACCTTGAAGGAAGGAATGCGGGAAGAATGTTCGGCTATAACAACAAAGCCCGTTAAAAGGGGCTAGCGAGAAAGTGGGCTAAGTATAGGAGTTTTGGCTCGTATTTGTTCGATTAAGGATTCTAAGTGTGGAAGGGGTGTTGTGCCTGGACGTTTTTGCGCCAGGAGGCCCAGTGCTTCTTGGTAGGAAAGACCAAGCATACAACAAAGATAGGTGATGACAACAGAAGGAGAGCGACCGAAACCTACTCGACATGCAACTAATATGTGGTGCTGAGGTAGACGCTGAGAAAGCCACTCAAGCCCCATTTCAAGATCGATAGGATCTGGCTCGGTATATTCTCTGAGTGGCAATCTTGCGAAGATAACATTGGATGGCGGAGATAGTGGTATATCCAATGCTGTCCAGAGGACGGCCGTGATGCATGCGGGAGGTGACTCAGCATCGGCTTGTTCGCCAATATAAAGTTGGTGATCAATATAACTGATCATAATAAACATCTTTTCGGCTAGAGAGGAGAAAAACACAAGGCAAATCAGGCAGAAATTTGTCATTTCTTACTAGTATCTTGTTTAGAAGGGGGGTGATGTTGTAGTTGCGGGAAATCCACCAGCTTCCTATACTGGAGAGATGACAAGGCCTGTGAAATAAAAATAGCGAAGAAAACAGATGGTACAATTAAGTATTCAAGAAGTTGAGCAACGCTTAGGTGAAGCGAAATGTGCGATTTGTAAGGGCAATCGTTTTGGAATTGATTCCAGGACAACGGTAGCCGGGGATGGGGAATGGAAAGCGATTTGTCGGGATTGCTTTTATACCTTTCCGGTCCATACGGATATGGAGTTTTATTTGCAAACGCAACCTGATGTCCCCTATCGTCTCAAGGAAATTGCCTGTCATGTTTGCCGGCACCGTGGGGTGTCATTGGACTTTAGGGCGGTATTATCTGTCCGTGAATCAGTCTATTTTGTGACCTGTGAGGGCTGCCAACTGAAGTTTCCCGAGAAGTCTTTTTTGGAATCATTTGAATAACCTTTGTCGGAGAGTTTGTCATGATGGATGACGCTAAAAAGTCTGCTGGACAAAAAGATGGGGATGCTGGGGGCGAGGAACCTAAGCCTCAATTCCCGAAAATTAAAAAAGAATTGTCTGTTGTTCCTCTCCCTCATGACAATGACATCATGGCACAAGAAATGGCTGAGTTATTCGATGAAGACCGTGTGACCCACAAGCATGGTGGTTCTGAGCCAGAAAAAGATTGACCTAGAGGATTTGAGCCTTTTAGGACTTCTCTGAATTTTTCTCTACTTTTTAGCTTGTACCCGCGTCAGCTCCCACCCGTTCAGGACACCCGTTCACAAATAACCCTTGGATAAGTAGCTTTTTTTGAAAAATTAAGCTATTTCAGGAATGTTTTCACCATTTTCAGCCAAATTAGTTCTAAGGTGGAATGTCGGGCTGTGAAGGTAAGAGGGTATAGTCGAACAGTTCATCTAGTTCATCTGTTTGTCTGATGATTGGCCTTCAGACCCATTAGAAAGACTATTTATGAGGGGCCTCTTACTTGTTCCGATATCCCCATGGTGATAGGATGCGCAGAATTAAGTGATCTTTCCTAGGCGTAGATTGATGATGGAGTGACAAATCATGAATAAAACTGAGCCCTCTAAACCATCAAAATCTCTCTCGTATAACGTTTCAGGACCCTCGGTGAACAAACCCACTTCTGGGGGGAATTCCGAAATAGGTGGGAAACCGGAGGAGGGGAATTTAGAAAAAGTCAGGGATATTTTATTTGGTGCACAAAGTCGGGAATTCGAGCATCGTTTCGCTACCTTGGAAAGCCAATTGCGTGAGGAAAACACGGCGCTTCGGGCTGAAGTCTCACATTCTTTAAAGGATCTCAAGCACTATTTGAATTCTGAAATGAAACGGGTATCGGAACAATTCCAAAAAGAGCAAACTGCTCGAACCTCAGAGGTCTCAGATGTGAGATCAGTCATCGAACAATTAGGGAAAACGTTGGAAGAGCGACTCTCAGGATTGGATTCAAAGGCGTCGCAACAATTTTCGACCATTGAGGTCAATTTGACTCAACAAAAGCAGGAACTATCCGAAAATTATTCGGAAAAATATGCGCAGTTACAGGCTCAGGTTGACCAGGGTTTCCAAGAGCTTAAAGCTGATAAAACTGATCGGGTCGTGTTATCGGAAATGTTAATGGATTTGGCTCAGCGCTTAAAAACCAGTGAGCACTCTTCCCATGACTCTTGAGGTGGAGATAGAGAACCAGGTCGATTGTTTTTAACATGATATTCGTTTCCAAGAGAACTAGGGTTGCTTTTTCTGCTATGAGTGGTGCTGAAAAAGGGCTGGTGTTGAGAGTGAAATAATGGCAAGTAAAGATATTTGTTATGGCTGGTACACCACGTTCTCCCTCTTCTGATCCTCCTTCAAAATTTTCTGTTAAAGAGTCTCAGGGTTTCTCTCATCTCCGGCATCTCTTGCTAGGGCCTGAGCAGTCTCAGCTTGAGCGGCTAGCTTCTCGTCTTGATAGTTTTACCCTACAACCTCATGAAATAGGTCGAGTGTTACCTGACGCCATTCGTTTACGAGCTAAACAGGATGATCGATTGCTAGCTTCAATGGTTCCAGTCACCCAACAAGCTTTTGCACGTTCGATTAAAGAATCACCTCAATTGATCAGCGATACGATGGCTCCCATTGTTGGCGCGGCTGTTCGCAAAGCGATGCGCCAAGCTATGCGTACGATGATGCAGTCATTAAATCAAACGCTGGACCATAGTATGTCCTGGCGGGGGCTTCAATGGAGGTGGGAAGCGTTCAGAACTGGAAAATCCTTTTCGGAAGTTGTATTGCTTCATACTCTACGGTTTCGTGTGGAGCAAGTGTTTCTCATTCACCAAAAAAGTGGCTTGTTATTGAATCATGTGATTGCCGATGGAGTTCCGGGACAAGGGGAAGATGTTATTTCTGGTATGTTGACGGCTATTCAAGATTTTGTTCGGGATTCCTTCGGCGAGACCGCCGGTGAGGGGTTAGAGTCGTTAAGGGTTGGCAATCTGACTGTATGGATTGAGCAAGGGTCGAGCGCAATCGTGGCGGGTGTGATACGTGGAACGCCTCCATTGGAACTCCGGAGAGTTTTCCAAGAAACGAGCGAACTTATTCATGCCGAGTATTCAGAAGCACTTCAAACGTTTCAAGGAGATGCCAGTGTCTTTAAGGATGCGAACAGGTACTTGGAGGAGTGCTTGCAGGCCCAATTTGAAAAATCTCGTGCAGGTTTGCCTTGGATAATATGGATCTTTATGGGAACCTTGCTCGTTTTGTTAATGATGTGGATTTTCCAAAGTCATGACAAGGAACAACGTTGGGAGTCCTTTCTGGATCGTGTCAGAAATGTCCCGGGAATAGTGATCACCTCTGCACAGGAGAATGAATCAGGCACAGTGTTTTATGGTATGCGGGATCCTTTATCGCAAGACCCTGAGGAGCTAAGCACAGAGGCTGGATATTCTCCCCAACAAGTGTCCTTTCAGCTAGAGCCGTTTCTTGATGTCACTCCTGATTTTGTGCATCGGCGGGCAGTAACCCAATTAAATCCTCCTAATTCAGTGAGTATGAGTGTAAAGGGTTCAACATTAGTGGTTGTTGGAGAGGCTTCACATGAGTGGATTTCGCGAGTGAATTTGGTGGGTCCTCTTCTTCCTGGCGTCACCGATATTGACGTGAATCAGTTGCAAGATACAGATTTGAAACAGTTTGAAACAATACGAGACAAGCTAGAAGCTGTCCACGTTGAATTCTTAAGTGGTGCGTACACTTTCTTATATACTGAACAATCAAAAATTGCTGAGATTCATCAGGCACTTCGCGCCCTTGAAGCCCAAGCTCATGCGCTGGATGTAGATTTGACTGTTGAGGTCCAAGGTTTTACCAGCCCTGAGGGGTCTCGAAAGGTTAATCAGGATCTTAGTAAGGCTCGAGCTGAATATGTTTTTAAGGTGCTTCCCCAACAGACCTTTTCTCGATTACGTCTACTTCCGGTGGGGATGGGGCCTGATCTCTCTCAGAGCGGGGACCCAAACTCTTCTTCCGGCATAGTTTCTCATGGCAGACGTGTTTCATTGCATATCGTTGATTCTTTTCAAGCGAAGAAGTAGTAGAGGGCATAAGAGTGATTCCCAAAAAAAAAATTTGTATGTTAGGTGGATTTGCCGTTGGAAAAACAAGTTTGGTGAAACGATTTGTCACCGGCCAATTTTCAGAAAAATACCATACCACTATTGGAGTCAAAATTGATCAAAAGATGGTCAGTCTTTCTGAGCAAAAGGTTTTAGTGATTCTTTGGGATCTGTATGGGGATGATGATTACCAGAAAGTGCGGGCTTCATACTTGCATGGTTCATCGGGATATCTCCTAGTGGTTGATGGACTGAGAAAAGAAACGTTAGATGTAGCTCGAGAACTTCGATCAATAGCGGTAAAGTCTCTTGGGCCAGTGCCCTATGTCTTGGTCATCAATAAACTCGATCTTTATGATTCTTGGCAAATCGAATCCGAGATGTATCAGGATCTTGCAGAAAACGCTTGTCTCGTTCTTCACTCGAGCGCCAAGACCGGAAAAGGTGTGGAGCAGGCATTTGTTGAATTAACCAAAGAAATGGTCAAGGAATAAGAACGAACAGTTTTCTCCCCTTCTCACGTGGTTCTATGGCTACGTGTCATTTATCTCATTTGGCGCTGACACTTAAAGCCCCCATTTGGTAGTGCCTTTGAAATGTTCTTTGGAAATTCCATATTCGTGAAAGTCGAGGGTTCAACCCTTTCGGTTGGGGTGGGAGAAATCAAGTGAGCATTCAACTTCCTTCTCCGGGAATTTTAAAAATTTTTGATGCGTTGATTCTGCAAGTCGAATCAGCAAAAGATTATAGTACGATTGGCCCCTATCCCAGTTGGTATCCGTATTCTGTTTCTTTAAGCCTTCCAATTATAGATCCGCAGAAATTTATCGAGCAGTCATATTTCTTATCCTGTTTTTTAATTGAAGCATCAGAATTTTGGCAGACGAATGATTATGGATCTTTGTCGTCAGGGTTGTGGAGCGAACAGGCACTGTTAGGGGATGAAAGTTATTTTGAAGCCACAGCGATGATTCAGCAGGAACAATGCTTTTTAGTGATCCAGCGCTATCGACCTGAAAACGTTCCGTTGCAGCCCGTCTTACAGCAAGCTCGAGAAGATCATTTAGTGCAGGGGGAAAAACAAAAGCATGTAGAAGCACAACTTGCGGAAAGTGAGTATATTCGAGATGAGGTCATAGCGGTTTTGGAGCATTTGCAATTGGCTACTGTGATGGTCGATGACAAGGAGATCATGAGGTATGCTAGCCCTGCTGCCTGTGAGTTGTTAAATCTTGATGCTCACGAATTAGTTGGTTTGTCATGGACCGATTCATTACCCTTCACAGTCGAACAGTGCCGTTTGGTGGAGGAGCAAATGGTGCTTCCGGATGAGCGTCGGGTTCCGGTGCTTCTGTCTTTACAAAAGAAACAGAAGCCATGGCTGAAAATTGAAGTGAAAGTGCATAGCGATCCGAGGGACAACCGACGGACAATTCTTTTTCTGAAAGATCGGACTGAAGTTGAAGATCTAAGACAACAATTAACAGGGCGGACTCATTTCCAGAAATTAATTGGAAAAAGTCCTGCCATGCAGAGTATTTACAAAAAGATTCAGGATATTGCCCCTGTTGACGTACCTGTCTTGATTCAGGGAGAGACCGGAACGGGAAAAGAATTAGCGGCACAGGCTTTACACCAGTTGAGTACCAGAAAAAATAAGGTATTTATCGCTGTGAATTGTGCTGGATTGACAGATTCGTTATTAGGCAGTCAGTTGTTCGGTCATAAACGTGGCGCATTTACTGGAGCGGTGGGTGATCATGAAGGTTACTTTGAGGCCGCTGATGGCGGCCTTATTTTTTTAGATGAAATAGGCGATATGCCCCTTGCAATTCAGACGACATTGTTGCGCGTTCTACAGGAAGGTGAAATTATTCGTGTTGGAGAATCGCGTCCAAGGAAAGTCGACGTTCGTGTCTTGGCCGCCACGAATCAGAACTTGCAAGAGTTGGTGGATAAAGGAATGTTTCGTGCAGATTTGTTATATCGTATTCGGGTCGCTCGATTGGATTTGCCTCCGTTGCGAGAACGGCGAGAAGATATCCCTTTGTTAAGCGAGGTCTTCTTTGCTCAAGCTCGTGCTATTACCGGAAAACAGGATGTGCAAGAAATTGCTCCCGATGCCATGCAGGTGTTGTTGCGATATCATTGGCCAGGAAATGTTCGGGAACTGAAGAGTCTGTTTGATTATGCCTTGATTCATTGCTGTGGTACAGCCATCCAACCACTGGATCTTCCTTCAGAAATCATGACCTCAACGGAACTGTCTGTTGCGAAGGCGCCGTCCCCAAGAAATGAGCGTGAGGAGATTTTATCCGCGTTGGAGCAAGCTCAAGGGAAACGTTCGCAAGCGGCGAAATTTCTGGGTGTCAGTCGATCCACATTTTATCGACGTCTAAATGAGTTAGGCATATCTCCTGAATAATCCTCCAACGTTCTGAAGGAATTTTCATAATCCTGGTTGAGGTTAAATAGCAAACAACGTATTCTAGCGTTGTAGGGCTCGTTAGAAATACGGTATCATCGAAAAGTTCTTGTTAAGATTTGCTCAACAGTACATTGTCGCACTGACAACATATTTTAGCTATTCAGTCGTGGGGCTTTGTCTCCCTCCCCCTCTACAAAGTCTTTCTTGTTCTTAGTATTGTATCTGCCTACAGTGGGGAGCAATGTGTCATCCATTGGCATTCACTATGTTTAATCAATCGAGACAAGGAGGTCCAATGAGCAGGAAGTTTATGGCATGGGTCATGTTACTTTTTATTTGTCTGATGCCCATTGAAGGTATGGCTGAGCCTTTGGGAAAAATTACCTTAAGGGATGGGAGCGAACTGTACGCGGAAATTTTGGAGATGACGGAAGGGTTCATTACAGTCAATACTTTGTTCCATGAGGGAGACCCGATAAAGATAAAATGGTCAGAAGTGGTTGGTTTATCCTCAGAAGAAACAGTGTCAGTGGTGTTAAACAGTGGGACTATTCTCCAAGGGAAACCTTCAATGTTGGCACCGGGTACACTTGGAATAAAAACCGACATGCTGACGGAGCCAATCCCCGTTGCCGTTGAATCTGTGATGGCCGTGAATCCGCCAGTCAAAAAACCCGTAGCATATACGGGAAATGTAAATTTTGGCGCCGCAATTATTAAGGGAAATACGGAGCAGAAAAATTATAATTTTCTGGGTGAACTTATCGCCAGAAGCGATCGGTTACGGCTGACAATTTTGGGGCGATATTTGTATACAGAAACAAGTGGAGAGTTAAATGCCCGTAATGCCTTTGGGACTATCAAACTAGATTTTTTCATTACCAAACGATTCTATGCCTATGCTGGGGCTCTGCTAGAACAAGACACCTTTCAGGATCTGAATCTTCGAACTTCAGTGTTTGCAGGGCCGGGATACCAGCTTATCGATATAGGGGATTTTGCCAGCCCATATTTTTCAAAAATGCAACTTGGACTAGAGCTCGGAGTAGGGTTTTTTAATGAAGATTTCAAACGGGCTGAAGATAGAAATAATGTCACGGGTCGATGGGCGGTGAATTTCAATTGGCCTGTCTTGCCTTCCTTGACCTTGTTCCATCAACATCAGGGTTATCCTTCATTGGAGAAGAGAAGTGATTATTACATTACCTCACAGCAGGGATTGCGTTGGACCATGGTGGAAAATTTTATTTCGACGTTTCAGGTAAATTGGCGGCGTGACAATACACCAGCGCCCGGGGCCAAAAAGACAGATACGCAATACCTATTCACCCTTGGGTATGCCTTCGAATCTTAAACCTTTCCTGTGCTTACAGAATTCGGCTCTCTTTTTCTGAGAGCCGGATTTCATTCTCTCTTTTCCCGACCTTTAGATTTTCGAGACAGAAGATTGTCTGCTGTGTCAGGTGTTTCTCTTTGACACAGCGTGAGACATCTGACTGTGTCTCTATGAGATTTTTTCTTCAAGGAGTTATTCAAAACATAATAAAAACAAGTTGTTAGGATTGGCATCAATTTTGACTTAGATAAATATGAAGAATGAATGGATTTGTTAATTCTTTTATCCAATAAACAATTTTGAGAAATGACTGGATAACCATTTTCGCATCATCGCCAAGGACGAAGAACATGAAATGTGAAGTAGGGAGAACGGTCGACAAGTTTCCCGTTGTTGGTAAATATGAGCCTGGAATTGTGAGTTGGAGTGAAAAGATGGAGCAGGGCAGTAAAAAAAATCGTCTGGATTCAATCCCATGTCCTTCAGATCATCAAAGTTTTGATGCAGGGAAAAGTAGAGAAAAAGAGCAAAATGAGAAATTTCATGGGGTAAGTGAGGTCTCTGTTCTTTCTCCCGATCCTTTGGTTCGGATATTTTTGCAGGGAATCCTTAAATTTCAAGGTTTTCAATGCAAGGATATTGCATGCTATCAAGATCTGTTTTTGAATGAAGAATCTTTTGTCGGGCAGGTTGTGTTCATAGAGGGTTCGTATCTGGTAGGGAGCCAAGCTGATTTCATTCAACCGCGCGTAGAAGAATTGGTTCAAAAAGGAGTGTACTTTTTGATTTTGGTAGAGCAAAGCAGTGATATAGATTTCTCGGAATTTTTCAATCACGGGGCATATCAAATTTTGAGGAAGCCTTTGGATTATAGGAAAGTTGGTCAAGCCATGGCACAGGTGTGGTCGTGTTCAAATGATATGCAAGCAGGCTAAAAATGAAAGGTATGCATTTTTAATAAGTTGACAAATTTGCCCGGGGCGATTTCCTAATTCTTCGTTTTATTTTTGCGATGGGGGCTTTAGAGGGGGTACCCTTTCGTAAGCTAAATTGAGGAGGCAAGGGAGTCGCCCAAGGGCTTTTTAAAGGAATACCATGAAGATAGAATACCTTGGAAACAATAACCTTCTGTCTGCTTTAATCACTCCATTCTGAAAATCCTTCGCCCTACGTCCTCACGACTGTACAAGATAATATCCTCGGACCCCTTGCATTAGAAAGTTGTTTGCGACAGGATAGATGAAATCTACATATCTAATGAAATACTTGCCACCTCATCAATTGGCTTCAAGAGAAGTTTTTGACTAAGTGGTATCTCAAAATTTCCAGAAAGCCTGTTGACATGTTTATATCAATGAAAGCCATTTTGCGTCAGTTACTGTCAAAATAGTGGGTCAACCACAGTGAATCTTCATGCAAAGGAGTTATCTATGGACATGACCAAGTTAACGGAAACATTGCAGGAGACCTTGGGATCTACCCTTCCAGGCGTCCTTGGAGCAGTCGGGATTCTCATTATTGGTTGGTTTGTTGCCGTGGCTATTCGTGCCGGTGTGAAGAAAGGGCTTGGGGCCCTTCAAATCAATAGTCGTCTTGGGACGACAACCGGGGCGTCTATGGATATTGAAGGGGGTACGGCCTCTGCTCTCTTTTATTTAGTTTTGCTACTTGTCCTCGTCGGATTTTTTAATGCCTTAAATTTAGAATTGGTGTCAGGACCACTTCGAGGACTGTTAGATCAAGTGTTAGCCTTTGTCCCGAAGTTAGTGGCTGGAGGCGTGTTGTTATTAGTGGCTTGGGTCCTTGCGACTATTGTACGCACTGTCGTAAGTAAAGGGCTACAGGCCACAAAGCTAGATGACACCCTCACGTCCAATGCTGGCATGAGCCCGATGAGTGATAATTTAGGAAATGTGTTGTTCTGGCTGATTATTTTACTCTTCTTGCCGGCAATTCTTGGCACCTTGGAGCTCAATGGATTGTTGGCGCCTGTCCAGGAGATGGTCAATGAATTGTTGGGCATGCTTCCGAATATTTTTGGAGCTCTGATTATTGGATTTGTTGGGTGGTTTGTGGCCAAGATTGTTCGGGATCTCGTGAGCAATCTCTTGGCTGCGAGTGGTGCAGATGGGTTAGGCGAACAAGCGGGTTTGCGCGGAACGATGTCCTTGTCGCATTTAGTGGGCCTTGTTACGTATATTCTTATCCTAGTGCCGGCGTTGATTGCTGCGCTACAAGCCCTCAATATTGAAGTCATTACCGTTCCAGCGACTCAAATGCTGGATTCCATGATGAGTGCCATCCCCAATATTTTTGCTGCGGCAATTATTCTAACCGTTGCTTTTTTGGTGTCTCGGCTGATTTCCAATCTTTTAACCAATCTGTTGGGAGGCATGGGATTGGATCATCTTCCAGCCAAGGTTGGTGCCCAACAGCTATTTCAAGGGTCGGTGACTCCTTCTGAAATGGTTGGAAAGGTTGTCGTGTTTTTCATCATGTTATTTGCAGTGGTGGAGGCGGCTAACCGATTAGGCTTTGTGCAGGTGTCTGAATTGGTGGCCATGTTTATTCAATTTGGCGGACAAGTGTTGTTGGGCAGTGCAATTATTGGCGTTGGATTTTGGTTGTCAACTGTGGCCTATGAGGCGATTCTCCGGATTCAGGGAACCAATGCTGGGATGTTAGCGGGTATTGCGCGGTTTGCAATTTTAGGTCTTGTTTTGGCTATGGGACTACGGGCCATGGGTCTGGCTGATGATATTGTTAACCTTGCGTTTGGACTGACTCTTGGAGCGATTGCCGTGGCGGTGGCCCTTTCGTTTGGTCTGGGTGGCCGTGAAGCTGCAGGAAAACAAATGGAACATTGGTTAGGTCGTTTACGCGGAGAGCGGTAGTAGTTATGTATCTCATGGCAGGGTCATTTTCTGGCCCTGCCGTACGTGATGGGCTTGAATGCAAAGCCTCGTGCATTCTAGCGGTTTCTTGTTTACCCTGTTTTTATTCCTTTACATAGCTCACAGTATCGAGTATTTTCTTAGAAATATTCCACCGTCTGTAGGTGGAGACAGTATTTGTCAGTTGTCCTACCAGCATACAATTTCCCAGATTTTCCGAATGAAGGAGGAGGTGTTATGGAAGAAGCCATGAAAGAGGGCATGACTTTGTTGACGACATACGGACTAAAAGTTATTGGCGCCATCATAATATTAATTGTTGGAAAAATGGTAGCGAATTGGGTGCAAAAAAGAGTGGCCAATTGGCTGGGACGCTCGGGGACGGTTGATGAAACATTAAAAGAGTTTCTGTCGAATTTGGCTCGATATGTAGTGCTCATTGCCACGATCCTCGCAGTGTTGGCGCAATTTGGCATTGAAACGACCAGCTTGATCGCGGTCTTGGGCGCAGCAAGTTTGGCGATCGGGTTGGCCTTACAAGGGACATTAAGCAATGTGGCAGCTGGGGTGATGCTGTTAATCTTTCGGCCATTCAAAGCGGGCGATGTTGTCGAGGCTGCGGGGGTAAAAGGCTCGGTGAAGTCGATTACCTTATTTATTACAGAACTGGCCACGCCTGATAATGTGCAAATTCTGGTACCGAATAGCCAGGTGTGGGGCAGTGTAGTGAAAAATTATAGCCATCATGAGACCAGGCGCGTAGACTTGGTGATGGGGATAGATTATGGGGATGATATTGATAAAGCCATCAATGTCGTCAAACAAAGTGCTGCGGCAGATGCACGAATTCTCAAAGATCCGGCACCAATGGTCGTAGTGGGCAATCTTGGAGAGAGCTCAGTGGATCTCACGATTCGGGTTTGGTGTCAAGCTGGGGATTACTGGCCAGTTAAATTTGATCTCACTAAAACGCTAAAACAACAGTTTGATAGCGAAAAACTTACCATTCCCTTTCCGCAACGGACTCTTCATATGGTTCAGGCTGAGGGCTAGGGTTGGAGTCGAGGATATTTTTCCCCAAGGCAGCTTACCAATAGCGGATAGGGCCGGTGTCCAGATGGATGAAGCCTTGTCGTCGATAATAACCGACTCCACCTTGTTTAAGCTTGAAGGCTGCTCGGCGTACGTGTGAAAGCCGCACGCCGGGGATGGAAAAATCAATAGCCTTGCCCATGGTATGGAGGCTATTGGGAACGGCGCCATGCCCGCGCCGAATTAACAGGTTATTATAGGTAGAGGAGCGATACGCCGAATAAATACGAATTTCCTTCCCTTTTCCCACCTGCTTCTCAATGTGATTCATCTGTTCCAATAAGTGTATATCCATCTCACAGATCTGGTTTGTGTGAGGACATCGTAAGAAATAGTTGATATCGTTGATGGCTTCTTGGTTGTACTTGCCTGAACGATTTCGATACTTGACTGATAGACGTTCTTTGGTGTTCACGTTGTATAAACGGAGCCATCCTTCCGGAAGTGAATGCGCTGAAGCGAAATCTGGAAATGCCAGTCGACTTCCAAGAAGCATCATTCCGGAAAAGGATGTCTTAAGAAAAAGTCGCCGTGTCCAAAGTGCTTGCGTTTGTTGGGGCATTCCGGGACCTCCGTGGCATGAATTTTTGGGGAAGAACATCAGGAAGAGAAACAGCGGAAAAAACCAAAAGCTTTTATCAAAATTCGAAAAAAAGGTCAACGTAGAGGTCTGTTAGTCTTAAGTGGGGAGAAGAAAAATCAGCATTTCCCTCAAGTGAAATTGAGCAATCGTAAAAAAACATACACTCGTTAAATACATACAACAATCGGCGTTTTCTACAATGGGCTGGTTGAATTTTTCTGGCAGAAAACCCCTAAAAACATTCCCACAGTATTTCTGAGGGGGTTGTTGCCAAAAAAGGCAAAGTTTAGGAGGACTCGTTTCCAAAAAAAAGCAAAAACCCCATTTTTCAAGTGGGCAAAAAATAGACCATTCAAGAAAAAACTATTCCCCAAATTTTGTGGATAACATGGGGCTTTTTGAGAGGCCTACAATCAATTCCTACAGTATTCATATATAAATGAGCTAATTGCCTATTATTTAGGCATTGTATGAAATTTTTTTTTGACCACTATATTTAGGGCTGTAAGTTTTTTGGCGTAGTCGTAAAGGTAGATCACTGTTTTTCCTTGACATTTATTTTTTCATTTGTTCCGAAAAACGACTCAGAAATTAATTATGAACGTTTCTAGTAAAATTATCCACAGAAATTTTATTGATTTGTTGATAATGACAGAATTTATGGAGACGTTTCCCCTCTATTGATGCGAGTTTTGAGGTTTCAGTCAGGTGAAAAAGAAAATCAGTTTGATGGGAAAGATACGTATACGTGGAAAGCCCTCTGTTCCTCTCATTAGGAACAGAGGGCTTTAATGACTAGAGTACTTGAATTTTCAACTGGTGTTCGTTTCAATCCTTTCACCCTTGAGGGAACATGGGAGGGTAAAGCCCCGCGCCTGTTTGTTAAAAAACAATACGACTAGGCCCCTCGTATTTGTCGATATCCAAATAATAAGATGCAAGAGCCTGCGATTGCTAGGGCTAGGCTTCGGATATCGAAACCGTTCACATCACCCCATCCGAGCATTGTTCCAACAAATCCTCCTATGACTCCTCCGACCAATCCGATGAGGATGGTGATAATGATCCCTCCCGGGTCTTTCCCGGGCATAATAAATTTGGCCAAAAACCCAGCTACCAACCCAAACACAATCCAGGAAATAATACCCATGGTGATGCTCCTCCCGTGTCGGATGTGAGATTTAGGTGCTGCCTTTATTCATTGAGGAAATAAAGGCATTCGCTTGTTGAATAGAGGCTTCCATTTCCTTAATCAGAAGATTGATATTACTTTCAACGGCGCCCAATTCTCCTTTGAGTGACGTAATTGCCTGGGCATTCAGATTATGTTTGAGATATAGTACTTGATCCTTAAATTTAGCCAAGACAGGGTCCATTTTACCTTCGGCCCGTTTCATGGCTTTGATCAGCTTGGCATATTGCGTACGGGTTTTGGTGAGTTTCGTTTGGCTATCACGTCGTAAACTTGCGCTTGAATATTCTTTGAGTTCCGCTTCCCATTCTGTAAACAGTGCTTGAGAAACATCCTCTACGGAGTCGATACGATTACGGACAGCTTGGGCCTTGGCCTCACTTCGTTCGTATTCGGCATTTAAGGTATCGTATTTTTCTTGGAGTTCTCCGCCTTTGACGCTGAGCACAGTCGTGAAACGATCCAGCGCAGATTTGAATTGTTCTTTGGCTTCCTGTTGTGCGTCACGGGCTTTCTCTACATCGCTGACCATCAAATCGCGTTTGTGGTAGCCAATTTTCTCCATGCCGGCGTAATAGGCACTTTGACATCCCAGAAGTGAGCTAGAGCCGGCCAGTATGGGTGCCAATAGGAACAAAGAAAGAACATTGCGGGTTCGTATTTGAAAATATTGAGTATCCATCCTTCACAATCCTTTATGCTGAGTTGAGAAAATGCTGGAACTGTCCCCCGAAGGGCGCAACCTTTTACGCAGAAGGGTTTAGGACTTTTTCCAAAAGTCCCTTGAGCCCATCGCCGCCTTGATTTTGGACAAAAGACAACACAATGGGAGCAAACTTTCCAATCATGTCTGAACTCAGGCCCAGTTGCGAAAATCCACTCGCTAAACTAGCGAGATTGCCGAGTCCTTCCATTTTCTCTCCTAAGCCACCAGCACCGAGAGAGGAAGCCACTTCTCCTAATGTCTCCATGACACTGCTGCCTGCAGTAGCCGTGGTAGAGGGTGCTGGTGTAGCTCCAAGGAGGTCGCTGACCCCTGGGATCTTATCAGCAAGCTGTTGAAAGTCACCGGCTTCTAATTTTTCTTTGGCTAAATTGAAGAGAAGCCCTGCTCCCCCTTTGGCTTGATCTTCATTCACGCCCAAACTGCTAATAAGTTGCTGAATGAGTTCCATTCTGGTGCCTCCGCTTGAATTGTAATGATAAGCCGCCAGATGAGAGACATGTATCTCAGGTTGGCGGAATGGAGAGGGAGTTTGGCGCTGACTAGAAAACACGCTCTAGCCAGTGCTTGAAATACGATACGGGATTTTTATCTCAAAAGAAAGAGAGAGAGGAGAAAAATTAGGGCATTTGTCAGGGAGTTCTTCCTTTGAGAAACAACATAATGGGCATTCCCATGAAAACGGGAATCCAGGTCCATCATTCTTTTCCTGGATACTCCGTCTTCGCGGGTATGACGTTTAGGTTGAAGGTGTCTTGGCTTGTCCCAACCCGCCTTGAAAAACTTACGAGAAGTGACAGCATGTCAACAGTCTTACTTCCAAGCTGGCGTTTGTTGGCCTTGAGCGTCTTGCCAATGCGGCACCCAACCCAATCCAAGCAGTTCGACAGTGATATTGGATTTTTTAGGTCGAATGGTGATGGTTTCCAAGGTGTCGGACTGAGTGTGTAATTGAGAGGCCAGTGCCTCGGCTTCTTGCGTAAATTCAGCTTCCAGATCAGCCAGCTGTTGCTTGAGAGCTTCAACATTTTCTTCTGCCCGTTCGATATCTTGGCTCTCTTTCTTTGAACGACTCATGCCGCGGATGGTGCGAGCGGCCTTACTCATGGAGGTTCGGCTCACGGCCTTTCTTCCAAGAAAGGCCGAAAGGATAGTGGCACCTAAGGAGATCACGGTTTGGAATTTCTGTTGGGTGGCCTGCTCTTCTTCACGCTCTACGGCTTGTTCCGCACGGCGAATACGGTCTTCCAGTTTCGCCATTTTTGCTGCATATTTTTTCCGCAAGGCTTCGGTTTTTTCGTCACGGGTTTCACGCGTTAATTGTTGGAGACGAAGACGAAAGTCTCGTTCTGATTCGCCAGAATTCGACGTAATCTTGAAGGCTGGATTTTTCCAAATCTCGAGTGTCTGGTTCCTATATATCCAGGTGACGAAATCCTTCTGCCATTTCTTGTAGTTCTTGGCCTGACGGGCTGATGAGGGTAATTCCCCAAAGGGGCGTTCCTCTTCTGGATTGGTTTCCAAATCATCAGGGAGAAAATCGGCCTGTGTTACCTCATCCCATTCCACGGGAGTAGCATCATGCGAAAAGGGAACGAGAACTGTCAGGTTAGGAGATTCATCAATCCTTCTGCGTCCATCTATGAAATGAACCGTAGCGGCTGCCAGCAAGTGAGGTTCATAAATCAGATTCGAATCTTTATGTTGAGAGCCTCGAATCGGTACGAAATATTGCCGAACCTCAGGAGAGAGCATTGGAGGATGAGTGCCACCTATCGAAGCTGCTCTGGGAGACTTTTGGGAAGTCGTGGTGTTAGGAACAACTTGTGAAGTGCTAGAAAGGCGTCTTTCTTTTACTGGGTCCATCAACGTTTTAATTTGGGCTCGGGTTAACGGTCCTCGTAAATACGACAGCACCCACCGGGTTTCGAAAATTTCTGGTCCATCGTCATGGACGTTGTTCATGAGAAACACCCGATTTCCAAGTCCAGAGATAATCTGCTCCATCTTTTGTCGATTAAAGTTCCCATCGTTGCTGGCGGCAGCTCCTTCCAGCCCATCTAATACGCGAGCCATATCCCGGTCGGTTTGTAATCGACCGATAAACCACGTTCCTGTGTTGCCCAAGCCTTTATAATCCAGGTCCACAGGATTTTGGGTAGCCAGTACCACACCCAAGCCATAGGCCCGCGCTTGTTTCAGCATAGTGAGCATCGGAGTTTTTGATGGCGGGTTTTTGGTAGGCGGGAAAAATCCAAAGACTTCATCCATATACAGGAGTGCACGAAGACTGGTCGTGCCAGATTGCGTGCGCATCCAACTCACCATTTGTGTCAGGAGCAGGCTGACAAAAAACATGCGTTCCGTGTCATCCAAATGCGCAATGGAAAAAATAGCGATGCGGGGTTTGCCGCTGGGCGAATGCAAAATTTGATCAATGTCCAAGGGCTGCCCTTCTAGCCATGCCGAAAATCCTGGGGCACCCAATAAATTGTTAAACCGCATGGCTAGTGCAAATCGATCTTTCGCAGGAAATACCGATTCCAAGTACATCACACCTAATTTGGAAAACGGCGGAGATTGAATAGATTGAATCAGAGAAGAAAGCGTCAGGTTCTGTCCAGATTCCCAGGAGGCTTTCAAAATATTGGCCAGCAGAATATGTTCAGGACTTTGCAGAGGATCGGCATCTACACCAATGAGGTTCAGCAAGCTGGTTGCTGTAGTGCCCACGCGTTCAGCTAAGAGTTCTGCGTCTTCAAGGATTTTGGGGGCAGGGACGGAGAAGGATTGTAGAATGGAAACGGGAAGTCCCGCTGTACTCCCGGGGGTGTAAACCAAAAAGTCTGCGGCTTCTCGAAGCCGCGCGATTCTGGCGTCATCCTGTCCCCACGACTCTAAGCCTGCTTTCCATTTCGCTGCTTCTCTATCTGCGAAGGCCTCCGGCGTGAGTTCTTTTTTCTTGGCGTCATCGGGATTGATCCAAGGAAGAAAATCACTCCCCTTCAAGTCTGGAAAGGTCAAGAGCAGATTGGCCATGTCGCCCTTGGGATCGATGATGATAGCCGGAATATTATCGATTGCTGCTTCTTCGAGTAATCCAATACACAAGCCGGTTTTGCCGCTGCCTGTCATGCCCACGCAGACAGCATGAGTCACCAAGTCTTTTGAATCGTATAAGAGCAGACCCGGTTTGGCTGATTTATTGGGCAGGTCATAGGGTCGACCTAAATAAAATGTCCCCAGCTTTTCAAAATCCGACATTTCCTTTGACTCCTTTGGGTTAAACGAGGGAGAGGGGAGATTGAATGTTCTTTTTCAGGAAGGGAAAAGATACCAAATTGGCCAAGGTGGTCGCATCAAGAAAACCATTTGTCCTCAAGCGATAAGTGATATTGCCGGGTTTCGCCCCGGCAGACGAGGTCCTTTTCTTTCGGGAAAAGGACCCAAAACCATTGACGCCCTATCCGGCCTCATCGGATAAGGCGACTGCAATTCACGGGAGGGTGGGCCAACTCGCTGTGCTCAAATAAGGCCCGCCGGTTGTTGAGAGCGTTCGCCTCAGGGGCCCGACGGCAGGCGTCCGAAACTAGAAAAATGAGGGGCTTGCTGAACGATTATTGGGCCTAGAGCCCATCTCCCTCCCAAACCTTTCACTTAATAGAGCATCTCTTCATTGTTGACATATTTCGTTCGTTAATCAACAATCCTTCCCTGTCACTTACCTTTTTCCTTCATGGCCACTGGTGCGGCTGACCATTTTTCAATGGCAGGGCTATGGTTTTTCAACTAAAGTTAGGCATAACTCCCTTCCCCTTGAGGGCTTCGGTCCGAAGAGGACCGAAGGAAATTTCTGATAGTTCGAGAATGCTGGCCGTCCGACGTCGCCATTGAATGACCTCTTATACGGACAGAACATGGAAGATCCGGCTCTTATGCGGATCCGTCTAAATATTGTTAGGGGTACAAAGGAGAAAACATGAACGTATCAGAGCTATTTGAACTTACCCATTGGGTAACTAAAGAAATAGGAGAGGCTCAAATTCCTCAAAAGTATCAAGCGCTACAAACAATTATCCAACAGCACGCACAGCCTAATCAGCAAAGACAACCATTTGAAGCACAAAAAGATGACTTAATTGAAGCTCTAAGAAACATTCCTCTTAGTCAAGAGCTAAAGTCAAATGTAGTGTCTGAGCGGTTGCTCACGCGGCGACCGGGGCCTTGCTTCTTTCTTCGATGCCATCCGTAAACTGAATGCCGGCGATCACTTTTGGCAACTCCCGGAATCCGCGCAATCGCCGCCACGTTTTCTCCGCACACTGCCCCAACTTAAACATCATGTGCAGGATGCCATTCCGAGTGAGACAGCCCTTGGTGCGGACCGTCCGATGCCGAATCGTGCCAAACGTCGATTCGATGGGATTCGTGGGCCGCAAACTCGGCCAGTGGGCCGCGGGAAAATGATAAAACATCAACAGCTCTTCCCGATCTTTTTGCAGACACGCCGTGGCCTTGGGATATTTCAGCCCATAGGTGTCGAGAAACACATCAAAGGCTTTCTCGGCCAGCCCCTTGGTCTCAGACTGCCAGATCTCGTGCAAGGCCTGTTTGGCTTTGGGTTGCACACTTTTCGGCAAAGCATTTAAGCCATTCTGTGTCTTGTGACACCAACACCGTTGATGCCGCGTCTCCGGGCAGAGTTCTTCTAGGGCTGCCCAGAAGCCCAGGGCCCCATCGCCAATGGCCAAGGCAGGGGCAGTCAGGCCACGCGCTTTGAGCTGCAACAGCACTTCCCGCCAACTTTGAGTCGACTCGCGCATCCCATCTTCCATCGCCAAGAGTTGCTTCTCCCCGTGGACGTTCATGCCGATCACCACCAACGCACACAAGCGCTGCTGCTCCGCCCGGATCCCACTATAGATGCCGTCGACCCAGATATAGACCCACTGATCGGCATCGAGGCGACGTTGGCGCCAGCTCAGATACTCCTCCCGCCAGGTCTGTTTCAGCCGGGCCACCGTACTGGCGGACAGCCCTTTCGCCTCGGGCCCCACAAGGGCTTCCAGGGCCGGCTGCATCTCCCCCGTCGAAATCCCTTTCAAATAGAGCCACGGAATGGCGGCTTCCAAACTCGCGGTCTTGCGTACGTAGGGAGGGACTAACGTCGAGCGAAACGTCACGGGCTTGCCCTGGCGGCTCCGCACTTTGGGCACCTGCACCGTCACGGGCCCGATCCCGGTCTGAATGTCCCGTTGCCGATGATGCCCACTGAGGACCACTCTTGCATGGCCCTGCTCATCCTGCTGATCAGCATAGGTGGCCAAGAGTTCGGCCACTTCCGCTTTCAGGGCTTGGGCCAAGAGTTGCCGCGCTCCCCTTCGAATCAAGTCTGTCAGTGAATCGGTTCCTTCTCGATCTTCTTCCTTTGGTTTGCTACTCTTGCTCATCGTGGCGTCTCTCCTTTTGTGGTTGTGTATGGATGTCTTGCAACACCCATTTCAACCCGAGACGCCGCGTCTTTTCAACTCACTCCGTGCACTACTTTCGAGTATAACTCCTTAGTCAATTAACTAGGCATCAAATGGATTTCCTTTCTCATTTGGGTATTGCAGATGCAGTGGGTGAAGAAGGTATTGAGACAATTGAGGAACTTCTTTATAAAAATGTAATTGATGTAGCAACTTCGGCTAAAAAACTTCAACAAATATTTCAAAAGATAAATGAAGGAATAACCAAATCAGATCAAATAAAAGCGGGTTTAACCGGTTGCGTGGTTGAAGAAAAATACGAGGTAGATAACGAAGTTTTAATGCGCGTAACCTTTGCAGGTAGCGCACCTATGAAAAATATTATAGATTTTAAAAGTTGGGGAAATATTTGGTACGACATTGGGCGGGGCATAGCTATGGTTCATAATGCATCGCCTGATGAAGTAAAAATAGTAGGCGCAACAAAAGGCTCTATAGTTATTGAATTAGGTGTTATTGCAAAAATAGCTTTTACTGCTAGTGGGATAATTCTAGCCGCCCTAAAAGTGGCTGAAAAAGTACTCAACATACGAAAAAAAGCTGAAGAATTTCGAGGTTTAAAGTTAAAAAACAAAAAAATTGTCAAAGATATAGAGCAGGAAGCAGAAAACGAAAAGAAATTAGGAGTAGAAGAAATCACTGCTAATATCTCTGTGCAGTTAAAACTGAAAAAAGATAGTGAAGGGGATAAAGTGGTTGCGCTAGATAAAGCAGTAAAGAATTTAGTTAATTTTGTAGAAAATGGTGGGATTGTAGACTTCATCATGCCTGATAACGATGAAGAATTAGAAGAAGGTGAAACAAAAAAGAATGAAGATCTTCGAGTGGCCTTTCAAGAAATACGTCAACTTGAAAAGAAATTGGGGTTGCTTGAACACAAAGACTCCTAACTAGGCGTTCGTTCGGACGCTTACTACGCTGCGCTTCGTAAGCGCCGCACAGCTTGGTAGTTATGCGTCTAAAGCGCTTCGCCTACCTTGAACGAACATGCTTCGCTACATTGAACTAAAGTCAGGTTTAGCAGACAAAGGTCCCGCATGGATTGGAAGAGTGACCCTTTCCCGATCCAAGACAACTGTTTATTTCAATGGGCGTGCACTAAAGCGGGAGAAAGGTGGGGGTGTTTCAGGAAATTATTTTGATATCGAGTCCGGCGAAGAATACTGGGTCTGTGGAGTGAAGAAGAACGGCCAAGACCGTCATTGGGCTGGAGGTGGGCTTGTTCTTGTCGAGGCAAGTGCCGTCGAAGAATATTTAGCACTTCGCAACCTAAAGACTCTCGATCCCACTCGCTACGAAATTACCGATTCGATTGTCCAAACCGAGATTGCAAAGTTCAGAGAAATTGAGAACCGCAGTCTTTAGAGTGCCAGTGAAAGCGAAAACGCATAGCCTTTCGGTGAACTGGACCGCCTGTAAGCTACACTTGCATGTTCATGCAACCGTTAGTTTGGGATAAGCAGAGGTTTCAGATATTGTCCGGTGAGGGACTTAGAATTGTTGGCGATCTCTTCCGGTGTTCCTTGGGCCACGATGTGACCGCCGGATTCGCCGCCGCCTGGGCCTAAATCTATGACCCAGTCCGCGCATTTGATGACGTCCAGGTGATGTTCCACGATCAGGACGGTATTCCCTTCATCGACCAGTTGATTCAACACAGCTAACAGGCGCGTAATATCTTCCAGATGCAGTCCCCGTGTGGGTTCATCCAAGATATACAGGGCACCTTTGTGGGCTGTAGTTACAGATGATCGTTTCGGGGTGTTGGACAATTCTCTGGCAATTTTGAGTCGCTGCGTTTCGCCTCCAGAAAGGGTGTTGACTGGCTGACCAAGTGTGAGGTATCCGAGCCCAAGTTGTTGGAGCACTCGCAAGCCTTTGAGGGACGAGGGACAAGAGGTCTCGAAGAAGTCTATTGCTTGATCGACGGTGAGATTGAGTACGTCGTGAATGGAATGCTCTTTGATTTGAACTTGTAAAATCTTGTCTTTAAAACGTTTCCCTTCACATTCGGCGCAGGGCACGTAGAGATCGGCGAGAAAAAACATTTCCAATTTTTCGTAGCCATTACCCTGGCAACGAGCGCATCGACCTTTTCCGGTATTAAACGAAAAATGAGCCGGCGTGAGTCGGCGTGTTCGGGCTTCCCGGGATTGAGCAAATAAGGCTCGTATGTCTTGATAGGCTTTCAAGTAGGTGATGGGATTGGAGCGCGGGGTTTTTCCGATGGGTTCTTGGTCAATGAGGCACACAGTCCGGATGTGTTCGATTCCTGCCATTCTCTCTAGATTGGGTTGCGGAGGAGTACCTACTTTGAAATATCGTGCGAGGGCAGCATAGATGGTTGATTCCACTAACGTGCTTTTCCCTGAGCCTGAAGGGCCAGTGACGCAGATGAGCGTACCGAGGGGAATATCGACAGTGAGATTTTTCAGGTTTTGTTCGCATACTCCAGTGAACTGCAGTCTCTTTCTGTTTCCCATACGACGATTTGTTGGAAGGACAATCGTTCGTTCCTCGCGCAAATATTGTGCGGTGAGCGATTCTGGGTGTTTGAGAAAGGTTTGATAAGGGGCAGCGCACACAACTTGTCCACCTTGATCGCCTGATTGCGGTCCCAACTCGACGATGTAATCAGCCTGCTGGATAATCTGCGGATCATGTTCCACGACGATGACGGTGTTTCCACGCTGAGCCAGCTCTTTTAGAATGATCCCCATGGCCGCGGTGTCGCGTGCATGGAGGCCGATCGTCGGTTCATCCAAGACATATTGTGTGCCGACCAGTTGACTGCCCAATTGTGTCGCTAAATGAATGCGTTGGGCTTCTCCTCCCGATAAAGTCCGCATCTCCCGATTCAACGTGAGATAGTCCAAGCCCACGCGCAGGAGAAATGAGAGTTTCGACTGCAAGGCCTTTAACAGATCGCTGGCAATGGCATCCTCAAATTCTCTCAATGGCAAGGATTTCAGCCATGTTTGCAGGTCTGAAAGCGGCCATCCGCATACCTCATGAATGTGGCATTGCTGGATCTTGACCATGAGGGCTTCCGGCCGCAACCGCGTGCCTTCGCAGCCTGGGCAGGGAAATGGGCTGCGATAGCGACTAAGGAAGACGCGGACATGCATCTTGTAGCGCTTGCCTTCCAAGTATTCAAAAAAATTGTCGATGCCCTCGATCTTTCCCTCGCCTTTCCAAATCAGATTTTGCTCCTCTTTAGTGAATTGACTGTAGGGTTTTGCTTGGTCCAGGCCTTTTTTCTTGAACGCTTTGAGCATTTCTTTGTGCCACCAACGGTTGGAAGGCTTAGTCCACGGTTCGACTACACCATCGAGTAACGATTTTTCAGCATCGGGAATCAACAAGCGTTCGTCGTATCGCAAGATATTCCCGAACCCTTTGCATTCAGGACAGGCGCCAAGCGGATGATTGAAAGAAAAAGACACGGGGCGTGGTGTGGAAAACGTCTTGCCGCATCCTGGACAGGACAGATGTGTACTATAGGTCAAGGGTTGGTCATTTCCGATGATGACTTGAGCACGGCCTTCGCTTTCTCGAAACGCCGTTTCCAAGGCTTCGACTAACCGGCTTCGGGACTTGGGTTCCAATGTGAGGCGATCTACTACAACGGATAGTTCTGTTGGCAACGGCGAAGGGAAGGTGTCGGTACTCAAGTTGATCAGTTGTTGGTTCATCAGGATGCGAATGAAGCCCTGTTTGAGAAGGGATGTCTTCAGGGACGCAAGCGCATCGGGGTGGGGTGTGGGTTTGGGAAAACAGATCAGGGCCCGTTGTTTGGGAAACCGATCTAGTAATTCCAGGGCAACTGCTGTGGGGTGATGAGCGATTGCTTCCAATTTACAGTCCGGACAGGTCAGACGTCCGATTTTGGCAAAGAGCAATCGTAAATAATCCGAAATTTCGCTGGTGGTCCCGACGGTCGAACGCGAAGTCCGAATGGGGTTTTTTTGTTCTAAGGCAATCGAAGGCCGAATATTGGCGAGACGGTCTACATCGGGACGTTTCACGCGATCCAGAAACATACGCGTGTAAGACGACAGCGATTCCACATAGCGCCACTGGCCTTCCGCGAAAAGCGTGTCGAAAGCTAACGATGATTTTCCCGAACCTGACACACCAGTGATCACTGTAACTGCATTATGGGGAATGCGCAGGGAAATATTTTTCAAATTATTCTGCCGCGCGCCCTCAATAATCAATTGGTCTTGAGGAGAAAGGGATTTGGATTTCTTTTTGGTCATGAATTCGATGGCAGAGAGGAAAACTAGGATATATGGTTGTACCGTGTTTCTCTTCCTTTCGCCAAGTGCATTATGTGCACATATTAGGGGTCAGACTCGAATTATTTAATTCGAGTCTGACCCCTAATGATCTGATTATGGTGGAGGGGGTTTTATAATCGCCCGAGTGTATCTCCGATCCACACGGCGGAGAGACCGAAGAATATGTGAAGGATGATATTAGCGAAGGCTTTAAGGAGGGCGCCGTCCCTCAAGAGTGCGAGAGATTCGAATCCGAAGGTGGAGTAGGTGGTGAAGCCGCCTAGGACGCCAATGAAGAGAAAGATGCGGATGTCTGGGCCGAGCAGGGAGCGGGTTTCGGCGAGTCCATGGAGGAGACCAATCAAGAAACAGCCTAGAACGTTTATGGTGAGTGTTCCGACGGGAAAGCCTAAGGCTGGGCTGAATCGATTGAAGGCTCCAGTCATGACAAAGCGCCCGATGGATCCCAGAAATCCTCCAAAGCCGATCCAAAGGAGTTGTGGTAAACCGTAGGAAGTCATCGTAAATCTGGTTATTTCGACTTTAGTATCGGTAAAAACTTATGTGTATTCGATCTTGGCTTTTCCGTCCAATAAAGACTCTACCTCACCTGGCCTTCCCTTACAAAGGAGAGGAATTTTGAGGTGGGGTTTTTTAAAACAGGCATCTGGGGAAGTCTGGTGTATTCCCAAAGACTCTGAGGAAACTTCATTCTAAGTGATGGTCTCGAGGTTCGAGGGAAAAGGCAATGAGGGAATAGGTTGAATCGGGCTATTTGAACATCACCTTTTTAGGGTTTTAGTTTTCGAGTGGAGGCAGTCGATTTACTTGTGGCTGCCTTTTTTATGCGATTCGTCTTTGAGATGGGCCTCTCAGGCTCACTCGCCCAGAGGGCAATTCCACCCAGGAGGCCTGCCACGTTTGGCACAATGCTTACATTGGGTGGGAGATCAATGGAGACCTTTTTCCCATTACCGCCGCCAAGGTAAAGATGGTCATAATTAATCACGCGGTCTAAGGTGTGAATGGCTTTACTCAATCGCTTGTTCCATTTCTTTTTCCCAATCTCTTTGAGCGCGGGCGCGCCTAATTCCTCTTCATAGGTGTGGCCTTTGCAAAAGGGGTGGTGAGCAATCTCTAAGTTGGGTACCAAAATTCCATTGACAAAGAGGGCGGTGCCAAATCCCGTTCCCAAGGTTATGACCAATTCAACGCCTTTGCCTTTGATGGCGCCAAATCCTTGAACATCGGCATCATTGGCCACGCGGACTGGCTTTTTGAGTAGGCGTTCCAACTCTTTCATGAGATGCATGCCAGGCCATAATTGATCTAAGTTGGGAGCGGTTTTCACCTGGCCCTGCTGAATGACTCCCGGAAATCCCACTGAGACACGGTCAAATGATTTAAAGCCTTGGACTAGTTCCGCTATAGTGGCAAGAACCGCTTGTGGTGTAGAAGGTTGAGGCGTAGGGAGGCGTATGCGATCTCCAATAGGCTTACCAACAGGATTTAGAAGAATGCCTTTGATTCCCGATCCTCCAATATCAAGCGCAAGCGTAATAGGTGTACCTTTTGATGTGGACTTTTTCCGGGTTGATGCCATGGGTGATTCTCCTTAGCCTGACGTTTCTATTGTTCCTTGTCTGCTGTTATACACCTCTCCGCCTTGTTCGACATAATTTTTCAAGACTTGAATCGCCCTTTGGCGTTCTATATCGAAAGTGACTGAAATGCCGCGCTCCTCAAGGGCGGTTATCCAGTTTAGTGGCTTGGGTCCTTCATCAAACCCAATGGCTTCAGCATCACTTCCTCTCGCTCCACATCTAAGTTGCCGAACACCTGACCAGCAAATGGCCCCAAGACACATGCCACAGGGCTCACAACTTGTCACTAATTCATGAGAGGGCAGCCCAGGCGCGCCTAAATCATAAACCTCTAAGGTGAGCTGTGCCATCATGATTGCCACGATTTCAGCATGAGCCAGGGAACTCTGAGAAGAGAGGACGAGATTGACCCCAGGAGCCACGAGTGCCCAGGTGTCGGTTCGAAAAATTCCTGCTCCAAATGGTCCTCCTGTCCCTTGTTGAATATTTTGTTGGGACAGAGTGATTGCGAGTTCCATGCGCGCTTCGGGAGATGGGAAGGTCTTGGGTTGTTGTTGAAGGAAACCAGAGACCCATTGTGGGAGTTGTACTTGAAATGGAGGAAAGACGGTAGTGTTAGTTTTCATGAATGGTGAAGCTGAAAAGATTTCATGAAGATTGTAAGTTTTCGCTTATACCAAGAAACGCACAGTTAAAGATTTCTCTGTTTTGGAGGATGCATACCCCATGTTACTCTTCCGGAAAATTGTAACAGTACGCCTGTGTTATTAAAAGAATAAAGGAGAGCTCATGGCACATATCATGGGAGCAGCAGGTTGTTATTATTACAGGGGCTTCTGGTGTTATGGTAATGTGCTGCCTTATGTATTCAGTGCTGAGCTTCCGAAGCTGTATTGATGCAGGAAGAGAGAAAGCAATTACATGGGGTGGTTAAAATCGACGAGTGTCTAGGTCCAAAAAGATTGTTTGGTGTCGAAAGGTAGATGCGTAAGGGAACTTTCAGGATCATAGTACTATTTTCGATGTGGGAGCCTGTGCCGCTATGATTGTGAGGGCGAAAGAGCAGCGAAAACGATTGTTGATTGCATCGTTGAGAGAAAATTTTTGGGGATGGGTTAAATAAGCTTTTTGCAGATCATTGATTGAATGGCCCCAAAAAGTAGGTTTCCTGGCATACCGATTTGAGGCGGTTAGGGCATTACATAGGATACCCGTTCAAGCTCGTATCCCTTTTCCTTTAAGAGGGTGAGGAGTCCGTCATCTCCTGCCAGGTGGGCTGCCCCTACGATTATTAACACATTTTTGTCTTCCGTGAGAAATTTCTCAATTTGCGGTACCCAATTTTTGTTTCGTTGGACGAGGAGTTTTTCATAGAACAGAGGAAAGGTTTTCATCGTTTCTACTAACTCTTCTAACCCCTCCAAATTGCCCTGGTGCCAAGATTTTACCATATGGAGAAACGCTTGTTCTCGTTTCTTTGAATCTGTCATGGCCAATGTTTCTCTGAGCATGGCCTCTTGGACTTTCATTGGCAGCGTGTCAAAGACCTGTATTTGATCGGCAACGGTTTCAAGTCCTCCCGTGGGCTTTCCAGTATCTTTGGCTTTTCGATAGAAATAATTTTCAATTCCTAAATCCGGGCGAAACTCAAGGGAGGAATCAAACTTTCCGCTTATGCTTAAATATACCACCCAGGGCTTAAATTTCTGGATATGCCTCATCTCAATCCCTAAGGGTTTTATTTTCTTTTGTAGAAGGCGATATGTCCGAGGGGAGAGGACCGTTTTCAACGTTCTGCCATTTTTAAATGTATAGTGCTTTTCATTTTTTCGTGCCGTATCAGGAGAAAAGAGTATTTCCGGGTCAATCTCAAAAATAACTTTGTGTGAGTTGTAGTAGGCATAGGAGAATGCACGAGTGAGTGGATAATATTCTTCGGCTAAGACATGGATTGATCCTAAAATGTAGACCGTATTGGTGTCGGAACGAATTTTATATATGAGACTATTGTTGTAACCATTCCCCACCACTTGGCTGGTTGCAATGCTAGGGAGAATCCAAAGCAGAATGAATACCAGAAACATACTGTTTTTGAGTGCTCTTGGTGAATAATCGGGTCGAGTCATGATGCTCTCCTTCCACCAGCCTTTGTAATAGAGGTACCTTGAGTCTGAAATTCTTATCTGGCCCATGAGAAACAACGTATTTGGCTACGCAGTTTCTTCGGAAAGAGGAAGGCAAAGGTAAAGGACTTTATGAGGGGTTATTTTAGTCCTATATGATATTAGAACGTCTTTCTGGCAGGTCTTCTGTAATGACGGGTGTTCTTTGAGTCTAGGGAGTCCAAACCATAGCGGCCCAGGGAGAAGGAATGAGAAAAGTTAGAAGGGAAAAAGGTAGAAGACTGCAGTTTTTTCAACTCTTCATGAAAGGGAACCCCTTGTTTAATCTATTTGAATTTGATGGCTGTACCTTTAACCGTTGTACAGGTAAAGGCATAGACATTATAGATAGGAATGAAGCCATACAGGCTCGTTTCTGTACTGACATTGATCAGCGCATCCCCGCCTGTTTTTGCCAGCGCAACATTGACCGCTTCTTCGATATCGGAGTTTCCAAAAGGAATGATTCCAATCACAAAGTGTCGACACCCTCGCCCTTCGGTGGATCCCAGTTCCTCGAATCCTTGAGCTGATTGAAGTAAGGTAGCCGGGTTGGCCGAACTTTTTGTCACGAGGCCTAATCTTCCAGTTGAAGTGCAGCCAGAGGCGAGAATAATGAGTAACAGCAGTCCTAGAGCTATCGGTTTAGTCATATGTCCCTCCAGAAGGAAAATAATTTATCTTGCACACAAAGTATATGGGAGATTGTAACAAATGCAATAAGATGCATTCGTTAAGAGCGATTTGTGGCCTATTCCGGTGAATTAGTAGGAGGTTCTTGCTGGATGACCTGAAAGTCCTTTTGGGTAATGAAGTTTCCATCTGCATACAGGCGAAATTCATATTTTCCTGGACCGGGAAAGACGAGATAAGGAATGTTGACACCGAAGTCATGGGTCGCCAGTCGATTTTGAATATCAATGGGCGGGAGGGACCCTTTCCCAACCATCTGGTCCTTATCCAAATAGACTAATTGAATCTCAAATGCATATTGGCCTTCGGCATCCGTCAGTGAAAAGTAGACACCAACTTGTGGATGTTGGCACGGAAAGGTTTTGGCCCACAGATGGGTAAAGGCGCCAATAATGCTTTTCTTGCCAGTCAAACTATCAATAATGATGGTGTCGCAGACTAACAAGGCATGGACACTGGGTTTAATAAAGTCTGACATGTGGGCGGCCTTTCGCTCATGTTTTTGCTAAACCAGTTTCATTTTCGTTAATGAATCAAGAGTCGTGTGATGCCAACACCCGTCAAATAGAGCCCGATGGCTAACCCATAGGCCGGCCAAAAACCAAATTTGGGAACGCCGATAATCATGGTGCCTACATAGACAAACCATGGTGGGGAGAGCCAAATTAAATTTTTGGCGAATGAGACCGTAGGAGAATCGCCAGCATTAAAATAGATGAGAATGAAGGTGGCGCCGCTAATGATAGGCAATGTGCTAGCCAGTGCTGCCACAAATCCTTTCCCGTGACTGCCCAGATAGGTAGAGACACTCACAAGCGTGCCTCCGATGAAAAAATACAAGACATATTTCGCTAATTCTGACATTACCTCTCCTCTGTCGTTATCGTTGCCACACATGGGCTTTTGTCAAATCTCAAAAACTTGGTCTGAGTATGGGATTGTAGTCGAACCGCTTGTCTGAACTAAATGGCCCTAAAGTAGTGCACTTCGGACGGTAAGGTAGAGAATGAGGACTTCAACGGCATGCGCGATGATAACCGTGTACAGATTTTTCAGGCGTATCCATAAACTACCCCATATGACCCCATCCCAGACTGCGATCCAATGCAAATTACCAAATGTAGCCACCATAAAAGGATCAAAGGAGAACGTGAGGGCCGAGAGAATCAACGGGATCAATTTCCTCAGGTTTTTTGGCACGAACGAGAAAATAGTTTGTTGCGTCTCAATTGTAGAGAAAATATACAGCAATCGCCCTAATAGGAATCCCCGAAAATTTAATTCAACGGCCGTGGCAATACAGAGAATGAACCATGGCACCATGACCCAAAATGGAATTTGGGCATGGGGTATGTCTCGAAGAAATGCAATATCTTTTCCCAAAGAAGGAATGATGAAAAGAATGACCAACGCATTGATGCTCCCTAAAGCCATTCCTGTCGCCGTTCCCCATTTTATTCCTGGGGAAATGTTGTCTGCTCCTAGGCCTAGCTTGGCTAAATAATCAGCGTTGTAATAGCTCCAGAATGCGAGTGCCAAGTAGGCGCACAATTGGGGAATAAATTGAATAAACACAATTGATTGCCAAGCAAGCGGAAGGCAATAGAATCCAACGGTGGCCCCAATGGGCAGGAAGGCGAGTCCAGGAACTCGTTCTGGAGTAGTGACCATCAATTAAAGTGCCGTGTGGGTTGCTTTGGTTACTGATAACGTAGAGCTTCAGCGGGAACAAGTTTTGACGCTATCATGACCGGGAAGAGAAAATTATCGAATAAGGGATATAAAATTCAACAAGGGAATGGTTGCCTTGCATATGAGGAACACAACACTAGCAAAGCAAGCTAAAAGGGGGCAATTTGTATCAGAATTTGCCCTTGAGCATGTCGAAGGTTTACGCTTATACAAGGCGAGGCGTTCCTATCAATTTTAGCCTGTTTTGTCTAAAAAAGGGTTGTCGTCGTCGCAAGAGAATTCGTATTATTGAGAGCCTTTAGTGAGACAAGGCATTATTATTTACATTTTTCAACAGGGTGGGGAGCGTTATGATGTTGGGTAGGCTGAACCTTAAATTTGCAGAACATAGTACAGTGCAATATAACGAAGGGTTTTTGAGAAACAAACCTTTTGTCATAGGGCCCCTGGCTAGTCTAATCATTAGCATATGTTTTTTTTGCTCTTCCACCAGTGTCTTTGCCGATGAGCAACCGCAAGAACTTCCTAAGCCTTTTCATAAAACGACTCCGCCTGTATTTCAGGAATGGCAATTTGATACTTCGACAGTGGCTCATTTGCCAGAAGGATTCTCCCAAGAAGTTGGAGGTCAGGTAGATAAAGCAGGATGGCTTGTTAATCAAGACACAACGGCGCCTAGTCGACCGAATTTGGTGGAGCAAGAGCTGGCTTGTGGCGAAGGCCAGTGCTATCAATTGTTATTGGCTGAAGGGTTGACGGTTGAATATGTAGATCTTTCGGTCAGGATGAAAATGCGGTTGGGAACACCTTCAAGTAAAGCGGGGTTAGCGTATGGGGTGCAGGATGCCAAAAACTTTTATGCCGTCGTGGTTGAGCCTAAAGTCAATGAGATTATCGCCTATGTGGTGAAAGATGGTCAGCCGAATGAGCTTGCTCGCGAGAAACTCATTCCTCAACCGTCTGAATGGCATTTTCTTCGTATTCAACGTAATACCATCATTAGCAAAGAATTTACCGAAATATTTTTTGACCATCATTTATTGATTGACATTTATGATCAATCGTTCAAAAAAGGGCAGGTTGGTTTGGTGGTGATGGGGGACGGAGCGTTTTCGTTTGATAATCTTCGTGCTATGGAATTGATGACCAATCGTCCACTTTCGCGACCGGCGGCGTATTAAATCCGATGTAATTAGTAACTATTTTACCCATGTTGAGATGGGGCTTCATCAATTTGATGAGCGAACCCGGATCTTTCCCTTCCAGGACAAGTGCTCGATTCTGCGGTGTGACAAATCCTTGTTCGACCTGATGGTCTATGAATCCTAGCAGGCCGTCAAAGAATCCTAAACAATTCAGAATCCCGCATGGCTTCTTATGAATGTTGAGTTGTGCCCATGTCAACATTTCGCAACATTCCTCTAGCGTTCCAAATCCACCTGGTAGAGTAATAAATCCCGCAGACAGTTGGGCCATTAGGGCTTTTCGCTCGTGCATCGTTGCAACAATGTGTGCAGTTGTGAGCTGCGTATGCAACAATTCCTGCTCAGCTAGCTGTTTTGGAATGACGCCAATGACTTTTCCTCCAGACTCAAGAACGGTTGAGGCGATGATGCCCATTAGTCCAATGTTTCCGCCTCCATAAACAAGTCCGAATCCTTCCTGCACCAGAGTTGTTCCTAATTGTTGAGCGATGGATGCATAGCCTGGGTTGATGCCTAAGTTTGATCCACAAAAAACGCAGAGATAATCCATGGTGAAGTAACAAGTGAATACGAAGAAGGTTGCTTACTTCCTGATAGGGAGTGTTGTGAGGGCATACGGATTCACTCTGGCGCCGTTAAGGCGTATGCCCCAGTGGAGGTGTGGGCCTGTCGCTCTTCCAGTTGAACCGACTTTCCCTAACGTGTCTCCCTTGTGAAGAGCTTGTCCTGATTGGACATCAATTTCTGATAAATGAAAGTACATGGAAAACAACCCAACGCCATGATCAATGATGACGCCTTTTCCTGAAAAGAAGTGGTCTACGGTGGCAACGACGTTACCTGCATTGATGGCATAGACAGGTGTGCCTGTTGGGGCGGCGATATCTTCTCCAGAATGGGGGCGTTTGTGTTGCCCATTGATGACACGGCGACTGCCAAATCGTCCGCTTATCCTTCCTTTGACGGGCTCTAAGAATGGCTGATCCCATAATGGAACTGGGCCAATATGGCGAAAGGCGTTTGACATTTCTTTTTGTTCCAGTCTTACCCGTTTCAATGTCTTGGAATCCAGGTCCACTTTATTTTTTGGGAGTTTGAGGTGTTGAACCGTATAGTTTTCTTTTTCGATAATGAGGGAATACGCGAGTTGTTCCTTTTGCTTGAGCCCTTTGATGTTGATCTGTAATGTATGTTGTCCAGGTGGGTCTTGCATATCAATGCCTACGAGTCCTGCAAAACTAGTATTGGTATAAGGAAAGAAAGGCATTGTGCGTTTGAAGAGCTGACCGGTCACCTTGGCGCTACGGTCGTCCACCGGGATTTCAAACCACAGGACTTCTCCTTGTTTTCCGCTGAATTGTTTTGTTGTATTTAAAGGCGGCTGCTCTGCTCCCAAAGGTATTTGGGTGGGAAACAGACTTCCCATGAGTAACACAAGAATAGGAAGCCATGGCTTATAGGACAGAGGTGTGGTTCTGAGTAAGATGGGCTGCTTCCTCACGGGTAGAGTCGGTTTGTTGGTACTTGACTTAATAATTCATCCACACGAGCGTTAAATGGGCAAAAGGGATCCATACAGAGAATGGTTTCTTCCCAATATCCATTGAGCTTAAGATACGTCCAATCAACAGTATACGACCGATTTTTTGCGCGGGCAAATCTGATGAAATCTCCACGGACTTTCGCGCGTGTGGTTTGTGGTGGGATCGTTTTCGCTTGTTCAATGGCTGCTTCATTGACAAGCTTTCTGATGCCGTGTCGTTCAGCTAACAAATAGAACAACCCGCGTTGGCGATTGATATCATGATATTGCAAATCCATCATGCTCAGTCGGGGGTCGTCCCACCCGCAGGATTTGTTGGCCATATAATTTTCCATTAACCATTTTTTGGTAATCCAGTCAATTTCTCTGACCAATTGCATAGGTGAGTCTGCTAAGAGTCTCAATACCCTTCCCCATTCCTCATGAATTTCTGAAAATATTTTATTGGAAGGTTGTGATGCTAAATATTCACCAGCACGTTCCCAATAGATCTGTTGAATCTCAAGCGCAGTGAAAGCTCGTCCGTCTTCTAACTTAATAGAATTTTTTAAAGAAGGATCACGTGAAATATCTCGTATGGATTTGACTGGCTCTTCTAAATCGATGCCAGGAATGGTGAAGCCATCTTCTATCATGGACAACACGAGTGCTGCGGTCCCAACCTTTAAGTAGGTGGCAAATTCTGACATGTTAGAGTCGCCAAGAATAATATGCAGGCGACGAAATTTTTCTGCGTCAGAATGAGGCTCGTCCCGTGTATTGATAATGCTGCGGGAGGATGTGGTCGAAGAGGATGTCTTCTCGTGGATATGCTGAGCGCGTTGCGAAATAAAAAATTGGGATTTCCCCGAAACTCTGAGGAGTTTCCCTGCGCCTGAATAAATCTGACGTGTCACAAAAAACGGGATGAGTTGTTCGCTGACTTTCCAGAAATCGACATCGCGGCGCATGAGGAAGTTTTCATGCGCCCCGTAGGTATTGCCAAGAGAATCTGTATTGTTTTTGAAAATGAAAATTTCTCCGGAGAGGCCTTCTTCCCTCAGTCGTTCTTCGGCAATGGGGAGGCAATTTTCTAGAATGCGCTCTCCCGCTTTGTCATGAATAACTAAATCAATGAGGTCGTCGCATTCAGGTGTCGAATATTCAGGATGGCACCCTGTGTCTTGGTAAAATCGTGCACCATTTGTGAGGAAAGCGTTGGAGGGCCAACTATTGGGAATGAGGCCTTCAAAGATGTAGCCAAGGATTTTTTCAATAGGGAGGTACACTCGCCCGGTGGGAGAAAACGTGAGCCCGTATTCGCACTCGAGGCCGAAAATACGTTTAAGCATGGAGGTCTTCGTGTCTCAAGGAAGAACGAAATTGAGGGATGTTGGCTACTTGTTAACAAGGCATGAAACTAGAATACACCCCAAATTTAGAATGTTCAACCTGGGAATCTGCCGAAAAATCGCTATGTGTGGAGATTACAAAAGAAGCGCTGAGGCTTCAGAGGTTTCTACACGACGGAATTTTCGTCCCGACCGTGCTCTGTCCAGAAGGGCTACCTCCAGCCCTTCCAAGTTAGCTTTCGGGTCAGTGTGTGTAGACTATCTAATCTCAATATTTTGGAGATACTCCATCACCTCCTCAGGAGTCACTACTCTCTTAATCTTTGTTTGTGTCCCAGGGAAAGACGGAGGACTTATCGCCCATTTAAAATTCTTTACATACTTCTGGGATAATCTCACATGTCTCCAGGTCGACTTCGTAAGCATTATTAAAATCCTGGAGATGAAACCCGAAAGATTTCTTTTTAGGGCATCCACCAAGGACAGCCGGAGGGTGAGTTAACTTTTCCCCTCCTTGGATTATTTCTACAACATTAATTTTTTTTATTCCATAAATACTTCTAGCCGTACAGTCTTGATAACTGGACCCAGGTAAAGATGGCTTACAAGTTCATGAGGTAGTAGTCACCTCAATTGGAGGCCCACTAGGCACATTACCAGGGGAATCGCCCTTACCTGATCCGGGAGATCTGGCACTTATAGCTTATTAACTTTTCATTGATGGGCCAACAGGACTTGATCGAGCGCGCGAGGGAGTGTGAGTTGCGGTGTCATGATTTTGCGAAGGCGAGCTTTCAAGATGGCCCAGTGATGTTCACTTGGGTTCAAATCCGGTGAAGAGGTGGGCAAATATTTCAAGCCACCCCCCTTGCGTTCAAGCAACGTTTTGGTTGTCACCGATTTGTGAAAGGAGGCATTGTCCATCAGCACCGTCTGTCCGGGTTTGAGGACGGGGAGTAACACCTGTTCTACCCAGGTATTGAACACTTGGGTATCACAGTAGCCTTCAAACCGCATGGGGGCGAGGAGTCGAGAGCCCTTGAGCGCCGCAATCAGACTCAGGCGTTGAGCGCGTGTACCTGAGACCTCGCCCATGACCGGGGTCCCTCGAGGGGCTCGGCCATAGGGCCGGTGCAGTGAGGCATCCACGCCACTTTCATCCAAGTAGACCAGGGTTTCCGGGTTAAGAGCGCGAAGTTCTTCTTGAAACTGTTGGCGCGCGGCCTCGTCGCGCTCGCGGTACTGCAGCGTTTTTTTTTCGGGTGATCGCGAGACGCTGACACGCTTTCCAAATCGCCACCGAGCTGACCGCGAACTGTTGCCCGATCTCGTGCAGCGTGGCATCCGGATGCGCGGCCACATAGGCACGGAGCTCGGCATCGGGCAATTTCCGAGGAGTGGTTTTGCCTCGAGGCTTCGGGGTAACCTGGCCTGTACGCCGATGTTGCCGCAGCCACTGACTCAACGTACTCTCGCCAATTTGAAAAATGTCACAGGCGGTGCGCCTCGAGCCTCCCCGGAGGACGAAGGAGACCACCCGTTCCCGTAAATCGACACTATAGGCATTGCTCATACCTCGGAGTATAGCAAAATGATATGGTCAGTTAGAAGTTAAAATGCTATACAAGTCCAGCAAAGAAAATGCTTCCCACCACAATCACTCCTGCCATGGTCAACACACTGTTTGTTTTTTCATGATCAAGTCCTCCCTCATTTCAAAAGAATTAAGTTTAAGTTGCCTTTTAGATGCGTCTTGAAAGGCGCCTCGCCTTTTGTTTTCACAAAAGTTGATCTTCAAGATCCACAATCAACCAATACGCAAATTAGATATCATTGGCATTTATAAGGCAACTTGCAAGTGATGAGGAGGCTTACTCAGAACAGCCAAAACCCGAAACAAATACACATGCTAAATCTGAATCGGCTATCACACCAAATACGCAAGGCACGAAAGATTTAATAGGAGACCGAAAAGAGGATGGTCGATGGTTTCACATGTTCACCGTTGTCAACCGTAAAACACAAAGTGTCTAACCGCTCTTTGTATGGAGAGAAGGTTAAAGTCATCTTTAACAGAATGGAACATCAGGAACGAAAGGCCCATGGTGTAGCATCCATGAGGATAGTCGCATATGAACAATAGATCTCAATAAAAATTGGTAATTAGGGCGAAACGTAACCAAAATAGATCTGGAGGAACTGTTTGAACAGATTCTCGGTTCGGTGATTAAAGCGATAGTCGACTTCTTTTCAATACATCAGGAAATGGTATTTGGAGACGCCACGATACTGATAGAGAATATGTTTGGCATAACTCCAAAACCCTTCAAGACCGTTAATCTGATTTCTGGGCTTTCGCCGACTCACGAATTCGTTAGAATGATTGATCGTATGATGTTTGCCATACCGTTTCAAGGACTGGTAGCCCCGAAAGGCATCCGTGAAATAGACCGACCCCTTTCGGGTTTTCGCTTGAATATGTTTCATGAGTTCCTCGGCACTGACCGACTCGACGACTTTGGTGTAGACGCGATTATCCCGCTCCAGGAGCCCAAAGACGACGCTTTTGCCAGCTGCCGCTCGGCCACGGTTGCCCTTGCGCCGTCCGCCAAAGTAGGCTGCATCCAATTCAATTTCTCCTTTGAGTTTGCCTCCCTCCAATTCCGTCAAATGGAACAAGGCTTCTCGCAGTCGTTGGTAGACACGCGTGACCACTTTGCCATCGCCCTCCAGATCCTGCGCCAATCGATAGGCAGGTTGGAGCTGCTAGAACCCTTGAAGAATCGCAATTGCCCGGCGCAGGCGACTCAGACTTGTGCTCTTCCCACACAGTTGGCATTTCACATAGCCTCGACTCGGGTGCAAAACCTTAAACGAGCCCCAAAAAATACACTTGCGACCGCGCAAAAAGTTGGCCGCACAACTAAAAACCGTGTTTCGTCCTGTACCCATGCGCCTCTTCTCGCACACATAGGGTACGAAACGCCCTAATTACCTAAAAATTTGATTCCCAAATTACCAACTTAATTGTCAGGAAATAATCGTGGCCTCCCAGCCGAACTTTCATTGTCTAACAGGTTAGAGAACCATGACATTCTTCCCCAATCCAGTTCCTCACCTCACAAGGTTACAAAGAAATTTTTCTAGAATTTGAAATTGCACATTGTTGATTTCAGGAAATTCAAACTCCCCCAAAACCTTTTTTTCACTTTCAACAGGACCTTCTGGGGACCACAGATGGCGTTTGTTATAGGGCAAGCACATGAATAACGTGAAAATGCTTCAGGATTCTAAAGGCTAATAATCTCTTTCGGTGAATCTATTTTTTTTGGCACAGGACTTGTCTCTCCGACTTTAGGTGAAATAATCGCCGGTATTTACGCAACCAAAAAGGAGGACAAATCATGAAACACTTGATCAATTCATTCACCAAACATTGCGTCACCTTGCTGGCCTTAGGCATCCTGTGGATGGGCTTCGGTCCCACCCTCACGCATGCCGCCACAAAGGAAACCACCTATCCGAGCTCAAGTTGTCAGTCCATGACTAGAGCCGACCGTGATTTGTTGACATACTTTGGGAATGCGGTCGTCAGCTGGAACGGTGAACTGGCTCATGTTTTTTGCCCTATTCCTAAAACTGTTTCTAATGGAGCGCTCTCCACTGTCGTCGTCAGGGTCTTAGACTCTAACCCCACTAAAAAGGTCGCGTGCTCGCTGTCTATTTCCGATGCCGGCTCGAATCCTTTTGACGGCAATGGGCTACTTTACCTCAAGGGCAGTTCAACCTTTCAGGATTCGGGCATGATCTTCTTTACGAACATCAAATTTGATACCTCATCGGGCCTTTATGTATACGACCTCTATTGCAATTTCGATCCGGTCGATGTTGGTGATTCCGCAGTGGGTCTTCTTAGTTATACCGTATGGGAAACCGATATCGTTTCGTCACCTGCATTGGAAAAACCGCTTTGGTAGCCCCAAAGGCTGCAGCATAATCTTGATTTGCGGAGGGAGTCTTCTGGCTCCCTCCGCAAATGTAAATGGAGGACCAGAGCTTATGAAAATGTTAATTCCTGCTTGGACTGTGGTGATCCTTCTGGGGTCTCTCTCACCACTGCTTGGAGCTGACATTCAAGTGAAGGGACAACATGTTACTGTCCAAGTGCAGCATTACCCGCTGCAAGAAGTGTTACAGCACATTAGTCAGCAGGCTCAGATAGATATTGTGTCGGTGAATCCGACGAAGCGGGTATCTACGGTCATTTCGGCATCGTTTCAAAATCTTTCACTCGATAAGGCTCTTGTACGACTCTTGGGGAGTTGGAACTATGGAGTGACCCATAATCCCCACACCGGTCAGATACGGACGCTGTTTTTGGTTTCAGAGCGGGGCTGGGATACCGAAACAAGGAGGCCGCACTCTTCTGCCCAAGATCAGACAGTTACTCCCACTCCTTCCCATAAAGGATCTACAAGCCACAATCTATCTCATGCACCAACAGGAGAAAGCCCAAAGGGCTCTGCGTGGCCTATGGCCTCTAATGATCGGCGTCCTACACTTATTGACGATGAACCTCCCCAAGATATGGAAGAAGTTTTGGCCTCAGTTCCCCGAGAGGTTCGTTCATTTATCCAACGAATCCTAAGGGACACGAACTCATAGTTTGAAGAATAGAGAAGTTGGTCAGTTGTTTACCCTACATAAATCCAAAGGACAGGTGTCAAGAGACCTGAACCTTTACGAAGTTAGCGAACCCGAACTCTTACGAATGAGGTTCATGAAGTTCGGGATTGTTGCCATTACGTGAACGCTTCCGTGTTTTCTGTAGTTTGTGGATCGGGTATTTGCTGCTTTTGGACTGTCTCCTCCAAATCTTTGAGGCGGTAACTCCGCCCTTTGATGTTCACCACATGACTGGCATGGAGCAACCGATCTAAGATGGCCGTGGCCAGGGCCTCGTCATCGGCGAGCATTGCGGGCCATTGGCTAATCCCTTTGTTTGTGGTGATGCACACTGCCCCTTTCTGGTAGCGATAATTCACCACACGGAAAAACAGATTGGCTTCTTCGGAGGTAAACGGCTCAAATCCCAGCTCATCAATCACCAACAGCATCGCCGCCATATACTTACGATGCTTCAAGCGGCCCGGCGGGAGTTCTCGGTCACGTTTCAGGTGGTGTAAGAGTTCATCCGTCCGATAAAACGAGACCGAAAAGCCCTGTTCAATGGCGCGCGTCGCTAAAGCGACGGCTAAGTGCGTTTTTCCTACCCCCGGGGGCCCTTGAATTAACAGCGCATGGTGTTGGGCAATCCAGCTCCCGGTCGCCAGGGTCTCGATTTGATGGCGTTGCACCGAGGGCTGAAAGGCAAAGTCAAAATTGCTGAGGGTTTGCCCCGTGGGGAGATGTGAAATCTTCAAGGATTGCACAATGCGTCGTTCATTTTGCCGCTCTAATTCCCACCGCAGCAGTTCATCGAGAAAGGTCGGGTCATTCCAATTGCGGCGGACAGCCTCACTAACCAACTCCGGCAATGCTTCGGCACTAAACCCCAAACGTAACGCGCGCAGGCGAGTGCGTAAGGCCTCGAGATCTTGGGTCGGGGCAGGTTTGGGCAAAATGCCCTCCGCTAAGAGTTTACGCGTATTGTAAATCTTCATCGGGAGACCGCCGCCAACTGCGCGTACCTCCATGGCCCGCACCTGTGGGGGCTGCTCCATCAGTTGCTGTAAGGCCATGGAGAGTTTTCCGAGGGGCGTCGGGCGGGCAACAGTCGGTGTGGGCTCACCCTCATAGCAAGTCGGGTCAATGAGAATTCTGGCGGCCGTCTGGCGTGGATATTCTTGAATAATCTGGCCTATGCGCGGATCCACAATTTGCACCACGTCCGCACAGCCTCGCACTTCGAGTCGTTGCTGGAGGTAGTGAAACGGCACCGTATACGTGCGTCCCTCAAATCGCACCGTGCAGTCTTTCTGCACGCGACAAGTGCGAAGGAGATCAAACGGTTGGGGCAGGAGGGCCGGCAAAGGACGAAGCAAGGGCTGTTCGTGCTGCCAGGTCGCCGCAATCGTTTTCCCCGTCGCCGGGCATACTCGAGTGCGCTCGTGCTGAAGAATTTTTTGGTCCGTATAGGCTTGCAGCTGTACGAGATCGTGGAAGCCCCGTCCGACAAATCCCAACTGTAGTGCTCCCCCAAAGTCAAACCACCTGTGCATGGTGTTCTTGCCGAAATTGTTGAGGGCTCCGATAGCCTAACGCTTGGTGTGGACGCTCCTCGTTGTACCCACGTATCCATCGGTTGAGTGTCTGTCGCGCCTCCTCAAATCCTGCAAAGCGATGTTGCCAGACACATTCTTCCTTGAGACTGCGAAAAAAGCGTTCAATGAGGCCATTCTGCTCCGGTGTATAGGGCGTGATAAATTCTTGGTGCAGCCGATAGTCCCGACAAGCTGGGCGGAACCGTCGACTCTGAAAGATCAATCCATTATCACTTCGAAGCAGCGGGGGCGTTCCTCCAGGTCGCAAGGTCCCAAACCGGGCAAGACAGGCCGCTTCAATCGTTCGTTCCGCTTCTTTCGCTCTTCCGCGTAAAGCAAACTCATACCCCATAATCTCTCGCTCATGACAATCTATGACTGCGGTGAGATGCCCCCAGCCATCGTCGCCACAGGGAATATGTGTCACATCCACCGCCCATCGCTGGTTACTTGCTAGCGACCGACTCCGCAAACGCTGAGCCCGCGGACGAGCGGGGCGTACGCGTTGCTGGACCAGCCATTGTTTGATTCGTAAGGCGCGATACACCGCTTTCCGATTGACCATCACCCCTTCGCGATAGCGCAAAAGCGCCCCCAGTCGGCGATACCCATAAGTCGGATAGTCGTGAATCAGTGGCTCGAGCTTCGTCACGAGTTCCTCAGAGAGGGCCGGGCACGTTCGCTTGCCTTTGGTCAGCCAATGCAGGGCCGAGCGGCTCACCTGAAGCACTCGGCAGGCGGTTTGTTCTGAGATGTCCGGCCGAGCGGCTCTCACGCGTCGGACATCTCCCGCGCTAAAGGGTACGGTTTCAAGGCCTCCCGTAACACATCATTCTCCACGACAAGCTCCCCAATCTTTTGATTGAGCTTCTTAATTTGCTCATCCTTGAGTGCCTCTTCGTCCTTCGGCCGACGGCGCAGTCCATTCTCCGCAGCCCGGAGAAACTGCTCGTGCCAATTCTCCACTTCAGACACTCGTAACCCATGCTGCCGGGCAGCTTCTGCGACCGACGTTTCTCCTTTGAGTATTCGCAAGACCAGAGCCGCTCTCCGTTTCGCCGTCCACCGTTCAATTGGTTCTTCTTGTCCCATCGATACCCTCCTTTAAGAATTGGTTATGTCTTAAAGGTGGCTTCACTTTCAAGGGGGGCAGTATAACTGAGCCCAACTCATGCGGGCTCGTGGTGAAGTCGAGGAGCGCTCGCCGTTCCCATCGGCGATGTCGGGGTTCGGCGCCGGCTCGACTTCGCGGGGCACGATCTGAGACCGCAGGGCCGCGTTGGGTGCGAGCACACCATGAAACCGAATGAGATAGAGCCGGGGACGTGGAACGAGTGCCGCTAAGCGTTGCAGAAATTCCAGCGGGGTCATGACGAGATGGGTGGTGCCATCGCAATATGGAGTTTTGAGTTGAAGAATGACCTCGCCGGCCGGGGTGCGGCGCGAGGCGTTTGTGCCAGAGGGCCTGACGAATGATATAGCGTTGAGCTAATAGTTATAATATGGGTATGCATCGGTCAGGAGTCAGCCGCTCGGAGGCAAGCCTTTGTCCCGGATGATCTGAAGGCGGGAAAAGTGATTAGGAAAGAAGAGCCGAGACTTCAGGAGTCGTGACACGTCGGAATTTTCGCCCTGATCGGGATCTGTCCAAAAGGGCCACTTCGAGACCTTCTAAACGTGTTTTAGGATCGGCACCTTTTTTATTACTCCGGGCGTTAAATAGGTGACACTTTTAGGCCGCATACCTGACGGTCTTGGGCTGAAAGAACCGCTTGACCCGCTGGGGTTGCCGTTGAGTCCTGCGGAGATAGGCACGCACATTCCTCAGTAATTCGCCCTTTTCCCTGGCTCGCTGGCGGCCCACCGCATTGGCCTTCACGTCATGATTCAGATACTCATCGGGATTGTGCGCAGGACTGTAAGGAGGCAAAAAGTCCAGCTGAATCTCCCTGGGATGGGCTGCCACCCACCGACAAACTTTTTTGGCTCGATGAACGGGATGTCGGTCCACGATCAGAAACACTTTTCGGGAACTCCCCCGGACCAACCGTTTTAAAAAGTCAATAAATCGGTCCGCGGTGAATCGCCCTGTAAAGACTTGGAAGCGCAAGGTGCCCCGATTCGTGATCGAGGAGATCATATTGCAGCGAAACCGTTGACCTGTCCCGGCAACCACTGGCGTCTGGCCTTTCACTCCCCATGTCGTGCCAGCTTGATGATCCGACCGTACGCCCATCTCGTCCCCCCAATGAATCTCGCCCTGCTCCTGGTGGGCTTGTCGGCGAATGGCTGGATACTCCTGGGCCAACCAGTGCTGCACGGCTTGAGGGTCTTGCTCAAAGGCGCGTTTCGCGGGCTTTTGAGGTGTCAGTCCCCAGCGGCGCAGATACCGGCCCACGGTCCAGATGGATAGCTGGAGCCCATAGCGGCGCTGGATCAGGTGCTGCACGGCCTCCCGGGTCCACAGAGCAAAGGGCAGTTTCAGCTGGTTGGGGCACCGATCAGTGATCAGGCGGACTAGGGTGGCAGCTTGATGCCCTTTCAAGCGGGGAGCGGGCGGACGCCCTTGGGGCCGGCGAGCGATTCCTCGAAGGCCGTGCTGCCGATAGAGCGTCATCCACCGAGTCACGGTCCCTCGGGCAATCCCAAAGTGAAGGGCGGCTTCGCGTTGAGTCATCCCCTTGAGCACCGCCTTCACGGCCCGTGTCCGCAGGGCTTCTTGAGCTTCGGCCCCAAGGGAACGGGCATCCACCGATTCCATGGCGGAAGGATAGCATGGCTAGCCGGGAAAGTCATCTATTTATTGCTCCTATTAATAAATGCCTGTTGACATAATTGTAAGGCGGTAGCGAGGGTGGGATAGGAATCTGACCCTTCTTTGCGAAGAAACGTTAAGATCGATTCGGACTATATGCAGATGAGAACCGAACAGATCTTGGAAGCACATCAACAGGTTCATCAGAGGTTTGTGAGCCTTTTTCAGGTCGGTCGCATACACCAATATTCTTGAAGGCGTTTTCGTCCAGTACCTCCTTTACTGTAATTGCAGGAGAATCAATGGACTGAATGACTTTATCGGTTACTCCACCAGGGAAAACCCCACTTGCATCAGTGAACCTGGCTGGGCCTTTCACCACAATATCTACCCTGTTCTCTTTGGCATACTGGTCAATCTGCTGAAACACCTCTCACGTTTTCAGAATAGGTTTGATCGTACTGTACTTGTCCTGGCTTGACTTCTTCAAAAGTGCCAACCTGGTTTTCAGGTTTCTCAGCAGTCCCATCATGAAGTTGGGATCCAGCTCTTTTTCAAGGTCTTCGTAGTTTTTCAATACGGGTTTCGACTACATGAATTAGGTGAATGATCCCCTTTGTTTTGCGAGCGATCCGAAGGGCAAGTTTAAGAGCATTACTGGATATAATCGAAAAGTCAGTAGGTAGGAGAATGTTCTTCATTAACTAAAGATAACTGATTTGATCTATCAAAGAATATCTTTTGGAATGAATCCACGGGTCCAGAGCTTGAACTGCTTTGCCCAACCTGCATCAGAATCCGGATTGAACTCAGAAGTGACCTTCCACGCATTTTCCGGCAGCATGTCCTTTCTCATCGTTTCGTACAGATCGTTTGCAATAGTGCTGTCCCGAATGATCACAATACACTCAGTATTCAAGTTGGCACTCCTGGGATCCAGGTTAAATGTCCCGATCACTGAGGTGTATTTATCGATGACCATCGATTTGGCATGTAGTCCAAAAATAGGCATAAAATCCAGCTCCACCTGAAGGGCTCCTGTCATCACCTCCCTTCTTATCTCTGCATCGGGCCGCCATTCATAAATTTGCACACCCATGTCGATCAGCCTATCGCGGTCTCGTTTGTATCCATTGAATGCCTCAAGATTGTCCGTGGAGGAAAGGCTATTCGTCAGAATTTTTACATCCACGCCTCGCTGAACCGCCGATAGGAAGAGCTCCTGGCCAAGTTCAGTTGTCACCAGGTAGGGCGACTGAATAAGGATGGATTCTTTTGCACTGTTCACCAGAGCCACTAGGGAATCGGTTGAAAGTCCTCCACCTTTCAATCCTGCAGACCCATCGTTTTTCCCCGGTTCGTCTGAAATGAAGCGGACATCCTGTATCCAGAGAAACTTGTCAGTTTGGGATATCTCCCGAAATGTCTGTGGGATATTTCGTATATTCTCTCTGATTTGCGGCCAGAAATTTAACGGATTACAGGCATACTGGTGCAGGTAGTTGTACTTCACATCGATGTTCAGGTTGTACTCTTCGGAGTCAACGGCCTCACTAACAGAAACAGAAAGTTCACTTTGCCAGAAGTCCGAGAACGATGCAGCAATATCAGAGACTGTCCCTCCAAGAAGCAGGACATCGCGATCCCTGAAGTTGTACTCGTGGTCGTAGTCAAAGTACTCGTCTGCGATGTTTCGACCACCGGTAATAACGACCTTTCCGTCTACGATAAACGTCTTGTTGTGCATCCGCTGATTAAACCCACGAAAATCACTCACAAGGCTTTTAATTTTCTGGGGAATATTCTTGCCGATGTTTGCATTGGGGTTATAGACCTTGATCGAAAAATTGGGATGGGCATCCAGTGTGAGCAGGTCATCGGCATCCGCTTCCACCATGATGTCGTCGACCAGGATTCTTACCTGCACTCCACGATCAGCCGCACGCAATAGGTAATCAGCAGCGATGAGTCCAATGTTGTCGGCGCTGAAGATGAAGTATTGGATATCGATTGTCTTTTCGGCTGCCTCGGTCAGCCAGGCCCTTGCTATCATTGAGATGTCGCCCTCTTCCAGGACATAGACACCGGTCTTACCCGACTTCAGTTCGGGTATTCTGGCTAGCTCTTCAGACAACCGGGGTTCAGCCACCAAATGAATGTCAGCGCAGAATTCCTCATCTATGGGCGGGTACTTTTCTTCTGGCGGACCACAACTCATCAGGAGAATAGCGAAGGTCAGAAGTCCGCAGTATTGTGCGCATAATTTTTTCATGGTTAGCGAATACAATATAGGTAGGAAAAGTGTTTTTTCTCGGGAATAGGAACTTTAAAAGGGCTTTTTGAGAGGAGAATACAGTACCAAAGGCCTCGTTGCGGCTTCAATCCTCAGCGTTGCTATCCTACATGCGGGTGTTTTTCATGCGAGGAGGGTCTGTCTAACCCATTTTCCTTAGATTGGGCCAGGATGTTGCTCCAATATGGCGTGTGGGTGGAGGTCCTAGGAGAAGATAGCGTGTCGGCTCAACAACTGAACCGGAATTCGATGGGGCGATTCGGCGGTTTGTAGGAATTCGTCAAGCTGGGGTGGGGGCGCTAGTGTCTGCGAGATCTTGCTTCTGGCGAGGAACTTCGTGAGGGAGCGGCCTATGGTCCGCATGGAGGCTGAGTTCGACACACACTTACCATAATATAACCGATGGCTACAATATAGACATACATCGATCAAAAGCCAGCTGCTTGAGGGTAAGCCTTATACTTGATGATCTAAAAGCCGGAAATGTGATTAGGAAAGAAGAGCCGAGGCTTCAGGAGTCGTGACACGTCTGAATTTTCGCCCTGATCGGGATCTGTCCAAAAGTGCCACTTCGAGACCTTCTAAACGTGTTTTAGGATCGGCACCTTTTTCAAATGCCTGTTGACATAATTGTAAGGCGGTAGCGAGGGTGGGATAGGAATCGGTCCCTTCTTTGCGAAGAAAGGTTAAGATCGATTCGGATCGTCCGCCTATGGCCATAAATCTTTGTTCATCGATTATACTTCCATCAAATGTAATACGATACAGTTCGTTGCTTTCCGATGTCTCGCCGACTTGTGCTAGAAGCAATTCCACTTCGTACGGTTTCATTTCCTGGCTAAAGATAGTTCCCAACATTTGGGAATAGCCATTGGCTAAAGACCGAGCGGTGACGTCTTCCCGGCTGTACATCATCCCTTTCATGTCGGCATGTTGAATGCCGGCTTTTCGCAAATTTTCAAATTCGCTGTATCGGCCCGCTCCCGAAAAGGCAATATTGTCATAGATCTCGGAAATCTTAAAGAGCGATGCACTCGGGTTGTCTGCGACGAATAGCACGCCTTGATCGTACTCCATGGCGATGATTGAACGACCTTTGGCGATGCCTTTTTTGGCATACTCTGCCCGGTCTTGCATCATTTGTTCGGGGGAGACATAAAAGGGCATGGCCATGATTTAAGATTCCTGTTCTTGCGAGACCAATTCTTCACAGATAGTTGAGAGGAGAGATTCCTCGACGTCTCGTACCCCTTGAGCATCGACTAATTTGACTGTTGGAAAAATTTTGCGAAGTAAGTCGGGGCCTCCCGTTCCTACATCTTCTTCAGCAGCATTTGAGAGTGCTCGAATGGCTACTCTAATTGCTTGGTCTTCTGCTAATTGTTTTCGAAAATGTTCTTTCAAGGTGAGTCGGGCATCTTTGCCTCCTGAGCCCACGGCATGAAATTCGGCATCTTCATACCGCCCGCCGGTGATGTCATATTTAAATAGCCGACCCACGTCGCGTTTCTGGTCGTATCCGACAAAAAGAGGAATTACGACGAGGCCTTGCATCACCATAGGGAAGTTGGCTTTGACCATGTATCCTAATCTTGTAGCTTTTCCTTCACAGGTAAGGGGTTTCCCGTCAAGTTTTTCATAATGTTCCAACTCAATTCGAAAGAGTTTGGCCATTTCAACACAGGGCCCGGCTGCTCCCGCGATGGCCATGGCTGAAAATTCATCTGTTTGAAACACCTTTTCCATGCGGTTGGCGGCAATTTGATAGCCCTCGGTGGCTCGGCGGTCGCCTGCGATTAAGACACCGTTATTGTACGTAAATGCAAGGACCGTGGTGCCATGGGGCCAGGGAGGTAGTTGGTTGACCGGCCAGCGGTCATTGGTTCCTGTTTGAATGGGTGGGGTGCTCCATCGTGCCATGGGTAATAATTCTGGTCGTTGTGCGGTCAAAAACTGATAAAAGCTCGAATAGGTATCAGAAGAAAAACTTGGGAATAGAGGGTTATGAGTGTTCATGTTGAGTGTTGTTTGGTTCGCCTGTTGTGGTCATAGAGTAGTTACGGACTGAGTCGTGATAGTAACTGATCCACAGAGTTAATGTCTTGGAAGAGTTCTTGAGTGAGTGATTGGGTGCCGCGATAAGGATCCATGAGAGGGATGCGCTTGATCGTCTTATCAGCGGCTTCAAGTAATACGGAGGTCCAACTCATCCCATAGACTCGTTGGGGAAATCGTTGGAGACAGGCGCCACGAAAAAAAGCACGAGTCTGTGCTGGAGCTATATGCATGGCACGTTGAATCTCTTCATCGTGTGTCAGACGTTCAATGTTTCCTGTTCTTTCTAAGGTATAATACAACCCTTTTTTGGGGCGTACATCATGATATTGTAAATCCATCATGGCAATGCGAGGGTCTTCCCAGGAACAGGATTTTCGATTCATATAGGATTGGATCAACGAATGTTTGGCTACCCAATCAATTTCCCGGTCGAGCATCATCGGATCTTGGTCTAATCGCATAAGAATAGATTCCCAACAAATGAGAACTTCTTTGGTCATAGGGGATAACTCTCGGGTTGTATAAAAATTGTGCGCTGCGCTTAGAAAAGCCTGTTGGATCTCTTGCGCGGTGGTATGCCGACCATTCTGAAGTAAGAGGGAAGTCGTCACCGTGAGGTCGCGAGAAACCTGTTTGACGGCTTTGACGGGATCGGCGAGTTCGATTTGGGGAAGAACTCCCTGATTTTCTAACATGTCTATAATAATGGCGGTTGTGCCAACTTTGAGGAAGGTTGAGACCTCGCACATGTTGGCATCTCCAACAATGACGTGGAGTCTTCGAAATTGAGATTGTTGGGTATGAGGTTCATCTCGGGTATTGATGATCGGACGATTGACCATCGTGTTGAGATCGTAGAGGCATTCAAGAAAATCGGCACGTTGGGAGAGTTGATACGACGTGGGCGCTGTGCCGTTTTCAGATCCTACTTTGCCTGCACCACAAAAAATTTGGCGTGAAACAAAAAAAGGTAATAGTGTTTGGCCGATATGTTCAAATGGAATATTGCGAGAGATGAGATAGTTTTCATGGTACCCAAAGCTATTGCCTTTTCCATCCGAATTATTCCGATACACCAGGAATTCTTCTTCTCCCTGACTATTGTTTAGCCTGGCTAAACATTCAGCTACCACGGTATCCCCAGCTCGTTCGTAAGCGACAATTTCACGAGGATTACTACATTCTGGGGTGGAATATTCGGGGTGGGCACCGTCGACGTATAAGCGGCCGGCATTGGGGAGGATTTTATTGAGTTGGCGATTGTAACTGACTCCAGGCCTTTCGGGCTCGCCTTCTACCTCAAACCCTCTGGCATCCCAGTAGGGATTCTCATTTTCATAATCCCAGAGTGCGGTGGGAGCTGGAAGATCAGGGCAGTGGCTTATTAAACGAAGGGAATTATCAACGGGATCCGCATAGCGGGAAGAGCGGGCAATGATTCCATATTCTGTTTCTGAGCCAAGAATGCGAAGCAAAGAACCCTCATTTTGTGGAAGTCAGTGGATTAAAAATAATGTCCTACACTCACTGTTTCAATTTCTCGGGATTCAGACTCTTCGTCAATGGTGAGCGTTCTTACGTGAATGATCTTCTCTCCCTTTTTCCCGGCGATTTTTGCCCAATCATCGGGGTGAGTCGTATTTGGCAAATCTTCCTGCTCTTTGAATTCCTCTCGAATGGCATGCAAAAAATCTTCCTGTGTTAGCCCCTTTTCTCCATCTGAGAGCGTGCGTTTGATAGAGAGCTTTTTTGCGCGAGCGACGATACTTTCGATTAATGCACCGCTGGAAAAATCTTTAAAGTATACTGTTTCCTTTTCTCCATTGGCATAGGTCACTTCAAGAAATTGATTTTCCTCCGTTTTGGCATACATGGCGTCAACTGTTGTCTCAACAAGATGTTGGACATAGGCTGAGCGGTCCTGTTTCTGTTCTGCTATGCCCGATTCTGCCAAGGGAAGATCGGCCAGGAGGTATTTCCCCAGGATATCTTTGGCGCTTTGTTTGTCCGGTCTGGGAATTTTAATTTTAATATCTAACCGGCCTGGACGAAGAACCGCGGGGTCAATTAAGTCTTGTCGGTTGCTGGCTCCTATGACAATGACATCACGAAGGCTTTCCACTCCATCTATTTCAGCAAGAAATTGAGGGACAATCGTGGATTCAATGTCCGAAGAAATCCCGGTCCCTCGTGTTCGGAATAACGCATCCATTTCATCAAAGAACACAATCACTGGGTGCCCATGTGAGGCCTTTTCTTTGGCTTTGGCAAAGACTTCTCGAATTTGTCGTTCGGATTCCCCTACATATTTATTCAAAAGCTCTGGCCCTTTGATGTGAAGGAAGTAACTACGCACTTCTTTGCCTTTGAGATGGCCAAGTTTTTTGGCAATAGAATTGGCCACGGCTTTGGCGATTAATGTCTTTCCACATCCTGGCGGTCCATAGAGAAGGAGGCCCTTAGGAGGAGATAATTGATGCTCAGCAAAAAGGTCTGGATGGAGAAAAGGAAGTTCAACAGCATCTTTGACTAGTTCTAATTCCTTTTCAAGCCCTCCGATATGATCGTAATCAACATCTGGCACTTCTTCAATAACGAGCTCTTCCATTTCACCTTTCGGCAGTTTTTCTGTGAGATACCCCGACCGAGACTCTAAGAGAAGATGATCGCCCACACTCAGGTGTTGTCGTTCCAGAGAGTCTGAAATTTCAACCACTCGTTCATCATCCAGATGCGAACTGATTACCGCCCGCCCATCCTCCAGCAACTGTTTAAGATGCACGATTTCACCTTGGGGGTCGTATCCACGAGCTTCAATGACATTGAGACCTTCGTTTAAAATAACTTCTTGCCCTGTTTTTAGGGAATCTAGTGGAATTGATGGATGAAGATTGACGCGGAGTTTTTTCCCACCAAGAGAAACATTGATGGTGCCATCGGCATTAGCACTGTAAAAAAAAGCAAAGGTAGAGGGTGGGGCCGTTAATTTCTGGACTTCTTTGCGGAGTGCTTCAATTTGCGTCTTGGCTTCTTGGAGACTTGAGACTAACTGTTCATTTTTCAGTTGGGTTTGGTCGAGTTTGTGACGAGACTCATGGTGCTGTTGTCTTTCGTGTTCTAAAGACTCCAGCTGAGACCGCAAATGTTGAATTTCGCGGGCAGGGTCGTCAGTTTTTCTTATTCCCATAAGCGTCTCAAATTCGATTTGTACAAGTCCTCAAATGAGGAAGACAATAACCCCTTTGAGGGAGATTCCACATTGAAAGGGATTTGCGCTGTGAACGGGAACTCACGAAAAAGACTTACAGAAGTCTACCACTCAAAAAAAAATAGGGTCAACCGACGATGACGAGATACAAGGGCAGTTGCCTTGACAAATTAGGTAAGCTGTGAAAGAAGTTGATGCGTGCGTTCCATAATGTTGGGCGCCTGGAGAATCGCTGAGATGACTGCAATTCCGTAGGCTCCAGAAGATAGTACTGATGTCACCTTTTCCTGACCAATGCCGCCAATAGCGAAAATGGGCAGATGGCTGGCTTGACAGGCGGTCCCGAGTGCATGAAGGCCTAATGGTGGGCCGTATTGTTGTTTAGAAGGTGTCTCGAAAATAGGCCCGAGGACAATAAAATCTGCGCCCTCATCTTCTGCCTTCTTTACTTCTTCAACTGAATGAGTTGAAATCCCAATCAATTTTTTTTTGCCTAACATTCGACGAGCATGTGTGAGGGGAAGACTGTCTGAACGAAGATGCACGCCATCAGCATCAAGTGCCAGGGTGAGGTCAATCCGATCGTTGAGTAACACTTTCCCTTCATGTTGTTGGATCAGCGGCATAAGATCTTGAGTCAGGTGAACCAGTGATCGAGTATCCAAATCCTTTTCACGTATCTGGATCATACGTGCACCAGCATTAACAGCCTGACTAATAACGGATGAGATAGGCCGTTGAGAAGTGTTGTGGCGATCTGTAAGAAGGTACAGGCGAGGGAGAGGTGTAGAAGACATACCCGGACTTAGAGCATGCCCTCAATTGGGCTGCTGGCCGTGGCATAGAGTTTACGAGGAATTCTTCCGGCCCTATAGGCTAGGCGACCGGCATCTACGGCATGCCGCATGGCTGTTGCCATCATGATCGGATCTTGGGCCCCTGCGATGGCAGTATTCATGAGGACGGCGTCGGCGCCATATTCCATGGCCAAGGCAGCGTCAGAAGCAGTTCCAACGCCTGCATCCACGATGATAGGAATCTTTACGGTATCCATAATAATTTTTAGATTGTAGGGATTGCGAAGGCCTAAGCCTGAGCCTATTGGCGCGGCCAGAGGCATGACAGCTGGACAACCAATATCCATTAATTTCTGTGCGACAATCGGGTCGTCGTTTGTATAGGGGAGGACGATGAACCCTTCCGCAATGAGAATTTTTGCGGCTTCTATAAGGCCAGCTGTATCAGGAAACAGCGTACGTTCATCACCAATGACTTCTAATTTCACTAAATCCGAAACGCCTGCTGCGCGTGCGAGACGAGAATATCTGACGGCGTCTTCTACGGTATAACAGCCTGCCGTATTGGGAAGGATGGTGTATTTTTTGGGATCAATGTAGTCGAGTAAGTTTTCTGAGTTCTTGTCTGTAATATTGACGCGGCGTACTGCCACAGTCACAATGTCAGCTCCTGATGCTTCAATAGCCAGCCGAGTTTCTTCGAAATCTTTATATTTCCCAGTTCCAACCCAGAGGCGGGAACGAAACTCACGCTCTGCGATGATTAAGGGGTCGTGTGGAAGGTTATGGCTCATTGTGTGGTTGCCTGTGTCTAGGTTGTAGCGCTCCGCCGCCGATAAAACTTAGAATTTCTATCTTATCTCCCTCTTGAAGGTCCCAGCTTGGAAAATTGGAGCGGTCAAGGATTTTGAGGTTTACCTCTACCGCGACTTGTTCAATTCGCAGGTCTAGATTATGGAGAAGTGTTGAGACGGTGAGGGGCGCGTGGTGCTCTTGTTCTTCCCCATTGACAAAAATTTTCATAATGAAACATGGGCGTTGGCATATTGTATCGTTGTTTGATGATGGAAAATCATCCTACGGGACCCGCGAAATTCTTGTCAATAATAAGGGTTTTCATGAGAGTGAATCACCTGTGGACATAGGGCGAAAGACTTATAGCGCTGAACTAGTTTTGACCTTAGGCGATGGCATACAATGCTAGACGTAATGGGAACATTTTTCCCGACAACTCTACGTATTCTCCAACAGTGTATTCTATGAGGCATGCTAATCAGGACTTAGCTGTGTTGTTTGTTTCAATGGCTGGGTTGTTGGCGGCTCGATCTGAAAATCCCTATAAAGTGAAAGCATATCAGCGCGCAGCTGACTCACTCCGAAATCTCAAGGAAGATGTTCGTGCCTATGCTGACCGTGGGGAATTGCGGACAATCCCTGGAATTGGGAAGGAATTAGAATCGAAAATTCAAGAGTTTCTTGCCAGTGGGCGTATCAGGTCCTATGAAAAACTCAAGACCCCACTACCCGATACTGTTCGGGAATGGGTGACGCTTCCAGGGTTTTCTGAACCCATTGTTCATGACCTCTACTTTCGATTAGGTATGACTACATGGGATGATCTAGAATCCTTGGCCCAATCGCATCTTCTCCAAACTCTTCCTGGTTTAGGAGGGAGAAGTGAAGAAATTCTTCAAGCTATTCGAGAAAAGCGATTGGTGTGTCCGCAGGAGTAATGGCTTCTGGGGTTAGGTGTCAGGTCGGGATTTCATCTTGGCTTGTCATGTGCCGACAAGTGTGTGAAATGAAGGCTAGAACAACAAACCAATACATATATCAATTGGAGGAAACTCATTTATTATGGCTATCTCGGCATTTGTCTTAATTGATACAACCGGCAATCATACAAAAAGTGCTTATAAAACGTTGACAAGGATTCAAGGGGTACAAGCGGTCTTTCCGGTAACCGGGCCTCACGATTTGATTGCCCAGGTGGAAGCAGAAACGTTAGAAGAATTGAATGACCTAGTTATGGCCCGTATTCGTGGAATAGATGGGATCACGAAAACGAACACCGCTATTGTGTTGAAACTTTAGACAGATATAGGGAGGAAAATCTGAGAAACTGAAAGAAAGAATCTGAATCCTCTGCCTTTTTGTGCGTACTTTTTTCTTTTCACTCCTTACTGGTTACGCTGCAGGACTAAGCTTTTTAAAAACTTTCCAAGATTTCAACATTTCCACGGCCTTAAGTAACTGGACGTCTTCTGGTGGTACAGGTTGAGGGGCATTAGGATCTTCTGGAGCTGTCGGTTTTTTATCCTCAGCTTTAGTTGTTTTTTCAACCTTCTCGGCAACGGACTTTTCATCGGTTTTTGATTGATCCGAATCCTTTTTTGCTATTTGAATGGCTTTGGGGTCGATGACGATATCTGGTTGCACACCAATGGTATGGATGGATTTTCCTTTGGGTGTATAGTACTTTGCCGTTGTTAAGCGTAGTCCGGATCCATCTGAAAGCGGTAGGATGGTCTGGACCGAACCTTTTCCAAAGCTTGTGGTACCAATGACAACGGCTTTTCCCCAGTCCTGCATGGCCGCAGCCACAATTTCTGAAGCACTCGCAGAGCCATGATTCATTAGAACGATCATGGGATATTCATAATGCTTGCTGTTGGCTCCAGCTCTGTACTCAATTTTTTTATCATTTCGACCCTGAATTGAGACGACGAGGCGTCCGGCTTCCAGAAATTGTTCTGAGACGCCAACGGCTGCTGTCAGCAAGCCTCCAGGGTTGTTCCGAAGATCTAAAATAAGGCCTTGAAGATCCCTGGTGGATAATTTTTCCAATTCTTTGGTTAAATCCTCAGCCGACGCTTCCTGGAATTGGGTGAGTCGTACATAGCCCATATTGCCTTCCAAGAGTTTTGAGCGCACGCTTTGAATTTTAATGATATCTCGTGTAATGGCGATTTCGAGCGGCTCTTCTATGCCTTCACGGATGACGGTTAAAGTGACTGATGTTCCGCGAGGTCCGCGCATATGTTGAACAGCCTCCATCAACGTAAGGTCTTTCGTCGGGGTGTCATCAACCTTGATGATGGTATCTCCAGACTGAATACCAGCAGCAAACGCCGGTGTATCTTCAATGGGCGCAATGACCGTGAGTCGATTGTCTTTAATTCCAATCTGAATGCCTAGGCCTCCGAATTCTCCTTTCGTTTCTACCTGCATTTCTTTAAACATCTCGGTCGTCATAAAGGAAGAGTGAGGGTCCAATCCGGCCAACATGCCACGTAACGCGCCCTGTACTAAATCCTTGGTTTTGGTTTCTTCGACATAGTGCTTTTTGACTTGGGAAAGAACTTCAGCAAACACCTGGAGTTCTTCATAGGATTCGCTGGCATGGCCTGTCTGGTCTCCGCCTTTCCCAATAAAGATTCCGACAAAGAGGATGGCGGTAAGAGTTAGTCCTGAAATGAGAACCGTTGAAAATCGTTCTTTGGCCATGAGGGATTCCTTTGTTCTATGAGACAGTTATCGTTTTACCAGCCATTTAAGAGGGTCAATGGGTGTTGTACCTTTTCGTAGTTCAAAATAGAGCGTATCGTCTTTGGTCACTCCAGTTTCGCCAGTATGGCCGATCATTTGGCCCATGGTAACAGCATTGCCTTCAGCGACCAACAGTTTTGAGGCATGGGCATATAATGAATAGAATCCATTCGTGTGATCAACAATAACAACGAGGCCATAGCCTTTCAACCAATCAGCATACACAACCTTCCCTGCAGAGACCGAACGGATGGGGCTCCCTTCGCGTGCTTGTATTTCAATGCCTTTTTTCGTGATATAGGTATCAAATGTAGGATGTTTTTGCTTCCCAAAAAATGATACCACTTTTCCCTTTACTGGCCAGAGGAAAGAACCCAGAGAGGGGCGTTTCCCCGGTTTTTTCCGTCGTTGGCTTTGAGCTAATTTAAATCGTTGGTCAAGGGCTTTGAGCAGACTGTCAACTTGTTCTGCTGAACGCTTAAGATCTTCCACAGTCCGTTCATGCGTATCTTTTTCTTTAGAAAGACTGACTAAGACTGTGCGTTTCTTTTTTTTGAGTCCAGAAATTTCCTGGATGGTATTCTGGGTTTCCCCCTTTAGGGCCAGCAAACTTTCTCGCCCTTGAGCTTGCTGATCTTTGAGACGCTGGAGATTGGTAAGGTTCTCCTGAAATTGTCGGACAAGCACGTGTTCTCGTTGAGCCACCCAAGAAATATAATCCATACGGTGGGCAGCATCAGCAAAAGTCTCAGATGTGAACAATGTTTTGAGATAGCCTGTGCGCCCTTCGATGTAGAGGATACGAAGACGAGCCGCGACAGCATTTCCGTGAATGTGAAGGTGATGCTCCAGTTCATCAATGTCGAGGCTCAACTTGGCTAATTCCTTGTCCTTTTCTTTTATTTTCTTGTCGATTCGATTCCGTTCTTTTTTTGTTCGATACAGGCGTTTATCCAATTGTTCAATATTTTTGAGGACTGATCCATGCTTCTTTTTGGCTTTTGTGGCCTTTTTTTTGGATTCGGCGATTTTCTTCTGGAGTTCCTCTAAGCGTTTGCGCTCCTGAGTCATTTCCGATTCAATGGAAGACTGCTTTGCTCCATAACCAGGCTGTAAAGCTAAGAACAATGCTGAAAAACAGAGGGCGGTTATGAGGATTTTTCGAAAGTGGATCATAAGCGAAATCTCATCCAACCATATATGCTCGTGAGGGTTCCTAGGCATCCTAACAAGATTCCACCGGCGATGAGGAGTAGGGAAAGCGACACGGGAAAAAATTCAAAAACCGATGAAAACCCACCAATCACGCTGAGTGTGTGGGTTTTATGATTGAAAAATTCGAATCCACCTCGTAGGAGACCTAGGGCGAGTCCACTGCCAAGTCCGCCAATCACGGCTCCCTCAATGAGATAGGGAATGCTGATGAAGAGATTGGTTCCACCAATTAATCGCAAAATGTCAATTTCTCCTTGACGAGTATACAGAGCTAATTGGACAGTGTTGGCAATGATCGTGATAGAGGCCAAGGCCAGAACACTTCCGATGATAAGTGATCCGACCTCCATATAGGTGACCACAAGGGTTAATCGTTCAATCCAATTCCGATTATATCGGACACGTTCCACATCCGGGTTTTGTTGCAAACGATTCACCAGATTAGATATTGCATCGGTCGAAGGGATGGTTTTGGCCAAATTGAGCACAAGGGAGGCAGGGAATGGGTTTGTGCCCAAGCCTTCTAACAGATAGGTTTCCTCTGGAAATTGTTTCTTGAAATCTTGTAACGCATCCTCTTTTGTCATGAGCGTAAGAGAATCAATAGCGGGGTCTTGTTGAATGACCTTTTTGAGATTTTGAAGTCGTGATGGCTCAATTGTATCTTTAGGGTAGACAATGATTTGAACATTGGTTTGTACCCGTCCGATTAAATTATGTGCATTGTGATAGAGCAGTAAAAAGGTTCCAAAACTCGTGAGGGTGAAAGCGGTGGTGATGATGCCAATAGCTGTGCTCATCCGATGTGTCTTGAGACTCATGAACGCTTCTCGGACAAAATACAAGAGGCGTTTCATGTGTAGGCTCCCTGATCTGAGATAAGGTGCCCACAGTCCAGCCGCAACACTCTTCCATTCAATTGTTCTACAACTTGGCGGTTGTGAGTGGCCATCATGACTGTAGTACCGCGTGCGTTGATAGCCTTGAAGAGTTCGGCAATTTCTGTGGTGAGTTGAGGATCTAAATTGCCAGTTGGTTCATCTGCCAACAAGATAATTGGGCTATTCACAATGGCTCGAGCAATGCAGGCCCGTTGTTGTTCTCCTGCAGAAAGTACGGAGGCGTTTGTGGTTTGCTTATGTTCCATGCCAACGGCTTTTAGTGCTTCAATAACTTTTCGACGCGAATCAATTGAGGATAAACCGCGAATGATTAAGGGAAGCGCGACGTTTTCAAAGACTGTCCGGTGCGGAAGGAGTTTAAAATCCTGCAAGACAAATCCCATGGTGCGTCGATGATAAGGCACATCGGCTCGACGGAGTCTGGCAATGTTTCGATTCTGGACGAGAATTTGCCCATCATCTGGATGTTCAGATCCGAATATCAGTTTAAGTAATGATGTTTTGCCGGCACCGCTTGGCCCGGTTAGCAGGACACATTCGCCTTTTTCAATCCGAAGAGAGATATCAGAAAGCGCAAGGCAACCATCATAATATTTCGTGACGTGAAATAACTGAATCATGTGATTCTGAAAATCATTAATGGATGCAGGGCATTGGTGGTTCGATTGCTGTCAAAATAATGCAGGTAATAATCGAAGGGACCCGGATGAATTGGCCTATTTCATGGAACGTTCTATTAATTTACCATTGCCAATCGGAGCTGGGAACCTCAAAAGCCTCTTCAATATGAATGATTTCATGAGATTCAGCTCCGGTTCCGGTTATCAGAATGGCATCAAACCGGCATTGTGTTTGGTGGAATCTGTGTTTTGACAGATAACACAGGGCTAATTTAACGATTTGCCTTTTTTTTCGTGGACTGATGGCATAGGGGGCTCCGCCAAATTGGTGCCCATGTCGGGCTTTGACCTCGATAAACACCAGAGTACTATTCTTTTTGGCAATGAGATCTAATTCTCCTCCTGCCAGACGCAGGTTTTTTTCGATAATCTGATAGCCTTTTTTTCGTAACATATTTTCGGCGAGGGTTTCGGCGAACTGTCCAAATGCTTGAGATGGAGACACCATAAAATGCGTTAGGCGCGCAGGCAATTTTTGACGGGCCGAAAACTTTGCCGATGCCCTGCACAGGGTCCGAAAAGTCGGAGGCGTTTCAGATGTTCGGGCGTGGGATAGCCCTTATGAAGGTGGAAGTCATAATCAGGGAATCGTTCATGATAGGAAGCCATAATGCAATCTCGTGTAACTTTGGCCAGGATAGAGGCGGCGGCAATGGAGATGGACAGTTGATCGCCTTTAATTACAGGGTATTGGTGTACAGAAATATTCGGAATGCGTAAGGCGTCTAGAAGGAGATAGTCAGGAGGGCTCTGGAGATGTTGGATAGCTCGCGACCCAGCTAAACGGGTGGCTTCGAGAATATTCAATCGGTCAATTTCTTGTTCAGAAGCCGTTCCAATTCCCCAATCTGTTGCGTGGGCCATGATGGTAGCAAACAAGGAATTGCGTTGGTTGACTGAGAGGAGCTTGGAGTCGTTTAGTACAGGGAGAGAGCAATACCGTGGAAGAATGACAACAGCGGCTACAACTGGCCCAGCTAATGGCCCACGACCAGCTTCATCCAGCCCGGCAATCCGTCGAAAACCACGGGTCCGAGCAGATGCTTCAAAGAACTCCGTCGGACCCTTATTGGTTTCTTGAGTGGAGATGGCCAAGATGAAACAGCAGTAAGCCTTCTTATGTGTGGATTTATTCTGATACTTCAGAAGAACTCGTGGCGTTGCCTGAGGCTGTTGGTTCTTCGATGGCTGCTTCTGATGCCGCTTTATGGCCTTTTGGCGTTCGGGTGAAGTCTCGCTCGGAAATTTTTGCCGCTTTGCCTTTTTTGTCTCGAATATAATACAGCTTGGCACGACGGACCTTTCCTTTTTTAACCACTTCAATACCAGCAATATTTGGAGAACGCATGGGAAAAATGCGTTCGACCCCAACCCCAAATGAGATTTTTCGAACGGTAAAGGTTTCAGCGGCTTTTGCGTGCTTTCTGGCAATCACCAAGCCCTCAAAAACCTGAATGCGTTCTTTTTCTTCATCCTGAGTCTTTTTTTTACCGGAGGCTCGCGCTTCCACAACCCGGACTTTTACCCGCACAGTATCCCCAATTTCAAAAAATGGCGCTGCCTCGGTAACATACGACTGTTCTAAACGTTGTAACTGATTCATGCGTGTCTTTCCTCCTTCAAGATCTCTGCGGATCGTATCCCGCCGAGGTATAGTCATGTTCAATTTCTTGTAAAAGTTGATGGTCCTCTGTATTGAACGAGTGATGATCCAATAAATCGGGGCGTTTTATCAAGGTCTGTCGCAGCGATTCTTTTCGCCTCCAGCGACGAATGGTCTCGTGGTTACCGGACATGAGGACGTCCGGGACAGTTAAACCACGGAGTTTTGCCGGTCGCGTAAAATGGGGATAATCCAGTAAGGATTCCACAAAGGATTCCTGTTCGGCAGAATGTGGATCACCTAATACACCCGGGATAAGGCGCATGGCCGCATCAATCATCAGCAGTGCAGGAAGTTCGCCTCCAGTTACCACATAATCGCCTAGTGAAACTTCTTCAACCGATAAATGGGTTCGCACTCGCTCATCGATGCCTTCATAATGTCCACAAATAAATGCCAAAGGACGCCTTTCCCGACTGAGTTCCAGGGCTAACCCATGAGAAAAGCGAATACCTTGCGGTGAAGGTAGTAGAATGCGAATTTCACCATAAGTTTGTTGAAGTGCGTCAATGGCCAAAAAAATGGGTTCGGCCTTCATCACCATCCCCCCGCCGCCGCCAAAAGGCGTGTCGTCAGTTGAACGATAGGGGTCATGAGTGTAATCTCGGAGATTGTGGGACCGAATAGTGAGCAAGCCCTTTTCTTGGGCGCGCTTCATCATACTCTGTGAGCTTACTGTCTGAATCAGTTCAGGAAAAATGGTTAGAAGATCACACTGCATGATTGCTGTCCCACCATTCTTTTGAAGCCACCTGTACACGTTGGTTTGTCAAATCAACTTTCAGAATGGTGCGTCGATTAGCAGGGATGAGGAATTCTCTTGCACCATCACGAACCACTAGCACATGGTGTTGTGGGTAATCTAAAATTTCTTCGACCTGGCCCATTTGGTCTCCATCAGGGTCTTCAACACGGAGGCCAAGCAATTCAAATTGATAAAATGTATCGTGATCGCGTGGAAGATCTGGACTTGGAGGAATCTGAATCCATGCGCCACGAAAATGTGCGGCCTCTTCAGGTGTTGAAAACGCAGAAAATCGAACAAGATAGCCAGTATTCATAGCCCGTACTTGTGTCACAGTCGTTTCTTGGGGGATCGAAGTCCCTTGCGAGGGGGTGAGATACACGGTCTGTAGTCCCTCGAATCGTCCAGGGACATCAGATAAGGACTCCACCTTTACTTCCCCCTTAACTCCGAAGGGCTTGAGGATCCGCCCAATGGTGACCAGGGCATCAGTCTGTATGTGCATAGGATACAGTACGCTAGCCATTGTTATACTAACAGCGTTGAAACAAAAATAGAGATGGAAGAGGACTCATCGTCCTATTCCCGAGCAATAAACGGTCCTACGCCTTTGCGAGTTTTTTTGACTCAGCTAACGCTTTGTACACACCGGTTCGCCGCAAGAGAGCTCGGACAGAATCCGTTGGTTGTGCGCCTTTTTGTAGCCAATCCAACACACGATCTTCTTTGAAGGAGGCTTTGTCATTTTCCTTCAAGGGATCATAGGTACCGATAATCTCCAAAAACCGTCCGTCCCTCTTCATCTGCGAATCGGCGGCGACGACGCGATAAAATGGTCGTTTATGCCGACCCATTCGTGTTAACCGTAAATGAACTGCCACTGGCATTCTCCTCTACATGAAAAATGGACCCATGAAAAAACTAGGACGATTTGTGCTTTTCAGTGGGCCTGAATAGCCCTGATTAGCTTGCCTCGCTTTTTCTTTTTCTTGCCAATACCCATTGGCCCGCCGACTAACGATTTCATCATACGGCGAGCATCTAAAAACTGCTTGATTAACCGATTAATCTCAGGAACTGATGTCCCACTTCCCTTGGCTATACGTTTTTTGCGATTGCCATTCAGGATTGTATGATCCCGCCGTTCTTTCACGGTCATGGAATCAATAATAGCTACCACTCGTTTCATCTCCTTTTCAGGCAACGCCGCATTTCCGCCCTCTGCTGAGCCCATCATGTTCTTGATCTTCTGGCTGCCAGGCAGCATGTCAATAATCTGGTCCAATGACCCCAGTTTATTCACCTGCTGGATTTGATCGCGAAAATCCTCCAACGTCAGAGTATTACTGGAAACCTTTTTTTGCAATGCCTGGGCTTGTTCTTGAGAAAAATTCTCCTGTGCTTTTTCAATCAGGGTCAGGACGTCGCCCATGCCCAAAATTCGAGAGGCCATGCGGTCCGGGAAAAACGGTTCTAAGGCATCCAACTTTTCCCCGACGCCCAAAAACTTAATGGGCTTGCCAGTAGCTGCTCGAATCGATAAGACCGCTCCACCTCGGGCATCGCCTTCAACTTTAGTCAAAATAACGCCGGTTAGCCCTAAAGTTTCGTTAAAACGTTCGGCAACAGAAACGGCTTCCTGTCCAGTCATGGAGTCGGCAACCAAGAGAATTTCCTGCGGCTGAACCCCCGTTTGAATATCGACCAGCTCCTGCATGAGTTCTTCATCGATATGTAGACGGCCACCGGTGTCCAGGAGCACCACGTCATACCCACGTTCTCGGGCACGGGCGACACCATCTTTGCAGGTTTGTACGGCCTGTGCACCAGGTTGGCTTTCGTTCGTGCCACGATGCACGGGCACGTCCAGATCTGTCCCAAGTGAGGTTAATTGATCGCCTGCTGCAGGACGCCGAGGATCTGCTGCGACCAGCAGGACACGTTTGCCGTCATTCTTGAAGTAATTGGCGAGTTTCCCAGTGGTGGTGGTTTTCCCTGAACCTTGGAGTCCCGCCATCATAATGACTGTGGGTGGTTGGGAAGACAGATGCAGGGCACTTTGCTCATGCCCTAAAAGGTCGCGCAACTCTTCCCACACGACCTTGATGACCTGATGTGCTGGGGTTAGGCTTTTGAGGACTTCTTGCCCAACAGCCTTCTCGCGAACTTTCTCGATGAAGTCCTTAACGATCTTAAAATTGACGTCGGCTTCCAGCAAAGCCAGTCGGACTTCTTTTAAGGCATCAGTAATATTCTGCTCGGTTAACGTGGCTTGACCACGTAACTGCTTGAAAATACCCTCGATTTTTTCGGTTAGATTCGTAAACACGGAGGACGGTCCTCTAATAAAAGCTGTATTTACGCAAACTCAAGACAATAGTGAAGGGACTAACCTACTGTCAAGCAAGGAAAATCTAGAGTTACGTCGTGATAATGAAAAATAAAAATCGTCCTCAAACCCAGATAATGGTCTTATCTGTTATAGAGAATTTACCCATCTGTATGTAGGTGGGTTGAAAACATATGAGGGGTCAGTTGAAATATACCGTCAGTGACGTTTTCGCCAATTTTCGGTGTTCACGTCTTGCAGGACGCTCCGCACACAAAATTGGTTGCGGCCTGGCTGAATGGACTTTTCTGAACCGACCCGAAGCTGCTGTCCTCCAACGTCTTCCTGTCGGAATGGGCCCCTTTGTCTTTTCATTATTCAACACTCACATGAGAGATTCATTAGGGGCTAGCTCTGGTTGTAATCGCGAGGTATCATAGTACATTCTCATGCTCGGCTTCCTGGCTATGTGAATGAATACATTCAATATTTCCCCTCTCTACAATCAACCATTTTTTTGGTTTTATTTAACTTAACAAATGAAGAAAATCTTTAAAATTTTTCTGGTAGTGGGCGTTGTCCTATTCCTCCTCTACACTGCTTTGGGGTTTTGGGGTGTGCCATGGGCAATTACCAATAAACTGCCTGCCATGTTGACCCAAGAATTGAATCGACCTGTGACGATTCAAGAAGCGGCTTTTAATCCCTTCCTGTTTAAACTGCAGGTGAAGGGGTTTGGGTTGCAAGAGGCTGATGAATCTCCGATAGCTGGGTTTGATGAACTGTTTGTGGATTTTGAACCACTGTCTTCTTTGAAAAATCAGGCCTATACCTTTGCGCAAATTCGTCTGGGACTTCCTTATGGGTTTGTGATGGTTCGCCCAGATGGGTCTGTGAATGTGGCCGAGATGGGCCAGCCGGATTCTGCAGACGATAAAGGTGAATTGCCACAGGATGTACCTGAGGGAGGTGAGGAAGCTCAGGGATTGCCAGCCATCCTTATTGAAGAGTTGGCCATTCAGCAGGGGATGGTGGAATTTGTGGATGCTTCGCGTCCCACGCCCTTTGAGGCGCATCTCGTGCCGATTAACTTGACGCTTGAGCAGTTTAGTACCCAAAAAGGCAGGGCTAATCCCTATGCCCTGTTAGCGGAGTTACAGGACGAGGAGAAGATTTCTTGGGAAGGCACATTGACGCTTGAGCCGGTGCAGTCTCAAGGGAGTTTGACGTTGGAGAATATCCAATTGGCGGGTCTTTGGGCTTACTTGCACGATCAATTTCGATTTCTCATTCCACAAGGGGTGGCAACTCTGAAAGGGCAGTATGAGCTGACGGTCAATGATGATGACGTTGATGTGGTGGTCAATCAAGGGACCGTCACGGTCAAAGATGTTCAAATTCAGGAAAAGGGAGCCAGTGAAACGGTTATTGACCTTCCTTTTTTTGAAGTGGCTGGTGTGTCTGTGGATGTTGGGAAACAAGAGGTTCGAATACCAACCGCGAAAAGCCAGGATGCTCGATTGACAGCGTGGCTAGACGAAGATGGGGAGATGAACTATCAGGCCCTCTTTACCCCGGTAGATGCAGATAAGGATGAGGCATCTGAGGCCGCTCTGTCGGATGCTCAAGATTCTGCCAATTCAGAATCGTCTTGGACTGTCCTTGTTCAGGATATTGCGTTGGAAAACTACACGGTTGATTTGGAAGATCGTCAACCGGAAATTCCGGTCAAGCTTCTTTTGGACTCTTTACAATTGCATACCTCAGAATTCTCCACAAATTTTGATAAACCGTTGCCCATTGATCTTTCCTTTAATTTGAATCAAACGGGAAAGGCTGACTTGAAAGGGTCCGTTGTTATCGAACCGGTGTCTGTTCGACTAGATGTTGATCTTTCTGATATTGCCCTCCAACCTTTTGAATCCTATCTCTCGCCCTTTGTGCAGTTTGACGTGGAAGACGGAGCCCTGTCGTTAGCAGGGAAGGCTCGTTATCAAGATGGTGCAAAGACGGAACCTATGGTGACGTTTGATGGAGCTCTTGCTATTGGGCAATTAGCGCTTATGGATCCCGCACAAGCCAAATCGTTCGTGAAATGGGATGCCCTGAATCTGAAAGATCTCATGCTTGCTGTGGAACCGACTTCAGTGATATTAACCGAAGTAGCCTTGGTGAATCCCGCTTTGGTCATGTCGGTGGATCCCGATGGAGGTCTGAATTTTTCCCGTCTTTTTTCTCCTGCTGGCCAAGAAGATACTGAGACAGAAGCATCGGAAGACTCGAATCGTGAATCAGAAGAATCAACTGGTCCGCCGACACCGGTGAAAATCCAAACCGTTCGTTTGGAAAATCTCCAAGCCGCTATCGCGGACTTGTCGGTGACCCCAAATGTTAGGACAAAAATTGCTGATCTCAGTGGGACCATTAAAGGGTTGTCCTCTGAGCAATTAGCAAAAGCTGATGTCTCTATTAAGGGTAATGTGGGTGGTTATGCCCCTATTCTTATTGAGGGACAAATTAATCCGCTCAGTGAAGATGCCTATACGGACTTGGTGCTGTCCTTTCAGAACCTGGATTTGACGACGGTCTCTCCATACTCTGGGAAATTTGCTGGGTATCCTATTACCAAAGGAAAAATGACGCTTAATTTGGACTATAAGCTCTCACAAAAAGAATTAGTGGGAGAGAATAAGGTGTTCGTTGATCAAATTACCATGGGTAAACATGTTGAGAGCCCTGATGCTACATCGTTGCCTATTCCTCTTGCGTTGGCTTTGTTAAAGGATCGAAAAGGAAAAATTGATATTGATCTTCCTGTTCGGGGAAATATTGATGATCCAGAGTTTAGTTATTGGGGGCTAATCGGGCAGGCCCTAGTGAATTTAATCACCAAAGTCGCCGCGTCTCCTTTCTCGATTGTCGGAGGACTTGTGGGAGAGATTGCAGGAGGTGATGCCGATGCGCTGCAATATGTGGCCTTTCCCGCTGGTGAAAAAGAGGTGGCGCTTCCTGAACAAGAAAAATTACTGGCCTTGGGAAAAGCCATTGCTGAGCGGCCAGGTTTGCGTTTGGAAATTACCGGAGCGGCTGATTCCGACATGGATCGTAAAGCACTGGCTGCAGCGAAACTGCTCACTCAATTAAAAAAGGCTAAGTTCGTGGAACAACCACCGTCTAAAGGTGAAGGTGATGTCTCCGTTGATCGGGTGGAATTGACGTCTGAGGAAGAAGCGCAATTTTTCACCAAACTTTATCGAGAAAAGTTTGGGGATTCAGCGATGGCCAATCCAAAGAAAGATTCCGATGAGTCTGAAAAGGCATCAAAGAAACTGACCGTTGAGGAAATGAAAAACGCGTTATTGAAAGATATCCCGGTGGATAAAAGTCAGCTGAGACTTCTGGCGCAGCAACGTGCTCAACATATTCAGGATTTTCTTATTCAAGAAGCCCAAGTTCCCAATGATCGAGTGTTTTTAGTGGAAGTCCTCCTAACGCCTGAAGTCGAACAAGACCTCGTTCGCAGTCCTTTGGCCCTGGGAGCCAATTAATCCTTCCCCTGGTATACGTTCTTTTCCTAGAGCAATGTAGGGCCTGTAAAACCTCATACGAATAGAGGTGTCCTATTGCATTTGAATTTGTGGATGTGGGTGCCGCTCCTATGTTGTCTGTTTTTTGTTCTGTGGCTCCTACAAAGTATCCACCGCAATGCTTCGCTCGCCGACGTGGGTTTCTGCTTTGGTTTCCTCCTACTTGTTGTCGCTTGCGGATTGGTTGGTACGGGGCATGTGTGGCGGCGAGTATTCGTGGTGGGCATGGGCAGTCTTTATGCTCTACGCTTGGGCTCTCACCTGTTTTGCCATCGAGTGTGGAAACACAGAGAAGATGCTCGATATGGGATCATCCGAAAATGGTTGGGTTCTTGGGAGTTCATAGGGATCTTTTGCTACTTCCAACTACAAGTCCCTGCCTGTATGTTCTTTGCGGGCTTATTATGTTGGGTCATGGAGCATCCTGAATTGGCCTGGCGTTGGTGGGATGGATTGGGGGTTGTCATTTTTCTGATTGCTGTTGTGGGAGAAGGTCTAGCCGATAGGCAACTTCAAATTTTTCGAGCGAATCCCTTGAATCGCGGTCAAACATTGCAAACGGGTTTGTGGCGATATTCCCGGCACCCCAACTATTTTTTTGAGTCGTTGTATTGGTGGGCCTTTGTTCCATTAGCTGTAGGGCTGCCCTGGTCAGGTCTCGCTGTTCTTTGGCCTCTGATCATGATGGGTTCCCTCTTATGGATCACGGGCGTACCCTGGGCGGAAGCCCAAGCCCTGGCTAGTCGTGGAAAGGACTATCGAGCTTATCAGCGGAGGACCAACATGTTTATTCCATGGGTTCCAAGGAAGGGATAAATCAAACGGCCAAGGATTTGAAGCGACACGGAGCTGAACTGGACGGTATAGATTGAAAAGTAAATCCTGCTTGGAGTGAATTGACGAGCAACATCTCTAATCCTTCCAGAAAAGACTGATGATATTTCTGATGTGTGTCATGTAGGAGAATGATGTCGCCAGCTTGGAACAGAGGGACCCTACGTGAAAGAATGGTTCGCGGGAGTCCCCACTGTGTATCAAAAAACCGTTGATTCCAATGAATTAAGGGGTATTTCAAATGTTCTAGCACCGTTCCCAAATGGTGGGTTCGAAGTCCCAATGGTGACCGAAATCCAACGGTTTGAACATGAAGGGATTGTTCTATGCTATCTCTTGCGCGATTTATCCAATTCATGAGGTAACGTTTATTGCCAAAAAAATGATGATATTTGTGGTCCAAAGAATGATTGCCAATGGTATGACCATGGGCCACAATCGAGCGTCCAATGGCAAGATTATGATGTAAGGCATTGGCGACCACAAAAAATGTGGCTTTGGCTTGGTATTGCAACAGAAGGTCAAGGACTTTTGGCGTACAGTATTCGTGAGGGCCATCATCAAATGTGAGATATAGAACGTTCTCAGTCGAGGGGATATTTCGTATGCACGTTCCCCAGAATTTCTCAATCACCGACTGGATCCGTTCATTGGGAATGGAAACTTTCGTTCAATGAGCTCACCGATCTTTTCGCTTGTGCCTTGATGACAGGAATGAGTCTTCGGAAAATAGGAGGTCGAATGGTATAGGAGAATGATCTGGTTGATGTTCTCTATAAGAATGGAGCCAATGTTAAAATATCGGCAAAACTTCCTTATTTCTTTAAAAAAACGATTCCATAACTTTCAAAGGCTAGGTGTAAAACCTATTTGTTCCCTTGTAGTCTTGGCAGTGCATCCTGTTGTCTGATGTGACGATATCGAGTGGTTTTAATAACCCCCACTGATGCAATTGAAGAATGAAAATAAAAAAAGGCGAAACCCCTGGAACGTTAGAGTCGAAAAACATCTAGCCTTTTATCGTGACTCCTAAGAGATGTATACATTTCTGATGAACCTTGAAGTTCTTTCTGCCAGTGGCGTCTTCAATATCTTTGAGACGTCAGGATGGCGCATTCTCGCACTGCCTACTTCAGCAATCCTCTGAATCTCCTCAGTGTACTTTTTGGCCTTTTAAGGCGGTCTTTCGATTTTGTTGGTCACTTCAATTATTTCTCATCATGTCAGAAAATTTTCTCCGCAACGTGTTTGATTAGTCCAAGTCCAGTCGGATTCATTTATTCTCTGCATACTGAATAAATGTGCGTTCATGAATGATCTGTCACGTTGTATGAAAAAAGAATTTTCACAAAAGTTTTTCAGGGATGTACCGATAACTTTCTTCGACCACGACATCAATTTCCCATAATCTGTTTCAGGGCAAAACCATCGTGAGGTGGTGACGCAAAATTACCGATCTGAGCATGGAGGTTCAGATAGCGGGATCGCCGGGTTATGGGCGCTTGAGTCCTGCTTGAGCTAGCCCACCCAACTGTCCTAACCATTTATTTCGCGTGCCCGTTATTGCTCACTTATGGAGGTTAAGCATGGCTAAGCAAGAATTCCTTACCTGTCAGGTTACGTCTGACAAAAAAACATCTTCTCGTGTGCAAAAGTCTTGTAGGGCCACATGGTTTATGGCTGTGAGTATTTTGGTGGCATTAGCACAACCAATGTGGGCTGTGGCGGGACCCCCAGATCATGCCCAGGCTGTCTTTATGGATGGTGAAGTGGACATGATCCATATCGACGAGGTGATTCCTGAAAAATCACGATTTGCCTATTTCCTTCATCCAAAAGGCTCGGTCAATGGTAGGGATGCGGTGGAAATGATCTTTGAAGGAGACCCACCGAAAGGTCTTCGGACAGGAAAGAAGGTCAAAATTAAAGGGCGAGCTGGTAAGGGAAAAGTATGGGTATCCGAAATTGCCGCGTTAGATGGAGGGGGCTCTGGAGCTTCGTCTAATAGTGAGATGGCTGCCGCTGCAACGGGAGATCGAAAAACGATTACGTTTGTGATCAATATGGATGGTGTGGATTATGCGGCAAAAGGCGTTTCGCCGTATACTCAATCCCATGTGGATAGCTCAGGGAAAGCTATGCATGACACGGTTAGTTTTTCTGTGCATGGTGTATATAAAGAAGCGTCCTTTGACCAAGTAACGTTTTCAGGAAGTGCGGCATCAGACGTTTTTTTAGTATCTATTCCGTATGACCCTGACGAGGCTTGTGCGTACTACACCATCGCAGCAGATGCCGATGCAGCTTCTCCAGTGAATATCAATAATTATCAACATAGGCTCTATGTCGTGCCGCCAAAAGCGATTTCTGGTTGTGGGTGGTTGGCCTTAGGCCAAGTAGGAAGCTATGGCAGTACGTCGGTTAGGAAATCTTGGAGTACTCGGATTGATCCCATTGCCTTCGCGCATGAACTTGGCCATAACATTGGATGGCATCATGCGGCAACAGATCCTGATAATGACGGCACGAAAAATGTTGAATATGGTGATACATCAGATTTGATGGGATATTGCTGTTCAAAACGCAAACTCAACAGTGTGCATATGGATCAAGCCGGATGGTTTGATGCTCAGAATTTACAGGCCAAGGTTGTGGAGGTAAAGACTCCTGGTCAATACATGTTGGTTCCTTTAGGCACAGATCCAGGAATGTCGAGTGAACCGCAAATATTGAAAATTATTCCAACTTCCGGCAGACCATATTATCTATCGTATCGACAAAAGACGGGGATGGATATGGGGATGTCCTCAACATATACAACAGGAGTGAATATCCATCGTGGAGAGAAAACTAATAATTGGTCCTATTTGGTGAAAGTGCTAAAAACCGACTCTACGGATTTGGCTCTCTCTCAGTTTCATGATGCTGACAATGAGTTGACCATTTCACAAGTCGAGAATAATGAGAACTTTGTGAAGGTAGATATCAGTTTTGGTGGGGAATGTGTGGTGGGGAACACCCAAGTGGCTTTGGCACCAAGCAGCCAAGAGGTGAATAGTCTCACGCAGACGCCCTCTTATACGCTGAATATCACTAATAATGATACGGCGGCATGTGATGCGACGAATTATCAAGTCTCACTCGCCCCTATGGGAACTGGCATTACGGGAACGGTCCAAGGCCTTACGGTAAACCCACAAAGCCAAGGTTCGACGACGGTCACTTTTGGGTTAGGCGATGTGGCTAATGGAATGTATGCCATGACGTTAGATGTTTCGGATCAGGATGTGAATGAACCGATGCATGCTGCTCAGGCCACGGGTTCTCTGAATGTCAATGTACCAACATGCGTGGTAGGGGCACCAACGGTTTCGATGACACCGACATCTCAAATCGTGACGGAAGATAATCCATTGCAACCATACACTCTCACTGTGACCAACAATGATAGTTCAGCTTGTCCGGCCACAGATTGGTCGGTGGCTCTGTCATCATCTTCGCCGAGCGGGACTGTGATGGATTCCGTGCTGCATAATGTGGGACCTGGGGCTTCCGCCATGACCACCGTCAACATGGATGTGACTGGGCTCAGTAATGGTGTCTATCCAATCATGGTTAATGTGTCGGATGCAGCCCATGCAGTTCAATCTGCATCGGCCTCATTGGAGCTGAGTATGGGTGTTTGTGTCATTGGGGCACCAACTGTTGAGCTGACGCCTAGCCAACAATTGGTGTCCGATGTGAGTGATCTGCAAGCCTATATGCTAAAAGTCACCAACAATGATAGTGCGTTTTGCGAATCGAGTTCGTGGTCTGTGGCTGTCACTTCAGATCTAGAGAGTGCAGTGGCAACTCCTCTGAACGTGGCTCCTGGTGGCTTTGGCATGACAGCTGTCAATATGAATGTGACTGGGGCTGCTGACGGTAGCTATCCAATAACCGTTACAGTTTCTGACGGCAAGGCTGAGCATGCCGGGCAAGTTGGAGCCTCTCTTCAATTAGACATGACTGCGCCAACCCCGCCTGCGGGAGTGGCTGCCCAATTAAACGGAAAAGGACGAAATAAATCTGTCCAGGTTTCGTGGAATCAAGCGAGTGATGGCTCTGGTGGGACCGGAGTAGCTTCATATACTGTCTACCGAAATGGGACCATGTTAGGTTCCACAACCAGCATGAATTTTAAAGATTTAACCTTTTCTACGACCGTTCCCAATGTTTATGAAATATTTGCTGTTGATCAGGTCGGTCATATTTCTACACTCCCAGGGACTGTGACCTACACCTATAGCGGGGGAGGCGGGTCAAAAGGAGGAAAAGGAAAAAAGAAATAAGGGGGCTGAAATTTTCATAGAGGCTAGTGCTTCACCATAGTATGCACGATATCGTGCATCTCCTTAAGGACGGCGGCCAGGAATTCTGAGCCGCCGTTCTTTGTTCAGGATAGAATGGGCGGGGGTCTTTCTATTGCGCTAGGACATGCTGAGACGCGGTGGAAAGGGTTAGGCGACGAAGCTTAGGAATGAGTATCAATCCAGGTATGGCTAACAACGTACAAAGAATGAAAAATCCTTCCCATCCCAACCAGCTGGCGAGCAAGCCGGTTGTAGAGCCCGCAAAAACACGGGGAATTCCCATCATGCTGGTCAACAAGGCATATTGAGTGGCGGTGAACCGTTTGTCGGTGAGGCTAGCCATGAAGGCCACAAAAGCCGTCGTTCCCATCCCTCCGGTAAGATTTTCAAATGCAATGACGGTTGTGAGTAAGAAGAGATGATTGCCAAAGATCGCGAGGACAGCGAACCCTGCTGTGGAAATCATTTGCAGGAAACCAAAAAAAAGAAGGGAAGGAAGAATTCCCCATCGATAGACGACTAGGCCTGCCAAGATTCCGCCACCAATACTGGCGGCCAGGCCAAATGTTTTGATAATGCCAGCCACGGTGGACTTTGAAACTTCTAAGTCCACCCAGAATGGTGAAAGCATTTCAGAGGCCATGCTGTCCCCAATTTTGTATAGTAATATAAACAGCAAGATTGAGAGCCAACCAGGTCGATGACAAAATTCGAGAAATGGTCCAACAAAGGCTTCACGAAGTGATGCTGGCGGAGTGGTTTCCACAATGGGTTCTGGTGCATAGACCGTTGCTACGATCCCGATTAACATGCACATTCCCATGACGAAATATGCTGTAGGCCAAGACAGATATTCGGCTAGGACTAGGGCCAAGGCGCCGGAAGCCAACAGCCCCAGTCGGTACCCGTTCACAAAGATTGAAGACCCAATCCCTAATTCTTCGTCTTTTAAATGTTCGCGGCGGTAAGCATCAAGGACAATGTCTTGGCTGGCACTGGCAAAGGCGATGAGAAGACATAATCCTGCGATCGCTAGTAAATGAACGGCTGGTTGGGCAAAAGCCATGAACGCCAAAGTTATCATGAGGGTGATTTGGGTAATGAGCATCCAGCCTCGGCGGCGCCCTCCAAACGGCGGTACGATTCGATCCATTAACGGTGCCCATAAAAATTTTAAGGTATAAGGAAGCCCAACCAGGCCCAAAAATCCAATAGTGGTCAAATCGAGACCTTCCTCTCGCATCCAAAATTTGAGAGTTGAGCCGGTGAGAAGAAGAGGGAGGCCTGAAGAAAAGCCGGTCAAGAGCATGACCAGCATTTTAGGGCCAAAGAGCAGGGTGAAAAATTTTTGCAGCCAAGAAGATGGCTGGCTTGGTGTGTTCATCTCTATGACCTTATCAAATAACGATCCTTAGGTCTTGTCTGATGTATTAACTGACTGAGAAAATTATCTGTGATGGAATCAGCAGAATCAGAAAATGCTCTGAAGACATGGCTTATTTCAATGACAGGGAAAATGGTTCAAGTCGTGATTCTTCAGAAAGCGATGGCTGATAGACCAGAGCATGTGATTTGGAAGGGACAAGGGAAGGTGGTGAGATGCGTGCAGGAAGGCGTAGTGTTGGATTTAAATGCCGGAGGGGCTTCGTGGTGGAGGCAATTATGGGAAATCCTGAGCATCAAACATATTGTCCCTCGTTGGATTCAAAAGCCCTTCTCAGTTCCCTATTGTGATTTGTCGATTGATTTGAAGTTTGAAACAGGCGAGAAATGCTTAGTGATTGACGCGGCAACCTGGAAACGCTCTCCTGAAGACTTGATGCAAAAGAAGAAGAATTCTCAAGGAGAAAAAGCTGGAGGGGATTAGTTAAGGCTGGGATCAATAGGCATATGGGCATACATGCTGTATTGGGAACCAAAGGTTTGCAGGACCTCGGCCCATAGACTTGTTGGAGAGTCTTCGAAGACAAATTGGGGTTTAGCTGGCATGATGAGCCAAGATCCGCTTTTCATCTCATTTTCCAATTGTCCTGGGCCCCAACCGGAATAACCCATAAAGGCTCGGAACGATTCTTCCTCGGCCGGCACCTCAATAATGCGCTTAAGCGTTTCCGTATTGCCACCCAGATACACGCCATCGATGACCGCATGCGTATCTTCAACTTCTTCGTTGAGGTGATAGAGCACGAGTAAGCTGTCCTTTTGCACGGGCCCGCCAGAAAAGACTCGGTGCGGTTGGCCTTCTAAAACGGGCATGTGTGGGAGTATTTCGGTGATATTCATCTCTGTCGGCCTATTTAAAACAACTCCCAGGGCCCCTTCAGGGCCATGCTCACATAACAAAATGACAGTTTGACGGAAATTAGGATCTCGTAATGCAGGCGTGGCGATGAGAAACACGCCTTTGCCGAGTGGGGTATCCATAAGTAATCCTACCGTGCCCCACTACCTCATTCAAGAGGTGGTTGTCAGAGAGGCTTCATGCACGAATGATGGAAAAATTTTCCAGAAAATACCATGAAATCAATACGTTAAAAATCTCATAACGAACCAAAGAGGGTAGTGCTTCCTGCTCAATGTCGATAATCTTTAAATTCTGCATTGCTTTCATCTAATTTTAGAAAGGCTCGCATTTGTTTCTTGAGCGTTTCCCGCGCACTTTCATCCCCAAGATTTAATTGATATTCGTTAATCACCATAGTTTTGGTGCCACCGGGACCTGCCCATTCATTCCAACATGGCTGACAAACCTTTTCCTTGATTTCAGCTTCCAATTTTCCCATAAACAAATTGTCGGTGATGGGATCACCGTCTTTATCACATTTACAGCAATGAATTTGCGCCATTCTGCTCTCCTTTTGTAAGTTAAGATACTGGAATACGCCTCTTCTCCAAAGTCTGGAAGAGAAGAAAATCCTACCACAGGCCATTCTCACTGGAAAAGAAGGCCAAGAGAATTCCAGGAATAGGGAAGATACAACAGCTAGAGAGAAATTGCTATTTGCCTTTGTCTGGTATGAGGCAAAAAGGAGACTCAGCAAAATGAGGGTAGCATGCATTGATATCGGGACCTTAACCTGCCGGCTACTAGTGGCTGACGTACACTTGCCGGCACAACTCAAGGAAATCGATGCAGATCGGAAAATTTTACGGCTCGGGGAAGGCGTGGATCAGCATAAGCGATTATCTCAAGAAGCCATGGAACGAGTGGTGGCGACGCTTACTGAATGGCGAGAGAGAACCGCTATGTATGTGTTGGAGGCTGTAGTGGTTGTTGCGACGAGTGCGGTACGAGAATCAGGCAACCGGCAAGAATTTCTAACGCAAGTCAAACGAGAAACAGGCTGGGACATTGAAGTTCTTACAGGAGAAGAAGAGGCTAGACGGACGTTATGTGGTATTCAATTTGGATTGCCTGCGAGGGTAACTAACTTTTTGGGGCTGGATATTGGTGGTGGGAGTACTGAATGTATTCTTGCCCAAAGAGAACAACCTCCAAAAATGATCTCCATGGATCTTGGCGTGGTGCGATTGTTAGAGCGCGTTTTTCATCATGACCCGCCAACAGCGCAAGACATTCACAATGCAGAAGCCGTGATTGATGAACAATTGGTCAACATGAGGCAACGGTTTGGCACATTATCCGATATGCCTCTTGTAGGGACGGCAGGCACCGTGACCACGTTGGCCGCAATGGCCCAACAACTCAAAGAATATGACCGCAGTCGAGTCCATAACTATGAGCTCTCTCTTGCAACCATCATTCGCCTAGAGAAAGACCTTGTCAGCAAAACAGGCTCTGAACGGCTAAAAATGTCTGGTCTTGAACCGGGCCGTGAATTTGTCATCGTGGCCGGCATGATAATCCTTCGCCGAATTATGGGAACCTTCAATTTCTCGACATGTCTGGTCAGCGATTACGGCCTCCGAGAAGGCATCTTGGTAGACAAAGCTGAAAAATTGCAAAAATCCTTGAATGCCTAATTTATTAGGAGGCAAAATTTACTGTTGTGTGTACCAGCGAAAGCCGGCGGCTTCTTTGAACTCGGGCTGTTGGCCAACACTCATGCCCCCTGGTTTTTCAAGCAGCATGACTTTGAAGTCCCACAGACCGAACCAGGCAGGGTCGAGGACATTGTGGTAATGGAGACCAGTGAGTTTCGGAAGTAAATCACCGAGCGCCGAGCCTAATTCTTTCTCTGTGTATGCGCGAACAGAAAAGGGTTGCTCCAATTCGCGGCAAATGCGCCGTAAGGTATAGGCGGCTCCTGTGCACAGCACTTGTGTGTCGGGCTTCATTCCCAGTAATTGGGGAAGAGTGCAATATTGTTCTCGAAATCCCAGCCATTTAGCGGCATGACGCAGATGGCTGAATTGCACTTCATATTCCGTATGGCCAGGTAGTTTGACTGGAGAAGGCCAACCTTCTTCAATACCGAATTCAACCAAGATAGCCCGCGCGCCTGGCTTCAGGATACGCCAAACTTCTTGCAAAAACTGGATCGCCCCGTAGTTGAAGATGACTTCATCGGGGAACGGTGGCTTGAGTGGAAGGCGCATGCGCCTAATGAGGTCTAACGCTTCCTCATGTTCTGGATTTTCACCCTTAAATATCAGCAGTTCGTCGCAAGAGAATTGTATGGGCGTCATGTCAGCCAAATTTTCATTATCAATAAGCAAATCAACTGATTGGTCCGCTATCGCCATGCGTTCGGCATTGGCTTGAATTGCGGTGGCCGTCCAGCCTGCTTTTTGAGCTAGGGATGTTTGCGATCCTAGAAAGGGACCTGTCAGATCTAGAAAGGTGTAGTTGATATCTTTTCGCTCTTCGGCAGAGAGTTCTCCCGCCAGCTCTTTCGAAACATAGCCTAGTCCGGCGCCCACTTCGACGATTTGTTTGGGTTTAGGGGAAAGCCAGCCCATTTGACGGAGTGTTTTGCCAAGGAGGCGTCCATACGTGAGGCCGTTCATAGCTTCGCAGGGTTCGCGAAACAGGTGAGAGACGGTGGTCTCGATAATTTCGAAATGTCCGTGTGGACCTTGAATTCCTTGCACATGAAATTTGGAGAGATGATCTTCGGTTTCAGCTTTGACGTTTTGGTGCCACCCTTCTCGAACTTTTTGGAGTAGCAGATCCCATTTGGCATCGGCACTATGGCCACTAGGGGGTTCAGTGCCATAATAGGCTAGAGAAAATCGGGGTTGTGCCCACCGTTCCAGGTGCCAGCGGCCGTTTTGCTGGGTAGGGCTGCACACCCATTTGCCATATTGATTCAGCAAGGTCCCGATAGTCTGACGGCCGTCCATGGCACCGAGCAATGTTGCGCCCATACGGTTCAAACGGACCAGTGGCAATTCCTCATCAAGAGGGGTCACCCACCATTCTTCAGGGCCATGCTGATAAATGACGATATCGGGCATCCGCCAGGCCCGTTGATTCAGGAGGTCTTGGTCTAAGGCTTGGGGACCTACCTCAATCCATGGGTCGGCAGTAGGGTCGGTGACAGCGTAATCAGTCATAATTAATGATCAGGTTTCATAAGATTTTAAGCGAGTTGCAAGGGTACCCGAACTCTTGGAAAGGCTGCAACCTATTGGAGATCAATCAAAGAAATTGATAATAGACGAGTCGTTTTGTGTGAAACTTCCCTCCTTTGTAAAGAGGGATTTATGGAAGGTAGAGGCTTGGGAAATGGTTGTCTCCCTGATTGGGAATATTTGCGCTTTTAATTGCTGTATTGTAGACCTTCTATCCCACCTTCGTCTTTTCTTCCAAAGGGGAGGAAAACCAAAAATTGTATGGATAGTGCTTGTCTGTTGAAGCTTTTTAGCGAGGATGTTGTTACAGGCTGCGTGGGCAGTCTTCTCTCGCTGAGGGCGGTAGTCTTTCGTCTTACCAGTGAGTATGATTGGGGGATGTTTTTTTAGTTGATATATCATGGAGTAAAGACATGCCAGCGTATGTGGTAACGTGGATACATTTAGTTGCGGCCATTACCTTTATTGGAGGTTGGCTATTTTTCCAATTGGCGGTGAGGCCAAGCCTTCTTGAAGACAAGAAATCATCACCGTCACAAGAAGCCATGACTATGGTGAAGAAAATGGGACAACGGTTTAAGACCGTCGGATGGGTGAGTCTGATGGCCCTTATTTTTACGGGGGCCTCTCAATTACTGGACGAAAGTGGCTCAGCGCGTATTGAAACAAGCTGGGGGCTGATCATGATGCTCAAGTTGTTCGTTTTTGCCATTGTAGGAGGTTTAATTTTCGTGCATGATCTTATTCTCGACCCGTATGGTGCCATTGGAAAAAGCCAAGGTGGTGAAGCAACCCCGCTCTTGTTTGCTAGTAAAGTCGTATGGGTCCAACGAGCCATTCTCTCCCTCAGTTTAACCGTCCTTGGAATCGCTGTGTATTTAACTTCCCTCTAAACACTATATTCGGGTTTCTTCGCGTGGCGCCTTTTTCTCTCGATCACATTTCACCGGTTTGTGGCCCTTCTCTAGGTTTGTTGTTGAAAAGTGATAACATGTGGAAGTTATACGAATTAAGAATCAGGTAGATCGTGGGGAAGGGTGTGTGAATGGCGGAGATGACTCGAGAGGATATTTTACTGCTGCTCCGTGAAAGGATTCTTGCCTTTGCAACATCTCGTGGGATGAGGGAAGGAGCTGAAGATCTAACCCAAGATGTGATGATGGTATTGCATGAAAAGTATTCGCAGGTAACCGAATTAACGGAGTTGGTTCCTCTGTCTTTTAAGATCCTCAGATATAAAATGCTGGATCGCCATCGAAAAAACTTGAGGCGTGGAGAATATAATCAGGAGTCGGTGGATGATCACCCGCTAGTCGATCCCGGTGATGATCCATCTTTTCAAGCAGAGCAGAAAGAACGGGTAGCCCAACTGATTGCCGCGCTTCAAGAATTAGGTGAACGATGCCAAACCATATTCCGATTAAAACTGGAAGGCCATACTTTCCCTGAGATTATGCAGATTCTTGGGGAGCACTCCATCAATACGATATACACGTGGGATTTTCGGTGTCGCAAACAGCTGCTCAACTTGATGGGTGGGCAATGGGACAATAGGATGGCAACAGGGAATAGACAAAATCCTAATAAGGAGCCCGTGGGGTAATGTCCAAATCCTTGGAAGAGATTCTTGGCGGCTATGCGACTGATACGTTGACCGAGGATGAAAAACGGCAATTATTTGAGGCGGCGCTTGCGGATCAGGCGCTCTTTGATGCGTTGGCCGATGAGGAAGCCTTAAAAGCGTTGTTGGCTGACCAGGAGGTACGACAACGTGTTCTGGCTAGTCTGGAAGCCTCAGGAGATTTACAAGAGACTGCAGTCTCATCTCCAGTCCAGAAAGTTAGTTGGTTTCGCCAGCCTTCTTCGATCGCATGGGTTGGAAGTATAGCCGCCATGGGGGTGGCTCTCATTTTTGGCTGGCAAATGAACAACGATTGGGGACCCATCGTTAAGCAAGAAGAACAGAAGGCACATTCTATAACTGCAGATAAAGATGACGAAAAGAGTGAAGAAACTTTTCGGTCACAACAACCCGTAATAGGCCAATCAGAACAACGATCTCAAGCTTCACAAAAGCTAGTTAAAAAAACATCTGAGAACGCAGAACATGTGTCCGATGCAGTTTCGTCATCAGTTAAGGTTAAAGCCTTAAAACCTTCCGAACCGGTGGCGCCGCCTTCAGCAGAGGTTCCTTCTAAAGATACTGTGCAACAGGCGTTGAAAAGGAAGCCGCAGTTCCAATCCAGTGAGTCGATGCCACGCACCCAAGAGTCTAGTATTGCGCAACAAATACCTGAAGACGAGCCCAGCCTTGCTCCTTCGGTAGCGCTTTCAGAGACTGTCAAAGAAGACTCTCAGCCTCTTGCTCAAATACCGAATTTTTCCGATGTGATGCAAGAAGAGGATGCTCAGCCTTCTCGGAGCGCGAACGAATTAGTGCTCAAGAATAAACGTAAACGTGTTGATTTGGTGGAGGGGGATTCAGACAGGGTAGATGTCCTGCAAGGCCTAGAAAGTGTGTCTGCAAAGGAAGAAAATGCGTTGGCGAAAGAAAGGGCAGATGGACAATATTCCGAAGAAATCATTCAACTATATACGGAGGGACAATCTAAAGGGATTCGTTATCACTTTATTCGGCGGGTATTTGATGGCAAAGATCAGGAAATTGAGATCACACAATTTTCCGGGAATTGGTCCGAACTTTCCCTCTCTATAGAATCCAATATATCTGGATATTTGTATGTCTTGACTGCCTATGGGAAACGAAAATGGCAATGGATGAGGAGCGATTCTTCCAATCTTCAGAGGGCATCTGATGGGGCTATCGTTATGGATGCCAAGCAATCGGTAAATTTTGCTTTAAGCCAAGTGACGAATACAGTGGGGAATCCAGTTGTGTCATCCATTTCAGTCATACTCTCTTTCGCACCTTTAGAGGACTTAGGCCAGTGGTTGGGAGATACTCGTGCGATAGCTGATGTCCAAGTTGAATCAACGGGTGACCATGTCTTTGCGCTCCAATCCTCGATAGGCTCAGACCTACCGCTCCGTGTGGAAATTCCCCTTGAGAAGTAAGCTCTTCTTCAAGTCAATAAGACTCTTTTCATCTAACGTGTTGTAGGTTTATAGATCAGCCATTTGAGTTTTCCTGTCCATCAAGGGCCTATTTTTGGCTCCCCCATTTTTTCAGCCTTTTTATATTTGTTTTGGAGGAGGAACATGCGTTTCAATTGTTGACTCCGTTGTCAAATTTTCAATTTTTTTGATCCTTATAAATATTTTTGAAAGGAATTGCGTTATGAAGCCATCTCCTCTAGTGAAGCGGCAATGGGGCCGTGGAATTAACGGAGGGGAATAATGAGCGCCAAAAATTGTGGAAAGAGAATGTTACGCTGGGCTCTAGGCGGTGGTCTTGTAGGGGTGTTGGGTTTTTCGAGCATGGGTGTTTTGGGTTTTGGAACATACCCCGTTCCAGCTGCCCATGCGAATGCTGAGAGGGTTGGTGATCAGTCTGGAGCCCTAATAGGATTAGACGACGAGGGGAATCCCGCCCGGGCTTTTCCACTCAAACATACCGATGTGGCTATTCAGGTCAGTGGGCCGCTTGCACGGGCGCAGGTGACCCAGCAATTCGAAAATCCGTATTCCGACAAAATTGAAGCTGTCTACACATTTCCATTACCGCAAAATGCAGCGGTCGATGACATGATGATGACGGTCGGTGATCGGGTGGTGAAGGGAAAGATTAAGAAACGGGAAGAAGCCCGAGCTATTTATGAAGCGGCCAAACGACGCGGCAATATGGCGGGGCTCTTGGATCAGGAGCGCCCTAATATATTCACGCAGTCGGTGGCGAATATTTTGCCAGGCGAGCAAATATCAATCACGATCAGTTATGTGGAGATCTTGCCGTATGATGGTGGAACGTATTCCGTGGTGTTTCCTATGGTGGTGGGGTCGCGCTATATCCCAGGCCAACCCATTACTCAAGAGCCACCAACACAGCCTTTAGGAGGTGGATGGGCGTATGACACGGATCAAGTTCCTGACGCCTCGCATATTACCTCGTCTGTTCTGAAACCAGGCACACGTTCAGGTCATGATCTGTCTTTGTCCGTGAAGATTGATGCCGGTGTGCCAATTCACCACGTTCAGTCAACCACGCATGAGATTGCCGTCACCAATTCAAACGATTCTCGGGCCGAAGTGCATCTGAAGGCAGAAGCCACGATTCCTAATAAAGATTTTATCCTGACCTATGCTGTGGCCGGAGAAGATATTCGCGACGCGATTTTGACGCATCGGAATGGCAAAGAGGGATTCTTTACCCTTCTCTTGCAGCCACCGGATCGCGTCAAGACGGATGCTGTCACTCCGAAGGAACTCGTCTTTGTTTTGGACACATCAGGGTCTATGTCGGGATTTCCACTTGATAAAGCGAAGGAGACGATGCGTTTAGCTATCGATGGCCTCAACCCAAGGGATACGTTTAATCTCATTACTTTTGCGGGGGACACGCGGATCTTGTTTGCCGAACCTGTACCAGCCACGCCAGCGAATGTGCGGAAGGCACAACAGTTTTTGGAATCCCGCAGAGGTGGAGGCGGCACGGAAATGATGAAAGCGATTCGTGCGGCGTTAGATCCGAGCGACTCTCAGGAACATCTGAGAATCGTCTGTTTTATGACAGATGGGTATATCGGGAATGATATGGCCATCGTTGAGGAAATCCAAAAACACTCCAACGCCCGAGTTTTTGCCTTTGGCATTGGTTCCAGCGTTAATCGTTTTTTGTTGGACCAAATGGCGGAGCATGGTCGTGGTGAAGTGGAATATGTGGGGCTGCAAGATGATGGCTCGGCGGCCGCGCGCCGCTTTCACCAACGAGTGCAACATCCGCTGCTGACAGATATTTCAGTGGATTGGGACGATCTAGATGTATCGGAAGTCTACCCAAAGCGGTTGCCTGACCTATTTAGTGCCAAGCCATTAATTGTCACTGGACAATATATGACGCCAGGAAAAGGTACCATTCGATTACGGGGCAAAGTGGCTGGACATGCCGTCGTGCGAAAGATCGATGTGGAGTTTCCAGGGTTCGAACCCGAGCATGATGTTCTGGCGACCTTGTGGGCGCGAACCAAAATTGCCGATCTGATGGCACAAGATTTCAATGGGATTCAGCAAGGCAATCCAAAGCCAAAGGTTCGAGAGGCCATCACGCAATTAGGGTTGGATTATCGACTCATGACCCAATTCACTTCGTTTGTGGCAGTTGAAGAATTGATCATCACCGAAGGCGGACAACCGCGACGCGTCGAGGTGCCGGTGGAATTACCGGACGGCGTCAGCTATGAAGAAATCTTTGGCCGCGATGATCAGCGAGCGGCTGGATTCCGACAACGTGCGATGAAGTCTTCGGCCCCAATGAGTAAAAGTCTTCTTCGTGGAGTCGTCGCGCAGGAAGCGTACAGTGCAGCCCCACCAGTGATGGCTGATAGACTAGAGGAAGATCGTTCCACGAAAAGCTTTAATGAGCTAGAGTCGAAATTAGATTTGGAATTGTTGACCATGGTGGGTAAAAAGAAGGAAGGAAAGGCCTTCTCTCCCGACGAATCAGAAAAGCTTCAGGATGGAAAAGTCCTGGTACAAGTGTGGCTGGCAGATACCAAAGAAAACACCTTGGCTCAACTCAAGAAGCTGGGGTTTAAGTCTGTCGCACAACCCAAATCGGGGCACCTGGTTATTGGATATATTCCCGTCGAACAATTGGAAGCTCTGGCCAAATTATCCATCGTTCGCTATGTAACCCTGCAGCCTGCTGCAGCATAATTGCGGAGTAGTATTACGAGGCGGCTCGGGTAACGACCCGAGCCGCTTTATTTTCCCTACCGTCAATCCTACAAGTTTTAAACAGGAATCCATCTCCCTTCATGTCTGCAGTCGGCCCAGGCTGTGTGAAAACTCTAGAACAAGGTATACTACGCCTTCTTTAAAGGAGGTGCTAGGGATGAGCGGATTTATTCAAGGCGAGGATCGCCACCAAGCCACGTTATTCCCCGAACAACTGGATGATTATCTTGCCGAGGACAACGCCGTTCGGGTGATTGATGTCTTCATTGATGAGCTGAATCTCTCCGGACTTGGATTTAAAACCCATTCCGAGAAAACAGGACGCCCTGCCTACCATCCTCAAATCCTGCTCAAGCTCTATGTCTACGGGTATCTCAACCGTATCCAGTCTAGTCGTCGTCTAGAACGGGAAGCCCACCGCAACGTGGAGCTTATGTGGCTCACCGGTCGCCTCACGCCAGACTTTAAGACCATCGCCGACTTTCGGAAGAACAATGGGAAAGCCATCCGGTTAGTCTGTCGCGAGTTCATCATGTTGTGCAAGAAACTCAATCTATTTGCCGAGGCCTTCGTGGCTATCGACGGCAGTAAGTTCAAGGCCGTCAATAACCGCGACCGGAACTTCACCAAGGCGAAGATGCAGCGCCGCTTGCAACAGATTGAGGAGAGCATTGCTCGGTATCTACAGCAGATGGCGAGCGCCGATCGCCAAGAAGCGGCAGTAGCCAAGAACAAAACCCAACGGTTGGAGGAAAAGATTAGAGCCCTGAAGACGGAAGTGAACCGCCTCAACAAACTCGAAGTCCAAATGTTGGAAGCCCCGGACCAACAGATCTCCTTGACGGACCCGGATGCGCGGTCGATGGCAACCAGTGGGCGAGGCACGGGGATGGTTGGATACAACGTACAGACGGCGGTGGATACGCAACATCATTTGATCGTGACGCACGAGGTCACCAATGTGGGGCATGATCATCACCAGTTACATCACATGGCCCAACAGGCGAAGGAGGCCATGGGCTCGGAAACGCTCGAGGTGGTCGCCGACCGGGGCTACTTCAGGAGTGAAGAACTTCGGGCCTGTGAGCAGTCGAAGATCACGACCTACCTCCCCAAGCCTCAGACTTCGGGGAGCCCTAAGAAAGGCTTGTTTAGCAAACGTGACTTTATCTACAAAGCTGAAGATGATGAATATGAATGTCCAGCGGGGGAGCGCCTCATCTGGCGGTTTAAGACAGAAGAGAAAGGCTTGACGATCCACAAATACTGGTCCTCGCACTGTCCGACCTGCCTCCTCAAATCTCAGTGCACAACCAGGCAGTATCGGCGCGTCGCACGCTGGGAACATGAAGCGGTGCTCGAGGCGGCGGAAGCTCGCCTCGATCGCGAACCGGAGCGGATGCGGACTCGCCGCAAAACCGTCGAACATCCGTTTGGGACGTTAAAGTCCTGGATGGGGTATACCCACTTCCAAATGAAAACGCTCAAGCACGTAAGCACCGAGATGAGTTTGCATGTGTTGGCGTACAACTTCAAACGGGTCCTCTCGATTCTCGGCGTCAAACCACTTCTCTAGGCGATCCAGGCCTGAATGCGACTCACAGAGACGCAACAAGGGGCCCATCAATGCCCCCCATAAGGCATCAGGAAATGATGTGGGGTCTCAAGGAGAGCGTGTCAGAGCTCTGAACAAAAAAAACGAAGAAGAGAGGAGCGAATGCCACAACTAGGGAAGGGAAAAAAGAAAGAACAAAAGTTTTTACACAGCCTGGGTCGGGAGCCGACATTTTTGCAGTTGGAAGCGAACACTTGCAATTATCGCACGCTACAAGGATTTTGCAACGTGTATGACTTTGAATAGCCTCCTTTTCGATTTCTTAATGCGGAAACGCCCTTAGCGTATGTGTTCACGGTAATACGCGTGGCACCCTATTGGAGGGGATCTGTTTGAGCGAAGGACAGAGAAAAGCGACTCGAATCTAAAACGGGGCTTGGCCGGCGCGGAGTTTGGTGAGGGATTCTTTGACGAAAGCGAGATCCTGACTGCCGGGTTCCATATTTTGTGCGGCAAGGGACCAGGCTTCATCCGTCTCTTGTTTTCGATCTAAATACCAGAGGGCGATGCCTCGATACCAATTGACGGCTGGTTGATTGGGGAGATCAGCCAGAACGGTATCAAAGTGGTTGAGGGCTTCCTGGAAGAGTTTAGGATCGTCGATCTTTCGGCTATCAATTAACAAGACGCCATAGTTGTAGCGGGCCTCATGTTGTTTGGGATCTAATTCTAGGACCTTGGCCCAAGCTTTTTGGGCTTCGGTCGCACGTCCCAACGCTTGATACGATCGTCCTGCCATAATCTGTCCTTGTAAGTCATCGGGGTTTTCTTTAAGACGAGCCTCTAACTTCGCCACCATTTCCATGGGGTTTGGCCCGCCACCCATTTGTGCTTCTACTGCCTTGAATTTTAATGCGGCCTGCATTTGCAACACCGTATAAAGACTGACGGAGGCGAACAAAACCACTAATCCAGAAGCAATAGCCGGCACCCAACCCTTTCGTTGAGGAGTGGTCTCGTGAGCCTTGTTATCATCACCACTTTTTTTATCTTTGAGTTTTTCTAAACGATCTAAGACTTGGAGGAGGCGATGCTCGTCTGTGGCTTTTAGCCGTTCATAGTCAGTCTCTTCCATGCGGCCTTGTACATGCTCCATCTCCAATTCTTGTAATGATTGGTTCAGGACGCCTCGTTCGACTTGGAGGTCGGCATATTCTTGTTCCTGGTTGTCGTCTAGTCCAAAAGAAATAGGGGAGGGGTCTCTTCGCCAAAAAGGAAGCGTAATGGCAAACAGCACAATGCCAAGGACAATAAGAAGTGGAGTGAGAAAAGTAATAATCGGAGGCATGCCAGAGACGAAGAGCTTAGGATTCCAGTTCACGTTCAAGACGCTGGCGAGCCTGCTCATCTAAAGGTGGAGGCGGGGGAGCAGTAGAAGACGATGGGGTGCGGCGCACCCAGCCAATCACTTCTTTATAAAGAAGCACACCTCCTCCCAATAGCAGGATGAAGGGTCCTAACCACAGCAGCCAATTCACGCCATGTGCGGGGGGTTGCATCATAATATAATCCCCATAGCGGCTGAGAAAATATTCCTTAATATCCTCCGGGCTATGCCCCATTTTTAATCGTTCCCGCACGACGCCACGCATCTGTTGGGCGAGTGGCGCACCTGACTCCCAAATGTTTTCGGTTTGACACACCGTACAGCGCAGCGTTTTCGCAATTTCTCGAACCTGAATATCTAAGGCCGATTCGTCTTGTACTTCAGCGAGCAAGGACCAAGGAGTTATCAGAACAAATATGAAGATAACCGTCAGACGAATAAGCATTAGATGGGCTGACCTTTGAGCAACGGAGCAATAATTTTTTGGGTAATCGTGGTATACATGTGACCGGTAATGGGCCCGACATATTTATAGCGGATCTTTCCCTGTTGATCGATCACGAAGGTTTCCGGCACGCCATAGACGCCATAATCAATGGCAATTTGGCCTTTTACATCTCGCATATGTGGAAAGGTGGTGCCGTATTCTTTGAGATATTGCTGAGCATCGGGTAGTTCGTCTTGGTAGTTGATACCGAGCATGACAAAGTTGGGATCATCTTTAAATAGTTGATGGAGTTCTAAGACGCTCTCATGCTCTACTTTGCATTCATAACACCACGACGCCCAAAAATTCAGCAGGATGACCTTGCCTTTAAATTGGTTCAGCGAAATTTTTTGGCCTGATTCTACATTGGGACCTTCACTCATGGGCGCGTCTGTGCCGATGAGCACTGTGGGAATATGTCGAGGGTCTCCCCAGAGACCTTGATAGAACAAGGCAAAGAGTCCTAGCAGTACCAGGACTAACGTCAATTGGGCAGTCTTAGTCATTCTTCTCTCTTGCGCGGGCGAAGGATATTCAGGATCACGCCCAGCCCCATAATAATCCCACCACCCCACACCCAAAGAATGAGTGGATTGAGGACGCCTCGGGCTACAGCCACGCCTTCCGGGGATACCTCGGGCATGGTCAGAAAGATATGTCCCATGTTGATGGAATAGATAGCAGACTCGGTCGTCGGAGTTTGGGTGGCATTGTAAATACGTTTTTGGGGGCGAAGCTCGGTGATGAGTGTTTCATCTTCAAAAACTTGAAAGACGCCTTCTTCGGCTTTCCAATTTCCGCCTTCAACATCATGAATATTCGTGAGCTTCATGCGATAGTCGCCAATGGCCATTTCGTCGCCGACTTTCATAGAGACGACTTTCTCGGTTTGATAGATTGTGGAGGCGATAATGCCAATCACTAAGACGAGCACACCGATATGTGTCAGCATCGCGGCATAACGTCGTTGGTTGGCGGTAAAGGCGGATAGTCCTCCTTTGAAAATATTGCTTCTATTGCGCTGGGCATAGAGTTGCGAGACTTTCCCAAAGTCCAAAAAAATAGCCATGCCTGCAAATGCCACGACATAACTTCCTGCTAAGGCATAGAGGTTTCGAATGCCTGTGACAGCCAACAAGATGACAATGATCGCACCAGCCAACAACGGTGTAGAAAAACTTTTCTTTAAATTTGCGATCGAGGCCTTCCGCCAGGGAATGTAGGGGCCAATGCCCATGAGAAAGAGCAACCCCAACGCGATGGGCATGAAGACCGCATTGTAATACGGTGGTCCTACCGTGACCTTGCCCCCACCCACGGTTTCAAGGATGAGTGGATAGAGCGTGCCTAAAAAGACTGTGGCAGCCGCAACCAGAAAAAATAAATTATTAAAGAGAAACACTGATTCACGTGAGATGAGTGAATCCATTTCGATTTGAGATTTGAGTTTAGGTGACCGGAGAATGAGCGCGCCGAAGGCAATGCCTATCACGCTGCCTACAAAAATCAAAATATATAGGCCTCGTTCAGGATCAGTGGCAAAGGAATGAACCGAGGTGAGCACGCCGCTGCGCACCAAAAAGGTTCCAATGAGTGAGAGCGAAAAGGTCACAATAATCAGGAATAGATTCCAGACTTTGAACATTTTTCGCTTCTCTTGAACCAACACGGAATGGAGATAGGCAGTTCCCACCAGCCATGGCATAAACGAGGCGTTCTCAACAGGATCCCAACCCCAATAGCCCCCCCAGCCCAATTCGTAGTAGGCCCAATACCCACCCAAAAGTATGCCAGTGGTGAGGCACATCCATGCGAACGTGGTCCAGCGTTGTGTGACTTTGATCCATTCTTCTCCTAACCGGCCTGAGAAGAGGGCTGCCATGGCAAAGGAGAAAGGAATTGAAAATCCCACATACCCCATGTACAGCATCGGGGGATGCATCACCATCGCCGGGTCTTGCAAGAGCGGATTCAGATCTTTGCCGTCTGTGGGAACAGGAAGAAGTCGTTCAAATGGGCTAGAAAGAAACACGATTAGACAGAGAAATCCGAAAATCACTCCACATTCCACAGCTATCAGATAGGGCATAATAGTGGGTTGTGTGCGCCAATGCAGCCAGACTGCCAAGGTGCTGAAGACCGACAGAATAAAGACCCAAAGCAGTAGTGAACCTTCATGGCCGCCCCAAACCGCCGATACGGTATAAAAGAACGGAAGTTTTGAGTTGGAATTATTCGCGACGTAGAGAACGGAAAAATCTCGAACGATAAAGGAATACACCAAAGACAGCATCCCAATACTGAGCAAGACAAAAATCAAGGTAAGAGCCATGCGCCCTGAGCGAGCCCAGTCTGGGTTGCGGGTCTTGAGGGCTAAGGCTGCACTGGCCATTCCAAAGACCGAGAGCACCAGGGCGACGACAACCGAAAAATGTCCGATTTCTATGATCATGGAGGTTGGGGCAGTCCGCCCTTTACTGAGAGAGGGTCTTCATGAAATCTTTTTTGGGGAGTTCGACGCCTGCTCGTTTGAGTTCCATGGGCATATAGTCCTCAGAATGCTTGGCCATGATCATGGTTGAATGAAAGGTTCGCCCATCTTTCCATTGACCCTCAACAACCGCGCCTTGGCCTTCTTTGAACAGGTCTGGTGGAATCCCTTGGAACGCTACCGGGATGGTGGCGTTCCCGTCCGTGAGTTCGAACGTGAGTCCTACTGGATCAGGCTGAGTTTTTAAGCTACCTTTCACGACCATGCCTCCTACGCGAACTTTTTTGGTATAGGTTTCAGGGCTGAAAGCTTTGACCTCTGATGGCGTAACGAAGTAGACAATATTTTCCCCAAAATTGCCAAAGGCCAAGTAGGCTAATGACCCAGCAATCAGGAGAATACTGATAATAACCGCCACTTTTTTATTTCTTGCTGGCAAGGGGTTCATTCTCCGGTTCGTAAAGTTTTTCGTCTTTGATTTCCTTAAATAAAACCATGACTCTTTGCCCCATGGCAAATGCAGCCCAGCCAAGCACAAGTACCGTGATCAAGTAGGCTGCAGCAACAAACCCAAAATTGTTTATCAGGGCGGTATCTGTGGCTTTAAATGTCTTGGTGGCTTGATCCAGGTGACCAATTAAGACCATCGTTTTCAGTTCACGAATATTTTCCAAAGGGGGACCAGCGTATTCTACGGGAAGCGTCGTTGGCCCATTGACTAATTCAAAAGTTGCTTGTCCCTGCTCAACTGCCCCAGACAAGGTCCCACTTTTTACCATTCCTTGAATTCTAACAGGCTCTGAAGAGGCTGTGCTGTGTAAAGCCGCTGCCAACGACAGAGTCGATAAATCACGCTGGTACTGTTGGAAGGTTATCATGGCCAATAGGATCATACCTCCAACCATGAGCCCCCATCGTGCATAGAATCCGGTCATGGGGAAGTCTGAGAAAAATGCGTCTGACTAAGCAGGCGCCCCTTTTTAGCCTGAAGCAGGTCGCTAAGATACAAAATTTGTGTTCGTACCATCACCATATAGGCAAACAGGAGCCATGCGCCAATGCTCATGAGAGTTAAGGGGATCAAGATATCATCAGAAATCGCCACTCCTCGTGTAGAGAATGACATGGGTTGATGGAGGGTTCGCCACCATTCCACGGAAAACTTAATAATTGGCAGGTCGATCCCTCCGACAATTGCGAGAATAGCTGCATAACGCCCCCCGCGTTCTCGGTCATCTACTAATTTTCGGAGCATCAAATACCCGCCCAAAATCAGGAGGAGCACACTAAAGGAGACTAAGCGAGGGTCCCAGGTCCACCAGGTGTTCCAGGTGGGCTTAGCCCAAATAGATCCGGTGATCAGGGCTAAAGCTGTGAATAGCGCACAAATACCAGCCGAAGCCTGGCAGGCATTATCCACAAGCGGGTCGCGTTTCCACAAATACCAAATACTGCCAAAGAACAAGACGGAATAGGCCAGGGTGCTGGTATGGGCTAAGGGAACATGGACATACATAATCCTAACCAATTCCCCCTGATAGTAATCGGGAGGGGAAGCCAGCAGGCCGATATAGAGCCCCAAAAAAATACAAATGGCCCCGGCTCCACCAAACCATCCCTTAAACCGTTGAATCCAGCGAATAAACCGATTCAGCATATGCTCTATTGTAAAGGGAAAACCCTCAAGGGGGAAAGGGTTAGGCACCTAATTTGGAGGGAAGTTGAATGAGATAAATATTCGTCCACATGAGATACTCAAGAAAACTGAAATGTATTTTTAGACTATTGTATAGCAACGGGAAAATGTTCACTTGAAATTTGCAATACGGAGGTTTGGGGCCTCTATGTATCTAAAATGAATTCGAAGAGCCAGAAGGAGACGACGGTGAAGATGATGTCGAAGATGACGAGCAGATGCAGCCATTGGGAGTAGAAGTTATAAGGGTCGCCGTTGAGTGTGCCGCGGGTGGCTTCGACGGCGGCGATCATGACCGGGACGGCCAACGGCAGCAGTAAGACGGGCAGCATCACTTCCCTAGCGCGAATTTGCACGGTTAATGCAGAAAAGAGGGTGCCGACTGCAGATAACCCCAAGGTGGCTAGAAAAAAAACGAGGAGCAGCATGCCAAATGAATCAAGCACATCCAGGTTGAAAAAGATGACGAAGAGCGGAAAGAGCAAAATTTCCACCGCAAGCATAAACAGGAAATTTGCCGCAACTTTACCGAGGTAAATGGCTCCCTTGGGGACAGGACTCATTTGCAAGGATTCGATGCAATCGTTTTGTAATTCTGAAGTAAATGATTTTCCGATGCCAATAATACCGGTAAAAGTAAAGGCCACCCAAATGATTCCAGCGATGAGTTGTCGTGCAGCATCTTGGTCCATAGCAAAACTAAAGCTGAAGACCAGAATGACGATGAGAGCGAAAAACAACATCGAAGAGATGGTCTCTCGGGTTCGCCATTCGCTAATGAGGTCTTTCCAGACCACCCAATGAATTGTGCTAAGAAATGACATGTTTCTGTAGTTGTTCGGGAGACAGGAGTTTGAGCTGTCCCGCCTGAAGAATGCCACCATCAGTGGCAATCTGGGCTGCCTTGTTCCGGTCATGGGTGGCCATAATCACGGCTCCATCACGTTTCATAGTATCCTGGATGAGTTGATTCGTCAGCACGACGCCTCCATCATCTAAGGCGTTATAGGGTTCATCGAGTAACAGAAGTTGTGGTTGCGCCAAAATGGCTTTAGCGAGGGCTAAGCGTTTTTTCATGCCCGCAGAGAATTGTCGTATTTTCAGATTGCCATAGGCGCCAATCCCCGTTTGGTCGAGTGCACGTTTTAGTTGAGAGGGCTCTGGTATCTGCCCACGAAGGGCCAGCGAAAATTGCAAGTTTTCGGTGGCACTTAGTTCTTCATAGAGATGTGAGCCATGGGCGATAAATAAAAGGATGGCGCGGACGGCATCTTTCTGTGCCACCCCGTCCTGTCCAAAGATGGTAAACTGTCCTCCTGAGGGTGCTTGCAGGGTAGCTAAGATGCGAAGGAGGGTCGTTTTCCCTGCGCCGTTTGGACCAAAAAGTGCAAAGCAAGCTCCGGAAGAAATGGTGAAGGACATTTCCTCAAAGATGCGATAAAACCCGTAGGATTTTGAAAGACTGGTGACCTGAATAGCGCTCATGAGTGATGGTGGTGCGAATCGGTAGGTTGGCTTTGTAGTCTACGTCATGTCTAAAGGGTTGTCTAGGAAATCGTGAAGGAAATATCCACGAGAAAATATTCTTGGTGTTTGCATGCTCAATAGAGAGAACTTCATTGACGATAAAATTATGAGGATCATATGATGATGAAAAAATGCAAGGTTTCCCCATGATTGTTTTTTGTGGTAGGGATCCTAAATGGAGCCCTCGTTTGGAATCTTTCAGAGTGAGAAGAAAATGAGCGTGGCTAGGATGCATAGTTTAGCCGGGTTGATACTTCTTGCCACCCTATGGGGGTGTGACGCTGGCTATTCAGACACTTCAGCCATAGGTGAGTCAGCAGAGCAGGTAGCTTACAGTCGTCCTGCCATCAATACACCTGCCCCAGCATTTCGTTTACTGGACTTGGATGGTGTTGGGCATTCCTTGCCTGAGTACCAAGGGAAAGTTGTGTTCTTGAATTTTTGGGCAACGTGGTGTGGTCCTTGTAAAGTGGAAATGCCTGCAATGGAATCCTTATACCAGGAGTTTCAGAGCCAAGGCTTAGCCATGTTAGCTGTGTCAGTAGATCAGCAGGGGGCTGCAGTTACGCGGCCATTCAAAGAAGCCATGGGGTTGAGTTTCCCCATATTACATGACTCCGATTATCAGGTTGGCTTGACATATGGAGCACGGACGTTGCCGATGACCTATGTGATTGATCGTCAAGGAATCATTCGACAGCGAGTATTTGGTGCTCGAGATTGGAACAGTCAGGAAGCGCGACGGTTAATACGCGAACTCCTACAAGAGTCATATCAGGCTCCGTCTGAAACCATGTAACTTATGGACTCTATTACACAAGTTTCTTTGTTCGCGGCCTTTAGTGCAGGGCTGTTGTCTTTTATTTCACCCTGTGTCTTGCCACTGGTTCCGTCCTATCTTTCCTATATCACAGGATTGTCGGTCGAAAATCTCGCAAAAGTTGAAGAGCGTCAGCGCTTTAAGTCGGCCATATTGCTGAATGCCCTCTTATTTATCGCAGGCTTTTCGACCGTCTTTATTGCGTTTGGGGCTTCGGCGAGTTTGATTGGACAGGTCTTATACGAATATCAAGATATCATCCGAAAGGTCGGCGGGATTCTCATTATTATTTTTGGCTTATATCTTTTAGGAATTTTGAAACTCAATCTATTGATGACCGAACGTCGGCTCATGCATTTTGAATCTCGGCCAGTCGGGTACGTTGGCTCGTTTCTCATAGGGACAGCTTTTGCGGCAGGCTGGACTCCGTGTGTTGGCCCAGTACTCGGAACCATTTTGGCGTATGCGAGTACGACGGAGTCCATGTCAGGCGGAGTAATGTTACTTTCTGCTTATTCATTTGGTCTTGGTCTACCATTTTTCTTGACGGCTTTTGGTATGGATACTTTCTTGAGCTATTTCAAAAATCTTCGCAAATACCTAGGTGGTGTTTCCGTTGTGAGTGGTGCACTATTAGTCCTTGTAGGGGTGATGATTTTCACTGATTCTGTGACTCTCTTCACCAGTTTTTTAGAACGTAATGGTATCGGCTGGTACATCGGTCAGTAGTAATTTTTTTTCGCCAAAATTAGAGGTCAGACTCAAATTAACCTACGTTCTCATTCCTATATGAAACAGGGAATAATTCGAGTCTGACTCCTAATTATGAAGCACCTCCACGCTAGCACCATTCTCCGGTTTTACAGGCTTTGGGATTTGTTTGCGATAGCTCGGGATTGGTGAGAGGGGTTGGAGTCACGGATTGGGGATCGCACCAGGAACCTATAGCGCAAGTTGATGGAGCTGCAGTTCGTTCGGTTGCTACGGCGGTTTGAGCTTCAGAGATTTGGGCTTGTGGTAGAGTTCCACTATTAGTAGAAGCAGAGTTCTGGGGTGTTTGAGGAGTAGACAATGGAGTGATTGTTTTGTCCGAAACCAATGGGTTTTTGGGAAGCGAAGCCAACAATGTGGGATGTTCCTCATGAAGCGAAGCCAAAAGCGATTGGGCTGAGGAATGGTAAGGACTTTCAGGATATTGCTGGATCAGCGTTATTAGCCACTCTTGAGTCCATTCTTCAATTCCTAAGTCTTGATAGGTTTTGGCGAGTTGGAACATTGCCTCTGGTGTTCTTTCGGCTTCAGGAAATTCTTTGATGATTTTTTCATAGCGGTGAGCGGCGGCTAGATAGGCTTCTCGTTTTAAATAAAATTTTCCCACCATCAGATGACGTTGGACGAGTTGTTCTTTGCATGCCTGAATGGTTTCTAGAGCTTCTGTTTCATATCGACTGGCAGGAAATTCTTTGAGAAGTTTTTCAAATCCTGCAATGGCGTTATTAAGTGGTTCAGGATCTCGATCAACGGTTCGAAATTGTTGGTGATGGCTGACCCCAATTTTGTATTGGGCGTAAGGGGCTAAGATATGGTTTCGATGGAGATCAAGAAAGTGCTTGTACTCCACAATGGCTTCTGCATAGGATTCTTTGTCGAAAAATGATTCGGCCCGTTTCATGATGACATTAGGGTCATAGCTCATTTCAATCGAATCACCTACAAAAATTTGTTCGTCACTGGAAAATATCGCTTGAGAATCGGTCTCCTGGGCATCAGGCGTGGAGGAACAGCCTAGAAAGAGGCCAGTCAAACCCATCATAAGGAATGTGAAGGTGAAGGAAGGTTGAACGTTGAATATGGAGGTCATATTTGGGTATGTGAGGAACTAGGATATCTTGTTGAATTTTTTTGTAAAAGAAGTCTTTCCGTCATCCCCATGATTTATACAAGATTTTGATCAACGGAGGAAAGCCTGGGGTCTTAGAAATTTGCTTCATTTAGTCGTCCCACGATAGTCTCACCTTTACAGCACTTCCATGTATATACCATATGTGATCATCCTTGAATTGTCCAATTTCTGGCTGTTGGTAACATGCTCATGTTTCAGCCATTAACAAGAATTTGCAGCACCGGCTCAGCTCTCGCAGCTCGAAAAGTCGAGAATGTAGACGTGGCCCATCCATTAGGGAAGGACCCTTCCTATATTTATCGAGTGTCGGGGATTCGGAGCAGGCACTGGGTCGAGCCCCATGAGAGTTGTGCTTCATTGGCCGATCAGGCTTCCCGCCATGCCTTAGATCAAGCCAAAATCTCGCCCAAAGATCTTGATGCGATAATCGTCTCCACCACCTCACCAGATATGCCATTTCCTTCGACAGCTTGTTTACTGCAAGCTCGTTTAGGCATTGAAGGTATTCCCGCGTTTGACTGTTCGGCTTCTTGCTCGGGATTTCTGTATGGCCTCTCAATGGCTGATTGTTTTATTCGGTCTGGGCAATTTCAACGATGTTTAGTTGTGGCCTCAGAAGTAAAGTCGCGATCGTTGGATCAAGATGATCTGAGTACGGCCATATTATTTGGGGATGGGGCTGGCGCGGCTATTTTAGGGCAATCAACTGTGGCTGAACAGGGTATCGTGAGTATTCGTCTTCACGCTGATGGGCATTATCATGATTTGGTGAAAGTTGCAGCTGGAGGTTCTCGCGAGCCACTTTCTCAAGCTGTTCTGGATAATCGGTCGCATACCTTGCGAATTCAAGGTTCCACGTTATTTCGAACTGCGGTTCGTAAGTTAGGCCAAGCTGTTTTGAAGCATGTCGAGGATGAAAAATGGGAGATCGCTGATTTGACCCAAGTGATTTTCCATCAGGCTAATGTTCGGATGATGACACATTTGTGTCGAACACTTAAAATTCCTTCAGAGCGCTGTGTGTCTATGATGGAGAATGTAGGCAATACTTCTTCTGCAAGTCTTCCAATGGCTTTAGATTATGCCAATCGTCAGGGGCGATTGAACGCTGGAGGTCAGATCCTCCTTGGGGCCTTTGGGGGTGGCTTAACTTGGGGGACGGCCTTGATCCGTTGGGGATGATAGATTGCTCCTTTGGGCCATGCTAAAATACCTTGTGACCTTTACCCTAACTAAGGAAGGACTGTGTTGTGAAAATATATTTAGCGAATCCAAGAGGCTTTTGTGCCGGTGTGGACAGAGCAATAGAAATTGTTGATTTATCACTCAAAACTTACGGTGCGCCAATTTATGTTCGACATGAAATTGTCCATAGTCGACATGTAGTGGAATCTCTTCGAGGAAAAGGAGCCATCTTTGTTGAGGAGCTTGATGAGGTGCCAGATGGGGCCATCGTCATTTTCAGTGCTCATGGTGTGGCTAAAGCGGTATGGGAAGAAGCTAACCGTCGAAACCTCAAAGTTATTGATGCGACCTGCCCGTTGGTGATTAAAGTCCATAATGAAGTCAATCGGGATTATTCGAATACTTATGAGCTCATCCTCATTGGCCATGCAGGACATCCGGAAGTGGTTGGGACTTTGGGACAGGTGCCGGATAAATTTCATTTGGTGTCTTCCGTGGAGGATGTGGAAACGTTAACAGTGGAGAATCCTCATCATTTATCTTATGTGACTCAAACGACGTTAAGTGTAGATGAATGTCGAGATATTGTAGCAGCCCTTCATGAGCGATTCCCTGGCATTAAAGGCCCACACCAAGAAGATATTTGTTATGCCACACAAAATCGTCAAAATGCCGTCAAAGAGCTCGCTCGCTTTGTTGATGTGATTTTCGTAATTGGGTCTCCCAATAGTTCGAATTCCAACCGATTACGGGAATTGGGTGAGCGGTGCGGAATTACATCCTATTTGATTGATTCGTATCAAGATATACAACTTGCTTGGCTTGAAGGGGTGACTGCTATCGGTATTGCGGCTGGAGCTTCTGCTCCGGAAGTGCTTGTCTCTCAAGTGATTAAATTCTTAAAAAAACAAGGTGCCGAAGGTGTTGAGGAATTGACCGTTGTGGAAGAAGATGTCGAATTCCTTCTTCCGAAGGAATTATTGATGGCTGATAAATCCTCATGATTGATAGTGATGCGTTCTTGCAGATCTTGGTTTTTATAGAATTCTGAAAACGCGATGAGGCACCCTGTTGGCTATCTCCTGTATAGGTTATCTTGCGGGCTATTCCCAAGTTAATTGATTTACCGAAGAAGGATTGTTCGTGTGAAACCTGCAAGGTTATCCCTTCTACAGATATTCTCATTCTGAAACTTTATCTAGGTTACGGCCTCTTTTGATTGAGGTTGAGGAATGGTGCTAATCGGAATGATCTTATCAAGATTTGATGAGCCCGTATCGTCTGTCGTGAATCTCCGTAAGTCTGATGGTCCTTGGCCAGATCTCGCACGAATAAAAAGACTGTCACTTTCCGATGTCCGTGTCCCAAAAATCCAATCATAGATGGGCATAAACAATGTGTAATTTGTTTCCCAACGGGAGTGGTGGAGATTGTGAAAGCTTGGACTATAGATGACCCATTTCAATGGGGAATGGATATACCACTTGGGAAAAAACTCAACGTTGCAATGGCCAATACTATTGAGAAAGTCAAAGACGATATAATAGGCAAAAAATCCAACGGGTGTAAGTTGATTAAGCCATCCGACGATTACTATTGGGATCGCAAAGAGGACGAGATAACTTGTTCGCTCAAAAACAGTAAAGGTGTATCCTGATGGCGGAGTAGGGACTATGGCTTTGTGGTGCTTCACGTGATGCTTACGTAGCGTTTTATTTCGATGAAGTAGGAGATGATACCAATAATAGAGTGGTTCAGCGATCAATGCATGGGCGAGGCCCAATGCGAGACAGCTCGTCATGGTTTGAGTCAGTGTGGGCAGGCTCCTCCACTCGACAAATACGAGTATCCCCCAATAGGCTAACCACGCAAATCCCAATGCATCAACAAAAAATGGCAGCGGCCAAAATTTTTCTCGTTCAACTTGCTCTGTAGGTATGCCGATGTTGTATACACGGGTTTTTTCAGACCAACCAGAATGGGATATGAGCGTGATGAAGTGAACAAATCCTATACGCAGAAACGCCCAACTCAGAAAAAATAGAACAAAATACAGATCGATGGTCATGGTGTGCGCTCCTTATGGTTAAATAGCGAGTGACATGTCTTTCTGACGAACCGGTTGAATGGGATGGGTCGTTCTTTGACGAGTGCTTGCCTTCTTTTTCTTCTTCTCGGTCTTCAAATGCGTGTAATATTTTCTGACAACAGAGGTGATGGAGCCTAAGTCCACTGATGTGAATGCTTCATCATGCTTTGAGAGGAGGGAATGGAGTTTGTGATTATGAAAATTCCAAGTCTGTGTGGCATAGACGCGATTGGCTTCGATGGATTGTTCAAGCCGGCGCTCAAGGAGGGACTGGGCGTTTTCGTAAATCAAGGTGAGTCCTATTTCTTCAGCAATAGCTGAAAGAAGTGTACGAGAGTTCACATTCTGGTCACTGACCAGATGGAACACTTCATGATGGTGTCGGTGCGTTTGCTGTTGAGATAACAAAGAGGCTTGTTCAATGACCGTATCAATGGGCACGAGATTAATCGCAGCCTCTGGTGGGATCGCCAGGCGAATCTGAGATGTCATCTTTGCCAGATTGAAAAATCCTCTGGCAAACATATAGAGACCATACGGTTTGTAATTGAACCAACCTGTCTTACGATGACCAATGACCACTGACGGTCTCAAAATGGTGAGAGGGTTCCCTTGTTGTGAAGCAAGAAAGAGAGTATTTTCGGTCGCGAATTTTGTGATCTGATAGGAGGTCGTTAGCACAGGAGCAAGATGTAATTCCTCCTTTATATCCGCTCCAACATTCCCACCGACAAAAGCGGTCGACATATAGTAAAACCGTTTTGAGGGTGAGCGATGTTCCGAGAACTTCTGATACAACAATAAACTATTGCGGACATTATGTTCATAGGAGTTGGCCACATTTTGCAGGGAGTAATTCATATCGGCTGCACAATGCCAAATTTCATCGATGTCTTCCCAAAACGAAAAGCGATTGAATTCCCTTGAAAAATTTTTTGTATCAATATTTTCAATCTGTAAATTTTCAAGAACGCTGGTAGACACCGTATGGCCAAATCCACGCATGGCATCAGTGATATTGTGAAGTGTTCGTCCACCGTCAGGGTCATTCCTCGACAGGCAAATAACTTTTTTGCCATTGGCCAAAAACGTGCCTGCGAGTGCGCCTCCAAGAAATCCTGTACCTCCTGTTACGAGAATATATGCCATGGGTTTCTATCCTCCTCTTTTGTCTAAATGTAGGGTGTTCTGTGTTCCATTGCCATCGTCGGATGTTATGAAGTAGAGCATTCTTTGTGCCAAATGAATATCGTTTCATTCGTACAAGTTTTTTTGGTGAATACACGCGAAAAAGGAAGGTGTAAATGCGCAGGAGGTTTTAGGTGGTTGCTCCGTAACATGTTGAACTTATTAGTTGGCTCGTCTGGAGTGCAGGTGAAATTGAGACTGCCTAAAAAATTGAAATTAATTGCAGCCTGGGTGGTTTAGGTGTTTATTTCGGAAAACGTTTAGACATGCCAGAGAAAAAACCTTGGAAATTTCCAGATGTTTGAAATGTGATTATTATTTTTTAAAAAAAAGAAGGATTGTGCCGTTCATCTCTTGTGATGAGACACCAAAAAACCTGAAAAAGGTATCCATCCCAGTATTATTTGTGTCTGAGAGGGTTTAGAAAAGAGCACCATCAGATGACTTGTTCTCGTTAGAAGGTTTGTTGAGGTGATTCTGGTAACTCGGTCTTCGAATAGTTCCAGATCTAACCGATTACGGGAATTGGGTGAGCGGTGCGGAATTACATCCTATTTGATTGATTCGTATCAAGATATACAACTTGCTTGGCTTGAAGGGGTGACTGCTATCGGTATTGCGGCTGGAGCTTCTGCTCCGGAAGTGCTTGTCTCTCAAGTGATTAAATTCTTAAAAAAACAAGGTGCCGAAGGTGTTGAGGAATTGACCGTTGTGGAAGAAGAGGTCGAATTCCTTTTGCCGAAAGAATTATTAATGGCTGATAAATCCCGGTAGTTGTTCTTGCGAACCCGGGTTGAGTCAGTTTTTGAATCTCCTTTCTAGGGCGAGTTCACAATTAAAAATCTTGCAGGTATCTTCCTGGCCATCATGAACCTTTTCTTGTGCAGGAGGTCCGATGGCACGAACGATGTTGCAAAATGATCAATGGAATACGCTCAAAGACGTGCTGCTGGGTAAAGTGACCGACCGTGGTGTGACGGCAGCCGATAAGCGCCAGTTTCTGGAAGCGGTGCTGTAGATCATGCGCACGGGGGCACCTTGGCGGGATTTGCCAGATGAATATGGACGGTGCCCCACGATCTATATGCGCTTCTCCTGCTAGGCGAAAAAAGGCATCTGGCAACGAGTGGCCGCCATCATGGCCACTGCCCCGGACTTTGAATGGGTGACCATCGATAGCACGATTGTCCGTGCGCATCAGCATGCGGCCGGAGCAAAAGGGGGGCAGCGTTGTTGGCCGAGTTGAGTGGGATTGGGGCGGTGCTGGCAGATAAAGCCTATGATGCCCAAGCTGTTTTGGATGCTATGGGACACTGTGGTGCCCGGCGGTTATTCCACCTCAAGTCTCCCGTCTCATCCAACGCAGCTATGACCGGAATTGGTATCGAGCTCGGGCGGACATTGAATGTTTCTTGCAACGGTTGAAACAATTTCGACGCCTGGCGACCCGTTATGCAAAACTGGCTCAACACTTTCAGGCCTTTCTGTCTCTGGCTACAACCGTCATTTGGCTTCTCTAATTGTGAACACGCCCTAAAAAGTCTTTTTAAATCTCTCCTCTCTAAGCGTTCTTGGCGGACTGCTGAATTAATGAAGAAAGAAGTTTGCTCCTAGATATGGCGTAAAGCAGATTTATTATACCCTACATTTTGTGTGAAATTTTGATTTTAGTGGGACCTTATGGTAGAAATTATAGAGTGATCTCGGTGAAAATTTCAAATCTCACATTTACCCACGTCTAGGAGGGAAAATGGATCTACGTACCCTAGTGGTGAATGGGTTTAAGTCCTTTGCGGAAACCAAAATTGACTTTCCTGACGGTATCACTGCTGTAGTAGGTCCCAATGGGACCGGCAAAAGTAATATCGTGGATGCCATTTTGTGGGCAATGGGTGAACAAAGTGTCAAGAGTCTCCGAAGTGAGCGTATGGAAGATGTCATTTTTAATGGCACTGAACAGCGCAAGCCCATGGGTATGGTGGAAGCCTCTTTAGTCTTTTCAAATGTCACGCCCCAAGAACTCGAACCTGTTTCAGCATTGGTTGAAGGATTGGAGAGTACGACAGATGTCATGATCACTCGGCGTCTCTATCGCGACGGGGAAGGCGAATATTATTTCAATAAAATCTCTTGCCGTCTCAAAGATATTCGTGGGTTTCTGTGGAATGCTCGAGCAGGCACGCGAGGGCAGTCTGTGATTGAGCAGGGCAATATTGAGCAATTATTAAGTGCCTCACCTCAAGAGCGGCGTGAATTTATTGAAGGCACGGCAGGTATTATCCGCTATAAAAAACAAAAAGCTGAAGCGCTACGAAAATTGCAAAGCACAGAAAATAATCTCTTACGAGTTAGAGACATTTTAGGAGAAGTGCATCAGCAACTTCGGGTGCTAACTCGACAAGCCAAACAGGCGGAGGAATATAAAACGTTGATGCAAGAAGCTCGGGACCTCGAAGTGCGGTTGCTGGCCGAGGATTTTCGGCGATTGTATGCCGATCATACTGACGTAGAGAAAGAGTTGCAGGATTCCGAAAGTCAAGAGGCAGCCTGTGTCGCAGAAGAAGTGCGTTTTGTGGCCGATCAACAACAGGTTCAGCTTGATTTGACAACGATGAACGAAACCCTTCAGCAGGCTCAAGAAGAATATCGAGATATTGAGAAACAAATGTCTCAGGCTTTAACCGAGATTCAAATTGAACGTAATCGGCTAGAGCAGTATGAGCAGCAACATGATCAGATCATGGAGGAACGTTCGCGGCTGGATGAACAGGGTCAAGAAGTGGTCCATCTGCTTGAAGCTCTCGTTGAACAAATGGCTCAAACACGTAACGAGATCGAAACCCTATCTTCTTCCATAATGGAGGAAGAGGAAGGTTTGTCTGTCGTTACGACTCGTCGTCGAGAAATGGAAGAGAAGGTTGCTCAAGTCCGAGAAAGTATTTTAGCCGTGGCGGTAGAAAAGACCAATGTAGAGAACCGTCTGCGCAGTCTTGGTGAAGGGCAGGGGGCGACGAGTCGGCGTATTGATCGTTTGATGGCCGAGTTTACGCAATCTCAACTCGATCAATCCTCCTTGCAACGTGAACAAGCCACCCTACAGGCTCAACGCTCGACACTAGAAACCGAATTGGAGGAATTGCGAACCAGGCAAGAGCACTTAGAGGTTCGATTGCAAAGTTTTCGGGAAACCCGAGAAGAGCTAGATAGCAAGCATCTCGAGCTTAAAACGCAGATAGCAGGCACGGAGTCTGAACTCAAGGCTCTTCAAGGTATATTTCGTGAAGAATTGGGCTATGGTCAAAGCAGAGAAGGTACTGAGGCCTCGGTACGTGAGCAATGTTCTCTCATCCAGGCGGCCTTAGCTGAACGGATGGAAGTAGAGGAATCGGTTGAGCAGGCGGTAGAGGCGGCTCTTGGTGAACATTTGCAAGCCTGGATTGTGTATTCCTCTCAGGAGGCTCAAGAATCCATTTCCCAATTTCAAGAGCATCAATTAGGAAAAGGTCGTTTTCTGCCATTACAACTTCCTCGTTCCCTTGATGCTTCTTTTCCCGTGTGGTGGACTGAATTAGAATCCGAATCTTTCGTGAAAGGGTTAGCAAAAGCCTTTGTGCAGACGTCTACTGAGTTGCGACCTGTGGTAGATGCTTTATTAGGCGATACGGTGATTGTTGAATCCTTGGCCGATGCCTTGGCCATTATGGATAAATACCTGTGGTTTCAAGGGGCGGGGCCGTCTTTGGTGACCTTAAATGGCGAGATGGTGACTTCTTGTGGAGTGCTTAGTGGAGGATCAAATAAAACAGCAGGTGGGTTGTTACGTCGGCGACGAGAAATTTTGGCCTTAGAGGACAATCTTCAAACTCTCCAGGCGGCGTTTGTGACCGAGCAGGAGACTCGGGGAGTCCTGTGTCAGAATATTGAAGCCGTTTCAGCTCAATTTGAAGAAGCCATTGCTGATATTAGGGAAAAAGAACTTCAGGTGTTTTCGGTTCAAAAGGAAGAAATGTCAAAAGGGCAGGCCATTCCTGATTTGCTTAGACGATTGGACATTTTGCGGCAAGACCGTGAAATGGAAGAGGCTGACTTAGGGCAAATGCAAGCAGATGAAAAGAATGCGAGAACGCAGCTTGAAAATCTTGAGATTCGGAGTACAGAAGAGCATGCTCAATTGGCTGAGTCTCAGGAAGCACTTCAGGGCTTTGATCAAGAACAACAAGAGTTAACCGCTCGCCTTAATGATATTCGGAAAAATTATCACACATTGCAAGCTCAATGGGGGCATGAACAGACAGATCAGGAACGCTTGGAGCGGGAAGAAGCAAACCGGAAAGCTCGAGTTCAAGAAATTGATCAGCAATTGGAACAACTCTTTTTGCAAAGTCGAACAAGCCAAGAAACGCGACTGAAAAACGAAGAATTGGTGGAAAGGCTTGGTGGGCAAAAAGAATCAAAGGGTGTGCAATTACGCGATCTGCAAAATCATCATGTGGAAATCCAAGAAAATATGAAGCGCCTGGAAGGATTGATAGGACAAGCTCGAGAGACGCTGTCGCAGATCTTTAAAGCCCGAGTCCCCATTGAGGGCCGTTTGGCTGAGGTGCGAACAAAGTTGAAGGCTGTAGAAGAAACATTAACGCAGACTTATGAGATATCCATTGATAATTTGAAAGTTTCCCACATGGCTGTAATGGATGGGGAAGAGACGCAAAATCTAGGTGAAAACCTGGAACATTTAAAGCAATGGCGAGAAAGATTGCAACGTATTCGGAAAAAACTTGAGCGGATTGGTCCCATTAATTTGGCTGCCATTGAGGAGCATGGACAATTAGAGGAACGCTACCAATTTTTGTTGGCGCAGGAAGAAGATTTGTCTGGGTCCATTCGATCGCTCCAAGAAATTATTCAGCGACTCAATCAAACCACGAATAAACTGTTCGCGGAAACCTTTAAAGAATTGCAAGTGAAGTTTAATGAGGTTTTTTCAGCCTTGTTTGCCGGAGGACGAGCCGAGTTAGTCTTAGTCAATGAATCAGAGAACTCTGGAGGAGAAGCTGAAGCCCTCGATGCTGCGCCGGGTTTACAGGAAACAAAAGAATCTCAGAGCTTTAAGCAAGAGCCAGGAGTTGAAATTGTCGCGCAACCACCTGGGAAGCGACTCAAAAATTTGAGTATGCTGTCTGGTGGAGAAAAAACGATGACTGTGATGGCGCTCTTGTTTGCAAGCTTTTTGGTACGTCCGTCTCCGTTTTGTGTCTTGGATGAGGTTGATGCCCCGTTGGACGAAACCAATGTGGTCCGCTTTGGACAGTTTTTAAAGCAAATGGCTGATCGCTCTCAATTTATTGTGATTACCCATAATAAACGAACTATGGAAATCGCGAATTCATTATTTGGTGTGACGATGGAAGAGCCTGGAGTCTCCAAGTTGATCTCGGTTCGGTTGCATGACTTGCAAGAGGTGGGATGACTCTTGAAGGGAATAATGTTCCTTTTTTGTTTATAGAATAGAAAAAAGCCCCTTCCTAAGGTTATTAGGAAGGGGCTTTTTAATATGATCAGGTTCGGGGTAAAGAAGTAATCTAATTCCTCACTCCGCTCCAAACTTTTTCCGGATCAATTTCTTTGTCAGGATTCAGTTGTTTAGCTTTTTCTAAAAGGGCTTCCGTGGTCTCAGGAATTTCCGGGTCTGGTACACAACAATCATCTACAGGACACACGGCGGCACATTGAGGCTCATCAAAATGGCCAACGCATTCAGTGCAGCGTTCGTAAGTAATAACGTAGACCGTATCCCCCTCTCCCTGGCCTTCTCCCACTTTATGGTTGAGTTCTTCAGCGGCACTGCGTGTTTCAAAAATGGCTTCATTGGGGCATTCCGGGAGGCAGGCACCACAATTAATGCATTCTTCGGTAATCAGTAACGACATAATTCCTCCTTCACAGACAAATGAATAGTATCGTCAATTTGGATAGTGCTCGGTGAGGGATAGGGTGCCCCCAATGCTATGGAAAGCCTACCACAAACACCCGAAACAGGGAAAGATTGTAGCGGCTAAATTTTGAATGCGTCAACAGGACAGAAGACCTATCAGGTAAGTCATTCGGGCTTTTTTGGATTTCAGGATATGATGATTTGTACACGAAAAGAGAGAATCTGACTAGGTTGATGTATTGCTGTGAAGGTCTTCACTATAATCGAGATCCCAGTAATTTCAACAGTGGTGTATATAGACTATTCCATTTATCCTTTATTGATGACTATTCAACAACGTAATCGCAAGCCATCAGTTATCACCTCTTACGGAGCCTTGACTACGGCAGCAATGGTCTGGGGAGGGTCAGTTATTGCCCAAAAGGTGGCGTTAGGACCATTTTCTCCAGTGGAGACGTCGGTGTTTCGTGGGCTGGGAGCTTTAGCCATCCTGATTCCCTTGTGGCTGAGGAAAGAAGGAGAAAGCAATTTTTCGAAAAAAGATTGGGGAAGGTTTTTTCTGCTTGGCTTGGGCGTTTTAGGTAATCATTTATTGGTGTTATTTGGATTGCAATTCATTGGTGCCGGGGCTGCTGGCGTTATTATCGGGGCCAGTCCAGCAATCACGGCATTTCTGTCATCATTGATTTTGAAGGATGTTCCTCTCCGTGTTATCTGGCTTGGATGTGTCGTCTCATTTATTGGCGTTGTAGTCATCACTGGGCAAAGTGAGTTGGCTGGAAGTGGTTCTCATCCAGTGATAGGAGGCGTTTTGGTGATCTTGGCATTGGTAAGCTGGGCATTGTATACGATTGGCTGTCGGCAGACGATGGGGCGTTTTTCGCCTCTGACAGTGACCTGGACAACCTTAATGATGTCCTTACTCTTTGAAATTCCCTTACTCGTGATTAATCACAAAATGCTTGCGGCCGGTATCGATTCTGTGCCGCTGTCAGGATGGATAGCTTTGGTATATGTTATGGTCTTTGCGACTGCGTTGGGACAACAGGCTTGGTTATATGGGGTTGATGGCGTAGGCCCGTCCAGAGCTGGAATTTTTGGAAATGTCGTTCCAGTTTCAGCGCTGTTCTTTTCTTATGTAATTTTAGGGGAACCGGTTGGCGCAAGAGAAATCGCTGGGGTAGGATTAATTCTGTTAGGTGTGTGGCTTGTCAATCAATACGCACAGAAGCATGAACATGAAACAAAATATTCTACACTGTCGAAAGACTGATAGAGAGGAACCGTACGCATTATGTTGAAGGAACGAATTGAAGAAGTTACGCAGATGAATGAACAGTTTTATCGTGCTTTTGAAAATCTAGATGTCGGGCTCATGGATTCGATATGGGCCCATCAAGAATATGTTACCTGCATACACCCTGGATGGAGTATTCGCGTGGGATGGCCGGCGGTTAGGGATTCATGGGTGGTGATATTTAATAATACTTTCTCCATGGAATTTGAGCTGACGGAACTGCAAGTGCAAGTGGCCGCAGATATTGCCTGGGTGATTTGCACGGAAAATATTGCCAGTCGGGTTGGCGAGACGCCCCAACATAGCCAAGTCGTGGCCACGAATTTATTTGAGCGAATTGGGGATGAATGGAAAATTATCCATCATCACGGTTCTCCTCTGATGGAGTAGCACAGGCGCGTGGAACTTGCCTTATGAAGCTGTTGTATGGAGGAGCGTATGGGCCCATTCTTCGACAATTGTGTCACGTTCCTCCATGGTCATTGCACTGTATTTCTTGAACATGCCGAGGCCGCCTTTTTTTTTGCGCCACGTCAAAAATAATAAAAAATGTTCTTTGCACAGTGACTGTGTCCCCGCCGGAGCATAGAGCGGCTCTGTGCAGCCACCAATTAAACAAGATTCGCTACTCATTGTTTCATCTCCTTCAAAAGACTAAGAAGTATTCATCTTACAAAGTATGCCCAAATAGGTAGAACTAAGGCAATCATTTGTAATCTTCTGCCCCTTCTGTGTGAGAAAATAATATGGCCAAGTCTGGTTCTCTTGCGTTCTCCTGTAAAAGGCGGGTATCGTAAGTTCCCTATTCACTTGGAATTGATCTCGATCTCTCATTATTATTGGGCCATTCAGCAAAGGAGTGTGTGTTGTGTTGACAGCTAAAGATGTGTTTGAACAAACAAAAACGGCCGCCTTGGCCGCTACAGACGAGGACGAAAAACCGCTTCAAATTGATTACGCGGCCTTAGAGGGAAAAATTGAACGAACGTTGGGCGGCCGAATTATTGAATTGCTCCATGTCAATAAATTTCTTCCGGAAGGCTATGAAGATCAAGGCCGTTTCAATGTCCTGATCATGTCACAAGGGAATGTTTTGTTTGACTTGGTCATCGGGGATTCGTACTTTCGGTATGATGTCTTTTCCTGCTGCGACCTAGATAAAATTCAGCTGATCGATGGGACGTGGGACAATAAAGAAAACCGCACACAAGACATGTTTTTGAGTCTCCGACTCATGCATGGAGATGAAGCTCATATCTTGTTGGCGCTTAGTGATGAGGAACGAGAACCCGTTTTGAAGTTTGCCGATAAGATTTCCCAGGCCCGACATCCTGAAAAATCTTCCTAAATGAAATGATCAAACCACGGGGTTCCATTTTGGATCCTGAAAAATCTATTGAGGTTTGATAAATGGCAATGTCGTAACGGATGCAGGTATTTTCTTGCTGCGAGTTTCGATTTCCAGTTGAGTGCCTGGTGGGGTAAAATCCCGCAACGGAAATCCTAAGGCAATAGGTTGATTGAGGAGAGGAGAGAAGGTCGAACTTGATACCCATCCAACTTCTCTCGCCCCAGAAAGTAGTTTGTTGCCAATTTCTGGAAGATCGTTTTCTGTTCCCTCAACCATTAAGCCTATTAGCCTTCGTTTCACCGATCCATACGTATCCATTCGCGCCACAACTTCCTGACCCGGGTAACATCCCTTTGAAAGGCTAAACGCGATCCCTTCCAAGTTGGCTTCGGGAGGCACGATCCGGTCATTGATATCCGGACCCAAGCGTGGCAATCCGGCTTCAATTCTGGCGGTTTCACGTGTCTCTCTCCCAATGGGTTTCAGTCCTGAAGATTCCCCTGTATTCAGAAGATGTGCCCACAAAGATGGAAGCGTTTCCAGTGACGCGAACAGTTCATAATCAGTGGTTCCGGTTTCTTCGGTCTTGCCAAGAAAAATCTCTTTGCCTTCGAAGGTAAAAGACAGCGTTTGGAGTGACTCTAGTCCCTCCACTTCTAAGGTTAATGCTGCTTTCAGAATTTCTGAAGCTTTTGGTCCGCTGAGAAGAAGGAGCCCTTGGGTGTCGATGCCTTTGGCCATTTTGGCCTTCGTGCCATAGAGCAGAAATTTTCGAAAAGCCGCATAGGTTTGTTCGCCAACTTCACCGACATCTTCAATGACCACTTTCTCTGGGCGGATGAACACACGAAAGTACGACAGCATTTTCCCCTTATGATCCATAAAGGTGGAATACCGGCCTTGTCCTGGTTGGAGTGGAAGAATGTCTTGGCTAATAATACTTTGTAACCAGGTGATTCGATCTTCACCTGTGATAATTACTCTTCCTCTAGAAGAGAGGTCTGCAAGCCCTGCGTTCGTGTGTAGGGCTTTGTACTCTGCTTGTGGATCACCATAGTGAATGGGAATGTCCCAATCCTCATGAGGTTGAAAGGTGGCTCCTAGAGCTTGATGCTGTTCCTGAAGGGGAAGACTCCTCATGAGGCTGTAGAGGCCGTGACTTCTTCAAATAAAGCTAGAGTTTTGGCAGAAAACTCATTGCGTGACACCACTTTTTGAATGCCCAGCTCTTTGGCCAATTGCCAGGATCCAATCTCTTCATGATTGGCAAAAGCCAAAATAGGAAGAGATTCTGTTTGAGGTGAAGCTTTGAGAGCTTTCAGGATATCTGGCGTATGTAACCGATCATCATTCATATTGACGATCATCCCGACAGGCTGACTCTGAAGGGCTTTTTCCTGCCAGTCGTCTGTATTGCGGATTCGTTCAAGTTTATATCCAGCTGGCAAAAATGCATCACGAATCTTGGTGTAGAAAAATATATCACTCACGGCCACTAGAATAGTCTTGGTTTCGCTCATAGAGTCAGCCTTATCTTAGGAATTGGTTGTTTGGAAGGTCAAAATACTTTGCGTATCGTCATTCCCGTGAAAACGGGAGTCCAGGTTTATTTAGGGTTTTCTGGATACCCGCCTGCGCGGGTATGACCAGAGTTAGGAAATTGTGCCTTCATGGTTTCGTAAACGAAATGCTTAATTCATTAATGTAAGAATGCGCATCAACGCTTGCTTGGCGGCTTTATATTCGGGGTTCAAGGCCAGCGATTTCTTGTAAGACTCAACGGCCTTGTCCCATTCTCCCTGCCGTTCATACACTCGGCCAAGATTCATATGAGGAAAGTTTGGGTTTTCATAGCGTTTGGCGTTCATGGCTTTTTCCAGCCAGGGAATCGCCTCATCTAGTTGATTCAGCTCAATTAAATACACACCAATGTCGTTGTACGGATTGCCGAAATCAGGATCCTGTTGAATCGCCTTGTGGCATTCTTCAATCGCTTCGTTCAGTTGTCCCATGAAGCTATAGGTCCAGCCTAAAAACGTATAAGCTTCTGCTGTTGGATGTGCATCTAGTGATTGTTTATAAGTCTCAACGGCTTGTTCCAATTGTCCCTTCATTTGAAGTTCGTATGCTTGTTGAAAAAGATTCCAAGCGGCAATTTTGTCCTCTTCTTTTCCGTCGCCTTGATCGATGAAATCTTGTACATCCATAATAGTGTGTTACGCACTTTCCTAAAAACTCCTATTTGTTGTTACTCTCCTTTGAGCTTTTGACGAACCAGCTTTGCAGCACGTCGACCGGACAAGAGCATGGAGCCAAACGCTGGACCCATTCGAGGGGTGCCATCCACTGCTGCGACAGCCAGACCAGTCACGAAACAATTGGGGTAGATTTCACGTGTATTTTCCACAACAAGCGCTTCGGATTTGGCAATCCACATGGCCCCATTGCCCGGAACTTTTGTGTGGAGGTTTCGTCGATTGAGAAGATCTACCACAACAGCATCATGACCTGTGGCATCCACAACAATTTGACTTTCAAGCGCGATAGGATCCACATGAATAATATCATGACCCGCCATCTCTGCGGTGGTATTATTGACAACCACACCTTCCAATGATCCTGCTTCCCGCACAATGAGGTCTAACACTCTGGTCAGGTTCATGACTTTGACCCCTGCTTCATAGGCGGCAGCAATGAGACGAGCGGTGGCATGAGGAGGATCGACCATCGTCATGCCATCGCATTCTTTTATCGGCTTGTATGGAATGCCCAGTTCTTCCAATATCAGATCAGCAGGAGCACAAATAGTGGCTTTGTTCATGAGATAGCCACCAGACCAAAACCCTCCTCCAAGTGCTAAACCCTGTTCAATAAGTACCGTCTTGAACCCTTGTTGAGCCAAGTCCCTGGCACACAACAGTCCAGAAGGGCCCGCGCCAACAATGATGATATCGCTTTCGATGAGTTGGTCAAATTCTTTGTAATATTCCCGCGCAATGTGACGCGTGACATCACGCTCGCGGAGAGGTGAAATTTTCATCTGACTCATATCAGTTCTCCGACAAAGATCTCTTATAAATAAATCTCGCTGCCAGCCTTTCGAAATTCTTCCGATTTTTCTTGCAGCCCTAGCTGAATGGCTTGCTCTTCTTCCACTTTCTTTTGAGCCGCATAATCCCGTACATCCTGCGTAATTTTCATTGAGCAGAAGCTTGGCCCACACATGGAACAAAAATGTGCACCTTTAGCAGCCTGCGCCGGCAAGGTGGCATCGTGATAGTCTCGGGCAGTTTCGGGGTCGAGGGAAAGATTAAATTGATCTTCCCAGCGGAATTCAAACCGTGCTTTGGATAACGCATTGTCTCGAGCCTGAGCTCCAGGATGTCCCTTCGCCAGATCAGCAGCATGGGCCGAAATTTTATACGCAATCACGCCATCTTTGACATCTTCCTTATTTGGCAAACCTAAATGTTCTTTGGGTGTGACATAACACAGCATCGCGCAACCGTACCATCCGATCATGGCAGCCCCAATCCCTGAGGTAATGTGGTCATAACCCGGGGCAATGTCCGTGGTGAGCGGGCCCAAGGTATAAAACGGGGCTTCTTTACAGGTGCTAAGCTGCTTGTCCATATTTTCTTTAATCATATGCATCGGAACATGGCCGGGGCCTTCGATCATGACTTGGACATCATGTTCCCAAGCAATATTGGTCAATTCTCCAAGCGTCTCTAACTCGGCGAACTGCGCGGCATCGTTGGCGTCGGCAATCGACCCGGGACGAAGACCATCACCCAAGCTAAATGAGACATCATAGGCCTTCATGATGTCGCAAATTTCTTCAAAATGCGTATAGGCGAAATTTTCTTGATGGTGAGCCAAACACCATTTGGCATGGATCGACCCACCGCGTGAAACAATACCTGTCATACGGCTCGCGGTCATAGGGACATAAGCTAACCGGACGCCAGCATGGATGGTAAAGTAATCTACCCCTTGTTCGGCTTGCTCAATGAGTGTATCGCGAAACAGTTCCCATGTGAGTTCTTCTGGCTTCCCGCCAACTTTCTCCAATGCCTGATAGATAGGCACAGTGCCAATAGGGACAGGGGAATTTCTGATGATCCATTCCCGGGTTTCATGAATATTTTTCCCAGTTGAGAGGTCCATCACAGTATCGGAGCCCCATCGTATTGACCAAATCAGCTTTTCGACTTCTTCTTCAATTGATGAAGTGACAGCCGAATTCCCAATATTGGCATTGATTTTTACGAGAAAGTTTCTCCCAATAATCATCGGCTCTACTTCAGGATGATTGATATTTGAGGGAATGATGGCTCGGCCTCGAGCTACTTCGTCTCGGACAAATTCGGGAGTGATGTGAGAAGGAATGGCCGCCCCCCAGGCCTGTCCAGGATGTTGTTCCACGCCTCGCATATCTCCATTTTTTCGAAGTACCTCAGCTTGTTCCTCACGTGTTTGGTTCTCTCGAATAGCAATATATTCCATCTCTGGCGTGACAATGCCTTTACGAGCATAATGCATTTGCGAAACATTCATGCCAGTTTTTGCGCGAAGGGGCTTACGGCTTAAAGCGAAACGAATGGCATCCAGGCTGGCATCCGTTGAACGTTTGCGGCCATAGATGGAGGTCACTTCTGGAAGTTCCTCCACGTCGTTGCGCCCAACAATCCATTCTCGACGTAAAGGATCCAGACCCTGGCGAACGTTAATCGTTACGTCAGGATCGGTGTAGGGGCCAGAAGGATCATATACTGTGATGGGTGGATTTGGTATAGGCGATGCACCGTTCGGCCCCTGTGTTGGCGTGAGGGTGATTTCCCGCATTGGTACGCGGATGCTGGGATGAGAACCTTTCATATAGACTTTCCGTGATGCGGGAAAGGGTTCGGTCGTTAACGCAGCCGAAGGGGTGGCTATAGAATTAGCTTTCACAGGGACGAGGTCCTGGTTTGGCGAAAGGGTCAGATCACGTTGTGGTGTATTCATGGGAGGATCCTTTCTCAGGATGACCGGTGAAATTCAGGGTCTGTTGAAAAAAGCCGCCAGTAGCGTTCTCGCTATTTTTCCGTGCTCACATAATGCCAGTATGCTTCGCGCACAAAAATAGCTGCGGTCTTGCTGAACGGACTTTTTTGAACAGAGACCCAAGGCCTTTGACATCTTATGTCTCTAAGACTAAAGGTGGCCATTGATATCATCATTATTCAACAGTTCCATTCAAACGATGATGGCTGATATGGGGAGAAATAAAAAAGGCCACATTCGGTGAGAATGCGGCCTGAACTTTCATGCTTTCTTTGCCGCTTCCCTACGCTGGTATTATCCAGGTCAGGTATGAGGGTCGTCCAAGTGCATTTGGACATCTCAGCGAAAACGCTCCCCTAGCCTTTGTCGATTCAATGCTAACGCTCAACTGATACCTTGTCAATGAGCCAAGAGGCCTGTTTATATAGAGAAGTACGGGGAAGGCCTTTCTGTGTTGTCTTTTTCAGCTATGCTGGATCTGGTACAATATCATGTTAGTTATTCATCTTCTTAAGTTTTTTGGGGGCTAGCTACTATGAGCCAACTACTGAATCCAACGAGTTTAGATATACAGGAAGGTGCTGAGGCCATTTCTAGCAGTCCTGAGTTGCCTATTGTGGATTATCAAGACCTTTCTGCTCAAGAACTCTTCGACAGAATTGTGACTGCAAAGAAAACTTTGGGTGATCAAGTCTTAGTCTTAGGCCATAATTATCAGCGGGATGAAGTAATCGTTCATGCTGATTTACGTGGGGATTCATTATTGCTCTCAAAGTTAGCGGCTGAACGGTCAGAATTTCCCCATGTCGTGTTTTGTGGCGTGCATTTTATGGCTGAGACGGCTGACATCCTGAGCCGCTCGAAGCAAACTGTGATTTTGCCAGATTTGAATGCAGGTTGCTCGATGGCTGATATGGCCGCCATTGAACAAGTGGATGAATGCTGGGACGCGCTTGGGCAAGTCGTGTCAGTTGAGGAGGTGGTCACACCCGTCGTTTATGTCAATTCAGCGGCCGATCTCAAAGCCTTTTGCGGTGAACATGGGGGAATCACCTGTACCTCGTCAAACGCCAAAGCGGTCATGGATTGGGCTTGGTCCAGAAGAGAAAAAATTCTCTTCTTCCCAGATGAACATCTTGGCCGAAATGTTGCCAACAAAATGGGATTTCCCAAAGATGAAATGGTCGTGTGGGATCCCTTTAAAAATAATGGCGGCAATTCAGCAGAAGCCATTCGCAAGGCACGGCTGATTCTGTGGAAAGGGCATTGTAGTGTGCATCAAATGTTCCAACCGAATCATGTGGATTATTTCAGAAAGCAAAATCCTGGCATTCAAGTCATTGTGCATCCTGAATGTCATGAAGATGTTGTCAACAAGGCTGATTTTGTCGGCTCAACTGAATATATTATTCAAACCGTGTCCAACGCACCCGCCGGCACTTCCTGGGTGGTCGGCACCGAATTAAATTTGGTGAACCGCCTGAAAGCAGAACAAACCGATAAAACGGTGTTCTTTCTTTCACCCATGGTCTGTCGATGTGCCACCATGTTCCGCATTGATGCCCCGCACCTCTGTTGGTCTATGGAAAACTTAGCGCAAGGGCAGGTGGTGAATCATATCTCGGTGCCAGACGATGAAAAGGTGTTGGCTAAGGTTGCTCTAGAACGCATGATGGCTCTCAGTTGATAGTCCGCATTAGATGGCTTTCCCCTTCTTTGTTTCATTTCGTTAGGCCTCATGAAGCAAGTAGAGAGTTGCAAAACTTTCTCGCGACGATGATCCTCGTTTCGGTAATACTGTCTGGGTGCTCCACAACCTACACGGTGAAGGATCGCTATCCGAGGAACAAGATATTCTCTGGCACGATTGCAAACTTCAGTAATGCGTGGACCTTCATGCATATTGGAATTATTGATGCGCCCTTTTCCCTAATTGCCGATACGATCCTATTACCCTACACAATTCCTAAGACTATTGTTAATTACCTTGAGCCTGATGACAAATGGAAGCCAGCCTCCGATATTCCAGATGACCTGCTTTTCACGCTCTCCGCAGGGCAGTCACTAAATTCCGTTCAAGAGTTGCTTGGTCAGCCAATCTCCTACACGTTCTATTGCCGTGGACTTCCACGGGAAACTTTTGACGCCCTTCGATATCATCTCGTGAGTGGGGCATCTGCGTCTCTAGTGTTTGACGAGAACGATGGCCTGGTTACGGTTTTTGCCTTGTCAATAAATCAACCGCGTTCGTATATTCTTGGACAGGATCCATATAAATGATAGCGCCTCTAACAGGTTCGTGAAGCCAAGCGTTTTCAAAAAACGATCCCTCTTCCTCCTACTTTTTGGTATGAATTGCTTTGAGCTTTGTCGTTTGACGGGTTTCTAGACCATGGCTAGAATGAATTTTGCCATTCTTGATGTGCGCTTGAGTCTTTCATGATGGATTATAAATCAACATTAAACCTACCAAAGACCGAATTTCCCATGAAGGCCAATTTGCCGCAGAGAGAACCAGAGCGGTTGGCGTGGTGGGACCAGGAGCGTCTCTACGCCAGAATCCAGGAATCTCGCCAGGATCGTCCACTCTATATCCTGCATGATGGCCCACCCTACGCCAATGGCCATATTCATATTGGGCATGGGTTGAACAAAATTTTGAAGGACATCATCATCAAGTCGAAAACCATGGAAGGTTTTCGCGTGCCTTACATCCCGGGATGGGATTGCCATGGGCTTCCGATAGAACATCAAGTTTCTAAACAACTGGGCTCTAGGAAAAAGGACTTGAGCGCGGTAGAACTGCGAAAAATCTGTCGCGATTATGCGCAGAAGTTTGTGGGGATTCAACGGGAGGAGTTTCGGCGGCTAGGCATATTTGGCGATTGGGAGCACCCCTATCTGACAATGGATTATGCCTACGAAGCAGCCATTGTGCGTGAGTTTGGGAAGTTTGTTGAAAAGGAACGTGTCTATAAAGGCTTAAAGCCGGTGTTGTGGTGCACAGTGGATCAGACCGCTTTGGCTGAAGCGGAAGTGGAATATGAGGATCATCTCTCTCCATCAATCTATGTCAAGTTTCCTTTTGTGCTATCGCCGTCTGAGTTGAGTTCCGATCAACACTTAGGCCTGCCACAAGTTAAAGACGTCAAGGTTGTTGCGGCTGTGATTTGGACTACGACACCATGGACTCTTCCAGCCAACCAAGCCATCTGCCTGCATCCTGAGTTTGACTATGCTGTTCTTCAAGTTGAAGACGAAGCATTTATTGTTGCAGTGGGATTGGAAGACACGTTTGTTAAAGCCTGCCAAATTGAGAAATTCACGATATTGGGCAAGGTCAAAGGGAAAAAATTAGAGGGTTGGACCTGCCATCCTCCATTGGCCAAGAGAAAGGTGCCAATCCTCAATGGAGATTTTGTCACATTGGAACAAGGGACCGGGTGCGTCCATATTGCTCCCGGGCATGGGATGGACGATTACCTATTGACGCTGAAATATAATAAACCGCCTTTGCTTGACTTGCTCCCCAATCAACAACCTTTAGACATTCTTGTGCCAGTCAATAATGCAGGGCGGTTTACAGAGGAATTTCCAGAATGTGAAGGGCAGCCGGTTTTAGAAGCCAACACTGATATTGTGGCCCTCTTGAAATCGAAAGACCTGCTGGTTGGCGAAAAGAGGCTTGAACATTCCTATCCGCATTGTTGGCGATGCAAAAAACCAGTTATTTTCAGGGCTACCCACCAATGGTTCGTCTCGATGGAAGAGGCCAATTTGCGCCAGGATGCTTTGAAGGAAATCGACCAGGTGCAATGGTTCCCTGAGCGCGGACGTGACCGTATTTATGGCATGATTTTAAATCGTCCCGACTGGTGTTTGTCCCGCCAACGCATGTGGGGCACACCTATTCCCGTGTTTTCCTGTGAAGACTGTGAAACACCGCTAGCTGACCATAACGTCATTGAACATATTGGGATGCTCATGCAGGAGGAGGGAGCCGATATCTGGTTTAGCTATTCAGCTACGGAGTTGCTTCCGCCTGGAACGACTTGTAGGCAATGCGGGAAATCTGCATTTAAAAAAGAACATGATATCTTGGATGTCTGGTTTGAATCAGGCGTGAGTCATTCAGCCGTATTAAGACCGCAAGGTCCTGGCTGGTATCCTGCAGATTTGTATCTTGAAGGGTCTGATCAACATCGCGGATGGTTCCACAGTTCGTTGTTAACTTCGGTGACCACAAACCAACAAGCGCCCTATCGAGCAGTTCTGACACATGGATTTGTGGTGGATGGCGAAGGCAAAAAAATGTCGAAGTCGGCGGGTAATGTGGTCACCCCGCAAGAAATCATCAAAGAATCCGGCGCCGAAATTTTGCGGTTATGGGTGGCCTCTCAGGATTATCAGGAAGATCTACGGATCTCCAAAGACATTGTGAGGCAGCTGATGGATGCGTATCGGAAAGTACGCAATACCTGCCGATTTCTTTTGAGTAATTTATTTGATTTTGATGTGAAGGTTCATGCCATAGCTCATACTGAGTTGCCGGAATTGGACCAGTGGGCGTTGTGGCGGCTCGAGCAACTCATTCACAATGTGAAAACGGGATACGCCCGCTTTCAATTTCGCCAAGTTGTGCATGAGTTGGATTACTTTTGTTCTACGGATATGAGTTCCACCTATCTGGATATTTTAAAAGATCGGCTCTATACCTTTCCGACAAATTCTCCTCTTCGCCGTGGGTCACAGACCGTTTTGCATGAAATTGTCACCGCGTTAGCTAAATTAATGGCGCCTATTCTAAGTTTTACCGCCGAAGAAATCTGGCAAGTGTTGCCGGAAGCCAAGGAGCAGAGTGCAAGGTTAAAGAGTATTCATCTTGCAGAGTTTCCAGTAGCACCTGCAGTCTTTAGGAATCCAGAGTTGCAACATGCTTGGGAATATCTCTTTCAAGTACGAAAGGTCGTTCAAGGAGCCTTAGAGAAAAAACGACGGGATAAAGTCATCGGTTCGTCATTAGAAGGTAAAGTTATTTTGCAGGCGACTGAGCCTCAGTGCTCGTTGCTGAGGCGTTATCTCGATGATCTTCCGGCTGTTTTTATTGTTTCTTGTGTGGAAGTGGAATCGATTACTGAAATTGTCGAAAACAATCATGAATTTGTCGATGCCAGTCTCGGCCTGACAATCAACGTTGCCAAAGCCGATGGTCTCAAATGTGATCGATGTTGGAATATTCGGCATGATGTGGGGCATCAGGCCCAGCATCCCACCCTTTGCGCGCGTTGTGTAGAGGCTGTGTGAGCGAGACATTTCGTCGATACAGCATCCTGGCGTGTGTTGTCCTGACCATTATTGTGGTCGATCAAGTTACAAAAGCCTATATCGATAGTTCCATGCATCTCCACCAGTCCATCTCAATTATCCCTGGGTATTTTAACCTAACCTATATCCGTAACCCCGGCGCGGCGTTTGGCATTATGGGAACCTGGAGTAGCGGATTTCGACTGGTATTCTTTTTTCTCACATCTGTCCTGGCCATGGGCTTACTCTTCACCATTTTCATGAGGCTTGAGCCAGGTGACTGGTGGGGGCAACTCACCATTGCCTCAATTTTCGGGGGGGCCATTGGCAATTTCATAGATCGTCTACAATATGGCGAAGTCATCGATTTCTTGGATTTCTATGTGAACGGCTATCACTGGCCTGCCTTCAATGTTGCCGACTCCGCTATTAGTGTCGGCGTCGTCTCGCTCCTCCTCCTCTTCGCCTTCGAAAAACGCAAACCCGACCTAACTCCCCAACAAGACTCCCAACTGTAAAAGGCATAATTCCATATTAGGGGTCAGATTCAAATTGAATAATTCGAGTCTGACTCCTATTAAATTTATTTGACCCGAGATTAAGGAATGTTTAACTTGGTTCCATGGGAACTATCTGTTCGCCTGTGAAAAATCACAAAAGCATAAGAATGATTTGCCACCTTGCCTTTTCGGTCCTTTTCCTCCTGATAAGTGTGGAGGCGAGCGTAGGAAACGAGCCGCAGAAGCCATCTAATAGATGTCCTTCTTGGGGGACTCCCATTCATGTGCATGTTCATGGCATTCGGAACTCGGAAGGCACGGTGAAGGCCGTGCTGTATGGTCCCGAGCCAGAAACTTTTTTAGTGAAAGGCAAGAAGACCGATAAAGAGCGAGAACCAGCTGAAGCTGGCTCCATGACACTGTGTGTGGCGGCTCTCGAAAAAGGGAAGTATGCCGTAGTGGTCTACCATGACGAAAATGACAACCATAAATTTGATCGCAATTGGATTGGGATGCCTACCGAAGGTTATGGTGTCTCTAATGATCCGGATTTATTTTTTATTCCGCCGAATTTTGAAGAGGCAGCCTTTGGAGTGATGGAGGACATCACCCATATTGATGTCGAAATGAAATATTGACGGCCTGTTTGGTTTTATTGCGTGCGTTTTGAAGCGATGAGTGCCTGCTCTTTATGATATTCAGAGTGAGAAGTTTTTATGGTCTTCTTCTTTCCTAAAACAGACATGATTTCTCTCCACAAATGAAGGTCGAAGGGGGTTGTGCGTAACGCACGTAACCAAAACTGGAAAGCAGCCTTCCTTTCATTCATTTCTAGCATCATGCGCAGCCCATTTACTTGCTCGCAGGCATAAAGCCAATTTTGAACTCGAGGGGAAAAAAATAGTTCTGTGGACATTGGTTTCTGCTGCACCTCGTCAGACTTCTCCCTTCTATGGCTTACCTCATTATTCAAAATTTTCTGATTCGAATCCATGCGAAAATTATGGATAGCTAAAGAATAGAGGTCTTGTAATTTTTCCCTGGTATGTGCCCATTGCCGTTTTTCCAGGATAGTGTTTCGCGCTTCGTGGCCTATTCGTTGTTGTAATTCATGATCATGAGCTAGATGTCGTGAATGTTTGACGAACAGTTCTGGCGCATCAAAGGGGACAATAAACCCATTATGGTTGTCTTTGATGAGATCTAACGCTGCGCCGACTGGAGTTGAGATGCATGGAAGTCCGCTTGCCATGGCCTCTAGCAATGTAACAGGGCCTCCCTCTATTCGAGAGGTAACCCAAAAGAGATCCATGGCTCTATAGAATTTGGCAATTCGGTCATGGATGATTTCGTAGGGAGCTTGTGTACAAGAAATGCCTTGTCTTCGTAAATTTTGAGTGAGCGTATGCCAGCCGGGACCAATAATTAATATGGCCAGGTTCGGGATTTCTTGCCGTAGTATCTTGATTGCTTGGAGGAAGCAAGTGATTCCTTTTCTGTCGTCGGCATTACTAATTTGCCGAGAAGAAATTCCGAGTACAACTGCATCTTTCTCAAAATTTAAAGTATTGCGAATCTTTTCTCGGGTACTGACTTTAGCTGGGTGAAATGTGGCTGTATTGACACCAAAGGGTACGAGGGTTTGATAGTTTTCTGAAATGCCCAGTTTGGTCAGGTGCTCGTACCATTGGCTGGATACTGTCATCACGGCGTGACTTTGATGAAATGGCCTCAGATTGGTGGCGGCATCAAGATGGTGAAAAGTAGTGACAATGGGAAGCCGGCCCCAAAAGCCCTGAATTGTTTTCGTTCGGAGAAAATGAACGATATCGAAACAGGTTGGAAAATGGCCAAAGCGTTTGGCTGTTTTACGAATGGCAAACTGTGAACAGGTGGTACCCTGAATCTCGGAATGATCTTTTGTGACCTGGCAGGCGAAATTGCCTATTACCCAATAGAGAGAATCTACAATGAAGAGCACTCGTATTGGGCGAGTGTCTGTACTCAGATTTTTATTCCTCCTATTCTGTCGTGGTTGCTAATAAAATGTTGGCTCACGTGAACAGTTCTAAAAATAAACTAGAGTGTGGATTTAAGTGAAAATATATGATGTTGAAGAGGATCCCGAAGTCTGAAATTAGAGGGGAAAAGAAAAAGTTGACAATACTTTAAGATTTTGCTGCCTTGATCTTCTGTTTTTCAGAGAGTTTTATCCTATTTTTTAGGAAGTTGTTTCTGCCACTTGAGGAGAGGATGTTCTTAGAATCGATGTAGGAATGCCTCCCTGTCCCATAGAATGTTCGTAACGGACTGCAGGGGCTCCCACATTATAGGGGATAGCTAGTTGTTGACGGACATCAGCTTCAAGCCAGTCGCGCAACCGCACGAGTTCTGAAGCACTCAGGTGGTCAGTGTAAACATACGACGTATACTCACCCGGTATGCCTTTATAGTATTCAGCCGTTTCTCGATAATCGACTGCTACGCTGTGAAGTTTATCTCCGGTTTTTTGATAGGTATAGGTCCAAATCCCAGGCCTGGTCTCAACGGCTTCATCGAAGTAAGGGGTTCCAGGATATGTGGTAATGACCGTGGAATCAAAATCCTCGGGCTTGACTTTAATGAGCCAATCTCGTGTTGCACGAATTGTCTCTTCAGATTCCCCGGGGTGTCCGACAGACATGAGTGCTTTCACTTTTAGATTATGGCGCTTAGCGATTTCCATGCAACGGGTGTTATCTGCTTGAGAGGCTTTTTTTTGAATATTTGTCAGAATCCGTTCGTGGCCGGATTCAAACCCAATAAGAATCCATCGGAATCCAGCTCGATACATGGCTTCAGCCTGTTCATCAGTGAATAGTTCCGCTTTAATAAATCCGCGAAGACGAAACTCTACCCCAAGGTCCTCTTGGGCTTTGGCAATCAGATTCATTAATTCTACGAACTTTGGGTTCACATTCAGTTCATCGTCATAGAACATGAACCCTTTGATTCCGTAGGTTTCGTATAAGTGTACTACTTCTTGAACGATACTTTCTGAGGTTCGCATACGAATACGTCTCAAGAAGGGGCTCATTCGTCCTCCGCAAAATCCACACCCGAATGGACAGCCTAATTGTGCGATGAGGGATAAGGCGCGGACTCCGTCGATTTGATACTGATAACTGGCGACATCCAAAAGATGTCTGGCCGGTAAGGGAAGTTCAGTTAATCGTTTGTTGGTCAAGAATAGTTCAGATTTGGGGTCGTCGCCGTCAATCAGCTTGGGAGGACGGTCAGTCAGCGCTCTAAATATCGCCTCTTCGCCATCTCCTGTCACCAGTACATCAAACATTTCATATAACTGATTCAATCCAGTGGTCCCACGTCCAGCATGGTTGTGTTTTTTTTCATATAAGTGAGCGGCATGAATGAGTGTCACATGGGGCCCACCCAAAATAATACGTGCGTGTGGTTGGACTTCTCGAATGGTTTTATGGATTTTCGAGGACGCTGGCATCTGAGGCGTTGTGGCGGTGAGTCCGTAGCAGATGGCCCTGTGGCTTTTTGCATAATCGTGCACAACTTGTTCGAAATTCTCTACGCCAGAAAGATCCAACATGTCTATTGTGATTCCCGCATCTTCTAGAACAGCGGCGATTTTTAAAATTCCAAGAGTCATGAATACCCGCTCGTCAAGAAGAAAAATAGAGGGTGGAGTGATAAGACAGATATGTGAAATCATCTGGTTGACTCCTTGAAGTAAAAGAGGGGGCACTTCTGGATTTGATAAAAGTTGTTCACGTCAGAAAATGTATTTAAAGGATTGTTTTGAAATACGTGATAGTTTTTTGTAAACCTTCTTCAAGGGAGATCACAGGTTTCCAATTCAGTAGTGCATTGGCTTTGTCTATACTGGGGCGACGCACTTTGGGATCATCAATGGGAAGGGGGAGACAGTCAATCCGACTTGTCGATTTGGTTTGTTCTAAGATCATGGTGGCAATATCTGAAATAGTTCGCTCTCCTGGATTGCCGATATTCACAGGATTATGGACGGACTCATGATTCGTGAGAACACGTCCTAATTGTACATCACGTTGAAATTGTTTATCTGTTCGTTGATCATGTGCTGGTGCTAAAAGAAGTTTGATGATGCCTATAATTAGATCGTCGACATAACAGAAACTTCGAGTTTGTGAGCCATCACCATAGACGGTTAGAGGTTTATTCTGTAATGCCTGAACGATAAAATTTGATACCACCCGACCATCATGGGGCCTCATGCGCGGCCCGTAAGTATTAAAAATTCGAACAATTCTGGTATCAAGGCTATGGACACGATGATAGGCCATTGTGATCGCTTCTGCAAACCGTTTGGCTTCGTCGTAAACTCCACGTGGGCTAATGGGATTCACATTGCCCCAATAAGTTTCAGGCTGAGGATTGACGAGAGGATCGCCGTAGACCTCTGAGGTGCTTGCCAAAAGGAAGCGCGCTTGTTTGGCTTTAGCTAACCCTAAGGCTTTGTGTGTCCCATGTGAGCCAACTTTCAGAGTGGCAATGGGGAATTCTAAATAATCCTGTGGGCTTGCCGGAGAAGCAAAATGCATCACCGCATCAAGAGGACCTTCGACATGAAGAAAATCACAGACATTATATTCTAGAAAGGAAAAATTCTGATTGCCTAGGAGATGACTAATATTTTCAGGTTTTCCAGTGATGAAATTATCTAATCCTATAACCTGGTGGCCGTTCTTAAGGAGTGCCTCACACAAATGACTTCCCAAAAATCCTGCACCGCCTGTTATCAGTATTCTCACATAGCCTCCTTTAAGGTCTTTACTTTAACAAAATATGATTCAATAGATGCGAAGACAATATTTCTACTCAACATGGCATCGTAATTCGGGTACAAGTGGAAGTTAGAAAAAACGGTTGAATGATTTTAGCTAGACTGGGTAGGGATTACTACGGAGAATATCGTATTTATAGAAATAAATCTAGGGGAAGGGAACTTCGGGGCAAGGAAAAGGACATAAGGTATACTCATGAAATGGGAATGTTCTCTAGCTAAAAATTGTGAAGTGGTCACGAAAAATGTTCCTCATGCCATGCTTGAAACATGAGGAGACTCCACAAGAGGGTGTCATGATCTTGCCATCCCGAAAGATGTTGCTGCCAGATACGACGAATAGCTTTTGGGTCTAGGAGCCCTTGCTGTTGTATGCGAGTTTCCTCTAAGAGATGTTCTGCCCAATCGCGTAAGGGATTTTTAATCCATTCGGAGACAGGCACAGCAAACCCCTTTTTAGGACGTTCGGTCAGTGCTGGGGGAATATATCGTTCAAGCACCTTTCGGAGAATGATTTTTCCTCTATCTCTTTGCAATCGCATAGAAAGAGGAAGACTCCAGGCAAATTCGACCAGTCGGGTATCTAAGAGGGGACAACGAACTTCGAGACTGACCGACATGCTCGCTCGATCAACTTTCACTAAAATGTCATCAGTCAGAAATGTTACAAAATCGACATGCATCATCCCTTGAACAGGATCAATTCCTGTTGCCCAATTCTGGGAGTTCGTTAGTAGAGAGTTCAGAGCATGCGTTTGGGGAACAAACTCTTGGAGTTGCTGGCATCGTGCATGTCTTCGTGCCATCAGGTCGACTGGACTGGAAGCTGTAAGCCATCGGGACTTTTTTTGCATTTTTCCGAAAAATTTCTGCCAATTGGGAACATCTCCAGTTGGTAAATTTCTCGAGGTTCCTAATATATCCCAGCTAATTTGTGCGATTGAGGCCATAGTCTTGGCTATTCGTTGTCTTGCCCAGAGTGGTCGGTTCCCCCAAGTTTCCCAACGTTTGAGGCATTCTGGATATTTCGAATAACCGGCAAATAGTTCATCTCCTCCATCTCCACTCAGTACGACTTGAACGTTCTGTCGAGCCAGTTTCGCAAGAAGCACCGTGGGGATTTGGGAAGAATCAGCGAATGGTTCGTCATAAATTTTAGGGAGCTCTGGAATAACGGCCTGGGCGTCTTGTGGGGAAATGTAGAGTTCTGTGTGGTCTGTTTCAAGGTGCTGAGCAATATCTTTGGCATGTTGGGCCTCATTATATTGCGATTCCCAAAATCCTATCGAAAAGGTTTTTATCCGGCGACAGCTCAGGGATTGCATCATTGATACGACCATCGTGGAGTCGAGCCCTCCTGACAATAAAGCTCCGAGGCTGACGTCGGCGATCATCCGGCACTTCACGGTATTGCGTAATAGTTTGTCTAACTGATCCGTGGCCTCTTCAAATGAACCAGTGAAAGGCTGGGAAGCGCCTTTTTCTGCTATCCTTTGTGCGGACCAATATTGATAAGGGATGGTATTCTCTAATGTACTATTGGCATGAATGGTAATTAAATGGCCAGGCGGCAATTTGCGAATGCCTTCAAAGATGCAATAAGGGGATGGAACCCAAGAGTATTTGATAAAAAGTCCAAGGACATCCGGGGCAATAGATTGAGTAAAGTCAGGATGGCGTTTTAGGGCTTTCAACTCCGACCCAAAGAGAAACGTGCCCTGACACCAACCATAGTACAATGGTTTCTTACCAACTGGGTCTCGAACCAAGGTAAGAGATTCCTGTTTTTTGTCCCATAGAGCTAAAGCAAACATTCCTACAATATTTTCAAGGGTTTTCTCTAATCCCCATTGTGTTATGGCGCCCAGTAGTACTTCAGTGTCAGAATGGCCTCGGAAGGGAAATTCTTGGTCTTCAAGCTGGTTGCGCAATTCCTTAAAGTTATAGACTTCGCCGTTATACGTCAGGACAAACCGATGACAGGCAGATGTCATAGGCTGATGTCCTTCCGTCGAAAGGTCCTGGATCGAAAGACGTCTATGTCCTAAGGCTAGTCCCCTGCTGGCATCAGTCCAGACTCCCATGTCATTAGGTCCACGATGTTCAAGGGCATGAGTCATCTGTTGGGAAACTTGGTGTAGCTGTTCTTTGGAGGAGGGGCGATGAGGGTTAAAGAATCCGCAGATTCCACACACAGGGAGGGATTCCTTTCAACAATCAGAGGTGTGAAAAATCATGATGGTAGGAGAGCTTGGAGGTACTGTTGTGCAATTGTCTGAATATCAAATTCCGCAGCACGAGCTCGAAGTTTATCCGCAGGTAGAGGATATTCTAATGTCTGGAGGATAGCTTCAGCTAAGGCTTGGTGATTTCCAACAGGGACTAATGGCCCCAAGGCTCCATTATTCAAAATTTCTTGTGGTCCACTACGGCAGTTTGTGCTTACAACTGGACAGCCGCATGCGAGGGCTTCAATAAGGGCGTTGGGGAGGCCTTCCAATCGCGATGATAAAACAAATACTGATGCTTTAGCCATAAAGGCGTAAGGGTTGTCCACAAAGCCTGGAAGGAAGAAGTCCTTGGCAAAACCTAATTCCGACGCCATCTGTTCAAGGCCCGGTCGTTCACGGCCTTCCCCGAGGATCACCAACCGTGCAGGTCGTTGGGAACGAACAATGGCGAAAGCCTTTAAAAGTATCTGGAAATCTTTTGCCGGAACTAACCGCCCAACGGCTAAGATGATGGGGATTTTGCTACGAACATCATTAAACCAAGGATGAGAGACGGGAAGGATTGATTGAGCGTGAATATGCTCGGTACGCATAGGATTGTAAATGGTGGTTATCCGTTCCCTTGTGAGACCTATATAGGAGGAAATATCATCAGCAACGCCTTGAGAGACGGCAATTACGCGATCAGCTTGTGGGTAAACTTTTTGTAAGAGAGGGCGCACAAATCGCCATCGCCATTTCTGTGATTGTTCTATCACTGTTGACATCGTAGATCGTTCACTCACCACAATTCTTGTTCGTCCTCCTGGGGTTTTCGCAGCCAATACGGCCACAAGATTCGCATGTGTTTTTGCTGAAAGAAGTGCATCTGGTTGTTCCCTTGCAAGATAAGAAGTTAAATTCGAAAGAAATCGAATTGTTTTTGGAGGTTTCTTGGGTAAGAGAATTGGGAAAAGAAGCGTTAGAACCAAAGAGGGATTTGCAAGTAAGATCCAAAGTCGGCTTGCCCAGTCTTGAGTGTGTTTGAGTGTAATGATATTGATTGTTGGAGGGACGGTGTCGAGAAAGGCTCCCTTCGTCTGACACAGAAGAAGGTCGACCTGATGGCCAGAGGCTGCGAATGCTGTCGCCAGGTGAAGCATGACTCGTGCGACTCCCCCTCCTGCCAAGGAGGGAATGAAAATAGCGAGATGCTTTTTTGCAAGAGAAGGGGAGTGTTTGCTTGAATGGTCCTTCATATATAAGCGGTTAGCTCTCTTGAGGGTACATTGTACCGGAAGATGAAAAATCCCAAGAATGGTTCTTCTGAGACATTAGAGCTTTTTCTGTAATAGTTGTCGCTGGAGGGTCGAAACTGCATGTTTGCATAACGAAGAACTGAAGAAATGTTTCCACGTCGCCCACCCAATATTTTTACGAGCTGTCCAACAGGCTTGGAGCCATTTTTCACCGAGTGCGTATGAAAAAGCAGGCTCTGCGTAGCGGTGGGTTCGAGCATTTGCTTGTTGTAGCTGCAATAACCACGATTTGGCCCACCTCAGATACGCTGCGTCGGGAATAAATTCGGATTTTCGCATTCGAGACAGCGTCAAATGAGGTTGGAAATCGTCTGGTGAAAACGTGACGCCTAGCTCTTGTAATTGCTTGCTGATAATTTCTTGTTTCTTTGCATCACCTAGGTCTGGGGTTTGTCCCGTAATTTGCTGCTCGTGAATTCTGCCATAGACCAAACATTCTGGAATGTTGCCTAACTTATATTTTTTTGCAAGTCGAACATGAAGTTCGTAGTCTTGGCAGCGTGGGAAGTCATTGCGATATCTATATTCTTGCAAAATGGCTGTCCTGGCCATAATTGAGCGATTACTCATGGCACAGCGAAAGAGGAATTGTGCGTGAATGTCATCCGGTAACACGGGCTGACGTTTGACTTTTTTGAGGGGGTGCCCATTTTGATTCATCATGCGACACCAACTTCCCACCTGGGCATACTCGGGATGATTGTCTAGAAAGGCGACCTGTTTTGCCAAGCGCTCGGGATAGGCGCGGTCATCACTGTCCAGCATCGCCATGTATTGTCCTCGAGCCAGTTCTACACCTCGATTTCTGGTTTTGGGGATACCAAGGTTATTTTTATTGCAGACTAAGCGAATGCGCGGGTCAGAAAAGGCGCGAATCTTATCAACACCGGAGTCGGTTGATCCATCATCAACAAGAAGGATTTCAAAATCCGAAAAGGTTTGCGCCAAAATACTTTCAATGGCGTCTCCCACGTAGTGTTCCCTGTTATAGACGGGAATGAATACCGTGACTTTAGGATTCTGAGAATTGACCATCGAGAAATTATGGGAATAAAAAGTGAATGGATTAGTAGATCTCTTATCTTATCGTTTGGACAGTCGTGTTCAAACGAAATGAGTATATAAAGTCTGGAAATGACTATTTGCTCTGGGCATCTGTTTTGCGAGCTATCTCGCATTTGCTAGAATTTACATATAGGCTCACTCCTTAGCTTGACTACCTTATGTCATCTGAATCAGTCCTCTTGTGTAGCGAGCAAATCCTATATGATTCCTGGGGAAGTTGCCAGAGCTAGATTCTTGAGAATTCGAATTATTGAAAGCTAGGTACTGATGAATCCAACGCAATCAATGCGACAAACCTCGCCATTTTTTTTAAAGCGGGTAAAATATTTTCTTTCTCGGTTGTTTGGCACTCGACTACAAAAAGCGAAGGGTATTCATTTTGTTGAAGTAAATGGGCACCGATTTAAGCGCCTACTTTTGTGTGATTCTTTTTTAGCGACTGAAATTGAGCAGTGTTTAGAGGCTTTCAATGGCAGTGGCCACTTCCCACCATTAGTGGGGCGGTATGAGCACGAGATTTGGCTTGATTATGTTGAGGGTGTTCCTGTCAGCATCATAGATGAATCATTTGTCAAAAAAATAGCAGAATTCTATGCCACAGTGTATGGAAAGCATCCCGTATTATTGGAAATACAACAATCACCCTTTCCGGCCAGAGTTCTTCAAGATCTTCGCTTTCTGCATCAAGTAAATGTTCTTTCTCAAGATTGTTATCGGGATCTTCAAATTGCAGCGCAGGATTTGATGCCCGAAAAGGTCTGGGTTGGATATGAATATACGGATCCTGTTCTGAAAAATTTTATCTTGCGAGAAGATAATAAGCAGATTTGCGTTGTAGATGTTGATGGATTGGCTGGGAAGCAACTTTTGGGCATTGGGGTGGCGAAAGCCTGTGTTCGATGGCTAGACCCACATCGCGATTTGTTCTTTTTGGAACTTACCCATCATGGGGCGCCGGATTTTCAGAAGTATTTCAGCTTTGTGGAGTTGTGTTTCCTTGCCAAATGGATGAAACGAGCTTTTCTAGAGCACGATTGGAAAGTGATTGACTCAAATCATTTTGAAAGGTTTCGCTCCCCGGAGTAGTAAATGAATTCTCTTCGTCATAAAGAGCGATTCTAGCTGTCTATCTCCTGCTACCAGACTCATCATTTTGACTCCTATTTGAAGAACCCACTGTCTGAGAATGTGAAGAAGAGAATCTAAGTATGATTAAGGAAGTGGCTTACTTGCAAATGCATTTGTATCTTTTAGGTAAATGATATTCATGAGCGCTAATAACCTTTGGCAGATTTTCCAAACAAGCGCTGGACTCGATCAAGCAAGGTGAAACGATTAACCACCACGATAAATACTTTTCGCATTTTATCGGGAGGGCAATGAATTTCTCTCACTCCATGCCAGGAATTTCCTCTTCTGGCAAATAACAAACTATAGTTTCCAATGGCTCTTGAAACTGTGGCCTTTTTAAAATCTTCAAATTTAGGAGCTGACTTACGGTCATACTTTCCAGCATCATCCAGGATAACCGTTTCTCCACCCCAACTTTCCTCCCAGTCCTGCTCGGTATTGAGATAGAAAATATGGGAGCCGAGTTTATGTTTCGCATCGCAATGAGGTGAAACGGAACATCCATGAGGGGTGTAATGCCAATGAAAGGTCAATTCTAAGGAATGAACATTGAATAAATGTTTCAACCACGTCTGATATTGCTTGTCATACAATTCAGCGATAAAGGCTTCCCATGCTGGTGCTAGGGGAAGATCTTCCTCATATTCCAAGGTATAACGATCATGACTCTGTTGGCCATGGGCGCGTGTCACTCCAAATCGACGTTGAAACAGGGAGACATCTGGAAGGGTTGCAAGGAGTTCTTGATGGCCTTCTTCTGTCAGTAATCCTTCAGGGTTAATCCAAGGGTAGGGGTGTGCTTGTTGAAATTGATTTGGAGCAATAGCTGACAGGCGTGAAAAGTCTAAAAAGGACATGACTCTTTCCTAGCGGGCAAAACGTTGCAACCAATAGTTGAAGACTTTTTGAGTTAATTGACTCAATGCGGAGCGAGGGCGAAGATTTTCTTTGCTGATGGGAATGATATCTTTGTCCAATTGATAGAGTATGGGGTCGGCAGTTCGGATTCGAAGATTCGCAATGTCAGCATTACTGATGTCATCCAGATATTTTACTAATCCTCGTAGACTATTATGGTGTGCCACAATCAGAATGCGTTTCTCACCTGTCAATTCCGGTATAACAACATCCTGCCAGAAGGGAAGAAATCGTGCAAGCGTATCTTTTAGGCTTTCACTTCTTGGGAGGCCTGTTAAAGGGAGGTGAGCGTACAGCGGGTCGTTCCCAGGGAAGCGGCTATCCGTGACCTCAAGCGGAGGGGGTGGGTGGTCAAATTCTCGTTGCCATGCCAATACTTGTTTGGCGCCATATATTTTCCTAGCTTCCCACCACGTTAACCCCTGAAGCACGCCGTAGTGACGTTCATTTAAACGCCAATCTTTGTGTATTGGGGTCTGCGATAGGTTCATGGTCTCAAGCACAATTTCCAGCGTGTCTATGGCACGTTTCAGGTAAGACGTGAAGCAAAGGTCAAAGGTAATTCCATAAGTCTTGAGCAATTGTCCCGCATGCTTTGCTTCGGCAATCCCAGAATCGCTTAATGCAACATCTGTCCAGCCGGTAAAACGTTTCTCTTTATTCCAGAGACTTTTTCCATGTCGGAGAATTGTGAGAGTGGCCATTATATGGATGGGCTTTGCTTCAAGACGAAAAGTAAGCTGAAAGAAGTAGCTGGCTTATGTTGTGAATAACCATGTAAAAGGAAATATTATTTTTGGGGTAGGGAGTCTAAGAAGCCACGAATTTTTTGAGCAATGATTTGATTGCCTCGTCCGTTAACATGGCAACTGTCAATATAGATGTACTCATTTACATCAAATACATCCGTAAAGTCATGAATCCAATCTAGTTGCTCTCGTTCTTTGATTTCTAGCACCAAGGGGTAAACCAAATGAAAATCTGTCTGAGACCCTCTTTTTGATAAGTATTGGATGTTGGGGTGCCCAATCGGAGCCACTGGTTGCAAAATGGCATGAAAGTCTGCTCCTCCCAAAGCAGCCACTGTTTTAGCAATTTTCCAATTGTTTACCAGAGTTGAAGCGACCATTTGCGCATACTCGGGATTGCCAGCACATTGCGACGGTGGGCGTTCTCCTTTTTTGGCGATTTTCTGGATAACCATTCCAATGGACCCAAATAAATTATCGGGAATCTGCCAACGATGTTCTAACTTTTTGGCCATCTTTGCCTGTTCTCGATGGCCGTTGATAGAAACATCAGATCGACATAACGAAAGGGAGTCGTTGCAGCCGTCATAGAAAATAATCATATTCATTGGTTGGTTCTGATTCACTAAATTGGTCAATCGAGCTAATCCCTGCCGACTCACAAATCCTGCCTGTCCATGATTATAGGCTTGAAATTCAGGATAGAGAGCATTGAAATGGGCGGGGATGGTATTCTGATCATCAACCCCACTTCCCCACATCGTGGATCCTCCAAAAAAATGAATGTGTTGTAAGGGACTCTCTGTTGTTAAAGGATGGGTTCTTTCACCCTCTTGATTAACGGTCGTTGTTTTGCCTGAAAAGGGTTTTCGTGCCCAGGCCATATAGGGAACATATTGTGTGTGTAATTGTTTTTTTTCACGATAGACGAGATGTGCTAACTCTTGATCCTTAAGGCTTGGGGTGGATGCTTTCTCCGAAATCGGCACAAAAATCTGTTTATACAGATGTCTCCCATCAAGGTAGATTGAGGCTATGAAATTTAGGGATAATAAAAGAGCAAAGAGGACGGCAATATTAATTGTCCCAAGCTTGAAATAAGACCAAAGAGTTTTCATGAGATTACGTGTTCACCATATTGCCATGGGTAAAGGTTTGCCTTGAAGCTTTCATAGAGTCCTGTGGTTCTAATTCTGAAAAGTCTCAAGAGGTTTACCAGGTAGCTTGAAAGCTAATGGAATGGTTGCATGGTTAATAATTGACCTAAGATTCTGAAGGTCAATATTTTTAAAATAGCTTTTTTGTGAGCTATTAACAATTATGCTTTGCATAAGATGAGCCATGTAGACTTCACTGGGGTGCCATCCGTCGAACATATAAGTGTCATCTAAACCGTACTGACGAGGGTGAGAGACTTGAACAACCTGGATATCATGATTCTTGATCATTGTGGGGAATTCATCTATGTAAAAATTCCACCACTGACTTAATGGTGGACTAGTTTCAAGTGCCTCAAATGCTTCAGTAGAAAAGGGAGGCATAAAGGCTATCACCTCCACGCCTTTCTCTTGAATCATGACTAAGGCCTCAAGGATGAGGTTGACTCGTTTTGCATCAATGATGGCAGGAAGAGAAAATTCTCGTTTTGTCATTTGAATGCGATCGATGATAGGAGGAGATTCTCTGTCCACATAAACCGGTGTTTCTAAGAAGTCCAGTAACATTTTTGGAGGATACAGGCTACTCCCGTCCCTACGAAATCCGGCACCATCTATTCGAGCAGAAGTTCCTATTGCATCATATTCAAAACCGGAGCTTTTTGAGGTCAATGTTGCCGAAAACACATTTTGAAGAGAACCGGTTTTTAGAATGTGTCGGAAGGCTTCTATGTGTCCGGCAAAGCTGTAGTGTTCATCCGGATCATAAAGCCATGTAGTCTTACCGTAGTTAGTACGGAGCCACCAGGGATCGAGGCCAACGATGATCACCTTTGGTAGAGGGAGTTCTTCGTGTGCCAGCATCTTGGCGAAGGCCTGAAGGTCGAACGCATTTCTGAGTAAGCCTCCTCCATTGTAAAATTGCTTTTTCAAGGGGTGAAACATGAAGTCTCGCATCTGCATGACCCGTGAACTTCCAATCGATAAAATTGAAGGTTGGCGATATCGGATGCCAGATAGCTTATAAATATTGAATTGGTCCGAAAACACCCCGGGACCGTATATTGATTCCTGTGCTGATTGTTGTTGTTGGTTGAGCGCGTATTGGGGAGTCCAAAGATCTCCAGTGTTCCATAAGGTCAATTCCATTGCAGAGGCGATAAGAATAAACGGAATCAAAAAGACGAAGATTCTTGCCAGAAAAGGCTGAATGCTTTCCCAGTCTGAATTATTGGCTTCAGAATTGGAAATAAATGAACGGGACATGACCAGTTTTTCCAACAAAAAGGATGAGAAGAGTAATGAGATAGTATATGCTCCACCGTGTGTACTTAGGTAATTTGGCAATTTCTAAGGGATGAAGTTTTTCTCGCTGAACCCAGTCAATCACAACAATTAACAGGACATACCATAGACCTTTTGTATGGCGTAATGGGGCAAGCCAACTGCTCGTGCCTATATGGCTAATGTAACCAACGGCATGGGACAAGGATGTTGCGCGAAAAAAAATCCAGGCAAATGCGATAAAGATAAACGTTCTACTGATTTGAAAGAACTCAAATGGAGTAGGAAATACACGCCCCATTGCGACCACTTCTGTCTCATGTGTATGTGGTCCTCGTATAGCGGGTGGGAGGTAGAATAGGCCGTTCAAAAATCCCCACAGAATATAGGTCCAGTTTGCGCCATGCCAAAAACCAGAAATGGTAAAGGTGAGCAAAATATTTGAGAAATGATGCATAGTTGTTTTGGTGCGGTTCCCACCAAGAGGAATATACACATAATCTCGGAACCAGGTGGAGAGAGAAATATGCCATCGTCTCCAAAATTCTCCGATGTCTCTTGAAAAATAGGGATAGGCAAAATTGCGTTTGAGGTCAAATCCAAAAAGGCGGGCTGTACCTATCGCCATATCTGAATAACCGCTGAAATCGCAGTATATCTGAACAGCAAAATATAGAGTCCCCAGAATTAGCATAGGTCCGGAGTAGGCTTCATAATTTGAGAAAATTTTATCGACATAGGGTGCCAAATTATCGGCGATGACGGTTTTTTTAAAGAGTCCCCAAAGGATTTGTCGTAACCCGTCCTTGGCGTGCGTTAGGTTAAAGGCTCTTTTCTGCAAGAATTGGGGGAGTAAGTGTCCGGCGCGTTCAATCGGCCCGGCTACGAGTTGAGGAAAGAAACTGACAAAGGCAAAGTAGGCGATCATATTATGGGTGGGAACAATTTTGCCTCGATAAATATCAATGGTATAGCTGAGCGTTTGAAACGTATAAAACGAAATACCCACTGGCAAAATGATGGCGAGGGTGTGGAAGTTGGCTTGCAAGCCAATGGCTTGAAGTACTTCTATGGTAGATTCGATAAAGAAATCATAATATTTGAAAAATCCGAGAATCCCTAAGTTTGTTATCAGGCTGATTCCAAGAAAGATGTTCCTTGCTCTCTTCGATTGTGTTTGATGTAACGACCTCCCAATGAAAAAATCCACAGTGGAATTGATGAGGATGAGTCCAAGGAAATGCCAATCCCACCATCCATAAAAAATGTAACTAGATACCAGAAGGAATCCATTACGTATGCTTAGAACGTTACCTGGTAAGCGCCAATAGACCAAAAATACAATGCAGAGGAAGACGGCGAAAGCTAATGAGTTAAATGTCATAAAAACTTGTGATAGGAAATGAAGGGATAGCGTGCATTAAAGAAGATAAAAAAATAAGATCCAGGTGTGAGCTTTACAGTTTGGAGTTGTTAGGTTTTATGTTGAGCTTACTGACGCGATTAGGAATTGAGGGCATTAATGCTGGTTTAGGTTATTGCATGAGAACAACGAACGATGGCATTGTTTGTTCGATATCCCTCTCTTATGAAGATCAAGGAAAGTTCCAGCCATGAATAAAGGGAGTAGTTTCTTGCAATCATGAATTGGTAGAGTTCGCTTTTAAGAATGTCTTCAATTTGTGCAACATGTAATTCAACAACTATCACTTTGGGCTTATAAATTTCGAAATCAAGTGATCTAAGTACTGGCAATTCATGCCCCTCTACATCGATTGAGAGTAGGTCAATTTCTGTTTGTGCATACTTTGTTTCTGAAATGATCTTATCGAGTGTTAAACTCTTTGTTTTCTTTATTTCATAATTTAAGTTCTTCTTGGCCATCATTGCCGCTCTGGCAAATTCTGAGTCCAGAGTGTTCATCGCACTATGGTCTTTTGAATAATAATAAGAAAATTCTTTTTCTTCATCAGATACAGCTGTGCATATATTTACTGCATTTTTCCTTGCCATATTAAACATTTGGATTTTGAAATCATCCATGTCAATATTGATACCCTCCCATCCTTTCTTGTGAAGCAAATAGGTGTTGGATAACCATTTGGGATGCCAACAGCCGATATCAACATAAAACCCGTTTTTCTTTCTATGAAAGAGATTATTCAGCACAAAATCTTCCCCAAATCCAGAAAAGTATGCTTTTCCATATCTTTTAAAAAAAAGATCATATGCCAAATAGAGCTTGCGAAAAAACAAGGATTGTTTATTTGAAACCAGTTTAGTGGAGTAAGTCTTTAATGTTTTTGTAAATCTTTTTTTTGTCATATTAGGTATTCTTCTGTTGAAGTAAGCAGTTTAAGAAAAGCGCGCATGACCGCGTGAAAGATTTTCATATCTCATTTGCATTATCTATATAGGGTAAGCGATGAATCTTGATGTCTAGAAAAGGCGCAGTCCTTATTCTTATGATGTGGAAATGATACATTGGAAAAATTCTAGAGAGGAATTCTGGAACTCTCTTTTCTAACACGAAGAAGAAAAGAATATACCAGAATTCGCGAATCTGCTTCCAAGTAGCATCAAAATCTCACTAATTATGAGAGACATTGGTCTCTATGATATGTTCTTCCTGTTCTTAACTTGAAGATTTATTGCAGGTGATGTGGAAGTGAAGATTGTTTTAGGATGTTAAAGGCAATCGAAATTTTTGTCAGCAAGAGCTATTGAGTGCCAATGAGATTGGAGCTTGTTTCCTTTTTGTGGCATCTTAAAATTGGAACTGATGTGATTGATGGATCAGTTGACTTACTTATTAAATTCTTGAGCGTCACCTAGCGTATTGGAATCGAAATGATAGATGCAAAAGGATAACCCCAGAAGGCGATGTCAGTACTCAGGATGGTTTTAACATAAATGGTAAAGATGGGTATGAGGAATGCGGAAATTTTCGAGTGATCAACTCCAAAGGTATTTGCACAAGGGGAACAAGAGGGTTGAAGGCTGGCTCTATCAAGTCGATGCACAATTGGTGCGAGCGGTAGGAGATATACAAACCAACAATAAGATTTCTGGGAGTGTGGGTGAAGTTGGCGTTTGGCAAGGAAGACTCTTCATTCTCCTTTATTTACTTCTGCATGAAAAGGAAAAGGCGTTTAGTATCGATATCTTTGATCTCAATCATCTGAGTAAAGACAGGCCCAATCCAAAGTCCAACCCAGCTTTAAATCAACTTTTAGAAATGTTCCTTAGTAATGTAAGAGTCCATGCCGGGACAATTGATGATATTCATACTTTTCGTGATACCTCAGATAATGTAGCGGCGCAGGATATTCTTTCAAAGGTTGGAAAAGTGAGGTTGTTCAGCATTGATGGAGGGCATACGAAGGAACTGGTCATAAATGATCTGGAGCTGGCTGACGCTACCCTCTGTGAACAAGGGGTGGTCATCTTTGATGATTGTTTTAAGCCGGAATGGCCTGGTGTCGTAAACGGGTTACATGAATTCCTCTATAAAAAAACATCGGATATTGTTCCTTTTGCGATTAGTCGTAATAAAATTTTTTTATGTAGATCAACTGCCGCACAGATGTATCGTGAGTCTTTAAGGGAAAGTGAATCTGGTTATTACAATAAAGACATAGTCTTCTTTGAGAGTCCAGTAGGGTTTTATTCCAATCAATGGGAACATAGGGTAAAGAAGAAAGGGATTCCAAGAAAAATTCATAAAGTTCTCCGTCGGTATTGGCCCTATCGAGAGATGCTCATGTGGTAGAGACGAAGGATGCACCGGTAGAAAGTTTTTCTGGTGCTGCCTACTGTTTCTTCTATTGGTGCTATTCTTTGGCATCATCTTTTTACTGATGAAGTGTAAGGCTTATAGTCCTTCTTCTCAATCTTTCATTTCTTAATATGTTCTTATGTAGAAAGCCTATATTATAAGGGTCTCTCTGGTAGCCTTTTCATGAAAACACGCAGTTTACGAAATTTAACAATTAAATCAGTTAAGCGCCTAGCATGGTTGGCGAATTTCTTTCTGAATCCTATTACTATTTTTAAACACCTGGGGATCCTTCCAGTCAGAACAATTTCATACAAAGATTTTTCCCCTATGGGCTATCAAGACCAAGCCGTATTTTCAAGTGATCATCCTCGTTCGATTCGTGCTGATGCCAACTGGATTTCTACTCCCACAAGTTCTATGGTTATGGGCCATCTTCTCGATATTAATAATGGGTTAGTGAGTGGTTCTGGCTATGTCTTTGATGAATCAGGACGGCTTATAGAGGGGGCATCACATCGATATAGCAGGAAAATTAAGCGTGCGCTGGTTAGTCACCCAAGTCGGTTGTGGCCTCATATTGAAAAATATCGTGGGGAAGTGGCGGCTATAACGGCCTCCAATCAAGATGCGTATTTTCATTGGCTGTTTGATTTATTACCCCGACTCAAGATGTTGGAAGATTTAGGGGCCAAACCCGAAAAAATTTATTTGCAGTATCGCTATCGGTTTCAACGCGAAACGCTTGAGATATTAAACTTGATTTCAAGCAACAATATTATTAACTGCGACAATGTTCCATTACTCTCTGTCTCAAGATTAATCGTTCCTTGTCATGAAGTTATGGATGGGCGAGAGTTTCCTGAATGGGTGATTACTTTTCTCCGAAACAAATTTCTACCGAAGGCGCAGGTGGCGAAGGATAAGTTTCCCAAAAGGCTTTTTGTTTCCCGAGCCGATGCCTTATTTCGTCGAGTTCTGAATGAATCTGAACTTTTTCCTATTCTAGAGAACTATGGTTTTACGGTCGTTAAACTAGAAAAGCTTTCTTTTCAGGAACAAGTCTCTTTATTTCGAAATGCTGAGGCTGTTGTGTTGCCTCATGGCAGTGGTTTAGCTAATTTAGTTTGGTGTTCTGAGGGTACGCGAGTGATTGAACTCCTACCCGCTCAGGTTCTTGATCATGGATATCGTCTGAGTATGGCTGTCGGTCTCGACTATTTTTTCCTCAGTGCTCTCATGGAGGATTCAAAAATCTGTGAAGGGACGGCTCATTCGGGAAATATTCCCTATGACTTTGTTGTTTCTCCACAAGATTTAATCGAAACATTCCAGCTAGCAAATATTGAACAAATTCCTACGAGAGCTTTACAGGTTCCCATGCCAGAGGTGAAGCAAGATTTAGTACCTGAATATGTTGAAAGGTGTGCTCTTGGAGTTAAATAAGAGCTGATTCTTGTGGCTTTACCCATTTACTGCGGCCGATGCTTTTCTGAAGAATCCTACTTAATTGACAATATGCTGTTATTCAGGAATGATAATTCATCTTATGGTGTTTCCTACAAGAACCATTGGTAGAAAAGTAGCGAAAATTGATCATTTTTCACCATTAGAATAATGATGGTTTCTGAATCCACCTCCGAACTTCGTAAACAGCCGATAAGTGCGACCCATAGGCTGCATAAATTTTTGCATAAACGATTAAAGATCCCCCAGACAATGCTTCAACCGTTTTTGAGCGTGGGAAGGATTGCCAGCAATCCATCCGAATATTTCCTTCGAAAAAGATTAGCGCAGGAAATTGTAGCCAGTGGTTGTTTCAAGATTCAGGTGGATCAAAAAGAAGGGTATCAATTTTTTTCCCAGGACGACTTCCCAGGCATTAAGGATATCGTTCTGTATTGCACAAAGATCTTTGAAGAGTCACGAAAAGACCTTCCTGCGGACTATTTTCAGAATAATCCTAAAAAGAAATATTTTAATATTCTTCTTGAAGGGTCTGAGTTTTGTGAGCATCCTGAACTTCTCCAGCGTGTGATTTCACGGCCTATTCTTGATGTCGCGACTGCCTATCTTGGTGCAGTTCCCCGTTTGACTGGAGCGATGTTGGTCTGGTCTCCTGAAAATGATACAGCACGGTCAAGTCAACTTTTTCACTTTGATTATGAAGATCTGACGCAGTTGAAAATGTTTATTAATATTTTTGATACAACAGAAGAGCAAGGCCCTCTGACTTTTTTGCCCGCAGATGTTTCTTCCCAAGTTCAGCGTTCTATTGGCCGTATTCTTGGCCGTGTGTCTGATGAACGAGTGTTTCAGGCCGGAGGTATTAATCATGACCATAAACTAGTAGGTCCCAGTGGATCTGGGGCATTTTTAGATACCTCGCGGTGCTTACATTATGGTAGTCGGTTTAATAAGAGAGATCGTCTTATCTTAATTGTCCAATTCCTCAAATTTCATTCTTCTTATCGAGGCTATATCCCGTTTAAGGCCCCTTCAGCTTTTCCAGTGTTTTCCCCTGACCCAGTTCAACGTCTTGCCTTAAACATAAACTAATGTTCCTTTTATGGGGGACAACTTCACACATAAGGAGAGACGACGGCGGAAAGTGTGACCATTTCATCGTTATAGGCCTGGGGAGTGTCCTGGTGAAAAATCGACACCTGTGTACTTGAAATACTACAATCCATTGATTCCAATTGTTTTTGCCTTGGATGTTCTTTGAACGTTTGAGGCGTACAAAAAGTCGTGCACTATTATCTTGGGTGAAGACCCACATTTAATGAAGGGTACATATATGCTATCACCGGTTCAGGGTACTTCTCCGTTGAGTTCATTTACTTTGCCTGAGTCTCTCACGATCCCAAAATTTATTGCAGAAATTGGGTGTAATCACAGGGGAGATATTGAAACCGCTAAACAAATGATGGTCGTGGCTAAGACATGTGGGGCTGATATCGTCAAGTTTCAAAAAAGGCATTCTCGAGAGTTACTAACTCCTGAACAATACAACGCTCCCTATGAGAATATTAATAGTTACGGAAAAACTTATGGCGAACATCGAGAATTTCTGGAATTTGATTGTGAAACTCATGGCAAATTAAAAAAATATGCAGAGGAGCATGGGATTGAGTATTCCACCTCTGTTTGGGATTTGACGAGTGCAAGGGAAATGGCCAGTCTTCATCCTAGTCTTTTGAAGGTTCCATCCGCCTGCAATAACCACCTGTCGATGTTGCAAGTGCTCCGGGATGAATATGAAGGAGAAGTCCATATTTCTGTGGGAATGTCTACGGAAGAAGAAATTGAAACGGCTGTGGGTCTCTTTCAGTCCTGTCCACAGCGAGTAGTGTTATATGCTTGCACATCAGGGTATCCTGTTGGATTTGATGAAGTATGTCTTTTAGAAATTGTTCGTCTCATTCAAAAATATAAACATACTGGACGGGTGGGGGCTATTGGCTTTTCTGGCCATCATAATGGTATTGCCATTGATTCAATTGCGACAGTCTTAGGAGCTTCATTTATTGAAAGACATTTTACGCTTGATCGAGCTTGGAAAGGATCAGATCATGCGGCCTCTCTTGAGCCAAGTGGCTTTTCACGATTAACGCGGGATATTAAGCACCTCGGGCAAGCTTGGACATTCAAAGATAAAGAATTGCTCCCCATCGAGTTGCCGCAAAGGGAGAAGTTGAAATTTCGTCCTAGGTAAACTTGGGTTCAGGAGAGGAAAGAGGTTGTGCCTGAGGTATTGGCTGTCGTTCCTGCCAGGGGTGGTTCAAAAGGTTTACCCAGAAAAAATCTCCTTCATTTAGGTGGGCATCCCTTGTTGGCCTATTCAATTGCTGCGGGCAAACAAGCATATCTGGTGTCGCGCACCATTTGTTCTACAGATGATCTTGAAATTAAAGAGCATGCAAAAGCTTATGGGGCACAGGTCCCGTTTCTTCGTCCTACAGCCTTAGCCCAAGATACTTCGCTTGACCTTCCTCTTTTTCATCATGCACTTCAATGGTTTGAGGAGCATCAGAATTGGAAGCCAGAGGTCATTGTGCATCTTCGCCCCACATCTCCTATTCGGTTTCCTGGGCAAGTGGATACCGCGATTGAGCTACTTATTAATACTCCTCAAGCGACCAGTGTTCGCGCTGTATGCCCTTCTCCTTGTACACCCTATAAGATGTGGCGTCCTGGAGCCGAGAGTCATGAGGGTAACTCATTTATGAAACCATTGCTTGAGTTGCCTGGGATTACTGAGCCGTTTAATCATCCACGTCAGGAGTTGCCACTTGTCTGGTGGCAAACAGGGGGTCTCGATGTGATTCGGACTTCAACTATTCTTAATGGATCTATGACCGGGAAGAATGTTTTACCATTGGTCACGGATCAAAACCATGCCGTGGATATTGATGGTGAACTTGGCTTTCAAGTAGCAGAGGCTTTAATGCAAAGGCTTGATTGCATTCGTCCTGAATGACAGTATTCATTCAATTAAGGTATGACTTCCCTGCTTTCCCAGCCAGTATCCATTGTCCTCCACTTGTTTCTTGTCCTCTTATGTGGTGAAAGATGAGTTCCTCTCATCGGATTTTGGTTTGTGGTATTGGATCTGTTGGTGAACGACATATTCAAAACTTATTGACTCTTGGCTATCACACTATCGCAGTGTACAGGACCCGTAAATTACCGTTTCGGAACATACATTTTGAGCTTCCAGTTTATACAGATTTAATAGAGGCCTTATCCGATTTCTCTCCGACCGTTACATTTATCACCAATCCAACAGCCTTTCATGTTCCAATAGCTTTGGAAGCTGCGAAAGCTAACAGCCATCTCTTTATTGAAAAGCCGATCAGTCACAATCTCGATAAAATAGAAGAATTATCCCGGGCATTAGAATCGCATCACTGCAGGGCAATGGTGGGATATATGTTACGATTTCATCCTTTTTTTAGGCAGATTAAAGCATGGTTTGATGAGGGGCCTTCCGGAACTCTTGGACGCCCTATTTTTCTTCGGACGATGTGGGGTGAGCATCTTCCCGACTGGCATCCATGGGAAGATTACCGCGAGAGTTATGCTGCTCAATCAGCGATGGGTGGTGGACCTGCCCTTACGCTCAGTCATGATCTTGATATCTTAGTCTGGTGGTTTGGGGTTCCAGAAAAAATCGTGGGATTGCCTAATACGATTTCTCCATTAGACCTTGATGTGGAACAGAACATTGATATTCTTTTAGGCTTTAAACAAGGTGTAACGGCGAATGTTCATCTTGATTTTTGTCAGCGTCCACCGAGTCGAGTATGGGAATTAGTCTGTAGTCATGGAAAAGTTCACATCGATATTCTTGCGGGGAGGTTAACCCGATGGGAATCAACGATTGGAGAGATTCATGAATCAACCTCCGCTCCACTCAGGCCTGCAGAGGTGAAAACCTTACCTGATACATTTGATCGAAATGATCTGTTTCTCGATGAATTACGGTATTTTTTCTCGTGTCTGGACAACGCAGAACAACCGATGCCAGATATTGCGACTGGGGCAGAGAGTGTTCGAATTGCCCAAGAAGCATTGTCGAAAGGGGTGTCATGAACGAACCTGAATTTTCGCTGAAGGGAAAGGTTATTCTGGTCACTGGAGCGGTAGGCTTGATTGGGCAGGAGGTGTGTGATGCCTATGCGGCGTATGGTGCCACAGTTATTGCCGTGGATAACCAGGCAGATGGATTAGATTGTCAAATTAAAGCCTTAAAAGCACGGTATTCTGGAAATGATCTCTGTGCTATGGCAGCGGATGTAACTTCTGATGAGTCGTTGGCTAATCTTTTTCAACGTATTCAAGAACAGCATCAAAAACTTGATGTCTTAGTCAATCTTGCCGCGATTGATGCCAAGTTCGATGAGGGGAAGAAAGACATCAATCTCTCTCGTTTTGAGCATTACCCTCTTGAGCTTTGGGAACGTTCCGTTGCGGTGAATGCTACCGGGTTAATTCGGGTTACTCAGCATGCCATACGGTTGATGCTTCCCTCACGTTCAGGCAATATTATTAATGTGGCTTCTACCTATTCATTGGTAGCCCCTAATCAATCGTTATATCAAACAGACTCTAGTGCGCCTCCGGCGTATAAGCCGATTGATTATGTTGGGACGAAGTCTATGGTGCCAAATTTTTCACGATATATTGCGACTTTTTATGCTCGTGACGGTATTCGATGTAATACTGTGGTCCCGCATGGAGTTTTGAACAAACACCCCAAAAGGTTTCAGGATAATTTTTCCAAACTTTCTCCTCTGGGGCGCATGTGTGAGGTACAAGAACTACGCGGCCCTTTTATATTTTTAGCTTCTAATGCATCAAGTTATATGACAGGGAGTACGTTGGTTGTGGATGGCGGATGGACCGCGTGGTAAGGGATGTCCTGGAGCTTCTAGTCCTGCTCTTATATCCATATAGTGTTTTGATAGGGGAGGGTTGTGTCATGTGGCAACTACCTCAAAAATCCCTTTTGTGACACAACGTGTTTGAAGATTTTCAAAGCGGTTAAGGATATTGTGAAAACGTGTGATTCGACTCTTGACATCTCTTAATTCAATACCTGGGAAAATGTGGTTGAGGTATTGATAGCGTTCTTGCCGGTTATTCTTGTGCATGTGAAAAGAGGCGTTATATTCTCGTTTGACTCGGCGCCAAACCGCTTGGGTCTTCCCGCTAAGGTATGAGGAAATATTTGTTGCAGGCTTGCCCGCAAGGGAATCATCAAATTGTTCCAACACGTTAACAATGTTTTCGGAGGCAAGAGGGCCATCTAAATAGGCGATGTATTGTTGGATGAGATTTTTCTTTTTCGTGGAAACGTATGGTGTAGGTTGATATTGTCCCATCACTGAATCATGTACAAGAGTTTGAAGGTCTTGGAGTGAAAACGCTTCCTGGCTGAGACTATTAGGAAGCGTTCGGTCAAAACAATCCGAGGTCAAGGGGCGGTAGGCGATAACGGGAACGCCAAGGATATAGCTTTCGAGTCCTGTTGTACAACTATTATGGATAACCACTTTGGCTCCTAGAAGCCACGGGACGATATTCCCTTCAAACACCACTTGGACATTTGGACAATCTGCCGTCGCTTTTTCCCAGGCTTCTTTACTCTCGGAGGGATGGGGTCGAATGATTATCGTGAGGTTAGGGTTTGCTTGGGCAATTGTAGAAGCCATTGTTTGAAAATGGTGAAACAAATCTCGATGATAGGTAGCCAGAGCAAAATCCTTTTCGCTAACTGAAGAGGGGTCTGTCTTGGCAGCCTGGAGTATTTGTTCGTCTTCTCCTTTACCGGGTCTGTGGTTATTGATTCGATCATAATTGGTATTGATTAATATAAATTGGCCATAGCGTGCTTGAAGATCTTCAGTCTGTTCTTTCCAAAATGGCCGTAATTCTGGTCTTAGTAAATCTATTCGTGGGTTTCCCGTAATGTGAATGGGAGTGCCTTGGTAGTCAGTGTGCGTCTTCCAAATTCGCTCAATTTCTGGACCCCATGCCAGAAAAATTTCAGGCTTCTTGAAAACTTCAGATCCAAGCTTTTCTTTGATATATACCTCGGGAGAAGAATACACAATACTTTCTTCATCTCCTCCTGCGATTCGGTGTCCGAGTTTGTTTAAGAGTGTATCGACAAGAATATTACGGTCGGATAAATTTATAGCGAAGTAAATGGATTGTGGTAATTTGTCCATCTTAAGATGAATTTCACGTTTTGATCCAACAATAACAGAAAATCCTCGCTCTGCAGCAAAGCAAGCGAGTAAAACTTTGGCATCAAATTCCCTATTAAAGACTTCAACGGGAAGTATCAAGCGACGGCGAGGTGTTGGCATTCGTCTGGGGCTACTGTATTTAGGCTATTAGGTTTTTTACCTTAGACGATGATCTTGTCAGACAGATTCATAGTCGAAGATTCCAAGAATATCTTTGATTTCTTTTGCGACTCTCTCGGTTTCGCGCAATTGAGGCCGCTTCCCATTTTCTATGGCTTCACCGAATGGGCGAGCGATGCCTTGTTTGATGAGTGAATCATGCAAAACAGAGAGGTTTCGTCGAGGTTGAATGATTCCTGAACGAATAAGCCGAGCACAGAATCGTTCTAGCCCCTGTTGTGGGCGGGCGGTTCCCCGTTTATTGAGAGGCTGGGATTGTGCTCGTTGAACAATGGTTTCACTGAGGCGAATTTTCCAGGTTGGTGGATTTTCAGGCAATGGAATAATATAGACTGGTTTGCCTAATGATGCGGCTTCGGCCAGCATTGATTCGCTTTCTCCGGTGACAATAATGACATCTGCGCCTGCAAGATAGGCGAGATAAGGATTGTCAGATTGATTGGGCTCCCATTGATGAACATGGTGATCTGGTGTTAAAGCCGATTTTAGGGCCTGGCTTACGTTGTTGCTTGTTCTCGGAGATGTGACGGCAAAGACTTTCCCCCCACAGGTGTTAGCGAGGTCTCTTACTTGATTGCCTATCGAATTGGCGAAGTCTGCGGTCAAGGTGAAACGGGCTGTTGAACCACCGACCACCAATACGATCCGAGGATGGGGGGCTCCATCAAAGAGGTTTGGCCAGCGTTGTGACACCGCATTCAGGTTATCTTGGCTCAATTCATTCAGTGGAACAAGTGTCTCAATCCGATGAGGGTGTGGGGCAAACCCATAGTATGATGGAGTAATGACGACATCAAACAAGTCAGCAGACGCCCCGCCTTTTCGACCCACTTGAATAATGCGGGTGTTCCCGCCGCTTTGTTCCCGTATCCACCTTGCAATGGGGGCGGGACGCCAGCCTGTGGAAATTACGACATCAGGCCACGGTGGTTCAAGAGCAGATGACTGGAGTTTATTAAGTCCGAGACAAGTTGGAGGCAATAGACTCCAAACGAGCTTCTGTGAGTTGTTCCATGACTGAAAATGAAGTTGCTTTATTTCATAAGGCCAACCAAGGGACTTGGCTAGACCTTCGGATTGGGTGGAATGACCAACTTTGCCATCGGAAAGAATCCAAACACGAGGTGGTGCAGTCAGCCAGCGTCCACCATGGCGCACCAAGGTAGAAGGTTTGCCCTGAGATTTTGTGGTCTGGAAACGAAGCATCCAGTGGATGGCAGGGTAGCGAGTGCTTATCGTGTGAAGTTGGGTTGTCCACCAATGAAAGTCCCGTCGATGATCTCGTAAGTAGGGGGGAATCTGAGTTTCTCCGTGTAAATCCTGGATTGTGATAGAAACCAGTTGGGTGGCAAGAGAGAATATTTCTTCGAGAACCCAAGGAATATCTTCGTTGGGAAGAAGCGCCAGCTCCTCTGTGGCGTAGACAATATCGGATGGCCTGTTAGGTGGTAATGAATCCACTGAACACCAATTAAAAGCTGCAGTATTCCATGAGTGGCTTGAAGGGGATGAACCCCCAGTCTTAAGAGAAGGATTCGACAAAGTTCCTAATCCGTAATGAAGGAGACTTGGATTGTCTCTTGAAGATAAAAAAGTACAAAGGTCTAATGTGCCAGACTTTTCGGGTGAACTGTGCTCTGTTAATTCCTTACGTACTGTATTTTCCGAGACCATCTTTACTAACTGAGTGAACTGAGAACTTGGTTGTGCTCGAGAAAATAATTGAAATCCTGCTTCGTTGGCCGATTGCTCTAAGGCGTCCCAGACGTACCGTACCGGACTTTCTTGATAGACAAAATGTTGTGGAAATGGATGCCAGGGTTGAGTATGGAGGGCAGTATAATGTAGAACTTTGGACCTTCCAGGCACATATTCTTCATCACGTGCATTCCATTCAGGCGCAAGTTTTCCCCAAAGATTCTTGATGTGTAACGCGTCTTTCAGTAAGGTGGATTTTTTTTCATGTCTGGCCCGCTCGATAGTCCAAACGGAACGCATTTTTTCGCAATCCATAACCATGACCGACGAGTCATTTTCTGCGATGGTTAAAAATCCATGGTTTTTCAAATCTGTATCGAATAATTCACCTGGATCGGCAAGGTATATTTGATCTACGTCATTGAAAATAGCTCGTCCTGAACCACCAGCAAATTCAGGGATGGCAAAGCGATAATTCGTAAATCCGGTTAACCAATGGCGTCGGTCAAACCCAACTAATTCTTTCATGATGTAGATTTCATACGTTCGAGAAGGGTCTCGAACGAGGTCGATGGACCAGACAAATATTCGTTCTGCACGGGCCTGAGCTGTTTCTGTGCCCACGAATATTCTTACTGGCGCTTTTTGAGTGGGAGAAGATGAGGCTTTGGGGCCTAAAATAATTTTTTCTGGCTGTAGTCGATATCCTGGTGGGCGGGAACGGGAGGTCTTCATAAAAAGACTTTTTTCTTGAAGAGGACGCTCATTGACAGGAGGGGAGGCTACCTCGGCGAATGGTTGAAGTCAGGACGTTTTTCTATGTTGAAAGAGAGGTCGCAGGTTCCTGTAATGAAGAATAGACATGTGAAAAGCTTTGGATAATGGTTTCAAGTTGTTTGGGGGTATGGGCTGCGCTTACGCTGCATCGTAAGAGGCTCTCGCCATTGGGTGTCGCAGGTGGAATCATGAGGTTAACATAGATGCCTTGGTCTAATAACCCTTGCCACATAGTCAATGCCTGTTCTTTTGAAGGGATCATGGCTGCAATGACCGGCCCTACTTCGGCTCCCAATGTATACCCAATTTCCTCTAAGCCATTATATAACATTTTCGCATTATCCCATAGTTGTTGGCGAAGCTGGGGCGTCTCTTGGATAAGGCGAATGGACACTTGGGTTGAAGCCACGACGGCAGGACACGGTGAGGCTGTGAAAATGTATGGGCGGCTGGCATATCGGATCATTTCAAATTCTGGATGGGTGCTGACTCCAAATCCTCCGGTAGATCCTAAACTTTTGCTAAAGGTCCCAACGATGCAGTCAACGCGGCCTTCAACGCCTTCTTCTTCAGCGAGTCCCCGTCCTCGTTGTCCAAGAACGCCGAGGGAGTGAGCTTCATCCACAACCAGCGTTGCCCCATACTGTTGTTTTATGTCAGTGATCTCTTTGAGTGGGGCTCGATCCCCCAACATACTATAGATGCCTTCGACAATGATGAGGGTTTTGCTACTCCGGTCTCCTAAGCGACGAAGTTTTTTGTCCAGGTCCGCCATGTCGTTGTGTTTAAATCGAAGGACTTCCGCCCCCCCAAGACGGCACCCATCGTAAATGCTGGCATGTGAATCGCCATCCATCAAGATGGTATCCCCAGGCCCTGCCAGCGCAGAGAGAACGCCTAAATTGGCTTGGTAGCCGGTGGAAAAAACAATGGCATACGGCATGCCGTAAAAATCTGCGATAGCTTGTTCAAGGTAGCCATGGCTTGAAAAGGAGCCATTGGCCATTCTCGAGCCGGTGGTGCCAGTTCCTTCTTGAGCCAACGCTTCTTGGCTGGCTTTGATACAGTCAGGGTGAAAGGTGAGGCCTAGGTAATTGTTAGTGCCCACTAGAATAGTGGGACGCCCATTGATCATGGCTTCAGTAGGTGAAAAAATTTTCTCAATGGTGAGATGGAAGGGATTGATGCCAGTGGTTAAGAGTTCTTCCCGGGCTCGTTGGATTGGGGCAAATTTTTCAAATAAGGACATGTCTAGCCTTTCAACAATGTCTCAATTTCTTGCCCGAGGTCTTTTACTGTTCGAATGTTGGGCAGATTATTCAAAGGAATTGAGATATCAAATTGATCTTCAATTTTCAGTAACACTTGCATGATCTGAAGTGAGTCAAGCCCAAGTTCTGACACTATGTCAGTCGTCTCTTTCAGGTGCCCAATCTTTTTAGCATAGGGCTTCAGGGTTTCTAACAGTTGAGGCAAAATTTCAGTATATGTTGTCATAGTGGGTACATGTTTTAAGGAATTGTCAGGGAAAATAATCTGGTAGAATTTAGTTCTTCTTCGATAGCATGAGACTATCCGATGTCACAAGATGACGCAAGCCTTCTTCTAAAGGAATTTTCGGAGTCCATTTAAGTTTCTGACGGACATCCATCGAGTCACAGACCCAATCTTTATGGCGCAATTCTGCAACTTTCCCGGTTGTGAAAAGAGGGGAGTATCGAAATATTTGAGAGAATACCTCATTACACTTTCCTATCAGCCATAATAGCTTTGAGGGAACTGTTACATGGATTTTCATGTTCGGATTGACGATACGAAACACGGACTCCCAGGAATACCCATTCTGAAAACCGTCATCTACTTCAAAGATGGAGGAATGAATGTTCTCAGCTTCAAGGACACAGACGATGACGTCTATGAGATCATTTACATGAATTAGCGAAAATTTCCCCTCTTGCCCCCCAAGTTGTAAAGCAATTCCTTTTTTCCCCAATTGAAAAAGAGGAAGGAGAGCTTTATCCTCTGGCCCATACACAGCAGGTGGCCTGATGATGACCCAATGGAGAATGCCAGCCTTATTTTGAAGAATCCGTTCGCCTTCTCGTTTGCTCCAGGCATAGGGCGAAAGTGATGGTTCCCGGGCTGCAAGAGACGAGAGATGAATCATTCGTGGAGGACAGGGTTGAGAAAGACAGATTTTGAGAAGATTGGCTACTCCATCAACATTTGTAGGAATAAAATCCTTTTTCTTGGCCCCACGAATGGCGCCGGCACAATGGATGACGGCGGAGCAGCCTTGGACTAATCTGTTGAGACTTTCGCTGTTTCCGAGGTTGCCGGGGACCAGAGTAAGATTTCGATGTTTGAGGTGGCGAACTTTTGTAGAGTGTCGAACTAACCCTCGTACCTTAATGCCGATCTCACATAGTCGCCGCGCTATAGTCTGCCCGATAAAACCTGAGGCTCCAGTAAGGGCAACCGTTGTTGGCATAACACCAGGAGGGGGGGGTGAATGAGTCCCATCAAGATCTGCGGTAAAGCAGGTTTACGCCGAGAGAGATAGAGCTGGTGCTAGTGATTCCCACTTCACGCGTTTCAGGAAGTCAGCCTTAGCACGTGAGCGTGATAGTTTGCCCGAAGAGGTTCGTGGAAGGGTTCTAGGTGGAATCAACTCAATATAGCAGGGTATTGCAAGCTCTTTTTGGATCCGTGAGCGTAGGCGCCCAATGAGCTCCTCACGTTTTTGAGAGTTCGTTTCACGACATTGTACAACCATAATGGCTACTTCATCTCCATCTGGGCCTGATACGGCAAATGCGGAAGAGTCACCAGGTCGAACCTCTGGTTGTTGCTCCGCAGCATATTCTAAGTCTTGAGGCCAAATATTTCGACCGTTAATAATGATCATATCTTTAGACCGCCCGATGATCACAAGGCTGCCTTGATTCCAATACCCGATATCACCAGTATTGAGCCAACCATTCTGCGAGAGGACATCTCGAGTAAGATTGGGTTCGTTAAAATATCCTGTCATGATACTTGCCCCGCGCACAAAAATTGTTCCACTCTCACGATCATTAAGCACGAAGCCTTTATCATTTCGTATTTCTACGTCATAGCCAGGAAGTGGAACCCCACATTTGACGAATTTAGCTACCCGAGCCTGTTGGTCTTCAGAGCGTGAGGAATGGATCGGTTCTGCTTTTCTGGTGCTTGATAGTGCATCTGCATCAACACGATCAACTTGAATCCCAATGCTAAGTGGAGCAAAGCTAATCGCCAGTGAGCATTCAGCCATTCCATAACAGGCCAGAAAAGCTTTGGAGTCGAAGCCTGAAGGTTCCAATGCATTCGCAAAGCGACCAAGGCTATCTGCTCGAATGGTTTCAGCGCCAACGCCAGCAATTCGCCATGCACTAAGGTCGTATGATTCATTTGAGGAATCTTCTCGTAAGCGACGAACGCACAATTCATAACCAAAAGATGGACTAAAGGAAATAGTCGCCCGACTCTGGGTCATCAGTTTGAGCCACTGTCGTGGTCGCATCGCAAAATCTCTTGTGCTCAGGTAATCAACGGAGAGTTGCGAGGCCATAGGACCCAGAACAAAGCCGACCAAGCCCATGTCATGATAGAAGGGAAGCCAAGAAACACATCGGTCTCCAGGTTGAACTTGTAAGCCATGTTGAATGATCCCGGCCAAATTTGTCATGACGGCAGCTTGAGTTACTTCAACGCCCCTAGGCCATCTGGTGCTCCCTGATGTGTATTGAATATATGCCAGTTCATGGTGTTCAAGTGGCTGAAGGGGAATATGACTTTCTTTCAGCGATGCAAAGGTCTCAGGCCCGCCAATCAGTTTGAGGTTGAGATCAGTAGCGGCTTCCTCTAAGAATGGTACAAAGCCTTCGGGAGCCATGGCGATAGAGGCCTGACAACTCTCAAGTAATCTGGAGAGCTGGCTGACATATGCTTGATGTCCCCCTAAATGTAGGGAAATTGGTAAAGGTACGGGTGTAAGGCCTGCATACTGACAGGCGAAGAAAAAACGAAGAAAGTCTGGAGTGGTGTCTGCGATTAATGCGACACGGGAACCACGAGATAAGTTTAGCCCATTCAGTCTTTTTGCTAAATGTATTGCTTGAGTCTGTAAATCTTTATAAGGAAGAGTTTGTGTTAAATGCCCTCGGCCAGAATAGAAATTGCTCCCAGTTTTTCCGAAAGCCGCATAATCTAAGGCTTCTGAAAGGGTAGCAAAGTTTCCGGGACGGAGTAATGTGGAAGAGTCAGTTGGTGTTGAGATCATGTCCGAATTTTGTCTCTTCATAAGTGTCATTGATTTGCTCAAACCTTGAGGGCATTAAAAGTCAGATAAGGAATACAGCAAATGTGATGCCAGTTAATTCTTTTGAATAATTTCAACACAATGTATAGAAAACAGTATAAAGAGTGGATTCTAATGAACAAACATGTCTCAAAAAGAACACAAATTGAGTCTATTTAGCAACAAAATTTATTCAAAAAACAAGGATATTTGATTGCACAATCAATTTTACGCAGACCAATTTTCTTGAAGATGTGCCAAGATTTCTTCTTTGACACTTTGAGAAATAGAATTCGATTGCTTTAAGTCTGGGGGGCCTGGCCACCCGTGGTCAAGAAATTGCTGTTGAAAAACAGCACGTGGGGTATCATAACGGGGAATAACATGAAAATGCACTTCAGGGTCAACCATCATCAGCATGAGATAATTAATTTTGCTATAGGAAAAGGTTCCTGCAAGGCTTGTTTCCATCTCTCGTATGATTCCAGGCAATTCCTCAAATGCCTTAGAACTAATGTGCGAAAAAGCCGTGGCATCCTCTCGACAAATTAAAATCAATGAACCCAAAGTCACCTGTTGTGGACGTAAGAGAATAACCCATTGCTGATATTCTTTGACACAAGTCTCAGGAAATCCAAATTTTTCCATTGTGGCATTCATGAAAGTGATTTTATACCGAAACCGTCTTCTTCTGTCTATGAAAAAAAAGCGTTTGTGCTCTCTTGTGGCCCATAACTGATCAAGAATCGGATGCAATTATAGCGTATGGATGTCTCTTAAATCTTTTTTCAGGATGATAATTTGGTAATGTTCGTTCAAAGAGGAATTTTTTATGGTTGATTTTTATTAGCCTGGAGTCATTCAAATTTTCTTCATGGTGGTATAGCAATTATTCTTGTGGCTTTCAGAGAAGGTTTCTATAATCTTGAGATTGGTTAATGACCTGTTAAATACCTTCCTTTAACGTTCATGGCCACAGATGAGTTATGAAAGAGCATGGTGAAATTCGCGTGGTAACTCAGCAGTGGTATCAAGAGAAATATCATTTAGACAGGATGAGTTTTCGTGACCTGGTATGGGCCTATGCCTTGTACCCAAGTATTCAGGTCTATGCCCTATTACTGGTGAGTAGTATCATGGCAGTCATATGGCTGTCTCCGTCTTTTTCAATGTCCCTGTTTCAGGTCGCTGGAAGTATTCTTGGCGTGCTTTTAATCTATCCTTTTGTGGAATATGCCCTACATCGGTTTCTTTTGCATGCACGATTTTTGTATCGGTCGCCTTGGACGGCAGCCTTATGGAAGCGGATTCACTATGATCACCACCAAGATCCGAATGACTTGCGTATCCTGTTTGGGTCACTCACCAATACATTGCCCACGCTTGTGGTGGCAACGTATCCGATTGGTTTGGGTCTGGCGGGGTGGGTCGGTGGGCTGGTGTCTTTGGCAACGGGGTTGGCCTGTTTCATGGTGTATGAGTTGTGCCATTGTATGCAGCATCTTCGGGTGACCCCGAAGAACAAATACCTGCGACGACTGAAACGCCATCATTTATTACACCATTTCCATAATGAACAGGGAAATTTTGGCATCACGAGTCTATTCTGTGATCACCTATTTGGCACAGTGTATATCAGTGCGGAACAAATGCCTCTCAGCCCTACCGTGTCAAATTTGGGATATCAGGGTCAAGAGCGATTGCAGTATCCCTGGGTTGCTGAACTGTCAGAACACAAGGATTGATGATTAATGATGAGGGTATGGCAAGCTGATTTCTTCTCCATTTTTCTTCTCCATGATGTTGCAGATCTATTAAGGGTAGGGCTCCCTTGGAGCCAAGTACTTTGATTCGAATTGAGCCGGTCAAGAATCAGGCCAGTCTCAAGCAGTTTGTACACGTCCCCGTAGAAATTTATCACTCAGACCCGGCGTGGGTCCCTCCTCTTTTTCTCGAACGGCTACACTTTCTGTCTTCAAAGAATCCTTATTTTGAACATGCGCGTTGGCAAGGTTGGATTGCCTTCCGTGGGGCCAAGCCTGTTGGCCGTATTAGCGCCCAAATTGATGATCTCTATCTCGCACGGTATCACTCTCAGACTGGTTTTTTTGGGTCACTTGAAGCCGAAGATTCCCCGGAAGTGTTTCAGGGACTTTTTGATACGGCGGAAGGCTGGCTTCGAAATGAAGGAATGAATGCCGTGCAGGGGCCATTTAATTTGTCGATCAACCAAGAATGCGGTTTGTTGGTCGACGGATTTAAAGATCCACCCATGGTGATGATGGGCCATGCGCGGCCTTACTATTCTCAATGTATAGAGGCGAATGGTTACCACAAGGCACAGGATTTGTTGGCTTATCGCTGTGGGATAGATGCTCCCTTTCCTGCTCGTGTCTCCCGGTTTCTAAAGAAGGCTGAGGGGAAAGTCGCTATCCGTTCATTACGTCGGAAACAGTTGCAACAAGAATTAGCCATTATCAAAGAAATATTTGAGGAGGCGTGGGCAGAGAATTGGGGGTTTGTGCCCTTTACCGACGCGGAATTTGCTGAAGTGGGCAAGCAAATGAAATTTCTAATTGAAGATGATTTTGTGCAAATTGCTGAAGTTAATGGCGTGCCATGTGCCATGCTAGTGGCGTTCCCGAATATTCATGAAGTAATTCATGACCTTCAGGGTCGTCTTTGGCCCTTGGGTTGGTTCAAGATTTTGTGGCGTTTGAAAGTTCGATATCCTAAAACAGGTAGAGTGGTACTCATGGGGGTGCGATCACGTTTCCAATCCACTCCGATCGGCGCACTGATGGCATATGGAATGATGGAAGGGATTAGGCAAGCCGGTTTGCGAAAGCACATTGAGCAGCTTGAGCTTTCTTGGATTCTAGAAAACAACACACGGATGCGCCATATTCTTGAAACGCTAGGAGCGGAAGCCTATAAAACCTACCGAATTTATGAAAAGTCGCTGGACTGATTTTTTCAAGACAATTCGAATTCAATATGGCAACGTCTGAATTATCTGCCGTCACAGCATTGGTCTTGGCTGGTGCCCGGCCTGGGCTGGACCCGGTGGCTCAGGTTGCTGGAGTGCCTATCAAGGTGTTGGTCCCTGTGGGTGGGATGTCGATGGTGGCTCGGGTGTTGAAGACCCTTGCAACATCGAGCCTCGTAGAACAACGAGTATTATGTGGACCTTCACGCGAGATTGTGGAAGAGCAAGATAGTTTACGCGATCTAGTTGAAAAGAAAGTAGTTCGATGGGTGGCTCCTCAACAAGGCCCAAGTATAAGCGTGAAACATTTTTTAGAGGAATCACCTCAAGATATTCCTCTCTTGGTGACGACGGCTGACCATGCCTTATTAACGGTTGAAATGGTGGACTATTTTCTGCAAGAAGCCAGTCGAGCTCAGGTGGATGTGGCTGTGGCCTTGGTACCATATTCCCTTGTGACAGCTCGTTATCCGCAATCGAAACGGACGGTCATAAAATTTCGAGAAGGAGGCTATTGTGGGTGTAATTTATTCTTTCTTGCTACTTCAAAATCGGCGCGATTGGTGGAATTTTGGACGCAGGTTGAACGTGAGCGAAAACAGCCTCTGCGATTAATCCGTCGACTGGGGCTGTTTACGCTTATTCGTTATGTGCTAGGAGCCCTTTCGCTGACAGATGCGTTGGCTGAACTTAGTAGGCGCATAGGGGTTTCTATCAAGGAAATCATTTTGCCTTTTCCCGAGGCAGCGATTGATGTGGATACCCCACAAGATTTGGTCTTGGTAAAACAGATTGTCGTGGAACGCAAATGAGGCGAAAAGATGCGAAAAGTATGGATATTGAGAGGATGGGGCTGAAATACCTGTTTGGAGGGGAATGAAGAAGTGAAGCTTATTGTGACAAGAGGAACAGGAACTAGGGCGCGAAAGGTTTGAGGAGTGTTTCGGCCTGTTGTAAGTCGTTGGGGTTGTCAATTTCTGCCCAGGCGAGTCCTTTAATTGATGCGGTGGCTACATGACCGTGTGGGGCCAGCTCGTCGATGAGTGATAAGTACCATTGCTTGAGTGACTCTGGTTGTCGAATGCGGCGCTCTATCGTTGAACAGAATAATTGGGCCCCTTCGCGTTGAAACCGTATCATGCCAATCGATTCACCATTAACCTGTGCGGCGTCCAAAGTTTTCCCAATTCTCATTAATTTTGTACCCTTCACAATGACTTTCATATCATCGGCATCATAATGGGATTTTTCATCGGTCACCAAGGTGATGGGAGCTGAAGGGGCTTGCAAGACACGCTCAAGGACGGCTGTTTCAAACAATGTATCGCCATTTAATAAAATAAAATCTTCTGTCATTTCGTTTTTAGCCGTCCAACAACTCATAAGATTATCGGCCAGGGCATAAAAGGGATTGTAGAGCGCGTGAATGGTCGTCTGGCCGTGATTGTATTTGGCGATGATTTCTTCTACGGCAGAAGCCCCAAATCCGACCACCACATGAATAGGGCTAATCCCAAATTTGAGTAATTCATCAATTTGCCATTCCAAGATAGATCGGCCATGAAGAGGAATGGTGCATTTGGGTCGGTCTTGAGTAAAGGGAAGTAACCGTTTGCCCTGACCTGCGCTGAGAATGATCGCTTTCATGAAAAGATTAGTACCATCGGGTCTGGCAAATGTAAAGGTGTTGAGGAGAAGAGTTACATGTTGGATCGATACTTGATTCGAGAAGTGTTCAAGCCTTCGATGGTTGTCTGTCTACTATTTATCGTGCTTTTTGCGGGATATAGTTGGGTGATCTTTTTAGCAAAAGCGGCAGACGCCCTGCTTTCCCCTAGCATGTTAGTGAAGTTAATTGTGTTGAAGGTGGCGGTGGCGCTGGAGGTGTTACTCCCAGTCTCGTTGTTTTTTGGAATTATTCTGGGGCTAGGTCGATTATATGCTGATTCAGAGATGAAAGCCTTGTTAGCTTCCGGAGTGAGTCCCTATCGTGTGATGGGAACGATAGGTTTCCTCTCCGCGTGTGTGGCAGTGTTTGTGGCTCTTTTTTCCTTGTATCTTCGTCCCATGGCCTATGAAGAGAGATATCAAATACGGACCCAAGCCGAGGCAGGGTTAGGCATTAGTCATGTTGAGCCAGGTCATTTTTACGATCGCCGAGAGGGTTCACTAGTACTCTTTGCCGAAGAAGTGGACTCTGAACATCGCCAATTGCAACGAGTGTTTGTACAAAGTGAGCATGGCGATACATTGCGCATCATTTCGGCCAAAAAAGCTGGAGAACAGTTTCATCAGAAAAGAGGTATGTCTATTCCTGTGCTGTATGATGGCTATGAATATAAACTGACACGAAATGGCAGTCTGACGCATATGTCGCATTTCTCTGAGTTGTTTATTTTTCCCGAGGAAACTATCCCAGAATATAGGCGAAAGGCTGCCCCCTCGCACAAGTTGGCCTTGTCAGAGTCCAGGAAAGATCAGGCTGAGCTTCAGTGGCGCCTTTCCACGCCATTTTCTACCATTTTGTTAGGGTTGTTGGGAATTCCTTTGAGTCGTTCCTCACCTCGAAAAGGTAAATATGCCAAAATATTCACCGCCACTGTACTCTTTGCCGTGTATTATTTTTTAGGGCTCATGCTGAAGTCGTTGGTGGAACAGGGCACGCTTCCTATCATTCCTGGATTATGGTGGGTGGTGATTGGACTTGGTGTGCTGGTGAGTGTCTTTGTGTGTTTGCCGAAATTTTCTGTAGGCCATCATTCCTAAATGGTGTCAATTCCGAGGCTAGAGGGCTTCAATCCAAGTTTGGATCTACAATGTTAGGATTAGGACCAATCAAAAATCCATATGGTAATTTTAATGTTGCCGAATTTTTCCCCAGGACATCCTATTTTTGTTTTGACAAATCTAGACAAAACCATTGACGTCTAGTCTACCTATATCCGATAGGACGGACACACGATAGAGAGCAAGCCAACTCGCTGCGTTCAAAAGTCCGCTGCTGAGTAAAGCACCCATCACTAAAGCTGTTCAGTAGGCGTTCAAAGAAGCAATGAGCATTCAAATAATGAAGGGTTAGTACTTTGTCATAGAGTAAGTTTCCTTTACCTGTCCCACTCGAGGAAGAGGAGGACAAGGTGAGAGGGGCAACTCCAGGTGTGAATTGATGTGTTGTGGGCTACATGACTATTTAATCTATTTACCATGACCATTCCTATTCTTTATCGCTACCTGTGGGAAAGTTTACTCAGGGGGTATGTGCCGGTAGTGACCATCTTGTTGGCGGTGTTTAGTTTATTTGTGTTTGTTGAAGAAGTGGAAGAGGTTGGCAATGGGCAGTATACCTTTTGGGCTGCCGGACAATTTGTTCTGCTGACGCTTCCGGAGCGGTTTGTGGTTTTATCCCCGTTCATTGCCCTGTTAGGTAGTATTATTGCCTTAGGGGGACTGGCCAATGGGAGAGAGCTGCTGGCGATGCAGGCTGGAGGGATTTCTCACTACCAAATCGCCTGGGCTGTCATGCAAGTGGGGAGTGTGTTTGTCGTGTTTGTGGCCTGCTTGCAAGAGTATGTCACGCCAACCTTAGATCAGTATGCGCATATTTCCCGTTCTGTCGCCCTTTCCGAATCACAAGTGTATCAAGGGAAACAGGGACTGTGGTTTCGAGAAGGGACTCGGTATATTCGAATTAAGACATTGAAGTACGGGGAAATTCCTCAAGATATTGATATTTTCAAATTCAATCCCAATGGAGAGATGAGTGCCTATATTTATGCAGAGGAGGCGGATGTGCAGAACCCTAAAAAGTGGATTTTGAAAAATATTCAAAAAAAAGTGATTGATGGTCCTCGCGTTTCAGAAGAACTCGTCTCGAGCCTCGAGTGGGATTCTCCCTTTAATCAAGAAGAAATGCGGCTGTTAACCTTACCCGCTTCTTCTCTCGCCCCCTCTGACCTTTTTCGGTATATTGGCATCCTTGAAGGGAAGAACCAGAATGTTCAGCGGTATGAGTTGGCATTCTGGGAAAAAGTTTTTATGCCCTTCAAAACGGGCGTGATGATCTTAGTGGCGCTACCTTTTGCTTTTGGCCCGTTGCGCAGTGCGTCGGCTGGCAAACGCATCATGCTTGGGGGATTGGTCGGGATTGGCTATTATCTGACAACAGAAATTTTAAAACATTTGGGCATCTTATTAGGCGCTTCTGCGTTTTTGACAACGCTCATACCGTTTATTGGCATTGTCATTGCGACTGGTGTCATTTGGTGGGTGTGGTTTTCTTGAGAGAGAGTCAATGACTTTTGTGTTTAGTATTGAAAGACAGGGATTTGATTTATGAATTTGTATTGGACTGTTTGTCATGACTCGGACATTCGTTTGTGGGGTTTGACTTCCCAAGAGCGTTTGAAACGCATGTTGAGTCGATTGGGCATTCAGAAGGAATTGTCTGATCTAGGGAGTCTGCCTCATGGTAGTTTGGTGTTAATCTTTCGAGGGGATTTTATTTTTGATGAGCGGGTCTTACGCAGTTTATCGAATGAAGTGAATGTCATGTTGGAAATGGATAAAGGGGGTGTGACGATTCCAGTAGCTGCCCATGTTGAAGCCTCTTATGCTCTTTCAGTTTTTGAATACATGCAAAGTGAGCGGTTTGTTGAAATTCAAGGCTTTAGACGAGTTACATTACAAGATCTGTCTGGCGGTTTTTCGAATGAATTGCGCAAGGCTGACCTTCCTTATGTCTTGCCAGTCCGTAAAGACAACAGGATGGCTTTAGAACAACATTTATTTTCCGGATCCTATAAAGGCGTGACTGATTTCGTGACCAAGTTCTGGTGGCCAGTTCCCGCGCAGAGGGCCACGCGTTTGTGTGCGTTGAGAGGGATTTCCCCGAATCAGGTCACCTCCCTGAGTTTGCTCTTTGTCATTTTGGCGGGGTTGTTATTTTGTTATGGACATTTTGCTGTTGGGTTGGCTTTGGGATGGGTGATGACTTTTTTGGATACGGTGGATGGAAAGTTAGCGCGGGTCACGGTTACCTCAACGAAATGGGGAAACGTGTTTGACCATGGGATTGATTTGATTCACCCTCCACTCTGGTATTTAGCCTGGGGGATAGGTTTGTTGTCGTTTTCTCCTTTATTTTTGCATGTGACTTTGGGGGCGACCTGTTGGATCATTGTCCTCGGGTATATTTTGGGAAGAATGGTGGAAGGAATTTTTCAATGGTGGTTAGGAGGGTTTGTCATTTTTTGTTGGAAACCCTTTGATTCATTTTTTCGGTTGATTACTGCTCGACGGAATCCAAATATGATTTTTTTAACCGGGAGTCTTTTGATTGGACGGCCAGATTGGGGGCTAGAGGCTGTGGCGATATGGACAGTGCTTTCGACGGCGATTCTATTGGGTCGGTTGGCCATGGCCGTTCTGGAAAAAAATATAAAAGGCTCACTGACATCCTGGTTGTCGGAAATAGATCCGGTGAACGAGCGAGATTCCTTAGCCGTTCGGTTATTTACCAATCCTCCGGCCACGATCAAATAGTGAGAAATGAGGAGTAAAGGAGTGAGAAAGAAGAGATTTCTTGCTCCGACCTCTTTGACTCCTTACTTTTTTCCCCTTACTTCTTAAGATGCGTGTCGGAATTCTCAATAATCCGCTGAGTGGGCGTAATCGGCGGAATCCCACTCTTATTCCGGACATCCTTGCGCAATGCCCAGAAGTCCTCTGTGCCGAGGTCAAGACTCCCGCTGATATTCTTGAGGCTTTGAAGAATTTCGCCAAACATGATGTTGATTGTGTGGGTATTGCTGGTGGTGATGGAACTATTCAGGCTGCGATGGGGGTCTTGTTTAACCATCGTCCTTTTTCCATCATGCCATCTCTGGCTCTCTTGCCAGCGGGAACGGCGAATTTGATGGCTGGAGATGTAGGTTTAGGCAAGTTTGAGCAGAGAACGTTTGAGCAATTTTTCACTGAAGCCCGAGCGGAGCAGGCGGATTTCAGTATGGAAACGCGTCCTATCCTTCGTGTGCGTTTCCCTGAAGAACGGGAGCCACTTTTTGGCATGTTTTTCGGCGCGGGCGCTATTTTTCATGGTACGCAGTTGGGATTACAAACTAAGCAGTCAATCGGGCGGTTAGGGGAATGGGGCGCTGGATTAATTATGATAAAGCTTCTCTTGGCGTTGGCCACAGGCTCTCGACAAGGGTTGAACCCAATTTCTGTGCGAGTTACGGCGGGCGATTCAGGCCCTCTTGAACACGAGTATCTTCTCTTGATGGTTACCACCTTGGATCGGTTATTTTTAGGGATGAATCCATTTTGGAGTAAGAATTCTGGGCTTTTACGTTTTACCAGTTTACGAGTGCCCTATCGTCATTTATGGCGTGTTCTCCCAACTTTGCTTCGCGGTAGAATGCATCGGTTGGCTACATCAGAGCACGGGTATGTGAGTGAAAATCTGTTGGAACTTAGACTAGCCTTTAACAGCGCCTTTGTTCTAGATGGTGAGATCTACACATCTACTTGTCCAGAAGAACCGCTAACCCTTGATTCTCCAGGCGCGCTTTCATTCGTGCGCTTAAAATCTGAGTAGATGTCATGGACGTATCACCAACTATCTTAGAAATTGTCAGTCAGCCAAGCGAGGAACCCATTCCACCATCTATTCAGGCCGCGGGAGATTTTTTAGCTAAAAAATATGAGCGGGCTGTTCAAGGGATTTTGCTCTATGGCTCCTGTTTACGAGCTGGGACTGATCATAATGGACTGGTAGATTGTTATGTTATTGTCGATCAGTATCAGACCGTGTATGACTCAGTATGGCTTGCACTATTTAATGCATGGCTGCCGCCCAATGTGTTTTATGGCGAGATTGATGTCGAGGGCCATACCGTCCGTATGAAATATTCGGTTTTGTCGTTAGAGGATTTTGAGCGAAGTGTTTCGTCAATGTGGTTTCATTCTTATTTTTGGGGGCGTTTCGCGCAGCCCACGGCCGTCATAGCATGTCCTGATCCAGCGATGAGTCAGCGGATTATCACAGGCCTGGGGAGAGCCGTAGTGACCTTTTTGGGCAATGTGATTCCGCAGATGCCTCAGCCGTTTTCAGCCAAAGATATCTGGATAACAGGTCTAGTGCTGAGTTATAGCGCTGAATTACGAGCTGAATCGACCGGACGAACGACTACCTTGTGGGAAAGTAATCAAATCTATTATGAAAAAGTCTCGCATGCCGCTTTTTCAGAGCATTTTCCTAAGGTGAAGCCTACGCAGAGCAACAACTTGACCAAATATGGGACCGAGTATTCTGGTTGGGAAAATAAAAAAAATCGACTGGCCTGGGTAGTGCGAAAACTACAGGGGAAGGTCTTATCGATTTTGCGGCTCATGAAAGCTGCCTTCACGTTTCAAGGCGGGGCAGACTATCTCATCTGGAAAATTGAGCGTCATTCCGGAGTCAAAGTAGAATTGACCCAAGCCCAACGACGACATCCCATTTGGGCAGGCCTCACCACATTCTGGCGTCTCTACCGTCAAGGTGCTTTCAGATAAAACGACTATTTTTTGTCAGCAACGCGAAATCAATTTTGAACTACCCTTGCCCTCATTTTTTTATGCCAGGAAAAGGCCAAGAATCCTATTAGTCCGGTAACTAGTAGGAAAAAAGTGGAAGGTTCAGGGGTAGGTATGGGAGTAGCGGTCAAGGTCGAAGGGACAATGCCAGTTACCCGAACTGTGCTCCCGATTCTGATTTTAGCGTCGGAAATTGGGGTTCCGTCAATCTGGATGCCCTGAAAGCTATTTCCACTAAAAAACCCAAACCCGCTGTTATTTGGAATGTTCCACTCTTGTCCAGTAGATGAGTGGCTTAATCCTCCGGTGAGAAAGGTGGAGTGGTGGGAATCGAAGTTAAAATTCATCCGTGTGGGATCTAATTGGAAGGAGCCAATCGGTATCTTTCCCCAATATCCAGTAATGGAAAAGGTATCAAGGTCGTAAGCGTTTATGAGGCCTGTATTAACATGGGAATCTAAATAACTGAACATGCCAGTCATGCTGTAGCCGTTAGCGCCTGTCCACGAAATTTTGAATGAAGCTGCATGACTAGTGAGGGGTAGTACCGCAAAACACAATGCCACTATCATCTTTGTTGGGATAAAGGTTTTCATAGTATGACCTCCTTGCAGATGAAAGAATGAATGTAAGTTTAGAATTTGAGAATAATTTGGGATGTTAGAAATGACGGTGGGGTACACAAACGGATATACGATAACAGTGTCGATAGAAAATTACAATGGAGAAATGAGAAAAATGTATTGTTAGAGGAACGCGCTTCACAATAATCTTCCTCTCTTCTTCTTTCAAAAAATAACGAATGAAAAGAGAGTAGGCTCTAAAGCGGCTAGAATTTTTGAGCAAAGACTGTGGAAAGCAGATATTGCTCTGGGTATTTTTCGAGTCCGGCCCTTACTGTGCAGATTGTTTTTAAAGTCGCAGAGGTTTTTTTATTGGTCGCGGTTGACCATATAACAGGAGACGATCGCGAGGGCCCGTTTAGCGGGGCTATCAGGAAACGGAAGCAGATCTAAAGAAGCGGCTTCAATATATTCTCGGGCCCGCAGGGTGGAATAGGCCAATGAACCCTGGGCTTCCATCAACTCAAGAATACGTTCGAGTTCATGATCATTGACTGAATGTGACAGGATTTTCTCTTTTAACCAATCTTGTTCTGGGGTGGAACAGGTCTGCAAGAGATGAAGTAGTGGTAACGTAATCATTCCCTGACGAATGTCTTGCCCCAATGATTTTCCTAAGCGGGAACGATCTGCAGAATAGTCCAGACGATCATCGGCTAATTGAAACGCCATGCCCAGATGATAGCCAAATCGATAGAGGGCCATTTGTTCTTCTAGAGAAGCTCCCCCAATGATAGCGCCTACCCTACAAGATGAGGCAACAAGGATAGCGGTCTTATATTCAACAATTTTGAGGTAGTCGGTTTCGGTGAGATCAGGCTGGCTGTTTGCACAGAGTTGCAAGATTTCGCCTTCAGCCATCTTTCGGCAGGCGTCGGCCATAATCTCATTAATGTCATGGTTATGAAATGACGCGATCAGGGCCATGGCTTGGGAATAAAGATAATCTCCAACGAGAATACTGGCGTGGTTTCCCCAAATGCGTCGGGCGGTTTGTTTCCCTCGACGGATATCGGCTTCGTCCAAGACATCATCGTGAAGCAAGGTGGCGGTATGAATGAATTCTATGAGGCTGCCAAGAAGAAGCTCTGTTTTTTTTGGGTAGCCAAAGAGCCTGGCTGACAAGATGAGTAAGAGTGGCCGTATGCGTTTCCCTCCACTCGAGAGAATATGGTCAGCGACAGTATTGATCAGGGGAGCATGAGAATCCAGATGTTTTTGAATTTGAGTCTCGACCTCCTGAAGATCGTGACGGAAGGCCTCCCAAACATCCTCCATGGACTCAATAGCTTGTATGGCAGGATCATTTGCCATGGCGGCGATAGTATGGAGTATCCTGTGGATTGTCAAGGTTCGCAAGAAGAGGCGGGTCTTCAATAATCAGCAAGAAAAGAGCTAACGTGGACACCAGGACAAAGGTAGAAAATTCAATTAGTTGTCTTGACAGAATTTTTTACTTTGGATTACTGTGAGCGGAGACAATTCCGACTTGTTCTTTCCTTTTTTGTCGAAAATTTCCGGGATCAGTCCAACGTTTCTGAGACTCCCCGATTAAGGTAAGAGGGGGCGTGTGTCGCTTTTCTTGAAAAGAGAGATGGATGCTGAGAAGTTACGCGAGTCGGTAAAATTTTTACAAATATGGATAAATGTGGGGACGGTTTTTCAGCTATGAATATTCCGGGTTTGCCTCTCCCTCAAGGCCTGTATCATCCAAGTAATGAACATGACGGATGTGGTATTGGTCTTGTAGCCCATATCAAAGGCCATAGATCACATGACATGATTGAAAAGGGGCTTCTGGTTCTCAAAAATCTGGTCCATCGTGGAGCTCAAGGCTGTGATCCCTGTACTGGTGATGGGGCAGGTATTTTATCGCAAATTCCTCATGATTTCTTTCAGCGGGTGACCGAGGAGATCGGTATTCGTCTACCCTCTACAGGGGGTTATGGCGTGGGCATGGTGTTTTTGCCACAGGATCGAAAAGCAAGGACCCAATGCGAAGCCTTATTCGAATCGGTTATCCAGGAGGAAGGTCAAGAATTTTTAGGTTGGCGGGATGTGCCAGCTAAAGAAGAACATGTAGGTGTGCAAGCACGGGCCACGATGCCTGCCATTCGACAGTTTTTTATCGCCAGAGCCTCCCTGAATCCAGCACAGTTTGAGCGCAAACTGTATATCATTCGGAAATTAATGACCCGCGCTATTCGAGAGTCAGCGATCTCCGGAAAGGAATGGGTATATATTTCGAGTTTGTCAGGTAATACGATTGTCTATAAGGGCATGCTCTTGCCTGAGCAAGTGGAAGTATTTTATCCCGATCTAGCCGATCCCACATTTGTTTCAGCCTTAGCTCTTGTACATTCCCGGTTTAGTACCAATACCTTTCCCACCTGGTCTTTAGCGCATCCTTACCGGTATTCCGTCCACAATGGTGAAATCAATACTTTAAAAGGGAATGTAAACTGGATGCGTGCACGGCAGGGACGGCTGGCATCGGATTTGTTTGGGGATGACCTGAAAAAATTGTTCCCTATTGTGGATGATTCCACCCAAAGTGATTCAGCTTGCTTGGATAATGCCATTGAATTTTTGGTAATGGCAGGACGGTCCTTGCCCCATGCCATGATGATGTTGATTCCAGAGCCGTGGGTTGGCAATCCCAATATGGATTTTGATCGTCTCGGGTTTTACGAATATCATGCGGCGGTCATGGAACCCTGGGATGGACCAGCGGCAGTGTGTTTTACCGATGGGAAATTAGTTGGTGCGACCCTGGATCGGAATGGACTCCGTCCTTGTCGGTATCAAGTGACGAAGGATGATGTGGTGGTGTTGGCATCAGAAGCGGGTGTTCTCCCGACAGATCCAGGAAATATTCGGATGAAAGGGCGGTTGCAGCCTGGGCGAATGTTTGTGGTGGATACGGAACAGGGGCGGATTATTGACGACGAAGAAATTAAAACCGAAATCACCAAACGTAAGCCCTATCGTCAGTGGCTGACACAGCATCGGGTCTCCTTGTCTGAACTGCCCGAACCCATGAATGTACCTCAACCGGATCATCCTACACTTCGACAACGGCAGCAGGCTTTTGGTTTTACCGTAGAAGAGTTGAAAATGGTGTTGATACCAATGGGTTTGAATGGGGAAGAACCCATTTCATCGATGGGAACCGATACCCCGTTGGCGGTGTTGTCTCAACGGCCTCAGCTATTGTTTAAATATTTCAAACAGTTATTTGCCCAAGTCACGAATCCGCCTATCGACCCGATCCGTGAGCATCTAGTTATGTCATTGGTGACAAACATTGGGCCGAAGCCTAATGTTATTGCCGAAATTCCTGAAGCCTGTCGGCGCATCAAATTGCAGCAGCCGATTCTGAGTAATGTGGATCTTCAAAAAATCAGGATGATTGGCGATCCACATTTCAAAAGTAAGACATTGCCCTTGCTGTTTAAAGTGTCCGAAGGGCCGGAGGGTTTGGCTTCAGCGGTGGAACAGCTTTGTCAGCAGGCCTCGAAAGCCATTAAAGACGGAGAGAAGTTTTTGATCTTGAGTGATCGCGGGGTGAATGCAGCGTGGGCGCCGATCCCGAGCTTATTAGGTGTTTCAGCTGTTCATCACCATCTAGTGCGAGAGGAGACCCGAACAGAAGTTGGACTCATTTTAGAAACCGGTGAGCCAAGAGATGTTCATCACTTTGCCTGTTTGATAGGGTACGGTGCAGGGGCGATTAATCCGTATTTGGTTGTGGAATCACTGGTGGATATGGAGCGTGAAGGGTATTTTCCAGATACGGTCGATGCTGCTACGGCCGAGGCTCGATTTATTAAGGCCGTAAATAAAGGTCTACTGAAAATCTTTTCCAAGATGGGCATCTCGACATTGCAATCTTATTGTGGCGCCCAAATTTTTGAAGCTATTGGACTGAACTCCAAGATGATTGACCAATATTTTACAGGGACGGCTTCTCGCATCGAAGGGATCGGTATTCGAGAATTAGGCGAAGAAACCTTACGTCGCCATACCTTGGCGTATCAGCCTGTTCCAATTCGTCAACTGGATTTTGGTGGGGAAATTCATTACCGCATTCAGAGTGAACACCATAACTGGAATCCCGATACGATTTTTAAACTTCAACATGCCACCCATACCAATAATGCTCAAACGTACGCGGAATATGCTGCGTTAGTCAATGAAGAGCAGAAACAACGTTCGACTGTTCGTGGGTTATTTGATTTCAAGTTTCTTCCTGAGCCGATTCCTTTGGATGAGGTCGAGCCTGCGAGTGAGATTGTTAAACGTTTTACAACAGGGGCCATGTCATTTGGCGCAATTAGTCAAGAGGCTCATGAAACGTTAGCCGTTGCGATGAATCGTTTGGGTGCCAAGAGTAATACGGGCGAAGGTGGAGAAGATCCGCAACGGTTTATGCCTTTGCCAAATGGCGATTCCAAGAATTCGTATATCAAACAGGTCGCATCTGGTCGGTTTGGGGTGACGGCCCATTATTTGGTGAATGCGAAGGAATTGCAAATTAAAATGGCACAGGGTGCCAAGCCTGGAGAGGGTGGGCAGTTGCCAGGACACAAAGTTGATGAGGGTATTGCCAAGCTGCGGTATTCAACGCCGGGTGTGCAGTTGATTTCGCCACCGCCGCATCATGATATTTATTCCATTGAAGATTTAGCGCAGTTAATTTTTGACTTGAAAAACTCCAATCCAGAAGCCGCGGTATCGGTGAAATTAGTTTCCGAGGTTGGAGTGGGCACCGTGGCGGCTGGAGTGTCAAAAGCTCATGCCGACAAAGTGTTGATTAGCGGAGATTCGGGTGGAACGGGTGCCTCTCCACTTTCTTCCATTAAATATGCCGGTCTTCCCTGGGAGTTAGGATTAGCTGAAACGCATCAGACATTGGTGGTTAATGATTTGCGTGGGCGTATTCGTGTGGAAACCGATGGCCAATTAAAAACCGGGCGGGATGTAGTCGTTGCTACTCTGCTTGGCGCCGAAGAGTTTGGGTTTTCAACGGCTCCCCTGATTGTGGAAGGGTGCATTATGATGCGCAAATGCCATTTGAATACCTGTCCAGTTGGTGTGGCTACACAAGATCCTGAATTGCGTAAAAGGTTTGCTGGTAATCCTGACCATGTGGTGAACTTTTTTCAATTTGTGGCGGAAGAGATTCGCGGCCTAATGGCCAAGCTCGGGTTTCGTACGATGCAAGAGATGATAGGCCGTGTGGATAAGCTCAAAGTTCAAAAAGCGGTGGACCATTGGAAGGCAAAAGGTTTGAACTTGTCTTTGCTCTTAATGCAACCGAATGTTGGTCCAGAGGTGGCGACATCCTGTGTGCAAGCCCAAGACCATGGGTTAGATGAAATATTAGATAATAAACTTGTAGAGCTTTGTCAGCCAGCGATTGAACGGCAAGAGCCAGTTTCTTTGGAATTGCCCATTCGCAATGTCAACCGAACCACTGGTACGGTGTTATCCAGTCATATTGCCAGACGATACGGAACAGAGGGGCTGCCACCTGATACGATTCGCATTAAATTTACGGGTTCAGCAGGACAATCTTTTGGTGCGTTTTTATCAAAAGGCATTACACTGACGCTTGAAGGAGAGTCCAATGACTACTTGGGCAAAGGGCTATCTGGCGGAAAAATCATTGTGGTTCCTCCCCCACATGTAACCTTTGTGCCAGAAGAAACGATTCTCATTGGTAATACCTCACTCTATGGTGCGACTGGTGGTGATGGATATTTTTGCGGGACGGCTGGAGAGCGTTTTGCGGTTCGTAACAGTGGTGCACGGGTCGTCATTGATGGCGTCGGTGATCATGGGTGCGAATATATGACTGGCGGGGTTGTTGTGGTTTTAGGAATGACTGGGCGGAATTTCGCGGCTGGGATGTCTGGCGGAGAGGCTTATGTTTTAGATGAAGAAGGAGAGTTTTCTTCACGATGCAATATGGGCATGGTCGAATTGGAGGCCGTGGCAGCCCCAGAAGATATCCGTACGTTGCGGACAATGGTTGAAGCTCATTTAACCTATACGAAGAGCCATAATGCGAAGAGAGTGTTGGAGGCCTGGGAGGCCATGTTGCCGAAATTTGTCAAAGTTATGCCCAGCGACTATAAGCGAGTCCTTCAAGAACGAAAGGCGGCGCTTGCAAAAGAACATGCCAAACGTGAGCGGGGAGTAGTGAGCCATGGCTGATCCTCGTGGATTTTTGAAATACACTCGCGAAGGACCGCCGCGTCGTCCGGTTGAGCTTCGGGTGAAAGACTACAAGGAGCTCTATGACCCGTTTGAAGAGGAGAAACTGGTCAAGCAAGGTGCGCGATGCATGGACTGTGGAGTGCCATTTTGCCAAAGCGGAACGGGTTGTCCTGTTGTGAACTTAATACCGGAATGGAATGATCTTGTTCATCGAGGCCGTTGGAAAGATGCTCTTAAGGCGTTGCATACTACGAATAACTTTCCTGAATTTACTGGACGTTTATGTCCTGCTCCTTGTGAGTCAGCCTGTGTCCTGGGCATAAATAGCGATCCGGTGTCCATTCGAGTTATCGAATGGAATATTATCGATAAAGGGTTTGATGAAGGTTGGGTCGAACCGGTCTTGCCGGTTGTCTCCACAGGGAAGCAGGTGGCGATTGTGGGTTCTGGCCCTGCAGGGTTAGCAGCGGCGCAGCAATTAGCTCGGGCTGGGCACCAAGTGGCAGTCTTGGAAAAAGCTGACCGCATTGGTGGGCTGCTGCGTTATGGCATCCCTGACTTCAAGATGGAAAAGTGGGTTCTGGATCGGCGATTAGATCAAATGCGAAAAGAGGGTGTGGTTTTTGAAACGAATGTCTGTGTGGGAGTAGATACGAATTTGGATGTGTTGCGCAAGGATTTTGATGCGGTTTTACTGGCTATGGGGGCTGAGCAACCCCGCGAGCTTCCGGTACCTGGCCGGGACTTAAAGGGCGTGCATTTGGCGATGGATTATCTGACACAGCAAAATAAGCGCGTGGCAGGAGATACGATAGCGGATGAAGAAATTTCAGCCAAGGGAAAACGTGTGGTGGTCATTGGGGGAGGCGATACAGGTTCGGATTGCCTCGGAACCGCACATCGTCAAGGTTGTGTTGAAGCGCATCAATTTGAATTGTTGCCCGAACCGCCTCCAACTCGCGCTGATACCACTCCTTGGCCTCTATGGCCCATGAAGTTGCGTACCTCTCATGCTCACGAGGAAGGCTGTACTCGTGAATGGAGTATTTCTACAACCAAATTTTCAGGAGAGAACGGGCAGGTGAAAAAGCTTCACACGAATCGGGTGGAGTTTAAAGACGGTAAGATCGTCTCGATTCCAGGGTCAGAAATGGAAATGGAAGTGGATCTAGTTTTATTGGCCATGGGTTTTGTTGGACCCGTCAAAAACGGTCTTTTAGATTCCCTGGGGATTAACTATGATGCCCGAGGGAATGTGACGGTTGATGAACAGTTTATGACCAATGTGGACGGTGTGTTTGCGTCTGGCGATACGAAGCGCGGAGCGTCTCTCATTGTTTGGGCCATTGCAGAAGGGCGAAAAGCTGCCAAAGGTGTCCATGGTTATTTGCAGTCTGGACAATCCCTCCGGACTTCTTAACTTCTTCCTTCAGAAAGTATCCTTAAGCCCGCATCGGACCTTTGTTCTTCCACAAAACTTCCATTGAGCGTGTCTCTCAAGCTTCATTCAGAAGTTTCTGGCGTGAGCGGCCGTTCCTCGAACCAATGTTTGGTGAATTTCCTGAATGAGCCGTAGTTCAATGTCGGCAAGTTCGGTTTCAGGGGCGGCAAAAATATGGCCATTTCTTGAGAGCTTTTCAAATTCTGCACGAATCCAAATGGTGGTGTGGTCGGCAGGTCCTTTTTCGATCATGGCTAGGTATTGATTGCGAAACCCAGAAAGTTCTAATGAGGGTGGAAGAGATGTTTTTCGATCAGTAATATAAATAGCTTTTTGGTCAGTTTTCATGGTGGTCAGCACAGTGTAGCCGTTCTTGGTTAATGCATCTTCCATGATAGTAGAAACAGTGGAGAAGGCAAAAGGCAATTCATGGGTTTGTCCTCCAATTTGCTGAATGACGAGAGACTTCCGCATGTGTTCACGTTGACTACGCAGCCATTGAGCATCGCGTTGGAGTTTGGCATTTTTCTTTTCTAACGATTTGATGGTGGCTACGTCCTTTTTGGGTACATCGGATAGTTGTGAAATTTTGTGTTGGGCCTCTTCTAATTGAGCGGTATACTTTGCTTCAGCCTCTCTGGCTTCCTGGTTTAATCGGTCAATTTGTTGTTGTAAGACCTTATTGCCTTCCTGTAGCGATTGAATGACCGATTCTAATTTAGCCGTCTGTTTTTTTAACTTTAACGTTTCGTTTTGCAGTGCGGTTTGATCTTGAGGACATGCTGTGAGCAGAAAGAGGCCAAGAGTAGGCAGAACAATGATGGGTATCTGTAACAGAAAGGTCTGCATCTTTAAAATTTGCGGCGAGATTATGTGATGCCATATTAATGGCGGCATTTTCAAAGGCTCTGCGTTGTGCGTAAGGAATGAATCAATGAGCTGAGTTGCAAATGGGTACCTTTTATTAGGTAGTCTATGCTTAATTTTACGTTATTTCAATTGGTAGGGCAGTTAGGAGTAAAAAGTAAAACGTGAGAAGCAAGAGATCGGGGAAATCCTTTTCTTCTTTTTCTTGTACGGTTTCTCGGCGCAAAGAGATTCGCCTGAGTCATTTTTGTGGCCTGAAGAAGAAGCAAAAGAGGAAAGGGTTCAGGAAAAATAGTTGACCGGAAATAATCAGAGTGATGAACATATGCATATGCGCGGTCATTGAGAAAAAGAAAACGTAAAAAGGAGTCGTGAGATGTCGGCATTCATCAGAAAAACGTTTCCCGTCCCACCGCTTTCCTGTAATTGCTCAATCGTTGGGGACGCTGAGACAAAACAGGCGGTAATCGTGGACCCTGGGGGCAATCCAGAACGCATCCTTGAAGACCTTCAATCATTGGGCCTTACGGTATGCGCCATTTTGCATACGCATGCCCATTTCGATCACTTTTTAGCATCGGGCCATATCAAGGAAGCGACGGGGGCGCCGCTCTGTTTGCATCCTGATGATAAAGAGTTGTGGGGTATGTTGGAAGTCCAATGCCGCATGTTTGGCGTCTCCTATGTTCCGGTTCCCTCTCCAGATCAATGGATACAGGATGAAGATGAAATGCGGATTGGGCCGTATTCTGCTACCGTGCTTCATACGCCGGGTCATACGCCCGGCTCCGCTTGTTTCTATTTTCAAAGTCAAGATGTGGTCTTTTCAGGAGACACTTTGTTTCGAGGAGGCATTGGCCGGACAGACTTATGGGGAGGGGATGGTCAGGCTATCACTCAATCCATTCGCGAGCGCTTATATTCTTTAGAAGAAGACACGTTAGTAATTCCTGGTCATGGAGGTGAATCATCCATAGGTTGGGAGCGGGAGCATAATAGATTTGTGAGTTCTTGATAAAAGGGGTATGCAGCGAGGGGTGTTGACGTAGGTACTGAGCAATTGGGTTCATCTGTCCTGTGTGGTTTATACTCTGGCCACTCTGGCAGAATACGCTTTCCCATAAAAATGTTAATTTATTGGAATTTGTGGGGTGAGTTCTACGCAATCAGGTCTAGTGAAGAAAGCCTAGGTTCGTTAAGGATATAGATGTGCAAGTAGCCATAATCAATAGGAAATTTAGAGACTTCCTGAAAGGCTACAAAGATTCAGATAAAACCTTCTTGCGTCATAGATTGCCTTATGCTATAAACAACTCCTCTTTTGCTGAAACTGAGTACAATCAATAAGTAAAATGGCTTTCGTTTTTAGGTAAATTTTTCATTATCAACAAGCTTCTCATGAGGAGGTAGGCGATGCACAGAGTGCTTCTATCCGTCCTTTTAAGTGCGGTGTTAATTGCAGCAGGTTCATCGGCCGCATGGGCGTTACAATCTGGTGGTGTGGAAATCGGTGATCTTGAAACCGGTTCGGTAGTCGGGCAACATTTTAAAAGCATGAATGTTGATATTGAGTTCAACATCATGGAGGTTGGTGGGAAAAAAGTTATTTATCCTCCCGTTGCCATTCTGAATTTAATTGCCTCTGGTACTGGTGGGCGTGCACAAGCTCCAGTCTTGCTTAAGGTCACCAATAACTTGAGCGCAGATCATGGCTTTCAACTTGGCACTGACACGAAGAGAGACGATCCATGGGCTATGGATATCAAGCTCGTCTTGAAGCCAGGAGAAACCAAGTACATTGGTATTCCGATGAGTGACCTTACCTATGTGACGACGGCTGGTGTCTTAGAGTACAGCTGTCAATTACATGCTGCTCACTTAGGTGGAACTCTTGTTATTTTGAAATAAGCATTAAAGCCATTTTAGCATTATTTCAAGTTGAATATAAAAAGCCCCGTTCCTATATTTAGGAACGGGGCTTTTTTATTTATAATAATTTTTTAAATTTCTTTTTCATTGCTGTGGCAATCGACTTTCGCTCCAAGGGGGATGCTTTGGGCCCCTACCAGTTTTCCTTTTACAAGAAGAAGTAAAAAGCGGTTAGGTTGGGACTTTTCCTTTGCTTTGCCTTGAAGTTCTGTGTTGACGTCTACAATGATTTCATCTGAAAAACTAGAGGTTGTATCATTGATTACCCAAACATAACGACTGCCCTTTGGATAGACCTGAGAGACAAATTGGTCGATGGCCAAACTAATTTCAGGGTAGCCTGACTCGCTCACTGCAGGGATAATGCTCATAGCTAAGACAAATGTGGTAATTCGGAGGTAGCGCATGTGAGGCCTCCACGGTAGATAGTAGGTACAGGACTTCATCTTCAAGCTCTTTTCCCCATTTCAATTCTCTTTCGGAAAAATTACGCAAAAACTATAATAATAGCTTACCTTGATTTGACTTTCTGGTAAATCATGAGTAATGGAGTTGGTGCCAATTAATGAATGATCTAGTAGATGCTTTTCATTCCCCAGATTTTCAGTGTAGGGAAAGGATACTCTAAACTATTGATATGCTGTCGTTTTTAAAATTACAGGACGGGACTAACAAAAAGAGAATATTTTTCTTGGTCATTATGGCCTTGCTCCTCATCTCTGGCGCCTTATTATTTAATTCTCCCGGTCAAACGCAACTCATCAATGTGAAGTTTGCCAGTGGGGCCCTTCTGAAGTCTGAAGTTGCAGATACTCCGGAAAAGCTTTTGTTTGGATTAGCCTTCCGGCCGAGTCTTCCAGATGATGAAGCCATGTTGTACATCTTTGGAGAGTCCGGTCCTCATCGAATTTGGACCAAGGAGTTTCAGTTTCCAGTAGATGTCATTTGGATAGATGAAAGTAAGATTATTGTGCATATGGAAAAAAATGTACCACCTTGTTCCAAGAATCCCTGTACATGGTACGGGCCGCCTCCAAAGGATGCTCGTTATATCATTGAAACTAATGCAGGGTTTATTGATACCGAAAAAGTGGTGGTTGACCAAAAAGTGAAATTTACCTTGTTTATTCCCTGAAAAATTTTCGGATGATATGTAATTGATTCTATGAATGTGGAAAAGCCAATACCATTAAGTCCTAAGGAGGGCTATGTTTTTGTGACTAGGCTGGAAGATCTTCCACAAGGCAAAGGGCGTGTTTTTAAAATTCAAGGCAAAAGTTTGGCGATATTTCGTTTGGATGATAGGTGTTTTGCAATCAATGATATTTGCCCACATCAGGGAGCTTCATTGGGAAAAGGGCGGTTGAAAGGCTTTGTTATATCCTGTCCTTGGCATCATCAGAAGTTTGATATTCGGACAGGGTTTGGCCCAGATGGAGGCGGGTATTGTGTAGTAAATTACGATGTCCACATCGATGATGGGCAGGTCTTTGTATGTCTTAAAAAGCGTGATTGGTTAACTGGTGAATAAAATCGTATTCATCGATGGCAACTGTGGAATGGAATAGGAAACGAGAATATGGATACCAGCCAAATTGCAATTAAGCCCATTCAGACGTCAATATCAGAAACCTTTGTCATTCATTTATGGGAAGACCGGACGAGAGGAGAGCAATGGGTTCCTACCTATGATTCCAAAGTCCTGTCTCTTGTCGAAGATGAATTCCTTCGTACAGTGAGTAATAATGCTGTAGATTCTGGACGTCGTTCATTCGAGTTTCAAGCGTTAACAACAGGAACGCATCGTCTGGAATTTAGTAAACGAATGGCCTGGAAATTTACTGCTGAAGATCGGCGAGTGTTTGACGTGACTGTGCTTAACCCTCCTGCACCATGAGGTTACATGCCAGATATTGGGTATTTAAATGGGCGCTTTTCTCTTCTAGAAGAGATTGCTATCTCGCCAGATGACAGAGGGTTTCTCTTTGGTGATGGTATCTATGAAGTCATCCGTGCTTACCAGAATGTGCCGGCTTTTTGGAAGGAGCATTATGCCCGTCTTGTCCGAAGCGCTACAGAGATTCAGCTTCCCGTTTGTCTCACGCTACACGATTTTCAGCAACTTCTCCTAACTGGTCTGCAGCAGTGTGGCTATAGTGAAGCTAAAATTTATATTCAAGTCACTCGAGGAGTAGCTCCACGGGAACATGGGTTTCCGGGTAAGACCGACCCCACGGTTTTCCTGTCTTTTCGAGAAATGGGCGTTTTGCCTATTGAGTTCAAAAACCAAGGTATAAAAGCGATCACGGTTCCGGACATTCGCTGGCATCGCTGTGACATTAAAAGCCTGAATCTCCTGCCTAATGTCTTGGCGAAACAACAAGCCCAAGAGGTGGGCGCATTTGAAGCAATTTTTATACGGGAAGGGTTGGTGATCGAAGGGGCAACCAGCAATGTTTTTTTGGTGAAAAATGGGCAACTTCAAACCCCGGAGCGGAATCATTTTGTTCTTTCAGGCGTGACCCAACAACAGATTATCAATTTGGCTCGAGCGGATGGTCAAAAAGTCTATTTTGACCAAATAACCTGTGAGACCCTGTGTGCAGCTGATGAAGTTTTTTTAGCAGGGACAACAATTGAGGTCTTACCCGTGGTGAAAATTGATGGACAAGTCATTGGTGAGGGAAAGCCTGGCCCTGTGACATGTGCTTTCCAGCAGCATTTTAGTAGCCTTGTGCGCAATTTTAAGAAAAACAAGCCTGGAGAAGAAGAAAAATAAGGGAGGCCAATTTCTCTTTTATATCAGCATTTCCCACCTAAGTAGCCTAATTTTTTTGTAAAATTCTCGTCCAGATTCTTTGGTTCAGAGAATGTTCCTGTTCTGTGTGGTCAGTCAAAGTGATGGATGCAGTGAAAAGCTGATAGACTTGACAGGCCGCATTGTTTTGGATACCTTTTCAGCCTTCCTCTTTCAGAGGTTCTACGTCTATTTGTCTGGATTTACAAAAAATAATGGGTAAAGGATGAGGTTATTTATTTTTAAGGAGGCCGGTCCATGTTTTATGTGAAAATTCGAAGTGCCGTCACATCCCTATCTCTGGGATTATTCCTAGGAGGGATTTCGTTGGTTACGGCTGGGACTCTCTTAGCTGGAGAATCTCATGATGCCATGATCCATAAGGCTGGATTGCCCTCAGCCTCCCCCGGCTGGGCGGAGCAGCTCAAAGGGCAAACGATTGTGGAAAACTCGATGGAAGGCCGCGCGGAGCGTGCGGCGCTGGTGGAGCAGCAACATCAACGGATGATGGAGCAAATGCAACAAGACATGGCCCACAACGGCGACAATACCGGCGCCTTTAATGGCATGTCGATGATCCATCAATATGGTGGAGGCCCCGGCAATGGGTTGCTAGCCACGACTGCAGGGGCAGAGCCGGTGTCCGGCAAAGGCGGGTTCTGTCCCAAGACGGCTCCCGTGCGTGCCTACGACATTTCCGCGATCAATGCCGAAATCACCTTAAATCAATGGCTGGATTACTATCCGGGGTACATGTATGCCCTCACCAAGGATTTGGACAAGATTCGGGCGGAAGAAGCCAGCAATGCCGAGGCCCGGGAGAAGGAGGGCCATCAGGATCCAGGCGGAGTGAACAATGGGATCCAAGATCAATGGATTCAGCCCTTGGTGATTCGAGGCAATCAAGGGGATTGTGTGAAAATCACCCTGCGCAATGCCTTAGAATTTGGCGAAGAAGTCAGCTTACATATTAATGGGTCAGATATGGTCATGAGTGACACGGGCATGCCGGCCCTCACCACCAATCCGGCGTCCGTGGCAGAAGAAGGCGAAACGATTAGTATGGAATGGTACATCCATCCGGACACGCAAGAAGGTGGCCGGCAATTTCACACCTTCAGCAATGACCGAGAACTCACGGTTATGGGTTTGTTTGGGGTGTTTGTGGTGGAACCGCGCGGGTCCAATTACTATGAGCCCTTAGGGACGGGCCCAGCCACCGAAGCCAGTAGTGGGTGGCAAGTCATGATTGACAATGGGGACGGGCCAGACTTCCGGGAATTCGTGCTCATCTATCATGAAGTCGGCGACGAAGCCTTTCGTCCGGTGAACAAACATGGGGACTTCTTACCGCAACGGGATCCCTTAACGGATGCCTATCGGCCGGGGGCCCGGGCGCTCAACTATCGCAGTGAGCCCTTTGGCATCAACAACATGCATGTGCAGCATGAATACTTTGGCTTCGAAGATGAATCGATGGCGTATAGCTCGTATACGTTTGGGGACGCGGCCCCGACGATTCCCCGAAGTTACTTAGGCGATCCCGCCAAGTTCCGCATTGTGCATGGGGGCTCAGAAGTGTTTCATTCCCATCATCCGCATGGGGGCGCCATTCGGTGGCAACGCAGTCCTCGAGCCACGCAAATGCCAGTGTGGAATACGGGCCAAAATGGCCCGGTCAAATATCCGGTCATTCGCACGAAGTCGGATCGGGTGGACGTGGAAGTCATTGGGCCGGCTGAAGCCTTAGACTTGGAAACCGAATGTGGGTCGGGACTGTGCCAATGGTTAGCGGGGGATTTCTTGTTCCACTGCCATGTGGCCCATCACTATGTAGCCGGCATGTGGGGCTACTGGCGGGTATATAACACCCTGCAGGTCCCCGGAGTGCAAAATGACGTGATGGCGCCATTACGGGAATTGCCCGATCGATTAGATCGTATTCAGAAGCCCGTGACCTCGGATCACTTAGTGGGCAAGACGGTCAATTGGTTTGGGAAGCAATTTACGATTGTCAAAGACGGCAAGAGTCAGTGGAAAGCCGAGCCAGCGGTGGTCACGATCAAGGACTGGGTGGAAATGCAGCTGACCAATCAAGGCAAACCGGGGCATAAAGATGATGAACTGGGGCAAATGAAAGCCTATGATGCCACGGTCATTGATTGGGTCTGGGATGGGACCAAGGCCATGAGTGAGAAAGAGCCGACAATTGGGGAGAATCCCAAATACCATCCCGAGTGGCAGGGCTATACGCCGGGCGAACGCCGCGCCATCTGGTTTGAGCCGACCACCGGCAAGGTGGCCTGGCCGTGGTTGACGCCCCATTTTGGCAAGCGTGTGCCGTTCTCCAATGATCATAATCCCGCCCCGTGGTTGGAAATGATTCGGTTGAATGCAGATGGCACGCGATCGGTGGAGCCAGCCAAACCCGGGGAGAATGGCCCCTGGAGCTTGTGCCCGGATCGAGCAGGCTCACAAGATTACAACGTGCATTTCATCAAGCTGCCGATTGAATTGTCCGCGGCCGAAGGCGAAGAGCCGGCCATCGTGGATCCCAATGGGTTGCTGTATGTGGTGCATGAAGAAGAAGCCGAGGTGCGGGCCAACAACGACAAGAAGTTCCCCTTAGTGGTGCGGGCCAATGTGTATGATTGTATTGACTGGATGCTCACGAGCGAATGGTTGGATGATGATATCACCAACTTTCAGTCGTCCAAGATCAATACGCATTTTCATTTCTTCCAGTTTGATAATCAAGCGTCAGACGGCGTGATTTCGGGGTTTTCGTATGAACAGTCCATGCGGCCCTTCACGCAATTTGAGAAGCCGACGAAAAAAGGGTTGCCGATTCCAATGAATGCCAAGGTGACCAAGGCGGCCAAGAAGGGCGACACCACCCTGCAGGTGAGCAATGCTCAACAATATCATGTGGGCATTCCCATCTTGATTGGTGCGGATAATGTGGCCGGGAAAGAAGTGCGGCGTATTGTCAAAATTGGCGGAAGTGGAGGTTCTTCTGCATCTATAGGGGAGACTTCTGATTATACCGTGGCTCCTGGTGACAGCTTAGGTGAAATTGCTAGCTCATTTGGGTCATCAGTCAGCGCATTACGTGATTTGAACGGATTGAAAGATGAGAATCTCATTTTCGTCGGACAAAAATTAAAAGTTCCTGGCCTGGGGGAAGATGATTCCACATCCGCTCCGGCTGGTGAGAACACCTTGACCTTTGCGCAACCGTTAAAAAATGCACATCCGGTAGATGACATCGTCACGGTGGAATATGTGCGGCAACGGTTCTGGGTGGATGCGGATGTAGGCAGTGTGTTCTGGCATGACCATGCCTTTGGCGGGACGACCTGGCCGCATGGGGCGGTCGGCACGATGATCGCCGAGCCGTTCAACTCCACCTGGCATGATCCGGTGACGGGGGAACGGATTCGTACCGGCCCCGTGGCCGATATTCATGCGGTGGAACGGGTGGGCCATGATGTGGCCGGCAGCTTCCGGGAATTGATGGTGCATATCATGGATACAGTGCCGCACACGGTGAACGTCGTGACGGCCGGCAATCCGCCCGGGCAACCCATTGATGTGGCCCTGGAAGCGGGGCGGACCGTGTCGTTTATCATGCCGCCCAACGACAAGATCAAAATGACGCCGATGCCCTTCTTAAACGGCGGCACCCATACCACAGGCGGGGCCTTAAATTTCCGGGCCGAGCCCTTCGCCCAGCGATTGGCCAACAACCCGGATCCATCGAAGATCTTCAGCAGCCAGGCCCATGGGGATCCCAGTACGGCCATGATTCGGGCGTACCTCGGGGATGCCATAGTCTTCCGGCTGTTGGATGTGACGATGAACGAAAGTAATGTGTTTACCCTATCAGGCCATACATTCTGGTCCGAACGGTATGCCGCCGAAGCCAATCGCAAGCATTCGCTGCATATTGGGATTGCCGAACGCTATGACTTGGTCGTGCCCGAAGCCGGGGGGCCTCGGCATCAAGCCGGGGATTACATGTTCTTTAATGGGCGCAGCTCCAAGTTCTCGGAAGGCGCCTGGGGGATCATTCGGGTCTTAGATGCACCAGTCAAGGACCTGCAGCCCTTACCCACCAAAGCCTATGGCAAGCCCGGGATGCCAGCACCCTTACCGGTGTGTCCGAAAGATGCGCCTGTCAAAGCATTTAATGTCGTGGCCATGGATCATCCTGGGATGAGCTTTAATATGCATGCGCCAGAGGCCATTGAAGTGGACTTTGAGCGGACCATTGAACTGCGCAACCCGGAGGCCAAGATTTACGTTCTGGAGGATGAAGTGCAACACGTGTCAGCGGATGCGCAACCCATGCCGTTAACGCTACGGGCCAACGTAGGGGATTGCCTCAAAGTCACATTGACGAACAAGTTGAAAGAAGGCCGAGCCTCGTTCTCCGCATTTGGCTTAGCCTTTGACCCCAAAGACTCCCAAGGGGTGAACCTGGGGAACAATGAGGGCGACCAAACGGTAGGCCAGGGCGAATCCCGGACCTATACCTACTATGCCGACCCCTTCAATGGGGAAACACAGACCTTGGTGTGGGACTGGGGCAATGTGTCCACCAATCCGCGCAATGGCTTGTTTGGGGGCATCATCATCGGCCCCAAAGGGTCCACATATCGGGATCCGAAAACAGGCGAAGATGTGTCGCTGAAGAATAGCTGGCATGCGGATGTGCTCATCGATCGCACCATCCAAGGCAATGAAGGCCGGGCCAACTATCGGGATGTGGCCTTGTACTTCCAGGATGAAGACAACATCATCGGCACCAGCTTCATGCCCTATGTGCAAAATGTGGCCGGGTTAACCGGGGTGAACTACCGGGCCGAACCCTACTTGCACCGGGAAGAAGCGGGCTGTTCGTTAGGACGAATGTTCCAGCCCTGCGAAGTAGACAATCCGCAGGACCCCGTGACGCCCACCATAGAAGCGCATGCCGGGGATAAAGTGCGCATTCATGTCTTTGGAGCCAGCAGTGAGCAAAATGGGATGTTCACGGTCGAAAAGCATGAATGGCCGATTGAGCCGTTCTTGCCCGGAGCAGATATGATCAGCACGGTAGAGTTCTCGGGCTCGGAAGGGCTGGATGTGTTCCTGCCGTCCGCGGGCGGCAAATGGGCCTTGGCCGGCGACTATGTGTGGAGTAATGGCCGGTTACCCTATTCCCAATCAGGGCAATGGGGGTATCTGCGGGTGTTGCCGAGCACGGACCAACGCATTCTGCCATTAGCCGGGTCGGCGGCGTCGAACAAGCAAGCGGCCCTGGGCGAGCAGGCACCAAAGGCGCGAATCATTCCGACGGTTGCCAAGTGATGAGGGCAGCCGCATAGGGCGAGCAAAGCGGGGGAGTCGCAAGGCTTCCCCGCTTTTTTTTTAAAAAAAAGGCAATAACATGGTATCGTATTAAAAGTAGGTCTTATTTTGATCTGTTTATTAAAACTAAATTGATTGGATGATTTGTCAATTTAAGGAGGATGGGAACATGTTTGCTTGGGTTCTGTTTGTCACGTGTGTTGGATTGATCATTGGCTCGCCGGCATGGTCGTACACTGAAATTTCTGTAAATAATGGAGGGGCGGTTAAGGGAAAAGTGACCTTGGTGGGAAAAAAACCCAGACCCATGGCTATGAATTTGGTCACAATTCCAGATGCGGTTTATTGTGGCAGAATTTCTACAGGCACAGGTTGGCGAATTGTCGAAGATTTTATCATTGGCCCAAATGGATCCTTAAAGGATGCAGTCGTGATGTTAAAGGATATTAAAAAGGGAAAAGCCTTTAACATTGAAAAAGTTGAAATCGAAGCCATTGACTGTGACTTTTTACCGTTTGTGAATGTCATTAAAGACCGAGACGAATTGACTGTTATTAATATGGATCCGATAGAACATGATATTCAAGGATATGAAACTGCGCGAGAACGAGGTGCGAGAATCCTATTTAATCGACCGTTGCCCATGAATCCTTTCCATAAAGTGGTGAGTCTATTTGGAGAAAATGCACATACCCATTTGCCTGGTGAGCCAATGGTAGAAAATATACACCTTCGCAAAAACCGAAATATTTTTGTGATGCAATGCGGATTTCATCCGTACATGTTTTCATGGGGAGTAGTGCTGGAAAATCCGTATTATTCTATTACCAAGGAAGATGGGGGTTTTGAACTTTCTGATATTCCACCGGGAGAATATAAAGTGGTTGTCTGGCATCCTGGTATGAAGACCTATTTGGAAGATACGGTTAAGATTGAAGCAGGAAAAACCTCGAACGTGAATTTTCAATATACCTCTCCCAAAGGCCGGCGAAGCGCACATGAAATGCATGAGAATCCTCGTTTTGGTCAGGAATTACTTGATGAGGGAGAAAAAATCATCCCATCTCTTCGAAAGCAAATACCATAATGTTTGTTAGTCGTTTTTCTATCATCCTTCTTCTCCTTCTTTTCACCAACTGGCCTTCGTTGGTTGTCGCTTATGAAGTCGTTGAAGTTCAAGGAGGAGGGTCCATTAAGGGAACCGTGACTCTCAAGGGAGCGGCTCCGGTCCCAAAGGCGTATAATTTGATTACCTTTCCAGATCCTGAATATTGCGGACGGATCTCTGATGGGAAGGGTTGGCGACTACTCAAAGATTTTGTCGTAAATGACCAGAATCAAATGCAGGGCGTGGTCATGGTTGTAGAGGGTGTGACTGAAGGAAAGCCCTTTGCCGTTTCTATTCCAAAGATTGAAGCCAAAGATTGTCAATTCCTTCCATTTACCACGGTGGTTCGCAGTGAACATGGGATTGAGGTGGTGAATATGGATCCAGTGATGCACGATATTCAGGCCTATGAAACCTCGACGACGCATGGAACGCGTGTCTTGTTCAATTCTCCACTTCCCTTTAATCACAAGCACCAACGGGGGAACATCCATGCGACGCATGAGCATGTTCCCGGGAAATCCGTGGTCCAACAATTTCAGTTGAGCAAAGACCGAAAAACATTTGTCATGCAATGTGGCTTTCATGCATACATGGAAAGCTGGGCTATTGCTGTCGATAATCCCTATTTTAGTTTCACCAGTGAGACGGGGAGTTATCAAATTGACGGGATTCCTCCAGGAACCTATCGTCTACGAGCTTGGCATCCCAGTGTCAGAGAAGAGCAGATTCAGATAGTCACGGTGAGTCCGTCTGAAGTAATCCAGGTAGATGTGACACTCCAGTCTCCAGTTGAACGGTGGACGGCTCATACCCGCCAGAAACCAGCCAGATTTACTTCAGAGGTATTAGGACGCCCCGTTCACATCCAGCCTTTGGTTGAACTTCAAAGGCCATGAGATGGCACATTTTCTTCCTTCCACCCTCTCCTAATTCTTCGATCCGGTTTTGGGTGTGGCTTGTAGCTGGCCTTGCTTTCACCACAATATACTCTCTCCAGGGTGTTTGTTGGGCACAGCAGGGAGATTGGCCTAAGATAAGTCCTGCTGAATTTTCGGCCAGATTGATCTGGAAAAAGAATGGGCGAAAAGCGAAAGCTCAAGTCTTTGTCAAGAACGATCGTTATCGTATCGAACATTTTGGTGGAGTGAAAACAGAGTTGGGCTATGCCGGGGTTACGATTGTCCGCCTAGATGAGCAAAAAGTCTTGTATGTCCTATCTGAACGTCGAATGGTTGTGAGCGTTCCCTTAACATCTGAGTTTTTGCTACCCTTTTCTGTCGAATTGGAAGGAGAAACCAGCCGGACATTGATTGGCGACTCTATGGCAGGTAATTTGTCAGCGGTACTCTATGATGTCGAAGTCCAGGGTCGAATTGGCAAAATTGAACGTTTTTTTGAGTGGGTTGATCCCGACCGAAACATTCTCCTGAAACTGTTAAGCCAGGATCGCGATTGGTTTGTCGAATATGAACATGTGGTTGTCTCCTCTCAGCCAGATTATTATTTTGAAACGCCATTGGGATATAGAGTTATTGAAGCTCAAGAGGCTCAAAGTCCTAAAGGGTAAAGGGGGTCGTTTTGTAATGCCACATCTACTTCGTCGTCATAGGCTTTTTAAGGACATTGTCTTTGCGATCGTGTTGGTCACAGGAGGATTGGTTCCAGTCCAGGCTTGGGCGGAAGTGTCTCAAAAAACGATTCTAGAACAAGCGAATGCTGCCTTTTCTAAAAAGGACTTTCCAAAAGTACTTGAGATTGTAGAGCCTGTTCTTCAGGAAACAAAGGGCTCAACGAAAATTCATCGGCTTCATATTCTGGCTTTGGCAAGCATGGGGAAGGCACCGGAGGCCATGGATTCGTATGAAAAATTGGTTCAATCCACGAAACGTGAAGATGAAAATCTGCTAAGACAGATAGCTATTGCGATTATCTTGTCCAAGCGAGCAGATATGCGGGAACAGATTCGAGGGGCAGTCTACACTGCCTTAAAAGAAATTAATTCGGATGAGATGATTGGATTTTTGGAAGAAGGGTTAACGGATGGTTCTGGAATGATCCGTGCGTTGGCTGCTGAAGCGTTGGGACAACGCAAGGCTGGGCAACGTTCTAAGCCCTTGCGGCAGGCCTTGAAAGATTCGGCAGGACTTGTGCGGGCCACGGCTGTAAAAAGTATTGGAAAGTCACAAGACAAAGGTGTCATTCCTTTGATTAGAAAATCGCTTCAGGACGAACAAGCCTTGGTGCAAATTGCGGCCGCTCGTGTCCTTTATGAATTGGGGCAGAAAGATTTGTGGTCACGATTAGAGAAAGGTGCACGAAGCCAGGAAGGCTATGAGCGAGGAGGAGCGATCCGTGCCTTTGGAGACTTAAAGGATCGTCGGGCTTTGCCCTTGTTAGAAAAGTCTGCGAGGGATACGCAGCCCTCAATACGAGCTGCGGCCATTATTTCTTTGGGGAAGTTGGATACACAGGAAACGCTAACCATTGTCAAGTCCGCTTTATTTGATCCAGTCCCGGCGGTTCGAAGTGTAGCAGCATACAGTATGGGCTTTTTCCAACTCCATCAAGTGTTGTCCCCGTTAACGAGAGCGTTAGCAGATAAAAATCCTGGTGTTCAAGCTGCAGCTATCGCATCGTTACTAGGCTTAGGTGCATCGTTTTCAGTGGTGGAAGAAACTCTTCATACGTTGTTACAGGATCAAAATCCAGCTATTCGGTCTGGAGCTGCCAAGGCTTTGGGCAAAGGGAGGGGAAGAAAAGTTATCGCCACGTTAAAGCACATACTGAATGACCCCATTCCGCGTCCAAGGATTGTTGCTGTCAGGGCGTTGGGGAAAATGGGAGAACATGACCTACTCCCTGTCTTAACGCGTACTCTTCGGGATGCGGATGATGCTGTCAGGGTGACGGCAGCGGCAGCGATTGTAAAAGTGCTTGACGTCAGAATTGGTATTTAAGTGACTCGTCATAGTTCTTTTAATCTCTGGCAGGTTGCATAAGTTGTCTTGGTTAGCCATGACCTATTGATTGATTCTCTTTTGCCTCCCGTTTTTTCTCGATATGAAAAAACCAGTCATTTTTCTCTGTTTGATCTTTTCCCTTTTCTTGGCTGAGGGAAAAGCTGCCTTTTCACACCAGTCTCCGTCTGATCATGAGTCTAGCTTTTATTGGTATGAATGGAATCAAGAGGCTTTCAAGCGTGCACAGGCCGAAGATAAGCTGATCCTTTTAGACCTTACCGCTGTGTGGTGTCATGCTTGTCATGTCATGGATCAAACTACCTATGCCGATCCGCAGGTTCTGGCCTTACTTGAGAAAAACTTCATTGCCATACGTGTTGACACTGATCAACGGCCAGACCTTGAAGCACGCTATCGAATAGGTGGATGGCCCACGACAAGCATTCTTATGCCAACAGGAGAAATTCTCTTTCAGGCCAATTCTCTTGAACCGGAAGTGATGATCCAACTTCTCCAAGAGATCAAGGCCTTGTATGACTCAGAAAAAGAGGATTTACAGCAACAAGCCACTCAGTTGCAGGAAGAAATGCGAAGAAGGCCGCAACCTAACCAATTGCAACAGGGAGCCCTTCGTCCGGCTATGGTCAGTCACAGCGTGGCCATGATGAAAAAAGAATTTGATCCGGAGAATGGCGGGTTTCGGGACCACCCCAAATTTTTTGAGCCGGAGGCCATCCAAATGGCTCTGTCGTATGGATTCTTTGAGAATGATCGGGAATTGATCAACATGGCGCTGACTACCCTAGAAAAACAAATAGCCTTGTTGGATTCGGTTTGGGGAGGGTTCTACCGGTATGCGGAAAATGCTGATTGGAGTCAACCGCATTTTGAAAAGGTGCTGACCCTTCAAGCTCAGAATCTCTACAGCTATGTGAAAGCGTATCAGTTTACGGGGAATGCAGAATTTAAATATACAGCATGGCGCATCATTGATTTTGTGGAACGGTTTTTAACCGATCCTGAAACGGGGCAGTTTTTTGAAAGCCAGGATGCAGACGTACGGGATCAAAATGGCAAGACCCTTGTTTCGGGATCGGAATATTTCTCCTGGGGAATGATCAATCGAAAAGCCAATGGCTTGCCTTTCATTGATAGAAGAATCTATACGGGCAGCAATGCTGATATGGCTTGGGCGTATCTTCATGCGGCCGAAGTATTAGGAAAGCCGGCCTTACGGGAGAAGGCTATCCAACTTCTAAAACGCATGGTTCATGAACGGTTTGATCCAGCAAAGGGTGTGGCACATAGTATTGGCAAAGGTTCGCCTGAGCTCTATGGAATATTCTCGGATCACATTCGTTTGGGATGGGCTTTAGTCGAAGCGGTTCGACTTACAGAAGACCGTTCGCTGTTACAGCAAACCGAATCTCTGGCAACGGCAACTCAACATATTTTTGAGGACACAGAAGGAGGAGGGTTTTTTGATCGACCAACTTCGTTCGATGGTTTAGGCCTCTTGAATGTGCCAGCAAAACCCCCGCGTGAGAATATTCAGGCGGCTAGGTTCTATCTGAACCTTTTTCATCTGACGGGCAAGCATACCTATCGAGTGACGGCTGAACGTACATTACAGTCTGTGGTGGGGACTCCGCAGCCCCTCCCCGTTGCTCTGACCGGCTTAGCCGCAGATGAATGGTTCCGAGGACCCATTCATATTGCTGTGGTTGGAATGCCAGATGATATGAAGACTCAAGCGTTACTGAAACAAGCGCATCAATTATACTGCCCAAGAAAAATGATCAAAATGTTTGACCCGCAGCAAGGGCAAATGATTTGGGGCGAGACTTCCTTTTCGTATCATGGTCAAGCTTCAGCCTTTATTTGTACGGATAAAATGTGTTTGCCGCCTCTGTATGAAGCTGACAAGATGAAAGAGAAATTGTATGAACTCTTAGTGGTTTTAAGAGAACCTGTCCTCTAGAGAACGTTTTGCATCGCATCCTCAAGGATTTGAAATTGTTATAATGAAGATCTATTGAAAGGCAATCTTACGTAACCAATAGCGAACTTCACCTAAAAGACCTAATGCATGGTCCAAATGGCCTAAAAGCCGCATGTTTTCTTGACAGGTTTTTTTTATTCCTGATATATACGGAAGTGGTTGTTATTACTCAATCATCTCAAGGTTGCCTCCCTGAGTCTGGCCGGGATAAAAGGGGCAGCCTATGTTCACCCAAATCTTATTTGTTCATTTTCCCTCGTCAACCGAACGAATTTTCTTAACTTTTAGGAGGAAGAATCATGAAGAAACGTCAGTCTCTAACTTTGTCTTTGTTGGTCGGTAGTCTGCTTATTGCCGCGCCGCTCGTTGCCCAAGCCGGCGGAACCATTAAAGGAAAAGTCACCTTTACGGGAACTGTGCCTCCCCCAAAAGAATTTGCATTTTCAAAATTTCCGAATGTAGATTTTTGTAAAAAGAATACGAACAAAAGTGCTGATGGTGAAACCCGGTTACTTAAAGAAGTGGAAGTGGATGGTAGCAAAGGATTGAAGAGTGCCGTGGTAGCCGTGACCAGCATTACAGACAAAGATTGGATGAAGGGAACGGCAAAAGAACCTGCCCAAAAAGTGAAGGCTGATCTTTGCGAATTCTTTCCGTTTACGGGAGTGGCTGTGAGCAAAGGCAATTTTTATGTGGAAAATAATGATGCTGATGAGAATGATCCTAAGTCAAAAGAAGGTGTGCTGCATAACCCGCATAGTTTCGATCAATTAGGTGCCAAATCCAGTACGGAGTTCAATATTGGGTTAGCGAAGAAAGGATCAAATTTATCAAAGAAGGTCAAATTGAAAATGGCCAAAAAGGGTTCAGTCCTGCGTTTGCAATGTGACCAACATGAATTCATGCAAGCTTGGTACATGCCTGTGACCAACCCTTATTATGGGACATCTGGAGCAGACGGAACATTTGAAATCAAGGATGTGCCAGCTGGGAAGCACACGGTTGCGGTCTTTCATCCTGTGGCTGCCAAATTTCCACGAGGGAAAAAAGCCATTACGATGGAAGTTGAAGTGGCTGATGGTGGAACGGCTGAAGCCAATTTTGAATTGAAATAAGTTCGTACGCTATTAATAAATGGCTCTGTCAATGAGGGCAACTAGCCTAGTGCTAGTTGCCCTCATTTTTTATGACTTCCTTCGACGGCGTTCCTTGCCATTCCACAATTGTCCCCGTTAAGATCGACCTCGAATGTCTTTGACCACGAACTATTTTGAGTTTGAGGCCCGGTGTGTCACGTGAGTTGTCCCTCGCTGATATTTTCCAGATAGGCTACTACTGGGAAACAAAAATTCTTCTCACCGCCGTCCAGCTTGACCTGTTTTCTGTCCTCCAAGGAACTTCGATGACTACAAGCCAGGTAGCTGAAGCGCGTGGGGTAAATCCTCGTGCGTTGGAATTGGTGATGAATGCGTTAGTGGCTATGCGGGTCATGACCAAAGAAGAGAAAATGTATACTAATACGGTTGTGGCGGAACGATATCTGGTACAATCCAGCCCTGAATATGTTGGGCATTTGCTATCCTTGCATAATGCCGAATGGAATCATTGGGGATTATTAGAACAGGCAGTGAAAACGGGAGTGTCACCCGTCAAACAGCATGTTTTTGAGACTCATCCAGAATTAGGGGCTCAGGTGCTGACCGTATTAGATCGGATTGGTCGAGGCAGCGGGCCTGCTTTAGCTCAACGCTTGGAATTAAGTGGAAAACTCCGAATGTTAGATGTTGGAGGTGGAGCAGGGACTAATGCAATTGCCTTTTGTCATGAATATCCAGAATTGACGGCTATGGTGTTTGATCTTCCAGAAACATTGAAGGTGACAAAGCAAGCAGTTGATGAGGCAGGGCTTACTGATCGTGTTCATCTGCAGGCGGGGAACTTTCATGAAGATGTCTTTCAGGGTTCCTATGATGTTGCGCTTATGTCGGATATTTTGCATTACCAAGATGGAAAAACTAATGCAGCTTTGGTTGAAAAAATCTATGGTTGTTTGAATGAGGGAGGGCGCTTAGTGATTAAGGATCGGTTTTTAGATCCGGAACGAACTAGTCCAGCTTGGACAACCGCTTTTGCTGTGCATATTTTGGTGAATACCGAAAAAGGAGAATGCTTTACTATTGAAGAGAGTCGGCAGTGGATGCAACGTGCCGGTTTTCAAGAGGTTGAAGAATTAGAAGCTTGCGCTATGGTCCAAGGACGAAAATGATGAGGGAATAGGCAAAAAGAATATGTATGAATTTGCACAATGGCTCAGAGAGCCTGGTTTCTTTGGGACGCATGCGACAGTAGGAGCGGATGTCAGTCAATTAATGGCAACCCTCTTTACGCTGTTATTTATCGTGGGATGGGTTCAAGCCCGTCAGAATAAGGCCAACCATCATCATTGGTTGATGTTGGGTGGGATGATTGCCATGTTAGCCTTTTTCACGAGCTATTATCTCTTTCGAAATCTTGGTGTGTTAGCGTTTGAGGGGAAGGAAGGGTTTGGGGGTTCGCAGGCTCTGTATGATAACGTGTTCGTCCCTCTCCTAACGGTACATATTCTTTTAGTTGTCATTGGGTTAATTATGGCGATTTATATGATCGTGCTGGGATTTAGGTCTCAGACATTTTTGGCGGGTCGCCGTGTTCTGAAAGATGCGCTGTTGCAAACATCAGGTCGCCGAATCGTGACGATTTTAAGTAGCATTACGGCCTTGGTGATGGTGTTCTTTTTTTCTCGCGTCATGACTTCGGGTTTTTCATTGGGAAAATTGAGTGTGTATATCGGACTAGCCGTGATTATCGCCATGGTGTTTGGGATTGAAATATTGATACAGCGGATATGGCCGAATGGGGCCCGGCGTCATCGCGTATTAGGCAAATTCACGATGCTAATTTATTGCGTATTATTTGTGACGGGCACGGTGACATACGGAATGTTATATATTCTCTACCCAGGAAAAATTGGATAACGTGTCTTTGCAGTGTGACTGCCAACAGCCTTTGAATTTTTCTGACATTGAAGAGGTTGAGCAGGGAAATGTCTTTGCTCGATTTCGTTGTGCGGCTTGTGGGTGGACGGTTGGTGTGGAAGGCGCACCGAAAGAACTTGATCCTCTTGTGCCTCCAAGCACATGGAGTGATGAGGCAACGTATCATCTTTCACGGTTACCACCATATTTAGGTCTGTTGGTCAAAGATGAAGTTGAGACATTTGCCCGTGCCCAACAGTTCCGGCTTCTGACCTATCCCCGCCTGGTTGCTGCGCGCAATAAAGGAATGGTGGATTGGAGCCCTAATGCGGAGCAACGATTGGCGAATGTACCTTCTGGTATTCGGGCAATGGCCAAAGTTGAATTAGAGCGGACTGCACTTGATCGTGGGATGCAAGAAGTGACGGTAACCCTGATGGAAGAAGTCAAAGCCCGATATTTTGGAATGGCGACTGGGCGGTCATAGTAGCGGAATCTGCATGACGTCTATGTCGTATCCGTTTAAGCAAGTACCCTGATTATTGCATTCTATGTTACATCGACTCTCCCTCCGTGTGCTTCCTCAATTACACCTTCTTGTGACGGATCAACCCGTCCGAAAGCGGAAGCGGTTAGTCATGTTAGCGCCTGGTCTCGTCGCGTTTGGTATTTATCGTTTGTTGAAAGATGTCCTGCCGTTATCTGAGCCATTGGTGCTATTAGCGTTAAGTGGAAGCGTCTCCGCACTTGCCGCAATTTGGGCTTTTCGACAAGGGCGTGGAATTTCACTTCAAGAATCGTTTCGACAAGATGGGCTGCGGTTATGGGTTTGGATTGTGGTTTGGATTGGTTTCGCCTATGGCGTGCAGCTGGCACTCTTAGTCTTAGCTATTCTCCAGGTATTTGTGGGGTATGATTTTCTCCTTCACCCCGAAGGTCCTGCAATGATGGCAATGATTATTCCCACAACCTCAGTCACCCGAGATGCTTTTGAGATTGGTCTTGTCCAACGTTTGGTACGTGAGGGAACGACTGTGCCAACCTTTCCAGACGGGGAGGCTTTGCGAGAATGGATTCCTCAACAATCCACGATGCTCATGAAATGGAGTGGGGTGGCGCTTGTTACCGGTGTCATCAGTTCATGGGCGCTGTTTAACATGGGGTCAGTTGCTTGGCAGCCGATTTTACAATCAATCGTAATTCCTATTGTCCTGGCCTCCATTAGCATGTTGGCATTTTTTGCTGGCGAGGCGTTATTTAGACAAGAAAATGAACGAAAGAAGTCTCATACATGGTTGTCCTGTTTATGGTTTTGGCTATGGCCTAGCTTCACGTTTGCCTTAACCTATTTCCTCGTTCTCATCGGGATATCCTCTTATGTGTTGCGGGTCGAACAGATTTCGCTAATAGGGTTTGTCATCATAGCTGCAAGTACAGGGTTGATCATGACGGGGTATTCCCTCTATTTAGGGTGGCGCAAATCCTATGAGGAACGGCTGATTACGATTCCTGAAAGTATTCAACGATGTCCATTTGTCATGGGGATGCTGAAACAGTACAAAGCTCCTGAGTCGGTTTCAGGCTTAACAGATGTTTCCATCCAACATAGCAATGTCGTGAATTGATTCATGTTGATACGAAAAACATTATTTTGTCTATTGACCATATTCCTGCTTTCTGTAGGACTGTCCTGGGCTGCTGAGTCTGATCGTGATGGCCTTGCTGAAGATCCACAGGATATTTTTTACCAAACTTCTGGGACAATAGAAGGTCCAGCTGCGGCAGAAAGCCCCAGGAGTTATTCCACTATTCCTTTTGTTAATAATCGGTTGATTGTGTGGTTTGTGACCCAACAACATACCTACTTTGGTGGGTTTGTCTTAGCCCTTCCGATATTTAGCCTCCTCTTGGAATTTTTAGGAGTGACCCGAAAGCAGGGAGTTGCTCGCGAACAATTTGATGGGTTAGCCCATGACATTTTACGTGTGGGTTTACTCTCTCTTTCGATTACTGCAGTGCTTGGTGCTGTGATGTTGGGATTATTTATCGCCCTCTATCCAGGGTTCATGAACTATATGGGGCAAACCTTTAAGTCGTTAATGCCTGTCTATGCGACCGTGTTTGTTCTAGAAGCTTTTTTACTTGCTTTGTATTATTACACTTGGGATCGTCTCAAGACGTCATCGGCCAAGTGGCTTCATATGTCGATTGGTGTGGTGGTGAATGCGACGGGGGTTATTTTATTATTGGCCGCCAATGCCTGGGCGTCGTTTATGATGGCGCCATCTGGGGTGGATTCGGAAGGGCATTTTTTAGGAAACGTCTGGCATCTCTTACATTCGCCACTTTGGAACCCGCTTAATGCACATAGATTTTTAGCAGATATTATGTCGGGAGGGGCGGTCGTGGTGGCCTATGCGGCTTATCGATTCTTTATGGCCAAAACGGCTGAAGATCGTGCCTACTATGATTGGGTAGGCTATGTCTTCATGGTGGTGATGGTTTGTGCTCTTTTGCCCATGCCATTAGCTGGATATTGGTTGATGCGTGCGGTGTTTGAATTTCGTCAACACATGGGTGTAACGATGATGGGCGGGATGTTGTCTTGGTTGTTTGTCCTTCAGGCTATCACAGTTGGTGTGCTGTTTTTAGGGATTAATTATTATATTTGGCAGTCCTTGGCTCGTTTACAAGGAGGGGACCGATTTCATGTGTATTTTAAGGCTATTGTCTTTGCCTTGATGGCCTGTTTCATGGTGTGGTTCACCCCCCACACTTTAGCCACAAGTGCCAGTGAAATGAAGGCGATGGGGGCGGCTCAACATCCGGTTATTGGACAATTTGGCGTGATGTCAGCAAAAAATGGTGCGATTAATGTCATGATTTGTTTGACGGCTCTCAGCTTTATCCTTTATCGACGAGCGAATAGAATTGTTACCGCGTCATGGGCATCCTGGGGGAATATTCTTCTCGCCCTGCTGTTTGTTTTCGGCATTGGCAATATTGTGTGGCTGGCTATTTATGGGTTTTATATTCCGGCTAATGTTCGAGTAGGGCTGTCTGCTCCTCAAGGGATCACAACGGCGACGGTGGTGCTTGGTGGTCTTTTTCTCAATCATCTCTTGTTGCGCGGCTCAAAAATCATTGGGCCAGTTCAATGGGGGCATATTACTGGTCGCGGTATGGTGGCCTTGCTTATTGTGGCAGCGGCCTTTACATGGGTCATGGGGTTAATGGGGTATATTCGATCTGCCGGTCGATTGGAGTGGCATATAAATGAATTGATGCAGGATCAATCTCCATGGGCTTTCACCCCTTCGTTAGGGTTTTCTGCAAAGATGGTAACGATTAATATGATTACATTTTGGTCAGCAGTGTTTTTTGTGTTTTGGCTGAGTCGCTGGGATCATCGAGTGAGTGAGCAACGAACAGCTCAGTCAGTTCGGTCCACACCTGTAGTGCAAGTGCTTTCACAAGAGGAATCAGTATGATTGTAGATTTGAATGATAATCAACGAGGTGTCTTGAAATTTTGGTTGAGTGCGTGGGGTCTGTTGTCGTTGTGCTTGGTGATGATAGTCAGCGTGCGTGGAACTGACTTGGTGTGGGCAGGAGACTCTATCCTGATCGAAGATTTTAGCAAGCCTGATGAGAGAGGGTTTCCTAAAGGGTGGGGGGCGCAAAGGAGTGTGGTAACAGCCCATGAGACCTACGCGATTGAAAAGGAAGAGGGCATATCATTTTTGAGAGCGAAGAAGGCCACTCAACGGGTCTATACCAAACAGATGACCTGGAATCCCCAAACGCATCCGATTTTGGTGTGGCGTTGGCGGTTGCAAGCCGCTCCAGAAGGAGAAGGATTTATTGCGGCAGTCTATCCGTCACTCGATACTGATTTAATGTTCATCCCCGTCAATACCAAATATGTGTGGAGCGCGAAATTACCAGTGGGTTCAATGAAAGAAGGTGGGATGTTTAGTTCGACCGAAATTGTAATACGAAGCGGGGGCGAGCCGCTTGGTGAATGGGTGGAAGAACGGGTCAATGTCTATGAAGATTTTCTGAAAATCCACAATCATGAACCTGCCGCCCTGGCTTGGGGAATCTCATTATTAGGCGGTTCAACTGTGGAGATTGATTTTGGTTCGATTCGAGTGGAGGCAAAGTAGGGTGTCGATGCCTACATCAAAAATATTTGATGTCGTGTTTGGCGCCATCGTGTTAGGGGCGGTTGGAGTCTTGACCGGTCTGTCCATGGGGATTGGATTTCTCCCGGCTGCTTTATTGATTGGCTTGTGTTTGGGAGCCGGTGTGGGATTCTTTGGGGGGCGTCGCTTTTTCCTTAGTATCTTTGTGGGCACGATTGTAGGAGGATTGTTAGCTTGGGGATTAGGCGGAGTCGAGGCTATGACAGTTGGCGCGTCTTCGGGGGCAGCGATGGGCGGGTTTTTGGGTGTATGGATTTCCATGTTACTTGACCTCGTACAGCAACGAAAAGAATCTGTCTCAACTCCGACTGTCGAGGAACCAACGAAACTCTGATGACGAGCATCTGGAAGGTCTGTGGAATGATAGCTGAATTTCGGAACCTAATGAGGCCAATCCATGGATAATAACAAAGTTCTCATGGGTTCCATTATTTTTGTCTTTGCCTCGTTTATCGGGATGATGGTGTTGTTCGTATATGAGACCTCCAAAAGTAAACGGGAATTAGAGGCATTTTCTGCAGGCCGCCCTGCGAAAGCACGTGTACTTCAGCCCATGCCCACGCAAGATTTTTCCATGTATAAAACGTTTGTGGGAGATGATGATCGTGAGATGATAGAAATTCCTGAAGGTCCGTTTACCATGGGCATATCGGATGGAGACCCTGACGAAGGGCCGGCTCATCCCGTGTATCTTCAAACGTTTTATATAGACCTGAAGGAAGTGACTCAGGCGGATTATGAAAAATTTGTGAAGATGACGAAAAGGGAAAAACCTAAGGTGCCGGTGTTTGAAGATAAAATTGAAAAGCTCATCAATCCTGATTTTCCGGTGGTGGGGTTAACCTGGAATGATGCATTTGGTTACTGTCGCTGGGCCGGCAAGCGATTGCCAACTGAGGCTGAATGGGAAAAGGCGGCTCGTGGGGAAGGGAAGCGGCGTTACCCGTGGGGAAACAAATTTGAGTATAGTTTTGCCAACGTCGATGGGGTAGACGATGGCTTTCAGTATTTAGCGCCGGTAGGATCCTTTGAAGTGGGGCGGAGTCCTTTTGGGTTGTATGATGCCACAGGGAATGTTGCAGAATGGGTAGCAGATGACTATGAGGCAGATTATTATCAAAAAGCTCCATATCGTGATCCTCCAGGTCCAAAAACAGATGATGTTTTTAAGGTCATTCGAGGAGGCTCTTGGCGTGAATCTCGTTTAGGTGCGCGCGTCACCAAACGTTTTTCGGCAAAGATGTGGCGAACCGATGCAACAGTCGGGTTTCGTTGTGCAAAAGATTCTCCAGTTGATGAGATGCCTTCGACCTAAGTGGAGTGCTTCAGTGTTCCTTTTGTAGTGCCGTGCTTGAGGAATGTCTGAAGGTTCTCAGTTTGCAAAGGCTTCTTAATGGATACCCGCTTTAAAGTGATTTTTCTCATCGCCATATTGGTGATGTGCAGTTTGCCGATTATGGGAATTTTGAAAGGCCCACCGCTCCCAATTGACGAGCCTGAACCTCGATACTCGCCTCCCCAAAAAAAATCCGACGAACCAAAGACCCCAATGAAATTTTCAGAAGAGACAATGGTTGAAATTCCTGCGGGAGAATTCATTCTTGGGAGTAATCAAGGTGGATACAATGAAAAACCTGAACATGTTTCAATGTTGGATGCCTATTGGATTGATCAATATGAAGTGACCTATCAACAATATATGACTTTTGTTGAAGCCATGGGGCATCGTCAGCCCGGTCCACCTTCACGATATGCAAGAAAACTGGAGGCGCTGCGTGGACCCAATCAACCTGTGACGTATGTTTCTTGGAATGACGCTGCTGCCTATTGCGAATGGAAAGAAAAACGGCTTCCCACTGAACGAGAATGGGAAAAAGCGGTTCGTGGCCCTGATGGTCGAACGTGGCCCTGGGGCGAGGGGAAAAAGGGTTTCCCTGCCAACTTTGCTGGTGATGCTGATGGGTATGAAGTCACAGCGCCTGTCGGAACTTTTTCTCAAGACCAAAGTATATATGGAGTGTATGATGGCGCAGGAAATGTGATGGAATGGGTCGCGGATTGGTATGTCGAGGACACCTATAGTAGAGCCGTTAATACAGGTGTTGAAAGACCGCAACCTGTAGCGACATATAAAACAATGCGCGGGGGAGGCTATACAAGTCAGGGTGTTGATTTGCGCATTACCAATCGTAGTTTCATCGTTCCAGACTTCCGCGATGAAACGATTGGCTTCCGGTGTGCACGGTCAAAACAAGAGATAGAGGTGGCAAATTTGACTTCAAAATTGGCGGGCGTTATCCCAGAAAATCAAAATAGTAGAGGATAAGAAACACAGCCAACAGAATATTGACAACCATTCCGGCCAAAACTATAATGTCGAACACTTTTGCATTGCTGCGCATGGGTAATTCCTTTGTGACGTTGGCAATAATTCCTGGAATACCATGAAATTTGAGAATGTGTCAATAAAATATTTTAGGTGTAAATATCTAAATTGAACCGCGTATTTATTGAATGAAGAGGTGATTAACGATGGCTGAGGCAGGACCCGTACGAGAAGCAACTGTTTTAGAGACAAAAATTGGAAAAGCAATTTTTTATCTTACATGTGCGGTAAGCATGTGGTTTTTTTACTGGTTTGCCGGCATTCAGTGCCCCTGTTGAGTTTCATGTCTTTCTACCAAAAAGTAATTTCCATTAAATTCTCTATAAGCCAAGGAGGCGTTCAATGACTGTTGTTTATGTCATAGTTTCCCTTTTGATTTGTTTTGGGTATTTTCAGTTTTTAGATTGGGTCCTCATGGATGCGCAGGGGTTAGATTATTTTTATATGTTCCGGTAATAGGCTTTGGTTTTATTTGTTAAGATAGTTAGATTCGCATTTGTAATAGAAGAGCTGGCAAAGAAAAATTGAATGGTTATACAAACAACACGTTTTCAAAGGAGGTAGGTCCATGGGTCGCCTGTTCACTCCAATGACCCGAGGTAAGAAGAAGTTTTTTGCTGTTACAGCATTATTTGTGGCAGGGGTGTTTTTAACGCTCCCCATAATTTTGTCGGTGACGGCTCTGGCTGGCGGCGGCGGCGGAGGTGGTGCGGCTGGTCCTCCAGCTGAAGTATTAGAGCAGCGGAAAGCTGCAGCAGCTGCGGCAGCAGAAGCGGGAGAAGGTGTTGAGGGCGAAGAGGCAAAGGTGGAGGTGGGCCGTGATGTGTATTACAAGGTTGAAGGCCCGGCCATTGGTATGCCCGCTCCGGTTACTGCGGATAGTGAAGAATTTTATCCTCGGTACAATTTTGAAAGCCGAGTGCTCCTATGGGTAGCCAATCAGCAACATCTGTATTATGGGAGCTTTGTGCTGGCCGTTCCCATATTTTGTATGTGCATCGAATTTGTTGGAATGGTGAGTAAGGATAAAGCTATGGCCAAAAAATATGATCAATTGGCCTATGACTTTATCAAAATAAGTTTGACAGCTTATTCTCTCACGGCGATTTTAGGTGGTATCCTGATCTTCACGTTTTTGACTCTCTATCCAGCCTTCTTTTCGTATTTGTCGAGTATTTTTCGTCCTGTTATGCATATCTATGCCTTAACCTTCGTGGCCGAAAGTGCCACCCTCTATATCTACTATTATGGGTGGGATAAGATGCGGGAAGGCGTGATGAAGTGGGTGCACTTGAGCATGTCAGTCATCCTCAATGTCATCGGAACGGTCTTGATGTTCTTGGCCAATTCTTGGATTGCTTTTATGATGTCTCCTGCAGGAGTTGATGAGCAGGGACGATATTTGGGGAACATCTGGCATGTATTGCATACAGCTCTTTGGAATCCTCTTAACGTTCACAGAATTCTAGGGAACATGGCTTTCGGAGGTGGTGTGGTAGCTGCCTATGCTGCGTATCGTTTCCTTTCTTCAAAGACTGACGAAGAGCGTGCCCATTATGATTGGATGGGGTATATCGCTATGAGTTTAGGTGTGGCCTTTCTCATTCCATTGCCATTTGCTGGATATTGGTTGATGCGAGAGGTGTATGCCTATAGGCAGCAAATGGGTATTACGCTTATGGGAGGTCTGTTAGCTTGGTTGTTTATTATTCAGGCCACCATGATTGGAATTTTATTCCTTACAACGAATTACTACCTCTGGCAAGCTCTTGGAAGAATGACCGGTGGTGAGAGATTCCAAAGATATATTAAATATCTAGTGTTTATTTTAGTGTGTGGTCTTTTAGTCTTTATCACTCCTCACACTATCGTTATGACACCGGCAGAATTGAAGGCCATGGGTGGTCAACAGCATCCAGTATTAGGGAATTATGGTGTGATGTCAGCGAAAAATGGTGGGATTAACGCCATTATCATGACAACAATTCTCAGCTTTATTTGGTATCAGCGTGGGAATAAGGTTCCAACCGTCAGTTGGTCGAAATTTGGGAATATCTTTATGGGCTGTTTCTTTATCATTGCGCAGCTTAACAATATTTGGTTGGCATGTTACGGCTATTTCATTCCGGCAAACGTAAGAATTGGGTTGTCGGTTCCACAGGTAGCTGGGACGTTGTCATGCTTGTTGTTAATGACCCCCTTGAATTTAGCCATGTTGAAGGGTGGTAGGGAATTGGGGCCGATTCGATGGGGCCAAATTCCTCCACGGTCCCAATATGCCATTATTATGTTGGCAACTGCTTTTACATGGATGATGGGGTTAATGGGATATATCAGATCATCGGTTCGCCTCTTCTGGCATGTCAATGAAGTGATGCGAGATAATTCACCTTGGGCGTACACCCATACTATTGGTTTCGCGGCAAATGTCATTTCATTTAACGTGCTCTTTTTCTGGATAAGTATTATGTTTGTATTCTGGCTAGGGACTCTAGGGATGAAGAAAGTCAAAATTACTGGTCCCGTAACAGATTCAGTGCCTAGTGGAGCATCTCCACAGCCTGCAACTGGTCATTAATAGAAAAGTGAATAACTAATATTTATATGGCCTCTCTAGGTGGCCAAAAGTTGGAGGAGTGAACTGTGGTTGATTTAATAGGAAGAGCGTGGGATTTAGGGTGGCCTATTTTATTGGCATTGGTGGGCCTCCTTGTCTACTTTCAAGCGACCATTAAGGATCCTGAGGACAAGAAACGGGCAACATTCCAGACCATGATCGGGATTCTGTGTATGTTTTTGGTCTTGATCGCAATTTCGAATTATACCCATAATTTTGAAAATAACCCGGGGATGCTTCCAGTATCTTTGGTTATGATTACGGCCATGTCATTTATTATGGGAATCTACTTTCTAAACATAAGTGCTCTGATGAAAATCGGTGGGTTCATGTTTTTTGTGGCTGCCGCTCTCTCAGGCTATGGCAATTGGCTTCCTCAAGTAGAAGGTGGTTTCCCTCCACCAGTGGTGAAATTGGATTTCCAAAGTATGTCACCACAACAACTGGGGGATGAGGGAGAGAAAATTATTTTTGGAGGTATCGGCCAAAGTAAAACTCAGGGAGCCATTGGAAAAGGGCAGTGTCCATTATGTCATGGTTTCCAGAAAGGCTTTTTGAGTGAACGTGCTCCGAATCTCTTTGGAATTCCAGATAGATCTGCTGAAAGATTAAAAGAGCCAAACTACCATATGAATGATCCAGCTTCACGGCCTTCTGTTCAGAAAGAGGCTTTTGAAGGGTCAGGCACGGCAACGAATGGGTTGGAGTATATTGCCGAATCGCATGCTTGTCCAAATTGCTATGTAGTTCCAGGTTTTGGTGTTAAAGGTTCAAATGATACTGAAAGTCCCATGCCGAAAATCCATAAGCCACCGATTTCATTAACTCTCGGTGAATTGGCAGCAGTTGATACGTGGATGTTTACACGTGAAGGAAAAGAAGCTCCAGCTTATGAGGAAATACAAGCAGCATATGAGAAGTTTATTCCTGAAGCGGATCGCCCTGCAGAAGGAGGAGACGAAGAGGAAGGTGGGGGAGCAGGTGGTGCTATGCTCGTTGATGGGACTGAATCGCATGACGACTTGTTTATGGGTGCTGGATGCCCAGCCTGCCATACAATTCCTGGCATAGAGGGGGCGACAGGTAAAGTTGGCCCAGAACTTTGGGAAGGGTCAAATGCTCCAAAAAGAATGAAAGACGCAGGATATGCTGGAAAAGCTAAAACCACAAAAGAATATATTACCGAATCCATTCTAGATCCAAGTGCATATGTTGTTGCGGACTATCCAGACAATCAGATGCCGAAAGATTTTGGCTTAAAGCTAACTGGAGGAGCCTTGAGTAAAATTGTTGATTACTTGGCTCAATTGGAAGAAGGTAAGCCATTACCTGCAAAAGAATAGAATTTGATTTACAGGTATAAACCTCGAATATAGGAGTAAGCAAGAATGACGTGGCTAAAACTGGTAGAAGGCTACATGCCGATGCAGATGATCTCGGAGCTGGCCGTCTGTATCCTGTTCTTTTCGCTGTGTAATTGGTTGCTCAAACGAGCGGGCATTGGCCTGCCGAAATTCTGGGCTGGCATTTTCGTTTGGTGCTTTATTAATTTGTTTTACTTAAAGTACCGGATTTATCCGCCGATTCCGTTTAGCGTACGGGCGATTTATGGCACAGTTTCGGCTTGCGGTATTTTTATGTGGGTTTCGGGGTCGCAAGAAGAATGGATGGAATTTAAACGTCCAATCATCAGTGTGCTTGATGGTGCTACAGGTTTTTCTAAGGTCATTAAATGGGCGCTGGTTGCAATTTTACCATTCCTTCTCGGGTTTACCTTCTATAATTCTTTGTTGCCAAGTTTTGAGGAGCCAATCGAATTGCGTACAGTGCACCCTGCTCCTCCAGCGACAACAAAAGTGCATGGTAAAACCTATGTGCTTCAAACGGCGGAACAGCCTTATCGTATTGATCCTTCTGGCAAATATGATCCTGCTTATTCCAATGAGCATATTGTTGAGCAATCAATGGGGCGGTTAATGAAGGATGTGAATAATCCGGAAGACAACCCCTGGGACCCTAATGCGAAGGGTTATATTAAGCATGTGCGAGAAGGAGGGGAGATCTTTTTTCAAAACTGCCATTTCTGTCATGGGGACAATTTAAATGGACGTGGCCTCTGGGCATTCGCCTTCAATCCTATTCCAGCTAACTTTACTGATGCGGGAACTATTGCGCAGTTGCAAGAAACATTTGTGTTTTGGCGAGTGGCGAAAGGGGGCATAGGGTTACCAGGGGAAGGGTTCCCCTGGGCTTCAGTTATGCCACCATGGGAGCAACATCTGACGGTGGATGAAATTTGGAAAGTGATCATGTTTGAATATTGGCACACGGGTTACTATCCCCGCACCTGGGATTGATGGAAAGGGGACGCCAATGACCGTAAAGAAAATATCTATTGCTCATTTAGGAACGACGAGGAAACGCATGAACAGACAGTCTGAACAAAACCGATGGAGCGGAAGGCTGGCCCTAAGTCTTGTGGCGCTCGGGATATTTACCATCGGGGTGGGTTTCAACACTCCAGTCCTGGCGCAAGACGCGGAAGGGTTTGTCACTCAATCCTTACCTGCCCCTCCCCCTGCTGAACAAATAGAGGCTGGGAAGCGGGTCTACTTTACCAAGTGCGTGTGGTGTCATGGGGTCAATGGTGCTGGAGATGGACCAGGGGCAGACCGATTGTGGCCTCGTCCCCGCAACTTTAATGCCGGGACGTTTAAAATTCGGCATACGGCCAGTGGCGAACTGCCATTGATCGAAAAGGATTTGCTGAAGACCGTCACGCATGGGCTGCCGGGTTCAGCAATGCCATCATGGGAAGGTATCCTGACCGAACAACAAATGAAAGATGTCTTAGCCTTCGTCACCTCAGAATTAGTAAAAGACCGCTCATGGCAGGATGAGGAATTTGAGGAACTGCATGTACTTGAACTCGAGAAATTGGCTGCGGCTGCTGTACCACCATCTGCGGAATCTATTAAACGAGGTGCAGAATTAGTGGTTGAGAACAAATGTATTGAATGTCATGGTGTTGAAGGTCGTGGGGATGGCAATGCGTTTAATTTGAAAGATGACTGGGGATTTTCGATTCAACCGGCGGACTGGCATAAATGCTGGAATTTCCGGGGCAGTCGACAGGACGCTTACAATGTCAAGAATATTTTCCGCACCTTTTCGACGGGCATCAATGGGACGCCCATGCCTTCCTTTGCGGACAACACTACGGTTGAAAATCGTTGGCATATTGCCAACTATGTCAACCACTTGTGTGAACGGGATAAAGACGTTGACATTGCGGGTGGCCAAGTGACAGATGAAATTGCGGCTGAACTATTAAGTGCTAAGCCGCGAGGTATTGATCCGCTGACTGATAAGCCCAAGGTAGACTTCGTAATTCCCTCGGTCTATGTGGAAGGGGATCTGCCAACGGATGAACATGATCCACGGTGGTATGATGAACGGTGGAAAAAAGAAGGCCGCCGTATTGTAGCCATTGGGGGACAAATAACCCACAAACCCCGGAATTTTGTTAACCGTATAGACGATATTTGGGTTCAATCGGTTTATAACGATACCCATGTGACGCTGATGTTCCGTTGGGATGATCGAACAAAAAGCATCCAGCAGGATGAAGTGGATTGGGAACCGTATGAAGTGAATCTAGAAGATTACGGAATAATGGAACAAGCCCCGGGTGGTAGTCAATTTGAAGATGATGAGACGCACCCTGACTCCATTGCGGCTAAGCAAAATAGCTATCAAGTTTTTAATGATGGAGTAGCTTTTCAAATGCCCATTAAATATCAAGAGCTTCCACCTCCACGAAAACCCCGCTATTTCTGGGGAGATGAAGGGTTTCAAGTGGATATAGCCAAATGGACGGCCGATGGGGAGCTCAAAGCCTATATGGGTAGTGGCTGGGATCAGGATTTGGAAGATCGCGATGACTTCACCGAACAACTGAAGTTAGTGAAAGCTGAATGGAAAGATGGGCGGTGGACAGTCATTATCTCCCGGCCGCTTAAAGCAGACTATGAAGAAGATACCTACATTGAGTTGGGGAAATACATTCCCATCAATTTCTTTGTCTGGGATGGGCACAATGGCGATGTGGGCAGGAAGATGGGTGTCTCGGCGTTCTATTATCTGGTGCTCCAACCGCCAGTACCGGCCGAAGCCAAATGGTATGCCGGGTTAGCGGCAGTTGGGCTAGTGATTGTAGAAGGGTGGATCCTCACCCGCCGTGCCAATCGACGAAAAGCCCAAGGCCAGAGCTAAGGGCTTCGCAACGAATACTGTCAGGTAGGGGGTGGGGCATTGTCCCACCCCCTTTTTTTATGTCCACAGCACTTTTCCCATTGTCCCATATTACGGGCCTCGTATTAGCCGGAGGTCAGAGCCGCCGTATGGGGCGGGATAAACGTCGTCTACAGTGGGAAGGCGAGTCGCTGTTAGATCGAGTCTGTCGAGTGTTGCAGGAGGTTTTTCAGGAAGTGCTCGTAGTGACTGCAGAAGAGGATTATGACTGTTCTCACTTACCAGTTCGATTAGTGACAGACAAATTTCCTGGAAAAGGTTCTTTAGGAGGTCTGTACACTGGGCTCATTGAGGCAAATAACTATTTAAGTTTTGTTGTGGCCTGTGACATGCCATTTGTCCAACATGAAACAATTTCGCGTTTATGTTTAGAGCCCTCGAACGATGTTTTGGTGGTAAGGTTATCTACTGGAATACAGCCCCTCCACGCTCGTTACTCCAAGCGCTGTGCCCCGGTTATTGAAGAAATGATTCATTTAGGAAACTTAAAAATACAAGATTTAATCTCCATTTCTGCGCTAGATATCAAGATTATTGATGAAACATGTTTCGATGATATTGATCCTTCTCGACTGTCCTTTAGTAACATTAATACGCCTGCTGATTTAGAATTTGCCAGAAAAAGAGTAATGCCACCTAACAAGTCGTCCTGAAGATACGTGAGATTATTGACAATTTTCGTTGATTAATTTTTCGGTTAATTTGTTGAATTTCATTGCTCTCCTTGCCTTGAAAAATAACCTGTGCTACATTCGCCGCGGGTTAAAACTCCTTATTTTTTGCGTAGATAGAAAGATTTGATATGGAGGCATTACTCCAAAATCAAGTGGTGAAGGCGATTGCCTCGACCCTAGAAAGGGTGAATGAGTCAGGGCAATTAGCTATTGGTACAATCCCGTCTCCAATTGTGGAACCTCCTAAACGGCCAGAATGGGGTGATTTTTCTTGTAATGTAGCGATGACATTGGCGTCAGTCCTTCGTCAACCTCCTTTAAAAGTGGCAGATGTATTGGCTGGCAGTCTGGGCGAACAATTTCCCGAACTTTTTGATCGCATTGATGTTGCTCCGCCAGGTTTTTTGAATCTCACGATTCGGCCTTTGTGTTGGCTCGAAGTCTTACGCGCCGTTGAGAGTCAAGGGTCTTCCTATGGGATGTGTAGGGTAGGAAATGGGTCACATGTTGTTTTGGAATTCGTGAGTGCCAACCCGACTGGGCCTTTGCATGTTGGGCATGGACGAGGGGCGGCTTTAGGCCAGGCGATCGCCTCAATTTTAGGTGCCGCGGGGTTCACGGTTTCTCGAGAATTTTATATTAATGATGCGGGTCGTCAATTACAGTTGCTGGGGCGATCGGTGTATGCGCGCTATCGAGAATCTTTTGGAAAAGATTCAGCATTTCCTGAAAATGGTTATCATGGAGTCTATATCAAGTCATTGGCTGAATCTATTGTCCAAACTCATGGGAAATCATTGTTGGAATATTCTTCAGATGAGGCTGAAACCTTTTGTGCTCAGGTATCCAGTCAGATTCTTTTAGATCGTATTAAGGAAGATTTGGCAATCTTTGGAGTCCATTTTGAGACTTGGTTTTCAGAGGCAACCCTTCATGCCGAGGGATTTGTTGAGCAGACGTTACATGAACTGCGAGAAAAAGGGTTGGCCAAGGAGGAAGAGGGAGCCCTATGGTTCCGTTCTTCTACATATGGTGATGAAAAAGATCGAGTCGTTAAAAAACAGGATGGAAGTTATACCTATTTGGCGGCCGATATGGCCTATCATCGTGATAAGCTAGCTCGTGGATTTGATACCCTCATCAATATATGGGGTGCTGACCACCATGGCTACATACCGCGAATGGCCGCAACGATACAGGCTTTTGGTCATGCCAACGATTCCCTTCGTGTGGTGTTAGTGCAAATGGTAAGTTTGCTCCGAGGGGCTCAGAAAATTGAAATGTCCAAACGAGCCGGGGAATTTGTGACTCTTCGTGAGGTTGTAGAAGAAGTTGGGTCTGATGCGGCCAAGTTTTTCTTTTTGATGCGGAGATCCGATTCCCATTTAGATTTTGATTTAGAATTGGCAAAACAACAGTCCTCGGATAATCCTGTGTATTATGTGCAATATGCATATGCTCGATTGGCCAGCGTCTTTCGTGTGGCAGAGGAGCGTCATGTACCTCTCCCTACTATTCAGGATGTGGATCCCTCATTACTCTTGCATGAAGAAGAATTAGGGTTAATCAAGACATTGGCAAACTATCCACTGGTTCTAGAAGGGAGTGCTAGGTCACTAGAGCCGCATCGCATAACCTTTTACCTACAAGAGCTTGCCGCGCAGCTTCATTCGTATTACAACAAACACCGGGTTCTCCCTCCATTAGTTCCTTCACAGAAAGCCGAAGAGGAGCCCCAAGACGGAGGATTGGATGAAAATGGAAAAAGAACAGATGCGGGAGATTCTGCCAATACTTCTCTCACGCCAGCAATGACCGCTGCTCGCTTAGCACTCCTACGACAAGTGCAGACGGTATTGCGTAACGGTCTCACCTTGCTCGGTATCTCCGCTCCGGAAAAAATGTAACAAATTTTAGCTTTTACTAGGATGGCTATTCCTACGCGGCAATTTATGGCTTCAGCTGCCACGAATCGTTTTCAAGTTCACCATGCGTCCATTTCTGGACCTCGGGGCGGTGTGCTGTCCACATCACATGGCACAATTGAGACTCCGGCTTTTATGCCAGTGGGATCCCAAGGAACCGTCAAAGGGTTAGACCCTCATGAAATACGAGATTGTGGTTTCCAGATGATTTTGGCTAATGCTTATCATTTATTTCTACGGCCCGGGCATGAGTTGATTGAATCCCAAGGAGGATTGCATGATTTTATGCAATGGTCGGGAGCAATTCTCACCGATAGTGGGGGTTTTCAAATGGTGAGTCTGGCCGATCTTTGCAAGATTACGGAGGAAGGGGTGAGATTTCGTTCCCATATTAATGGAGAATGGCATATGCTCTCGCCGGAGAAAAGCATTGAGATTCAAGTTGCGCTTGGCTCGGATATTATGATGGTGTTAGATCATTGTCCGACCTTTCCCTGTACCAAACCACAAGCGCAAGAAGCGGTGAAGCGCACGACCCGTTGGGCAAAACGCTGTGCTGAGGTTCTCAAGAAGCCGCATCAGTGGATGTTTGGGATTGTTCAGGGTGGTGTGTTCTCTGAATTACGGAAGGAATCAACGGAAGAGTTGGTGACATTAAATCTGGATGGGTATGCTTTGGGAGGATTATCTTTAGGTGAAGAAAAATCTGCTATGTTTGAGATGATTGAAACGGTGGTCGATCTCCTTCCGCCCGATCGGCCACGATATCTTATGGGGGTGGGGCTCCCGGAGGACTTGGTCGAGGGGGTGGCCAGAGGACTGGATTTATTTGATTGTGTTATTCCTACTCGTCATGGCCGAACCGGGTGGCTTTTTACCTCAACAGGAAGGGTTCTCATTAAGCAAGCGCGTTATACTCAAGATCCGAATCCCATTGATGTTGACTGTGAATGTCCTGTATGTCAACGGTTTTCTAGGGCCTATTTGCGACATTTATTTATTTCTCGTGAAATGTTAGGTGTTCGACTGAATACTATTCACAATCTTTGGTATTATGGCCAGCTTATGGCCGAGTTGCGTCAAGCGATCAGGGGTAATCGATTTGAAGACTATCGGAAAGATTTTTATCGACGACGTGAACCAGTGGATGCTGAGCCGTTTCCACAGGATGCTATAAATTAATAGTGCTATGTTCAATCATTGGTTCTATTGAGGTAGGTATGTATTTTGTTTCACAAGCGTGGGCTCAATCTGGAGGGGCATCGCCTGATGCCTCAGCAGGTTTGCTGTCTCTTATTCCCTTTATTCTTATCTTTATCGTCTTTTATTTTTTACTAATATTGCCGCAACAACGTCGGCAGAAGAAACAACGCGAACTGTTAGATGGCCTTAAAAAAGGAGACAAAGTTATCACGTCCGCTGGTATTTGGGGGACCGTGACGAATTTAGATAAAGAAACCGCCACCCTCCAAGTGGCGGATAATACGAAAATCCGTTTACAACGGGATCATATTTCCAGTATTCGTACATCCGGTGAATCATGATGGATCAAGAGGTTATTGAATGAAAAAGTTGCGTGGGAGATTTCTTCTCCTTCTTACTGTCACGGTGGTGTCGTGTATTCTGGCGCTGCCATCTCTTCCCAGACTCTACCAGGCCTTACCCGATGGTGTGAAAAGTCTATTGAGTCATCAAGGTTTGTCTCTGGGGTTGGACTTACAGGGTGGCATCCATCTTGTTCTAGAAGTTGAAGAAGAGCGAGCTGTGGAAATCGCGGTTGATCGGTCGCGCAAGGCAATAGAGGATCTCTTAGCCGAAAAGTCAATTGCAGTGAAGGCGGTAAGCCGAGAGGGTTCGAACGGGATTTCAATTGATTTGGAAAATGAATCGGATGCCGATGAGGTTCAGTTATTGGTCAATGAATCCTTCCCCAGCTTTCTTTCGCAAGAAAATTCTGGTGGGCGCCTAGAATATGCACTGAGTGATGACGATGTTCAACGCATCAAAACCTCTGCCATTAACCAAGCGTTGGAGACGATAAGGAATCGTATTGATCAATTTGGCGTGGCTGAGCCACTCATTCAACGATTGGGCCTTAATCAAATTGCGATTCAATTGCCTGGTGTTCAAGATCCGCAACGTGCGAAGGACCTCATCCAAAAAACGGCGTTGTTGGAATTCAAGATGCTACATGAATCAAAAGTGGCTTTGGATCTCCCACCGCAAGTGGAACGAGGTCAGGAAGAAAAAATCAGACAAGAGTTTGCTGAAAAAGTTCCGGAAGAAGCTGAAATCCTATTTGAGACTGTGGAATCGGAGCTGGATGATTCGACTTATAGTATTCCCTATTTAGTTAAAAAAGATGCGGCCTTAATTGGGGATTTACTTCAAGATGCCCGTGTGAGCATTGGAGAATTCAACGAACCCACTGTAGGGGTGACGTTTGATAGTAAAGGGGCCCATGAATTTGATCTCGTCACGGCTGCGAATGTTGGGAAGCGCATGGCTATCGTGTTGGATGATAAGGTGTATTCTGCCCCTACCATTAATGAGCGCATTAGTGGCGGGCGAGCGGTGATAAGTGGGACCTTTACCACAGATGAAGCCAATGATTTAGCCGTTGTACTTCGTGCTGGGGCCTTGCCTGCCCCACTCAAGACCCTACAAGATTTAACTGTGGGGCCTTCTCTTGGAAAAGATTCTATTGAAAAAGGCTTGCGGACGACCTTGATTGCGGGCTCGTTGGTTTTAATCTTTATGATTGTATATTACCGTCTGTCTGGTTTGATCGCGAATTTAGCCGTAGCTTTGAATCTGATTGGTCTGTTAGGAGCTTTATCTGGACTCAATGCTACCTTAACCCTGCCGGGTATTGCTGGAATTATTTTGACGATTGGAATGGGTGTCGATTCCAATGTGCTAATTTTCGAGCGTATTCGTGAAGAATTGCGGGCTGGGCGACCTGTTCGCTTGGCCGTAGATGCTGGCTTTGACAAAGCCTTTTTGACCATTGTTGATGCGCATGTAACGACTTTGATTACTGGGTTGGCATTGTTCTTATTCGGAACCGGTCCCATAAAAGGGTTTGCCGTCACGCTCTGTTTAGGTATTGGGATCAATCTCTTTACGGCGTTCGTGGGGACAAAAGTGGTTTTTGATTTTCTGAATCGCCGAAAATTGGAAACCTTGAGTATTTAAGCGATAAGGGAATGTTGTATAGGAGCATGATTCAGCCATGATGGAAATTGTGGGACAAACATCTGTTGATTTTATGGGAAAGCGGAACATTGCGTTTGCGATATCCAGTGTTTTGGTTTTTCTTGGGATTGTAGCTGTAGTGGGGATAATGGTCGGGTGGGCCAATTTAGGAATTGATTTTGCGGGAGGAACGGCGGTTCAGTTGAAATTTGATCAAGCGTTGGGCATTGAAGAAGCCAGAACGGCATTGAAGAAGCATGGTCTTGGTGACGCAGAATTGCAGGAATTTCCGCAGGATCAGAAGCTGCTTATTCGAGTAAAGACGGAGACCACCATTGAAGATGAAATAAGTAAACAGATTATTGAAGCATTTCAAACAGAATTTCCGAATCATGGATTTGTGGTTGACTCTAGTACATCCATTGGTCCGACGATTGGGAAAAAGCTTCAAGAAGATGCTTTGATTGCTGTAGTGCTTTCGTTAATCGGTATTATTCTCTATATTGCTGTTCGCTTCGAATTTCGATTTGGAGTAGCTGCAGCGATTGCCACTTTTCATGATGTATTGGTGGTGTTGGGTATCTATTTCTTATTGGATAAAGAAATTACATTGCTTGTTGTGACGGCCTTACTTACATTGGCTGGTTATTCCCTGACCGATACTGTCATCGTGTTTGACCGGATCCGCGAAAATCTTCGACGGCGTCGGCGCGAAACGGTCTCCGATATCATCAACAACGGCATTAACCAGGTTCTCAGTCGGACATTAGTGACGACATTGACGGTGGTGCTGGTGCTGGTGCCATTGACCATATGGGGTGGCGAAGTCCTCCATGATTTTTCCTTGGCTCTCCTCTTAGGGGTTTTGGTAGGGACGTATTCGTCCATCTTTGTGGCCAGCCCCCTTCTTCTCATGTGGCCTGGGGCTGAAGGAAAATTATTAAGCCGTGGCAGATAAATCTTCTTGAACTGTTTCTTGACATGCCAGAGAAAGGATTACCAAAATGTAACTGATTGTCAGGAGTCCTTTCTTTTTATGGTAATTGCGATGTGACCAAAGTGATAGGCTTTGGGTTTCCCCTCCAATTAAAGGGGAAGACTATTCTGGCTGTTGTGCTGGTTGGTCTTCTTCCCCTCATTCTCTCTCTCCTCCTTACTTATTTCGAAGAAAAACGAGCACTTCGGGAAGCGGCTGGGATCACCATGAAGGGGATCGCTGTTGAAGTGGCCCGCAAAGTCGAAACACAAATTATCCGGAGTATTAACGAGGCTCAACAACTGGCCACCATTCCGTTTATCCGGAGTGCGGTGCTGAACTCCAATAAGAGCTATGTCTATAAAAGTGCAGAAGAAATTCAAACTCTGATCCAGGAATGGCAAGACAGTTGGCAAGCTCAATCTCATCAAAATGAGTTTCCGGCTTTTATTAATAACTATGCAACGGATTATCTCACTCAGTGGCATGCAATTCGGAAATCTGATTATTTGGCGATTGTTGTCGTAGATAATAAAGGGGCTTTGGTCTTAAGTTCCTTCCCACAAGTTGGATTTTTTCACGGAAATAGTTTGTGGTGGCAATCGGTCATGCAGCCGGGAGGAACGCAGGCCTTTGTGAGCGATTTGTCCTTTGATCCGGGATTTGGCACTCATGTGCTGAATGTAGGGGTGCCCATTTGGGATGACGCCCGTAAAAAAATTGTGGGAGCCATTAGTATTTTATTGCGGCGGGATTCGTTGTTTCGTTCCATTTCCGAAGTGTCGGCAGGAAAGACGGGGCATGCCATGTTGGTGACTACGGACGGGATTCCTATTCTTTGTCCGATGCTTTCTTTGGAAGAGCATGCGATTTCCCATAAGATGGTGAGAGCCTTTCAACAAGATATTGCCGGGTGGTTGGTTGCGGATCCTAATTCTCATGGTGCACAACATGCGATTGTGGGCTATGCCCCACTGCGTTTAGGGGTCCCATTATCTGCGCAAAGTTTTGGCGGCAAATCCTGGCACATGTTAGCCAGCCAAGACCCATCTGAAACCTATGCTCCATTAGATCAATTGTTGGTGAAAGTCTTGTCATACGGAGCGGCCGTCTTTGTGATTTTGTGGGGTGCTGGAATTGTGGTGGCTGGGAAGATTGTTCAACCTATACAAGCGTTATCCGAAGGAGTTGAAGAATTTGGAAAGGGAAATTTAGTCGAATCAATTGATATTCGGACAGGTGATGAAATTGAGAGACTTGCAGACACGTTTAATGGCATGGCCGGAAATCTTCAGCGTTCATTTTCCCAATTGAACCAAAAGGTGGAAGAAATTGGGGAATTAGAAAAAAAATATCGTGATCTGATTGAAAATGCCCCTGAAATGATTCATCAATTAGATCCTTCAGGACGATTTGTCCATGTGAATAGTACAGAGTTGAAAAAATTAGGCTATTCCCTTTCGGACATGTTGAACCTGTCGTTATGGGATATTGTTCCAACTAAACATCAGGAGGCTGTGAAAGCCTATGTACAAGGTTTAGCCCTTGATGGTCCTCGTTCCATTGAAACCGTTTTTCGCACACAATCGGAAGAAATAATCGAGGTGGAAATTCATTCGACGACTTTAATGGACCCCGACACACAGTCGATTGTGTTTTCCAGAGGATTTGTCAGGGATATTACGGATCGAAAAGCGTTAGAAGGAGAAGTGGCACGCTATACTAATCATCTAGAGGATCTTGTTGCGGAGAGGACCCAACAGTTATCCGATTCAGAAGCGGGGTATAAAGCCTTATTTAATTTGGCAGCGGACTCTATTTTTGTAGTGGATCTTGAAGGTCGAGTGGTCGATGGCAATGCGCAGGCACGGCAGGTTTTAGGATATACTCCTTCGGACTTTGAAGGGGGCTTGCTTGTCAAATTAATTTCGCCAGACTTTCAAGCAACCGGTCAAGATTTATTGAAAAAGGTCAGCCAAGGGGAGTCTACAGTTCCGACGACAGAAATTGAAATGGTGGATCGGCAGGGGACCATGAAATCAATGGAAATGGATTTGGTTCGTATTGATATGGGGCTTCGTTCGTCTATCATGGTGCAATTGCGGGATATTACTGAACATAAAAAACTCGAGGTAACTCTTCAGCGGTATAACGAAGCGTTAGAAGAAAAAGTAGTTGAGCGGACGAGAGAAATAGAACAGGCCAAAGTGTATATTGAGAGCTTGTTAGAAAATGCCAATGACGTGATTTATACCTTGGATGTTGATTTGCAGTTTACGTATGTGAATAACAAGGTTGAAGCCTGGGGGTATCGAAAAGAGGAGTTAATTGGCAAGCCGTATTTGTCTCTGCTGTCAAAACGATTTCGAAGCCGGTATTTGCAAGAAACATTAGATATGGGTGCCAAACAGGTTTATGAAGTGGAAATTGTGAGTCGGCATGGTGATTTGCGGTCTGTACTTGTGAGTGTGGCGCCACTCATGAGTGATGCGGGAGGACAACAGGGTGTCTTGGGTATTGCTCGAGATATTACGGAACGTAAACAGTTGGAACAGCAGGTTCAAAATTCTGAGCGGTTGGCTTCCATTGGGCAATTAGCCGCTGGTGTGGCTCATGAAATTAATAACCCGTTAGGGGGAATTTTGAATTGTTTGTACAATATTCGAAAAGGGACGTTGACGCTTGAACGTTCACAGCAATATCTGAATTTCATGGAAGATGGGCTGCAACGGGTGCAACGTATCGTTCGTCAGTTATTAGATTTTTCTCAACAACGAGAACTCGAACTGGCCTTGGCAGATCTGCACCCCATCTTAGATCGAGTGGCTGTCTTAACTGAACATGTGTTTGTTGAGCGCGATGCTGTCCTCAAAAAACAGTATGACGAAACGCTTCCGCAACTGCTTGTTGATGCTCCCATGATCGAGCAGGTAATCATGAATTTGGTTCTAAATGCGGTACAGTCACTACAGAAAGGTGGGTATGTGAGGCTCGAAACTAGAAAACGTGATGATGTGTGTCACATTGTTGTTGAAGATAATGGTTCTGGTATTGCCTCGGATGTGCGTCCACATATTTTTGATCCCTTTTTTACCACTAAGGGAACCGGCGAAGGGACCGGATTGGGATTGTCGGTGAGTTTGGGTATTGTTCAACGTCATGGGGGGGAAATGTTGGTGGAGAGTGAAGAAGACAAAGGGACGCGATTTATCGTGTGCTTGCCATTGGCCCGCTCGCGTACGCCTTCCATGGCAAAGGTGAGTTCATGAATCGCGGTTCAATCCTGATCGTTGATGATGAGCCATTGATGCGAGTCTCTATGGCTGATGCGCTTACGGCCGTTGGCTATACAGTTGAGGAAGCCTGTACTGGCCACGAAGGGTTGGAGCGTTTGCAGACTTCTGAATATCATTTAGTCATTACCGATTTGCGCCTGCCGGGTGCGGATGGTCTTCAGATTGTTTCGCAATGTAAGGAGCAATGGCCGAATACTGAAGTGATTGTCATAACGGCTCATGGTTCGGTTGATACGGCTGTACATGCTATGAAAGGTGGGGCTTATGATTACATTACCAAACCCTTTTCTATGGATGAATTATTGCTGAGTGTGGATCGGGTGTGTGGGATGGTGGCGTTGCGTGAAGAAAATCGGGTCTTACGTCAAGAGCTTGAGCATAAATTTAGTTTTCAAGGGATCGTTGGAAAAAATAAACGTATGCATCAAGTGCTAGATAAGATCAAACTTGTTTCACAGACCGATTCAACTGTGTTAATTGTTGGCGAGAGTGGGACAGGTAAAGAATTGATCGCCAATGCGCTTCATACCAATAGTGCCAGACAGCAACATGATTTGGTGAAAGTCAGTTGTGCCGCTCTTCCCGAAACGCTATTGGAAGCGGAATTATTTGGTCATGAAAAAGGAGCCTTCACCGGCGCCCTTCGCCAGCGCCGTGGACGATTTGAATTAGCCCACCAAGGGACCTTGTTTTTAGATGAAATTGGCGAGATTTCCCCTGTGGTCCAAATTAAATTGCTGCGTGTGCTCCAGGAACGTCAGTTCGAGAGAGTGGGAGGGAACGAGACGATTGAAGTCGATGTCCGGCTTGTCTGTGCAACGCAAAAGGATCTCAAAAAGGAAGTAGAGCAAGGACGATTTCGTGAGGATCTGTATTACCGTTTGAATGTTGTTCCTGTGCAGCTCCCCCCCCTTCGGGAAAGACGGGAGGATATTTTGACGTTGGCACAACATTTTTTAGAGACGATGGCTGCCCGCAATCATCAAAAACCCCAGGCATTGTCACGTCAAGCCCGTGAAGTGCTCTTTCGCTATGGGTTTCCGGGTAATGTGCGAGAGTTAGAAAATACGATTGAGCGAGCGGTGGCGTTAGCCCAACAGTCTGAAGAAATTCAAGTCATGGATTTGTGCGGGCAAAGTCGTTGTCCTTATTCAGGTGGAGAACCACAAAAAGATTGTGGATTTTGTGGGGAGCAGGGTCGAAGGGTGAGCATGAAAACCGGGACGATGGAAACGTTAGCTCTAGCCCGGGAGCAATTTGAACGAGCACATATTTTGGAAATATTGCAACGAACCGGATGGAGCCGAACCACAGCGGCTCAAGTGTTGGGCTTGTCTCGGAAGGGTCTTTGGGAAAAGTGTAAACGCTATGACATTGTTCGTTCAGGGGAAGATGCCAGCTCTGACCGAGATGGCGACTCTAATTGCGATCCATGAATCTAACCAAGCTGTGGTTTCTGGTGGACTCCCTTACTCACCACCTTCCCATAGAGTAATAATTCGATCATTTCCTGCCGTAGCCAAGAATTTTCCATCAACCGAGAGAGCAATCCCTCGAACGGGGCCTTTGTGTGATTTGATGGTTCGAAACTGTCGAGCTTTTTCGATATCCCACATTTTTACGGTTCCATCATCGCTAGCGCTGATCAGCACCTTTCCATCTTGAGTCACAAGAAGATTTCTGATCCATTCGGAATGTCCTTTCAATGTGCGGCGTTCTTCGAGGTTAGGCATATTCCAAAACTTAATGGTGCAATCTCGGCTGGCAGAGATCATGGTGTTTCCATCTGGAGTAAAAGTGAGAGCGCCTATCCAATATTCCATAGGCCGCTGAAAGCCCCCATGTTCATCGACATAGAACCCTCGATTTTCGGTTTCTTCGTCGTCGGCTTCATCTCGCCAATGCCCATTAATAGCAATTTTTTCTTCTCCGCTTGGCAATACTTCGTAGAGTTTGAGTTTTCCGATATCACTTCCCGCAACAAGATGAAAACCATCAGGAGAGAAAGCTGTACAGACACTCCAATTATGGTCGAATTGATCTTTTCCCAATAGAGACATGAGCTCAGTGCCTGTCGTCACTTCCCAAATTTTGATATCTTTATTTTGGCCAGAACGGGCAAGCATTAAGCCATCGGGCGAAAAGGAAAGACTGGTGACGGCATGGTCATATCGAGTAAAGAGTAAGCGGATCGATTCCCCGGTTTGAGGATTCCATAAACGAATGGTTCTATCTTCACTTCCTGTGGCCAGTATTTGGCCATCAGGGCTATACACGACTTGTCGCACGACGGCGGTATGGCCACGAAGCGACCGAAGAAGCCGCCCGGTTTCAATATCCCACATCCGAACAAGGCGGTCATTGCCTCCACTGGTCAGAGTGAGCCCATCCGGAGAAAAAGCCACAGACCAAATTTCTTGTGAATGTCCTCGAAAAGACTTTACCTCCTTGAGGCCGTCTTTCCAATAGGAGAGGGAATCTAAGAGGGGTGCGGCTTCTGGCCCTTCTTGTGAAGTTCTCAGTTGAGGAGAAAGGATATCGGAGCTCGTAGGCTGTGTCATGAATGTCCTCGCTTAAAGATGTGATGACTCAACGCATAATAGAGTGAACAATGGTATGAACATAGAGAGTTGGGCGTTTCCCTTGCCAAATGGGAAAATCCATTTCTATAATCCAGTCATCTTGATACTAATCGCCGCTTTTGGAGGGAGTCAAGACGCATTTGCTTGGGTGTTATTCACGTATTGCTTAGGACCCGTCACCAACTAATCCATTTTAGGTGATGAGAGAATGTACACGGAGGCCTGTTCATGGAAATACGCTTTCAGCCCGCCCTTCTTCAAGAAGTAATTGACTCGTTTGCCGAGAAGACTGAACGTGAGGGCGATCCCACCTATTACAACGAGTTTCATGAATTAGCTGATCCGATTTATGAGAAGTATGCGTTGGATGATCGTGAGCCAGAATTTAAACGACTCTACCAACATTTATTCGCGAAATGGGGGTTTGCCGATATTCTTCGAGATGGATTTGATGACTTCCCTGCCTTGCGGGATAAGACTGGTATTGTGCTGGTGCGCGGGGTATTGAAGGAGGATCAGGAGGGCGTGGATGTTCTTCGAAAATGGGGGGTGGTAGAGGAGAAGTTGGCGCGTGAATTTGAAGAGGCTGGGAAAAAAGGCGTCGGGATTAAACTCATTCCCCGGCGTTTTTATGATCCAGCTATCCCTCGATATTTACGCCATGAGTTAACGCACATTTCAGATATGCTTGATGAAAATTTTGGGTATGACCCTGATACGAAAGTGGGGTTAAATCCTGGAGAAGAACATTTGATCTTGAATCGCTATCGTGTCTTGTGGAGCTTGCATGTTGATAGTCGTATTGCCCGATCTGGAAAAGAGCCAATGTTCTCCAGGGAATACCGATTTCGAGAATTTCGTTCGTGGTATCGAAAAATACCGCCTAACCAGGTGGAATCGGTTTTCGAAGGTATTTGGCAAACAGATTATCTGAGTCATGCAGAGCTTGTTGAAATGGCCTCGGATACCACACGAGTGATTGAACGAGCAGTGGAAATTGAAGAAAGTGAAGTTCCTGATGTGCCAACGAAGCCCATGCTATTGCCCGGGTTTCCTTGTCCCCTCTGCCGATTCCCTACGTATACATGGGTGGAAGATATGGAAGAAACCCTGGAAGGGTTTGTTTTAGATTTCATACGTGAAAATCATCCGGGTTGGGATGTTGAATATGGCGCATGTGACCGATGTGTCGAAGTGTATAAATTGCGAGCCTCTGGGGTCGTCTAGGACGAATGAATGGCCATCTCCGATTCACCATCTAAAAAAACTGCTAGTGATCCTGCATTGGGGCGCCGGACTTTTCTCAGGCATTCGATGGTTTCACTCGGTGCCACCGTCCAAGAGTTTGTGAAGCATCGTGATGCACCAACTATTAAGGAGTCAGAAGGACCTCCCGTTCTTGAAAAGGCTGGGTGGCTGCGTCCTCCTGGAGCAGTTCAGGAGGACCTATTCCTAGAGCGATGCACGAAATGTGGAGATTGTATCGATGCTTGCCCTCATGATGTGATTGAATCGTTGCTCATCCAGGAAACCCCTGGGATATATCCAGGAGACACTCCCTGTCAGCTATGCCAAGACTTTCCTTGCGTTGATGCCTGTGAAACAGAAGCCTTGATGCCTATTCAGCACTATTCTGAAGTTCGGATGGGGGTTGCCAAAGTCGCACGAAATGTTTGTATGGCAGGAAACGGATGTAATGCCTGTGTGGCCAAATGTCCAACCGAAGCTATTTCTATGGACTTTGGGGCTTTTCTTGTGTCAGTTGATGAGCACGCATGTGTGGGGTGCGGGATTTGTCAATATATTTGTGGCACAGTCAATGATCGTGCAGCGATTCGGGTCGTTGCTCGCCCCCTTGTAACTTAATAGCATGTTTGGAATCAGGGCGAATTTTATATGATTGCCTTTATCGCCAATAATTTCAATGAATACATTTACGTAGATTTATTGATTTGTGTTCTGTAAGGCATTGGAATACAAAGAAACATAAAGAAAATTTCCCATGGATTCACAAAAGATTCTCTAGAGAAAAAAGCTGTAGAATGTTATGGACATTTCTAAAGGAAGAAAGGTCATTGGGACGGTATTCACATCTTGACTTCATGGGCCTGTTGTCCTATGATCTGATCCCCTTTTCGTAAATATATAGTGGGCGATTGATAGACATTTTAAAAAGTAGAAAGTGCTATTTTTTCCTTTTATTAGGTGACATATGGCCACAGTCGTAAAAGAAAAGAACGAGATAAATGCTAATGGCTCGTCTCATTCGAGCGAACAAAAGGTTGTAAAAATTTCTCCAAAAGATGCGCCGGCAGTTGACCGTGCCCTTTGTCGAAGCAAGCTCTATCTCCTAGTTTCTTGGGGCTATCTCTATCCTGAGGATGAAGAATTCTTGGATTACCTGCAAAGTGGAGAGTTTGTTGAAGATGGTCGAGCGGCACTAGAGGGATTAAGAAAAGTGCTTAAAAATATGGGTGGTCAAGACGCCGAAGATCGTCTACAGGCAGTTGCCGCTCATTTTGATTCGATTGAAGAATGGATATCCTCTGAAGGGGAAAATTGGAATATTCAGGATCTGCGTGATGAGCATCGCCGAGTTTTTAGTAATGTGATTGCCTTAGATTGTCCCCCATATGAAACCTTGTTTGGAAATGACCATGTGTTTGGGCAATCCTATGTGATGGGTGACATAGCAGGTTTCTATAGTGCATTCGGCTTGCAGCTCTCTCCTGATATTCATGAACGATTAGATCATTTGAGTGTTGAACTGGAGTTCATGCATTACCTTTCCTATAAAGAATCGTATGCGATTCTTCACGATGGAGCAGAAAAGTTAAAAACCGTTGTTGAGGCCGAAAAGAAATTTGTGAAGGAACATATCGGTCGATGGGTTCCATTGTTTTCTGGGATGTTAAAGCGAAAGGCCGATTTCGGTTTTTATAAAATACTCGCTGAATTTACTGCGGATTGGATGGCTTTCGACATAGCCTTTCTGGGAGTGACACCACAGCCGTACTCCGAAACCGATTATCGTCCGGCCTCCTATATGAATCCTGAAGGACAAACCTTTGAATGTGGTGCTCAAGATAAGGGTAATGAGTTAAGTCTGCTCATGAATGAGGTTGGTGCTGATGCATTTATCGATAAGGAAAGTGGAGCAACTGAGCAATCTGGAAATGCCTAGGATGTTTGATTTAGATATTGGTATTTGTTTGACAGGTTTTAAGAGACAGGTTTTTAGCAGTCCTTTCGGTTTTAATCTTTTATCAAAGGAGGATGCGTCATTATGAGATTGGTGCAGACGCGTAACAAACGACTGGTGTTTGGCGTTCTTCTATCTGTCCTGGTGGTTTGCGTAGGGTTAACCCTTGGACAGATTCCGCTGGCCGTCTCCCAACCGGTGACAATCCCGGTCGGCAAAATTTCTGGTCCAATTCCAATGGATGCGGCCAATCCTGTATGGGAGTCTGTTCCTGGTGTTGTGGCCCCTTTAAGTGGTCAAACGATTACAACTCCTATGCACCCCAACATTTCTGTCAAAACCGTCATGATCAAAATGGCTACCAATGGCAAAGAGATCGGCGTGTGGGCAAATTGGGGAGATCAAACCTTGAACAACACCACCATTGGTCCTCAAGATTTTCGTGACCAAGTGGCGGTGCAATTCCCTGTGCAATCAGCTGGAGCACCACCGTTCCAATGTATGGGCCAATCTGGTGGAACCGTCAACATTTGGCGGTGGAACGCTGAATGGCAAAAAGATTTAGGTCGTGGTGTGGCTGGAATGTGGGATGTGGACAACCAATATCCTTCCATTGCCTGGGATTATTACTATGAAGAGCCTGCCGGTGGTGTGACCTATCCAGATCGGATTGGACGGAGCTTAGGCCCCTTCAACCCTGGTATTTGGTCGGGTAACATCATGTCAGATCCGAACCTTCGATTAGGTTCTGTTGAAGATCTTAATGCCAATGGTTTCAGTACATTGACCACACAAGCTTCACAAGATGTCGTGGGTAATGGATTATGGGAACCATATGGTGCTTTAAAGGGTGGTTGCTGTAGTGGTCCAACCTGGCGTGTAGTCATGAAGCGGAGCCTGGCCACGAATGATCCTAACGATGTGCAGTTCAAAGCTGGCGCAAGCTTCCCTGTGGCATTTGCTGTATGGGATGGCTCAAACGTCGAACGGAACGGCATGAAGGGTATTTCGACCTGGTTCACTGCTCAAATGCCATAAGCCTAGCAATCAATAGCTTTCAGAGCTTTTCTAGCTAGAAAAAAGCTCTCAATAAAAATTAAACCTCCGGTAATTCACCTCAGTTGATGGGGGAGTTGCCGGAGGTTTTTTTATTTGATCTGTCTGTAAAACTTTATATCGATCTGAATGATGACTTTCAATTGATAGTTCACTCCCAATTGTTTGTGGCTCATGTAATATGAAAAATTTTGCCGTAGTTGCATTGAGAAGAATATGACGTGTATAAATTTAAAATATTCTCCAAAAATTTGTTTTTTTCTTTCCTTAAATAGACTGGGAGCTACCTTGTGAATATTTCCCTTTTATTTCCACCTAGCTGGCATCCTTCTCAGCCATATCTCAGTATTCCTTGCCTTTCGGCTTTTCTCGAACAATCGGGTGTTCCAGTTCAAGAGCAACGCGACTTAAATATTGAGTTATTGGATCGAATGCTGACGAAAAGTTTTGGTTTGGATATCCACCAACAGCTTATTGATTTGGTCAAAAAACTTGAACAATCTGTTGATGGAGAGACGGGTCCAGGGAGTAAAGAACATTATGCCAAAGCTGTTGAATCTTTAGATCGCTTTCCTCATTTAATCGATGAAGTAGAACGTGCAAAATGGGCCCTTCGATCTGAAGAATTTTTTGAGGAAGAACGGTACAAGGAATCTCTCTTTGTAATTGATCGATGGTTGGATGTGGTGTCATCATTGTATTTTCCGACGCGAATGACGGTTGTTGATAACCAATTGTCCTACTCGATTTATTCTTCACGAGATATTATGAAAGCCATTCGGGATGAAACCCAAAATCCCTATCTTGATTTATACCGGAGATTCTTTTTGCCTGGCTTTACTCAAGCTCCTCCAGATTTTGTTGGGGTGTCGATTACGGCAACCTCCCAGATCATCCCTGGTTTAACGCTATGTCGGCTTATCAAAGAGCAATTCCCCGAAGTACATGTCACCGTAGGCGGGAGTATTTTTACGCGTTTAGTAGACAATTTGAGGCGATGTGACCGTTTATTTGAAATAACTGATGACTTTATTGTGTTTGAAGGTGAAACGGCCCTTTTGGAAATGATTCGCCAATTAGAAGGTCGAAAAGACTTTAGTAAGGTCCCTAATCTTATATGGCGGAAAGATGGAAAAATAACGGTCAATCAACCATTCTATTCCGAAAATCTACAAGAACACCCTGCGCCTAATTACAATGGATTTCCATTAGACCAATATTTAGCTCCCTATACTGTTCTGCCGGTCCAATTTTCACGAGGCTGTTACTACAAGGATTGTGCTTTTTGTGCCTTGACGTTGGATCATCAGAATTTTCGACAAAAAGATCCAATGAAAGTTGTCGATGAATTAGAAGCCCTTTCCAAGCTATATGACACGCCCTATTTTTTCTTTACAGACGAATGTCTGGCTCTTTCCCCCACAAAACGGCTTTGTAAGGAATTGATCAACCGAAAATTAGATTTACAATGGACGGCAGAATTCAGGTTCGAAAAAAATCTGTCGCGTGAATTATTAAGCTCATTGAAAGAGGCAGGGTGCCAAAAAATTGTTTTTGGATTGGAAACGTATAATGCACGGCTGATGGATTTTATGGTCAAAGGTATTACTCAGGAGAATGTCTCGAGGATTTGTTCAGATTGCGTGGACTTAGGTATTGCTGTCCATTGTTATGTCATTGTCGGATTTCCAACAGAGACAGAAGAAGAATCACTTGAAACGATGAACTTCATTGTGGAGAACACAAAGCTGAATACCTCCTATGGGTTTTCATGTCAGCCCTGTTTATTTGATTTAGAAAAAGAGGCACCAATTATGAGCGATCCTGGAGCTTATGGAGTCCAGCGCATTATGCGCCCAGCTTCAGAAGATCTAAGTCTTGGGTTCTTCTATGAAGTGAAATCAGGAATGACCCCGGATCAAGCTGAAAAAGTGTATCAATATGTGTATGAAAAGATTAGTGAAGTGGTCTGTGAACTGCCCTTTAATTATTCCATGGCAGATGGTTTGCTTTATATTTCGCGCCACAATAAAGAACGGGAAGCACAGCTGTCAGGTGTGTGAGTAATGGGATTCTTTCTTTTGATATGGCAATAAGACAATGAGGGTGTTTTTTGCGTGAGCGTTCTCCGATGATTACGAGGACCGAAAAACTCCAAGATAAACTAGATAATCCTGGACTCCTCTTTGAATGGGGACTTAAGAGTCTGCTCTTTGCCGCATTTTTTGAGTTAGTGTTGTATCGTTTGGTGTCGCGTTTAGGGATGCATTTAGGAAAACTTGCAGAAAAATATGAGGCGGTCCGAATAGGCTTTCGAACTCTATCGGCATTAGGTTTTGTGCTGTTAAATATGACGGCTATTCTCGTCTTTCTGATTTTAGGTATTTTGATTGTTCAAAAAATACGGACCAAGCTATGGGTTGGGCAGTGGGATAAAGTTGTGATTCCTTTGAGTGCGCTCTTGGTAGTATGTACGGTAGGATTTCTGTTTTCCCCCCCAGCTATGCTGGGATCAGTAGTCTACAACATCATAGCGTTTGGATTATTGATATTCTTATTGGTGGAATATTTGGGGACCCATCGCTTAGTGAGTCAACGACTGATGGTCGGGTCGTTTTTCTTGGGGATTACGGGATGGCTCTATTATCAAACGATGTCTACCACGTATGGGTTACTCAATATTCTGGATGCCCCGCCATTAGTTCATGAAATAAACCGATTAGGGGAGGCCCTGATGGTTTTATCCAGTATTTTGGTGTTTTGGGCTTACGGCAGTACATCATTTGTCACGAAAAACAAATCTCAGCGAAAATGGGGGCTGACCCTCTTGATGAGTGGAGGCAGCGTCTTCCTTATTCTCCTATTTATGGACTATTTTCTGTCCCTGTGGAGCCCTCAAACAGCTCTTGAAGTCAGGAAGGCTGGGGAAGGCATTGGTTGGATCTTCCAAATGGGAATGGGTTATACCTTTTATCTTCCATTTGCGTTTTATGTGGCAGGGTTTACCTGCTGGGCCTATACGGTCATTAAATTAGTCATTATTGGACGGTTAGCAGGCTATGGGCTAGGCCTTATGTTTATGGCTGGATACGCTCTCCAATTATCGCATTTGACCTTGATGGTAGTGCTTGGGTTAATGTTACTCAATATCGATAAGCGAGGGACCTTAGGTCGTCTTCGAAAAAAGAATAAGGACGAACTCCTCTATCAACCTATTCGACCCGTTTTCGGGGAACAAACACCGTAGTTAGGATACACACAATGGAAGAACAAGCCGCTACAACACAAACCATGGATGCACAATCTAGCGATGCCTCAACAGCAGAAAAGACATTGACCATTGATGAAGAAATTGCTGAACTTGAAAAACTGTTAGGTGAAGAGCCTGATGATTTTCAAGCGCGTTGCCGATTAGGTGAACTCTATTTTAATAAGGGTCGTATGGATGAGGCCTTGTCAGAGGTCAAAAAATCCATTGAGATGGCTGAAGGCCTTCGAGTAGAAATGGATCGGTCTTTGGCAATGTATTACTCGAACTTAGGAACAATTTATGGCACCAAGGGGATGTTGGATGACGCCATTGCGCAATTCAAACGGGCCTTAGAACTCAATGCGTATGACGTCTTGGCCTTGTTCAATGTGGGACGGTTGCATAATGAGAGAGCCGAGTATTTGGAAGCGAAGGAATACTTCGAACGTCTCATTGAGATTTCACCGGAAGATCCTATCGCCTGGTACAACCTCGCAGGTGTGTATGAAAAACTTGATGATCCGCAAATTTCGGATTTCAACACATTGGATATGGCCATGCAGGCCTATATGAAAGTCTTAGAGTTTGACCCTCATCATTTAGAGTCAAGTTTTAAGCTTATGGAGATTGCCTTAAATTTGAAGAAACCAGATATGGCCGTCAAAATTATGGAAGATGCGGTGGACAGCAATCCTGATGAGCCATTAGCCTATTACAATCTAATCAATACCTATGAAAAGTGTAAGATGTTTGAACAGGCGGAAGAGACGCGCAATCGTTTGAAAGAGCGATTTAGTAAACGATCTCGAGAAACCGCAAAAAAGTAACATCCTAGCAAGGAGGACGAACAATGTTTGGAAGTTTAGGTTTTACAGAGCTGATTCTTATCTTGGTGATCGTCCTTATCATTTTTGGTGCAGGAAAATTGCCACAATTGGGTGAAGGTGTGGGCAAAGCTATTAAAGGCTTCAAGAAGTCCGTTCAGGAAGCTGAGCAATATGATCTTGATCCTCAAGCTCAGGCTGAAGAAGGCATGGCAGGTTCAACGGGTGCTCCTCAGCAAATTCCTCAGCCGGTTCAGGCAGCATCGGTGGAGGCATCGCCATCGTCACAACCTGAAATGGCTCAGTCTGTATCTTCCGAACCTGTTGCCGCGCCAGCAAAAGTCTAGCATCAGAACATACGGATAGGAGAAAGCCTACCCATTTACAGTAGCTGAATTGATTTAGTGGTCTTTTAGCTCAATAGAAGAAGGTGTACCCATAATGGAAACAGAGGTGCCTGTCGAAGTAGACGTCATTGAAACGTTTGCAGGGAATGGAAAATCCCGCAGTACTGGAGATGGGAAACGAGCCGTTAAAGCTGGAATTCCCTTACCTAACCAGGTTGCCCTGGATCGCGATGAACGATATGTCTACATTGCCGAAAGCGGGTCGGACCGAGTCCGACGCGTGGATTTGGAGACTGGACGCCTTCATAACTTTGCGGGCACGGGTGAAACCTGTTATAGCGGCGATTATGGGCCGTGTGGAGAAGCCGGGTTATATCTGCCTTTGGATGTGGCCTGTGATTCCAGGAATAATCTCTATGTGTGTGATTCAGGAAGTAATCGCATTCGAAAAATCGATGCAGAAACGGGAATTATCACCACGGTCGTAGGTACGGGACAATGGGGATTTAATGGCGATGGCCAGGCTCTAGAAGTGAATTTGACCTATCCGGCTGCTATCGTCTTTGACCAGCATGACCGTTTATTTATTGCCGATACTCAAGCTCATCGGATTCGCCAATACGACATTGAGACTGGGTTAGTCACGACAATAGGTGGGCGTTGGACGGATGAAGATGATGAGCGTATCAGTCCTCTCACAGCACAAAATCTTATCGTCTTGTCCGGAGATGCGATAGGTATTGATTTTAGTAATGACGAAGGTCTATTGCGTCCTAAATGTTCAGATGGTTTAGACCTGAGTTTGTATTTAGATGATGGCAAGCCGGCCATGGAATGTAAATTTTTTGATGTGGTGGACATTGATGTGGATCGTCATGGTGATCTCTATGTGACGGATAAAGGGACGAATCGTATACGAAAAATTGATATGAAGACCGGTATGGTTTCGACAGTTGCCGGAGTATGTCGGTATGGGTTTGATGGGGATGGGAAGTTAGCTGTCCAATCCATGCTGAATGTTCCAGAAAGTGCTGTGGTGGATGAGGAAGGGAATGTCTATATTTCCGATTCCATGAATCATCGGATACGAAAAGTGGACGCCAAAACTGGGATCATCGCTACCGTGGTCGGTAACGGAGACAGTGGGTATGATGATAGGAATATGGGAGGGTGTGGAGCAGCTCGCTTTGTGGCCAAAGAAGACGCTGGCATGTTGAAACATGGAGATGGATTGTCTCCGACTGAAGCTATTGTGAGTACACCTGCTGGGCTTACGTTGGATTCCCAGGGGCATTTATACATTTGTGAACGTAATGAAAATAAAATTCGACGGGTGAAATTAAGCTAGACCCTCTCACGCATTCGATGCCCACGTACTCCAATTCTTTGGCTAGTGTGAAAAAATCTTGCCGGTTGTTTCCGGGAAGTCTCTTATCTTCATAACGACAATGTCTCTGCCTCTATATTCCCAGCACGATTCTCCGTAGCCGACGTTCTGTCGCTTAAAAATGCTAAGATAGAAATAACGCGAGGTGTGGAGTTGAACAGGGGGTTGAGTCTTGAAGAAACATTTTAAAAACTGATGGAGGCTGGTGAGTTTGGCTAGGGTGCGCAGAAAAATTTCTACGATGTTGATGCAGCCCTTGTGGGTGTGGGGATCATTCGGTTTAGCGTTGCTCTCTGTTTTGACTTGGTATGAAGTTCCTTTAGTGAGTTCACAAGGTATAGTGGTTCGTGCACATTTCCAAGATGGAGAAGTGCCAACGCATCCATCTGACCCGGCTTGGGAAAATGTTTCTCCTCTTCCACTTCCGCTGAGCGGCCAAATCATCACCCGCCCGGTTTGGCCAGAACCGAGCGTCCGTGCTTTGTCAATTCGGTCGATCCACAATGGGAAAGATGTGGCCTTTTTAATGGAATGGCAAGATGCCACGGTGAATGAATCGCTCACGCCTGGAGTGTTCCGAGATGGCGCAGCGGTAGCCCTTCCCCTTGGTGATGCGCCAGCGTTCTTTTGTATGGGGCAGTTAGATCATTATGTGAATATTTGGCATTGGAAAGCCGATTGGCAAAGCGATGTAGATCGCCGGGCTGCTCGAGCCAAAGAATCAAAACGAAAAAGAAAAGGGCCTCGTCGTTTTGAAGTGATTCCGAGGCGGCCATCTTCGGTTGAAGACTTGATTGGCGGGGGATTTAGTACGTTAACCAGTAAGGAGCGACAAGGTCGGATTAAGGGACAAGCTGAGTGGAAACGTGGACTATGGCGTGTCGTGATGAAACGCCCACTCACTGTTGAAGGTGATGATCTTGAGAATGAAGCAACTCTCATTCCTGGCCGAATCCAAGCCGTCGCCTTTGCGGTATGGAATGGAGAAAACAAAGAACGTAATGGACAAAAAGCCGTGGCGTCTTGGATGCAATTACAAATCGATCCAGTTCAAGCGCAATAGGGTATAGATGAAATCTTGTATTACTCAGATAAAAATGACCATTCTTGGTTTTATTGGCTGTATGTTGCTGGTACTTGGGGTAGCGTCTTTTCCCGTATCGGCTGAGTCAGACAAGAGTTTGATGACCGAAGAAAAGGCCTTAGCCTTGGCTGAGCAATTTGGTGTTGATGTTGGTGAAGTCGATGAGGAAATTAAAGAAATACTTGGGCTGACAAAAGCTGAAGGGGTCGTGGTCTTCGCGGTCATAGGTGGTTCGCCTGCGGAACTCGCAGGGATTAAGGTTAAGGCGGTGATTAAAGAAGTTGATACATTTGAAATTCGTACTTTATTAGATCTGGGACGAGCGTTGGAAAAAACATTAGAGACACAGAACTTTACCGTTGCCACATATGAACCTATGACGGGCGTGGGAGTTACTGGCGGCCTGAATTTTCACTTTGTGCGGATTTTGCAAGATTAACTGGTATTGATGATGAAACGCTGTGATTTTCAGAATATTTGGAGGAGAATCTTTATCTTCGTTCTTTTAGGAAGTTTCTTCTTGAGCCTTAGCTTAACCGCGCTCGTAGCAGCTCAGGAAGAGTCATCGGCCGGTGATAGAGGTCGAACATGGATGGAAGAAATTGAAAAAATCTTTATTCCATCTGAACAATGCAAGCAATGTCATGATCGCCATTATGAAGAATGGAAGGGCATGCGTGAGCAGACTATGGATCTCAAGACCTTTGGTCGTGTTGATGGTGCCCTTTTGCATGGAACCGCACTGACTTCTCCGGTATTTCAAACGGTGCTGGGTCTCTGGTTGCAAACCAAACCCAATTCCGACCAACGGAATCGTTGCCTTTCTTGTCATGTGCCTTCTGTCACCGTGTTTCCGCAGCATACTGATCGAATTATTGATCAAGTGATGAAAGGTGGGAAGCACGTCAAAGTCGAAGGCATTAGTTGTAGTGCATGCCATTTAATTTCCGGAACCCAGGAAAATCCGAATGGACATCCAACATTTAAAATTTCCTCAAGCGCGACGATTTTTGGTCCCTATGCGGAGCCTGAAGAAAATCTTGTTCATACATCGAAGCAAGCGAATGTTTATAAAGGCGCGCACTACTGTGTCTCATGTCACTTTGGTAAAGTCAAAGACGTGATGCGGGAGGATATACCTGGACAAATTTTGAAGGGCACTATTTGCCAGGACTGTCATATGGAGCAATCGACAGGTAGCTCTACTTCGCAACGAGGCGCCTTGACTCGTCCCATTGGGCGGCATTGGTTCCAGGGGATTGTGATTCCAGGCATCATGCTCAGCAATCGCAATCTACAAGCGGAGTGGTTTTCGCGAGTGGACATTGACGCGAAATCTGGCCAAGGAGTTATCGAAGGGGAAGTGCTTGTAAAAAATGGTGCGTTACCTCATACCTTTCCTGGTGGAGATCCGGTCTTAAAACAATTTTTTGTGACTGTAACACTCAAGTCTGCCGATGGTCAGATTATTGATGATTACGAAGAACGATTTGGAAAAACATTTGAAGAGTTATTGCGTGGCCCCATTCCCAGGCCTTTGGTGAATGGGGGAACAACGCGTCATATTCCCTTTTCCTTGAATGCTCCCCAAGATGCCAAAGGGCTGGTGCTTGAAGCGACTCTGAATTATGCTTTGATTCCGGAGCCAACTGAAGAGTTGAAGAAAGCCTATCTTGCTACCTTAGCAAGTGAAAAAGATCGTGAAAAAGCTGAGGCGATTATCAAAGATTATGCTACCCCACGATTACTCACTTTTCGGACCATGGACTTATAAGCACCTACTTTTTTAAAAGGTCATATGGATAAGAAAATTCTTTCAACTGTTTCCGTTTGGCATGTCTTGAGTTTCCTCCCTTTTGTAAGGGGAGGACAAATGTGGGGTAGAAATGTACTAGTAGCTACATGGAGTGTTCTGATAGCCATCATCTTGGCTGTTTGTGTTCCTCCTGTCATGGCTGCAAAAAAGCCCATAGAAAAGGCATTCCCAAGTTCAGAAAAGTGCAAACGTTGCCATCTTCGAGTTTTTGAAGAATGGGAAGCCTCCGCCCAATCGCGATCAATAGTGAGCGCGCCATTTCGTATCACCCTAGACCGGTATTTAACCAAAGCTGACAAGTCCGATCGGGCCATGTGTTTTCAGTGTCATGCACCGCATATTGCCGAATATAGCGAACTTTTACTGAAATTCGTCAAAGAAGTAGAATCCAAAGATCCACATATGGATGGAGTTGGATGTCCTCAATGTCATTTGATTCATGATGTTGATGCTACTACGCACCCACCGACGCCGACATTTCAGCTAGGAAAAACCATCTTTGGTGGCTATGACAAAGCTGCTGAAAACTTAGCGCATCAATCCGAAAAATTGGAATTATTCAGGAGTTCACAGTTTTGTGTCACTTGTCATGATGGTCTGCCGGCAACTGATCAATCAGTCAAGGATTTGCCGGATTGGCTAGGGCCATGGAAAACCTCACAAGCGGAGAAAAGTGGAAAGCCCTGTCAATCTTGTCATATGCCTGAGGCGGTCGCTGAGTCAGCCAATGGCGAGAAGATCAGGAAAATAGCGAATCATAGTTTTCCTGGAAGATTTGGCAAAGTCAGGGCAGAAGCCGTGGAACTAGATTTTGCTACCACGGTCAGCGGCAAAACCTCTCAAGTAGATGTCACGATCACAAGCCTCGTGCCGCATAATTTGCCACTACCCCATCCTGGATGGTCCAGGGTAGTCGTTGATTTAGTGATTAAAGGCAAGAATCTGAAAACGGTCTATAATGAACAACGATTTTATCAGCGTGTGTTTGGTAAGGCAGATGGGAAAGAGACTGTCTTGGATTTCGAAGCTAAAAACATCTTACAAGATACGCTGCTCAAACCGGAAGAAATACGAATTGAAACCTTTTCATTCCCCACCCCCAAAGACGCCCCTTCTATGGATGTTATCGTAACGCTCACCTATGCCCCTGTTCATGGCCCTCAAGATTTCCTCAAGGCCATTGAACAAGATGCTCCACTCGGTCAAAAAGACCGTGTCTTCCAAACTGTCCAAATCGCCCAAAAAAAGACCAACGTCATTTTGAAAAAGAAATAGGGGTACTATAGTAATTTCATATAATGTTTACCTGTTTGAGTTGATGATCGATTGCCTTGACGAATTCTTGTTGTGGCCGGCGATCGTGCCGAATACGAGCCTTCACCGTCGCCCACACTGGTTCAATCGGGTTCAAGTCGGGGGAATAGGGTGGAAGCAAGCGTAGGACGCATTGAGCCGCGGTAATGAGTTCTTGGGTTGTGACGGATTTGTGGAACCGCGCATTGTCCATCACCACGATCTGCCCCGGCTGTAACGTGGGCACCAGACACTCTTGTAGCCACAGATTAAAGACTTCGGAATTGGTCGCGCCTTCAAAGCGAAACGGTGCCTTGAGCTGCCGATCATTGAAGGCGGCAATCCGACTGATCCGCGTGGCCCGCTTGCCAGCAATATCCCCGAGGACGGGAGCTCCCTGAGGAGCTCGCCCATACCGACGCTAACTTCCGGGTTCCTCCACACCACTTTCATCAACATAGACCAAGCGATCAGAGGGAATTCCTTGCATGGCCTCCAGATAGGTCGTCCGCTGTACTTCATCGCGCTCGGCGTACCGGAGAGTTTTTTTTGCGAGTAATCTTCATCGTTTTCAGCGCCTGGTCAATGGTGCGATAGCTCACCCCAAAGTGCCGACCCAATTCATGTAACGTATGGTCGAAATGACTGGCCACATAGTCCCGAAGCGTCTCATAGTCGAGCTGGCGCGGTTTGCCAGGCCCTGAGCGAGGTCGGAGATCTCCTGTCTCTTGGTGGCGCTGCATCCAGTTATACAAGGTCTTGGGACACACTTGGAAAATGCGGGCGGCCTCAGCATGGCTGCCCTCGGCCTGAAGATAGGCGACAGCCCGTGTTCGGAGTAGAGTTGGATAAGCCATGCTCCAGAGCATACATCAGTCACTCTTTAATGAAAATACTATAGCCAGCTAGGATTGCTCGTTAATGTTCTTTTCTGAAATGTGCTTTTGAAGGAGTTTGTCTAAGAGCTTCTCTCCATTAGAACTTCCTTTTCTTTTAGTGGGTCTGTTGAAAAAAGCCGTCAGCGGCGTTCTCGCTATTAGCCGGACCTTCGGGCTCACAGGCTTGGCGCTCTTCGCGCCGTGAGCGCTCACATAATGCCAGTATGCTCCGCAAGCAAAAATGGCTGCGGCCTTGCTGAACGGACTTTTTTGACAGACCCGACGCTGAGATCGCTAAGGGCTTTCTGGCGAAATATGGCCATTGATCCCTTCATTATTCAACACTCCCTTTAGTGACTATACACTTAGCCATGCCGAAAATATGAAATTTTTATAATTAGGGCTCGCTGAAAAAGGCATTTCTGTAACCTACATAGATATATGTAAGTAATTTAAGCATCCTTGACTCGCTGGCATGGCTTAGGGTGCTTGTCGTGGAGGGGCGACGGAGGTCAGGTATGTTTGGAGTCGTTCCTTTCCTGCGGATCCTGCAGAGGATGGAACACTGAGGATGAGCCAATAAGGGTTATGGAATTGGTAGACATCGTCATCGCGATGTGCTTCTAAAAAATCTCGTAATCGAGGGTGTTGTCGCCATTTGGGGAGCGGCGTGGTGTCCATGACGCTTTGTTGGAGATATTGTTCTAGCAGACGGTCTTCTCTGATGGATATGGTGTGGGTACAGTGGAGTTCACGAATGACACTGATGGCCCCTAGTTCTTCCAATGTTGAGGCGACCGTTTCTGCTGTAAGATAGGGTGGTGGGGTCTGTTCAATGCAATGTTCGAAAAACAGCTGCTGGATTTGTGGAAAAAATGCGTTTTGTTTGGCTAATACCAAACATGCTGTTCCCCGAGACGGGTGAAGCGCCTGAAGAAGCTGCTTGAGCGCGCTGCGTACATTGTCTTGCTCAAGACAATATAAGGATTGAATGGCCCAGGCCAGGTCATAAATTCCAAAGTTAAGAAATTTTTGTGAATGCTCTAAAGTCGTTTGCCACTCATATCTTGGGAGAAATGGTGGGTGGAGGGCTTGCTTGCATGTCGCCAGACAATAATGTGAGGGATCCAAGTAGTCATAGTGAATGCGGAGTGTTTCAGGGATATGGAGTTGTAGAATGGAAGGGAACCGTCCTGTCCCACAACCGACATCTAATAACTGAAATTCTGTACGGGGTGCTTTGAACAATTCTGACCAATTAATGGCTGCGATGAGTTGGGTGTAATCCTGTTCGACAATTTTGAACCAGGCTTCGGGTTGGAGAATGCCTTTTTGGTAATATTGTAATGAACGTTGGAGATTTGAATGAGAAGACGATGGGAACGATGGTGATGACATGGATCGTGCTCTCCGAAAAGCAAGGGACAATAATCATCCTACCTCTGTGAGGACAAGAGGGACAAGTCAGGGAAAGGGCGGTATCTTGTCTCGATTGTTAGGAGCTCAGTTGAGAGTTGGAGCTTTTATGGTTGTCGTGTGTCTCTTGCCTTATGCGATGCTCTCTCCAAAAACTGGCAAGGCTCGAGAATTTTTTGCCAAGCAGGAGATTGCTTATGAGAGCATTGTTCCGCAAGGCTTGAATGTGCATCATCCGTTATTAACATCGGACGGAACAAGTTTATCCATGGTACGTACGATCATGGCCTTATTGGCCACCTTTGATGAGGCAGGTATTCTGCCCCCTGAAGGAACAGCTCAAGCCAATCAGGTTATTCATGCGTTCATTCAATTGCAATCGGCACTTATGAAATCCCCATCGCCCGAACTAGCGGCCTATCGGGATGCTGCTGATGCTTCTTGGGTACGTCCACATGAAGATCAGGCTGGTTCGTTAGCAGATGTGGGATTGACTGATAAAAGGTTAGCCGGGCTGATTGCTTATAATCAGGAGCATCCACTTTGGGAAAATCCGAAAATCAGGTCAGCTATGAAGGTATTTAATGTGACAGAGGTGGACTGGCTGTTGGCTATTGAAATCTATAAGAAGGCGGATGCAGTTTTTCGTCAACAAGGGCGTTCCATTCATATCATCTATCAGGATTGGCGAATGAAGGTGTCAGGGGGGAAGTCTTAATCGAGGAGACTGTGGTAAAGAAATGTCTTGCCCTGTGCGTGCCGACTTATAGCAGGCTTCTGCCAGTTCTACTGCTCGCAAGCCATCTTCTCCAGTAATCGGAACAGGTTGTCTTGCGTGAAGCGCCTGGAAAAATTCTTTAAGCATCAGCACGATCGTCGGCGTGGAGGGAATAATTTCCCTAGAGGTTAGGGTTCCTTGGTTAAAAATTTGTATGTGCCCGTTCGTCCAGTCACCTCGAATGCGTGTTTTTCCCCCAATCACTTCAATATGCGTGACTCGCTTCGTGCGTACTCTGGCGATACTTAGATGACAGGAAGAGCCGGAAGGTGTAGTGAGAATGATCTCCGCTTGCGTTTCAGGAGAGTCGATAGATGACCGTGTCATGTTGGCCGACACTGCGAGCGGTTCTCCTGGTAGCATAACTCGAACCCAATCCAACAGGTGAATCCCAAATTCCAAGAGTACGCCGTGTCCGGTTCCTTGACATGCATTCGCTTCTGGCCGTTCTTCCAAGTGCATCGTTCCACGTAAAGATTGCCAAGGGATGAATGTGGGAGCAATGGCTTGAATTTTTCGAATGACAGGTTCGTATCGTAGGGTGTGCCCCGTCATCAAAGGAATTCCTGCTCTGGTGGCTGCTTCAACAATCCGTCTCCCATCATACGCTGTCAAGGCTAACGGTTTTTCCACGAGAACCGCTTTTTGGTGCTGAATGGCCTCGAGGGCGATTGGTGTATTTAGGGCTGGCGGAGTGACGATCAGCGCAGACTTGATCGCAGAGTTGGCAATCAGGTCTTGATAGTTAGGAAAGAATTGAAGATGGTGATGTGCAGCTTGCCGCCGGCCTTCATCTACTTGTTGACGGCTTATAGCGACAAGTTGCCCGCCAGTCTCCTCTTCCATGAGATGGCGAAGATATCGGCTACCATGTCGTCCTAGCCCAATTAGCCCAGCTGGTATTGGCATGTTCATGGTTGGTTTTTGTCTACTATGAATGTAACTGACGAGGTCATCATGAGGTCTGCTCTGGATGGTTATTCAATTCGAATAAAACATACGGGATCGCCCACAAGGGCTGTGGGGTAGATCTGTTCTTCGAGGTGGTAAGGGCGATGAAAGCTTTCGCACCAGTGCTCAACCCATGGAAGTTCTTCCACGGAGGTGGTAAGCCATGCTGGTCGAGTCAGTTTGGCCATGCAATTGGTAAAGAGGCGAATACCCGTCTCTCGTTCGGTGGAAAAAGCTGAGGTATCAAAGGCGAAGGGGTCGGCACGACCATAGGAAAAGAGGACAGAAAGGTTTGGGAATTCTTCTGGATCATTCAAGACGCTGACCATCCAAAGATGGTCAAATATTCCGGTAGCCGATTCTGCCGTATCGCAATAAAAAGATAGTTCGTTGTGATCCGCAGCTTGGTTTAGGATATCGACTTCGCCTTGCCGAAGGTTATATGGGCAGACGACTCGGTTTAGATCAATCTGTTCCATCAGTAAAGGAGGAATTTCAGGAACTCCAGCCCCGATATAGAGACTTCTGCCTTGAGGTGGTAGACGGACTTTGAGAGCTCTGGCGATGGCAGTCCCCAATTTCTGGCAAGGTCCGCGGCGGTCCTCCCAAAACTCATCCCCCCCTTCATCGCAATAAATGGGTCCCAGGCCTTTATAATCGAGCGCCTCAAACATATGCCTAATCTGTTGTGTCGATTTTCTTGTCAGACGTTTGGATTTCAACGCTGGTAAAAATGTCATTTTGGGTCACCTTCTTCATAGCGGCCCTTAAATAAATGATTCTCTGAGCAGGTTTATTGAGCGTAGTAAAGCATTTTATTACGTAGGTAAAGTTGACCAAAATGTAAAATTCATGTATTCATTGGGAGATTCTTAGGCTAGGAATAGGCCCCAAATGGAGATGTTTCATTCCTGAAACGTATCAACACATTCCTCCCAAGCTGGCAATGTGCATTTTGTTAGAATCGTGTCTCAAAACCTTTCTAGCGAGGGAGGTTTTTTTTAAAAATCTCTTCCATTCACAAGAACATCATTTTGGCATGCATTTTTTTATGCGATGTCCAGAGTTCTGCAGTCTTTTTAAAGTCTAGGCTAATTCTATGAATATTCTGAATGAATTGCGGCGAGTCATACGATTGGAGGCTCAGACGCTTCACGATTTGGACAAAAGCCTGACTCCGCAGTTCGAAGAAGCGGTCAAAATGTTACAGGCTTGTCCGGGAAAAGTCATCCTGATGGGGGTAGGGAAATCTGGACTCATTGCCAATAAAATTTCGGCGACGATGGTGTCCACTGGAACTCCAGCGGTGTTTCTTCATGGATCGGAGGGCATGCATGGGGATATTGGGATCGTGGCCAAAGAGGATATTGTGATGGCAGTTGGAAAATCTGGAGAAAGCGAGGAACTGTTGGGGCTGCTTCCCTTTATTCGAAAAATTGGTGCACAGATCATTGCCATTACTGCAAATGCCGAGTCCTCGCTGGCGCGTGGGAGCGATCTTGTCCTCGTGACACCCATTGAAGAGGAAGCCTGTCCGCTGAATATGGCGCCAACTTGTAGCACAACTGCCGCATTAGTCTTAGGTGATGCCATGGCGATGGCGTTAATGAAGCTCAGAAATTTTCAACCCGATGATTTTGCGTTGTTTCATCCTGGAGGACAATTAGGGAGACGATTACTCTTAACGGTTGGAGATTGCATGCGAAAGGGCGAAGATAACCCGGTTATTGATTTGTCGCAATCGATTCGGATGATGCTTTGTGAAATGACCAGCAAGCGAGCGGGGGCAGTGTCAGTTGTTGATGATGAACAGCGTCTGTTGGGTTTGATTACCGACTTTGATATTCGACGAACCTTAGAAGACGGGCGCGATCTCTTTGCTTTGGCGATTGCTGACGTGATGAATGCCAAACCGAATTGGGTCTATGCCGATGAAAAAGCCGTGACGGCATTGGAGCTTATGGAAAAACGAGCAAAGCCCATCTCCGTGTTGCCTGTCCTAGACCGTCAAGAAAAAGTCGTCGGTATGATCCATCTTCACGATTTGATCTCTCAAGGATTATGAAGCTGTGAGCGCGTGCGCGGGAGAGACTGTTTCCACAATGCAAAAAATCATTCGAAGGTATGTGTGTTGAGTAAACACCGTGTTCATGAAATAAAGGTAGCAATCTGTTGAGGCCAACTGCCAGTCTTCTGAGGGATTCTTCCTGGTATTCTTCTTGGTCCCAAGGGATTTGGGCGATACAAGGCGGAGGTTTACTCCTTCTCACGGTCATGAGTTTTTTCCCGGTGCTCTTTCATGTTGAAGAAATTCTTTTTTTTACTCTCCTGGGCCTAGCAATCCTTATTGGGTGGTTTGAAGACAAAAAACTGTGGGTTCGAACGCCAATTGATATTCCATTAGTCTTGTTGATCTCTTGGATATTGTTGACGATTCCTTTTTCTCTCAACCCAGAGTACTCTTTTGAAGAGTGGCGAAAACTGATTGCACAATGTCTTGTTTTTTATTGGGCTGTGTATGTCATTGGTGAAATTTCTCAGCAAGAGCCCATAGAAAGTTTTCAGCAACCAATGAAGTTCTTAAAGGAGGTTCTAAAAAAACTCCATTCTCATGGAGTATTTTTCGGAGTTCTTATTGGCATTGGCCTGTTGTCTGCTTTTGCATTTGTGGACTTTATCGGGCGAGGAGGGAATTGGCAGGATAGAACCGTTCGTGCAGTGGTGCCAGGATCTGATTATAACTGGTTGAGTACGTATCTGGTGCTGGCCATGCCTATCGTCGTCTATTGTGTGGTGACTACGAATTTTGTTTGGCCAAAAGCCTTGTCCGTTGTGGTATTTGCTGTAGCACTACTGGCCTATGCCGCTTCATACACACGGGCTGGTTGGTTGGCTGCATTGGCGCAAGTGTGTACTTGGGGCTTTGTGACCCGACGACGCATTCTTTTGATGAGTTTTATTCTTGGATTCATTTTTGTGGTCCTCGTCTTCATCGAGATGAGTCAGTTGGGATATCAGTCCGATACGCTTCATCCCTGGACGTTAGAAGCGCGCCTTCAAGTTTGGGAATTGGGCGTTAATCAGCTCATCAATTCACCGCTTGTAGGAATTGGGTATGGAAATAATAACTTTCAACCTGTGTTAGTCGATTCCCCAATGGGGAATAATCCAATGCATCTTCACAATACCCCATTGATGATGGGTGTTGGGAGCGGGATTCCTGCCTTAGTATTTTTTTTATGGGTCTTTATTCGTTTAGGAGAAAATTTTTTTGCAAAGGAAAATTCAGGCAATTCGTCGAATTTAGCATCCCTCAAACTTTGCTTAGGCATTGTCTTGGTGGGGTTTTTCTGTCGAAATTTGTTTGATTATATGTTTGCTGGAAGTCTGGCCTATTTATTTTGGATCTTAATGGCGTATGGAATAGCATCTTGCCATGTTCGTGGTTTTCTACTTCCCACTGCTACTTCCATCTCTCTATCGCAAGGCAGGTAGAATTTGATATATTAATCCCCCCTATTTTTTTGTATTTTCCCCCAAGAAAATCCTTTGGATGTAGATTTACTCAACATGGTCGTTACAGTAGGGTAAGACCACTTCCCCCATTCCCCCTTGATTCTCTTAAATTATTGGGTAAGGCCTGTTACCGGGTAACCCCTAGGAGACCAATTTTTGAAAATTCCTTTCGCTTTTGTGTATGCTATTTAGGGTATGTGTGTTCCTTCTTTTTGATTGATAGAGTGGTCGGATCTTAAGGAAAAAGAGGGGTTGATAAATTTGTTGGAAAGAAGGTAATTGGGTAGATGAAAATTGCAGGCCTAAGAAAAAATGACTAAGAGACAATTTGAACATGGCATAGTTTATGAGTCTGTTAATGCTAAGGAAATGGAGACCAATATGTGTAGCTACTTCAGAAGAGATGTCGGGGTAAGGAACACCAAATGTCTATTCGCAGCAATATTGCTAGTAGTTTTACTAGCCTTAGGCCCTGGATCAATCGCAAGTGCTTCGGAAACACATTCTCTGCTTCAGTTCAAAAATGACCGAGTAACAGGTGTGCTTAGGCACATTCCGTTACGTGATGTCTTAGAACAATTCCACAATGAACTCGCTATTGAGTATATTGCGCCAGGAAAAGAACTTGACAAGCATTTGTCAACCGATATTGTCGAAGAATCGGTCTCTGAGGCGCTTTCAAAAATTTTGGCCCCCTGGGATTATGCATTGCAAGTTGATCAACAAGGACGGATACAACAAGTTTTTGTTGTCGCCAAAACTATGAAACAAAATGAGGTCGAGGAAGATGGCCACAAAATTTCACAAGAAGAACCCTTATTGGCCCCTGTTCTGAAAAATATGGAGGAAAGCGAACATATTCCCAGGAAATTTAATCGGATGACTGCGTTAGGTGCTGAGGTGTCTTCAAATTCTAGCGGAATAGTTCCCAAAAATTATTGGCAGTCAACAGAAGCTTTGCCATATGTGGAGGACACAGGTATACATTCTATCGATCTTCTGCATCCTCATGGTAATCCAATGATCATTCGTCCGTCATCGAACGCAATGGAAGTGATCCCCGCATCGAGTTACCCGCCCATGGAGATTCTCCCTGTTTCTGAGGAACTTCAACGGGAATTTCTTGAGGAATTCTGAGACCAAAACTGAAAAGAAAAAATCTTTTAAAAAATGAGGTATGTCATTACCCTCCCAATGTGGAATATTGCATGAGATAATGTTTTGATATAACAACCAGAGGTTGGAGAGTGAATTTTGCAAACAAAAATCACAAATAAGCATTAATAATTTGGTATTGTTAATTTGAGATAGACAAATACGCTCTAACAAATTGAAAACAAAAGATAAAAACCTTACAAAACTATACCTAATTTACAATACCAATAATTTCAGCTTTACGCTTTATTTTAGTGATCTCTTGACCTAATCGTATTTATTGTGAAAAAAGAAAGGAAATTTTATTGTGATGAAACAGGTAAAAATGAAATCTAAATTTTGGCTAATGGGGAGTGTTGCAGCGTTCATAGTTCTCGGCTCGGGATCGATAGCAGCGGCACAATCTGTAACGTCTTATAATGACCTGGCTTGGGGGAGTGGCCAGCTTGAAGGAAATACTACCAAGATTACATCCCCAAACGGTGGGTCCGGGTTGCCAAGCGCTGGAAATCTGATAGATTTTGCAACGGGCAATCCAACCGCTGTGACTTTGACTATCACGGGAGGATCCTATATCGGAGGTGCTCAAGCTACGCAAGGGGCTGATCCAGTTTCGGGAGATGCTTTCAGCATTTTTAATGGGAAGGTTAGTGGTCAGGGGGTTCTCTCCTATATAGATTCAGCAGGCAGCAACTTAGTCCTCACTTTTACGGGTATGGATCCAAATAAGCTCTATGATTTGACCTATTTCGCTCATCGGAATGACGATGGATGGGATCGAGCGTCTTTAGTGACTATTTCTGGACAAGATTCGTTTATCAATACGAGTTCTGCCGCAACGGATAATCCAGATACGACAAACTATCCTGGAGGAGTCTTGTTTACGGGACCGACATCTACCTCCACACGTTTGCCAGCAGATAATGATAACGGATATGTCGCCCGGTTTGGCAGTGTAAATCCTGGCAGTGATGGAACGGTCGTGTTGACGATAAGTTTTGATGGTTCTGTGGGAGAGCAATTCAAAGGCAAGTATGGCAGTGCAATCCGGCTTGTTGAAGGAGGAAGTGGTAGTGGGGGTGGTAACCCAAATGACATAGATGGCGACGGCAAAGCTGATATTGTATGGCGGAATACAAACGATGGAACTGTAGTCATCTGGCTGATGGATGGCTCGACGGTTCTCTCGCAGGGGTCTCCCGGGTCAGTGTCGACGGACTGGACGATTGAGGACGTAGCCGATATGGATGGGGATGGCAAGGCGGACTTGGTGTGGCGTCAGACGAGTGGGACAGTGGTGGTCTGGTTGATGGATGGCTCGACGGTTCTCTCGCAGGGGTCTCCCGGGTCAGTGTCGACGGACTGGACGATTGAGGACGTAGCCGATATGGATGGGGATGGCAAGGCGGACTTGGTGTGGCGTCAGACGAGTGGGACAGTGGTGGTCTGGTTGATGGATGGCTCGACGGTTCTCTCGCAGGGGTCTCCCGGGTCAGTGTCGACGGACTGGACGATTGAGGACGTAGCCGATATGGATGGGGATGGCAAAGCTGATATTGTATGGCGGAATACAAACGATGGAACTGTAGTCATCTGGTTGATGGATGGCTCGACGGTTCTCTCGCAGGGGTCTCCCGGGTCAGTGTCGACGGACTGGACGATTGAGGACGTAGCCGATATGGATGGGGATGGCAAAGCTGATATTGTATGGCGGAATACAAACGATGGAACTGTAGTCATCTGGCTGATGGATGGCTCGACGGTTCTCTCGCAGGGGTCTCCCGGGTCAGTGTCGACGGACTGGACGATTGAGGACGTAGCCGATATGGATGGGGATGGCAAGGCGGACTTGGTGTGGCGTCAGACGAGTGGGACAGTGGTGGTCTGGTTGATGGATGGCTCGACGGTTCTCTCGCAGGGGTCTCCCGGGTCAGTGTCGACGGACTGGATGATTCGACCATAAGGAATAGAAGTCTAGCATTTTCTTTCTTAGGCAACCCAGTGTTCAGGTAAGAAAAAACTCCCGAAGGAGAGACTTGGGCAATGGTAAATGAAATATTTGCCATTGCCTGTCTTTTTTTAAAAAAGTATTCTTTAAAATACCAAAAATAATGGTGTGTAATATTTTTATCTAGTTACGCAAATTGAAAATTTTCAAAATTTCTTTATGTTGGTCTATTTCCTCTTTTTAGGCCAGGTGAGGATGTAATAATAATGATAATGTCTCTGATGGTTCTATGTTTGTTTGTGATATCGAGTGTTCCAGCCACAGCTGCCGTTACGCGGGAGCCGTACTTACAGATGGTTACGCCGGTATCAATGACTATTGTCTGGCAAACTGATTTGAGCTCAGCTAGTAATAGTCGTGTGCAGTTTGGCTCTACAGTGGGAAATTTGAATCAAACCGCGCTTGGATCTGCAATAACGTCTCCATCCAACCCTGCTGTGAAAAATCATGCTGTAACGATCGCTGGCCTGAGTCCTGCAACTAAATATTTTTACAATGTGGGGACGGTAACTAATGGAGTTGAAGGTGGAGGGACCTCCGAGCATTTCTTTGTCACGGCCCCACCCGTCGGGACAGTTTCTCCTTTTACTGCCTGGGTTGTCGGTGATTCTGGTAACGGCAGTGCCAATCAGATAGCAGTTCGAGATGCTATGATCGCTGAGACCGGAGCTTCACCCCCAAATCTCTTTCTACATGTAGGAGATATTGCTTACGATGACGGTACTGACGCGGAATTTACCAATAATCATTTTTCAATCTATCAAGACATTCTCCGCCAAACTCCCATTTTCCCAACTTTAGGAAATCACGAAGCCGTTGAGTCTCCAACGGCCGGCATGGGGCCTTATTATGAGGCTCATGTAATGCCTACAGGGTCTTCAGGGACCGAAGCGTACTATTCTTTTGATTATGCCAATGCCCACTTTATTGTACTCGATTCTATGAGTAGTAGTCGGTCGCCTGGCTCAACCATGCTGGTATGGCTACAAGCCGATCTCTTGGCAACGACTCAGGAATGGGTGGTTGTTTTTTTTCACCATCCGCCGTATACCAAAGGTTCGCATGATTCTGACAGTGCTGCTGACTCTGGCGGGCGTATGGTAGATATGCGTGAAAATGTCCTTCCCATTCTAGAGGCGGGTGGGGTCGATCTGGTCCTTGCGGGGCACTCTCACATTTATGAGCGGTCTTATCTTATAAATCAAGCTTACGGATATGGGAGCAGTCCGAATTTTGCAACTCCAAGTTTTGCAACTCTGCAGGCCAATGACAATGTTCTAGATGCAGGGGATGGAAATTCCTCTGGGGATGGAGCATATGAAAAATCTGGAGGTATTTCTAACGGAGGTACGGTATATATAGTTGCAGGCCATGGGGGGAAGTCTTTGAGCAATGCTAATGGCGGGAACCACCCTGTGATGGTTTTACCTGAGGTAGATGTTCAGTTTGGTTCGGTACTCTTAGATATTAGTGGGTCAAACCTAACAGTTCGAAATGTCCGATCTTCTGGCGTAATTACAGATACCTTCTCAATTAAGAAAACATTTGTAGGACAAATTGTGTGGCGCCAGATAGGTGGGGCGGTAGTAGTCTGGCTGATGGATGGTTCGACGGTCGTTTCACAAGGGTCCCCGGGGACGGTGGCAACGGATTGGACCATTGTGGACGTAGCTGATATAGATGGAGATGGGAAGGCGGACTTAGTGTGGCGTCAGACAAGTGGGGCGGTGGTGATTTGGCTGATGGATGGTTCGACTATCCTCTCGCAGGGGTCCCCGGGGTCGGTGGCAACGGACTGGACGATTGAGGCCGTCAATGATATGGACGGGGATGGGAAGGCAGACGTAGTGTGGCGCCAGGCAAGTGGGGCGGTGGTGGTTTGGTTGATGGATGGTTCGACCATCCTCTCACAGGGGTCCCCGGGGTCGGTGGCAACGGACTGGATGATTGAGGACGTAGCCGATATGGATGGAGATGGGAAGGCAGACATAGTGTGGCGTCAGACAAGTGGGGCGGTGGTGGTCTGGTTGATGGATGGTTCGACCATCCTCTCACAGGGGTCCCCGGGGTCGGTGGCAACGGACTGGATGATTGAGGACGTAGCCGATATGGATGGAGATGGGAAGGCAGACGTAGTGTGGCGTCAGACAAGTGGGGCGGTGGTGATTTGGCTGATGGATGGTTCGACCATCCTCACGCAGGGGTCTCCGGGGTCGGTGGCAACGGACTGGACGATTGAGGCCGTCAATGATATGGACGGGGATGGGAAGGCAGATTTGGTGTGGCGTCAGACAAGTGGGGGCGTTGCCATTTGGTTGATGGATGGCGTGACGATCCTCACGCAGGGGTCTCCGGGGTCGGTGGCAACGGACTGGACGATTCAACCAGAAAGGGACAATTAGTTTAGTATTTTTTCTATCAATCACTTGTTTCCTTCCAGTGCAGATAGCCAGATCGCCCTATTTGTCATAATACAGTTGGGAGTGTCATAGTTGCTTATGGGCTGCTCAGAATACTCAATGGCGACTAGTATCTTGTAGGGGAGGGGCTTGAAATAGAAAGTTCAGGGTGGTTATGTGTAATCCCGAAACGATTTGAGTGACCCTACTGAAATCTCAAATGCCCTGAAACATATCTGGCTATAGGCGCCCAACTCAATGAAGTAATAATCTGGTAAAAGTTTCATTCGGATGCGAATAGTCAGAAATAACGTGTGCTATAGGCCAACAATCGTCATATGAATATTGCGCTTTCTAGCATTAAAGACTCATACATAGAAAATTTATGAGGATGCTGGCTTTAGATTTTGTAATGGCTCTTGACTGTCATTGCCAAAATTAACATTCTGCCGATGACTGATATCGGACCTACCTAAGCCAAAATATTGAGTCATTTGTTGATCTTCCCCCACGACAGCGGACACAGAGTTAAGCTGCCTGTTCCAATACCATCGGGATCTGATATCCGATAGCAGAATGTCTTCGCTGCCGATTGTAATACGTTTCAATGTACTCAAAAATACTATAGTACTTTAACTTTTCACTAGTACATGGCAAAGATCGTATCGATCGCGTCACCGAGGGCTTGCTGAGGCAGTTTGTGTTTCCTTATCCGAGCCTTGAGAATGGCCCATTGCGGTTCAATCGGGTTCAAATCTGGTGAGTACGTCGGTAGATATTTCAGGGTACACCCCTTGCTTTCAATCAGGGCCTTGGTCGTCGTTGACTTGTGGAAGGACGCATTGTCCATGAGAACGATCTGGCCCGGTCGTAACTCTGGTAACAAGACCTGCTCCAGCCAGGCATTGAACACCAGTGTGTCACAATAGCCCTCAAATCGCATCGGAGCCACCAGTTGCGATTCACGAAAAGCCGCGATGAGACTGATGCGGTGAGCGTGTGTGCCTGCAACTTCACCTATGACCTTCGTGCCGTGTGGCGCCCGGGCATAGGGGCGATGCAGAGCATCATCTACCCCACTTTCATCAAGATAGACGAGGTCGTGAGGGTCCCAGGTGACTAGCTCTTGTTGGAATCGTGCCCGAGCGGGTTCATCGCGTTCGGCGTACCGCAGCGTTTTTTTTTCGAGTAATCTGTAAGCGGCGGCAGGCTTTCCAAATCGCCACGGCACTGACCGCAAAGCGCTCCCCCAGTTCCTCCAGCGTCGCGTCGGGATGCTCGGCAATGTACTGAGTCACAAGGACATCATCCAATTTTCGAGACGCATATTTCCCGCGGGCTTTCGGGACCAACTCGCCTTCGGTCTGATACTGTCGGAGCCAGCGATAGAGCGTGTCCCGCCCAATTTGGAAAATCTGACAGGCCATCTTTCGCTGCCCTCCTCCAAGCACATAGGCAACAGCACGCTGTCGTAAATCGAGACTATAGGCATTGCTCATGCTCGACACTATACCAAACAATATGTCTTAGTTTAAAGTTAAAATACTATACCTTTCGCCATGCGTCGTGTTGTGGACCGCATTCGATGAACGAGCTCGACTTTCAGCGTGTGAAAGAAACTTTCTGTGACGGCGTTATCGTAACAGGTCGCCCGTCGCCCCATGCTACAACGCAACCGATTGGTCGCCAGCATTCGCTGATAGCGATTTGAGCAATACTGGCTGCCACGATCAGAGTGGAGGATGGTGCCCTTGGGGAAGCCTCGACGAAACAAGGCCATGGTGAGGGCGTCACACACCAGTTGTTGGGTCATCCGCCGGTTCATCGCCCATCCCACGATGGCTCGTGAATACAGATCCATAACCACGGCGAGATAGAGCCAGCACTCGTCGGTCCGGAGTAGAGTAAGAAGCAGGGCGTAGTCCGGGGCTGTCAAGTTTTCTGTGTAACTGGTTTTGGTTAGTCAGCTGTTGGCACCCGATCTCCTAACAAGATCGCAAACTGATTCAGCGCCCGTTTCCACTCGGGAATCGGCACCGTCCATTTTTTCGCAATCCGCTGCATGCCCAGATAGAGCACTTTCAAGATGGCTTCATCCGTCGGAAACGCCCCCCGTTTTTTGAGAACCTTGCGTAACGAATAATTCAGCGATTCAATGGCGTTGGTGGTGTAGATGACTTTCCGGATTGCGGGTGGGTAGTCAAAGAACACCGTCAACCGCGCCCAGTCGCGGCGCCAATTCGTACTAATCGTTGGATAGTGCGCATCCCAGATTTGGGCAAATCGTTCCAACGCCTCTTCCGCTTCTTCGAGGGTGGCTGCGCCATAAATCGCCCGCAGATCACGGGCGACGGGCCGTCGCTCTTTCCAGACCACATACCGTAAGGATTGCCGAACTTTATGAACGCTACACACTTGGACCTGGGGCTGGGGAAAGATGGTTTCCAACGCTTCAGGCAATCCGGCCAGCCCATCGACACAGGCCACAAAACAATCCTGGACACCTCGTTGCCGAAGCTCGGTAAAGACTGCCAGCCAAAACTTGGCCCCTTCGGTGTCATTGACCCAAAGGCCGAGGAGTTCTTTTTCACCGGCGAGTGTTACACCGAGGGCGACATAGACGGCTTTGGTCTTGACGGCTCCCTCGTGTCGCGATTTGACAAAGAGGCAATCGAAATACAGGATGGGATACACCGTCTCCAGAGGCCGACTTTGCCAGAGGCGCACATCCTCTAAGACGGCATCGGTGATCGTTGAAATCAGCGCTGGAGAAACCTCTGTCCCATACAACTCTTCCAGATGACTTTGAATGTCCCGAGTCGTGAGTCCATGGGCATAGAGGGCCAAGACTTTCTCATCAAACCCCTCCAGCCGTCGTTGCCGTTTCTTCACCACCGCGGGTTCAAAGGTGCCGGCTCGATCGCGGGGGACCTCAAGTTCAATTGGGCCTTGGTCCGTTTGAACAGTTTTTCCACTGGTGCCATTGCGGGTATTCCCTCCCGAAGAAATGCTTCGGGCATGAGGAGGATAGCCTAGATGATTCGTCAATTCAGCTGTCAGGGCGCGTTCCACCAGCCGCTTGGTTAAATCCTTCAAAAGGCCATGTTCCCCCAAAATATCCTCGGGCGACTCACAGTCTTTTAATAAGTCATCCAATAACGCATCCGTTTTCGTGTTGAACTTGGTCATCATGTTCTCCTTCTGAAAAAATCCGTTATGATAACCAGTTACACACTTCATCTTACAGGCCCTCTGACAACCTATGAAGCCAAGTACCCGAAGGCCACGGCCTGTTTGGAGAAAGATCGGGAGGCCTTGCTGACGTTCTATGCGTTTCCCGCCGCACACTGGCAAAGTCTGCGGACCACGAATCCCATTGAATCGACCTTTGCCACGATTCGCCACCGAACCAAGCGCACCAAAGGCGGTCTGACGCGAGATGGGATGTTACACATGATGTTCAAGTTGGGACGCGGTGCGGAGAAGACCTGGCGACGGCTCCGGGGCTTCCAACAGTTGGCTCAAGTGATCAAGGGAATTCAATTTACTGATGGCCTAGAAATACAGGAACCCGTTGCCGCGGGCCTGTAAGATGAACTGTGTAACTGGTTATCATCAAGGATTTATTGCATAAGGAGGAATGATGACCAAGTTCAACACGAAAACGGATGCGTTGCTCGATGACTTATTACAGGCCTGTGAATCCCCGGAAGATATTCTGGGGGAACATGGGGTGCTCAAAGGGTTAACCAAACGACTGGTTGAACGGGCGTTGCAGGCTGAATTAACCCATCATTTGGGGTATGCCCCTCATGCGCGGTCTCTGGCCAAGAGTGGCAACGCCCGCAATGGCACGAATGCCAAAACCGTGGAGACGGACCAAGGCCCGGTGGCGTTAGAAGTGCCCCGCGATCGAGCGGGCACATTTGAACCGACAGTCGTAAAGAAACGCCAACGCCGCCTGGAGGGCTTTGACGACAAGGTGATGGCTCTCTATGCCCATGGGATGACCACTCGGGAGATTCAAAGCCACCTGGAAGAACTGTATGGCACGGAGGTCTCCCCGACGCTCATTTCTACGATCACGGATGCCGTGTTAGAGGATGTGCGCCTGTGGCAGAGTCGGCCCTTGGAGACAGTCTATCCCATTCTCTATTTTGATTGTTTATTCGTGAAATCGCGACACGAAGGAGCGGTCAAGACGAAAGCGGTCTACGTGGCCCTCGGCATCACGCTCGCCGGTGAAAAAGAATTACTCGGTCTCTGGGTGAGCGAGACGGAAGGGGCGAAAGTGTGGCTGGCAATTTTTACCGAATTACAGCAGCGGGGGGTGAAAGATTGCTTCGTCGCCTGCGTCGATGGGTTGGCCGGCTTACCCGAAGCTTTAGAAACCATTTTTCCCAAGACCCAAGTTCAAGTGTGTATTGTCCACAAAGTCCGCCACGCTTTACGGTATGTGGTTTGGAAAGAGCGGCGCTCCGTCGTACGCGATCTCCGAGCCATTTACAGCGCCGCCACGCTTCCAGAAGCCCAAGCAGCGTTGGAGCACTTTGCCCGGACGTGGGATGAGAAATATCCGACGATCAGTGCGAGTTGGCGTCGGGACTGGGATCGGCTGACCGTGTTCTTTGATTATCCATCCGAGATCCGGAAAGTCATCTACACCACGAATGCCATCGAGTCGTTGAACTATTCCTTGCGCAAAGTGCTCAAGAAGCGTGGCGCATTTCCCACGGACGAAGCGATCCTTAAAGTTCTTTATCTCGGTATGCAACGCATTGCCAAAAAGTGGACGGTGCCGATTCCTGACTGGAAACGCGCCCTCAATCAATTCGCCATGATTGTCGGAGATCGCGTGCCGACAATTGATTAACCACGATCAGTTACACAGAAAACTTGACACCCCCGTTGCCGCGTAATCAATCATCCAGACACCAGATTTGACAATACCTCGATACTCACCGGCCAGGAGTTCAGCGCGAATGTGCGCAAGCTCCTGTGCCAGGACCGCCTCCAGCTTCGGTTTGTCCATACCGTCGATGCCTGGTGACTTGGCGCCTGAGGACGCCAAGGTCACGCGGGCGGCCTCGGCCAGCCAGACCGGATGAGCAATCAGTCGAACCAGACGATCAAACTTCCGATCACTGTCGGCTGTCGACCACGTCGCCAGCTTGCGTTGCATTTCACTGATTCTCAAAGGTCTTCACCTCTCTCCGGGCAGTTAATCTGCCGCGCAAGCTGCTTGAACTGCTCCCCTTCGCCCTGTAACAGGCTTTCCCTGTCTCCAACTACTACGGGAGCTCCGCCAGCAATGGGGGCATTGGAGTCGCACTCCCTTGGCATCCCACCATCGCCTTCCCCAGTTCACATGGTGGACTCAATCATGCGGGGGAGGGTGCCGATCGCAGTCTTTGCCCTTGCTTGCCGCAAGTCGTCACAGACGCGACGTGCTAGCTACGCACTCCACGTGGCTCAGTGGCAATGCCCGTACATCTTGCACCGCCACTCGATATCAGCTCATACGTGTACCCGATATCTGTCCGTGAACCTCCTGGTAAGCCGTGTAGGAGGTGGTGACATTTCAACCCACAGACGCGCATCAACCGGTTCGTGTTCCTCAACCTTCCCGCACTCAGCCTAGAGACGCATCTTGGCGTAACGACTTCGCCTCACGCCCCGTTTCCCACGGGCTTCGTCACCCTGCCAGTGCATAGCAGGTCACCGCCGCTTCGGCTCGCGCTCTTCCGTAGCGAAGAGCGGGTAGCGGACTCATCCTTCCTGAGATTCATCCGACTACATTCCACACATGCTCGCGCTTCGGTCATGTCATCCATAACACTCTCGAAGGCTGGGCGCACCATAGGTGATGTCACTGGTCCATTTCTGATTGGGTGCCGTGGCGACAAAGTCCTGCTTGAGCAGATCGGGCGCAACGGGGTTTGAGTGCTTTGAGTCGGTCGTGGCTTTAAACTTCTTTGCCTGAATCGCTTGCAGCCCTAGTACACGCATTCGTCGGGCAATGCGGTTCTCGCTGCACTTGAGACCCTCATGGCGTAAGGTCTTCGCGATACGAGGCGCGCCATACCGTTGGCGATGATCAGTAAAGATCGCACGTATCCGTCTATCCAGTTCGTAATTCGACCGCTCGTGCTCGCTCAGGCCACGCGCTGTCCAGTCATAATAGCCGCTTCGAGAGACGCCCAACACGCCACACATGAGGGTGACCGGCCAGGCCTTCTGGTGCTCATTGATGAATCGATACCTCATGCGTTTTCCTTGGCAAAGAAGGCCGCCGCTTTTTTTAAGATTTCTCGCTCCATTCGCAACCGCTGATTCTCTGATTCAAGCTCATGGATCCGCTGCTGCTCGGTGGTGCGCTTTCCTTTTCCAGGAAAGGCTTCCGCTGCGAGGTCCTCCAGTTCGTCCCTCCAGCGCCCAATCAACGCGCCATTTACGCCTAAACTTCGCCCAGCGGCCGCACAACTGTAGCCATGCTCCACCACCAACGCGACCGCTTCCTGCTTAAACTCCCGACTGTGATGCCTGCGTGTTCGCTTCATTTAACACCTCGCTTTGAATTATTATATAATTCTTAACTTGGTGTCCGGTATGCCAGGGGAAGATCATGTTTTTTCTTTTCGTCTCCTCTCCTCTGTTCTTCTTAAGAGGCATTCATTCAACTTGTGATTCCCCTTGGTCTTGCCACGGGGATCTTATTTCCTAACAATAGTCGGGTGAGGGCGAGAATTTGCGAGTGGTCGAACTGTATGTGCAACAGCAAGGTATTTCGCAGGAAGAACTTCGTCAGCTAGCTCTGTGCTAATACCCCGTGGTCTTGCCGCGGGGTTCTTTAGTGCGCCGGGCATGTTGATCAGCTTGAGGGTGCAAGTCCCTTACCCAACCTGATGGAGGTGAAGGGTTAGCGAAGTGCAAGGGCACTTCCCGTGAGGGAAGGTCTGAAGGAAGCGCGGAGCAAACCTGCGAGTCGACGAACAGAAACCAGATACGAGGCGCGAGCGCTGGACGAGCAAGCTAGAGATTGCGAAGTCCGTATCCATCAAAAGCGCAAAACGTAGATCCGGCGACTGTGCAGGGAAGGCGGGTCAACTTACCCCGGGAGATCTGGGCGGCGTCCCGGAATCGGGACTGAGGAAGTTGAGAAACTTCTGATCGCGGTCCAGAAGTTAGCAGATGGCATAGTAGGGGTGGCAGCGCCTCGAAGGCCGGAACGGTCCCTCAGAGGAGGGAGAAATGGAGAGACCAGTAGGACGTGCGACTTATGGGTGAGTCATGGCCGAAAACCCAACTTCCGTTGGCCTTCATGGCCGGACCAGAGGGTGAAGCCCCGCGGGCCGGACAGCCAAGGGCCGAATCACCGATAGCGAGACACGGCACCGAACGTCCAATGTTTCCCGAGCGACTGATGGAGGAGATGGTCCGAGAGGAGAATGCGAAGCAGGCGTTGAAACGGGTTCAGAGCAACCACGGGCAGCCAGGAGTTGATGGGATGACCGTGGACGCACTGGGAGGCTATCTCAACGTGCATTGGGGCACGATGAAGCAGGAGCTCTTGGAGGGGCGCTACCAACCGGCCCCTGTCAAACGGGTTGAGATTCCCAAGCCAGCGGGTGGGGTGAGAAAGCTCGGCATCCCCACGGTCCGGGACCGCTTGATCCAGCAGATGGTCTTACAGGTTCTACAGCGCAAGTGGGACAGGATATTCTCGGCGCACAGCTATGGGTTCAGGCCGGGTCGGTCGGCGCATCAGGCGGTAGCCCAAATGCAACAGTATCTGGCTGAGGGATACGGCATGGTTGTGGATATTGATCTGGAGAAGTGTTTTGATCGAGTGAACCACGACATGCTGATGAGCCGGATCGCCAAGCGGGTTCCCGACAAACGGGTGCTGAAACTGATCCGGGCGTACTTGAAGGCTGGGGTGCTAGAGAATGGGTTGGTGAGTTCCATGGAAGAGGGCACGCCGCAAGGGGGGCCACTCTCACCGTTGTTGAGTAATATCGTGCTGGATGACTTGGATCGGGAGCTTGAGAAACGCGGACATCGCTTTGTTCGCTATGCCGATGATGCGAATATCTACGTCAAGAGCCCGCGAGCAGGTTGGCGGGTGATGAAGAGTATCACGCACTTCATCGAAAAGAAACTCAAGCTCACCGTGAATAAGACGAAGAGCGCGGTAGCCCGACCCCAAGAGAGGAAGTTCCTGGGATTCAGCTTCACGGGCGGACGGGAGGCCAAGCGGAGGATCGCTCCGTATGCCCTGGCCCGCTTCAAGAAGCGGATTCGGAAACTGACGAATCGGAACCGAGGGAAGAGTATCGAGAAGGTCGTGCAAGAGATTGCCCCCTATCTGAAGGGGTGGGGGGGCTACTTTGGGTTCTGCCAGACCTACTCCGTACTCAGAAACCTGGACTCGTGGCTTCGCCGGCGGTTGCGGTGTGTGATCTGGCGACGATGGAAGACGCCGCGTCGCCGGATGTCGGAGCTGAGAAGCCGAGGGGTGAGCCGCAACCAAGCGGTGCCGACCGCGATGAGCCCACGGGGGCCTTGGCGAATCAGCCACAGCAAGGCTGTTCAAATCGCCTTGCCCAACGCCTACTTTGACACGCTTGGACTACCTCGATTGGGAGCAATGGGACACATTTAACCAGCCGAACCGCCGTGTACGGACCCGTACGCACGGTGGTGTGACAGGGAAAGCCCGTGAGGGCCTACCTATGTCGATTTAAGCCAGAGTATTTGATTGTATGTTTCTGGTACCATTCCTCCATAATATCGACTTTTTATCTTGTAATATTCCAGTTGTATATCCAAAGTAGGACCAATTTCTTATTATAATATGATCAAGTGAAGACTGGGGCATCTATCTTGGCATGAATCCACAGACTGCTCAACCGATTTCATTGCTCTCGCTCATTCGTAGTTGGTGGTCTCACAGGCAACTTATAGCCCAAATGACAAAACGAGAGGTTATTGGTCGATATAAGGGGTCGGTTCTAGGACTGACCTGGTCATTTTTCAATCCAATATTAATGCTGGCTGTCTACACATTTGTATTTTCCGTTGTGTTCAAGGCACGGTGGGGGATGGGAGAGGAGGAAACGAAATCGCAGTTTGCGATGGTCCTTTTTGCGGGCCTCATTGTTCATGGATTATTTGCTGAGGTGCTTAATCGAGCACCAAACCTGATTCTTTCGAATGTCAATTATGTCAAAAAGGTGGTGTTCCCCCTGGAGATCCTTCCAGGGATAGCTATGGGAGCCGCGTTATTTCATAGCCTGGTGAGTCTGTTTGTTCTTCTTGTGGCGTTGTTTATGACGAACGGCTTTCTCCATTGGACGGTTATTCTTATACCGCTGGTCTTACTGCCGCTCGTTATTCTTATCTTAGGCTTGGCATGGATGTTGGCATCTCTGGGGGTCTTTTTGCGTGACGTAGGGCAGACTATTTCTATTCTTACTATGGTCTTGCTTTTTCTCTCACCGATCTTTTATCCGGTAACCGCATTACCAGCAGAATTTCGTGACTGGATTATGGCCAATCCGCTCACCTTTATTATTGAACAAGCTCGTGCAGTGCTGATATGGGGTCAATTCCCAGATTGGATTGGATTGGCGGTCTATATTGTTATTTCAACTACGTTCGCTTGGTTGGGGTATGCCTGGTTTCAAAAGACACGAAAAGGGTTTGCTGATGTCCTTTGAGCTGACAAATACCATGCCTCCACCAAAAATTGACGATACACGTCCGGATGAAGAGAAGACTGCGGTTGGGTGCGCAACTGACGATACTGCTATCCGGGTCAGTCATCTATCCAAGTGTTACCACATCTATGATACACCGCGCGATCGACTCAAACAGTTTATTTTTCCGTCGTTGCGACGTTTGACGAGGCAGATTCCAAAGCAGTACTTCCGTGAATTTTGGGCGCTCAAGGATGTTTCTTTTGAAATTAAACGAGGAGAAACTGTTGGGATTATTGGTCGAAATGGATCAGGTAAATCAACGCTCCTTCAAATGATCTGCGGCACTCTTCACCCAACTAACGGTGAAATTCGAACCCGTGGTCGTGTGGCGGCGTTATTAGAGCTCGGGTCTGGGTTTAATCCAGAGTTCACCGGTCATGAAAATATCTATATGAATGCCTCAGTATTAGGTTTGTCTATCGAAGAAATTGAGCATCAATACGATCAAATCGTGGCATTTGCGGATATCGGAGAGTTCATTCATCAACCAATGAAAACCTACTCTAGTGGGATGAACGTGCGACTAGCCTTTGCAGTCATGGCTCATGTCAAAGCAGAGATTCTTATCATTGATGAAGCGTTAAGTGTAGGTGATGCGTTTTTTGTGCAGAAATGTATGCGGTTTCTTCGGGAATTTATGGAAAGGGGAACCGTATTGTTTGTGAGTCATGATGTCGGTGCTGTACTTAATTTATGTAGTCATGCCATTTGGTTACATGATGGTTCCATTGAAGCATCTGGACATCCTAAGATCGTGACTGAGAGCTACTTAGAAAAACAGTATGAGTCTGAACAAGGAACAGCTAGCATCAAGACCAGTAAGGTCCCCACTATTCAGACGAATGTGCCACTTCGTGACATGCGGTTAGATTTTATTAATCGAACAAATTTGCGTAATGATATTGAGCTGTTCCCTTTCTTGCCCAATGCCCCAAGCTTTGGAGCCGGTGGGGCTGTTATTAACAGTGTTCGACTTTTGGATAGTGACGACCGACATCTGTCATGGGTTGTTGGTGGTGAGCCTGTACGACTAGAGATTTCTTGCTCTGTGCTGCAAGCAATGTTCAGTCCTATCGTTGGCTTTCAAGTTAAGGATCGTCTAGGGCAGATTATCTTTGCGGATAACACGTATCTTTCCTATATGCATGGCCCACTATCTGTCTTACAAGGCGAGAGCTTCGAAGCGCATTTTTATTTTTTGATGCCTGTAATGCCTGTCGGAGACTATTCTATTGCCATTGCTGTGGCAGAGGGGACACAGGTGGAGCATGTTCAGCATAAATGGATACATGAGGCTCTTGTTTTTAAAGTTCATTCAACCAGTGTCTGCCATGGTTTGCTAGGAGTACCTATGATGAGCATTGGCCTACGTAAGGAATGATGGGATCGCAGAAATGCCCCATTTGCGGGAGCAGAGAGTTTTCAGTCAATAAGATTTTGTGGCCGGAACTTATTGGTGCGTGGGAGTTATCACCGTATGAAGTGGAATATGTGAATCGTCAGCAAGGCGTCTGTTGTGCAACGTGTGGAAACAATCTAAGGTCGATGGCACTGGCTTATGCCATACTTCAACGTTATCAATTTCATGGGGTATTCACTGAATTCGTTGTGTCTGATCTAGCCAAATCACTCAGTGTTTTGGAAATAAATGAGGCTGGGGGATTAGGGGGTTTACTTCGAAAGATGCCAAATCATCAATTGGCTTGTTACCCAGAACATGATATGACCAAGCTTTCCTTTGCGTCATTGCAATTTGATATGGTTTTTCATTCCGACACTTTAGAACATGTCCATGATCCCATTGCAGGCCTTTCTGAATGTTGTCGTATTTTGAAATTGACGGGGGCCTGTATTTTTACGGTTCCACTAATTGTTGGTCGATTAACCCGTTCGCGCACTGGCTTAAAAAATAGTTACCATGGCAAAGAAGGTCACGTAAATAGTGATTATATTGTTCGCACTGAGTTTGGAGCTGATGTATGGAAATATGCTATTGAGGCGGGGTTTGGCAATATTCGAATCCATAGCTTCGAATATCCTGCAGCATTGGCTATTGAAGCGACAAAATGAAATCGGCTATTTGTTCTAGAATATGCGCACATGTTTTATAAGTAATGTTCTGTCAATACGCGTATATAATTATTTCATGCTGATTATCAAATCTTATTTGTGTAGATGAATGGGCTGCAAATTATATGATAGCTTTTCTTCCTGAGGGAGCAATCTTGAAAGAGTCTAAATCTGAAATGTAGTGAGTTTTATGCGGCACTAGAACTTGGTGCGTTCGTGAATTTTTCCTGTAACTTGTCGCATGCTTTTGGGAACACCGTATTTACTAGACCAGGATAGAATTCTTACGTTACCACAACTCAACATCTAATAACCTCATAAATAAAGATAAGGAATCTCATATTATCAGAATCAAGTTCGATTGGCGGGATTGTTGGGTAAGAATATATAAACGCTTTTCGTAATTTCGAACGTTTGTGTAAAAAGTGAAAATCTCATATGAAGGATAACGTACTACCATTTACTGGCGAGAGATATACGCCTGAAACACTTGGGAATATTGAGCTTGAACACGTACATCGATATCTACAGGCTCGTGAGATTTCGGTTGATAAGGTGGTCCTTGATATTGCCTCTGGTGAGGGTTATGGCTCTGCAATGCTTGCTCGGAGAGCTCGTCGAGTGATTGGAGTAGATATTTCACTTGAAGCCATTCAACATGCAGGCGTTCGCTACCAAAAGAATAACCTTGAATTTGTCGTAGGAAGCTGTTCGCATATTCCATTATCTGACTCAAGTGTGGATATGGTCGTCAGTTTTGAGACAATAGAGCATCATGATCAACATGAACAAATGATGCAAGAAATTAAACGCGTCTTGAGCCCAACAGGATGTTTAGTAATATCGAGTCCTGATAAGTTCCATTATTCTGACGAGCTAGATTACCGTAATCCTTTTCATATAAAGGAGCTATATGAAGATGAATTCAAAGAATTAATTGATCAACATTTTATTAATTCTATGTATTTTGGGCAGCGTATATTGTATGGGTCTTGTCTATTTTCCGAAACAATGAAGCTCCAATCTTTGAACTATAGGCAAGAAAATAATGCTATACGCCAAACTTTAGGACTCAGTAAACCTGTCTATTGGATCGCGCTTGCTTCTGATACGCCGTTACCCAATCTTACCTCAAGTATTTTTGAACAACCTATCCATGAATCTGATGTTGTAAAAGCTTGGAGTGGGTTTGTCTCCGACCGTGATTCGCAGATCGTCAATCTAACCAAGAACATAGAAGACCTCGATGAAAAGATCGTCAGCCTAACGCAGACAATCGATGACCGTGACGCGCAGATTGCTTGTCTGAAACAAGAGACGCGCGATCAGGATGGGACGATCAGAAAAATTGAAGCGCATTATAGGGACTTGGAATATGTTCTTCATGCCCTTCAAAACTCGAAATCCTGGAAAATCACGGCGCCGCTGCGTTTTCTATTCAACCATCTAAAGTCCACCCATCGCCGAGTTCAGAAATCTTTTGTGGCTGTAGCACAAGGCATATACCGAAGTTTGCCTCTTTCGTTTGAAACCAAGGAGAAAGCCAAGAACATTTTTTTTATCGTAGTTTCGCCCCTACTTAGAGATACGATGGTCTACCGAAATTGGGCTGCCCAACGAGCTCGAGATGGCGTTACCTCAGAGATAGGTACTTCAAGGGATGGTGAAATGGCCATGCACCAAAGTGAGGAACATGTGGCTTTTCGCCAAGAACCTCTCCCAGCGAATCCAGCTGTCCGGTTAATTGCCTTTTATCTGCCACAATTTCACCCTATTCCAGAAAATGATGAATGGTGGGGAAAGGGATTCACAGAATGGACTAATGTCTCTCGTGCAGTACCTCAATTCGAAGGGCATTATCAACCACATTTGCCTGCGGATTTAGGGTTTTATGACTTACGTCTTCCAGAGATTCAACAGCAGCAAGTGGAGCTAGCCCAAGTGTATGGTCTTGGTGGGTTTTGTTTTTATTTTTATTGGTTTGCGGGAAAACGGTTGCTAGAGAAGCCTATTCGACAGTACCTGGAAAACATCGACTTAGATTTCCCGTTTTGTTTGTGTTGGGCTAATGAGAACTGGAGTCGTCGTTGGGATGGACGTGAAAAAGAGATCCTCATTGCCCAAGAGCATTCGGCTGATGATGATTTGGCATTTATCGAACATATTGCCGAATATTTCCGTGATTCAAGGTATATTCGTATTGATGGGAAACCCTTATTAATAATTTATCGTCCCAACCTTTTGCCTCAGGTATATGAGACAGCACAGCGTTGGCGTAAGTGGTGTCGTGAACAGGATATCGGAGAAATTTATTTGGCGTATACGCAATCATTTGAGACTCAAGAGCCAAGTAAGTATGGCTTTGATGCGGCCATTGAATTTCCTCCCAATAACTACAGCCAACAAATTATTACAGATCGAGTACAATTGGTTAACCCTCATTTCAAGGGGATTGTGTATGATTGGAAAGAATTTGTTAAGCAAAGTAGAAATTATCCTACCCCTACCTATCCTTTGTTTCGTGGGGTTTGTCCTTCTTGGGATAATGAGGCACGACGTTCAGGTTGTGGGTCGGTGTTCTTAGGTTCCACCCCGTCCGGTTATCAAGAATGGTTGAGCAACGCTTGCGCAGATACAAAGACTCGTTTCGAGAGCTCTGATGAACGATTGGTTTTTATAAACGCATGGAATGAATGGGCTGAGGGGGCACATTTGGAACCAGATCGTCGATATGGTTTCGCTTGGTTGCAAGCCACTCGGGATGCTTTGGTGCGATCAAGTACTTCGATGGGTGGGCGAAAAATTGTGTTGGTTGCGCATGATGCCCATCCCCATGGCGCTCAATACTTGACCTTATCTCTTGCCAAAACGTTAACCTCCGATTTTGCCTATACCGTCGATTTAATATTACTTGGATCGGGAATATTAGCAGAAGAATTTTCTCGGTGGTCAACGGTACATCACCTTTCTGGATTGGATCCGCGCGGGGCTGAGGCCATGGAACTGGCGAAAAAACTTGTGCTTGAAGGGCATAAGGCCGCTATTGTGAATACCACGGTTTCTGGGTTTTTTCTTGAGACATTGGCAGATGCGGGGTTTCGTTGTGTGGCGCTCATTCATGAATTGAGTGGCGTGATTCATTCCAATAAGCTTGAGCCACAGGCTTTAGCAATTAGCCAGAAGGCAGATGCTATTGTTTTTCCCGCATCCGTTGTGGCGGAATCTTTTCAGGAAATTGCACCCATCGAAGTCGAAAAAATAAAGATCAAACCACAGGGGCTATACAAACGAAACAGATTTCAAGAGAAAGTTGAGGATGCACGTATTCGACTACGCAAGGAATTAGGTCTAGAAAAAAATGACAAGATTGTATTAGCTGTGGGGTATGCCGATTATCGTAAAGGTATTGATCTCTTTGTTGATTCGGGCGTGCAAGTGCTCAAGTCTAACCCTCATGTTTACTTTGTTTGGTTGGGACATTGGGATAGTACGATGCGAGCAAATGTTGAACAACGTTTGGTAAATCCATCGATCTCAGGACATTTTTTGTTTATAGGGCATACAAAAGATACGGATCTATTTTATGCAGGAGCCGATGTTTATGCACTCACATCACGTGAAGATCCCTTCCCGGCGGTTGCTCTAGAAGCTCTTGAAGTTGCTGTGCCGGTCGTGGGGTTCAAGGGCGTTGGAGGAATTGAAGAGTTGCTCGAAAATGGTTGTGGAATGGTGGTTCCTAAAGAAGATACCACTCTTTTTGCCGAAGCCATCTGCGTTCTGTTGGTTGATCATATGAAAGCTCAAGAATTTGGACGAAAAGGGGCATGGGTCATTCAGGAATCATTTTCATTTCGACAGTATATCTTTGATCTTCTTGAGTTTTCAGGACAGCCCTTGAAGCGTGTCTCGGTGATTATCCCAAACTACAACTATGCTCACCATCTGGAACAGCGTCTGAATACGGTCTTTTCCCAAACCTATCCAATCTATGAAATCCTTGTACTTGATGATGCTTCGACAGATAACAGCATTGAGGTTATTGAGCGTTGTCTTTCCAATACTTGTATCGATAATAAACTCATTAAAAATGAGAAAAATTCTGGCTCTGTGTTTCAGCAGTGGCAGAAAGCTGTAGAAATCGCACGTGGTGATTTTGTGTGGATTTGTGAGGCCGATGACGTGGCTAATTCCACCTTTATTGAGAGATCTATCCTCAAATTTGATGATACACAAGTTGTGATGAGTTATGCACAGTCACGCCAAATCGACGAGTTTGATAATCTCTTATGCGACAACTATTTTGATTATACTTCCGACATTTGTACAGATAGATGGAAGCTAGATTATATTTGCGAGGGTAAGGAAGAAATATCCCAGGCCTTAGCTGTTAAAAATACAATCCCTAATGTGAGTGCGGTACTTTTCAAAAAGTCAAATTTGCAAGAATCACTACGTCGTTGTCAGAAAGATTTATTGAAGCTAAAAATAGCGGGTGATTGGTTGATTTATTCAGACATCTTACAGAATGGTCGAGTGGGCTATGTTTCGGAGGTATTAAATTCACATCGGCGGCACCAGAAAAGCGTGACGAGTTCGTCATTGACTTTTGCGCACCATATGGCTGAGATTATTTTCCTTCAAAAACATATTTCTGAAACTATTTATGTTGAAGAAAGCGTGCGTGCCAAGGCCAGAAAATATGTCAAGGATGTTTATGAGAAATTTTCTCTTGGGACGAGTGGATATTTTTCTCCTGTGGAACACCCTGAAGTGCGTGAAGCTCTGAAAAGTATTTCTGATGATTGATGGGTTAATTTAATTTTTTGGTCATTGAGACGTGTCATATGTTAATGGGTATAAAAAAGTGATGGTTGCATGTGTCGTCAGAACAGGGTTGACCCATTTCTGGTCGATTTGTGTTGTGCTGGTCATTCAAGGCTTGGTGAATCTTCGTCTCAGGTCTTCTTGAAGCCCTTATCTATAAAATTGTTCCGTACATTTTTTAGGTAGCCATGTAACTGATCTTCATTAGTTGGTCGATATTTGATGGAGGACGGTGTATATGGACACCGTAAAGGCTTCATGTACATTATGGTAGTTAATTTTGATACTCGGATTCTAGAAGTTTCTGGCTTGGGAAATAAATGAGCTTTAGTTGCCGCGTCCCTATGATAACCTGAAAAAATGGATGCCTGCTCCTATGAAAAAACTGTTAAAAAAACTGTACTCTTGGAAAGAGGTTATGTTGATGCAAGATAAATGGTTTGAGACCGTGTGTGAAAGCTATTTACACCGTCCAACGTATTATGAAGGGAAAGAGCTCCCAGGATTTCCCTCAGAGGCTATTCAATCCAATACGACAGGGCAGTCAGGTATTGCAACACTAAAAGAAGCATTTGTTTTTTATCAAGATTGTACCGAAACATTTTCGAAATTAGGCTCGCCAATTGACCCGAAACATCACCTGTTGGAATTTGGGGTCGGGTGGGGAAGAATTGCCAGATTTTTTTTGAGAGAGTTGCCTCCTGATCATATTATGGGAATCGATGTTATGGAAGAGTTTATCCAAATATGTCGTGACACATTCCGAAGTGACAATTTTTCTGTATGTATGCCCTTCCCCCCTACCTCGATTCCAGATAAGGCAATGAATTTTGTTATAGGATATTCAGTATTCTCTCATCTGTCAGAAGAGGCTTGTGCTCGCTGGATGGGGGAATTCTATCGTGTCCTTGTCCCAGGTGGGATTGTGGCTCTGACGACTCGAGGCCGTCCATTTTTCGACCAATGCGAGGGCTTAAAAGGAAAGGGACACACTGGCTATTTAGATGCTCTTTCAAAATTATTTCCGGACTTTTCACATGCTCGAGCGCGGTATGACAAAGGGGAGTTTGTGCATTCCAATTGTCAAGGAGTTAATGGTGGAGGGGCGATGACTTCTGAATTTTATGGTGAAACGTTCATCCCTGAATCGTATGCGAAAAATGCCTATTCGGAGATGTTTGAACTTGAAAAATTTCTTTTCAACCCTTCTCGGCAGACACACCCAATTATGTTTTTCCGAAAGCGATAGGACGAATTATCACCTCATAACAGATTCATGTGCCTGCTGACTTTTCTTGTATATTAGTTACTCCCTTTCCGATACTAGCGGTCTCGTTGCATCTTCTAGCTGCGCATCATTGTAATTGAAAGAGAACCCCCCCCAAGCCTAGAAGGTGTGGAAGCGTAACGTGCAATCGCAGCATTGCTGATTATTGTTTATCACATGGTCATGATCCCTAATATTGAAATCCCAGAATATTTACATGTCATTAAGCTACATTTCGCTCAAGGTGTCCCACTGTTTTACGCATTAAGTGGGTTTGTTCTAGCCTATGGATATTTAGATAAGTTGAATGACCGAGCCCAGGTCACCCGTTTTTATATTCGAAGATTTTTTCGAATAGCTCCTTTGTTTTATGTATTGTTAGCTACGTGGGTGGGTATCGCAAAGCTGAAGGGTTGGCACGTATCATTTCAGGATATTGTGCTCAACGCATTATTGCTCTTTGGCCGTATTCCTGGAAAACATGAGAGCATAGTTTGGGCAGGGTGGTCGATTGGTGTTGAAATTTTATTTTACCTTCTCTTCCCAATCATCGTCGTACTCGTTTGTGGCCTTCGCTCAGGAATTCTTGGTTTGGCGATTGCCATTCTTGTGTCATCCGCATTTTTACAGCAGCTGAAAAGCTTCAGCTTGGGTCTTATTCGTATTTGAATATCCTGACTCACCTCCCTACTTTTTTGTCAGGAGTATTGGCCTTTTTGATTTGAAGAGAAACAGGGTTCTTCCGGGGGAGGAAGCAAGGCGCTCTTTTATTTGTCCTGACCGTCATGGCAATACTCTCCATCGTTTATGTGCCATTTGTGTATAAGGTGTTGATCGGAGTCGGAACTATAAGGCTAGATTTGTATATCTGGAGTATCATGTTCATGATGCTTATTTTGGCTATCTGCATTTGGCCAAATCCGTTATGTGTGAATCCATTAACTACAGGAATGGGTCGTATCAGCTTTAGTCTCTACCTTTGGCACCCACTTATTGTCAAAATGCTCATGGAGGTGTATGCAGGAAGTGCGGCGCTATTTGGTTCTGGGTTGCTGAATTTTCTTATTTGTGCTGGTATAACTCTCGGGTTGGTCAGTTTGGTTGCGCATATATCGTTTCGTATGATCGAAGTGCCTGGTATTCAATTTGGTAAGGGAATAGCTAATAGATACTAAATATGAATGAAGAGATCCTTTGTCACGACGAGGGATACAAGAAAAAGTGGATAAATTCCCACTCCAATGTAGTTTGGAATGGTAGAGGACCCGGAGTATAAACCCATGTGGATGAAGTGGTCGGTTGTTTTCTAGCTAAAAGGTGAGGCTCTCTAATGAGGGAATGTCACAATCAGGGACCCTTGGCCTGCCATATACGGTATCATAGGGCCATTGTTGCCTAAAACTCTAAAGGGTGGGGCGCTTCACTTCGTTTTGTAGATAGGTTAATCTTGAGACTGAATAGAAATCTTTTTGTATAGGCAAAGAATTTTTCGTACTCACCAGACTACTTACCTTCGACAGCGATGTTGTCACTCATTTGTCTGAGGCTATTCTTTTTCACCTTGTGTTAGGAACGTGATTGAAATGGGGAATACTATGAATGAGGGTGATCATAGGTCACAAAAACTAAAAGAATCGATTAATGTCGTTATTGCTCCGTGGCAGAATAGCACATATTACAAGGATGCAGAACAATGGTTACCCATTTTTTGGGGTGAAGAGACAATTTTTAAACAATTATTTAACAGGTTAAATACTACCAAAGTTGTAGAATTGGCTGTTGGCTACGGGCGACATGCTGAAATTGTTGCAGCAAAAGCTGGTGAAGTTGTCGTAATGGATGTTTTTGAGGAAAATTTAAGGTTTTGTAAGGAACGTTTGAAAGAATTTCGCAACGTGACATTTTTAAAATGCGAAGGTGCGGCATTTGATGGCATTGGTGATAATTGGGCGACTGGTATCTTTTGCTACGATGCCATGGTTCATTTTAGTCCTGATATTATTGAGTCGTATTTAATTGACACTCATAGGATTCTGCAGCATGGAGGAATGGCTCTTTATCATCATTCTAACTATCCTGCTCCCATGGATAGGCATTATGGTCTTAACCCACATGCTAGAAACCATATGACACGGGAACTATTTGGGGCTTTAGCCACAAAAGCTAATTTAAGTATTGTCGAGAGCGTCTTAATTGATTGGGGCGGCGATAAAGAACTTGATTGTGTGACACTTTTGAAGAAAGAAGAGTTATCGCAATAGCTTTATCTCGGATAACTCTTCTGCGCAGCATTATCGACCTGAAATATTGATGATATTTCTTTTGTATTGATAGTAGGTTTTTCTTCGACTTCAATACGCCGAAAGTCAACTAAAGCCTTGCTGTAACCTTACACATTCCAGTGTTCAAAAACGGAGGTCCGTTACTGGACCAATTTCCTAATAAAAACTTTTATTCCGTAATTGTTGTCACGTATAATTCTAGACAGACGATTACTGAGTGTTTACGGCCCCTTGTCAGTTTGCCTCATCTTGAGATTATTGTAGTCGACAATCATTCCCAGGATTTTGTCTCTAGTATTGTCAAATCTGAATTCCCCTCTGTTCAATTTCTCCAAATTCGCGAGAATATTGGTTTTGGACGTGCATGTAATATTGGGGTTGCGGCTTCCAGCGGATCTTATCTGATGTTTTTGAATCCAGATGCTGTGGCTTCTTCACATGCCCTGGAAGCTCTTTTTACGTTTTTAGAAAACTATCCAAAGGTTGGAATTGTTGGTGCCCGTTTGATTGATCCAATTGGGCAACCGTTGCAATCTATGGGAGATACCCCTTCAATCTTTGGCCTAATGTTGGATAAGCCGCTAACATGGATGGCAAAAGGTCTGGCTTCCCAAGGTGTGTTACGTCGAACAGTAGGAAGGCTTTCTCTAAAGTTCAGGCTTCCAAATTCACCTGTTCGTGTTCCTTGGGTTTCAGCCGCTGCCTTATGCTGCCGCCGCTCTACCTGGGATGAGGTGAAGGGGTTTGATGAGAATTTCTTCCTATATTATGAAGATGTTGACCTTTGCATGCGATCCTCTCAGGCTGGGTGGGAAGTGTGGCATGTTCCTGAGGCAGTTGTTTCTCATCAATCTGGAGCGTCATTTGGTGGGAACCAAGATTTTCAAAAAGGGATATATTTTAAGAATCAAAAGTATTTTTTTGAAAAGCATTGCGGATCTCTTTCAGTCTTCTTTTTATCCATTTTGCAAAACGTCTATTGCCGATTAAAGCTTTACCGACAGTTTGCGAGTGACCGGATTGGCCCGTCACTATAAGATCGTGACTTCTGTGTATCGTGAGGTATGGTGCTATCTTAGGTAGGCTGGACGCATGCGTGTTTTAGAAATTGTTGCTGATGGGAGTTTGGGTGGAGGAACTACGCATGTCTTACAGATTCTGAAAGGCCTTCAGAGCCCTACCTTATGTTTTGCTTTGGTGACACAATCTGAGTCATACCTTCACCAGGAGGCTCAAAACCTTGGAATTCCTTGCCATGGATTAAATTTTTTTTATAGCCGTTTAAATCCTGCAATTCCAATTGAATTACGCCGCATCTGTTCTCGGACACAGCCTCACGTCATTCACGCCCATGGGGCTAGAGCAGCATTTTTCCTTGCTTTAGCACGAATAAAAATCCCAGTTCTTTACACTATTCATGGATTTCATTTTTTTCAAAAACCCAGGGTCTTTCGTTGGCTTGCTTTACAAGTAGAGCGGTACATTTTTAAACGGGCTAGTCGAATTATTTTCGTCTCGCAATATGATCTTACATGTGCAAAAAATATGGGAATACTTAAAAAAGACCAATCTTATGATTTAATTTTTAATGGTATTCCATTTCATAATGTTCCTCAAATAGATTTTCATGATTTTCAACATATTGGATTTATAGGACGCTTAGAACCTCAAAAAGACCCTTTATTGTTTTTAGATACTCTTGGTGCCCTTCCAAAGTATTCTGCCACAATTGTCGGCACGGGGAGTTTGGATACATTGGTGAGAAAAGAAATTGTTCGTCGTGGGCTGACCAAGCGAGTCAGAATGCTGGGGGCCTTATCTCACTCGGAGACATTAAAAGCCATTTCTCTATTAAGCGTCCTGGTCCTTCCCTCTCGCTGGGAAGGCCTTCCTCTCATTGCCTTGGAAGCCATGTGGCTGGGGGTTCCCGTTGTGAGTATGAATGTGAGTGGAATGGGTGAAATTTTTGACCATGAAATTGACGGTGTTCTTGTTGATCAGAGGACAGGAGAAAGTTTGGCCAATGGGATAAAAAAGGTGGCAGAAAGTACTTCTCTAAGAGCCTCCATTATTCAGAATGCCAAGCAAAAGGTGAGGGGGAAATTTTCTGAAGATCAGATGCTTCAATCCGTTTGTCGGGTTTATCAAGAAATTTAATAGCTGTTGACTCCCAAAAAAGATTTCTTACCTATGAAAGTGGCGCTGGTTCATGATTGGCTTACAGGGATGCGGGGTGGGGAGCGGTGTTTGGAAGCTTTGTGTGAGCTCTTTCCTGATGCGCCGATTTATACTCTGGTTTATGTAAAAGGTAGTGTGTCAGAAATCATTGAGCGACACTCTATCTTCCCGAGTTACTTGAATGCCATTCCCCATGTTGGTCAACTCTATCGATATTTTCTTCCTCTGTTTCCTTTTGCCATCCAATCTTTCCAATTTGATAGCTATGATCTTATTCTGAGTTCCAGTCATTGTGTTGCCAAAGGGATACGAGTGCCTAAAAAGACGTGCCATATTTCTTATGTTCATACACCCATGAGATATATTTGGGATGCTTATGAGCAATACTTTCCAGAGAAAACTTGCTTTAGTTTAAAAAAAATGGGAATGGCCATTTTTCGCAAACGCTTGCAACAGTGGGATGTGCAGTCCAATACTCAAGTTCATAAGTTTATCGCAAATTCCTATTATGTCGCTGAGCGGATCAAGCGTTGCTATGGGCGAGAGGCTGAGGTCGTTCATCCACCGGTTGATTGGCATGTTCTTGAGGCCGTTGATTGTGAAGAAGGATTTTTCTTAATGGTCACAGCTCTTACACCATATAAGCGAGTGGATCTGGCTATTCAGGCTGCTAATAGCTTGAACCTAGGATTGAAGATAATTGGAAAAGGTCCAGAGGAAAAGCAATTAAAACAATTGGCTGGGCCAACTATAGAATTCTTGGGTTGGCAAACCGATGAAAGTGCTCGAGAGTGTTATAAGAAATGTAGAGCCCTTGTCTTTCCAGGTGAGGAAGACTTTGGTATTGTCCCTTTAGAAGCCATGGCATGTGGAAAACCAGTCATTGCCTATGGAAAAGGCGGAGTGCTGGAAACCGTTATTCCTCTGAATCCCTTAAATCCAATCAGTGGTGCTCTTCCCCCAACAGGGGTATTTTTTTATGAGCAAACAATAAATGCACTTACAAGGGCCATTCAGTTATTTGAAAAAAGGAAAAGTGATTTCTCTGCTAAGGCTATTCGGGCTCACGTCAAAGGATTTGATCGAGAACATTTCAAGAAAAAAATCCAAAAGGTCATTATGGCCAATTATGAACAATTCCTTCAGTCAAATTTATGTTAAAACGGCATTCCGATTTTTTTAAGAATCTTCTGTTTCTTTCTGATCTTCTTCTCATCAGCGTCTGTTGGCTCTTTGCGTACTTTGTTCGTTTTTCTGGTTTTTTCTTTCCTGTAACAAAAGGGGTACCTCCGATTGATCCCTATTTGTGGCTTCTTTTTCCCATAGTTCTTGTGTGGGGAATAGGCTTTTCTTCTTTGAATTTATATCGGCCACGCCGGATGGGTTCTCATTTTGCTGAATTCGTGGATTTGTCTAAGGCCAATGCCCTGTGTCTATTGATTCTTGTTGCTCTTACCTTCTTTTCGAAGACGTTTGAATTTTCTCGATTGGTGATTCTATATTTTGGAGTATTGAATTTATTCGTACTTGGATTTTCGCGAATGATGTTTCGTGAGATTCTGAGGTTGCTTCGAAGGTTGGGGTATAATCAACGGCATGTGGTGGTGATTGGGGCGGGAGCTTTGGGGCAAAGAGTTGTTCAAATGCTTCAGTCGCATCCTGAATTGGGTATGAAGGTGAGAGGGTATTTGTCAAGAAATAGGACAAAAGTTGGCCAGATCTTTCAAGGAGTACCTGTTGTTGGCACCTTTCAGGAGGCTGATGATTGCTTGAATCAACAGATTGATGTCGTATTTTTGTGTTTGCCACCGGATGTGGAGAATGAAGCTGAGAGGCTTATGACCATCCTTTCAGGGACGACAGCTGAAGTCAAAGTTATTCCATCCATCTATGAGTATATTACCTTGAGAGCCGAAGCTGAAGTTTTCGGAGGGCTTCCGATTATTACTCTTCAGGGATCACCTCTCTATGGATGGAACGTTTTTCTAAAGCGTTGTTTTGATGTTGGAGGGGCTCTTATTGCTTTGGGCTTAACTTTGCCTCTGATGGGGGTGATTTCAGCCCTCATTAAAATGACATCCTCCGGACCAGTTTTGTATCGACAGCGGCGTGTAGGGTTGGACGGAAGTTCCTTTAAAATCATCAAATTTCGTACAATGTATCAAGATGCAGAATCAGAGACTGGGCCTGTATGGGCCAAGTCAGATGATGAGCGTTGTACGGGGATTGGAAAAATATTGCGGCGAACCAGCTTAGACGAACTACCGCAATTTTGGAATGTGTTGAAGGGCGAGATGAGTATAGTAGGCCCTCGACCAGAGCGACCAGAATTTATTTACAAATTCCGTGAGCAATTCCCTCAATATAATCTTCGGCACACGATGAAAGCTGGTATTACAGGGTGGGCACAGGTAAATGGGTTACGAGGGAATACGTCATGGGAGAAACGCTTAGCTCATGATCTATATTACATTGAACATTGGTCATTGTGGTTGGATGTAAAAATAATGCTCCTGACATTTTGGAAAGGGTTTATTCATAAAGAAGCGTATTGAAAAAATAGATTTATGCCTCTTGTAATGTATTTTTTGAGGGTTTCCGGGTCATAGAACCTTTAACCGCCCTCAGTAAATCTTTATCCCTGACTGTAAGCGTGTACAGTTTGCTGACTAATGTCTCTGCCAGTTTTGGAGTGGACGATGTTGTGGCTGTGGTCCTATAGAGCGTTGATCGCGTAATCCGTAACACTCGACAGGCTTGGCGTTCAGAGATGCCAAGGAACGTGGCCCTCACGCGTCGTATAGAGGAAGACCCCGAATTTTGGACAGTGCGATAAGTGAAAATTCTGCCTATCATTACGCAGCTGGTTCCATCTGAGTGTGTCCAAAAGACACGGCCTCAGGCGTCTGCCAGTTCAGTGTTTGATGTCCATGTTCAGTGTTATCGAACGTGAAATAGGCCCGCAAGCTAGCTCATAGAACAGCTGGCGTTTCATACGCACCTAGGTAGACGTCGTCTTCGTACTTTATGCTGCCCCGAGCCGTTCCACAAATACTGTCGTGGTCTAATGGAATTGGACACCTCGAAACGCCATAGGCATACTGGGGGCAAGGAGATGCGACCTGGGAGGAGAGGCGAGAAAGCAGTACACGCTAGATTCAAACTGGAGGCAGTGTGCCTTGTCACCACACAGAGGGATACGCTTGTTGAGGTCACCAGGAATTTTGGCATCAACTGCGATATACTCCGTCGATGGAAAAGTAAACTGGCGCGGGATGACGAGAGCGCGTTTTTTTGCAAGAGACACCAACCGCCAGAGCAAACGGAGTGGCATCGATTGTAGGAGGAAAATCGACAGCTCCAGGATGGAACGGGATATTTTAAAAAACGACGGCCTTTTTCGCGAGCGGTCACGATGAGGTATAGGTTTCCTCAACGAGAGCAGGGACGCTATCCGTTGACCCTGCTCTGTGCCGTCATGCACGTATGTCAGAGTGGCTATTATACTGCGGTGACATGGGGGCTAAGGGCTAGGGTCCCGTACGGGGAGAAGCCCTATACGAAAAACTACGCGGACTTAATCCGGTGTCTGTTTTCATTGAGCCACTACAAACCACATGGATAGAAAAAAGAGAGCATTAATTACGGGTATTACGGGCCAGGATGGTGCGTATTTAGCTGAATTTCTCCTTGAAAAAGGCTATGAGGTGCATGGTATCAAGCGCCGATCTTCACTCTTTAACACAGATCGTATTGACCATTTGTATCAGGATCCACACGAAAAGGATTGTCATTTTATCCTCCATCACGGCGATCTAACAGACAGTTCAAATCTCATACGTATTATCCAGCAAACACAACCCGATGAGATCTATAATCTTGCTGCCCAATCTCATGTTGCTGTGAGTTTCGAAGAACCGGAATATACGGCAAATTCAGATGCGCTCGGCACGCTACGCATACTAGAGGCAATTCGTATATTGGGTTTGGAAAAGAAAATTCGTTTTTATCAGGCCTCCACCTCAGAACTTTTCGGCAAGGTGCAGGAGATTCCGCAAAAAGAGACCACTTTTTTCTATCCGCGTAGCCCGTATGCTGTGGCCAAGCTCTATGCATATTGGATAACTGTGAATTATCGTGAGGCATACGGTATGTATGCCTGTAATGGGATCTTATTTAATCATGAATCTCCTGTTCGAGGCGAAACTTTTGTGACTCGCAAAATTACCCGTGCATTAGCGCGTATTAAACTTGGCCTGCAGGACTGCCTCTACCTCGGTAATCTGGATGCAACAAGAGATTGGGGTCATGCTCAAGACTATGTTGAAATGCAATGGCTGATGTTGCAGCAGAAAGAGCCAGAAGATTTTGTTATTGCTAGTGGGGAACAGCACAGTGTGCGTGACTTTGTCAATACAGCTGCGAAGGAACTCAATATGCAGATTCAATGGCAAGGTCAAGGTCTTGAGGAGATTGGTTTGCTTGATGGCAAGGTCATTGTTTGCATTGATCCTCGTTATTTTCGTCCAACCGAAGTCGAGACTTTGCTTGGTGACCCGACTAAGGCAAAGCAAAAACTCGGCTGGGCGCCAAAAACTAGTTTTAACGATCTGGTTGCTGAGATGGTTCATGAAGATCTCAGAGCTGCCGAATGCGATGAGCTGATCAAACGTCATGGATATAAGTCTATGGATTATCACGAATGAATCAGTTAAAGGTTTATGTTGCTGGTCATTGCGGTATGGTTGGATCTGCGATTCGGCGGAGCCTAGAACGACAGGGGCAGGTGAACATCCTTGCCTGTACACATGATGAACTGGATCTCACTAATCAGTTGGCTGTTCGTAGCTTTTTTGATCAAGTACAGCCTGATCAAGTTTTTCTCGCTGCAGCCAAAGTTGGCGGAATCTACGCCAATAATACCTATCCAGCCGAGTTCATCTATCAAAATCTTATGATCGAAGCGAATGTCATCGATGCGGCCTTCAATAGTGGAGTTAAAAAGATCTTATTTCTTGGGTCGAGTTGTATCTACCCAAAACTTGCCCCGCAACCCATTCGTGAAAATGCATTACTCACGGGTGTGCTGGAATCGACAAATGAGCCCTATGCGATTGCCAAAATTGCGGGCATCAAACTTTGTGAGAGTTACAATAGGCAGTATGGTGAAAGCAACGGTATTGATTACCGTTGTGTCATGCCCACGAATCTCTATGGACCTGGGGATAATTATCATTTGGAAAACAGTCATGTCATCCCGGCATTGATTCGCCGCTTTCACGAAGCAAAAGTCAATCATGCTTTGAGTGTTAAGGTCTGGGGAAGCGGTAACCCGAGGCGTGAATTTTTACATGTGGATGATATGGCCGACGCTTGTGTGTATATCATGAACCTCGATAAGGCTAACTATGATTTGCATACTCAACCAATGTGTAGTCATATCAATGTTGGTAGTGGTATCGACATCACCATAAATAGATTAGCCAAGACTATTGCCAGAGTGACTGGTTATCAGGGAATAATTGAATTTGATGCTACTAAGCCTGATGGCGCACAACGTAAACTGATGGATAGCAGTCGACTGAAAACTCTCGGCTGGCAACCTAGAATAGAGCTTCAAGAGGGTCTGAATTCTACATATCAAGATTTTTTGTCATCTTTTGCTAAGGCTGGATTAGCTAGACGATGAGTGTAAGCGAGCAAACGCTAGTGCGAGGCTCTCCGAAGAACTCGTCACAAAGCTCAAGCCACTGATTCAGACCTATCCCACCTATGGGTATCGTCGGTTATGGGCGCTGCTACGCTTTCGGGAAGGCCAGATCCATAACCGTAAAGCGGTCTATCGAGTCTTACGCCTGAAGCGGTGGTTGGTCCATCAACGTGCCGCGAATCCACGTCCGCGTGTACAGACTCGTCGCAGTCGAACGACCCAGAGCAATCATCGCTGGGCCATGGATGTGACGCATATTCCCTGTGGACAGGATGGGTGGGGGCATCTCACCGCCGTGATTGATTGCCATGAGCGAGAGATTATTGGCTATGAATTTGCCTTGCGCGGGCGAGCGCAGGAAGCGGAACGAGCCATCGAAGCGGCCTGCCTGGCCCGCTTCGGCACCCTGCGTCTCGTTGGTCCGACCCCAGTCCTTCGCAGTGATAACGGGTTAATCTTTCAGAGCCGTCGTTTTCGACAAGCGTGTCGAGACTATCGATTGGCTCAGGAGTTTATTACCCCGTATACGCCGCAACAGAATGGGCTGATTGAACGGTTTTTTCGAAGTCTCAAAGAGGAGTGCGTCTGGCAACATCGTTTTGGCAGTTTCAAGGAAGCGCAACAACGGATCAATGGATGGATGCGATGGTACAACGAAGGACGCCCACATCAAGCATTGCGGTACCGAAGTCCTCATCAATATCGGCAGCAACAAGCCTTACAGGTGGCTTGATTTCGGGGGAGCACTACACTTCCTGGCAGCTGTTGAGCAAATTACGCTCGTGCACGGTATCTCCCTTACGGCAACCGTTAAGTGGTAGCGTTGAGGTTGATGAAGCATTCCTGGGAGGCAAGAATAAGAAGCCCATCATTGCCGTGGCTGCCGAGAAACGGGGGAGAGCCACCAGCAGAATCCGGCTTCAACAGATCAAGAGTCGTGAAGGAGCCGAGGTCCAGAACTTTATAATTGAAAGCACCTGGTGCCAGGATTATCAAGAGCTATCCTGCTATCGTCAAACAAGGCTATCTTCAAAATCCTCAGAAAACCCCTTTTGCCTGGGAAGAAGTCAACGGCGATGATGACCGACTACTGCCACGAGTTCATAGAGCAGTTTCCCTGCTGAAACGTTGGTATTATGAGACGTATCAAGGGGGAATCGATAAGCGAATCCCCCAGTCCTACTTAGACGAATTTATCTTCCGGTTTAACCGCCGGACAGTAGGAAGCCGAGGGGGGTACTCTTTCACAGAATGGCCGTTTTATGGCAGTCGGCGCTTGCGTGTGGAAAGAGGTGGTCCTAGGAATTCGGACAGGGTGTTACGCTACAATTTGTGACCAAAGGAGGGTCATAGATTATGAGTCGAACCCGCAAGCACCACCCAGCGAATTTTAAAGCCAAAGTCGCTTTGTCTGCCCTTCGGGAAGATGCCCCAATATCAGAACTGGCGGTCAAATATGGCGTGCATGCCACCGTCATTCACCGCTGAAAACGTGAAGCCCTTGCCTCCATGGAGGCGGGTTTTTCAGGGAAGCTCGAGAAGAGACAGACCGATCAAGAAGCGCACATCCATGAGCTGCACGCCAAAATTGGCCAACTGAGTGTGGAACGGGATTTTTTAGTCAATGCCTCCAACCGATTGGGGTTAGGAGGCGACAAGAAATGATCGAGCCATCTCATAAGCAATTGGGCATCATGACGCAGTGTCAGTTACTCTCCATCAGCCGTTCCGGCTGGTATTATCACCCCAAAGGGGAATCGCCGCTGAACCTCACCCTGATGCGGTTGATTGATGAACAATTTTTAGCCACCCCTTATTATGGTAGCCGGCAGATGGCGCGCTGGTTACGGAGTTAAGATTGAAAGTAGTGTTTGGGTGAGTTGAAAAGACACGGCGTCTCGGGTTGCAATGGGTGTTGCAAGACATCCTCAGATCAACCACTAAAAGGAGAGACGCCACGATGCAAAAGGGTAGCAAAACACCATCAGAAGAACCAGTGAGTCGAGATACGTTAACCGAATTACTTCGAACCGGGGCTCGGCAACTGCTGGCCCAGGCCTTGGAGACCGAGCGAGCCGAATTATTGGCTCACTATGGGGGCTGTCAAGTTTTCTGTGTAACTGGTTTTGGTTAGTCAGCTGTTGGCACCCGATCTCCTAACAAGATCGCAAACTGATTCAGCGCCCGTTTCCACTCGGGAATCGGCACCGTCCATTTTTTCGCAATCCGCTGCATGCCCAGATAGAGCACTTTCAAGATGGCTTCATCCGTCGGAAACGCCCCCCGTTTTTTGAGAACCTTGCGTAACGAATAATTCAGCGATTCAATGGCGTTGGTGGTGTAGATGACTTTCCGGATTGCGGGTGGGTAGTCAAAGAACACCGTCAACCGCGCCCAGTCGCGGCGCCAATTCGTACTAATCGTTGGATAGTGCGCATCCCAGATTTGGGCAAATCGTTCCAACGCCTCTTCCGCTTCTTCGAGGGTGGCTGCGCCATAAATCGCCCGCAGATCACGGGCGACGGGCCGTCGCTCTTTCCAGACCACATACCGTAAGGATTGCCGAACTTTATGAACGCTACACACTTGGACCTGGGGCTGGGGAAAGATGGTTTCCAACGCTTCAGGCAATCCGGCCAGCCCATCGACACAGGCCACAAAACAATCCTGGACACCTCGTTGCCGAAGCTCGGTAAAGACTGCCAGCCAAAACTTGGCCCCTTCGGTGTCATTGACCCAAAGGCCGAGGAGTTCTTTTTCACCGGCGAGTGTTACACCGAGGGCGACATAGACGGCTTTGGTCTTGACGGCTCCCTCGTGTCGCGATTTGACAAAGAGGCAATCGAAATACAGGATGGGATACACCGTCTCCAGAGGCCGACTTTGCCAGAGGCGCACATCCTCTAAGACGGCATCGGTGATCGTTGAAATCAGCGCTGGAGAAACCTCTGTCCCATACAACTCTTCCAGATGACTTTGAATGTCCCGAGTCGTGAGTCCATGGGCATAGAGGGCCAAGACTTTCTCATCAAACCCCTCCAGCCGTCGTTGCCGTTTCTTCACCACCGCGGGTTCAAAGGTGCCGGCTCGATCGCGGGGGACCTCAAGTTCAATTGGGCCTTGGTCCGTTTGAACAGTTTTTCCACTGGTGCCATTGCGGGTATTCCCTCCCGAAGAAATGCTTCGGGCATGAGGAGGATAGCCTAGATGATTCGTCAATTCAGCTGTCAGGGCGCGTTCCACCAGCCGCTTGGTTAAATCCTTCAAAAGGCCATGTTCCCCCAAAATATCCTCGGGCGACTCACAGTCTTTTAATAAGTCATCCAATAACGCATCTGTTTTCGTGTTTGGCTTGGTCATCATGTTCTCCTTCTGAAAAAATCCGTTATGATAACCAGTTACACACTTCATCTTACAGGCCCGAAGCTGACGCTGCATATGGCCAAAACCCATATCACACATGTCAATGACGGATTCACCTTCCTGGGGCATCGGATCATTCGCAAACGGGGGCCACGGGGGATGATGCGCCCGGTCTCGACTATTCCCAAGGAGAAGAGCCGCGGTCTGGCACGGAAGCTGACTGCGACACTCTCCGGCAATGACCATGTGAACAAGATTGATATGGTGGAAACACTGAATCGGCAACTCACTGGCTGGGCTAACTTCCATCAGTACACGGATTACACCGCCAAGGTGTATCAGCATCTGGATCGCATTGTGTTCTGGAAACTGGCGCATTGGCTGGCCCGTAAGTACAAAACATCGATCAAATCGCTGATGCGACAGTACGTGAAGCGACCCGGCGCAGGGCGAGCCAAGACCTGGCACCTCTTTGGCCGGAGCGGAAAGGGGAATCGGTGTGGGATCACATTGCGCCGGCTGGTCACCAGCCGAAAGCAGCAATTTCGATGGCGTAATCCATCGGGGAATCCCTACCTGAACGAGGATTCCACCCGCAAAACGCTCACGTCACGATACCGCGAGGTCGCCATGGCTATGACGCATGCCTGAATGGAGAGCTGTATGCGCTGAGAGGCGCACGTATGGTTCGGGGAGGAGAAGCAGGGAAATAGCGAAGGACTACGCCCTGCTTCTTACTCTACTGCCGATCAAGCGTGGGTTCCTCTATCTGGTGGCGATTATGGATTGGCACAGTCGCAAAGTCCTCTCCTGGCGCTTGTCTAATACGCTGGAGACATCGTTCTGTCTTGAAGCCCTGGAGGAGGCGTTGGCGCGGTATGGCGTGCCAGAGATCTTCAACACCGATCAGGGCGCGCAGTTTGCGTCGTGTGAGTTTCTGGCTGTGCTGCAAGACCATGAAATCAAGATTTCGATGGACGGCAAAGGCCGATGGAGGGATAATGTCTGTATTGAACGACTGTGGCGCAGTTTGAAATATGAATGGGTCTACTTGCAGGCGTTTGAGACTGGCAGCCAGGCTCGCCAGCAACTTGGGACGTGGTTGAGGGCTTACAATCACGCACGGCCTCATTCGACATTTGATGGACACACACCCAATGAAGTGTATAATCGCTCGCACCTTCAGAAGCCCACTCCTGAAGAGATGAAGCAAGCGGCATAACATCAACCAATGAATTGTAGCTTAACTTGGCCGCAAACCTGTCCAAGGAAGTGGGACCACCTCTGAACTCCAGCTCCGTGGGTATACGGTGAATCGCAAACGCGTGCAGCGCCTGATGCGGCAGATGAGGCTTTGGGCGGTGTATCCGAAACCGCGGACCAGTTTGGCTGGCAAGGGGCACACGATCTCTCCCTATTTGCTCCGTGGCCTGAGCATTGAGCGACCAAACCAAGTGTGGGCCAGTGACATCTGCTCTGTGCCGATGGTCAAGGGATTCATGTATCTGACCGTCATCATGGATTGGTATTCCCGCCGAGTACTCGCCTGGCGGGCGTCGAATACGCTGGAGACCGCCCCCTGTATCGCTGCTCTAGAGGAGGCCGCGACTCGTTATGGAGTGTCGGAGATCTTTAACACGGACCAAGGGACTCAATATACCAGTGAGGCGTTCACGGCGGTGCTCACAGCTCATCACGTGAAGATCAGCATGGATGGGAAAGGCCGGTGGGTCGACAATGTCTTTGTGGAACGCTAATGGCGCAGCGTAAAGTATGAGGATATCTACCTGCGGCCTAGGAAACGCCGGCATCAAACGTTGAACCGGCAGACGCCGGATGCCGTGTATTTTGGAGATGTACCCGTGGAGCAAGTCGCATAGTGGCATACAGAAATTTCACTTATCGAGCTGTCCAAAAATCGGGGACCACTTCTCTTCTCTTAGGAGAGACGGATGTTCTGATGAGGCGGAATTTCAGGGACACTGAGCGCCAAGTTTCCCCTCGTTGCTCAATGAGAGAATCTCGGATTGGCCCTAACCACTGATCAGCTTCTTCAAGATAAGAAATACGGTTTTGTCGAAAACTTAGTAAAAACTTCTGTCCAAAGTGCGGGGTTATTTACTCGCCGTCTAGCCAAGGGAGCCGACTGGGTTCCATTCGTCTCCAGTTCCTGTTTGCTATAGAACGCCTTTCTTTCTCACTTGACCTTACTGCCTATTTGAACATCTTCCTGCACGGTTACAATACTTAGAACTTCCTTCTCTCCTGCGGCTAAGACCATGCCTTGGGATTCGATGCCCATGAGTTTAGCTGGCTTGAGGTTAGCCACTACCACAATCGTTTTTCCAATCAATTCATCTGGCGCATATTTTTTGCCAATGCCGGCCACGATCTGTCGCTGCTCTGTTCCTAGATCGACTTGTAATTTTAAGAGTTTTGAAGATTTCGGCACTCGGTCAGCTTCTAGAATTTTTGCAACTTTGAGCTGGACTTTCATAAAATCTTCGATACTAATAGGTCGTGTGTCGATGGATGAAGTGGGAGAGGATAGGGTAGATAATGTGTGAGTTTGCTGTGCGATAGAAGGAGAGGATATTGCGGATGAAGTTACTGTGGATTCATCCTTTAGTGGCTGATCTCTTTTGGGGAACAATGACGGGCCTTTTGTTACGGGTTTAGCGTAGGTATATGTGCCCCAGGTGAGCAAATCTAAAGGTGTGGAGGCTGAAAAATCTATGGTCAGCCCTAAACGGTCTTTCATGCTTTCTGCTGTGAGCGGCATAAAGGGATGAATTGCGTAAGTCAGAAATCGAAGGGTTTCAGCCAGATGGAATAAGACTGTGTGTAGACGCGGCTTTTTCTCGGGATCTTTAGCTAAAATCCAGGGTGCTGTTTTATCAATGTATTGATTGGCCAATTGAACGACTCCCCAAATAGCTTCTAACGCGCGATGAAATTCCAAGATACGAAGGTGTTGTTCCATTTTCTCACAAAGACTTGATGCGGCTTGCTGCAGTTGGCGGTCGAATTCAGTTTCTATGTGTGAGTTTGGAGACGGAACCTTGCTGTTCGAGAAGTTGCCGAGCATGGCTAAGGTACGAGACACCAAATTCCCCAGATCGTTGGCGAGTTCTGCTTGGTATCGACTATGAAAGGTGGTTAGAGAAAAATCACCATCTTGCCCAAATGGTACTTCACGTAATAAGAAATATCGGAAGGCGTCCGTCCCGAATTGTTCGACCATGGCGTTAGGGTCTACGACATTTCCACGACTTTTAGACATTTTTTGGCCATCTACCGTCCACCACCCGTGAGCGAAGATGGATGCTGGGAGAGGACGTTCCATGCCCATAAGCATGGTGGACCAATAGACCGCGTGCGTGGTGAGAATATCTTTGCCGACTAAATGGACAGATGCTGGCCAGAATGCTTGAGTGTTCGATTGAGGAGTGAGATATTCTAAGGCCGAGAAGTAATTAACTAATGCGTCGAACCAGACATAGGCCACACAGTCTTGGTCAAACGGTAATTCGATGCCCCATGACAGCCGTGACTTGGGTCGTGAAATAGACAAATCTTCAAGAGGCTTTTGAAGAAACCCGAGGACCTCATTGCGCCGGGATTCTGGTTGAATATAGTCTGGGTGTGTGTGGATATGGTCTTTGAGGCGTTTCTGAAATTGACTCATGCGGAAAAAGTAATTCCGTTCACTTACTTGTTCTACCGGGCGTTGGCAATCCGGACAGAGGCCTTGCTCCACATCTTTTTCTGTCCAAAAACGTTCATCGAAGGTACAGTACCAGCCAGTATAGTCAGCTTGATAAATCAAGCCTTTGTCATGGAGATCTTGTAAGCAGCGTTGTACGACGGATTGGTGCTGAGCATCAGTTGTGCGAATAAACCCATCCTGGGAAATATTCAATTTTGTCCATAATTCCTTAAATTTCGGCATGAGCTGGTCACAATGCGTTTGTGGATCGATTCCAGCTTTTGCTGCGGCCTGTTGAACTTTTTGCCCGTGTTCGTCTAATCCGGTTAGAAAAAAGACATTGCTTCCTCGTAACCGGTGAAAACGAGCCAAGACATCAGCAGCGATCGTGGTATAGGCATGGCCAATATGTGGGATATCATTGACATAATAAATGGGCGTAGTGACATAAAATTTTTCAGGCATAACGTCGTGATTCCTTTGGTTCTATGATGAGTAAGACGATCACTAGTGGGGTATTGAGAAACCTTGGCACTTGCCCTCTTTCTGGAAAGGCAAGGTGATTAAGAAATATTATTGTGGAGTAGTGAAACGCAAAATACATGTATTGGATTGGTGTAGAATAACTAGTTATCCACGTGCGTATGCAGGAGCTAAGTGGTCTTGTAGATGGAAAAAAAACTGTTCCAATCCGATTTGCATATTGAGATTGCGTTGTTGCCCTTGTTCAAGCTGACTCAATTCTTGTGAGAGTTTTAGGATGGTTGTAGGGGAAATTTGTTTTGCTAACTGAAGAAGCGTTGCTTTCTGGTCTCGATAGAGCATGGGAGTATTTGATTGGTCTAATGAAAGCAGGAGTAAATCCCGGAGGCCTTGTTGGAACCAATAGATGGCTTCTGCCACTTGGTTCGATTTGACCAAACCTTCGCTCATATCAAAGACTTGTGTGGCTGATGTGAGGGGCTCTCCGAATAACAAGGTCCAATATTGACGAAGTTTTATTTTCAAGGTCTCGGGATCCAGGCGCAGGGCTTGCCCCAGCCGACCTTCGGAGTAGGTTGACACCAGTTTGGCATCCCCAGGCTCCATCATCGTATTTGTATTGAGATATGTCTGGATAGCATTGATCGGTAGTGGGGTAAATCGAAGGGCTAGACATCGTGAACGAATTGTGGGCAAGAGGTGTTCCGGCTGACTTGAAATTAGGAGAAACAGACAATGATCTGGAGGATCTTCCAGCGTTTTCAGTAAAGCGTTGGCTGCCTCGATGGTCATCGTTTCGGCTTCATCAATGAGACACACCTTGTGTGATCCCACAAGAGGGCGATAAATGACGATGTGCTCGATGGCCCGAATTTGATCAATTTTTATTTTGGGATTCTGTTTTTGTCCGGCTTCAGGTTGAATCAGAAGGCAATCAGGGTGAATGCCTTGTTCAACTTGATGACAGGAGCGACAGATGCCACACGCATCGGATAAATCAAGCTGGGGGTGCTCACAATGGAGAAATTGGGTGAGCGCTATGGCCGTAGCGCGTTTCCCGATAGCTGGTTCCCCATGAAACAAATAGGCATGCCCAAGATGGTTGGTGGTGACTGCAGTTTGAAGCCACTTGATGGGACGTTCATGTCCAAGGATTGTGTGAAAAGGCATGCGTAAACGTAACTCCTCTATAACAACATTATTTCTGAACTAAAGAACGTATTAGGTTCAGAGACCGTGTATGGCGGATCATATATTCTGTCATTGACGCAATGTGTGAGGCTAAGACTTGTGGTGCTTGACGCCCATCTACTTTTTTAATTCGTGTGGGGTGTTGTTTTGCTAACGCGAGAAATCCACGATGAACTCGTTGATGGAAGCTGAAAGATTCCTGATCAAGGCGATCCTGTTTTTTTGTCTGTTGGCGCCTAGCTAACCCATCTAGGATAGGCAGATCAAGGAAAAATGTCAGGTGTGGTTGTAGTGCTTGTGCAATAAACTGCTGGGCATTCTTAAGAAAAGTGCGCCTGAGACCTCGTGCATACCCTTGATAAGCCAAGGTGGAATCAAAAAAACGATCACAGAGGACGATCATGCCTTTCTCCAAGGCAGGTTGAATCACATGTGTGATATGCTGCGAGCGAGCTGCAAAAATGAGCATGGACTCACAGGCTGGAGTAATGGCATCCATTGGATCTTTGGACTTAGAGGACTGCAATAAGAGTTTGCGAATTTTTTCTGCCAAAGGCGTACCTCCTGGCTCTCTGGTTTCCAAGACGTGGTAGCCCTGATTTCGTAGTGAGCGAGCCAGTCGTTGGCATTGTGTGGATTTTCCAGAGCCTTCAGTGCCCTCAAATGTGATAAAAGCCCCTTGTAGGGGCCTAGGCTTGGAGGCGCGTGGTTTGCTGGATTTCATAAACGATACTCTGCGTTGCATGTAGTCTAAGTCATTGAAATTTTAAAGAAAAGTCTTGCCCGTGCTCAAATGGAATTGTAAGATGCCTGAGGCCCTCTTTGCGCTCCATGTTTCTATGGTACCCTTTCTTTTTCCCATGAAGGTTTGCCATTTCTTATGAATTCCTTTCGCGCTTCCCTGAAACGGTATTTTTTGACGGGTTTATTGGTCATCACCCCGATTTGGGGAACTATTCTGATCTTAAAAACCCTCTTTGTCACCGTCGATAGTATTTTAGGGACGGCATTAGCTGATTTGGTCCTTCCTGATTATTATTTCCCTGGCCTTGGAATTATGGCCTTAGTGCTCCTGATATTAATTGCGGGTGTCCTGGCTACTAATTTTTTCGGGAGACGGATGGTAAACCGTTGGGAAGAGTTTTTAGATCGTGTGCCCATCGTTCGGGGAATTTATGCCACATTAAAGTCAATGATGGATATTTTATCCTTTAAACAGCGAGAAAAGTATGACAAGGTGGTCATGATTCAGTTTCCCAAAGATGGGAATTATTGCTTGGCATTTGTGACTGGTGATACCCGTGAAGAAATACAAAGCCTGGCTCCAGAACCTCTGGTGCATGTATTTGTGCCCACCTCTCCTAATCCCACTTCAGGATATTTCTTACTCGTCCCAGAATCAGAGGTGGCTCCCGTTGAAATGAGTGTGGAAGAGGCTATGAAACTCATCGTATCTGGTGGCTTTTACTCTCCCCAAGATAAAGGTTCGAGCATTGAATTTGCTGATAAAACGAGTACAATGACTCTTAAGACTTCAACAAAAGTATCGACATCTTAAATAATATATCATTTTGAGTTCCTTTCCATTTCCATGAGTTGCCAAAACAACACATCGGTCATCATTCTTGCTGCTGGCCAGGGGACTCGAATGAAATCCTCCACGCCCAAAGTGTTACATGAAGTGGCTGGGCGTCCCATGCTGGGCTATGCCATGCTCTTGGCCCGGCAGGTGGCAACACAGACTGTGGCAGTGGTGGTGGGGCATGGTGCAGATCAGGTGCGGACCTATTTGGAAGAGGGAAAGCCTGAATTTGATCCGTACCTTGTTGTGGAACAAACAGAACAATTAGGAACGGGACATGCTGTTCAACAGGCGCTTCCTGCCTTATTACAAAACTCTTCCGTGTTTGATAGCCAGTATGTGATTATGTGTGGTGATACACCCTTATTAACCTCGGAAACCGTATCATCTTTAGTGCAGTATCATCAGGATGAAGGTGCGACTTTAACCTTGTTGACTACCCATGTTCCTGATCCTCGTGGTTATGGACGTGTTATTCGTCAAAAAGATGGGAAAGTTTCGCGGGTAGTAGAAGATCGTGATGCCACATCAGAAGAAAAGCAGGTTTCGGAAATTAATGTAGGTACGTATGTTGTTGACGCCAAATTTCTTGAAAAAGCTCTTGGACAGTTAAAGCCGCAAAATACACAGGGTGAATATTATCTCACCGATATTATTGAGATGGCCGTGCAAGACGGACAGAATGTTGTCGCGTGGGTGACGGAAAATGCCCTGGAGACTACCGGGGTCAATACACGAGTCCATTTGGCTGTAGCTGAAAAAGAAATGCGCCGTCGGATTTGCGAACGGTTGATGTTAGAGGGTGTCACCATTCTGGACCCCAAACGGGTGTTCGTTGACCATCAAGTGACCGTTGGTCGTGATACGGTGCTTCATTCTGGTGTTGTGCTTGAAGGTCAAACGCGGGTTGGGGAGGCTTGTGTTATTCGTGGGAATTCGCGGCTCACGAACGCTGTGGTCCAGCGAGATGTCACGATTCAAGATGCTTGTGTCCTTCAGGAGGCCATTGTTGAAGAAAAAGTGATAATCGGGCCTATGGCGCATTTACGCCCAGGGACAGTCCTGCATCGCAAAAGCAAGGTCGGAAACTTTGTGGAACTCAAGAAAACAGAAATTGGAGAAGGATCCAAGGTCAATCATCTCAGTTATCTTGGTGATACCCATGTTGGTCGAAATGTGAATGTGGGGGCCGGGACTATTACCTGTAATTATGATGGCTATCAAAAAGCCCAAACGATTATAGAAGATGGAGTGTTTATTGGAAGTGATGTCCAGCTCATTGCTCCTGTGAGGATTGGAGAAGGGGCGTTAATTGCTGCAGGAACAACGGTCACCGAGGACGTTCCCGCAGATGCTCTAGGAATTTCCCGAACTCCTCAATTGAACAGAGAAGGTACCGCCGCGCGTCGTCGTGTGTTATTGAATCCTACCGATCTTCCCACGAATGGGAAAAATGAACAGGTCAGGGATGTGCCATCTTCACAGTTGTCCCATCGGAGGCCATAAGTAGCGTTATTGCAATTGTTTTTTCTCTTCAGGCCTGAACCCACAGCTCAACTTTAGTCTCTACAGAAAAATGCCGAAATATCATTTATCTTCATAAAACATTCACGCGTTTGAAAAAATGAGGTAGCGCCGCTTATGTGTGGAATTATTGGATATGTCGGAGGAGAACCGGCAGCGCCAATTCTGTTGTCAGGATTACGGCAACTGGAATATCGAGGCTATGATTCGGCTGGTATTGCCGTTCAGAGCAATGGAAGTCTTGAAATACGACGGAGTGTGGGGAAATTGGTAAATTTAGAAGCCAATCTCCAAAATGGGGCGGTCAAAGGGCGTGTGGGTATTGGGCATACGCGTTGGGCGACACATGGGCGGCCATCTGAACAAAATGCCCATCCACATCGTTCAGGCGATGTGGTGTTAGTACATAATGGCATTATTGAAAACTTTCTCTCCTTACGCCATCGATTAGAAGAAGAAGGCTATCGATTTGAGTCAGAAACAGATACCGAAGTCATTGCCCATTTACTGTCCTCTGCCATTAAGCGAGGAAATCGTTTAGAGGAAGCTGTGCGTCATGTCGCCCATGATTTAGAGGGAAGTTTTGCTATTGCTGTCATGTCTCTTGCGGAGCCTGGCCGAATAGTGGTGAGTCGTTCAGGCTGTCCCTTGGTTATTGGATTAAATGGGAAAGGTTCATTTTTAGCATCTGATGTGACGCCATTGTTGGGTCATACGAGAGATGTGGTGTTTCTGGAAGATGGGGAAATCGGTATTTTGGAAGAATCTGACATTCACGTCATGGATCAGGACGGGAAGCCGAAAACCGTTCAAACTGAAACAATACATTGGGATGCAGAAGCGGCGGAAAAAGGTGGTTATCCAGACTTTATGATAAAGGAAATTCATGAGCAGCCCCAAGTCATTATGGACACCCTTGGGGGACGTTTTGATTACGAAACCGGAGAAGCGGACTTGCCGGATTTGGCTATGACAAAAGAAGATCTCTTAAGCGCCAAACGATTTTGGATGGTGGCTTGTGGGACATCCTGGCATGCTGGGTTAGTTGGAAAATACCTGTTCGAAGAAATGGTCAGAAGACCGATTCAAGTCGATATTGGTTCGGAATTTCGGTATCGTGAGCCCATGATTCAACAGGGTGATGTCTTGATTGCTATTTCACAATCCGGTGAAACGGCGGATACATTAGCCGCTGCGAGAGAAGCCAAGCGACGTGGTGCCCGCGTGTTAGCCATAGTCAATGTGGTGGGGAGTACGTTGTCGCGAGAAGCAGATGGGGTCATTTATACACGGTGCGGACCTGAGATTAGCGTGGCGTCAACAAAAGCCTTTACGGGTCAAGTTATTGCCTTGTATTTGCTCGCTCTCCACGTGGGACGGGTTCATGAAGTCTTAAGTCCTGAAGAAGGCCGGTGGTGGCTCGATCACTTTCTTATGCTTCCCGGTCATGTCGAGCATGTTTTAAAACAAGAAAGGCAAATTGAATTAATTGCCAAGCGATATGCTCAGAAACGAAATTTTCTCTACTTAGGCCGTGGCATTAATTATCCCATTGCCTTAGAAGGTGCTTTGAAACTCAAGGAGATTTCGTATATTCATGCCGAAGGGTATGCTGCGGGAGAAATGAAGCATGGGCCAATTGCGTTAATTGATAGTGAAATGCCTGTAGTCGTGCTCTCGCCAAAAGACCGCCTTTATGAAAAATCGGTGAGTAATCTTATGGAAGTTCGGGCCAGAAATGCCCCGGTTATCGCTTTCGTTTCGGAAGGAGATCATGCGTTGGATGAGATTGCTGAACATGTGTTTGCTATTCCAGATGTTCATCCTCTTCTTACGCCTATTTTGTTTACCGTAGGGTTGCAAATCTTGGCCTATCATATTGCCGTCCTACGTGGTTTGGATGTTGATCGCCCGAGAAATCTTGCCAAAAGCGTGACCGTGGAATAATCAGCATGTCATGAGTAAAACGCTAGTCTTCTTCTTTTCCTGCCATTGTCCCTTGAGGGTGTTCTTTTCCTTCGCATGATAGCTACATGACCAACACCATAATTGTGACTGGCGGTGCCGGATTTATTGGGGCCAATTTCGTGCGTTTGGCAATAGCCAAGACGGATGCACAACTGGTTGTTGTGGATAAATTGACTTACGCTGGCCACAGAGAAAGCCTAGAAGACCTGTGGCATGATACACGGCTGTGTTTTGTTCAGGCTGATATTGCTGATGAAGAAGCCATGGACAAAGTTGTGGCAACATTCCTCCCGAAATCGATCATCAACTTCGCCGCAGAATCTCATGTTGACCGTTCTATTGATAATCCCTATCCATTTATCCATACAAATGTGACAGGGACTCTCGTGTTACTTGATACAGTGCGGCGGTTCTTAAAACAGGCTAGTTTAGACCAGCAAAGAGATTTTCGATTTTTACATGTGTCCACTGATGAAGTGTATGGGACGTTGGGCGAAACGGGGTTATTTACTGAAGAAACGCCCTATGCTCCCAATTCTCCATATGCAGCATCAAAGGCAAGTGCAGATCATTTAGTTCGTGCATACTTCCACACTTATGGCGTGCCGACGATTATCACCAATTGTTCAAATAATTATGGGCCGTATCAATTTCCAGAAAAACTTATCCCACTCATGGTGTTGAATGCCTTGGAAGGTGAGCAGTTACCGATTTATGGGAGTGGAAATAATATTCGTGACTGGTTATTTGTAGAGGATCACTGTGAGGGTCTATTACGAGTGCTTCAAGCCGGAGTGCCTGGAGAAAAATATAATTTAGGAGGGCAATCCGAACGCTCGAATGTCGACGTGGTTGATACTATTTGTGAAATTTTAGATGAGCTATATCCTTGTGATTTGAATGCCAACCTTATTGAGGCGAAAATAGATCGATACGGGGACCTTAAAACCTTTGTCGTAGATCGTCCAGGTCATGATTTTCGTTATGGGATTGACCCAACAAAGATTCAATCGGAATTAGGGTGGGTGCCAACCCATACATTTGAAGCGGGGCTGCGGAGGACGATTCAATGGTATGTGGACAATCGGCAATGGTGTGACGTTGTGACTGAACAGTCGTACCAAGGCGAGCGTCTTGGGCTAAAGGACTCCAGCATTCATCCATAATTTTACGGTCGAGTTATCTGGGAATAAAGAGTGCCGCATATGGCAAAATTAAAAGGCATAATTCTCGCCGGTGGATCTGGGACAAGGCTTTATCCTCTTACCCATGCAGTCAGTAAACAACTGATGCCGGTTTTTGATAAACCGATGATCTATTATCCTTTAACCACGCTTATGCTCGCGGGCATACAAGATTTATTGATCATTACAACTCCGCATGAACAAGATGGATTTGTGCGGCTGCTTGGTGATGGGAGCCATCTAGGATTGAACATCATATACAAGACTCAGCCGCGGCCTGAAGGCATTGCTCAGGCTTTTGTCATCGGGGAGGAATTTATTGGATCGGATCGAGTCGCCCTGATTCTTGGAGATAATATTTTCTATGGCCATGGTCTGTCTGGATATTTAGAGAAAGCCTCAACACAGGTTCATGGAGCGCAAGTCTTTGCCTATCAAGTGCGTGATCCTGAACGTTATGGTGTGGTGACATTTGATGATGATGGTCAAGTAACCAGTTTGGAAGAAAAGCCAGTTCATCCGAAATCTGGATTTGCCGTGACAGGGTTGTATTTTTATGACAATCAGGTCGTCACCATTGCTAATTCTCTTAAGCCTTCTGCTAGAGGAGAGCTAGAGATTACCGATGTGAACGCCTATTACTTAAAAATAGACGCGCTGCATGCTCAAGTACTCAGTCGAGGTATTGCCTGGTTAGACACCGGCACCCATGAATCGCTGATGCAGGCTGCACAATACATTCAGGTGTTACAGGAACGTCAAGGGTTAATGGTCGCCTGCCCTGAAGAGATTGCCTATTCCATGGGTTATATTCAAGCCGATGATGTGGTGCGGTTGGCGACAGGCATGAAAGATAATGGGTATGGTCAGTATCTGCTTAATTTAGTGAAAAGTCCTGGGCTTTATTCTCTATGAAAATTTTGCCGACTGCTTTGCCCGATGTACTAATCATTGAACCGGATGTCTTTCGGGATGAGCGCGGATGGTTTTTGGAAACGTATCATCATCAGAAGTATAAAGATGGAGGTATTCCTTTATTCTTTGTGCAAGACAATTGTTCCTCATCGGTTCGCGGAACGCTTCGTGGCCTGCATGCTCAAATGTCACGACCTCAAGGAAAGTTAGTGCGTGTGACGAAGGGAGAAATTTTTGATGTGGCGGTTGATATTCGTCGGGGATCTCCAACGTTCGCATCTTGGGAAAGTGTGTTGTTAACCGCAGAAAATTTCAAACAGATCTATGTGCCTCCAGGATTTGCACACGGATTTTGCGTTCTTTCTGAAATTGCCGAAGTCGAGTACAAATGTACCGATATCTATACACCAGGGGACGAGATCACGATTGCCTGGAATGATGCTCAAATTGGTGTTCAATGGCCTAATGAGTCTCCAATTCTGTCTCCAAAAGATACCGCTGGCCAATCCTTGCAAACCCTATGGGACAAACTTCCTAACTATCAATCATGAAGTTCCCGAAATTGCTTATTGTTGGGGCACATGGACAATTAGGGCGAGCCTTACAAGCACAGTTTGATGATCGGGAAGTGACCGCTTGGGATATCCAAGACCTGGATATTGGCGACCTTGAACAGGTTCGAAGAGCGTTGATGCAGCTACAGCCTACCCTTGTTATTAATGCCGCAGCATTTACCCAGGTTGATCAAGCAGAAACCAATCATGATGCGGCCTTTCGAGGAAATGCGCTGGGTCCCAGGAATCTTGCATTGGCAACCAGCGAAATGGATATCCCCCTTGTGCATTTCTCGACAGACTATGTCTTTGATGGACGACAGTCCCGTCCGTATCATGAATTTGATCTGCCTCATCCTCTCTCGGTTTATGGGCAGAGTAAATTAGCTGGAGAGCGAGAAGTCCAGAAAGCAAATCTCAAACATTTTATTGTTCGAACGGCCTGGCTCTATCATAGTATCGGGAAAAACTTCCCAAACACGATTTTGCGGTTAGCGAATCAGGAACAGGTTCGAATCGTGAATGACCAATTTGGTTCTCCAACCTATTGCCCTCATTTAGCGAAGGCGGTGTCTCGGTTACTTGAAACTGAATCGTATGGTACCTATCACCTTGCTGGTGGAGGCGAGACGAGTTGGTATGACTTCGCCAAGAGGCTCTATCAGGCTTGCGGAATCCAAACTTCTGTGAGCCCAATAACTACTGAGGAATATCTGTTACCCGCTCCACGCCCTCGATATGCAGCATTGACTTCATTGCAAGACCCTTTGATTCTCCTGCCTCCTTGGGAAGACGGTGTTCAGGATTTTGCTGGGGCATGGAAAGGCCCCCATCAATGATAGGCACATTTATTTCTCCCAACTATTAGAGCTCTTCCTAAACTATGGGATATGTCGAAGCGATTGTTTTAGCCATTATTCAAGGCCTTACGGAATTTCTGCCTGTCTCTTCATCGGGGCATCTTGTTATGGCCCAACATTGGTTTGGGCAGTTCAGTGATAATAATTTGCTTTATGATGTCATGTTACATATGGCAACGGTGACGGCCATTCTCCTCTATTTTTGGCAGGACCTTCTCACGCTTGGAAAAGGGTATGTGGGATTGCCAACGGAAGAGGGCAGTATGTTTCAAGGATGTGAACGCCAGACGATCCACTACGTGCTTTTGGCATCGGTACCTACAGCAATTATTGGACTAGGGATTGAATCGATTGGGTTTTCAACATTAGCCACGCCGTCATTGGTGGCTGTGATGTTTTTACTCACTGGGGCAATTCTGTGGGTGACTCGAGGCGGGGCATCTGCCCGTCTTGCAAAGGAGATGACCCTGTGGGATGCGCTGATTATCGGTATCATTCAAGGAGCAGCCGTCTTTCCTGGAATCTCCAGATCAGGGTCTACCATAGCAGGAGGCATGTTTTTAGGCCTAGACCGGGAGTTGGCAGCACGGTTTTCCTTGTTGATTTCCATCCCTGCAATTGCAGGAGCTACGTTGTTGCAAGTCATAAAAGCCTTTGATGAAACTCATGAGTCATTTGGTATCTATGTGATAGGAATGGTCGTTGCTGCTCTTGTGGGGTATTGGTCGATTGGCGTGATTTTGCGGCTTGTGCGCCACAATCACTTTTATTTATTTTCCTATTACCTCTGGCCTTTGGGAATCAGTATTTTACTTTGGGAGATATTCAAGCCCTAATCTTGAAGGGTTATCTTGCAGGTTTGGTTAGTCGGTTATTCTTCTCCTCCTTCCTCTGCTTCTTTCTTTGTGCGGCGAGCTACTCCACTGTCGATAGCCGCCTGGGCTACGGCTTTTGAAATTTTCGGGACGACTTGCTTATCAAAGACGCTAGGAAGAATATATTCCTCGTTTAAAGTTGACGCCGGAACCATTTGAGAGAGAGCAACAGCGGCCGCCAGTAACATGGGTTCATTAATTGTTTTTGCTTGGACATCTAACGCTCCACGAAAGATCCCAGGAAAGGATAAGAGGTTGTTACATTGATTGGGATAATCAGATCGACCGCTGGCATAGACACGACAATGGGAAATGGCCAATTCAGGAGAAATTTCTGGGTCAGGATTGGCTAAAGCGAACACAATAGGGTTGTTGTTCATGAGGGCCAAATCTTCTGGTTTCAATACATTGGCGGTAGAAAGCCCGATGACGACATGCGCGCCCTTCAAGGCCTTTTGTAATGACCCGGAGGCAGACTCGTAGCGGATGAGCGAACGGAGATTATGACGGTTGTTCAGGAGTTCTTTGCCTGGTCTGTTGAGTACCCAGCCTTGTTTGTCGCAGCCTCTCAATTTCGTGACACCAGCACTTACTAGGAGTTCACAACAGGCAATGCCTGCAGCACCCAGCCCGACGACCACTACGGTGATCTCCTGGATTAAGCGCCCGGTTATTTTTAACGCATTAAGGAGGGCGCCTAGAATTACTACTGCAGTTCCATGTTGGTCATCGTGCATGACCGGGATTTGGAGTTCTTGTTGCAGCCGTTGTTCTATTTCAAAGCATCGTGGGGCACTGATATCTTCAAGATTGATACCTCCAAATGTTGGGGCAAGGGCGAGAACGGTTTGTATAATTTCTTCAGAATTTTGGGTATTTAAACATAAGGGCCAGGCATCGATCCCTGCAAATTGTTGAAGCAGCATGGCTTTGCCTTCCATCACGGGAAGTGCTGCCAGTGGACCAAGATTGCCTAAGCCAAGAATAGCTGATCCATCCGTGACAACGGCGATACTGTTGTTTTTACTGGTAAACGTATAGGCTTGTTTTTCGTCTGCAGCGATAGCTTTGACGACACGTCCGACCCCAGGCGTGTAGACCATTGATAAGGTATTTCGTGTTTTGATGGGGAACTTACTTTCTGCCCGAATTTTTCCTCCCAAATGCATCAGAAAGATCCGATCGGACGAGGCAATGACGCGAACGTCGGGCAACATGTTTAGCCGTTTAAGGACACGTTCGCCATGTTCTTCACTTTGTACATCTACGGTGATATCTCGAATGATTTTGGTGCGAGTTGCGGAGACGATGTCCATGGCACCTAAGCTGGCATTCTCTTCGGCCATCGCGTTGGCTAATTGTGCGAAAACACCAGTTTGTTGCGTGAGCTCTAATCGTATGGCCATTCGATAATTAGAATAGGGCCCAATGTCTTGAGTGGTACTCTGAGTATTTCGCAGACGTTTGAAAAAATTCCACACGAAGTTGTTCCTCCGATTTCATTTGAGGGTGTATTTCTTTATTGTATCCAAGAATTGATCTTAGGTGGAGAATGAATAAAAAAAGAATGTCAAATCATGATTGAATCTTCTCGCATTTCTCATGCGTCCATGGATTATCATGGGAAACCACGTGGTGAAATCACCTTTTCGCCTTTTCTGACGGTATTGTGTCTTGTGATCTGCGTGAGTGGATTGATGTTGTTGCTGTGGACGGTGTCTACGTCAGAAGGATTTCGTGAATCGATAACTATAAGCCGAGACTTGGAACGACTGTCTAGTCGGGTATTGACTGTTGAGTCTCGTCTTTCCGATCTCTCACGAGTTGAGCGAGCCATGTTTCATCTACTAGGAGAATATGACGAAACACAAGAACAACTTCGTATGTGGTATGCAGAAATACCGCACGAGCGACGAAATTTATTGGATGAATTGTATGCTGCCATTTTAGATGGTGAAGCCGGATTGCAAGCAGACCTTCTTGCGTCGATTAAGAAATGGGAGACGGGTTCCCATCTAGAGCCAGAAATGAAACAGATTTTAAAATTGGCGTATTTTAAAAAAACAAGCCAAGGCAATAGTGACGTTCTGAGATTGCAAGCTCGATTAGCTGAAGAGGTGCCCGCGAATTGGTTCTATTTTCAATTGGCTAAACGACTAGCGCGTCAATCAGGGGATCAAGAATTGCAGCGGCATTTACAGGGGCAATTTCAACAATTCACTGATTCACATCTCTTGAAATGGCGAACATTGATAAGTCTGGAATTGGGATTGGTTCTAGTAGGTTCCGTCTGCCTAGGGTTTCTGGCAGTGAAGTGGTTTAAGCAACGGGGCAGGAAAATCAAAAAGACCTCTTGCGAAGAGCAATCTCCGTGGACCTTTTCAGAGGGATTGGCTGTGTTGGTTCGTGGAGGAGCGTTGTCAATCATATTTGTCGGCCTCCTTGCTGGTATCCCTCAGGGCGCCAAGATCCTCCAGGATTACGGGTCGCTTCTCTTATACCTTCCTACGGTGATTCTTGCCATGGTGTTGTTGTGTCGGCAGAAACAGCAATCCTTCTTTGCGGTGCTTGGCTGTGTGAAAATTTTGCAACGTCTTGGACCTTCTTCTCCCATCTTTTTTAGCGGGATTGCCCTAGGACTTGTGGGTGATTGGTTGATCATGCTAGTGGGCGATGCGTTCGACATTTCTGTCCATTGGACAGAATGGTTTCTGCCTCAATTAGTGTGGGGAAACCCGACAGAATTACTCAAGGCCATCTTAGATATGGTCATTCTAGCGCCAATTTTTGAAGAAATTATTTTTCGAGGGCTAGTCTTTTCGACGTTGCGTGCAAAGTACAGTTTTTCAGTCTCCATGATTGGAAGTGCTACAATCTTTGCGTTAGCTCACGGCTATGGCCCGATTGCATTTCTTGCGGTGTTCTGGAGTGGACTGTTATGGGCGTGGATGTATGAGCGGACAGGAAGTGTCGTTCCAGGTATGTGTGCTCATGCGATCAATAATGGCTTAGTGGTTGGTTTTCTTGTCGCATTTTTTCGATAAGACTCGAAATATTACGGTCTTTCCAACTCGATGTTTTCCAAGGCCTGGTAAAGATCGGGAAAACGAAAGACATAGCCTAACTCCCTGCATAATTTGTGGATAGAAACACGTTTCCCAGGATTTGTTGGTTGAGTGAGAGGAGGGATGGTGATTCCCCATTGTGATGCACCCCTAGAACAAATTTCATTCCACGTTCGTGGATGACCGTCGCTCGCGATATATGTGCTCCCAGCTATGGCCTGTGTTAGTGCAAGAAGGCAAATGGCTGCAGCATCTTCGACATGGATAAGGTTGACCCATTTTTTCGTGTTGTGAATCTTGCCTTTTCGTATCCAATCAAATACATGCCTGTTAGGTCCGTAGAGGCCAGCTAGACGAATGATCACTGCACCATATGTTTCCCGAAGAGTTTCCTCTGCCTGGACGCGGGGGAGATGGAGTTTGAGGGGTGTGTCTTCATTGATTGGATATCCATTGGATACGTAAGCAGAGGTGCTTCCCATCACGAGGAGACGACAGGATTGTGGTGCGCGTTCCTGCAAGAAGTTTGTAACCAGGTTTAAGGGAACAGCCGGAAAACACCAAACCAGATGAGCAGGATTGGGAATATTGGACCACGTGTGAGTCTGTGCTAGATCAAAATGGAGGCGGTGTGCTGAAGGCACAGTTTCCAAATGGCGATGAGGATGACGACTTGTGGCGAAGGTGTGCCAGCCGATCGCAATAGCCTGTTGATAAACTTGTAGCCCGGTATAGCCAGCACCAATGATCACTAAAGGATATTGTTGAAGCGAGGAGGGTGACAAGAGCAGAGCGGACAAGGTTCTTATAAAAATGTCAGAAATGAAATAAGAAGGAATGTGGGAGAAGCTCCATGCGACTTCATTCTTGTTGATCGGCAAGGTAGTATTGAGAGTAGCGCATGTAATTGACTGCTGATTCTTTAATCCAGGCAACTTCTTGATCGGCAAGTGCTCGTTTGACTTTTGCCGGTGATCCGATTACGAGGCTTTTGGGTGGGATTTGTGTCCGTTCTGTGACGAGACTTCCTGCGCCAATAATACAGTCTTCTTCAATAACTGCCCCGTCCATAATAATGGCCCCCATGCCGACGAGAACTCGATCGCGGATGGTACAACCATGCAACGTGACACGGTGTCCAATCGTGATATCATCTCCAAGTGTTAAGGGATAGGTGTCATGTGTGACATGCAAAAGAGAAAGATCTTGAATGTTTGTGCGATGTCCGATGCGAATAAAATGAACGTCGCCTCTGATAACCGCATGAAACCACACGCTGGAGTCTGATCCGATGACGACATCGCCAATAACGACTGCAGTATCTTCAATGAACGCATTGGCTGCCACAATTGGCGCAATGCCTCGATAGGATTTCAGCATGAGTCTGATCAGTTCTTGGAATGGAAAATATGGTTCATGAATTGCCTATCAATAGATTCAGATTCGAGTAAGTACCTTGCAAATAGCCAACATGGTATCGCTATTAGGTTGCCATCTGTCTTGATAGGGCCAAGCCGTTGCTTGGCTATATAATGTCTTTAGCCATATTGAAGTGTGAGGTAGACATTTATCTCAAAAAGTATAACTAAGCCTGATACAGCAAACCATTGAACCGGTGGAGGCATATTGCCCAATGGGCTGTCATAAGTGAAACAATCAGTGCCGCTACCAAAAACGTACGGGTGAACGCCGTCACAATTTCATCGCCTGTTCGCGGCGGTTATAAACCTCAAGCAGACGAACAATTACCAATTGTGTGCTTGTTGGGGCTATTGCAAGCAGACTTGGTGGGGCATCATGAATTCTTGAGATGTTGTACCATCCATTGGGATAGAGTATTTGTCATGAGTCGGAATTCTTCTGGTTGGCCAAATTGATGTCCAGCGCCTTCAACCAACTGTAATTTCTTCTTTGACTTTAGCGTAGTCAGTAAACGATCAATTTGATGCCGTGGAATAAGTTCGTCTTCTTCGCCATGGACAATCAATGTCGGGGCTTTGATGTGTGAAAGAGTCCCATAAGCATCATAGGTTAAACATTCTTCATAGAAATCATACTGTAAGGAAACTGGTTCACCCCCATCAATAATATTAGGAATGTGGTTCGTGTTCTTCCAATGCTCCATTGCCTCAGGCCCAAATTCCAAACGAAGGGATTCTGGAAAGTCAACGACGGGGCATTTTAGGCCTAAGGCCAGAAGATCAGGGTATTTCGCAGCTGAAAGAATAGCCAAAAGCCCTCCGAAGCTTGACCCTACCAGTCCAAGTTGATTGATTCCTCGTTTATGCAGTACTTGAAATGCGCTTTCCAGTTGATCCTCACATTGTTTGAGACTCATCTGCGCGAAATGTTCACGGGTGTCTCCCATGCCGTACCAATCAAAGCGAAAGGTGGCAATCCCTTGAGGAACGAGCAATTCTGTCAGGCGCCGGTTTGTTCGGCTCTGTTTATCGGATAGGAAGCCATGACAAAGAATGACGCCAAGTGAAGTGGGTGCAGAAGGCTGGGTAAGGACAGCTGGGGTTGAGAGACCCGCAGACGTGAAAAAGTGTAGGGGGGTCTCTAGGAGACTATCGTTTTCTCGTAGTGAGTCGCGATGCACGGATGATCAAGCCTGAAGAAAATAAAAATGGTCTGTCGGCCCATGGCCTTTCCCGAGTGTAAATCCGTGGCGGATGGCCTCAGTGGTATATGTTTTCGCAGCTTTGATCGCGTCGGTTACGGGTTTCCCTTTTGCCAGATGTGCTGCAATAGTTGAGGCCATGGTGCAGCCAGTCCCATGGGTGTTCTGTGTCTGAAGATATTCACCTTTATACATCTGAAAAAATCGCCCATCGTAGAGAAGATCTGTTCCCGGTTGTTCTTGGAGGTGCCCACCCTTAATGAGGACATGTCGACAGCCTAATTGATGAATGATTTTTGCAGCAGCTCTTGCATCGGCAATGCTTGTAATGGTCATGTCAGATAATACTTGTGCTTCATAAATGTTTGGGGTGATGAGGTAGGCTTGAGGACAGAGTTGAGACTTTAGGGTTACAATCGCCTGCTCTTCAAGAAGGACATACCCCCCTTTCGCTACCATGACTGGATCGACCACAAGGTGTTGGATGCTTTGTTTCGAAAGCTTGTTGCTGACGGATGTGATGATCTCCTGCGTCCCCAACATGCCTGTTTTGATAGTTTTGACAGGAATGTCAGAAAAAATCGCCTCAAGTTGGGCGTCTATGGTCGCAGTGGGGAGGTGAAAGACGGATGATACCCCGCAGGTGTTTTGCGCGGTGATTGAAGTAAGCACCGTCATGGCAAAAACATTGTTAGCTGACAAGGCTTTAAGGTCAGCTTGGATGCCAGCTCCTCCACTTGAATCTGATCCGGCGATGGTGAGAACAGGTGTCTTCATAGATTTTCCGTAGCATACAAAAGATGATGGAAGGCAGAAGTCTACCATGGTGTTTCTGTCGTATCAAAACGCAGTATTTTCGAGATCCCGAAAGACAAGTTGATTCAATGTAATGACAGGATATACGAAAAATCGTCTTGTCAGATGGGTTCTCGCTTGACATTAGTTTGTAGATCTTTCATTGTGAGTAATTCGATGATTATTTGATATCCTTAGGCCTACAGGTTTGCACCGTTAACTCAATTGGCTGTTTCATGGATCCCAAAAATCCCACAAGACCATCTTCCTCTGAGTCGCCTGAAGTTCTTCGAAAACAAATCGGGGATCTCCAATTGTCCCTTCGATTGTCTCAAAATCAAACCGTAACTCCTCTTCATCATAACATTCATGATCTACAAGAATGGCTAGACCAGTCTATTCTTGGAATGTACCGAAGTGCCGTTGATGGGCAGTTAGTCATAGCCAACACAGCGCTGGCTCACATGTTTGGTTATGATTCTTCTGCAGAAATGATGGAAAAAGTGACGGATATGGTCAACCAATTATATGCTGAACCAGAGGAACGGACTGCGTGGTGTCAGCAGATTCATACGCAGAACATGGTAGGACCATCAGTATGGCATGGAAGACGAGCAGATGGACAATCGTTGTGGTTTGAAGAATATACCCGAGTCATGTGGCATGATCATGGCCGAATCGTGGGGTATGAAGGAGTTGTGTTAGATGTCACAGCGCGGTATGCAAAAGAGGGATTATCTCCGTCGACCCTGAATAATAGAGCAATGGCAGATACCATGACCAACGTTGAGCTGGTTGATATAAACGAACAATTGCGCGATGAACTAACTCAATCGCAATCGACCATTGAGATGTTGCGTAAGCAGCTTGATCAGTTCCATCTTGCGACCAAAGGCTCTCAAGAAGGTCTATGGGCGGGGTATCCTTTATCTGCGCAATCCTGGGATGTGCCTGAAACTCCAACTTGGTATTCCGAACAGTTTAAAGCCTTATTGGGTTTTGAGGAGCATGAATTTCCTCCTGTTTTGGAATCTTGGGCAACACGTATTCATCCAGAAGATCGTGATCGAGTCTTTCACGCGATGAAGGAGCATATTGACCATGGCGTACCGTATGACGTGGATTCTCGACTAAAAACGAAGAAGGGTGTGTATCGATGGTTTAAGGGGAAAGGCCAGGCGATCTACGATCAACAAGGAAACATCCTTTATGGAGGAGGGACGATTCGGGATATCACCGCTCAGAAGGAAGCTGAAGATGCTCTTGTCAAAAAGCATGCCTTATTGGCTGCGGTGGTTGAAGGAACGAGCGATATAATTTTTGTCAAAGATCATGAAGGCCAGTATTTATTAGTGAATTCGATGGCCGCGAATTTGTTGGGGAAACGGATTGAAGAAATTATTGGAAAAACTGATGCTGAATTGTTCCCTGAGGGGGCACACCTTCTTTTTACAAAAGGCGATGATGAGGTGCTGAATCAGAAGGTGTCGCAATCATTTGAAATTGAAATCGAAAATGGCGGGGCTGTTTCTCGAGTCTTTATAGTAACCAAAGAGATTTTCGGACAGATGGCTGATGGGTTGGGAGGGTTGTTTTGTATCGCCCGAGATATCACGTTTCGCAAGGCTGCTGAAGTAACGATTCAAGAGAGAGAAAAGCGGTATCGAACTATTATGGAAAATGCCTATGATTTAATTGCCGAGGTTGATGGATCAGCAAGATTTTTGTATGTCAGCCCAAACTTCGAAGAGGTTCTCGGGTATTCGCCTCAAGCTTTACAGGAATTCTCTATCTTCTCAATGGTGCATCCGGATGATCAGGCCATGGTCATAAAGGAATTTAACCAGAGTATGAAGACATTAGGTACAGGGCGCTTTATTTTTCGCTTTCGTCATCAGAATGGGGGATATTGTTGGTTCGAAAGTACTGGGCGGATGTTCCAAACATCTCTAGGAGAGGTTCGAGGGGTGTTTATGTCTCGGGATATTACCGAACGAAAAAAGGCTGATGAAGCTTTTGAAGCCATCGTAAAAGGAACAATAGCTCCAGGAAGCCAGGATTTTTTTCAGAATATGGTTCGTCAGCTGGCGCAGGCTCTTCAGGTCCCGATGGTTTTCTTGTCCGAGCGAGTGGAGGAGATTTTTCCAATGGTTCGCGGGCTGGCTTTTTGGAATGAGGATCATTTTGAATCATACTTTGAATATGATTGCCTTGAAGGACCGTGCGAGAATGTGTTCAAGGGACAGCCTGTATATTTCCCGCAAGGAGTCCAAGAGTCATTTCCAAACAATCCCACCGTGAAAACGTTGCATCTTGAAGGGTATGGTGGTTCTCCTCTCTTTAATTCCAAAGGGGAGGTTGTAGGTAGTTTGGCGATCATGGATCGACGGCCTTTGCAATTAAATGCGCACGACCATTCTTTATTACAGATCTTTGCTGCTCGAGCAGGGGCGGAACTTGAGCGAAAGCGTGCGCTCGAAGCCTTACAGGAGAGTCAGGAACGTTACCGTGCATTGTATGATCAATCTCCTCTTACCTACATTACTGTTGACTCTCAATTGAATATCTTATCCGTCAATCAATTTGGAGCTGATCTGTTGGGATTTGCCGTTCATGAATTAGTCGGACAATCGGTTTTGTTGATCCTTGATCCTGCAGATCATGATATCTTTTTGGCAGAAATTGAAAAGAGCTTTGCTTCGGTCAATCAGATTTCAAAACAAGAATTGAGAAAAGTAAAGAAAGATGGAACAAGTATTTGGGTTAAAGAAACATGTCGAACAATTATCGGGCCGAATCAACAACAGATGTTGCTTTTATCTTGCGAAGATATTACCGAGCGAAAACGCGCTGAAGAGGCATTAGAGCATAGTGAACGACAGCTGAGGCATACACAAAAAATGGAAGCGATTGGAACTTTGGCTGGGGGCATTGCCCATGACTTTAATAATATTTTAGGCGCGATTTTAGGGTATTCGGAATTGGCTATGGCCCAAGCTAAGAAAGAGCCAAAGCTTCTCTCTTACTTAGAGGAGGTCTTGACGGCGGGGAACCGGGCAAAAGAATTGGTGAAACAAATTTTGGCCTTTAGTCGACGATCTGAACATGAACGTCAAGCCGTAGACCTGGACGATTTGCTGCAGGAATGCTTCCGTATGCTTCGGGCTACTCTCCCAACAACAATTGAATTACGGTATACGATGTCTATGGAGTCGGCCGTTATCTTTGCTGATTCGATACAAATGCAACAGGTTTTCATGAATTTGTGTGCTAATGCTGAATATGCCATGCGGGAACAGGGGGGAATCTTAAGCTTGGAGATCGATTCGATAGATGTGGGTGAGAATTCAAGTCAGGAATTTCCTGAATTGAAATCAGGCATATATGTACGACTCGTAATTGACGATTCAGGGCAAGGAATATCCAGAGATGTCTTGGAACGGATTTTTGAACCCTTTTTTACCACAAAGAGTTTAGGGGAAGGAACTGGTTTGGGGTTAGCGGTTGTCCATGGAATTATTGTGGGTCATGGGGGCCATATTTCTGTTTCGAGTGAGGTTGGTTATGGGACCACATTTACGATTTTATTGCCTCGATTAGATGTCGTTCTTTCTCCAAAGACTTCCACGATCATGGATTGGCCTCGTGGGAGAGGGAACGTATTGTTTGTTGATGATGAGGATGTATTGGTGAGATGGGGAGAACAGGTCTTAACGCATTTAGGGTATTCAGTTGTGACAACGACAAATCCTCATGAAGCTGTTGCCCTATTTCGAGATCAACTGAATCAGTTTGATGTTGTGGTGACAGATCAAACAATGCCGATGATGAGTGGAGAAGCGTTGGCAAAAGCCTTATTGGAAATTCGTCAAGATATTCCTATTGTGCTTTGTACAGGATTTAGTCATACGATGTCTGAAAAAAAAGCCGGTCAACTTGGGCTTAAAGCATTCCTGATGAAACCTGTAAATGGAGCGATACTCGCAAAAACTCTAAAGGGGGTTATAGAAAATATTCCAAATAAATAACGGAGAGTAACATAGAGGGGCTTTTTTCTAATTTTTCGTCTGCTGTTTGCTGTCCCAATCCTTTCGTAGGTCGATTTTAAATCTCAAAGTTCTTTTCTCCAGGCAATTCGCTCGCCATTTCAGAATTAAGACGCCGAAGATTTTGTGCTAAGTTTAGGGTGCAGATCAAATTTTGCAACCCAATCTACAGCATAACAGAGCTCATGAAAATCCAGAGGCTTTTCGAAAACCCGGTAGACTCCATTCTTGAATGCTCGAAGACGAACGGAATGGGACGCTTCTGCAGTGATCAAAAATATAGGAAGAATTTCAGTCGGAAATTCATGTTTTACTTGTTCAATAAAGGTTAACCCATCCATCTTTGGCATATTATTGTCAGTAAGAATAATTGAGGCGGATTCTTGTCGTAACTTTTCTAATCCTTCGATTCCGTTTTCCGCTTCTACACAGAGGTACCCTCGTCGTTCAAGAAATTCTTTAAGGCAGGATCGGTGAAGGGCATCATCATCAACAAGTAAAATACGATCTGGATTCAACGTGGTAGCTGATGTTGATACTGTAGAAGGTTGAGTCAGACTAAAGATATCCATGATGATTGTATTCCTTATTTCACGAGTGTCATAAAATGGTGGCGGAGGGACCATTGGGAAGGTGGCTGATGGGGAAACTAGGTCCCGGGTGCGGTCGGAATCGTAGTTTCCTTAAGACCAGTCCCTCCGCCGTAGATAGATACATGATTTATTGGATAAATATGGCATGCCCATTTTTTCTGACAACGGCCTGAATAGAATCTCCAGGTTGTTTCGGCACTTGGGGTAGAGTTGTGTCGGACCCAATATGAATTCTATGTTGATTGCTGGCCTTATCCTCTATAAGCCAGAATTCTCCTTCAGCCTTCAGTAATTTCCCTTCCAAGATATGGGACCCAGTAGATTCTGAAGTAGACTCAATCGCCTGGGTCGGAACGTCTTTGGTCGTTTCTCCACTAAAAGCAGTAAAAATAGGCATCAAACTGAATATGACAATCAATTTGCAAATATGAAAAAGGTGCCTCATGGGTAACCTCCTGTGTCAAGGGGGTAATTTTCCTGGATACGTTAGGTAATGCAAAGGATATTCCTAGATAAAGGTAACCCAAAAACCTATTATAAAATAAATAGTTATGTGAAAGTGCGCGTCATAATTCAATCCTTGTTCTGAAGGAAATGACCTACAGATTATGGGAAGGCCTTCAGGGGGTTCGCAGTGGCAAAATAATGTTATTTGGGCTCGAGCATGTGTTCTTTTTAATATGTCAAAAGTAAACCTTATGAAACGAGAAATGAAAGGCGGAGTTGACAATATTACTAATTAGTACTATTCTATATAGAAATTATATTGGAGATAATAAATCAAAAGGAGTATACATGCCTATTAGAGATTTTAAAGATGATTCCTATTTGAGTCTGTTGCGACCTTTGGTTGAGGCCTACTTGGCATTTTATCGTGTTGGAAGCCGGCATATTCAGTCCTTGGGGGTCACTCCAGGGCAATTTGATGTTATTGCCGAATTAGAAGGAACGGAAGGGCTTACATGCGCGGAATTATCAGAGCGGTCGTTAACAACCAAGGGGACACTCACAGGGATTTTAGATCGTTTAGAGCAGAGAGGGTTGATTCAACGGAGTGCTGTAGGAGGTGATCGTCGAGCGATCAGAGTCCAGTTGACACCAAAGGGTAACGAGCTATTCCAACAAGTATTTCCTGCTCATGCGGAATTTATGCGTCCTTATTTCGTGCAAGCCTTGAAGGTGTCTGAAGTGAAAGTCGCGAAGCAGTTACTTCGTCGTGTTCGAGATAGTTTCGAGTCACAAAACCAGAAGTAGATGATGTTCCTATCAAAGTATATTTCAACAATATTATGCCATTGTTGAGGAAAGGACGACCGTCATGGCTGTGCAAGTCTTTGGGGTGAATCATGTGGTGATTGAAGTTGATGATGCACAAAAAGCAGTTGAATTTTATGTGGATGTGTTTAATCTTGAAATGTTGCGAGGTGGTGAAGGGGCGGCTTGGTGCAAACTTGGGGAGCACCAATTCCTTGCCATTTTTGAAGTGAAGGAATTACAACCTGATCGGACCAAGCATTTTGGGATAATGGTCCGTGATGAGGCACAGATTGCTGAAGTGCGACAGAAAATCACAAAAAAATACGGCCTAGAGGTTCATCCAGATTTTCGTTGTGATTTTTGTGATCCCTGGGGCAACCGAATTCAAGTAGGTGACTTGCGCGATGAGTCCTTAGTCTGGCTACTTCCCTATCGAGAAGTTCAGGATGCGGGAGTCACATTTGTTCAGAATATGCTTTAATTATAATTTTTGCATGTTAGGTGAGGAGTTCCTTTTCCCTCCCTTCTCAGGGAGAGGGCTAGGGTAGGGTGGAATCACGAAACCTATAGAGTCCCCGTTGTCGTGCAAAAAAGATAAGGAGATCATCATGAGTACATTATGGCGAAAAATAAAAACCATTATTGAGCCCACGCCGGTGATTGAGGGCGCTGGCGTGAGGTTACGACGAAGTCTTGGGGGTGGACAGCTCAATTACCTCGACCCGTTTCTGCTTTTCGACCATTTTGGTTCGGCCAAGGCTGCGGACTATGAAGCCGGATTTCCCATGCATCCACATCGGGGGATTGAAACTGTGACCTATATGATGACGGGAGAAGTTCTGCATCGTGATACCTTAGGGAATACGGGGAGTATAGCAGCTGGTGATGTGCAATGGATGACAGCGGGAGGCGGTATCCTCCATGAGGAAATGCCGCAGGTCCGTCCAGAAGGCAATGGTGGATTTCAACTTTGGGTAAATCTGCCCGCTCGACTCAAGATGAGCCAACCCCGCTATCAGGATATTCCTTCGCATGACATCCCTGAAGTCATAACTGATAACGGAGCTAAGATTCGAGTGATTGCAGGAAATGTGGAAGAAACGAAGGGAGCCGTCACGGGCATTGCGGCCAATCCAACCTATTTGGATGTATTCATTCCTGCACATGGTTCATTCATACAATCCATCCCTCAAGGACATACCGCGTTTGCCTATATATTTGAAGGAAAAGCGGCCTTTGTGGAAAATGATGAAGGGAAGCGGACATGGATTGCTCAAACAAAGTTGGTTGTGTGGGAAGATGGGGAGTCTGTAAAGATTGAAACGGGGGAAGAAGCTGTCCGCTTTTTGTTGATTTCCGCCAAACCTTTAGGCGAACCGATAGCCCGGTATGGTCCGTTTGTGATGAATACGCAAGGGGAAATTAAACAAGCCTTACTCGATTTAAAGCAGGGGACCTTCATTTGGCAAAAGCAGGTCACATCATGACGCTCCCTCAATTTCCTAAAGAACAAACTGAAGATGGACAATATGATCGCCAAGAGGATGCCTTTCGGAATTGGGTGACGGATGATGGTAGCTCAGGCTATCCGGCCGCTAAGGGGCGGTATCATCTGTACGTCTCATGGGCGTGTCCTTGGGCGCATCGGACCATCATTGTTCGTAAACTAAAACGGTTAGAGAATGTGGTGGATATGACTGCGGTGGATCCCATACGTGATGCTAAAGGTTGGGCGTTTCGACACGGGCCAGGACATGCCGTAGATCCCGTCAATGGTTTTCGTTTTCTGAGTGAAGCCTACATCGCAACTGATCCTCATTTCGAATCACGGGTGACGGTGCCAGTTCTCTGGGATACCGAAACACGGAAAATTGTCAGTAACTCTGATGACGATATCATGCGGATGTTCAATCAAGCATTTAAGAAATATACCGAAAGTCAGCTCGACTTGTATCCGAAAGACTTGCAAGAAAATATCGATGAAATGAATGCCTTCATTTATGAACATATTAATAATGGGGTGTATCGTGCGGGGTTTGCCACCACTCAACCAGCCTATGAGCAAGCTGTAAAACAATTGTTTGCCGCACTAGACCAAGTTGAAAGTCGACTCTCTACCCGGCGGTATTTGTTTGGGACACGAATTGTTGAAACAGATTGGCGACTGTTCGCGACCCTCATCAGATTTGATGTGGTTTATCATGGACATTTTAAATGTAATATCAGGCGACTTGTGGATTATCCCAATCTCTTCGGTTACCTCAAAGATCTCTATCAACAAGAAGGCGTTGCCGAGACGGTGAATTTTGATCACATCAAACGCCATTACTACATCACACATGATGATATTAACCCAATGGGAATTGTGCCACTGGGACCTGAACAGGATCTTCATACCTCCCATGGACGAAAAGATTTATGAACGTCAGGGCTCATATTTTTACCAACCATAGAATTGAAAGGAATTCAAACGATGAGTATTCAGAGTCAAGTTCAGGCGGTCATCGATGGAGTTCTTACAGGCAGAATTTTAGAAACATTTGATCGGTATTATGCAGATGATGTGGTGATGTCAGAAAATGGGAAAGACGCGCGAGTAGGGAAACCGGCAAATCGAGAATATGAAATCCAATTTTTAGATAACGTGCAGGAATTTCATGGCGCAAAGGTAGGACGAGTAATTGTGGAAGGCGACCATGCGGCGGTGGAATGGGCATTTGATATCACATTCAAAGATGGAAATCGCGTGCAGATGGAACAAGTCGCCGTGCAGACTTGGAAAGATGACAAAATTATTCGTGAAGACTTTTACCACTCATGAGCAGCTAAATTGTGTGAAGGCTCGAGATATGCTCTCTCTCCGCTTGATCGGATGAATGAGTTATCCTCCGCACCGGGTTTTGATCTATAGAAAGGAATGACAGAGATGACGCCTGAACCACCATCTGAGAGTCCCTCCCCAGCGTTGTTTTTTCAAACAGCTAACGCTCACATGCGAACTGCGGCGCTCAAGTCGGCCATCGAGCTGGAGGTGTTTAGCGGTATTGGAGAAGGGAAGGGAACGCCTGAATTGCTGGCCACACGATGCGGAGCGTCTCCTCGCGGGATGAGAATGTTGCTTGATTATTTAACGATAGCCGGGTTCCTGAGCAAGCAAGCGGAAAGCTATGCATTGACGCCTGACTCTGAAGTGTTTCTGACCAAGCAATCTCCTGCGTATTTGGGCGGCGCGCTTGAATTCATGCTGTCCTCTCCTCTCGTTGAGGGGGCCAAGGGTCTGACCGGCGCTGTCCGTAAGGGTGGAACGGTGGTCAGTGAAGAGGGCACAACGGCGCGGGAACATCCTGAATGGGTCACATTTGCCCGTTCTATGGGGCCATTGATGAAAGGCCCTGCTGAGTGGATAGCCAATTGGGTGAGTCAACAGGCTTCCAATACCCGAAACGTTCTGGATATTGCGGCAGGCCATGGTTTGTTTGGTGTTGAGATTGCCAAGAAAATTGCGCAAGCTCAGATTACCGCTCAAGATTGGGCCAATGTTTTGACGGTGGCACAAGAAACGGCTGAAGCTGCAGGAGTGCGCAACCGCTTCAGAACTTTAGCCGGCAGTGCATTCGATGTGGAGTTGGGGCACGGCTACGATCTTGTGCTCCTCACCAATTTCCTTCATCATTTTGATGTTTCCACGTGTGAAGGACTATTGAAAAAAATATATGCCTCATTGTTGGATGACGGGAAGGTCATTACATTGGAATTCGTGCCCAATGAAGATCGAATATCACCTCCGGAAATGGCGGAGTTTGGTTTGATTATGTTGACCACCACTCCGTCTGGCGATGCTTATATCTTTCGTGACTACGAGCGTATGTTTCAGAATGCAGGATTTGGTCAAAGTGAAATGGTCGATGTGCCCAGTTCCAATCAGCGAGTGATCATCACTCAAAAATAGAGCGCCGGGATTTGGCAGCTAGGCGCTTATTATCTTTTGGCTTCGACCTGTGGAACGGCACCTATACTGGTGAGTCCAGTTTGTGCACAGGCGGCATCCAGATGCCCACCGGGTGCACCGCCCACGCCAATTCCACCAACCACATACTCGCCCATCTTGATGGGTAACCCACCACCGAGTAGGAGAATATGTTCGTTCATATGTTGCAGTCCTTGAACCGCTGGCATTTTCGCCACCAGTTCGGCCAGCTTGGCTGTGGGTTGTCTTAAACTGGCTGAAGTATAGGCTTTCTTTCGGCTACTGTCCGGTGTATGGGGTCCAGCGCCGTCTTGTCGCAATAGGGCACGGATGTTTCCTCCTTGATCGACCACGGTTGCGCTCACTCGGTACCCATCAGCTAAACACTGATCAACTGCGGCCTGCGCAGCTTTTGTCGCTAATGCAAGCGATAGCACCGGTTCTTTCGGTAATTCAGTAGCCATTGCTGTGCTGGTTATCGATAAAGTCAAACAACATATGATAGGTCCAAGCATCTTGCGGATACATGGTGTGCTAAACATTCTCTCCTCCTTGTTAGTAGAAAAATACAGCTGGGGTTTTTCATATTCGAAATCCCCTTCATCAGTGAATATGATCTTGTAGGTGCAGTCTATTCGATTATTTCATTCTATGGCCAGAGGAGCGTTTGCATTTCCGCCTCGAAAACGTAGTATTGGGGTGGTGCCCTTTTAAGTCTTGTTCGGTGTTCGGTAGAGTGTTCATAGTCTGAACTTCTTCTAGGCGAGAAGGGAGCATATATTTGTCATACGAGTGTGCGCATGACTCATCTGTTTTTCTAAGTGTAAACGAATGATTGACGGCATTAATTATTACCAGATTTTGGGTGTACCAGAAGATGCGCTTTTGAAGGAAATTCAGGCAGCGTGGCGCGCCTTTGTCAAAAATAATCATGAGGATGTGGTTGCCCCACATGAACGGCAAGCTGCGAAAGAACGGATGGTTAGGATTAATGAAGCCTATGCTGTGCTCAGCCATGAAGAAAAACGTGGGGATTATGATAACGCGCATATGCTGAACGGTGGTTCGAGCATTGAACTGGTGCGGAGGCGCGTCAGAAAAGCGCGAGAAATTATGAAGCGCGAGCGAGCTCTCATTACGGGCGAAGAGATGAAGTTGCTCGAAACAATCTTAGACTATCTTGATCCTAACACCCTGGAGGCATACTTTAATTGGATGATCGAGATGTTGCGTGAATGTCCTGCCATGGCTAGATATGTGGTGGGACCAGCGTTTGAGGAACAATTATTAGGAGTGAAGACGCCGTTGTTGGATACGTTGCTGCAACAAGCACCCTATGCTATTACGTGGGAAAAGATTCATCTCTATGGTGAGGATATCTGTAGTGTAAGTGGCAAGAAGAATAAGGAGCGAAACTATGACCAACTCGCTCGGATTTTATGGCATCGGTTGGATTTAGCCCAACATTTTGTCTATCCGGCTTACCAGGAACAAGCCTCGGGATGCGAAAGCTGTTTGCTTCCTACCTTATTACGAGTGGCTCCTCAAGAAATTACCCAGGAAAATTTTGATGATTATATTGAGACGGTGTATAGCATGCGCCCAATTGTGTATGGCCAACTCCGAAGCTATAATGAACAAGCTATCTCCTGGATTTTAAAGGCGAGACCTGATCTCGTCAGAAAACCCGAAAAGAAACCCGCTCCCAAGGACCTTCCCCTTCCTCTTCGAGAAAACCCATAAGTCCGATCTGTTTTATTTGCTTTGAGAGTTTGGAGTCTTCAGTTGAGAGGAATGTTAGTTTGAGAATTGTCCACCAAGAGCGACTTGAAGTTTAGACTCTGTTTGGCGATAGGCACGTAAGGCTTTGAAGTAGCCTCGTTGTGTTTCTAAGATCCTTCGGCGTGCTTCAATGAGGAAGATGCTATTGAGTTGCATAGTGGAATAAAAATGTTCCACGTAGGAGAGGGCGTTTTGTTGGGCAATGAGCATCTTCTCGCGAAATAATTGTGCATGAGTTTCGTGAAACGTGAGTTCTCCTAATAGGCTTCGAATTTCTTGCTTGATTGCAAGTTCAGTTGCTTTCAGCTGCTGGTGGGCTTGGTTGAGTTGAAATTCGGCTCGCGCAATTCCCCCCTGGTTTTGATTGAAGATGGGAATTTGGAAAACCAATAATGGGCCGGCACTCTTTCCCTTGTCGAGTTCTCTGGTGTAATTGCCACCGAGTCCTACATCTCCAAAGATTTTAGCTTTCTGCCATTCTAGCAGTCGGTAGGTTTGTGAAATTTGTAGGTGGTTGAGTTGCAAGTCCACTCGATGGTATTTGGCAAATTCCCAGCCCTGTTCTGGAGAGATTGTCTGCAAGGGCATGTTTTCGAGATCGCCAACGATTTTGATGGTGGAGAGTTCAATAGGATCTAACCCCAGGGTCTCCATTAAGTGTGCACGGGCGGTAATGAGGCTAGATTGGATGTTTATTAGCTCGACCTGTCCTTCAAACAAGACGTTTTCTGCCAGATAAATATCTAAATCATTGACCAACCCGGCATGAAATCTGACTTGAAGTTCCTCTACGGTCGTTTGAAACAATGCGACATTTCTGGCCATGAATCGATACATGGCCTGTTGAAGGAGCAGGTCATCAAATGTATCCCGTGCCGTTGCCGCAGTGCGAAGGATTTCTTTTATGACCAATTGGGTCATTCTCAGTGCGTCGACCTCAGCCACATTCCGCCGGAGGGGTACGTTCCACAAGTCCGATATTCTGAAAAGGAGGTCAATCTCAACACCCGTTCCGCTATTGCCGTTGGTAGGAATACGAAAGAGGGCGCTCAGTGAGGGGTTGGTGAATAAACCCGCTTGTACAACATCCGCTTGGGCAATACCCAAGGTCTGGAAGGTGCTTTGGAGGTCCTGGTTATTAAGTAAACTGAGGCGGATGGCCTCTTCGCGCGTGAGGCCATCCTTCAATATTTCTTCCACCATGTGTTGTATGTGTTTGTGGTCGCCTAGGGTTTGTTGCCATGTGATGGTATGCCCTGTGCGCGCTAGGCTTTCTTTCTGCACGTTCGCATATTCTTGTTCAACGTTGACCGTGGTGCACCCCTGAAGGAGCAGTATGAAAAGAATGGAAAATGGTTTTGGCATCGTCATGGTCTGTGAGCCTGTTGTTGACTAGGGTGCTGCCATTCGGCTCGCGGATCCGAGGCGTTCACATGGACGAGGGTAAACATTCCGCCATGTGGCATGATGCCCATGGGGGCATCGGCCATGGCATTCATGACATGATGGAGACGATGGCAGTGCATTCGCCAGCTTCCGGGATTCCAGGCCGTGAACTCCACATCTCTGGTCGTGCCTGGTGGGACGTTAATCGTCGAGCCTCGCCACTGTGCGGCCTCTGGAATAGGCCCACCTTCCGTCCCGACGACTCGCCAAGAGTAGCCATGAATATGGATAGGATGGCTTTGCATGCTCAAATTCCCAAACCGAATCCGTACACGTTCGCCCTGTTGCAAATGGAGTGAGTCGATGCTCGGAGCAGCCTTCCCGTTAAAGGTAAACCAGTTGAAATCCATCGAACTGATATTGGGATTAGGGTTGCCCGGAGCAAACGTCCATTCTTGCAACATGATCGCAAATTCTTTGTCTGGCTTAGACTTGGGCTGTTGGGGATGGACGACCAACAGACCCCCTAACCCTAAAGCATCTTGTTTCATGACATTAAACCCCGTGTGATACATAAAGGTGCCATGCTGGTAGAGCGTGAATTCATACACATGCTTCCCACCAGGTGGTGTCGGGGGTTCGGTCACCCCGCCGGCGCCGTCTTGTGTATTCGGAACTTCCAACCCATGCCAGTGAATCGAAGTCGGTTCGGGTAACTCATTGATGAGGATCACTCGAATGCGATCCCCTTCGGTCACTTCGATGGTAGGACCGGGAACTGAGCCGTTATATCCCCACACCAGACCTTTCTGTGACGTGTGAGTCATCTGGCTGGTCATCTCACCTGAAAAACGATTCATGATGGGAATGAGCGATTGGTCCATCGGTCGTCCATCGGTGAACTCATGCATGAACGGTTGGGCGATAAGCGTAAAAACCTTGACGGTCCCGTCTAATTCATAACCGAGCGGTGGGACGTTCACCGTATTCACTCGACCCATCTGTTTACCCATGAGCTGGGGTGGAGGAGAGTAGGTTTTCCCTTCCTCGATACGGGGGGCCTTAATCCTCCCTAAGGAGTCGCGCATTTCCATTTTTTTTGATGGAAAGATCTGATGATCTTGGTGAGTTGTTGCACTGGGAAGGTGATCTTTCATGGTTTCAGCATATATAGGTGTAAGAGACATACTTATGAACACCAACACAAACGAAAGTCGAAAGTGAGATAAACAGCGCTTCAGCATATTCTGCCTTTCGTGTCTGGGAACGTGGAAAAGTTGCACACCTTGTAAATAGGGAAACGTTACACCCGCAAAGGTAGGGCAAAGGTCCGACAATGAAGATGAATCAAATCAGAAATGTGGAGAGGAAGAGATATCGAGGAGGGCTACCGCTATAAGGAAAAGCTCGAAACCCATGGGAAATCGACTGACTAAACTGTTTCCCATGGCCGTGAGAAGATAGGGATTCGAACAAGTACGTATGTACGGATAGTTGTTCTAATGGTTCAGAAAAAGAGGTCAACGCCTCAAAGCAATCATTATTATCTCCTGTTGTCGTGTGATGAGCCGGTAACGAAGAAGCTTCAGCGGTAGGACTGGTCATGGGGCATAAAAGGCTCAAGTTACCGCATAGCAATAGAACGCTCACACAAATTAGCACGAGACTGGTTGTCCCTACCGTTCTCTTGTTTAGCATGCTCGTATTCTAAACCTAAGATGCGATTCAGGCAAATGCCTGATTATCTGATGGAGCTTCTTGATGAACGATCTCTTGCAAAGGATAGTAAGCAATGATTACCGTAGGACTTACGAAAGAAGCGTAACCATTTCTGCAAGGTAAAGAAATTAAGGAGTATACACATGGCGGGCTTTCAGTACCAAGAGATCTTTGAACATGCAAAAGATACGACGCTGTATCGGAAACTGACGGCGGATTATGTCTCTACTGCGGTCTTTGAAGGGCAAGAAATTCTCAAAATTTCTCACGAAGCACTCACGTTGTTGGCACGTGAGGCGATGGATGATGTGACGCATTTTTTGCGATCGAGTCACCTCGCGCAGTTAGCAAAGATTTTGGACGATCCAGAAGCTTCCGATAATGATCGATTCGTGGCTTTAGAATTACTCAAAAATGCCAACATTGCCGCAGGGCGTGTGCTCCCTGGATGTCAGGACACTGGGACGGCGATCGCATTGGGGTACAAGGGGCAGCAAGTCTTCACGACTGGCAACGATGCAGAAGCCCTGTCTCGTGGTATCTATGAAGCCTACGATCAACGCAACTTGCGGTACTCCCAGATGGCTCCACTCGATATGTACAAGGAGAAAAACACCGGTAATAACCTACCGGCTCAGATTGATCTCTACGCTGATGGAGGATCTGCCTATCGGTTTTTGTTTGTTGCAAAGGGGGGAGGCTCTGCGAATAAAACCTTTCTGTATCAAGAGACCAAAGCCCTGCTGAATCCCAAATCCTTGTTGGCCTTTGTCTCGGAAAAAATTCTGACATTGGGCACTTCAGCTTGTCCACCTTATCATCTTGCTCTCGTCGTTGGTGGGATGTCCGCAGAGTTCACGCTGAAAACCGTGAAGCTAGCCAGTTGTCATTATCTGGATGATCTACCTACGACAGGAAATGCACAAGGTCGTGCGTTTCGAGATGTGGAGTTAGAACAACAAATCTTTCAACTCTGTGCAGAAACGGGAATTGGCGCCCAATTTGGAGGGAAGTATTTTGCACACGACGTCCGAGTCATTCGCCTGCCGCGACATGGAGCTTCATGTCCAGTGGGGTTGGGGGTATCCTGTTCAGCAGACCGGCAAATTCTAGGCAAGATTACGAAAGAGGGTGTGTTTCTTGAACAGCTTGAAACTAATCCTGCACAATACCTCCCGGATGTAACGGAAGAAGACCTTGATGGACATGTTGTCAAGGTTGCCTTGAATCGGCCCATGCCAGAAATTTTGGCTGAACTTCGTAAGCACCCTGTGGCCACGCGACTTTCGCTCACCGGTTCGATTGTAGTTGCACGGGACATCGCCCATGCCCGACTCAAGGAACGATTAGATGCCGGAAATGGCCTTCCACAATATCTCAAAGATCATGTTGTCTATTACGCAGGGCCTGCCAAAAAACCTGAAGGTCATGCTTCTGGCTCTTTTGGCCCGACCACGGCAGGCCGTATGGATTCTTATGTGGATCAGTTCCAGGCTGCTGGAGGGAGCATGGTCATGTTGGCCAAAGGGAACCGGTCCAAACAGGTAAGCGAGGCTTGCGGCAAATACGGCGGATTTTATCTGGGCTCCATCGGAGGCCCGGCCGCACGCTTAGCTGAACATAGTATTAAAAAAGTGGAAGTTCTTGAATATGAAGATCTAGGCATGGAAGCGGTATGGAAAATCGAAGTCGAAGACTTCCCGGCCTTCATCGTCGTCAACCACGAAGGTAAAGATTTCTATGCCGATCTCGATACTCAAAATGCCTCAGGTCTTATTCAAGTTAAAAGCTCCTAGTGCTTCTCTAGTAGTTGGTGAGTATTTCGAAAAAATAGAAGATTCCCGAATTCGGCTTTTTCTTTTATCAGGGGTTATCTTTGTGGATGACGAGGAAATTCTCAGCCGTTTATGCTTCATAGCTTGTGCCTTTCCTACGCTTTAATGGAATCTTTATAAAAGGGAAGAATTGTTGTTTAGTCTCATGCTACCTCTTAACGGAATGATTTGACTTGTCTTTTAGATTATTGAGACAATTCTCTTACGCCGTATATCATGGATACGGAGCAATCATCTGTTTCATTAACTCTACCCCCTCTTGGAAAGGGTGAGTATCATGAAAAAAATCATGATTGTGCTGACTGTAGTGATGTTTTCCTTGGTTGGACTTTTTGGGGTTGGTATGGCCGGAGAAATCAAGGCTAAAGCTGAAGCGATAAAGGGTGAAGCCAAAGCCAAAAATGAGGAGATGAAAGGCGAAATCAAGGCTCAGATGGAAGAGGCTAAAGGCAATAACGTGAGTGCCACTATGGAGCGGGCCAAAGGAAAAACCAAGGCTGCTTTTGAACGAGTAAAAGGAAAGGTCAATGAGTTGAAGGCAGGGGCAGAATAAGCCCCCATTGAATGTTAGCTAGGAAGCTTTGTGCTGTGGTGGTGTGAAGCTTTCCAGTTCTTGCCACTTTGACCCCTTGGCCTACCCGGCCAAGGGGTCTCTCATTGTCTAGGAAAGCTTATGACATTTAGAAGAAGCTAAGACGTAGTCCTTATGAGGGGAAAGAGTGTTTTATCTCTTTTAGTAAAGGAGAAATGTCCATAAGGAATCTACTGCTCAGTTCTTGACTCTTTTGCAGGAGACTTTTTACAGTTTCATGGTGAAAGGTTTAAAGTAGCAGACTAGGTGTTATAGGCTGTTGTGGATATTTTACAGGGAGTGCGGGGTAGGGAGGAATTTCTATGAAACTTCAAAAGTCGGCTCATCTTCTTCAACTTTTTCAAGTTGCGATAGTGAGTGCTGGAATTGTTGCTTTACTGCCAGGCTGTAGTTCGCAATTGCGGACGACCATGGTTTCTGGTCCCGAAGCTCAGAAAATAGAAAAAGCACAGTTGGAAGCAGAATCCTTTGTCCCAGAAATGGTGAAGGCTCAAGCAATTATTGAAGAGAAATCCACGACGGTTTCGGTATTTGACATTCCTGTGGAAGAACCGGCAAGACCGGTGATTCGTCCCACAGCCCCGCCAGAAATTTTTTCGGCATCTAAAGCTCTCGACAGTTCAAATACTCAAAACCTCCAATCCGATACTTCATCCTCACCACCTATTGTCCAAGAAACTCCGGTGATCGCTTCCGCTACTTCTGCTTCAGAATCATCCAGTGAGCTAGTGTCGAGGACGGAATTGTCGATGAAGGGAATTCCTCCTGTTTCATTTGAGCCGGAACTGCCAGCCTTGCCCACACTTCGTCACGAAAATGATCGTTCCGCGTTTCCGGAAAATTCGGAAATGTCAAATGTGGGTTCGGATGATGTATCTTTAGGCCAGGAACAGGCCGGGCAAATCCAAGGTGAGTTGCCGATAAATGGTTTGGTTGAAGAACCTAAGATTGTTGCCCAGGCTGATGTAGTTGAAGAAAATGATTCGGCTGCTTCCGCAGCATCTGGAGAAGACGCCCCTATGCTGATTGCTAAGGTAGTGCCGCAAGAGGCCAGGGACGCTGAAATAACAACTGAAGCTCTGGAAGTTGCCCTTAGTGATGTTTATTTTGATTACGATCAGTTTGCTATTCGGGAAGATGCCTCAGCAGCGTTAAAAGCGAATGCTCAATTATTAACAGGCAAATTGGCTGGGAAATCCATTGTGATTGAGGGACATTGTGATGAACGCGGAACGCAAAGCTACAATATTGTTTTGGGAGAACGGAGAGCGAAAGCCGTAAAACGATTTTTACAAGATCTCGGTGTTCCGGAAGAAAACCTTCAGATTGTGACCTTTGGAAAAGATAAGCCCTTTTGTCTGGATCAGACGGAAACTTGTCGACAAGAAAATCGTCGTGGGCATTTTGTGATCAGAGAATAGTGTGCTTCAATTTTTCCTCATTGCGATGGAAGTTGAGTGGTCCCTCCTGCGCTTTTTTCTATTCTGTTCCTAAGGGATTTTTCTGTACAAAAGACCTCATTGGTTTTGCTTTAGTCCTTGCGTGGATAGGGAATCTAGCCTTTTCCCCAAGCGTTGGCTTTGGGAATCCTACACCACCACCTCCTCCTGACCTTTCTTCCCTTCCAACTTCCCTGCTATATGTTTCTGATTACTTCTCATTTGTTGGCGCAGATTCTCAGGGCCATGTTTCTCTTGCTATAGACAATAATCGTGGTCGCGATGGTGACTCCTGGCAGGCTGAACATTTTGTGGTTCTCCATGATGAGCATGAAGGTTGGATTGCTCTCCAGGGTAATGGTGCCTATGAGAATCGTAATAAGGAATTAGAAACGATTCCTTCATCAGATTTTTTCGAAATTACAGGGTCAGTTGAATCGGGACTCTCTATCATGAGCCCAGCAAATGATCTGACATTAGCCATAGATCCTATCGCTGTTCGCATTGATCGAGCGCATGAGGGAGGCCGTTATTGGTTGGGGTCGGCTGCCGCGGTCTTAACCTGGAACGGTCGGACAGTAAAAGGGCGCGTGATTTATGAATATTTTATGATGCCCGAGTTTAATCGCTTGACGCGATCGTACTGGGGCTTGTGGAAACACTTTCAAGGACTCTATTTAGTTGTTGAGAAACTGGGTGATCTGTATGTGCACTCCCAGGAAAGTGATCGGCTAGCCCCATTGGTAGGAACTTTAGATGGATTTTTGGCGATTGATGGAACAACGGAACCATTTCAAAGTTTGCAATTGACCCTATTGGATAGTACCCAAGCATGGGGGCTATTCCGATGGCCTAGTGCTTGGGCGATCAATTGGGTCAATCATGCAGGGGCAGGTCATACGCGATTACAGCTGTATGATTTCAAATCTATGGGGAATTGGGGGATTGGAGGTTTTGGGATGGGCATTGTCACAGGTGTTCTACAGTATAATGGGAATGAATATCGGGTGTATGGTTTGGGAGAATTAATCATGTGAGGGAGTATGTTAAAGAGAACGCAATTGATACGGTTCTTGTCCGTCTTCATCCTCAGTGGACTCATTGCTGGTCAGGAAGTGAGCATTGCGGCCCAAGAGCGAGAAATGGTGACTTCTTCGCCCATTCAATCGGATTTTAAACAAACAATTTGTCCAACCAATCTATCTTTTCTCCAACCTGACATGGAGAAAGCCCTAAAGTTTGTTAAGTCCGCTTCATTCAGGAATGTTATGCTGGCATCATTACAGGCGTCTATTCCGGACGCTATTATCCAAGCAGATGGCCTTCCACGACAGATTGCCTTTCTGAAACAGGAAATTATTCGGCAAGAACGGAAACGCACTCATGCCGAAGAGGTTGCTCGAGATGGACTCAGGGAGTCTTCTCAACCGCTCAAGCCTTGTCGGCGAGGCAAGGAGAGCAGTTATTGTGAGGCTATGGACCAGTATCTTATTTCCACGGCAGCCAATCTGGCCAACCGTGCCTTTTTAGAGGCATTACAATGCTATCAAGAAAAAGGTATGAGGTAAGGAGCAGAAAATTTGTGTATTTTAAAAAACTCTCTGTTGAGAATAGTACAGTGAATATTTTTCAAGATATCCCCGAACATTGTGCTGAAGAGTTCGTTGAGCAGTTGATGGTTTCGCCTGCTGTCAGGATAGAGCGTATTGTTTCTAGAGGACATACCTCTCCGATTGGTTTTTGGTATGACCAAGATGAGCATGAATGGGTGATTGTGCTCAAAGGAAATGCGTATCTTCAAATCGAAGGGCTCAATGATCTGGTTAACCTGGGGCCTGGAGATACTTATTATCTGTCAGCTCACACTAGACACCGTGTCGAATCAACTGATTCTCAACAACCAACCATTTGGTTAGCTGTATTTTGGAAAGGTTGAGAACGTTTTAAATTTTCTGAGAAGAAATGGACGAAAATTTGGAATGGGACTCGGCCTCAATGAGACTCACTTCTTGCTTGAGCAGGATGAAAGCTTCTTGGGCCTTTTCTAGGGTCCGGTCTCTACCTATGGTCTCTAGCCGAAAAGCCAGAGCTACTAGTTTCTCCGCCCCGATAGCCTTAGCACTACCTTTTAAGGCATGGGAAGATTTTTGAAGCGCAGTTGGATCAGCTTCGTCAAGAGCGGCGTGAATGTTGGTGGTATGCTGGAGGAGATCTTCAAGGAATTGAGTGATGACTGTCGTGAGAAACTCGGGCTCATCTTCTCCCCCTAAGGCTCGAAGTTCGTCTAGAGTGTTGAGATTCAGTGAGGGCATAGTGTTTTTCTCTGTCGTTGGGCGACTCGTGGAAGAAGTTGTGCCTGATTCAGATGGTATAGTTTGATGACTAGACTGGTGTTCTGTTCTTTCCTGAGGTAGCCATTGGTCTAACTTCTGTTCTAGATCTAAGAGTTTGACTGGTTTGGAAAGAAAGTCATCCATGCCAATTGCGAAACATTTTTCCCGATCTTCTTTTGAGGCATTGGCTGTGAGGGCTATAATAGGAATTGTTGAGTAAGAAGGATGAAGGGCAACGTAGGAAGTCTTGGAACGCTCTGATTCCTGCTCCTGACTTCTGCCTTCTAACCCGGCTCTTTCAGTCTTCCTGATTTTGCCTGTGGCTTCGTAGCCATCCATCTCGGGCATCTGGCAGTCCATGAGAATTAAGTCGTATGATCTTTTGGCCAGCGCTGTCAGTACTTCGTGCCCATTGCCCACGACATCAGTGCGATACCCCAATTTTGAGAGCATTTTGACCGCCACTTTTTGGTTGATGATATTATCCTCGGCGAGTAGAATTCGCAGTTTTCCCCGTAGTTGGATTTCTTCGAGATTCTGCTTGGTGACCAACGTGGGAGAGGTGGGTTTAGGAAGAGGTGACTCGGTGGAGGTGAGCCGTAATACAATATTGAGAGAGTCAAAGAGCTTCTGTAATCGAATCGGTTTCCGGAGGTAGGCTGCAAATTTGGCTGCCTTGGCTTGAGCGCTTTCTCCTCTCGAGTCACCTGACGTCAACAAAATAAGAGGCAATGAGGTCAGATGGGGAGTGGCTTTGATCTGTTTAGCAAGTTCAACTCCATCCATTTCTGGCATATGACAATCTAGGATGGCTAGGTCGAATGGATCTCCTCGTTCAGTCGCTTCGTTCAATAATGCAAGAGCTTGGTCCCCATTCCAGGCTGGCTCATATCGCATGCCCCATCGTTGTGTATAGTATTGTAGAGTGCTCAGGTTTGTCGCATTGTCATCCACTAAGCAAATATGCAGGTTCTCGAAGTTTGTGTGGGCAATGAGGTCATGGGCTGAAGTGCTGGACTTTCCAAATGACAGTGTGAACCAAAAGCAACTGCCCTGACCCACTTGGCTTTGCACTCCAATTTGACCTCCCATGACTTCCACCAGATTTTTGCAAATGGCTAACCCCAATCCTGTTCCCCCGTATTTGCGAGTGGTCGAACTATCTGCCTGTTTGAAGGACTGAAATAATTGAGATTGGACATCTGCGGTTAGTCCGATTCCGGTATCAGTAACATCAAAGCGTACACTGGTAAACTTGGTGGTGTCATGTAGCCTCTGAACGTGAATTGCCACCTCACCCTGGTGTGTGAATTTTAGGGCATTGCCGATTATGTTGGTAAGGATCTGGCGCACACGGCCGGGGTCGCCCACTAGCAGTGAAGGGATTTCGGTGTCGATAAGACCAACCAGTTCGAGGTTTTTGCGTCCAGCAGTTTCTGCGAGCAGATCGAGTACGTCTTCCACGGTGGTGCGAAGGTTAAAGTCGACGGTCTCAAGGTCCAGTTTCCCTGCTTCGATTTTGGAGAAATCTAAGATGTCATTGATGATGGCGAGGAGTGCGATACCAGATTTCTGAATGGTCTGAACGCAGTCTTGCTGTTCGGCTGTCAGGTCCGTATCTTTGAGAAGATCGGCCATCCCAATGACACCGTTCATGGGTGTACGAATTTCATGGCTCATCGTGGACAGAAAATCTGATTTGGCTCGTGCGGCTTCCAAAGCGTGATCTCTGGTTATCTCAAGCTCTTGGACCTTCTCTTCAAGGACTTCCAGGTTGTGATCAATGCTGTCAGCCATGTGATTTAAAGTTGCACCTAATTGACCAATTTCGTCTGTTCGATGGGATTGGACACGGATTGAACGATTCCCGTTGGATATGTGATGCGCCACGTTCGTCACATGAAGAAGAGGTTTGATTAAGTAGTTAGAGGCGATTTGCCCAAGTACTCCAAAGATGATGCCCATCCCTGCGACAATTGCGAAGGTTATCTGCTGAAGGTTTTGTAAAGGGCTGCGAAATTCTTCCTCATCTATTTCAGCGATGACACACCAATTGGAGCCAGCCACTGGCCTCCAAGCTCCAATAACAGGAATGCCACGATAATCTGCATAGCTGTCCATCTGAAAAGTTCTTTCAGAAAGGGAGCCTGTATGTAGCTTTTGGCAAGCTTGAAAGGCAGTGGTCATGGTCTGTCCACCGGGTACCATGGCTTTCAATTCTAATTCACTTCGACGAATGATTTCCCCTGTTTCTCGTAAGTGTTCTTCAAATGAGGATGGGCTGAGGAAGGTGCCTTGGCCATCGACGAGATACACGTCTAATGTGCTGATCCCAAGCTGGCGAGAGACACTACTGGTCTTAAATGAGGCAATCTTATTCCCAATTTCTAATACATTACTATGAAGTGTGAGAATGCCAATAGGTTCCCCAGTAAGCTGAATGGGAGCGAAAATTCTTCGTGTTGGCATATTTGTCTCTAAGACACTATGAATATTGTGAGCAAAAGTTTGAGAAAGTGTGACGGGTGAGGCCAATGTGTGGCCATTTTGGAGTTGGTCAATTTGTTGGGTTGTTCCGGAAAAATTCTTGCCGATTCTTGAGGGATTGCTGCTCATCAGGATCCGTCCCGTTGATAGGTGGTTCAGGTCAGCCTCTAGAATCCATGGGTGGGCTTTGATCATCAATTCAAGTTGACGATGTAGGCGGTATTGAATCAAAAAATATTCGTCGCTTTTCGGATTAGTGGCGAGGAGGCGCTGAAACTCCTCATGGAGGAGAGTCGTACTAGCGAGGTTTTGAGATTGACGGTTTCGTTCTTGTATCCACTGCTCGACTTGATGGCCGCTTTGTTGAGCCAACATCGTGAGCATTTCCTGGGAATCCTTTTTCATCTTCGTGTGTTGTTGGTCATACCACAGGTAGCCCATGATGAGGAGGGGCAGAAGTGTGCTCAGTAAGACTAAGCTAATGACTTGTTGCCGAAAACTGAATGTTTGCCAAGAACGCATCTGGGTGTTGTCAAGAGTAAAACGGTTGGGGCTTGATCGGCATTTCTGAACTCCACACAATTTTGAATTGGCCATTCTCTTGAATTTGTCCAATGCGTGATACTTTCCAGGTATGGTGATTTTGAGGATCGATACGGATGAGACCCTGGGGCGCAGAATAAATGAGGCCTGCCGCAGCTTCCTGAACGGCATGTGTATTGGTCGTGCCGGCTTTGTTAACTGCTTTGGCATAGAGATGTACCTGAGAATATGCAGCTTCAATGGGGTCGCCCGTCACGCGGTCTTTCCCATATCGCTGTTGAAACGTAGTGACAAAATGCTGGTTACTAGGGGTACTGAGACTTTGAAAATAATTCCAGGCCGCGAAGTGACCAATCGTCCATTCTATTCCAATGTGCTGTAGTTCATCTTCAGCCACACTCATGGAGATAACCGGCAAATCGGTTGGAGAAAGGTTGGCTTTGTGAAGACTTTGAAAAAACCCTTGGTTGCTATCGCCATTTAAGGTGCTGATGACGAAATCCGGTTTTCTCTGTTGGAGCGATCTTATGGTTTTCTGAAATTGCTGAGTACCTAGTGGACGATAAATTTCCCCGACAAGTTGGCTTTGATAATTTGTGAGCTGACTTTTGATGAGCTGGTTGGCTGTGCGAGGAAACACATAATCTGATCCTATCAAGAACACGTGTGGGCCAAATTTCCGAATACCCCATTCCAGAGCAGGAAGAATTTGTTGGTTAGGGGTAGCCCCTCCATACATAATAGCTGGGGATTGTTCTTGGCCTTCGTATTGAACCGGATACCACAGAAGATGTTTCTCGCGTTCTACAATTGGTAAGACTGCTTTTCGACTGGCCGAGGTCCAACACCCGAAAATCGTCTGCACCTGGTTCTTCTTAATAAGCTGTTCAGCCTTTTGAGCAAAGGTTTCTGGGGTTGATTCTCCATCCTCAAGAATTGGCTGCAATGGTTTTCCTAGGACTCCACCCTGTTGATTGACTTCATCGATGCCCATCATGATGGCGTCGACCAGGGATTGGCCGCTGGAGGCCATGGTTCCTGTTAGGGAATGAAGAATTCCTACGGGAATTGAGAGTGGCGATGTGTTAGCGAAGCTTGGTGTAGGCAGCAGTCCAGCCGACCATAGTGCCAATCTTCCCAATACCCGACCGGTTGATGCAAGACAGTCCCGGCGAGTGTGAGTTTCTGTTGGTAATTGGGCTCCATTTTTCGTATTCAAGCAATCGAAAGACTGGCCAGACATTAACTTTTTCTCCATTTTTGCTCTACTTATGATATGTGGAAGATGGGGGTCGGAAAACATAGTCCAAATCTCTTACCAATTCGGCCCTCGATAGGTGAATCTTAAAAAGCTCATGTGGAAAACGAAGATGATTGCCAGATTCGAAGCTAAGGAAGAGTGCTTGACAATAGTTTGTATTTAAACTATATATGTAAGAACATTATGGAAGTGTTCGATCTCAAAGATGACCCATACTTAAAGATACTTCGCCCACTGGTAGAAGCATTTCACGCGATTTTTCAGGTAGGAGACCGACATATTCGATCGATGGGCTTAACCCCAGCGCAATTTGATGTGATTGCTGAATTAGGGGGGACGCAAGGCATGACCTGTGTGGAATTGTCGCACTCTACATTACTTGCGAAGGCCAGCTTAACGGGTATTATCGATCGTTTGGAAAGCAAAGGGTTGCTAGAACGACAAGTGGTGCCACATGATCGACGTGCCACACATATTTGTTTAACGCGAAAGGGGGAGAGTCTGTATCGCAAAGTGTTTCCGGCCCACGCAAATGTCATGCGTCCGTACTTCGAAAAGGCACTAACCAAAGAAGATGTGGTTTTGATGCAAAGCCTGTTGATTCGGCTGCGCGATAGTTGCCAACAAACACGTCCTTCATGAGTGAGGAGTATAGGCATTAGACCTTCATTAGTATTCCCTTCCCCTGCTCTTATAAGGGAGATGGTGGGGGTGAGGACGAAGAGAGGACACGACTGGCAATGCACCAAACAAGTTGGAGACAGTCATTACAATTCTGGAGACGCCATCATGAAAATTATTATCGTGGGAGCAACAGGGACTATCGGGAGTGCTGTTGCAACAGAATTTGAAACACGACATGAAATTGTGAAGGTGGGCAGTACTCGGGGCGATGTGCAGGTGGATATGACGTCCGTCGATTCAATTCGACAGATGTATCAGACCATTGGGAAAGTTGATGCGGTGGTCTCTACGGCAGGGAATGCGCATTTTGGCCCGCTAGCTTCTTTGACGCGGAAAGAGTTTGATGTTGGCCTGAATAGTAAATTCATGGGTCAGGTCAATTTGGTTTTAGTCGGTCGAGACTTTGTAAATGATGGTGGGTCGTTTACATTGACAAGCGGAATCTTGAGTCAGGATCCTATTCCTGGTAGTGCGGCTGTGACGCCTATTAATTCAGCGGTTGAAGGGTTTGTTCTGGGTGCTTCGATTGAGATGCCTCGTGGATTACGGATCAATGCTGTGAGCCCAGGTCTTTTGGAAGAGTCCATGGAACGACTCGGGACATTCTTTCGTGGACATGTTCCGGTTCCTGGTTGGAAGGTTGCCAAAGCTTATAGCAAAAGCGTTGAAGGTCGTCTAAATGGGCAAGTTTTTCGGATGTTCTAAGAGCCAATGGTTCCCTCGTTGTTCTTATTTAAGAAAATTGAGATGATGTGGGAGAACAAATAGTGGTGACCCGATCATGTCGACTGTGCTCATCTATATTGCGGATCCGATGTGTTCTTGGTGCTGGGGGTTTTCGCCAGTTCTGGAGCAGATTCGACATCAGTATGAAGATCGAGTGACATTTCAGCTGATGCTAGGGGGATTACGTCCAGGGAATACGGAACGCTTTGATGAATCCAGACGTGCTTATATTTTGCAGCATTGGCATGCTGTTCATGAACGGACTGGCCAACCATTTAACTTTGAATTTCAAATGGAACCGACATTTACGTATGATACTGAACCGCCCTCTCGAGCTATCCTGGTCACACGACAGTTGGCGCCTTCAAAAGAATTTGTATTCATGAAGCATGTCCAAGAATCCTTTTATGTACAGAATGCAGATGTGACCCAACTGGAAGTTCTGGAAGGCCTGGCTGTGAATCTAGGTCTTGATGGTGTGCAGTTTCGCCAAAGATTCCAAGATCCGCGGACAAAGCAGGTGGTGTGGCGGGAATTTGACCAAGCCAGGCAATTGGGTGTCAACGGCTTTCCGACGTTGCTCATTCGTCAGGGAGAGAATGTATCGACTCTCATGCATGGATACCAATCTTTCGAAGAACTGATTCCAATTATAGATCAACATCTTCAACATTTAGGATAGACCATAATCACGAGTTAGCTGGTGTTCATTAAAATTTCATAAGGAGGATATGCAATGTGGATGATGAAGAATCGGGTGCTATCTATTGGGTTGGCGACGTGTCTCGTTGGTGGGTTTGTTTCGACAGGGACAGCAGAAATGGCTAAATGGAAGTTGGATAAAGACCATACCACTTTAGGCTTTGAAGTGGCGCATATGGTGGTGTCCAAGACCAAAGGGAAATTTACTGAATACACTGGTACTGTCGAGATGGATGCAGAAAAACAGGAATTTAAAACGATTGAGGCGGTTATCCAAACGGCATCTGTGACAACTGATCATCAAAAGCGAGATGACCATTTGCGAAGTGCCGACTTTTTCGATGCGAAAACCTTTCCGACCATGACCTATAAAATGAAAAGCTATACCAAGTCAGGTGATCAATATACGGCGATTGGTGACTTCACCTTACTAGGGGTCACGAAAGAAATTACTTTAGTGGGAACATTTAACGGTGTAGCTCAAGATCCCTGGGGCAACACGCGAGCTGGAATTACGGCTGAGGGTAAACTCAATAGAAAAGATTTTGGCATGAAATTCAGCAAATTATTAGATAACGGCGGATTGATGGTAGGGGACGAGGTCACTCTCAAGCTAGAAATTGAAGTCATCAAAGAAAAGAAAGTGGAAAAGGTGAAGCATTAGTTGGGAACGCACGTGGTGAGATTGTACAATCGCTTCTGTCCTTAACATACCTATAGAAGGGGAATAGCAATGACGTGCAAAGAGATTGGCACAGAACTTGTCGCCTTATGTCGAGAAGGTAAGAATCTTGAAGCCATCGAAAAATTTTATTCTGTGGATGTTGTGAGTGTTGAAGCCTGTGCTATGCCAGGAATGGATAAAACGCAGGCAGGGATTGAAGCCATAAAAGGGAAAAACCAATGGTGGGTAGATAATCATGAAGTGCATGGTGGGGAGGTGCAGGGTCCCTTTCCTAATGAGAATCGTTTTATTGTCTTTTTTAAGTTCGATGTCACACCCAAACAAACGGAGAAGCGAATGACCATGGAAGAAATGGGTTTGTACACGGTAGAAAATGACAAAATAGTTAGAGAAGAATTTTTCTATAGCATGGGCTAAGGAGAAGCTGGCGGATAAACGGTTAAAAAATCAAGAAGCCGCAGACGTGTTAGATTTTCGTGATTGGGTAAGTTGTGAGATGGGAATGTGATTGGCAAACACTTTCATGATTCCGAGGTCTTCGTTTTCTTGCTCGAGAACAGGCGTCAGAGCTAGATCGGTGTAAGTTGTTTTTTGTGGGTCGGTTTTGACCTTTTTTAATATTTTTTGAAATTTCCAGACAAGCAATCCCCATTTTACTCCTGCTCGAAACATTTCGACTATTCGTTTTGCGTAAAACCACAGGGGATTCTCTTGGGGGAAATTCGGGCGGCGCATTGTTCTGATTTTTCGTCGGAAAATACCTCCTTCCAGAGGATGAATGCCTTCAATCGTTGTGCATCCATAAAACCATGTAAGAAGAGATGTCACCTTGTTGATGTTTTGTCCTTTGGCGGCGGCTCGTCGAATGAGGGTTTCCACATGGCTAGGCCGATAATATTGTTCCCATGCGTCTCGATAAACTCGTTCCCACGTTTCTGCTGACATGACCGGATGTTTCACAGTGACATGCTCTAAGTCATAGGAATTCATATCCGGTTCCATCCATGCCCTTTGCTGGTGTAAGACCTTATGATCTTCCGATCCAGGAAGCGGAGTCAGATAAAAAAACTCCAAGCAATCTAAAGGCAGTTCTTTTTGGATAATAGAAATATCACGGGCAATCGTTTCTGGGGTGTCGTTAGGAAATCCTAGAATGTACCCCGCGACGGTGGTGCATCCGTGCTCCTTCCACATTTGGGCCATTTTGCGATATTCCCAAATTTTATTTTGGCGCTTTTTTGCACCAACTAATGAGTTAGGGTTGATGTTTTCTAAGCCAATAAAGATATTTCTACAGCCAGCCCGTGCACATTTTTCAATAAATCTAGGAATTTTGTGACATAGGGTATCCACTTGAATGCTAAAGGAAATGGGAAGATGTTCTTCTTCGCGCATAGAGATGAATCGATCAACGATCGCTTCCCAATCCTTATTCCGTGCAAAGTCATCATCAGTAATAAAAAACCGCCGAATACCTTGTACCAAATTTGTTCGAATTAACGCTTCAATATCATCTGCCGATCGCCATCGCGATTGACGCCCTTGAACATTGATGATGGTGCAAAAGCTACATTGAAAGGGGCAGCCGCGTCCGGCATCAAAACTCGATAACCGGCCAAGAGTATTTTTGATGATGTGTGAAGGAAGTATTGGGGATGGGATGTTTTGCAGATCAGGAAGCTGAGCCATGACATTATAAAGCGGTTTGAGTGTACTTTGATAAGCTTCCTGGAGGAGTGTAGCCAAGTGTTCTTCAGCCTCTCCGGCATAGAGTGTAATACCTTTATCCATGGCATGTTGTAAGTCGGTTGGTAAAGAAGGAAGCATGGCTACACAGCCACTAACGTGAAACCCACCAATCACGACCGGGATATCTGCTTGTAAAAAATGATCAGCTAAATCAACAGCATGTGGAAATTGGTTAGTTTGTACGCCCACGAGACCGACTATCCCATTCCCAGCTTTTTTTATAGAACGAATGATTCTCTTGATGGGGAGCACGGTATTAGTTTCATCGTAGGGTTCAACGATTATTTCAACATCGTCACCCAGCACATAACGTTTTGCACAATCCAGCGCCAAGGCATAAAGGGTGGCTAAGGTGTTAGACGGAATAGAGGAGCGAAGCCATTGAATGACATAGCCGTCGTCATCGTAGTGAGAGGGTTTAATCAAGGTAAGGTGAAATGTGTTGCCCACAACAGTACTCCCTTTCCAGGTAATGTCGGATGTGTGGCGAAAAAGGAACACGTTTTTTTATCTAATATGGAAAATGGTAGGCCAGTGAAGACGTTGGGTCAATGTTGGATCTGATAATCTGAGCTGCCTGCCAATCTTCGAGAGCATGTGCAAGGCAGGGGTTATTAGGGCAGAGGTGCTTAATTTTAGTAATTGGAAAGCCGATCTTATGAAGAGATACCTTTACTACATAATGGAAAGAAAGTGCGCAAAAGGGGTTAGAACGAGCCGCGCTTATCATTGAAGTTGTCAACACAGGCCTATTGGTAAGTACACTTGTTGAGCGAATGAAGGCACCTTATTAACGTAGCGATTGTTATGGAGGGAAATAGAAAAACGAGCATTGGACAATTAGCGTCAATAGTCCTCATCGGGCTGTTCTGGGTGTCGCTTATTGGAGAGTGGCTATGGTCGGCGCCCGTCATAGCTGCATCTGTAAAACCTGAAAAGGATTTAACTCAATTGAGCCTAGAAGAATTGATGAATATCGAGGTTACGTCCGTTGCGAAAAAGAAGCAAAGACTCTCAGAGTCTGCCGCAGCGATTTTTGTAGTGACGCAGGAAGATATTCGTCGATCAGGTGTCTCTTCGATTCCGGAAGCGTTGCGAATGGTCCCTGGGCTCGAAGTCGCCAGAATCGACGGCAATAAATGGGCTATTACGGCGCGGGGTTTTAATGATCGTTTTACAAATAAATTACTCGTCTTGATTGATGGACGGAATATTTATAATCCGTTATTTGCGGGTGTGAACTGGGAAACCGTGGATACGGTGCTTTCAGACATAGACCGTATTGAAGTGATTCGTGGGCCAGGAGGAACCCTCTGGGGCGTCAATGCTGTAAATGGTGTCATTAATATTATTACGAAGTCGGCATCTGAAACTCAAGATGGTTTGGTCGTAGGATGGGGAGGCACGGAAGAAGGGATTGGAGAACTTCGGTATGGAGGTAAAGTTGGAGAAGGGTTGAGTTATCGAATTTTTGGCAAATATTTTAACCGTGACACACAATTTCATAAGACAGGAAGTTCCGATGATTGGCGAATGGGGCGTGGTGGATTTCGTATGGATTGGGAAGCCAATGACCAAGATAATGTGATGGTTGAAGGTGGTCTTTACAAAGGAGCTGCAGGACAGGCATTAACGGTGGCAACGTTAACTCCCCCTTTTTCCAGTACCTCCTCAGAAGATGTTGATTTAAAGGGAGCACATTTTCTTGCACGATGGACGCATGAAATTGATAATGATTCAGATTTTTCCGTCAAATTCTTTTATGACCGAGTCGAGCGAGATGAAATCATTCAAGACTATACATTGGATACTTTTGATATTGAGTTCCAGCACCGTTTCCCCTTTGTATTGGGACAGGAAATAACATGGGGAGGAGAATATCGATACTGGCTTGATGATTTTGAAGGAAGTTTAACGATTCAACCCACTGAGGAAACGCGTTCCTTTAACTTAGCGAGTGGATTTATTCAAGACGAAATAACGTTGATTCCTGATGAGCTGGTCGTGACGGTGGGCACAAAGCTTTCCCATAACGATTTTACCGGTTTCGAGTATCAACCAAGTGGCCGGTTCATCTGGAAAGCGCATTCTTATGTATCGCTCTGGGGCGCAGTCTCACGGGCCGTAGTCCTTCCGCCCCGGTTGCTAGATGATGGGGTCTTAACGTTGCCGACTGCTCTTGGACCTATTGCAGTGGAAGATAACCAGCAAGCGAAACCAGAAGTACTGCATGCCTTTGAATTGGGCTTTCGGTCCCAACCTTTGGATCAGGTTTCCTTTGATGTTACCGGATTTTTAATGGATTATGATCGGTTGGTAGGGAATCAATTGCAGGCTCTTCCACCGGCAACAACCCTTCCAACTTTTATTCGAACCAATAACCACGAAGCCCAAAATTATGGAGTCGAAGTGAGTACAGGGGTGCAACTATGGGAATGGTGGAAGGTCCAAGGGGCCTATACGTATTTAGAGATGGATATTAAGAATGAGGAAGCGGCACAGTTCACAGAAGGGGCCAGCCCCGTACATCATGCCTCAATACGGTCACAAATGTCCTTGCCGTACCAATTAGAGTTTGATTCTTGGCTGCGCTATACCGATGAGCTACCTTCGTTGATGGTGGATGATTATTGGGAACTTGATCTTCGACTAGGATGGCGGCCTACGGACAATGTGGATATTTCTTTGATTGGACAAAATTTACTCCACTCCCATCATGATGAATTTTCTGATACGATCTTAGGAACGCAAAGAACTGGATTACAGCGTAGTGTTATGGGCCGAGTTACTTTGACGTTTTAAGTTTCGCCACTCGTACTTCTTTCCCTTTTGCTTGGGAGCTGAAAAATACAAACGACGAATAGGCCTCGATGTTTTGAAGGCTTAGCAGGTACAGGTGGAAAGAAGGGGCTATGGGGACTGGTGTGTATTCCCCTTTATCAGGGCACTTGTCCAGCCATAATTAATACATTCACACTCCCCCAAAATGGGGTTCCTTGTGTAAAGGCATGTTGCGCTGCTTTCCAGGAAGCCATTTCATCTGTTGTTAAGAAGTCTTCTCGTATCGCCAAGTCTTCTAGCTCGTCCATTTTTGTTAAGAACCGAAAAAGGCCAATATTTGTTGTGAAAATAGGGAGAATGTCGATGGTGATGGATTGCAACTTCATAGTAGAAAATTGGCTATAGAGTTGCTGTGCCGAGTATCCGTTTGTCAGGTAACGTTCAATGCGAAGCTGAGACAAAGTTTGGGATATTGTTGGTTGCGTATTGCACATGGATAGGCTATTCCAGTCTGTTTCTGCGACAACAACCCATCCCTGTGGTTTCGTCACTCTGACCATTTCTGCCAGCACGGGTAATCCATCAGTGAGATGCATGAAGAGTCTTTCACTTCGTGCGCCATCGAAAGACCAATCTGAGAAAGGAAGAGCCAAGGCCTGTGCATGTATATGAGACGTGTGTGAATGTAAATCTAGACGCTTGATTTGTGCCTCAGCCTGTCGAATCATTTCCTGATCAAAATCAATTCCTACCACCAGTCCAGAGGATTGCACTCGTCTAGCTAATTCACTTGTATCAATACCGGACCCACATCCCACATCTAAGAAGTTTAGCCCTTGGGCTGCATGGAGCCGTTCGTAACTTTGTTGTTTAATTGGTGCGAAAAGGTCTAGGGCAACCTTCAGGTATTCTGGATTGACGTATCCAAATTTGCGTTGGCAATTTTCTTGGAAGGTGTTTGGCATATGTTGAGAGCGAGCTAGCAATGAGAGTGAAGTTGTTGTGGTTGTATTTTGCAAAGAGATAAAAATTATGTGCCAGGTTAAGACCTTCCGCCTGAGAAAGGATCTAACTCAGCATTGTTATCGGTAACCACCGGTGAAGCTTAACCCAAGTGAAAATAGCCATAAAAAACCTCCTTGAAAGTACTATAAAGCGCAGGAATAGAGAGAAATTCATACGAATTATAGGCGATGTTCAGGTATCTTGGAGGCACGGGTCGAGGTTGGTCTCAAGGGAATTGAGAATGAACCGATGGTTTTCTCCTATTATGATAAACATATTCATAAGGGATGATTTTAATAATAGATTGATTGCCATTGTCTTTTTCTAACCGTTTCAGTGATGTTCTTGAAGAGTTATATCGAATTGGGGAAATTTTATGAGTCAAAAAGTTTTGAGTGAAACGTTTCTGAAATATTTCAAGGTGGTCTATGCCGATTCTCCTGACTTGCAAACATTGGCACATCGAATACGGTATCAGGTGTATTGTGAAGAGTTTGGGTTTGAAGATCCCCTTGGGTGTCTTGATCAATGTGAACGAGATGAGATGGATTCTATTGCGGACCAGGCCTTATTAATTCATATCCCAACTGGAGAGGCCATTGGGTGTACTCGGTTAATTGGATCTCGAGGATGTCCTGCTTCTGGGTGCCTCCCCTTTGAACAGCATGGTTCAGAATTCCTCGAACGACATGAATTTGATCTCAAAAAAATTCCCAAAACCCTCATAGGAGAATTTTCACGGCTTGCTGTTCTTTCCAAATTTCGACGGCGGAAAACTGATGAGCCTCGACCTATCAGTCTGCCGGATAGAGACATAGAAGCAGATGATCATGGACAGCGAAGTTCGTATCCTCTCATTCCCTTAGGTCTTTTTGTTTGTAGCCTTTCAATGCTTGTGCTTTCCCCATTGGATTATGGCGTGGCCATGATGGAACCTCGTCTATTAAGGAAATTACGATGGCATGGAATACGGTTTACACAAATTGGCCCGGTCATTGATTTCAGAGGAAAGCGAGCACCGTATTATATTTCCAGAACCACTATTTTGAATGACTTGACTGAGGAAGTTGAACAATTGCGGAATGTGTTGACTCAGCAACTTTTGGAGAGTCGTACAGGTGTTATTCTACAGGAAGTGTAAAGGCGGTAGGTTAAAAAAGTGTTGATGAGAAGGGAATAAGTCTCTATGGGATCAAGTTTTCTCTGACGAAGGAAGCGGGAATGGATCTGGTTTGCCAAAAGGAAGAGATTCAACATAGAGTGATGTTGAAGGGAACGCGAATGCGGCTCCATGACCTTCGACAATTTCCTTGATCTTATAAGCCAAGGTTTCTTTGACAGCTAACCACTCGCCCCAGACGGTTGTTTTGGTGAAGCAGTACAACATGATATCGATGCTCGAGGCACCAAACGAGTCAAGAAACACAAAGGTTTTAGTTTTACGAGGGTCGGTTTCAAAGTCGGGATTGGTATGAAGATAGTCAGTAATGTCTTGGATAATATGACGTATTTGTTCGTGTGTACTTCGATATTCTACCCCGATGCTCCAATAAATCCGACGTTGGGTCATGCGAGAATAATTCACGAGGGCTTCGCTGGCCAACTTTGAGTTGGGAATAGTCACCAGGGCTTTATCAAACCGCCGAACTTTTGTGGCTCGAAAACCGATGGCTTCCACATTCCCTTCCACGTCTGGAGTCTTGATCCAATTGCCTTTTTCAAACAGACGATCCAAGAAAATTGTGAGTCCAGCAAACATGTTGGCGATAAAATCTTGAGCGCCAAGGGCCACGGCCATGCCAACCAATCCTAAGCTCCCTAAGACCGCTGCGACATTAAAGCCCCATTCCTGAAAAATTGCGGCGATCCCCAAACAGACGATAATAGCCTTGACCAATTTGACAAAAAACCCTTTCACCGTTTCGTGCATGCTCTCACTGCCGAATAATCCAACGGCTCTGTCGAATAAGAGGGAAAGAGGGTCAATCACGCGATAAATGGCCCAGAAAATTGTGAGGGCAATGAGAGAACGAACAAATTGGGCGAGTAGATGCGCGGCCGTGTCTGATAATGTGACAAATTGTCCTGCGAAATAGAGTCCGATGACCACAAAAGCAAACTCAAGGGGGTGTTCGAGTGCAACAATGACCTGATCATCCACATCGGTTTTTGATTTTCTGGCTAACATCTTGAGTGATTTCATGGTGGTGCGGAAAAAAATGCGTCTGGCAAAAATGAAGAGCAGGAAAATACCAATCGCCTGAAAAATTTCACCCAAGTTTGTCCCAAACACGCCAATGTCCCAGACTGCTTGTAATTCTTTTCCCAGTCCTTCAATCATTCAAAAATATTCCTTTGTCAGAAAATTGCGAAAAGGTAGATCCATTCTAGAAATAAGAAATATTGTATTGATTAGAGGCAAGGTCTAGGCAGGTCTTGTCCTTATTATTGAAGTTGCTTGCGAAATTTTGCGAATGTTTGACGTGTAGTTTTATTGACTTTGGGATAGTGCAAATCAAGATTTTTTAGCGTCTGTGCAATAATCTCTGCCACGCACATGCGCATATAGGGTTTGTCGTCTGCAGGAACGACATACCATGGTGCCCATGGTTGCGATGTGGCATTCACGGCAGTTTCATAAGCCATCATATACTGTTTCCAGAGTTTTCGTTCATTGAGGTCGTGCTGAGAAAATTTCCAATGTTTTTCTGGTTCCGTCAGGCGTGCTAAAAGCCGTCGTCGCTGCTCGTCCTTGGAGACATGAAGCCAAAATTTCAAAATTATGGTTCCGTTCCGAGCCAGGTGAAGTTCATGATTGCATATTGATTCATATCGTTCTTCCCATAAGGTACACTTAGTTGGCCATGGGAGCTTCTGAGTCTTGAGATATTCAGGGTGGACGCGAACGACTAACACTTCTTCATAATAACTTCGATTGAATATACCAATACGGCCTCGCTCTGGGAGGCGGGAAGTCGTGCGCCACAAAAAATCATGATCCAATTCACGATGTGAAGGTTGTTTGAATGAAAAGACTTGGCAGCCAGCTGGATTAATGCCCCGCATGACTGCTCGGATGGTACCGTCCTTTCCGGCCGCATCCATGGCTTGAAAGATCAACAAAAGAGAATATCGATCATGGGCATAGAGCTGCCGTTGTAATTCATCAACCTGGGCAATATATTTTTGTAAACGTTTTTCGCAGCTTTTTTTGCCAGGAGCGGATTTTGGAGGTTGAGTGGGCGCTTGTTTATACTGAAAAGAGTGATCAGTATGTACCAAATATGGATTGGGAATAGCCTCAAACATGGTGGCAAAGAGAGAACAATAATTATTGATGAAGGAGGACATAGGTTCCCATGCCCCCCTTCATGACGTACTTAATTCGTAAGAATAAAGGTAATCTTCATCGTGACTCGGTATTGGACAATTTTCCCTTTTTCGATTTTGACCGATTGGTCCTTGACCCAGGCTCCAGACACGTTTTTTAAGGTTTTATTAGCACGTTTGATTCCAGCTGCCATGGCGTCATCAAAGCTTTTAGGTGAGCTGGCAATAATTTCGGTGACACGGGCAATTGTAGCCATTGAAACCTCCTTGGAAGTGAGTAAGTGTAAGAGACGCACCAATTGAGTGAAGGATAAGGTTGTTCATTCACAGGTGCATGAGGGGGTGGGGTGTGAGTGAATGTCAATAGAACACTTTTGGAAATATAATTTAGCCAGAAAAATAAGCTCCAAGAAAGGGTAAAAGATATCTTCCTGTAGGTCAAATAGCTTGATCATGAATCTCGGAAAAAGCAAGTTTTCATTATTCTTGTTCTAAAAGGAGGTCGGAAATTTGGCGATGATTTGGTGTAAGAGGATAATACGAGAATGATGTTCTGGACACCTGCAGAGAGTATGATACGATAAAATGTATGGTCAGAACTTTTAAAATAAAGGAGCGAATAATATGATGTGGTTGAAGGGACTTGTTTCGCTATTGAGTGTATTGGGGTTTATAGGTTGTGCCAATCACATGACCGAACCGACCTCACATCAATCGGCCCTTGGACAAGGTATTGTAGAGGGCACAAAAGGCTACCAACAACTTCAGAATGATCCTATGATGAGAAATGGGGCTGTGAGGAAAATTCGGGGGCAAGTCCATCATCTTGAAGGAGCTGCATATGTCGTTCATACCAGTGGGGAAAATGAGGTTCGTCTTCCAGTAGATGAGAATACCAGCATTGATCGCCCAGCCCACAAAGGAGACTGGATTGATGCCTATGTCAACGAATCTGGACGGGCAATTTTTATTCGCAATGTTGATTCCCAGATTATTCTAGAATAAATGGCTCTGCTCGATATCTACTCCAATTCTTTCCAATGAAATTTGGTCCCTGGGGTTTAGGTTGATTGGGATTTACACGTTATGGGTGGAATTTGGTTTAGGCACCTCTACCTCCATTCCAGGAAATTCTTTTTGAAGCGTCATGGAAAAGGCTAATGATTGCCGCTCCTCACCATGAACCACAAAAACTTTTCGTGGGAGTGGGTTAATACTTCCAACATAGGCCAGTAAATCCCCCCGATCCGCGTGAGCCGAAAATCCATTGAGCCGTACCACTTGTGCGCGTCGTTGTGTGGATACGCCGAAAATCGTTACTGTATCCCATTCCTCAACAAGTTTGCGTCCCAAAGTATGTTCGGCTTGAAACCCCACGATGACAATGACATTAGCCTCATCCTGAATGGCATGTTTCAAGTGATGGACCACCCGACCGCCTTCGCACATGCCTGAAGCTGAGATGATCACACAGGGCCCTTTTTTTCGATTTAACCGTTTGCTGTCTTGGGCTGTTGAGACAAACTTAATATATTTGGCGGCGAAGACGTCGCCAGAAGCTGTAAAGGTGCGATAGGTATCTTCGTCGTAACATTCCGGATGCCGGCGAAAGACTTTCGTCGCCTTAAAGGCAAGGGGAGAGTCAATATAAATTGGAATGGGATCAACTTCGCCATTTTTGACTAAGGCTTTAATGCGCATAATGATATCTTGTGTCCGGCCTACCGAAAATGCCGGGACAATAATCTTGCTCTTGTGCTGAATGGCATGTTGTACCAATTGTTTAGCAATGTTCTTTCGACGATTTTCCTCATCACGATGTAAGCGGTCGCCATACGTTGACTCAATAATCAGTACATCACATGGCGGTGGGGGAGATGGGTCTCGAAGAATAGGCATGTTCGCACGGCCTAAATCACCAGAAAAGAGTAAAGATGTGGTATTTCCTCGATTGCGGTGCTTAAGCCAAATAGCAGATGATCCAATAATGTGTCCTGCATCATGAAAGCATGCTGTCACATTGGTAGCCAATGAGACAGGCTGTTTATAGCCTGCTCCTTGAAACTGTTTAACAATTCGCTGGACATGATCGCCAGAATAAATTGGACTGACGCATTTTTTCCCACGACGGCGTTCCAGTTTATTCACGTAGCGGCAATCATTTTCTTGGATGCGGGCTGAATCAGCCAACAGAATTTCTGTCAAGTCGGCGGTGGCATCGGTCATATGAACGTTCCCTCGAAATCCTTCTTTAGCTAAGACGGGGAGGGCGCCTGAATGATCAATGTGCGCATGGGACAGACAGACGGTGTTGATAGATTTGGGGTCAAATCCCAAGTGGCGATTGCGTTCACGTGTTTGATCACGTTGGCCTTGAAACATCCCACAATCCAAGAGGATGCGGGTTTTACCTGCATCAACTACATGTCGGCTCCCAGTGACGGATCGAGCTGCACCGTGAAAAGAAATCTTCATAACGATGTGCCTTCCTGATGTTCGGCGGTAATGATATCCCAAGCTTCTGCCGCCGATTCGGCATAATGAAACAAATCTAAGTCTTTAGGGCTAATCAGGCCAAATTCCACAAATTTCTTCCAATTAATTAAGTCTTCCCAATAGGCTTTTCCGATTAAGACGATCGAGAGGTCTTTGACTTTTCCCGTTTGGATGAGGGTTAAGGTTTCAAAGAGTTCATCCATGGTGCCAAATCCACCTGGAAAGACGACAAGGGCTTTTGCGCGATACAGGAAATGCATTTTGCGAATAGCAAAATAACGGAATTGAAAGCATAGGCCAGGTGTAATGTAAGGATTAGGTGCTTGTTCAAAAGGGAGGTGAATATTTAGTCCAATGGATTTGGCTCCCACATCAGCCGCCCCTCTATTTCCGGCCTCCATAATCCCAGGGCCTCCGCCCGTGACAATGACGTATTCACAGCGGCCTTTTAATTGGCAGGCAGAAGAGACCAAGCGGCCAAATTCTCGAGCTTCATGATAATAGGGCGCTAACGTCAATTGATTTTTAGCAATTTGCAGAGCTTGTTGTTTGTCGAGATTATCAGGAGATTGGGAAAGTGCCTGTTCTGCCTTGGCTACCTTTGCTTGGGCGGTTTCCCTATCCAGGAGTCGAGCACTCCCGAACACCACAATTGTTGATTCAATGTTTTCGTCTTGTTGGAGAAGCTCTGCTTTTAACCATTCCAGCTGGAGACGAGCCGCGCGCAATTCATCGCGCTGTAGAAACTCTGAATCCGAATCGGCTCGTATGTAGGCTGATGAAGATGATTGAGGTGAATGTGACATAGAACCCCAGAAAAAGTGAACGAGGGGGGATCAGATATTATAAAGATCTTGGTTCAGAATGGGAACTTATAAGGGCACCATTCCCAAAAAATCCAGAGCTTGAGACCGTTGTTTCACAAATGTACATACGTCTAGGAGGAGACAGATATTATTAGTATGAGAGAGGTTCCAAAACCCCAGATCTGAATTTTTTTAAAGGATTTGTCCCATTCTGTTATGAACAGAGATGAAGGCAAGACCTCAATCTGCAGAACAAGCAACAAGTTTGCTGAGGTGAACGTGGAGAAATGGCAACCAAAATGCCGCTGGCGGTAGTTTTCAATATTCCTGGATTGTTGCCTGGCTAGGTCCAAAGACTAGTGAAGTCTGGTGAACCTCGACTACAATCTAAGAGATGACTCTATTTGATATCATTTTGGTTTGGATGCATCTGACCGCGGCTACCTTTTGGGTTGGAGGCATGCTCTTTCTGTCCCTTGTTGCAGTTCCTCTTCTCAAAAAGTCTCCGGATCTTCCTTCCGCTCAGCGCGAGTTTATCAATCTCGCACGCCGGTTTCGAACGCTCGTGTGGGGTGCCCTGGTTGTTCTCATTGTGACGGGAGGCATGCTTCTTCCCCATCAGGTGGATGTTTCAACCGGGGAGTGGCCATTTCCCCTACTAATCAAATTAACGCTTGTGCTGTTACTCATCATCGTCTCTATTGCCCATGACCAATTCATTGGTCCTAAAGTTCGAATACTCAAGACCAAGCCAAAGGCTGAATGGCTTTTTGTGGAAAAACTTCTTGTCAGGCTATCCCCCATTATTGGGCGCCTCACTATGTTATTAGGACTAGGCACTCTCCTTGCCGCCATCTTCATGGTTCGTTCTTAATTCCCCGCTCTCCTCTCGAATTTCAAGTTTTTCTTTGATTGAACCTCTCAGCGCTGTTTCTTTACTATGTTCCTTTTCTATTCCAAAAAAAATATCTGAATAGATATATATTTATCATTTTAGATACAAGCTTGAAGGAGCCGACTGGATAATAGAGAAGCATTTACGATAACTTCTCCACTTTTCCTAAGAAATTCATCTTGAGAGAAATATAATTACTTTCTGCTATCAAGGTCTCGTCTTTGCAGACAAAGATATGAGAATGTTGAAAAAAGCCATCAGCGGTGTTCTCGCCATTTTCTCGTGCTTATGTGCTGTGTGTGCGCTTTGGATGCCCAAAGGGCTTCGGCTGCACTGGACGGACTGTTTGAACATTCCCATCCGATTGAAGGCGCAGGCCTTCTTAGACCATTGCCGAGACTAGAAATTGAATTATTCACCAGTGATGATACGTACTTTGGCAAAGTATGAGAAAGTTGATTTAGAACTAGTCGAATATCCCATCTTAATCTATTCCCTGCAACCAATAGTTAAAACCAACAGTGGGAGTAACGTCAGGTAATGATATCTGTCAGTTTATTGAGTTCTTATTCTTGTAACGTGATCTTTGGTGAAATGTTCGAACTCATGGAGGATTTATGAAGCTTTATCCACTAACAGTTGGTCCGATTGTCGGAGAAACGACTCCGACCCGAGCACGAATTTGGGGGCGTGGAATGGCTCATATCATTGAGGGTCAACCTCGACGCTGTTTTGGTGCGTTACGCTTTCGTAAGAAGGAAACCGAGCAGTGGAGTGAGCCGATGACGTTTAAGATGAATCCAAATTTTGATTTAACGGGGCTTGCTATCCTTGACAGGTTAAAGCCTGAGCAGCGTTATGAGTATCAAATAGGGTACTACTTTTCGGATTCCGAGTTAATGGATGAGATTTTTGCGGAAACTGATTGGGAAGGAGTGAGTGGAGGACAGTTTCTGACTGCATCGGCCAATAAGAAAAAGGCGCGGACACTCGTCATTGGATCCTGTCGATATTTGCTGAAGACCTTCCTTGGTGATTTCTTTGATGATCGTGGAGATAAAATGTTCAAGTCAATTTTACAAGATATCATTCAAGAGGAGGGCAGCGAGGTTCATCAGCTGATCATGATGGGAGATCAAATTTATGCGGATGACCTCAATGTGTTTAATCCAGATAAATCTGTGAGGCAATTTTATCAACGGTATCGAGATGCATTCTCTCAAAAGCATATTCGGAAATTGATGAGTCTAGTGCCCACTTATATGACACTTGATGATCATGAGATAGAAGATAATTGGCCGGCGAAATCTAACAGCAAGGACTGGAAAACGCTTTTTCCCAATGCCATTCATGCGTACCAAACCTATCAACTGAGCCACAGCCCTCTTATTCCTATCAAGCAAGGAAGGCTAGAGGGAACACCTAACAAACTTTGGTACAAGTATTCAGACGGGTGTTGTGATATTTTTGTGACCGATTCAAGAACTGAACGGCTGTTGGCGCCAAATGGTAAATCTGAAATGTTGAGTGTTGAGCAAATGCGCACACTCAAACGGTGGTTGAATGACGGGTCGGGACAGGTCAAAATTATTGTCACGTCTGTCCCCTTTGCGCCAGATTCGTGTTCGGAAGAGGGTGATGATAAGTGGGCCGGGTTTCAAAGCCAAAGAGAGGAAATCCTTAGTCATATTGAGGAAAACAAAATTCACAAGGTGGTGTTTTTTTCTGGTGATGTCCATGCTTCCTTGTCAACGGAGCTGATATCGGAATCAAATATGAAAATTATTTCCGTGGTGTCTTCTGCTTTCTTTTGGCCTTACCCCCACCCATCTGCACGGCATTTTCAAACAAAAGGTTTTATCGACGGTGGAGAGGCAGGCCTGTTTCGACTCGCCAATGCCAGTAAAGTGATTTCTGACGATAATTTCACGAAGGTTACGATCCACCCTACGGAAATGGAAGTAGAAATCATTGCCCGGAAAAAAGCCAAGCGGTTAGAGAAGAATATTCATAAATTTTGATGTGAAAGAAAAAAATTGTGAAATCGCAACATATCATTTTCGTCCATGGTTTGTTTGGTTGGGGGAAAAAGGAGTTAGGCGGTTTGCCGTACTGGGGATACGCCGGTGAAGTTGATCCCCATGGTTTTATCGTACGTGAGGCGAATTGTGGTCCGGTGAGTTCTTTTCATGATCGTGCCTGTGAAGTGGCCGCTCAAATCAAAGGTGCGAAAATAGATTACGGCGCCTCGCATAGCGAAACCCAAGGGCATAGCCGATTTTCTGATGACCATACGGGTAACGCACTTGTTCCGAATTGGTCAGAAGATAACCCCGCCATTATTATCGGGCATAGTGCTGGGGGCCATACCGCCTTGCGATTGCAGCAATTGTTAGCAGATGATTTTTGGGGATGGGGTTCCAATGCACAATGGATTGAAGCGGTGGTGTGTCTGTCCGGAGTTCTGAATGGATCAACCCTTCCTTATCTGTTGGGCTGTGATAAACAATCTGGTTTGATAACTGGTTCCTTTGGTCCATTCCTAGGAAAGGCCATTCAGTTTTTCGCGATGGCGGGTGGAGGGGCCATTGAGAATATTTTTGATTTTGACCTCGATCAATGGATTGGAGAAGGAAAAGGCGGGAATTTCCATGATATTGTCTCTGCAATAGATCACAGCAACTTTGCAACGGGAAAAGATAACTTGGCATTTGATCTGACACTTCAAGGCGGATACGTAGCGAACCAACTTTGTCAAACGCATCCACAAACATACTATTTATCTCTTATCACTGAGCAGACGACCAAGGGGTGGTTTACGTCCTTTCACTACCCTGACCCGCTGATGAATCCTTCTCTAGCTGCCACGGCCGCCTACCAGGGTGTTGTGGTGGACTTTGAGCATCCTCCCATCCCTGGTTGGGGTTCTGGTGATTTAGTGATAGAAAAGTGGAGAGAAAATGATGGAGCGGTGAGTGCCATTTCTCAGCGATTTCCATTTGTTGGTCGACACCATCCGGTAGGAGGGGAGGGAATATTTACAAGAAATCCTGTTGAGCGAGGGAAGTGGTATTACGAAAAAGTGCAGGAAATCATAGGCAGAAGTTTTGATCACCTAGACATAGGGTTTGGTTGCTTGACGGATCCCAGCCTGATTGGTGCGCAGAAGACGCTCTATAAGAATATTTTCTCATTGTTGCAGGGTTTGCCATAGTTCCATCGTAAAAACTGTATTGGAAATCAGTGTTAGAAACGGCTGCGGTGTTTGTCGCCAACCGCTTCGTCCTCCGTCACCGGTGCGTAGGGCTTGGGGGTGGGCCTCATTGACCGTTAAGGTTTGTCCTCCAAACTTTGTGAGACTTAACACTTCCATGGGTTCTTATCGAAAGTTTTCCGGCCAGTCTCTCTCTATTTAGCTACTATCCTCTATTGGTCCGCTCATAATTCCTTCCTAGAACTCAAATCTCCTCTGTTATCTCAAATTAAACCAAGCTGTTGGTTCGTACAGAATATGTTCCATTAAAAATCACAAAAAGTTATCTGAATAGATACAGTTTTTATCCTTTTAGATACAAAATTTAAAGAGGAATCTGCATGTTGTATGGGGATACTTAGGGCTTTATTGGGTTTTCCCTTAGAATTTCTACTGAAAAGTAATGCACTCGAATTCGATATATAGGCATTGTGATTGCAACAGTAGGTAGGAGAGGGATTGGAGTTGTGAATGTCATGGCAATAGTTCTCGCGTATGAAATTAGTCATAGATGTTGGTAGTCACGTTCCTGCGTCAAGGGGGAGTAACTTGACTGCACAATGTTTACTGTAAATAAAAATGTAGAGGTCAGCGTGTGTCAGACAGTATGAGGTAATGCTAACAGGAGTTCTATCATGGCAGGCAGAACGCAATTATCATTTGCAAATTGTAACCTTTACAATCTCAACCTCCCCGAGTTGCCAATCTACTCCGACAAAGATGGATGGGATAAAGAATCTTACCAGAAGAAGATTACTTGGACTGCAGATCTTTTGAAGAACATGGTATCTGATGTGTGGGGTTTTGAAGAACTCTGGCATCAACAGGCCTTGAAGCAGGCCTTCCAGGAAGCAGGTTTACTGTCCAAGTATGACTTGCTGGTTCCTCATAATCATAAAGGTCAACGCATTGTCTGTGCAGGTGCGGTCCGAAAGGGCATTTTAGTTGGTGATCCAGAATGGATCTCCGAATTCCCTGACAAGTTCCGATTAACGAGCACTGGAGATGATCCTCAGACATCAGAAATCTCTGTGGCTATTGATACATTCTCAAGGCCAGTCTTACATTTCAAGATCCGGCCGAGAGCGAATGGGAAGTCCATTTTTGTATATGTCGCTCATCTTAAGTCAAAAGGCCCAACGAGAATATTTAGGGAAGCATGGTACAAACAAGATCGGAGCTTCTACGCAAGGCATTCGATTGGTATAGGCTCAGCCATCTCCACAATTCGGCGTATAGCAGAAGCTGCAGCCCTGCGTATGATTTTGACTAAAGAGATGAAAGGCACCGGAACACCTGTTGTCGTTATTGGAGATCTTAATGATGGACAGCATAGCAACACGCTCAACATTCTCACTGAACAGCCAAATTACTTATTGAGTGGTTTGAATAAAGGAGGCAGTGATGTCGGTCTTTATACTGTGGGCACGCTTGAGGAGTATAGGAGCTTGCGAGATGTGTACTACACCCATGTGTTTAAAAATACTCGTGAATCTTTAGACCATATACTCGTTTCCCAAGAGTTCTATGACAATTCCAGACATCGTCTGTGGGCTTTCAAGGGTATGGAGTTGAGCAATGATCACCTGAATCGAGACGACCACAAGGAGACTGGTACTTCTGACCACGGTGTTGTCAGAGCGATGTTCGAGTATCGTCCGAACAAGCGTTAGGTGGGCACGCTCAAAGTCAGGTAATAAATAATCAAAGTAATTATTCAATATTTTTGAGGAAGATGGCTATGAGTAATGCAACCGTCGATAACTTAGTTCTTCAGGTGAAAAACATTCAGTCTGATCAATTAGAAAACGTTGGGAAACAAATTGCCTTAAATTTGCCTCCCAAAGAGCAGAAGGCCTTGGCTAGAGGAATAGCTGGACCATCTGCTGAAAAACGAGACAGTCTTTGGTCAGTGGCTATTTGGGCATTTGCTATTGTTATGGTTGGAGCCTTTGCCATCCTCGCCGTTGGTACATTTATCAATAAACCCCAAAGTCCTATAGCCTCAGGAGAGGTGATCTTGAGTTTGTTCACAGCTTCTGTAGGTTTCTTCGCTGGACTTTTTACTCCAAGTCCAGGAAAAAACTAGGCATACTCCATCATATTCTTTCAATATTCTGTACACCTGTTATTGGCATAAAAACGTTTCTTAAATTCTACTCTAGAGAATGTACCCAGGAATATTTTAGAAGAAATTTCTCTGAATGCTTTATGGAGACGAATACAATGCATCTAACAATAAAAGGGATTCAATTTATCTTAGTTTTACTTGTAAGCAGCCTAGTGTCATGTCGAGCGATATTACCCGATCATCTAAAAGAGGCAAATAAGGATGCACTGCAAGCAGCGGAAAGTTTAGATCTCATTGCAGCTGACCTGGAGGAATATGGGACTGTTTCGGCATCCACGGCGCGAGTGATCTTAAATCCAGGAGACCATTTCGCTTTTGACCTGGATCTTTCGGCACAGCAAATTTTTGATCGGGAACGTATTGAAGCGGCTTCCTCAATTACCAACATAGAAGCCTTGGAGGCCCGGGTCGCAATTAGCCTTGATCTTCTTCGACAAGCTGGATTGGCATCAAACCCTGCTGAAGCATCCCGTTTGCAGGGTCAGGCACAAGGGGTTCTGGCCTCAAGTCTTGTTGGGGCTGTTGAAGGAGGTATGACCACAAATAGTCCGCCGAAAGCCAAACCGGATTCCAGTTCTACACCAACACCTCCACCAGGTAAATCCTCTCCCAAGAGTGATCCAATGAAAAATAATACCCCAGCAGAGAAATCACCAAGCCCTACACCAAAGGCAATGCCTGATCCATCAACAACGAAGAAGCCTCAACCCCATGGCCCGCCTATTAGCATGTCAGAAGATAATTTAGCTAAAAAGGCTCTGCCGAGTGAGAAATTTTCTTCAGGACAAAAAACACGAGATCCTGACACCTTAAATTTATCGTTACGACAATTAATTCAGCTGGTCTTCAACGATCATATCACGTTAAAGCTGTTTGAGTGGTTGAGTAAGCCAGATGATGAAGAGGTCGCAAACCAGATGGTATACGCGGCTATCTTAAATGTTAGCGTTCGGCCGGGGCGTCGTACCTATACCGGATACGTTGGGGAAATTGATGTTCGTGTGGAGTATGGTGTCGAAGACTCTCACGGAAAATTTCAACGGGGAAAGGGACATCCCTTGACTTATGCGGTTTTCCCAGCCTTGGACTCACAGGTTCTGGATCTACGAAACAATATAAGAAAACAACTGGCATTAGCCCTGCTTTTTCGGGCCCAGGGTAAGGAGTTAATTGGTGAGGGCCAACTCGACTATGTGAGGCGACTGGAACAGGATGCGGCCTCCGTTACCGCTCTGAATACGGTAGTGGGCTACAATAGTGCCGGACGACATTTTGGCTGGCGCTTCTCACCAGGTTTTGTAGCTCAGGCTGACCCAGCCGATAAAGATACGCCGCCGGGTTATCGATTGCAGCCTCAAAGCTTCCCTGCCTTGATTCTCATTTTAGCTGATAAAGATGATCTTCCTGAAAATCTCGGTGGAACGAATACTAGCGCGCCAAAAGAAGAGAATGGTCGATACATGGCTCCATATAGCCATTTTATTTTCCATAGTTCGATGCGATGGCTTCGGGCTCCTGCTGCTTCCGCTGATGAATCGTGGGTTCCATTTTCTAGAACAATCGATCGTTTCAGACATCCAAGGCTTGAGGAGACCCAAGTCATGGAATGGGCGATAAGTCTTGAGCATGCTCGAGAACAAATAAATCGTCTTCCGAAGTCACCATTTCCCTATGTCCGAAATACGTTATCCAAACGGCTGAATCTATTAGAGTCTGCGAGCGTAGGGAGCGATAGCTATTGGAGTATTCCTCAATTACCACTTACTTCCATTCCTACATTTTCTTTGTCTAGTATTGCTCCACGCCAAGGATGGATCGATAAAAAAAGTTGGTTCGTGGTCAAAGGAATTGGTCTTACTAATACCACCGAGTTTTATGTTGGTGGAGTAAAAGCTAACGAAGTTAGAGCTAGTGCAGATGGTCGAGCCGCGGTCTTTTCTATTGCCGAGTCTGAGTTTAATAGTTCTACGACCCAACTCGTGGATGTTGTGGCCTACTCTTCGGAAGAGAAAAAAGGGAAACGAAGCCTTCTTGGGGCGGTCAAATTTTCATTGCGACAGCCCCCTACTCCATCATCTTCGCCAGCCGAGCCTAAGGCCAAAATAGAGGTGACGTGGGGGACGGGTGTAGGAGGCGCCAGGCAATTAACTTCCCTTATTGTTCATGGTGATGTGAAACCGGAGGAGGTTTTACGGGCAATTACCCGGCAAGCTTCCAAGGGTGACACCGACGTAGATGTCACGATTGATGTAGAGGCGAAGGAAGGAAAATAGTCAAAGACGGTTTAAGATGGAATTTCATCTATTTCGATTTGGGTGAATTGCCCAGGTGTGGTCTTCTTATTTAAACGAAAGGATTCTTCTATGCCTACAAAACCTAAACGAAAAGCGCGGTCAAATAAAAAATCAAAAACTGTAAAAAAAGGTCGGAGTCGTTCCAAGAGATCTTCAGTCTCATCTCAAAGAAATAAGTTAGATCCACAGCTTGCCTTAACGGTTTCCCGACTTTCAAAAGAATCACAAAAGGTAATTAGCAAGCTTTCCTCAGGGTCTCTTATAACTCCAGCTTCTTCAGGATCTTTGATATACCCAGCTTCTTCAGAAAGTCCGATTCCGCCTGCTTCTGCTGGATCAGTGATATGTCCAGCCTCTATCTCCAAACTGCCCTTAGGCTTCCAGACTGTTTGTGCCCAAGTTTCTCCTGAGGCTCAAAAGCGACTTCGTTCCAAAGAAGAGTTGGTCGCGGTTCTAGTCGACTCTGTAAGCAAAGCAAAGGTAGAGAAGGCTGTTAAGAAATGGAAGGGAGTTTCAGTAAAGTCCGTATCAAGCTCGACCTTGTCCATAAGAACGCCTAGGTTCATACTCAAAAAATTAGCTGCAATATCTTCTGTGAGGTATGTGGAAGCGAGTACACGTCTCTTACCTCATCTCAATTTGGCCCATGATTCAGCAAATCTTCACTCAAGTTCTGGTCAGAGAACTGTGAATCAAACAGGGGAAGGAGTGTTAATTGGTATAGTAGATACTGGTATCGATACGGAACATCTAGCTTTTCAGGTGAATGCCAAAACTAGAATAGTTCATTATTTTGATCAAACCTCCGATCAACGCTATGACCAATTCGCAATTGACGATGGTCAAGCTATCGCTTCTCCAGATGTTATTGGACATGGTACGCACGTTGCGGGAATAGCTGCTGGCAATGGGAACGGCTCTCCTCAAAAACGATTTGCGGGGGTTGCGCCGAAAGCTGATCTTGCAATTGTCAAAACGACCTTTGATTCTGCTGACATTGCTGAAGCTGTGGCTTCCCTCTTTGACCTTGCAGAGGAACGGGATCAGCCTTGTGTTGTAAATTTGAGTTTAGGAGGACATTACGGGCCACATGATGGATCTAGTGTTGTAGAGCGAACTATTGACGATCTTTGTGATCGTCCTGGTAGGTTAGTAGTCTGTTCAGCCGGCAATGAAGGCAATTCTAATCAACATGCAGGAACTGTGCTGTCCCACTCTGATACCGACCCTTCGCGATGGGTCGCTGACTTTTCTTTAGAGCCTCGTATCATCGAGAATAATTTAATGGGACTTCTTTGGGTTCAGGTCTGGACTCAACACGAAGATGCCTTGAAAATTTCTTTGCGCGGACCCAATGGGGAGTCCTTTCAAGTCCTTATGAATGATGATAGAGAATTCGACCGAGAAGTATTTTTTGTGAGAGCCGAGCATCAGACTGCGGCCTATAGTGGGGATCATGTTACAACATTCGGAATTTTTACAATTCCTCAGCCACAGTGGTTGAGAGGCTGGAGTATTATAGTTGAAGAGGACACCGCAAATGGAGGCGCGCAAGTCGGTGCCGTGCATGCTTGGATTCTAGATAGTAGTATGGGTAAATTTACCAGTGGCATTCAAAAATCGCATTTGGTTGGCATGCCGGGCACTGCGTTCTCAGCCATCACAGTAGGGTCCTACGCATCAAGAAAGGAGTGGCCTTCCAACCAGCAAAATCCCATAGACTTAGATGCTATTAACGTAGAGGATGTCTCCTACTTTAGCAGCCCTGGCCCCACTCGGGATGGCCATAACAAACCAGAAATATCCGGACCTGGTCAATGGTTAGTCTCAGCATTATCAAAGGAGGCTTCAACCGAAGAGGTGCCAGCCTGGACTCGATTACCCGGTAACAAATATGCGGTTATGCAAGGAACGAGTATGTCTGCGCCTTATGTCACTGGCGCAATGGCTCTTCTCTTAGAGAAAAACCCAGATATAAACTGGGCTGAAGCTAAACGACGCATTATTAAAAGCACAGCCCAGGATAAATTTACCACACCTTGCTGGAACGAACGTTGGGGGTATGGTAAATTGGATATCGAGCAGCTTTTGAATATAGAACCTCTATGAAACCAAGTTTGAAAAAACTTTTCAGGGATATACCGATTGGCAGAGATGCTCCTGTAGAGACCATAAAGGTCTGTCTTACACTTCGTACTTCTATTCTTGATAAAGACACGAGGGTACGATTGGAAGAAAAAGGATTGCAAATTAGTCGGAAAGTGAAGAATAAGCTCTATGGGTCGCTTCTTAAAAAAAACCTTTCTAGGTTAAGAGCTGACCCTGATGTAGAAGAGGCAGAAATTTCCGTACAGTATCGCGCTCACTAAATCCTGAGATATCTGTAATAGACTCAATAAAAAAAGGGGAGAGGCGATATCAGCCTCTCCCCTTTTTACGGCAATTACGTTGCAGGCAGTTTTAGAAGCGGCTGCGGCGTTTATCGCCGAATCCTCCTCCACCGCCACCAAATCCGCCGCGTCCTCCTCCGCCAGTGCGGGGAGCCTGGGGTCGAGCTTCATTGACCGTTAAGGTGCGGCCACCAAATTCTGTGGAGTTTAACGCTTCAATGGCTGCCGTGGCCTCTTCTTGCGAAGACATTTCCACGAAACCAAATCCGCGAGATTGTCCGGTAAATTTGTCGCTAATAATGTTAGCTGATTGCACGGTCCCATGTGCCGCAAACAAATCTGTTAACTCGTCCTGGGTTGCGGAATACGGCAATCCCCCTACATACAATTTTGAACCCATGGGGTTCCTCCTTTTGAAAAAATGATATTGCTTTTGGCTCGAGATACAGCAACCAATGGGAAGGGATCGGCCGCGGACGCGAGATAGAGGCGACTGAGGTCAGGCACTTTCCAGGAAACTCTCGGGCAAAACAACACCGGTTATGGACTTTAGTGATCGAATAGTTCAGAGCCAAGCCCCTAACTCTGCATTAGTCAAATGCTAGCATACCATTTTTAAAAAAGATAGAAGGAAAGGGATTCCTCTTTGCCTGTACATGGCGTATTTTTCACGAATAGTCTAGATAATTTTCTGGGTTGACTTTCTTCTTTACTAACTGGTTGTTCCCGAAAGTAAATTTTTTGTTCTTAATTCATTTTAGGAAATCCGGTATAATGATTGTTGAAAGGGAAATGGTTATGCGCACAATGCTTCATGTTGTACATACTGTTGTTCCAGGAAGCTGGTTGATCTGGATTGGCGTGGCAGGGATGCTAATTTGGAGTAGCGGAATTTTGGCCAAACCAATGCCAAACCAAATTTCGCATTTACAAGTTCCCATATTGGGCACCGCTTTTGATGATCAGCGTTTGCCTGTTGGACTGGTCTCAAATATTGTAATTGATATCTTTCAGCGACAGGATCAGGGCGGTTTGCGTATTCAATTTCATACCGAACCTGGGCAATTTTCATTATTGGCGAGACAAGCTGTTCATCAGGCTATTACGCATGCCTTACATGCTGCCAATCTTCCTATAGATTCTTGGACCGTTCAACTAAAGTTTCCCTACCCTGGGTTGACGGTTTATGGAAAAAGTCTTTCGGCCATGGTGGCGTTAAGCGTTGTGGCGATGGTGAAGGGTGAGCCTGTCTTGGAGGGACGGATCTTGACAGGAACAATTACTGATCAGGGAAAAATTGGAGCGGTAGGGGGGCTCCAGCTCAAAATCTTAGCGGCTTACCAGAAACATTTTGAACGTGTGTTCGTACCTGGTGCTTATGATGAACGAGATGGTGATTGGCAGACACCGTTTCTCATGCAAGTCTCTCCGGTCAATACTGTGGAAGAGGCCTATCTAGGGCTGACAGGGCATCCGTTAATTGCCCAGCATAATCTCTCTATTCAATGAAATCTCTCCTTTTCTTGTGTATTAGCCTATATCCTAAACCCACCCAGTCCGTGAGTGCTTCTACTTAAAATCCATGCAAGTTTTCAATGGGGAATTTAAAGTTTTTCCCCAGAATCCGTTTGATGGTGCGTTGAATAATGAAGATATCAAATGGCATATGTGCCTATCCTAATGTCAGACATCAAGAGCTTTGGGGCGGTTGAAGTCCATCCAGCAAGACCGCAGGTATTTTTGCGCGCAGAACGTACTGGCATTACGTGAGCAGGAAAAATGGCGAGAACGCCGCTGGCGGCTTTTTTCAACAGACCCACTTTCCCAAATATCCTTCCACCCTCCATGGGCTTCAATGTCGTGATTAGATCGACTGCGGCATAGTTAGCTTAAATGTTCTCGGATAATGGTTTCCTCTGGAAATTGAAAGGAATGCGATCGTAATCGTATTTGGTATTCTCGATCCCCTAAATCTATCTGATCAGGATGTGTAAAATTTTCCCTCTTATGGTGACGGGCGGCATCGCTGATCCTCCTGATGAACGACAAAGTAAGAAAGAAAGTGTGTTATGGGTTGTGTGGGTAACCTTAGATTGAGTCTGACAGGAATCATGCAATGGTTTTGTCAGGCTTGTTGTTAGAGGTCTAAGGGTTTGGCACTTTTGGTCGAGAGATAGTGAATTTGTTGTTCTAGTTCTTCAATGCGCTCCAGTAATTCCAAAGCCACACTGACGCCTTGCCAGTTGATTCCCAAATCATGATGCAAGCGGAGTCCACGTTGAAGGCGATCAAATGCATCATGAGGAAACAAAATGGTGCCCTGAGAATCCGGTTCAGGCAATTGAATGATTTCCCAACGTAAGCAGACTTCTAGAACATCTTCTCCTATGCCTAATCGGGCACAGACTTCTTCTCGGCGCAGCGAGCTGTGAGTGATGATTTCTGCCGTTACTTCTTCCGAAGTGGGAGGAGATTGGTCAGTCATGGGTCGCCTCATGCAGCAAAGATGAACGGGGGTCAGGGTGATTGTATGTGGCTAACTGTTCATAGAGTTTCTGTTCGTCAGGAGACGTTGTCTTTGGCATGACGATATTCAACACCACAAATTGGTCTCCGTATCCATTTTTCCGTCTTGGTAGCCCTTTCCCCTTTAACCGCATCCGCTGTTGGGGTTGACTGCCAGGAGGGATTTTTAAACGAACCGGTCCGGACAATGTGGGCACCTGTACCTCCGTTCCCAATAGGGCTTCCCATGGCCAGAGAGGGAGAGAAATGACAATATCGGCATCCTTTCGTTGAAAAACTGGATGAGGAGCGATATGCACATGGAAAAAGAGGTTGCCGGGTGGTCCGCCACCTCGTCCTGGCGCACCTTTACCTTTCACGCGGAGACGCTCGCCGTCTCGCACTCCGCCAGGAATTCGAACCTCAATTTGTCGAGTTCCTCCTGAAGCATCCGGTAAAGACAACGTGCGACTAGTACCGGTGTAGGCTTCTCTAAGGGAAACAGGCAAATCAGTTTCCAGATCTGCTCCGGCCATGGCAAAGCCTCGGAACGAAGAACTTTTTCGTTGTGTCCCACCCCCAAACATGGTTTCAAAAATATCACTAAAATCTTCCCCACCAGGGGAAAATCCAGAGTGCGGTTGTCCTCCTTGAGCACTTCCTGCTTGTTGCCGTGCGCGCTCATAGGCTTCGGCTTCTTTCCAATTTGAGCCGTACTGATCGTATTTCTTTCGAGTCTCTTCATCGCCCAAGACTTCATAGGCTTCGTTGAGCTCTTGAAATTTCTTTTCCATCGAGGCTTTTTTATCCCCGGGATGTAGGTCAGGGTGGTACTTTCTCGCGAGCCGCCGATAAGCTTTCTTAATGTCCTTTTGGTCGGCAGTCTTAGAAATTCCTAAGATTGAGTAGAAATTATTAGATGTATTCGCCATGGTTGCTCTTGCAGCTTTCTTGTAAAAGATGGTCTAACATTATACTCAAAAAGGCATTTGGAGGTGTAGGCCCCTTCACGTTGTTCCTCTGCCCTGTGAATCGAGTAAAACGGATTTCTCAAGTGGGATACATTTTTATCAGGTTCCCCTGGTTTTTTAGATATTGATCATATCGTATCGTTGAGAAGTATCGAAGTTGAAAGTCAGGAGAATAGATGGGGAAGCCTAGACAACGAATCAAAGGCGTTCAATCAAATCGACGTCTTTGGAATCTTGGGCATTGCTCGAAGTCTCATCGCCATCGATTCAAATGGATTCAGGCTATTCCCTATAAGTTGTTCTTGAGTATTTTTGCTCTGTTCCTTCTGTTCGAAATTATCACAATTCCCATATTTTCCATATTACATCTCGATTCGGAAAATCCAAAAGAGACGGCATTGATGCAGCAACGGATAGAAGAAGCACAGAATATTGGTAAAAAAATGTCCATTGATTTTCGATGGATTTCGCTGGCCAATATTCCCAAACATGTGCAACGGGCGGTCTTGATCGCAGAAGATGCGCGGTTTTTCCAACATGTCGGCGTGGATTGGCATGAAATTTGGAAATCGATGGAAACGAACTTAGAACAGGGAAGAATTGTGAGAGGGGGGTCAACCATTACGCAACAATTGGCCAAGAATCTCTACCTTTCCACCTCACGCGATCCGATTCGTAAATTAAGAGAACTGCTCATTGCATGGATGTTAGAAGCCACGTTAAGCAAACAGCGAATTTTAGAATTGTATCTCAACATTATTGAATGGGGACCAGGAATATTTGGGATTGATGCCGCAGCCCAACGCCACTTTCAAAAATCAACAAAGCAACTGACCAAGGAAGAGGCTGCAAGCCTGGCCGCAATTATTCCCAACCCTCTTCGTTACAATCCCACCCAACTCACACCTTTTTTAGAGAAGAAAAAAGAGGTTATTCTCCAACGGATGTCCAATAGATGAACCGGGTCCAAGGTCGGCAAGGAATGCGATAATTGAATGAAGAAGTTATTGTTTGTGTGTTCTGAAAATCGATTTCGGAGTCCAACCGCAGAAGTCGTTTTTCCGAATACGAAGGGATCGAGGCGATTGGTGCTGGAACAAATGCCGACGCACAAACACCTATTAGTGGCGATCTCATCGAATGGGCGGATATTATCTTTGTCATGGAGAAGGCTCATAAAACGAAAATTTCTCAAAAATTCACGCCTCTCTTGAAAGGGAAAAGAGTTGTGGTGCTGGATATTCCTGATAATTATGAATACATGCAACCCGAACTGGTTCAGCTACTTATAGCGAGAGTGAAACAACTCGTATCTTAATGATATGCCAAATGCCTTATCGAGTATTTTGCTCACGTAAGGGTCTTTACTTCGACCTTAGCATTCCTACCTTTAGATAGCGTATATTTTGGCCGATGAATTTAGTGGAACGTTGGGATAATCTGTTTTTCTTAGGGAGTTACATCAGTATGGCCTCAAAAGGGCAAAGCCAAGACTATTACTTTCCGTCCAAGCGGGATTGGTGGATAGTGGCGTTGATTTGGTTAGGGGTAGTGGTGAGTGTGGTTGGTGGAATCGTTCCTTTGATCTTAACCGGAGCCTCTTGGATCAAGTTGGTCTTGGTGGGGAGTGTGCTTGTACTTACGGATACATTGATGCTGTGGGTGTTGTATGGCACTGGCTATACGCTTACACAGGAGCAACTGGTGATACGGTGTGGGCCAATTTCGTTTCATGTTGAATTGGAGGCAATTGAATCCATTACTCCTACGAGAAGCCCTTGGTCTAGCCCCGCATGTTCCTTAGACCGATTAAAAATTGTGTATGGTGTGTCACAACAGAGTTTGATGATATCTCCTAAGGGTCGGGCAACGTTCCTTTCCGCCATTGTTAAGCGATGCCCTTCCTTGATTGTTCTCCACAATCAAGTACGGAAAAAGTCGGAATCTTTATCTTCAGTTTCTGATCCGGCGGCTGTTCCTCAGGCACAAATTGTCGGGTAGTCTTCCCCCATCTTCCAGCCTCTCCCTCTTTTCGGATTTGTGGCCGGGCCTCGCACAGGAATATTCGCAGCCTATTATTTACTTATTGGTTGATGGAGAATCTCGTTAAGGGCGTTCTCTAAGTCTTGCATGAGGAGGGGTTTTTGTAACAGCTTCCGAATGCCAAGTTGATGGGCTCGTTCTGGAGTTAGGGTATGGCTAAATCCTGTGTACACAATAACTGGAATCTTAGGGTTGGATTCAAGAAATTTTGTCGCTAACGTTTCTCCGGTCATTTTTGGCATGGTTTGGTCTGTGAGAATGGCATCAAAATCATTGGGATTGCTTTTAAAGAGTGCTAGTGCTGCCACAGGGTCGGTACTAACTGTCACGGTGTATCCCAGATGTTCAAGGAATTGCTGCCCCATGGTGGCGAGTGCTTCTTCGTCATCAATAAAAAGGATATGGGCTTGCTGTGTTGCAACCTTAGGGCTATGTGATTGCTTGGATGCTATGGCAAGGGTGGTGTCCAAATAAGGCAGAAAAACACGAAATGTTGTGCCCAAACCGACTTGGCTGTCAACCGTGATGGTTCCCTGATGGGCGAGAACAATGCCATGAACAACTGAGAGTCCCATGCCTGTGCCTTCTCCCACATCTTTGGTGGTAAAAAATGGGTCAAAAATACGTGGGAGAATGTGAGCGGGAATGCCGGTTCCTGTATCAGTAATACTCAAGCGGAAATAAGGACCTGGTGTCAGGTCGGTTTGTTTACGAAGGCTGTCTTGATCCAGAAGAACGTGTTCAAGCTTGACGTAAATCTTGCCTTGCTTGCCGCGTAGGGCATGTTCTGAGTTAGTCAACAAATTAATGAGGACTTGATGCAATTGGGTGGGGTCGGCTAAGACCCTACCTTCTTGCGCGGTTATCTCTGTTTGAATCTCAATCGTTTTGGGAAGGGTGGCTTTCATCAGAGTTAGCACTTCATTCAGAATAGTATGCAATTGTATTGGCTGATGTTCTGGGTCGGTTTGCCGGCTGAATGTGAGAATCTGACGAATGAGTTCTTTGGCCCTGTTTCCCGCAGTAAGGACTTGATCCAGGTATCCATACGTAGGATCCTCCGCAGAAATTTTGTATTGGGCTAATTGGCTAAACCCCAGCATAGCCGTCAAAATATTGTTGAAGTCATGGGCGATGCCGCCGGCTAACGTTCCCATTGCTTCCATCTTTTGCGCCTGCCGTAATTTATTTTCACTTTCCCGAATTTTGGCCTCGGCTTCTTGACGGATGGTAATATCAGAAAAACTGATCACTGCACCGACGATTTTCCCCTGTTCAATGATGGGTGTACTGATATATTCAATGGGAAACGAGGTTCCATCTTTCCGCCAAAAGAGTTCGTCGTCCCCATGGTGTGACTTCCCACTCAGGAATTCGCCATGAAGGGGACAGATACTGCGAGAATACAGGGTGTCATCTTTCTTGGTGTGGTGTATGGACTCATGTATGGTCACGCCTAATAACTCATCAACGGTGTATCCGAGTAACATTGCACCGGCCGGATTGATAAAGGTCACTTTTCCATGCAAGTCTAAACCATAAATTCCTTCTCCTGCTGAGTTTAAAATCAATTGAACCTGTCGACTTACCTTTTCTAATTGTTCTGTAGTCAATTTGCGCTCTTGGATTTCAGCTTCCAATGAATGCTTGGCTTCTTGCAAAGCCTGTGTTCGTTCTTCAACAGTTTGTTCGAGAATGGCAGCTGAATTTTGAAGAACATGGGCTTGTGTGGTCAGAAGGCCAATGGTTTGTGTGACTGTTTGTTCCAGCTGTTCCAAGTCCCCTTTATTTCTCGACTGTTCGTGCTTTACGGTGGGCGCTGTCGTCGAAGATGCATATGGTGTGGAGAGTTTTCCTTTAGCAAGGGTGTCCTGTAGTTGATTGATGACAGACTGCAAAATAGAAAAAATATTGTGTTTCGACCAATACACACTGAGGATACCCGCACCGATGAGAATAAGGGTCATCAGACCCATATTCAGTATTAATTCTGCATCTTGCTGTTTCACATTGTTGAGGGAAAAAGTGACTCGAATCCACGCCTCAGGTTTAGCCTGTGCTTGAAGTGGGGCAACCAGCAGAAGTAAGGGGTCACCATTGTCTGATTCGGTATATTGTAAGGCTTTTTTCTGTTGGTTTTTCATCTCTAACCATTGTGGATCATCCAGAAACAACCCGATACGGCTGGGAATTTGTGAGACCATTACCATATTGTCGGGATCAATAATGTCAATGCCAATAATCTCTGGATCTTCTGGGTAACTCATCAATGCTTCCTGGATCCGGAAGACATTACTTTCGATGGCGGCCCACCCTCCAATAGCAAAGGCCTGCGTAAATGCTAATCCTTTAGCCTCAGCAGCGTGATAAAGCATGGCACGTTGTTTTGAGAGCATGATACTCCCTAAGACCAGCATAATGATGAGGATGATGCAGGATAAGAGAAAAGTGTGTCGAAAGCGAAGATTCCCCTGCCATTTTTCTTTCAGGCGGGAGAGAGGGGTGTGATGGGAAGAGAAGCCCTCAGGGGTCGACATGAGAAGCCTAAGAATAAAGGAGACGTCCAAATAAGTAAACCAACTAGATTTGCTAGCTGAAACCCAATGGGTTCATCTTGACCACCTTAGGGTGGGGGGATAGACTGAAATGATGATATTGTTTTTCTTTCAACTCTCTCTTCTTGTCTTGGTGATAGCCGGTCAAGATGGACTTGTGCTTGCCGAGAATGGCGGTTCCCAGGTCAAGGGAAAAGTTAGTTTTCGTGGATTAGTGCCTGCTGCCAAAACGCTTCGCGTTAAAGCGGATGTCGATTTCTGCGGAAAAACGAGTCAGGTTCAGACGGTACAGGTCGATAAGGCAACCTTTGGCCTTCGTTCTGCTGTTGTCAGCATTAAAAATGCTCCTTCATTTGACATGGCACTCCCAAAATCCACGCAAGTGGTAACCAATACAACCTGTGTATTTGCCCCAAGAATAAGTGCAGCCCGATTGGGAGATGTTCTTGAAATTCAAAACCATGACCCTATTCTCCATAATACGCATATCAAGACTGGCGCTAGAACATTTTTGAATGTTGCCCAAGTGGCTGGTTCACGACCTATTCCCAAATTGCTCAAACGCTCAGGCACTCATGTATTTCGATGTGACAAACATACTTTCATGACTGGAACCCTTATGGTATTTGCCCATCCGTATTTTGCTGTGACGGATGAATTAGGACATTTTCAATTACCATCCGTCCCTCCCGGAACGTATACCATTGTGGTTTGGCATGAGACATTAGGTTCCATGGAAAAAACTGTCACGGTTTCTTCACAGGGTTTCGTGGCGATCAATTTTGAATATCTCTAAGCTGATTTGCTAATGCCCTTGTAAGGGATAGAGACATGCTACAAGAAGCAGCAGCACCTCTGATAAAAATACACTTGACAGGATCGTCTCAAAAGCTGCACATGCGGTTGTGTCGATTAGTTGGGCAAGCGGTGGCCGACTTTTCGATGATTGAAGATGGCGATACGGTCATGGTGTGTCTTTCAGGGGGGAAAGATAGCTATGGGATGTTAGATATTTTATTGTCAATGCAGTCCCGTGCTCCAATTTCTTACAAGCTCATTGCTGTGAATCTTGATCAGAAGCAACCGGGATTTCCTGAGCATATTCTTCCTGAGTATTTGAAAAAGCTCGGGGTTCCGTTTCACATTGAAGAGCAAGACACGTATTCGGTGGTCAAGGAGGTCATTCCAGAAGGCAAGACGACCTGCTCCCTCTGTTCCCGGTTGCGCCGAGGTATTCTCTATGGACTAGCAGAAAAACTGGGTGCTACGAAGATTGCGCTAGGGCATCATCGTGATGACATGGTGGAAACGATGCTTCTGAATATGTTGTTCAACGGGACCCTGAAAGCGATGCCTCCTAAGTTGCGGTCTGATGATGGCAAACATGTGGTGATTCGCCCGTTGGCCTATGTGCGGGAAACTGAATTAGCGAGGTATGCCGATTTACGAAAATTCCCGCTCATCCCATGCGATCTCTGTGGCTCACAAGAAAGCTTAAAACGACAAGAAGTGAAAGCCTTGCTTAAGGATTGGGAGAGTCGCTATCCAAGTTCCGGAGATAGTGTCTTTGCCGCGCTCACCAATGTTACCCCCAGCCACCTTCTTGACCGACACCTCTTTGATTTTTCCTCGCTTGCATCGTCTCGTCAATAAACGCGGATTTCTTGCTTTTTTGTATTCGTTGTCGTCGGGTGGGGTTCTTCTTGACTCTCGATGAGTTGAGTGGCCGTTGTTGTTGCCAGTCAGATTTGCAACTGTCGGAGTTTACGGGCAAATCCCTCTGGCGTATTCAGTGTGTGGATCAAACCACCATCTGGTTGCTGATAGGAAATCAGTCCACCGTTTTCTAATGGCATGACCGACACAGGATCCTTTGCCATAGGACTGTTGTATGTTTGGGGAAAACAGGCATGGCCAAGTAGAATCTCAAAAGAAATGAGGTGGTCCGTTCTGGGTAACACAAATCGTCCAGGACAATTACGAATAGGTCGCCATGTCCAGTCAGCCCAAAGCTCATCGAATGTTGTTCTCATCAGGGCGGCCTTTTGTTGCACTATCGACGTATGTGAGATTGTGAATCATCTCTATCCTCTGACGAAAGAATAGAATGAGTCAGGACCTATACCTGTTAAGGTAGCAATGATGAATGACCGTCATCAATCTGATGAGAATCTTTCAGACTCGTCTCGCACGCCCCTTATTTCTATTGGGTTGGCAATTTTTGCTGTGTTGATGGTTCCGGTCTTTCTTTATTCCGTTGGCCCGGAAGGACCAATCAAAGTTGGGGATGTGGTGTTTTCTACCGACCAGCATCGTGTGAAATTCGTCGATGCCACTATTCTGGCGCAACAAGGCTACCAAGATTTTTGCATTCTGGAATCTCGAATGCAGTTAGTCGTCCAGAAAGTAGAAATGAGTTCACAGGGATCTATTATGGCAGAGCTTGTTGGTGTTGAAAGTATCGAGGTGCCATATTGTCCTTCGCGAACTCCGATTTTTTTACAGGCCTACCAAGTGACATTGCGGCCTGATCTCTGGGGTGGCCTGCGAGATTCCCTCTCAGGACTTGTTTTCTGGAGGTAGTAGTATGTCAGAACAAAGAACGGAGAAGTTAAGTTTTGAGTTTTTCCGAAAATTGCTGACGAAATTTTGCGACTTTTGGACCGATCAGATACGCGCAATAGGGCTGAGAAGGATTCTGCACAAAGTAATCTTGATGATAGTCTTCTGCCATATAAAACGTCGAGGCTGGAACCACTTCCGTCACAATAGGAGAGCTAAAAAGTTTGTCTTTGGTTAATTTTTCTATGGTTTTTTTTGCCGCAGTCTCTTGCTCAGGCGAATGATAAAAGATAGCTGAGCGGTACTGCGTCCCGACATCATTGCCTTGCCGGTTTAGTGTTGTTGGATCGTGGATACCAAAAAAAATCTCCAAGAGTTCGGTAAAGGAAATCACACTAGGCTTAAACCGAACTTGAATAATCTCAGCATACCCTGTCGTTCCAGTGCATACTGCTTCGTAGGTCGGATGGGGGCGGTCACCACCCATATACCCTGACTCCACAGATTCTACACCTTTAACCTGATCAAACACCGCTTCTAAGCACCAAAAACACCCACCTCCGAATGTAGCCAGGTCGCTCACAGTTGATGAAGGTTGAGTTGTATCAGCCATATCCCACTCCCATGGTAAACCTCTAAATGAGCAATCACATATTATTCAAAATCCGAAGAGTTATACCATGAGAAGGTCTTGTCTGCTACCAACAGCCATGAGAGACATTGGTTCTGCAATGAGAATTGGTTACTGTACCCTCCTAACGTTTTGCTAAGGAGTGAAGAACATGCGAGCGGTCTGGGTCACAGACATTCATTTGAATTTTCTCCGTCCTCATGAACGGAATAAGTTTTACAGGTCTATTTGTGAAAAGAACCCTGATTTCGTGTGGATTACAGGTGATATTGCGGAAGCGCCGAGTCTTCAAGAGTTCTTGCGTGAGATCCAGCAAGCTGTCAATGTGCCAATCTATTTTGTCTTGGGGAATCATGATTTTTATTTTGGATCCGTTGAGGCAGGTCGACGGGAAATACAAAATTGGTGTCTTGTGCAATCAGACCTACATTTTCTTTCTTGTATGAGACCAGTGGAGCTGACTTCCCGAACAGCCTTAGTTGGACATGATGGTTGGGGGGATGGTCGGTTAGGCCACTACCACCAGACTCCTGTGAGGTTGAGCGATCAAGAATTGATACGGGATTTTCACGGACTGGACCGAGATGCCATTCTACGAAAGCTTCAGGCCTTAGGTGATGAATCGGCGGCCTATCTCCGTGATGTGCTCAACCACGCAATGGACTCCTATGAGCAGGTATTTTGTCTGATTCATGTTCCACCCTTTAAAGAGGCCTGCTGGTATGAAGGACAACCGGGTAATGATGACTGGTTGCCATATTTTACTTGTCATGCTGTTGGTTCAATGTTACTGGATGTGATGCAGGCTAGACCTGAATGCCAAATCACAGTTCTATGCGGGCACACGCATCATGAGGGAACAGTTCAGATGCTTCCTAATCTTCAGATACTCACCGGGTCTGCTGATTATGGCGCTCCCTGCATTTCTCGTGTCTTAGAAATCTCCTGAGATAATTCAGCTACATTCTTATAGAAACAATGAGTTTGCTTACTGAGTGGAGATGTTGGCAAGAACAGAGTAGGGTCTGATTCGTATGTATGAGCTAGTTCGACAAGTTGTACCAGTTGAACGTGAAGAGCTGCCAGCCTTGTTCTGGTCGTTTTTGTATTTCTTTTGTGTCTTGGCGGCTTACTATATTCTGCGGCCAGTGCGAGATGAAATGGGTGTGTTATCAGGTGCACATACGCTTCCCTGGCTATTTGCGGCGGTGTTTCTCACCATGCTTGCCGTCATTCCGTTGTTTGGTTGGGTCGCAGGCCATTTTCCTATTCGTCGCCTACTTCCGACAGTCTATGGGTTTTTTGTGCTGAACCTCTTAGGTTTTTTTGTGGCATTGCATAGCGGATGGGATTTACAGGTGCTCGGACCGATTTTTTTTGTGTGGTTGAGTGTCTTTAATCTGTTTGTGGTATCGGTCTTTTGGAGTTTTATGGCTGATGTGTTTCCAACTCATGCGGCTCGGCGTTTGTTTGGGTGTATTTCAGCTGGAGGCAGTCTTGGGGCGATGACTGGTCCCTTCATCACTGCGGTGGCAGTGAAGGGGGTGGGAGTTCAAGGTCTATTGTTGGTGTCAGGCCTGTTTCTTCTATTCGCGGTTGGGTGTATTTTAGCAATATTACAATGGTACAGCGCACATCATGGAGTTAATTTGGGCAGCGCGCATCTGTCGTCTCAGAAATACCCTGACGCAGGTCCTCCTAGTTTATGGATAGGGGCTATGCGTATTCTTCGTTCTCCCTATTTGAGAGGCATTGCCTTGTATCTGATGTGTTATTCGATTCTTTCAACTTTTCTCTATTCGCAGCAAACTATTTTGCTTCCTGAAGTGATGCCGAATTCAGAAGATCGGATACAACTATTTGCATCTGTGGATCTTGGCATTAATGTGCTGGCATTCACACTACAACTTTTTGCGATAGGATGGTTGCTGTCACGGTTTGGTGTGGTGATGATGTTAGCAGTCATGCCGCTCCTGTCGTTCATTGGATTTGGCGTGTTCGGTGTGTGGACCGTGTTGCCGGTGTTGATTGGGTTTGGTGTCTTGCGCCGAGCCGGGGAATTTTCCATAACGAAGCCTACACGAGAAACATTGTTTACTGTGGTGCCTCGCGAAGAAAAATATCAAGCAAAAAATGTGATTGATACGGTTGTGCATCGAGGGGCCGATGCAACCGGGACTGGTATTGTCTCCCTGTTGCATTCCTGGGGAATGGGCTTATCCCACATGGCATTTACGGCCATGCCCATTGCTTTGTTATGGTTAGGCACGGGACTGTGGTTAGGCCGACGTCATGAGCAGATTCGGCGCAATCAATCATGAAACGTCTATTCTCACGATGATGCAAGCTTCGCAAAAGCCCTTAGTCTTCAGTTTGCTCGGTATGCTGGCTGTGTTCGGGGGTGCATTGATCTATTTCACCATGGAATATTTGTCATCTATGCCACAAGCAAATGCGCCTCAAGCTTCGGAAACCGTCTATCAAGTCGGATTGATGTTGTTGGTTGTGGCGATTATGGCGGGTTTCCCTGCAGTCGGGATGGGAGCCTATGTGATGTATATTGGCTCTAGAATTCGCGCAACAGGGCAATGGCCTCCTGCCGGCATGGGTTTTCGTACACAGACACCAATTGCGTTAGGTGCTCGAACAGATCTTATGGGGTGGACAGCTATGGGTTTGGGAGGAATGCTTGCGGCTGTTGGGCTGCTTCTGCCCTTATGGGGATGGTATCTGGTAACCGTATTGTTCCCTGATTTCTGGAAATGAGTGACAGATGGAAGTGATCGATTGGGTCATTCTTGCCGTGTTTGTCCTATATGCACTCTATGCAGGATTGCGGGAACGGGCGCGAGCTTCCGAAAATCTTGAAGAGTATTTCTTAGCAGGGAAAAGCCTTTCCGGCTGGAAAGCTGGGTTGAGTATGGCGGCGACGCAATTTGCTGCTGATACGCCATTGCTTGTAACTGGTCTAGTTGCGACAGCAGGTATTTTTGCGCTTTGGCGTTTGTGGATTTATGCGCTGGCGTTTTTGATGATGGGATTCTTGCTTGCCCCAAGCTGGCGCCGGGTGGGTGTGTTGACTGATGCCGAACTAACGGAAGTGCGGTATGGCCACCGGGCAGCGGCCATACTGCGTGGCATGAAAGCCATCTATTTTGGAACCATTGTGAATTGTACGATTTTGGCCATGGTGCTGTTAGCGGCGACACGTTTGGCGGAGCCATTTCTGTTGTGGGATCAATGGCTTCCAGCAGCGTTCTTTGAGAGTTGTGTGCAAAGCGTACAATGGGTCGGAGTACCGTTTGCAATAGGAGGAATAGAGACAGAGTCTATTTGGATTCGCTCCACCAATAATTTGATATCTATTGGAGCGATTGTGCTAGTCACGATGTTGTATTCCACCACGGGTGGACTACGCAGTGTTGTGCAGACGGATCTGGTGCAATTAGGGATTGGATTGGTGGCCAGTTTGGGGTTTGCGTGGGTGGCGGTGGACCATGTAGGCGGGTTGGCTGTTCTGACTCAACGAATTCATGAGTTGTTTGCTGCTTCTTCGGGCTATTCTATTACCGGGGAACAGTTGCTTTCCTTTACGCCCTCCGGCGCAAAAGATGTCACCATGATGGTCATACTTGTCTATGGATTTCAGTGGTTGTTGCAAATGAATGCGGATGGGACGGGGTATTTGGCACAGCGATCTATGGCCTGTCGCACGGATGATGATGCACGATTGGCCGCTGTGGTGTTTACCGTGGTGCAAGTTCTTTTGCGGAGCTTGATTTGGTTGCCCTTGGCCCTTGGTTTGCTCGTCATATTTCCACCCCTGCCTGGAGCAGTTGATATGGCGGAGCGCGAGTTTACATTTATTCAGGGCATTGATGAATTGTTGCCGACAGGATTAAAAGGGTTAATGCTGGTTGGGATGTTAGCCGCGTTGGCTTCAACGGTGGATACGCATTTAAATTGGGGCGCGTCCTATTGGACGAATGACGTCTACCGGCGTTTTATTTGCCAGAGTTGGCTCAAGCGCGAACCCTCTCGTCAGGCTTTGGTGTGGGTTGCGCGAGGGAGTAATGTGCTGATCCTCATGATTGCGCTCAGTATTCTGCCATGGTTGTCCTCGATTCAAATGGCCTGGCAGGTGAGTTTGTTATTAGGAGCCGGAATGGGCATAGTGCTGATATTGCGGTGGATTTGGTGGCGCATTACGGTGTGGGGCGAATTGTCCTGTATTGTGACATCGTTGGTGATGGCGCCATTGTTGTTGTGGAGCTTCCCCGAGCAAGAGGAGCTGCGGCTACTGATTATGGGGCTGGGTTCCGGGATAATTGGAGTGGGAGTCTCGCTAGCCACGGGACCCGAAGATCAGGATCGTTTGGAAAATTTTTTTCAACGAGCCCAGCCACCTGGATTTTGGAGGCCGATTGAGGGACGAATTCATCCAAATCATCCAAGCAGTTCTCAACGGTTTTGGCAGACGGTATTGGCTATGAACTTAGCAGCGTTGTCGATTTTTTGTGTGCTCACAGGGATTGGATCATGGCTAGTCGGCAGTCCGGCGCCATTCTGGATGCCTTCTCGAGCGATCTGGATTGCAGGGTTGCTAATCCTGGGGATGATGTTGTGTCCGCTATGGATAAGGTTAGGATTTCACCAATCAAAATCCGTTAGTCAGCTAAGTTGAGATATGCAGAAGAGACCAGCTTCTAGTGTTGGGTTTGCAGGGAGACGGATTGATGCTCTTGATTCGAGACCGCCTCGGTTTCCTGTCTCTCAAATTAATCAGGTGTACCAACAAATAACAGCGCTGTTCAAAAAAAAGGAATATTCCATGTTGATTACCTCAGCCGCCTGCGGAGCAGATTTGATTGCGTTGCAAGTGGCGCAGAACTTGAAAATGCGCTATCGAATCCTCTTGCCATTTGCTGCCGAAAAGTTTCGAGTGACGTCGGTGGTTGATCGCCCTGCCACAAAAGAATGGAATTGGGGGGCGATGTTTGATCATGTCGTAGGTACTGCCCACGAGAAGGGAGATCTAGTCATTCTGAAGACAGGTGACAATCGATATGCAGGGTATCAAGCTGTGAATCAGGCTATCTTAGGTGCGGCGCAGGAGCAATGCGCCAAGCAATCCAGGAAAGGCACAACACACCTTTCTCAAGATTTTCAAGACATGCAGGCTGTCATAGCCTGGGATGGCCATCTTCGTGGCGAGAGAGATCTGACATGGCATTTTGCAAATGAAGCTCGAACGCGCGGTTTTGTTGTAACGGAAATTCTTACCTTACCGGAATAAGTTCTCAAGAGTTGGACATTATATGATCACTCGTACTCGTGACCAGCATTTATTCGAACCTGGTCCCAAACGACTATTGGCTCTGGATGGGGGCGGTGTTCGCGGAATTTTGACGCTGCAATATTTGAAGCGGATAGAAAAGATCTTGCGCGAACGGACTGGGAATGATCCTCATTTTCGGTTGTGCCAGTATTTTGACCTGATTGGAGGGACTTCAACCGGATCCATTATTGCGACAGGACTAGCCTTAGGTTGGGCCGTTGAAAAGCTAGAAATCTTGTATCACGAACTATCTGAGCAAGTGTTCCAGAAGTCTATTTGGCGACGAGGGATTCTCCAGGCTAAATTCCCCCGCACCTCGCTGATGAAAGCTCTCACCGAACAGTTTGGAGATCGCACCTTGGGGAGTGATGATCTGCATACCGGACTGATGATCATGACGAAGCGCTTAGATTCAGGAAGTCCTTGGCCGCTCATGAATAACCCCCAAGGACGATATTTCAATCCGGCATCCAAAAAAGGAAAAGCGGCCCCTAATAAGGATTTTCTGCTTCGTAAAATCATTCGAGCAAGTACGGCTGCCCCACATTATTTTAATCCAGAGTGTTTGCGCATTGGGAAAGGCGTGGAAGGCGCGTTTGTGGATGGTGGCGTGAGTCCACACAATAATCCCGCTTTGCAATTGTTGCTAATGGCAACCACTGAAGGGTTTGGTTTGAATTGGCCGATGAGTGTTGACCAGCTCCTACTGGTGTCTGTTGGGACCGGGGCGCAGGACATCCGTCTGTCGGCGAATGAAGTGATGGATATGTCTTCGGCCAGAGTCTCTCTTCAAGCCTTAATGGCTCTGATGAACGACTGTGATGCGATGAATCAGGTCATGTTGCAATGGATGTCTCGTAGTCCCACGGCCTGGGAGATTGATCGGGAAATTGGAGATCTGAGTGGGGATGTGTTAGGTGGTAAAGAATTACTTTCGTATCTTCGATATAACGTGGTGTTGGATCGTGAGTGGTTAAAGGATAATTTAGCAGTGGATCTGAATGCCCATGAAGTGAAAGGGCTTCAAAAAATGGATAAGCCGAAAAACATGAATGAATTGGCGTTACTTGGAGACACTGCCTCGCGAAAGCAAATCCGACCAGATCATTTTCCTGCCGTCTTTGATCTGGCCTAATTTCATTCGATAGTGTGAGGTGTTAGCCATTTAGAGCGAATCTTCAAACAGGGCCTGTGCATCTGCCCAGACCATTCCTTTGGGGAGTCCCTGAATCCAATCGCCGACCGTTCCATCAGGACGATGAGCAAAGGTCTTTCCTTCTTTTTTCAAGACAATCTCTTCCCCGTTCACAAATGTTTGTATGGTCTCTAATTCTTCTAACCACATAAGCTGCTGCCTCCTGTTCGGGATGAACCTTGCTTGGAATCTACTCAGTCAGTGTATTCAAGATTAGATAGATTAACCATTCCACATTTGAGTCACGCGCCAAATAGTTCGTTAGAGGGGGAGGTGGAAATGGAGTAAGGGTTAGGTGAAAAAATCAATAAAGTGTTCATGCGTAGCTATAGAAGCTTATGGATAGCATCGGGGACATGAAGTTTTCTTTTCGTATAGACAATACCCAGTAAATTCCCTTCCCTACTTAGGATTCGTTTTTTGGCTGATTGAGCCACAGCCGCTCGAGTTGTTTCAGCTGCCAGGACAAGGAGCACACCATTAACGGATTCACAAATGGCAAGTCCATCGTCCGACACATTGACTGGGGTAGAATCAATGAGAATTAAAGAAAATTGATTTCGTGCGACTTTCCACATATCAGAGGAATAAAAAAAACTTCGTTCAGTCAGGGACCGAAAAAAATGGGTAGAAAGAGAAGCGAGAAATAAGTTGGACTGTCCAATTTGGGTAATCACGCTATCTAGAGCCTTTTCGTTCTTTAATGCAAAATCTAAGGGGGACTTGTCTTTAACCCCGAATGCCTGATTTTGTGAAGGGTTTTTGAAGTCTGCCTCTACGAGAAGCACAGGCTTTGGGCTTTCTTCAGCCACGAGCAATGCAAATTCTCGAATAAGGGTTGAAGTTCCTTCGCCTTTCTGTGATCCAATAAACTGGAGTACATTTTGGTCAGGATTTGGTAGGCGGGCCGCAATATTTTGGGCTAAAGCCAAAAGCTCAGATTCTTCGTTAAAACGTCGTCCAGATAAAGGATCCTTTTTAGGGTGGGCTGATTGAGAAGTCCTAGTAGCTTGTTCTGCTTGAGTTGATTGTAAAGACTGGAAAAGTTTACTCATTACAATTTCCTCCAGTTTGGACATTTGCAGTAGAGGCGTGGTCTGACGAATGCCTCTCAGTGTATTTCATGAATTCTCTTCTCGACTATTACTACAAAGTATGGGGCATTCTGTGGAAGAAATCTTGAGAATTGTTAAGAAACTTGGATTTTTTCAGATGGGCAAAGAACTTCCCAGTAAGCCGGGGAGTATTCAGAAGCAGTTTTGTATGAAAGCCAACAAATAACTTTCGGCTCATAGGTGGTCGTGGCGACATGCCGGACAGCAAAGTTTGAAGAAGAAGGCCTTCAAAAACTGCAACCTTATAAAGACATTCATTAAATGTCAATGAAAATGAAAAATGCCAAAAATCTAGAATCTTGTCTTTCGGTGTTCCAATTATTGTGTATCTTTTTTGATACAACGCTTTCAAAATTAATATAGTCCTTCCTAGATTTATGAAAGGAATATTTTCGGCACAACGTTTTTCCCATTGTTTTTATGGCCAAAACACATCATGTTCCGCCATTCATCTTTTGGCATGAATTCTGCTTTGCCAAAGGGGGTGGATTAGATGGTTACTTGATTTTTCAAAACTGTGAGTTCGTTTTATGTTCTTTTTAGTTGATTGGTTCTCAAATTTCCCTCTGGTTAAGTGGTGTGACCATTTCCTAATACTTAAAGAAAGTGCACCGGATCTTTTTCCTCAGATGGGGAGTAGAGGCATGAAGGAGTAATCCTATGGATCAAGATTATTGCTATGGTTGGGGATTCGTTATACTATCTGTAACCATTTTCTGGTTTCTGAGATAGACATAGATCCCAATCTTTTTTCCCTTTCTAAGCATAGATTCCTGCTGTGACTCTCGATATTACTAGATATGGAGTTACTCTCATCATGACTCCCTAGGGGGAGGCGTGCATTCTTGAAATTGTGAAAAGACAACACCTATCTAATTTGGGAGGTGGTTGCCTAGGGCTTTCCCCGCTCTCTTTCTATTCTTTCGTTTGACAAATTAATTATTCTTATCTTATTACTTTTCCCGGCGAAGAATTGTCTAATGTCCAGAGGTGTTGGACGTACACAGATAGGGTTACTGTAAAAGCAGAATTGTTGGAACTATTTTGTCATAGGATGGGCTCTGAAAACATGAAAGAACTTTGGTGGATTTTTTGGAGATTCGGCGTGTTAACAGGTCTTATCAGTTCGGGCCTTCTTTTGGTTGATGGGTGGAGCACTCTCGTGTTGGCATCAGAAAAGGTAGATGTTTGTAATAAAGGAGATGTTGAGGTCTTTTATGCCAGCCTAGGGGTACGAGATAATTTCCTATCGGAGCAAGCGATTATTCAAGGACTGTTTTCAATTGAACCTGGAAAATGTCGAAACATCATACCAGGTGGGATGTCTGACGTGACTGCAGCTTTCTTTTACGTAGACAAATCTGGAACTCTTGGAAATACAGTTTTTAAAGTGGATGGTCCTGAGAAATCTTTGTTTAATACCAGGCTATTACAGATATGTGTTCACCCAGATGGATTTCGAAGGAGCAGCACCCGAGACCGTATGAGTCTGATGCAGTTTCTCAAAAAATGGACACCTCCCTGTCCCTCTGAGTATTTCCCCGGCAAAACCTCATTTGGGGTATGGGACAAACGAGATTATCATCATACGATTGATATCTATCCCTCTCAGGATATTCGTGTCGAACCTTTTCCTCCTTTATCTCCAGATAGATTACGTTCTTCTGAATAACTAGCCTTCCCATGATTTTGTGAGCACATTGGAAAAGGTTCTGGACTTCCTTCGAATCCGTGGACACTTCTAGCCTTGAATGTAAATCACGAGAGGAGCAGTGGGAAGATGTAAGCGATTAGTGGATAAGAAGATGGAAGATGGTGCCGAAGGTGGGATTTTCTCGAGGGGATTGTCTAAGACGTTGAGATCTTGGCAATCCCCTTGTCCCTCATTCGTAAACACGATCTCCATGGTTTTCTTCTCTTTGTTTCTTTTGACCTCAATTCTCCTGGCTTGAGGCCTCTTTCTGACACCTATGTAACACTAACTATTTCCTTGTGTAGTGAGTAGGAATTTACAGGGGGTGGGGGGCAAAAGAATTCTTGAGGGGGGTGGGTTAAAAAATCAGACGCTCGTGCCTACGTAACAACCGTGTCTCTGGGGGCATCAAAAAAATCATTCTCCAATGTTGGAGGTTTCTAACTCACGTAGCCAGTCTCTGCACTCTGCCAGACAGGAACATACGCTGAGGCCAGAGTCCGGCTGGCCCCGGGCACGGGTTGGCTCGGTAGGGCGGCGTTGGGTGCGAGCATGCCATGGAAGCGAAGTAACTCGGTGTGACGGTGCGGTTTATGGTTTGCTTGCCTTGCGCAGCTGGCGGAATGCCGGGGCCTTGGGGTCGCGATCCACACAACGCGCCTCGAACTCCACGCCTGTGACTCCCGGAGGTCGATCCCCATTCGTCCACCTATCATAGGTAAGAAGGACGGGCATATGGTCTTTGATCTGGCTAACTGGGCTCATGTTGAGCGTGATCGACAGAGTCCCACCCATGGCGGTCGGTTGCGGCATCCAAGCAACGTAGCGATTGAGCGTAATAATAACATCGCCAGTGTCTTTCCAAGGCCGAAGCTTAAGACCGACCATGTTGGAACGACCCGTTGCCTTGCGCGTCAGGCGGTTGGCCTCGGTTGTGAAGCCTAGCTCTGGTCGTGATGCATCGTTGCAAAGGATACGAACCGTATACTCATTTTCTTCCACACGCACGACGGCCGAGCCCTCGTACAAGGTAGGCCGCGTCCGGTCCTGACCCTCGCCAGCTGAAGGTACGAGTAACAGTATGGGTAGTGCCCAGGTGGTCCAGTTTGTACAACTCATGTCACATGTCCGTATTTGGGGGTGTCAAGTTTTCTGTGTAACTGATCGTGGTTAATCAATTGTCGGCACGCGATCTCCGACAATCATGGCGAATTGATTGAGGGCGCGTTTCCAGTCAGGAATCGGCACCGTCCACTTTTTGGCAATGCGTTGCATACCGAGATAAAGAACTTTAAGGATCGCTTCGTCCGTGGGAAATGCGCCACGCTTCTTGAGCACTTTGCGCAAGGAATAGTTCAACGACTCGATGGCATTCGTGGTGTAGATGACTTTCCGGATCTCGGATGGATAATCAAAGAACACGGTCAGCCGATCCCAGTCCCGACGCCAACTCGCACTGATCGTCGGATATTTCTCATCCCACGTCCGGGCAAAGTGCTCCAACGCTGCTTGGGCTTCTGGAAGCGTGGCGGCGCTGTAAATGGCTCGGAGATCGCGTACGACGGAGCGCCGCTCTTTCCAAACCACATACCGTAAAGCGTGGCGGACTTTGTGGACAATACACACTTGAACTTGGGTCTTGGGAAAAATGGTTTCTAAAGCTTCGGGTAAGCCGGCCAACCCATCGACGCAGGCGACGAAGCAATCTTTCACCCCCCGCTGCTGTAATTCGGTAAAAATTGCCAGCCACACTTTCGCCCCTTCCGTCTCGCTCACCCAGAGACCGAGTAATTCTTTTTCACCGGCGAGCGTGATGCCGAGGGCCACGTAGACCGCTTTCGTCTTGACCGCTCCTTCGTGTCGCGATTTCACGAATAAACAATCAAAATAGAGAATGGGATAGACTGTCTCCAAGGGCCGACTCTGCCACAGGCGCACATCCTCTAACACGGCATCCGTGATCGTAGAAATGAGCGTCGGGGAGACCTCCGTGCCATACAGTTCTTCCAGGTGGCTTTGAATCTCCCGAGTGGTCATCCCATGGGCATAGAGAGCCATCACCTTGTCGTCAAAGCCCTCCAGGCGGCGTTGGCGTTTCTTTACGACTGTCGGTTCAAATGTGCCCGCTCGATCGCGGGGCACTTCTAACGCCACCGGGCCTTGGTCCGTCTCCACGGTTTTGGCATTCGTGCCATTGCGGGCGTTGCCACTCTTGGCCAGAGACCGCGCATGAGGGGCATACCCCAAATGATGGGTTAATTCAGCCTGCAACGCCCGTTCAACCAGTCGTTTGGTTAACCCTTTGAGCACCCCATGTTCCCCCAGAATATCTTCCGGGGATTCACAGGCCTGTAATAAGTCATCGAGCAACGCATCCGTTTTCGTGTTGAACTTGGTCATCATTCCTCCTTATGCAATAAATCCTTGATGATAACCAGTTACACAGTTCATCTTACAGGCCCGATGGCGCGAGACATCATCGTAGTACACGGTACTATCAAACTGGTCCAAACCTCAAACTACGAGATGGCGATAAAAGACAAATCGGCCCAGAAAACCACTTTATCATCCCCAGAGGGAAAGTGTTTAAGGTGAGGATCGATGCCCTCGAGTGCGACCGACGTTGGGGAATAGGCAGAAATGATCCCAGCTACAGATTTGTCCAGCCCTGCCCGGACACAGACGAGCGTCAGGAGCGTGGCGGCCCACACGACGAGGCCGGTACGTATCTCTTCACCGTGACGCCTAGCCAATACATGCAAGGTGCCTTCATCGAGGGTGCACCTCTCACCATCAACACTCAAGACTGCAAGTACCGTCGCAACCCGCCTTCTAACATACCGTACAAAGCCTGGATTCGTATGCAGCCAGCAACAGACTGGAACGGTGGGGCCCCTACCTATGCACGATAGGAACTAAGCACGAGATCGATAGAAAAAGTGTTTCTGTCTTGCGTGTTGAGAAGCCCGATGGCAACCACGCATCCGATGTCATCGAGTGTTGAGAACGTCATTGAACATCTGAGAGGAATTTAAGGGGACATTCTTCCCTTCAGATTATCAACACTTCATGGAGAAGATCTTGCCAAGACCATATCCTGAATAATTTATATGTACCTTTTCCGCCGCTACAATACTAGCAGGCGGCCTCCCATCTAAAGGGAATAGGAATTTCAAAAGGCCTTTTTGCCGGGCCGAGACCGTATCATGGAAGCTGTGGAGGGTCAATTTTCCCCTACTGTCGTCTGACAAGTGGGCGTGTTCCCTGTGAGGCGGGTCTGCCTGCCCCATTTTTCCAAGATTGCCCCCGGTCTGGTTTCTTTCGCTTTTGAGCTAAGGGGAATAGGAATCTTAACGGCCTTCTTACCTAAAACTTGAACATCGCACAGGGTAGGTAAGGGGGCTATCAACTGCCTCAGCTGGTGGCAAAGGGGGTCTTTCCTCTGTGAGATGGGGCGGCCAGCAACCAACAACTGAAATTCTGCTATTGAACGGGTGAAAAATGCTGTATGCCAGGTAGTAACAGCGGAGGGATAAGACACAGTCGCTGCGAATATGAAGCACATGCTCAAGCAAGCGATGAAGCGCGATTTGATTATGCGAAATGTGGCGTCACTCGTGGCGGCTCCGAAGCCAAAGAACGCACGTAACCGAGTGCTAGATCCGGAGGAATGGAGCCCTCTGTACAGTGCTGCCCCAGAATGGTTCAAGCCAGTATTACTGGCGGGATATCACGCCGGGATGCGATTAGAGGAAATCTTAACCCTTACATGGGGTCGGGTCGATTTAGAGAAAAGCCGGATCTATCTACCTGGTTCCTTGACCAAGAATGGGCAGAATCGTGAGGTACCTCTCACGCCAATTCTTCGGCAGGATTTGCAGAAACTCCGAGGGCTTAATGGAATAACTCGTATAACAGGCTTAGTATTTCAACGGGATGGACGGAAGATTACTCATACGTATCGACTGGTGCAGAAACTATGTCAGGAGCAAAAGATTTCTAGCTTTGTTTTCCATGATTTACGGCATTGCGCTGTGACTAATCTAGCTGACGCTGGAATTGATACGGAATTGATTATGAAGATTGTGGGCCACGCTTCAGTGGAAATGTTTCTTCGATACTGCACGATTAAGACCGAAAAGTTAGATGCCGCTATGAACAGCCTTAACACCCTAATGACACTACGTCAAAACCCGCCCTCTCAAGTCCTTGAAATCTCAGCACTATAAGTGAATTGGTGCCGAAGGTGGGATTTGAACCCACACACCCCGGAGGGCGCCAGACCCTGAATCTGGTGCGTCTGCCGTTCCGCCACTTCGGCACGTGAATTCGATTATCGTCTTTTATCGAAAGACGGTCAAGGCATTGGATAGTTCATCTAAGAGTAGAAAATAAATAAAGAGTTAAGGAGCTATTCCGAGATCAAAACTGTCTTTGAGGGCATAACGAATTATGACGTTATCCTACAGGAGTTGGTTGAGTAGGAGAGCTGAGAAGAGCTTGTAAAATTTCTTGGGGCCAGCGAGTTTGAGCAGGATGTTCTCCTTGAATTAGATCATTGGTGTCGCCGCTGAGGATAATGCGTTCACGAATGAGTCCACTGGCACCAAGGAGTAACGAGGCAGGGATTCGTGGGGCATCGTCAACGATAAGAAGATCGTACGGCACTTTTCGAAAGAGGGGATCAGTTAATATGCGGGTAGCCGTGGTTGCCATGATCCGTTTGTTTTGCGCGAAGGCTTGGCGATTGGTGCCTTCACCTGCACTGAGCATTTCTCGGATTTTTTTTGTGCCGCCTAGTCGTTTGATTTCTTCTTTGAGTTCATCATATTCCGGACGCAAATCTTTGGGAATGGTCGCTTCGGGAATGAGTTCTTTGATGCGTACTTGTGCCACTTCCACTTCCTTCATGAGTCCCTCAATTTTCTTTTCGTAGATGACTCGGTACTCAGCCAAGGTGTTGACGTTTTTCCCAGCGAATTGCATGCCCATACGTTTCCATACCGGTAAGGCTTCGTAGTCAGCCAAAATTTTATCAATGCCTTTGACCTTTCCCTGCCAGTCGCTGAGCTGTGTGAGCAGGCGCCACTCCAAGAGTTTGACTTCATTCAAATCTTTCTGCTTATCGCGTTTATAGGCCAAGATGGGGGTCAGTTCGCGAAAGCGGTCATATTTTTTGCGCAAGGCGATTTTGTTGGCGTTGGCTTTCGCATAAAAATGATACATCTGTGCTTCATACCCCAGTTCATGAATCGGGATAGCGGCTACTTCTTTAGAGAGTGCAAGTTCATAGCGACAAAGGATGCTGCGATAGGGAAGGGCCGCCATCTTTAAGGCATGGGCTGTCTCACCCGTTAGGGCATCCACCGTTTCATGGTCCGGTGCGATTAAGAGAATTCGTTTATTTTTTTGTATTTGATCAACGATGAGGGTAGTGAGTTTTGTCCAGCGCGTTGAACGATCATCTCCCCATACCATTGAAAGAACCGAAGTGGGAATATTATCTCGAGTTTGTCCAGAATCCGATTCTGGAGACAGATCCAACCAGGGCGCGAGTCGTTCAGCGGGTCCTAGAGTAAATGTGTCAGGTTTTGTGGCCATGTCGGAAAGCCGTGCAGCGGCGGTTTCTAAAAAGCCTGAGGTGTCAGGAATAAGGGTGCAATGGGCGAGTGTCTGTCCGACATGGTCAAAGGTCTGGACAAGAAGTCCTCCATTCAACCAACCAAGCAGAAACCCTTCAGTGGCCTCCATATCGTTTCCAGGTAGGAGCGTGATGGGAACATCAGCGATAAATTTGCATCCTGGTAAGACCTCACACCTATACAGATGAAGTGAGCCAACTTTGCCTAGATGAGAAGCATGCGGGATATCTAAAGGTGCATCTAATCCTTGATTCATCGCCACTTCTCGTTCTTGCAGAAGCTGTGATGCTGATTGTGTGAGGAGTTCGTCTAGTTTCATGTGTTTAGTGAGGAAGGGGCTGCCCAGAAGCCCTTTCCAAAACTTCCTTCAGACAGAGAGCCAAGCATCCAAATCCTCCAGTGAGAGGTGTTCGGTCTATTTGACACCCGCGAGTATTCGCACATTGAACCAGGGCAGGTAGTTCGGGATCAAGAGGGAGTGGTTCCAGAAGATAGAGAAGGAGTTGACCCATCTTTTGCATGGATAGAATGGCCACCCGTTGTCGTTGGGCATCTTCAAAAATCACGGCCTGGGGAGAGGGCGCCACAAAAGGAGCTGCCACCGAAATTCCGGATAACGGAATTGTTTGGACAATGAGATCCTCAGGCGGGATTAGTGGGCGATTACTGAATCGAAGATTGAGGTTGGTAACGGGCTGAGTTTTGCGATCAATTCTAGAGATGTCTTCATTTGCCAGTATGTGGATTGGATCCAACAGTAAGAGCATCATAAGAACGATTCCCCAGATATGTTGTGAACACATTTTTGAATAACCGGCCTTTCGTAGGCTCTAGGTGAAAAATTTGGTGATAGTCTTTCCGTTGGCTCAGTATACGTGATCCCTTTACCCCCTAGGAAATATGTCAAAATTCAGGTGAGTACAGAGATTGATTTCCTGCCCGCAAGAATATGGTTCTCTCTATTATATCGATGGAACCAACTGGGCCATTCAATTGACTTTTTATACCTTCGGTCTTAAGATGTTTCCCTTATTTGCCAGGCTAAGGAGAGATATCTATGAGGGTGATTTTACAGGAAAATGTCGAGGGTTTAGGGTATTTGGGCGATGTCCTGACGGTGGCTGATGGCTATGCTAGGAATTTTCTGTTGCCGAGGAAAAAAGCGGTGGTGGCCGAAGAACGGCAGGTCAAATTATTGCAGCATCTGAAGCGGCAAATTGACCAAAAAGCCAAGAAAGAACTTGAGGCTTTGGGAGATATTGGTAAGCAAATGTCCAATGTTTCCCTGACATTTGAAGTTCAAACGGGGAAAGATGATAAATTATTTGGTTCCGTGACTTCAAAGGATATTGCTGAGAAATTAGCGGCTCAGGGGACGACGGTGGATCGCCGTAAAATACAGCTCTCTCATCCCTTGAAAGAATTAGGGACCTTTCCTGTTCCCATTAAACTTCATCGTGATGTGGTGGCCAACATCACGGTGGCGCTTGTGAAAAAAGCTAGCGAAGAACCTATTGCAGAAGAGCCTACAGCTACGGAAGTTACCCCTGCTGAGACAACCGAAACTGAATAAGATATGCGCCATTCTGTCGGAACATTAAAGGCCATTCGGGATACCGATTATGAGGTTTATGCCGCGATTCGTTCGGAAGAAAAGCGGCAGCGGGAAAATTTGGTGTTAATCGCCTCAGAAAATTATGCCAGCCCGGCTGTGCTCGGTGCCCAAGGCAGCTTAATGACCAATAAATATGCTGAAGGCTATCCCAGAAAACGCTACTATGGTGGCTGTCAGCATGTGGATACCGTGGAAGAACTGGCTATGGCCCGAGCCAAAGAACTTTTTGGTTGCGAACATGTCAATGTTCAGCCGCATTCTGGCTCCCAAGCCAATATGGCTGCCTACTTAGCCGTATTGAAAGCAGGTGATACGATTATGGGCATGGATTTGGCCCATGGCGGTCATTTAACTCATGGTAGCCGCGTCAATTTTTCAGGAAAAATTTTTCAATCGTTTACCTATGGCGTGGATCGGGAAACTGAAGCCATTGATTATGATGCGGTTGAGAAACAAGCAAAGGAAGTTCGCCCTCGGATGTTGGTTGTGGGTGCGAGTGCTTATGCCAAAATTCTTGACTTCTCGCGCTTTCAAGCCATTGCTCAATCTGTCGGTGCGTATCTATTAGTAGATATTGCTCATATTGCAGGATTAGTGGCAGCCGGTCTGCATCCAAGCCCAGTGCCTTATGCGGATTTTGTGACAACGACCACACATAAGACATTACGAGGTCCACGCTCAGGTATGATCATGTGCAAAGAAGAGCATGCGAAGGCGATTGATAAAATGATTTTCCCTGGTATTCAGGGTGGGCCGCTCATGCATGTGGTGGCAGCAAAAGCGGTAGCCTTTAAAGAAGCCTTGGCTCCTGGTTTTACCACCTATCAAAGGCAAGTGTTAGCGAATGCCAAAGTATTAGCGGATGGTTTCGTCAAGCGGGGCTATCAAGTGGTTTCTGGGGGAACAGAAAATCATCTCTTCCTTCTCAATTTGAATGCCAAAAAAGTGACCGGTAAAGAAGCCGAAGCTGCGTTGAATGCCTCTGGGATTGTGGTCAACAAAAATGCTGTGCCTTTTGACGAAAAACCGCCTGCCGTTGCCAGCGGCATTCGAATTGGGACGCCAACCGTTTCCACTCGTGGAATGAGGGAAGTCGAGATGGAGCAAATTGTGGAATGGTCGGATGAGGTTATCCAGCATGCACATGATGCGGCGCTCCACAAACGTATTTTGCGCGAAGTTAAGAATTTGTGCGCACGCTTTCCCATATTTCATCCTTACTAACTTTCCCTCTACGGTCCCCGCCAACACGAAAGACGCGCTCCTGTGAAATGTCCGTTCTGTGACAAGCTTGAAGATAAAGTGATTGACTCACGGACTGCCCGGGAGGGTGAAGTCATTCGGCGTCGTCGAGAATGTTTAGGCTGTAAGCGGCGTTTTACGACCTATGAACGTATTGAAGAAAATCTACCTATGGTGGTCAAAAAAGACAATCGGCGTGAGCCCTTTGATCGAGCTAAAATTTTAGCGGGTCTCAAAAAAGCCTGTGAAAAACGTCCGGTGAGCATTGGGGCCTTGGGTGCAGCCACGGATCGAATAGAAAAACGGATTCAAGATCGTGGGGAAACCGAAGTCGCGAGCCGTGCTGTGGGGGAAGAAGTGATGCGAGCCCTGCAGGAACTTGATCCGGTTGCGTATGTACGGTTTGCCTCTGTGTACCGTGAATTTAAGGATATTGACCAGTTCATGGATACGATTCGTGCATTAACGCATGAGTCAGGACGTTCATAACAGCAATGAAAGCCATGAGGGTATTCCCCTAGCATGTGAGTATGGGGAAACTTTCTTACTCCAACAGAAGAGAGCTCTTGACTTCTCTGGAACCTTTGCCATTATTGCCAGCATTGCGCGTGTGGATTCATGCCATCTCTCAAACCTGCCAAAACTGCAAATCGTTCACCATCTCCTCGAAAAAAAACGACTAATCAAATATCCCAAGGTGTGACTGCCAGCCGCGTGGCAATCATTGGCGCTGGGCAAGGGGGCACGGCGCTCATGGAAATTTTTGCGGAAGATCCACTTGTGACCGTGGTGGGGGTCGCAGAAATACGGCCGTTAACAGGCGGAGTCCGGTTGGCTAAAAAATTGGGTATTCCTGTGCGTCGCCGCTATCAAGATTTGTTGAAAATGAAGGATGTGGATCTTGTTATTGATGTGACCGGAGATCCCGAAGTGGAGCAAAAACTGTTGGAGGTTCAGGCGCCGCACTTAGCTCTCGTAGGCGGAGCAAGTGCCAAGTTTATGTGGCAACTGATTGAGGCTAGGATTCGTGCTTCAGCAGAAATTGAAAGTACGCTGACGAGATATCAATCGCTTTTTCGTTTGTATGTGAAGGAAGAAGCTGAAGGGGCCGTTGATGAAGAACGGACGCGTATTGCCTGTGAAATACATGATGGGTTGGTGCAAACCTTGGTCGGTGTGAATCTCAAGATGGAACGTGTCCGTGAATTAGTCTCAGAAGATCCCGATAAGAGCTTGACCATGTTGAATCAAACTATGGTGCAATTAAAGCATGCCATTCAAGAGGCACGTGAGGTTGTCTATAATCTTCGTCCAGGCCAGTATGACCATTTAGCGTTCATCCCTGCGTTATCTAATTATTTAACATCGTATGAACGGGAACATCGGATTCGCACCACATTTCATGGAGAGGGAGATGAGTCGCAGCTAGATCCTAAGACTAAGGTCTTTGTGTTCCGCATGGTGCAAGAAGCCTTGAGTAATGCGGCAAAGCATGCCAAAGCCACCAAGGTTACGGTTCAAGTGCATCTCACAAAAGATTTGTTGGCAGCCAAGGTGTTGGACAATGGGCAGGGGTTTGATGTGCAGAAAGAAAGTCAAAATCCTGAAAAATGGGATCATTTTGGTGTGAGAAGCATGAAGGAACGAGCGAGAATGTTGGGGGGCGAGATCCGCTGGGTGTCCAAGCCTAAAACTGGAACGACGGTGGAAATTTCTATTCCCCTTGTCGAAAAGGAGAAACTGGGTTATGCCAAAAAAAACTAAAGTCTTAATAGTGGATGATCATCGTGTCGTGCGAGAAGGCCTCTCAGCCATTCTAGAAACCAAAGGGGACATTCAGGTCATCGGTGAAGCCAAAAATGGGGGCGAGGCGGTTGAACAGGTGCGAGCTTTATTGCCGGATGTCATCCTCATGGATGTGAGTATGCCAGGAATGACAGGGATTGAAGCGACGCGCATTATCAAGCGAGAATTCCCACATATTGGTGTGGTAGCACTGACTATGTATGAAGAGCAGCAATATATTTTTGATCTCGTACGAGCTGGGGCGACAGGGTATCTTCTCAAAGATTGTGACTCAGCTCAAATCATTGCCGCGATTCGAACTATTGCCCGAGGCGAGTCGCTCATTCATCCTTCCGTTGCCAGCAAAATATTGGCGGAATTTTCGTTGCTTTCTGAAGGAAAAGGGAAGAAAAAGGGAATCTTAGAACACGATCTCACTGAGAGAGAAATTACGGTGTTGCAGTTAGTGGCGGATGGGAAAACCAATAAAGAAATTGCCAATGTATTGGATCTGAGTGAAAAAACCGTCAAGAACCATGTCCGAAATATTTTTCATAAACTGCATGCCTACGATAGAACACAGGCTGCTATCCTTGCTATCCGTAAAGGGATCATCGAACTCGACCCAGGAAAACGTGACCCATAATTGAATAATAATGCTGAGAATTTTTTCTTGAAGATCTCTGCTAGGTTTTTCTCGCCCCATCTTTGTAGAGTATTCTCTGAAACGGTCGATTAAATCCAGATTTGCCATACCCGTTGCTATAAATGCTAAAAAATTCTGATTAAGCGGGTGGGATATTTTTTATGTTGTTTGAAACATCCCGTCGCCAGGATTATTTTGCGCACCGCACAAATGTAATACTCTGTACTATCCTCCTTATTCAAGGTTCTCGAATAATTGACGCCACCCTTGTGCCTGTCATTAACTAATCTCGCTATCTATCTGGGGCCGCTTCAGATAGAGGGTCTGTAATAATTTCCTTTGCGGGTTGGCTCTTTCGTCGAAATCTGATTCATTGTTTTATTGAAAACCTCATTTCTGCTTGTCTTGCCGGGGGTTTTTCTTCGATGCTAACATGAATCTTTATTTTATATGTGAAAGGGGAACGTGGGGTAATGGCAAATGTGACTCTGTTAGTCTCGAAATCCTGTTCAGCTTGTCCTTCTGCGAAAACCATGTGGAAGGGGATGAAGGTCAAATATAGTTTTACATATCGCGAAGTCGATATCTCCTCTGAGCCAGGACAAGAATTAGCGGAACGGCATTCGATTCGAGCCGTGCCGGCTACGATTATTAATGGCCGTTTGACCTTTATTGGGGTCCCGCCTCGGGAAAGTGCCGAGAAGGCGATTAAGGCTAAGGCAAAGCCCAAAAAGAAGGCCGAAGAGGAATAGGATCTATGTATGATGATGAAGATGAAACCGAATTAGATATTGAACTGCCCATTTTCCCTGTTATGGATTCCGGCCCCCCACCGGAATGCCCATTTTGTGGGGACCCGATGTCCCGCATTGATGGTGATTGGGGCTGCCCTGACTGTAATGGTGAATTGATCGGTCCCGAAACCGGTTAAGCTCCTGGGCTTGCCAAATTTTTCCTCACTCCGTGGTCCATATGGTAAGGTCACGGCCTGAATGTTTACCCTCCTCAGCGGCCCTTTTCATCCTTTTTTAGAATCCCGACTTGTTGAAGCCGTTCAGCGGATCAAATCTGTTGACGCTCGCACTCCGTTCGCTATCGTGGTTCCGTCCGAGTCTTTGCGTCGCCGTCTTCAGTGGTTGCTGTGTGTCGAACAGCAGTGTGCATTATTTAATGTTCATTTTTTAACGTTTCACCAGTTGGCATTGCAATTAGATGTGGAAAGGCGCATGGGGAGCGTGTTGGACATGCCGGTCCCTTCCCTTGAGCTAGTTGATGAGTTCTTCTTTGACAATGCTTTATTCCATCTCTTGCGAGAAAGCCAAACTATGCCAAAATCCTTAGTTTCGCGGACGGGGGCGTTAGGGATGCGCCAAGCCTTATGGCGAACGATTCGGGATTTACAAGAAGCGCAAATAGAGCCGAGCGTTGCCCTTCGGGGGGTGCAAGAAGGGCTCTTTGACGAGGCGGCCGATGAACGTTTGAATGGCGTGTTTCGGCTGCATGAGTTGCTTCAGGTCTTGTGTGGACAACTTGGCGTGGGATTACCTGATGATCTGGCTCATGCGGTGATTCCTTGGATTCCACACTCTCCTTACATTTCGCGCCTTTCCGAAATATTGTATTACGGTTTTTATGATATTACTCAAGTGCAGTTGACGTTGTTAGAAGCAGTAGCGCGTGCTTCGAGGGTGTCTATCTTTTTCCCTCTGAGTGAAGGTGCCCCTTTTCAATTTGCGCAACGTTTTTTCGACCGGCATCTTCTGAAAGCAGGCGTGGTGCATCAATCGATTTCAGAATGTAAAAAACTATCGTCCGAAAGTCCTATTGAATGTTGGACTCCTCAAGTGCAAGTGGTCAATGCCGTTGGGCTAGAAGGTGAACTGACATACACCTGCAAAGCCATTGTGCAGCATGTTGAACAGGCAGGCTATAGGTGGCGTGACATTGGAGTTGTGGCTCGAAGCCTTGAACCTTACCATTCGTCTCTTTCAAAAATCTTCAGGGCACATCATATTCCTTTTTGGACAACCGGAACCAGACCATTGTTGGAAGAACCACTTGTGAAGATATGGTGGATTCTCGCTGGACTTCGGGAGGCACGGTTTCCTTGGCGGCAGGTGTTAGATGTGTTGACCTCACCCTGGATGATTGGCTGGTCAGAGCTTGGGTGGTTTATTCAGGATGTTTCGCATATATGGGGACAGGCAGTTCATCATTTCCGTTTTGTCGGAGGTGAGGAAGATTGGAAACGGCTTGCCACTGTGGCAGCAGATTCTGCAGCGATTCAAGAGTGGCAATCTCACCACCGCTATGCGGCATTAGAAGAAACGACCAAGTCATTACAAGTATTTGCAGAAATGGTTATGGCACTTATAGCGGATTGTCGCGCTCTTCCACTTTTGGGTTCCTTTGGGGAAATAACTCAGGCTTATGAACGCTTGGTCAAGAAATATGCGTGGTTTTCAGAAGATTCGTCTGCTTCAACATACGGTGACGAAGCTGACGAGCGAACGGTTTGTTTGCAAGAGGGCCTTGAACAAGTATTGGCGTCCATGCGGCAACTTGATCGGTTAAATTGTCAGGTTACCTGGGAACAATGGACGACTGCATTTCGAACAGCATTAGAAAATGCCAACCTTCCTATACCGGGGCAAGCTGAGATGGGTATTCAAGTATTGGATGTTATGGCGGCTCGTGGAAGTCCCTTTAAAGTTCTGTTTGTCTTAGGAATGAATGATCATGTGTTCCCACGTATTATACGAGAAGATGCCTTTTTGCGTGATCGGGATCGGAAGGTGTTAGCAGAAAGTTTGGGATATAAAATTGATGAAAAACGCAATGGCTTTGATGAGGAAAAGCTGTTGTTCTCGCTTCTTCAACATTCGGCACAGGATTATCTCTACCTTTTGTATCAACGGGCTGACCAGGATGGGCGTCCACTGATTCCCTCGTCTCTGTTGCGGGGTTATCTCAGAGAGAATGAGGCGCAACGATCTGATTTAGAAATTCTCTTTCCTAGTGGTCTTGTTGAACGTTCGCGAGTTCCATATTTACCTTCGCAGAGTGAAACGGCACAAGAGGCATTTCTGCGTTCCGTGCTTGAAGGGCAGACTCTTCTTCAGTCTATGATGGACGAAGAAGGTGCATGGTGGAAAATTTTTCATGCGGGGATGGCAGTGATTCCCTATCTTGAGAAGAGTAGGGGAAAAGCCGGATCCTTTGATGGCATCATTGATGACTCACAGGTGCATGAGCAGGAACTTATCGCTCGAGGGCTTACTCCAACGGCACTCGGGGTGTATGCTCAATGCCCCATGCGCTATTGGATGAAGCATGTATTGCAGGTAGAAGGAATACAGTCTCACTTGTTAAAAGAGCTTCCGGGCCGGGTTTGGGGGGAATTTGTGCATCAGGTGCTTTGTAATGTTTATCAAGCCTTATCGAGAGAGGGGTGGCCCCAACAGCCGATCAGTTTGCAGCAGATAATAGATCTTTTCATGCGGCAGATGGATCGGGTATGTGAGGCCTATGCAAGAAAATTCGGACAAGGATATCGCTTGATCTGGGATTGTATGCTCGCACGTCTGACTCGCATGATGTTGAGGATGATTGAAGACGACCAACGTGGTTATACAGAACATGGTTTTGTGCCGTGCCGATTTGAAGTGGATGCGACTGGGAAGCTGAACAATGAAACTCAGATTTCACCTGAGTTACTTAAACTTTTCGGCCGACTTGATCGAGTTGATGAGGCACTAGATCATTCAGGAATTCGTATTGTGGATTATAAAGTTTCCATGCGCCGGACTTTTCAAGAGGATGATATGGATCTTGTGACGAATGCTCTTCAAGGTAAGCAGTTGCAACCCCCATTGTATTCTGTGATGCGACCCATGATGGAGAAAGAGGATTCTCCAATGTTTGAACATGATCCCATTCCCATACAATCTGTTGATTATCGCTACTTGCGGCCTATGCAAGAAGAGTCTGTTCGTACGGCCTCATTTTCGCCAGCTGTTTGGGGGACTGCGATAGGGGAACAACTGAGAGACACCATCCTGGTTTGGGTGCAAGGGATTCGTGCGGGGAATTTTTTCATGATGAAGGGAGACCATTGCAAAAATTGTGAGTATGCCTCAGCTTGTCGATATCAGCATCATCCTTCCTGGGCGCGTGTCTATGGGTTACCTTTGGCAAAGAAATATCGCGCTCTACGAAAACAAAAGGCTTTGCATGTCTAATGATTTTAGCCTTTCTGATGCCGAAGCGCGTCATCTAGGAGAAACAACGTTTGATCGTAACGTTGTCGTATTGGCAGGGGCGGGAACCGGCAAAACCACATTATTAGTGAATCGAATTCTGCATGCGTTATTACGGGAGCCGTCTCCGTTTCGATTAACCGAAATATTGGCCTTAACCTTCACGAACAAAGCTGCAAATGAAATGAAAGCGCGTCTGCATGAGAGGCTACAGGAATTATTGTCGGTTTGTCAGTCAGCGCCGACGAATGGGGTGCGTGAACATGCCATACTCAAAGAATTTCAAGTGCGTTACCATGTCTCGACGGCGTATATCCAAGATAAGGTCACGCAGGCCCTGAAAGATCTCGAGCTAGCTCATATTTCAACGCTACATAGTTTTGCGGCGCATGTGTTGAGACTTTACCCATTGGAAAGTGGCGTTGATCCTCATTTCCAAGAAGATGATGGGGCGCAATTTGCGGAGGTGTTTTCTACAACATGGGACCGTTGGCTTGATGAATCGCTCGGTGAGCATGGAGCACAGCATAGCCAATGGCGAGAGATTTTAGATGTTGTGGACCTCAAAGGGGTTCGGCAGTTCGCGCTAGCCTTGTGTGACGATCACGTTTCATTGTCAAATATGCATCGGCAATTAGATGCAAGGAATTCACCTCCAGCTTTGGTGCAGTGGCTGGAGAAGGGTCAGCAAAGAATTGCCCATCTTTTACAGGAATATTCTCCAGCGAAACCACGAAAAATTGAAAAAATGTTAGGAGTTGCCGAGCATATATTTGGTCAGGTGATAGGAGAGGAATGGGCAATGAGTGAATCTCTTGGCGTTGATGAAGCCACCTTCTTAGGTTCAGCCATTGGACAAGCGCCTAAGGGGTGGGATCCTGAAGATTTTCATGAAGCTCGGCAAATCATTCAAAGTGCCAAACGTCTTGTGAAAGTGAATGAAGATTTTTTAAAAAAGGCGGTATGCCTTCTTGAACCGTTTGTCGAACGTGTCACTCGTTTATATGGCGACAAGGGGTGGCTTCGATTTGATGGGCTTATCGTTCGTGTGCGAAATGTCCTTCGAGATTTCCCGAAAGTGCGCGAACAACTCAAGGCGGACTTTCGAGCAATCATGGTTGATGAGTTGCAGGATACTGATCCCTTGCAATACGAAATTCTTCTCTATTTAGGCGAGCAATTGGGCGAGCAAGCTCAGCAGTGGGACGCCATTCGATTCATGCCAGGAAAACTGTTTATTGTGGGGGATCCCAAACAGTCCATCTATGCGTTCCGTCGCGCTGATATTCAAGCTTTTGATCATGTCGTTCACAAGCTTGCAAGCGATGGTGGACTTGTCTGTGCCCTGACCACAAATTTTCGCAGTGGACGCGCTGTGCTTGATGTGGTGAATGCAGTGTTTGATCGATTGTTTGTCCAGGAAGAACATGTCCAACCAGCCAATGTTCCCTTGATGGTGGGACGACGAGAAGACGAGGCGTTATCTGAGTCGGGGGTTGAGTTGTGTGTCATTGCAAAGGCGGGAGAAGAAGAATGGGATGCCGAACGAGCGACACGAGTTGAAGCGGAATGGTTGGCCTCCTGGATTCAAGAGCAGTTGAGCTCTGATCGGCAATGGGTTTTGGAGCAGGGAGCCCGCATTCCTTTACGTCCTGGACATGTGGCCGTGTTGCTTCGAAAATTTACGAATGCTCATGTGTATTTGGAGGCGATGCATCGACGAGGTGTGCCATATATAACGGATGGAGAACGGCATTTTTATCGTAGACAGGAAGTTATCGATATTGTGAACGTCTTGCGAGTCATAGACGATCCGACTGATGCAATTGCGTTGGTTGGCATATTGCGCTCTTCACTGGGCGGCGTTCCTGATCAAGATATTATGAATCTGGTTCAGATTGGGCCATTAGATATTCGACGAATTGATACCTTGGCGTCGTGGAATAGCACAAGAAAATCGGTGGTGACGCTGCTCTATGAGCAATTGGCAGCATTGCATAGTCAAGCTAAACGAATCCCCATTTCCGAATGCATTGATCGCATTTTTTCTCAGCTTCCGGTGCTGGAATTAGCCGCTGCTTCAAGTCATGGTGAGCAAGCGGTGATGAATATTTGGAAATTACGCGAGCTAATGGTGGCTCAGGCGGCCATTCCTCATCTCTCATTTTCAAGTTGGGTGGATCGGTTAGTTGAAGCTCTTAGGACTTATCCTCCTGAACCTGAAGCGGCGTTAGAGGAAGAGTCGTTAGATGCTGTACGTGTGTTATCGATTCATAAAGCCAAAGGCTTAGAGTTTCCTGTGGTGGTCCTGCCAGGTTTGCATCAAAAATCAGCGGGGATGGAGCGTGGAGCTGATGTGTCTCTTGATTGGATGAGTGGGGTCTATGGGTGTAAATTTCCTCTAATCTGGAATGCGGGACAGGTTTTCTTACAGGAAAAAGATCAGATTCGGGAAAAAGCGGAACAACGACGGGTGATGTATGTGGGTATGACTCGGGCCCGAGATCGTTTAATCTTGTCTGGCGGGCAGTTAGCGAAACCAATTGGCGAGAGTTTTTTTGGATACCTTCAAGATGTGGCTGATGGAGAAATCGGCAATCTTGAGGATGAGATTGTTCATATCGGCAATGCAACTATTCGGCAAAGCGTGGTGACCTCTCGTGATGTGTTCTCTTCGGAGAGCAAGCAAAACATTTCTCAGTCTCATGTGCCTGCGCCAAAAAGAGCAGAACCTCTTTCTCGAGAAAAAGACCGTGAACGAAAGATAGCATGGCAACAGATCGTTCAAAACCGTGCCTTTTTGAGTCCGTCACTGTTGCATTCATCTCAAACATCCGGCCCTTTCTCTTTCGGACAAGCCCGGTTGAAGTTAGCCAGTCAGCAGGTTGGAACTTTCGTGCATCAGGTGCTTGAGCAGTGGGATTTTCAGTTGGATTCCCATACATTTCTGGAGCCGTTAAGAGCGTTTTTCCTGAAAGGCCATTTAGGTGATTTGGATCATGAAGAAACACTGGCTGTTGTCTCGGACATTGAAAAACTGATGGAAACGTTTCTCCATTCATCTCCTTACAGGGAATTACAACATGCAACCATCCTCGGTCGAGAAGTTCCCTTTGTCATGCCTTGGGTTGAGAGAGAGCTACGAACGGAAAACGAAAAATCACAAGTCATGGAAGGCGTTATAGACGTCGTGTATGAACTGGCTGGTGATGTCTGGGTAGGGGATTATAAAACGGACAGGGTGACGGATTTGAATCTGGTTGGGTATGCTGAGAGATATCATCAGCAAGCGCAGGTATATATGAAGGCGGTTTCTGAATCCTTGGGTCTCGATGTTAAAGGGTGTAAGCTAATTTTTTTACGAATGGGTGAAATGGTGACTATTAAACGCGATGTCATTAGTTGATCATGAGGAGGAAGCAATGAGGAATGTGCGATGGAACTATTTTTATTTGAGTTTTCTGATGTTGCTGGTTATGCAAGGCTGTACTTCCGATAAGCCGGCTCCCTTAATGGTCCTTGATCCACCAGCCAATTCCATGATTCAAGTGCAAGAGTTTTTCGCAGAAGGGAATCGTCTTTTTCGAGAAGGGCGGTGGGAAGGAGCCCGACAGCAATTTCAATCTGCCGTTCAAGTTCAACCTGAGCTAGCAGAAGCGCATTATAATTTAGCTGTGGCCATGGAAAAGTTAGGTGATCCGACAGGAGCCAAACCGCATTTTATTGAAGCCGCGAATCTGGCTCCTGGACATAAAGTCATATGGAATTCCCCGCCCCTTCGTCGCTACGGAAATGTTCCGGATAAACCCGTTGAAGCGACTTCTTCACCTGTTCTCCCAGGAATTGGGGGCGGCAGTACAGGCCCTGGTCCTGGATTTTAGCTATACGTAATATCCTGTGGTAGAAAGAGACGTTCATATGTAAAAGCTAGTTGAGGAGGGGTAACCAAACTGGCATATTTGTATGGCACAAGATCTATCATACAGTAGCGTAAAGCATTGGAAAGAATACAAACTTAGGAGATATGAGCGCGCTATGATGAGAAAGGAGGACCTATGGAGTGGAGGGCAAGTCATATTTTAGTAAAAGAAAAGGGGTTAGCGGTCGACCTGAGGAAACGTTTGAAAACCGGAGCAAAATTTGGAGAATTGGCGAAAGAGTTTTCCACCTGTCCCAGCAAATCCAAAAGCGGGGATCTGGGATGGTTTGGTCCAGGGAAAATGGTCAAGGCATTTGAAGAGGCGGTTAAACGCATGGGACATGGCAATGTGAGCAATGTCGTCAAAACACAATTCGGATACCACATCATAAAAAAAACTGGGCAGAAGGACTAATCCCAGTCATAGAACAACGGTCAATACATGTATATGAGAGGCTGGGCTGGCAAATGTGACCATACTTGATATGCCAACTAGCCTGATAGCCCGGGTCTGCAAAAAGGATGGAGATGTGAAGATGTTTGCCGGGAAAAAGGCTTTGCTCTTGGACATGAATGGAACTTTCATGTTTGGCGAAGACCGGTTTGGTCCTACAGAAGACTTTTCTCTGTATTACTCAGCTCTTGGTGGGAAATTTTCTAGATCGACAATTAACGGCCTTATCTGGGGTATGTATGACTATTTGAATGTGAGATATCCAGACGAACAGTATCGCCATAGTTTCCCTTCAACTGAACAAGCTTTACTGACCATTGCAGACCATACTCTTGAAGACGATGAGATTCAACGAATTGTCGCCACCTTCGCTCATCACGAACTCGGCTATATTCCCGTAGCGTATGCAAATGCTCTACATACATTGAAGGAATGTTTCGTATTAGGTGCTGTCATAGATATTTGGTCACCGAAGACAGTCTGGCTGCAGGCTTTTCAGGAAAGTGGTATTGATTCTCTTTTTACGGGAATCTCTTTTTCGTCTGACTATGGGATGGTTAAGCCCTCTCCCAAGCCATTTGAATTGGTTCTGAGACAGCTCAATCTGCCTAAGACTCAAGCCATTGTCGTTGGGGACTCTCTAAGACGGGATCTCGGTGGCGCAAAAAACGCCGGGATTGATTGTATTCTTGTTGGGGTAGTTGAGCATCCAGATGCTTTTGGTCACTGTAGCAATTTGCTGGAGCTATCTGAATTAATAAGGTCCGAAGTGGCACTAATGCAAGGTAGATGACTTCGATTCAATACCCAATGGAATCCGTCCATAGTGGGCAATTGACTCTTTCGTGCTGATTTAAGTTAGATCCTGCCATTCTTTTAATTCAGTGAAAAGTGAGTCGCAATGTGATCGACAGCCTTAAAGAAAGCTACAAACCATCCCTTATGTTTTTGATGGTCTCTCTCGCATTCTGGAATAATGCCGGTGACTTTTTCTCCTAGAGAGTCCTAAGGCAGCTGGCTGGATAGACTACGTTTTATTGAGGAATTGAATGATCAATTCGTTGGCTTGGTCTGGAGCGTCGATTTACACCCAATGACTGGCCTGCGAAATTTTTTCAATGGCAGGTGCTCATTGGTTCTTACTGAGGTGGTGACGCAACGATTTCCGCAAGTCTGGCCAACGAGATAATTGTGACCCCTTCAACAGTCTGATCATAAAGGTGCCCAAAGTCCTTTCTATCGCCCGTAGCCAAGTATTGGCATTGAGAGCGAATAGCCGTACAGAGAATAGGTTGATCCTTGTCGGAGAGTTCTACTCGAAGATGGAATTGGCTTGATGGGACAACCTGAATTTGATGGAGCAAATTTTTTAGATGTGTTCCCCATGTTGGGCGCTTGAGCTGGATGTTCCGGCGGGCTTCTTCGGCGGCGAAGTCGCTAGTCACTACTTCGGCAGTCTCAGTGAGGTGGTGAACTAAGCGAGCGATGTGACTATCGCGATTGCTGGCAGAGAACAATACATTTGCATCAAGAAAGACTCGGATCATGATGCGTTGATGAGGCTATGAGTTAGGGGGGAGTAATTTGCCAATGGCCTCTTCGTCACTGGCGAATTCCTTAATCCGATCTTCGGTATAGATTTCTATTGGTACATTGAATGCTGGGCGGAGTAACAAGCCTTGTTCTGTATCCTCAATGATTAATTCATCATTAGCCTTAATCCCAAAACTCTCTCGCATCTTTGCAGGGATCGTGAGAGTCCCTCGTTCACTAATAGTCACCCTGCTTTTCATAAATACAGGATAGCAGTATTTCTGAATTGCTGCAATCAATTGGAGGATTTTCCATGTTGTCTTTGCAAAAACCACGTGTGAGATTGACAATTCGTTAAGTCGAGATTTTTGGAGTTCCATAACCGCGAATAATCATGAAGAGGCCGAGGGTGATCATAGGGATGCAGAGAAGTTGACCCATAGTCACCCATTGGAAGATGAATCCCAGATGACTGTCAGGTTCTCGGAAAAATTCCACGAAGAAGCGTGCAACGCCGTACCCTGAAATAAACGTCCAAAATATGGTGCCAGGTGGCGCGGACCATCGATTAATGATTGCGAGCAGCAGAAAGAGGGCCACGCCTTCCAGCCCGGCTTCATAGAGTTGAGAGGGGTGGCGGCATTCAGACCCACCTTGAGGGAAGACCATGCACCAGTTCACATCTGTTGCTCTTCCGAAAAGTTCCCCATTGATAAAGTTTCCCATTCGACCAAATCCTAATCCGATAGGCGCGGCTCCTGCAGCTAAATCGGCAATGGACGCCATTGGAAACCCGCGTTTTTTGCAGAACAGCACCAGTGCGATGCACACGCCGAGCAACCCGCCATGGAAGGACATGCCCCCTTCCCAGACCGCAAAAATTTTGAGCGGATTGTCGAGATAAAAGGGAAGGTTATAAAACAGGACATAGCCTAGTCGTCCGCCTATAAAGACCCCAAAGGCAGCAAATACAACTAAATCAGAGAGTTGCTGGGCTGAGAGAGGGATCTCTTTTTGAGCGGCCCGCTTTTTAATGAGCCAATAGGCCCCACCTAAACCCAACAGATACATGAGTCCGTACCACCGGAAGGCCAGGGGGCCAATTTGAAAAAAGATGGGATCGATCTCGGGATACGGAAGTTGCGTAAGATAAGGAAGGAAGTCCATTCGTGTTGTTAAGTGCTGAGTTGCAAGAAGATTATGGCCAGGGAATTGTGGAACGGAATAAGGCTGACTTACACTACTATGATATTGTTGAGAGTAGGGTCGTTCCTTTTTTAATCGATTTCACTATTCCTAACATACCAACAGGTATAAGAAAAGGTCGAGCGTTCATAAGTAAAAGGTTGTTTGATGGAAGATGTGAGTTCTAAGGCAGAGACGCAAGCCATCTCGCGTTCCAGTGGAGCTGAAGCGATTTTGGATTGCATTAGTGACGGTGTTATTACGATTGATTTGCAAAAGCGTGTGACGTTTTTGAATAGAGCGATGCAAGCGATGTTGGGGTATAAGGTTCCTGGTTCTGGCATGTTGTTGGCCTGTGACGTACTTATTCAGAGTAATATCTGTTCAAGCCAGGATTGTGTGTTAGAGCGTGCCCTTCGCGGAGAGCGGGTGTCGAATTTTGAAGCGCTTGTTCGTCGTCGGGATGGAAAGCAGATGCCCGTGAGCATCAATACTGATTTTTTGTTGGATCAAGAGGGCAAGCTGGTTGGCCTTATTGAGGTGATTCGGGATATTTCGCTTGTTCGAGAACTATGCGAAAAAACTGCTGAGGTGTCTGAGTTAAAGCATCGTTTAGGAGAGCAAAGCCAGTTCGATAATATTGTTGGACGTAGCCCCCAGATGGAAAATATTTTTGCCAAACTTCCAGCCATTGCAGCCTCGAAATCTTCGGTCCTTATTACTGGAGAGAGTGGGACGGGAAAAGAATTGATTGCTTATGCTTTGCATGCGCATAGTGCGAGAAGACAGGCACCATTTATGGTTGTCAATGCATCTAGCTTTTCTGATGGGGTATTAGAAAGTGAGTTATTTGGGCATGTCAAAGGAGCTTTCACAAACGCCTATGTTGATAAACCTGGGCGGTTTGAACTGGCAAATGGCGGTACGATCTTCTTGGATGAAATTGGAGAGATAAGTCTGACGACTCAAGTAAAATTATTGGGGGTTCTGGAGCGAGGGCGGTTTGAACGTGTTGGATCAAATGAGACCATCAGTGTGGATGTCCGGATTGTGGCGGCTACGAATCGGAATTTGGAAGAGGCCGTCCGCGAAGGGCATTTTCGGGAAGATTTGTATTATCGAATTCGCGTGATCCCCATTGTTCTGCCTGCCTTGCGTGAACGAGCAGATGATATTCCCCTGTTAGTGAATCATTTTCGGGAGAAATTTAATCGGGAAATGGGCAAACAGATCGCGGGGCTCTCGCCGCAATCATTAATGGCTCTTGAACAATATCCCTTTCCTGGAAATATTCGCGAACTTCAGAATGTGATGGAACATGCCTTTGTGTGTTGTGAAGAGTCCGTTATTCAATTTGAGCATCTTCCCGTGGACTTACAACGACATTATATGGAGCTTCAGGAATGGAACGACGCAGAGTCGTTACAGGCTATTGAGCGGCAAGCCATCAGCCGAGCCTTACAGAAATCGGGTTGGCATTTTAAAGAGGCTGCTGAGCAGTTAGGGATTGGTCGTTCCACCTTATGGCGAAAAGTGAAGCAGTTTGGTATTCAGCCAGAAACATAAGCGTTTCATTTTGGGATCAATTGATACTAAAAGGTATCAATTTATAGGATGACTAATAAAATTAAGGATTTTCATTGTTGGAGTTCGTGAAGAAAATTAATCATGTTTCATTTTGAAACAATTTTATTCTGGGTGTCTGTAAAATTCATTTCTAAATCATATACTTAGAAAGACGGTCTTTCGGTATATCCCTTGCTCTTACTCTTATCTATTGATTTATTTTTTTGGCCTTTATTAGGGAGGGAGAGAGTCTATGGATTGTCCACGGTGTCAGGGAATCATGATTCAGGATAAGTTCGGTGATGTGGCAGATGAAGCTGGTGCCATGTATTTTTCAGGATGGCGGTGTATTACATGTGGAGAAATATTAGATCCAGTTATTGCTGCCAATCGAGAACATCATCATGAGCCGCTTATCGGGCGTTCTAGGAAAAAATTTGCTACGCAATTGGGCTAACGGCTAATACTGGTGCTGTTTTCTTCTCACCTCGTTGTATTTTCCTAGATTCGGATGTCTTGTAAATTTTTGTGATGGCTTGAACAGAGTCTCAATCGGTTTTTGCCTTTGGGAGGGTATAAAGAGTTACTATAGCTCAATGAGTATATTATGAGATAATGAACAGCGTTGGTTTTGAGAAGGAGATGGGTCTATGGCAGATGAACAACAGGCTTCGCAGGCAGATGGAGCGGCGAATGCGCCTCAGGAAAACTTACTCCCTGGGGTGAAACATATTCTCGCCGTAAGTAGTGGAAAAGGTGGGGTGGGAAAATCCACGGTTACGGTAAATCTGGCTGTAGCCTTGAAACAAGAAGGTTTTCGGGTTGGGGTAATGGATGCAGATGTGTATGGTCCGAATCTTCCTATGATGATTGGGGTGACGCAGGAGCCCATCAAAGATGGGGACAAAATTACCCCTGCGGAAGGCCAAGGTGTGAAAGTCATCTCCATGGGGTTTTTTGTGCCAGAGGATACTCCTGTGGTCTGGCGGGGCCCCATGGTTCATGGGGCTATCCAACAGTTTTTTCGTGATGTCGTCTGGGGTGAGCTGGATTTTTTATTGATTGATCTTCCACCAGGTACTGGCGACGTGCCATTAACGCTTTCTCAACTTGTGCCGTTAACTGGGGCCATTACAGTGACGACTCCTCAAGAAGTGGCGCTTTCTGATGTTCGCAAAGGGATGACCATGTTCAAGAAAGTGAACGTCCCCTTGCTGGGGGTGATTGAGAATATGAGTCATTTTGTTTGTGGACATTGTGGAGAGCGTACTGAAATCTTTTCACATGGTGGAGGAGAACAGGCGGCCAAAAAATTTGAAATCCCATTTCTTGGACGTATTCCCCTTGACCCAGCTATACGGGAAGGAGGCGATCATGGCATACCAATTGTGACCAAAGATCCTCACTCTCCCCAAGCACAGGCGTTTCTTCAGATTGCACAGTCATTAGTAGACCAAATAAAACAAGGGGCGCAGACGGAGAGTGGGACAGTTTCTACGCTTTCCAGCATGCTCAAAAAAATTAAAGATCCAATTCAAAAATCGTCATAAGTGTTATGAAATGTCTACCTAGATGAAATGAGGAGAGGTATGGGAGAGTGGATTCAAATAGCTAAAACAGATGATGTGAGCCCTGGAACAGGCATTGTTGTTGAAGCAAAAGAGAAATGTCTCGCGGTCTTTAATGTGGATGGGGCGTTTCATGTGACGGATAATTTGTGCTTGCATCGAGGAGGGCCGTTAGGTGAAGGTGATTTAGAAGGGGAAACGGTGACCTGTCCGTGGCATGGCTGGGAATATAATGTGAAGACAGGGCACTGTATGAATAATCCGTCTAGTAATATCAAAGCCTATGAAACGGTAGTTGACGGGGGAGACATTAAAGTTCAGCTCTAGAATTGGCTTGAGATTCTCCTAATACTCTTGTATTTCAGAGGACAATCAGGCGTTAATTTGATGTAGTGCTTCACTCAGTTCCGCCAGACGAAACGGTTTGGCAACCACACCCTTAAATCCAAAGTTTGAATAGCCTGAGAGAACCGGATCGTTTGAATAGCCACTGGCTACAATAGCTTTGACTTGGGGATCAAATTTGCGTAGTTGTTGAACCGTATCTTTCCCGCCTAAACCGCCTGTGACCGTTAAATCCAAAATGACTGCGTAAAATGGTTGTTGCGCATGGTAGGCTTCTTGATAGCGGACTACAGCTTCTTGGCCTTCGGCAACACAGTCGACTTGATAGCCAAGGTGTCGAAGCATTTCGCCCAAGAGAAGGCGAATGGATTCTTCGTCATCCATAACGAGGATGCGGCCTTCTCCTGTGAGACGAGATGCTGAAGCTTGTGGAGTTGTGGTCGGGGCTTCAGCCGCGGGAAGGTGAATGACGAAGGTTGCCCCCTGGCCCTGTAGGGAGAGAGCTGATAACCGGCCCTGATGGTTTTTAATGATGGAATAGGCAGTGCTGAGACCAAGACCGCTTCCTGTTTGTTTCGTTGAATAATAGGGATCAAAGATTTTCTGCAATGCATAGGGCGGAATGCCGCTTCCCGTATCTTGTACCGTGAGTTTAATATATTTTCCTGCCTCAGCTAATTGGCTTTGGTGAGCTTGCTCGGTGGATTTCGTCACATTTTCGGCCTTAATGGTGAGCGTGCCGCCGGTAGGCATGGCCTGATGTGCATTGATCGCGAGATTATGGATGACTTGGCCAATCTGGCCTTCATCTGCTTCGGTTAGCCAGAGGTCGTCCGGGATGTCACAGTGACAGTGCGTGGGAGAGCCAGAAAGTGCGAAGGCTGCTGATTCGGAAACGACCTCTTTCAGGGCTAAGGGTTTTTTAAGAGGCGTGCCTCCTTTGGCAAATGTGAGGAGTTGTTGGGTGAGTCTCTTGGCTCGAAGTGATGCATTTTCTGCTTCGGATAGGAACTGAAATAAATGATCCCTGGAATTGACCCAGGTTTTGGTCATGGAAATATTCCCTAAGATCGTGGTAAGCAGATTGTTGAAATCATGGGCAATGCCTCCGGCAAGAAGGCCCAATGAATCTAACTTGCTGGCCTTCAGGCGCTCTTCATCCAACTTGATCCGCTCCGACATATCGCGCAGAATCAAGACGGCGCCCAAGATGGTGCCACTGGCTCGTCGTAAGGGAGAGACGCTATATACCACTGGTCGTTCACCTTGGGTTTGATCAAACAATGGGTAATGTTCAAGAGGGTGCAAGGGGGTTCCTTCTTTGAGCACATAGGTGACGGGGTGGTCATCGGCTTTATTGACTCCGGCATGGAGAAATCGAACGACTTCTTCAATTGATCGGCCTATGGCATTCTGCTGCGTCCAGCCACTTAATTCTTCGGCCATGCGATTCATATAGGTAACCTGTCCCCGCATGTTGGTTGTGAAGACTCCTTCAACAATTGAAGACAGGGTAATCGCCATGCGTTCACGCTCTTCGCGTAAGGTTTCTTCAGTGTGGATGAGACGTTCTTCTTGCTCAATCTTTTCAAAGGCTTGTGTGACAATGGAAGGCAGGAGTTCGATAAGATTGCTATCTTTAATGAAATAATCGCGTGCGCCATGCTTCATCATGTTCACGGCGAGCCGCTCGTTCCCATGGCCTGTTACCACGATAAATGGGAGAGTGAGGTTGTGTTGCTCCAATTGTTGAATGAGTTCTTCACCAGACATATCGGCGAGTTGCATATCAAGCAGAAGGAGATCTGCCTGATGGTTGGAAAGCCAAGCTAATGCTTCTTGGCCGCTATGGGCAAATGCTGTATTGAACCCTTCGCGGGAAAGGCATCGTTGAATGAGAGAAATGAGACCTTGGTGGTCGTCAACGATTAAGATGGTGCGAGAATGAGCCCAGTCTTCCATGAACAACCCTCCTTCAACAAGCGACTCGGAAATAAGCACTCTGCATGTCGAACGTCACATTGGGAGAAAAATAAAGACGAATAAGACACAGAGCTCTTCCGGAAAGATTGCATGAAGAGAAGAGATTGTAGAAAGTGAGCTGCTATCATTGGGAAGGAAATAAAGCAAAAATTTTTACTACGTAACGCACCAAAAATTATCATAGTCGATCAGTGATGAGGAATACTGTTAAAAAAAATGGAACGCGGAGTCTAGCGAAAACATAAAAAGACTGCAACAAAAAAATACTCTATTTCATAAAGCGCCTTTTAATGAGAGAGATAAAGGTTGAGAATGAGCCAGCTGTGGATAATGGTCTTTGGCCATAGCATCTCACCAAAGTTCTTGATACCATTGAAATATTTCAAATTTTCTGAGATGTGGATGACAGAGATCTTTCGGACTTTCGAAGGTCTAGGAGCCAGAGGCTGTTCCAAGGTTTCTCATTTTTCCATTTTCTCACTTGTATGAGTAATGGTCGCGTATTTTGGAATGGAGCGAACAAGAACTAAGGTGGAGTTGAGTGAATACAGTCGCTTAAGGATCATCAATTGATGATTTCCAGGATCTGAAAGCTAATCCCCCCAATGATTGTTAAACGTCTCCTGCTTTTCATCCCCCTGGTTTTAATTCTTGTACTCCTTCAGTCATATTTCTGGGTTCCTACTTACGAAAATCAAGCAGCCGGAAATCCCAATCGCTTAGTGACCTACATTGAAGCCTCCAGCGGGGATGCAAAACTCTTGAATCCGATTTTGAATGCCGATATGTCGAGCGCCACTATCGTGGCGCAAGTGTTTGAAGGCCTTCTGGACATGGATGAGAATCTGGATCTTCGTGGGAGACTGGCCACCGATTGGCAAATTTCTGAACGGGCGTACTTATTGGTCAACCCTCATCATCATTTTCCTGATGGGACCGAAGTGACAGGGAGTATCCTCTTTCAGCGCCTTCAAAAAGCCTGGCTTACGGGAACAGATGATGACTTGAAAAAATATGTTCAATCGCTTGAGCTCTTGCCGGCGACCCAACGGGAAGAAACCGTTTCTTTAGTACTGCCCAATGCAGAGGGGAAGCCACACATTCAAGAGGTGCCGGTGAAAGTGAAGGTTCCTGCCCGGATAGCGTTCACTCTTTCACAAGTCGACCAAGATTTATTTGATCGTCTTACGCCAATTATTGGAGAACGGTACTTCGAGCATTTTCCGTTTGATGCAATGATCCGGTATCCAAAAGAACTTGCCAAGGAGGCAGAGGACGCGCTTCGGGAGAAGTTTCCAGAAATTCTTCCAGTCGGAGAACACAATCCGACGATTGTCTTTCATCTGAGGAAAGGCGTGTATTTTCAAGATGGCCATGAATTCGATGCGGGAGATGTGAAATTTACCTATGAAGCGATCATGAATCCTAAGAATCTCTCCCCACGGACGCCAGACTTTGAACCCATCAAAACCGTAAAAATCATAGATCCGTATACTGTGAAAATTATCTATAAGCGATTGTATTCCCCCGCGGTTAATGCGTGGATGATGGGAATTCTTCCAGAACATTTGCTCAACAATGCGGCGTTAAATCGCGAGAAGCAACAACGAGGTTTGTCAAAAGAGGCGCAAGACAGCTTTGGAATGCGCGATAGTGCATTTAATCGAAAGCCTGTGGGCAGTGGGCGTTTTAAATTTGTGGAATGGAAGGGCGATGAATTCATTCATCTGAAACGGTTTGATGACTATTGGGAGGGACCAGCTCAATATCAGGATTACTATATGCGGATTATTCCTGAGCTCTTTACCCAGGAAGTGGAATTTCAAACTGGCGCGATTGACTATTATGTGGCGCAACCACATCAGGTTGACCGGTACAAACATGACCCCACGTATCAATGGTTTTCAAGTTTAAGTTTTGCCTATAACTACATTGGGTACAATATTCGAAAACCGTTGTTTAAAGATGCAGAAGTTCGAAGAGCCCTTGGAATGGCCATTAATGTTGATGAGGTGATTGAATACCTGGTGTATGGAGAAGGGGAACGGACCACGGGACCGTATCCCAAGAACACCGAATGGTATGATCACACGATTCCACCCTTGCCCTATGACCCTCAAGGCGCTCAAGCCATCCTTTTTGATCAGGGTTGGCAACTCAATGATGATGGCTGGTTAGAAAAGAACGGAAACGTTTTCGAATTTAATCTCATTACGAATAACGGCAATCCCATTCGAAAAAATTTGATGACGATTGCACAGAATGCCTGGAAGAAAATTGGCGTGAAAGTGAATACACAAGTCTTTGAATGGGCTGTGTTTCTGAATGATTTTGTGAATACGGGAGATTTTGATGCGGTCGTGCTGGGGTGGAGCATCGGAATCGATCCGGATCTGTTTCAGATTTGGCATTCCAGTCAGGCCGGACCTCAACAATTGAATTTTGTTGGGTATAAGAGTCAAAGGGCAGATAAACTTATGGTTCGTATCCGGCAGGAATACAATCGTGATCAGCAACGTGAACTGACGCATCAACTGCATCGACTGATCTACGAAGATCAACCCTATACCTTTTTGTATGGTCCCTTAAGCACGAGGGTCTTGGATAAGAAAATTGTCTTGGTGGAACAGGGAGATGACGGTCAGGAACATTATCAAAAGATTTATCCTCTTAAGACTGGAAATATTAACTTCCATTTCCATAAATGGCGCAAGCTGGCATTTACGCCAGATTTTTAGGGGATGACGTGTATGTGGCTCTCTCATTAGGAATGACTGATGTGGAATTTTATTCTTCGTAATATTGGACAACGATTGATTTTGCTGGTCATTGTGTCGTTTGTGGCGCATTCCTTTATCCACCTGGCCCCAGGGGAGCCAAGTGAAGTCGACCCGATGAATCCCCGGATGAAACCTGAAGATATTGCTAAAATACGGGCAGCGTTTCACTTAGATGATCCACTACATGTGCAATATGCCTATTGGATTCGGGATTTGGCATCTGGAGAACTCAAATCATTTAAAGATAGCCAGCCGGTGCTTCCCAAGATTTGGGACCGGTTTCTTAATTCTCTCCCGCTATTTATCTTAGGCACAATTTTAGTATGGACGCTGGCGTTTCCGACTGGAATTTATGGGGCAGTGTTTCGAGGAGGAATTTATGACCGAACAACGGTGTTTTTGTCCTACGCGTTGATTTCCATCCCGCCGTTTTTCTTATCCTATTTGGCGATCATGTGGGTTGTCGGATGGTTTGGTGTGCCAGTGATTAGCATTAAAACATTTGGGATGGAGAACGCGGAGCCAGCCTATAAAATGATGGATCGTTTATGGCATCTTGTGATTCCGTCTATTATGACGGCTATTGGAGGCATTGCCGTGTTGTCCCGGTATGTGCGGTCCCAAATGTTAGAGGTCTTAAGCCAGGATTATGTGCGGACGGCCAGAGCTAAGGGGCTTGAAGAAGATATGGTGATCTATTCGCACGCCCTGGGAAATGCCTTACTCCCCTTTGTGACCATGTTTGGGCTTTTGCTTCCAGGACTTATTGGCGGCTCGGTCATCTTTGAGCAGATTTTTGCCTGGCCAGGATTAGGGCGACTGGCGTATGAAGCAATATTATCGCGGGACTTTCCTGTCGTTATGACTCTGAATTTCATTGCCGCGGTTTTGACGTTGGCAGGCACCTTACTCTCCGATATTCTCTATGCCGTCGTGGACCCAAGAATTCGTTTGCATTAATGGAGAACCATTGAAAGCTAGGTACTCATGAACACCCCTCAATCAGCGGCTTTGAGCCGGGAGACTACGCTGTTGCTTGATCCTGAAGCGATGGCGCCTCCTGAAACCCCATGGCAGGAATTTCTCCGTATCTTTAAAAAGGATTACCAGGCACTCTTTGGATTCTGGATCTTGATCGCGCTGTTAATGATCGCATTCGCTGGAAAAGCTCTGACTGAATGGTGGGTCGTGTTTGATCCGGAGGTTGTCCGGCTAACCGATAAGTTTCTTCCTCCTTTTTCAGTGCCGTCACCTGATAGTCTTGCAAGTGACCGACCGTTTGGGGGGGTGTATCTCATGGGAACTGATGAGCTAGGGCGGGATGTGTTCGCCCGGATGTTTCAAGGGTCTTTTGTATCGTTATCGGTTGGTTTTGTGGCAGTGGGGATATCTCTCACCATTGGCATTCTCTTGGGAGGGTTAGCTGGATACTATGGTCAGGTCACGTTGGGTTTTATCACGGTCGATACGCTTATCATGCGTTTCACCGATGCCATGATGTGTTTCCCGGTCTTTTTCCTTATCCTGACTGCCATTGCGTTAAGTACGCCAAGTATTTTCACCATTATGGTTATCATCGGAATTTTTGGTTGGATGGGGACGGCGCGTTTTGTGCGCGCGGAGTTTTTGTCGATTCGAGAACTGGACTATGTCACGGCTGCTAAAGCCTTGGGGATATCTGAAAGCCGCATAATTTTTCGCCACATGGTTCCAAATGCGCTGGCGCCTGTTTTTGTCTCGGCGACGTTAGGTGTGGCCTCAGCGATTCTGACAGAATCCAGCTTGAGTTTTTTAGGTTTTGGCGTCCCGCCCCCTTATGCGACCTGGGGCAATATCCTGTCGGACGGGAAAGGATTCATTTTCGATGCGCCGTGGCTCTTTTTTATTCCAGGCCTGGCCATCTTTGTTGTGGTCCTGGCATTTAATCTTGTGGGTGAGGGATTGCGGGAAGCCCTCAATCCCAAATTGCGAAGTCGATAGATGACATCAAGAAGCCATCCCCTGTTGCAAGTTGAAAATCTTCAAACGTCATTTTTTACTGACAAAGGCGAGGTGAAAGCCGTTGATGACGTGAGTTTTGTCCTTCAAGCCGGCCAAACGTTGGCGTTGGTGGGCGAATCGGGATGCGGGAAATCTGTCACGGCATTGTCGATCATTCGATTGCTTTCACCTCCGGGTCGTGTGGTTGGTGGGACTCTCAATTTTCAGGGACAAGATCTGCTGAGTCTGTCTGAGTCAGCGATGCGTCAGATACGAGGCAAGTCGATTGCCATGGTGTTTCAAGAGCCCATGACATCCTTGAATCCAGTCATGCGGGTTGGAGATCAGATTGGGGAAGTTTTGAGGATTCATACCGATTTGTCGAGTCAGGCAATTCGAAAAGAAGTCATTGGTCTCTTGGAGAAGGTGCGCATTGCGTCGCCAGAAGAACGTATCGATCAATATCCCCATGAAATGTCTGGGGGCATGAAGCAACGTGTGATGATAGCAATGGCTTTGGCTTGCAAACCGGATTTGTTAATTGCTGACGAACCCACAACTGCTTTAGATGTCACGATACAAGCACAAATTCTAGATTTGTTGTCTGATCTTCAAAAAGATTTAGGCATGGCTATTTTGCTCATTACGCATAATCTGGGAGTCGTGGCACAATTTGCACAAGAGGTGATTGTGATGTATGCCAGTAAAATCGCAGAGCGAGCCGAGGTGCAAAGGCTTTTTCAGCAACCGAGTCACCCCTATACACGTGCGCTCTTAAAATCCTTGCCGCGTCCTGGAGAACGGCAGGAGCGGTTGGAGGCTATTCCTGGTACTGTGCCGTCGCCTTTGCAATATCCTCAGGGATGTCATTTTTCATCACGATGTGCTGAAGTTTTAGATCATTGTCCCACTCAACCCCCTCCAAGGGTTCAAGTGGGTGAATCACATGAAGCCATTTGTTGGCTACATGAGACTCAAGCTTCCTAATGTTTGCCTTGTGCATGGCTAAGTTCTTTCCTCCCATTTGTAAGGGGAGGATTCAGGTGGGGTAGAGGTTTTCGATGAAGTTGCAGATATTGGTTTTTCGCCTAGGGAATGTTCCTTGTGGGTTGCTCTCTCTACCTCCCCTACGCCCCTCCTTACAAAGGAGGGGGAAGAATACAACCAGAGATTTAGCTGTGGGCAAGGAAAAAATAAAGGTTGACGTAAGTCTCTAATGACAGCTTCCACCTCACCTCTTCTCGAAGTCACTGGACTCAAAAAATATTTCCCTGTTCGGAGCGGGATTTTTTCGCGTGTCTCGGCATGGGTAAAGGCAGTTGATGGTATTACGTTGCACGTCAATCATGGCGAAACGCTGGGGCTGGTCGGTGAGTCAGGATGTGGGAAAACAACCGTTGGCCGTTCTATTCTTCGGCTCATGGAACCCACAGCCGGCGAAATCATATTTGAGGGAGAAGATGTACTGGCTCTCAAGCCGCGAGAGTTGAGACAAGCCCGGCGTCGAATGCAAATTATTTTTCAGGATCCGTATAGTTCGCTGAATCCTCGAATGACTATTGGATCTATCGTTTCAGAGCCGCTGATTATTCACAAAATTGTCAAAGGGGCGGAATTACAAGACCGGGTCAATCAATTGTTTATAAAAGTGGGACTTCGGCCGGAGCATCAGACCCGATATCCTCATGAATTTTCTGGTGGCCAGCGGCAACGGGTAGGGATCGCTCGTGCGCTAGCTCTTAACCCTAAGTTTATTGTGTGCGATGAAGCGGTGTCAGCATTGGATGTCTCGATTCAAGCTCAAATTTTAAATTTGCTTCGTGATCTCCAACAAGAATTTTCTCTGTCCTATCTTTTTATTACGCATGATCTGAATGTGGTGCAATATCTGGCCGACCGTATTGCTGTCATGTATTTAGGACAATTAGCAGAAGTCGCTCAAACAGAAGATCTCTTTGCTGTGCCCAAACATCCCTATACCCAAGCCCTTTTATCGGCGAACCCTGTTCCCGATCCAACAGCCGGGTCCAAGAGAACGATTCTTGCTGGCGATGTCCCTTCCCCATTAAATCCTCCCAGTGGATGCCGCTTTCATCCCCGTTGTCCAGAAGTCATGGATATCTGCAAAACAACGACTCCTCCCCTAATCAAAATCGGTTCTCTTGAAAAATGTCACCAAGTCTGGTGTCATCTGCATTCCTGACATGACATACTAGAAGGAGTTAGACTCGAATTAATTAATTCGAGTCTGACCCCTAATATTCTATTCTTTGCATATGGCATAGAGAATTTCTGAAATTGATATGCATGATAACGGCAGAGTATGAAGCACGACTTTCATGGCATTTCCGACAAACAGGATCTCCTCTGCAATATTCACTCATTGGATGAGATGAGTGAAAAAATTTGGCAGCTGGGCCGGCGACTTTTCAATCTAATTGTGTGTTCATCTTGATATGGTTTGAGACGCCTGAGGGTAGTGATTCATGACAAATGACTCGGTTGCGAGGGTGCGGAAGTGCCCCGTATAATAACCATCTTTGAGACGTAATCCTTTATTTTCAAGATTGGACCTTTGTATGAGTATTGAGACGGTGGAAAAAGATTCAAAAAATTATCCGATTCTTAGAAATTTACAATATTCGCCTCTCAAACAGGGTGAGGAACAATACATTGTGCTGTGGGATCCAACGGGTCTGTCATCAGAAAAATTGGTGTTGCCGCTGAACTACTTTTATTTGTTTCAGTTTTTTGATGGCGAGCATTCCCTAGAGCAAGTAGGGGGGGAGTACCTAAAGAAATATGGCGAATTTATGATGCCAGATCATCTTACCAAATTGGTAGCCGATCTGGATGATAAATTATTTTTGGAAGGAGAGCGGTTGAAGCAAGTCCAAAAGCAAGCTGTTGAGGCCTATCGCAAGCTTGAGGTGAGGCCCATGGCATTTGCCGGGAAACAATATGAAGCCGATTCGGTCAGTTTGCGAGAACAAATTGAAGGGTTTTATACGTCAAAGGAAGGACCTGAAAAAGGAAAATCGGAATGTGCAGGGCGATTGATTAAGGGCTTGGTGGCCCCGAACTTTGATGTGAAAGAGGCAGGGCCCATTTATGCCTGGGGGTATCAAGAATTGCAAGAAGGTCAGGTCCCCAATGTGTTTGTGATGATCGGCACGTGTCACGCTGGGCTCGAAGGGGGCATTGCCTTTACGGATAAGGATTTTGAAACGCCCTTTGGCAGGGTGCCAGTGAATCGAGCGATTCTCAATGCTATTCGGCAAGAAGCAGGAGACTCGTTTTTTGCCGAAGATATTTCTCATCTTCGTGAGCATAGCCTAGAATTTCAATTGCCGTTTCTTCAACATGCTGTCGGTGAAGGACGGGATATTTCTATTGTGCCAATTCTTGTCGATTTTCCCCCCGAGACATTGACGGGGGGAGAGTATCAACAGCTCTTTCATCGAATCGATCAATTCTTGACCATTACTAAACGCGCCATTCAAGCCAGTGGCCAACAGGTTTGCGTGATTGGTAGTGCGGATCTGGCGCATATTGGAATTCGCTACGGCGATAAAACACCGCCCACCGATTTTTCTTTTCATCGTTGTATGCAGATTGATCTCGAAATGTTGAAGAAAGTTGAAGAGGTTGATCCTGAAGGGTTTGCAGAATTTATTCTCAAGGAAGGTAACCAGCGCCGTATTTTAGGATTTTCGGTTATTTTTACGCTGATGAAGCTTCTGCAGAGAGATAGTGAACCACTCAAGGGACAGGTGCTACGCTATGATAGAGGGATTACGGATCAGTTTAATTCCACGGTGACGTATGCATCGATTGCCTTTGTGTAATGGAACCTTTGAATACCCTTTTCATCGGCATTACTCGCGAAGGCAGTAGCCTAACATCTATAATGCTGGATTTACGTTTTCACGGAAATGACTGAAAATAGGGGCGAGTAAAAGTCTTTTTGTTTTCTACTCTCAGAATTTTTGGTTCCACTTCCCACATTTTCCTGCTAATCATTAGCGCGAATCGTCATTCTTACGGGATTTAAGGGATTGTCTCGATCGTCTCGTGGACCAATGACGATCTGATCCACGACATTCATTCCTTTCACAACTTTGCCAAAGACGGAATAAGTTCGGTCAAGACTCCCCTGGTCTTCCACGCAAATAAAAAACTGTGAACCACTATCGGAGACGTCTCGAGTAGAATCTTCAGTACGGGGTACCTTGGCCATTGAGACTGTGCCTCGGCGATGAGGACGATCACTAGTTTCAGGGGGAAGGTTAAAGCCTGGCCCTCCGGTGCCATGAAGATTTCGGTCTGGATTCTTGCTACAGGGGTCACCTCCTTGAATCAAAAATCCAGGGATGACTCGGTGGAAGGATGTGCCATCGTAGAATTTCAACTTGACGAGATTCAGGAAGCTTTCCACATGACGCGGTGCATCGTCGGTAAAAAACCGGATTTCGATATCTCCTAGGGGTGTAGAGATGATCGCTTTAGGGTTTTTCTTCTGAAATTGGGAAGCTGGTGATGTGGACACGGTCAGCCACTTTACCAAGGGCCTTCAAAGGTCATCAACCCTCTCTGAAATGTAAAGAAGAAGAAGGCGAGAAGTGTTGACTGGGAGAGATAATTCAGTGACAGGGTCTCTATTTCATAACCGAAGGCACTTTCTGCCCAACCTCTCGATTAGGGCACAATTTTTTTCGAATGGGTTGGCATCAACGAACAATTGTTTGACTGTGTGACAGGCTGTGGAGACTTCTGCGGATGTGAGAAGGTCTTGTAGCCGCTGCACAACAGTTGGTGAACGAAATGTTTGCTGGGAAATTGCCCCCCCCACTCCTAGTCGTTCGATGCGGGCTGCGTTGTCATATTGATCAAAGGCGTAGGGTTGAATAAGTTGGGGAATGCCTGCTCGTAATGCCTGTGAACAGGTGCCAATGCCTCCATGATGAACCAATGCTGCACAATGTGGAAGAAGTTGACTCAAGGGAGCATAGGAGAAGTGGGCGATGTGTTGGGGTAGTCTTTGAGAAAGTTGTTCAGGATAGCGCGTCAGGAGCACGCCGGGTCGATTTATGGCTTGGCATGTCTTTACTGCCTCAGTAAAAAATGAGGCTCCATGTTTATTGGCAGATCCTGGTGTGAAGACGATTGGCTGAGGGTTCGCAACAATAAATTGCTGAATTGTCGTGGGTAGCTCAGAATCAATAGTGTCGTCATATAAAGGAAACTGAGTAAGGACGGTTGCCGGAGGCCAGTCAGGTTGCGGCGGAGCAAACCAGTCGGGAAATAAGGCAAGCACTAAGTCGGGAGAATGCAGCCAAGTATGAAAAATTCGTGAGACTGGAGGAAGTCTCAGTTCTCGACGAAAATAGTTGAGCCTTGGTTTCAGAATAGGATCAATGACCAGATGATCGATACATTTCCAGAAGATCTTTTTCAATCCTACGGGTAACCAATTAGGAAGTGGTAGCCCCGGCATGCGCGGTGCCTGATAGGCAGAATGAAAGACTCCGGGTGAAAAATGGACAGTCACGTTTGGAACCTGATGTGTTTCCTGTACCAGACGAGCGACGAATCCCAGTGTGGAACTGATCAAGAGCGTTTCACCTTCTACGATATGTGAGCAGAGAAGCTGATAGGTCTCCTGTAGTGGCCCCGCCATCATTCGTTTCATGATCAACCGCCAACCTTTATGTGGATGCCATAGATCTGGATGGTTTGCGACGGCCTCATAGTCTTCGGCTGCACCCACGCTGACAAAATGTAGTCCAGCACCTTGAACGAGATGGGCAAAGTAGCCGTTTGAAAAAAATGTGACAGTATGACTCCGTGCGCGAAGCTCCCGTCCTAGCCCTACTAGGGGTAAGACATCCCCATAACTGCCGACGGCTACAATCAAAATGTTCATAGGAAGTGTGCTTGTTCCTTCCTGTTCGTTTTTAGTCATGTTAAACGAGCTAATAAAGAAGGAAGGATTGCCACTATAAGTTTAATGAACTTTTCCTTATTGAGATATAAATTCTTGAACTTGCGATTCCCCGTGGTCTTGTCACGGAGCTCTTTATTTAAAAAGAACATCCCAAGCTTCTTAAGTTTTTTTATTGTGTTCCGACAATGATCGTATAATGATAAAAGTACTTTTCCTAAAAAGGTAGATGTTATCGTGAATCATCAAGATTATAGAATTAAGAGAAACTGCAATTTTTTGTTGTTTCATGTGGGAGATGTGGTTTTACTAGGATCCTGCCAGGAAAGCCCCTTGCTTTGCATGGGGATGAATGGCAGCCCGGGATAAATGAAAACCATAACTTCTTTTAGGTTTTTAAGAAGCCCCGCTCTTTGGGCGGGGAGTTTCACTAATTCCGAAAATGTTGAATTTCTAGGAGTTGTTGCCAAGATGAACAGCCTTGCTTTTATCGCAAAGTAACGGGTTCATTTTTCCCGAGTAAAATTTATTAATCTACAGCATATTTTTTTATAGAGGGTTCCTTCTCGAAAAAGGCAAATCCATCGTGAGATGGAGACGCAAAGCCACGGGTCAGGATATTCTGATAGCCGGGTTACCGAAAGTAAGGAATAGGTCGTTGATGGAGCCTTCGCTTTATTGCTTAAGGGGGCTCCATGAAAACGTATTCTTCTCTACTACCAACCGTCAATTTTTCCCTCCTTGTTTACTTCTTGATTTTTCTGGGGGTAATAACTCCGGTCTTTGGCCAAACAGCCAATACCGTTACCATTCAATGGGCTCCAAACTCTGAAAATGACCTCGCTGGCTATCGAGTATATCAAGGGGTCAAACCTGGTCAGTATCGTTTTTCTCGTGATATTGGAAACACTCTGAGTTATACCGCTTCAAATCTTGATACTAGCTTGACTCATTATTTTTGCGTAACTGCCTATGATAATGCTGGTAATGAGAGCTCTCCTTCTGCTGAAATTTCTAAAACATTCAATCAAGTTCCGGGACCTACCCCTACCCCAAATCCGAACCCAAATTTTGGTACAGGATCTTCGATGTTATTAGCAGAAGACTTTGCGGCTGGCGATCTGTCCAGGTGGCAGGTGGTAGATACCGGCACGGTTAGTGCTCCATCGAGTTGGGCGGCGACGACGGGTGCGTTAGGACAAAGCCGCAATATCTATGGGGGCTCCACGAGCCGTTCGGCACTGCCGAAGCCCGGTACGCAGATGGTCTATAAGGGCGGCGAAGCGTGGACCGATTATACGGCCACGGTCACGTTACAGTCACAGGATGATGATGCGGTGGGGGTGTTGGTGCGGTATCAGGACATCGAAAACTTTTATCGGTTTTCGTGGGATAGCTCGCGACAGTATCGTCGCTTAGTCAAAGCAGTAAAAGGGGTGTATACCGTATTGGCCGAGGATGCAGTGCCGTATGTGCCAGGGCAAGCGTATCGGGTGGAGCTGACGGTCGTGGGAGCGCAGCTGACGGTACGAATTGATGGAGAGCCGGTGTTTGCGGTGACAGATGAGAGTCATAGTACTGGTACGATGGGCTTGTACAGTTGGGGCAATCAGGGGAGCTGGTTTGATGATGTGCAGGTGCAACCGCCAAGCTATGCAATATTGTTAGCAGAAGACTTTGCGGCTGGCGATCTGTCCAGGTGGCAGGTGGTAGATACCGGCACGGTTAGTGCTCCATCGAGTTGGGCGGCGACGACGGGTGCGTTAGGACAAAGCCGCAATATCTATGGGGGCTCCACGAGCCGTTCGGCACTGCCGAAGCCCGGTACGCAGATGGTCTATAAGGGCGGCGAAGCGTGGACCGATTATACGGCCACGGTCACGTTACAGTCACAGGATGATGATGCGGTGGGGGTGTTGGTGCGGTATCAGGACATCGAAAACTTTTATCGGTTTTCGTGGGATAGCTCGCGACAGTATCGTCGCTTAGTCAAAGCAGTAAAAGGGGTGTATACCGTATTGGCCGAGGATGCAGTGCCGTATGTGCCAGGGCAAGCGTATCGGGTGGAGCTGACGGTCGTGGGAGCGCAGCTGACGGTACGAATTGATGGAGAGCCGGTGTTTGCGGTGACAGATGAGAGTCATAGTACTGGTACGATGGGCTTGTACAGTTGGGGCAATCAGGGGAGCTGGTTTGATGATGTGCAGGTGCAACCGCCAAGCTATGCAATATTGTTAGCAGAAGACTTTGCGGCTGGCGATCTGTCCAGGTGGCAGGTGGTAGATACCGGCACGGTTAGTGCTCCATCGAGTTGGGCGGCGACGACGGGTGCGTTAGGACAAAGCCGCAATATCTATGGGGGCTCCACGAGCCGTTCGGCACTGCCGAAGCCCGGTACGCAGATGGTCTATAAGGGCGGCGAAGCGTGGACCGATTATACGGCCACGGTCACGTTACAGTCACAGGATGATGATGCGGTGGGGGTGTTGGTGCGGTATCAGGACATCGAAAACTTTTATCGGTTTTCGTGGGATAGCTCGCGACAGTATCGTCGCTTAGTCAAAGCAGTAAAAGGGGTGTATACCGTATTGGCCGAGGATGCAGTGCCGTATGTGCCAGGGCAAGCGTATCGGGTGGAGCTGACGGTCGTGGGAGCGCAGCTGACGGTACGAATTGATGGAGAGCCGGTGTTTGCGGTGACAGATGAGAGTCATAGTACTGGTACGATGGGCTTGTACAGTTGGGGCAATCAGGGGAGCTGGTTTGATGATGTGCAGGTCATTCAAGCTGGGTTTTCTTTTGGAAATTAATTACCGTCAGTTTTTGAAAGACAGGTGAAAGATTGGTGTAAGGAGATGGTTGATTTTGCTATTGGATGAACGAGCGAGTTTTTCTTGTTTGTAGAGACAAGTGAATAAACCGTAGCAGCCAGTTATGGAGTTCCGTTTGGCTTGATGATTCGTTTTCAGTATATGGTGTTTATATAGCTATTCATCAAACTATAGATGTTGGAGAATCCTGACGGAGCTCATTGTTTCGAAAGTGGACATCTAATAACCTATTGGGTTTTTGACTTGTGAAATATATCCTCATTTTTGGAGAATAAGAGAAACGTAGTATTCTGTTGGATATTTAGATTTTTATCACTAATAGTAGCGGTAGAAATACGAGTGGGAAACTCAGGATCTAGTCCTATTAAATAACTATTTCAAGCATTACTGTGCACCGCGATCAGTGATGGCTGTATTGCACGAATTAAAACATATCAAAACTAGTAGTAGAGTCATCTTATGCATGACGTGCTTCATCTGTTCGCTTTAACGGTAGCGGTTTAGGATCTTGCTTTGATCTGGTCTGAATTTCCAAAATTTTTCCAGACTGATAAACTCCTTCGCCAAGGTTATCTGCAGATTAACAATAGATATTGATTATCTAAGGCGGCCTTTGTTTTTCGCCATAGACGCCTCAGGGATACTTTTCTAATGTAAATTGAGTAACGAAAGCATTTTTGTTTTTTCCTGCAGTATGTGACCGATCAAGGTATTAACTGGGCCCTTCCACATCTAAATATTTTTTCTAAGATTGTATGAATGGCCCATTGGCGAAGGAGAGGTTATTGGTTTGCCAGCGTTTGAGGCGGCAAAAGCCCCATGGCATATAGATCCCAAATGTGATGATGGTGAGCACTATTATCAAGAGCCAGTTCCAAAAGAATCCAAATCCGGTTCCGTGAAAAGCCAGTTGACGGTTGTCGATAAACGTGTGCTCTGAAATCCATCGTTGTTGGGCCGAATAGGCCCAAGGAAAGAAGAGCCCAAACGTAATTACCGTGAGGATCCAGGTCCAGAGAAATAACCATAAACAACTCAATCCTGTTCCGCGAAAATCAAACCTGCTGTCATGCATGTTGCACCTCGGTGAATAGAATAAAAGTCTGGAGAACCTTTCATGTTAGAGAGGGGCGTTGAGTTGACCTCTCCAATAAAGCCATATTAGCGTATCAGATATGCATAATATTGGGGATGCCCTCATGAATGAGGACTTAGAATCATTTTCCCCATTATTTATTCTCATTCAACAAGGAGGAGAGTATGAAACGCGTGGCGGTTATTCTTTCCGGATGCGGGTTTTTAGATGGCGCAGAAATTACCGAAGCGATTAGTACGCTCATTGCCATTGGTCAACATGGAGCTAGCTATAAAGTATTTGCCCCGAATAAAGATGTGGCTGAGACAAACCATTTAACGCAAAAACCGACTGGGCAACAGCGCAATGTGTTACAGGAAGCGGCTCGTATTGCTCGGGGTGATATTCAACCGTTAGAGGAATTGAAGGCTCAAGAATTCGATGCCCTAGCTTTCCCTGGTGGGTTTGGAGCGGCACTTCATTTGTGTAATTTTGGAGAGAAGGGGAGTGGAGGGGAAATAGATCCGCAGGTTGTTAGGATTGTAAAGGAATTTAGCGAGAGTCGGAAGCCGATTGCGGCTATCTGTATTGCTCCAGCGATTATGGCCTTAGCCTTTGGAGAAAAAGGGGTGAATGTGACGATTGGTGAGGATGCGGGGACCGCAGCTGAAATTGAGAAAACTGGGGCCAAACATCAAACTTGTGCCGTGGAGAAATTTGTTGTGGATCAAAGCAATAAGATCATCACCACCCCAGCTTATATGTATGGATCAGCTCAGCCGCACCAAATTTTCGCGGGTGTGAGCGGGGCGATTGCCGAACTCATCAAGATGGCTTAGTGGTGAGGGTCTTGTCCAAATAAATGTTAGGACGCCAGTGCCTGTACATAGCAGAATCCCTTTTATGAAGAAAGAGATATGAAGCCACAGAAATGAAATCGCAAATAGTACAATGATGAGGACGGTGGCTGTGATTTTGGCATTCTGACTAATGCTCCCATTTTGCTCCCAGTTCTGGATCATTGGGCCTAGGCGGGGTTGATTGAGCAGCCAATGATGGAGCTGTGGTGAACTTCTAGAAAAACAATAGGCGGAAAGTAGCACAAATGGTGTGGTGGGCAACAACGGAAGGAAAATACCAACAATTCCAAAAATTAAGCTAATCCAACCAAAGCATATGGTGAGAAGTCGGAATGGGCTCGATGAAATCATTGATGAACTGTCCTTTGCAATCGAGTGGTATTCATGCTTCTCACGTATCGGCCGTATTTGCCTATATATTGAATCATTTCCTGGTTTTCTGTGGGTGTTTGACTTCTTGTTTGAGAAGGCATAGGGTAACGTTCTTTACAAAGAGGAGGTGCTCCATGGGATGAGCGTCCATTCTCGAAGTCCTCCACATAGCTTTACGTATATCTAGCCTTTCGCGACAGAAAATGTCCGAAAGGCTTTTGTGTTTCTGGGGCATGGTTAGTCCATGGAGGGAGTATGCACGATGACAGTATGCGGAAATTCTAACCAGGAGGTGAATCATGTCAGAGCCAAAATCTACATCGATGTTTGGATCTCATGGAAAATCAAATGGTTGTGTTATGGTCGTGGAGGATGAGCAAGCTGTAAGAGAAGCTATGCAAAGACAGCTGGAGAAAACAGGGTATGACGTGATTAGTGTGGAGAATGGAGAGAAGGCCATAGAGGCGATCAAGTGGGGCGAGAATCCATTGGCCGTCGATGTGATTATTACGGATGTTGATAAGCCAAAAAGTTTGGAGGCTGTGAACTATTTCAGGCAGCAATTCTCCACGATTCCGCTCATTGGCCTGACCGGGTCGGAAGAAGGAGTAGAACCCCATGGTTTAGACTTGAATATTGTCATTCTAGGTGCAGGGCAAGGTGGGCGGGCGCTCCTCGACCTCTTTAGTCATTTGCCGAGTGTGAACATCCTTGGGATTATGGATAAAAATCCAACCGCAATAGGGCTTGGGCGCGCACGTGAGCTTGGTATTAAGATCGTTGGTGATTCTGTGGGACTTATTGCCAGTGACAACATCGACCTCATTGTTGATGTGACTGGGAGTTCTGACATGGCAGAATTGATTGCCGAGCATAAAAAGCCAGGGACAGAAGTCTTAAGCGGCGCAGCAGCGAAATTACTGTGGGAAGTTGCGACGCATGATTCACACCTAGAGACGCGTAAGTTACAGACAGAACAGATGGCCACCATGGTTCAACGTGGAGTGTTTGTGAATTACTTGATGAAACCTGTACAGGGAGAAAATCTTGTGCAGTTAGTTGCTCGTGCTATGGAGCAGCGAGAAATTCATCACCTCTAGATTGCTTGGCTCTTTGAAGAACTTGCAGGAGTTGGAAAGATAGACGTTGAGTGAATGTTCGTGAAGAGAAACAATCCCCCGGAAGAATCTTCCGGGGGATGAATTAAACGTTTCTAAAGTTTTTTCTTTGGGCTAGGATTGTGGTTTCGGTATGGTTAAATTTTCAACAAGACTGATTCCTGGCAACTGAGTGAAATCGCGTCGTGAAATTGTTTAGACGGTCACGACGATTTTGCCTTTTTGTTTATTGGAGGCCATATAGCGGTGGGCTTCGACAATGTCGGATAGAGAGAAAGTGCGGTCAATGATTGGTTTGAGTGCTCCAGATTCCAAACCTGAATAGATATACTTTTTCCCCCGTTCTAACATGCTCGGGTTTTTGGCGATTTCAAAGAGTGTATAGCCTCTAATGGTTAACCCTTTGGCTAATGCAGGGAACAGAGGGAAAGGGGTAGGATGTGGCGCTAAGGCTCCATATTCAAAGATGATTCCGCCTTGTGCAGAGACCGCGGCGAGTTGTTCTAATAAGGGGCCTGCGACCGGATCGAAGACTATTCGCACGCCTTGTTTGGAGGTCAGCGACATTCCCCGTTCAACGAGATCCTCTTCGTCCGTGACAATCACATGGTCGGCGCCAGATTCAAGGAGAAAGGCCTGCTTATCTTTACCACGAGTAGTGGCAATGGCCATGCCCCCCGCGGCTTTGACAATTTGAATCGCAGCCAATCCGACGCTACTGCTGGCTGCGGTCACTAAGACGGCATCACTCTTTTTTAGTTCTCCGTATTCGATAAGAGCTCCGAAGGCGGTCATGTACTGCATCCAAATGGCTGCGCCTTCCACAGCCGACAAGGTGTCCGGATATTTAGCGGCAGCATAGGCGGGTACAATGGCACTTTCTCCATAGACGCCATATTGACCCATGGGAAACGAAGGAATCGTACTCACGCGGTCTCCCGCTTGAAAATTTTCGACATCTGGCCCCACGGCATCAATAACTCCAGCGGCTTCGTAGCCCAACCGTGAGGGAAGTTGAGGGGTTTCTAAATATTGTCCTTTACGAAACATGATTTCAGCTCGATTGAGTCCAATGGCTTCGACCGTGAGCCGTACCTCTCCCTGGCCTGGTTCTGCCAATGGGAGATCTTCAAGTTTTAAAACTTCGGCTCCACCTGTTTCGTGAAAGCGTACGATTTTGGGCATCAGTTACCTCCAATTACAGCGCAACATTTATTGGGACAATCGACCTGTGACAAATTGCACAATGTCATCCACGTTGTCCCCCGCATCTCGAACTTTTTCTAAAAATTCAACAGGAGTGACCTTAACTTGATTTAAAAACCTTCGATCTCCGCCGCAGCTATACATCAAGTCCGATGGTAGTTCACCTTTTAGCTTGGCACGGGCTTTTTCAATGATGCGCGGGAACCACGGCAGGCCAGCCAAGGTTGCACTACGTGAGGGAAATTCGCTTTCCCTGATAGGTTTCTCAGGAAATTTTCCTTGTTGTTCTTGTAAAAAATAGTCTCGACGAATGGTGGTAATAGCGAGGACGGTTTCTGGATCAGGGACTCCGTCATCGCACCAATCTTCTACAAAATCAAAAATTTCTTGAGGCCTTGCCCCAATCGAATGTAGAAAGTTTTCTTCTTCCATTGAAAACATAGTCCCGACATTCTGAATGCCGTTTTTGTACATCGCGACCTTATTGTCAAAGAGAGTCCTGAAGCTCTCGCTCCAACCTTCTGATTCATTATTCACGATCTGGCTTTCGGTAAAAGATTTACGTGGATCTTTCAATTGTACGGTGGTTGTCATTTCCTTGTCTCCTATTTCGAGTTGAATTTTTAGACTTTTATCTATGTGATTGTTTACACGGTCATGGGCAATGGATTTTTTAGTTGCACATTTTCCACTTCAAGTTGTTCTAAGCGCTTGATGAGTGGTGTGACGATGGCGTCGACTTCTTTTTGAGAGTATTTCATCGGAATGTGTTGACGACAGTTGGCGTCCCAGGCCTGCACATGAAACCGGATTACTCGTTCGGGTTTTCCCTTGTATTGGAAATCAGTGAGTTGCGTGAATAACTCAGGATCATTTTCAATCACTTCTGCCCTTCCCCAAATCTTGACCCGGCTTTGGGTAGCATAATCCATCAGAAACAAAAAGGCTTGGTTGTTTTCAGCCAGGTTTCCGATGGAAATATATTGCCGGTTGCCTGCAAAATCGGCAAAAGCGAGGGTTCGGTCGTTTAATGCCTTCAGGAACCCCTTGGGGCCTCCACGATGTTGAATGTATGGTCTTCCATTCGCGCTTGCGGTTCCCAAATAGAAGGAATCCTGTTTGGTCAGAAACTGAATCAGCCGTTCAGTAATCGTATCCTGCCAGCCGCCCTGTTCTTCCATGCGAGTATACTGGGCTCGCGATCCTTTTCGTTCTTGTAGGGCTTTTACTAATGGTGTAAAGGCGATATCGCCAATTGGCGGTTTCATGATTTCTCCTTGTTGAACCTCTGGTCACTATCCTTGTGAAAGGGCGTGCCTCAGTTCCTCGTTGGTCATAGCTTGGCCGTCCAAGTTCCAGGCGCCGTCGACCGTGTGAACAACGTTGACGTAGATGTGGTTGCGAGCCTGTTTGCCGCCGGACAGTTTATGAATGATGTCGGTGGCATCCTGAAAAAATCCTTGTTGGACCTCACGACTGTTAAAAGCGAAGGACGGAACTTTCCATTCGATCCAGGCACCGGCGAACTCCTTCCCGCCAGAAAAGGTGGATCCTTTTGGCAAGATATGAACGGTTGCTGTGACGTTGGGAGTCATGACTCGATTGTCGGTGAGCCCATGTCGTGCCAGCATCGCGTCCGTAAGTTGCTGGACGGCCTGCCTTTTTGCATCGTGTGGGAGAACACCTTCCGTCAATGTGAGTGTCAGGGGCATGATTATCTCCTTGGAGTATTGGATTCGAAAATTAAATAAGCTCTCTAAATTACTCCTCTCCTTTGTAAGGCTTTGTTCCGAAGAGGAACGAAGGTTAGGTGAGGTAGAGTTGTGGAGCGACGAAAAATCACAATGGGAAGCACTAGTCCAATTCCACATCTCTACCTCCCCTCCGATTTTGCTTGTTTGGTCCCGAAGGGCGAGACCATAGCTTACAAAAGGAGGGGGAGAATTACGGGTTGTGGTAATACCGCTCGTGGACAATCTTGCCATCTTGCCATTTGGCAACCACAACCTGTTCCACATGAACGGGAGTACCATTTGTGGATATCCAATCCATGATGGTTTCGTAAAATGTCACATTGTCACCAACGCCTTGTGCCGTGATTTCAAAACTTTTCCATTCTTTGACCATCGAGAGAAACTGTTTCTCGCGTTCAATATTGGCCTCGCGTCCTACTGTTGGTGGTTCGAGATTCTCCTGCATGATCGCATCTTCGGCATAAAAGTCGTTCATGGCGTCGATAATACGTCCTTCTCGAATGTAGGCAAACAGGTCGTTTAAACGATTGTTAAGATCGACAGATGTTGAAACACTCATGATGATTCCTCCTTTTGGTGGTTTTTAAATGAACGGTGAACGGTCTTTACCCACTGGTCGTATCTTTCCCACTGAATTGCACATCGACCGGAGTTTGCGCGATATGGTTAATGAAGTTGGTAATGGTTTTGAGTCCAATATAGGCAATGATCTCATACAGTTTGGGCTTAGAAATGCCCTGTGTCTCGAGCTGTTTAATTTCGTCAGCCGATAACCGCCCTTGTTTCGTCATCAGAAGTCGTGTTGTTTCAACCGCAGCCGACAAGGTTTGGTTGTTTGGCATGTTCCCACTCTGAATCGCGGCGATGTCTTCGGCAGCTATTCCTGTCATGCCACCGACAAACCTATGGGCTGCCTGGCAGTAGTGGCATTGGTTCAGGGAAGAGACCGTGAGTTGAACTGCTTGCTGCTCAGCTGGTGTTAACGCGCCGCTAGCTAGTGCGTTTTGTCCTTGTAAGTAAGTCTGGGCTGTTGCAGCACTGATGGCCATCTCTTGGATCAGATTTGGCACAAAGCCATACTTTTTCTTAACCGTGTCGAAGATTTCCTGAACTTCTGGATTGACGGCCGTGGCTTCCATGGCACACTCCTTTCTGTTGAGGCCCTGATTGGCCGATTGACTTCTGTTTTCGTAACTCTTTAGAAACAAAACCCTGTAACGTCATGATTAAATACCTGCCGAAAGAATTCTTTTAATTGAACGATCGTTCCAAAATAGATCAAAAAAATTAGTCGAGGATCGTTAAGCCACTTTGCACAATATCTTGGAGTGTGTGTTTGTCGGCCCCGGCTTTAGCCATCACTGCAGCACCTTGCAATAAGCACGTTAGCGTTCTAGCCATAGCACGCAGATTCTTGGAGTGATCGAGCTCTCCCTGCGTCTTGGCTCGACGCAGTGTTTGATGAAATCGATCCTCAACCCATTTCAATGCTCTGGTCACTCGTTTGCCAGCTTCCTTGTCATGTGAGCTCAATTCCATGGCAGAGTTGGCAACCAGACATCCTTTCTTGGCGGCCTCCGTTCCCGCAATATTCACAATTCGTCGAAAAAAATTCCTAATCGCCTCACAGGCCGACCCAGGTTCATCTAAAACCTTCAGTCTGTCACTCATCACCTGTGTGCAGTAGCGGTCAAGTGCAGCAGAATACAGTTGACGCTTATCTCCGAAAGTTTCGTACAAGCTTCCTCGGTTGATGCCCATGTGTGTGACCAAATCTTCGATAGATGTGGCTTCATAGCCTTGTCGCCAGAAGACATCCATGGCTTTTTTCAACGTTTCTTCGGGTATGAATTCTTTAGGTCGTGCCATAAATTTCACCGTATTTTTTGTAAGGTACTACATTCTGGAATGATTAGTCAAGAATAAACAACTTTAGGATTTTGGGGAGGGGTTGCATATGGTAAAGAACGGGAGAACACGAGCGTTTGGATGCTCTGAAAATAGAAGAATATTGAACTGGTTCTGAAATAAAATGGATTGGAAAATCTACGGCACCGGCGGCGCAGCCGAACTCCTGGGCCTCAAACACACCATGCTTTTCTCCCGCATCAAAAAGATGGGGATCGTGAAGACCAGGTAAATTAAAAAAAGAAATTGGGCTAATAACCCCCTTTTAATGCTGGTAAAAGGCTGCTTTCCTTTGTAGTTGAATACTCTAAAGAGTATCTGGCTATGGTGATTCATTAAAAAGATGTTTTAAATCAAATATTTATATTCAATTAATTGATAGAAATATCTCAAAAAATATTAAAATTAATTAAAATTATACTGTATAAAATATTTTTAAACTTTAAATAATACCGTAAAAGATATAAAATATAGGAATGAGGAAAAAGTCCACCACGATTATTGATGACATTGCGTTATCACGCCTGCAGGCCAATTCACCTGGTGAAGATTATGATCTCAAGGCACATGATTGGATTCGGCTCCTACGACAGTATCTGCGGATGACCCAGGCTGAGCTGGCCAAACGTGCGAATATCACGCAAGCCAACCTGGCAGGGATTGAGTCGGGAAAGGTGGATCCGAGAGTCAGTACCCTCCAGCGAATATTCAACGGACTTTCCTGCCATCTTCGTGTCGAACCACAACCCAAAAAGCCGCTGGAGGAGATCCTTCGTGGTCGTGCTCAGGCTGTCGCCCTAAAACGATTGAAAAAGACGATGGGGACCATGTCTTTGGAGGCACAAGCACCGGACAAAGAATTATTTAAAAAGCTGTTGGAAAAACGAACAGACGAAATCCTCCAAGATTCACGAGAAAAATTATGGCGCAAAGATCATGACGGATGACACACGACCTCTTGGTGCCACACCGGGCGGAGATATTTCAGGCCTGCTCCTCACTCACCTTTCTTCGCCAGGGGCACGCAATGCCGCAGAAACGGAGACGATCAGTCGAGCGTATGATACCTATATATATCGCGCACGCAGAAAGAAACAGGGAACTGAATGGCTGACAGAGGACTTCATTCGAATAGTCCATGGCGATATGTTTGGGAGCATTTGGGAGTGGGGAGGCCAGTACCGACAGGCATGGTTGAATATTGGTGTGGAACCGCATCGGATTCGTGAGCAAGTCAAACTATTAGTAGGGGATTTTTTTTCTTGGAATGAAACAACGTCGGCTATGCCGGTGGTAGAAATTGCTGCACGACTGCAACACCGTCTGACGTTCATCCATCCTTTTGCAAATGGAAACGGGCGGCTTGCAAGGCTCATCACTGATATTTTTTTATATTCCCGGCACCACCCGATTCCGCAGTGGCCGCAAGTCCAACTCATGACAGAGGGGGATCAGATTCGAAAACAATATATCAAGGCCCTGAAACAGGCCGATGATGGTGACTTTACTGAATTAATACAGTTTATTGAAACGTGCCTTAAAGAAACTCATTAGAATTTGGGCCTTATTTACACTGTCTGCAGGCGGCGCAGCGGAACTCCTCGGCCTCAAACCCACCACGCTCCTCTCCCGCATCAAAAAAATGAAGATTAAAAAATCAATCTGACTCTTTGTTGTGCCCCATGTGTTGAAGGGGTTCTAGCCAAAACAGCTACGATTTCCGTGGAAATTTTGGGCTTTGGGAGTTGCCACGCAACACTTCCTTAGGCTCTTGTTGTGCAAAAGGATATTCATTGAACAGCATTGTATTTTTCAATACAAAAAAGAAATAAAAGGGTGTTTGAAGTATTTCAACCCTTTCGTTACAGTCGGATTAATTTCTGCTAAACCTGTTTCTAATATTAAAGGCATTACCTATTTCCTATTGGTTTCATTGTTTACTCAATCTGATGGAGATGGATAGGGAGCTAGTCTATGAATTTTATAAGGAGGCTTACCTATGGTAGGTATGGGTCCAATTCATAAGACAAAGTATTATCTATTAGCCGTATTTTGGTTTTTGGCGCTTTTGATTTTTCCTGCTTTCGGTGGAGAAGGAGAAGAAGCATCCAAACCCAGTTCATGGATTTTAGGTACAGATTCACCAGAGAAAGACAGTTTTTTCCCTGTTTGGCTTCATTTAGGCTCAAGCTATTCTCATGATGAAATAGAACTCGAAATTATGAACTTAGAAGGCTTGCAGGCCTTTTGGACTGAAGAGGATTGTAATCCGAGTCTAAAGAAAAATTCTGGAAAAATTAAAATAAACTCGGCCATACGCATACTAAAAGCTTGTGGAAAGATTTCTACAGATCGACCTGTAAAGTTCATTGCTCTTATACGCAAAAAAGCAGATGCAACAGCTGATGCGGAATCCACAGGCAATGAAATCATCATTGCCAGCGAGTCACTACAAGCCACCCATCGGTGGCTTCCCACTGAATTCCCCACGGCATTAGTTGCTGGGGTCTTGAGCTTTTTCGCCGGGTTACTTTCTTCTATTATTCCTAAATTTTTGGAACGGTACTACTTTTCGAAAAAAACCACCAATCAGATAGAGGCTGAATTTACGAAAACTGTGACTGATGCTCTATTGCCAGAATTAAATGAGAATCGAAGGCGGTTAGAGGAATTTATAAACACAAACAGCCTTCCTGCTCCGACCCTACAGAATTCAGGATACAATACAATACTTGGTGATAACGGGGTCATCTCCTTTTTGAAGGAAAAGGAGCGTCAGGAATATTGGCCTAATATAGTAAAAATTTATGAAGCAATACAGAAATTCAATTCAGCGGGACGAGGGCATCCTCCATTGGATCAACAGGTATTACAACAAAATGCAAAGAACCTTCGAAATTTAATTACCAATGAAATAAGCCCCTAGTCCAGGAGGTACAGATGAGCTGCTATTACTGTGGTCAAGAAGGACACCTAAATATTAGCGAAGCTGGACAATGTGTATCATGCAATTCGAATGCTTGTAGTACACCGAATGGACGCTATGATGAAGTCTTTCACGGAGAGCCTTGTGCCTTTTGCCACCTTTTCACTTGCGAACGGCACATTCACCCACATGCAACAACAACACATAACAAAGGCGCGTCAGACTGTTTTCCCAAATTAACGTTTTCTATTAGCGGAGCAACTTTTGACGCTTCATTACGCGTGCTCAACTCACTTATTGGGGGGGGAAGCTTTGATCTCCAAGAAGCCATTTCACCAATAAACCGCTTTGTGAATTTCATATATCCTGGGACTGCAGCTATCACGGCAGCAAGTAAACAATCTACGGGGACGTCTTCTTCATTGAGCCAGGATTTTATTCCCTTAAACCAAGAGAGCATTGAACAATCTACAATGGAGATGATCCTTAGTCTTTCTACCAAAGAATTATCTCAATCATGGTCCTCTATTAATGCGCAGGGGCTTTCCATTCCCGATGAGTTCCTAGTTCATGAACCTCTCAGAGGAATATTCACAATACTATCATCCAAAGGAAAGCGTGACCTGACATTCCAAGATCTTTTACCTATTGTCCATACGACTGAAAGAATGCAATTCCAAGGGATTATTAAAGATGCGATCATGTTTCAATTTCCTCAAAGTACAGAAGGATTTACCGAATCCCTGGGCAGACATATTCAACTGTAGAATTTTAGAGACCCTTCAAGTCCGGGATCTGCCATGTTGGGAAATCCCATTCTCGTCTTGTTTTATTTCTGGGGAGTGGGTCAATGACGATTCAAAGGATTCTTATAAATAAACGCAATGTTTTTTTGTTTTCTAACATTGTCTAGGAAGTTTATTTAAAGAAAGGTATTTGAATAATGAATGAATTTTTTAAAGAATTTTGGAATAGATCAACAAACTTTACGATGGCCATTCTCGGTCTCACTTTGTTTGCTGGTTGTCTCGGCCCTCTTTCATTGGAACGCGCCATCATTGAATATGATGAAAGCATTTTGGAAGCAGAAAAAGACCTCATCCTGATTAACATCGCGCGTATAGCTAATGGACAACCTCCGCATTTTATCGCAGTGGAAAGCATAGCCGCCGGGTTTGATTTTACAACCACTTCTGGAATCTCTCACAAATTATTTTCAAAGGGATTCAATATCAATGAAACCAATTTAAGCTTAGGAGCTTCAGCGAGTGAACAGCCTACGGCTACTTTAAAACCGATTCAAGGTGATGAATTCACAAAACGCTTAAAAACTCCAATTAGTAAAGCTATTATTGGCACATTTTTAATCCAAGGTACCTATTCTTTCTCTACTTTGTTTCCATTAACTGTGGGGTATTTACAATTGGAGGATCGAAGCTCTCAGAAAGCAGGAGATCTGTGCTTAATTCCAAATTCAAATTCTGACACAGAATATAATAGCTGCAAGAAGAAGTCTTGGGCCTCGATAAAAGACTTTCAGGAATTTTTAATTTTTCTTAATCAAGATAGCAGAATCAACGGAAAAGACATCGTTCTAAAAGAGAGTTTCCGCAATCTAAACGAAGAAATTACTTTTCCTGCAACATGTCCAGAAGATGATTGCAAGAATCAAATCGCGTTTATGAATCAAATCTTGACAGCTAGAAAAGCAGGATATAGTTGGAGAAAAAAGAATGATTCTGAGCATTATCAATTATCGGAAATGCAGGGGTATAATTTGATTTTAATCAATTATGAGGAAAAGGACTTCGTTTCAAAAACCGGCGAAAGATTACGTAGGCAGAGCGCATCACATCCATATCCTGAGGGATCAATGTCTGTGCATTTCAAAAATTCTATTAATTTTAAAAAACGGAATAAAAACGATATAGAGGGGCTTCTAAGATTTCGTTCTTTTATTCAAATATTAGAAGCTTTAGCAGAGCAAATGAATCTTTGTAGAAAAAAAGACTCTCCAAAATTTTGCGCCAAATCCGATCGGCTAATCGTCAAAACTGGCGAAGAAATTATGGATGACCAAGTCCTGCATTCCGTAGAATATCAAGATAGTTATTATTGGATACCATCTAACGAAGAGAGTGGAAAACTGTTTTCGCTTGTTTATCAAATCTTTCAAATGAGTAAGGCAGAATCGAAAACTATTGCTCCGTTGTTAACTATTCCTACTCGGTGATCTTGATCGACATACCTTTTTTATACCATTTAAGTTGATGAAAATTTCCTATCTATGCTGGCGTGGAAGGGCGTCGGTTCCTGTGTTTTGTGCCCAAGGGCTCTGTGCTGTGTTAGAGAAGATATCGAAAGTATACGGCCTGTACAAAGTAAAGAGGTTCAGGAACTATTTATCGGGGTTGTTTGCTGACTTTGAGGCTGTTGCTATTAACCCGGCAACTATTTAGATTACATTTTTCCACTAAAACCCCTTGACTAGGACTAGACTAGGGGACAAGTCTGTTGTTTCAAGTTTTTAGCATAGCTGCTCCTGACCCCGCCTCGTGTCTTCGGCGGTCTGTTGATCAGGGAGCAAGACTACGAAATTGTTTGTTAAGGGCTAGTTAAGAAAATATGCTCCTGCTCCCTTCCGACCCAGGCTGTGTGAAAACTAAAAAACGGCCGTCTAAAATCGTTATGAAGCATTCCAAATTTTCTGGTGACTCAGGTCACTCACTGAAAGAAGTTATCACCTTCACGCCTAATTACTAACGTATCATGCTGTGTTTGAAGTCGACCGCTACCATCAGTTGGCTGAGGAATTTTCACACAGCCTGGACCTAAAGGGACCACTCAGTGGTCAGTAGGCTTTTGGTTCCCTAGTTTTCACAACCCGCCTTTTTTTCTCTTCATTAGTCAATTCCTCGTGAACGCGCAGGAGACATCCTGCGTCTTTTTAGCCATTCCTTCGTCTCTATACGTAGAGAAAGACATCCATATCCGAAAATTTCTAACCAAAAAAAAGGAGACATGCCATGAACAATCAATTGGCCGTCAATTTCCCAGGTGACACGCGGATCCACATTGCCCTCACCGTCAAGGACTTGGAGCGGTCCCGAAAATTTTACGAGACCTTATTGGGAGTGCCTCCAGCCAAAGAACGCCCTGGCTATATCAAATTTGAGCCGCAGGATCCTTCCGTCAATTTGACCTTAAACGAAGTACCAGAGGCTGACAGAATGGACCATCTGCCACAGCACTTTGGCATCCAAGTCAAAACCACCGTAGCGGTCCAGGATGCGATCGAACGGTTCTCTAAAGCGGGTCTGATGACTAGGGTTGAAGAAAACACGACCTGCTGCTATGCCGTGCAGGATAAAGTCTGGGTTGCCGACCCCGAAGGGAATCAATGGGAAGTCTTTGTGGTGTTAGATGCGGATGCTCGTTCCCGGAAAGATCCGACCTCAAACTGTTGTGTCCCGAATTCCACAGAAGCATCTGCCGTCGCTTACTGTTAAGATGATGCAATGCGCAACGAAACCGTGACAACTGAACAACTTTGGGAAGCTCTCAGCGCCAAGCTGAAGAGCTTCCTGTTGCAACGTGTGTCCGACCACCAAGTGGCTGAAGACTTACTCCAAGACACGTTTTTACGTATTCATAACAAGCTGAATGATATTGAGGACGAGCAACGGATCACAGCCTGGGTCTTTCAAATCGCCCGGAACCTCATCATTGACCATTACCGTTCTAAGGCTCGTCTTGCTGCCGCTATGCTCCAAGACTTGGAGACTCCCACAGAGGAAGAAGACAATCTGAATGAAAAGGTCGAGGGCTGGTTGCCCACCATGATTGCCCAGCTTCCAGACTCGTACCGTGAAGCGGTTGAATTGTATGAGTTGAAAGGGATGCCACAACAGCAAATTGCTGACACACTCGGCATTTCGCTATCTAGTGCAAAATCACGGGTCCAGCGAGGGCGGGAGAAGTTGAAAACTCTGCTCTTTGATTGCTGCTCCTTTGAACAAGACCGGCGAGGCAATATCATTGGATGCGTGCCAAACAATCCCGGAGGCAATCCTGACTGTGATGAAGGATGCGACTGAAGGCCTATAATTATTCAAAATCCTCATTGAATTGCTTCCGGTTTTAACTATCAAAATTAGAATTAATTAGGGGGCAAGTCTGTTGTTTGATGTTTGCATCTTGTCTCCTGTCTTTTCTTCGTATAGCCACCCCAAGAATTTCCAGTTCCTTCCTTCCCCTCTTAAATCTTCCAGAAAAATTTAGGCGTCCTTCTTTTCTTTAGGCCATGATGACCGAGTTCGAGCGACCTTGACTCCCAAACGTCTCTCAGTAAAATATGAATGGTTAACGCCAAGACGAGCCTATGCGGCTCGAGTCCTGTGGGCATCCATCATTATTGATGCAATCGGTGCTCAGGGCGATCTATTTTTTCCTGTATCGAAGTTCTTACGTAAAAAAGGAGATTGTACGACATGACGGTTCAAGCTGAAACGCATACTTTTCAAGCGGATACCAAACGACTCTTACACTTAATGGTTCATTCGCTCTATACCGACAAGGAAATATTTTTACGAGAGCTGATTTCCAATGCATCTGATGCGCTGGATAAGATGCGAATCGAAGCTCTCAGGGAACCGTCGCTACTCAAAGACGGCGAAACTTTAGAAATTCGCATCGATACCGACCCGCAAGCGCGCACGCTGAGCATCCATGACAACGGTATTGGAATGAGCCGTGACGAAGTTGTGGCGCATATCGGAACCATCGCCAAATCCGGCACACGTGAATTGATGGAGAAACTCAAAGAGAAATCCGACGGTGAGTCGGCAACCGAACTGATCGGGCAATTTGGTGTCGGTTTTTATTCGGCCTTTATGGTGGCGAGTAAGGTCACCGTTATCACACGCCGTGCCGGTGACGACTCCGCGACTCGATGGGAATCAACGGGGGAGGGCGAATATACGCTTGAAGACACGCAACGTGACACCCACGGCACTACGGTGACCTTGGATTTGTTGCCTACTGACAAGGAAGGGGGAATCGAAGATTTTACGGATCAATGGGTCATCTCACGGACCGTGAAGCGCTACTCTGACTTCGTCACCTTCCCGATTCTTCATAAGGTTGAGCGGGAAGAAGTGGAAAAAGACGAGCAGGGCTTACCGAAACCCGACGGTAAGAAAACGACCGTGGTGGAAGACAAAACGCTGAACTCGATGAAACCGATTTGGACGCGAAGCGATGTGACTGAGGAGGAGTATGCCGAGTTTTACAAACACGTCTCCCATGATTGGACCGAACCCATGAAAACCCTGCGTTTTCATGCTGAAGGTCGTATTGAATACCAAACGCTCTTGTTTATCCCTTCTCAGGCACAAAGCGATCTGCTCTACAACTCTTCAGAATTTGGTCTTCAACTCTATGTGCGACGCGTGATGATCATGGAACGTTGTGAGGAACTTCTGCCACGGTATCTGCGATTTATGAAGGGCCTGGTGGATTCAGCGGACCTTCCACTGAATATTTCTCGACAGCGCTTGCAGGAAGATCGGTACATTACCCAGATCCGCAAATGGATTACCAAAAAAGTTCTGGATACGCTGGAAGAGATTCAACGAGCCGATGCCGAGCAATATCTCAAATTTTGGGAACATTTTGGCAATGCATTGAAAGAAGGTGTGGCAGATCACGATTACAAAGACAAAATTCTTGGGTTATTGTTGTTTGCCTCGTCGCAGGATCCTGAAAAGTTAACCACCCTGGACGATTATGTCCAACGCATGAAGACCGATCAAAAAGAGATTTTTTACCTCACTGGGGAATCTCGCAACGTGGTCGAACATTCACCTCACCTTGAAGCTTTCAAGGCCAAAGAGTATGAAGTGCTGTACCTGACCACCCCCGTCGATGAGTTCCTGTTGCAATATGTGTTTGAGTTCAAAGAAAAACGCCTGAAGTCGATCGGGAAAGGTGCGGTGGATCTGGGGGACGAGAGCGAGCAGAAGGAAACCGCAGAGAAATTACAAACCCTTCAAGAACAATACAAAGATGTGTTTGCCTTATTGAAGGACAAACTTGACGAGCATATCAAAGAGGTTCGTTTAACCAACCGTCTCACTTCTTCACCAGTGTGTTTGGTGGGGGCCGAACACGATTACAGCCCCCAGCTGGAGCGTTTGCTTAAAAAAGGCGATACTCCAAAACAAAAACGGATTATGGAGTTGAACCCGGATCATGTGATCGTGACCAAGCTCAAAGAACGGTTCGAGAAGGACCCGTCGGATGCCTTGTTATCCGATTATGCGGAATTACTCCTTGGCTACGGTTTGTTAGCCGAAGGGTCTCCAATCCCCGATCCGGTCCGCTATAATCAGGTCTTGGCTGATTTGATGACCCGCACGTTGTAGGCCCAGTTGAAAAAAGCTGTTAGCGGCGGTCCCTGCCTTCGCCGAAGCGGCTTTGCACTGGCAGGTCGCCCTATTCCCGTGCTCACGTACTTCATGTACATTCCGTGCATCAAAATGGCTGGACCGACTATTTTGAATAGCCCTGTCGCTTTTGACATCCCTTGTACTTTCGTGGACACCAATTGGAGGCTACTGTAGGTTTGAGAATAAACCGTCACGAATTTAAACTAAACATTAAGAAAATCTGATTGCCTCAGTTTCTGCTGCTGCTTTACACGCATTTTTCCTCGAATCACCAATTCTTGATTAGGGAAACCCGATTTTTCTCCGACAATATAGTCCATATTCTCTGGTTTCTGTCTTTTATCTAGGTGGGGGTGGATTCTTATTGTAAAAGGTTCATAGGTTTACAAAAATTTTCAATGGAAGACTCTCCAAACTCACCGCTCCGCAAATCTGATTCTCCCCTCCAGCCGGTTGAGTCAGAAACTGGCCCCTTGAGTGATTCTATTTTTGTGTTTGGTCCTTGGACAAGAATCGTTGCGGCCTTCTCCCTCGCCGTTTTTTGCATTCTAGGATTTTTACAAATTTCCAATATGGATTCCAGGTTTTTTCAATTTTCTTCTTCAGGAGTTGCAGGATTATTTTTTTATTTAATTGGAGACGACCTCGCCGTCTCGAAAGCGTATCGAGATCATTTCAGACAGGTTGGTCATTTCAGGAAGAACAAGATTTTGTCGGGTGAACTAGAGGATTGGAAAAAACGTGCAGAATCGGCTCATCAATTAGACTCAGACGATCCAGATGCCCTTTTGACTTTGGGTGTTGTGGCACTCGAGAAAGGGAATCTCAGTCAAGCCTCCATGTTCCTTGACCAGGTTCTCCAAACGTATCCGGATCATGCTCGGGGGTTATTGTATTCAGCGATCGCGCAGGCGCGAATGGGGCATTTCAAAAATGCTCTTGATCAAATCAATCGAGGGTTACGAAACAATCAGATTGCTTGGGATTATTATTCTTTTCTCTTACTGCTAGAAACAGCCGGAAGTTTTGAAGATAAGCCCGATTCAGAAAAGCCTTGGGCATTCTTAGCACAGCTTTATCGGTATCTCCGCATCTTTGACCCTTCTAATGGGAGGCGGGCGATTGAGTATGCGCAGGAAGCGGTCGAGGCCAATCATTTCCCTGCCCATGCCCATTTGATTATGTCTGTGGTTTATACCAAGCAAGGGAAATTGGTCCAGGCTCTCGAAGCAGCACGGAAATCCACCGAAGTCGACCAGGCTTTTCCTGATGGATATTGGCGGGCTGGGTATATTTATGGGCAGCTGGGTGATATTGCCAATCAATATGTCATGTATAGGGCGGCGTTTGAGTTGGCACCCGCGGAGCCCTTATTTATGCAAAACTTGGGATTTGTCATGATAGAAAAACTTGGTGATGCCCAACAAACCGTTCAATTGTTTGAACGGGCGGTACAGGCCAACCCACGGAATTGGCATGCCTATCAATGGTTAGGATGGGCCTATGCATTTTTAGCCGATCACGAAAAAGCTATTAGTCGTTATTCCATTGCCCGGGAAATCGTTCTTGAGAATCGGGCTAATGGTCAAGGTGAGGAGATTTCTCTTGAACGCCTTGTTGATATTCATGAGGAGCTGGCGTCTTCCCAACGGGCGCTTGGTCACATCGAGGACGCGATTGCGACTCTTCGCCGGGCTATTGAATTGGCTCCCTATGATGAAGGAGCACGGGCAAGACTTGTCTATTTGTTAAGTGGGATTAACCGTTTTAAAGAATCGATACAAGAAATTGATATCGCGTTACAACACGGCGGAATGACCATCAACACGCATTCTGGGTTGTGTTCTGTTTTATATACAGCTTGGGAATCCCAACGGGCCGCAGATTGTTTTCGCCAGGTTCTCAAACGAGATCCTCATGATATGAGGGCTAGACGGTTGCTGCCAGAAGTACTCGAATCGGTCAGGCTTAAAAAGGGCAATCAAAAGAACCCAGAGTAATCCAGGCTATGAACATCTCACTGTTCAACAAGATCTTCTACAGTGTGCAACTATTCTTCTCGAAATGGGCGGTCGTGATTCCTTTGGCTGTGTTGGCTGTGGGGGTGCAAATGGTCTATCGCGTTCCGAGTGAATTTTTATTTATTGCTATTCCCTGGATTGGCGTCGGACTGACTATTCTGAAGATTATTTTTCTCACGAATCTCTTCCTTGCAACGTCTGGTGAAGAAGATGATGGCCAGCAGTGGCTTAATTGTATCGGGCAGTGGGGGCATTACGCTCTACTTGTGTTTATTGCGTACAGTGTTGTGATATTCGTAAACGGACAAGGCGATCGAGGAGCACCGGCTCAACACAAATCTGAAATTCGAACGATTGCGGATGTGTCTGATGATTGGCTTCGGTACGTTCCTTATGCCTGGTTGGAGTTGCAGTCCTGGAAGGACCCGCAGAAAACTGTGCGAATTTTTTGGGAACCTGATGTTGATGATCAATTGTATCCAGGACAGCCTGTTCTGGTTCATCTACAAAAAGGCTTGTTTGGTATTCAGTGGGTGAAAGAAGTTGTCGCAGATAAGGAGGCCCATGCTCGTCGGGTTCTTGAGATTTCGCCAACGGCTTCTGGGGCATTAGAGGAGCTGGTTGATTATTACATGGCTACTCGTCAATGGGGCAAAGCCCTAATGGCTGCTCAAGATTATATGGCGCGTTTTCCTCATGATATGGATTCAGCCGATGCGTGGGCAGTGGGATTTAATGTTGCACGACAATCACAGAAAACCATCGCGCTCGTTGAGCCCTATATCAATTCTCCAGGAGGATACCGCCTAGCCAACCACTATGGATGGTTTCTTGGCCAAAGTCGTAGGCCAGAGGATAAGGAACGTGCGATTGCGGTGTTAAAAGCTGCCATGTCTCGAGAACCAAACAAATGGGAAGCACCCTATCATTTGGGCTTTGTTCTGAGTTGGGCCGGTCGACCTCAGGAAGCCCTTAAAGCGTTCGAGCACTTGCAGACACTCCGTCGTGGTTTACCTGATGTGATTAGTGAAATGGCCAAACTCAAAAAGCAACTTGCTGCACAATCCTCTTCTACTCCAAAATCTGTCTTGGAAAAAGCGAAAATCTAAAAATTCCGGACAGAAAGAATTTATGAGACAGACGGATCTTCTCAATGTTCGATGCCGCAGACAAACAAAGAGGCCAAGTCTGTGGTTTGAGGTTTTACTCATACCCCTTGCCCTTCCTGAAGGGTAGGGCTGTCCTTTTTTTGCAATCCCCTCATTCATTTCCCGTTTTTGGTTTGCCCTTCTAAATTCTCCAGAAACTTTTGGGTGTCCTTCTTTCCGTTTTGAATCTCACTTCTCGGTTGTTGCTGAGCTGCTGAGCCTTTCAGAAATTGTCACAAACATATTGTTTTGGTGAAGAAATTTCGCTACAAGTGTCCGTTTGCGCGCAGATAGGAGGTCTGTTGCCCGTCTATCATACCTCGGTGTGGGTGTATAAGAGTATTCAATGACGGTTTTGAGCGACATGACACAAAGAAGAAGGCTCAATAGGTATTGTCGAGAACGAGGTGCACAGGTCGTTATAATGTGTCTCTTGAGTCTTATCGTGAAATCTCTCGGTCTTGGTGCTCTTCCGGAAGCCAAGGCTTCATCAGAATTCCAATCGTTTGTTCAGGCCATAAGTGATCGTGTTCAAGCTGCCTCGACGAAATCTGTGCCCGAAACCGCCGATGCTGTTCTTGTGCGAACTAGGGAGTGGAAGTGGAATCGATATTTGAAGAACGCCTTGAATCTCCCAGAGTGGCTTGACCTCGGTCTTTCGCATCGAACCCGCTTTGGGGTGTATGACCATCCCTGGAGATCCAACCAACCGTTAGGGAGAACGGATCCGCAAATTGAGCAACGCTCTCGTCTTCGCTTCGGACTTAACAGGACCACATTCAAGTTTCTATTTGAGGGACAGGATTCTCGGACTCATCTGGATGATCCTGGAGACTTTGTCAATAACACCATCGTGAATGAATGGGATATTCTGCAGCTTTTGGTCTCTGCTACTGCAACGAATGTGTTCGGAACGGGCCTTCGCGCTGACCTGCATGTAGGTCGGATGACCATGGACTTCGGTCGTCGCTGGTTAATTGCTCGTAATGGCATGCGCAATACCACCAATGCCTTCGATGGCGTCCATGGACAATTGGCTAGTGGCCATGACTGGCGGCTTCGCGCCTTTCTTGTTGAACCGGTTATCCGAGATGAGGTCCAGCTGGATGAACAATCCTCGCGAAACGTATTTTGGGGGATATATTGGGAATCAAATCAAGTGCCCTGGTTGCGGACGAACCTCTATTATTTCGGGTTGAATGATCAGCGAACCTCAATCGTTGCTAGACAACGCACCTTTTCCACGTTTGGCCTGCGATTGTATGAACTCCCGAAAAATGGCCTGTTGGACTATAGCCTGGAAAGTATCTGGCAGATCGGGAAAAGAGGCAATGTCGATCACTTCGCACATTTTCAGCATGTCCACGTCGGGTATACCTTCAATCTCCCATGGTCGCCGCGACTCCTGTTTCATTATGACTATGCCAGTGGGGATAGTAATCCGACTGACAGTCAGGATTCCGCGTTTGATACTCTCTTTGGGGCGAGGCACCCTCAATTTAATCCCATTGGAAATTTTGGACCATTTTTCTCACACAATATAAGCTCTCCTGGCTGGCGTATTCTTGCGGTCCCACATAAGGGTTGGAAGGTGATGTTTAAGCATCGAGTGTGGTACCTCGCCACTTCGCGCGGAACATTTGGCAATGGACCTTTCGTGACAAACACCAATGGGGGACTCCGTGATGCCTCTGGAGGGTCGGGCAATTTTCTCGGCCATGATATCGAGACCCGTGTCCAGTGGAAAATCAATGACAATTGGAATTTCGATGCAGGATATACGCATTGGTTTAAAGGCAGCTATTTTGATCGTCTGCCCCCTTCAGCCGGGTTGCCGCCCGGCGGCAATAAAGATTCAGATTATTTCTACATCGAAACCACGCTCAGATTTTAATTTGGTCCGTTAATATTAGGTGTCAGACACCTTATATAAAAAGTGATAGCTATTTCTTTATAGTCCACACGATTTTTAAGCATAGAATTTTAGTCGTATCTCGAACAATATAAAATTGTCTTAATTTATATTGTCGACAATATTGTTATAATGCCTGTGATGAAATCTGATGTCCGGCTTGAGATGATTATGATAATGATACATTTCGTACATTGGAGAACGTGTTTATGATGCGAATAGGCTTATTTCTCGCTACAAATCTCGCCGTTCTGTTTATTATTAATTTAATCATCACAGGGCTAGGCTTGAATCAGCCAGGGACCAATTGGGGAGTTATACTCGAAAGTAGTGCACGGAGTGAGTTGAAAAGACGCGGCGTCTCGGGTTGAAATGGGTGTTGCAAGACATCCATACACAACCACAAAAGGAGAGACGCCACGATGAGCAAGAGTAGCAAACCAAAGGAAGAAGATCGAGAAGGAACCGATTCACTGACAGACTTGATTCGAAGGGGAGCGCGGCAACTCTTGGCCCAAGCCCTGAAAGCGGAAGTGGCCGAACTCTTGGCCACCTATGCTGATCAGCAGGATGAGCAGGGCCATGCAAGAGTGGTCCTCAGTGGGCATCATCGGCAACGGGACATTCAGACCGGGATCGGGCCCGTGACGGTGCAGGTGCCCAAAGTGCGGAGCCGCCAGGGCAAGCCCGTGACGTTTCGCTCGACGTTAGTCCCTCCCTACGTACGCAAGACCGCGAGTTTGGAAGCCGCCATTCCGTGGCTCTATTTGAAAGGGATTTCGACGGGGGAGATGCAGCCGGCCCTGGAAGCCCTTGTGGGGCCCGAGGCGAAAGGGCTGTCCGCCAGTACGGTGGCCCGGCTGAAACAGACCTGGCGGGAGGAGTATCTGAGCTGGCGCCAACGTCGCCTCGATGCCGATCAGTGGGTCTATATCTGGGTCGACGGCATCTATAGTGGGATCCGGGCGGAGCAGCAGCGCTTGTGTGCGTTGGTGGTGATCGGCATGAACGTCCACGGGGAGAAGCAACTCTTGGCGATGGAAGATGGGATGCGCGAGTCGACTCAAAGTTGGCGGGAAGTGCTGTTGCAGCTCAAAGCGCGTGGCCTGACTGCCCCTGCCTTGGCCATTGGCGATGGGGCCCTGGGCTTCTGGGCAGCCCTAGAAGAACTCTGCCCGGAGACGCGGCATCAACGGTGTTGGTGTCACAAGACACAGAATGGCTTAAATGCTTTGCCGAAAAGTGTGCAACCCAAAGCCAAACAGGCCTTGCACGAGATCTGGCAGTCTGAGACCAAGGGGCTGGCCGAGAAAGCCTTTGATGTGTTTCTCGACACCTATGGGCTGAAATATCCCAAGGCCACGGCGTGTCTGCAAAAAGATCGGGAAGAGCTGTTGATGTTTTATCATTTTCCCGCGGCCCACTGGCCGAGTTTGCGGCCCACGAATCCCATCGAATCGACGTTTGGCACGATTCGGCATCGGACGGTCCGCACCAAGGGCTGTCTCACTCGGAATGGCATCCTGCACATGATGTTTAAGTTGGGGCAGTGTGCGGAGAAAACGTGGCGGCGATTGCGCGGATTCCGGGAGTTGCCAAAAGTGATCGCCGGCATTCAGTTTACGGATGGCATCGAAGAAAGAAGCAAGGCCCCGGTCGCCGCGTGAGCAACCGCTCAGACACTACATTTGACTTTAGCTCACCAATTGGATGCCCATGCTCATTATGGCAGGGATCTTTGGTATGGCTGGGTCGTTTATCTCTCTCATGTTGTCCAAAACGATGGCCAAGCGTTCATCTGGAGCACAGGTCATTGAAGCCCCAAGTAATGAGACCGAGAGATGGTTGGTTAAGACGGTACATTCCCAAGCAGATCAGGCAGGAATTGGGCATCCTGAGGTCGCCATTTTTGAGTCCCAAGCCCCAAATGCTTTTGCTACTGGAGCCAATAAAAATAGTGCGTTGGTTGCGGTCAGTACAGGATTGTTACACACAATGGAGAAAGGTGAAGTGGAGGCCGTGCTAGGACATGAAGTGAGCCATGTGGCGAACGGAGACATGGTGACTTTGTCCTTAATCCAAGGCGTGGTCAATACGTTTGTGATTGTGTTTTCGCAAATCATTTCAACCCTTGTGGATCGTCGGCGTGGCGCTCGTTACAACGAGACTGGTTATGGTTTTGGGCGTGGCATGGGTTATCGATTCACTTATATTATTACCCAAACCGTACTTGGTTTTTTAGCGACACTTATCGTTCGTTGGTTTAGCCGATGGCGAGAATATCGTGCGGATGCTGGAGGGGCGAATCTGGCAGGGCGACACAACATGATCAAAGCCTTGGAACGGTTACAGCAACTTCAACGTCCCGCACAATTGCCGGCCCATATGCAAGCTTTCGGTATAAATGGAGGACTGCTGGGTGTTGCTGGATTAAAGAAGTTGACCATGACGCATCCTCCACTTGAAGATCGCATTGCTGCATTGCGCAATGATGTCTAATTGACAGGAGCTATCATCATTTTTCTGTTAGTGACTCAACGGTTGAAATGAGTCATAATTGTAAGGCTAGGTGTGCCAAACACTTTTTTCTTGGCCTTGGTTCGTGGTCTGATAATATCCCCTCTCCAATGGCTCAACAGTCGTTGAGCGAAATTGATCTAGGTGAATTATTCTTGGCCTAGAGTATTCCAAGTTATTCAGCGTGTTTTGGGAAAGGGGGGCTGCCATGTGGTCTGTTCGCTTGCTTTTAATTGTGGCGGTGTTTCTCTTTTTTCCTCCTAATGCAGGGATTCTCGCATCTCGGTGGAACGGATATTGACGGGTGCTATGTTAAAAAAACACAGAGAAGAAACATTGCCATGAGAAAAAAGATGGGAAGAAGGTAAAGAAACCACCAAAAACTAAACCCACGAAAAAAGCGACTACGAAAAAGAAATCAGTGACTAAGAAACAAACTAAAGCTAAGAAAAAGCCCGAGACTAAAAAGAAATAGCGATCAGAAACTTCCACTTTTAAAGTAAGAGGGCCTTTTGGCTTGGCAGAGGATCCTTGTTGTCCTTAAACGTGACCTATTTTTATTGGCACTAACTATTGGGTGGATTCGCTTCCCTTAAAATTGGTTTTTAGAAAGAATTGATTGAGTCCTCAATCCTTTCCAGACAACATTCCTGATACTTCAATGAAGCGATCTTCTCATGCGCATTGGCATGAGAACCTTCGTATAATGGCGCTACTGCTTTTGATCTGGTTTGTGGTTTCTTACCTCCTGGGGATCGTCTTTGTTGAACCGCTCAATGCTTTTCACCTTGGCGGATTTCCCTTGGGCTTTTGGTTTGCGCAACAGGGCTCTATCTTTGTGTTTATCCTCCTCACGTTCGTGTATGCGTTGGTGATGGACCGGGTCGACCGGCGTCATGGCGTGGCTATAGACCCGGTTTCCGGCCCTTCTCCAAAATCCTCGGAGACGTCTGAGTGAGCATTCAGGGCTGGACCTACCTGCTCGTCGGTCTCACCTTTTCCATCTACATCGGAATTGCCATCTGGAGCCGTGTCCGCTCCACAGCCGGTTTCTATGTTGCGGGACGTGGAGTTCATCCTGTGGCAAATGGGATGGCGACGGCGGCCGACTGGATGAGTGCCGCCTCGTTTATTTCCATGGCAGGTCTTGTCTCGTTCATGGGGTACACGGGGACGATTTATCTCATGGGCTGGACCGGTGGATATGTGCTTTTGGCACTGTTATTGGCTCCGTATCTGCGGAAGTACGGGCGCTTCACGATTCCCGAGTTTGTCGGGGATCGATACTATTCCCAGACAGCCCGCGTCATTGCTGTCTTTTGTGCCATTTTTGTGTCCTTTACCTATGTTGCTGGACAAATGCGTGGTGTGGGCATCGTCTTCTCACGCTTCCTCGAAGTCGACGTGAACATTGGTGTCGTGATCGGTGTCGGGATTGTGTTTCTTTATGCCGTGAGCGGTGGGATGCGTGGCATTACCTACACGCAGGTGGCACAATTTTGTGTGTTGATCGTGGCCTACTTGATTCCGGCTGTAGCGATATCCTGGAAGATGACCGGCTGGGCCATTCCGCAAATTGGGTTTGGCTCGTCAATGATTGAAGGACAGTATGCGGGAATCGCGCTTCTGGAAACGCTTGATGCCATTCATCGTGACTTAGGTCTTCCCGAGTATACCGGCGCTTGGGTTGACGGAAAGAAGAGCATGGTCGACGTCTTGGCGATTACGATGGCGTTAATGGTCGGCACGGCGGGCCTGCCGCATGTCCTGATTCGTTTTTATACTGTTCCGAATTCGCGAGCGGCTCGATGGAGTGCCATGTGGGCGTTGATTTTTATTGGCATGTTGTACACGACTGCGCCGGCGGTGAGTGCCTTTGCTCGTGTGAATATGATTGAGACACTCAATGAAAAATCCTATGTTGACGCGCCTGAATGGTTTAAGAGTTGGGAGGAAACTGGGCTCATTGTGTTCAATGATCGCAATGGTGATGGAGTGATCCAATACAGTGGCAACGCAGGCAGGAACGAACTCACGGTTGATCGGGATATTATGGTTCTCGCCAATCCGGAGATTGCCAAGCTTCCAGCTTGGGTTGTGGCACTTGTGGCTGCCGGTGGGTTGGCCGCCGCTCTCTCGACGGCCGCCGGACTATTGCTTGTGATCTCAGCTTCGGTCTCCCATGATCTGTTGAAGTCGGTCATATGGAAAAGTATGTCTCAAAATGTAGAGTTACGCATGGCGCGGGTTGCGGCTGCCTTTGCCGTCGTGGTGGCCGGGATTCTCGGTATTTATCCACCGGGCTTTGTTGCGCAAGTTGTGGCATTTGCTTTCGGGCTGGCCGCCGCCAGTTTTTTCCCGATCTTATTCCTTGGAATTTTTGATAAGCGGACGACGAAGGAGGGAGCGGTAACAGGTATGTTGCTTGGCATTGGGTTTACCGCGGCTTATATCATTTGGTTTCGTTTTGTTGATCCAACGGCAACTGCCGAGCAGTGGTTGTTTGGAATCAGTCCCGAAGGCATTGGTTCTATTGGTATGGTGATCAATTTTGTCGTAGCTGTCGGCATCAGTCGTTTCACTCTGCCACCACCGATCGATATCCAGTCAATGATCGAAGATATCCGTTCCCCTCATGGTAGCCGTGATATATGAAACGATACCAAATTACGATGTTTCAAATTTTATTGGCTATTTGATATTCCCTTGCTTTTTAGCAATATTTAAAATTTGCATCTATCAAAAAAAGTTTGCCAGGTCGTATTATTTTAGTTTATATTTTTGGGTTTGTTTTTCCCTTCTGACTTAAGAGAGTCCTAATATTTCCCGATTGTACAAGAGGGTAGAGATATTGATACGAGGAAAACCTCTGCCGAAAGAGAGGAATGGGTAAGCATGAACAAAGATACTTCCACGGTTTCTGGAATTCGGCGACTACTCGTGTTTCTAAAAAAGATAGGGATATCCTGGTTTGACGGTGGTGCTGAGGTCGGGCTGGTGCTGGATCCAAAGAGCAAAAAAATGGATCGTGTCCGCACGATTCCATTTTTTCTTATGCACCTTGCTGTCCTCACTGTCTTGTGGGTTGGATGGAGTCCTGTAGCCGTCGTTTCGGCAGTTTTGTTGTATGGCGTGCGTATGTTTGCCATTACAGGGTTCTATCATCGATATTTTTCTCATCGAACATTTCGGACATCTCGAGGAATGCAGTTTATCTTTGCCTGTATAGGGGCTTCTGCGGCGCAACGGGGCCCGTTATGGTGGGCGGCTAATCATCGTGTACATCATACCAATTCTGATAAACCGGAAGATGTGCATTCGCCCGTTCATCACGGTTTGTGGTGGAGTCATATGGGGTGGTTTTTAGCTCAGAACCAGCTTGCTACAAAATTGACACGGATAAAAGATTTTGCGCGGTACCCTGAATTACATTTCCTTAATCGCTATGATGTCCTTGTGCCTATCATCTTGGCTGTCAGCGTATTTTGGGTGGGCGAAGGCCTTGCTTACTCCTATCCACATTTCGGAACGGATGGTTGGCAGATGTTAGTATGGGGTTTTGTTATTTCAACGGTGGCCCTCTGGCATGGGACTTTTACCATCAATTCGTTATCTCATCGTTTTGGTACTCGCCGATATGCAACGGGAGATAATAGCCGAAACAATTTTGCGTTGGCGCTTCTAACGATGGGAGAAGGGTGGCATAATAATCACCACCAATACCCCAGTTCTGCCCGACAAGGTTTTCGATGGTGGGAGATTGATATGACGTACTATCTCCTGCGTGGGATGCAATTCTGTGGGGTTATTTGGGATGTTCGTCCGGTACCCGCCTGGGTGTTGAATCAGCCGTTGCCTAGCAAAAGAAATGAGGGTCACGACACTGAAAAGATTGCTGTCTAAGCTTTCTTCTGACGTAGGGGAATGAACCTATGTCCATCTTTTGTCATTCTTCGTCCTGCCCTTGAACGGGCCTCCTAAATTTCTGTTTTAACCCGTCTGCCAACAAACCGTGCCGCTTTCCATCATCCCGTTCTCTTGAATCTCCGTGAGACAGTTCTGGAACATTGTGTGTTTCAACCTGTAGGGTTGAGTGTGCCATAGGTAAGGTAATTATTTGTTCCATTGAGCCTACAAAAGTTCTCAAGATTTGAAAAAATAAGTAGAATTTTCACGGACATCTCTATGGCATGATTTTTGGTTCTTGAATGCTTGTCTATCCCTATAAAGTTTAGAATCTTTATGAAAAAGGAAAGAATCATGATGAAACGTCTTTTAATTGTGGATGATGATCTAGATCATCGGTTGGTGTTGCGAACGATGTTTGAATCAAAGGGATATTGGTGTGAAGAAGCAGAAAATGGTGTAGAGGCATTATTGAAATTAGAGAAAGGGGAAATTTCTCTTGTTTTGACTGACTTACAGATGCCAGAAATGAATGGTCTTCAGCTCATTGAACGTATGCGTGTGTCATATGTGCTTAAGTCAATGCCTACGATTTTAATGACGAGTCAATCAATGGCTGATATGCCATTTGAACTATTTACACTCGGTATTCAGGCGGTAGTTTTTAAACCCTATGACTTTATAAAACTTTTGGAAGAAGTTGAATGTGCTATCGGGAAATCAGAAATGCTATGTAGTGCATCATTGAGATAATTTCGGTGGAGAGAATAAAAGACTGGTCAATAAATGGACCAAAATTTGGCCCAAAATACTTTTGGGGTTAGGATAGGGATATTTTCTGGCGAGGTTCCTGCGACTCAGGAGTCTCGGCTCTCATTTGAGGTTCCAGAATCCTCGTGATTGCTAATGACAGGTCACGTTGGTTGCAGGGTTTGGAGAAAAAAGCTTCTACCCCAGCCTGTTGAGCTTTCCTATAGAGCTGATTTGTTGGATGTCCGGTAAGAAGAATAACGGGAGGGTGTTGACCGTTTGATTTATAGGCTAGAGACTGAGTTAGTTCCAATCCCGTCATGATCGGCATGGTCTGGTCCGTTATCACCAGATCAAAGTGCTTAGTCTTGATGGTTTCCAGAGCCTCTAATCCATTGACAGCTTCTTGACAGGCATACCCCTGCATCTCCAGATTTTCTCTGAGGACAAGTCGTCCGGGTTCAAAATCATCAACAATAAGGATTCGCTTCATGCCCACAACTTGTGTTCGCATGTGACACCTCCACAATGGACTTAAAGTGGGTGTGGTTCTCGTTTATTGACCCTCGAGGAAAACGTTGACGAACATTTTTTCGATAGGAGATCGATATTAATTGGTTTGAGCAAATAATCCTTTGCCCCCTGTTCAATGGCCTGAATCAATTTATCCTTGTTCGCTTCTGCGCTCATCACGATAACAGGTATGCTCGGAAACCTTTCACGGGCTTGTTCCAGCATGGCCAATCCATCCATGACGGGCATTTGAATATCCAGCAGAATGCCATCAAAGGACATTTGCTCAAGCATGGAGAGCCCCTCAGCGCCGTTCTTGGCTAATGTCACATAGTATCCGAGAAACGTCAGCCGATCCTGCAACATCAGGCTGATATTCTCTTCGTCTTCAACGATCAAAAGAGAGAGTGCCACGATCGAGACCTTATTTCAGCTTATAAAAATCTCCTAAAACATCCTTCTTCAAAGTACACCACCAAGCGATAAAGGGACTATTCATATTTTGGGCAAGAAGGATAAATATTTCGTAAAGATTTAGTTTGCTTGCGGGTGTTGAGCAACAAACGAGTGGCAGAAGTGTGCTGTTTTATCGGGCCTTTTCATCTCGGAAAGTAGATCACTTTTAGCACGAAGAAGAGCAGGGATCGTTGCCTGGAAAGGAAGTGACTAGGGGAAATATCTAAGAAGGGCCAGGCATTGAGGAGTGGTTTAGCGAGAAACTACTTAGGGGTCTGTTGAAAAAAGCCGCCAGCGGCGTTCTCGCCCTTGTTCCGTGCTCACGTACTGCCAGTACGCTCCGCGCGCAAAAAGGGCTGCGGCCTTGCTGGACGGACTTTTTTGAACAGACCCGATGCTATTGATAACGAACAGCTTCCTGGCGAAATATGGCCCTTGATATCTACATTATTCAACACTCCCCTTAGGTGTTTTCATCCTGTATATTATGGTTAAAACGGTATCCGACTCCAGAGTCGGTTAGAATGAATTGTGGGCGGGCAGTATTACGTTCCAGTTTCTTTCTGAGTTGACCAATGAACACCCGAAGATATTGTGCTTGATCGGCATAGGTCTCACCCCAAATAGCGGTGAGGAGAGTGCGGTGAGTGAGGACTTTTCCTGCATATTGAATCATATATTTTAAGAGATCATATTCGGTCGGGGTCAACTTCACGGGCTCATGATTAAGGCGTACCTCTCGTCGTTCAAAGTTGATGGAAAGCGCTCCGGTTTTAAACACTGGTTGTGTGCCAGATACTATGATCGTTCGGCGCAAGGCTGAGCGAACTCTGGCAAGCAATTCTTCCATGCCAAAGGGTTTTGTCACGTAGTCATCAGCGCCGCATTCAAGCGCTTCGACTTTTTTGCGTTCATCTCCCAAAGCTGAAAGCACAATGATTGGAACAGGCAATTGCTTGCGAATATGGCGAGTGAGTTCAATGCCGTTCATGGCGGGTAGGAGAAGGTCGATAATCACAAGGTCAGGTTTTCTGCGATCCAGGCTTTCCAAGGCCTCTTCACCTGAAGACACTGTGATAACGGCATAATGTTTCCTCTCTAGGTTAACTTGGAGTGAACGGCGAATTTGAGGTTCGTCATCAACGACCAGTATCCGCGCGCCTTGATTCATCATCACCCTTGTCCTTTCTGCAGTCCTTCCAGCGAAAAACTCGCCATGGATTCAGTGACGGGCAGGATAAACGTGATGATGACTCTTGATCCGATGGACTCGCCCCAAATTTCACCGCCGTGGGCTTCGATAATGCCTTTACAAATGGCTAAGCCGAGACCTGTACCACGGATAGGGTGATTGCGTTGCAATGGACAGCGATAGAACCGGTCAAAGATTCGCTCCAAGTCTTCAGCTTGGATCGGTTCTCCTTCATTCGAGATTTGGATAATGATTTGTTGCAATTTCTCGATGACGTGGAGTTGAATGAGTGAGCCGGGCGTAGAATATTTGGTGGCATTATCGAATAGGTTGATCAGCACTTGCTGTATGCCGATGGCGTCCACCTGGATGGGAGGAAGATCTTCTGGAATGTGAATGTCGATGTTCTGTCGACTGAATATCTGTTCAGTATGCCGGAGTGCCCCTTCGACAAGATCTTCTAAGAGATGCCACTCGCGACGGGGCACAAGGGTCCCGGCTTCAATTTGCGACATATCTAACAGATTATCCACTAGTCGGTTCATGTAGTTAATTTCCTGATCAATAGTGTTGAGAAACTCTCCTTCTATGTGTGGCGTCCCTGCTTGGGTGTTTCCTGTCAGGCTGGATACGGACGCTTTGATGGCTGTGAGAGGCGTTCGCAGTTCATGGGACACGGAAGCAAGCAAGGCTGATTTGAGTTCATCGCTGTGGCGAAGGGCATCTTTTAGTTTAGATTCGCTTTGGCGCAAGCGTTCTTCGGCGAGCCTGCGTTCGGTGATATCCTCTGAAATCCCAAGTATTTTTACGACCTCACCGTCTTGTCCAAGAATGGGAATGAAACTCTTCGTGTAGACATGAAGGTTTTCATTCATTGCCACGCGGAACTCACAGTTCACCGGTTGGCCCTGGACAGCCAGTGTAAAATATCCCCTAAATCGATCGTGATCGTGTTCTTCCGTCAATGTCAGGTAGGAGCAACCGATGATTTCTGATTCATGTTGAATGCCGATCATCTTCTGGCCAGCTTGATTCATAGAGCTAATCTTTCCGTCAAGCGATATTTCGTGGATGCAAAACGGAATGTGCTCAATTAAGGATCGAAATCGTTGTTCACTAGCGCGCAGATCGTTCTCGATGCGTTTGTGCTCGGTAATATCAATATTTAAACCATCCAGATAGAGGAGTTGGCCTGAATCATCAAAAACAAAACGGCCTCTTGCCAGGATCCATTTTTTCTTTCCATCCTTGGCGATAATTTGATGCTCATTCTCGTATGGAAGGCGATTGGCAAGCGCCTCCTGGACTATTGGCCACACTCGCTCATTTTCACCAGGTGCCATCAAGGTATCGTAGGTGATGGCTCCACTTAAGAATTCAGAAACCGGAACTCCTGTGACTTTTTCAATCCCCTCACTTGCATAGATAATTGTCCACTTTTTTTCATTCAGACAACGATAGGCAAACCCCTTTGGCAATTGCCCTAGTATACTGTCAGTTAAGGTTTTCCACTCCTGTAAGGATTTTTCCCCTTCTTTGCGAGGGGTGATATCATAGCAGGAGCCGATAAAGCCCACGAATTCTCCCTCAAGATTATTGAAAGGGTGCCCGACATCAATAATCCAACGATAGGTTCCATCATAGCGACGTAACCGATATTCCATTTCGAATCCCTCGCGCGCCTCGAATGCATTCTGGTAGGTTGTGAGGCAGTGCTCACGATCTTCAGGGTGGACCCCATGCGTCCATCCGTTCCCTCTTTCTTCCTCCATAGTGCGCCCCGTGAATGCTAACCACGTTTGGTTAAAATAATCACACTTCCCATCCAGACCAGATCGCCAAACCATTGCCGGGAACTTATCAAGCAGAGTCAGTGAAAAATCTCTGGACCGGATCATCATGTCTTCCACTTGTTTGCGTTCAGTGATGTCACGTGCGACGCCGACTAGTTGCTCTGCTTTGCCGTTTTGCCCCAATAGTGGAGTCTTGATGGTGTGAAATAGACGAACTTCTCCGTCGTGTCGAACAATGGATTCCTCAGGAATATTGAATACCGTGCCAGTTTGCAGTACATTCCCATCGGCCTCATGGTATCGCTTCGTATATTCAGGTGCATGTATTGGAGAATCCACAATGCCTTTGAGCTCTTCGATAGTCATGTTGTAAAACTCTCGAAAGGCCTTGTTTCCCCATACTAATTTAAACTGGCGATCTTTTAAAAAGACCATGTCCGAAATCGAGTCTAGGATTTCTCGGTACGTCTGTTCGGTATGACGAAGCTCGGCTTCTGCCTGTTTGCGTTCCTCAACTTCGTTTTCCAATTTTCGCCCATCCCGAACCACTTTGCTGGTTGCCAGTATGCCTAGTAAGCCAACAACAATGCCGAGAAGGAGTTCCCACTTCGCCATGGTGGTGATGGCTTCCGAAGAATAGGCATTTAATGGTTTGACGGCTTGATCGGCTGTCTGAATGGCTAGGGCATGTTGGGTGCTAAGGTTTTGGAGTTGTGACTGAAACTCAGGATGATCAGGAGAAATCTCAAGGAAACGGTCGGCCAGGTTGAAGATGTGTTGGCTTTGCGTCTGCTGCTGCCGAAGTTTTTCGAAAATTTCTTGAGTGGGTACGGCAAGGATCGTTTGACGCTGATCGGTGTCGGGATTCACTACCACCGTCCCGCCCTCCATGAGTGTCTTGAGCCCTGACTGAATGAGATGTCTGGTGGCAGCGTAGTCTGCTGATATCCGTTGAGATGTGAGGAACACTTCATTGAGATGTTGTTGGAACAGCATGCGCTGGCGGCCTGCCAAATCAATTCGCAAGGCATTCGAATTATCCTTATGCAGGATGGTAATAGTGTAGGTGAGCATTCCCAGCAATAGAGCCACAAATATGAAAATAATAATGATGAAACGACGACTGAGCGTAGATGGTTTAAAGAGTTGTTGGAGCAATGGTAGGGGCATGGCTGAAGCCTCCATTCCAAAGTTTGCTAGAATGTTGCGGTGTGCTTCATCTGGTTTTCCCCATCATAATACTGTGGGATAGGGTTCCAGCAACTCAGTATGACATATTACAGAGGGGAATATCTTAAAGAGGGAGGATCGAGACATCGGAAAAAATCATATGCATGTGCCTTGTACACTTATTTAAGAGAGGTAACTCCTTATGTGAGTTCACCAATGTACATGTATCGCTCTGCACTTCTACTCCCCATTTTTATGAGATGAATGCTATGATAGCCACACCTAACAAGGATTTTTGAGGTCTGTGTATGTTTCATTCGTTTGTAACCATCAAGACGCTAGGATTTTTGGGCATTCTGGTCATCCTGCCGGTTTCCCAATTAGCTTGGTCGTTTTCAATCGCGGAGCCGAAAGCATCGAGTGTCCAGCATGCTGGGGAACAGATCAACGTCACAATGGATTTGGGAGACCTGCCCGGAGTGACCAAAGTGAAATACTTTTGGTATCGAGAAGATGAGGATATGCTGAAGGAACTCGTCGAAAATCGATTAGCCTTGGTTTCCACGGCGAAACATACCCCTCCTTTTGGCGGAACAGTGCTGGTTCCACAGGAGGCCATTGGTATTTACCGTCTCTTAGCCGTAGCTGAGCAAGGAGGGCGGCAAGTCCAAATGGCCCTCGAGGCGATTTTCGATGAAGTCATGATTCAGATTAAGCCCAATGCGCAACTCCTGAAAATTCATTTCCAAACAGATAAGCCTCTTCGGTTCGGGCGAGCAGGCAGTGCTCGAGTGTATGATCAATTAGACTCGTTGGGAACAACGTATGAGTTGCCAGTGGTGGGAGAATTTTCAGATGGTGTTGTGCGTGGACTGCGTTCACATACCACCGGTACCACCTATTTTTCGGCGGACGAAGCCGTGGTCAGCGTGAATCAAGATGGTGTTTTGCGTTTAATGGGAAATGGGGAAACGGTGCTCACTGTGAAAAACGGGGAACATATAGAAACCCTTGATATTGTGGTGGAAGTTAATGATGAACCGAATGGAGCCCCGGTAGCAGATGCGGGGAACACGCAAGTGGTCTCAACGGGAGGACGTGTCATCTTAAACGGCTTGAGTAGTTATGACCCCGATGGAGGGCCATTACAGTATCATTGGTCACAAGTGCGAGGAAGTAAAATTCCACTCCTTGACCCGTATTCAGGTAAGGCCCAGTTCTTGGCTCCACTCGTGGTCGAAGAACGAACCTTCCGGTTCATACTTCGTGTGACAGACAACAAGCTTGCCGATAGTCAGCCTGCCTTCGTTGACGTGGTGGTCAGTCCCTAAGCGTGCTGTATCTCTATCCAGAGTTTTCATCAATTGACCTGACTTCTCTACTATCATCTACTCTTCTGGCGAAAGAGTCAGAAGAGCATAGATGCTGGTGTCGGCAAGTTTCCCACTTGGCTAAGGTTACTGATAGTCCGAAAGCCAGGAAAACGTATCGGTGCACGACAGCTTCGCTTAGGTTATTTCGTCTTGTTCATGGCTTCCGGGTGTATGTGATCTCCATCATCTTCATTTCCTTTGCGCCATGGTGAGCGCCGTACATGTCAAATGTCTGCGTATTCTCATCCACAAGCTTCCACACCGCGCGATGCGACATCGATCCTCCGCCCGGTTCGTCATGCTGACCCTCTAACGAGATCGTCTTACCATCTGGGCTCGCTGAACCTTCCATGAGGAAAATTCCCGTGCCCATAGTGTCAAACCAGGCCGTGACATATTTTTGTCGAAGGTTGTCGTAGCCATCGATTCCGATTCCAGAAAAGGGTTGCCCCATCATCTCACTGGTGAATTCTTGGAGGAGAAATCGCCCACCCAAAACCATTTTCATTACAGCGGTACCGGTTGATTCCATAGGCGGCTTGCCAGGGTCCATCCAGGATTTGGTTGTGGTCGTCCAGTTGCCTGCCAGATTTGCCAACAACTTGTGTGGTTCTCCAGGCGTGGCCAATTGTTTGTACATCTCCATCATGGCTTGCGAATCATCTGGGGCATTTTCTTTATCAGTGGCTGTGGCAACGGACCCCAATGCCACCAAACACAGACAACTGAACATCATGGTTATGGAACGCATAACCGACCTCCTTGTTTAATGAGTGGTAGATGATTTAATAATTCCCTTATTGATGTTCCCGGTTATTTTTTCTTCCAAGAACTATTCTATCTTTTTTAACCTTTGAAGCGTGCTTACAAGATTGATTCAGGGGCTGTTTAATAATTCAATTTCACGTTACGAAAAGGCCTTGCTGGGACTCGACGCTGTTGATCGTCAAGAACTTCCTGGCGAAATATGGCTGTTGATGTCTTCATTATTCAGTACTCCCATAGGGACAAGATATCCCAAATTCAAAAATTGCTAAAAACTAGGTCCTGTCGCCATAATATCTATCCTTATGACTCATTCATCAATGCCTGGTGATTCCCAACTTCCCGGTTCCAATCAGGTTTCTGCTCAAGAGCTAGGTGCTCATGAACGCGAAGAGACGCAGGAGCACTTAAAACGAACTCTTCATCATTTAGGCGAGCGAGTCAAGGAGCTTACGGCGCTTCATACCACGGCACGTCTTTTTCAAGAGGAGGGGCCTGTCGATCAATTACTTGAAAAAATTGTGGCGTTGCTCCCTCCATCCTGGCAGTACCCAGAAATTACCGTTGCACGAATTCAGTTTGATCAGTTCACCATTACCACGCCAAATTTTCAATTGACCCCTTGGGTCCAACGTGCGGAATTCGTTTGCCAAAATAAAGTGCCAGGGAGCATTGAAGTGGTGTACTTGGAAGAGAAACCCCAGGCTGACGATGGGCCGTTTTTGGCTGAAGAGCGCCATCTTATTCATTCTCTTGCCGAAATGCTCAGAGTTCATTTAGACGGTAAGCGGTCTCATGAAGAACTTCGCAAATTATCCAAAGTCTATCAGGACGCCACGGATCCTATTATCATCGAAGATCTTCATGGGATTATTTTGGCTGTGAATCCAGAAGCAGAACGGGCATATGGATGGACTGCGAACGAATTGATTGGGCAATCCTCAATGAAATTGATTCCTCCCGAATGGCAAGCTTTGGCTCAAGAACTCAGAGCACAATGCCATCAGGGTCAAGTGGTCAGAAATATTTCTGCTTGTCGGCAATCGAAATCTGGCGTGGTGAGTCCCGTGTTGGTCTCGCTCTCTCTCTTGACTGGAGAAACTGAAGAACCAACAGGTCTTGCCAGCTTTACCAAAGATATTTCGGAATTAAAACAAGCAGAAGCTGCGTTGAAAAAGGCTCACGATGACTTGGAAGAAAGAGTTCAGCAACGTACCGCTGAACTCTCGAAAGCCAATCAGTCGTTACAACTTGAAATTGGCCAACGAAAAGAAACGGAACAACGCTTGGAACAGGTGCTACAGCAACTTCAACGAAGTCACGACGATCTTCAGGCGATCATGAATCAACTCAATATTGGCATGGTCTTGATCAATCGTGAGGGCACGATCATTTTTTTGAGTCGTGGTATGGAACAGATTTCCCGCAAACCGCAGGAACGTTTCCTTGGACATTGCTGGGAAGAGCTCTTTGACGATCTGGAAAGCATCCGTCTTTTGAAAGACATGATCGATCGTCCGCTTAGTAAACGTAATAGCATAACGGTGAAGATGCCAACTGTTTCGGGGGGAAGGATTTGTTGGGTTAAGGTTGATGTGCGTGAAGACCCAAGAGATTCACAGCAAAAAATCTTGTATTTGTATGACACGTCGGAAGTGGAGGACCTTCGACGTCTACTGGGAGAAGCGGAAAAATTCGAAGACTTAATCGGGAAAAGTCCCGAAATGCAAGTTGTGTTTCAACAAATACAGGAACTGGGCCGAGTCGATTCGACGGTCTTAATCGAGGGAGAAACCGGAACGGGCAAGGAGTTGGTCGCGCGGGCCATTCATCGCTCAAGCCATCGTCAGAGTGAGCCATTTATCGGGGTGAACTGTGCTGGGTTAACTGAAGCACTGGTTGGGAGTCAATTATTTGGGCACAAGCGTGGTGCCTTTACAGGAGCGGTCTCAGATCAGGAAGGGTTCTTCGAAGCCGCAGAAGGGGGAACGCTCTTTTTAGACGAAATTGGCGACATTCCTCTTCCCATTCAAACGAGTCTGCTTCGGGTTTTACAGGAACGCGAAGTGACGCGTTTGGGAGAATCGAAGCTTCGAAAGATCAATGTGCGCGTGATTGCTGCCACGCATCATAATTTGGCAAACGATGTCAAAGCGGAGCAGTTTCGCGCGGATTTGCTCTATCGAATTCGAGTTGGGCGGGTTCTTCTTCCCCCTTTGCGTGAACGGCGGGAAGATATTCCCCTTCTCTCAAGTGCCTTTTTGGGGCAGTGCCGCGCCACAACTGGCCGACCTGTTGACATGATCAGTCATCAAGCCATACGACTGCTGATGGGATATTCCTGGCCTGGGAATGTGCGAGAGCTTCAACATGCGATTGAATTTGCGGTGATTCGAAGTCGCGACAACACGTTACAGGTCTACGATTTCCCCCCTGAAATTTTAGAGCAAAAGGATGTGACGATCCTTCCAACAGGAAAAAATGCTCCTGTTCGTCATCAGGACACTCAAATTCTTGAGACCTTGGAGAAAACTGGTGGCAATCGGTCTGCCGCAGCAAAGCTGCTTGGTATTAGTCGTGTGACCTTGTATCGGCGCCTTCATCGTCTTGGAATTCAGTAAGCCCCATTCTACTTATTCCTCAAAAATATAATAAGTTTGTACCTGCAACAAATGATACACATTGTTAACATATGTGTATCATTGTAAATGTGATTTGTTTACATATTTATAGTGATAGATTTATGGAAGATATTGTAAATATTGATATTTTTAATGATATACTTTGGCATAAATATTGATTATATCTCGTTGTATGTAAATTGATAGCAAGATCGTCATTGTTAACCCGTCTGATATTTTGACGAGTTGAAAGGAGAGCAAAATATGTTGAAATCACCATTTGTCTTAGCTGCCGCGTTTGTAGTCCTTGGGCATTCAGGGGTATGGGCGGAAAGTTCCAACCCCAATCACAATGGATCTCTCAGAATGATTACCTTTCAAGGTCCGTCAGTAAGTGAACAGGATACAAGAACGCAACAAAAAAAGTTGGATATTCTTCAGTCAAAGTTGCAGGAATTGGAAGCCCAAATGAAACAGTTGCGGCTAGAAGCATCGCTTCAAGGTCAGGATTCAAAGAATATTCCTTACGATTCCAATACTATCAAAGTGATGCAAGGTTGGTCTTCGACTGACCATTTACGTGAAGCCAATGTTAGTGAGCAAAACATGGTCTCTGTGGAAGCGAAGCTACAAAAAATTCAAAGCCGGCTTGATCGATTGGCGGCGAAGCCATATTTAGATACGAAAGGCTTCAAACGTTCCGGTTTGAAAACTTTAAAAGGCCGTTTGACTCAAGAGTTGCATGAGGCCAGACAAAAAACTGCCTGGCATCGTTCACAAGCTCAAACGATTATGAGCTCGGAATCTCACCAGCCACAATCTTCCTAATGCCTATCGTAAGCCAGAGCCCCTGCCGTTACCGGCAGGGGTGAAATCTTGAAAGATCAGATACCTCAAAAGACTTTTGGGAATCCTCTGAAAGTTTTCGGAGGAGTACAAGCGCTGACGCCTTAGGTGTCAGCGCTTGCTTTTTTCAAGGGAGTGCTACAGAGATCGGAGATACTCAACAAGGTCCTGTTTGTCAGTTGTAGAAAGTTGAAGATTGAAAAATTGGTCATAGTGATTGACGACATCTAATAATGTCGCAAATCGTCCATCATGGAAAAACCCGCGCTTGGTGTGAGTCCAGAGACCTCGTAGAGGTGTTGTCCGATAAGCATGCTCAGGCCCTCGTTCTGCTTGCACATTGTCAATTCCGATTTCTTCTCCAGTATGCATGTTCCATCCGGGTTCGGTAAAAATAGGTGGCACATGGCATTCAGCACATTTGGCCTTCTTATGAAAGATGCTCTTCCCTCTCTCTGCGGCAGGTGCATCGAAACTTCCTTCTGGCGCGATGGGTGCTTGTAAGGCTAATTGATATAACTGTAAGGCAGGCAGTTTTTCTGTCACACGATCTGGTTTTCGTCTCGTATTGCCAAAGTCATTTTTTGCCGCAATAGGAAATTGGTCTTCATTGTCCAAGCGCGGGTCATAGAGAGTCCCTTGTCCTCCCATTTCTAATACGGCCACAAATGCATTCCAGTGGGTGACGGAGCCCCATCCGGTCCATGTGGTCAGATTGACCCCCGCCAAGCCAAATGCCGGTGGAATGAGCGTCGGTGCATTTTCCCCATCCAAGAGTAATTGTGCGTCAAACTTTCCTGGTCCCCATCCATTCAGGACTGATCGGACCGTTTCTTCAGACAAGTCGAGGAGGTTTGCAAAAAACCTTAGGTCCGGCGCAAGCGCAATAATTGCTCCCACATTCAGGTCTTGATTGGCCCAGCCATCGAGCCGTTTGCCGATGCCTGGTGCAAATGAATCATCAACAGTTGAATGACATAACGCACATTGGATGCCCATGGATTGCATATTGCCAACTTCATCAAAGAACCCTGTGACGCCGATCACTGCATTGAGCTGTAAAAGAGCCAGGGTGGTTGCGGGATCGTTCAGATCGACTTTGCCTGTCTTGATATTTCGTCGAAGTCTTTTCGGTAACGCCTGTACATCAACCTTGAGCCCAACCGATAGCGCGGTGGTTGGGCTGACACCTGGGCCGACCCCTCCGTTCGCTGAACCTGCAATGGCCTCATGGAGTCGAAGAGTATCGCCCCAAAATACTTCATCTCCAAAGGTATCGAAGCGAAACGTGTCCCGTCCTTCGCTTATTAACCTGTGGGCGTCAGCAATCACGTCGAGTTGTTGGCCGCGCGTATTGTCTAGATTGGTGGCCCACCCGCTGCCTACAAAATGGCCTACTGTCAGAAGAAAGAGGTATCCTAGTACTGCGCTCCATTTCACGAAGTTCATTTGGATTGTTCTCGCCCATACCCTTAGATTCATGGATTTTCTCCCTTGTTTGAAATATATACTTGATGGTAAGTTATTGAAAAAATTGAAATTTATATATAATAATAAGATTATAAAAACAGTTTTATAATATTAATATTGTAAAAGTGGATAATAGAATTCTAGATCTCTTCTGTCAACACGGCAAACTTAGGGTATTTTCTTTTTCATCTCAGGAAGTCAAAAAGAACTTTTTGATTCCAGGGAGGTGGCGCAATCGACTTTCGAAAACTAAATCGTTGTTGGATCATTCAGGCTGTATGGTGTGTGGTCGTATTTGTAACTCTATCTGCCTGTGTGGGGAAATTTGAAACGAAGGACACATTGACGGCAACATGCCAACGTAACTGGCAACAGGAAGCGGGCATGGGTGCTGCCGATCTTCCTAATTCTCCTATCCCTGACGGCCTACATGTATTGGTATGGAATATTCATGACCGTCTGTTACCTGGATCACTTTTTTCAGAAAAAGGGCATTCTGAAGAAGACTTGGCCTGTATTGGAGAGGTCGCCAAGCTGTTTGATTTGGTACTGCTTCAGGAAGCATTCGTTCGTCCCGCACAAATTGCACGCTACACAGAACATGCGTGGGCTGATCATCCTGTTTTTGACGAAGGTGGTGGTGGCGATTGGTGGCCGTTGCGGATGATCTGTGAGATTTGTCTTACTCCAGGTCTGCTTATGATGGCACAAGAGTTACCTCGGCTGGTTTACGCCGAACCCTATGATTCATTTGCTGGCTGGAATTCCGATTTGAATAAAGCCGATGATTTTTTTTCAAAAGGATTTCAGCTGGTACAATTCCCAACATTTTGGGCATTGAATAGCCATATGGACTCCGGTCGTGGGCAGGATAGTATTGATGCGCGTGCCCTCCAGTTCCAACAGATCACGGCGACTCTCAAGCGGTTGGTTCCTAAAGATGCATCACTGTTCATTGGAATGGATTCAAATTTGCGACCGGATCAAGAAAGACAAGATGGGAAAATACTACACGAATTTCTCGAAGCCAATTCCTTAAGTTTAGTATGGCAGAGTGGCCCGGATTTAATTGCTATCCGAAATATCCAAACCGATCGCCCTCACGCTCTACAATTGAAGAACCTGCTCAGTGATCACAATGCCTTGTCGGTCATTGTCCATCCACCCTCCATGCTGTAGCGAAACTTCAATGACTGCCATAAGGCTATTCATCGACAGGATGACAAACTGATTTGAACTGTTCCGTTGTCTCATCTGTTGTGAGCTAACCAAAAAGAGGGATCCCTCTTAGCGTTGAAAATATTTACTATTGAAAGAAAAGGGGTATCATTATAGGTATGGGCAGACTAAAATAGGACCTGTGTAAAATCGCTCAAAAGATTTCTTTGCTAGGAGAAATGCTTATGACGCTCAAAATTGGAGAATTCGTCATTTATAGTAAGTTGAAAACGTCATCTCACCCCAGTCTGCGGGCGAAAGTTATTTTTCCGGCTAAACACGGAGATTACTATTCCTATATCGTTGATAAGTTATGGAAAGTCGTACGAGTCTATGACGAGAATACTATTGAAATTGAAACTCGTCGTGGGAAACGACATCGGTTAAATACTAATACTCCGCTCTTGCGCAAAACGAGTCTTTGGGACCGCGTAGTATTTCGAAATCGATTTTTCTAAATTCTGAGTTCAGCCAACCGCATTCCTCCCTATACTAATTTACAGTTGATTAGCTGAATCCATTATGCTGCTCAAGATTTTCATCCTTGTGCCAGCGTATTTGGATAAGCTGTTCGAGGGCAGATTGCATTTCTCTCTTGGGCAATCGAATGCGGTCGCCATGTCCTGGTAAGAGCCATTCAAAGGAATAGTTGAGCAATTTCTTGACTGATTTTTCCAGCTGCGCGTCATTCCACACCAAGTTTTCTGGGGTTCCCAGGTGCTGGCTATCTCGATTCCACCACAAATGATCGCCTGAAAATAAAAACCGATTCTGGTATAGCAAGACCATACTGCCTTCGGTGTGGCCGGGAACGGGGATGCAGTGAAACCCTAGTTCCACTTGAAGTGTATCTTCCCCGTTTATGATCCTTTCTGCATCAGGCATGGCTGAAGCATCGGCCTGATGAATAATACGAGTGGCGCCAAATGTCTTGGCGTATCGAGCCGCTTCAGCGACGTCATCTTTGTGAGTAAGGAAAATGTACTGAATACCACCCCGTTCTTCAAAGGCATGCACAAGCGGTTTGAGATAACGCGGTGAATCGATCAGCCAATTCCCCTTGGGATGTGTGATGAAATAACTATTGGCGCCAAATGATTTCTCAGAGTTAAAGCCAACATAAAAGACACTTTTGTCCACGGGTAGTGGAAAAGACGCTTGAGCTTTTGAAAATAACTCGGGATTCTTGTTGATCGTGCCGATGGATCCGACTGGACAGGCAAGCAGAGCTAGGTAAGCTGAATATTCTTGCTCTGCAGATTCCGGTTGGTGAAAAACAGTTGAATAGTCACCCTTTTCAATAAAGGTAGCGGGGGCGAGTTGCCGACAGGTATCGCAGTCGATACAGGTGGAATCAACAAAAAAATTCCCTTCAACATTAGTTTCTAATCGTTTGGAGGGGTTGGCCATGAGGGAAAGATCGTATTTTTCACCAGACTGTTGTCAAATGAGTTCTGCCAATTTGCTAATCGCCTCAACTAGTTCATCGTCAGTGGTGAGGATGTCCGGACATATTCTGATGAACCCATCTCGTGCATCAACGATTACCCCATTCTCCCTGAGTTTAGTGGCAATGGATTCGGCTGCTGTATGTGGAATGACCAAAAAGGCACCTCGTTGATGGGATTTTCCCAAAACAGGTATCTGGTGCTGATCTAGAAGGTTTATCAGCTTAGCTTGTTGGGTGAGTGAATATGTCCGCAGTCGATCCACTCCGACCGCCGAGGTAAATGTGAGCCCAGCTCGTGCTTGATAATACGGAAGAATAGGTGGCGTTGATTCAAGAAAGGCATTGCCCCCTTCCGCAAGCATGGGCGATTCAGGTCGAGAAAAGTCGAAGGGTTTGGGTTGAGCAAACCACCCGGTATCCAAGGTGCAGAATGAACCTGTCAGATGTTGTGGATGGATATACAACCAACAGGCGCCCGGGCCACCACGCAAATATTTATAGCATCCCCCGATCGCAAAATCGGCGTTCAATGCTTGAATGTCAACCGGCAATGCTCCGACGGCATGATAGAGGTCTAATAAAACTTTTGCTCCTTGTGCCTGGGCCTCTGAAATGATAGGAGCGAGGTCGGTGAAATATTGTCCGGTATTGAATAGCACGAGTGATACGATCACCAAGTCGGTTGTTGGCGTGACAGCCGCGAGTATGTCCTTTCTATGATAGTGCCCTTCACTATTAGGACTTATGTGAACCAATTGCACTCGATCGCGATTCGCATAGACTTTTAGAATGTGGTCGATTGAACTGAATTCTGCTCTTGTTGTGACGATCTGGATCTGGCGGTCATAGCAATTCAGGATTGTTCGTAATCCTTGCCCTGCACTGGTTTTTGGTACGATGCAATCTGGGCGTGGAGCCTGAATTAATTGGGCAATGCGTTCACGAAATGTCTGTATTTCTGTAAGCCAGGTCCCCCACGCTCCATTGATATTTTGGTACCAACAGTCCAGGGCCTCTTGGACGTCGGCTGCCATCTGATCTAGTGGGCGTCCTAGTGAGTGATTGGCGAGATAGATCCCCGAACGTTGTAAGACTCGCGAAAACATCGGATGAATATGCGTAGTGATGGATTGTTCATCTAATGCACTCGTTCCAAGTGTGGCGACTTTTTCCTGGATTCGATCAGCGCCAGATTTCAGTTCTGACATCGAATAGCTCCGGGAAAAATGTGAGTTCAAGAGACTGCTTTAAATATGCTACTCCTGAAGATCCACCAGTCCCTGGCTTATAGCCAATAATCCGTTCCACAGTTTTGAGATGACGAAAACGCCAGAGGTGAAAATTCTCTTCGACATCGACCAGTTTTTCACACATTTCATAGGCATCCCAGTTGGCTTTAGGATGATCATAAATGTGTTTAAATACCGAAATAAGCTGGGTGTTTCGTGTATGCGGCTCTGCCCAGTTTCGAGTAATACATGCCTTGGGGACCTGATAGGAATGTCGAGACAGGTAGAGTAAAAATTCATCATACAGGCTGGGTGACTGAAGAATGCGGGTGATCTCCTGGTAGAGCTGGTCATTGTGTCGATACAGTTCCACGAGATCGGAGTTCTTATTCCCTAAGATAAATTCAATAGAACGATATTGGATGGATTGGAGCCCAGAGGCATTGGCCAACACCTTCCGAAATTTAGCATATTCATTTGGGGTCAACGTCTCCAAGACGGCCCATTGTTCAAATAATTGTCGTTGGATTTGTTTGACTCGAGCCAGGATTTTAAAACAAGGGTTAAGCGTATCTTGTTGAATATGAGTAATAGCTGCCCTCAACTCATGTAAAATAAGTTTCATCCAGAGCTCAGATGTTTGGTGCTGGATGATAAACAGGAGTTCATCATGATGTGGTGGATCGCTCAGGGGTTTTTGCGCAGATAACACCTGGTTGAGGTAGAGGTAATCTTCGTAAGTCATCTGCCCGTGAAAATTGAGTTTGATGTCTGTTTCAAGAGGAGGTTTACTTCTTAGATGCTTACTCATAAGGTTCCCAGCTTGCGTGGATGACTTTTCAAGAAGAGTATTATATCAAGAGCCAATGTTGCTGAGCTGTCGGTTGCATTGTCTGAGTGGTCATGTGGGGTATGGATAAGACAATGATAGTCGGGCCATTTCATTCAGACAGGGGAGTGGGTTGCTATGGTCATTTCTTATCCTTAATTGAAAGCAGTTGTTTAACATACCATTCTTCGTTAGGCTTACAATGACATTGGAAGCATCAAAGTCCGCATGTCACATTTTGAGAAGCTATTGCAAAACAAACAGAAATGAATATTTTACACTAACCAAGGAGGGATGTATGCACAAGATTGCAGTCATGGTATTGGCGTTTGTCTTGGTCTCTGGACTCAGTGGATGTAGTTATATTTTCTATCCCCATGCTGATGATTTTGCGGCGAAAGCAAAAGGGGCTACTAGTGTGGATACCGTGTTGAATCTCACCTCCATGATGGAAGCGAGTGCGGAAGCAGCAAAAGGTGGGGCAGGGTACGATCAGGCTTTGGATGATTTGCACAATCAATTCCATGCCTTTGATGATTCATTGTGTTGTGTAGATGAGGAAAAACGAGCCACATCTGTCTATGATCTAGCGGTGACTCACAACAAAGAATTGTGGGCGATTTTTAAACGTGTATGGAAATTCAAGGATACTCAACCTCAAAGGGATGACCATCTGACGTTATTTCAGTCAGAAGTCCAAGAGCTTCGTGCCACCCTAGAGGCCTTGAAATAATCAGCCTTATGTATAGCGTGAATATGTTTTCTGTCGGGGGCGCGCTTTTATGATGACGCCGAGTAACAGGCCAATAAGTACGAGCGCGCCGCCGTACACAAGCCATTCGCGTTGAACGTTTTCTTCCAGCCGTCTAGCTCTTGCGGACAATTCTTCTACTTCACTGACTAAGCGTTGGTTCTGCTGAGTCAACTCAACATTGCGGGTATGTTCGTTAATAGGATCGGCAGATATACGTTTGAGTTCAGTCAGTTCTTTGGTCAGGGACTCTACTTGTGAATTCAATTCACGATTTTTAGCCTGCGTTCCTTTGTGCGCAGCCTGAAGGCTGGTATGCGCGTCGCGTTCTTGGGTGAGTTTGCTGTTAAGGCTTTGAAGGCGCTTTTCGGCAGACGCCAGCTTAACGCGTGCGATTGGTGTGCCGACGAGGTACTGGGAGGTGACCCAACCTTCCAGGCCGCTTGACGTTCTAACTTGTGTGAACCCTGCCTCCTCGTTGATCGCAAGAATCGTCAGTTGGGTCCCACTTGGAAGGCCACGGTGTAAGATACGATGGGAGTTGGATGGGCCACTGCGTAAGGGCACGTTCAACACGTCAGAAATATAACTTGCATCGCCAACAGCGGCCATTGACGGAGTGGTAAAGGCCAGGGAGAAAAAAGATAAGAAGATGAGAGAAATGAAAAAGTTCAAAGGGTGGACCCTCCTTGTGGTGTCGGGGCTTTGAGAAATGAATGCTTTGTGCAAATTGCTGGAAACAAAACAAATAAATACCCGTTAAGAACCAAAAGATAAGTAGCAAAGGAGCTGCAAAGAGTCAATGCTGCCAAGGGTTCAGTTTGTGAAAGCGAGACCGATGTGCTTTGCTAATAGTATTTCATGAGATGGAATGTGGTGTGAAGCTGTATTTTAGATTCGGCAATCGCTGAAACACATAGCTACGTATTGAGACGCAGGCTAGAGCATGTGCATGAGGGAGTGCTAGGGCTGATGTTTAAATGAGGTAGCTAAATTGGTGACCAGGTCTCGTAATAGTTTATGGTACACAGCGGTTTGGTGATTCTTAGCATTTTTTATTTTGGAAATCGCTTCACTTTCGCCGATGACGAAGAGAGCTTCCTTTTGTGTGGGTTTGGGTAAACTGGGAGGGTCCTGACATTTTTTATTATCACACATTGCAAGGATATTCAGGGCTTCTTTTTTTTTCTGTGCTTCAGCATGTGTCCATTCATAGAACCACAAGGTTTCTCCAGTTCTGACGGATGAAGCGCTGGCATTCATGGTAACACTTAACCGTTCACGATTTGTGAGCGACGCTTCTTTGCCTTTGATGTAACGAACCAGCCGGTTGCCTTCTTCCTCGGAAAGGGCAATGGGGTTGAGTTGCTTGCCTTCCTGGTTCGATTCGAAGAAACGGCGTTCCCATCGTGCATCTTGACCAGTTTGGATGAGTGAGCGTTCGAGCGAATTGATCTGGAACAAGACTTCGGCTCCCAATTCTTTGGAGGCGTCCCGTGGCGTCATTTTTTCTTTGAGTACCTTGTTTTGCAGGGTTTTCCATGAAATGACCTGAAAGCCAACTTTTGTAAGCGCTCGCTCTAATTCATCCATTTCGATGCCGCAAGTAGTTTTGAGTAAAACCCCTTGACCTGCAGCTTCACCAGAGCTTTGGGCTGCCGTTTCATTGGCGCAGCCTTCTGGAGTTTTGATGCCCAACGTTGTAATCGATGGAATTAATGAACGATAGGTTTGACTTTCCACGATTTCTGGAGGTGTTTCTTGGCTGTCTGTGACGACAAAATCAGAGGTGACAAGATAGTAGTGGGAGAGACAGCCTGCCAAAAATTGGTAGGCGATGATGGCGAAGAAAATCTTAGAGGTTTGTCGAATATAAGAGTACATCCTGACCCCCCGACATTTTTAGTATACATCCCAACGTAATTGTGGAGGAAGTCGTAACTTGTATTGGGTGGCCATTGGTTCTCCATTTTCATGAAGGGCGTCGGCATCAAAGCAGCCAGGATAGAGTCGGATAACTGTCATCGACCCGGGTTGTAAATTTTGAGCCATTTCTTCAAATTCATCATAAGATTTTGTGCATGGTTTTACTAAGAGAGAATGTATGGCCTGGTCGCTATGATTTCGGATGATGATTGAATCTTGATCTTCCACGGCAATAGTATTTCCACAACTCGCAAGCAGAGCGGTCAAAAAGTACAAGGAGATATGGGCAGGGCGTAAACGAAATTGCGAAAAATGCATTAAAAATAGCCTAGGTATGACCAAATTGTCTGTAATCTAGCGCTAATCAGTGGTTCAAGGATGAAGTACCATACAAGAATTTACAACCTTGTCAATATGAAGGGAGAAGCCTACACCTATTGGCAATTTTAGTCTCTCTCTCTGATATTTTTTCTCAATGACCTTCATATATCCAGGGAGAGGACAGGTGTGCTAAAAAAATATAATGCACTGTAATGAGTGTTCTACTGAGAGGGTTGAAACAAAAAGGAGGAGATGTAGATGGCAACGATTGCACCGTTTCGCGCGCTAAGACCCAAAACTGAGTTGGCCGCTCAAGTGGCGGCTCCACCCTATGATGTTGTGTCATTAAAGGAAGCCCGTGAATTGGCAGAGGGAAATCCCTACTGCTTTCTTCGAATTGGTCGAGCTGAACTTGAGTTGAGCGATAACGTGGATCCGTATTCGAAGGAAGTGTATCAGCGTGGCGCGGACAACTTACAACAGTTGATAAAGGAAGGGGTGTTGGTGCAAGAATCCCAACCTCTCTTTGGAGTCTACCGGCAGAAATGGGGGCAGCATGAACAGACGGGTATTGTGGCCCTAGCCTCAGTGGATGAGTATGACAAAGGCATTATCAAAAAACATGAATTTACCAGGCCAGTGAAGGAAAACGATCGTGTGCGAATTATCGAAACACATGAATCACAATCTGGGCCGGTTCTTCTCTTTTTTCGACAGACGGTTAATATTGACAAGTGGCTGAACGACGTGACGCAAACCAAGCCAGATGTTCATGTTGTGGCGGATGATCAAGTTGAACACACCGTGTGGAGCGTGCGGGAGGATTCGGCGATTCAACAAGTCATCAAAGATTTTCAAGACCTTCCGGCCCTCTATATTGCTGATGGCCATCACCGGTCGGCAGCAGCGTCTCGAGTTCGGAAATCTCGCGGCCATTCAAACGCGCTGCCTGCTGGGAGCCACGAAGAAGGGTTTTTGGCGGTTATCTTTCCGCATGACCAATTGCAAATCCTTCCCTACAATCGAGTCGTTCGGGACTTGAATGGGCTCGCGCCTGGGGAACTGCTGGAACAATTAGCACCACATTTTGAATTACAGGCGACTACGCAACCAGGCGATGCGCCAGCCGCTGGTTTCGAGATGTATCTGGAAGGGCAATGGCATCGCGCGACACCCAAACACGATCCGTCTTTGAACAGTCAGCAAGACCCAGTTCGAGCCCTAGCGGTTTCAGAGTTAACGGAGCGTGTGCTGGACCCGCTTTTAGGTATTAAGGATCAACGTTCCGATCCACGTATTGATTTTGTGGGGGGTATTCGTGGCACCCAGCAGCTGGAGATGTTAGTGGACGGTGGAGACTGGGCTGTGGCGTTTTGGTTATATCCCACCACCGTGGACGAACTCATGGCTGTAGCTGATGCGGATCGTGTCATGCCGCCAAAAAGCACCTGGTTCGAACCCAAGCTCCGTGATGGTCTCTTTGTGCATATGCTACGAGATTGATGGGTTGTCAGATAGTGAGGCCAAGGATATGAAATGTTGGTTAGCAGTGATGTTGATCGCTAGTTTGGGGGCTTGTGCGAACATTCAAGATGAGCCTAGCGAGGGTGTAGGTTTTCCTCCTCTTGAATTGATTGAGAGTAATCTTCAGCAAACGGATGTAACGGTTGTCTTGGAAATAGAAAATATGCAGCGTATTGAGACGATCGGTTCCTACTCGAGCTGGGGCATCACTGCGAAAGTCCAAAAATCGTTAAAAGGGAATCTGAGGGCTGGCGACATAGTTCAATACGCTCGAACCATCGAAGGGGATTCGCTTACCCTTCCCATAGGAAGTCTCCATCTTGTTAGTTTTGTCCGGAAGGGAGAACGGCTTGTTATCCCAGACAGTGGATATCATTTTCCATATACATTGCACTTACAGAAACAGATTGAGTCAAAGTTTCCATAAACGGCACTTTGATACTGAGATGCCCTTTGCATTCTCGATAAGTCTTTTGCGAGCCAGACTTATTAATGAGATGATGTCGGATTGGGAGAGAATGTTTTTGCAAGCCAGTTTGATCGGATTAAGAAGAAATACCAAATAATAGCAGCGGATATAGGGATGTAAGATCCTTTCAGCATTTCGATAAATAATCCCCACCTTGAAGTTCCACTAGAATAGACACCCATGGTCTCAATCCACATTTCCCAATCAGGCGTGAAATTGATAACTGAAGAGTTCACCTCCCAATAAAGGAGCATCAGAGGGACTACATTGAAGTAGAGAAGAAGATAAATTGTGAATAGAGGTAGTTGGGCGAGATAAACTTTCATGGTCGACACAGCTTTTTGGCTTTTGTACAAAACGAAAAAACCCGCCACCATCCCATAAGACATGATCCCATACTCGATGTAGTGCAAGCTTAGATAGAGTTTTCCATATATATCGAAATGTGGAGATAGGTCATTCAATCCGGAAAGTTGCAGTGAAAGATTTGGCCAAAAAGGACTATTGGAATGGGAGAGACAATAAAAGGGATGAAGAAGGAATATCCATATTAGTAGCAAGCCGAATAATGTCCAGGCCAGGCAAATACCGAACCAGGCTAGATACGGGAGATCCCATGGGATTTCAAATTTTGGAGGAGGGAGTATTGTGACCTTCACCTCTCCTTGTTTTGGCAAGACGACGCCTCTTTCTAAAAGCAGATTTTGGATGACTTCAAATGCCGAATCTGACCAGAGACCGTGATCATTTTCTTGCCAAATGGCCATTAATTCATCACTATCCTTCGTTTTCATCTTGACATAGATTTTCTTATATAAGGATTGGGTTCTCATGTCTTCATCTTTCGGAAGAATTGGGCGCCGACATGATCCGGGACCCATGAAGTTAGGAGAGTTGTGAGGTGTTGAAGTAAGATCTTCTTAGTATTTGGAGTGTCAACGGTGGGGTTGATCAGTAGTTGTAAATTAGTGGATAGGAGAAAAGGAAATTTTTTTCATTGACTTCTTTGCATTGGAAGGCGAAGACCTTTCAGCGACTATCGGTAAATCAACTGTTTGAAATAGCGAAGTTGCGGATCGATGTGTTTGTGGTGGAACAACAATGTGTGTATCCAGAGTTGGACGAGTATGATCGACATCCTGAGGCAAGGCATCTTTCAGGGCGAAACGATGTTGGAGAATTGATTGCGTATGCGCGTATGCTTCCGCCGGGACTTCGCTATCAGGAAGTAAATCTTGGTCGAGTTGTGGTGAGAGCTGATTTTCGTAAGCGGAGGGTTGGGCATCAATTGTTACAGGCAGCACTGAATGAAATTTCTGGTTGTTGGCCTAAGACTTTTATACGAATTTCTGCGCAAGACTATTTAAAAAAATTCTATGAGCAGTATAGGTTTGTACAAGTTTCAGATATGTATTTGGAAGATGGGATTCCTCATATTGAGATGGTGAGGGAATCTGAATTAATGCTGTCATAGTTTGTCATACCCGCGGAGGCGGGTATCCAGGAAGCGGCAGATAACTCCAGCTTTCCGTTTCTATGGAAATGACACAAGTGGTTTTCATTGTGGGACTTACTGCCATTTGCAAGATTCTACCCCACCTTAATCCTCCCCTTACAAAAGGGGAGGAAGTAATACATAGAAAAATTATTTTCGATGAATAACTTGCCGCTAGGCGATCTTTCGCGTGAAACGTTTTTGGCTGAGTATTGGCAAAAGAAGCCGTTGTTGGTTCGGCAGGCATTGCCGGGGATCAAGCCTCCAATTGCGGCGGATGAATTAGCAGGTCTTGCGTGCGAAGAAGAGGTTGAATCGCGGCTGATCGTTCAGAATGCCGAAACTGAAGAATGGGCGTTGACTCATGGGCCATTTGCCGATGCCGATTTTTCGGCGTTGCCCAAAACCCATTGGACCTTATTGGTTCAGGCTGTAGATCACTGGGTCCCAGCTGCTGCGGATTTTCTTGCACAGTTTTATTTTATTCCCTGTTGGCGGGTAGATGACCTGATGATCAGCTATTCCGGGGACAAGGGTGGGGTGGGGCCGCATTATGATAATTATGATGTTTTTTTGGTGCAGGTGAGTGGGCGTCGTCAATGGGAAGTGGGCGGACTGTATGATGAATCCTCACCTCGTCGGCATGATGTGCCAGTGAGGATTTTGACTGAATGGGAGCCCCAAGAGTCTTGGGTGCTGGAGCCGGGTGACTTGCTCTATGTGCCTCCCCGTGTCGGCCATAATGGTATTGCAGTGGGAGAGGATTGCATGACGTGTTCGGTGGGATTTCGCGCTCCCTCTCACCGGGATATCTTGCTTGATTTTCCAGAGTATGTAGGAGAAGGGCTCAGCGAAGAAGTTCGTTATGCGGATCCTGACCTGGTTCCCCAAGATAATCCCGGACAGATAACCGGAGAGGCGGTGAAAAGGGTACAGAAGATTCTTACTCAATATAGTGACGATTACGATGCCCTAGCTCAATGGTTTGGTCGGTATATGACTGCTCCGAAATATGCAGAAGGAGGAGCTCTGCAGGAGGAGCGGAGCTTGGAAGATATCCGTGGACACTTAGCAAGGGGAGGAATGCTCATTCGAAACGAAGGGTCTCGCTTTGCATTTCAGGAACAGAAGACAAATTTGTGGTTATTTGTAGATGGTCGACAGTATACCTTCAATGCATCAATGACTGATCTTGTGAGAACATTATGTGCCGAAAGAACATTCTTTGATGTCCTTGGCCAGTCGAAAGAACAAGACTCGTTAATTCTAGATTTGTTGAATCATGGCAGTCTTTATCTTTCTGACTGAAAGGGCCTTTTAAAGTGGGATTTTCCGAGGTTGGGGTAGAACCTTGCTTATAATTGAGTCGCACCGCCATCCACTGTCAGGTCAATTCCTGTAATGTAGGTTGAATCATCGGAGCCTAGAAACAATACGGCTTTAGCAATTTCTTCTGGTGTTCCCATTCGTTTCATCGGGTTTTGATCTGCGAAACTGTCTTTCATTTCTGGGACGGCTTCTGCAGGCATCCCAATTTTGTCAAAGATAGGGGTTTCGATAGGACCCGGCGCGATGGCATTCACGCGGATTTTTTTCTCTAGAAGCTCAGTCGAGAGGGTTCTAGCCAAACTTCGAACCGCAGCTTTCGTGGCTGCATAAATATTGGTATTGGGGAACCCTTTCTGGTCGGCAATCGATGAATTGAGGACGATGGAACCTCCTTCGTTTATGAGCGGTACAGCCTTTTGAATGTTGAAAAATAGACCTTTGAAGTTGATATTCACCATGGTATCAAAGGTGGCTTCGTTGATGGTCTCATATGGACCAAAGATCGCAATGCCTGCGTTGAGGAATAGAATATCGATCTTAAATCCTGATTGTTGAATCTGTTCATAGAGACGTGTAATGTCATTGAGGTTTCCCGTGTCGGAGACGATTCCTTTACAGGTTCCTCCGATTTCTTTGACGGCAGCTTCGACGGCATCTTCCCGTCGCCCTGTGATAATGACCCTTGCCCCCTCAGCCTGAAGTAATTTCGCGGTGGCTAATCCGATTCCGCTATTCCCACCTGTAATGATGGCGACTTTGTCTTTGAGTTTGTTAGATGACATCACTTCTTTCCTTTCTCGATATCTAAGATTGTTGAGACAATTTACATAGAAATCATTGGCAAGAGGATTTGTTAAGGTGCCTCACTCTACCCCACCTACACCTCCCCTTACAAAGGGGGGGATTGCAAATGCTGAAAAATTGAATCTCTTAGATATCCCAATCATCTTCTTGCCATTGTTTCTTAATGGCGGCGGCTCGCCTTCGCTGTTTCGTGTAAGCCCAAATGGCCAGAAGTGTGATGGTGAGCCACACCATTCCTGAACTCGTCGCCACTGGGACCCATCGATTCCATATGGTCTGGCGGCTCCAGAATCCTTCTTCGGCTTGCGTGAGCGACATGGACGTAGCTTGTGCAAAAGCTTGGGCGAAGGGAAGGCCTTGTTTGACCGCCGCCAGTATACGTTGGGGAACACCTCGGTCAGTTTGTTCCAAAAGGTCTAACATAAAAGCGTGAGCCAAAACATACGCTTGTCGAACCGAGCTGGCGTCCTTGCTAAAAAGGCTGTTTATTTCATTAAGAGAAACTTGCGTACTGGAAACCATGGCCCAAACCAATCTGGCTCGATCTTCTAAATCCCACGTTTGGGCGGCTACCATTGCCAGTCCCTCATCAAACCATCGGGGGAGTGGCTGACCACCTGCAGCTCGATAAGCCAGAATATGCCCGACTTCATGTAAGAACACTTGGTTGAGGGAATTATTTGGATAGGTCAAACTTCGGTCTGTGAGCAGCACAATGGTCGAGGTTTCACCGAGCGCGTAGCCAGACATCCAATCTTCAGCCTGTTGTGCTGGAGGAGAACCGTCCGGTGCTAGAAACACGCGAATGTTAGGCCCTGAATGCTGAAGGCCCATAAGATCCATCATTCTCTGCATGGTTTGCGAGTTGGTTACCTCCAGGCGATCCGCTATTAGTCGCAAATCGTCTGGTGCCTCAACAATGAATTGAGGTGTGACGGCTCCCAACAAGGTTTGAGGAGTGGTGACCATCAGAATGATTGTAAGGGGCCATCTCTTTAACGCTTGATATATCATTGACTATGCCATCAGAAAAACTTGGTTGTTTTCAACAACAACTCATATGTGTTTTCAAGACATGGATTTCATTGAGCTCCTTAGAGTCAGTAAATAATTTCTGAGCAATTCTGGTTGAGCAAAACGGTGACGTGGGAGTAGGGAAATGAAGTAGAGTCGTGTTAAAAGCTACCGGCTTGGACGACATCATCTAGGTTGTTGATGTCCAGCCAATGCCCAACTGTATAGAGGACGCGAATTGATTGCTTCTTCTTCTGTAGCTCTTGAAACAATGCGGTCATTCCGGCTTTTTGATTTTCTGGACTACCTAAGAGTCGAGGCAGCAATTCTAGTAGCTGTTTGGTCCCTGAGACTGAAACTTTAAAAAAACCCATCCATACGCCGTGAATCTTGTTAGAAGGGACATCCGTGCCTAGTTGCTTGAGATAAATAGGAGTATTAAACGCTTTTCGAGAATTAGGCGCGGTACATTCAGCAAACCCGCCCAGACGAGTGTAGCTGGTTTTTTCTTGCCAGTGACTATCCACAAAAATGACAAAATCTTCTGATTCCTGTAAGAGGGCTTGCGGAATATAGGAGTTGAATAATACATCCCCATAAGAAATGAGCAGATCTTGTTTGAGGTGTGTCTTGGCTTGGAGCGCTTTCAACAGGGAATCGAGTTCCCCTGTTGATGAAAAGGCATCATTGTCCACATAGGTTAAATGAGGCAGGTTGACGGCTTCTTTTTTATAGCCACGGACAACGCTGATATCTTTTATGCCAACTGCATTATATGCATCGATGATGTGCGCCAGAATGGGCACACCTCGAATCGGCACCATGGTTTTGGGTTTGTCCTTGGTCAGGTCGCCTAATTCATCTCCACGTGATGCTGCCAACACAATTGCTGCAGCACGTTCCGAACCTTTGGGAAGATAGCGATGTTCGGCTTCTTCTAGATCTGCTGCGCCTTGCAGACGAAAGACTTCGGCGACGGGAACGATCTTGTCTTCAAGCGAGAGCAGGTTTCCCTGTTCTCTCAGAGCACGGGCAGTGGATTGCATGGTTGCGATTGCCGCACGGAGTAGATGATTGGCCCATATCGCCATTGAGATGCCTTGCTGCCGAAACACATCCATAGGGGTGGAATAATATTTTGTGGGAATAATGAGCACAGGACAACGCCCAGCCCATTCTCGATTGAAGGCTAAAATTTCATCAGATACCGCTAATGCGCTATGTATCAAGATTCCGTCTGCCCCTGCTTGGTGGTAGGCTTCTGCTCGACGCAAGGCTTCGGCCAGTCCCCAACCACAAATAAACGATTCGATGCGGGCAACGATGCAGAAGTCCGGGTCTGATTGTGCATCTTTCCCGGCTTTAATCTTTCCGCAAAATTCCTCTATGTTGGCGAGGGGTTGAGTTTCACCCTGGAGAAAGCTGTTTGTTTTGGGGAATAACTTATCTTCGATGCAGACAGCAGCAATGTCCCGCTGCTCCAATTTTCGAATGAGACGTTGCATGTTGTTGAAATTGCCATAACCGGTATCACCATCAAGCAAAATCGGGATACGAGTCGCGTCGGACATAAATTCTATATTATCCAAAATCTGCGTCCAGCTGGCTTCGTTATTGTCCCGGACCCCAAATTGTGCAGAAATAGAAAGGCCACTGGCCCAAATACCTTTAAAGCCGGCTTCTTCCACAATTTTGGCACTGAGGCCATTGTGGGCTTCACAAAGAAACTCAAGTTCTGGAGAAAGAAGTAATTTTTTGAATTGCGAAGCTTTATGTGGTGATGGGGAGATGTTCATGGCTAAAGGGAATGGGTGAATATGATAAGAATGGCTTCTCTACATCAAGGTAAAGATGAAAGCTAAACACTTTATGAGGGGTTGAAAATTTCGAGAAAAGATGTGAGACAACGCGACAGCTTGAGTCACCAGGGTCGATAAAAAGGCAAGGTTTTATCCAATGGTATCGCTCCCGGCCTTTGTAGTGCCACCGGGTTAGGGCGTGCGGCTGGTGATTTCAAGGAGGTGATAGCCGAATTGGGTTTTGACTGGTCCATGGACTTTTCCGAGTTCGCCACTAAAGACTACTTCGTCAAATTCTTTCACCATTTGGCCTGGGCCAAACTCTCCTAAGTCTCCACCTTGTTTGCCGGAAGGACAGGTGGAATGTTCTTTGGCTGCGGCGGCAAAATCTCCACCGCCCTCAATTTCTGTTTTTAACTTGTTACAAGCTTCTTCGGTCGATACTAAAATGTGGCGTGCTCGGGCTTTTGACATAGAGGTTCTCCTTTATGAATCGAGAGATGAACAAAGATCTTTTTCGCATGAATGATCAGTGGAGGTCAAATTTTATCAGTCTTACCCTTTTGTCCGAATGTAGAAAATTGGAGCTTCAATGAAGTTTGGGCTGCGAGAGGCCGTAAATGCTGGTGAGAAAAGATTCGCTGCCTTAGTTTTGTGGTGCAATTTTTTTGCTTAATGCTCCTGATGAAGCAACTGCCTAGCCTTTTGGATTCATCGCCAGGTAATCACAAATAAAATCAAAGACGAGAGCGTCAACATTATCGAAAATGGTTTTGACGCCACCGGTCGTCACAATCCCTTGTTCCCATGTGTTGGCATGTCCACTAGCGGATCGATGCACGAGGTTCACGAGTTGGTGAACTTCAAGATCAATCGCGCAGGCAAAGCGTTTTGGCCCTAAAGGAATGGCTGCCAAATTAAGATAGAGATATGGCTCGCCAGGCAACTTAGCCGCCTCGAGTTTTTTCACCAAACGAATTCCTGCGGTTAGTAGTTGCATCTCTACACGTTTTCGTAACGCAGTTCTCGTGATGACTCCCTTTAGTTCCGGCCCCAAGTCTTCAATGACCACATAGATGCCAGGTATGCCAATCAATGATTTTTTTCGCAACATACAATCATCGGTCTCCTATTACATGCATGCATAAAACGCTTGATTCTAAAAGCCTATAGTACAAAGGAATTCTACAATTTTGGAAAGATTTGTCAATTTGTTCACCACGCTTGCGAGGTCCTTCAGCGTATTTGGTCATTAATTTGGAAAACAACGGGCAAAGGCCTGGAGAAATTTCAATGAACCTTTGACTCGAATTTTTTGCGTGAGCATGGCCCATAGCAAATTACGTTCTTTCGCTAAATATTCTAACCAGACTTGGCTGTCGGTTGTCAGACGGAAATTCGCGTCTCCTTGGAGTCCTTTCAAGACTGTCAAGGTCTGATTCTGAATGGTGATGGTCGCTTCTGCTGTCTCTTGTCCAATAAAATTGAAATGATAGACCGCATCGAGCCCTTTAGATTTTTCCCGTTGAAATACCAGAGGTAAGCCATCTAGAAAACCTTGAATGGAATGCGGTCGTAAGCTATTGCCTACACGTTTGATAGGTTTATGTGGATAGCGTTTTTCTGCATAGGTCTCTGCATCCGATCCAGGAATGACATACAGCACTTCTTCCTTTCGTTGCAGAGGTTTGACGATGTCTTTTACAAACTCTTTCCGATCCGTTGTAAATGGTTGAAGTACATCTTCACCGGCGGGACATACGGCCATACAGTAGGCAGCCTTATAATTGGCTCCAAACGAAAGGCTTTGCCACATGGAGGATGACTCTGCGTCAGTGACTTTCTGACGATACTGCTGAGTTGATCGACTTTCGGTAATATTTCCAACCCAGTCCGTAAAGCCGCCCATAAATTCCCGGTAATTGTGTGTAGCAAGCTGAAAAATTAAAGTAGCCATCCTGGGCAATGGCGCCAACAGGGCAGGCTCCTATGCACAACTTACATTCCATGCAAGGGTTATAGTGGATGGGTGTATTTGTACTAGACACCTCAGTATCGATCAGAACGGTCCCTAGTAAAATGAAATTTCCAAATTTCGGATGGATCACATTCCGATGTATGCCCATTTGGCCCAATCCGGCTGCCACCGCTACCGTTTTGTGTGAAACCACCCAAATCTTGCCTGGGAAACGATCCATTTCCATTGGGAAACCCATTGCGGGATTCAGCGCTCGAATCCCTCGAGCTTCGAGCTGTTGGACAATTGTTCGAGCAATGTCATTTACTTGGTCACCTGTATGATGAAACTCGAGGTTGGCGATTGACCGCATGGGACTTCGGATGGGCTCCCGATTCATCCGGACCACAAAGCTGATGAGGGTTTTTGTGCGGGGAAAGGTGGCGAGAATATCAGGGCGGTCTTTCCCAAGAACAGGTCGATCAATCTCGACGAATCCTACATCGTCGGCTCCAGCCTCTAGACACAACTGTCGAAGCCAAGATACATCAAGTTTTGAAGGTCTTCTTCCTGTTGCATGAAGGAGAAATGGACCGTTCGAGGGAGCAGTAGATGTGTTCGTGATCATGTGAAGTTCGGTGTTTGTGGGCATAGCATCCTCCTAAACAGTGTATATACACTAATATGGCGAAAAAATTATCTGTCTTGTGTCAGTTCGATAGTGCTCGACAAATCCTTCATAAGCCTGGTTACACGACCTTGCCCTAGAGTTTTAGCGACAGATTGCTGAACGGTTTTCCACAGGGGGAGCGCTTCGGAAAGAATGTTCTGCCCTGCCAGCGTGAGTGTCACTTCCCGCTCTCGTCGATCTTCTTTCCCAGGCATAATTCGGATAAATCCTTGTTTTTCTAGAGGTTTCATGTTGCGTGTCAGGGTCGTCCGGTCCATAACCAAGCTTTTGGCCAAACCGTTGATGGTAGCGGTTCCTATGACTCGGGTAGCCACTAACAAGCTGAATTGCGTGGCACGAAGGCCGGTTGGCCGGAGTGCGTCTTCGTAGAGTTGAGTAATGACTCGTGCTGATTTCCGAATATTGAAACAGACGCACTCTTGAGTTGGTTCAAGATATTCTGCAAGTTGTGAATGCGAGGACATAATAAGAGTATATGCACTTATATGGGAGCTGTCAATAAAGTTGCTGGATTCTTAGAAGAGAATTTTTCTAGGCCTCTGAATATCGTGTATCTGACATTGGGATTTTCCTCCTAGAGACCGAAGGAGTCCTCTTCGACATCGACATAAAGGGCCATATGTTTTCTTTTCTAATTGCTGAATGAGGTTTTTGGCTTCAGGAAAATCCCCATCTGCGGCGGCTTTTTGAAGGAGAGTTAGGGCTTTTCGGCAATTTGACATATTCGTTCCAGAATCTAGTAGGGCAATAGCTAAATGATATCTTGCTTCTTCATATCCATGTTGAGTAATAAAATTAGATCGGATGGCTGATTTATAGTTTAAGATAGCTTTACTTTTATTCAGACGAACCCCAAGACCATATTGATAACAATAGGCTATTTCTAAATAGCTGTCACCATTGTCCCAGGTTTCCGTTGCTCGTTTCCACCAGAAAAAAGCCCGTTTTCGATTACCTAATCTGCGATAGATGACAGCCAGATTGTTTGCTGCCGTTGGGTCATTAGACCGTAGTTTCAATTTCAATCTATCGATTTCTTTTTTAACTTTTTGAGATTTGGCCATTGACTTATTGATTTAAAGCTTTCATCTGGAAGAAACTTTCTAAAGTTTTCCTAACTCTTGAATATCTTCCTGAGAAAAACCTAGTTCTTGGGCGAGTTGGTGGAGGTCATCGATGCGTTGCTGAAGTTCGGGGTGGCTGTCGAAATAGTGAAGCATGTCCCAATCAAATTCTTCTTCTTGAGATTTGAGGCTTTCGAATAGTTCTGTGGCCCCGCCCACATGGCCAAAGTGACATTGAAGAGCCTGTAGGGCGGTGCGGTCGGCCTGGCTTTCACGGGATTGAGAATATTTAGCGGTGCGCAGGTTAATGGTTGAGGCTAGGATGTCAGAAAATCCTGAATCTCCCCCGAATGCCAACATGGCCAGAATACTGAGAACAACACCTCTCCCTAATAATCGCAAGTGATCCCGGTTTTGAAAATGTCCCAACTCATGGGCAAGAACAAACATCAGGCCATTGGTAGAGGAGACGGCCTCTAAGAGGCCAGAAAATACCACCATTTTCCCACCGGGGACAGCCATGGCATTAACCACGTCTGATTTCACCAGACTGACAGTAATGGGGTAGGGGAGGGACAGACAGGGCTTAAAGGCGTCAACAAGGCTTTGAAGTTGAGCCTGTTCTTTGGGCATCGACTCTTCCCCAAATTCCCAATCAATGTTGATTTTTGAATGGAGTTGAGCTTCTTGTTCTGGGGAGAGATAATTTACAGCTATATCAACTGCGAATCCCAGAACCCAATATCCAAGTAAAACGATAACCAGCACCCCGGTCATGAGCAAGAAAAACTCTCGCACGGGCTGTTGGTGCGAGACATTGTTGTTGTGTTCAGGAAGGGAGGGTTGATATTTCACAAATTAGGGTTTTGGGAAGATCGTTGGAAAGAAATAGCCGTGCCGTAGGCCAAGACTTCGACTGATCCGATTCGATCGCCTCCACCCTTAGAAATGGAAGAGGTTTCAATGCGGAGGTTTAGGATTTGATCTGCTGTAGGACAGCTTTCTTTCATACGGAGAACAGCTTCCCGTCGGGCACGATCCAGGAGTGTTTCATAGGCTTGAACGGTGCCACCAAAGAAATTCCGTAATCCGGCCAGCATTTGTTTGAAATAATCTACTGAAATGACGACATGGCCATGAACTAACTCGGCATGGTGAATGAGGGAATCATTCCCTACGGGTTTTTTGCTGGAGACGGTTGGGAGTTCGAGAAAGGCTTGTTCTCTCGTCCGAATGGAACGATAGTGTCGGCCCTCCGCTATTTTTCCGAATACATATCCGAGTGCTAGTAATACGAGAAAGATGATCAGGCTTTCCATAAAGCCTTACTCCACTGATACGGCGGTGCCATACACATAAATTTCGGCTGCGCCGGCTGCCACGGATGAGGTTGAAAAACGGACATTCACGATGGCGTTCGCGCCTAGTTGTTGGGCTTGGGATTTCATCCGATCCAAGGCCTCATCGCGAGATTCGCCCAGCAGTTCCGTATAGCCTTTGAGTTCGCCCCCAAAGATGTTTTTAATGCTGGCGAAAATATCGCGGCCCACATGTTTGGCTCGAACCGTGCTGCCCGATACGATGCCATAGCAGGTAGTAATCGTTTTGCCCGGGATTTCTTCAATGTTACTGATAAACATGGCTCCTCCTTACTTTGTGCCCGAGAACCAAGAAAACAACCGAGACCCCAAATGCCAGAAGTATAGCAGTCTTTGAACAATGTTTCCCCATACCGACATATATCGGAAAACACTTGGCGATACTAGAGGAATCACTGTAAAAAAATGATAGACAGAGAGACAGCATTTGAGGGATACATAGACTGATCCTGAGTTGGACTATTTCTTACAAAAATCCATAGTATAGGACGAAAGCATCGATGACGAGTCAATGCGTATTCAATGATCACAGACCGTCTAGGTCCATAGCTTGAAGAGGAGGATGCTATGTTTGGACCCATTACCATTCCTTTTGGAACAAAAATGTTATTCAATACGGTGAAACTGAAGCCAGGAGTCGAGTTCGAACAACTAGAACTGGCCGTGGGGGAAATGTGTATGGTCGTGAAGCAGACGTACGGTGGGGACAAAGGCGGGTTTATTGCTGGGCAAGTGTTTAAATTCTCGGGCTTTGTCTCTCTTGAAGGTTCAATGAATCCCGCACAGACAGCCGATGAACATTATGTCATTGTCACGTATTGGAAATCATTCGAGGATCACGAACGCTCTCATGCAGACGAAGTGTTTCACAAGACATTTTCGGCTGTCACTGAAATGTGCACGGACACGATGGAATTGGGATACGACATGCTCTGGCAAGGTGAGGCGCAGACGACGTAATTTTAGAAAAACTTCCAAAGTCTCGGCATTACAGAGCCTGGAGAATAAGGATTGAAATTTCCGGAGGGACGAGGAAACGGACTGGAAGGATACTTGTACCGACATCAGGTGTGACAAATAAATGACGGTCCCCCTCAACTATGTGCCCGATGGCAAAACGTTCACCGTATTGTGATGGGACAACCGGTCGTCCAACGAAGGGCAAATACACCTGTCCCCCATGAGTATGCCCTGCAATGGTCAAAGCCACGAGAGAAGGAATTTCGGGAAAGATGTCAGGGTTATGGGTAAACGCAAGAATCGTTTCATTCTCTGGAACTTGAGAGAGAGCCAGCGGAACATCATGGGCCCCTTCCATAAAATCACTAATTCCGGCCAGCCAAAATTGGCATGTATTTCGTTTAATGGGAATGGAGGTATCTTCCAAAACCTGAATGCCCACTTTTTGAAAAGCAGTCATGGTGCTTGGACCGTCATGCCACCAATCATGATTGCCTAGAACGGCAAATACGCCTAAGGGGGCAGTCAATCTGGCTAGATGCGTGGCCGACTCTTGTGGTGAGACAAATTGCCCTCCAGGAACTCCGTGAATCACATAGTCGCCCGCTAATAATATAAGATCTGGATTTGCGTCGAGTGTTAGGTCAATGATTTTGTTCAAGTGATCAACGTGGTTGAATGGCGAACCTACATGGAGATCTGAAAGCACGGCAACTTTCAAGCCTTCACAAGTTGAGGGCCAGGAGGGTATGCCTAACTTGTGTTTATTAACATGGAGGCTTGCGGGTTCCCACCAGAAGGCCCATAGGCCTAAAGCCAATGCAGAGACGGATAAGAAGACAAACGTGCCCTTGAAAGTCATAAAAGTATTCTAGTTTTGGGTTTGCGAGAAATGACACAAGGGGATTTCAATCCCTTCACCAGGATATGAAGGAAATGGAACTGTGTCAAAAGTATGGACGAGGGCTGTATTGGGCAACTTCTTTAAGGAAGGAAGGGAATGGGATCTGTTTATAATTGCTCACTCATGAGATCTAGTTCTTGGGGGCCACCAACATGCCCATACATGGCACTTTGACAATTATCGCTAAATGGAAGTTGGTAATAGAGTGCTCCAATATTTTTTGTCACCATTTTTCGTAAACGAGAGTTTTGAGTTTCCTGGCTGGCAGTCCAAAGATGAAGTAATCCATAATCCATTCGTGCTGTAGATACAACAGCCATATGATTTTGGCGAAAACCAAATGCGTATTGCCAATTGTATTTTTGAATATACATGTCTTGGTCAGTGAAGATGATTGGAATAACTCGACCATCAGATGAGGAAGATGAAAGGTGGCGTTTTGTTTCTGCCAAGATTAATTCAGCAATGTATTGTTCTCGTTCTACATCAAAAGTCGATGAGGGTAAACGCAATGGTGCTGAAATGTGAATGTTAAGTTGATACGTTTTGTGAAAGAACGCAGCGAACTGTACTAATATAGAAATTGGGAAATCATTTGTGGGAATAAAGATAATCCTTCCTGAGCCATGTAACTCCTCGGTGGCAAGGGGCTTGGGAGGTGGTTGGAGAACGCACCACAGATTTGAGACTTCTCCCACAAATAGGGAGATCACAAAGAATAACAATGTCACAACCCAATAGATTTTATCCATAAATGTTCAGTGCAATAACCCTTGCTTAGAACAACAGTGCTGCTTTTAGAGAGATCATTTGGAAATGCTAATTTTCCAAAGTTCTCTGGGTTGACTCACTCAATTGTAATGAGGTGTCTCTAATAGGATCGGAATTTTGAAGAATTTCTGGAGAAGGAAGAGACTAGGTAGAGTTAAGATCGAATGGAAGAGTTAGGAAATTGACCTGCCTCAGGTAATTTTAAGTCGTAGCCAGCTAGGTGGTGAGATGTTCCAAGTCAGGAATTTGGTGTGCCAACAGTTCGAAAACTAATCTGTTCTCAGCCGTTTCCACAGCATTTTTTGTATTTTTTCCCGCTGCCGCAAGGGCAGGGATCATTTCGGCCAATTTTGGGTTCACTGCGGATGACAGGTGTCTTGGTTGGGTCACTCGCATCCACGAAGTACCATTTTCCTTCGTGCTTTCGAAAGATACTGAGTTCCTGGTGGTCTTGAATCCCCTCATCAGTCTCAAATTTGGCTTTGAAGGCTACAGTACCAACCTCATCATCTACGCCACCCTGTTCGGTCTCTAAAATTTCCAATCCTGTCCATCTGGTAGACTCCGCCCATTCACGATTGGCCTTCATGTCAGTCTTGTTGCGTGTCTTGGGGTCGTGTGTCTTTTCGATAAATTCCATTTCTACTTGCGTGTAGGCGGTGTACCTGGCTCGCATGAGTTGCTCGGCAGTCTCCGCGTCTTGTGCACCAGTGATTAATGGCTCGCAACATTTCTTGAAGGTTTTTCCACTGTCACACGGACATTGCATATTCATCTCCTAAACAAGAAGCGAACGCTTATGGGATTTTACGTTACAGCCTAGCATTTTGTGATCGAAACCAACTGAAAGGCTATTTGTGGTAACTATACATTTCTTGAGTCGAATCTGCCTTGATTTTTGAAATGTTAAACATCTTAGATGATCTGTTTGTTTATATGCGGCGAGCTGCGGTTTCCAATCTCCGAAAGACGCTGTTGCTTGCCTGGCTTGGTGCAACATTGCGAATCTGATCCAGCGCATCACCCAAACCAAGAGGAATCACAGCTCCTTCGGTGGTACCGATTGTTAGATCAAAAAGTCTTAGCAAGGCGTTCGCCTTTTCTGGATTATCGATGATTGAGAGCTTTGACGTTCCATCTTGATCGCCATGTAACCCGTATTCCAAAAGAGACCAACATTCAAATGGCACCAGAAAGCGTTCGATGGCATTTACCGCTTCCGCGAAGGCTCCCTTGGTAGTTGCAGGAAGACCTGCAAGTGCTCGACTGGTACCAGGTGTTGCGAGCAAACGCTCTAGTGGCCAGACCTTTTGTAGGAAGGGCTTTGCTGCGGATAGGAAAAGTTCCTCTGGTGATGGTGGATTTGGAGTTCCTTCCCGGGTCGTTGAGAGATCATGGACGAATCTTCGAATCGCTTTCGCTCCATGTGCACGAACCTCGTCATCCACCGATCGGATCGCTTGCTGTATTTTTGCGAATGGCACCGTTGGAGTACGTTTTTCGCGAAATGCATGAAGACATTCGATAATAAGGCTGAAAATGAGTGAATTCCGTGTTTCGCGGTCGAGGCGAGGATCGGCAGCATGCTTGGCCATTTGTTCTCCGATAATTTCGAGAACATTCGAAAAATGTGTTCGGTGCCCAACCGCACGCCATAAAGCAAGGGCCTCAGTACTATCTGTACTAAGGGGCATGATGAGATGCTGTTGTGTCCAGTCTGGATCTGCTTTTAGGAAATAGGGCAATGCTTCGATCATCCTATGCCGTGCAATCAACCCTGACCGCTCAGCCGTTTCGATAATGGCGTTGCGCATTTTGCGAAGCACATCGTTGTGCTCGAATGGGTTGGGGGTAGATGGACATGCGGCCAAGAAGATACCGACAAGTTTTCCAGCTGGTGTGTTGAGGGTATCCAGATCCATCGGTTGTTGGTCGTCCGTAGAATGCCCGACTGTGTTGAGGTCAAAATGTTCCGAAGGTGGTTGCTCTGCATTTGTTGCCTCGACCGCGATTGGCCAAATCTTAAGCCAAACAGAACATCCTTCCTGTAAAGGAACGACCCGTGTCTCCCAAGTAGAGAGCCAATGAGATATACCATTAATTGCTTGTCGGATTGTTGTTTTAGACAAATTTGTGAGGAGTGACAAAACACGCGCACACTCGGACTGATTGGGATTTGACGCAGCACCCCCTTGTTCTATGTTTGGCGAATGTGCCCACCCGAATTGTTCCCATACTCTGGGAAAGGCAGCGCTACCGTCTGGAATAGATTCAAAGTCGTCTAGTATCTTAACGGGATTTCCTTGTTGCCGAACCCAGTCTGCTGTAGGACTGTCATCCCATCCCCATCCACCATGGGCTGACGAGAGGGCTGTTTCCAGGGATTTTAAGCGGGCTTCACCGGAAAGCAAATCATATCGGCTGTCTGGGTTCGGTGGGATCCACTGAGCCCTTGGAGCGTTGGGGAACTCTTCGTCTATTCGATTTATCTGAACCAAATCTGGAAAATCACAAATATTTTCATCAAGCCAGGTTTCGTCATGTTGTGGGAGGGAGGTGCCAGCAAGCTTAATGCGTTTTAGCTCACGAACCGCGCAGTATAATTGTTCCTTTTTGATTTTTTCCGGGCCAGCATCTTTTGGCCATCGGCTGCGGGAGGGGTATTTGCGAATTCGAGCTACGAGCGCTTTTTGTTCCTTTTCATCGAATTCCTTAAAACGCTTTGCCCGTAGCTCAGCAATCTCTGGAAAATCATTTAGGTCCCAGAAATGTTCTTTATCTATGGTTAGCAATATCTCGCTTACTTCACTTGCGGGTGTGATTCTTGGGTTAAATGAAAGCGCGGCCCAAAGCCGTAAGTGGACTGGAGATCTTGATAGCCTCCATCGTCGGACAAACTCATTTGCTTTGGGAATTTCAAGGTCAGCCAGATCTGAAACTACGGCATGTAAAAGTTTTACTGATGGAGCGATCCCTCGATTAAATCTATCTGGTTCCTTCATCCCTTCACTCTGTTGGCTAGGTTGAACATTGTAAACACGGTTGAGCTTCCCCAACACCCACAGGTTTCCCTCCCCTTTCCAACCAATGCGCCGGCCAATATCTAGTCCGTAGGTAGTTGCAGATTCTAAAGAGTTGGCGAGAGATTCGAGAAATGTCTGGTCGTTTATGTCATGCAAGTTCAAGACATCAGGAGACACGACTTCACCGCTTGTCAGCCTAACATTGAAAAGGTCTTCAACTTTTTTCGGTTGTCTTGGTGGTTTTCGAAAATGTAGATGCAACTCCGAAAACGGCTCGATTTTCAATTTTGGTGTAACACAATCAACAATGGCAGCAATCAGTGATCCTGATCTATCTCCTCTCTGAAGTCTGTCTTTTGCGTCGTATATCTGAGTGGAAGCTTGATCTTCGATTGCTGGATTGGCCCAGCTTTCCTCAATTAGTCTCCATGCGAACTGCCAGGGTTCCTGTAGTTTGTCACGGTCGACGAGGTCAAGTGCTGCCATACGCCTGATGGCGTCATTGGGTTTAAGCCGTATTGCCCATTCGATTGTTTCCCGTTTTTCGAGTCGACCAGATAAGAAGGCCCATGTTGTGCGGTAGACAGCCTTCTCGGAATCGTTAAGGAGCATAGGGCGTGGTTTCATGACCGCGACTCCCGCTTCCGTTCTTCTGAGATTGCGGTTATTGCGTCTAGCCAATCCAAAGATGCTTTTTGTTTTGATGCAAGAGTAGAAAGCCTGACCCGTTCATTTAAGTTGCTACGACGAATCAAATGGTCGAAGAGGTCCCGGTCGTCGTTACTCGCAGCACTCCGATTTGTTCGAACAATGCGTTTCACTTCTTTGTCCACAAACTTTTGCTGGCCGTTTATTGCAGACAAGTTGGCCCATCGCTTCAAGGTGTTGAGAAGCGAACTATGGCTATTCGAAGAATCATATGGAATTGGGGTAATTCCCCGCCCTTTCCAATCTTCTAGACCAATAGGATCTGGAATGTTAGTGCCCATGAATGTAAAGCGTTCCTTAAGGTCTTCAAAGCGTGTTCCATCTGCCGCGACAGCGTTCAACAGATATCTCATTGGTGGATCATTTGCACTATACCCTACAAATACGAGATTGAATAATCGTGCTGCATCATAGATGAAGTCAGGTACTACGCGCCTTCGCAGATAGAATTCGCCAAAATCTTGGTCAGTCACTATTAAATCCGCAGTTCGTGATGGATTACGATCTAATGCACCATGAATATGAAGTACACCATTGAAATCTTGACTATATCCCGGTCGTGGGATTCCGCCAAGAGCGTACGACTGAAGCGCTGAGCGAGCTTTCTTTGCGGTATCTTCAAGTAGAAGGTCGAAATTGGTTGTTACAATGGAAATTGCTCCGCCTCGGTCCGAAAGTCGAAAAAGGGCTCGGTGCATTGGTCCTGGACGAGCTTCAGGCGTGCGAAGTGCACTGGCCACAGCATTTCTAACTTGGCTCTTACCATCTGATTTACCATCAATTCGTCGTTCTAACGTTCCCAAGACGACGTCATAATCACCGAAAATATACCGGTTCACCTCGGCTTTTTGATCATCCCTCAGATGGGAATATTGAGGAGTCCACTTATTGCAAGCATCAGGGGGAATTTCTTTTATTACCTCATAAACAGGAGGATCAATTTTTGAGTAAACTTTAAGTACGAGGTTACGGAAGTCTGGCAATTGAGGCTGTGATACGCCAGCCCCAACGATAAAAAGAACCTTACCTTGCGCATGTGCAAGAAGGAGACGTTCTGGAATTGCTGCTAGGCCAGGACCCAGTGAAACCACCCGGTCCGTTGGGTTGTTGCCTCTGATCATTTAGCGGTTAACTCGTTTAAAGTGTTCCTTTTTAAAGATCTGAAGAAAGCCTTTTATTTCAAGAGATAAAATCTTCACACAGGAATGAAAGGAGCATTACTGTTCAACGCAACAAGTTTAACAGCAATCACAGACTCTATCCGCAATCAACATATTCAACCAATGAACCCCAATGCCCTTGGAGAAGGCAACAATGAATCAAGCAAATATATTGGCTAGACAAATGGCAGGGTTAAGGAGATCGGATATCCCCTTTATTGAAATTTTCGTTTATCGACAAGCGGTCAAAGAGGACAGATGGTTAAATATTGATTCTGGCCTTAAGTGGAAATCGGTCAGGGTGTTTGATGGTTTCGATTCCTAAATCGATATCTAAAGCCGGCCAATAGTAATGGCCTGGCGTGGGCTCTTCGACATGAAGGATCTTTCCAACCGGAGCCTCTTTGAACCAAGGAAAATCTTGATAGGCAAGGAATAATTCCTGCCCATTGGTAAATAACCAAATTCCGTGGGAGGAAATATTTGTGACTTCAAGTGCTGAAGGGGTTTTCCAAGCGTTGATGAACTCATCGTGGTGCTCCTTTATCAGTTGCTCAATTTCTCGAAGATGTGAACTTGACAACGAATAATTGTGGGCTAATTGAATTTCGGGTTCAAGCCAAAACTTTGCCTCTCCATCTCCACAATGTACGTGAATGTGCATTCGTTCTTCTTCGCGAGAAAAGAAGAAAAAGCGAAAGCCTCGAATTTTGAGTACGGTTGGACTCATTGAATTAGTGTAGCATGGGGTATCGGAATTTTCTTTTGGATCCGAGGAAAATAATCTTCAAGGTGCTCTTAGGTTTTTATTCCCAGACCTGGGCGGATCATGAACCAACAGAGTCCGCCAATAAATGCAACCACGGCGGCGAGGCCGAGGGCGATGGGCCAGCCGAAGGAGTTGGCGATCCAGGGGGTCAGCGTTGGTGAAAGTGTGCCTCCTAGATTGGCGCCGGTGTTCATGAGGCCGGAGAGTGTCCCAGCGTAGGGTTTGGAGAGGTCGGTGGCGGAAGACCAAAAGGGGCCGACAGTGAAGTAGAGCCACCCTGCGCCTAGGGATAAGAATCCGATAGCCAGGTAAGCTGATTCCACGTTTGCGCCGATAATGATAAAGAGGGCCGCCAAGATCATGCCTGTTCCACCGACGCTCGCCCGTCCCCAATTGACTCCGTATTTTTCCGTGAGCCGGTCGGTGACCCAGCCGCCTAATGGGCAAAAAATCGTCATGGCGATAAACGGGGCAGAGGCAAAGAAGGCTCCCTGAAGGATAGCGAATCCTCTGATATTAACCAGATACAAATAGAACCAGGACATGTAGATGTAGGCCACGTATCCCAGGCAGGTATAGCTAATGACCAGCCACCAGACAGTTGGTGTAGTGAGTATGGCTTTCCAGGGGACGGTGGTTACCTGAGTCCTCCCCCCCCCACCCTGGCCATTTTCCCTCGAGGGGAGAGGAGAATCTTGGGGATCAAAAGATTTTCCTTCGATGATTGCAACTTCGGCGTCGTTGACGTGTCGATGTTGGCGGGGAGAGTCTGTAGCGTACCAGCACCATAGAAGTGCGATGGCAATGCCGAGCAAGCCAGCAGCGTAAAATGCGGTTTGCCAGCCATAGTTCACCATAATCCACGCGGTGACGGGTGGTGTGAGGGCTGATCCGATGCCAATGCCCCCTATCGTGATGCCGATCCCGAGTCCACGCTCTTGCGGCGGATGCCAGTTGGCGACTGACCGATTGAAGTTGGGGAGGGCCGCAGCTTCACCCACCCCAATGAGAAATCGTATGACGATGAGCGAACCCATAATGCCAATGAAATTCACAAGGGGGAGCGTTGGTGCCAGGGCTGTGAGAGCGGTGAAAGCAGACCACCAAATGACGGCGAAGGTTAAGACTCGGCGTGGTCCCCAACGGTCTCCCATCCAGCCGCCTGGCACTTGAAAGAGCGCATATCCCAAGACAAAGGCTGAAAAGATCCAGCCCATTTCGAGATCTGTCAGGCCAAGTGACGGCATCATGTGGCGGGCCGTGATGGAAATGTTCACCCGGTCAATGTAAGTGACAATGCTGATGAGGAGCAGGAGAAAAAGAATTCTCCAGCGGACGCGGGTTGGTTGTGGCGAAAAAATTGGTCGGGGTGCGTACATAGAGGAAGGAAGATAAGGCTTTGGACTCTTGGGAACTCTACCTCCCCTTGTCCCTCTTTACAAAGGAAGGGGATTTGGGACGGTTTGCTGAAGAGGTTTCTTTTTCAATGAGAGTTTTTGCTAAGCAGAACTCGTCATCCTTGGTGGACACGATGCCGTCGAGCTTGGCGTTGAAAATAGCATCTAAGACGCGGCGGTAGGCAGGTCCTTTCGGAAGATCCATGTCTTCAAGATCATGGCCAGACAGAGAAATGGAAACATGCTGCAATGTGGTGAAGTATTCACGAATCCTTTCCATGGCTCTGTGCGTGGTTGGTTTGAGCTGAACTTTCGCCATGAGAAATAAGAGGATTTCATGTGGCCAAGATGACAGTAAGGCGTATGCCTCCGATGGCGCTACGTGTTGTTTATTTAAGGTGCGGATAAGTGTTGCCTGTTCGACTAGGTAATTTCCAGCGGTTTTGATATGTCCTTGGGGAAAGCCGAGCCGCTTCCAGGTTTTTGTGAGTTCGGTGTTCCCTAATGGTTCAAACCATGCCAATCCATAGGACAGCCATCGTTTCACTGGGGTGTCCGTATATTCAATCCTGAACCAAACCAATATGGTCTCTACGGCTTCGAATGTTTGTTGTACCCGTGACTTTGTGTGTAATTGCGGATGAATGAACGGCACCAGCCGAAATTCTTCCAGCCGCCGAATTCCTTTTAGTGGGGAAGGCTCCTCGAGCATATGCACAAGTTCGTGGCCTAATCGCGAACCCGACAATCGTTGAAAGAGCTTCATTGTTAGGGCTTGTTGAACGAATGATTCAGTTTCTTTACTGATACGGAATCCGAATCGCTGTTCAAAGCGAATAGCCCGAAACACGCGGGTAGGATCTTCCACAAAACTTAAACTGTGAAGGACGCGAATCACCTTGCTCTTGAGGTCCCGCCGTCCTCCGAAATAATCCAACAGTTCTCCAGGGGTGCGGTTGATGCGAATAGCCAGCGCGTTGATGGTAAAGTCTCTCCGGTACAGGTCTTTTTTGATTGAGCTCCGTTCGACCGTGGGCAGAGCTGTGGGATATTCATAATATTCCGTCCTGGCGGTAGCCACATCCAGATGGTGCATGTGGGGAAGGCTGAGTGCTTGAGGAAGTTTAATTGAGACTGTCCCGAAGCGTTCGTGGGTTGTCCAATCTGTGGATAATTCCTTGGCCAGTAATTTCCCGAATTGTATTCCGTCTCCTTCGACAACGAAATCCAAATCAAGGTTGGCAATTCCTAGCAGTAAATCTCGAACGAATCCACCCACCAGAAATACGGAAACGTCCAGTTGATCTGCCAGTCGTTCAACTATTTCCAATAAGGACAGGATCGGAGGTGGAAGCTGTTTGGTGAGAAGATGTTGGACGTTCCACGTATGCAGCGGTTTTAAGGAAGAATGATTGGCGATATTTGGAGCAGTTCCTGATGGTTGTTCTTTTATTGTTCGTTGCCCAGGCTCTTGGTGAAGGGCGCGTAAAAGATCAGTTCGGCTAAAGATTCCGATGACGGCATCATTCTCGAGAATGGGGACAATGCGCTGATTCCGTTCCACCATTTGCAGGTGCACTTCTTCAAATGGCGTTTGAGGATCTGCTAGAAAAATGTCTTGTAGCATGATGTGCTCAACTGGTTGGCTCGCTAATTTGTGATAGAGTCCTTTTTGTATGGCCTCCCGTGTGGCTAGTCCGATAAATTTTCCACGAGGGCCCACAACGGGGAGAGCATTGACCTCATACTGAGTCATCAACCGTTCGGTCTGTTTGATCGATGTGCCTTGCTCGACTGTGCGCACGGGGGCGGTCATGAGTCGGCGAATGGGGAGCCAAGTTTTGGCCTGTTCTTGAAGCAATTCGTGTAATCGTTGCTCCACTTCAACCAGAGATAGTCCCTTGATGCTCGCAGCAGCAGCCATGATATGTCCGGCTCCACCCAAGGAAAGTGCAATGCGGTTCATATCCATATCCACATGGCGACTGCGTCCAATAAATTGAATTTTGCCTTCCATGGCCACGGCGATAAGGACCGCATCGGCATTATGGAGTTGACCTAATTGGTGCGTGACAGGTGCGAGATCAGCGACATATTCTTCCCAGGCTAATGTCGCAAGAACGATCCGGCGTTGTCCCATGTTCAGTAATTGAGTGGCTTGCAACAGCGCCTGAAAAAGGGCTGTTTGCGGTTCGGTCCATTTGCGTTGTATAAAATCATTCACGATGGTGAGATTGGCGCCGGTTTCAAGTAATCGTGCACCAACTTCCAGGTCCCGAGGGGTGGTGTGCAAAAACGTGAAATGGCCTGTTTCTTCATACAGCGCCAGAGTAAAGAGGGTGGCTTCTTCGGCTGACCACTTCAGTGAGTGTTCTTGAAGGGCTTCGACTAATAGAGTGATGCAGGCCCCGATAGGCTCGAGTTTGAGCACCTGGGCACGTTTAGCCAGTGGATTTGTGGCTTCCAGTGGGTGATGATCCCAAATGTGTAAAGAAATAAGTTGATTTTTCACGACTGTTTCTATAAGACCTAGTCGGTCTTGGTGGTCCGCATCGACCAGAATAATTCGTGAAATTTCGGGTAGAGAAAGATCTGAGAGTGAGGTAAAGGGAATCGGGAAGCGAGTGAGATACGCCCGTTCCCTCGTTTGTACTCCGCCTGGAAGCACCAAGTGTGCTTCAGGGTACAGCTTGTGAGCGGCCACCATCGAAGCAATTCCATCAAAATCGGCTTCCAAATGTGTGGTAATAATTTCCATGAGACAAACATCTTAGCAAGGATCATGAATGGTCGGAAGGTTTCAAATCATCTTCGATTATCCTTTCTCTCAATCTATTGTTGATTGCAAGGCCCTCTCCATGGTAGATGGGGGCAATTCAAGTGTTGATCCAATTATTTCCGGATCCGTTGTTGATCATTTTTTCAGGAGGGTGACACATGGCTGTTAAGGCTAAGCCCAGGTCAAAGGCCAAGCCCCAACCCAAGACCAAAAAGAAGGTAGCGATCACGTCCAAGACTGTGTCTAAAAAACCCGTGAAATCCAGAAAAGTTTCGTCTAAAAAGGCCAAGTCCCAAAAAGCCAAGGTTGCTGTCAAATCTCCATCAAAGGTAAAGGGAGCGGCGAAAGCTTCTAAAGGCAAAGCCCCAGCTAAAAAGTCAGTGCAGAAGAAAGCCAAGATATCGACCAAAAAATCCACAAAGCCGACTAAATCAAAAAGTAGTACCAAAAAGATCGTTTCGGTCTCGAAGAAGGCCGGTACAGCTAAAAAAGTGAGGCCGGCCAAAGCCAAAAAATTGGTTGCGAAAAAGCCAACGCGTGCGAGTTCACGAAAAGAGACGAAACCGACTATGAAGAATGCTAAGGTAAGTAAAGTAGTTAAATTATCTTCGAAAAAGGCCGTGGCTGGAACCAAGAAGCCTACGAAGAAAACTATGAGGAAAAAGGATGCTCTCCAGGCTGTCAAAACGAAGGCCTCGGTGATGGAAATTCCTTCAAACAAAGCCAGCAAAACTTCTGCTCCTGTTGCTGGAGCGGTTGAGGCTGTGTTACCGGATGATATTGATGCTGAATTAGATATTGAAGTGGAGCGTGATGAAGAAATTACGCTTGAGTCGCTCACCTCTGATCTGGATGCCGATTCTGATGACTTGGAAGTGGACGATTTAGATGACGATTTTGCCGATGATGATTTTGTAGAAGATTTGGCAGATGAGGCTGACGAAGATTTAGATTTAACCGAAGACTTATCAGAAGAACTTGGGCCGGGAAACTTTATCCGAGACGTTGATGGTAATACTGGAGACGATGAAGATGAGATCCCCAGGTCCTGGTAAGGGTATTTTCTCTTTTTTAAGACGTTCCCCCATTTTGATGTTATATTGCTTCTGAAGCTATTCTTATCCAGTGATGAAGCTTTCTGCTGTCAATGAGAGCAGAAATTTGAGAGATCGTTGATCCCTGACTAGAAGGAGAATTCATGTCAGAAGAACACGGATTGCCCCGTATTGGAGATCCTGCCCCAGATTTTTCAGGGGTGACGACGCAACATAGTGAATTTAATTTTAGTGCCTGGCAAGAACAGGATTGGGTGGTGTTGTTTTCACACCCTGCTGACTTTACTCCGGTTTGTACAACCGAACTAATTGGGTTTGCCCGTCAGTATGATCTTTTTCGTCAACATAATACCAAATTGGTCGGGCTGAGCGTTGATAGCATTCATGCACATTTAGCTTGGGTGCGTAATATTCAAGATAAGATGAAAGTCAGTATTCCATTTCCAATGATTGCGGATGCTGATATGAAAATTGCCAAGCTTTATGGGATGATTCATCCTAATGCCAGCTCTACTGCTACGGTGCGAGCGGTATTTATCATTGACCCTAAACGTGTCATTCGAGCCTTAATCTATTATCCTTTGAATGCGGGCCGAAATATTGACGAAATTTTTCGGTTAGTCATCGCTTTGCAGACGACACAGCGTTTTGCCTGTGCCACGCCAGCTAATTGGCAAAAAGGGGATAAGGTGGTAGTGCCGCCACCCAAAACCTTGGAAGACGTTGATAAGGCGTTAGCCGTATCTGACTATGATTTTCAAGATTTTTATTTGGCCCTAAAGGATGTGTCCAAACCTCCTCAAGTTGAAAGTCCTGCCTCTACTGAGGTTCGTTCCTCAACAGAAGCTGAAACAGAAGCGCCCAAGTCCCAAGAGGTTCCATCAGCAAAGCCTGTCGAAGGGAATGGGGCTCCTTCTCCTGAAGCCAGTCCTCCTCCTGCATAATTACCTTACGAATTTAGGTTTTCCCTCATGTAAGGCCCGAATAGGATTTCTGAAGTCCTCAATGCGAGAGCCTTATCATAACTCTCCTAACATTTCTTTTCATTTTCTCAATTGGCATGTGGTTATAATGAAAAAACGACGCAATAGGGTTCTGTCGTTCATTGTATTCTGTGTCTTTGTGTTGTTCAGTTTCATGACCAACAATGTTAGGGCCTGTCGTCTCCTTGAGCCTCCTGCTGAGACGGTTGATGTTCTTTGGGTACATCTTGAGGGCTTCTGTTTTTCTGGTGACCAGCGAGAGTTGTCTGTAAAGGGGGAAGCGATCCTAGAAGCATTAGAGAACGGCAAGAGCTTGGATTTACAGGGGGCTCTTGTGGTAGGCGATGTCATGTTGGATCAATTGCCCCTGCAGCCATTAGAGGAGATTCCTGGGATTCCTCAAGATATTCGAAATGGTCTTAAGGAACGGAGTCTTGAACAGGTTCGTGTGATTTCAGGAAGTATATCCATTCGTGATAGTCAATTTGAAAATGTGTTGGCCACCAACCTTGTCAACGATGTCTTGGTCATCTTAGGAGAGGTTGATCTTTCTGGTACGACATTTTTGCAATCGGTAGATTTCTCTAAAATTATCTTTAACAAGCCATCGGTCTTTTCCAAGGTTAGCGTAGGGTATGAGGCATTTTTTATTGGAGCGCAATTTGAAGAGACGACTGATTTCTCGCATGCCAATTTTGGGACCCATTCCCGGTTTCATAAGGCTGTGTTTCTGGCACCCGTGTCGTTTGCGGAAGTGGAGTTTAAGGGGGTCGCAGAATTTCTGGAAGTGCAATTTTCCGAACTGGTTAATTTTTCGAATGCGAAATTTTTGAGTGGGACAGGATTTTCAGGGTCTGTGTTTTATGGGCCTGCCAAATTTTCGGGGATTCAGACTCATAGAGAAACCTATTTTCGATTTTCTGAGTTCAGAGATGGGGTCTCCTTCCGTCATGCAAAATTCCAAAATGTGATTGATTTTTCCAATTCCCAATTTGACGGAGCGTTTGATTTCTCAGACGCTGAGTTTGCGGTCAAACCTGAATTTACCGAGAGTAATATTTCCATTGAGGTACCAATTGCTGGACAAAAGATCAATCAGCTGGCACAGTGGCTTCTTTTCGCATCCTTGATTCTTTTGGCAGGCATTTACCTGTGGATAACTAAGAAAAATGCTCGTAACTCATCTCTCTAAACCACTATATTTTGATAGAGTGTTGCAGCTTCCCACAAAAGATGGTATACAATTTTTATATGCCGCCATTGGGTATTTTGCAGAAAGGCTTGTGATTGGATTCTGCCCCTTCCCTTGATTTCCCCCATCTTTCCGGTCTTGATGATGAGCAGGTCTATGAGGTCAAACTTGAGGCTTTTACGGGTCCAATGGACCTTCTCCTGCATCTGATTCGAAAACAAAAGATAAATATTTACGATATTCCTATTGCGTTAATCGCGAAGCAATATTTGGAGTATCTCTCCCTTATGAAGACGTTAAACTTATCTTTAGCTGGGGAGTTCTTGGTCATGGCGTCCACGTTGCTTTACATAAAGTCCAGGACTTTACTGCCGAAAGAAGAGACGGCTGAGCCAGAGGATGAAGAGGTGGTCGATCCTCGGAGTGAATTGGTTCGTCAGTTGATTGAGTATGAACGTTTTAAAGATGCGGCAGGCTGCTTAGTGATTCGACAGCAGATTTGGCAGGATTCCTTTACGCGTGATCCACTTCCCGTTCCTAAAAAGCCAGAGGAAGACGAAGATGTCTGGACAGAAGATTTACAGATTTTTGACCTACTGAGTGCACTGCAGGGAGTTCTTGATCGAGCTCCTTCAGATACGTATGTTGAGGTCTCACGCGAAAATTGGACAGTGGAAGAGCGCATACAAGTCGTAATGGAACGGTTGGAGAATGAAGCGACTATTCCTTTTGAGCAATTGTTTGAACAACATTGGTCACGACCGTTAATCGTTGTTACATTTTTGGGACTTTTGGAGCTTGTGCGGATGAATTTGGTTCGATTGTTTCAAGGTGAATGGTTTGGTCCAATTCACGTGACTCGGCGGTTTGTTCCTGCCGGCGAAGCGGGTGATCCAAATAGTTTGCCAGAGCCAGAGGATGTATAAGAATGGGTGGAGATGATTTTAATGAGATGAAAAGTCCACAAGATGGAGGGATCATAATGACACAGCCAGCCACAAATGGACATGTCTCCTCAGACGATGCCGAAGTGGAATCAACTGGAAGTTCCGAATCTCCCGATGTGGTGATGAATGGGAACGGCGCCAATGAGTTAAGAGCGATGGATGTATCTACTCAGGATACCCAATGGGATTTGGAGGATATTAAAGCCGCGTTTGAAGCTTTGCTCTTTGTTTCTCATGACCCTCTCTCAATGGAAAAGCTTGCCTCAGTGCTTGAAGGAGTTCCTAGAGCGACATTGAAAACAACGATGCAGACTCTTCAGGAAGAATATGACAAGATTGGGCGAGGCTTGCAAATTACCGAGGTGGCGGGAGGGTTCGTGATGGCGACGCGACCAGAACAGAGTGATGCCATTAAACGCCTTTCTAAAGCCAAATCTGTATCAAAACTTTCACGATCAGCTTTAGAGTCCTTGGCAATCATTAGTTATAAGCAACCGATTACTCGTGGGGAAATTGAAAAAATTCGTGGTGTGGAAACTTCGGGTGTGTTGCGGACCTTGCTAGATCAAAAACTCATTCGAATCGTAGGTCGTCAAGAAGTCCCGGGTCGGCCTATTTTGTATGGAACGGGCAAACAATTTCTCCAGCGTTTTGGGCTTCGTGACCTTCGAGATCTTCCGCCGTTAAAAGAATTGAAAGAGTTAGGGGCTTCTGATTCCCTCTCTCTGGAGCTTCCTTTTGATTCTCAGGACTCTTCTGAAGAACCTCGCATTGCTGATCTTTCTGCCTAATTCATGGTTTGAACAATTTGCTTGTTGGTTGCTTGAATTTTGCTTTGTTATTGAGAGCAAGATACGTTATTCATTGAAACATAGTGTGGTGTGGTGAATGAGGGAAGGACAATGGTAAAAGTGCTCATGTTTGGACATGCTTTGAGAGAAACCGTCGAAGACCCTGAGGTAGAGATTTCCTTAGAGCAGTCGATGCCTCTCAATCAATTACTGGAAACGTATCAGGAGCATTTTGGAGACATCCTGCCATTTCTCCAAGCAAAGGAGCTGATGTTTACCATTAATCAAAAAATTTCCACCTTAGATGCTCTTGTCAAGAATGGAGATACGGTCAAGATTACCTATCAAAGTGGAGATCAGTCGGCTGATGGAGCCATGTGGCATAATCCATAGCTCATCGGTCGAACCTATCGTGCGTTTTGGCTTAACTACTTAGCCAATCTTTCCTCATCACATTTTTTACAATTCAGTGAAGTGCCGAGATATTGTTCGCGCCCCTTTTGTGTTTTGACCCACGGACGGGAACTCAGAGGTGGAGTGTGTCGAACGTGTTGGCCATGTCCACAACTAAGATCAGCTACCCAATCGCCATGGTCATCTTGGTGAAATCCGATGATGGCTTGGTTCATAGAGCGGTAACGGGAAATAGGGAGATGTTCAGGAGAGTGATGCCAATTGGATCGAATTGCAAATGAAGACAGGAGTTGGAGTTCCACGACAAGCCGCATGGAAAGACCCACAAGAAGGAGGGGAGCTTACGGCCTGAGATTATCCTGGGGAGGATAGACTTACTTTAATAATCAGTCTGTGTATCCTCAGGGTGTAAATTCCGGCTCATCCTTGTGGGTGTTCCAAAAGAGCATTGAAGAATTGTGTCAATCTCAGTGACTTAGGCCACTGGATTGCAACTCATCCCTGCATTTTTGCTCTTTGATGAGGCCAGAGGTCTGGAAAGCAAGGGACGCGTCTTTTTCTTCATAGCCTCGCGTTCCGGATGTTGGCGATTTTCCAAAATGACGGGGTCAATCACCTCACCACATTGCAAACATCGTTTGGTGAGTATTTCCATCCCACCAGCATCATAATTGACATTCATACACCAATGAGAAACCAATAACCCTCCGCAGCGGGTACACGCATCTGGTTTAGCAGGAGGAGCTTCAAGTTTCACAGGTGTGGTATCTTTTATGGTGGGCACTAGAGCCGGTTTGAATGGCCGTTTAGTAGTTCTCCGTCCACCAGATGATTTTTTTTCTATACCGTAGTGTCCCATGTGTTCTCCTAATAAGTTCAAAATTCCGCAAAAATGATAATAAGTGATATCTTTAGATATAGCGTTTTGTTCTTAAGTCAAGGTTAACCAAATATTAAAAAATCCTCATAATTAAAGATAGTCCTTGGCAGGAATATGAATAAAATCAGTAAATAAATGAAAAAACAAAAAAGAACAATCATTTATATAGATATTAATACCTAGCAAAAATAAAGTAATGCTTTCTAGAAAAAATACTTATCTCCTTCCATTTGCTAAATGTTTTTCTATTAAGAAAGGGTTTTGGGAGGTGTTTTGCCTCAAGTAATTAGAGGCAGGCTAACATTATGTAGACCTATGGTGTTTTTTTTACCAAAGGCCCATAGATGCAATAAGAGTATTTAGCTAAGGAAAGGGAAAGTAAACTACGGTTGTTTCGCCTGTTTCAGTCGTGATGGTTTTCTCAATGGTTGTGCCGTTTGAATCGGTTCCGCTTATCACATAAGTGCCGTTGGGAACATTAATAAATAGCCATGGTCCTTCGACTTCTTCTCTTGGAATTTTTATATGGTAGGTCTCATCTTTATTGACAAGATTAATAGATACCCGGGCTAAGTAGGCTCCTTCACCTTGAACAAAGATCAATTTGAGTGAAAAAGGTGGATAAGGGAGTGTTCGCTCTTCTTTCCCTAATCCTGCACTAAAATACTGGATGCCTTTCTGTTCATAGAGAGGAAAGGTCAAGGTTTTGGAAGTGTTGCCTGTCGAAAGTGGAAATTCCAGGAGTTTTATCTGATTCGGGGAAGCCTCCGCAGGCATTACCCAAAAGGTGATGCTGAGTATGTTGGCGACGAAACTACTCGCAATGGAAAATATTAAGAACAAGGTGCATATATTTTTCAAGGAAATTCCGCAGGTTTTATGTTGAACTAACGGAAAGGATTGTTCATTCTTATGTGTAGTGTTCATACGGCGTTTCCTCCTTTCTAGGCGCTCGTGGTTTATAAAAACCTCATAGCAATGGAATGTAGCTAAGAATAACGTATTTATTAAAATGGTCAAGACCTGGTCTCTCGAACGATGCCCTCGAGATTTTGTGTATCAACCCAATTACCTCCGTTTGAGTCTTAGGTGTATTCGAAGAAAGACTGGTTTCAAAAGGAAGGTGGAAGTTCGTCAAGGGTGGGTGGAAGTTCAGATAAAGACCGTGGGCTCTGTTCAACCGGCTGTAGGTCAGGTATGTTTTTTCGTGTATTGACTCCGAGCTGTTTAAATTTTCTTGCAGATGGCAAAATGCGGTTTTCTAATGAAGCGACGGTCGCATTGTATGATTCGACGGTCCGACCTAAAGTGTGGCCGACTTTAGAAAAATGTTCAACCATGGTGCCAACCCGTTCGGCCAATTCTTGTCCCAACAGACTGATGCGTTCTGCGCTTTCTCCAACCTGTTCTTGCCGCCAACCGTAGGCAATGGCACGTAACAGGGCTATGAAGGTGGTTGGCGTGGCAATGACAACTTTTTGAGATAAGGCAGATTCAATGAGAGTAGGATCTTGTTCCGCAGCCGCCGCTAAAAAAGAATCGTTAGGAATGAATAAGACGACAAATTCCGGCGTGGCAGAAAATTGATCCCAGTATTCTTTGGAAGCTAGTTGGCGAATATGGGTTTTGACATGCCCTGCATGGCGCTTTAAGGCGATGTCACGGGATGTTTCAGTATTGGCTTCTAAGCTTTCTATAAACCCGCTTAACGGCACTTTCGAATCGACGATGACCTCCCGTCCAGCGGGAAGCTTAACAACCATATCAGGGCGTAAGCGGCCGGTTGCAGTCGACACACTTTGCTGTTCGTGAAAATCACAATATGCCGACATGCCAGCTAATTCTGCTGTCTTTCGTAAAGCAATTTCCCCCCACCGACCACGAACGTGTGGTGCCCGCAAGGCATTCACAAGCTTGGATGTTTCAGTTTGAATAGTCGATTGCGCAGATGCTAATTGTTTCAATTGTTCGCTGACCGAACTAAATTCCCGAAGTCGTTTGTCCTCCAGTGCTTTGGTTTCTTGTTGATAGGTGCGAAGAGTTTCGGAAAGTGGATTCACTAGGGCTTCCAATGACTTGTGGCGATGATTGAGTTCCAGGGCTGTTTCCTCTTTCAGGGCTTTGAATTTTTCTTCAGCCAATGTAAGAAATCCTTGGTTATTTCCAGCTAAGGCTTCAGAGGCCAAAGAACGAAATGTGTCGGATAGGTTAAGCTTTGTCTCTTCCAACATCGTTCGTTGAGATTCAAAATGTTGCTGTGTATCAGCTAACTTAATTTCGGCAGAAACCTTCGCAATCTCCATAAGGCGAAATTCTTTGCGAAGCGCCTCGTGCTCTTGCTGCAGATTGTCTAGCTGATGACGAAGATCTTCTATTTGGACCGCATTTGCTGTTTGTTGCGATTCAAACGTTTGGAATGCTTCTAGTTTGCGGCTCCGGTGGAGGAGTGAACACAGCCCCCAGGCGAGCCCTCCGGCAGTAAGGACACTGGCGAGCAGCCACCAAAGGTATTGAGGATTTTCGAAGACAAGCATGTAGAATCAGGAAAAGGTATGTAGAAGATACGTTAGCCTGACAAAACTCGAAAGGGTATTTCAACTGGGATATTAAAATTCATGAGAGAATGTTAAGAGCAACGGTTGATGATAAACAGATTTTGACAAGGTTGTAAGGAAAGTTCATAGACGAAATCTTCATTCTTGGGTACAGTAACATAAAGATAAGAATGACAGATAAACTGGCTCGAGAGATGAGATTATAAGGAAAACCGTTATGGAGAAAAAACATCGTGTTTCTCTGTGGTATTTCATCATCGCATTTTGGGCACTCATTATTCTTCAGGAAATCTATGTGGCATCTCAACATATGGACGAGGTGCCTTATAGCCAGTTTAAGGCATGGGTTCAAGACGATAAGGTTGCAGAAGTATCCATTACCGATACCATTATCCACGGAAAATTGAAAGCGGGCCGCGATGGAGACAGCGCTCAATGGTTTCAAACGGTGCGGGTTGATGATCCAGATTTAGTGCGACTTCTTGAAGAAAAACAAGTGGAATTTGCAGGAGTGGTCATCAGTACCCTTTGGAAAGATGTGGCTTCCTGGGTTGTGCCGATCTTAGTGTTTGCGGGGATTTGGTTCTGGCTCTTACGAAAACTTGGCCAAGGAGCTGGTGGAGGATTTATGCGTATTGGGAAGTCCAAGGCTAAGGTCTATATGGAGAAGGATATTCCCACACGTATGAAGGATGTGGCTGGGGTTGACGAAGCCAGGGAGGAACTCTTGGAGGTGGTGGAATTCCTCCGTACACCAGAAAAATATACGAAAATTGGCGGAAAGATTCCCAAAGGAGTACTGCTTGTCGGCCCGCCAGGCACTGGAAAAACCTTGTTGGCCAAGGCGATTGCTGGAGAAGCTGGAGTCCCTTTTTTTTCCATTAGTGGTTCAGAGTTCGTTGAAATGTTTGTCGGTGTTGGTGCAGCTCGTGTTCGTGATCTATTTGAACAAGCACAGGCGAAAGCACCCTGTATCATTTTTATCGATGAGCTGGATGCGTTAGGAAAAGCCCGGGGAACCGGTCCCATGATGCATGAGGAACGGGAGCAAACCCTGAATCAGCTCTTGGTGGAAATGGATGGGTTCGACCCGCGGGTCGGTGTGATTCTTCTAGCAGCCACCAATCGGCCGGAAATATTAGACCAGGCCTTGCTTCGTGCTGGGAGATTTGATCGGCAAGTGGTCGTTGACCGCCCTGATCGAGCTGGTCGTGCGGCCATTTTGGCTATTCATGCTCAATCTATTAAGGTCGACTCTCAGGTGGATTTAGAAAAAATCGCGGCGATGACGCCTGGAATGGTTGGAGCCGACTTAGCGAACGTGGTGAATGAAGCAGCATTATTAGCTATTCGGCGTGGTCGCGAGACTGCGCAAGAGGAGGATTTTCAGGAAGCGGTCGAGCGAGTGATTGCTGGACTTGAAAAGAAAAACCGTGTTCTGAATAAAGAGGAACGTCGAAGAGTGGCACATCATGAAGTGGGGCATGCATTGGTGGCGTTGTCATTGCCTGGTGCAGATCCAGTGCATAAAATTTCGATCATTCCTCGAGGCATTGCGGCTTTGGGATATACATTGCAGTTGCCGACTGAAGATCGGTATTTATTGACACGTACAGAACTGGAAAATCGCATAGCCGTACTGTTAGGAGGGCGTACGGCTGAGGAATTAGTCTTTGGTGAAGCGTCGACTGGAGCAGCTGATGATCTTCAAAAGGCAACCGCCATTGCCAAACGAATGGTCAAAGATTATGGAATGAGTGAGAAACTGGGGACTGTGAGTTTGGATGAATCCGTCCAGCCGACATTTTTGAAAACGACCGAACCTCATACTGTACCGACCTATTCTGAACACACGGCCCAAGACATTGATTCAGAAGTGCGAAGGCTTATTGATGAACAAGGCCAGCGTGTCAAAGCATTGTTGGAGAAGTTGCACCCCGTATTGTTGTCTGCGGCAGAACAACTATTAAAGGCCGAAGTGATGACCGGTGATGAATTGCTGTCCCTCCTCTCACCCAATAAAGAAGAACCCATCCTTCAATGAAACAGGCAATCTTGTGATCTTTAGTGTTTGGTTTTTCCTTGATCTTCGTGGGTCACTTGAATGTCAATGACGGCCCCTTCTCGCTCTAAAGCGCGAGTGCCAAATCGATAAGTTGGCGACATGGTATTGTGGGCCATGCGCCGGTCTCGCGGTTCAGGAAATTCCATACGAATCTTCATGTCTTCATTGCCAAGCACAACAACTTTCATATCCAAAAAACCTGCCATGCCTGGATGCCAGGCTACCAATTTGTAGACACCTTCAGGAATGTCCGGAAGCGTGAAGTTTCCGTGTTCATCGGTGACCGCGTAATACGGATTGTATATGGCGAGTCCCCATGCTTGCATGTACGGATGAAAGCCACATTCTATAAAAAATGTTCTGCGACCCTGGGTAAAGTGGATGGTGTCGATCATGGCTTCGCCTGGTTTGTGTTGATGATCTTTAAGGAGGTCTTTGGGATGGAAGGGGTTGAGTCGAAGTGGACGGTGAAGCATGACTTTGGCTCCAAAGGGTGCCGTTTCATAGATCTGGACATCATGGATGATTGGGTCCATATTTTTGATATGAATGGGTTGACGGTCACGAACAACCAGGAGCCAGGGATCGAACACGCAATCTTCGACTACCACTTGGGACGGTGGGGTTTCAGAAAAAGGTTTCCCTTGATGGATCCCTTCTAAAAACACCACCGTGTTTTTTAATCCACCATCGGGGGCAACATGAAATTCATCGATTAATCGCCAGCCGTTTCCGGTGGAAATGCGTCCGCAAAATTCAGTGTTATTGTTGGTGATGAGTGAAAAGGCCAGGGGCGGCGGTTCTTTGCCAGCTAGTACGATTTTCCCTGAAATCGAGCCTCCATTTGAGACAGACGTTTCCTTATAGGCCAAAGTTGGCGAAGAAAGGTTAATGATCAATGCGATGGTGAATAATCCTAACGCGATTTTCATGGATCAATCCTTTGGTAAATCAAATAAAAAAGCTCTTATACACAAACTACTATTCTATGAAATTCCTGAGCCTCTTTTCCAGTTTTCTGTATTCTCCCTTCTCGTAACAACATACTGCAATGGATTTTTCGATTTGAGAGCAACCATCAGCACAGAAAGTATAGGCGCTAAGCCGTGAGTTTGATGCTTTCAGCTACATCTCTAATAAATACGGCTGTAGCTCTTTTCCCCATATTTTAATCATGTTTTCCTTAACAGACTTGTATTTTAAGGCCTTTCTGGGACTTTTCTTTAGAATTGTTCGACTGAATAGAAATAGGCATATCTCTTGCCAAATCTTTATGACAGAGCTAGATGGGACCTATTTTTATTTGGTTCTGCGAAACGATCAGAAATCAATCTTGAGTTTTGCAAGGTCTGTGGTGCCTGGGTTGGAAATCTTAGGAGTCATTGACATGATGGCGTAGAGTAGGAAGATAAAAGTGAAATGAAGAAAGCGATGAGGGAAGGAGACAAGCCATGAAATACTTGTTAGCGGTGGATGGATCGGACCAATCGTTGGATGCCACACGTGTGTTTGAAGCCTTGAGTCCTGCGGAAAGTTTGAAGGTTCTATATGTCGTAAATGTTCCAGGTGTTCCCTACCCGGCCATTGGTGCAAATGTTGCCAAAGACTTAGCGTTGACTGTGGAAAGCACAATGAGGGAAGAAGGAGAGCGTGTGTTGGAGCAAGCGGTGTCTCTCTTGCCTCTGCACCCGGGTGCGGTGTTCAAGCAACTTGAAATGGGCAAGCCTGCGGAATCCATCCTCCGCGTAGCTGAAGAAGGAAAAGCTGATTTGGTCGTCATGGGTGCTCGTGGGTTAGGACGCCTCCAAGAACAGATCTTTGGGAGTGTTTCGCATCGGGTTATGACGCATGCTCATTGTTCGACGTTGTTGGTAAAACAACCACTTCGGAAGATCAATCATGTGCTTGTTCCGATTGAGTCCCAAGAAGATTGTGATGCTGTCTTGACCTTTTTCAAGAAAAATCCCTTTCGAGAGCCATGTATTGTCTCCGTACTTCATGTGGTGCCTATGGTGGATCCAGTTTGGCCAGTGGGGGCGATGATCCCACAAGATTTTCGTAAAGAAATGATCAACTATGCAGAGAAATTCGCACAGGTTTTGTGTGTGGAGTTGGAACGCTTAGGACATCAAGCTAAAGGCCAGGCCATCGAAGGCGTGCCATCATCCATAATTGTTGATAAGGTCAAAAAAACCAATCCTGATCTGTTGGTTTTGCGACCGCAAAGTCATTCAGCAATGGGCCGGTTTTTTTTAGGGAGCGTGTCGCATTCTGTTGTTCATAACACAGACTGCTCGATATTATTAGTTCGGGAATAAGACGAAAATGACCGGGAATAACGAATCGCTGGGGTGATCGGGCGAGAAAATCCTATGAAAGCCAAAGGATACTTCATCGGTGCAGTTGTCCTCGGAGTAATCTTTTTATTGTATTTGGTCCTTTTATGTGAAGAGCCTGACCATTAAAAGAACTTGAACGTGGTAACGCTGCTATGATGAGGCATTCGTTTTCCAGCCTTGTTGCATTCAAAGATACATAAACGCTGCTGCCCAGGTAGTGAGCAACAGCCCCGTTAATGCTTCCATTCCGGTGAGGAATCGAATGGGTCCTTTTGAAATGAGGTCTCCAAACCCTAACGTCGTGTAGGTGACAAAAGAGTAGTATCCACAATTAGCCATGGAATGGGTTAAGCCTCCTTCCAGTGATCCTAATTCCTCAAACTCAGTCAAATAGCAATACCCTAAGTCAAATATCCAAATTTCGATCACGTGTGCCACCATGGCTCCGAACATACAGACCAATAACGATAAACGAAACACCCATGAGTCGACAGCATGACGGTTGATAGCCAACGGAGGGCTTCAAAATAGATAAGGACTGATAGGGCAACGATAAATGTTGTGTTGAGCAGAGTAATGAATATGTCTTTTGGGAGATGGCGTGATTAGTGTTTGTTTTGCCGCTAGAAAACGTTACCCAAAGATTAACAAATTCTTGGAAGTTGTTCTCCTGAAAGGAGGTCGAGGATCCTGTGAGTTCCATACTTGGTTTGAAGAGTGACGAGTGCGTAGTTCGATGTTGGTGCCACGAATTGCACTTCTCCAATATCCATGGCGGCTTGTGATACTTCATGTTTCTGGAGAATAGAAATGGCTTCGTCCACGTTCTCAGGTGGTAGAAACATAACAAATCGTCCTTCATTTGCGACATAGAGAGGATCCAGCCCAAGAATTTCACAAGCTCCCCGGACTGACTCACTAATTGGAATTTTTGATTCTTCGATAGTTATGGTCAATTGAGCAACTGTAGAGAGTTCATTGAGAGCACTGGCCAAGCCACCACGTGTTAAATCTCGAAGACAATGAATGGGAATATTTTGGCTAAGCAAATCAGCAATGACAGTGTGGAGTGGTGCTGAATCACTGACGAGCTCGCCTGAAAACTCTAATCCTTCCCGCTGGCTTAAGACTGCAAGGCCATGTGCGCCTAAGTCCCCGCTGACAATGATTCGATCTCCGGGCATTAGATGATGGGGCCCAATATCTACGGAAGAAGGAATTAGACCAAGGCCAGTTGTATTAATAAAAACCTGGTCGCCTTTTCCATGATCGACAACTTTTGTGTCACCGCATACAATCTGAACCCCACATTCTTTGGCTGTCTTCGCCATCGAGGAAGCCACGTGTTTGAGCGTGGCAATTGATAATCCTTCTTCCAAAATAAACGCGGCGCTCAGGTAACGCGGATTAGCCCCCATCATTGCCAGGTCATTAATGGTGCCGTGCACAGCCAAACTCCCGATATCACCACCTGGGAAAAACAGGGGACAAACGACGTAAGAATCTGTCGTCAGGGCCAAGCGACCATCTTGCTGAGGCAGGACAGCGCTGTCTTGTAACGCGGTCAAATATGTATTAGAAAAGCCATCAAGAAAAACATCTTGAATAAGTTCTTGCATCAAATGTCCCCCACCGCCATGGGCAAGGCGAATCGTCTCATTAGAGGCGATGGGCAAGGGGCACTGTGGTTCAAATGGAATGTTCTGAGACATTATTTATAATGTGACTGTGGTAGAGGGGCGATACCGATAATAGGCTGCACAAGTCCCTTCGCTGGACACCATTGGTGCTCCAAGTGGATGGTTCGGCGTACATCGGGTTCCAAATGCCGGACAGTCTTCGGGTTTCATGAGACCTTGAAGAATTTGTCCGCTTTGACATTCGGATGAGATAGAAGGGTTAGCATCAGCCTGGTGAATATGACAGTGAAAGTGTTGGAGAGCATCAAATTGGGCAAAAGCCGGTCGAAGTTGCAGGCCGCTGTTGGGGATGGTTCCAATTCCTCGCCAGTGGCGCGAAGAAGGTTCAAAGACTTCATCGATTATTTTTATAGCTTCCAGATTTCCTGACCGTCGCACCGAACGAGTATATTGATTTTCAACAGCCGAACGTCCTTCTTCCAATTGACGGACGACCATCTTCACTCCTTCAAGAATATCTACCGGTTCAAATCCCGTCACAACAATAGGCACCTTGTATGTTGTGCTGATGGGTTCGTACATGTCATAGCCCATAATTGTGCAGACATGTCCTGCGGCAAGAAAACCCTGTATGCGATTTTCAGGTGAGGAGAGCAAAGCTTCTATTACAGGAGGGACTAATACATGGGCTACCAAGACGAAAAAGTTTTTTAGCTTCATCCGCTGCGCCTGAAGAATAGCCATGGTCTGAGCCGGAGCCGTGGTTTCAAAGCCTACAGCAAATATGATTACCTGGCGTGAAGGATTGGCTTGGGCGAGGACAACGGCATCGAGAGGAGAATAGATGATCCGCACATCTCCTCCTTGGGCTTTGACCTTGAGTAAGTCTTCGCGGGTTCCTGGAACGCGGAGCATGTCTCCGAACGAACACAAAATGACATCTGGGATTTTGGCGAGTTTGCAAGCCCTATCAATCAATTCAATGGGGGTGACACATACTGGACATCCCGGGCCATGGATCAGGGTAATTTCAGATGGTAGCAAACGATCAAGTCCATACCGGACAATGGAATGGGTTTGGCCCCCGCAGACTTCCATGATGATCCAGGGATGGTGAGTAATCTGGTGGATTTCTCTGGAAAGAGCTTGCACGGCTTTTGGATCTCGAAATTCGTCCAGATACTTCATGATGGGGGAATCCCTGTTTCGTTGGCTTGGTCCATCTCCTCTAGCAGTGCCAGCGATTCTTTGGCAGCCTGTTCATTGACCTTACTAATGGCAAACCCCACATGCACAATCACATAATCCCCGACTCTTGCTTCGGGAACCAAAGCCAAACATACCTTTTTCGTCACCCCAGCAAATGAAACTGTTCCAGTGCGGAGTTCTTCATCGTCAATGTGTTGAATTTGTCCTGGGATGGCGAGACACATGGTGGTGTGAAAAGATCCTTTATGCTGAGTGGTGCTGTGGTGCTAACTGATTCATGGTAATTAATGCTTGGCCTAATGATAGACCACCGTCATTTGGGCCAAACAGTTGCGGAGTATAAACGGCGAATCCGCGTTTTGTGAGTTCTGCTTCGGAAAGCTTGAGGAGAAGAGCATTTTGGAAAACGCCACCGGAGAGGACGATCTGATGACACTGGATACGTTCAGCAACATCAGCAATCAACCTTGCGAGTGCATGATGAAATTTGAGTGCAAGCTCTGATGGGCTTTTCTGCTCTGATGAGAGCTCCTTCACAATATCGGAGATTAATGGTCGCCAATTGGCCACCCATGGTCCTTGTGACTCTGATGGAGTTTCTAACGGAATGCGATAGGGTTGAGGCTGGGTTTGACGCTTTTCACAATCTGCCAAAAATTCAAGGGCTATCGCGGCTTCACCTTCAAAACTCGCTACTTGTGATAGACCTAACAACGCACTCACCCCATCAAAGAGACGACCGATACTGGTCGTGATGGGACAATTCACTTCCTTGTCCAGTAATTCAACCAAAGACCTAGTTATTTTATGGCCTAAGGATTGAAGTGGCGGAAGGTGCCATTCAAACACGTTCTCACCAAAAACCTCATACAATAAGGTCAGTGCTACTCGACGCGGTTCTTGCATGCATATCTCTCCACCAGGAAGTCGTAACGGCTTCAAATGAGCGAGGCGTTTGAAGCTCGCATCATCACAAAGCAAAAACTCTCCACCCCACATCGTTGCGTCTAACCCAAATCCTGCTCCATCCCAAGCCACACCCAGTACAGGGCCTTGCAAGCCGTGTTCAGCTCGGCATGCGGCGACATGGGCATGGTGATGTTGAATGGGAATTACGGGAATGTGGTGTTTCTTCCCAAACTGAGAAGCAAATCTTGATGAGCGATAGTCTGGATGGGTATCACATGCTATGGCTTGAGGTGTGACGTGAAACAAGGTCAGTAGATCAGTAATGGTTCGTTCAAATTGAATTGAGGCTTCAGGAGTCGAAAGATCCCCAATGTGCTGACTGACGATAATCTGATGGCCATTGGCGATGGCAACCGTATTTTTGAGATGACCGCCTACCGCTAAGATTGGAGAAGGATTGAGATCATCGCTAGAATCTCGTTTCACCAATAGGGGAGTGGGCACATACCCGCGTGCGCGACGACGCATCAAACATTTGTCGTTGACAACTTGAACGACTGAATCATCTATAGATCTAGCTATTGGTCGATTATGTATTAGAAAGGCATCGGCGATACCTTGAAGGCGAGATATCGCATCTTGTTCATCAATGACAAGAGGCTCATCTGATCGATTCCCACTCGTCGCGATGACTGGCATGAGGAGTTCATTTATGAGAAGGTGATGAAGGGGTGTAAAGGGGAGCATGGCCCCTACATAGGGATTGTTGGGTGCAACATTCCATGGCAGTGTTGATCTGTTTCTTTTTCTTACTAATACAATAGGGGCAATAGGGGAGGTTAAAAGGACTATTTCATCTGGTGACCCCAAGCAATGCTGTTCCAGGGATAAGAGGGAAGGGAAAAGTACTGCAAAGGGTTTGGTGGGTCGATGTTTTCGATGGCGTAATCGGTCGATGGCTTCCGATGATTCAGCATCCGCCCACAGTTGAAATCCCCCCAATCCCTTCACGGCCAGTATTCCGCCGTGTCTGACGATCTCTGAGGCGGCTTGAAATGCCTCTTCTCGTTGGGCCAAGAGATTCCCTTTCTGGTTCCATAATTCAACCTGAGGGCCGCATGATGGGCAGGCGATTGTTTCTGCATGAAACCGACGGTCTGAGGGATCAGCATATTCCCGTTGGCAGTCATTGCACAGTACAAACTTATGCATTGTGGTATTGAGGCGATCGTAGGGAAGGCGAAGAACAATGCTGAATCGTGGCCCGCATTGCGCGCAGGTAGTGAAAGGATAGTGATAACGGCGTGACTGTGGGTTGTTAATGTCTTCGAGACATTGCTGACAGGTCGCCAGATCTGGTGAAACGACAGATTGGGTCTTAGTGCCCCGTTGGCTATGAGATATAGAGAAGGACTGCTCCCCGGTGACTGGAAGAGATGTTGAAGTGATGGACTGGATGTTCCTAGAAAGAGGCAGCTCCGTCGATATACGCGTTTGAAATGTTCGGAGGCCGTTTGGAGTGCCTTCCAATTCAAGTAAAGTTCCCTGTGTGGTATTTGCGATCCACCCTCCCAGCGATAACTCTTGGGCTAAACGGAACACAAAGGGGCGGAAGCCAATTCCTTGAACCGTCCCACGAATCCTTAGTCGAATTCTTTCACGCTGTTTAGAGGCAAGGTGAGGCAGAATGGTTGAAGTCATCGTGTGTGTTCCACGAATTCAATACCTCTAATAATCAATTCAGGGTAGTTTTCCCACGCGATGTTTCCTGAAAAGCAATGTGGGCAGCCGTACGTCTCGGGAGCTCGATCAAACACTGCGTGACAGGATTGGCATGTTCCAGTGGAAACCCGCACGTGAACGTCCAAGTTGGCGGAATCAACAGGAGTGCCTCGTGCTGCAAAATGAAAGGTAGCTTGTAATTCTTCTTCGGTATGGCTGGCTAAATGCGAGTGGCTATCAATCTCTAATCGAATGAGTGATAGGTTGGTCCCTGGTCGAGATTGGCACAATTGTTCGACCTGTTTCACGACTTCTTGAAGTAGTTGCAGCTCATGCATGAGAAAGGTTCAACTCTTCGACGGTAATTCTCTGAACAAGTTTCTTCATGGCCTGGGACACCTTTGGTGATAAAGCCTGTCCATTTTGAATCTGCCCCGCTTCGATGCCGTAGAGGATTGTGTGTTGGGGTAAAACGTTTAGCGTATGAGCAAGAGTCAGTGCTTCGGCTAAACCAAAAGAATGGGTAGAGGAAGCCGATGAACTCCAGGCCAGCTCTCCAATTAAGATAAGATCTTGTGGAATAGTGAAACGAATAGTCGTCCCTGTTTCAGATTGACTGCAAATGGCATCAATGAGAAGGAGTATATCGATATGTTCCATTTCATGCAGGAGATTAAGTCCAGCCAAGCCTCCTTCTGCGATAGAAATATAATCAGACGTATGTTTGAGAAGGTGATGGGCAACGATGTTTCCAACTGCATCGTCTCCACAAAAAGAATTTCCCAAACCAATAATTTTGGTTTTGGCCATCGATTAGGAGACCTCTTTCTTTGTGAATTTCAGAAAGTGTGTGGAACAAGAGATACATGGGTCATAGCTACGGATGTGTGCCTCGCACCTGGTCGCGGCTTTTTCATCGCTCAAATGCAAAATGTTGGGGATCAGATTTCGTAAATCATCTTCGATCCTCCGCTGATTTTGAGAGGTAGGGGGGACAATTTTTGCCAATTGAATGGTCCCGTCTTCTTTAACCTGATAGCGGTGATACAGGACCCCACGTGGCGCTTCTGTGGCGGCCCTACCCGTCCCGGCTTTAATGATCACTGGAACTGATGGAGAGGAAGGTGGTTCGTATTGATCAATCAAACGAAGGGCTTCATCGATTGCATAGAGCACTTCGACAGATCGGGCCACAATACCCAAAGATGCTTGTTTGAATGGAAGAGGCAAGCTTGTGGCTGCAAACACTTCTTTTGTCAAAGGTGAGAGTTGATCATGGTTGAGAGAAATGCGGGCCAGAGGTCCCGTTAAATACGATTTTCCTTGAAATGTGCAATGCAGGGCAGTGGAATATGGCACTTGTTCTTCATGAAAATGATCTTCAAATTCTGACACATTCAAATGGTGCCCCTCGTTAGTGATCAGGGGGCCGGTATTCATGGGGTATTCCGAAGACCCACGAAGCGTCAGGAAAGTATAGTTCTGCTCAAGATCAGTAAACTCAAGGCTGCTTGCCCACTCTAAGGTTTTCACCGCTGCATCCCTAGCCCACAGCAATTCCTCTTTCAGAGCATGGAGCTGGTCTTTGGTGGGGACTTGGGAAAATCCTCCGATCTTGACCGAGACGGGATGAACCGAGCGTCCACCCAACAAGGTCAATAATTGATTGCCAACTTTCTTTAGTCGCAGTCCACGTTTGACCAGATTAGGATGAACGCGAGCCATTTCAAGCCCACTTGCGAATCCCAAAAAATCTGGTGCCTGAAGCATGTAGATGTGGAGGACATGACTTTCGATCCATTCGGCGCAGTAGAGCAAACGACGAAGATCCTGAATGGCTGGTGGAATTTGGCTTCCGAATATTGACTCCAATGCATGCACCGCACTCATCTGATAGGCCACGGGGCAGATGCCACAAATGCGCGCGACGATATCGGGGACTTCGCTTACATGACGACCTTGGAGAAAGGCTTCAAAGAAGCGCGGCGGTTCAAATATGCGAAGCTGCACATCTTGAACCTGTCCATCTTTGACCGTCACGTTAAGCGCGCCTTCCCCTTCCACGCGAGCCATCATGTCAATCTTGATGGTTCTGGTGTTATTGGGATTCCCAGGCATGGCTTTCCTTGCTGAACGACTGAACCGATCCGGTAATCCCTCGAAATCGGCGAATCATCTCGACAGGGATGAGTTGCAGGTGCTGATGGAACTGGTTGGCTAGAGATGTCGTATTGGGCGGCACCCCAGGTGGATGCACGGAATCATGTTCTGCGGGACCAAAACATCCATAACAATCTCTGCCCATGCTTGGACAAATGGCGCCACAGCCAGTGCGAGTGACAGGCCCAAGACAAGGAAGTCCTTTGGAGACTAACACACAGACATGACCTTGTCGCTTACAGTCTAAGCACACACTGTTGGTGGGAATACGAGGCTTCACACCCTGGAGTAAATCCGTTAAGAGGCGCAAGAGCTGCTGCTTATCGATTGGACAACCCCAGAGTTCATAGTCTACTGACACATGTTCGGAAATGGGGGCCGAGGTACTCAAACTCTGGATATATTCAGGGTTGGGATATACCGCTTGTTTGAAGGCATCGATATCCGACCAATTTCGTAGGGCTTGAATGCCGCCGGATGTGGCACAGGCTCCAATCGTAATGAGCGTAGCGGTTTGTTGGCGCAATTCAAGTATACGTGACAAATCTCCAGGGGAAGTAATCGAGCCTTCTACAAAGGCAATTTCATAAGGCCCGGCTTGCATATTGCTAGAAGCTTCAGGAAAGTATGCGATGTCAATGTAGGATCCCAACTCTAGGAGATCATCTTCTAAATTTAAAATACTCAGCTGGCAGCCGTCGCAGGAAGCAAACTTCACTACTGCCACTCGTGGCTGCTTTCTGTTTGGTGAAACATGTGTGTTCATTATTCTAAGTACCCCGAGCTAATTCCCTCTTTGCAAAAGGGACCTAGGGGATTCCCTTTTCCTGTTTTTGGGACATTCCCGACATCTTTTTTCGGGAATCTATCTTTCACTTCGATCACACTCCGACTTTTCCTATAAAAGGTATGATCTGGTCCAACCGCATTATGGGGCCATCTTTGCAGAGAAAAAATGGGCCGAGCTGACAATGGCCGCACAAACCAATGCCACATTCCATATGCCGTTCTAGGGACACATACATCGCGTCAGGACATAACCCTTTATGTGTCAACATATTACACGCCACCCGCATCATAATCTCTGGGCCGCACATCATGACTACAGTCTTGTTGGGGTCTAATTGAAGGTCGTCAAAAAGTTCAGTAACTACGCCAACATGACTCTGCCAAGTTTTCCCGGGTTCGTCGCTGGCAAGCTGCACGTGTGTGTTGGTTTGATGTCGCCACGCATCGTAGCGCTCTCGATACAGCAAGTCATGCGGGGTCTTAACTCCGTGGAGAATGGTCATAGTTCCATACTCATTGCGTCTCCGGAAAATATATTCGATGGCCCCAACCACTGGCGCACATCCTAATCCACCTGTCACAACGAGAATATCTTTACCTTTTGCTCCTTCCATTGGCCACCCTCGTCCAAAGGGACCACGAACTCCTACGGCCTCCCCCATCTGCATATGCCCCAAGACTTGCGTCACTCGACCTACAATCCGAATCGTGTGGTCCAGGAACCCTGGTTCCCCAGGATCAGACACAATAGAAATGGCGACTTCACCCACACCAAAGACGTAGAGCATATTAAATTGCCCAGCTTCAAACCGAAATGCTTCTTGATGAGCAGGGTCGGTGAGTTGTAGACGCAACGTGACGATATCAGTGGATTCCTGCTTCCGCTCTGTAATAATAGCTGGATGAATAAGGTAAGGATTATGTGTCATCTTAGATTAGGGAAGTTAGGGAGGTGACTGGCAGAGGGTCCGGGCTTCTTCAGTAAGGTCGATGCCTACCGGGCACCAAGTGATGCAGCGTCCACAGCCGACACATCCTGAATTCCCAAATTGATCAATCCAGCTCGCAAGCTTATGGGTGAGCCACATGCGATAGCGGTCTTTCGTTGTTGGACGGAAATTTTTCCCATGAATATAGCCATGATCGGGTGTGAAACAGGAATCCCAAACCCGCGTGTGTTCGGATTGTTGAAAATCTAGTGAAGGTATTTCTTCCACTCCGTGGCAAAAGCAGGTAGGACAGACCATCGTACAGTTGGTGCAAGATAAACAGCGCGCCGCCACTTCATCCCATCTGGGATGATCGTGAGCATCATACAAGGCATCTGGTAGGTTGGCCTTGGGCAGACTGCGTGTTTGGCTTTCGGCGCAGGCTGCGATTTGTTCTTTATCCTGCTTGATTCGTTCTTCTGACGCTAAAGAACAGGTAAGTTGCTCCAGGACTTTCAGGCCCTTTGCACTTCCAGCTTCAATCAGAAAATCTTTATCATACTCCGTTAAGCTTAAATCGAATCCGCCCTGAGCTTTTGGCCCAGTTCCCATTGCGGCGCAAAAGCAGGTTGAATGGGCTCTGGTACAGTTGACAGCGATCAGAAACAGGTTGTCTCGCCGTTGTTGATAGTACGGGTCGGAATACCTACCTTGAAGAAAGATCTTATCTTGAACTGCAAGTCCAGCCAGGTCGCAGGATCTCACTCCAAAAACGGCGGTTGGCTTGGTAGGAGGTTGTACTTCCTTACTTGAAAACGTGTGTTTTTGACGGTCAAGAACCAGCAAGGTTTCTCGCGGAGCAAAGGTTAGGGGTTTGAGTGATTCCGGTCCATGCACAATGTTGAAAAAACGGGGGCTGGAATCTGGCTTAAGGCGATAACTTCCAGGTTCCTGCCAATCTTTCCACCCAATGGGCAGATCTTCTGATGTTCTGATTTTTTCCCATTGGACAGCTTCCTGAGATACGACAGGACCTAACGTTTGGTACCCAAGCGTCTTGAGTGCATGCAAGAGCTCAGGGAAAAATTCTCGTTGAAATATCTGAGGTGGAGGCACTTGCAATGAATCTGAATCTCTTGTTTAGACTAGTGTTCTCACTTGATGTAGCTTCTAAATAGGAGGTTGGGTGTAGCACTTCGTGCTCTGCGTCTGAGTAGTAAATGCTACATCCTTTCCAGAGCTTTTTTCTCTAGGCCACGCAAAGTTGCCTCCGGCTGTTATGAGCTCAAATCCCGTGACGACCTGGCAGAAGCCGAAGCTTGTTCATCTCCGATGGTTGAATGGTGCCCTCCTTCAAATTTTGGACTTTTGACTGTGAGGACTGGGTAGGGGCTGTGCTGGAGGACTTTGGCCGTCGTGCTGCCTAAGATGATCCGGGGCAAGCCTTTTCGGGCATGTGTACCCATAATGACCAAATCAGCTTCCTCCGATGCGCTGGCTTTCACAATAGCCTCCATCGATGGTGTATCGACTAACTTATAGCGTGCCGTGAGTCCTTGATCGATGAGCACTGTGGTTAATTGTTCTAATCGTTGCTCGATTTTTTTTCTGTTGGCTTTGTCTTCCAGGGGATGTGTCAGAGAGAAATCTAAACTATAAGACAGTGGTTCAATGGCATAGACTAAAGTTACGGCAGCATCAAACCATTTAGCTACTTGGACCCCATATTCATAGGCATCCATGGAGCAATCAGAAAAGTCGAGGGGTAAAACAATTTGTTTTGGTTGTACCGCAAGAGTATGAAGGTCTCCAATTTCATCGGGACTTCGATCTGGAACAGATAACACTGGGCAGGGAGCTCTCTGAATAACGCGTTCAGCGATGCTGCCAAAGAAGACACGATTAAAACCTGTCCATCCATGCGTGCCAGTGACAACGAGGTCGGCGTGGTTTTCTCGAGCGGCCTCACAAATTTGTGCCGAGGCTAAACCGGTCCGCATCTCGATTACAGTGTGTGAAAGATGCGGGCGACATTCCGTCAAGAGTTTTTGCATATGCTCTTCTGCCACTTTCCGTTGCTCATCTAAATAACGCTGGGCAATGCCGGCATCGATGTCCAATCCAGGTTGAAGGGCTAATCCATGAAATAGCGTCAATCTGGCTTTAAAGACTTTGGCCCACTCTATGGCGTATCGAAAAGCTGGAGTTGAGCAGGGAGAAAAATCTGTTGCGAAGAGGATCTGGGTCACAATCTTAACCATTGAATCTCTCCGGGCTTGAGTGTGGAAAGTGAAACGGAAAAGTAGAACAAAAACAGCGCGGCTTTAGATTTCTTGCTTCCTCCTTTTTATCTTTCACTTTTTAGGTGCTTCCTATACGGCGTCTACAACTAAGAGCAATATCTCGCCTTTCATATCCTGATGAATAGAGCAGTGAAATTCAAAACGTCCAGGCTGCTCGAGCACTAATCGGAAAGCAACCTCTTGCCCAGGGTCTATGTACGCACCTTCGACTCCTTTTCCATAGGTAATCACCCCTTGACTCTCCACATGCGTGAGTGTGTTAAAAAACATTAACGATCCAAAGTCATGCCGTACATTATCCAAGTTTTTTACTCGGATAATGGTATCGGTATGAAGTTGAAGCGGCATTTGAGAAGTTTGAAAGGTATAGTCTTTTATCGTGACGCTGACTTCTTGTTGGGATTGAGCACTGGCAAGAACGGTTCCCCCAAAAAGCAAGAATCCCAGAATCGCAGTCCCTATCTTTTCAGCCTGGCGTCTCCAGAGGTATTGCATAGATCAATTCTCCTTTTCTCTTGTTAGTCAAATGGTTCGCTTATCAATATGATCGTGGCATTCCTCAAATTGCAACAAAGGAACCAACAAATTTTATCTTAGCGGACCTATTCTTTGGTGTTAGACCACTTTCATGTACGTTAAATCATGCTTTGTACTAAGTACGTTATTCTACTCCAGCTGTAAGTTTAATTTTTTTGTTCCTTAATTTACGTGACTTGCAAGCCATCTTGTTCAACTGGGTTCAACTGTGATCTTTCTGGAGGGCTTCTGCGTCGGAGTACATAGTCCATTTTCAATATTAGGCGTGTTTTTTTGCACACTGCTGCTTTGTGGTATGCACTGGTTTCTTCAAAAAAGACAGAGCCTTTGCCTCCGAGAAGAGTTTTAATTCTATGGCCATATTTGATTTCTGCTACGGCATCGCTGATGATAATGTTTGCTAATTCTTGCAAGCTTTTATTGGCATGAGTGCCTTCGATAACTACATGTGGGCCACATTCGAGGTCAACATCGGTTAAATAAATAAATAGGGTCAGAGATTTACAGTCCAGGGCGTCATAATGAAATGAAAAGATATCATATAAATCAGGTTCTCGATAATGTGACAGGGGAAAATTCTCTTTATCAGGACCAACGACTGTCCATCTTAATTCGGTCAGCCATAAAATTGGCTCAGTACCTAAATATTTTCTTGCTACTTCAACAAATGTTGCGTTACGAGAAAGTTTATCTATTGCTTCGCAGTTTTTGTGCGGATTCCAATTTCTGATTCTCTTATTTTTTTCACAGTACTGTAAAATTTCGGTTAACTCTTTTTCTGGTAAAGTAGGACCATTTGAATAGCCTGATTTATTTATCATGTCAACGGCACTATCTACATCGAAATTAGGAAACAAAAGATCCTCGTCTATCCTTAGAGGGACATTGTTGCCGAACTTTTGAAAATATCGAATAATTGGCTGTCTAAAGGGTCCTAATAATACAATAGAACGAAGGATTTGAGTGAAGCGAAGTATCCGACGATTCTTACGAAGGAGTATCCTCAGCGAATAATAAAATTGTGTAGAAAATGAGTTCATGAACCCCTCAATCAAAAAAATAATATACTTTTCTTACTTACTGCTCTCTGTTACAAAAGATAAGTTGCAATGTATTTTAAGAAGAGAGAACTAATCGATGGTAACAAAAAGCCCATATTAGGCATCATTGTGGAAAACTGGCATAAGTCGGTTCAATTCGATGGTACTTTATCCTGTTCATTTTTGTAATTGCGCTCGTCAGAACTTGTTACAACATCATTCTGGACATGGCTTTTAGCGCCCTCATTTTTCCTTTCCTAAATTTTGGCATTGACTACATATCACTTAGAGCCTTCCGTGATATCCTCCACAGGCGTCTTTTCTGCCACTCGTGACGATTCCTGACTTCCTACATCTTTTTTTATGGGTGTTCGACCATGCAACGCTAAGAGATGATGTTGTCATTTATCTAATTCATGCAATGGATCTGGCCGAGTGATTGTACTCATGGCCCTCCTTCTTTGTTTGTTGTGAATTAATTGGTTGCACATAGTTAGATTAAGCAATGGGTATGCCATGAAGAAAATACGCATTCTTGAGGTGCCTTTTGCCAAATTATGTTGAAAATCATCAATTTTACTCAGAAAACCCTCATGCTGGGAATGATTGGCTGTAGCAGATATCCGCAGACAAGTGAAATGTATGGAGTAAAAAGTGAAGAATAGGAGAAAGGAAATACAGAAAAAATAGTTATATAAAACGTGTTTTTGCCAATGAGGTTTTCCCCTTTAGCAAAGGGGGTTAGAGGGCATTGTGTGGCTCTAACGCACAATGAGAACAGGACAGGTGGCTTCATGAAGGACAGTATGTGAGACGCTCCCCATAAAAAATCTGGCCAGACCCCCGCGTCCATGAGTTCCCATCAGGATCATATTAGCTTGAGAGGCTTTGGCTTGTTCGAGAATGGCAAAGGCAGGATCCCCCATCCCCACTTTGACCTCGGCTGTGTAGCCTATTTTGGCAAGTTTATCAGTGACGGCTTTCATGCGGTCCTGTGCCTCTCCAAGCGCGTGGATTTCAAGAAGCTTTGATTGTCCTAAGGTTGCGGGCCAGGCCAGTTGAGGTTGAGGCCAAACAGCGATGACATCAATGGCGACGTCTTGACGAAACGGTTGGAGAGTTAAAAATTGCAAGGCAGCATTCGTGTCTTCTTCTCCTTCGATGGGTAGGAGGATTTTTGTTAATTGGGTGAGAGGTTCTTTGAGAATCATGGTCGAACAGGGAGCATGCATTAAGACTCGATGTGAAGTGCTCCCTAGGATGAGTTCTTTGACTTGGCCAAGGCCTCTTGCTCCCAGAATAATCAAGTCAGATTTTGCCGATTGTGTTGTTTCTAGAATCACATTCACGGGATGGCCTTCTTGATGAATTCTTTGGACTTGAGGAATGTCATGTGGAAGTTGTTCCTGGGCCTCTGTAAGAATTCGTTCTCCTTCCTCCCGTAATTTTTTTTTCATATTGGACTGAAATTCTTCTCGGAGTTCAGGGGTTACCATAGCGAAGTTAATGTCGGGAATGTTCAGAGCGTGAACGAGAACTAATTCTTCAGGGGGTGTCAGAAGTGCAAGGGCTTGTACTGCATATCTTGAATTGGTTGAGCCATCAACTGCAGCAATGATTTTCAAAGACATATCCTTTCCCTCGAGTCGAAAAAATACAAACTCTACATAACACTATATTAAAAGATCAGCAAGAGGAGTGCCAGAAAAATGCATTCCAAGTGCATACTGTGGTCTCATGAAAAAGAGTGGAAAGTTCCAACCTTATTTTTATAGTAGAAATTCTTTTTCCTCGAATTGATTAGAGTAAGGATCGAGTCGGTTGCTAAACATGGCGTAAATTGCTACAGAGACTACTCTTGATCTGACGCAGAATGCTACAATAGTGAATTCTTAAACAAATATTTTCTCTAGTTCGTCGATCTACCTCAGGTGGATCAATGAGAAACGAAAAATTATTTTCAGAGAAGGAATCTTTTCATGACGCATGATCCTCCTTCAATTTTAGTAGTTGATGATGAACGAGAAATGCGGCAACTGCTACAGGATATTTTAGAAGAAGAACAATATCGTGTTATGGCCGCCTCAGATGGGGAAGAGGCCCTAGCGCAATTGAAATCGGAACAATTTCCAGTTGTCGTCACTGATATCCGGATGAAAGGCATGGATGGTTTTGGTCTCTTGGAGCATGTCGTTCAAAAGTACCCGGAATCCAATTTGATCATGATGACGGCATTTGGTTCGGTCGAGTCAGCTGTCGAGGCGATGAAGCATGGAGCGTTCGATTATCTCACCAAACCGGTAAAGGCCGATGAATTATTGGTGACGGTGAAAAAAGCGCTGCGAGAGGCGCTTCTTCGCCAGGAGGTTCAGCAATTACGCCAACAAGTCAGTCGGGAGTTTGCGTTTGATCAAATCCTTGGCAAGAGTAAGCCCATGCGAGAAATTTTTGATCTTATTCGTCGCGTTGCGGATTCTCAGACAAATATTCTTATTACAGGGGAGAGTGGTACGGGGAAAGAACTTGTGGCAAAAGCTCTTCACTTTAATAGCCAACGAAAAGCAAAGCCCTTTGTTCCCGTAAATTGTGCGGCCATTCCTGAGCAGTTATTAGAAAGCGAACTGTTTGGTCATGTGCGGGGTGCCTTTACAGATGCGAAATTGGACAAGCGTGGGTTATTTGAGGAAGCGCATGAAGGGACCCTATTTTTGGATGAGGTCAGTGAATTGCCGATGATGTTACAAGCCAAGCTGTTGCGCGCTGTGCAAGAACGGGAAATCCGACGGGTTGGCGCAACGAAACCGACGGCAATCAATGTTCGTCTCATTGCAGCCACAAATGTCATGTTGGCTGAGGAAGTCATGGCCAAGCGGTTTCGAGAGGATTTGTACTATCGATTGAATGTGATTGAACTTTGTCTTCCGCCGCTTCGAGAGCGTAAAGAAGATATTCCCTTGCTTGTTCATGGCCTTTTGCATAAAAGCATGACGGCTCAGCATAAACAGGTTGAGGGGATTGCCGATTCTGCCCTGGCCAGATTGATTGATTATCAATGGCCTGGGAATGTTCGAGAATTAGAAAATATTGTAGAGCGTGCTGCGACGTTAACTCAAGGACCGAAAATATCGTTAGAGGATTTGCCGCCAAATATTCAGGCGATTCAAGGTGAAGGGCCATTTGTTGAAGATGCGGTTGAACGAACTCTGCCTCTCGCACAAGTGGAAACGCATTATATTCGACGGGTGTTAGAAAAAATGGGCGGGAATAAATATCAAACAGCGAAAGTCTTAGGCATTGATCGCAAAACGCTTTATCGTAAGCTGGCAGAAATGGAAGAAGAGAAAAGGGAGAAGTAAGGCGTAAAGAGAAGTCAAAAACTCCATTCTTGACTCCTTGCTATTCACACCTCACTCATTACTCTTGGCCAGGCTTCCATTAAATGAGTATGAAGAGCAAATCCTCCACGACAAACAAAACCCTCGAGCATGAACTGCAATTGCTTCGCAGAGAGAATGCTCGGCTGCGTGCGGTTCACACAATGCATCAAGGCACGCAAGAAAATATTGAAGCATTAGAACAGCAATTAGCCAGCATCATTGATTCGGCTATGGATGGGATCATTACCCTTGACCAGGATTTCAATATTGTTCTGTTTAATGCGGCGGCCGAGGAAATTTTTCAATGTTCGATGTCTGAGGTGCTCGGAAAGCCGTTAGATCATTTGATTCCTGAACCTATGCGAGAGGTGCATCGAGTGCATCTTGCTCGTTTTGCAGAAAGCGGGGAGACCTACCGTCGCATGGGAAGATATGGAGAAATTTCTGGTTTACGGTATACCGGAGAGGTGTTTCCGTTGGAAGCTTCCATTTCAAAAGTCGATCGACTAGGCAAAAGATGGATGACGGTCATCCTTCGAGATATCTCTCAGCGTGTTAGCGATATGACCAAACAGCGTGGCTTAGAAGTGCAACTTCGAAAAACCGAGCGATTGGCGGAACTAGGGACACTCGCTTCCGGCATGGCACATGAAATTGGGACTCCCATGAATGTCATTTTAGGGCGAGCTGAATTGTTAATGCGCAAAGCCAAAGATGAATCAACGAGGCGAGGTTTAGAAACGATTGTGATGCAAGTCGAGCGTATTACGAAAATTATGAATCAATTATTGAGCTTTGCCCGAAAACGTCCATCGGCACAACGACCTGTCGATTTAGGGAAAATTGCTGGTGAGGTGCTAGATATGCTTCCCGAAAATTTTCAGAAGAATGATATTCAGGTTATCAAAGACTATTCCTCTGATCTTCCTCATGTGTTAGCTGACCCAGATCATATGAGCCAAGTTCTCTTGAATCTAGTGCTGAATGCCTGTCAGGTCATGCCCGAGGGTGGAACGCTCCGACTGACGCTTGGCCGCAGAGAGAATGACGTTGAACTTGGAGTGAAAGATACGGGGCCTGGGATTCCTGAGGAGTACATTTCAAAAGTGTTCGACCCATTTTTTACCACTAAGGCAGTGGGGGAGGGAACGGGCCTTGGGTTAACTGTGGTCCATGGCATTATCCAAGAACATAATGGAAGCATTCGCGTGGAGAATGTTCCTGGGCAAGGTGCTGCGTTTACGATTTCTCTTCCTATTTATTCCTCAGAAAATTCTCCGAGATCGTGAGGAGCAAGGAGTGGGGCGTTAGGAGGGGGAAAGCGATAAACGAGCAATAAGGAGTTATTAGTACAAGAAGAGGCAGTGGTCTTTTTCCTCATTCCTTACGTGTCTCATTCTCCTGGTTTGTGTCCTTCGGGTTCGATATGAACGACGACATCTTCGATGGGAGCAAACTGTTGGCGGAGAAAGGACTCCACGGTGCTTGCAAGCTTGTGCGCGTGTTCTACCGACCAGGTTGGCTCCACATGAATGGAGAGATCCACGAACACATGGTTGGCTAAGCCGCGGGTTCGGATGTCGTGGCAGTCTAAAATGCCAGGAATGGAGATGACGGCTGTTCGAATGTCTTGAGGATCTAATCGGATCTGATCCGTTAAAGATGACAAGACATCTTTCAGCACGATCATCGCAGTACAGGCGATGATCCCTGCGATGATAATAGCCACTAGTGGATCAATAAACGGATAGCCAGCTTGAATGGCGATGAGCCCCGCAATGACTGACAATGATGTCAGTACATCACTTGCCGTGTGATACGAGTCAGCTATCAGAATATCACTTTTTAATTCCTTCCCTTTTCGGCGTTCCCATTTCGTTACAAAGATATTCATGACCATAGTGATGAGCATGATGATAAAACTGATTGTGGTGACCTGGGGATGTATGTCCATCGTCCAGGATCGGTAGGCTTTCCAAAGCAGGTAAAGACACGTCATGACCAGAAGCCCACCGATGGCTCCTGTCGCCAAGGTCTCAAACTTTTTGTGACCATAGGGATGATCAGCATCAGGTTTGGGTGAGGCTAACCAAAGGCCCAACAAGCCCACAACATTTGAGAGGCCATCAAAAAATGAGTGCAGGCCATCGGCTTGCATGCCTAGGGATTGAGTGATAACTCCATAGATCCATTTTGCAGATGCCACAAGGACATTCAGCAAAAGGACCCACAATAATATCCTGCGAATGTTTTGGAGGCCTGTCATGCTAGTGTGGTGATGCGTAGCATATGGCAAGTCCAAAGAATCATCATTGTACTCAAGTCTGGTCTTTCGAGTTCAGGAAGGAAGTGATTCCTTTATTGTAAGAAGTATACCTCTAAAAGATTGAGAAGAAAGCGAAAAATCAGAAATGCTATTCGAAGAATAAGATTTACAATGAAGCAACCATCTTTTAGATCCAATCAGCAATAAACGCTTGAGGGAAGGGTAGCTTTATTCCATACTGTAGATTGTTCTTTCGTAGGTAAAGGTGATTGACAGAATTCTAAGGAAGAGGCTGTTTTTCAAGAAAAATCTAAGGTAGAAAGAGGCAGAACTGTGGAAATAAGTTTCAAAAGATGTATTGGAGTGATGGTGCTCTGGGTTATTCTTGCGCCAAGTGTATATGGAGCACATAAGCATGTGATAAAAGAGAATCGTAGCTCTTCTAATTGTCAGGGAGCCTATCAAGGTCAAGCGGTTTCGGCTGTGGTGCTTGAACGAGTATTGGCTTCACATGCGCGTTGGTTGCAGGATCATGATAATCCCGAGAATGAATCCGCTAATTTGTGCGGTGCGGAATTATCGGGAGCTGACTTTCGTGAACAAGATCTGAGTGGTGTAAATTTTCAGGGAGCCAATCTTTCTCATGCCGATTTTACCGCGGCAATTTTGGTCCATGTGAACTTTCATCAAGCGAAGGCGAATGAAGCCTCATTCTATGCCGCAGATTTACGAGGAGCCAACGGGTCCGGGGCACTCTTTCGTCTTGCCAATTTCCGAAAAGCGAATTTGAGTCAAGCCAATTTTTCACGAGCCGACTTGCGAGAGGCGAATTTGGCAGAGGCTCAATTGCGTTTTAGTACGTTGCGGGGGGGCAACTTGGAAGAAGCCTACTTGGTCAGCGCTGATTTAGAAATGGCCAATGGTGAAGAGGCCAACTTGGTGCGTGCGGATTTGCGAGGGGCGAATCTGCACCGGGCGTTGATGGTGCATGCCAAATTAGTAGAAGCGGATCTGAGCAGCAGTCATTTACAAGAAGCCGATTTTCGTTCGGCTGATTTATCTGCGGCCGACCTGGGTGCCGCCAATATGAATGAGGCCATTTTTGAAGAAGCAGAACTCCGTGAGGCCACCCTGGAGCGAGCCGTGCTCTATCATGCCAATCTCCACAAGGCCAAATGTGCCGGAGCCAATTTCCAAGAAGCGGATTTGTTGGGAGCCAATTTGAGCGAAAGTAATCTCGTCAGAGCTGACATGGACGAAGCCTATTTGTCAAAAGCCAATTTACAGAAGGCTAATTTAGAAGGAGCAGATTTGTCCTGGGCGAACCTGGTTGAAGCTGATCTTTCAGAGAGCAATCTAGAATTCTCGGTCATGTTCCGGACAAACTTGCAAGAAGCGATTCTAGATCGTGCCAAACTGTATGGAGCGGATCTACGAGGGGCGAATGTGAAGCGAGCCTCGTTTCATCAAACAGGGTTGCATGGAGTTGCTCTGCGCTATGCGTATGGATTTTCTCAGGACCAAGTCAATGAAGCCTGTATCGATGTTCGAACGCGTTTGCCAGAGGGGCTGGAGGCTCCATCGCCCTGTCAGTAATTGTAAAGCTTGATCTCGGCCTCTATAAAGGGAGCCAAGGTGTCGATAAGAATAAGTTTCTCTTCCTACCAAAACTCTACTCATATTTTTAGTGGAGTTTGTGCTTTTGAATTCGATATTGACTATCTGTATGTTGGTTTTTCCTCACTTTTGGCGTAATGACCAGAGGCGTTGTATTTCTTGTTCGCCTAAAGGGTTAGGGTGTTTGATGCGAAGGCTCTCTGCCCATTCACGGGCGAAGTCACGCTGAAGATATATGTTCAATACTGCGGTGAAGAACATAGCCAGCAATGCGCCCCAACTAGCTAAGGCCATGTCCTTATGGGCATCCCACACATCACCTTGGGTCCCTAAATAGGCGATCCCTAAGTCTCCACCAAAGACGGTTGCCGCTCCCCATTCAAAGAGCTCGAAGATCATCGAGGTCGACATGATGAAGCTGAAGGGCAAGGCATAGCCCCAAAATCCTCGCACTCCGGCAATTCGCAAATACACCTCTCGCATGGGATAGGCGAGGAAAAGACCATAGGAAAAATGAACAATGCGGTCAAAATTGTTCCGTTGCCAACCCAATAGTTCATTCAGACTATGCCCGGTGATCGATGTCCACCAAGAGTCATACGGAACTTCCGCATACGTATAATGAGCACCGATTACATGAAGACACCCAAAGAGAAAGAGCAATGTGTACGAGACTTTGGAGAAGGGAAACCGTGTATAGGTGAGGGCAAGAATTGGGACAACAAGAAATACCAGAACATTTTCAAGAAGCCAGTCACTACGATACAGAGGTTCTATGGCAAGAATCACCCATTCTGCCAGAAACAGCGTGGCGAGGATGGAAACATAATATTTATGAGAATAATTCATGCCGAGCAAATAAATTTTTAAATTTCCTATATAGATAAGGCTACCTGATCAAATTAGGCTACAAGCAAGATACGTCCTAAGAAAAATTTTGATTAGATTGACACTTTAATCAATTCTTGTATTGTAGAAATAGGTGTAGCGGTAAGACCATAGAAAGACGTCTATCAGTATAAGAGTTTTGGCAGCACTGAATGTTGAGATGAATGCTCATAATGGCGAAGTTAACAATGCATAGTTGAAACTTCATTCAGTCTGATTGTGATTTTGACATTATCGCAAAACTCTTTGCTAGGAAATTTTTTTTCACAAGTGGAGGGACATGATGTTTGCCGTCTATGGGGTGGGTGGTTCTCAAGCCTCATATATACCGGGTGAATTTCGAATACGAAAAGTGTCTAAGGTATCCAAGATATCGGATATTGAAACTGTTGGGCATGAGAGCCAGCCATCTGATCAGCAATCCTCCCCAAGCCTGTCTTTTTCACATGCCCGTCTCTATGAACAAGTGCAAAACCTTTCACAGGCTACGTCTTCTACTCTAATGGCTCGAGATATCATGAGCTCCCCGGTTAGGACCCTTCCGTTGACGGCTTCGTTGGCCCAAGCGTGGGATTTGGTGAGGAATAGACGATTTCGACATATTCCGATTTACTCACAGCATGGAGCATTAGTTGGGATCTTATCTGATCGGGATCTTTCGAGTGGTACGGTCGAAGCAGCTTTAACTGGCACCAAAGGTGCCGCCGCTTTGGCCGAGGAAACGATTGAAAAGTTAGTTAGTCAACCTGTACTCGTGGCTGCGCCTGATGCGTCATTACTGGCTATTGGGCGAGTGTTGTTAGAGGAACGAATTGGCGCCCTCCCCGTGGTCTCACAGGACAAGGCATTATTGGGCATAATTACTCGCAGCGATATTTTGCGTGTGATCGTCTCGCACCCCAGTTTTGAACAATGGGGGTAACAAGAATTGTGATAAGCCGACTACTACCGTATTAAAATAACAAATTCCATCTAGAAGGGGGAATTATGCTCCAACAAGGAGAGAAATTGTTTATTGTTCATCCTCGCTTGTTTGAAAAAGATGCACCGCGATTTTTTATAGGAGAGGTCCAGGTCTATGAAAACAGGATGGCGAAAGTGAAAGGTTATACCTTTGCCAAAGAATTTTTACTGGAAACATCAAGAGAAAGCCCGAACTTCGCACAAAGGTTATCTCTCTTGTCTCAGGTAGCCTGATTGCCTATCAATTGCCGATCACGGTTCTTCTGGATTCGTTGGGATTTACTTTTGAGGAACATGGTGGACTGGTACTGAGGGATGAGAGAGGATTTGTGATGGATATTTCGGAAACGGTGCACAAAGAAGACTCCGCCAGCTAATGGGTGACTCCTATTTCTTTTGTGATCCAACTGCCGTTATTAGGTTTAGTACAGACTTGAAGTGTTGCTATGATAACACGAAACAATTTGATACATTCCTCCTCCTCGCTACGGCGGCGGTGATGAAACGTTAGATGCAAAGGCTTTCAGGGTCGGTTATTTTCGAGGGGTGCGATGTTGAATTTTAGGGATATGTCGATAGGGAAGAAAGTGGGCATGGGCTTTGGGGCCATCACACTTCTTTTAATGGGAGTGGTATTGGTCACCATTCAGCAAGTAAAAACTATGGAGGTCATTACGAAGAGAGTTGTCGACCTTCGAACTCCCACGGCTCATGCCAGTCTGATGATGTTAAATGGTATCAACCATTCCCTGGCTTCGCTGCGTGGGTGGATTATCCTGGGAGATCCCAAATTCCAGACCGAACGAGCTCTGGCCTGGGCAGAACAAATCAACCCATCCCTGAAGCAGATGCATGAGCTGGCTGCAGACTGGACTGATCCGGAAAATAAGGTTCGGTTACAAAACATCGAACAAGATATCAACGATTTTCACAAGGCCCAACAGAAGATCGAAGATATCGCACAGACCCCGGAAAATTCTCCTGCACAACAAATTCTCTTCGATCAAGCGGAACCGTTGGAAAAAACCATCGTGGCCATCGTTTCTCAAATGATCAATCAGAATATGAAAGGCACCAATACTCCTCAAAAGAAGCGATTGGTAGAAATTCTCGCGAATATAGAAACCACAACCAGTCTGGCTTTGGAAAGAGCCGACGAGTTTTTGCTCTCTGGGAAACAAGAATTCAAAAAGGAAGCTCTGGAAAACTGGGAAAAAAGTGCTGCGTCTCTGCAAACCTTAAAAGAACATGAAAAGAACTTCAGTCAAAAGCAGTTGAAAAATTTTGAATCCTTGCAAGATGCACTCGCTCAGTTCGATCCTTTACTGAAAGACATTATCCGCATTCGGTCCGGAGAAGATTGGAACCGGGCGAATTATTGGGTGAAAACTGAGGCTGCCCCTCTAGCCTTTCGAATTAAGGGGCTCTTAAATGAAATGACTGCGGTTCAGGAACAATTGCTGGAAAATGATGTTGAGGAGATTTCCAGCCGCACGCATTATTTAATCGTTCTGTTAGTGGCCTTGTTTGTGACGGCGGCACTGATCAGCGGCCTGTTGGGAGCCAATATCACTCGCTCAATCAGCGAACCCATCCTGGATATTTGCAAACAGGCAGATGAGCTGGCACATGGCAATGACACAAAAAAACGCCTCCCAGTTCATTCCCGAAATGAATTGGGCACCCTGAGCCAAAGTTTCAACCAACTGTTGGATAGACTGCAGAAAGAGAAGTCACAAGGAAAAGACTGACTTGTTGGAAACAATTACATGGCCGCCTGCACGCAAGGGATGATGTCTTTTGTAGTTGGAATTCCAAAATCACTCCCATTCCATGAGGGTGACTTTATCACCCCTACACACTTCGATATGAGAATCACTCATTGATTGATGCCTTTCTGGCTCGCACGGACAACTCAAGACCGTTTTCTCTAAATTTCCTTACCCGCTCGTCAATCTTAGACCTGACCCTACGGTCCACAAATTTCGTTTCTGTCAAATCCAAGGTCACCCGCTTCCCTTCCTGAAAGAAACGATCAAGTTGTGTTCTCAGAGGAATCCAAGAAGTGAAAATAATGGAACCTCGTAATACAATCGTAACAGACTGATCTCTTTCATACGTGATCTTGGCATTCAATCTGAGCATGGACCCCCCGCGAATAAAACGGATGACCAACATGACTCCAATTCCGATTGCTAATCCCTTTAACAGATCAGTCGCCAGGACACCCAAGATGGTCGAGACAAAAATAATAAACTGGTCTGTTCCCTCACGATACACAGCCACAAACTCGTGGGGAGAAGCCAGGCGAAATCCTGTGATGACCAATAACGCGGCCAAGGCCGCGAGAGGAATTTGATTAATGACCCCTGGAATCAATGCCACACAGATCAGTAAAAACATCCCATGGTAAAAATTCGCAAACCGGGTTCTTGCCCCATTATCAATATTGGCTTTACTTCGAACGATTTCAGAAATCATGGGCAACCCCCCAATGAACGCCGACAAGGTGTTCGCGATACCGGTGGCCAACAAGTCTCGATCCAGATCTGTTTTTCGACCCCAGGGATCAATCCCATCAATCGCCTTTGCACTGAGAATGCCCTCTAAACTTCCAATGATCGCAAAAAGAACCGTATATTTAATTCCTGTCTCCGTGGTGATGCCTGAAAAATCCGGAAAGGTGATGGCATTGAGCAAATTCCCTGGAACATTGACTAAAAACTTTTGGCCGAGTTCGTAGATTTGATTATTGAACGTATAGGACCCCTTCTCCCCAATTCCCAAAATTATCGCGATGGGAACCGTGATCAGTAACATTAACATGGGGGCGGGAATGACCTTCAATGTGGGATTTTTGATAAAGCTATACATTACGACAATCGTCAGACCCATCATGCCAATGAATGCAACTTTCGGGTTCATGTTCATGACAAAGGAAGGAATGCCAGCGAGTAACTCGAGAGGAGCCCCCTGTGGATTCAGTCCCATCAATACCGGGAATTGTTTGGCGATGATGATGATGCCAATGGAAGCCAGCATCCCGTGGATTGCGGCTTTCGGAAAAAGCTTGACAAGGATTCCCACGCGAAAAAGCCCGAGGACAATTTGGTAGACACCTGCCACCACTCCCACACCCAGCGCCAAACGATACGCCTGGAAATCCTTCACCGGGTCCTCTCCGCCCGTAAACCCAAAATCCTGAACGCACCCTATGGCAATAACAATCAAACCAGCAGCAGGTCCCTTAATCGTCAGTTCTGAGTTGCTCAGGAACGTGGCAACAAGACCGCCAATAATGGCCGTAAAGATGCCTGCCACCGCGGGATATCCTGAAGCCAGAGAAATTCCCAGACACAGCGGCAACGCAATAAGAAACACTAAAAATCCAGAAAGGATATCGTTTTTCGCGTAGGTTTTGAGCCCGTCAAGATTCCCTTTGGGAGTTTCAGTGGAATCGGATGACATACTCATGGATACTGTTTCCTCTATCGTAGGCTGTAAAACGAATCCCTACTGGTAATGCTTGATCATCCTCCGAAATATCGAAAACCGAGTGACGAATTATATAATAATTCGTAACGAGATGTTGAATGAAGTGAACACGGGCACAGCAAGAAAGTCTGTCGTACCTCCAGTATGAATCATGATAATTTTGATGCCGCTGATAACGAAGGCGTGCGTGCTTTGGTGGGAGTGTTGAATAGTGAAGATATCAAGGGCCATATTTCGTCAGGAAGGTGTTCGCTATTGGTAGCATCTGACCTGTTCAAAAATGTCGTCCAGCAAGGCCACAGCCATTTTTGCGCGCGGAGTGTCCTGGCACGACGTACGCATGGAACAATGGCGAGAACGCCGCTGGTGGTTTTTTTAAACAGGCCTCAGATTGAAAAAAGAAAAATCTGGGATATGCAAAAAGGAGGGGATGATGCTTGAACAGGGAGAGAAGTTATTAATTGTGCATTGCCGGTTGTTTGAAAAAGATACAGGGCGATTTTGTAGGAGAGGTGCAGGCTTATGAAGGTAGTATTGTAAAGGTCAAGGGGTATACATTTGTGAGAGATATGTGGACCGGAGAGGTCAATAAGAAATCTGACATTCGCATCAAGGTGGTGTCTCTTGTTTCGTGCACATTCATCGTATATCTCTTGTCAGGAACTGTCCATCTGGCTTTGGTCACAATCAGCTGTGAGGTATTAACTGATAATAGAGGATTTACGATGGATGTCTCAGAATCAGTGTCTAAAGAAGGCTCGAACTAGAAAAATATAGGCGATGGGGAAATATTTCTGAACGAGAGACTTTCTAAATCGCTAATAGAGTAATGACATTTCTCAACATTTTTGAAAAATTTGCGTTACGAATGTGCCTCCTTCCCCAGCATGCTTAAGAATCATTGCTGTGTGAAGCTCCTGATCCAAGGTGCCTTCCTAAAGGCTACATGAGTTGATCATGCCGTTCTGTCCCATGAAACAGCTGGCAAATTGATCATCACGAGATCTTCAAAAAGGGTTGTCTGTCCCAAGCCTTTCATAATGTAGAAATATCAGAATTTTCTTTGAGTAAGAGTACTGAGCAGGGAGCATGGTGAACGGTTTTATGTGAGACACTCCCATGAGCTAGTCGCTTGAGAGGTGACCGATTGTGGGTGCCCATGAGAACTAACTGTGGCTGAAGACGGATGATATGTTCTTGAATGATTACTGATGGAGCCCCTGATTCGACAGCGCGGTCAGCTTGATAGCCAATTTGCTGTAAGGTGTTGGTGACGTTTTGTGTGAAATGGGTGCTGCCTGCCTGCAGTTCTTTTTTCCAGGCCTCAGGTAGCAGGGCTCCAACTGGCAGAACTGGTTGGGTAAAAGGAATCACATGCAACACGGAAAGATGAGGCATCCCTTGAAAGGGCTTTGGACGTAACCATTCGATGACCCATTCTGCATCCAGAGAATGTTCGAGGGGCAGTAGGATGTTGTTGAGCGGGGTCAAGGGAGATTTTACAAGGAGAGTAGGACATGGGGCATGGGTAGCCACTCGGTGAGATACGCTTCCCAAGATCTGTTCTTTAATCGCGCCCAGCCCGCGCGAACCCATGAGTATGAGGTCTACAGATTCCTTTTTGGCCATCGACAGGATGACTGATGCGGTGTCACCCATTTCGAGGCGTTGGCAAATCTCCCCACGCACAGTGGGGAGAAGAGACGCCGCTTTTTTAAGAATTTGAGTGCCTTCCTTTCGCAATGCCTGTTCAGCGGCGTCCGAAAACTTTCGACCGACACTCATGCCGGTTCCTGGATATGCCAGTTGCGGAATGGAAAAACAATGAAGCAAGAAGATGCGATGGGGACGCTTAAAGGCTTGAAGACTGCGAACAGCCTCATCGGCCTGTCGTGACCCATCTACAGGAATCAAGACCGTCTTGAGTTGATTGTATTTCGTTTCATCGCTTGGATTCATGTTTCTCTCCAGACCGTTCGCCCACCGGGCTCTTGAAGTGCTGCGGCCGATTGTAGTGATGGATTCATGACAGCTTCTTTCCAGGCGGCGAAGTCGCTCACGAGGTCTACAATATTTGAATAATGATGATGTTTCAAGAGGTCGATGGGGATGTGGCTATCTTCGTCCCCAACCAAATAAGAGGCGTGCGACAAATTCTGGAGATAATATTGCTTGAAAGTCATGCAATTTCCCTCTTTTTACAAAAATCAAAGATTTCGTCTTGCTTAATGTCCGTTGGTGGCTGTGACTTTTTTGGCCAAGAAAATTTATGAAATTAGCGGGTTGAGCTTCGTTCTGGCTCATTAGTTTGATTGTCGTGTTCATGTAGTTCTCCTTTTGGTTTTGACGCAGAATGCACGTGATCGCCTGGGCAAGTATTGATACCCACTATGTGCCAGACCGGACAATAACCCATGATGCCGGTCAATAGCGTGATGAGACCACCCATCATGAGTAACAGATCACCCCAGCTAGGGAAGATGGAAAATCCTGATAAAGCCAACAAGGTAAAGCCCATACCGACACGGATAATGCGCTCATGGTGTCCGAGGTTGCGTAGTGCTTTCATGATTTATCTCCTCATCACGTTCGCTTCAAATAGTTCAGAGTCATCATCAAGCGTTCCCTTGGCTACTCGTACCGCTCCCAAAGCTTGGCTAGCATTAAAGGGGCGTCCCACGATTTGTAGCGCCCCTACGCGCGTGGCCTCTGGGACTAAGGATTGAGTAGATGACCCGCCTAACACAACGACCCTCCCCGAAAACTCTCTGGCCCGGAATTGACGTAAAATTGTCAATCCACTTGGATGTGACAAGAAAAAATCTAAGATAACCATGAAGGGTTGATGACAAAGTATGGCCTCTACAATATCTGCTCTCTCTTTGAGTACAAGGAAGGGGATGCCTTTTTGGGTAAGAGGTTCCTCCAGGTGACATCGTAGGATAGTATCCATAGTTGCGACAACTAGCATAAAAATAGCTCCCTGTAATGTTATATCTCATCATGAAATACATCAAAAGCTATGCCACAAATACCTGCCTAAGAAAGTCTTGTGTTTTCAGGAAGATGCTATCTAGGAGTTGCAGGGGTTGTCGCAAAATTCATCACTCATTTTTTGAGGATGTTGCGTTTAGTCTGCTAGAAACGTGAAAACATTTGGAGGTAACAGTATGGAGAGGATAAATGAAAACGGGAAATTAGGTAGAAGTTCAGTTTTTTCTATGAATTTTCGGCAATCTTGGTTGGGTGATTTGGATGGTTCATCCTCCATAGACATTGATTAAATGGTGATCAATGAGTTGATTCATGAGATCCGTACGGGAAATCATGCCAACAAGTCGATCATCACGGACTACAGGGATACGAATAATGTGATGTTCAATCATTTGCTGAATGGCCATCTCAGCTGTGGCCGTTTCTTCTACCGTGACTGGTTGTGGAGTCATAATGTCTTCTGCCTTCAATGCCTGCAAGTCTTTCCCGGCCGCTAAAGCTTTTAACACATCGAACTCTGAGACAATTCCTACAAGGTGATTGCCAGGTTCAATCACTGGTACGCCACTAAATGTTCCTGAATGGATCAGGATCGCGATTTCTCGTGCACAATATTGCCGTGTGACCGCGACAATGCGAGTTTGCATCAGATCCCGGACTTTCATGTGAAGATTGGGTGTTGTCATCATCTTTCCTTTTCCATCACTCAATGGTGTGCGTTAGTTGAGCGCTCGTTTTCTTTTGAGAACTCTATGCATAATGGCTTCACTGTGGAGGGGATATTAGCAAAACCAGCAAAAGGAATACCAAGCGATAATCCTTCACAATTGAGGCAGGGAGGTAATGTTTGGGGTAGCTCAAGAGGAGTGTCGGTATTGGTTGAGAGTGTGAGGTTTAGGGAACTTGAATCGATTCGAGATAGGATAGTAGCTGCCAAATTCGTCCCCGTACCTGATCAGCCCATTGAGTTTCAATCGAAACTTCGTCATCAGGTATTTGAAACCACACTCCAAAAACCGGCATTTCACGTGAGCCATGACTCTCTAATGGCTCTCGGCCATCAATCATGCGATAGGCTTGCCAAAAGGGAAACGTGCCTTCATTGCGTTTTTGCAACGTTGTCAGGTTTGCCGGCTTTGGGACAAGATTCTTGGCTTTTGGCCCGTTCCCCATAGCTTGTGGTCCATGACAGGGTGTGCAAAACTTTTGGAATAAATAGCGACCGCCTTTGATGACCTCCTGTTGCTGACCCAAGACTGGGTTTGAACATATTCCGACAGTGACAATAGCGGCAAAAAGGCTCGGTCTAAGAGATCGCATACAGTTCTCTATCCTAGTTGCGAATGGTTAAAATGGAAAGGTGCCATATTTGTGAATATCTAAATTTCTGAGGTTCAGTTGAACCGCATCATTATCATAGCAGTCATGTGGTTTTGTGAGAAGTGGGGATAAGAATGCGATAATTAGAAAGGAACGATTTTTTGCTATCATGGGTCTATTGAAAAAAGCCGCCAGCGGCGTTCTCGCCATTAGCCGGACCTTCGGGCTCGCAGACTTGGCGCTCTTCGTGCCGTGAGCGCTCACGTAGTGCCAGTACCCTCCGCGCGCAAAAATGGCTGCGGCTTTGCTGGACGGAATTTTCGACGCTGTTGTTCACCAAGGGCTTCCTGGCGAAATATGACCTTGGATGTCTTCATTATTCAATACTCCTGCGGACAGTGGTAGTTGAAATATTTTAGTCTAAGTGAGTGAAGCAATGTGAATATTTTGGTTGTCAATAGTGGAAGTTCATCCCTGAAGTTTTCGGTGCATGCCGTGGAGAGCTTTTCTCAGGATCGGGAACCGAGAAAAGACAAGAGGCTGCTCCATGGAACAATGACTGGGATTGGGGGTGAAGCTCAAATCGTCCTAGCCGACCACCAGGGTTTGGCTCAAACATTCTGTCGGCGCATTTCCGATATTCAGTCTGCCATTAGATGGATGTCTGAAATGTTGCAAGATCTCCAAGGGTCTTGGGTGGCCTGGAAGGACATTGAAGCTGTTGGCCACCGAGTTGTGCATGGAGGTGATGTCTTTACCCAAGCTGTGCGCATTGATGATGAAGCGATCAGAAAGATTGAAGCACTGAATGACTTGGCTCCGTTGCATAATCCGGTCTGCTCGGCAGGAATTCATTCCCTGCAACAGGTGATGGGTGAAAAGGTGCCAATGGTTGCGGTATTTGATACGGCGTTTCATTCTACATTGCCTGAGCATGCTCGAACCTATGCGCTGCCGTTGGAACTAGCTAAAAAAACAGGTATTCGACGATATGGCTTCCATGGCATTGCTCATGTCTCGTTAGCACTTGGCTATGCCAGAGTTACAGGGCAACCATCTGAAGAATCACGTCTGATCACATTGCAATTAGGTCATGGCTGTTCGATGACGGCTATAGATCGGGGAAAATCTATTGAGACCTCCATGGGATTGACGCCTCTAGAAGGCTTAGTCATGGGAACACGGTCCGGAAATATTGATCCGGCTGTGGTCTGCTATCTGATGAAGCACTATGCCATGAATTTGGAAGAAGTTGAGCAACTTCTGAATGAACAATCCGGCCTGTTAGGCGTTTCAGGGCGCTCTTCAGATATGCAAGTCCTGCTTCAGGCGGCACATGAAGAGCAGGATACACGGGCTCAATTGGCTCTGGATATTTTTTGTTATCGCATACAGCAATTTCTTGGATCCTATATGGCTGTCTTGCAGGGAGTGGATGCCATCGTATTTGGCGGAGGGATAGGGGAACATTCATACAAGATACGGGAAAAAGTTTGTGCCGGAATGAAATGGTGTGGATTACAATTAGATTCTGCTCGAAATAAACAAGCTGTCAATGTGCTCTCAGGCGAGGCGGCTAAGATAAGCTCTGATGACTCACACATTGCTGCCTATGTTGTCCCGACGGATGAAGAATCACTGATAGCCCAAGAGACCTGTCGTTGTCTTGAGCAGTCGAATGCATAGGGTCAAGCTTTCTTGCTATTCCCTTTTGAATCTTAAGGTCTTTTTCTTTTCCTGAGTTAGGAGACAAATATGTCAACGAGTATTTTAGAACAGGAACTTACAGATATTGATGCCTACTGGCGTGCAGCAAATTATTTATCTGTTGGCCAGATCTATTTGCTCGATAATCCCTTATTAACGAAACCGCTTAGACTTGAGCATGTGAAACGACGTTTATTGGGGCATTGGGGCACGACGCCAGGGCTAAATTTTATCTACGTACATTTGAATCGTCTTATTAAAAAGTATGATCTGAGCATGTTGTATATTGCGGGTCCTGGCCATGGTGGGCCCGGGCTGGTTGCGAACACCTATTTGGAGGGAACTTACACGGAAGTGTATCCCAATATTTCCCAAGATGTAGAGGGTCTGAGGAAACTATTTAAACAATTTTCATTTCCGGGTGGCGTTCCAAGTCATGTGGCGCCTGAAACTCCGGGGTCAATTCATGAAGGCGGAGAGCTGGGATACTCCGTGGCCCATGCCTTTGGGGCGGTATTCGATAATCCCGATTTAATTGCGGCCTGTGTAGTAGGTGACGGAGAAGCCGAAACTGGGCCGTTGGCGACTGCATGGCATTCCAATAAATTCCTGAATCCTATAAGCGATGGGGCGGTCCTGCCCATTCTTCATCTGAATGGGTACAAGATTGCTAATCCAACCCTCTTGGCACGTATTAGCCATGATGAATTAAACAATTTATTTTTGGGCTACGGTTATCAACCCCATTTTGTGGAAGGGTCGGATTCAAAGGCCATGCATCAACTCATGGCTCAAACACTAGAGGATGTCGTGCATGAAATTCAGGCTATTCAACAGCAAGCCCGAAACGCAGGAGATGTCACACGGCCTCGTTGGCCAATGATTATCTTACGAACGCCGAAGGGCTGGACGGGTCCGCTGGAAGTGGATGGCAAGAAGACTGAGGATTCATGGCGATCCCACCAAGTCCCATTTTCGGATATGGCGACCAACAAGAAGCATCTCAAGCTATTGGAAGATTGGTTGAAGAGTTATCACCCTGAAGAGCTGTTTGATAAAGAGGGACAACTCCTTCCTCGGTTGGCTGCATTGGCTCCAAAAGGCATTAGACGGATGGGAGCCAATCCTCATACGAACGGTGGACTGCTTCTGAAAGAATTAAAGATGCCGGCCTTTCAAGATTATGCCGTAGAGGTTCCTAACCCGGGAACCGTCACAGCGGAGGCCACGCGGGTGATGGGGCAGTTTCTTCGTGACGTGATGAAGCGCAATTTGGCAAACCGGAACTTTCTGGTATTTGGGCCAGATGAGACAGCTTCGAATCGGTTGAATGCCCTATTTGAAGTTACGAAGCGACGGTGGATAGCGGATACCATTCCGGAGGATGACCATCTCTCAACCGACGGGCGTGTATTGGAAATGCTCAGTGAACATACGTGTCAGGGGTGGCTAGAAGGCTATCTTCTGACTGGACGCCATGGATTGTTTTCTTGCTATGAGGCCTTTATTCATCTTATTGATTCCATGTTCAATCAACATGCGAAATGGTTGAAGGTTACACGTGAAGACATTCCCTGGCGCAGACCCATTGCGTCGTTGAACTATTTGCTGACGTCCCATGTCTGGCGGCAAGATCACAATGGTTTTTCTCATCAAGACCCTGGCTTTATCGATCATGTGGTGAACAAGAAAGCCGAAGTGATTCGTATTTATTTGCCACCCGATGCGAATAGCTTGTTATTCACGGTCGATAAATGTCTACGCAGTCGAAATCTGGTGAATGTAATCGTTGCGGGTAAACAGCCGGGATTACAGTATCTCAGTATGGATGCAGCCATTAAACATTGCACGGCTGGCATTGGCATCTGGGAATGGGCCAGTAACGACAGGGGGGAAGAGCCGGATGTGGTGATGGCCTGTGCTGGCGATGTGCCAACATTGGAAACCTTAGCAGCCGTTGATCTGTTACGGAAGCAAGTGCCTGACTTAAAAGTCCGTGTCGTGAATGTGGTGAACTTGATGAAGCTGCAACCGCAGAACGCGCATCCTCATGGTCTCTCGGATCAAGAGTTTGATACCTTGTTCACGACCGACAAGCCAATCATCTTTGCGTTTCATGGGTATCCCTGGTTGATTCATCGTCTGACCTACCGTCGAACAAACCATAAAAATCTTCATGTTCGGGGATATAAAGAAGAAGGGGCCACAACGACGCCGTTTGACATGGTCGTCCTGAATGATCTTGATCGTTTCCATCTTGTGGCTGATGTCATTGATCGTGTTCCCAAGTTAGGCTATCTGGCTGCGTATGCCAAACAAGCCATCCGTGATAAACGCATTGATCATAAAACGTATATCTCGACGTATGGGGATGATATGCCAGAAATCCGTAATTGGAAATGGTCTCATAAGTGAAGAATTGGGATTTGAGCGATACCATACGATGACCAAAGTAGGTAAACGTTTTGCTAGCCGCGTTCAACTATCATGAACGTAATGTGCCATAATAGCTCTGTCTTTTTCCTTGTGTGCTTTTTTACATGGATCTTTCCGGGAATGGTAGACGAAGGATGGTCAGGCATGAATCAGGATCATTCTCGACAGATTGAACGGAACAAAATGGTTGATGCTCAAATTGTTGCAGAGGGCATTGCCGATCCAGCCGTGATTGCAGCGATGCGCCGTGTTCCTCGCCATTGGTTTATTCCCGACCAGGAATCTGACGAAGCCTATGGTAATTTTCCGCTTCCTATTGGGCATGAACAAACAATCTCCCAACCATTTATCGTCGCGTTTATGACGGAAGCTTTGAGGTTACAACCGGAGGAAAAGGTTTTAGAAATTGGCACCGGCTCAGGGTATCAGGCGGCAATCCTGGCCGAGCTTGGGGTAGACGTGTTGACGATTGAAATCGTGAAGCCTCTGGCCACGCGAGCTGCAAAGATACTCGCACAATTGGGCTACGACAATGTGAGAGTACGAATTGGAGATGGCTATCAAGGTTGGCCAGAGGAAAGCCCGTTTGACGCGGTGATCTTGACTGCATCGCCAAATCATATCCCCGAACCGCTCTTGGCGCAGTTGGCAATTGGCGGGCGGCTTATTGCTCCGGTTGGGACGCATTCTCAACATTTGGTTTTGATTCAACGAACCAAAGAGGGGTATGAGTCAAAAAAAATGTTGCCCGTGCGCTTTGTTCCGATGACTGGTGAAGCTCAACAGGGTTTGGCACAGTGACTATTCTAGTATCAGACCTACCTCAGTAGCCCGCTTTGACCGATTCCGTCAAACACAAATTGAACGGCTAATGCGCAGAGTAGAACGCCGAATACTCGACTGAATACATGTTGGCCGGAGACTCCCAGTGCTTTCTGAATATAAGTGGCTCCAAACAGGCACAAGAGGGTAATTGCTAAAACGGCTAGAAGTGACCCGAAAACAACGAGTTGGGTGGGCCAATCTCCTTGTGCATTGGCGATGAGTAGGATGACGGCTCCCATTGCTCCAGGACCGGCAATGAGTGGTGTGGCTAACGGAAAAACGGAAATGTCTTGCTTTTGCTCAGCCTCCTGAGTTTCTGCATCCGTTGTCGTAGTCCCTCCCGAGTCTCTGGCAAATACCATATCAATCCCTATTAATAAGAGTAAGATTCCTCCAGCTGTTCGCAGAGCGGCCAAAGAAATTCCTAGTCGACTGAGCAACCAATCTCCTAAGAAGGCAAAAATTAACAGAATACTGGTGGAAACCACTATCCCGCGGATTGCTAACGCACGTCGATGTTCCGTCGTACGGTTTTGTGTTAAGGCGGCAAACATTACTGCTGCTTCAATAGGACCAATGGTGACAAAGAATGTGGTGAAAGCGACAGCAGCAGTTTCAAGCATTTGTGCGAGGTCTGTTAGTCATGAACAATCAAGAGGTTTTGGTGAAGAAGATTGTCAATAAATTCAGGTGCTCGTATGCCAACATCTTACCACTAAAATAAGAGGAGAATATTTTTAGTTTTGTTGTTAATTAATGGGTTTCAGTTTGCCTGCCTGTAGAAAAACACCACAGATTTTTCAGAATGTAATGTACTCCTGTTCCTAAAACGGGGCAAATTCTTGCTTATAGGCTTCTAATATCCAGGTCTGGATTTTGCTAGTCAGATAAAGGCAAATAATCTTTCAGTTAGCCTCGCTGAAAGAAGTCTGTATCCTCATCATCCTAAGCAAAGTAAGAGGAAACCAGGGATGAAAGAGATCCCGGTACACCATCAGGGTAAAGAGGAGCCTTGTACCATATTAGTGGTGGATGAAGATGAGGCCATGCGAGCCTTATTGGTAGATGCCTTGGAGGAGAATGGCTGTCGCGTCATTGAGTCATCTGATGGAAAGGGGGCTTTGGAATTGCTCCAGACTATGACTCCCAGTGTGATAGTGACTGATTTGAAGATCCCTGATGGCGGGTTTTTGTATTTGCGATTATTGAAAGCCGCGGCCACACAAAGTTCGATTGTGGTGATGACGGCCCACGGCGATAGCCAATCTAAGGCGAAGGCGCTGAAATGTGGGGCGAAAGGCTATTTTGAAAAGCCTTTGCATTTGAAGGATTTGAAGGATTGGATTGCTCATCGCTGTATGGGGAATCCCTGTGGAAATATTGAAGGATGATAAACCGTTCACAAAGAACAGGGAGGAGAATGGCGTACGATGGCCGGATCGTCTTTGGCGGCGGGACCAAATATTCCCGACGATGTGTACGAGCGAATTGAGGGAATCAAGTTTCTAGCAGAACATGTGAATGAGCCCATTGCTATTCTGAATGCAGAAAAGAAAGTGGTGTATGCGAATTCTATAGCCGATACCCTTGCCAAATATTGTCCCTTAATTCCTTCTCCTCTTACATCATCTGCCGATTCAATCGACTCACAACAACATTTATGTGCTCCTTGCCATGCGATCAGGCTATTTCATGGGAATGATGAGTCCATTTCTTCGGGTCCTTCTGTTGTCCAGAAAGCTTCTACGTGTCCCTTGTCTCGCTCCCTGCCTATTAATGACCTGTCTGGGGGTACCCCTTTTGCCCTGCTGATGGGGGAGTCTTCTCCGTCTGATGTACTGACTGAGGTGCATGTGAAAGATTCTTCGGATTCTTTGTCGCCTCAAGAACTTTCTTTGGAGGAGGCTCCTCAGCAAACGATTATTGGTGAAAGTATTCCCATGCAACAATTGTTGCGCATGATTCAATTAGTTGCAGCCAGTGAAGCCACGGTATTGATCCAGGGTGAGAGTGGTACCGGAAAAGAATTAGTCGCCAAAACGATTCATGCCTTGAGTCATCGTCGACAAAGCCCCTTTGTCGTTGTTGAATGCAGTTCGTTGCCTGAAACGTTGCTGGAAAGTGAATTGTTCGGTCATGTGCGGGGAGCCTTTACAGGAGCTGTGGCTGACCGGAAGGGACTGTTTGAAGAAGCCGAAGGTGGGACAATTTTTTTAGATGAAATTGCTGATACGACTCCAGCCTTTCAAGCGCGGCTACTTCGGGTCTTACAAGAAGGAGAAATCAAGCCGGTTGGGAGTAATCAATCGATCAAAGTGAACGTGCGCGTGCTCTCAGCCGGAAATACACTTCTTGAAGAGTTAGTGAACATGAAGAAGTTTCGCGCGGATCTGTATTACCGGTTGGCGGTGTTGCCGCTCACGGTTCCTTCCTTGCGGGAACGCAAAGAAGATATTCCTGTATTAGTCGAGCATTTCTTGCAAAAGTCTACCCAAAAACATGGTCGTGCTCCAATGATAGTGAGCCAAGAGGCGCAGTTCATCTTGAGCCAACACCAGTGGCCGGGTAATGTTCGAGAATTAGAAAATATTATTGAGCGTGGAGTAGTGACGTGTCATGCTCAAACTCTGGAACCAAAGGATTTGTTTATTGAGCAAAAAGGAAAATCAGGAAGAAAGGATTTGAATAGCATTGGGAAAGTTGCACGCCTGGAAGCGGAACGAAGACAGATTCTACAGGCCCTTCATGATACTAAGGGAGATAAAACACGTGCTGCCAGGCTTCTAAACATTAGTCGATCAAGTCTCTACAACAAATTACGAGATTGTAATATTTCCTAAATCTACGCCACCTGCCCTAAATTGCCCCACATCGTGTTATTGGGCGTCACATTTTTTAGACGCATAAACTACTGAATAATTTAGTGTTTTTATACGTGCATTGGTTGAGGCCCTAGACTGTGGAAATTGTGCCTAGAACTTTTTTATTGGATCTCTTTGGTAGCGGGTCTTTTAGATGCTCCGGTATTGGTAGTTCTGACTTTTTACTCCTCAATGTTGTTGATGGCACCGTTGTTGCTGTTTTTTTGATCTGATGCTGGGGAGGGAGGTGTGAGGTGGTTCAACCTCAGGAATGCCGAAACTTTCAAAGGGCAATGTTGAGCAGGAAGGGGAAAGTTAATGGTTGATAGCCCGCGCTGCTTCTGAGCCGGTTCATTCTTAAAGTGTTCGGCATCTATGCGCTGCGGCAGTTGGCGCAGCGCACACCTCTTCAGTGCGAACGAGAATCAGTCAAAGTTTCATCTGGAAGTTGTGATAAGTCGTGCCCTTACCCACAAAGCCAACGCTCGTTACATTTGTAATGCCACCAAGCCTATTACAAGAAAAATTCAATTTCCCCACTTGGAAGACGTGGGAGAAATAGGGAGTTTTTTACGTTTAGGGTATTACTCTACCCCCCCCAATAAATTGCTGTGGACGGATTATTTTGTTAAAGGAGTCATCTTTTGATGATGCGCAGATCAGAGGATGCTCTATAAATGCGATTTGCAATTCTGATGGTATAGAGAATGCTTAGGTCAACAAAGCTTGTCTGTTGTATGTCCGAACATGGCTGAGTGCCATGATAAATAAGCCCTTGTTAGGGAGGTTTCATCTTCTGGAAAATGTTTTGTGAGTGATGGAATACATGTACTAATTCTAAAAGGAGGTCGCAGGATGAACAGAGGGCGATTCATTGTACTCAGTGGGCTATGTGGGTTGGCCATGTTAGGCGTTATGGGGGGAACTGATGTTGCGCAATCAGCCACAGTAGAAGAACGATTGGAACGATTGGAGCAAAAAACGCTTTCTTCGTCTCCGGGAGCGGAACAGGAGACTGGAAATATGGTCTTCTTTCGAGGTGGTGGGGCTTGGGCGACAAGTGATCGGTCCAATGAGGTGTTTACTGATGTTTTTAGTTTCAATGGGAGTAATGATGGGGATTCTGGATATTATGTTGGTGCTGGACTGGACTTAGTTCTCAGTAAGGATGTGTGGGGCATGATGTCGGGAGTCTGGGCTCTAGGAGAAATTGGAGTGGAATTTAAACGATTTGACTCTAAAAGAGTTCAGCAAGCCGTACCCACGACATGCGCCTTTGCGACTGGTGGGGCAGCCTGTACGGGAGAAGGAGGTAGAAAGGCAAAAGTTCAAATTACGATGTTGACGGTGAATGTGGCACCAAAAATCATGTTCATGGAAGGCAGCCGGTTCCGTCCTTGGATCATCCCAGTCGGTTTAGATTTTCATGTCATCAGTCCCCCCTCGAATGATACGACGGTCTTAGATATTGGCGTGCAGTTTGGAGTTGGCGCTCAGGTTCGAGTCTGGAAAGCACTACACTTAGGTGTGGATGGACGTTTCCACCTGGCGACGGGACAAACAGATACGACGAATAATTTTGGTACGGCAGGTGCCTATTTAGGTATTGCCTTCTGAGTATACCCATTGAATAGAACACTGAAAATACCCTCTCCCTTTTCCAGAAAGGGAGGGGGTAAGGTAAGAATCGAAAAAAATGAGAGAGAAATACAGTAAGAATTTGTTATGGTTTCACAGTATTGAACTGGATTTTGAGTTTTAGGAGTGAGGGAAGCTCAGACTTTTCCCTAAGTTCTTTGTGATACCAAAGGAGATTTATTGTGTAATACCCACCTTCTATGTCTTAGTTCTTCCGGCCCAAAAAACACGTTACGAATTTGTTTTATTTCCTCACTCTTCGCGTTTCTGCCTTTTTCCCTATCATTATAAAATTTGGTAGTACAAAATATTAGTTGTCCAAGCTTCCAGAATTTTGGGTCTAGCTTTGCTATCTACATACGTTTGTTGTATTTTCGAGAATCTAATATCAGAAGTGGCGGCGTAATGTTGTTTTTGTCACGGGTATGAGGTTTGTGGTATTTATGCTGCCTGTATCATGTTGCCGAGAGTGGAGGGATTGAGCCGCCCATGGAATGCCCACACTGCTAAACCGAAAGAAACCCGAGGAAGCTCAGTGTTCGATTCGTTTCTTATACAAATAAGTTGTTGAATTAATACAGAAAATCAATAGAAGATTTAGACAATCGAAATCAATATTCAAATATAGGGTTTGTTTTTTATTCACTAAAATGCCGTAGTTATCTTAGTTAAAGGAGGCCGGACTATGCATCAAGGTAAGCGGACGTTATTGACTATTTCCGCGTTCTTGGCACTATTTGGGGGAGCGACCTTCGAGGGAACTTCGTCCATAGCTAGTGCTAAGGATGCTTCGACTGAGCATGTTCATTCTGTTGGCATGCCATCGCAATCCCCCGGCTGGGCGGAGCAGCTCAAAGGGCAAACGATTGTGGAAAACTCGATGGAAGGCCGCGCGGAGCGTGCGGCGCTGGTGGAGCAGCAACATCAACGGATGATGGAGCAAATGCAACAAGACATGGCCCACAACGGCGACAATACCGGCGCCTTTAATGGCATGTCGATGATCCATCAATATGGTGGAGGCCCCGGCAATGGGTTGCTAGCCACGACTGCAGGGGCAGAGCCGGTGTCCGGCAAAGGCGGGTTCTGTCCCAAGACGGCTCCCGTGCGTGCCTACGACATTTCCGCGATCAATGCCGAAATCACCTTAAATCAATGGCTGGATTACTATCCGGGGTACATGTATGCCCTCACCAAGGATTTGGACAAGATTCGGGCGGAAGAAGCCAGCAATGCCGAGGCCCGGGAGAAGGAGGGCCATCAGGATCCAGGCGGAGTGAACAATGGGATCCAAGATCAATGGATTCAGCCCTTGGTGATTCGAGGCAATCAAGGGGATTGTGTGAAAATCACCCTGCGCAATGCCTTAGAATTTGGCGAAGAAGTCAGCTTACATATTAATGGGTCAGATATGGTCATGAGTGACACGGGCATGCCGGCCCTCACCACCAATCCGGCGTCCGTGGCAGAAGAAGGCGAAACGATTAGTATGGAATGGTACATCCATCCGGACACGCAAGAAGGTGGCCGGCAATTTCACACCTTCAGCAATGACCGAGAACTCACGGTTATGGGTTTGTTTGGGGTGTTTGTGGTGGAACCGCGCGGGTCCAATTACTATGAGCCCTTAGGGACGGGCCCAGCCACCGAAGCCAGTAGTGGGTGGCAAGTCATGATTGACAATGGGGACGGGCCAGACTTCCGGGAATTCGTGCTCATCTATCATGAAGTCGGCGACGAAGCCTTTCGTCCGGTGAACAAACATGGGGACTTCTTACCGCAACGGGATCCCTTAACGGATGCCTATCGGCCGGGGGCCCGGGCGCTCAACTATCGCAGTGAGCCCTTTGGCATCAACAACATGCATGTGCAGCATGAATACTTTGGCTTCGAAGATGAATCGATGGCGTATAGCTCGTATACGTTTGGGGACGCGGCCCCGACGATTCCCCGAAGTTACTTAGGCGATCCCGCCAAGTTCCGCATTGTGCATGGGGGCTCAGAAGTGTTTCATTCCCATCATCCGCATGGGGGCGCCATTCGGTGGCAACGCAGTCCTCGAGCCACGCAAATGCCAGTGTGGAATACGGGCCAAAATGGCCCGGTCAAATATCCGGTCATTCGCACGAAGTCGGATCGGGTGGACGTGGAAGTCATTGGGCCGGCTGAAGCCTTAGACTTGGAAACCGAATGTGGGTCGGGACTGTGCCAATGGTTAGCGGGGGATTTCTTGTTCCACTGCCATGTGGCCCATCACTATGTAGCCGGCATGTGGGGCTACTGGCGGGTATATAACACCCTGCAGGTCCCCGGAGTGCAAAATGACGTGATGGCGCCATTACGGGAATTGCCCGATCGATTAGATCGTATTCAGAAGCCCGTGACCTCGGATCACTTAGTGGGCAAGACGGTCAATTGGTTTGGGAAGCAATTTACGATTGTCAAAGACGGCAAGAGTCAGTGGAAAGCCGAGCCAGCGGTGGTCACGATCAAGGACTGGGTGGAAATGCAGCTGACCAATCAAGGCAAACCGGGGCATAAAGATGATGAACTGGGGCAAATGAAAGCCTATGATGCCACGGTCATTGATTGGGTCTGGGATGGGACCAAGGCCATGAGTGAGAAAGAGCCGACAATTGGGGAGAATCCCAAATACCATCCCGAGTGGCAGGGCTATACGCCGGGCGAACGCCGCGCCATCTGGTTTGAGCCGACCACCGGCAAGGTGGCCTGGCCGTGGTTGACGCCCCATTTTGGCAAGCGTGTGCCGTTCTCCAATGATCATAATCCCGCCCCGTGGTTGGAAATGATTCGGTTGAATGCAGATGGCACGCGATCGGTGGAGCCAGCCAAACCCGGGGAGAATGGCCCCTGGAGCTTGTGCCCGGATCGAGCAGGCTCACAAGATTACAACGTGCATTTCATCAAGCTGCCGATTGAATTGTCCGCGGCCGAAGGCGAAGAGCCGGCCATCGTGGATCCCAATGGGTTGCTGTATGTGGTGCATGAAGAAGAAGCCGAGGTGCGGGCCAACAACGACAAGAAGTTCCCCTTAGTGGTGCGGGCCAATGTGTATGATTGTATTGACTGGATGCTCACGAGCGAATGGTTGGATGATGATATCACCAACTTTCAGTCGTCCAAGATCAATACGCATTTTCATTTCTTCCAGTTTGATAATCAAGCGTCAGACGGCGTGATTTCGGGGTTTTCGTATGAACAGTCCATGCGGCCCTTCACGCAATTTGAGAAGCCGACGAAAAAAGGGTTGCCGATTCCAATGAATGCCAAGGTGACCAAGGCGGCCAAGAAGGGCGACACCACCCTGCAGGTGAGCAATGCTCAACAATATCATGTGGGCATTCCCATCTTGATTGGTGCGGATAATGTGGCCGGGAAAGAAGTGCGGCGTATTGTCAAAATTGATGGTAATACCTTGACCTTTGCGCAACCGTTAAAAAATGCACATCCGGTAGATGACATCGTCACGGTGGAATATGTGCGGCAACGGTTCTGGGTGGATGCGGATGTAGGCAGTGTGTTCTGGCATGACCATGCCTTTGGCGGGACGACCTGGCCGCATGGGGCGGTCGGCACGATGATCGCCGAGCCGTTCAACTCCACCTGGCATGATCCGGTGACGGGGGAACGGATTCGTACCGGCCCCGTGGCCGATATTCATGCGGTGGAACGGGTGGGCCATGATGTGGCCGGCAGCTTCCGGGAATTGATGGTGCATATCATGGATACAGTGCCGCACACGGTGAACGTCGTGACGGCCGGCAATCCGCCCGGGCAACCCATTGATGTGGCCCTGGAAGCGGGGCGGACCGTGTCGTTTATCATGCCGCCCAACGACAAGATCAAAATGACGCCGATGCCCTTCTTAAACGGCGGCACCCATACCACAGGCGGGGCCTTAAATTTCCGGGCCGAGCCCTTCGCCCAGCGATTGGCCAACAACCCGGATCCATCGAAGATCTTCAGCAGCCAGGCCCATGGGGATCCCAGTACGGCCATGATTCGGGCGTACCTCGGGGATGCCATAGTCTTCCGGCTGTTGGATGTGACGATGAACGAAAGTAATGTGTTTACCCTATCAGGCCATACATTCTGGTCCGAACGGTATGCCGCCGAAGCCAATCGCAAGCATTCGCTGCATATTGGGATTGCCGAACGCTATGACTTGGTCGTGCCCGAAGCCGGGGGGCCTCGGCATCAAGCCGGGGATTACATGTTCTTTAATGGGCGCAGCTCCAAGTTCTCGGAAGGCGCCTGGGGGATCATTCGGGTCTTAGATGCACCAGTCAAGGACCTGCAGCCCTTACCCACCAAAGCCTATGGCAAGCCCGGGATGCCAGCACCCTTACCGGTGTGTCCGAAAGATGCGCCTGTCAAAGCATTTAATGTCGTGGCCATGGATCATCCTGGGATGAGCTTTAATATGCATGCGCCAGAGGCCATTGAAGTGGACTTTGAGCGGACCATTGAACTGCGCAACCCGGAGGCCAAGATTTACGTTCTGGAGGATGAAGTGCAACACGTGTCAGCGGATGCGCAACCCATGCCGTTAACGCTACGGGCCAACGTAGGGGATTGCCTCAAAGTCACATTGACGAACAAGTTGAAAGAAGGCCGAGCCTCGTTCTCCGCATTTGGCTTAGCCTTTGACCCCAAAGACTCCCAAGGGGTGAACCTGGGGAACAATGAGGGCGACCAAACGGTAGGCCAGGGCGAATCCCGGACCTATACCTACTATGCCGACCCCTTCAATGGGGAAACACAGACCTTGGTGTGGGACTGGGGCAATGTGTCCACCAATCCGCGCAATGGCTTGTTTGGGGGCATCATCATCGGCCCCAAAGGGTCCACATATCGGGATCCGAAAACAGGCGAAGATGTGTCGCTGAAGAATAGCTGGCATGCGGATGTGCTCATCGATCGCACCATCCAAGGCAATGAAGGCCGGGCCAACTATCGGGATGTGGCCTTGTACTTCCAGGATGAAGACAACATCATCGGCACCAGCTTCATGCCCTATGTGCAAAATGTGGCCGGGTTAACCGGGGTGAACTACCGGGCCGAACCCTACTTGCACCGGGAAGAAGCGGGCTGTTCGTTAGGACGAATGTTCCAGCCCTGCGAAGTAGACAATCCGCAGGACCCCGTGACGCCCACCATAGAAGCGCATGCCGGGGATAAAGTGCGCATTCATGTCTTTGGAGCCAGCAGTGAGCAAAATGGGATGTTCACGGTCGAAAAGCATGAATGGCCGATTGAGCCGTTCTTGCCCGGAGCAGATATGATCAGCACGGTAGAGTTCTCGGGCTCGGAAGGGCTGGATGTGTTCCTGCCGTCCGCGGGCGGCAAATGGGCCTTGGCCGGCGACTATGTGTGGAGTAATGGCCGGTTACCCTATTCCCAATCAGGGCAATGGGGGTATCTGCGGGTGTTGCCGAGCACGGACCAACGCATTCTGCCATTAGCCGGGTCGGCGGCGTCGAACAAGCAAGCGGCCCTGGGCGAGCAGGCACCAAAGGCGCGAATCATTCCGACGGTTGCCAAGTGATGAGGGCAGCCGCATAGGGCGAGCAAAGCGGGGGAGTCGCAAGGCTTCCCCGCTTTTTTTATGATTTTACCTTTCAATTAGATTTTTCAGATTAGGGAGAAAAATTCTTGTAGCACACCCCAGCAAGATTTGTTTCTCCAATTCCTTCCTACAAAAAAATTTCAAGCTGCCCACCATCAGAACGATCAAAAAAGCTGCCCCTATTATCATCAATTAGCGTTTTTTTGTGTGCAAAATATTGGACTTATAACTTATTGATTCAATGATGTTATTTCATTTCATGGAAATTTTCTGTCCACAAACAGAGAAAAATGGCCCTATTTTGGCGGTTGTTTAATTTCTGTCTGGTTTTATTCATATGCCTATGGATACTACCTATTGCCGTTATTTTCCGCAGTTATTGCAATTTGGCATTTATGTTGCGTTTCTTGTTGTCGCCGGCATTGGGTGGGGTGTAATGGACCGGCCTCCGGAATGCCCAACCTCCTGACCTACATTGAGGATATCCAGTGTCGGCACTAATTTTTGGTTGAAATGAATAATATTCAAAATTTAGAAAATACATTAGAAAAGCAAGACGGGAGATGTTCATAACAGTGGGTAGCTTGAGTTTTGATTTTTTATTCACCAAATGCCTTAAGTAAAGGAGGCCGGATCATGTATCACGGCAAGCGGGCTGTATTTACGGTTTCGGCATTTTTGGCGCTATTTGGGGGAGCAACCCTATGGGGGGCTCCATCATTTGTGAGCGCTGAAGATGTAAGTTCTCAACATGTTCATCCCGTGGGGATGACATCTCAATCATCGGAGTGGGCAGAAAAGCTCAAAGGCCAAACCGTTGTAGAAAACTCAGTCGAGGGACGAGCGGAGCGGGCTGCCAAAGTTGAGCTTCAGCATCAACGTCTCATGGAGCAAATGCAAAAGGAAATGGACCACAAAGGAGCTGATACCGGCACCTTTAATGGGATGTCCATGATGCATCAATATGGTGGCGGAAAAGGAAATGGGTTGCTGATGTCTGACCCTGATGTCCAGCCTGTGTCAAATAAGGGAGGGCGATGTCCGGCAGCAGCTCCGGTCAAGAAATATGACGTTTCCGCAATTAATGTGGAAATTACCTTGAATGCCTGGTTGGATTATTATCCCGGGTACATGTATGTCCTGACTGAAAATGTGGACAAGGTTCGAGCTGAGGAAGCCAAGAATGCAGCAGCCAGAGAGGTAGTTGGGCATAGTGACCCGGGTGCAATCATTGCGGGGGTTCAGAATCAGTGGATTCAACCCTTAGTCATTCGTGGCAATCAAGGGGACTGTGTCAAAATTGCCTTGCGCAACCAGCTAGAATTTGGCGAAGAAGTCAGTCTTCATATTCACGGTTCCGATATGGTGATGAGCGATACGGGGAAACCTGCTCTCACGACCAATCCGGCCTCGGTAGCTGGTGAAGGCCAAACCGTTAATATGGAATGGTACATTCATCCTGATACGCAAGAAGGTGGTCGCCAATTTCACACCAATGGGAGCAATGATCGTGAGCTCACGGTTATGGGGCTTGCTGGCGCATTTATCGTAGAGCCTCGGGGTTCCAAGTATTGGGAGCCGTTGGGGACAGGTCCGGCCACAGAGGCCACAAGTGGCTGGCAGGTGATGATCGAGAATGGGACGGGGCCGGCCTTTCGTGAATTCGTCGTCATTTACCATGAGATTGGTGATGAAGCCTTCCGGCCCGTCAACAAGCATGGGGACTTCCTTCCTCAACGGGATCCATTGACCGATGCGTATCGGCCTGGTGCCCGGGCGCTGAATTATCGAAGCGAACCGTTTGGCATCAACAACATGCATATTCAACATGAGTACTTTGGGTTTGAAGATGAATCCATGGCGTATAGCAGTTACACTTTTGCTGATGCCTCTCCGACTATTCCACGGAGCTATTTAGGCGATCCAGCAAAGTTCCGTATTATTCACGGTGGTTCAGAAGTGTTCCATTCCCACCATCCACATGGGGGATCCATACGCTGGCAGCGCAGCCCTCGGGCCACGCAAATGCCAGTTTGGAGTACAGGACAAAACGGACCGCAAAAATATCCGGTCATCCGGACGAAATCGGATCGGGTTGACGTGGAACTCATTGGCCCAGCAGAAGCGTTGGACATGGAAACCGAGTGTGGTTCCGGTCTGTGTCAATGGCTGGCCGGAGACTTTTTATATCACTGCCATGTTGCCCATCACTATGTGGCGGGGATGTGGGGTTACTGGCGGGTCTATAACACCATGCAGGTGCCAGGATTCCAAAATGATGTCATGCCGCCATTGCGCGAACTTCCGGACCGTATGGATCGAATTGCCAAGCCAGTGACTTCAGACAAGTTGGTTGGGAAGACTGTCAATTGGTTTGGAGATCTCTTTAAGATTGTGGCCAGTGGGAAAAGCGACTGGAAGAGTGATCCACCAGTCGTCACAATCAAAGATTGGGTAGAAATGCAGTTGGCGAACCAGGGGAAACCTGGAAATACCGATGACGAAAAAGGCCAGCTTGTTGCCTATGATGCCACGGTGCTGGATTGGGTGTGGGATGGCAATACAGCTATGAGTGAAAAAGAATCCACTCTGGGGAAAAATCCCAAGTACCAACCAGAATGGCAGGGGTATAAACCAGGAGAACGGCGGCCTATTTGGTTTGAGCCAAAAACTGGAAAGGTGGCCTGGCCATGGCTGACCCCGCATTTTGGAAAACGGGTACCCTTCTCCAAGGATCATAATGGAGCGCCATGGCTCGAACCCATCAAGCATGCAGAGGATGGAACGCCCAGCGTCTATCCTGCAGAGCCTGGTGAAAACGGCCGATGGAGTCTTTGTCCAGAGCGTGCTGGTCGTCAAGAATACAATGTTCACTTCATTGAAACTGAGATCACCTTAGCGGATGCTCAGGGGAGTGAGCCGGCGATCGTGGATAAGCATGGGTTGATCTATGTTGTTCATGAAGAGGAAGAGGCCGTACGGGCGAATAACGACCTGAAATATCCTCTGATTTTGCGAGCCAATATTTATGATTGTGTGGATTGGCTCCTCACAAGTGAATGGACGGACGATGATCTCACGAACTTCCAATCATCGAAAATCAATACCCATTTTCACTTCATTCAGTTTGATAACCAAGCCTCGGATGGTGTGATTTCGGGTTTTTCGTATGAGCAGTCCATGCGACCGTTCCATCAGTTTAAGAAAGAAAAAGAGAAAGGTTTGCCGGTTCCAATGAACGCCAAGCTCACCAAGGCGGCTAAGGCCGGTGATAAGACCATTCATATTACGAATGCTAAACAGTATCATGTTGGGATCCCCATCATGGTTGGTGTGGATCAAGTGGGTAAATGGGAAATCGTTCGAATAGCTAAAATCGACGGAAAAACCCTGACCTTTACACATCCACTGAAACATGACCATGCTGTCGGTGAGATTGCGACAGTGGAATACGTGTGGCAGCGGTTCTGGGCTGATGCAGATGTCGGGACCACGTTCTGGCATGATCATGCCTTTGGTGGAACCACTTGGCCTCATGGGGCGGTGGGAACGATTATCATCGAGCCCTTCGGGTCAACGTGGCATAACGCAAAGACCGGGGAACGTATTCGGACCGGTCCGATTGCGGATATTCACAATACCGAGCGGATTGGTCATGGTGTCGGCGGAAGCTTCCGTGAATACATGCTGCACATTCAAGACACGGTTCCGCATACGGTTAATGTTGTGACTGCTGGGAATCCTCCCGGACAGCCGGTAGAAGTGGCGTTGGAGGCTGGGAGAACGGTGGCCTTCATTATGCCTGCGACTGAACTGATCAAAATGACACCGATGCCGTTCCTCAATGGTGGAACGCATACGACAGGAGGGACGTTCAACTGGAGGGCTGAACCATTTGCCCAACGGTTGGCCAACAATCCGGATACCTCGCAACTCTTTAGCAGTGCGACGCATGGTGATCCATTCACGCCGATGCTTCGTGCATATGTTGGAGATACGATGGTGCTTCGGATGTTAGATGTCACAATGAATGAAAGTAATGTTATGACCCTCGCGGGGCATACGTTCTTGTCAGAGCGGTATGCTGAAGATGCCAATCGGAAGAACTCGCTGCACATTGGTATCGCGGAGCGGTATGACTTGGTTCTGCCAGATGCTGGTGGTCCACGGCGGCAACCTGGGGACTACATCCTCTTCAACGGAAGATTCTCTAAATTTTCTGAAGGATCATGGGGAATCATTCGAGTGCTTGACAAGCCTGTTGACGATCTCCAGCCCTTGCCAAATCAGGCAACGGGTAGTGAGGGGATTCCTGAGGCGCTGCCAGTGTGCCCGGATGATGCTCCAGTGAAAAATTTCAATGTGGTCGCCATTGACTATCCGCAAATGGACTTTAATCCGAATGTGCCTGAAGCCATTGAAGTGGACTTTGAGCGAAAGATTGAAGTCAAAAATCCTGATGCCAAGATTTATGTCTTGGAAGAAGATTTAACACGGGTGGCCGGTGAGCAACCGATGCCGCTCACGCTGCGGGTCAACGTGGGCGATTGTATGAAAGTGAAGCTTACGAATAAGATGAAAGAAAGTCGGGCCTCGTTCTCGGCTATGGGTATGGCGTTTGATCCAAAGGATTCCTTGGGAGTGAACCTCGGAAATAATCCTGGAGATCAGACTGTGGCCCCAGGCAAGAGTCGGACCTACACTTACTATGCCGATCCCTTCAACGGGGAAATGCAAATGGTGGTGTGGGATTTCGGAAATGTTGCGATGAACGTCAGAAATGGGTTGTTCGGAGGAGTGATCATCGGTCCGAAGGGGTCACAATATCGAGATCCTAAAACCGGAGCAGATATTTCTCTGAAAAATAGTTGGGTAGCTGACGTGATCGTAGATCGGACGATCCCGGGTCAAGAGAATCGGGCCAATTACCGTGATGCGGCCTTGTACTTCCAAGACGAGGACAACATCATGGGGACGGCCTTTATGCCCTATGTGCAGAATGTGGCAGGGCTCACAGGCGTGAACTATCGGACGGAACCTTACCCGTACCGAGAAGAAGCTGGCTGTTCACTGGGTCGGATGTTCCAACCGTGTGAGGTGGATAATCCAAAAGATCCAGTCACGCCAATTATCATGGCTCATTCAGGAGATCCAGTTCGGGTCCATGTCTTTGGTGCCGCGAGTGAACAGAATGGGATGTTCACCATCGAAGATCATGAATGGCCAATTGAGCCCTTCATGGAAGGCGCTGACATGATTAGCACTGTGGAGTTTGCCAGTTCTGAAGGGTTGGATGTGTTCCTGTCCTCTGCTGGTGGCCGTAATGCCAATAGCGGGGATTATGTCTGGTCCAATGGGCGTCTGAATTATGCCCAGTCAGGCCAATGGGGATACTTCCGAGTATTGCCGCGAAATGATCAACGGATTCAATCACTCCGTGGATCAGCTACGGCAGGAAGTAAATCGGCTGAATTGGAGCAAGTTGAGCCCATTAAGCCTACCCCCACGTCATTTAAATAACCGAGAGCGGTTAGAAAAACGCGGGGAAGTTCTGAACGGGGGAGCCTTAATGGGCTCCCCCGTTTTTTTTGATGAGGATGGAGTAATTTTACTTCGGGCAATTCAGGAAAGGATTTGTGTATAATAAATCGAGATGAGATTGAACAATACCCATTACCTCCGTTGTTCAAAAGCGGGACAAGTCTGAGTGGAACGATGATGATATATTTACTGAAAAGGCGTTTAGCCATGCCTTTCATGCTAAGCTGTTGTTTGGCTTTGGGAGCTGGAATGATTGGTTGTCAGAATGTTGAAGCTAATTATCAGGAGGGTGTCACGGCGCTGGAAGCCGGCGAATATGAAAAGGCCTTGAAACAGTTTCGTGCTGCTGCTGAAGCCGGGCATGCGGGAGCGCAGGCTGCTCTTGGGGAACTGTATGTGAGTGGAAAGGGAACCGATCGTAATGCGTTGGAAGCTGCAAAGTGGTATCGACTTGCTGCTGAACAAGGACATGTGGATGCACAAGTCACGCTGGGATGGATGTTCAATGCAGGCACCGGGGTTCCTCAGAATTTTACTGAAGCTATTAAGTGGTTTCGGTTAGCTGCAGAGCAAGGACATCCTGGTGCGCAAAATAATTTAGGCGTTCTCTATCGTCAAGGGCGAGGAGACCAAAATGATGTGGAGCAAGCTATAGATTGGTTCCAAAAAGCCGCAGACCAGGGGATGGCTCCGGCCCAATATGCGCTAGGGCAAATGTACCTGAATGGTGAAGGCATTGAGCAAAGTGTGGTGAAGGCCGTTGAGTGGTATACCCGAGCAGCAACCCAGGGTCTTTTAGAGGCTCAGGCTGACTTAGGGTATTTATATGCTTCACGGGAAGATAAAGTCCCGCAAGATTTTCTCATTGCCTACAAATGGTTAACATTGGCAGCTAAAAAAGGGGATAGGATCGCTAAAAAGGATCTGGAAAAGTTGGAGCTGACCATGACCTCTGACCAAATTGAGAAGGCGAAAGAGCTTGTTCGGAAAGAGTCTAGCTGATAAAGACGATTTGATGATCATATAAAGTGGACAACCCCCTGGATAAAGTTATTGATATGTGGAGGAGCTCATGAATTGGAAATTATTTGTCATAGGAGTCATTGGGATAGGGTTGGGACTATTCCTAGAGGCACCAGTTTGGTCCTACGAAGAAATTAAGGTTACGAATGGAGGAGCGATTCAGGGTACGGTGACCATCGAAGGCGGGAAGCCGAGGCCCATGGCCTTCAATTTGGTAACGATTCCAGACCCGGTATTTTGTGGAACCATTTCTACAGGGACCGGATGGCGCATTGTTGACGATTTTATCATTGGGCCCAAGGGGGAATTAAAGGATGTCGTGGTCATGGTCAAGGATGTGACCAAAGGCAAACCATTTTCCTTGCCGAAGGTCAGGATTGAGTCAATTGATTGTGAGTTTCTGCCATTTGTGAACGTCATTAAAGATCGTGATGAAATTGAAGTGGTGAATATGGATCCAGTCGAGCATGATATTCAGGGTTATGAAACGGCCAGAAAGCGTGGCGCACGAGTCCTGTTTAATCGACCGTTACCCATGAATCCTTTTCTTGAGTATGCAGGGTTTTTTGGAAAGAAATATATGGCGGGCGAACCCATGGTGGAACAAATTCATTTGCGAAAAGGGCGGAATGTATTTGTGATGCAATGTGGATTTCATCCCTATATGTTTTCCTGGGGGCTAGTCGCCGAGAATCCATATTTTTCTATCACCAAAGAAGATGGCAAGTTTATGATTAAGGATATACCACCAGGAGAATATGTCTTAGCGGCCTGGCATCCTGGGGTCAATGAATTTATCGAACAAACGGTGAACGTCAAATCCAAGGGGATGACTTCGGCACAATTCACCTTCCAGTCTCCAAAGGGTCGGCGGAGTGCACATGAAATAGAGCACAATCCCAGGTTTGGGTTAGAGTTATTGGAAGAGGGGCAGGAAATTGTTCCATCGAAACGATTGCAAGTTCCATAGTAGGGGTATGAGTTTTGAGTTGCGATAAGGTGATTGAGACGTATCGACAATATCTGACACGAACCAGAGATCTCTAACGCTAATTAAGTGTGGCCTGAGGTTGTTCCCAAATCTGACGAAAGGAGGGGCGGTTATGAACACGAAATGTCGTATGATCGGATTCCTCGTGAGTTTCGTTTTTGCTTTTGGATCTGTGGGGGCGGCCTTTGCTGCTGACGAGGAAAAGGTCGAGGTAAGCTTTTCACCTGAAGTTGTGGCTGATTATATTCATGCGGTTATTGCAGCGGATCGCGGGTTGTATACCACTCATGTCGTGGATCGATTACAGGAAGAGCGTGTGGTAATTGCCGTTGAAGCATGGAAACAGCGGAAGGCGCTTCCGCTCCCGGCACAAATGTTGTTAATGGCGGGACGGGTTGTTGAAATGGGTGGGTCTGGTCTTCGATATCGCCTGGCAAGTCTCTGGCCTATTTATGAAGAAAATGGCCCAAGTAACGTCTTTGAAGAAGCAGGATTGAAAGTGGTGGCTGAGGATCCTGATGAGGTCTATAGCGGCATTATTACGAGAGGGGATAAACGATTTTTTAAAGCCATCTATGCGGATCGAGCGGTCTCTAAGGCATGCGTGAATTGCCATAATGGACATATTTTGAGTGGAAAGCGAGACTGGAAATTGGGGGATGTGATGGGAGGGATTATCATTTCGTTCCCATTGCCCATTGATAAAAAAGAATCCTCTGATTCGGCGGGTTAATGCTTTTGGTATTGTTTTATGAGATTACTTTCAACTAAGGCATTTGACTTTCACTCCTATCGTTGAGAGAAAAATGCCGTAAAGATTTACAAGAAAATCTTAAGAGAATTGAGGCAGTCAAGAGGGCAAGAGAGCCTCTTGGACTGCCTCTTTTTTGTCTACATCTGTCTGTGCATGACCGCAGAACACTTAAGGTAGCTGGTTATTAACGAATTTTGATCTTTATAATGAGGTGGCTATTTTGACTTTTTGAGAGTATTTAAATTTTAATATCCTTCGCTCAAAATGGAAAGTGAGAAAGATGTTTTTGATTGTTAACCCACTTTATAACTCTTGTGTATATATCACTGACAACATTTTTAACGGAGGTATTCTCATGAGGTATATGCTTGTTCTGATTCTGCTTCTCCCTGTGACCGTGTTGGCGCAAACCAATCCTGAAATGCCACCAAATATGCCTCCCAACATGCCAATGGATAAGGAAAAGATGCAGAGGATGCAGGAGATGCAAAAAAGGATGCAGCAGATGGATATGGGGAAGATGCGGGAGGCGATGGCTTGTATGAAGGATATAGATCGCTCCGGATTAAAGACCTTGGAAGAAGAAGGCAAAAAGATGAGAGACGAGATTGAAGCCCTATGCAGAAGTGGAAATCGTGATGAGGCACAGGACAAAGGGATGGAATACGCCAAAGAGATGATGAGCAAGCCAGAATTACAGAAAATGCGGGAATGTGGAAAATTGGCGGCCGGGATGCTCCCCAAAATGGGTTTTGAAGAGTTGATGGAAGAGGGAAAGGATCGTCACGTCTGTGATGATTTTCCTCAATAGTCTTAGCCTCTACTTGAATTGGATTATTTAGGAAACGAAAGACAGGCTTGGCTTGGTTGGGGTGAAAATCCTCAGTTTTTAGAGGTACCCATATAAACAAAACGGAGGAATGTGTGATACGGCATAATCGATTGGCGTTGATGATAGCGATGGCGGCACTGCTCAGTTCGATGAGTGTGAGCTATGCTGAACGAGCGGGAAAACCGACACAAGAGGAACAAATGCAGCAGATGATGGACATGATTAAAGGAATGAGTCGGGGAGACGGAAAGGGCAAAGGGCTGGATGAAAAGACTGAGCGGCAATTAGAACAACTGTTCAAAGGAATGGGCCAGAAGATGGATAGGCGTCAGGCGGCTCAGACCAAAAAAGAGCAACAGCAATTTGAAGCAGAGACCGTTGGGCATGGAACGGCCCTTCTTCAGGTTGGAGGGAAAGACTATCAGCTCACGATGACCACCTGCACATCCTGGGGCCCTGAATCTGGGCGGTTTAGCATTGAAGCGCGTCAGCCCCCTGTGAAGGGAGCCGGAAAACTGAGGATTGGAAGAGGCACTCAGGGCGTCGGGACATTAAGTTTTGAAAAAGGGCGAGATAATTACTATGTGGAAGGCAGTCAAGCCCTACGCTTGAAGGGGAAGTCGCTGGAATGGAAGGGCACGGCGCTCGGAGCTCCAAACAACAGCCCACAGCCTCTTACCGTCCGCCTCACCTGTGGAAAGGAAATGGTTGACTATGCCGCCTCTCTCGAGACCAAGCAGATGGCAGCGGACAATGTCCTCACGCTTCGACTAGGGGAAGAAAGCTATCCTTTTGATGCAGGGTATTGTTCCACCGAAGTCCAGAATGCCGGCAATCTTGTGGTGGAGGCGGATGTCACCGCCACAGGTGAATTCCGAGGACGTCCCGCCATTATTTTTCTCTCGAAATCCCATCCGACTGGGTCTGATCGTCAATTTACACACATGGAACTGCTGCTGGGCCAGCTCTCTTCAGATCAGCGCATTCTCCCCTCAAGAAACGTGCAGAAGCAACTCGGGGAACGAGTCGAAGTTTATCAGCAGGAAGCCATGGCCGCAGTGCAGAAAAAGTATCCTCCGGAAATCTTTAAATCGGTGCCACCTGAAAAGTTGCCAGAAATCTTGGAGGCCCAAGTTCGCGAGATGGATGCTGTGCAGGCCCAGGCCGACACGATGCAATTTCCCTCTGCTCGCAGTCATGGCACCATCACGATCCAAGAACAATCCATCGTCTTTCGTGGGCCTAAGTTTCACACCAATGATGCCCAAGAGGCAGAAGAATTCCAGGAATTATTGGCAGAGCCGGAACTTACCGTGACCTGTAAAAAGACGGACAAATGAAGCAAGGCGACACCCTATCTTTGTTCCTCGGTATGAGTAGGGGTATCAACGTACAGATCATCAAGCCGCTTATACGGGTTGGTGTGATTTGGGGCGTGCTGATGGGTGTCCTGTCTCCAGCGTCAGCGACGGAGACCTGGCCGATCAAAGAGTTTCAGGTTATTCGGAATAACCCATCTCCGACAACGTGGGCCGATGTCGAAACGGCAAGGCTTCGCGTGCAACTGGGCACATCTCCTCAAGAATACGCTGATAGGCTTGAGAAAAGATACAACTATGAACAGCGTAATGCTGGTAAAAAAGTGTCCATGGCTCTGGCGCACGAAATTGAAAAATGGTTACACACCGTCGCAAAAACCTATGAAAGCATGGGCTTTCGGAGACCTCATTATGGTGATACCAGCATGGTGTCTGGGCAGGAGAAGTTCCAGGTGTATGTGTTCCCTTATTACGATGCGGAAGCGGCCTACAATGGGATTTGTGCAGCTAATCCCAACACGCACATTCGAATAGATTCTGTTCGTAGTATCAAATCCGACGGTTCTCTGACCACCAAAGCCTATCAAGATATTGCGCATGAACTCTTCCACGCTGTTCAACATCGGTATGACCTGTTTTCGAAGGGCTGTAATGTCAGTGGTTGGATAACCGAAGGGACGGCTGAGGCCGTTGGTATTGAAATGGCCAGGAAGCTATATCCTAAGAAAAAACCGTTTCACATCTGTCAAATTGGAATCCGACGGTACAGTAGGCAGCTCTATACCGATGCAGGCGGTGGTGGCGCCGATCCACCGTGTCAGGGGGGAGGAGCCAAACTCGACTATTTCGCCCTGTCTTTTTGGCAGTTTCTTGGAGAATATGCTCATAGGAAGTTCATGGGAGACTATGCCGAGAAAGGTCATATAGCGACGGAAGAGTTTGTCCCTCCCGATTATCGGTTTCTCCATAATTTTTTCAGTAAGACCCAAGATATGGGAACTTCTAGAAAGGAATATGCCTGGTTGGATGCCGTACTCAGAAAAAACAACCGGTATGGGAATCATCAGTTTGGAATTACGCTGCACACCGCGTATTCCAGGTTTGCCGGAACGTTTGCCTCGTACTGGAAGTATGATAGACGAAAACTATATCGGATCCAAATGCCTCTTCAAATACTAACGAACCAGGTCCCAATAGTAATCTCGAACGAGAATCAAAGTGGATGAATTGGATTTTTGGTCCTTGTTTTGAGGTGTCCGTCACAAAGGATGCAACCCCCCAACCAGTCACGCTTCCGATGAGACGGGTGGCCTCTCGTTGCCTTAAAGTCAACTTCAATTTTACTGGACGAGTCGGATTGACCTTTTATGCTTCAGGTTTGAATAACCCAACCGAACTAGAAGCACTGGCCATTAGCACCAATGGTGGGAAAAAGATTATCCGTCGTCATCCGGGTGAGCAAGTCCCAGACAAGATTGGTGCATTCCCTAACATCTCTGCCAAAGCCGGCGTCCCTCAGTATTTTATTGTTTCCAATGTGGCGAAGAAGGCTAGTGCGACTATGGCGATTGATCCCTTGATTTCTATTGTGTCAGAAATAGGCACAACTGACATGGCTAAAGAAAAAAAGGACCCAGATGACCCAGACCCATCAGAAAAAGAAGAACGGAAAAATGCCCGACAGTCACGAAGCTGGACGGGGGCGGCTTGGCAAGAAAACAAAAGGCCATGCAGGAGACCTTTTGAAGCTGACCCCTGTGGCGGGACGACGCGACTTCATCTACAACTGGTTTCGGATACCGCACATCTTCTTGGTTCGCTTGCAGAACCATCCATGTCGTGGGAACGAAAGTTTCGGTTATTTGAGGATGTGGCACAGGGAGGTGGAGATTCGTTTATGTCAGATTTTTTGAATAACACATATGAAATTCAACAACAAGGTGGATGGGAAGTGAAGATTGTGATGCCTCAAATCCAACCTGGGTTTGCGGGGACCATATCCAATGCCCATATCCAGGTGGCCAAAGGAGTTCCTCAGCGGGGCAGCTATAAGGCTTTAGGACCTTGGGTGGGATCTTGTCAAAGGGGCTATCGCCCGGCCACAGGGCAGGTCATGATTGAGGAGTTTTCAAAATATGTGTTGAAAGGAACTTTTTCTGCGCAATTGGTGGATAGCGAAATGCTGAAGCCCTGTCAATCGGCCCCTATTGTCCAGTCTGATGGGGGACCATTCAGCATTGCCAAGATCGCTGGGCATCTGAACATCGACTTAGCACCACCCTCTGATGAAGCGATCGTCGATCGGACTATCGAGGATGCGAATGAGGTCTTGCCGGGCTTGATTACTGATGATATGCGTGAACATATCAAAGAGAAAGTCAGACAAAACCGGGAAGAGCAGAGACAAGACAGTCAAGGACAATCGTCTACGGAAAACAGTAGAGGTTCGATGCCATGTGATTGCCAATGCCATCTGGAGAAGACCTATTGTGAGGCGAACCCCAACTCATCCTGTTGTCAGTTTTGCGATCCCATTTTTAAACTCTGCAAAGGCCAGAGCCCGACAAACCAGTCGGCCCTCAGTCCGGCTGCTGAAGCTCAAGAAGTTCAGAGCATGCGACAGCGGTTTGAGGCTCATGTCGACTCCATTGCTCCAAGCCCTGCCATCAAACAACAGATGATGAAAGCCTTCGACGATCTCAAGACCATTGACGAGAAAAAACTCTTCATGCTCAGCATCCCCCAATCCAAATGACGGTGTAAATAATAATAGGGGTCAGACTCGAATTATTAAATTCGAGTCTGACCCCTATTAAAAGACTGACCTTCGGTTGCCACGAGTTTTTCATCAGATGGTAATGATTGGGACAGGTCCACGTAACCTTCTTCTTGTATTGTTGCCCGTAGAATCATCGTTGACTGAACGACTTTGGGCAGTCTTTTATTAAATCGTGCGTAGGCCATGAGGAGAAAGGGGAAGAATTTTTTGGAGGGAGGGAGTGCAACATTATTTACCCAATACTTATTCACAAAATGTGATGGCTAGGAGGAGAGTCCTCCTTGAATTACTACTTTTTACCAATCGAAGGAGATTGACAGATGACACATTCATGGCTGTTTGCCCTTGCAATTTCGGTCGTTCTAATACCAGGTGCGGTCTTGGCTAAAAATAATAAGAAAATTGATGTTACGGATACGTTTCCGATTGCCGAGTGCCAATTTTCTCCAATAGGGACGAATCCGTATTTCACCTTGCAAGAAAATCGGGAATTGCATTTCAATAATTGGCAATGTTTTGCTGATGGGGAATGCGACGAATTTGAAGAACTGGTGATTACTGTGACCCCTGAAACGAAGCTCATTGAGTTTGAGCTAGATGGGGAGATGATTGCAGTTAATACTCGTGTCGTGCGAGAAGATGAATCGGCTGATGGTGAATTTGTAGAAGAGTCTCAAAATTTTTACGCAGAATGCGAAGGGACACAGGATGTCTATTATTTTGGTGAAGATGTCGTTGTGGCTGACGGGTCTCATCCAGGTCAATGGTTAGCCGGAGAAAATGGTGCCTTGCCTGGCATTATCTTTCCTGGAGGCGCGTTTGTGTTAGGTGCACGGTATTTCCAAGAAATTGCCGAACAAGATGGAGCCCTGGATCGGGCGGAGCATGTAGAAATGGGGCTGGAATTGGATCTTCCTGTTGGCACCCTTAACAATTGTGTGAAAGTTGACGAAACTACTCCACTTGCCAAAAAAGAGCTTTCTGAGAAATGGTATTGTCGTAATGTGGGCCTTGTGGGAGATGGGGATCTCAAGCTTATTGAGGTTGTGGAACCCTGACTCAAGCCAAACAAGGTTGTAATTTTGTCGGCAACGCAGCAGGCTTGTTTTTTCAAATGAGTCTGCTGCCACCTTGCTATCTTTGCTCTGTATTTTTTCAATCATTCTTTCCCCTTCTCCTTCAATTTTGAGGCTGTTGAATAACTCAATTTTAAGTTACGAAAAGGGCTTCAGAGCAATAGTAACTTCAATTGGATGAGAATGGTCAAAAAAGTCCATCCAGCAAGGCCGCAGCCATTTTTGCGCGCGGAGCGTACTGGCACTACGCGAGCACGGAACAATGGCGAGAACGCCGCTGGCGGATTTTTTCAACATTCTCATTTTGAAAAAGACTTTCTCCGGATTACATTCTTCATCTTAGGATTTTCTAACACGCTGGTATTTATACCTATATTCGAGTCCTACAGTTCGTATCTTTTTGGATAACAACCTGTATCTAAAAAGATAACATTGTTTCGTTTCCTATCTGCTTTGGTGTGCGGAAATGGCCAATTGGCTTTTCAGCGATGTCTGGTGAAAACTCCTAATGTCCCAGGCAGTTGCTAGGAAGGAAGTGAGAACTTCTGGTTGGTATAGTGGTTGCTTGATATTTTTATGAAAAGGTCTATTGGTTCTTTTCCGATCTATCATTGTGAAAAATGATGTAAAAATCTAGCAATCTCTTTGAAGGGCTCCATGAATAAAGTGTTGTCTCCCAGCATCTCAGCAGCCATCCTGTTGGTTGATGACGAACCGGATGTCATCCTCACTTTACAGGATCTTTTTGAAGCTGAAGGTTACTTCATTGATGTAGCTTCAACGGGAACTGGTGCTTTGGAGCAGGTAGGAAAATATCGTTATGATGCGGTGATTTTAGATATTCAACTTCCAGATATTGATGGTCTGCTTGTTCTTGAACAGATGGTAAACTTGGTTCCCGGCCTACCCATTATTATCTTGACAGGCTATACGACTCGAGAATTTTCGACTGGGCGTCTTGAGGAACATGGTGCGTTTGACTATCTCTCTAAACCCATAAACCGTCAAGCTATCAGGACAGCCATTCGTCACGCGCTCAAAGCGAAAGTTCTGGCGAAAAAAATCGAACAAGCTCGTCATGCCTTAATGGTTAGCGAACGACGGTTTCAGGCGGTGTTTTATGCGGCCAATGATGCCATTGTTCTGGCGAATCATCAGGGGCGCATTATGTCATGGAATCCAGCAGCGGAAGCGATGTTTGGGTATACAGCGGACGAGATTTTTGGACAATCGCTTACCGTCATAATGCCTACACGCTATCGAGAAGCTCATGAGCAGGGGATGAAACGACTACAGGGTACTGGTGAGGCTCGGGTCCTCAGGAAAACACTTTCACTGCATGGCTTACGAAAAGGTGGCCAAGAATTTCCTATCGAACTCTCGTTGAATATGTGGAGCGATGACCGAGAACCGTTCTACTCAGGATTTATTCGAGATATTTCCATGCGAGAATCTGTGTTCGTGCTCTAGGCCGGAATGTGATTAGAGGCGGCAGGAATTAAATTGGAACTCCTGCTTGTTCTTGAGTGGATCCTGAGAAACATGCAGTCGGGAAAAGAGTCACATGTGAATTATATGCCGACTTTTCCAATGAACTCTTTGATCAGTCTCATAGGTGAGACGGTTTGTGCCAGAGAAGAAACGGTAAGAGAGACATCCCTTTAGCGAGTCTTTTTAGATTCTTTCACATCCAGCCAATCACGGAGCCAGTCGCCAAGAAGATTGGCAGCCAGAACGACAGCCATGAGAGTCAGGCCCGGAATTAAAACTAGATGTGGGGCGACGAGCATATAGCGAGTGCCATCACGAATCATGCTTCCCCAGGATGCTTCAGGCGGTTGAACACCTAACCCTAAAAAGGACAAGCCTGCTTCGGCAATAATGGCGCTGGCAACACCAAAGCTGGCTTCGATCATCAGGGGGGCGGTGATCAGAGGAAAAAGGTGGCGCCACATGATGCGCCAAGTCGATGCCCCCATGGCTTGAGCGGCTACTACATGGTCCGCATGGGTCAGCGCTAATACTTGTCCTCTAGCGAGGCGCGCATAACCCACCCACCCCACGATGACTAACGCAAAAACGACATTCTCAATCCCCGGTCCAAGGGCTGCGGCTAAGGCAATTGCCAAAAGTAATCCCGGGAAGGCCAGCATGATATCCACGATACGGACGAAGGCTTGGTCGACCCATCCCCTGAGATAGCCACTTACGACCCCTAGTAATGCACCGAGCAACAGACCGCAGGTCACGACACTAAGAGACACGAAAAACGATGTTCTGGCGCCGATGATAAGACGATCAAAAATAGGCCGGCCGAGTTCATCAAAGCCCAGCCATTGTTCGGGAGTTGGGCTAACAAGAATGTGTGTGAGATTGACCGTGTTTGGTGTTAATGGGAGTAAAGGGCCTAATAATGCGATGATGCCCCAAATACCAATGATGGAGAGTGGGAACCACAGACGTATCATGAATAGCGGGACCAATTGATGCGAGGGTCCAGCCACGCATATAGGAGGTCGGTGATGAGATTGATCAGGACATAGGTCACACTGATGCAGAGAACAGTAGCCTGAACCACCGGATAATCCCGTTGTTGGATGGCTTCAATCATCAGTAGGCCCACGCCTGGCCAGGCGAATACGGTTTCGGTAATAACTGCGCCACCGAGCAGTCCACCCAGTTGAAGTCCAACAAGGGTTAATACAGGGAGAAAGGCGTTTGGGAGCGCATGCAGGAGAATGGCCTGGAAGGAGGAGAGCCCCTTGGCGCGGGCGGTTCGAAGAAAATCTTCTCCTAAGATTTCTAAGAGGCTACTCCGAATCATGCGTGCCAGAATGGCGGCCATAGCTGTGCCAAGGGTTAACGCCGGGAGGACCACCGCATTCCACCCCTCTTGTCCACTCACAGGGAACCATCCCAGCCACAGGGCCCCTCCTAAAATTAATAAAGGCCCCATCCAGAAATTCGGGATGGATATCCCAAGTAAGGCGAATCCCATTGCACTATAGTCGTAGATGGAATGTTGGCGAATGGCCGCTAAGAGGCCAAGTGGTAGTGCGATGACACCTGCAACAAGGAAGGCGGCGACACTGAGATGCAAGGTGGCAGGGATACGTTCCAAGAGAAGTTCTGCAATTGGCCGGCCGGAAAATAAGGATTTCCCAAAGTCAGCCTGGACTAGTGCTGCCAGGTAGTTCCACCATTGCACATAGAGTGGGAGATGCAACCCGAGTCCCTGACGTAAGGCTTCTCGGTCTGCGGTTTGTGCTGATTCTCCTAACATGACATCAACGGGATCCCCAGGGATCATGTGAATCAAAAAAAACACGAGACTAATCACTCCCAGTATTCCAACCAGGGCATTTCCAATTCTTTTTAGAATGAAGTGTGACATGGAAAATATAGCGAAGTCAGAACATCCGTTGGTCCGGGTCCATGCGTGAAGTCACGAAGTCATTTACGGATGTGCATATTGCGCGACGCGTGTTGAGGCATTGGGCAATGATGCCCATTGTACGTGGGTTAGGCCATCGTAGTTGCCATCTGGTTGGAGGGTATAGCCTGAAATCGATTCCGTGGACAGAACAAAAAGATCTTCATACCAGAGCGGTACATAGGGCAGAGTTTCTGAAAGGCGTGCTTGTAGGGCATGGTATCCTGCCTGTTGTTGAGCGAGATCGGAAGTCTTTTCCGCTTCCGTAATGAGCTGATCGGTCGCAGGATCAATGTACCGTCCTCTGTTCACACCAAGTGGAGGAACGGCCTGGCTATGAAAGGCTTGTCGGAAAATATCCGGGGTGTGAAGGCCAACCCATGCCAGGCTGTACATCTGAAAGCGTCCAGCTTTGATATCTCCATAAAAGGTCCCCCAATCGTGACTCTGAATAGAAAGATCAATCCCAACCTGTCTGAGTTGGTCTTGAATGATCGTGGCTAATCGTAATCGAAAAGGGTCTGTCGAAGTTTTATAGGTCAGCGTTGGTCGGTGATTGTCATTGAAGCCAGCTGACTGCAAAAGGGCCTTGGCTTTTGGAGGGTCATAGGGATAGTTCTTTACGTCGGTTGTCCCAAGCCAATGTGTCGGTGGAAACAGTGACTGAGCCAATCGGGCACGATTGCCCAGCATAGAGTGAATGATTTGTTCACGGTTAATGGCATGGGCAATGGCTTGTCGGATCAGAGCTTGACCCACAATTGGGTCTTGGTGATTAAAGCCAAGGTAGGCAAACTTGGATCCTTCACGTTGGTTCAACGAAATGGAAGGTTGGTCAGCAAGATAGGCGACTAATTCCGGTGGAAGGTCATTTTGCAGCAGATGAATTTCTCCGGCCAGTAATTTCAAAGTCCGTACAGTGGGGTCAGGAATCCTCACAAATTCAATAAGTTGCCCATCTTTGCGGCGTTTCAGAATGAGGCGAGTGTTGTCAGGGCGTTGTTGGAAGAGAAAAGGTCCGCTCCCAATGGGTTGGTTATGGAAAGAATGGTCTGTCGCAATAAGGTTTGCAGGCAGAATACCGATAATAGCATAACTAGGAAAGAGTGGGTCTGGGTGCGTCAAGACGAAGTTGATGGTGGATGGTGAAGGGGTGTGAATGTCTGAGATGTTCTTGAGAAGACTGCGATGGGGTGAAAACGTTTTAGAGTCGAGTACGGAAAGATATGTCGCTTTGATGTCAGTTGCTGTGATGGGGGCCCCATAAGGAAACGTGGGACGGGGTTCACGGAGAGTAAAGCGATACTGTGTGGGGGAAAGCTGTTCCCAGGTGGCAATCGACGGAATGGGGGTGGCATCTTCGGCGAAATCGACCAATCGGGAATAAAGAAGACGATTGATTCTGGCAGAGGTGGCGTCAGTCGCATATCGTGGATCTAAATTTGTTGGAGCGCTGGCAAGTCCAAAACGAATGGTGTTCTCAGGTATCGATTCTGTGCATCCCCAAGTGTGGATGATGAAAACAAGAAAGAGCCATGCCATTGTTGTTATCTACGTCTGGTTTACTGTGTGATCTTATGATGAAGGAAAGAGAATGGTATGAAGCCGCGAGACACTGTATACATAATCTTACAGGGAAATCAGAGTTGATGAAAGAGGGAAGCTTCTGATGCTTAAGAGCCTCATTCATCATGTTCGACAAAAGCTTAAAGGAGAATGCCCATGAGAGGAACCATTACCCTTCCCAATTACGGGAATGCGACTGAAGAATTATCCACGGAAGAAACAGCGAAGCCAAACCTTGCACCTAAAGGACGGTTACTGCCTGCGCCAACGACGATAGCCGAAACCGGTATACCTGAGGAATTGCTTGTGCAACTCTTGGTTCGCACGTTGTTTACACAAGGAGAATTGACTGAGCGGACGGCTGGGGAAATCATGAAGTTGCCGCTAGGGGTAATGAAGGAATTATTTACTATTATCCAAAAAGAGAAATACTGTGAAGTGAGAGGCCATGGAGAGTCGCTCGGTGTGTTGCTTCGCTATGTGTTGACAGAAGCCGGCCGTGAACGGGCAAAGGGATATATGGATTTATGCCGCTATGTAGGTCCGGCACCTGTAAGCTTAAAGCAATATGTCGATATGGTAAAAAGTCAGCCGGTGAATGGATTGACGATTGATCGACGGGCGGTGACGGATGCAACGGAGCACTTGGTCTTAACTGCTGGTACAGTTGATCAGCTTGGAGAAGCGGTCAATTCCGGATGGGCGATCTTTTTATATGGACCTCCTGGAAACGGGAAAACAGTCATGGCTGAAGCCATTGGGAAAATGCTGGAATCGGTTGGTGGTGGAGAAATTTATATTCCCTACGCTATGGAAGTGGATGGACAGATTATTCAAGTCTATGACCCGATTACTCATATTAAAGTGGACGCGCCGCAAGAAGCATCTCGTTCGTTAATTGAAACCAAAAAGGAATATGATACACGGTGGGTGTTGTGCAAGCGACCGATTGAGTTTGCGGGTGGTGAGTTGACGATGGCCACTTTGGATTTGTCTTTTAATCAATCTGCGAAATACTATAAGTCTCCTCCTCATATCAAAGCCAATGGAGGTGTATTCCTGATTGATGACTTTGGTCGTCAGTTAGTTCGCCCACGGGATCTATTAAATCGCTGGATTGTACCTTTAGAAAAACGGGTGGACTATCTGACTTTGCACACAGGAAAAGTGTTTCAACTTCCTTTCGACACCATTGTGTTGTTTGCGACGAATCTTGAACCAGCCAAACTGGCTGATGAAGCGTTTCTGCGAAGAATCCGCAATAAAATTTACATTGCAGATCCTACTCCTGAACGTTTTAAGCAGATCTTTGAAGAAGTCTGTAATAAAAAAGGTGTGCCCTGGGATTCTGATGCCATTGACTATCTTCTCACTGAAATATACGAGAAATATCAATTGAATATGCGGAGTTGTCATCCTCGGGATATTTTAGAGCAAATCATTAGTATTGCAAAATTTAATAGTACTCCACCTTGTTTGTCGAAAAAATTCATTGACCGAGCATGCCATACCTATTTCTTTGTCGAGGCTGCCGAATACGATCAAACCTCCAGCTAACCGTATTTACTCAATTTTCACCGTATTTTATGATAAGCCTCCCGTTCTGAAACATGTACGGGAGGCTATTTTTTTGATTTCGTCTATCAAGCCAAGCGCAGACGGTCATGGAGTATGATCCTATGGGTAGCTGCATGGAATAAATGTGAAAAATGAGAGGAATGAGTATGTCTCATGCTACCGCGATTTTGCTCATAAGCTGCAAAGACCAAAAGGGGTTGGTCGCAAGGGTGTCAGGATTTATCCATGAATATGGTGGAAATATTCTAGATTCCGATCATCATACTGATCAGGAAACCGGTGACTTTCTCATGCGAACAGTGTTTGATCTGGCTGAGTTTCAACTTCCTCGTTCTGAAATCGGAGAAGCATTTCGGCCAATGGCGAAAATTCATGACATGCAGGTTCAATGGTATTTTACCGATCAAAAACCCAACGTTGGGATTTTGGTGTCGCAATACGACCATTGTTTGGTCGATATTTTACAACGCCATCGGCGTGGTGAATTGGCCATTGAAATTCCTGTGATCATTTCCAATCATCAAACAGCCGCTTGGTGGGCAGAGTTTTTTCATATTCCCTTTTATCACTTTCCTGTTACGCCAGAAACGAAACCTCAACAGGAAGAACAGATTCTTGGAGTGTTGCGTGAGCATAAGATTCACCTTGTCGTCTTAGCTCGGTATATGCAGATTGTCAGTGAGCGGTTTTTGGAGCAGGTCGGGTGCCCGGTTATTAATATCCACCATTCCTTTTTACCTGCTTTTATTGGAGCAAAGCCCTATCATCAAGCATATGACCGTGGAGTGAAAATTATCGGGGCTACAGCTCACTATGCGACGTCCGAATTGGATGAGGGGCCGATCATCGCGTAAGATGTGGTACGTATTGGCCATCGGGATACCGTACAAGATCTTATTCGAAAGGGACGAGATTTAGAAGAACTTGTGTTTTCTCGTGCAATCCGTTTACATATTGAACGGCGCGTACTAGTTTATGGCCGAAAAACTGTTGTGTTTGACTAACTTTATGCCTATCGGCTGAAGTCGTTATAAAAATATCGTGCTTTGTTCTTTTTCACCTCTTTCTATTTTGTATTGCTAATCCGAGTGTCTAAACGTCCATACTTGACCATAGATATCCGGATAGGTCTTGTGGAATATGCCTAAACGTCCGTTGTCGCTTCCCTAACCTTTTTAGTTCTTTCTTCCTATGTCCCACCAGCATGAGTCGGGAAGCTTTAAATGCGGGTCTGTTAAAAATCATCCAGCGGCGATCTCACCATTGTTCTATGTTCACGTTATGCCAGGATGCTCCGTGCCAAAATTGCCTGCGGTCTGGCTGAACGAACTTTTTTGAACCGACCGAAGATGAGACTTTTGGGTGTTTGTTCCAGCAATCACGCGAGTCGTGTATGATGGTTATTCACAATATGGCGATGATGGCTATGATGTGTCGGTGATACACAATAGCTTGAGCGACCGATAGAAAAAACATGTAGGAATGAAAAATCAGAATTTTGAGAAGTCATTTTGAGGAGAATCTACTATGTCTGCAACAGTACTAGTCGTCGACGATGAAAAGGATTTGCTAGAGCTTGTTCGATATCATCTTGAAAAAGATGGTCTCAAATGTTTGGAAGCTCGGGATGGAGAAACTGCACTCCAATTGGCCAGGGAGCGGGCGCCGGACCTGGTTGTCCTGGATCTCATGTTACCAGGTGTCGATGGTTTGGAGGTATGTCGCAAACTTCGAAAAGATCCCAAGACTGCGTCAATCGCTATTATTATGCTGACCGCAAAAGCAGAAGAAGTCGATCGTATTGTGGGGTTGGAAATGGGTGCAGATGATTATATGGTGAAACCCTTTAGCCCACGTGAGCTTGTGGCTCGTGTGAAAGCCGTGTTGCGACGAGGACAACCCCAGGATCTCACGACTCTCAAACGAATAGGAACGCTTATGGTTGATGAGGGAAAACATCAGGTGTCCGTGGGGGGGAGCGTGGTCGAACTGACGGTCAAAGAATTTGACCTCTTGTGTGGCTTGATCAAGGCCAATGGACGTGTGCTGAATCGTGACCAGATCATGGGTACGGTTTGGGGCTATTCGAATGCTGTGGATATTGAATCGCGTACGGTAGATGTACATATTCGTAGACTTCGGGAAAAGTTAGGAGAGGAGCAGAAGCGTGTTGTGACTGTGAAAGGCGTCGGGTATCGTTTTGATGCGGAGATGGATTGATGTGTGGCTGGGTATGAATGGAAACACAATGAATGAGTAACGCTCCTTTCGTTCTTTGGGGCTGGATGCTCGTATCCATGGTTGTTGTGGGAGGAGGTGCCGCGTGGGGATGGGCCTGGTGGGTGATTGGGTTGTTAGGGATTGGCCTGCTCAGCACGGCTTATATGACGGTGAGAAAGTCTTGGAGTCAGAGTCGAGCCAATGATGAAACGGTTCGCGCGAGTGTGCATGAGCTACAGCAGGTTGTACATGACTCACATGGCCGTTCTCTTCTCCCAGATTCGCCTGAGGCTCTCGGTGCCGCACTTCAACAGGCTGTCGTTCAAGCCAAAGTCCGCATGGCCAATCTTGAAGATGAACGGACGAAGGTTGTGGCGATTATGGAGAATTTGGTGGAAGGCGTGTTGGCGTTTGATCCTCAGGGGCAGGTCTTGTTCAGCAACCCCAGTGCATGCCGGATTCTTGGGTTAGACGGGCAACAATTCATAGGACGGTCAGTGTGGGAAGTTATTCGCAATGCTGAACTAGCAGGACTCGTTGAACGAAGCCGAGAGCTTGATCTTCATGAAAGCCACCGTGTAGAAATGAATCTTCATGCTCCAACGCCTATGGCGGTCGAAGTCTATGGATTGCCGTTTCCTTTAGTCCATGAGAAAAATGGCAGTGTGCTCGTGCTGCATGATGTCACGGAATTACGACGTTTAGAACAAGTCCGTGCGGAGTTTATTGATAATGTGTCGCATGAGTTGCGAACGCCTCTGGCCGCGATTATCGGATATCTGGAAACGTTGATAGATGAACCCTCTCTGGACACGCCCAATAATCGCAAGTTTGTCCATGTGGCACACCAGCATGCTGAACGGCTCAGCCGGTTAGTAGATGACTTGCGAAGCCTCTCAGAAATCGAATCAGGAAAAGTGGTCTTGCGATGTGAAGTCGTTGGATTACAAGGCATTGTGAATGAAGTGGTTGAGATGTTTCAGCCGCAAGTCCAAAAGAAGCAGATTCATCTCGATAACCAGATTGATGAGGAGGCGCGAGTCTGGGCTGACCGTGATCGTCTCATCCAAATCCTTTTAAATCTTGTCGATAATGCCATTAAATATTCATCAACGGGGGGGAGTATTGTGTTTCAGCAGCAGCGATTGGACGCGTCTTTTGTTCTACAAGTGAAAGATACTGGACAGGGGATTCCGTCAACTGACTTGGCGAGGATTACCGAACGTTTTTACCGCGTGGATCGAGCTCGCTCACGAGAAGAAGGTGGGACTGGTTTGGGCTTATCTATCGTCAAACATCTGGTGAATCTGCTTAACGGGCAACTTCGTATTCACAGTGAATTGGGGAAAGGCACGACAGTAGAAGTGGAGTTGCCAATCTCTACAACTTACTAAAAAATACGTTAACGAAGTCTCATGATTGTTAATCGACTTCAGTAGGTGGATAAACAAAGCTGCGACCTGTGGAGGAATGGGTTTCTGTCATTCCCGACATCTTCCATCGGGAATCCAGGTTCTGTCTTTTTCGGATGGATCCCCGCCAAAAACTGCGGGGATGACACACGGGTTCTGAACTCCTCGCGCACAACTCTGGAGAATGAGGCTTCGTTAACATTAGTCGTAGTAACTTTCTAGGGTGTTCACGAGACTTTTTCTCTAGTTCGTCGTTTCAGATCTATTCTATCGGGAATTCATCTCTGCAGCACGATGACCTTCATGAAGCAGAACTGAGACGTCTTGTTGGGGTTGTGCTGCGCCTCTCTAAGTTTCCTACCTATTTTCTCTCCGCGTATCCCTAAAAGTTTACAGGGCTGTAACCTGATCCCAACGTGCTAGCAACATGTTCTGGATAGGATAAGACAACGAATTGAACTCGTGTTTTTTTGTAATGAGTAACTCACAACCTTGGAGGTAGAAAATGATGACGAGTAAGGAAAGGGGGACTGGTACATGGTTTGTTGACGAATATGAGAAGCAAAACGTCTTGAATTATATCGAAAGTGAAGAAACTGTCACATTAGAAATGATTGTCCAACGGTTTCTTTGGATTCGATGGAACGCCCTGTTTTCGATGTTGGGCGGCTTTCGGCGAGACGGTTTAATAGCGGTCAATCAGGTTAATTCTCTATTGGAAATACGGAGGGAAGAGTAATCATAGGATGTTGTCTGAAATGTGACATTCTTGGGGACATCTAAGCATGTAACATGTTTGTAACATAGTTGTTACATAGGAGAAATCTCAAAAAGATAGAATCAATTTTAGGAGGGATTTTTTTATGAAGAGTGTTGTACAAAGAAAAGTGATGGGAATTGTAGCTGTTATGATAGGTCTGTGGTTCAGTTGGTCCGGCAGTGGTGTCTTTGATTCGTCTGCGGTATGGGCCAAAGAGTCGATGGATGACCCAAACTGGAAAGATTATGCCCGAGTCAGCGGAGTCTCGGGCAATATCAACAGTATTGGTTCCGATACGCTGAATAACTTGATGACCTTATGGGCGGAAGGATTTCGAAAGCAATACCCGAATGTGAAGATTCAAATTGAAGGTAAGGGGTCGAGTACTGCCCCTCCAGCCTTGATTGAAGGAACGGCTCAATTAGGACCCATGTCTCGCAAAATGAAGGGGAAGGAAATGGATGCCTTTGAGGCGAAATTCGGCTATAAGCCGACGCCATTTCCAGTAGCGATTGATGCCTTAGCTGTCTATGTCAATAAAGATAACTCCATACCGGGAATGAGCATGGCGCAAGTGGATGCAGCCTTTTCCAAAACACGTCGTCAAGGATATAAGAAAGACATTGTGATATGGGGGGATTTGGGTTTGAAAGGACCTTACACCAAGATGCCCATCAGTTTGTACGGACGGAACTCGGCATCTGGCACGTATGGTTTTTTCAAAAAGAAAGTGTTGCAGAATGGAGATTATCGCGATCAAGTCAAGGAGCAGCCAGGTTCGGCCTCAGTGGTCCAAGGTGTGACGGAAGATCGAGCAGGGTTGGGATATAGCGGGATTGGGTATCGTACTTCTGGAGTGAGAGCCATTCCCCTAGCGATGAAAGAAGGCGCAAACTTTGTGGAGCCAACCTTTGCGAATGCATCGAAAGGGGCGTATCCACTGGCGCGCTTTCTGTTTGTCTATGTGAACAAAGCGCCAAACAAGCCGTTGTCCCCTATTGTCAAAGAGTTTTTGAATTTTGTGTATAGTCGAGAAGGTCAGAAGGTCGTGATCAAAGATGGCTATTTCCCGTTAAGCGCTGATCTCATTGCCAAACAACGTGGTCATTTTAAATAGAATGGTTCAATGCAGCATGTGTCAGCTCCCCGTTGTAAGACGGGGAGTGGCTGTTGTTAACAGCCACTCATTTTGCATTGCTCGGTGTAATGAATTTTCCCCACCCTGTTCCTAACTCTGGAATAGAATCCTTGTCAGCGTCGGCTCTATTGACGAAACAACAAAACAGGACGGCACATCGGCGTGTGCGTCATGTGATGGATCAATCGGCTGGTGTGGTCGTGTGGGTCGGGGGGATTGCCACGATTGTCAGCATCATGGGGATCTTTCTCTATTTGATGTGGGAAGTGCTCCCGTTGTTTCAATCCACCAGTGGTGATCTGACGGCCACTGTTCATATTCAGGCAGATGGAGAAGCGGTTCCAATGACGACTGTCATTGGTTCAGATGAATATCAAGAAGTGGTGTTTGTGTTGACGAAAAACCGTCTGAATTTTCTCCGGATGCCTCAGGGCGTGTTGGTCCCTGATGTTGGAGGGGAACTTGAGATTCCTGGAACGGTCCAGTCATCCGTATTCATGGGACAAAAAGGCAACCGAGTGAGTGTGGCGACACAAGAAGGTATGGTGGTGCCGATCACTATACAGTTTAGATCTGTTTTTGAGGGAGATGTGCGAACGATTGTGCCGACTAGCCAGATTAAGGAGCCTATTCGTGTGATTCCAGAGGGACAAGAATTGTTGCATCATGCTCATGTGCAGCAGGATGAAGGGCAGATTATTGCCGCAGTGACGAAAGCTGGCAAGGTATGGTTGACCAAAGTAGAAGAGCCGGGGGAGTTTTCGTTTTCTGATGAAGTGACCGTCTCGCAGCGACAATTGGTGGTTCCTCAAGAGGTCACTATTTCGCACCTGGTGCTGGAAAGTTTTGGAAGGCGATTGGTGGCTGGGACGGAGCAGGGCGAGCTTTTGGAATGGGTGTTAGGCGATGGGAATGACTCAACGGTTCGCAGAGTATCTGTGAGCGAGCAAGGAGAAGCTATTACGGCCTTAACGTATTTGCTGGGTGAGCGAACATTAATTGTGGGAACTCAAGCAGGAAAAGTGATGTCCTGGGTTCCTATGATTGAGAGAAAAGCGCCTTCTGTCGTTCCATTTCGTAAAGTTGCCACCTTCCAAGCCCATCATGGGGCGGTGCAAGCCATCTCGCCGTCTCAGCGGGATAAAGGCTTTGTGACAGCAGATGATCAAGGTCAGATGATTCTGCATCATGCTACGACGGGTCAGACAGTTCTTGAATTTGATCCTGTTTCAATTGAAACGATGGCGCTTCGATTTTCCCCGAAGGCCAATGGTGTGGTGTGGTTAGGAGCAGATGGTGGCTTGCGAGCGTTTTCTATGAGTAATCCGCACCCTGAAGTGACCTTTCGGTCATTGTTTTTCCCGGTGACTTATGAAGGGTATGAAGACCCTGAATTGATTTGGCAATCATCCAGTGGTTCAGATGAATTTGAGCCCAAGTTTGGTCTGATGCCGCTGATATTTGGAACCTTGAAGGGAACCATTTATGCCATGATTCTGGCTGTTCCGCTAGCTGTGATGGGTGCAGTGTATACGGCGATGTTTATGCACCCTCATCTTCGAGCGATCGTCAAGCCTGGCATCGAGATTATGGCTGCGCTACCTTCTGTGGTCTTAGGATTCTTGGCCGGGTTGTGGTTCGCCCCGTTATTAGAAAAGATTTTTCCCGCGGTTGTGGCGGGGATGCTCCTTTTGCCTGTGGTGATTGGTGTGGTGTGCCTGCTCTGGCAGATCTTGCCGCGCTCTCTGGCGGGACTAGAAAAATATGGCATCGATTTATTGGTGATCATGGCTGCACTAGTGGGAACAATCAGCATGTGTCTGATGTTGAACTCATCGATTGAAGGCTTGGTGTTTGGGGGCAATTACAAACAATGGCTCACTAATCATTTAGGCTTGGTCTATGATCAGCGAAATGCCATTGTGATTAGTTTTGCAATGGGCTTTGCCGTCATTCCCATTATTTTCAGTATTGCCGAAGACTCTCTGTCTAATGTGCCTCGTCATCTCGTCGCTGGCTCTCTGGCTCTTGGAGCGACTCAATGGCAAACGCTTACCCGTCTCGTCCTTATCTCGGCGAGTCCAGGAATTTTTTCGGCTTTGATGATTGGTTTTGGCCGTGCTGTTGGTGAAACCATGATTGTGTTGATGGCCACTGGGAATACCCCGATCTTAGATTGGAGTGTCTTTAATGGGTTTCGAACATTGTCTGCGAATATTGCCGTTGAAATGCCAGAAGCACCTCACGGCGGGACCCTTTATCGTGTCTTGTTTCTGTCCGGCTTGATTCTCTTTGCCTTTACCTTTGGTATTAACACGATGGCCGAATTAATTCGTCAGCGGCTTCGTGAGAAGTATTCACAGTTCTAAATGCTAAGAAGTAAAACGTGAGCAGTGAAACGTAAGGAGTAAAGGAAAAACTGTCATTCCCGACATTCTTTATCGGGAATCCATCTTGCGATGGTTGGGGATGGATACCTGCTAACGACTGTAGGAATGACCAAAGCTAATTTTTATCAGCTGGTTTTCAATAGTTTTTCGTAGAGATAAATATCGTTAATAGAAAAATGAAGAATTTTTCCGTGAAGAAATTTTTAGATTCGGGTTCCTTATTTATTTGGCTTTGTGGCGGAGCGCTTGGTTTATCTCTACTGATGATTGGTGGACTACTCCTATTAATTATGGTGAATGGGATGGGATATTTTTGGCCAAAGAACCTGATTCAGTTTGCACTTCATGATGGGGGTGTTGTGCTAGGGGAGTGGGTGGCCACGGAAACGATTCCGGAATCCGAATCTGCAGAAATACCCAAAGGACAGGAACGGATTCAACTCAAGGTTGGGAATCGTGATCTTTATGGATTAGATTTTCGATGGGTGGATAGGGCTGACATTCTGAATGAAGCCTATCCGTCAGATGTTCTGGCATTTGAGCGACGAGAGTGGGGGAATTTTTACGGTCGGATAAAGCAAATTCAAAAAGGCGATACCCTATTAGCTTCTGGCCATGAACAAGGAATAACCGTCTTATTTTCATTGTTGGAACGAACGAATGGTATTCAAGGACAGATTCATGCCATCGAACATGACCAAATTGGTGTATTGAATCACAATATTGAACAGGCCCAGCTCCAACTACGTGCTTTGGAAATGAGTGACACACCAGTAACGGAGGAACGTGCAGATATTGAAGCACAGATCGTAGAACTTGAGGCTTTATACGAAATCCAAAATTCCGCGCTGATCGCTTTGTACGATCAACTCGAGCAGTTTCGAATAACTGTTATGGATGTGGCAGGCGAAGAGAAAACTTTTCAGTTTGGCACATTAGTAAAGGTCTGGTTGCCTAATAACATGAGTGTTGGTGAAAAACTTTTCATGTACGTTAAAAATTTCTGGGAAGTCTTGAGTGAGGAGCCGCGGGAAGCGAATACCGAAGGTGGGATTTTCCCTGCCATCTTTGGCACGGTTATGATGGTAGTCATCATGAGTATCGCTGTGGTGCCCTTTGGTGTGTTAGCAGCTATTTATTTAAAAGAATATGCGAAGCAAGGATTTGTGACTCGGATGATTCGAATTGCAGTGAATAATCTGGCTGGAGTCCCCTCAATTGTCTTTGGTGTATTTGGATTGGGGTTCTTTGTGTATGCGGTTGGGGGAACGGTGGACCAACTATTTTTTGCTGAAGCCTTGCCCAATCCGACCTTTGGGACGGGAGGGATGTTATGGGCTTCCTTAACTCTCGCGTTGATGACCGTTCCAGTGGTCATTGTGGCAACGGAAGAGGGATTGTCTGCGGTTCCACGTGAATATCGCGAGGGGTCCTTAGGCCTTGGAGCAACCAAACTGGAAGCCCTATGGCGTGTTGTGCTTCCCTGTGCCATGCCGGGTATTTTGACGGGACTGATTTTAGCTGTCTCTCGTGCGACGGGGGAGGTGGCACCTTTGATGCTCACCGGGGTGGTAAAATTAGCTCCTTCATTACCAGTTGATGGATTTTTCCCCTACCTTCATCTCGATCGAAAATTTATGCATCTGGGGTTTCATATCTATGATGTGGGATTTCAATCTCCTAATGTAGAAGCTGCAAAACCCATGGTCTATGTGACCACGTTTATTTTAGTGATGGTGGTAATTCTTTTAAATATGGCAGCGATCGGACTACGTACACGCATGCGGAGACGCTATGCTGGGTCTTCAGTTTAAGTTACTTGATTGATTCACTGTTATGTTCTGCATTAACCGTTTGCAAAGTAATTTTAGACAGTTTCGTTGACCTATCAGGGTTTGCCTGCGTTTTTCAAAATTTTCGTCATCATAAAATCTTAGAACATCTTATAGGTGGAATCTTCAATTTAGAGTGAAATGAGGTACAATCATGCAAACAATGTCCCAATCGGCTATTCCTCGAACGCGGTTTAGAGCCGAAAGGCGAAGCGGGCTACCTCGACTTGAGTTGTGCAAAAAACCACAAATAATCAGAAAATGATGAATCAAGAACAGAAGACGTCCACTCCAGCCGCATCTACAGAAAATCCTGCGAAAATTGTCATTCAGGACATGAACTTTTTTTATGGGCCTGTTCAAGCTCTTACAACTGTCAATATGCACATTCCGGCAAACAAGGTCACAGCGTTTATCGGGCCATCTGGTTGTGGTAAATCTACATTACTTCGGTGTTTGAATCGACTGAATGATTTAGTGGACGGAACTCGAATCGAAGGGGAAATACTTCTAGATGGGAATGATATTTATCATCCCGAAGTTGATGTGACGGATCTTCGCACTCGTGTAGGGATGGTATTTCAGAAGGTGAACCCCTTTCCTAAATCCGTTTGGCAAAATGTGGCGTTTGGCCCACAGCTGCAGAATGTGAAAACGAGGGCGACCTTGGATGAAATCGTTGAAGCAAGTTTACGAGGAGCGGGCCTTTGGGAGGAAGTCAAAGACCGTTTGCATAACAGTGCCTTGGGTCTCTCTGGTGGCCAACAACAACGGTTATGTATTGCCAGGGCTTTAGCGGTGAATCCGGATGTGCTCTTGATGGATGAACCTTGTTCGGCACTCGATCCCATCTCTACTGGGCGGATCGAAGAATTGCTTCATACGCTCAAAGAGCGATTGACCATCGTCATTGTGACTCACAATATGCAACAGGCTTCACGAGTTTCAGATCAAACGGGGTTCTTTTTGTTGGGAGAACTCATAGAATATGATGATACAAAAACGATCTTTACAAATCCTTCCGAACGCCGTACGGAGGATTATATTACCGGACGATTTGGATAAGGGATTGAATAGAGGAATTTGTCATGTCAATACAACGACGGTTTGACGAAGAATTATCAGGGCTGAAGCAACAAATTTTACGCATGGGATCATTGGTGGAAGGCCAGATCAGGCAGGCGCTTAATGCTTTGATTGACAGAGATGATAACTTGGCGAAAGAAGTCATTGACAATGATCGTCAGGTGAACACGATGGATGTGGCGGTGGATGAAGCCTGTCTTGAACTTTTGGCCTTACAGCAACCGGCTGCCCGAGATCTTCGTTTTATTACGACGGCAATGAAAATTTCGACTGAATTAGAACGAATGAGTGACTTGGCTGAAAATATTTGTGAACGTGCTATTGAGCTGCATGAAGAGCCGCAATTGAAGCCCTATATTGATATCCCCTTGATGGCAGATCATGCCATCAAAATGGTGGGGGAAGCCTTGGATGCGTTTGTACGGGGTGATTCAAAGTTAGCGAGAAAAGTTCTGGATGCCGATGATTACATTGATGAACTCAATGAACAGATTTTCCGGGAACTCTTATCGTTTATGATGGAAAATCCGCAAACCATTTCCCGTGCGATTCGCCTCTCCTTTATCTCTAAATATATTGAGCGCATTGCCGATCACGCCACCAACGTCGCTGAACTGGTCGTCTATATGGTGGAAGGCAAAATCATACGCCATATGATCTCTCCCTAAATTTCTCTCTATTCTTCACAAGCCGACCTTTTCCTAGTCCCATATCCAGGATAAGATGAAGCAGACAGAAAAAAATCTTCCTGGATGCCACTAATGAAACAAGCAGATTTTCGGAAAAATTATTCGAGCCGTGGTGTATCTGCCAGTGTGACGCCTGATACGGCTATGCACATGTTATCACAGCAGGAAGTGGAGAAATTGCGGGAGACCAGCGAGGGAGGCCTACATGAATTATTTAGAAATTGTGCCTTGGCAGTCCTGACAAGTGGGAATGATACGGATAATACCAAAGCTTTTTTTGCCCGGTATGTTGATTTTGACATTACATTAGTACAACGGGACCGCGGAGTGAAGCTTGAACTCACAAATGCGCCGGCTAGTGCGTTCGTTGATGGGGAAATCATTCAAGGAATAAAAGAACATCTCTTCTCAGTCTTGCGAGACATAATCTACGTCCACAATGAAATTCAGCACAATAAAAAATTCGATTTATCGACATCCTCTGGGATTACCAATGCCGTGTTTCATATCTTACGCAACGCGGAAATTATCCATTCAGTCGAAGATCCTCATCTTGTCGTATGCTGGGGCGGTCACTCAATTGGGGAAGAAGAGTATCATTATACCAAAGAAGTGGGTCACCAATTAGGCCTGCGTGGCATGGATATTTGTACAGGTTGTGGGCCGGGAGCTATGAAGGGTCCGATGAAAGGAGCGGCCCTAGCCCATGCCAAGCAACGGATAAAAACTCGACGATATGTAGGCGTGACAGAGCCGGGTATCATCGTGGCAGAAGCCCCTAATCCTATTGTGAATGAATTGGTCATCCTTCCGGATATTGAAAAACGGCTTGAAGCTTTTCTTCGTCTCGGACATGGGTTTTTCGTGTTTCCCGGCGGAGCCGGAACGATGGAAGAAATTCTCTACCTATTAGGCGTCCTGCTTCATCCGAATAATCAAGAGGTGCCATTTCCTCTTATTTTCACCGGTCCTGAAGGGAGTGTGCCCTATTTTGAAGCCGTGGATACTTTTATCAGGGAGACACTAGGATCTCATGTTACCAAACGATATCGCATTATTATTGATGATCCGCGCAAGGCGGCCTCTGAAATGACGAAAAACATAGAAAACGTACGGGAATTCCGAAAACGCACCCGCGATGCCTTTTATTTCAATTGGCACCTCACCATTGATCCTGAATTTCAACAACCGTTTGAGCCGACCCATGAATCGATGGCGCAATTAGATCTTCATGCTGACCAACCCATTCACCTATTGGCTGCGAATTTGCGCCGAGCGTTTTCAGGCATCGTAGCCGGACATGTGAAGCCCCACGCCCTCAATGCTATTGAGCAACAGGGGCCCTTCAGCATACATGGGGATCCGGCAATCATGAAATTGATGGACGAATTACTCCAATCATTCATTACCCAACACCGCATGAAAATCGATCAAGAAAATTTCAAAGCCTGCTATCAAATCATCGCCTAGTCTGTTGTTCATTCTGGGCTAGTTGCCGCCGATTCTTTCACCTTGCGTCAAACTTCATCCAGTGCATCGTCAAATTTTTCTTGGTTGAGGAAGCGTAAAGGGGTAATGATAAAACAAAAACCTAGCGTGAATGAGATTAGATCTTTGGGGAGATTTTGTTGGTATGGGAGTCCGCAAATTTCCAGGTTTGACATTTGGCTTGAAAGAGAAGAGCGATCATTGGGAAAAAGCACAGACAAAAAAACACGGGCCCCCTTTCTGTATGAAAGAGGGCCCGCACTTAATCTGGCACTTCCTGCGCCGGAAATTTTTTATTGTCTGTTAACCCGTTAACGGCGGAACATCCTCTTGGTGATACTCTTCGAAGAATTAGCTGCTGTAGTGTAGATCCGTGTGGCTCGTTTTCCTCTTTTGAGGTTTTTCACAGCCTTTCAACTTAATGACTTACATGATGCATACGTTTCACACTCTCTGTTGGAATTCTCTGAAACACATTATAGTCTCGAAGACTTTTTTATGCCGATGGGCAGTTTCAGTGAAACTTCCTTCTCAAGCAACTGTACGTTCCTCTCTTAGATGAGAAGTTCATGCTTGCGCTCGCCACGGGTCTTACTGTTTTGGTGGACTGAGGTCGTTCATATGCAACCCCCTCATGTTTGAATCTGGGACGGCACATACTGTTCTCCTGAGTCCCAGGTCAATATATTTCTTTCACTTAAATGGTATGCCTCTGCTTTCAGAATGTCAATTGGTTGAATGCTTGTGGAAGGCAAAGTGGTGTGAATGATCTCCTGTTAACTCATATCTGGTTCGATTTATGCAAGGGATATTTTTACAATAATCCGATCTACGACCTTCCAAAGGATGTGTTCCATAATTTATATCATTAGACATCAAATACGGAAGTAATTGATCTCTCAATTGTTTTAGTATTTCCCTACTTAGGTCAAATACCAGGTTTCGAAGCGTAGCGAAAGTCCGGGGACAGGATGAGTTTACTTTATAAGATCTCCTTGTGAATTAGTGAATCTTATAAGGCAGGAGCAAACCCTCGACGGAAGGTATTTTCCGTGATGATTTTTTCCACCATGAATTGTTCAAGATATGTATGCCCACCAGCTTTCTTCCCGATCCCAGAGAGCTGATGTCCGCCAAAAGGTTGTCGGCCAACCAAGGACCCAGTAATGGGGCGATTGATATAGAAATTTCCGACTTCAAATTCTTCGCGTGCCAATTGAAGGTTAGCAGGACTGCGGGAATAGATCCCTCCTGTCAAGGCAAATGGAGAATCATTGGCGAGAGTGAAGGCCTCCTGGATCGATGGGACCTGAAACACCACCATGACTGGACCAAAAATTTCTTCTTGAACAACTGGGTGAGAGGGCGGAAGATCTGTCAAAATAACTGGCCCTTGGAAGTAGCCTGGTCCCATGACTTGTCGATCCAATAGGCAGGTCCCATCTTTCTTCCCAAGTTCTACATATTTCCGAACTCTCTCAAGTGCACGGTTATCAATGAGTGGTCCCATCCGATTCTTAGCTTGAATTGGGGGACCGACAGGGATACTTGAAGCGGCTTGTTTCAAACGTTCAAGAAATAGGGAGTAAATGCTCTCCACCACAATCACTCGAGAGCATGCGGAACATTTTTGGCCTTGATACCCAGCGCTACTCTCTAGCACCCCGGTGACGGCCTCATCTAAATCAGCCGTCTCGTCCACGATGATGGCATTCTTCCCGCCCATTTCAGCAATGACATGTTTGATATGTTGTTGTCCTGGAGAAATCTGACTGGTCTCTCGAAGAATGTCCAAACCCACGCTTAGGGATCCGGTAAAAGCGATCACATGAATGGAGGGATGTCGAACCAGTATTTTGCCGAGGTCTGGTCCACCTGGTAGAAAATGTAATGTCCCTTCAGGGAGACCAGCTTCCATGAATAGACGGTACAGGTGATACCCCATCATAGGCGCACGTTCTGAAGGTTTAAACAACACAATGTTGCCACTGACCAATGCGGCAGACACGAGTCCTGTTGGGATGGCCAAGGAAAAATTCCAGGGAGGGAGTGTGAGAGCCAATCCTCTGGGAAGATACACCCGGTGATTGAGTTCTCCAGGCTCGCTTCCAAGGCGTTGAGGTTGGCTCAGATGTTGTATTTCTCGGCCATAAAATTCCAGGAAATCGATGGCTTCGGCCACGTCCGCATCGGCCTCGCGCCATGGTTTCCCTGTCTCCAGAATTTCCCATGCCGCTAATTCAGCACGTTGCTTGCGCATGAGTGTGGCGGTACGAAATAAAAAATCTGCGCGAGTCTGTGCCGGAACTTGACGCCAAGATGCCATATGTTCTTGTGCATCTTGAACAAGCGGATCGATGTCATGTGGGGATACTGTGGGAAATGTAGCGATGATCTGGTCCGGTTGGCTGGGATTAATGGACACCAATGTTGGGCCCTGGCACGGGAGGTTCGTAGCAACGGGATAGGTATAAGTCTGTCCAAGAAGCGGCATGATCTGATCCAGTGCCTGCGTGATGACATGGTGGGTATCCTCACAAGAAAAATCCGTATGCGGCTCGTTGGCAAACGAGCCTTGGCTAGATGGCTTTGTTGGGGAGGGCTCAGTTTCATCCTTGGAAAATTCAGTTTCCTCATGGTCGTTGGGAAGCGGGAACACAAGAGTGTCTAGTGGAAATTCGGAAGGTTCATATTGAGCATTGATAACACTTTCATTCGCAGTATTTTCCAATAAACGACGGACTAAATACGCCATGCCTGGAATGAGTTCTCCAACTGGAGTGTAGACTCTGAAACGGAGTCCTTGGTCGACGACCGATTCTCGTAATGGTTCGGCCATTCCATACAACATTTGATATTCACACGTTTCCTGAGGCAAATGGAGATGCGCACTCAATGCCTGTACATAGGCCAGAGTCGGAATGTGGTGAGAGCCAAATGCAGGTCGAATGAAAGAATGATGCTCCAGGATAGTTTTTGCGAGGGCTTCATAGTTTTCATCAGTTTCATGTTTGTTGAGGTAGACGGGAATGGGCCATCCTCGTTGTCGGTAGCGGATGACTTCTGAATCCCAATAGGCCCCTTTGACCAAACGAATACCAAAGGGGACTCCTCGTGCTTTCCCCCAATCTACTAGCGTATCGAGGGTCTGTTTAGAATGGAGGAGGTAGGCTTGGAGAGCAATGTTGGCATGTGGGAAGTCTTTGAACGGGGATTCGGAAAACAAGCGTGTGAACACGTAAAAAGTAAGTGGTCCTAATTCGGCCTGTTCCATGTCAAAGGTAATGGCTGCAGGAATGGCTTGGGCTTTCTCAATAATGGTTCGTAACCGCGTGGCGATGCCTTCGTAACTAGCTTGGAAATCGATGGGGTCCAATTGGGAATATAGTGCTGAGAGCTTGATGGAGAGCTGGATTCTAGGAAGAGGGCCAAGGTGGTCTTTTTCTAAAAGAGGTTGAGTTCCCCATGCCAAGGTGGCTTGTTCAAGATACGTCAATGTTTGAAGACAGCGTTGATGATAATAGTCGGCTTCGACTTCACTCACCGTGGCTTCCCCTAATAAATCGATCGAACAGGCACAGCGATTGTTCCATAAATGGGTGAGGGTTGGGAGAGCATGTTCGACGGATTCCCCGGCCATAAAGGTATAGGCCATCTTCAAGAATTGGTATCGCAAAACCCGAGTGCCGACGCGGGCCAGCATGGGGTTGTTCAGCCCGCGAGTCAGGAGCCAGCGTAGAGCAGCAGGGAGGGAACGTACATCATGAAAATACTCATGCAGGAGGCGAACGAATTGTTCATCGGTCTTTAGAGCGGGGAGGACATCAATAAAGCGGAATAATTGTACCTTGAACTGATCATCGCGAGTTCCCCAATCCAGGAGAAGACGTGTCCACCAGCGATGGTCCCATATGTGAGGGGTATGGTCACGCGATTGTTTGGCAAGCGTGCGTTCAACCTGCCGAATCGATGAGTCTAAAAGGTCATAAGAGGCCATATGCCACCGTCCCTTTCTCTTCTATTGTACACCTTTTCGGCCAATCAGGAAGGTGGATAAAGCCAGAGATGAAAGGAGAGCGATGCTAATATCCAGGCTTCGTTGTTTTAATGGATGTTTTGTAACTCTAATTAGAGTTGAAGGTGAATTATGCCAATAGGCAATCTAAAGGAAGAAAAATCGGGGGAAGACCAAGGATAGACAGGAGACCTTTTTAAGCCTACCAATTTTGATAAAGACGAAAAAAACTAAAGCAAAAGAATTATAAGGATAAGGAAAGCTTTTTTAATTCGTTGGAGCTTTGGTGCCTTTGCCTTGTGAGGTGAACCAATTTTGGACGTGGAAGGGAGAGGTATCGGAGGCAGGTTTAACTCGCATGTAGGTGCCAATTGATTCTAGTTGGCGACCTTGAGAGTTGTCATTCAGGTAGGGCGTTAAGACATTTTCCACTATGCTTTGTCGAAGGCTTGAGTTCTCAATGGGGAAGAGGAGTTCCACACGTCGGTCGAGATTTCGTGTCATCAGATCTGCGCTTCCGACAAAGAGTTCGTCATTTCCCCCATTACGGAAATAAAAACAGCGCGAATGTTCCAGAAAACGTCCGACATGTGACGTGACGGTAATCGTCTCACTGAGTCCGGGTATGCCAGGGCGGAGCCCACACATGCCGCGGATAAATAAATAAATCTTCACACCGGCTTGCGAGGCTCGATAAAGAGCTTGAATGCAGGTCTTATCAACCAATGAATTCATTTTGAAAAGGAGATATCCGTCTCCGTGTTCTTTCTGCCGATCAATTTCACGGTTAATTCGCGTGATGAGTTGCTCTCGAATTCCTCCAGGCGCCACCAGGAGTTTGGCGTAGGTGTCTTTTTTCGAAAACCCTGTAAGGGCATTAAAGAGGTCGGAGACATCTTCTCCCATAACCTTATCGCAAGTAAAAAAACTGAAATCAGTATAGATTCGGCTAGTAGTGGGATTATAATTTCCTGTGCCGAGATGGAGATATCGATAGATGCCCTCTGGCTCTCGTCGCACGACCATGCAAACTTTTGCATGGGTTTTCAGACCCAGAACCCCGTAAACCACATGGACGCCTTCGTCTTCTAATTTTCTGGCCCATTCAATATTGTTTTCTTCATCAAACCGCGCTTTGAGTTCTAGGAGGACGGCCACTTGTTTCCCGTTTTGTCGCGCTTCCATTAAGGCGGCTACAACTGGGGATTTGGATCCTACACGATAGAGCGTTTGTTTTATTGCCAATACATCGGGATCTAAGGCGGCTTGTCGAATGAAGTCTACGACTGGTGTAAAGCTGTCATAGGGATGATGAAGAAAGATATCATCCTTTTTGATGAGCGAAAATAACGATTCCTTTGACCCGGCTTCCGTCAACATTGCCGGATGAAGAGGGGGGTATTTCAGATCATTTCGATCAATGTTGGATAATTCCATGAGATTGGATAAGCCTAGTCGAAAATCGTAGGTATAGACTTGATAAGGGGCTAAGGTGAGATTGCGTATGAGAATATCTCTAATGAAGTCAGGTGTGCGTTGATCAAGTTCCAGTCGCACGACCGACCCGTATTGTCGAAGGTCAATTTGTTCTTCAATGGCTGCCAACAGGTCTCCAGCTTCATCTTCTTCGATTTCAAAATCAGCGTCTCGGGTAATTCGGAAATAATAGGCCGCTTGGACAGTTACACCTGGAAACAAGAGATCCAAATTGGCGGATATAATGTCTTCCAACCACACAAAATTTGTAGCACCTTGTCCACCCTCTAAGCCTAATTGCTGATCATCGCCGACTTGCTGTTCATCAGGAATTCTGACAAGTCTGGGAAAGAGGGCTGGAACTTTGATGCGGGCGAAGCATTCGCCTCGTTCAGGGTCATGCGCGACCACTGCGAGGTTCAGAGTGAGGTTAGAAATATGGGGAAAAGGATGGCTGGGGTCAAACGCTAGGGGTGTAAGCGCGGGAAATATTTCTTTTCGAAAATAGCGACGAAGTAGGGACCGTTGCTTGGGCTTCACCTGTTTATAAGGAAGAATATAAATGCCGTTTTCTGACAGGTTTGGCAATAACTCTCCCTTCCAGCATCGCAAGACTCGCTCAAAACTCTCTAATAACACTTCCCGAATTTTTCCTAATTGTTCTGAGGGGCTTGTTCCATCTAGTGAGGCTTCCAGCACTCCACTAGATAATTGTTCCCGGAGACCGGAAATCCGAATCATGAAAAATTCGTCAAGGTTATTAAAAAAAATGGCCAGAAATTTGATTCTCTCTAACAATGGATTGCTGGGATCTTCAGCCTCTTCTAGCACGCGTTTATTGAATTCCAGCCAACTCAACTCTCGATTGAGATACAACTTTGGGTCATCAAGATTCTGAATGATTTTTGTTCCGTCTTGAGTGGGTTGTGTCGGTGTTTCTTGTTGAGTCGGCATGATGGTTCTCTAGGTACCTTTAGGGTTATATCTCTTAAGTATATCAAATAAATGGGGGTAGCGAAAAATTCTCATAACCGGATTATATTATTCGATTTCCCATTCACAAAAGTGTGAAATATTGCGTGTCATAAAGATTTTCATGTTATGGGATCTTGACAATTTTAGGAGGGGAAAAAAGTGCCTAGAGAAGATAGGTAGTTATGGAAGCTTAGAACGGGATGGAGTCGTTTTTCTGCTTTTTACATACACTAGGTGGAATTTCCCTTATGTTTTCTGTGTTGTTTCTGTGAGAAATGACGTAAGGTGTTTTGTGTATTGATGCTATTGGTGGGCCTGTGGTGTCACCTGAAATTGACTGACGATTTCAGGTTGGCGTGAAAGAACGGTGTTCGGCCTTTCGACGAGATCCTCTCGTGTGTAGGGATCAATCTCATAGGTTGTGACGGTAAGGGTTTGTGTATTGGGGGCGATAGTAAATTCCGTCCACCCAAAAGTGTGAACGGTAGCATAGCTTCCATGAAGGAGTTCAACCGCGATTGATGCGTTGTCGAGTCCAATGGGGTCGTAGCCCAGCGGCACAATTTGTGAATTCGTTAGGTTCTCAACAAAATGATCTTTTGCCGTTCTGGGGAGTGCCTGATAGAAGGTTTGTTGCTCTGGAGTTAGCACGCCCACGGCTCTCGCAAGAGCAACAGCCGATGGGCCGAACGGGGCATCGTAAGCAGAAGAGCCCGTTGTCACTTCGAAGGCCTTTAATGGAATCTGTTGGCCAAGAGGGCTGATCTGGAAGGTCAGATTATTGACCAAGGTGCCATGAATATCAGCTGCAATGAAGACGACGTTGTCTATATCTTCTTCATAGAGAAATTGTAGAATTTCGTTTTGCTCAGCAGCATAACCTTCAAAGCGATCTGACGCGGCTGCAATGCCTAGATTTGGGATAGACTCGGGTACAAGCACAAATTTCCACGTGACACCTGCTTGATGAGCTTGCAACATATCTCGTTTCAGATCTTCGACTTGCACGCGCCCTAATATGGTTCGTGTACTATCAAAGGCATTGACCAGAAATTGAATGATCCCGGCTTGATCAAAGGGGTTTAAGACTGGGGGCAACTCTTGATCTCGAAACGAACGTGCGTCAAGGATAAAGAGGGCTGCATTGCTGTCGAATGTGCGTGTGCGATAGAGCTTGATCTTTCCCGTCGTTCGGGGATCATCGGTGTTGCCATAGAGCTCTTCCTGAAGAGGGCTATATTCCTGAAAGGCTTGTAGCCCGAGATTGTAGAGCCTGGTTTCGTTGATGTAATTCTCGCCGTTCCACTCAAATCGAGTGTCTGGGTGAGCGCCACCTGCAAAGTCGTTAGTGACTTCATGATCGTCAATGATAGTAAACCATGCGGTAGAAGCAGGGAGTTTCGCAAACGAATTCAGACCAGATTGGGAGGAAAGCACTTCTTGATGTTTGATTCGAAAGTCTTCGAGTGTTTCGGCTTGTGGTTGAGAAACGGCAGGGGAAGGAAAATCCGTATAAATCGTATCACCCAAGTTCACGAAAAAATCAAGATTCTTCTCGGTGGCATTGCCAATAGATGGAAAGGGACCCAATTCACCGCGTGAGTCTCAGGTGACGCCAAATCGAAGTCCGCGCTGCTGTCCTAAAGCTGCCGGGGTCTGGAATTGTCCCGATTCGATTTTTTGTCCCTTTGGCTTCATAGACATAGTTGGTTCTAGGCTGAAGCTCTGTAAAAAATGCTTTCGCTGGTTTTGAGGGATCATCTACCCGTACCAGTTTAGACTGATGTTGGGCCCGAGAAGACTGCTCGGGTAAAGATTGTAGCGCCCATAACTGAAAAATAATGGGACCAGGGTTTTCGGCCCGTGCTCAGAGTACAACACTCTGCTGTGTGACATTACCCGCAGATACAAGGTTGGGCAAAAGTTTGGACTGATCTTTGGAATGAGCGAGGGAGACAGTAGCCAGTAGAACCGAGACAATTGCTAGGGCAATCACCTTCATCTCAATACCTCTCAATGGTTATCACAAGGCGAATGATAGGACGGCTCTTCTTAATGGTTTAAATATGTCGAAAATGTACAAAAATTTTTGAGGTGCGGCTCAGCATGTTCTACGCTTTCAACAGGTCTTTCATAGGCTAGGGCAATGGCACAGGTTGAAGGCGGTTAGGAATAATAGGATGTGATACGCTACTTTATTTGTGCAAGGCCCTATTCTATTGGTTAACTGCAAAAAAGCTAATAATCTGTGTAGCATTTCTAAACATTTTTCTTTTGTTGTATACTGGTTCTTCTAAATACATTTAGTATGAGCTAGCTTAAGCTTTTCCTTACGGGACAACGTTTCATGGTATCTGATTTAAGTGTTTCTCAACATACGCAGCTCTTAGAGACAGCCATTCAAGCTGCACAAGCTGCTGCCATTCCGATCCAAGCCTATTTTGATCAAGAAAATATTTATATTGATAAAAAAAGTGACGGGTCTCCGGTGACGCGAGCGGATCGAGAGGCGGAGGAGGTTATTCGGACACATTTACTCGAAAAATCTGTAGTGGGCCCTTTTGATATTTTAGGTGAGGAAGCGGGGCTCAAAGGTTCGGGGACACGCTGGAGATGGATTGTCGATCCAATTGATGGCACGAGATCTTTCGTGCATGGGATTCCACTTTTCGGAACCATCATTGCGTTGTTGGATACGCAGGAAAATATTCCGGTGATTGGGGTCATTCATCTCCCCATGTTAGGTGTGACTTGTGCGGCAGCCAAAGGCCAAGGGACGCGGTATCAAGGCCATATTGTTAGGCTTGACGAAAAGCTAGAGCTTGGTGATGTGATTATTGGTGCTGGGGACATCGTACAATTTCGAGACACCAAGCGAGATGCAGACTTACAAGTGCTTCAGGGCTTGTCAGGATATGTCCGTGCTTACACGGATTGCTTCGGTCATAGTTTGGTGATCAATGGTTCGCTTGGGGCCATGCTTGACCCCGGCCTAAACCCTTGGGATATTCTTGCGACACAGGTGTTAATTGAAGAGACTGGCGGGCGCATAGAGTTGCGTACGTCTTCTCTCCCAAACAAGGTTGATGCGTTATTTGGAAATTGTTCTATTGTCGACACCATCGCTCGTGAAATAGGCTTTTAATGATTTATCCCTCATCAGTGTTCATTCGATTCTGCCACTACAGTGTTTACATACTTATAACATTCACATAATGCCGAGGAGATATCAGGTGGATACAGTAAATCTTTATTCCTTTCATGGAAGGTGGTTTCTCTGCAGGCATGTCGATCGAAAATCCTGTCTTATCAAATCCTCCAAATGTTCCAAGTCTCACCTTAGATCGTTGATCTAAGAGAAAAAACTTTTCAGAAAAACATAGGCAAATGATGAAACGACTTGCTGTGATTGATATTGGGACCAATTCCATTCATATGGTATTGGCGGAAATCGAAAAAAAATTCTCGTATAAGATTGTGGATCGAATCAAGGAGATGGTTCGACTTGGTGATGGGACCTTTACGTCACGTCGTTTATCCTCAGATGCCATGAATCGAGGGCTTGCGGTCCTGAATCGGTTTTCTTTGTTGGCGAAGAATAAGGGATTCGACACGATTCTTCCTGTCGCGACGAGTGCCGTCCGTGAATCCAAAAATGGGGGAGATTTCATTAGGCTGGTTCGTAAAGAATTAGGCTTAAAGATTCGTGTGATCACTGGGGAAGAAGAAGCTAGGCTCATATATTTAGGTGTGCGGCATAGCATGGATCTGTCTGATGCGCCAGCGATGATTGTGGATATTGGTGGAGGGTCGGTTGAGCTGATGGCCTGTTCTCCGAAACGGTTGAAGTTTGTGCGCAGTCTCAAAATCGGGGCGATTCGACTCAAGGATCAGTACCTCAAGACGGATCCGCCTGAGAAGAAAATTATCCAACGCATGGAACAAGCTGTCACGCAAGTCATCAAGAAATCGTTGGTAAAAAAGAAGCCAGGTCTCCTTGGTTCGTTGGTGGCTACCTCAGGTATGGCTGGGAACCTGGCTGAAATGATTTATTTGGCGAAAACGGGCCGGGTCCTTTCGAAAATTGATATGGCCGTGATTGACTTGAAGGCTATTAAGGAAATCGAGCAACTGTTGCGGACGAAAAATGCAGAAGGACGCTTGAAAATTCCAGGGTTAGACCCTCGGCGGGTGGATACGTTGTATCCCGGTGTCATGGTGTTGCGGGTCTTGATGGAATGTATGGGGGTAAAGGAGGTTCGAATTAGCGACAAGGCGATTCGGGAAGGTGTGATCTATGATTTTATCCATCAACATTATGAGGGATTAAAGGCGGAACAGGAAATTCCTAATGTGCGTCGGCGACAGGTCTTGTTGTTAGCCCGTCGCTATCAATACCCAAAAGTGCATTCGCATCATACAGCTAAATTGGCCTTAAGCCTCTTTGATCAAACGCAATCTATTCATGAGATGGGTGAGGCTGAGCGAGAATGGCTGGAGTATGCCTCGTTGCTTCATGATATTGGACATCACATCCAAGAAACCCAACACCATAAACATACGTATTACTTAGTTACCCATGCTGATTTGCCTGGATTTTCGATGGATGAAATTCGAATCATAGCCAATATCGCACGCTATCATCGGCGAGGGTTGCCAAAATCTGGACATGCAGGGTTTAAGCTACTTAATGCTGCGCAGCGAAAGGTTGTGTTAGGACTGAGTGCGATCCTTCGAATTGCAGATGGATTAGATCGAACCCATTTTTCTGTGGTGAAATCAGTAAAAGCGCAATTAGTAGGGAAATCGCTCAGACTTGAAGTAGGTTTTAGGAATGATCCAGAATTAGAGCTGTGGACGACAGAACGACGAAAAAAACTTTTTGAGAAAATATTTCATTGTCAGGTCGAATTCCACCCTAACGCAGTCGAACAAAAAAATGTTGCCTAATCGTTATTGATCAAAATTGGTTGAACCTCTAGAAGTCAAATGGCTTTTTATGGAATACTCTGTCTTCTCATTGCATTTGCAGAGGAGAACCCTATAGGGTTTGCCTTCTCTTTAGCCATTTGGATGATAGTTTCTCCTCTCTACCTCTAAACATAGCCACATATAAATAGTTAGCCGATTCTGCCAAAAATTTGGAGAATCCTATTCTGCGAATGCGGGGTTCATCAGAATAATACCTGTTCTTTTTATCGTTTGCGTTAAAGGAGATCAGATATGTGGGGTTTTATGCCTAGCGAAACAGGATTTTTTGATTTATTTCAACAGGCCTCTGAAAATGTGGTGGAAGCTGGACAATGTCTTAAAGACTTAATGAATAACTTTGAGGATTCTGAGGCGAAAATCAAACGGATTAAAGCGCTGGAACATAAAGGAGATGGGCTAACTCATGACCTGTTTCATAAGCTGAACAAAACCTTTATTACGCCGCTAGATCGTGAGGATATACATGCTCTGGCTAGTGCTTTAGACAATATTCTTGATGAAATTGACGCAGTGGCGATCTTGTTTCGAGTCTTTAAAATAACTTGTCCGACCCCTACGGCTTGTAAACTAGCGGAAATCCTTCATGAATCAGCTCAAGAGGTTGGAAAAGGGATTGGCATGCTTCTTGAGAAAAATTGGGATATCAAAGATTGTGCGATCCGGGTCAACAGTCTCGAAAATGAAGCGGATGAGTTGAGCCGGGAAGCGATATCCAAACTGTTTGAAGAAGAACCGGATCCCAAAATGGTGATGAAATGGAAAGAAATTTATGAAAATTTTGAAATGGGCACTGATTGTTGTGAAGATGTCGTGAATGTTCTTGAGCGGATTGCCCTGAAGCATGGATAAGGCATTCGTAGTTTTCTATGATTATTCACGCCTTGTGATTTTTTCTTTTCACTATCCTCTCTAGGTTCCCGTGGCTGATTTTAGTGTTTTATTATTTTTAGTCATCGCGTTAGCGCTGCTGTTTGATTTTTCAAACGGATGGCATGATAGTGCCAATGCCGTAGCTACCGTCATCTCCACTCGTGTGCTTAGTCCCCTAACGGCAGTCTTGTTGGCAGGAGTTCTGAATGTCGCTGGTGCCTTCATGTCGACTGCTGTGGCCAAAATGGTTGGGAAAGGGATTATTGATCCTAGTGCTGTCAATGACGTGGTGATAATATCGGCTTTAGGGGGCGCGATTATCTGGAATTTCCTTACGTTGAATATGGGCCTCCCTTCCAGTTCATCACATGCCTTGATTGGTGGAATGATAGGTGCCGGATTTATTCATGGCGGTGTGAGTGTCCTACAGGTTGCGGGATTGGTCAAAGTCTTAAAGGCGATGATCCTTTCACCATTCTTTGGATTTTTGATCGCGTTCATATTGATGGTTGCGTTGAGTTGGATGTTTTTTCGAACGCAACGCGGAGTGGCGATGGTGCTTTTCCGTCGCCTTCAATTGATCTCTGCTGGATTTATGGCCCTCAGCCATGGGGCGAATGACGCGCAAAAGGCTATGGGAATTATCACGTTGGCATTATTGTCAGCTGGACATATTTCTTCAACAGAAGTTCCTCAATGGGTCATCGTCTCGTGCGCGCTTGCCATGGGTTTAGGCACTGCTCTTGGTGGATGGAAAATTATTCGCACGTTGGGAATGGGAATCGCCAAGCTGGAACCTGTCCATGGTTTCGCGGCCGAAACCGGTGCCGCCGCGGTATTGATGGCCACTGCGCACATTGGTCTTCCTGTCAGTACGACCCATACCATTACTTCTTCCGTGATGGGAGTTGGTGCGGTGAATCGGCTTTCAGCTGTTCGATGGGGAGTCACCCGCCGGATTGTTTATGCTTGGTTGTGTACCCTCCCTGGCGCGGCTCTCATTGCCATTCTGTTGTACATGGTGTTAGTTGCTCTGCTATAGCTTTCCCTTGATTCTTTTACCTTTCCTTTGTTTTTGTGAAATTGCTTCTCTTGTCTGACAGTCCCTCCAAAGAGGAATAGTTTCGTTTCTCTTTCTTGCCTACCCTAATTGTTCACAAATGAGTCGTTAAGAGGGTGGGTGACTTAGTTTTTGTGATCCATCCTTATCGAACACCACGAACAGAGGAGGATGGTATGGAAAATGGACAAGCAACCACGATGCTTCACCCAGCAACTGGTAACCTGGCAGAAGAAGGCTATCAAATGTATTTAGGGCAAAAGTGTCGATTGACGGGCGTGCTGAAAGTGCAGGGTATGATGCGCATTGATGGGTTTGTTGAAGGAGAAGTAGTCGGAAGCGATCTGATTCAAGTGGGAAAAGATGGAAAAATTGAGGCAACGGTGAATGCCAAGCATATTGTAGCCCAAGGGCCGCTGAGTGGAGATATTTCAGCAAAAGAAAAAATTGAATTGCTAGCACCCTCTAAGGTTGATGGGACCATTGAGTCTCCGGTGTTTTTACTTGAAGAAGGAGTCTTGGTGAATGGAAGTTTGAAAATGGCCTCTGGCCCTTCAACGGTTCAGTAAGTTCAAAGAACTTTGTTTTGGCATATTTGCCCCTTGCGCGGTGTGCGAAGCTGCGCAGGGGGAATTCACCATTCCCAGTAGTCTTTCTCAATTTCGGTCTTCCCAGAAAATGCACTCAGACAGGCGCTAGCTTTTCTAGGGCCAATTCATTCCAATGATCTCCAAAAACCATGAGTGTTGTCATGTGTCCAAGGTGGGGTTCATGCCCACACTCATGACAAGCGAATCTTGTGACTGATTCTGCAAAATGGGAAAGTAAAAGAGAGGGGATTGATCATAGTCCAACCCAGATGTAATGACTCTATCAAATGTGAGGAACAATCCATGCTGCGACCTTCACTGAGATGAGGGATATTTATAGCAGCCCTAGCCTTGCTACTCAATCCTCTTTCATCCAGGAATGCCAGAGATGAGATTTTTCTCTATGGAACGGCAAGACTTAGTTTTCAGGAATCTCCAAAATCCTAAAAACTTGGCCGAGCCCAAATCCAAATAATAGGCTGCAAAAGCCCCAAAATAGAAAGATTGTAAACATTAGTTCCATGCGAGCTCCTTTGTTGAAAAGACGTGTGTTCTTTATCAAATGCTTCTGAAAAGTCGGTGAGGCACTCTTCTGAGATTTAGCAACTGAACGAATTCCAATTGACACCTATGCAATAAATTGGTGCCTCAATTAGGGGTTAGGCTTTTGAAATAGACGATTCTCCTTGAGATTCTATTTTAGTTGGAGACCATTGCACGGCTACAACCCGTATAATAGCCAGCACCATGAGAATCCCTCCGAGGGTGATCCACTGTGAAGCTGGGGCTTCTGAAAACCATTGAGAAATAATTTCCGTCAGCATGACCACCAAAATAGTATCCACAATAAATGTCACCTTCACGCGGCCTTCTGAAAAATACGTTAAGGTCGTCTTGAAAACTTCAACGATGGCTAAAATAATGAGTGTATCAACGATGAGGTGTCGTAGGGCCTGTTCAATGGGATGACTAAATAAGGTTTGGAGATTAATGAAAATTCGAAGGACGCCTCCTGTGAGTCCAATGAGGATGGTCATAATCAGCAGGCTGAGAACGACTTTGATGCCTTTCATCCAAACGTCAGTGAGATCTGCTGCCAAAACTTGAGATAGCCATGGGGGTTGTTCTGGTAAGGATGGTTTGAACAGGTTTGGTGAAAGGTGAGAAGAAACATTTTTCATAATCACAACTCATCTCGCGAGACAGGAGATAAAAGGTCTCGAACGGACAACATCCCCAGTACCCGATTTTCGTTACCTACAGCCAGATGCCTAGTGCCTGAAGCTTTCATGATTCCTGCGGTTTCAAAGATGGATTCGGTTTCAGCAATGCTGACAACTGGAGTACTCATAATCTGTTTTACCTGCACAAATTCTGTCTGGAGGTGAAAAGCTACAACTTTTCTGACAATATCACTTTCCGTCACGATGCCAATAACTTCCGAGCCTTGCTTGACTAGCAGACTGCCAATCTTTCGGACCCGCATCATGTTTGCCGCTGTTGAGACGGCTTGGGTTGAGTCAATACAGGCTAGCTCTCTAGTCATGAGTTGTTCTACGCGTACCATTCGTCTTTTCCTCCTTGTTATAGTTATTCGTTTGTAGAAATACTACAATGGGAAAATGACCAATCGATTTCAAACCAATGTCGTTTTTGTTAAATCTTTGGAGAAAAGCTGCTTTGTGCCAGCCTATTGGCTACAATTTGCTGATCAGAAAAAAACCAAGTATTGGGGACAGATCATTAAAAGGAGGACGTTAATGGAACGAAGTGTTGTCGTTGGAGTTATTGCTGGTTTGATGTGGTCTGTAGTGGCTTGTAGTACTCCCCAATTTCAAACGTTGAAAATTTTTGATGCTCCAGATCGTGTTGTGGCCTTACGAGTGATGCCTGATGCCTATGGAGGCAAAGGTTATGATCATCCAGTCACATTCACCAGGGAGGAAATGACTCGAGTGTTGCAAGGCGTGCGAGTAGAACGAGGCATGTTGGCTTCGACCCAGCATGCGGCATTGAGTGATACAGAAATTCGTCTCTTCGTGCCTCATTTTGTGAAGGCATTGGAAAAAGCCACCAGAGAAGAGATGGTGACATTTTTTGAAACAGCAGAACTGGGGGAAGATCATCAACTGACGACGTCCGGTGGCTTGTTTGTGGCTGGTGGAAATCTCCATGTTGTCTTGAGTAATTTTTCGGTGAAAACGCCGATCTGGCAAGATAGCGAGAGCTACGAGGCCTCATTTCGAAATCGCCCACTCGAACAGATGGAACCGCAGCCCGGCCGTTTAGTCTTCGAGCCACAAAATTTTATGGTGGATGCACCAGAGGGTGAAATTGGTGGTCGCTTGAAGGGGAAACCTTGGCAGGTGGCCATTCGGTATAAGGAATTTTTACGTGCATCGAAATAATTATTAGTACTTTGTTTTATAGCCAAACAGTCTGGGTGCAAGATAGGAAGGATGTGTTGTCTTCAATCTGATGTCGTCAAGGGACAATAAAAACCCCATCCGAGAACGGAAACTTGGATGGGGTTTTTGTGGGAAGAGAGGTGGAGTGCCTTTCGTTCCCATTGAATGTAACGTGGGAGTTTAAAATGAAACATCCCACTGGAGACGAATGCGCTGTTCGTGTTGGTTGCCGCCAAGACCGCGAGGCTGGTCCAGTGTAAGCCAGGAACCATCCAGCGTCAGTTTGTTTCGGTGGCCTGCAAAAAACCAATTCAGTGCCCCTGTAAACTCCTGACGTTTGTCATTCTTCATAGAGACATTAGGGTCTACAAAGGCATACCGGAATCCAATTTCCAATGGCTTTGGAATTGCTGGAATAAGATAATGAGGGAAATATGAAATTTGCGAATAGCTTCCCATAAGATTTGTTTTATTTGAGCCATCTGGAAGAGTAGAGTCTTTGACTTGCTTCCAGTGATACTCATGTTGAATCGCGAGTCCTCTCCATTTCAAAGCGAATTCCTCTACCATACCTTCAACTCTGAATTGGCCGTCAGAAGCAGCTGCCGGACTGGTAAATCCAGCCAAGTTTCCACAGCCACCGGAAGACCAGCGAGTACATTTTCCAATGCCGGTGTAGGCGCCAAACGCCACGCTGGCTGCTGGCTGCTGGTGAAAGGCCGTATCACTTTGTTCCCACTTGAGATCACGGCCTAAGAAATTCCATTGAAGCCGTCCCATCCATAGCATGTTGTCATCGTCATTTTTTTCGAGTCCACGCCCGCCACCTGAAAAGACGCCGGCGTAATACCAGAAATCAGCGAAGGTCCCGGGAAAGACATTTCCCATTAACAAGGCACCTATTTGACGATCGATCGTAAACACTCGGTTCACAATCGACCGTTCTACAAAGGTCTGTTTGCCAGAGGAGTCGACACGTTCCCGGTTATAGTTGATTTTCCATTGTCCCACTCGTAGTTGGAGCCATTTCCATTTACTGAGCGTGATGCGCCAATCGATGAGCCTCGTGGAGGAATTGGCGGACCCATCATCGTAATCTCTCCCGGGTTGGAGATCGACTTCAAAGTAATAGCCAATCCAGGGCCGATATCCATGTCCGCCGATTTTCATCCGCACCCGGCGCAATTCAAACGTGCTTTCTTCGTTGTCACTAAACGCCGCGGCATTTCTGGGATCGGAGCGTTCGGGGTATGTCCATCGTCCTTGGAATCTCCATTGCAGCATCGTTTTGAACAGTCCATCTCCTGTTTCCATCGTGAACCCTTTTTTACCCCAGCCCACGATGACGTCAGAATCGTCCTTTTTTTCGCTGGCGGCTATGGCTTCTTCTTTTTCTTTAGCCGCCTGGATGCGAATCCAATCTTCTTTGCTGATCATCCCTTTTTCTCTGAGTACGTCTGAGAGGGTGTCTCCAGCTACGACATTGCCCGGCAGAAAAAAGGTCAAGCAGGCGAATGTCAGAATGAATCCAATGACCTTCATGAATACGATCTCCTTTGTGTTAAAAAGATATATGTGTTGAATGTGACAGAACAGAGTTCATAGTTCTTGAAAATCATACTAGAGAATGTGTGTTACGACCATGTTAAGAGTAAGTCAAACTGCCGTAAACTTGAGGACCTGAAAGAAATTTGTTGGAAAGTGGTGATGAAAGCTTGCTTAAGAGAACAAGCCTTTTAGGCTAGACCTTTTCTTGGAATTCCTTCAATATAGGCCAGACATGTCTTAAAGTGAGACTAAGGAGAACACCCATGGCGACTGTTGGACAATTAATGACACGTGATCTAAGTTTTATTTCTGCGGATGACAGCATTCAAGAAGCAGCCCGAGCTATGCATGACAAACGCATTGGGTCGTTGTTGGTGAAGGAGAATGATGAATATATTGGGATTGTGACTGAAACGGATGTGGTGGAAGTTGTGGCGGAAAAGCCGGAAGAAATTTCCCGGTTAACGGTTCAAGGAGTGATGTCGAAGCCTATTATTACCATGGAACGAACGATGTCTCCTCATTATGCTCGGGATCTCATGGCCGATCGAAAAATTCGACATTTAGGTGTGACAGAGGAGGGTAAGATTGTCGGGGTCATTTCCGTGCGAGATTTACTCGCGTATTTTAAAACTGTCTCAAAAGAAGTCGAGAGTATCGAAAGTGAAAAATAGATCGAGTATGAGAAATGCAGTCATTTGAAAGCCAGAAAAGAAAGGCTTTCCTTTACTCAATCTTTGTTGCTTCTGCTTTTTGAATAATTTTACTGAGACGCTCTTCTTCTTGCCGAATTCGGGCAATGCGTCGTTCAATCCAAGGGCCAATGGTTTCCCCCTTGGCTTTGACTTGTGTTTCTAATCCAGAAATTTCTTCACGAATCGATTCTCGTTGCGCACGAAGTTCCTCTAGCTGAGCCACCGCATCCGCTTTGTCAAAAATAAGAGTTTCTGCTTTAGTTTCTACGTCTTCTTCGATAGTCGAAGTTGAGGAGAGTTGTGAAGTTGGAAGAACGCGTACGGTGCTGTCCAACTGACGTTGGTTCATAAAGTTGGGCGAGACGATTTCGATGCCTGCTTCATGCAATGTCGTCAGTATTTTGGCTCGAAGTTTCGAACGAGTCGTGAGAAGGTGCTTGACCTCGCCTAAGAAACCAGAAACCCGGTAGTTTACCGAGTAATCGCCTAATTCCAGCACATGGACAAAAGGATCAGTCAGCTTGGCAGCTGATGCGGCTTCAAGTAACAACTTTTCAATTGTTTTGTGTGAGATGTCATACCCAAGGGAGACTGTCGCTGAGACAATCGTGCCGGATGATCGGACGACCGTAAATGGGTGTGAGACCAAAAATAAATTAGGCAGTGTGGTAAGGTCGCGTGCTTCGGTCTGAATTTCGGTGTGAAATAGCCCTCGTTCCGTGACTCGGCCAAATTGTTCTTCTACATGGAGGAAATCTCCTAGCCGAAAACTTTTCATTCCGCGTAACATGAATCCTGCCATCGCATTGGACACAAACGTTGTGGAGGACAACGTAATGACTGCTGTGATTAAGAGGGCTAGGAGTTGGAAAAGGTCTTTGTGTGTCTCTTTTTCTAATGGGAGAGTCAGAAGAATCAGAACGATCCCCATGCCCACCAAAAGCAGCATGCCCACCCTGGCCGAAAAACGTGCTTCTTCTTTCACGCCGCCATTCCGAAGAAAGAAAAACCAATATCCGACCCAGAGCCCAATACTCACAAGAGCCAGCGTGAGAAGAACTGGAAGAAAAAGCGGTAAGGTTTCTAGAAGGTGATCGAGAAAAGTCATAGAAGTGTAGTCGGAGCGGATAGGGTATTATGGGTCTGTTGAAAAAAGCCGCCAGCGGCGTTCTCGCCCTTTTTCCGTGCTCACGTAGGACCAGTACGCTCCGCGCGCAAAAAGGACTGCGGCATTGCTGGATGGACTTTTTTGAACAGACCCAGTGCTGTTTGTCGCGAATTGCTTCCTAGCGAAATGTGGCTCTTGATATCTTCATTATTCAACACTCCCATTATGCCCGAAGTGTTGTAAAGGATAAAGAACAAAATAGTGAGACGAGGGTTGCCCTATATTGTGGGCTTCCGGGCAATGACAGAGGTTGTGGAGTGATACACCATCCAATGAGTGGGGTCTTGGGCAAGTGTGACGTAGTGCTGAATATCTTCTGAAGAGCAGAGGCCAGTTTGACAATAAGCTTGTTCTAACACTAACGCTGATTCACCCATTACTTGGGCCATAGGTGAGTCCCCTAGACAAAGATGCATAATGGTCTGCGTGCGATCAATATCGAATCCTGTTTGTTCAAGTTTCTGTGGAAGACTCAGAGCATAGGCAGGGTTCAAGTCTGCATTCACAAACATTTGGCATATCGCTCGATTGACTCGTGCTTGCGGTGTTTTTAGTTCTCGATCCAGTAATGTTGCAGACGTAAAGTCTGGTTCCTCAAAGAGAGCCCATCCTCCTGGTTTGAGCAGTGCAAACATTTTTTGAAGGATGGCAGTATCGGATTGGTTGTGAATGAGGACATATCTTCCATGAATAAGGTTAAAAGAATGGGACGATTCAAACTCTAGAAATGTGCTCTGATGTACCTGGAAAGGGGGCGATGTGAAATCCTGAAGGTACGTGGTGTTTTTGTCCAACCCAGCAACTAAACCTGAAGCGCCGACATAATTGCCCAACCAACGAAAAATTGAGCCTGCTCCCGCGCCGAGTTCCAAGCATTGCCAGCCGGATTGAATTCCTGTTTCGTTTAATAAACTGATAGTGGTTGGATCATTCGCGGCTTCCACCAACTGTAGCCGTCGAAATTCTCGCTCTTCGGCATTGTTGTCAAAGATGTACGTGCTCATGCCAGGGTATGTGCCTTTCTTCCCTACTCTGTGAGTGACCGCGAAGCGTGGCACCCGGCAATATAGCCGGTTGACCAGGCCCATTGGAAGTTGAAACCACCGATCCGTCCGTCGCAATCTAGCATTTCTCCAATCAGATACAGCCCAGGAATTTTTTTCGAGCCCATGGTTGAGGTATTGATTTCTTGTAAGGGAACTCCGCCTGCGGTGACTTCGGAAAAATTCCAACCTCGTGATCCAATAACTGGAAACGAAAGATTGGTTAGAGCATGTACTAAGGTTTTTCGCGAATCTTTTGCTAGCAGGTTGACTGGTGTATTGGGCATATCTGGGTCCAGAAATTGAGCGAATTGCCTTGCTACACGGCTGGGTAAGCGTTTCGCCAAACAGGACTGCACTGTTTGGCGGCCTGGCTGCGCTGCTGCCCGAATGAGCCATTTCTCAACTTCCTTATCTGTAGAGTCAGGAAAACAGTTCAGGTAGAGTTGGACCTGATGTCCTTGTTCCGCAGCCAAAACCCAAAATCGGCTGGCGTCTAGCACCATTGGTCCGCTGATGCCAAAGTGTGTCCACAGCAGGCTTCCAGTTCGACGATCAACAATTTTCTCATTCACACGGGTAGTGAGCATAGCTTCATGAGAAATGCCAGATAGGGCAGCATGGAAAAATGTTGGATCTAGCAATAATGGCACGAGTGCTGGATAGGTTGGAGTCACCGAATGGCCAAGCTGCTGGACAATATCCCACCCAGACCCATCCGATCCGGCTTTAGGAAGGGAACGCCCACCGGTTGCCACGATAACTTTTCTTGCTTGAAGGAGGCCTTGGGGATGTTGAATAGAAAATCCTTGTCCATGCTGTATGATGGATTGAACGCGGTGTTGAGTCAGAATCATCACGGATAATTCTTGGCATCGATTCAGAAGAGCCGTCAGAATAGTTCGGGCCTTATTGCTTGTAGGAAAAACTTTTCCGGTAAGTTCGGTCTGGAGTGAAATGCCGAGCGACTCAAACCAGCGGATTGTGTGTTGTTCATCAAATCGACGGAGGATTCGGTCAATAGACTTGCGTTCTCCATGAAAGTCCGAAGCTGTGACGGTTTGATTGGTTACATTGCAGCGTCCACCGCCAGAGACCAGAATCTTGGCTCCAAGAGACTTGGTGCCATCTAGGAGGACGATTTTGAGAGATCTATTGGTTGCGGCAGCAAAAATTCCTGCAGCCAGTCCAGCTGCTCCGGCTCCGATGATGACGATGTCAGCTGAAGGTATCATAAAGATGTGAGGAGAGTATCCGGGAGAGTCTAGCTGGACTAAGGTTCTCGTATCTTATGAAATATGATGACATCGTTATGGAAAAACTCTACATTAGTTTGCCAGTGATCAGCTAACCATTCAAACGTGGCATTCGAGAAAAAACACACATGAGTCAGATCATTTTTGTAATGCCATAAAGAAAAGGCGGCCTGATCACGTACGAGTTTGGTCATGAGACCAAGATGCCCCCCTGGTTTCAAAAGGGACCATAATTTTGTGAGAACCGTTCCTGGTTGATGTAGATGTTCAACCACTTCAGTGGCCGTAATAAAATCATACCTTTGCTCTAAAGCTGCAGGGTGATGAGCATAAAAATGGTCGTAAAGCGTGATGTGGTGGCCGACTTCTTCAAACATGACTGAGAGCGTTGGGCCAGGGCCAGAACCAAAATCCAGCCCATGACTGTTGGGCGCTAGGCGATGTTGCAGTTGGTCAAAGAGGCGGCTGAGGAACTGGCGATAGCCGGAGTCGGTAGGAGAGTTTTGATGATGATCATAGGCTGCTTTCTCCTCTGCTTCTGATAAATAGTGAATGGAGGGCACAAAGACTAAATGACAATGCTGACAGATGAAAAAACTTCGTCGTTTATCACGAAAAAATTCGTTATTGATTTCTTTTTGGCATAGCGGACATGAGTAAAACCGTTCGGTTGCAGGTGCCATCTAGTTCAAGCCCCCGTGCTGTGCACGGGTATTAGCAAAGGATAGATAGTTTGAGATACTCGCGAGAGTCCGATAGGTTGAGGGTGATTAGGACTATGGTTAAATTGGAATGATGAAATCAGGTGGTTGAGCCAAACTTGCCGAAAAGGCTGTCACTGATTCTTGGATATTTGGTAACCCAATGGCAATACGAAAATGTTTGACTTCAGGTCTTATTTCTTATTCCCTTCATTGGCACAGTCGATACACAATGGAGCCGTTGGGTCAAATTCTAAGCGTTTGCTCTGTATCTCTTCCTCACATCGCAAGCAGAGTCCGAATGTCCCTTTTTCGAGTCGTTGAAGACTGGCCTCAATTCGCTGGAGTTGGATGGTTCGGCGTTGCTGCGATTCTTTTGCCATGGCTTGTCCCTGTAGGGCATCCATGCGGGAGACACGTCCAACAGTGGTTTGATCCAGTTCCACGGTTTGCGCCGCTTCCTGCCCAGATTGTTCGACGGCTAGAAGGTCAGACCGGAGTTGGAGTAGGGCGTGTTTGAAGTGCTGGGTATCGAGGTCATTCAACATACGATGGTGTCGATAGTGTTCCGGGGTTGATGCGATATTTTTGTCAATGTACCCTAGGGAGAACTGGAAAAGCTAATGGGCTGTCTTAGTGGATAACGCACATTCTTTCAATAAGGAGAAATTATGGAAAAAGTTCTGAAAGGATTAGTGGCATTTCAACAGGAAGTCTTTGGTAAAAAGAAACAGTTGTTTACCTCCTTATCCAAAAAACAAAAACCTAGTGTCTTGTTTGTTACCTGCTCAGATTCACGGATTGATCCATCCTTGCTGACTCAAACGGACCCCGGGGATTTGTTTATTATTCGCAATGCCGGGAATCTTATTCCGACCTATGGCGCGGCAATTGGAGGCAGCACCGCGACAATTGAGTATGGGGTTTCGGTCCTCCAAGTCAAAGACATCATCATTTGCGGGCACACAGACTGCGGAGCTATGAAGGGTTTGTTGCATCCTAAAGAACTTCAGATGCTTCCGGCCGTCAAAGCGTGGCTTCAACATTCCGAGACGACCATGCGAATTGTCAAAGATCATTGCGCGCATTTGAAGGGGGAGAAGTTGTTTGCCGCCACTATACGAGAAAATGTCTTAGTCCAGCTTGAACATCTCAAAACCCATCCCTCCGTGGCTACTCGGCTTCGTCGTGGGGATTTGCGGCTGCATGGATGGGTGTATTCAATTGGGACTGGCGAGGTTTGGGCCTATGATTCGGAGAAAAAAGTTTTTGTGAATCCATGCGAAGCCAAGCGCAAAATGCGATAAAAGTGATTCTTTTTCCGATGGTACCTGTCTAACTGACGTGTTCCTCAGTCTACACGTTTCAAGGTATTTTGATCGGTGTGGTGGAAGACGTCAGGTTGATGAGGCCGTTGAAGCTGCGTATCTTCCTTGTAACTAAACTTCCAGGGTTCATGGATTGTGACAGATAATTCGTAGCGTACGGTCTTCATATGTTCATCTAAATAGGGATTGGAAAGAATCCCATACACACTAGACCCTGCCTCGGCCGTCATACAAAATTCTTTGGCATCCGCATCGGAAGTCCCCCCGGCATTGACCACAACTCCTCGAGGAACCATGAAACACCGCATCACTTGCTTACGTTCGGCATCCCACAACCAATACCCTACCTCTTCGTGAAAGGGTTGTTCCTGAATCAGTGGCCAAGCAACGGTCGAATAACGCAAACCGTATAAGGTTTGGGCACCATTGACGACCGGCCCCAACGGTTCAAAGGTCAGGCGTTCACGAAAATGTGTTTCCTTGGATCCGTCTTGAGTTGGGGCAATGTCTATGCCTTCGTTACCTTCCCAAATGCCGACTAATGCGCCAAGAGGGCCAAGGTGAGCGACCATTTCTGGATCGGCTGAGGGGTGTTGAGTGTTCTCGGTCATTCCAGGACTCCTTTGTTGTGTGATGTGCGAAAAGAAATCGATTTAAAAAAATACGGTGAAATGTTCCAGCAACACTACCAAAAGAACGGCTTTCTTCCAAATTTCGCAAAATTCATTACGACAGCCAGACTCGGAGTGACTGCATCCAACGAAGCCCATGAAGCGCTAAACCGGCCAATTTTGGAACGCTAAGTTGTATAGGTTTTGATTTGAGACAGGTCAAGACATGGGTGGCGGCCTGATCCGAAGTCATCATCAGGGGTTTCCATGAAGCTTTGGGCAGTTTGGTATCCACATAGCCAAAGCGGATATTCGTGACATGGACTCCCTGAGATCTGAGTTTTAAGGCCATAGAAATGAGATAGTTACTAAATCCGGCCTTTGAAGCTGTGTAGGAAGGTGCATCTCCATTGTAGAAATCATCGGCTAAACTGGAAAGGCCAATAAAATGCCCATGGCCTTTTTTGAGCCAGGTCGGAAGAAGTGCCGCGAATGTATGGACCATGGCCGTGAAATTGACCTCAATGACATGGGCTTCCTGGGACAAATCAGGAAGTTTGAGGCCCGAACCAATGGCGGCGCAAAAAATACAGCTATGAAATGGCCCTTCTTCTGCAATGGTTTGACGCAACAATTCAGGATATTCTGGTGTCGAAATATCCTGGACCACGTGTTTCGGCCCATCCGGCCCAAGTGGGCTGGGACTTCGAGAGATGCCAACAACCTGATCGCCTTGAGCAATCAAAGCCCGTGTGACTGCCGCTCCAATCCCATCAGAATTTCCAATTAATAGTACGTTGTTTGTCATCATATTCTTTTGCTTGTCACCAATGGCAGGAAATCAACGTGTTGTCTATGTTTTCCTCCCTTTTGTAAGGAACGGTTAGGTGAGGTAGAGTTCTCGGGCATGGTCAGTCCATGACGGACTCACTAGCGAAGACTGCAAAGAGCCTACCTCCTCTCCGCCCCTCCTTACAAAGGAGGGAGACATAAGAAAGCGTGGCCTTAGGGTTTAGGCATGGTAAATTCAAAAGAATCTCTCAATTCTTTTCCATTAATTTATGTGCATTGAGTGTGGGTAAAAGCCATATAGGACCTGCTTTGGGATATTGTACATCATTTTCCTTGTTTGCCTATGGAATTTGGGAGGAACGAGAAACGGCCTGAAGGTAAAATTGAGAAAAATGGAAATTGGTGTTGATCAAGATTCCAAAAAATTATTACGAAAGTATGCTTCGATCCTCTTGATCTTGACTGGACTGTTTGCCTTCCGGGTCATTGCGCAGCTCGTTCAGTATATGTCTCCTGTCAATTTCCTTCCCCCTTACGAGATTTGGCACAGTGGGGCATTGCCCTATGGATGGTTGGTGGTAACGCAAGGAGTGATACTTGTTCTTTGTTTGCGCATTGCCTGGAATGTCAACAATGGAGCGATTATGCCTTCGGCACACAAAGGCAAGATTCTCCTTTGGTTGGGAATCGTGTATCTGGTCATCATGTGTGTTCGATTGATCTTCGGAGTCATCATCCTCCCTGACCATTATTGGTTTGGTGCGATCTTACCCACCATATTTCATTTGCTGCTGGCCTCTTTTCTGATGGTGTATGGCCGATACCATTCCTTCATGTCTCAATCAACGTTATCGGTTTCACAGAGGCAGCTCTGATGACACGTCTTATGCAGTGTGGAGCCTATCCTTTTGTCCTGCTTACAGGTATCGCTCTGCATTATCTTCTTCTGGCAGATCATGCCAGTGTTCAGGTTGCGACGTACCTTCCTGTTATAATCGGAGCGGCGATGGTTGTGGTACTGGAAAGGGCTTATCCCTATCGCTGGCAATGGTGGGCCGATAAACGGGAGTGGCTACACGATGTTGTGTTCATGGCATTGATTCAAGGCGTCTTTCCAAAAATTCTTGCGGCAGCTGTGATGTTTGCATTGGCACAGGTTTTTGGAGGAGAGGGGCTGATCCTCGAAGGGTGGTGGCCGACTCATTGGCCAGTGCTCCTACAAATGCTGCTCATGATGCTGCTTGCGGATGGGTTGCGGTATTGGTTGCATCGCTGGGCGCATGAATGGGAGCCACTCTGGCGATTTCATGCGGTGCACCACTCCCCGCATAGATTGTATTGGCTGAATGTGGGGCGATTTCATCCCATCGATAAAGGCTTACAAATCTTTCTTGATACGCTTCCATTTTTGGTGTTAGGAGTACAAGAAGATGTGCTGGCGTTGTATGTCGTGTGCTATGCCATCAATGGCTTTTTTCAGCATAGCAATATTGATGTGCGTCTGGGATTCTTGAATTATCTCATTAGTGGACCGGAATTGCATCGTTGGCATCATTCTATGGTGCAAGAGGAATCCAATCATAATTATGGGAATAATCTTATCCTTTGGGATTGGTTGTTTGGGTCGTGGTATTTACCTAGCGAACATGAAGTGCAAGAATTGGGGTTGCTCAATCGGACATACCCTTCAACGTTTCTTGAACAGATGACTGTTCCCTTTATCCCTGGGGCCGATAAACGGATAATCACACAATGAGTATTTTTGGAATGGGGCACCAGGCACGAGTGCGTGCCCATATGACGGTAGTCAACCAACGATGGTGGAAGCCGTTCATTAAGCAAACACAGCAACCACAAGCGGTGCAGCAGGCTTTGCTCGAAGAGATTTTAGCCACTCAGGCTCACACGGTTTTTGGGGAGAAGCATCGCTTCAATCGTCTCCGCGGCTATCATGAATTTCGATTGGGTGTGCCTATTCATACCTATGAAGACCTGCGTCCGTATTTTCAAGCGCAAGAAGAAACGAAGACCCTTCAAATCAATGACGAGCAACCGGTCAGTTATGCATTGACGAGTGGGACGACGGGGAAGCCTAAGTACATTCCCATGCTTGCCCGCATGACTCAGATGCTCCGGCATTATCAATGTTTAAGTACCTATGCACAATTTCAGGGGATTCCCAAGATTTTTCAGGGGAAGATGCTGTGCGTGACGGGGCAAGAGGTTGAGGGCTATTTGGAGTCGGGCACAGCCTATGGATCCATGTCTGGGCTGTTGGCAGGAGCCTTGCCTGCGGTGCTGCGTGCTCAACACGTGTTGCCTGAAGCCATCCAGGGCATTACCGAGTATCAACAAAAACATCTCTATCTTGCGGCGTGGGCCTTAGCCGAACCAAATCTTTCTGTGGTGGCCACAGCCAATCCCACCACATTTATTAAACTATTGGAAATTGGGCGTCAGCAATTTCCGCAACTTATTGAAAAAATGGAGTTGCGTCGGAGCAATTCTACTGAAGATGTGGTCTTGTTTCCCCATGTGACGAAGAAACGATTACGATACCTGCAATCGTTTCTGGGCCATGAAGAGCAATTAACCGTGGGGGCGCTGTGGCCTGGGTTACAGGCTGTTGTGACATGGACGGGAGGGAGTTGCGGTGTGCTCATCCCGACTCTCCGATCCAAGCTCCCGGAAGAAACCGCAATTGTTGAAATGGGCTATCTGTCCAGTGAATGTTTGGGAAGCGTGAACGTGGATGCTCGTACGAATCAATGTGTCCCGACGTTCTATGGAAACTTCTTTGAATTTGTGGAACAAGCTGATTGGGATGCAGGACAGCCGAATGCCATCTCCCTCGAACAAGTGGAAACAGGCAAACGGTACTACGTCATTGTCACTACCATGAACGGACTCTACAGATATTTCATGAATGATCTGATTGAGGTCACCGGTTGGTTCCATCATACACCCACGATTCGATTTGTTCAAAAAGGGAAAGGGGTGACGAACCTGACGGGAGAAAAATTGTATGAGTTTCATGTGATGGATGCTGTCCACGCCATCCAAACAACGTATCAGACAAGCTTTGATTTTTATGTCATGCTCGCCGATCCACAGGAGCGGCAATATACGCTGTATGTGGAGCATCCTCCGCTAGACTTTTTTGTGGGACACAAAATTGAGCAACAAATGGGGAAAGCGAATCTGGAGTTTCAAGCCAAGCGTGCAAGCGATCGGCTGCAGCCTCTTCGTGTAGTGTATGTACGAGAAGGGACAGGGGAGGCCTATAAAGCGCATTGCCTTACATTGGGACAGCGGGATGCGCAATTTAAAGTTTTGAGATTGCAATATGCCAAGGATTGTGCGTTTAATTTTCAGAACTATTTGAGAGAATGATTGGATGCCTTCGGTGATATTGCGGATGACAACATTAGACATTCCATTTAAACAGGCCTTTGCACATGTGACTGCCACACGAACATGTACCGAAAGTATCCTCGTCACAGCGAAATCGTCGAATGGAGTCCTTGGTGTGGGGGAGGGATGTCCCAGAAAATATGTGACGGGAGAAACGATTCAGAGTACCCAGACATTTTTCGAGTCCCATCATCAAGAATGGGCACAGTTGCAGGGCATAGAGGATCTTCAGGTCTGGATGACTGTCAACCGGAACCGTATTGATGAAAACCCTGCTGCCTGGTGTGCCGTTGAGCTGGCCTTGTTAGATCTCTGGGGAAAAGAAGGTGGTCAATCGATAGAAGCTTTTCTAGGGCTTCCAGAATTATCAAGGCAGTTTCAGTACTCTGCGGTCCTGGGAACCCAGAATGCTTCCACCTTTATGAAACAAGCCAAGCAATTTTCTCAACTTGGCTTTTGTGATTACAAGGTGAAGGTGACAGGAACTCTTGACCAAGATCGTCAGCACATTGAGTTCCTTCAGAATCTTTCTATCAACAACCTCCGCATTCGTTTGGATGCCAACAATTTGTGGAAGACCACATCCGAAGCGGTGTCCTATCTTAAAAGTCTTGACTATCCGTTTTTTGCAATCGAAGAGCCATTGCAAGTTGGAGACTATGAGGGTTGTCAGCAAATCAGCCAAGACTTAGGACTCAAGATTATTGTAGATGAAAGCTTTTTATGGTTGGAGCAGTTCAATCATCTACGGGTTGATCCTCAAGCCTGGATCATGAATATCCGGATATCTAAGATGGGCGGAGTCTGGCGATCCTTGAAAATTGCCGAAGAAGCCAAAGCCGGAGAGATTCCCATCATTATCGGTGCCCAAGTTGGGGAGACGAGTATACTGACAAGAGCCGCACTCACCGTCGCCAACGCCTATCGCGACATTCTTGTGGCACAAGAAGGTGCCTTCGGAACTTATCTGTTAGAACACGACATCACCGACACCCCTTTGATGTTCGGCCAGGGCGGCATGCTTAGCCCCCATCATTCCGTCAGCCAACTTGGACTCGGACTTACTATTGCATAAAAATATTAGGGGTCAGACTCGAATTAATTAATTCGAGTCTGACCCCTAATATTGACCCTAAGGTCACTTCAGGCTAAATGTTTTCTCGATGAGATTGCAGTTGAGTTGTTCCTCCATATTGGATGCCGGTGAGATAGGCCATTTCTCGCTTCCAAGTCGTGAGATCTTCTGATGAAAAATCTTTGAGGTGTTGATGGCCGCAGGCTCGGGCCATGACTTGCATGAGTTCCACTGACGCGGCGAAGAAAGTGGCGAGTTGTTTGGCGCTTTGTTCCACATTCACGAGTTTTCGGAGCTCAGGTTTTTGTGTGGCGATGCCCGCAGGACAATTATTGGTATTGCAAATGCGCGCGCCAACACAGCCAATGGCTTGCATGGCACTATTGGCGAGGGCAATGCCATCGGCGCCTAAGGCCATGGCCTTCACAAAGTCACTGGGCACACGCAGGCCTCCAGTTGCAATTAAGGTCACTCGTCCACTAGCCCCTTTTTTGTCCAAGTAGGCACGAGCTCGGGCTAGCGCGGGGATCGTAGGGATGCTGATGTGATCTCGAAAGATGAGCGGTGCAGCGCCAGTACCGCCACCTCGGCCATCAAGAATAATATAGTCGACTCCTGCCTGAAGGGCGAATTCGATATCCAGTTCAATATGGTTGGCACTGAGTTTGAAGCCGATCGGGATGCCGCCTGTGATCTCTCGTACTCGATCAGCAAATGTGGCAAAATCTTGTGGGGTTGTGAGGTCGTCAAATGTGGGCGGGGAGACGGCCGGTTGGCCTTCAGGAATGCCCCGTACCTGAGAAATTTTACCAATATTTTTGGCTGCAGGGAGATGTCCGCCCGTGCCGGTCTTGGCGCCTTGTCCGCCTTTGAAATGAAAGGCTTGGACTGTCTTCAGCAGTTCTTCACGATACCCAAATTTGGCGCTAGCCAGCTCATAAAAGTACCGGCTATTGGCTTGTTGTTCCTCCGGCAACATGCCGCCTTCACCGGAACAAATCCCCGTTCCAGCTGATTCGGCACCTTTGGCCATTGCCACCTTGGCTTCTTCAGACAACGCCCCAAAGCTCATATCCGAGACAAACAGCGGAATCTTGAGCTCCAGGGGTTTTTTGGCCTCTGGTCCAATGATGAGATTCGTGCCTACTGGTACATCTTCAAACAAGGGCTTGCGATGTACTTGTGCCACCAATATTTGAATATCATCCCATGTGGGCAATTGTTCCCTGGGAACTCCCATGGCACCCATGGGTCCGTGATGCCCCATCTTACTAAGACCTTCCCGTGCAAGCTGGTGGATAAACGCTACATGGGGTTCTTCTGCCGTGGGTTCAGCCTGAGGAGCCGCTTGGCTGGTATCGATGCCGGGGCCTTCTTTACCAATTTGGTCATTCTTGAATTTCTTATGCGTGCCGTCACAGTAGGGAAGATTCTTGGAATGTTTGCAGGCGCAGAGATACGCTTCTTCATCCTCATCGGCGGTAAAAGCTTTTGGGGTAAAAGTCGTACCGGCATGCGAGCCATCACAAAACGGTTGCGTCTTCGATCGCCCGCAGGTGCAGAAATAATATTCCTCGCCTTTCTTGAGATTCACAACCTGAGGTCGGTTATCTGCAATGATGGGGTTCGACATGAGAGATTTCCTTCTTGATAATGGGTTGAACCGATGTGGTGTCGTGAGACATTGATGAGGCCTCGTTGATTGTTCGTCATAGTCTTAACAAAAGATTGCTGAGCCTGTCGACAATTGAATGAGCACAGAATTGACAACGTGACAGACCATGGCTGTACTTTTGGCGATACCTTGGGTACATTGCATTCGGGTCATAGAGCACACCAATCCATGAGTGAAGAACTCGAAGTCCTAAAAGCCGTCACGCAAAGACTTGCTGATGCCATGATTCCCTACATGGTGACTGGGTCGATGGCCATGAATTTCTATGCGGTACCCAGAATGACCCGAGATATTGATTTGGTTGTTGAGCTGAGAGAAACAGATGTTGATCGATTTGTTGAACTTTTCCAACAGGATTTCTATATCGAGAAAGAAGCTGCTGAGCAGGCTGTGAAAAGTCAGTCTGTGTGCAATCTTATCCATTCAGCGTTTTTGATTAAAGTCGATGTGGTCATTCGAAAGGACTCAGAATACCGACGCACAGAGTTTGCTCGACGCAAAGCTGTTCAGATTGAGGAACAAGAGATGTTTCTTGTGGCTCCTGAAGATTTGATTCTCTCTAAACTCGAGTGGGCCAAAGAGAGTCGATCTGAAGTCCAACTGAATGATGTCCGTAATCTTTCCGCTACCCTGCCAACACTCGATCATGATTACATGACCTTGTGGGTGACAAAATTGGGGCTTGAATCCCTCTATCGTGAAGTAATTGGATGAACGACACATCGCCAATCATGGAAGAACGTTTTCGCAACCTACTCATGGCTCGTTCAGGAGAAGAACGGCTGAAAATGGGATGTTCCATGCATGCGACTGCCACAGCACTCGTCCGTGCGGCAATACGTGAGAATACTCCCAATGCCTCTCCGGAGCAGACTCGACGAGAACTATTCCTTCGTTTTTATCGCCAAGATTTTGACCCTCTCACTCAGCAAAGGATTCTCGAGCATATCGTGAAGACTACGACAGGCATCTCTTCAAAAAGATAGCGCAGGGTTTTTTCTCTTCTCTAGATCCTTACGTGGTTAGTAAGTAGAATCGGGTCATCTGATATATTCCTTCTAGCGCCGGGGCTCGTTTTCAAGCCCACCCCATTCACGTAACACCTCACCATTCATCTGACCATTAATGCTTTTGATGTATCCGGCTGCAGCTTGTTCGGCTGTGACCACGCCACGACCGGCCTCTGCAGGAGACACGACTGGTGCGGGACTGACGACATTGAGGCGAAGGCCTCGCGGCAGGAGTGGCCCGACCGTGCGGACAAAGGAGTCGATCGCGGCATTAAAGGGGCCGGTCGCCGCACTGGCAGGGTTAGGGTAATCACTCAGATACCCACTCGATAGGGTGAACGACGCGTGGTCGTTGGCGTAGGGGGTGCCGATACGAACAAGATTGGTCTGCGCTAAAAACTTTCGTTGAAAGCCATAGGCATAATCTTCGTCTGTCAAATTCTCGTACATCTGAAAAATACTGTCGCCGCCTACCACAGCGACAAGGCCGTCAAATTTTCCGATGCGTTCAAACATAGCTGTAACAGATGGAACGTTCGTGTAATCGACTTGGACGTTGCCCGTACGCCCTGCCCGAACAATTTCGTGGTCTGGAGAGAGCAGTTGGGTCAGTTGACTGCCAATTTTTCCGTTGGCGCCTAACACAATAATCTTCATTACGCTTATCCTTGTATGAGAGGGTTGTGATTCATGGCTTGGTGTATTACTATACGTACTAAGTAATGATTGTCAATTAGACATATGATTGTAACCTAGTATACTAATAGGACATTATGGCCAAACGAACAGTCGATGATGGGCCTTGTCCCATCGAACGTGTGCTCATGGTTTTTGGAGGAAAATGGAAACCTTCCATCCTGTTTCACCTAGAGTCTAGGGGGACCTTACGATTTAACGAGTTGCGGAGGGCGATTTCTGGTGTCACCCAGCGAATGCTGACGAATCAGCTTCGAGAGCTAGAACGGGATGGGTTAGTCAATCGTGAGTTTTTTCCAGAGGTTCCTGCCCGTGTGGAATATTCCCTGACGAAGTTGGGAGAGTCCGTGGGCCCGGTCGGGCAGGCGATCGATCGCTGGGGCCAACAACATATGGGAGACGTTCATAAGGCTCAGCAACGATATGACAAGAGCAAAATATGAGGAGCGGGGGCAGGCAAAAAGAGTTTCCTATGCGTCAGGAGTAAAGAACATATGGTAAGGAAGACCTATTCTTGAATGCCTCGACTGCAATGATACGGTAGGTCTCAAAATGTAGACCCTCATTTCTCAGATCGGGTCTCGCATCGCGCAGAACGCGCAGAAATGTTTGCTCATCAATTCTTAAGGGGCTGTCCACCAAAAGGGGCAAAAGCGCTGATTTCTTGTTGATAACTTCCTTTAGCATTCGTCGCCTCTTCCCATTGCCGTTGGGGAACGTATTGTCAACGAACGGCGATGGGGCACAAACTCAATCAAGGGTTTGATCATCCGGCCGAAAGCGAAGGTTTAGAATGGTATCTTGAAGCACAAGTCAGTTCGGTCAAATATCTTTCTCAAGAAGGATAGACATTTTTTCTGGTCACTCTGCCGACGTTCATACTTGGGGGCAGACTTGTTAAGATTCTCCGCGCGACAATCCGTCTACGATTTCCCCTCCATAGCCGTCGGCTGAGCCATCCCAATGCAACTGAATGAATACTGTGTCGTCGTCCCGAGTGAACCAGGGACACAATGCAGCACATCGGCGCCGTCACCATTGACACCAGAGACACTAACGGAATCCCGTGTGCTGAGATAAATATCGCCATTGTCATCTAGCCATACCGCATACATGTCTTCGGAGTTCATATCTGCCAATCCGACATCAGAGCCATCGAAATACAAGGCCCAGGTCCCAGACGTATTGGCCCCTAGTGAGGTTGGGGTAAAGACGAGCAAGTCCTCTTGACGGATGAATAACGTGCCTGCAGTATTTCATTAATCTATGTCATACACAGTGTCGTAGGAAAGAAGCAAAATGGAAGCTTGCAATATTGGAGCCGATTCGATAAAAATAGCTCTTAGAGCAATGGACAGGTCGAATATAATAGAAAGGAGGAATCTACCTAGAGTATGTTATATGCCTATATATAAATGAATATTGTGTGACTTAATGAGACGTTGGTTGCGGACTAAATGAATTGAGTATAGCTAGCGGAAAGGTCGTAATCTGGCAACTCAGTTTTATTCAAAAGCATCATTTGGGAAGGATGATGAAGCAATTTTGATACGTCTTGATCCTACCAATTATTAAATCATTTCCAGATAGATGCCTCCTCTGTAGTTGTCCAGAAGTCTTGGTCTTTGCTCTTAAAGTTTCCAGGACTCTCCTTCCGTAAGGTATATCTTAGCTTCGTGTTCCTAGAACACCGCCCTTCTGTTCTAACTCTCCAGTTGTCTGCCCTCTCTTCCGACAAGATAGGTCACTAATAGCCCAGTCAAAAAGGGGATTGTTCGCTTGAGATAATTCTGCGTTTCATTGATGCATTGGTTGCCTTGACAAGGAATGGGGTGACTCACCGCGCCCTACCCCGAAGGAGGATCCAACGTCAGAACGTTTTTAGGAGAACCTTTTTAGGACAAGATTTATGATTCAGTAAATTATTAAAAAAAAAAGATCAAGAATCAAATTTCCTAACCTCCTTTTGAATGACTCTTTATGGATCTTTCATGACAAAAATTCCCCCCAATTCCATCTCATCTGCAGTTCATTCGCCGCCACGATTGGAAAATGTGCCTTCAATATTGCCTGATTTTTTTCGCTCGAATTTGGAGACGCTGGAGCATTCCACCGCCTTATGTTTTGAAGATTTAAGCCTTTCTTATCAGGAACTCAATGAGCGATCCAATCAATTAGCGCGGCGATTGCAATCACTTGGTGTCGGTCCCGATGTATTGGTAGCTGTTGTTGCTGATCGTTCTATGGAGATGGTCATCGCCATGGTCGCCATTCTCAAAGCCGGGGGAGCATATGTTCCCATCGATCCGGGGTATCCAGATGACCGACTCTTATTCATGATTGAGGATTGTGGTGCACCGGTTGTACTCCTGCAAGAAAAGTGGCGACAAAAAGTTGAGTGGTCTAGCCAAGTTTTAGTGTTCTTGGATGGGTTACCTGAATGGCACACTGAATCTTCTCAACCACTTTCATCTGAAAACCTGACTCCTGATCACTTGGCCTACGTTATTTATACCTCAGGCACAAGCGGTCGTCCAAAGGGAGCCATGATCTCGCACCGCGCCATTTGTAACCGCTTGATTTGGATGCAAACGCGCTACGATCTCAAGCCTGAAGATGCAGTTTTACAAAAAACTCCATTTAGCTTTGACGTTTCAGTGTGGGAGTTTTTCTGGCCGCTCATGGTTGGAGCGCGTCTCGTGCTTGCGCGTCCTGAGGGGCACAAAGATGCCGATTATCTCGCTCATCTCATTGAACAACACGAGATTCGCGTCTGCCATTTTGTCCCATCCATGCTGCATGTGTTCCTCAAAAAACCAGAACGGACTAAGCAATGTCGAAGTCTACGCCATGTCATCTGTAGTGGAGAAGTGCTCTCACGATCCGTTCATGACAGATTTTTTGAGTTGCTCGATCACGTGCAGTTGCACAACCTCTACGGCCCTACTGAGGCCGCTGTCGATGTCACTCACTGGACGTGCCAAAGAAACTGGCCAGAGCTTTCCATACCGATTGGTGCCCCGGTCTCTAACACTCACATCTACATTCTCAACGCCGCGGGAGAACCCGTCAAAGATGGCGAAGTGGGCGAGTTGCACATCGGAGGTGTACAAGTTGGGCGTGGCTACTTAGGAAGAGAAGAACTCACAGCGAAATATTTTGTCCCCGATCCTTTTGCCAAACAATCCTCCATTAATAGACCAGCTGGAGATGAATTGACAGAACTGGGGATCAGCCACATGTACAAGTCCGGTGACCTCGCTCGCTGGCGAGCGGACGGCAATATCGATTTTCTGGGTCGTATGGACAACCAGGTTAAGATTTTGGGCATGAGAATCGAACTTGGGGAAATCGAGGTAGTCCTTGAAGAAATGCCAGAGGTATCTCAGGCAGCCGTGCTAGCTCGGGAAGATATTGCTGGTGAGCATCGTTTAGTCGCTTACGTGGTTGCCAGCCAAGGGTACGAAACCTCTGTTTCAATGCACGTTCTCCGCCCTCATTTAAAACGTCGTCTCCCTGACTACATGCTCCCTTCCGCTCTCGTCGTCCTTCCCGTCATGCCGATATCAGCCAATGGGAAGACGGACCGCAGAGCCCTGCCAGCTCCCTCAAGGCAACGTCCAGATTTAGGACATCCTTACGTGCCGCCCGCGACCGACCTCGAGCGTCATCTGACAGACCTTTGGAGTAACCTTTTACACATCGATGGGATTGGAGTCCAGGATCCCTTTTTTGACCTTGGAGGCAATTCCATCTTAGCAGCAGAATTTGTTTCAAAGATCGCAACAGAATTTGCCGTTAACATCTATATCGTTTCAATTTTCGATTCGCCAACCATTCGGGAGTATTCCCAGTTTTTGGAGAAAGATTATCCTGAATCTGTTCTCCAGAAATACAAAAAAATCACCTCCACTCTGTCCGTTACCAGCAGTTCCACTACCATCACAGAACGTGATATTGCAGATATGCACGCGGCCATCTATAAACTCACAGAGCCTGCTCCAGCCGAATCTGTTGGTAAATCCAGCCGACCTGCGATGTTTGTGCTGGCGCCACCTCGTTCAGGCACCACTCTGTTAAGAGTCATGCTGGCCGGACACCCTCAACTCTTCGCAGCGGCAGAGTTGCAACTCCTCTGTTTTCATACCCTCGAGGAACGGCGTAAAGCCTTCTCTGGAAAGTTCAGCCTTTGGCTTGAAGGAACGATTAGGGCGATTATGGAGCTACAGAAATGCGGTGCTGATAAAGCTCAGGATTTGATGGAACAGTACGAGAGTCAACAACTCACGACCCGACAGTTTTACCAACAGTTACAATTCTGGGCAGGTGAGCGCATGCTCGTAGACAAATCGCCATCTTACGTGCTGGATAGCAATGCCTTACAAAAGGCCGAACAAGATTTCGAGCAGCCGCTCTACATCCATCTCGTTCGCCATCCCTACGCCATGGCAAAGTCTTTCCAGAACTATCACATGGATCAGGTGCTGTTTCTCAAACAGCATTCCTTTTCTCCCCTGCAATTGGCTGAGCTTGTGTGGCTAGTTAGTCACGAAACGACAGTGGAATTCTTGAAAAACGTTCCGAGCCATCGATGGGTCCGCATTCACTACGAGGAACTGGTGAGGTCCCCCGAGCCCGTACTTCGCAACGCGTGCAAAACACTGAATATTTCATACCATGATGATATGGCAATGCCCTACATGAACATCGAAAGCAAAATGGTCGATGGAATCCACAAGGTGTCCAAGCCGATGGGCGACACGCATTTTTTAATGCACGGTCGTATTGACCCGAAAGTTGCTGATAACTGGAAGGGGGTGCTCAATGACGATTTCCTTAGCGATCGTACTTGGAAATTGGCCGAAAGTCTTGGGTACAAACGTCCCAACGCTTTAGCTGCGTCCACCGTAAGCAGCTCTCGAAAGCAAAGACGAGATGTACAACAACTCAGGCATAATCAGGCTCTAAAAGCTCGCCGTGTACACCGGCTGAAGGACCGATAGCTATGGACAGTGAGTCTATTCCTCATCGAGAAGACATAGCGATCATTGGCATGGACGTCAGGGTGCCTGGCGCCAAAAGTATAGAGGAATTCTGGGGCAATCTTCGGAATGGAGTCGAATCTATTCACAGCTTTAGTCCAGAGGAATTATCCGCCGCTGGAGTGACATCTGAAATATTAAAGAATCCCAATTTTGTCAATTCCGGTGCACAGGCTGAAGGTCTCGATTGTTTCGACGCCTCATTTTTTGGCATTAGTCCCCGAGAAGCACAGATCATGGACCCACAGCACCGGGTATTTCTTGAAGCTGCATGGGCCGTGCTAGAGAGAGCCGGTTACGATCCTGAGGAATTCGATGGTCTTATCGGCGTGTTTGGTGGTGTGGCTCCTAATACCTATCGGTATAAAGTTCTCGACAAAAATCCTGCACTGCTTGAAGGAGTTGGCGAATACCTGTCCATGCTTTGCAGTGAGCGCGAGTATGCGATCACTCGAACTGCCTTTAAGCTGAATTTGTGTGGACCAAGTCTTTGCGTCAATACAGCGTGCTCTACTTCGGGTGTAGCCCTGCATCTTGCCTGTCAAAGTCTGCTGTCTGGCGAAAATGATATGTGTCTCGTAGGTGGTGCACGAGTACGAGCACCTCTTTCTGCAGGTTATGTCTATCAGGAAGACGGAATACCCTCACCTGATGGACATTGTCGCGCTTTCGATGCTGAAGCGCGGGGTACAGCTATTGGTAATGGTATTGGGATGGTCCTCATCAAGCGTCTTTCAGATGCCTTACGGGATGGCGATTGGATCCATGCAATTGTTCGGGGAACAGCTGTGAGCAATGATGGTGCGGCCAAAGTTGGCTTTACAGCTCCTGGCGTTCGCGGCCAAAGTGCAGCCATTGCAGAAGCGATTGCAATGGCTGGGATTAGTGCAGAAACCATCCAGTACCTTGAAGCACATGGTACGGGAACTGCTCTAGGTGATCCCATAGAAATTGCTGCTGCGACCAAGGCATTTCGAGAGTCGACAGATCAGCAAGCTTTTTGTGCGATTGGGTCAGTCAAGACTAATATCGGCCATCTGGATGCGGGCGCCGGGATAGCGGGCGTCATCAAAACTGCCCTTGCCCTAGAAAATCGCCTGATTCCACCGAGTCTGAATTTTAAGAAACCCAACCCTCAAATTGATTTCGAGAATAGTCCATTTTATGTCAATGATAAACTTTCTGAATGGCCGAGAAATGGATACCCTCGCCGGGCCGGCGTAAGCTCTTTTGGTCTCGGGGGTACCAACGCACATATCATCCTCGAAGAAGCCCCTCAGCTAAAATCTTCCAGTTCAGGCAGACCCTGGCATCTGTTAGTACTTTCAGCCAAGACCGACACGGCACTTGATCAGGCAACCAAAAATCTAGCCACGCATCTTAAAATGACCCCCGAATTGTCTCTGGCCGACGTGGCGTATACGTTGACAGTGGGGCGACGGGCTTTCAACCACCGAAAGATGTTGGTGTGCCGGAACAGTGAGGACGCAAGTTCTTTGATCGAAATAGGGGATCCTCAAAAGGTCATTTCGAATGTCCCAGATGCTGATGAGCGTAACGTAGTGTTTATGTTCTCAGGCCAGGGGTCTCAGTACATTAATATGGGATTAGAACTTTATGAAGTCGAATCGACGTTCCGGGAACAAGTGGATGTCTGTGCAGAAATCCTCAAACCCCACCTAAATCTTGATATCCGTCAAGTACTGTTTCCCGCAGACACAAAACTGGATGAAGCTTCTGAACTGCTCAATCAAACCCATATGACACAGCCAGCACTATTTGTGATTGAGTATGCTCTAACAAAATTATGGTCTGCATGGGGTGTCCAACCTCAGGCAATGATCGGTCACAGCATTGGAGAGTATGTGGCGGCGTGTCTTGCCGGTGTCTTCTCTCTAGAAAGTGCGCTGGCGCTGGTAGCTGCGCGCGGGCATCTGATGCAGCAATTGCCTTCTGGAGCCATGCTTGCCGTACCTTTACCGGAAGAAGAAGTGCAGTCTCACTTGGGACAACGATTATCTTTAGCGGCAGTGAATAGTCCAATGTCGTGCGTCGTTTCAGGTCCCATTGGTGATGTCGATGTATTGCAACATCAGCTTCTCGAAAGCGGAATAGAGTGTCGCCGTCTTCACACATCTCATGCGTTTCATTCGATGATGATGGATCCTATTCTGGAGACCTTTGCTGGGCGAGTGAAAGAAATCGATTTACAGCCTCCCCACATTCCATATATTTCCAATGTCAGCGGTACCTGGATTTCCGAAGTAGAGGCGACAGACCCCAGCTATTGGGTCAACCACATTCGACAGACAGTGCGATTTTCTGACGGCCTCCAAGTGTTATTGCAGGATTCTGAGCAGATTCTCCTTGAGATCGGACCAGGGCAAACACTCAGTACGTTTGCAAGACGCCATCCCAAAAAGGTTAAGAGTCAAGATGTGGTTTCCTCTTTGCGCCATCCAAAAGAACAAACTCCGGAGTTTGCATTCTTGCTGAATAGTCTGGGGAGGTTGTGGCTTGCTGGAGTGAAGATTGATTGGTCTCAGTTTTATGCTCTTGAGACTCGACTCCGTGTTCCATTGCCGACCTATCCGTTCGAACGAAAGCGCTATTGGGTTGAAGCCGTTACACACGCGAGAGAACCAGAGATTGACTCGACTCTTTTGACTGAGGCTAGTCTAGACGAAAGTCAAGCTCTCACGATGGATTGCCAACACATGGTTTCGACTCCTCGACTGAACCGGAGTGAACGAATTGTTTCAGAGTTGAAAAGTTTAATCGAAGACCTCATTGGAATTGATCCAACAAATATTGATATCCATGCAACTTTCCTCGAACTGGGATTTGATTCTCTTTTGCTGACCCAAGCCAATGCGGCTATTAAGAAAACATTTGAGGTCAAAATTTTATTTCGCCAATTGTTCGAAGAATTCTCAACGATCAATTCTTTGGCACAGCATATAGATACTCAACTACCGCCCGAGGCTTTTCCGGATGAAACACAGGAAGTCCAATTACAGTTGACGAATTCAATCGCACCTGTATCTTCAATCGAATCATTGCCTGGTGACTCGGCCTTCAAGTCTATGCCGCCAGTAAAGCGAGACCTTGAGAATGCAGAGATGAGCATTGAATCTTCTCTCGAAAACGTGATCATTCAGCAAATCCAAACGAATACGCAATTACTTGAAATTCTTAGAGATCGGAATCGGCAGCAAGGCAACTTCACATCGTCATCGACTTCAATAATGCCACAGCCATCCGGTGCCATTGACACGAAAGATATTTCAGGAATTGATGTATCGATAATACGCGACCGATGGGAGTTGGATTTTAAAGCTGAGCTGTCTGCATTAAGTGAGCGAGAAAGTACAGTAGCCAGCGAATTAGGTATTAAAGGAATGGATGTCTACGATGGCCTCGAATACGATCTCAATGATCTGTGTTCGGCTTATGTATGCCAATACTTTCAATCTTGCGAGATCAACATTAGCGAAGGAAGCCAGTATAAGGAAACGGAGCTTCAAAAGAGTCTGAAGGTATTACCTAAATTCGAGAAGTTTTTCCATTACATGCTAAGCATCTTGACCGAAGACAAGATCATCAAGTTGGAGAACGGCGAGATTCAATTTTTAAAAGTTCAGCCTGCCCTAAAAGATCCGCAATCTTTAAAAGACTTGCTGATGAAGAATTATCCCAAATTCATTGGGATATTCGAGATGTTAGATCATTGCGCCAAACATTTTCGAGATGCACTCTCTGGTGAAATGCCTGCGATCCAAGTGCTATTCCCCGATGGGACCCGTGACCTGATTAAGAGAAACCTCGAGGATAACACGATTGAACACCAACGCCTGCGAATTTATAAATTGTTGACCAAAGAATTGATTCTAAAACTGTCGGCAAACAGCCCTGTCAGGATTTTAGAAGTCGGTGCCGGAAGTGGCTCGTTAACTTGGGAACTGGCGGAAGCTCTGCAGGGCCGTGATGTCACGTATTACTTTACGGACATTGGCAGAGCCTTCGTGAATGCTGCAAAAAAGGAGGCAGCCAGGCGCGGGTTAGGGATGATGAAATTTGGAGTCCTTGATATAGCAAAAGATTCCGAAGAGCAAGGGTTCAAGCCGGAAAGTTTTGATATCATTTTGGCGCTGAACGTCGTTCATGCAACACCAAATATTGAGTCTACGCTGGGTAACCTGAAGAAACTCTTGATGCCAAGGGGTTTTCTATGCTTAATCGAATTAGTAACAGCGCATCGTTGGACGAATTTAGTTTGGGGCACTACGGAAGGATGGTGGTATTTTAACGACGGTTATCGAGAGTATACGCCACTGGTAGGATTCGATCAGTGGGAAAGGGCCTGTCGAAATCAGAGTTTTGGGTTTGTGGATGCGCTGCCTTTTGATGCAGAGAAAAGATCCAGGACAGATTCAGGCTTAATCCTGGCCATGCGGAATGCACCTTCTCCAATGCAAAAAGGAGGTACATCCTCTGAACCTGAACGTGTAGACTTGGTAGGGGAGGGTATTTCCGGTCTGAGCCCTCAGAAGCCAGTGAAGGATCGAACGAGGAGTTTATCAACCACTCAGCGACAGCATTTGGATGCCTTGATTAAGCGGTTTACGGCTCGGACTAAAGAATCAAAAAGACTGACCCAGGTGCATCGAGCAAACCTGGCTGACCCCAGGACAGCGGCGGGTTTCCAACTTCCCTGGAAAGAATTGGTGTATCCAATTTTCGCTGCAAAATCCTATGGATCGAAACTTCTCGATGTCGACGGAAACGAGTGGCTCGATATTACTATGGGATTTGGAGTGAGTCTATTCGGTCATTCGCCTCCCTTTATCGTAGATGCGATTGAAAAACAGTTAAGGGACACGATGGCGACAGGTCCACAAACAGCGCTCTCTGGCCAAGTGGCAGATTTAGTTTGCGAGTTTACGGGTATGGAAAGAGTCGCATTCTGTAATACGGGTTCGGAGGCTGTACTGGCTGCAATCCGTATGGCTCGACATATGACAGGCCGTGAAAGAATTGCCGTTTTTTCAGGCGCCTATCATGGCATTTTTGATGAAGTTTTGGTGAAGAGCATCTCTACAAAGGGTCGTAGACTTTCTATACCGGTCGCCTCCGGCATCCCACGTAAAGCCGTAGAAGATGTTTTGGTGCTGGATTATGGTGATTTTCATTCTCTTGACATAATCAAAGACCATGCTGATGAACTAGCTGCTGTCTTGGTAGAGCCCATTCAGAGTCGCCACCCTGAAATACAACCACGAGAGTTTTTGCATGCTTTGAGAGACCTAACAGAGGGAATAAGTCTCCCACTCATCTTTGATGAAATGATCACGGGGTTCAGATTGCACTTCGGAGGTGCGCAAGCTCACTTTGGGGTAAAGGCCGATATCGCCGCCTATGGGAAGGTGGTCGGTGGAGGCATGCCTATTGGAATCGTGGGTGGAAAGGCAGAATATTTAGATGCCTTAGATGGAGGAATGTGGAATTTCGGTGATGACTCCGTCCCCGAGGTGGGAACAACCTGGTTTGCAGGTACATTCGTTAGGCACCCTTTGTCATTGGCAGCGGCTCATGCAGCATTAAGCCAGCTCAAGAAATGTGGACCGAAGCTTCTAGAAGATGTCAATCAGAAAACATCCCAGTTTGCCAGTGATCTTAATCACTACTTTGAGCAAAACCAAGTGCCGATTCGTATAGTCCATTTCGCTACGCTTTTCTTAATTCGGTTCATAGATAATCACCAATTTTCAGGTCTTTTCTGGCATTATTTGCGTGATAACGGTGTACACTGCCACGAAGGCCGACCGAATTACCTTACCGTTGCTCACACAGAAGAGGATATTGCTTTTTTAATTACTTCATTTAAAAAAGCTGCGGGCGAAATGCGAGCCGGAGGGTTTCTAGAAGAAACACCTGTACTGGAGTCTTCTGAAAAAAAAGTACTCTCAACCCCTGAAAGTATAGCCACAGTTGAAAAAACGGAGACTTTTGAACCTGGTTTTAGGGAGATCCCATTAACTGATGCGCAGTTGGAAATCTGGCTGGCTACATGTTTGGGTGATGAAGCATCGTGTGCCTTCAATGTATCGACATCATTATATCTTAAAGGGCCATTGAACGTTGATCTGTTGCGACGTGCTATGAATCAAGTTTGCAACCGCCATGAAGCGTTACGAACAACCATCATCAAAAACGGGGAGTATCAGCGCATAGCTGACAATCTCCAAATAGAAGTGCCTTTTATTGATCTCTCAATCCACCAAGCCGATAAACGGGATGCTGAAATCCATACTTTCAAGAAAAATGAAGTTGAAGAACCGTTTGACCTTGTTAAAGGACCATTATTTCGAGCTCGGATTATTAAGATGGATCAGGAGAAACATCTGGTTATCTTCACCGCCCACCATATTATTTGCGATGGGTGGTCCTTAGAAATCATCTTACAGGATTTAAGCGCCTGCCATTCGTCATTGATGGATACAGCGAGTGTTGGGCTTCAGAATACATTCCAATTCAGTGAGTTCACTCAGTGGCTGAGGGATGAACAAAACAAAAGCTCAGTGACGGACACTGAATCCTTCTGGTTGGAGCAATTTTCGGAGAATGTCCCAACCTTAGAATTGCCCACTGATCGACCACGCCCGCCCGTAAAGACCTATTCCTGCAGGCAGCAAAGTATGACGATTCAATCAACACAATACAGAGAATTAGATCGGTTGGCTAAGGAAAATGGCTGTACAACTTTTTCGTTGCTTTTAGCAGCGTATTACATTTTACTACAGCGTTTGTCCGGCCAAGAAGACATTGTTGTTGGGCTTGCAGCAGGCGGGCAATCATCAATAGGAAATAAAAAACTTATTGGCCATTGTGTGAATCTTCTGCCGATTCGCAATCATATCAACCCTGGTCAAAAAGTTTCAGATTATCTTGCCCTAGTTCGGAATTTACTGTGTGATGCTTTTGAGCACCAGCACTATTCTTTCGGTAGTCTCATAAAGAAGCTGAATCTACCCAGAGACTTAAGCCGAATTCCTCTTATTTCAACAATAATTACTTATGAAACCTCTGCAAAAGGCATACAATTTGAAGGTTTAGACTCCACGATTAAACCCAACTTGAGAAATTTCTGTAACTTTGATCTTGAATTCTACTTGAAGGAAGTAAATAACGAAATAATTCTCCGATTTGATTACAATACGGACCTTTTTGATGATCTCACAATCCGCCGCTGGCTTGCTTATTACCAGTGTGTGTTGAAATCAATTGTTGCCAATCCAAATGACCAAATTGCCAATTTATCCGTCTTAGAAGAACATGAAAGAAACCAAATTGTCGTTGAATGGAATAACACCAAGTCGGACTATCCCCAAACCAAATGTCTACACCACCTTTTCGAAGAGCAGGTCGAAAACACACCCAATGAGCGTGCAGTCGTTTTTGAAGGTAAGCATCTGACCTATGCGCAACTTAACAAACAGGCCAATCAGGTCGCGCATTATCTCCAGAAACACGGGGTGGGTCCTGGCGTGACGGTTGGCCTGTGTGTGGATCGGTCCTGTGAGATGATTGTGGGGCTGCTAGGGATTTTGAAAGCAGGTGGAGCGTATGTCCCCCTCGACCCAAGCTATCCGCAAGAGCGGCTGGCGTTCATACTTGGTGACGCTGAAATCATGGTTTTAGTGACGCAAGCCTCTTTAAGAGACCAATTGCCAGACTTGACGGCTCACATCGTTTGTCTTGATATCGAATGGGAGGTAATGGCTCAAGAGTCTCATGCTAATCTCCCTGTTGCGCCGACAGCGGACTCCTTGGCTTATGTGATTTATACATCAGGGTCGACAGGCAAACCCAAGGGGGTAGAGATCCCTCACAGTGCGCTTTTGAACTTCTTAGAGGCAATGCGCAAGGAATTAGGGTTAACAGCTCATGATCGAATGTTGGCCGTGACGACGATTGCCTTTGATATTGCTGGGTTAGAGATCTTTGGTCCGTTAATAGTTGGCGGACAAGTCCACCTCGTGAATCGGGAAGATGCGATGGATGGGCGGCGGCTTATGGAGCAGATTCAAGGTTCAAAAGCCACGGTGATGCAAGCGACTCCAGCGAGTTGGCGAATGTTGGTCGAGGCAGGTTGGGAAGGCACCCCGGATCTCACCGTGCTGTGTGGTGGGGCCGAATTGTCGCGAGGGTTAGCAGACTTGCTCTTGCTGCGTGGGAGAGCCCTGTGGAATTTGTATGGGCCGACGGAGACGACTATCTGGTCGGCAATGCATCGAGTGGAGGCGGGTCAGTTGCCGATTCCCATTGGGCGACCAATCGTGAATACGCAACTCTATGTGTTGAATGACTATCAGCAAGTGCAGCCGATTGGAGTGGCAGGTGAGTTGTATATTGGCGGGAAGGGGTTGGCACGGGGCTATCGAGGACGACCGGACCTCACCAAAGAAAAATTCATTCAGAACCCATTTAGTGCTAGTCAGGGAGCGCGGCTCTACCGAACCGGGGATTGGGTGAAGCGCTTGCCTGATGGCAACATTGAATTTCTTGGGCGAGTGGATCATCAAGTAAAGCTGCGAGGGTTTCGCATTGAGCTGGGCGAAATTGAAGCGGTACTTGGTTGTCATTCAGCGGTTCAGGAATGTGTCGTCGTGGCGCCAACAGATGATGCCGGAGAGATGACACATTTAGTGGTATACGTTGTGCCAACTTCGAAAAGTTTAGAAAAACCAAGGCATCAGGAATTCCGTAAGTTTCTGGGTAAAACCCTGCCAGAATATATGATCCCATCAGAGTTTGTGTGGCTGGATGCCTTGCCTCTGACCCCTAACGGCAAAGTGGATAGAGAAAAGCTCCCGGCAAAAGAGCAATCATTATCTGAGGCAGCGGAAACATATATTGCACCACGAAATTCTTTGGAGAGGCAAGTAGCCATCATTTGGCAAGACGTGTTGGGGAAGCATCCAATTGGCGTAACGGACAATTTCTTTGACTTGGGAGGAGAGTCACTTTTGGCAGTGCGTTTGGCAAGGGCATTGGAACGAGCGCTTCAAACAAAAATCTCCATTTCTATGATTTTTCAGACTCAAACCATTGAACGGTTGGTGAAAATTCTCGCTAAAGATCAGCCCCAAACCCCATCCAGAGCTCGAGCAACGGAGTCGTGCTTAGCACCAATCAAAACCAGTGGGTCCAATCTACCGATATTCTGTATGATGTTTGGAGATACTTTCAGACCGTTTATGAAAGATTTTCCTGATCAACCGTTATACGGGATTTTTTTTACACATGCTCGTGCTGGTTTGCCCATTTCCGATCTTACAGTGGAAGACTTGGCTGCACAGTATGTAAAGGAGATACGGGAAATTCAACCAAACGGCCCATACTACTTGGCAGGATATTCCTTTGGTGGACTCGTGGCATACGAAATGGCCAGACAACTACTCGACAATAGGGAAGTCGTTGCCTTTCTTGCGTTAGTGGATCCCACGTCACCTCTTCTTCAAGATTCCTCTCAACCTCAATGCCAGAATCGCTTGCAGTCTATTTCTAAGGCGGTTGTCAATGAAGCCTTAACCTCTGATCATCGCGATGAAATAAATTTATCTCTACGAGCTAAAATTCCACACAGCATTTTGGGGCGACTACAATCATGGAGCTGGAAAAAGCAATTAAAGAAAATCTTTTTCAAGGTATATTTCATGTTCGGTTATCCATTGCCGCCTTATTTTCAGAAATTTTATTACAATACCATAATAGATAGTCTTTCGAGCCAATATGTGCCAGGCCCATATGCTGGAAGAATTTCTCTTTTTCAAACTGATACAAGATTGTTAAAGTATTGGAGTGAATTATGTATGAAAGTTGATCGAGTTTACGACCTCCCGGTTGGCCATCTAGAAATCACTGATGGTTGCTATGCGGAAACGCTCTATGCACAATTGATGGCTTGTCTTAAGGAAGCACAGACACAAGGTGAACGGTCTCGAACGCTAAATAGTGGAGTCACGAGATGAGAAATGTGCGATTCTATTCATAACGAAAGGATCGCCCATGAGACACTCACACCGCAGATATGATATTTCAGACAAAGTCTGGCGTTTACTTGAGCCCCACTTTCCCGGTCAATCCGGGCAATGGGGCGGTATCGTCAAAGACAATCGCTTGTTCATCAACGCTGTCTTCTGGATTATGCGCACAGGCGCCCCCCGGCGTGATTTGCCGCCCGATTATGGTGGCTAGAGCAACACGGCACCGCTGCTTTATCCGCTGGCGGGACGAGGGCGTGTGGAAAAAATTGCTGGAAGTCCTGATTGACGATCCTGATTATGAATAGTTGGTGATTGATGTCAGCCATTGCAAGGTTCATCCGCATGCGGCGGGCGCAAAGGGCGGCAATCAGGACATGTCCCGCACAAAAGGGGGCTCAACACCAAAATACATTTAGCCGTGGATGCGCATGGTATGCCAGTCAGAATACGTATCACACAAGGTACCCGTGCTGATTGCACACAAGCTTCGCAGCTGATTGAAGGAATAAGTGCCAAGCATTTGTTGGCTGATCGTGGCTATGACGCAAATGCTATTCTTGAGCAGGCAGAAAAGCAGGGCAGCAACGCCGTCATTCCGCCAAAGAAAAATCGCGCAGAACAACGGGAATACGATAAAGATCTCTACAAATTACGGCACCTGGTTGAAAATGCCTTCCTCCACCTCAAGAGATGGCGCGGCATCGCCACAAGATACGCCAAAAACACCGCCTCTTTCCTCTCCGCCCTGCAAATCAGATGCGTTGCTCTTTGGGCCAATATCTCGTGACTCCACTATTTAGGAAATAAATACCTCCCGTTGAATGTGGTAGGTATCACTCCGGTGAAGGCTTTGTTTGTGCCGATGCCGAATGTGTGGGGGACTGGTAGAAACCTGGTGTTGTGTGCGCGGTTGGTGAGCCAACCTTCTTTGTGATTCTCTCCTGTGGCTGTTGGCTGCAGGAGCGAAGGGGCATGTCACACCATAATGGCCAGCTCGTTGCAACTGACCCCGTGGAGAGGATGGACATTTGCTTACAAGAGTACACCGTCCTGGGGCTGTAATGGTGATGGAATGGTTGATTCACCAAGTTGTTGTCGCAAGTCAATTTCAATGTTTCGGCAGATGGCATTCAAGGGGACATCTTCGTGTTTCCCATCAAAGGGATCTTCCGTGCGGTGTCCCATTCGTTCGATCACGGTAAACATTGTTGCGAGTAAAAGGTATACCGGAATGGTTTCCCACCCAAGGTGGGTGACCAGTGAAAAGGGTAGGAGAAGGAGAAACATCCAGACAAACATTTTGGTAAAAAATCCATATTGACGTGGTAGGGGAGTGTTCTTGATTCGTTCACAGGTTCCCTGTGCATCGTAGAACTTTTCGATAGATTTCATCAGTCCCATCACATGGGCTCGTGGTTCAAGCCATCCGGTTTGCGCAAGCTCGGCCAATCGTTGAGATTGCTGATGATTAATTTGGGTGGCCTTGTTTCTTTGATTCTCCAATTGTTGCCATTCATGGTCTGGTAATAACGGAGCAAGGTCGTCCCATGTGGTACTGCTCTGTAGTTGTAACCGTAGGGCGTGGAGATATGCTAATTGTCGATAGATCACTTCTTGATGGACTGTATTGACGTCTGTGTCCTGATCGGTCGTCCCTGGAAGAGGATGGATATAGGCCAGCACTTGCGAGGCAAAGTTTCTAGATGTATTTGTGAGCTGGCCCCATGCTTTCCTGGCTTCCCAAAACCGCTCATAGGCTGAATTATTTCGAAACCCCAATAATATAGCCACGGCCGTGCCAAATACACTGATGCCGGTAAAGGGAAACGCGAATTTTTCGAAAAAAAACTCTAAATGCAGGATACAAACCAGAGAGACATAGATGATGAAGAAGAGAATCGTCCACCCATCGATCTTTAAAAACCACTTAAGCGGAATAGTTTGACGAACAATCATAAAGTTAGAACGTCAATCTTAGTGGGAGGGCAGTCGCCTCGACAATGTTCCGGCATTCTTTTTTGACATCACATGGTATTAGGTTTGACCTGTCGATGGTGGGATTTCTGGAAGGTTCGGAGCAATAAACTCTTTCTGCTCCTGATCATGCACCCAGACTTCCCCACTGTGGAGGCAGTAGACCCACCCATGTAGATTAAGCGCCCCACGACGAAGCCGAGACGCGATTGTGGGATGCGTTCGCAGATGATCAAGTTGGACCAAGACGTTTTCTTTAATCGTGGTGGAAAACTGGTCATCGGCGTTCAAGTGCGTATAATTCTCTTCGACAACTTTGCGGGTTGATTCGGCATGAATCAACCAATGTTTGATTGCTGGAAGACGCTCAAGTTCTTTGGGCTCCGCGAGGGCCTTCATGGCGCCACAATCCGAATGCCCACACACCACGATATCTGACACCTTCAGCACGGCGACCCCATATTCAATGGTCGCGGTGATTCCTCCAAATTGCGAACCGTAGGGCGGCACTAAGTTCCCCGCATTCCGAATGATAAACAAGTCACCTGGTTCAGAGTCGGTGAGGAGGGTTGGGTCAATCCGGGAATCCGAGCATGTAATAAACAGGACTCTAGGATTCTGCCCTTTTGATAAACGGGTAAAGAGTTCGGATTTTTTCGGAAAGGTTTCTTCACGAAACTTAACCAGGCCTTGTATTAATCGATTCATGATTGTTGATCACCTCAGTTATAGCGTGTGGTCTGTTTAACGATTGGATGATTTGTTACAACTTGATTTTCAGTTGACAGATCATATCAGATTGAGTGAGGTCTGATATATTGAAAAGCCTCAGTCTCGTCATGCCCGCAGTAGTCAGCGGGCATCCAGTTCTCTAGTGATAAACCTGGATTCCCGTTTTCACGGGAATGACCTGGCTCCCGATTTCTGTCAGTCCGGTCTTTAACCTAACTCAGGCATTATGTGATAGATGAAATCTCAGATTCTACCGATGATTGTTATCGTAATTGGCTAATCCGATTGCCAATATTGCTGTTCATGTGAATTTGTTTTTCCTAGAACATCGTATTTGTATGTGCTGACGTGTCTGGAATGATTTGCATCACATCCCAATGCTCCACAATTTTTCCGTCATCGTCAAAGCGAAAGATGTCCATGCTTGCATAATCCTGGTCTCCTGGCCATTCTTGATAACAATGGAGCACCACATAATTCTCTTCAGCTATCGCGCGCTTCACATGGACTCGTTTGTCAGGATAGTCTCTTGCGCTTTGCTCAAAAAATTTAATGAAGGCCTCCTTTCCATCACCGACTAGGGGATTGTGTTGAATATAGACGTCTCCGACAAACTGCTCAATTGCTTCAGCCGGCTTACCTTCATTAAACATTAGTTCGTAAAAACTTGCCGCATTTTTTTTGTTCTGTTCTAGTTGATCATTCATCGAATCAGGCCTCCAATAATGTCTAACTATTACCAAACATAAAAACTGGCTTTTTTGCCAATAATCGTAAGTTCTTGATACGCCTGACATGGCTGCTTAATGCGTCCATAGCACACATGCAATGGAAGTAAATGCTCTTCTCTCGGGTGACAGTATCTGGCCCCAGGGGCACGATTCCAATGAACAAGTTTGTCTTCCCTTGTCTCTTCATCTATCTCTCGACTAGAACACACCTCTATTAACCAATGTTCAAACGCTTCATTTTGCTCGTCTTTCATGCCGGGTTTATTCAGTGCAAAGGCTTTCATATTGTGAAAAGAGAAGCCAGACCCAACGATCAGCACATCATTATTATTGGCCAACTGGGACAAGGCTTCGCCGATACAAATATGTTGCATTGGATCTAGGATGTCTACCAGAGAGACTTGCACACATGGGATATCAGCCTCTGGGTACATCACCTTCAATGGAATATATAGACCATGATCAAACCCACGCTGGTCATCGAGCGTAGCTGGTATTCCATTGGCCTCGAGAGTTCTGTGTATGTGTTCTGCCAGTTTCGGTGCACCCGGTGCTGGATACTGAATTTGGTACGCTTCATTTGGAAACCCATAGTAATCATAAATGATTGGGGGGTGGGTTCCATGAGTGATCGTCACAACCTCCTCTTCCCAATGTGCGCTAATGACAATCATGGCCGATGGCTTCCTGATGCTCTCGGCAATAGTCGTGAGGCTCTCCACCATCTCGCTGTGGCCTTCATCTCCGAGGAGGGGTAGTGGGCCTCCACCATGTGATAAGTATAATGCAGAGGGATTGTGAGGTATGTTCATCTTAAGAAACTTTTTGGATTATTGATTGACATGTTTTGGCATAGTACCTGATTGAGCAGGGCTGTTGAAGGCTTTTTTACTCAGGGACCTTCATGCTCTCGGTAGTTATATCTATTCATAAGATTTGCCGCGTTTCATCGATAATCAAACATTGCGAGGGCAGGATCAGAATAGCGGATGCGGATTCACAGTTTTATTGAGATCCACCGTTGTGATGGTCGTCCAGTGTTCGCTTATTTTTCCATCATTGTTGAATCGGAATACATGTTGTACTAACGTTTTACTGTCGTTGGAGCTGGCAATCTCGCCTCTGATTTGAAAATAAACATAACTGCCTTCACCGATTAGGCAGGCAGGCTCAACCTTCCCCATAGGGGGCATGTCTTTGTATTTAGGATCGGTCTGAAGATAATTGATGAGGTGATCGAGGCCGTCTCCAACCACCTCAGGATCGTGTTGAATATATTCGGCAACATACTCGCGCGCTTTTTCAAAATTTCGATCTCCCATAAGCGCCTGATAATACGCCACCGCATTTTCTTTGTTTCTAGCAGTGACCTTTTCATGTTCTTTAAGTTGCTCATACGTTGAGTTTTCATTGATGCTCATAAGGGCTCTCCCCCTTTTTTTATCAAACACCGGCTCACTTCCCACCATGGTTTGTCTTTGAAGCCTTGTGAGTTGCCAGTGAAGCTGATGCCGTAGTGTCTAATGGCATTTTGAATTTTCCGTTGTTGTCGGCTAGTTCTTCAGCCCGATAATCACGCTCTTCCTAGTATGCATATGACATCTTATTGAAAGTTCCCAAACTTGCCATTGGCATTTTTCCACTCATCTTTGGGTATGATGGTTTCGATCACATCCCAGTGCTCTACTATTTTGCTATCTTGCACTCGGAAAAGGTCGTAGAAGGACGTAGGCTGATCCGCAAAGGTTCCTTCACTGATGCCAAGTACAAAGTTGCCCTCCCCCAGCACTTTGTGAATGGTTGTGTAGCCCATAGTGACACCTTGTTTGGCCATTGTTTCGAGCGCTTGGCCAAGTCCAGAGAGCCCATCAGCGATAACTGTGTTGTGTTGAATGTAATTGTCCCCATCAATGTAGTTGCCGATTTTGTCCATTTCTCCTTTGGCCAGAATGGTTTCGATGAATGACTGCACTAATGCCTTGTTTGCCTCGGTTTTATCAAGGTCCTGGATATCAGTTGTCCCATCGAGTTGGGTATGGCCACTTGGGTTGGGCGCAGGCGACTTCTCAGCCAGATTGTCCCAATGTTCAACAATCAACCCGTCTTCAAACCTCAACACATCAAACCCGACTTTAGGCCCAAAGAAGTTGTAGTCGGTGTGGGTGAATACGTAATCGCCATCCTGAAATGATCGTATCACGTTCACTTTGGCGCTTCCTTTAGGCAGTGCTTGCAAAACTGCTCCGAATCCAGCGAGGCCGTCACCTACTGCCAAATTGTGCTGGATGTATTCCTGCGGATTGATATAGCCGACAGGCTTTCGATCTCCAGTCTCAATACTCTTGAGCAGGGCAACGGCTTTTTCTTTAATTGAAAGATTCATGGCGCTCTCCATAGTCCTAAGGTTAGATGTGCAGGCTGTCCCAGACAGAACAGCAAGGACGAGTGATGAAATCATGATGTTCTTCATGAATGGCTCCCTCCTTTGTTATGTGGATGAATGGAAGATAGCCGTTCCCTAAAAAGAAGACCAGATCAATCTTTTCCAAAAAAAAGTCAATCTCTAACCTTTGAAACTGTCCTTGAATTGATTGGGGGTGACCAAGGTATGCTTTTTAAAGTACTTGACAAAATTACTGACCTCTTCAAAGCCAAGCGCATAGGCAAGTTGCGATACTTGGATGTTCTCGATGGTCAGCCTTCTTTTCGCTTCAAGGATGGTATGCGCGTCAATGAGTTGTTTGGGTGTTTGCCGAGTGGCTTGCTTACAGAGAAGATTGAGGGTTTTATAGGTCATGCCCATCATGTTGGCATATGTGGTCGCGTCCTTGGTCGAGGCAAAGTTGTCTTCAAGCAAGGCTAAGAACTGCGAAAATTGTTCTCGATGTGATTCGCTTAGCTTATGTGTGGATGAATGAGACCTTCCGCGACGCAATCTGAGCATTAATGAGGTAAACAATAGTTGAAAGATGAGGGGATCGTCGTGCTCCTTGCCCGACACTTTTTTCATCTCTAAGAGTAAGACTTCACAACTCTCTTTGAGTGGATGGTCGACAGTGAGCACCGGGGAAGATGCCGGATTGAAGTTGGATATCAGTGTCGGCATTCTGATACTGATTTGGATCGAGTCGACAAATTCCTGTGTATAGAGAATCATAAACCCCTGTGGTTGAGTGTCGAGATCAAAGGCATGTACCTGGTGCCTGTGGATAAAAATAAAGCTACCTGGTTGGAAGGGATGGTGGTTAAAATCGATAAAGTGAGTGCCGACACCTTCAGTAATGTAGATTAAATGGTGGAACCTCACACGGTGAGGAGCGAATGGATCGACGGGCAGGTTAGGAGCTCGCTTATACAAAGAAGCCAGCTCAAGGAGTTCGACTCCGGCATTATTTGCATCTTGAGGTTGAAATTCAATGGTTGGAATGTTCACGAATTATCTTTGGTGCTTTTGTGTGAGATTTTTTACTTCAGGAGGTCTTGAGCTATGTGACTGATGTTCAAGTTCAGCCGTACTGTACCATTGAAGGTTGCAGTATGGTCGTATGGAGCTGTTCATTCAGTATAACGCCTTATTACCCAGAAGGGTTTCTGTTTCGGGTCGTTCTCGGTCATATTGTCGTTTTCTTTCAAGTCTATTCTGTACATTTCGTAAAGGGTTGGCTAGGATGGAGTCTTGATCGGAAAATTTTCGAATATGAAAACGAGCATTACTGTTTTTGTGTCCCATGCCAGGGCTAATCGGGGTTTGGCCACACGGTTTTTGCAGAACTTCAAGGAGCAAGTTGCACCCTCAAAGCGCTATTCCTATCAATTTTGGCGGGACTCAGATATTCTTGTAGGCGAAAAATGGCATGAAGAAATACAACAAGCTTTGATGAAGTGTGACGCGGGGTTAGTGTTGATCAGCCCGGCGTTTTTGGGTTCGCAGTATATTCAAGAGCATGAATTGCCAAAGTTTCTGAAGCGGGGAGGAAAAGTGGTGATTCCGGTGCTGCTGCAACCGATAGATTTAGACCGGCATGATTTAAAGGGGCTGCAGCGTACGCAAATTTTCAGACTAGACCGCCCGCGATTTGCCTCGCCAAAGGCATATGGTGAATGCTCCGGCACCCTGCGCCAGCAATATACTCTGGAACTGTTTCGTCAAGTCGAAGCACGGTTAGACAGGGTCATAAGAAATTGACAAAATAGAAGGATTTGTTTTTTCTGTCATCCCCGCAGGTAGTCAGCGGGGATCCATCTTGGAATGTGTGATGGTAAAGATGGATTCCCGATGACAGATGTCGGGAATGACACAGATGAGAATAGATTCCATGACTGAGCCAACGATCATCTGCCCAAGTTGTAAAACAGAGATCAAGCTGACGGAATCTTTAGCTGCCCCCTTGCTTGAAGCCACGAAGCGTGACTTCGAACAACGGCTTGCACAAAAAGAAACTGAATCGGCTAAGCGTGAAGCGGCTATTCGTGAGCGAGAAGTGGCGCTGGCCAAGTCGCAAGAAGCTCTTGATGCACAAGTGGCTGAGAAACTGAAGACAGAACGCATGCGGATTGTCGCGGAAGAGTCAAAGAAGGCGAAATTGGCCTTGGCGCAGGATCTTGAACAAAAATCAAAAGATCTCTTGGAATTACAAGGCCTGCTGAAACAGCGAGACGAAAAGCTGGCTGATGCTCAGAAAACTCAAGCTGATCTGCTTCGCAAGCAGCGTGAGTTGGATGATGCGAAACGCGAACTCGATCTCACTGTCGAGAAACGTGTTCAAGAGAGGCTCACGGTGACACGGGAACAAGCGAAGAAAGAAGCAGACGAGGCATCAAAGCTCAAGCTCATGGAAGCTGAGCAAACGATTTCCGCTATGCAAAAACAAGTGGAAGAATTGAAGCGTAAAGCGGAGCAAGGTTCGCAGCAATTACAAGGCGAAGTTCAGGAATTGGAACTGGAGGGGCTTCTGACTGCGAAGTTTCCACATGATACGATTCAGCCAGTGCCAAAGGGTGAACATGGCGGTGATGTCTTGCAATATGTAGGCGGTCCGTATGGTCAAGTCTGCGGCACTATACTCTGGGAGTCCAAGCGGACGAAAAATTGGGCCAATACCTGGCTTGTGAAGCTGCGAGAGGATCAGCGGCGGGCCAAAGCGGAATTAGCCGTGATGGTGAGTCAGACCCTTCCCAAGGACATGATCACCTTTGGACTGATTGACGGTGTATGGGTGACTGACCCCCAATCTGCGCTTCCTGTTGCGATGGCTCTCCGGCATAGTTTGCTAGAAGTCGCACTGGCTAAACAGGCTAACGAGGGACAGCAAACAAAAATGGAAATGATGTATGATTATTTGATGGGGCCTCGTTTTCGTCAGCGGGTCGAAGCCATTGCAGAGGCTTTCAAGACGATGCAAGAAGATTTAGAGAAAGAGCGTAAGGTGATCATGAAACAATGGGCGAAGCGCGAGGCACAAGTTGACCGAGTGATGCAGGCGACAGTGGGCATGTACGGAGATCTCCAGGGGATTGCCGGGAAAACCCTGCAGGAAATTGACGGTCTGGAGCTTAAAGCGTTAGATGTGCCTGAGGATGAGGGGAAACAATCTTGAAGTCATTTTTTTTGAAATAGCAGAAAGATGAAACACCTGAATACAATTCGCGAGCCAATGAGACAATCGGCATCTATTCCTAATAGCGAATCTGCTTCAGGCGGAGGGCTATCTCCTCATTTATTTGCCGTTGTTACGGGGGGAGCTGGGTTTATTGGGCGGCATTTGGTGCGCCTGCTATTGAGCCGTGGCTATCGGGTGCGGGTCGTAGATCTTCAAGAACCGGAAAATTTAGATGAACGGGTTGAATATTTCCAGGGTTCAATTGTAGACCACACTCTACTGCAAACTGTGATGAAGGGAGCCAACCTTGTTTTTCATCTTGCGGCCAATCCGAATTTATGGGCAACAGATAAAGATGAATTTCACCAGGTGAATTTCATGGGCACGCGGGCTGTCCTTGAAGCCGCCAGACAAGCTGGCGTACAGCGCATCGTGCATACTTCCACTGAATCAATATTAAAGGGACAACAAGAAGATACTGGAAGCCCCGTTAATGAAGGGGTGATGCGGACCATAGAAGATATGCCGGGTCCCTACTGCCGATCTAAATTTTTAGCTGAACAGGAAGCGCTGACTGCCGCGCGGGGAGGGCTACCGGTCGTTATTGTAAACCCTACCTTGCCTATTGGTCCTGGTGATTTTTTGATCACGCCTCCGACCAAAATGCTGTTGGATTTTGTGAATGGAGAAAATCCGGCCTACCTAGATTTTGAAATGAACATGATCGATGTGCGGGATGCTGCGTTGGGCCATCTTTTAGCAGCCGAACATGGGCGTGTTGGCGAGCGGTATATTTTAGGTGGAGAAAATTTGAGGCTCTCTCACGTTTTGAAAATTCTCCACGACTTGACGGGCTTGAAGATGCCGCGATTGCGGATTCCCTATTTTTTAGCGTTAAGTGTTGCAGCGGTTTCCGAGATGATTGCTGATACCATCACACATAGGCCTCCGAAAGCTTCCCTGACTGGGGTTCGAGTGGCCGGAGCTTCCATGGTCTTTGATTGCTCTAAAGCTGTGAATGAATTGGGATTACCTCAGAGTTCTGTGCGCCAAGCTATTGCTGATGGCCTCTTCTTTTTATGCAAACAGGGTAAAGTTCGCCAAGAAGGATTATACACGCGTTTAGAAAGTTTTTGTTCTGCTCCATCTGCTGAAATGGCGTCATAGACTGCTCTCGCCTGCAGCCTTTCGTATGAGAACCCATTTGTCGTTTAATATTTGAAGATCCAGAATCGAATAAATTCTCTAGGAAGGTATGATGAAATCATAGTGGCCGATTAGCCCATCTATCATCTTTCCTGATGTATCTGGAGCATAGTCAACAATGACTTGTTGTTGCTCTTCAGAGGTCAGTCCGGCATCCCTGATAACCACATCATTTGGCAGTAATTTCTGATTCAAGTCATTATTAGGGATGTGGTCTCCTCTGAAATAGAGTTGGGTGACGAATGTAGGAAGTTTGGGAGTGAGAATTTTGAAATGTAAGTGTGAGGGGCGATAGAGGCCTCGACGAAGATCAATCGGGTAAAATCCCGGCACGATGGTCTTAAACCAATAGGCTCCCTGTTCATTGGTAACGGCTTTTCCCCAATATTGAAAATGCTTATCATGGGCTCGGTGGATGGCTATTCCTGTTTGAGGATGAGGGAAACTGTATGTGCCATCGTCTCCTCGATGGTTATATCGGCCTGAAGCGGATGCGCTCCACATGATAAGCACCGAGTTTGGAATGGGCTGACCGGTTTTGGCTTCTAGGACTCGGCCTCTTAGATAGACTACTTGCCCTTGTGCCATTCCCTTCAGGCCTCTGACAACTGTTAAGTCTTGATCGTTAGCTTCGCTAATCGGAATAGTCCGATCAGCCAGTTCTCGAATGCTATTAACTTCATCTCCATCGTCAGGGAAAAATGGTCCCAATGATTGTTTTGGTGTGGGCTGGATGGGCTGTGTCGCACCGCGATTGAGGGAGAATAAGCTTCCTATGAGGAATCCGATGAAACCGGCACTTTGTATTAAGGCGCGCCGTCGTGAGATATGGTTATCCAAAGATGGCATAGGTGCTCCTTTCTTTGGATCTGCATTCTTATTATTTTTTACTTCATTCATAGTATACTCCTTACAGTCAATGGGAATTGAGGGAAGACATGCCACCTAGCTGATGGCGGCATACTCAGTGCACTTAAATTTGCCCATTCGTATCTCCTATGTCTGTTGCCCTTATTTCTGATCCCCGCAAAAAGCTCTTGGCGGTCATTTCTTTTTTTGCGGTCCTGTTTCTGATTGTCGAGATTTCTGGTCTACGTGCTCGACTTTCTCCAGAGACCATTCGTGCCTTGTTTGCTCAACACACACTGATCGGGCTGGCGCTCTTTTGCGTGACATTCAGTGTTGGGAATTTATTATATGTGCCCGGTTGGGTGTTTCTGGTGGGGGCAGTATTTGCGTTGGGCAAAGGATGGGGTGGTGTCGCGACATTCATCGCTGGGTTATGCTCCTCGACATTAAGCTTTTATGTCATTCGTTACTTTGGCGGTACGGCGCTTCGTAGTTTAAACCATCGTTGGGCAGATACATTATTCGAGCATTTGGATAAACACCCAATTGTTTCTGTAGCCGCGTTGCGGTTATTGTTTCAAACGCTTCCAGCGCTTACCTATGCTCTGGCTTTGGCGAATATTCGGTTCCGTCATTACTTTGTTGGGACTTTTCTTGGTTTGCCGATCCCTATTGCCCTCTACTGCTATTTTTTTGACATTGTATTTCAATATGTACGGTAGAGCGGCATGGATTCCCACTACTCGGTTTCGGCCTCATGACTATCAATGACATATTGTGGACATTGGGTTGAATCTGTTTCCAGTTGTTGACATTGGCAGGGAGGAATGTCTTGTTTGAGACGACGGAGGAGACTACGGAATTTCATATCTGGAGGGATTTCACACGTCCACACATGCATGCCCGTTTCCAGTTCATCGAAATGCTTGGTCACTTGGAAACCTGGTTTTTCCATGAAGTAGGCTGAGAGGAATCCAGTAATGCCCTGAACGACCCAAGGGTGTTCCTTGAGGTAGCGATAACTCACTCGAAGTTCTGCCTGATGTGTCACGACGATCAAGACCGGACGATGGAAATGGTATGCACTGAGATATTCTAGCAGAAAAAAGTGATGCCGCGCTCTCAATCATTGAACATCATTGAGAGCACGGCATCGTTTGAGAAAACAGACTAAATTGCCTAGGCCTTGGGTTATGGTAATCCCTTAGTGTCGGCCCTTCCCTCTCTTCCCTTTTTTCCCCTTCTTTCCATGGTCATCGTCGTCGTTATCATCATCATGGTTGTCATCATCGTCATGGTCTTCATCCTGATTGTCGTCGTCATCATGATTTTTCCCATGGCCGCGTTTGTGCTTTTTCCCATGCTTGCCTTTTTTGCCATTCTTTCCATGGCCGTCACGATATTTTTCCATTTTTCTTTGGCGTTTTTCGCGAGCCTTTTGAAACTTTTCTTGTTGTTCGGGCGAAAGCTGTGCTTCGACTTGAGCCATGGCGTTCTGGCGTACTTCTTTCATTTGATTATGAAGCGCTTCCATCTTTTGATGTTTGTCTTCCAAAATAGGGAGGATAGCCGCGCGCTGCTCATCGGTGAGAGATAACTTTTTCGTCAGCTTGTCGAGTTTCTCAGCTGGAGTATGTCGGTGGTGGCTCTTACCTCCACCTGCCATGACAGGAGAGGCCAACAATCCAATTGCTGCTACGAACATTAAGGTGTACAGGACGTAGGGTATAGCACGACACCCCTTGAAATACTTTCGTACAGAATGCGTTGAACAAGTCATTCATACCTCCTCATGTGAAATCAACAATGTGGATAGTGGGTAGAGACGGTCAGAGCTGTAGCAAATAGTGTTATAGACTTCTGAATGTTCTCTATAGAGGTCCTTTTTGGTCATAATTTATGATATCAAGAAACGGGGAGCGGTCAACTTCAAAATCCTGCCAGGCAATTTTTGCCGAGGCGTGGAAAACGTTATTTTTGTCTGTTGGATGCTGAGAGGTCGCTTGGCCTCTATTCCCGGGGGTACTGAAGTGTTTTCCTATTTCCTAGGCAGAACCCTATGCGTCTTGGTATACTAGTTTTTTTCTAATAACCCCCTCCTAAAATTCTTCATTCACTGCTCCCTATAGGTTTGTCCTTGTGTGTTATGAGGCGACTGGTTTTTTTATTAGGCGGATCTCGCAGAGACGCATGTTTCCAGGGGAGCGCTCTTTTATTTTCATTTTTTTTATTCGAAAGGATGGTGGCAAATGGACAGTCAGCCATTAACAGAAGAGGAGTTATTTTTATTAGCCAGTACTCCGGCAATGATTGGAACTGCGATGGCCTTTTCTGAAAAAAGCGGCGTGTTTGGCACGATGAAGGAAGTCTGGGCCAGTATGAAATCTCAAGCCTCCGCTCCTAAAGATTACCCGAACAATCAGTTGATTCAATCGATTTTGCCGAGATTGGAGTCACGTGAAGAGGTGATTGAAAAAGCCAAGCAATACCAAGAAATGGCGAAGGCACGGTTAGAAGAGAAAGGTATCAAAACGCAAGAGCAGCTTCGTGAACAGTTAATCAAGGATTGTGGTGAAGTGAATGCGCTCTTAGCCAATAAAGTCAGTGCCCAAGAAGCTCAAGATTATAAAACCTGGGTGATGAAGGTTGCGGAAAATGTAGCGAAGGCAGCCAAAGAAGGTGGTTTTCTGGGATTTGGCGGAGAGCAAATAAGTGAGGGCGAGAAAGTGTTAGCGCAAGATGTGGCACGGGCCTTGGGTACGTCGACCTCTCTTGCGTAGCCAGTGGGAATGATGAAAAAATTCCCAAGCGGCATTCTCGCCATTTTGCGGTGCTCACGTACTGGAAGTACGCTCCGTGTAAAATGGCTGTAGCCTTGTTAAATGAACCGTTTTGATCATTCCCGATAGTAGCTGATAGCCGCTTTGTCTAAGAAACCTGACCTGGGTATTAAGTGACGATAATACAACAGGCTAGTGATTCACAGGATGGCAGAGTGGTGTGGTGTTTCTACAGAAATCCGCGGCAGTTGGCGCTTTGACAACGGCACGGTAATTTTCCGTTGTGGTGAGAGGGGTGGCAGTCCAGGGTGAGTTCAGTGTGGGCTGGGATTGGGCGGAGAGCATAAAACTCCGCCCGTTCTCCCATGATTCTTAGAAAGGTATTGGGTGTACAGGAATGATTGATAAAGCGAAATCCATCTGTTTCTTGTGAGGCATCGATCGCTTTTCCGTTGTTGACTTCAACAATGGCAATACATTTTTGCATTTTGGCTCGTCGCCGCGCTTCCCTTTGAGTAATAAGTCTCCCGGTAAATTCTCCAATCTTTTGCCGTGTTCGCAAGGCTACCTTTGTAAAGAGTCCCTGACCCTCAATAGGACTTGCTTTGACTGACATGGGCACGGGCCAATGCTGCCACACCCCAGCTCGTTTGCTATTCTTAGGCATTGACTGTGGAAGTGGAGTTATTTAATTCCAATGATCATAGAATCGGGCCCAACCAGGTGTTCTACCCGGATTTCACGAAATCCTGCATCTTTAAGCCAGGTGGTACAGTCCGCTCCTGTGTAATCAAATCCGCCGGGTAGTTCAATAAGCATATTCAAGCTCATGAGTAGACCAAACACATTTTCACGTCGGTCGTCATCAATCAACGATTCAAAAATAATTAATGCGCCATCTTTTGGCAACGCGTCAAAGGCCTTGCCAATAAGGAGTTGCTTCTCTTTAAGATTCCAGTCATGAAGAATGTGTCCCATTGTGAGGACATCGGCTTTGGGCAGAGGGTCTTTGAAAAAATCTCCGGGTATAAATTTCAGACGATCATTGAGGCCAAATGACTGAATATATTCTTCAAAGATTGGTCCGGTTGGTGGAAGATCAAACCCGCTGCCTTTGATATGCGCATGGGCCAATGCGATCTGCACTGCGAGCCCGCCTTGTGCCGAACCAATGTCACAAAATGTTTGGTATTGCGACCAGGGAAATTGTTGGGCAATGGCCTTGTTGCCTCCCATACTGATTCCCGTCATAGATTGGAGGAACGCTTGGAGTTTATCTGGATCGGCATACAGGGCTTCAAAAAAATTGCCGCCTTCTTTAGCTTCATTTTGGGGGAGGCCTGTTTTCAGCCCCTCCGTCAGTGATCCCCAATAGCGATAGAGTCGGGCGTTAGCCATGTCTAGAAATCCACCAATATATGATGGCTTCGCTTTATCCAGAAAAAAATTGGTTTCGGGTGAATTGGTGTATAGCCCATTGTCACGTTGCAGCATACCTAACGCCACAAGGGCATCAAAAAAATCACGAGCACTTCGTGGGTGCAAGCCTAAGCGGGTTTGCAAGGCATCGCTATCTAATGGTTGGCGGGCTAATTCAGTGAAAACCTCTAATTCAACAGCGCTGAGTAGTGTTTTTGAACCCCAGAAAGCCATGCCAAGCTGCATGATGGGTTCTGGTGATAAAGCTGTAGTCATCGTCATCCTCCTAAAGAGTGTATATGAGGCTCAAATGGTTAATCTCCACCTTGAAACGCATCTTCTTCGTATTCTTGAACCACATCTTCGGTTTCAATTCCTAAACCGCCTTGAAACGACTTTCGAATAGCCAGGATTTGATGATGGCTAGGCGTACCCTCGACTTCTTTCCCAAATTGTTCTAAAAATTGATTGCAGGTATCCAGGCCATGTTGGAAATAGCGAGTCAGTGGACCTTCTGTGATCTGTTGCCAGGTGATATAAATTAAAAACTCTTGAAACCATTTAGCCTGTGGAAGTTTCTTGCCATGTTGTTGAAGTACCTCATAGGCTTGCTTGGCTTCTTGCCCTTGGTCAGTAGAAAAAATTTCTTCGGCTTCCAGGATGTCCGATTCAAGATCTCCCAGTTCTCCTTCTCGCGTTGCTTGCTGGAGGGCCTGGTGGGCGGCTATTGCTGGGTCAAAATTCATAATGGTTTCTCGCCGTAGATTTGGAGTTGTGAGTCGTCTGTGATAAGGCAGGACATCTCATGGTTCTTTTAAACTGGTCTTCTTTATGCCGTGGGAGACGAGTGTGTATTGTAAATAGGTTCCCAGGGCATCCATAACATTGTTTATAAGATCTGTTCCTGTTTGACTTGGCGTATTAAGGTGTTGATGTGTTTCTGCCCATTCAATGGCCAGTGGAAGAGGGAGTAGGCGAACTGGCTTCTTATTCATGTTCGCCCAGAGGAGGCTTAGGACTGTGCCGGCTCTTAGTGGAACATGAAGTTCTTCAATAGGATTGTTATCCATGTCTTTGCACCATTCGGCGGGTGAGGTGACGAGGTGTCCTCTGCATCCAGCGGGGCGATGATAATAAATAGTGCAGACTTCGTTTTCCAGAAAAATGCAGGGAAGGCGTTGGGCATAGTAGCTGCGGTTAAGGATATCGAGATCGTGGTCTGTTGTTTGGTGCGGGGAATCAATTAATTCTTGAAGCCCATTGAGTAGACCTGCTTCCTCCAACTGCTGTTTCGTCGTGGACAAGTTGTGTTTGATCCGGTTTTGGTGTTCTTGTGGGAGACCGTTAATCGTTTCTACGAGAGTAAAGGCTTCAGGTGGTGAAACGGGAATCATTGGACGGCAGCAGGCGGCACAACCCTTTTGGCATGAGATTGTGTTTCCTGCCAGAGTTGTTTTGGTAACTTCTAATTCTTGGGCTTGATCTCCTAATGAGCGTACGAGGGGGACAATTTTTGAAATAGGAATGAAGTCAGTGGGAACATCTATGTGCGTTTGAAGGTCTCCGGATGTGGTCGTGATGCTAACGTTTAAGCGTTCAGTCGGAGAAAGCATTATGTTATTTGTATTCCCCATATAGGGAGTGGTGAGGTGTTTGATACAAGACGATGGCCATTATTGAAAGAAAAATCTTAAAAGGCGCAGACTAGTTTTATTAAAGGATGATGTCAATGGAGTATCGCTTCAGGGTTCTAATAAAAAAGAGCCACTGCCAAAGGACCAGCCTAAAATGAAGCCTCCTCAATCAGCAAACGCTGGCCAGCAAAGCTGGGAAGAGTTTTGTCATATACGTTTGGATTATGTTCGAGCACTTGGAGAGGTTGTCGAGCAGGGTTTTATTCGGCGGGATACGCAACATCCAGTATTTTGCGGGTGTGTTGATTGGCATTCTAGTGTTCATGGTGCTTATGCCTTGTTAGCGGCGGCACGATTGACTGGGAAAAGCTGTTGGGCTGAAACGGTCAATGCGGCTTTGAGCGTAAAGTGTTTGGATGCGGAATTAGCTTCACTTAGGCAAGGGGAGCTTGCCCATGAAATGCCCTATGGGTTTTCTTGGCTGTTGAGGCTGGCAATAGAAAAAGAGCAGGGGTGGGGAGAAAAGGATTTGCTGCCCTTAGCGATAGAAATCGCATCGCGTATAGAACAATGGGTATTTTCTCTGTCGGCAGGCGAGGTGATTCGTCATTTCCAACAGAGGGAATATGGCAATTTGGCGTGGGCTTTACTGAATTTGTGGAATTGGAACCAATTGACGTCTAACCAGGTCATGCTTGATAAAATTCTTCACTTTACGCGGATGTGGGTGGTCTTGCTTGATGAGACGTTGCCTCCTTCTTATGACAATGCGACAGATGAGTTTTTTGCAGCCTCCCTTCAACGAACTAGAGCCATTCTTACGATTCTTCCACAGGGAGAATCCCAGGCTTGGTTGAAGGCGTTTTATACAAATAAACTTTCCCTGACTCCTATGAAGCGAGCTCACACTCCACATTCTGCAGGCCTGAATTTCAGTCGTGCCTGGACATTCTGGACTCTGTACATCTGTACCGGGGATGAAGACTATAGAAATCTCTATGTCGATCATATTGTCACTCACATGCAGCTACCTGAATACTGGCGCGATGACTATCAGAAACATGCCCATTGGGTTCCTCAATTCGGCATCTATGCTCTCGTGTTAAGTCTGGATCATTCTATTTGATGTGATGCGAGACCTCTGTCCGAGAGCGTGAAAGGCTTTGAGTGAGGAGGGAGCTGGATTCGAAGATTTTTTGAGTGTATTTTTTGATCGAAGATGATGAGAGGAAAAAGGTCTGTGTACTGTTCCTTATTCTTGGTTTGCGGGTGCTGCGGTTGATTGAGTATGAATGGCGGTTGTCGGTGCTTTGGTTTTCTCCAAATGACTGATGGATTGGGCAAGTTTTAACATACCTGCTGATACTTCTTGAATGTCATGGTGCAGCGCTTCCACGGTCTCGGGGCTGAACGATTGGGCCAAGGTCATTACCCTTGCTGAAATAGCTTGAACGTCATTCTGGAGTGCTTCGACGGTCTCGGCGTGATTTTTTTCAGATTGTTTCACTCGTTGCTCTAAGGCCTGTAAGTGTTCCGTCAATGTAGGGTCAGCAGAAGGGGCTTGAGTCAACTGTTCATATCGTTGTTCGAGTGATGTGACAATCTCTTGTAGATTGTCTCTTGAATTATTCTTTAATGCAGCGCGCATTCCCACTGATATTTCCTGAATATCTTCATGGAGCCTCTTCACCGTTTCAGCGTAATGTTTTTCAGATTGTTCAACACGTTGCTCCAAGGCGTTGATGTGTTCCGTGAGAGCCGGATTTTGTGAGGGCGTTTCATTCAATTGTTGATAGCGTTCTTCAAGTGACAAGACAAGAGCTTGAAGATTTTCTGTTTCTTGGGCCTGCAAGCCGTCCTGTTGGGCCATAGATATTGTCTGTATGTTATTGCGGAGGGTCTCTAAAGTCTCATCATGGTGTTTCTCGGACTGTTCAAGACGATGCTCTAAGGCCTGAAGTTGTTCGGTGAGGACTGTGTTGGTGTTAGAGGATTGAGCTAATTCCTGATATTGTTGTTGGAGTGAAGTGACAAGATCTTGGAGCTTGTTAGATTCTTCTGCCTTCAATGCGGTTTTTAACGCCAAAGTGTCTGAAGTGAGAGTATCTCGCACTTGATTAATATATACATGGAGTTGATTGAGCCGTTTCTGTATCTCAAGAAAATTTTTAGTTTTATGCGCGACTTGATCAAGAGTCTGTTGCTGATTTTTTAATTGAGTGGCTAAGGTTCCTTCTTTCTTTGCCGCCCTGTTTTTTTCTGCGGTCAGGTCCACCTTCAATTCGCTCATGACCCCTTTAAATCCAAGCAACGAGTCTTGGAATTCAGTTAACAGCTTTTCATATTGGCGATTATTCTGGTCGATTTGATCCGCTAATGCGGTGGCTTGTTCTCCGTAGATTTCGACTCGGGCTTTGGTCTGTTCCACATTTTCTGCAAGATTTTTTATCGCTGAAGATACTGTCGTCTGATTAGTAGCTGTTGCGCCTTCCCATGCCCCAACTTGATGCTGCAAAGCCTGGATTGCGGCATTCATAGGAATGAGATTTTTGTCCTGGAACTCACGTAGGGCTTGTTTAACTTCTCCTCGTAGAGACAATAATCCACCAACTTGTTTTTGCTGATCATCCAATAAGGTTTTGGTGGTGGAAATAGCCTCCTCTACCTCTTCAAGACTTGGCGATGGAGGGGACGGCGTGGAAGCTTCCGCTGCTAAGGGTTGTTCTGTGTTTGAGGTATTCTGTAAGCCCATAAGGTCGGATAGAGATGTACAGCCGGAGAGTTCAAAGGCTCCCAGAAAGCAAGCGAGAATGACCCATGAGGGCTGGCGCAAAGAAAAGTATGTCAGACGAATCATGGTGTCTTCTCCTGTTGCGGTTGACTGTTCTCAGGTAAAGGTATTTGAAAGGATTTAAGAAGGGCAGGAAGATTGCGTTTAGCGACAAACATAAAGGCTCGTCGATTCATGTCATAACAAAATTCATCGTCATCCTCACAAATAGGGTCTGTTTCACCAAACGAAATGGGCTGCATGGTTTCTGGCTTGATTCCAATATCCTTAAGGTATTTCAAGACGGCCTGTGCGCGTTTGTAGCCCAGCGCCTGATTGTAGGCCTCTGTCCCCATAGCATCAGTGTGACCTTCAATGGTTAATTCCCCATGTAACGAAGTGCGTAACCAATTGCCGGCTTCTTGTAAAGTTTTTTCCGCCTCCGGAGTTAACTCCCAGGAGTCGAAAGGAAAAAGAACTAGCGGAAGATAGTGGCCATCGGGTCGTGACCGTTTCCCCAACCCTACAGGAGACAGGGTTGGTTGCTGAGGTTTCGCAATCTCTGGAATTGATTCCTCCTTCACTTCTTCCGCAGCTACAACTTGAAATTCATCAGAATCTGGACCTCCCGTTTGGATCTCGAGGGGAGGAACTTCTGTACTACCATTGCCAATGAGACTCGACAGACTTTCACAACCATTGAGTAAACAGCCTAAAACAATAAACAAGAGTATTGGTCTCTTCATCACATAATCCTTTGAATAGTTTTCATGCGTAGTCTGGTATGTGAACTACCACGTACCTTGTGATCCCTTACCCGTAATGGCAAAGGAGTTTTGAAATGATTCAATTGAAGGTTGAAACACTATAACCAAAAAATTTCATTCTTGTTATGGAGGGAACGATTGCTATGAACATGTAAGTTGTTATGGGGAGAATTTCTCAGCATTTTAACTTGAAAATTCCCCGTTAGCTTGCTACGGGGTTCTTCATTATATTTCAATGCTCGCCTGAAAATACCTATCGAGCAAATTCAGGTCAATATACCCCGTTTGATGTACGTGATTTTACTGAGGAATCTGATGGTCAATTTTCTATCAGCGAACTTTTGGACTTGAGAGATGACTCTTGGCTTTCATTAGGGAAGAAATGGGGGAGATAAGGTGACGTTGGATACCTAATAACTGAGTGCCCATGTCCATGGCCAAGCCGAGGAGTTGGGGGAGATGGAGAATTGGCAAGTTGATGGAGGTGCCGTGTTGTTTGCCTGCTTGGGCCTGCATGCCGTCCAAGTTGAGGTGACAGAGAGGACAGGGGGTCACCATGATATCGGCGCCGTGAGATTTAGCATCCCCTGTATGGGTGGCGACCATAGATAGGGAATTGATCTTATTGATAGTGAGAATGGGAAACCCGCAACATCGGGTTTTCCCCGGAAAGTCCACAACTTCTGCCCCGAGTATTTCAATCACGTGCTCTAATGATTTCCCTCGGTCAGGGTGTTCCTCAAAGCCTAACGCGTCAGTCGGGCGTTGGATATAACACCCATAAAACGGAGCCGCTCGAAGACCGGTTAACGGCTTAGTGATGTGCTTTTGAAGAGCATCCTCGCCAACGTCTTCTAATAAAATCCACAGGAAATGTTTAATGGTTGTGCTGCCGCGATAGGTTAGTCCTTCCTCACTTAAGATCTTGTTCACTTCTTCGAGATGGGCTGGTTGGGTTGTTAAGCGATGATTGGCTTGGCTCATGACACCCTGGCATGTGCTACAAATGGTCATAATAGGCAAGCCTTGTTGTTCAGCCAGGGCAAAGGTTCTTGCGTTCAACACATCGCCTAATTTTTCATCTTTTTCTTGCAGAACTCCTGCTCCTGTACAGGAGGCCGTCGTCATTTCTTCGAGGTCAATACCCAGTTTGGGATAGACCTGCATAACCGATTGATACAGTTCAGGGCATGCGCCTTTTGAGACGCAGCCTGGGAAAAAAGCATATTTCATAATTTGGTTCTGACTCGTTTAAAGATTCGTTGAATGTGCTGAATGCCTGAGACTGGGCGATGGAGTGGGCCCGACATGGGGATTTTACCTTTCAAAGCAGATTGGATGACCATGGGAATCATTTCCAGCAACCGTCCTAGATGTTTAAGACCAAAGGTTCTAACCGTCAACATAGGTTCGTCTAGAATCCCTTTATGTTTGATGATGTCGGTAAAGACTTCTGCGTGGCGCGAACCGCAGGTTGATGGTACCTTGTTCTCCAGACCTTTGGATCGTAGTGCCATGATTCGGTCCATAGGTTTTACACCTTTTGGGCAGACTTCAATACATTCCATGCAGCGCGTGCAATCCCACATGCCGCCTGGTTGATTCAGCGCCTCTAAACGTTTAGTTTGTGTGGTGTCACGGGGATCGGTAACGAATCGATACGCTTTTGTCAGCGCAGCAGGCCCCACAAATATTTGATCAACCTCCAAGACCGTGCAATCGGAGACGCAGACGCCACACATAATACAACTCATGACACCGGCCAAATGATTCATGGATTCAGGCGGTGCATGGTATTCGGCTGGTGGAGGTGGCACTGAAGGCTGTAGCCATGGTTGGATCTGCCGAATCTTTCTCCAAAACGGAGACATGTCGGTGACTAAATCTTTGATCACCGGCATATTATTCATAGGTTCGACTTGAATAGTGCCATCAGATGGCGCGATGGATACAATCTTAGTTTTACAAGCCAGTGTGGCATGCCCGTTGACGCGCATCCCGCAAGAGCCACAGATTGCCCCGCGGCAGGAGCACCGAAGTGTTAGGGAATCGTCAAGTGTTTCACGAACTTTGATCAGTCCATCCAGGACGGAGTCGGAGGGATCTAGTTCAAGGTGATAGTCTTTAAAGAAAGGTGAGGATTGTGGACCTTCAGGATTGTACCGGCGGACGCGAAGTGTCGTATGCATAAGTAGGGAAGTCTATCGTGAACGTGTAAAAAGTTTTCCAGGTCTCAGTTCATTGTAACAAAAAATGGGTAAGAGGAAATCGTAAGCCCATTGTTAATACAGACGAGTTTGAGGTTGCCATTGGGTGATCTTTACGGGAAGGAACTCGGTGTGGGGACTATCATTGGGTTGCTGATAGAGCAATGTGTGTTGTAGCCATTCTTGGTCATCACGATCCAAGTAGTCTGTACGGAAATGTGCTCCACGACTTTCTGTGCGCGTCAGGGCTCCTGCAATAATGGTTTCAGCGCAATCTAACATGAAGCTCAGTTCGAGAGCGGCAAGGATGCCAGTGTTGAAAATCTGTCCTTTGTCTTGAACTGTGACATGTTGCCATCGGCCTTGCAAGTTTTGGATATGTTGGCGAGCGGTTTCCAGGCCTTCGTGGTCTCGAAATACGGACACATATCGGTTCATGGTGGTACCCATTTCCAAGCGAATTGCAGCCGTACGCTCGCCGGGGCCTTTACGAGCCAAGAGGCTTGAAACTAAGTGTTGGTCTGCTTCCATGATGTGTTTTGAAAGGCCAGGTGAAGGAATCGTACGTGTGTACTCAGCGGCACATTCTCCGGCTCGACGACCAAAGACGATTGTGTCGAGCAGAGAATTTGCGCCAAGTCTATTGCCACCATGAAGGCTGACGCATGCTGTTTCTCCTGCCGCAAACAGCCCTGGAAGTCCAGTCCAGACTCCATGAATATCCCAGCATCGCCCATGGGTATCCGTTTTAATGCCTCCCATCTGATAATGCATGCCGGGACGAATGGGTAAGGGTTCTTCAGCCAGATCAATATTGGCAAAGGTTTTGGCCTCTGCATAAATTTGCCCAAGGCGCTCTTGAAGAAATGATCGACCCAAATGTCGACAATCCAATAAGACGCAATCATTGATCCCCCGGCCTTCATTAATTTCAATTTGTTCTGCACGGGAGACGACGTCTCGTGATGCCAATTCCAACATGGTTGGAGCATAGCGCTCCATAAAGCGGTCCCCATCTTTATTCAGAAGATACGCGCCCTCGCCTCTGGCTGCTTCCGTAATCAGCAATCCTTTGCCTTTGAGTGTCGTGGGGTGATACTGCACCATTTCCATATCCATGAGTGGTGCGCCAGCACGATAAGCTAGGGCCATACCATCTCCGGTGCAGATCAGGGCATTGGTGCTGGGTTCATACACACGGCCTAACCCGCCTGATGCCATGATTATTGTTTTGGCTCGAAAGAGAGCAAATTGACCCGTGCGAATTTCAAAAGCCACCAATCCTGCACAATGTCCGTGATCATCTTTGACTAATGACGTCACAAACCATTCTTCATAGACGGGAACGTTGGCTTGCATCAGTTGTTCATAGAGAACGTGGAGCATGGCTTGTCCGGTGAAATCTGACACAAAGAATGTTCGAGCCTTTTTTTGACCGCCAAAACGGCGGGTGCCTAAGCGTCCCTCCGCGTTCCGGTTAAAAATGACCCCCATATGTTCTAGAGCAATAATGTCCTGTCCGGCCTCTTGTGCAAGAACTTCCACGGCGTCTTGATCGCCCAAGTAGTCACTACCTTTCACGGTTTCAAAGGCATGGTCTTCCCATTTATCCCCTCGGTCTGTCAGGGCCGCATTGATTCCGCCCTGGGCAGCGTTGGAATGGCTGCGAACAGGATGGACTTTCGTCAGGATAGCCACGGACACCGCCTCCTGGTGAGCGGAAAGAGCAGCACGCATACCAGCGAGACCGGCTCCAACAACCAGCACATCATAAATAAGGGGAGCGGTCATGTTGCAGGGTAATCGATATTGGCAGAAAGCAAGGTTTTACAATGTTGAGGTTTAGTGAAGTTGAGCATGAAATTGGAGAATAAGTAAGGGGGTAGGGGGAAGGAAGGGAGGAGGAAACAATACTCCACGGTTTCATTCATTTTCTTGGCTCTTTACCACTTACTCCTTACGCCTCACTATTTACTTTTCATTTCTTCCTTCGGCTCTTTCTTCAACTGGTGTGTAAGGAAGGCGGTGGGGTCCGTCATAAATCTGATCTGGGCGGAAGAGATGATTCTCTTGATATTGTTCAAAGCAGTGGGCTAGCCATCCTGCCACTCGGGCCATAGCAAAAATTGGGGTAAAGAGATCGGTTTGGATTCCCATGCGATGATAAATGATACCTGAATAAAAATCTACATTAGGACGTATGCCTTTTGATCCCACGCGGGCTTCCATATATTTTTCCACAGACCTAGCCAGTTCGTAGAGAGAAGAGGTCACGGAGGGAGCATCCAATTGTTGGGCGAACGTCTGCATGACAATCGCACGTGGGTCTTTCACTTTGTATATTCGATGGCCAAAGCCCATAATTTTTTCTTTGTCTGCCAATTTTGCGTCAATATAGTCGGATATGTGATCCTCTGAATGGACCTCCTCCAACATATGAATGACGGCTTCATTTGCGCCACCATGAAGGGGGCCTTTCAATGTTCCAATGGCTGATGAGATGACCGTAAAGGGATCGGCCAGAGTTGAGGCAGTCACCATGCCACTAAATGTTGAGGCGTTCATCGTGTGCTCGGCATGCACAATCAAACACACATCGAATATCTTTGCGAGGGCTGGCTCGGGAACCTGTTCCGTTAGCATGTACAGAAAATTTGCGGCGTACGAGAGATCATCGCGGGGCTGGATGGCATCATCTCCTCGCCGTAGTCTGGCAAAGGCGGCGACAATCGTGGGAAGTTTGGCAATCAGTCGTACAGCGGTGAGATAACGACTGGCTTCTTCACGCACATCGTCAATGGGATAAAACATGCCCAGTGCGGCAACTGCGGCTTGCAGTGCATCCATGGGATGTCCATGTTCAGGGAGCGATTTTAAGAGTTCAATGATGCGGTATTTTATGCGACGGTGAAGAAAAATATCCTTGGTAAAATTCTCTAATTCCTGTTTGGTTGGGAGCCTCTTAAAAAGTAAAAGAAAAGTGGTCTCGAGAAAGGAACTGTGTTTTGCTAAATCTTCAATGCGAATGCCGCAGTATTCTAATATTCCCGCTTCACCATCAACGAAACTAATGGAAGATTTGGCTGCAGGAATTCCAGCTAACCCAGGGAAGAAATCACGCATGTTTTTCGATTCCTCCGTTCAGGGGATTGGTGTTGTTACATGTTGGAAAGACTATAGCCCTTTCTAATCAATGCTCCCAATACCTATTAGCGGATCTGTTGATGATTGAGGTTCTTCAAGCATTCTCTTGCTCTTCAAAATAGGATTTATGATTGGAATTTTCCCCTAGTTTTTCCCCTCAGGTTTTGCACGATTTTTCCTACAATGATTTCGTGCATCATGTAGGTGGCACCCTGCATATTGTTTAGTCAATTTCATGTCCAACGTTTAAGCAATCTTGTGCAACCTATTGGATTTATGTCGAAAATATTCAAGAGATACGATAGGGAATAACCCTTGCAGTAATCTAAAGGTTATTAATCATGAAAGTCCATATTTCCACTTTCTTAATGAAACCTCAAATGCAGAGGAGGTATGCTATGAAACAGTTCATTTATATTTGTGCCTGGGTGTTCATTCTGAGTTGCCATGGGATAATGTTAACTTTTGCCGGAGATGCCGAAATGGGTAGCGCTCTTTTGCTGAGCCAAAAAGGGATTCAATCACAATCAGCAGCATCGGGAGAGGTATCCGCGAAATTCCAAAACATTGAAGGGACTCTCAAGGAAATTCAAGGAAATGTCTATCTGGTTGAAGCGGAAGGTACAAATGAGTCGATTCGAGTAGAAATCGGCCGAGACACGGCATTCCCTAATGGGCAGAAGGAACCCGGACAATTGCTTCAAGCATTAATTTCTACTAGCAATGGCCATGCGTTGATTGTTCGATAGCTAGAATGCGGGAGGGTCGAGCTTTTCAGGACGTTCACTTTGTCACTTGGGGGAGATAGGGTGGGAATCTTGAAGTGTTCGGTCCTCCGCTATTTTTTTAGAGAGTCTGCGTGTATTAGTAGGAAGGACAAGATTCTAATGAAATGTAACACATGTTTTCATGAATGTACCATGGTCGATTTTTCGACACTTCGAAATCTCTGTGAGCATTTATACTTAGATTCGCTTGCAAGGAAACAACGCTTTCCATTGATTTCTGAGGAGTTTCCATTTCTTGAAAGTGAAAATGTTCCTGGGGAACTCGTAAAGTCCGAACAGTAAGGTATAAGGGTCATTGGTCCAGAGAGTTAAAAGCCTGTTGTTCTGCATGATAAGAGCTTCGGACCATAGGCCCAGATTCCACATGAGCGAAGCCCAGAGCTAACGCTGCTTCTTTGAATTGTTCAAATTCTTCTGGTGTGTAGTATCGTTCAACCGGTGCATGCTCTAGAGTGGGACGAAGATATTGCCCCAGTGTAAGCATCTTACAGCCTACTGATCGAAGATCTTGTATTACCTGCAGAACTTCCTTATCTGTTTCTCCTAAACCAACTATCAACCCTGATTTTGTTCGAGCACCCATTTCTTGAGCCCATTGAAGGACTTTAAGGGATCGGGCATATTTCCCTTGTGGTCGAATGGATGGAAAGAGACGGGGAACTGTTTCAATATTGTGATTCAGAATATCAGGCTTTTCATTGATAACGGTCGATACGTCTTGTTGTTGACCTTGAAAATCAGGGATAAGAATTTCCACCGTGCAGTTTGGAGTAAATAGATGAATCTGTCGAAGAGTTTCTGCAAAAACCTCTGCTCCTCCATCTGCGAGGTCATCGCGATTGACAGATGTGATGACCGCATGACGAAGATTGAGTGTTTTTATGGCCTCAGCAATACGTTGAGGCTCTGACATATCAATTGCCGATGGGCGCCCAGTTTTTACCGAGCAATAGTGACAGCGGCGAGTACAGATATCACCAAGAATTAAAAATGTAGCGGTCCGGTTATTCCAACATTCCCATAGATTGGGACAGTGAGCTTCCTCACAGATGGTATTCAGACGGTGGGTATCTACCAACTGACGGAGTTTGCGGTAATGGGCCCCGGAGTGAAGTCGAACATGAAACCATGGTGGCAATCGGAGGCTTGGGCGTGAATCTGTGCGAGGGTTTTTCGCAGAAGTGACTTTATCTGTAGGTATAAAATCTATCGTCATTTTGAGGATTTGAGATTAAGGGGCTGCTAAAATAAATGTGAATAGGTAATGTACCTAGCAAACGATGAGCGACTAAGGAAAGGATAGCATGTTTTGGATGCCGTGCCTATCATGAAAGGGAGATAAGGGGAATTACTCACTGATTATGACAGATGCGTTGGCTGAATCAGATTAAGCGACTAGAGGCGAAAAGTGATTTGCCCAATCAATGGCATCCAGATAAAAATCGCGAATGGTGGATGGTTCAAGCCGAAGTGGTTTGAGTTCCATCCAGTGGCCAGATTCATAAGCTTTGACGGAAGAGAGGACTAAGCCCATTTCCCCTTCTCCTAAAATCAACGCATTAGCAATATCGTCAGGTAAGGGAAGTTTTTCGAGAATGCCTTCCATGGGGGAATCATACAAGGCCTCTAAGACTGAAAGCAGCCCCATGGTAAAAAATTTTTCTGGTGCAACTGCTCCCAAGCGGTTTCCTAACCGCTCACACATTTTTGCCCGAACCAAGGCAATTACCAAAATTTCATGGGCCTGGGTCTGCCCGCTGGCCATAATGATGAGCGTGGCCCAGGTTCGAATGCGGTCTATGCCCACCATACATGCTGCATGATCGATTGAATCGACTCGTTTTGGTAAACCCACATACGCAGAATTGACGTATCGTAGGACTTTGTAACTTAGAGAGAGATCGTTGCGGATATGTTCGACTAATCCTTTAAATGGAATGTGAGGGTCCTGAATTTTCCCTAGCAATTCTAAAAGGGCAACCCTATTAGCTGGAATTTCTCGCCCACGAATCACATCTGGTCGAAAAAAGAAATATCCCTGAAAGTAAAAAAACCCCAATTTTTTGCAAATTTCATAGGTCTCGACGGTTTCCACTTTCTCAGCCAGAAGACGGACTCGAGACTCTCTGAGATGGGATACCTCGCATTGGAGTTGGGCTTCAGTTTTTCCCAAGACATCAATTTTGACAATATCCGCAAACTCCAGAAATGGGTGAGAACGGTCATCGTAGACAAAATCGTCCAGGGCGATGGTATAGCCTTGCTTGGAGAGTGCTTCAAGAGCTTCAAGAACTTGAGGGCTTGGTTCCACATTTTCAAGAATTTCTAGGACCACGCGATTCTTCGGGAGTGCTTCACAATAATTTTCCACGAGAAATTGCTTGGGAATGTTGAGGAAGGCCAAATGAGATCCGACAACATGTTCCAGCCCAATATCCAAATAGGTGTTAAGAAGAACGGTAGCCGTGGCCACACTCTCGTCCGTAAAGATGGCCTGGCCTATTTCACAATTGCGGTAGAGTACCTCATAGCCAATGGTCTTTAATGTGGGCCCAAGGATCGGCTGTCGTCCGACAAACACATCTCCATACTGAGCTAGCTCGCTATTCATATAATTTTTCGTACATTCATCTGGTCGTTCTCTCAACGCACAGGTTTACCTCGGAAAAAATGACAATCCAGTATGCATTTTCGGCTGAAGCTATTGAACAATTGAGATTTTCACAAAAAAAAGAAAAAAGCATGCAACCGTATACTGAGAAAGCAAATGAGATAAGAGTTATAGCGGTCTTGATATTCGTGACAGCCTTTGTGCTGAGGCCAGTAAGATTGCGATGAAAATGTTTGTTTCTTATAGATTTTGATATTTTTTGTTCGTTGTTTTACAAGAAGAACTGTTGTACTCAGATAATTCAGATTTTGAAAAAGAGAAGAATACGATACAGGCTAGATGCAATCTGGAAGGGAGGTTTTCCTATGCGAGAAGAAGGGAAGTGCAGAAAGCCTTTAAAATTTTGTAAGAAGTGAGGAGGAGAAATAATCTCTATGCCAGGGTATTTAGCCCCGGAGAGATTCATCCAGCATTTCCGTGAAAGTCGAGGCGCTTATAGGAGAACTAAAGAAATACCCTTGATATTCGTCGCACTTCAACGAGGCTAGCATATCGAGTTGTTCCTGGTTCTCTACCCCTTCGCCTACGACTTTTAACCCAAATTCATGAGCCAAATAAATGATGGCGGATACCAAAGCTTTGTCTTTCGGATTGTCCGTGATGCCAGTCAAGAATGCACGATCAATTTTTAATTCATGGAGAGGAAGATGTTTTAAATAACTTAATGAGGAGTACCCAGTTCCGAAATCATCCATGGAAATTTTCACACCTAGCAGAATAAGCTGGTTCAAAGTCTCCACGGTCTGTTGGATATTTTCCATTATGAGACTTTCTGTCAGCTCAAGAGTTAAATACGATTGGTCAAAATTATAGGATGTGAGCGTATCACGTACAATTTCCACGAGATTGCCAGCATGAAATTGCTTGGCAGAGAGATTGACGGAAACATTGACCCACTTCCCTTCCTCTTGCCAGCGTGCTAGTTGAGCGCAGGCTTCTTTGAGCACCCATTCTCCAAGCTGCAAAATCATGCCACTTTGTTCCGCCAGGGGAATAAAGTCATTTGGTGACAGGATTTCCCCATTTGGATGTTTCCATCGAACAACGGCTTCGACTCCTTGTATGTGGTCACTCTCCACATCGATTTGCGGTTGATAATGCAATAGAAGTTGCTCCGCTTCAATAGCATGGCGTAAGGCTGCTTCCAATTGAAGATACTCTTGACTTTTCATATTCATTTCGACTGAATAAAATTGATAATCTCCTTGTTCCTTCGTATTGGCTTGGGCGCTGGCACCCACTGCACATTGGACTAAATTTTCGACGTTATTGGCGTCGCCGGGATAACTGGCAATTCCGATATGAGGGGCGATGGTAACCTCAGTGCCATCGGCATCAAACGGAATGCTCATAATCCCGATGATTCGAGAGGCGATTTTTGTGGCATTTTCAGGGTGAACCATATGAGGACAAACTATGGAGAATTCATCGCCACCCACATGAAACAAGCAGGTCAATTCTTCGTCTTCTTCTATCCCACGTCCGACGATATCTGTCCCCCGAACACAAGCTTGAATGCGATCGGCGATTTGCTTGATGACCTGGTCCCCGACCTGGGGGCCAAAGGTGTTGTGCACGCGTTTAAACTGAGGAAGGCTGATATGCAACATGACAAGATTATGTCCGTGACATTCAGCTTGCTGGAGAAACCAGGCAAGTCGATCAAGGAATAAACTCCGATTTGGTAATTGTGTCAAGGCGTCATAGTAGGCAAGCTGATTTTGATAGGCCTTGGCCGCAAGCGTATTGCGTACTCGCAATATTAATTCACTGGGATCTACCGGCTTGGCTAAAAAATCTGTAGCCCCACGATCAAGGGCTTCCAGTTTTGTTTCAGCATCGGATGATGACGTGAGAATAATGACAGGCAAATGGCAGAGTACTGAATGATTTCTGATAAATTGTAAAATTTCAAAGCCGCTGACCTCAGGCATGACCAAATCCAAGAGAAGGATGTCTGGACGGAGGTCTTCCAGTTTGACCATGGCCTGAGACGAATCCTCGATTTGTACAAAACGTTGATAACCTGCCTCCTCTAGAAATGTTTGCATGACCTCCATAGTAGTGGCTTCATCATCAATCATCATGATCATGGCTTGATTAAGCACAGAGGAATCGCTCCCTAATTCATGGGGGAGTCCCTTAGTGAGAGATAATTCATGGGGACTTGAGAATTCAGAGGCAGGGTTTATGATACTGTTGGCATCCATATCAATTTTAGCTGGTATGCTTTACTCCAATAGGAAACGTCTTATGACCAGGTATTTGTCTGTGTCTTCCCATTCAGGGGCAAGGTGCCGGGAATTTTATGCCTTGATACATATGATTTCATGGTGCTTTTCGGTACTTTCCAGTTGAATCATGAGTGATAGAGAGGTTTTTCCCTTATTTTTTGCTGGGAACTGGCAGAAGACTGTGTTTTAGTGGGACTGAGTAGGACGATTGGAGAATGCAGGTTGATCATCGATGATGATTCGTGAGGCGAGTTTTTGCAAGTGCTGGAGGAGGGGTTCAATTTTTAATGCGTCCATGGCTTTGGCGGCCGCTTCTAACTCACTGGCTGGTTCAAAGAAGACATCGAACCCGACAGTCCCGCCTGCGCCTTTCAACCAATGTGCTAATTTAGCTAAGCCGTCAAAGTCTTGCTCTGCATAAGCCGCTTCCATGGCTTCTAGTTGCGTGTCCAAGCGATCGGTAAATCGGGCAATCACACGAGAGAATTTGGGGTTGCTGTGCTCTAGTCTCGATACAATGGGTGATGTATCGGATTCTAGGAATTCTGATTCTTGGAAAGGTTCCGAATGGGCTTGTTTGGTAATAGCCTCATTGATTGGTGATGCATTGAGGAGTTCGGCTAGCCTGGGGATAAAGTGATTAAGATCGATAGGTTTGGTGATATAGTCTGTATAGCCTGCATCTAGAAGTTCTTGCTCGAATCCTTTCATGGCATTGGCTGTTAAAGCAATAATCGGTATGGTAGAACCACGGTCACGTAACATCCGGGTGGCTGTTAATCCGTCTATTTCTGGCATTTGAATATCCATAAGGATGAGATCGTAATGAGCCGTGGAGGCCATCTCCACGGCGATGCGACCATTCTCGGCTTCGTCAATTCTCAAGTCATAGTCTTCCAATACCACTCTGACAAACTCCCGATTTTCTGCCCCATCATCAACAACTAAAATTCGTGCTGAAGCGAAGACCCAATTCCTATGTTCCTGCATTGCGGAATAAGTACTAATTTCCAGGGCCTGTTTGGCGGGTACCCATGCTACACCAGTTGGCGTACGTGTCTCTAAAGTCACTTTGAAGACACTCCCCACCTCTGGTTGACTTTCCACTGTGATATCTCCACCTAAGGCACGTGCGAATTTGCGGCTAATGGTCAACCCTAGGCCTGTTCCCCCAAATTTTCTGGTCACTGAAACATCTGCCTGCATAAAATCTTCAAAAATACGTTCCATCGCCTCCGAACTCATTCCTACGCCTGTATCCGCGACATCAATATGGAATCGAATGACATGGTCCTCAAGCTGTTTGGCATAGGCCGTCACAGTGACGCTACCAGCTTCTGTGAATTTCACGGCGTTTCCCACAAGATTGGTGACAATCTGCCGAGTGCGCCCAGGGTCACCGGTAATAGTTGTCGGTACCTCATCAAGTATCTGCAAATCTAAGGTAATGCCTTTTTCTTTGGCTTGAATTCCCAGGACTTGGACCACCTCAAAAATAACGGAATAGGGATTGAACGGGACCTGTTCAACCTCTAAGCGGCCTGATTCAATTTTGGAAAGATCCAGAATGTCATTGATGAGTTCTAATAAATGTTTGCCACTGGAATGGATGATTTCCAGGTGGTGACGGGTTTCCTCAGAGTCTCGTCCGAAGCCTCGTTTCAGGAGTTCTGTGAACCCTAGAATGGCATTCATCGGTGTGCGAATTTCATGACTCATGTTGGCCAAAAATGCACTCTTAGCTTGATTGGCTGCTTCCGCGGCCTCTTTTGATTTGAGTAACTCGATTTCTGCTTCTTCTAGTTGCGTGACGTCATCAAAGCTTGCAAGGACTCCAACATGTCTTCCACCCGTGCCAAGGATAGGCGAACAATTGATCATAAACGTCACATGTTCACCATGTGGAAGTGTTAAGCGAAGGCGTTGATTTTTTTGAGTCTCACCTGATTCTAAAGCCTGAAGCCACGGGAGGGCATGTGGAGGTATCGCTTGCCCTTCTGAATCAGCCCAAGGAAATTCTGCTACACTTCGTCCCAGTAGGGTTTCCGGAGATGTCCCCATAATATCGGTAAAGGCCCGATTCGCTAACATGATCTGTTCTTTGTGGTCCAGAACCAAGAGACCTTCCGCCATGGTATCCAATGCTGACCGCACTCGTTCGGGAACGGCTTGCGAGGGATCAAGTTGCTTCAACATTTTTCCCAAATACATGTAAAACCCTACGAAACTGGCGAGGGCAACATAGAGCAATAATTGCATATTGGAACCAGCAATCATGCCGAGCCAACTATTGTTGTCTATGGGATTGAATCGTAATTCCACTTGGCCCCATTCGGTTTCTCCTTCCCAAATTGCGATGGCAACCTGCGTGGAAGTGGAAACATCTGCATCCTTCATATTCCAATTCTTCTCGTGCTCACCATTAGTTATGACAAGGTCTCCTGTCCTCGTTCGTAAAGCAGCCGAGAGCAGGTCTTCATTTCGTTCAACCACTAATTGCAAAATCCCATCTAACCGGTCGAAGTCTTTTTGCGTGAGTAATATCGAACTATTGGCGGCAATGGACTCAGCCAATGCGGTTCGTCCATCGCGCACTGCACCCGTTCGATCGGGGATGAACCCTAGTAAACTGGCTGTCAAAAGAATACTGATCACTAGGCAGACTTGACCGATAGCCAGGCGAGATTTTGTGGAAAGAATCGTCATGGCTAAGACTGCCGAGGCCAGCGAGATTGTCGTATGGTTCCAGTCTTCATTTCTGGAGGCACGGGTATGGTCTTGTTGGGTTTTTCAAACATGGTCTCAAGCGAATCATCTTCTGATTGGTTTCTCTTGTTTTTCTTCCTTGCTGGAGCGTCCAACACTAATAAGGGATTCACAAATTGCCAAGCAGGCACAGTGGATAACAGAGCTGTGAGCAGGACGCCACTTCGTAGGAGCCAGATCACGTATCCCACGGAGAGTCCGGTAGAGGCCGCAATGCTCGAAACCATATAGATTTTTTCAGTTTCGGTAATTGCATTCAATGTGTCACGTGCTTGATCCAGACTGTTGAGAAGGCCAGAAGAGGGATTTAGCAAGGATTGTAATTCACTTTTGAAATCTATGGTTTCAAATTCTTTTTGTAGTAGAGTGAAGAGTTTGTTTGCGGCATTTCCGAGAGTGTTCTTGTTGTTGATCGATTGGAGAGCTAAAAGATTATCTCCCCGGGATATATTAAACGACTCTGAATCCTTTCGTTCTTCTGGCATGGAGTTAGAGCCACTGCTGGAACGAAATTCCTGTGATCCAGTCACAAAAAACCCTCCACCTCCCGGTAATTCTTCCTGTTTATCTCCTTCGTCAGGTGGCGGTGGAGATTCAGGTGGTGGGTCTGGAGGGGGCGGGGGAACAACGACTGGGATATCGGTGACAGTGACGGCAATTGCTTGTGTATCGGTAGCGGTGCCGTCGGAGGCCTGTACGATTACATCATAGACATTGTCACCTCCCACATCGCTGGGTGTCTGGATGTTGGGAGCATTGTCAAACGTAAGCATACCTGTTGCTGTATCTATGCTAAACAATGCTGCGTCAGCACCGCCGATAATGCTATAGGTCAAGGGTGTGCTTTCGGCATCAGTGGCGGTGACAACAGTCACGAAGGTCTGGCCAGTGAGGACACTGGCGCTCGCGTTTGGCCCACCCCCATCAGAGATGATAATGGGAGCATCATTTTGTGGGGTGACTGTTATGTTGACTGTTGCCGTATTTGATGTGGCTCCCGATAAGTCATTAATCGCGTAGGTAAAGCTGTCCGTGGGTATTTCTGAGCCATTATGAGTGTATTCCACTGTCCCATCTGTATTGATTTGAGTGATTGTGCCGTTGGTGGGGCCAGCGATGATCGTGATGCTGGTGAGATCCAGTCCGTCGTCGGCATCAGTGTCGTTGCTGGCCAGATTCAAGGTTGTGATCGAGCCTTCGCTTACTGTAAAGGCATCAGGAGCAGCCGTAGGCGGAGTATTTATAGCCGTGACATGAATTGTCGAACGTGCGGCAGCGCTATCGGACGAACCATCGTTCACGGTGACATCCACAAATCGGTCACCGCTTGTGGGCGTATTCGTATCAGTATGCTGGTATTGAATGGACGTAATCAGCGTTTCCACTTGGGTTTCGGTCAAAGTGCCTGGGCTTTGCCTGGTGATTGTGACAGTTGCGGTTCCGGCGCTGGTCGTGATGACGACATGATAGTTCCCGTCTGACGTATTCTGGCCAGCGACCGCGGCGTCAAGGGAAAAAATATCGCCGCCGATTATAAGTGTTTCGGCCTTGCCATCCTGGAGTCCACTGATGGCCAGTATGACATTGGCGAAAGAGCCGCTGTCTGGGTCAATCAGACTTGCGTCGCTGTCAGCGATGGCTGTGGGTCCGTCTCCTTCGGTAAACGTGAAGTGGTAGTCGTTCCCCATGGCCCCGGAATTGTCATTGGCATCCAAGTCGAGCGTCGGTGGGGTGTTCATGGCGTTGATGGTGACAGTGATAGATCCAGTATCGACGAGCGCTGTCCCACTGCCTTGACTACCTGTGTTGCCATCGTTGAAGGTAAAATCGATCTGTACGTTGGCAGGTGGGGTAGGACTCGTATTGGCATAGCTGATCTTCTGCAATGCATCATTGACCAAGGTAGTGGTGGCGTTACCGTTAAAGGTCAAGACAAGCATTCCCCCGCTATTCGTGGTGACCGTGCCAATGATCGTGCCGTTTTGCACGATATTACCTCCCTCCATGAGTGAACTGAGCGTCCCTTTGCCGTCAAAGAGATCCTCTCCATTGGCGCCGCCATTGCGGGCCAGGGTCAGGGTCGCGCCGTCATAAGAATTGGCAGCGTCTAGTTCAGGGTCGGCAATTGTGGCGTTGTTGTCGAGTATCACGGTCCCTCCGCCTTCGGTGAAGATAGGCATGTGGTCGAGACCGGTGAAGGTTGGGGGGTCATTGACGGAATTGACGGTGAGGTTGAACGTACCTGTCGCTGGAACGGCACCATCCTCGCCGCCGTCCGCTAGGGAGAAGTTGAACGTGTCGGTCGTGGTCTCACTGCCGTTGTGATCGTAGGTTACGCGATTGTTGTCGATATCGTTCTGTGTGAAGATGTCGTTCAAGTCAAGTGCTGTGCCAGAAAGTCGCAACGTGCCATTGGTTGGAACAGCTGTGACCGTATAGGTCAAGCCGGTGCCGGCATCATCAGGGTCTCCCTCGTTGAGCATTGCCGTAGTGAGCACGTTGGCGGATGAGCCTTCATTCACCGTGCTTCCGGTGTTTGTGGCGATAAGGGGAGCATCGTTAACGGGATTGACGTTGATTGTGACGGTCACGGTATTGCCATCGACTGTGCCGTCGTTCACTGTGTAAGTGAAGGTATCGATACCGGTGAAATTCGCTACAGGGGTGTAGGAGAATGATCCGTCCGGGTTCAAGATGAATGACTGGGCGTTTGCGGGGTCGGCATTTACCTGGATGGCTGTTAACGGATCACCATCCGCGTCCGTGTCATTGGTGAGCACGCCGCCCGGACCCTCTGATGTCGCAAAAGTGACGAAGGCATCGGTCATTGAGAGGTATTGCGCTTGAATCCAATCGGCGGAACGCGTTCCTGTTTCAAGCCGAATTTCATCTAGCATTCCCTGGAATGTTCGGTCCGTTGAACCGGATCGATTCCCGATTGCTAAATCCAAGCCCGCATCGGAATTGGCTGTGCCGTTCGGTGTATTCGATTCAGTGACCCCGACTGGCACTCCGTTCACGTAGATCGTCGGGTCATTCGCCGCAGAGGTGCTATCGTAGACCAGAGTGACGAGTTGCCATGTGTCCAGTGCAATAGAATTGATGGATGATCGCCACCGTCCCGCGTCCATCGAAAATCCGAATTCAAAGATCAGCCGATTCCCGGTGTTATCGACTTGGAGTGCCCAGCCGTTGGTAGCCGAGGGAGCGTTACCCTTATCGAGGATACGGCCAAAGCCAAATTCACCCCAACCACTCGGGTTGATCCAGGCTGACACCGTGGCTCCACCCGCAAAGAAATTGTCAATGCCCGCATCGGATGAAATGTCAATTCGATCATCCACCCCATCGAACGATTGTCCGTCACCAATGTTTCCGGTGCTGTCTGACGAACCATTGTTGATGCCGTTGTGAGCGTTGCCGGTCGAGTCAGTGAAATCATCATGAAGATGCGAAAGGCTTTCGAAGCTGTTGGACCAAACACCTGCGGCATTTTGGTTGTCAGTGGCACTGGCATTGTCGTAGTACATCCAGATGTGGTCTGTGCCTGAAGCCCCATCGATTTGAGGCACCTTGACCCAGATATAGGATGTGCCCGACTCATTCCAACTTTCAATTTCATAGGCCAGCTCGGTGCCATCCGCATCGACAAACCGGAGATCTTCTCCGGCGTCCTGTACCTTGGTGTAATCAATGTTCCCGGCATCTAGGGTGATCAACACAGGAAAATCGGTTAAGTTTTCGGTCTGAGCCGTGTTGTTAAATGTCAGCTTTTGTCTGCTGAGCCATGCCTCGTTAAACCAGCCTGGTTCGGTTGTAAGGGTCGTGTCTTCATCGATGGTGTAGCTGTCTGGAGAGGCCACTGGGGGGGTGGCATTGGTGGTCGACTCAAATGCGCCGATATCTACACTTGCGTCACGGGCCACTCCGCGTTGATCGACGGTAGGTGCACCTATTGCTGTTCCCGCATCAATAGCAGGACTGCCGACCAATAGCGCGTGGGTCAGAGTTGGCCCACCGTTGTCTGCGAGTCCGCCGAGCAACGGATTAATGGGTGATCCGCCGTTACCTACTTGATCATTGTTGACACCATGGACGAGATCGCTTTGGCCCGTTCCGTCGCCGATTAAGTTAAACCCTGAGGTGGTGAAATTGCCATCCAGATCAGGGTTTGCGGTAACTACTGTATTGCCTCCAACGATGGTGTTTAGCAAGTCCACATCTCCTCCCCCGCCTAGTGTTCGAATCCCGCCGCCAGAATCCGCTGAGTTTAAGGTGAGCGTGGAATTAGCCATTGTTACGGCCTGTTCCGTATATACGCCACCCCCATCGAATGTGGCCATGTTCCCACTCACCGTGACGTTTGTGAATGTTAGGCCATTGGAGGTGGTGTCGTTGTATACGCCAGCACCCGTGTCAGCCATATTGCCACTAACAGTTGAGTTGGAGATATCAATCGTTCCTTCATTGTAGATGCCACCCCCTAGGGTTGCCGAATTCCCATTGATGGTGGACCTGTTTACTGTGATGGTGGAATTGTTATAAATTCCACCGCCGTTTCCGGTGGCCGTATTTCCGCTAATAGTGACATTGGTTAACGAGCTGTCGGCTGCCCCGTCGAAGCTAATGGCACCGCCATTGTCTGCGGTGTTTCCGGACATCTGTACCGCAAAGAGATTTGCCGTCCCACGAACATGAATAGCCCCCCCACTTCCGGTACCACTCTGGTTGTTTCCTGTGAGTGTGATCCCAGCGAGATTGAGAGTACTCGAGTCATCGACTAAGATGCCCCCACCATTGTTTTGGTCTCCTCCTTGAATGGTGAGCCCGCTTATTGATGCAGTACTGGTACCCTTAAGGTGAAAGACCCGATCCGGTGTTCCACCGAAACCCGATGCATCGATGACGGTGTTCCCCGTGCCGTTACCAACTATGATGAGATCATCGGTAATATCTAAATCACCTGCAGCTGCAGCATCTTCGCCAGCTCCGCTGAGTGTCAGCAGATAGGTTCCGCTCCCTGAAAAGGTAATAAGATCGGTACCGGGATTTGTATTGGCATCAATTATGGCTTGGCGAAGGGAGCCTGGCCCCCCATCCGCAGTTGTCGTGACCGTATAGGTGGCTAATACCCCTTCCCATGCTTCTTGTGTGGCTTCGTTTATGACGATTGATGTTTCGATTACACCAGTTGCTCTTTCCAATTCCCAATCTGCATATTCGGACGTGTGCCCGGTGCGATCGGTGCTGGCGGCAATGTCGGATCCTGTCAGCTCCGCTAAGGCTTCCATTGCACTGCGTCCAGCTTCTCCTTGTCCAAAATTACAGCCATAGATGAGGAGATCGGCATTTTCCGAGAGACTTTGTCCAATTTGTGTGAACAGACCCGCGTATTGCCCACTAATGGCCTCTTGCGTAAGAAAGGTCGTACCCAAATGTAGCTCGGCTTCGTTTCCTTCGGCGATGAGATGAATGGCATCGATGTCTGAACGACTTCGCAATATTTCAGTAATTTGTTCTATACCATCTCGTGTGGAGTCTAGGAGGATAGTCTCTGCGCTAGGAGAAATACCGCTCATCAGTGTTTGATAATCATCGACCCTAGTATCAATGAAAACTATTTCCCGACGTTCGGAGAGAGCTGATATTGAAGATAAGGCTGAGGCAAGATCAATGGGATCAGCCAACGCATTCGAAGCAAGTTTGGTTTCGGGAGCGGCAGTGATGTCTTGAATAGGTTGATCTTGCTGAGTCTGATCCTGGACCACTTCCGCTCCTGTGAGAAGGGCGGCTCCATCAAACATGATTCTCGATTCTAGGGCTAAAAGGAGGCCAAGGCCGTGAGACTGCTCCATATGTTCAACCGGTATGAGCTGAGGAGTGTGGTTGTGTGAGACTGTGTGGTTGCTTTCTTTTCTCAGAGTTCTGGGGGCTTTTTCTTGGAGAGTAGGTTGTTCCATTTTTTTGTGTGGTTTCTGGGTGCGATGGCGATATGGACCTTTGGCTCTCTTGGTGTGGGCTCCACTTCTCATTTCCAATAATCCCCAGAGCATAGTATTCCTCCATCTTTCTTTTCGGGAATTACGAAGACGATCTGGAAGACATTTTTAATGATTTCTTATCGGCACTGGCCGTTGTGTGAGGTTAATCACACTTGGAGCAGGTTGTTTGAGTGACATGAAGGAAGAGAAAAAAGAATAAGAGAGGGTATTCAATATCAAGGAGAAATTAACCGAAAGATTGAACGAGAATTTTGAACACAAGAACGCGGTTTTCGATTTGAAGCAATTTGAATCTGTGTTTACAGGAACGATATGTCTCATGAATAGGGGCCATTTTTTTAAGGTGGTGGCATCATAAAGGGCATGTGGCTCAGTTTGGGTTTGGTGCGTGGAAAGAATAACCCCGAAGAAAAAAGTGAGCTGTTGAGGAAAATAATAAAGTTAGCAATGATATCAAAACATATAAACCATTGGATTTTTCTGTTGGGGGTCTGTCTTCTCGGTATGGCTGCAGGGTGTGCGATTATTCCTGAGCCGATGACTCCCGAGGAACTTGAGCAACGAGTCCGAGAAGATCTTCAGAATTTACATGAGTATCAGGAGCCTGTTTCTCGTCCGATTACCTTGTATGACGCTATGGCTCGCGCGTTGAAGTTTAATCTGGAAGCTCGAGTGCAAGGATTGAAGGAAATGGTGGCCCATCGGCAATTGGATCTTGCACATTATGACATGTTGCCCAAATTGGTTGCGGATGCGGGATATAGTGGACGTTCGAATTTTGCCGGCGCACGGAGTCGGTCGTTGTTATCTGGGCAGACGTCTTTAGAGCCTTCAACATCATCGGATAAAAATTTGTTTTCAGCGAATTTAACATTAAGTTGGGATGTGTTGGATTTTGGGTTGTCCTATGTGCGAGCGCAGCAGGCTTCAAATGATGTGCTGATTGCGGAAGAAGATAAACGTCGTATTGCCAATCGTGTGATTCAAGAAGTGCGGTCAGCCTTTTGGAAAGCGGTTGGGGCTGAACGGGCTCTGGGACGGCTCTCGTTCTTAGATGATTGGGTCACACAGGCCATAGATGAAACTCGGGTTATTCGTGCTAAGGCACTCGAGACACCCCTGACCTCACTTCAATATGAACGGGAACTTTTACAGGCACAACAAGAAATCCAACAGTTGTATCAAGAGCTTTCTGTGGCCAGAATTCAACTTGGGGAATTGATGAATTTACAGCCTGGAGAACCGTATGAACTCGTGAAGCCGAAGCATACTTCTCCGGTCTCAAAAATTCAGGACAATCTCGAGGAGTTGGAACAACAAGCCCTCCTCAATCGTCCCGAGCTTCGAACCGTTGACTATCAAAAACGCATTAATGCCGAGGAAACCAAAGTAGCCATTTTGGAATTATTGCCAAGTCTCAATGTCTACCTTGGGGAAAACTATGATAGTAATTCGTTTCTGTTTAATAATAATTGGCTGAGTTACGGAGCAAAAATCAGTTGGAATCTCATGAATGTCTTTAGGCATCCGACTCGGCTACAAGTGATTGATGCTCAGGAAGAAGTCCTGCACGCACAAAGCTTGGCTCTCACGATGACAATTATGACTCAAGTTCATGTGGCTGTGGCTCAATACAAAGCAGCTTTAAACGAGGTCAACATTGCCAATCGGTATTTTGCCACACAAGTCCAAATTGCGGACCATGTTCAGCAGTCTTGGTCCTTGAACCGCCTGAGTGAACATCGTGTGATTCGAGAAAAGGTCCAGGGGTTATTAGCTGAGCTGCGGCATGAAATGGCCTTAGCCAAACTGGAGATGGCGTATGCCAATCTTTTAGCAGCTATAGGCGAAGATCCTTTCCCTGTAAATTTATCTGATGATGACTTGGACGAATTGGCCAATGCGTTGGAGCAACGCTGGGAATGGTTAGAGCAGCATGCCATGGTCTCACATGCGCAATTGGAACAATCAGAAGGAGTGGTACAGCCATGATTCGAAAATCTTCTATGCTCGGGATGTGTGCCGTGAGTGTTTTGCTTATCAGTGGAGATATGAGCTTTGCGAAGAAAAGTGGTATTCAGTCAGCCAATCTCAACGCCGTTCGAGGAGTGGTGAAGCCCACTCAGGAGGCGGTGATTTCTAGTGAATTGCAGGCACGAGTCAAACGAATCCCATTTCGAGATGGCCAGCGGTTTAAAAAAGGCAATTTATTGGTTGAATTTGATTGTGCAAAATATTGGGCGGAATTATCAGCAGCGAAAGCGGAACTGGAAGCCCGAGAAAAAACAGCCGTCAATAATGAGCAGTTGGCCAAATTACATGGCATTGGGCAGTTAGAAGTTGATATCTCGCAAGCTGAAGTGAAGCAAGCAAAAGCGGCTGTAAGGAGTGCGAATTTAGCCGTCCGCCATTGTCGAATTATTGCACCATTTTCGGGACGAGTAGTGAAGACATTAGTCCATCCGTACGAAAGTGTGAATCCCTATGACGAAGTCATGAGTGTGTTAAACGATCAGAACTTCGAAATTGAACTCATTTTGCCTTCTACCTCTCTACGGTGGGTGGCAAAGAAAAGTCCATTTAAATTTTTCATTGATGAAACCCAAGAAGTATACGCTGCTGAGGTCGTTGATATTGGTGCTCGTGTGGATCCTGTCAGTCAGACCATTCGTATTTTTGGCCAATTTAGTAAACAGCCAAAGCATGTGTTAGCGGGTATGAGTGGAAGCGCTAGATTTATTGATCGCAAGATCGTTTCTCAGAACAAAAAAGCCGCGTTCAAACCCAGTACATCGCCCGGCCCTTCCGCTAAAACAGCGAAAAAATAAGTCGCTTTTCCATTATGTACTGACTTGACCATTTCCAGCATATACTGGTGTCCGTATTCAACGTATGAGTCAAGATTTTCAAGACAAAAGCCAGACTTCCGCCGGTGCGGGGGTGATGGAGCCTCCAGCATCCACTCAAAATTCACCAGCGTCATCAAGTGCCCAATCTTCGGCACCACCGGATAAGGGCTCTGACATTGATTCTCAATTGCTGTTGGCCCTTCTGCAATTAGAAAATCAGGTTCGTACAGCGCAAACTGTCAAGGAATTGTGTTTTCTCTTAGCCAATGAAACGCGCCGTCTAATTGGATTTCGTCAAGCCTGTGTATTTTCCTTTGGTACGAATTTGCGTAAGGCATGCCAAGTTGAAGTTGTGTCGAGTGTGGCAGTCGTGGATCGAAAATCGCCTATGGTGCAATGGATTGAGGAGGTTGTGTCCGACCTCTGGGAGAGGCAGGCTTTGCAAGCCCCATGTCATTTGAATGTAGAGCAATGTGCCAAACATCTTCAAGCGGATTGGAGACGATTTGCCTTTCCACATGTCCTGTGGTGTCCCATTATTTGGAATAGCCAAGAAGTGATGGGAGGGGTCTGGCTGGCACGGGAACGTCCCTGGCAAGAAGGGGAGATTCAATTGATTCGGCGGTTTGCCGAAACAGCAGCCCATGCCTGGAATGCTTTAGGAAAAACGAAAACCTTGATGAAAAGTTGGACTGTGTCGAAACAATGGTTATGGGTCGGTTTGGCCTGTCTTGTGGGAGTGATGTGTGTGCCGATTCGGCTATCGACATTGGCTCCGGTTGAAGTGGTGGCACGTGATCCAGCCGTAGTGACAGCTCCACTCGATGGGGTCATCGCAGAGATTCTGATCGAACCAAACACTGTAGTAGCAGAAGGTCAGACTCTGTATCGATTTGAAGATACGAAATTTCGTAATGATTATGAAGTGGCCGAGAAAAACTTAGCAGTGGATTTTATGGAATATCGAAAAATGACTCAGAGCGCATTTTTTGATGATGAAACTAGCGCAGGATTGCCTGTACAGGCTTCCGAAGTGCAGTTGAAAGAAGCTGAGCGGGATTATGCCTGGGAAATTTTACAGCAGGTGGAGGTAAAAGCTCCACGGGGAGGGATTGTCTTGTTCAATGACAAATCCGATTGGATCGGCAAACCTGTGGTAATTGGGGAACGGATTATGGAAGTGGCGAATCCTGAAGAATATGAATTGAAAATTGATTTGCCTGTTGAAGATGCGATTGTTTTGCAAGAAGGGGCAGAAGTTGAAGTCTTTTTGAATGCGAATCCCTTGGAAGCGATCCCAGCCAGTTTGACACATGCTAGTTATCATGCCGAAGTGTTGCCTGATAATGTATTGGCCTATCGAGTGAAAGCCGAGGTTGCCGAGCCACCAGACTCTATTCGCATTGGTTGGCAGGGTACTGCCAAGATTTATGGTGAACGCGTATCCCTCTTTTTCTATTTGTTCCGAAGACCGTTGTCCGTCTTTCGCCAGACCATAGGCTGGTAATGTCTCCGGCAACTCCACAAGAAGATATCGCGCTTCCTCCGTTACGCGATGATCTGCAAATTTTGTCTGGTACACCCACCGCTGAAGGGGTGCCGACTTGGAATATTTTAGACCCTGTTCGGCATCAATATTTCCAAATAGGTTGGGCGGCCTTTCAGTTGCTTTCGCAATGGCATCTGGGGTCAGCACAAAAGCTCATTGAGGTGGTCTCGGGTTCCACGACGGCCAAAGTTACGCAGCGGGATGTCACGGAACTACTGCAGTTTCTCTATTGGCACAACCTCACCAGAGAGGCGCCCATGGGGGGGAGCAAAGGCCTGTACGCCCAAGCTGAGCAAAGCAAGCAACATTGGCTCTTAAAACTTCTCCACAGTTATCTCTTTTTTAGAATTCCACTATTCAATCCCGACCGATTCCTGCAACGAACGTTACCCATCGTCGCGCCCCTCTATACCAAAACAGCATTGACCGTAATCGTGCTTCTAGGAATAGTAGGATGCGTGGGGATTGGGCGGCAATGGGAATCATTTGCGAATACCTTTCTGTATTTCTTTTCTCTGCAAGGGATGACGGCGTATATGCTGGGTTTGTTGGGGATTAAGATTTTGCATGAATTAGGACATGCCTATACGGCCGCGCGATATGGGTGCCGAGTCCAAACGATGGGTGTGGGATTCCTTATTATGGTACCGGTACTCTATACGGATACTACAGATTCCTGGAAACTGACTTCCCGTTGGCAACGTGCTGCAATAGCGGCAGCCGGGACAGTTGTTGAGTTGGGTATCGCCATGCTCGCCACGTTTGCATGGCATCTGTGCCCGGAAGGAGTCACCAAAAGTGTGCTCTTTGTGTTGGCTACCACAAGCTGGATCATGGGTCTGTTCATCAATCTCAATCCGTTGCTTCGCTTTGATGGTTACTATGTATTGTCGGATTGGTTGGGAGTTCCTAATCTTCAATCACGTGCCTTTGCATTTGGGCAATGGAAGTTGCGGGAATGGTTATTTGGTTGGGGCGATGCGCCTCCTGAAGAATTACCGAAGCGGCGACAGCGAGTGATGACAGGCTATGCTTGGGCCACGTGGGTGTATCGGGCCATTATGTTTTTGGGAATTGCGGTGGTGGTCTATTATTTCTTTTTCAAAGTGTTGGGCATTATTTTGTTTTTAGTGGAAATCGGATGGTTCCTGGCATGGCCGGTCTATCAGGAAATACAGGTGTGGTGGAACCGCCGTGGCGAGGTCATGCAATCCTGGCGTGGACGAGTGGTGGGCGTCATGCTGATTGGGATGTTTTTGTTAGGATTCATTCCCTTAGATCGGATGGTCACGATTCCCGCAGTGTTAGAGGCAAAAGAGCGGGCGACAATATTCTCTCCAGTTCCGGCGAAGATTGTAAAAGTCAATGTGCGTGAAGGGGATCAGGTGGAGAAAGGCGAGACCCTTGTCATGTTGGAATCGCCAAATTTTGACCAGCAAATACAACGTCTGGAGCAACAGATTGCCACGTTACAAGTGCGGCTGCAACGTGAAGCCGCATATCAAGAAGATCGGGATGATCATCAAGTCTTAGGGGAAAGTCTGCAAGGTGCACAGACAGAGTTAGACGGGCTGCTCAAGGTGCGTGACCAGTTAGTGTTGCGTGCGCCATTCTCCGGTCGCATCACAGATATGACCTCATCTCTCCATGAAGGTCGGTGGGTCAAGTCAGAACTGCCGCTTATGCATCTCATTAAGCTACAAGACCTGGTGGTTCAGGCCTATGCAACAGAAGAGCAGCAGCTTCGACTAGCCTCCAAGAGTGAAGGCTGGTTTTATGCCGATGATCCGGCGCGTAAACCTCGTCGCGGTCACGTGCAAGATCTGCGACACGTTGATGAATCCCAATTTTCTTTGTCATATTTGGCGTCTTTGTATTCGGGTCCGGTGCCGGTTCGGCAGGATGAGCAAGGTAAGATCAAGCCTGAAGCTTCGATCTATCGTGTGACATTGAGGGTAGATGCCCAAGAGGATGAATGGAATCAAGCCGTACGTGGGATGGTCCAAGTCCAAGGGGAATCTCGAAGCGTTGTCCGACAACTCTGGGAACATGTCGCCGCTGTCTTTATCCGTGAAAGCGGCATGTGAAGAAGGGAAAAGTGAGAAGGGAGAAGAGGGAAGGACGAAGTGAGGAGTAAGCTGCGAGAAGTAAAAGGTTTGGTGTGAAGGGTTAGGCGTGAGGCCATAAAATGTTGATGCCGCCTCGCTTTGTCATCCTGAGCACAGCGAAGGATCTGTGCCCAGTCCAATCAGGCCATGCGTGAACTAGATCCTTCGACTACGCGAGGCTCCGCTCAGGATGACAATTTAAAAAACTAAGTAGGTAAAATGTATTCTGCTATCGGTGTGACTACTTTAATAAGGTAAAGCTCGAAGATTTGCTGGCTTGACGATCAAATGTCATCGTGGTGGTGCAGTCCCTGTTTCGATTAATCCGTCCTAAGAGATAGTCGGCGAAGTCTGCGTGATTGTTCCCGTAATCCTCTAGGGCTTGCCACACCACTTGTGGCTCGTCGATACGGAGCTGGGCAACACGCAAGATTTGTTCAATCGTGTTCACCAAGATATCCTTGGGTTGTTTGTAGCATCCTTCCAATACCCATATAGTTTCGCAGAGCACCAAGTGATTGAGAAATCCTGGATCGTCTTTTGTACAGGTTCCTTCAATCAAGCGTGTGGCAGATTTGGCTTGGGTGGGATCATCTTGGACAAGATATCGAACGAGGATATTGGTATCAATTCCAATCACAATCTCCTGCCTCGTCGGCGAATCGTGTCTTTCATATCGGCGAGAGTCACAGGTTTTGATGGTTTAGGGATCAAACCTTTCAGTGTGGTGACATCGGAGGTTGCCGGACATATCGTAATTTGCCCATTGCCTCCGATCAGAAATTCAATGCGGTCACCTGTCTGAACTTGCAATTGTTCTCGAATTTCTTTGGGAATCGTAATTTGTCCTTTACTCGTCAGCGTGGCAACAGACATAAAATCTCCTTTCAAGCATAGAAAAATCTTACTATTACGTAAGGAAAACGTCAAGGGAGCGCGAGGAAATTTAGAGAAAAAAGAGAAAAGTGAGAAGTGGAGAGGACGAAGTGGAAGTCGAGACGTCAATGGGGGGCCTGTCAAGTTTTCTGTGTAACTGGTTGTGAATTATTCTCTTGTCGGCACTCGATCTCCTAGAAGAATCGCAAATTGATTGAGCGCCCGTTTCCAGTCAGGAATGGGCACGGTCCATTTCTTGGCAATGCGTTGCATCCCGAGATAGAGCACTTTCAAGATGGCCTCATCCGTCGGGAACGCGCCACGCTTTTTGAGGACTTTGCGTAACGAGTAATTCAGTGACTCAATGGCATTGGTCGTATAAATCGCTTTCCGAATATCAGGTGGGTAGTCAAAAAATACGGTCAATCGTTCCCACTCTCGTCGCCAATTTGTGCTAATCGTGGGATAGTGCGCATCCCAGGTTCGAGCAAATTGCTCCAAGGCCTCTTCCGCTTCTTCCAGTGTCGACGCCCCATAGATGGCCCGCAGATCCCGGGCGACCGGCCGCCGCTCTTTCCAGACCACATACCGCAATGATTGCCGAACTTTATGGACAATGCACACGTGCACCTGGGGCTGGGGAAACACGGTTTCCAAGGCTGTTGGCAGGCCAGCCAGCCCATCCACACAGGCGATAAAGCAATCCTGGACACCTCGTTGCCGGAGCTCGGTAAAGACCGCTAACCAAAACTTCGCCCCTTCGGTCTCACTGACCCAGAGGCCGAGGAGTTCCTTCTCGCCGGTGAGATTGACGCCCAGCGCCACATAGACGGCTTTGCTCTTGACGGCCCCGTCATGGCGGGATTTCACAAACAGACAATCAAAGTAGAGAATAGGGTACACCGCCTCCAAGGGCCGACTCTGCCAGAGGCGCACATCCTCTAAGACGGTATCCGTAATGCTAGAAATCAATGCGGGCGAGACGTCCGTCCCATAGAGTTCTTCGAGATGCCCTTGGATCTCGCGAGTCGTCAACCCATGCGCATATAAGGCTAGTACTTTGTCGTCAAAACCCTCCAACCGCCGTTGCCGTTTGGGGACCACCGTGGGCTCAAACGTCCCCGCTCGATCCCGAGGCACCGCCAGCTCCACGGGACCTTGATCTGTCTGGATCGTCTTGGCATTGGTCCCATTGCGCATATTGCCCTTGTTGGGCCTTGAACGAGCATGGGGCGCATACCCAAGGTGATTGGTCAATTCGGCCTGCAACGCTCGTTCGACGAGCCGTTTCGTTCACCCTTTCAATAACCCATGTTCCCCAAGAATATCCTCAGGGGAGTCACAGCCTTTGAGTAAATCATCCAACAGCGCATCCGTTTTTGTGGCTGGTTTGCTCATCATTCCTCCTTTATGAAATGGAACACTGATGATACCCAGTTACACACTTTATCTTACAGGCCCGCTTCCTGGGGCACGACACGGGACCAAATTCGAGCCTACTATTCTGACCCATTGGATCTTGCGAAGACGACGATTTCACCGGAATTCTTTCAACAATTAAACCGGTTCTCCGATGAGCTCAAGGACGTGATGAATGACGAAGTGGAAAACCGCTCGCTGTTTGTGGATATGGTGAAGGGCGCGGGGCTAGCCATCTCGGCGGGGCTAGTGGCCTGGTTTATTCGAGGTGGTACCTTGCTTCTGTGGTTCCTCTCGTTACTCCCAGCGTGGCGCTATTTGGATCCGATCCCCATATTGGGTATGAATACTAAAGACAAAGAAACCTGGAATCAGCGCGTGAATGAAGCCTCCAAGCTAGAGTCTCGTGAACATCAAGGTATAGAGCGCATTTTTCGGACGAACACGGAAGAAGTGCTGAAGAATACGTCCGCGAAGACTATTTAGTCTGCATAACCATGGGCTTCTCATTACTCAAAGCGCGTTAAGACTCGTATAGCGGTCTCCTTCTTTACGTCCATTGTTTTACCCTTCCTTCTCCTGCGTTGTCAGGAACCCTCCTTTCTCCCAAGCCTTCTTGTTGGGAAATCTTTCCATCAAGACGTTTTGGTCTCCGACTAGCCAGAATCCCTGTTCTTCAGTTGCAAGTGTGAGTAATTCAACACAATCTCCCTTAAACACCAATATTGGGTAATGATGTACTGGTAATGATTTAAAAAAAGGTCCCAATTTGCGGCAAGGGATTTGTCGAGGAGGCGATAAAGGAAGTGGGGACTACTCCGCAATTGAGGGGTGTACCTCTGGGGAGTGTGAGGTTTGAACGCGAATGAAAAAATCTGAACTGTTCTGAGCGTCGAAGGGAACCATGCAATGAATAAGATGACCTGCAAACCTGCCACGATGGATGCGGTGAGAGAAAAAAAGTCTACCACTGCCAAATCCAAAGCGAGCCCCCAAAAAAAGACAGAGGGAACATCACAAGAAATCCCTGAACCTTCGAGCGGCCTTGGGCTGGTCGCCCTGGAACCGCGGATCATGTTCGATGGCGCAGCACTCGCCACTGGTGCCGAAGTCATTCAGGACACCACCACCCAAGATCAAACCGTCATCCCCGGCATTGACGGGGACACGTCCACCAATTCAACTACCACTGATTCTTCTGACGATGCGCTCTGGTCGTCAGGTCTTTCCCTCTCTGCTCCTTCCGATCGCAAAGAAATCGTGTTCATCGATACCAGCGTGGATGATTTTCAAACGCTGATGGATGGAATCGATCCCAATGCTGAAGTGATTCTGCTAGATCCGACTCGAGATGGTGTGGAACAAATTGCTGAGATTCTTGGGGAACGGTCCAACATTGATGCTGTGCATATTATTTCTCATGGCGATTCTGGTGAATTGAGATTGGGCACAGGCCTGCTCAATACTACGTCAATGCAAGGGGAATATGCAGACGAACTCGCGACGATCAACCAAGCCTTAACCGAAGAAGCGGATTTCCTTATCTATGGCTGTAATTTTGGGGAAGGCGAATCGGGAGGTGAAGCTGCCACTCTGCTTGCCGAACTGACCGGGGCAGACATCGCCGCCAGTAGTGACTTGACCGGTGCCGAAAATCTAGGTGGTGATTGGGAGCTTGAAGTACAAACGGGATCGATTGAATCTGAAGTTATTGTCGATGAACAAGCACAAGAAAACTTTGTGGGAGTGCTTGATATCACCACGGGTCTTGTTGGTCATTGGAACTTTGACGAGGATGCAACCGACTCGAGTGGCAACAACTATGATGGAACATTGCAGGGTGATGCTTCCATTGATACCTCGAATACGACGGATATTGTGGGTGAGGGAAAGCTGGCGTTAGATGGAGCCGGAGATCAAGTTAATCTCGATGCACATATCTCAAATTTCAGTGGACTGACAGAGGGGACCATCTCGGCCTGGGTGAAGTTAACAGACACCGGGGAAAGTATAATCTTCGGTCTTTCTGACAAAAATGAAGCCTTAGATTTAATCAAATTTGGTATCGAAGGAGGCCAGCTAAAGTGGCTGAATCTCAATGATGCTTTAGATGATGTCGTCGTATACAGCACTGCAACTGTGAATGATGGTGCGTGGCATCATGTGGCCGTGACCGTAAATTCCAGTGGTAATACTTTGTACATTGATGGGGCCGTGGCCAGTGTGAGTTATTCCAGTGGGAGTTCTTCTACCACGGCATTTTTTGATGATATCACGAATATTGATGCCATGGATATCGGACGTTCTGTGCGTGGAGGTGTAACAGAAGGTGAATTTAACGGCCTTACAGATGATGTGAGAGTCTATAATCGAGCGTTGTCTGCAGCTGACATTGCTGAACTTGCGACTCTAGAATCGAGTCCGGGCAGTGCCATTTGGAGTGCCAGTGGAGATGGTACCCCCAATGTGAATGACTGGGACGGCACAAGTTTTGGGACGACAACAGATTCGGCGGACCTGTCATTCCAATTGCGAATTGTGGAGGCTGCAGAGGCCCCAACTCGAGACGAAAAAATTGTGATTGGTGTGGATGGAACCATCGGTCAACTCAGAGGAGAAATATGGGATGGTTCCACATGGACGGCACTTCCCTTTTCCATGGGGTTTAGCGCTGACAATACGGCTCAGAGCTTTGATGTCGTGTATGAAAGTCAGAGCGGTGATGCCATGGTGGTGTGGAACAACGGTGCTGGTGGAACAGCCAGTGTCTCGTATCGTATTTGGGACGGAACTACATGGTCGGCCGAACAGACGATTACAGCTCCCGATGCTGGTGTAGCCACGCAGTTGCGGTTGGCGGCCAACCCGACAAGCGATGAGATGGTGTTGATCGTGAGCGATGACAACACTGACGAATGGGCAGCCGTGTGGGATGGCTCAAGCTGGGGCAATACGGTAGTCCTTGATACTGTGACGACGAGTGATCGCAATGAGATATCCGTGGCCTTTGAGAGTCAGACTGGGCATGCCATGGTGGTCTATGACGGAGTCAACAATTTCAATGATCTGACCTATCAGACATGGAATGGCACCACTTGGAGTGGGCAACAGACGCTCACCTTACCTAACACTGGGGCGGAAACCGATGTGGAGTTCACGACCCTTGCTTCTGATCCTACCAGCGATCGCATTGCTCTAGGAGTCGTTGCCGGGGGAACACAGAATCACGTGCTGTTCGCCGTGTGGGATGGTACCGCATGGGGTGATACGCTGATGGCCTCGACCAGTGGTTGGACAGGCAATTCCCTCAATGCGGCTGTGGCCTTCGAAAGTCATTCAGGCGATCTCTTGGTCACGTATGGTGAAGCTTCGACGACTCCTCGCTACCAAACCTGGTCGAGTGGCAGCGGGTGGTCGGGTGAGATGAGCCTTCCGAATATCGGAGCCTACGCACAAGTGATGGAGCTCACTTCTGACCCACTGACCAATAGCATTATGTTAGGAGTGCAGGATAGTGACAGTGACTTGCACTATATTCATTGGAATGGGGAAGCCTGGGGTAGCGACAACGAAGTGTCGACCAATACGGGTGAGACGGTCCTCCGACCCTTCACATTTGTTTTTGATGCCGCGACTCCGACTCCCAATGCCGCACCGGTAAACACAGTGCCGGGAGCACAGGCGGTTGCAGAGGATACAGTATTATCCATAAGTAGTATCTCGGTGAATGATACAAACGGAAACCTCTCCACGGTCCAACTCTCGGTAACTAATGGGTCTTTGAATGTGACTTTGAGTGGAAGTGCGACGATCAGTGCTGGGGCCAATGGGACAAACACCTTGACCCTGTCGGGCTCCCAAGCTGATATCAATTCCACCTTGGCCAGCCTCACCTATCAGGGCGCATTGAACTATGTCGGTGCCGATACGTTAACGGTTCTAAGTACAGACAGTAATGGTGCGACCGATTCCGACAATGTGGCAATCACCGTCGGGATGTTTGTGGATACCACATCGGATGTGTCCGACGGAGATACTTCGTCCACGGCAGCACTCCTGGCCAACAGAGGAGCTGATGGAAAGATCTCACTTCGCGAGGCCATTGCAGCAGCGAATAATACGTCTGGTCTAGACAGTATTAGTTTTAATATTCTTGATGCCCTGATCAGCGGAGCCCATACGATTGATGTGCTTTCAGCCCTTCCAGATATTACCGACGCCGTGATTATTGATGGGACGACGGAGCCGGATTACAGCGGCACTCCTATTATTGAATTAGATGGTTCGAGTGCAGGGTCAGTTGATGGGCTGCGACTCATTTCGGGCAGTGATGGTAGCACGATTCGTGGCTTGGTCATCAATCAGTTTGGCTCACAGGGCATTGAAATCAATAATTCTGACGGCAATGCCATTGCCGGCAACTACATTGGGACGGATGTGACGGGGACTGTCGACCTTGGTAATGGCAGCGCAGGGATCTATCTGTGGAGTGCGCAGAACAACACAATTGGTGGAACGACAGCAGCAGATCGCAATCTCATTTCCGGCAATCAAGGTAGTGGAATTTTGCGACAAGGCTCCAATGGCGGCAATGTCATCCAAGGCAATTATATTGGGACGGATGTGACTGGGACACTGGACCTGGGGAATTCTCAAAACGGCATCGCCTTTGCTGGTTCTGGAGCGGATACCATTGGTGGGTCTGTGCCAGGAGCAGGCAATCTGATTTCCGGTAATAATATGGATGGAATTTCTATTGGTGTGGGGGCTAACGGTGTCACTATTCAAGGTAATTATATTGGGACCAATGCTGCCGGTACTGGCGCGATTGCTAATTCAGGTGATGGGATTTCTCTCGCTAGCGATAATAACCAGGTTGGTGGTACGACGGTCCTAGAACGAAATATTATTTCTGGAAATACGGCAGATGGGATTCTCATCACTGGTCATAACAATACTGTAACGGGGAACTATATCGGTATTGACGTGGCCGGCACGACCGCCTTGGCGAATGGGGATGATGGCGTGTGGGTGGGCTCCGGTGCGACGGGAACAACTATTGGTGGAACCACTGCTGGGGCTGGGAATGTGATCTCGGGGAATGTCGATGTGGGCATTGTGATTACAGGGACTGGTACGAGTGGAACGGTGGTCCAAGGCAATTATATTGGGACGAATGCAGCGGGAACCGGTGCCGTAGCGAATGGTGATGATGGGATCTGGATTGGTGCGGGTGCAACCAATTCGACAATTGGTGGAACGACCGCCGCTGCTCGCAACATCATCTCGGGAAATACTATGGATGGTGTGCAGATTCATGATGTAGGGACGACAGGTCATGTTGTGGCCGGCAATTATATCGGGACGGATGTCACGGGGAATGTGGCTCTGGCCAATGGGGATACCGGTGTCTCGATTAGTGGAGGAGCTACGGGTAATACGATCGGTGGGACAACGAGTGCACATCGAAATGTCATCTCGGGGAATACTGCGGAGGGCGTGCACATCACCGGGTCCGGGACTGATAGTAATACGGTATCAGGCAACTACATTGGGGTCGACTCAACCGGAGCTGCGGCTCTTGGCAACGGGATAGATGGGGTCCGGATTAGCGCAAGCGCGTCCTCAAACACCATTGGCGGGACAACTGCAGGGGAACGAAATATTATTTCCGGGAATGCTGATGATGGGATTCAAGTCAGTGGGACAGGCAATATCATCCGAGGCAACTATATTGGAACAGATGTCACGGGTACCGTCGATTTGGGGAATGGCGATGAAGGGATTGAAGTATCCAGTGCTACGAACACCATCATTGGTGGATCGGTGGTTGGGGCCCGCAATGTCATAGCAGGCAATACCAGCGCAGGGATTCGAGATGATAATTCATCAGGAACGACTATTCAAGGTAACTACATTGGTGTTGATTCAACAGGAACAGCCACGTTAGCTAATTCGTTTGGCATTCAGACGTGGAATGGGTCAAGTAATGGCATTATTGGTGGCGCTGGTGCTAACGAAGGCAACGTCATCGGGGGCAATACGAATCAGGGCATCATCCTCTATTCATCTTCAGGTTATACGGTACAAGGTAATTATATTGGCACGGATTCGACAGGCACTCTTGATTTAGGCAACCTGCAGAATGGAATCTATATATCTGGAGGTTCAAATCATCTCATTGGGGGGACTGGAACGGGGGAAGGCAATATCATTGCCTTCAATAATGTGGATGGAATAGCCATTTTTTCGACCAGTACTGGTAATACAATCATAGGGAATCAGATCTACTCTAATGATGGCTTAGGGATAGACCTGCAGGGTGGTACGGAAGATGCTGCAGGCGTGACGGCTAATGATGCGGGGGATGCTGATGCTGGTGCCAATCTTTTGCAAAACTATCCTGTACTCTCTACCGTGTCGACTTCGGGTACACAAGTGATAATTAATGGATCGCTGAATAGTACCGCATCGACGACCTTCCGCATTGAATTCTTTGCGAGCGCGACGGCAGACGGCAGCTACTATGGCGAAGCTGAACGCTACTTAGGGTTTACGACGGTAACCACCGATGGAAGTGGGGATGCGACCATCAGTGAGACATTGAGTGCCGTGGTGGCCGCCGGCGAGCATGTCACGGCGACCGCCACGGTGATTGATGATGCCGGGCAAGTTGGGATTGATGATCTCTTGGCGTATGGCGTTACCTCGGAGTTTGGATTAAGTGTTCTTGCGCTCTCTCTGGCGCCTGTCAATTCGGTGCCAGCTGCTCAGACGACCAATGAAGATACAGCATTAATATTCAATGCCGCTAACAGTAATCTCATTTCAATTACGGACGACCCGGGAGAATCGTTGGAAGTCACCGTGTCGGTGACGAACGGGACGGTGACGCTCTCTCAAACTACAGGGTTAGTGATCACCGCCGGAGCGAATGGCACGAATACGATGACGGTGACGGGTACGGTAGAGAATATCAATGCGGCCCTAGACGGGTTGCAATATGATCCAACGGCTGATTACAACGGGAGTGATGCGCTGACGCTGACGACCAATGATGCGACACTGTTGGCACTGAATATTGACACTAACTTGCAAGGTTACTACGAATTCACCAGTGGCGATCCAGGCAATGATAGCAGCCCGAGTGGGACGAACGATGGCACGCTGAACGGCGATGCGACGGTGGTGAATGATGCGGAACGGGGTGAAGTTTTGAGTCTCGATGGAAATGGTGACTACTTACAGATTAATAATACGTTTGGCGATTCCCAGGACATCACGATTGGCGGCTGGGTGAATTTATCAGGAAGCTCGAGCGGGCGGGCTGAGTTTATTTCCATAGACGATCGAGTCCATATTGCGTTGGATGATGCGAGTGGGATCAAAGGATCGGTCCAAACTGCGCCTGGCGTATGGACTGACTTACATAGCAATCAGTTTATTGCCGGGACCGGATGGCATCAGATTACTTATGTCTTTGATGGCACAAACGATGTGCACCGGCTCTATATTGATGGCGTCGAGGTCGCCTCAGCGGCGAATACGAATACGATTGACTATACGGGCGCGACGACCACTTATATTGGACGCCATCCCTCAACTTCGCCCAGCTGGGATTTAGAAGGTATGGTTGATGATGTGCGTATTTATGATCGTGCGCTCACCGCAAGCGAAATTGCCGATATCGCAGCCGGTCCGGTTTCAGCCACAGATACCGATACGGTCGCGATTACAGTCAATCCCGTCAACGATGCGCCGGTGAATACGGTGCCAGGGGCGCAAGTCGTTCTGGAAGATACGCCATTAGCGATTAGTGGTATATCGGTCAACGATGTAGATGGCAATCTAAGTACAGTTCAACTTTCGGTGACCAACGGAACCTTGAATGTGACGCTGAATGGCAGTTCCACGATCAGTGCAGGTGCCAATGGAAGTTCGACGCTGACGCTCTCCGGGTCTCAAGCAGACATCAATGCGACGTTGGCCTCCTTGAGCTATCAGGGCAATCTCAATTATACAGGTGCGGATACGCTGACCGTGACCAGCACGGACGGCAACAGCGCCACGGACGTGGATATGGTGGGTATTACAGTCAATGCCGTCAACGACGTGCCGGTAGCGGTGGGGGATTCGGTCAACACGCCAGAAGACACCGCACTCATTATCGATCCCATGGCGAATGACACCGATGCGGAGTCCGACACATTGAGCATTGTCGAATTTACGCAACCAACCAATGGGACGGTCGTGAACAATGGTGATGGAACCGTCACCTATACTCCAGGCGCTAGTTATACCGGTGCGGATTCGTTTGACTACGTCGTGACAGATACGGGTACTGGGTTGCAGCATTACTGGGGTCTTGATGGAGAAGCCGTTGATGCAATCGGGAGCGCCGACGGTACGTTAAACGGGACCACCACCGTGGCAGGCGCTATGGGGGACGGCCTGAGTTTTAATGAAGCCTCTGACTACGCCCTGCTTCCTGATGTCACGTACACCAGCGAGTTCAGCATTTCGTTTGACTTCAAATTGGATGACAATAGCGGGTCTCTGTTTCAGTACCTGTATAGCCACGGCGATATCAATGCGACCAATAGCGTGAACATCTTCATCAATGAAGATGCCCACGGGACCGACCCAAACGTGATGCGGACGGTCATTCGCGATGCGAATGATACGCTTGATAATTTTGCCCTTCAGTTCGACATCAGTTCGATCGTAGGGGATAGTCAGTGGCACACGTACACCGTGACCGTGGGCGCGAATGGCATTGAGGTCTTCCTCGACGGGGTCTCCATGGCGAGCGATGCGACCCGAGGGACAGACGGCGTCAATCCCACCGGTGGGGTCTATCTCGGAGCGCGTCAGGATTTGGCCGCAGACCGCTTCTATGGTAGCTCGCTCGATTCTATCCGGATCTATGATAATGCCCTCCACAGCACCCAGGTCACCGATCTAGCCTCCGGGCAAACCCGAACAACAGTCAACATCACGGTGGATCCCGTCAACGACGCACCGACCGTGAACAACTTGGGCGGAGACGCCTTGGCCTACACCGAGGGCGACGGGGCGCAAGTCATTGAGCAAGGCAGCAATGCAGCCGTCACCGATGTGGACTCGGCCAACTTTGACACGGGCACCCTGACCGTGAACTTCCAAGCGGGCAGTGACAGCGCCGAAGATGTGCTGGCCATCCGTGATGAAGGGGCAGGGCCCAGTAATATTACCGTCTCAGGTAGCACCGTCAGCTACGGGGGCACCCAGATCGGCACCTTCACGGGGGGCACGGGCGGCACCGACCTGGTCATTACCCTGGATGCGGACGCCGACGCCACGGCGGTCAGTGCACTCATCCAGAACATCACGTACGAGAACACCGACACCGACAATCCGACGACGGGGGGGCGGACGGTGCGGTATGTGTTGACCGATGGGGATGGCGGCACGAGCGCCAACTATGACACGACGGTGACCGTCAGTGGCTCGAACGATCAGGCAGTGGCGGATCTCAATGGGGCTGATGGTGGTGGGATAAATTTCACCACGACGTTTACGGAGGGCCTTGGGGCGATCAACGTGACGGATAGCGATGCTATGGTCAGTGATGTTGATAACACAACGTATGACACTCTTGGCATTAATTTATCAGGATTTGTGGATGGTGGGAGCGAAAAGATTACGGTTGCGGGTTATACCTTTACCTATGGCACGGCCGAAACCGTTGTCCGAACGGTCGGAGCCACCGATTTTGAAATTGACTTTGATGGCAGTGGCTTTTCCATCCAACGAGATATTAGTGGGGAAATGCCTGAGGCCGATGTTCAAGCTCTCATTCGCAGCATAATCTACGAAAACCTTTCGGAGAACCCGACTGTCGGGAACCGTACCCTCGATTTTATTCCTCAAGACGGTGATGCCTTGGTCGGACTGACCTCGATCAGCACCGTTTCGGTTGTTGCGCAGAACGATGCGCCGGTGATTTCCAGCAATGGCGGAGGTGATACGGCCAGCCTCAATGTGGTCGAAAATACGACTGCGGTGACGACGGTGACGTCAACCGATGTGGATGGGGGGACGGCGGTCTATTCCATCACAGGCGGCCTAGATGCGGCGAAGTTCAGCATTAACAGTTCCACCGGGGAACTGGTCTTTCAGGCTGCACCGGATTTTGAAAACCCCACTGACTCTGATGGCGACAATGTCTATGTGGTGACGGTGCAAGTTTCGGATGGCAATGGGGGAACGGATACGCAAACGATCTCGGTGACGGTGACCGATGTGGCCAATACCCTCACGGTGACTACGACAATCGATAACAATGATAGCGGTATTACGGATGGCAATTCTGCGCACACCATCGAATGGCTGAATGCCAACATGGGTGGGGACGGTGCCATTTCTCTACGGGAAGCCATCATTGCGGCCAATAATACATCGGGTCTCGATACGATTGGGTTCAACTTAGCGTTAACTGATGCGAACCATGTGTATTACCAAGATGATGGCATTGCTGATTCCCTCTCGACGATTGCTGTAACCACCTTGGCTGATGGGGCAATTGTTGATTTCGATCCCGATTATGTGGGAGGCGCGGCCCAGGGATTTTCCTGGTGGAGAATGCAGCCCACTTCTGAACTTCCTGACATCACGGATGCCGTCATTATAGATGCCTCCACCCAAACTGGGTGGACTGCGGGCCAGCCGATTGTTGAGTTGAACGGATCGTTGGCGGGCACTGGGGCAAACCTCAATGGGTTTTCGTTGAACTCCAGCGCAGGCAGTACCATTCGTGGGTTGGCTATTAACCAATTTGATTGGGCAGGGATTCAACTCAATGGCGGTGGTGGTCATACGATCGTCGGTAATTTTATTGGCACTGACATTACGGGAACTCAAGATTTAGGTAATCGGATCAATGGCATTGAGGTGAGTTCGTTCAACAACAATAATGTGATTGGTGGCTCCACGTTGGCTGAGCGGAATGTGATCGCCGGCAATAATCAAGGCGAAATTTTGCTGGGTAGTGGAACGGGGAATACGGTTCAAGGGAATTATCTCGGTGTAGATGTGACCGGGATGAATCGATTGGGCAGCAGTTATGGGCTACGCATTTATGGGGACAGTAATCAAATCGGGGGTACCGGGGCTGGAGAAAAAAATGTGATCGCCGGGGTTCGTCTAGAGACCAGCGCGCAGACGAATACGTTTGAAGGGAATTTTATTGGTACGAATGCAGCTGGCACAGCATCTATCGCTGGAACCTGGGGAATGGTGGTGTATGGGTCGGATAATGTGATTGGTGGCACCGCCGCAGAGGCTGGTAATGTAATCGCAGGGAATTCTTCGATCGGCATCTGGTTGTCTGGAACCTCTGCGACCGGAAATCTGGTTCAAGGGAATTTTATAGGAACAGATATCACAGGGACATTAGCGCTTGGCAATGGAGATGGGGTGCGCATTGATGGTGGTGCTAGCAATAATACCATTGGGGGGAATACTGCTGGTGCCCGCAATATTATTTCGAGTAATACCAGTGATGGAATTGAAATCTCTGGCGCGACTTCAACGGGCAATATTGTGCAGGGTAATTACATTGGTACCGACGTGACTGGCACGGTTGATTTGGGAAACAATGTAGCCGGGATTCGGTTGAATGGGGCGAACAACATTATTGGTGGGACCGCGGCAGGGGAAGGGAATGTGATCGCAGGAAATAGTTCAGGGATCACGATCGCCTCCGTCGATGCGACGGGGAATACGATTGAAGGGAATTATATTGGGACGGATGCCACAGGTAGCACGGCATTAGGTAATTCTTTTGGTATCTGGGTGACGGCAGGCTCAGGCAATGTTCTTGGTGGGACCGCGTCCGGATCGGGAAATGTCATCGCCGGGAATACGAACCATGGGGTCTATCTTCTCGGAAGTGGGACGACAGGAAACTTTGTCCAAGGCAATTATATCGGAACCACCCCTGGAAGTCTTGCTCTTGGTAATGGTGGAGCTGGGGTGTATGTGAGTAGTGGAGCGTCAAACAATACCATTGGCGGTACGAGTACGGGTGCCAGAAATGTGATTTCCAGTAATACCAGTGATGGAATCTATGTTACTGGGGCTGGCACAGACGGTAATGTCATTAAGGGTAACTTTATTGGTACCAATGTGGCTGGAACTGCGGCTCTGGGGAATGGTGATCGAGGTATTCAAATCGAAGATAACGCAGCCAACACACAAATTGGTGGGACGGCGGCCGGTGCCGGCAATGTGATTTCTGGAAATAGTAATGATGGCATCCTGTTGTCGAATTCATCAACCGGTACCGTTATTGAGGGGAATTACATAGGTACGGATCTGACGGGGACAACCAATATTGGCAACGGTACCTGGGGGGTTCGTATAACGAATTCCAGTGGCAATACTGTTGGAGGGACAGCTGTCGATGCAGGAAATACGATTGCCTTTAACACCCAAGCGGGTATTGGACTACAGGACGCATCTGGAACCAACAATAGTATTCTTGGTAATGCAATTTACTTGAATTTGGGGATTGGGATTGATCTTGGAATTGATGGTGTGACCGCTAATGATACGGGAGATGGGGATACGGGCCCGAATGATCTGCAAAACTTCCCGGTATTAACTTCAGTGTCCACAGATGGGTCTAATCTGAATCTGATTGGCACCTTCAATAGTACGGCGAGTACGACTTATCGCATCGAATTTTTTGCCAGTACGACGGCGGACGGCTCAGGTTATGGAGAAGCGGAACGCTATCTGGGCTTTGCCACGGTCACGACTGATGGAAGTGGCAATGCCATCTTCAATACCACGCTCGCTGCAGCTGTAGGCCTTGGCGAATTTGTCACGGCCACGGCTACAGTTGATCTTGGTGGAGGCAATTATGGGAAGACGTCGGAGTTTGCCGCTAACGTAGCAGCGGGAAATCCAATTCCCTTCATTGACCTTGATGCTGATGACAGTTCAGGTGCCGGCATCACCAACTTCGTGACGAGTTTTACAGAAGACGGTGGGCCAGTCACATTGGCCGATAGTGATGCTACCCTTACGGACCTGGATAGCGCCAATCTCACTTCTCTCACTGTCACGATTACCAACTTACAGGATGGAGCTTTTGAACTCTTAGCGGCTGATACAACGGGGACCAGTATCACCGCGAGCTATGATAGTGGGACAGGCGTTCTCACATTGAGTGGTACGGATACCGTCGTCAACTATGAACAAGTGTTGCGCACCGTCATGTATGACAACACCTCTGATAGCCCAACAACAACGACCAGGGTCATTCAGTTTCAAGCCAACGACGGGACCTACTCAGGAAATATTGCGACGACGAATCTTACGGTAACTGCCGTCAATGATGCGCCGGTGAACACGGTACCGGGTGCGCAGACGGTGGCGGAAGATTCCTCGCTGGCTATCAGTGGCATTTCCGTGACGGATGTGGACGGCAACCTCTCGACGGTGCAGCTGAGCGTGACGAACGGGACCTTAAACGTCATGCTCTCGGGCAGTGCTACGATCAGCGCGGGGGCCAATGGGAGTAATACCCTGACGCTCTCGGGGTCCCAAGCTGACATCAATGCGACGTTGACGTCGCTGAGCTATCAAGGGACCCTGAACTATACCGGCAGCGATACGCTGACCATCACGAGCACGGATGGTAACTCGGCGACGGATGTGGACACGGTGGCCATCACGGTGACCAACGTGGACGATGCGGCGACCATTGGCGGGCAGACGAGCTATAGCGGCAATGAAGGGGACGTGGGCAGTGGGACGTTGACGGCGACGGACCCCGACGGGCTGACGGATGGGACGTACTTCACGGTGACGACGCCGGCCAGTAACGGCACGGCCGCCATTGACCCGGCGACGGGGGCGTGGACGTTTACGCCGACGGACCCCAACTGGTTTGGGACGGACAGCTTCACGGTGACGGTGACGGATGATCAAGGGGGCACGACGACGCAAGTGATCAGCGTGACGTTAGCCAACGTGGACGATGCGGCGACCATTGGCGGGCAGACGAGCTATAGCGGCAATGAAGGGGACGTGGGCAGTGGGACGTTGACGGCGACGGACCCCGACGGGCTGACGGATGGGACGTACTTCACGGTGACGACGCCGGCCAGTAACGGCACGGCCGCCATTGACCCGGCGACGGGGGCGTGGACGTTTACGCCGACGGACCCCAACTGGTTTGGGACGGACAGCTTCACGGTGACGGTAACGGATGATCTGGGGGGCACGACGACGCAGGTGGTGAGCGTGACCTTGGCCAACGTGGACGATGCCGCGGTGATCACGGGAGATGTGAGCTACAGTGGCAATGAAGGGGACGCGGTGGCGGGCGATCTGAACGCCACGGACGTGGACGGTCTGACCGATGGGACGTACTTCAGTGTGATGACGCCGGCGGCAAACGGCACGGCGAGCATTGATGCGGCGACGGGAGCGTGGACATTCACGCCGACCGACCCCAACTGGTTTGGCAGTGACAGCTTCACGGTGATGGTGACGGACGACCTGGGGGGCACGACGACGCAAGTGGTGAATGTGACGCTAGCTAACGTGGATGACGCGGCAGTGATCACGGGCGATACCAGCTACACGGGCAATGAAGGGGACGTGGGCAGTGGGACGCTCACGGCGACCGACCCGGACGGCTTGACCGATGGCACGTACTTTACGGTGACGACGCCGGCGACGAACGGGACGGCGGCCATTGACGCCATGACGGGGGCATGGACGTTCACGCCGAGCGACCCCAACTGGTATGGCAGCGACAGCTTCACGGTGATGGTAACGGACGATCAAGGAGGCATGACCACACAAGTGGTGAGCGTGACGTTGGCCAACGTCAACGATGCACCGGTGGCGAACGACGATAGTTTTACTACTCCAGAGAATACTTCCATTTCTGCCACGCTTGCGACAGGCGTTTTAGCCAATGATACGGATGTGGATGGGGATACGTTAACCGTGAGCACGACGCCTATCGTGGACGTCTCAAATGGAACATTGGTCCTGAATACGGATGGCCGCTTTACCTATACCCCCAATAGCGGGTGGAGTGGGGTGGATACCTTTACCTACCAGGTCACCGATGGGAATGGGGGCAGTGCCCAAGCAACAGTCACGATTACGGTTATGCCCGTTAATAGTGCTCCGGTCATTACGTCACATGGTGGTGGAGCGATGGCGAGCGTCTCATTAGCTGAGAATCTTACGAATGTGGCGGCCATGACGGCCACGGATCCGGATGGGGATCCGCTGACCTATACCATTGTGGGGGGCGCGGATGCCGCCCATTTTACCATTGATGCCACGACGGGGACGTTACAGTTTACGAACTCTCCGGACTTTGAAAACCCGACGGATGTGGGTGGGGATAATCTCTATGAGGTGCAGGTACAAGTGAGCGATGGGCAAGGTGGCACGGATGTACAGGCGTTCGCCATTACCGTGACGGACGTCATGGAAGGCACCGCGCCACCGCCACCACTAGATCCGATGCCAGAACCCTCGCCGGAACCCACTCCGGAATCAGATCCAAGCCCGGAGCCGATGCCAGAACCCGAATTGGAGGGGGAGCCTCCGGTGCTGCCTCCAAGTGGATCAGGGAGTGCAGACGAGGCCACTCGAGAGGGGGCCTATGTAGATCTTGTGGGTCGTGGGCCGGAAAACCATGCCCCAAATGAGGGCGGCCGTGACGTCGTCAATGTCCTGGATCTTCCGCCGTTGTTGCGGCCAGGGGCTTGGGCGACCACATCTGATCAAATTCGGTCGTACTACGCGAGTCCGGTGGATATGACAAAAACGGAGTTGCCGACAGAATTCCTTCAGCAATTGAATACGTTTTCCGATGAATTAGAGGAGAACCTGCAAGAAGAGACGGGTGCTCGCTCCATGTTGGTGAATATGGTGAAGAGTACAGGGCTGGCGCTGTCAACAGGACTGGTGGCCTGGATGGTGCGAGGGGGGACGTTGCTGACTGGTCTAATGGCCGTAGCGCTTCCGGCTTGGCGCCAATTTGATCCAGTGCCCATTCTGGGGATGGATAAAAAGGACCAGGAAGCTTGGACTCGGCGTGTGAAGGAAGCCGCGACAATGGAAGCCCGCGAACATCAAGGATTAGAGCAAATTCTTCAGGATGGCGAGAAAATGTCACCAGCTTCTACTTTGACAAATACTTCGTCCGATACTCCGCCATCAACGACCTCCTCATGAAACGACCAACGCCCCTACTTTGGATCAGTTTCGGACTAGTTTCCCTCACGCTCAGCATTTTGCTGATGAGTGATTTGGCTGTGGATTTGGTCCCCGATGAAGCTGTTGAAATTTTTGAATATCGAAAAAACTACAGTGAAGCTCTTGCTGTGCAATATTCCCTGTTGGCGGAAAATGGGGATAGTCGGGCCATTCAGGAAGCCTTTAATTTGTTAGTAGAACGGAATGACGATATTCTGTCGGCTGCTGTCATTCTTAGTGACGGCGAACTCTTAGCCTTTGCTGGGCCGTATCAGGAAGTCTGGGAACAGCCACTAGGTGATTCTTCAACTTCTGATCACATTCAAGTTCCCATATTCAATGGGTCGGAACGCTGGGGCACGGTGCAATTACGGTTTCGCACTCTTGAGGATGAGGGGTGGATCGAGTGGCTAAATGATCCCTGGACTCGGTTTTTGGGGATGGTATTAGGCTCGGCTTTTTTGGGTTATTTTCTCTATATGAAACGGACTCTACGCCAGCTCGACCCTAGTGCGGTTGTGCCACTGCGCGTGAAAGCCGCATTTGATGTACTGAGCGAAAGTGTTGTCCTCTTGAATAATGTAGGGGAAATTGTTTTAGCAAACCGGGCCTTTGGCAAGATTGTTGGTAAGGATCCAGGTGATATGCTTGGGAAGCGTTTAGATGATTTCTCTTGGAAGTCAACCTCTCCAGCTGCTCCATTAAAGCAATTGCCATGGGTCACGGCCCGTGAAGACAAGTGCATGGAGTTGGATGTGCCCATCATGCTACCAGATGCATCAGGGAAATTGTTGAAATTTCGAGTGAATTGCACCCCAATTCTCAATGATCAAGAACATACTCAGGGGATGCTAGTGTCACTTGATGATGTCACAAAGTTAGAAGAAACTATTCGCGAGTTAGAGTCTTCCAAAGCGGAGCTAGAAACTCTTGCCATGCGTGACCCCTTAACGGGGTGTTTTAATCGGCGTGCGTTATTTGAAGCCTTTGAAGATCTTTGTAGTACGAGTATTGCTAGCGGAGAAGATCTGGGATGTATTATGACAGATATTGACCATTTCAAATCTTTTAATGATCGATTTGGTCATGCCGTTGGAGATCAAGTGATTCAAATAGTGGCACATATCCTCTCTTCGATCATACGCCCTACTGACATTCTGGGTCGGTATGGTGGGGAAGAATTTTGTATCTTATTGCCAGGCCAAGGACCTGAAAAGACGGCCATGGCTGCTGAACGTCTTCGTATAGAAATCGAGTCGCAGGCCCGAGAAACTATTCGGACAACGCAAGGCATCAACATTACGATGAGTTTTGGAACATCCTGTTTATCGTTAGGGGCAACTGATGGGCTAGAATTGGTAGATCAAGCTGATAAAGCACTTTATGCGGCCAAGCAAGGTGGGAGAAATCAGGTAGGGCAGTGGACGTTAACCGGTCCAATAGCAGGAGAATTATGTCCAGAAGAGCTGGTTGGTTTTAAATCGTAATCATTGAGCGTTGATAGAATGGGGTAATTCCAAGAGGTATTCTCGCATCAGTCAATGAATCAAGTCTGTGGCTTCATAGCTTGATGCAGCGTATCAGTGACCCACAACTTAAAGAAACGTTGGGCAGACTGGTGGTAGTCTTGAAGCTTGGGAGAAACGTCTGATAGGGCAAATTGTCCGTCTACAAAGAAGTCATGATCAATCAGATATCCCATTTCTTGAACGGGTTGTGCGATGGGCACTAAGCCATGGCGAATGCAGACTAAATCTTTTCCTCCATTTAAGCCCATGAGTACTTCACTATGAGTGGCCTTCATTTCACCGGCCGTCCCGGCCCACGCTAAGTCTCCAGTCCATTTAGTCTGAAGAACCTGATCCCATTCTTTGTCCCTCATTCCTAATGCTGATTTGCGGATGATGTTGCGAAAGCGCAATCCTACACGCAATAAAAATTGAGGCGGATATTCTTGTTCCAATGCCCCCATGGCTCCTTGGAGGTGCTGTTCAAAATCTTTCCACCCTTCATATTTTCGGGCTACCAGCGTGAGCGCGCCTTTGCTGAGTACTAATTGCCAGTGTTGATCAGTGCTCATGAAGTTATACGCCGTTTTTTCTTGTGTTAGTGAAAACATGGGGAACAAACTTTTGACCTTTTCCTGGAATCCAACTGGTGGGGCTGCTGAGATCCTTAAATTTTGCGGGAAGGTTAGTTGGCAGGTGACATCCACCAATGGTGTATTGAGGTAGCTGACTGTGGGGGTAGTAGTTTGTGCCATGAGTGTCTAATCCTTCCTTATGTTGTGGGCTAGTCAGGAATATGACGGATTGCGTGTTTGTGTTATTAATAGCGGATTTGCCAATCTTAGGAATTTTTTTGTGTGAAGGGTGTGAAGGAATTTATGCCACACGAGACTGCGCTTCTTCCATGAGATCTAACATGGAGGAGAGTTGCTTGCCTGCTTCTAACAGGCAGACTTTGATCGTTTCTTCATCAAGTCCGGTGAGATTCCATGATTCTGGGGCGACCAATGTTTCCCAATTGCCCTGCCCGTTTGGTGATTGGAATCCTTCGGTTAGCGCACTTGCAATATTTAATAATGCTGCCTCGAATTGATAATCTGGCGTTTCGTTGGGATGGTTTTGATGGCGGATAGCTTCTCCTAAATTTTTAGGTAAGTCCCAGGCGTCAACCAGTGCCTTCCCTACCTCCGTATAGTCGAATCCAATTAAATGATTCTCGGCAATATGGACCGGCTCTCCTGTTTTGGCTGAGATTTTCATGGCTTCTTCCGCTTGTTCCGGAAGGTGTTGGTATAAGAGCAAATGTCCAAGGTCACGAAGCAATCCTTCCACAAACATGCGTTCACTATCCACCAAGAAACATTTTCTGGCCAATTCTCTGGCTGCCAACCCGCTAAAGAAACTGTTTGCCCAAAAAATATTCATATTCATCACTTGCTGTGATAACCCTGAAAACGCTTTTGTCACGGATACGGCTAGGACGAGGTCATGTAACGGTTGCATGCCCAAAATTCCTACTGCCCGAGAGATCGTTTCCACTTTTCGAGGCATGCCATAGAATGCGCTATTCACGAGTTTCAAGACGATGGCCGTCATGCCGGGATCGGTACTGATTGCGGCAGAGAGATCGGCCATTGTAGATTCTGGATCATCGATTACCTTTTTAACTTGGATATAGATATCAGGTAGCGATACCAGTGATGTGCACTGTTCGACGAGTTCTTCCGCACTGTTCATAACCGACCTTCTTGGCAAATGTTGAGTGGATTGAGGTACTTGCAATGTTGCTAGTCTTTTCGGTTATTTGATGTGGGACCTTGACACATTGAGGGTAAAAGCGTGGAAAGTCTAAAAATGCACCTATTTCCTGGAAATAGTGCGCAGCTTTTGTAGGATTTTTCCTACAAATATGAATACAAATGGGTGCTATTGAGGGTTTGCTGAGTGAGAGCTCGTTGGATCATTTTCCTGGGAATGTATTTTGTGAATGCGGTTTTTCCCCCAGGTGATGAGCCCAAAAGAGAGTAATAAGGCAATTGGCACAAATATACCGGAGACAAGGGTATAGTGAGGAAGCCAGCCGAGGTCATACAGGGCTTTAAACACATAATGGGCTAGGCCACTGAGGTAGTAGGCGATGACTATGACGGAGAGACCTTCGACGGTTTGTTGCAAAATGGCTTGAGATTTTGTCGTTTGGTCGACGCTTGCTAACAATTTCATATTTTGATCTTGCTGGGCTAAGTTTTGTTCTTGCAGGACGAGTTCGACTTTTGTGCGAAGGACGGCAATGGTGCCTTCAAAATCTTGTTCTAAGGCGTGAATTCGAGCAACCAACTGTTGATAGCCATCGGCGACCCCTGTAATTTTCCAGTGAATATAATCAGTGAGGGTTCGACAGCCCGGGAGAGCATGTTCCTGGAGGGCTGCCGCATTGCTGTGAACGATCCGGTCGTAGGGGACCGAGGCAGAAAGGCGAAAGCGCATAGCGTCCGCTAATCGTCCTACTTCCAAAAAGTCGTGGGTCAGGCCTTCAAGCCATTGTTGTAAACGGGCATGTTTGGCATCCTTGAGTTCTTGCGTGATAACACTTCGTTGATACAGGTGACGCTGCTCATAGATTTGGACTTGATCTACTGATCGTGAAAAAGCCTTATACGGTAGAAGAATGAGATGGGTATAGTTTTCCAATGAAATGAGAATGTCGATGAGGCGCGGAAGTTTCGGAAGCAGTCGGGAGGAATCTGGTGCCCAGATCAGATAGCGTTCACGTCCATGTTCATCGGGAGTAAAGCTTGTCGCAACGGAGATATTTTCTTCTAACACTTGGCTGGCATAGATTTGTGGACCGGGCAAGAATGTGGCGAGGGCTTCTTGATCATATGTTTGTCCTGGGGTCACCACAATATCCAGCGCATTGATTTCCAGCCCCAGTGGTGAAAAAGGGAAGACATAGCGTGGATACATGAGTGGCCCAAATCCTAATGGGGCATTGGTGTCTTTCGGGATATGCCAAATCTGATAACTATAATATTCGGTATGCGCTTCCCATTTAGCGATTAACTGATCGCCATTGGGTGCCGAGGTGACTCCGAATCCTGCCCTTTCATCCAGAACACTCTGCGCCGGTTTTACCCCTAAGCAGGTGAGGAGTTGCTGGAATTCTTTTCGGCTTTGTGGACGCTCAAGTGCTGGATTCGCCATTCGTCGTGCGGTGTGATGAATATGCGCTGGCGCGTTCAGCCAGCCTTCTAAATATTGCTCTTGAGTCTTGTGAAGATGGTGGAGGATGCCTTTTCCCTGTGCAGTGGGTTTGAGACTCATGAGAAGGCCATCAATGCTAAGTGCGCGTGGTTTCGGTCAAGGAATAGATTAGCTTCCTTGTGGTTCTACCCTAGTTTGTCATACGGTCGCAAGAGTTGCGGCCTAAAAGGATGAGGAAGAGATGTACGAGATGTTTAGGCCGATTTGGTTTGAAATCCTTACGGAGAGGTTTCATTGAGTGTTTGAAATTGAATCCAATCCAGTATTCGATTTTCAGCCCAAAACGGATCTTCATGCAATTGAGTGCGTTGAAAAAACCCGCAATGTCCTCCATATCTAGGGGTGAGCAATTGGATGAAACGGTTGGCTTTCAGAAAAGGGTGATCAAAGATGGTAAAGGGAATAAAGGGGTCGTCTTGTGCTGTGATGATCAAGGTCGGGATGTGAATAGCGTCCAACACCTTTTCTGCGGCTGTTTTTTCATAGTAATCTTCTGCATTATGAAAACCACCATCCGGAGCGGTATAGACATTGTCGAATTCCCACATGGTGTGTATTTCTGGAAGTTTTTTTAAGTCCCATTTTCCTGGGTAGAGTTTGTCCTTGCGTTTCAGTTTGGTTTTGAGACTTCGTAAAAAATATTGATGATAGATCCAATTGGCTGGTCGTTGGAGCGCACGCACGCATAAGGCAGGCTGAATATTTGGACTAACGACCGCGACGCCTCGGAGTGAAGGAAGCGTGCTTTGAATTTCTCCTGCCAATTTCAGAGAAAGATTTCCTCCCATGGAATATCCTATTACCCAAATATCTCGACATCTATCTTGCTCCGTAATTTCCCGAATAATCTGCTGGTAATCTTGACTTAGGCCGTTATGGTAGAGCGTGGGTGTGAGGTGTTCTGAGCCACCGCAATTGCGTTGATTGATGCGTATGCTATTCCATCCTTTTTCCCATACTTTATAGGCAAGGCCTCTCATGTAGTGTGATTCGGTACAACCTTCCAAACCATGGATCATCAAGATGGTAGGTTTCCCCAGGGGGGATGGCTGCCAATGGCATTTGGTGAGAAGAGAGGTCTCTGGAGTAACTTGAAATGTCCGATGGTGAGTGGCGAGATTAGGAGGTGGTGTTCCTCGTGACCACCAACGGGGGATGAGTGTCATCCGATGAGGACCACGTAGCGCTGGATGAGGGAGAAAGGGTGGGATAGTCAAAACAGGGCGTTTGTGTGAAGATTGTGGAACACAAGCATTGCTAATGAAGGATTATTGATCATGAAGGGGGATACCAAAAAGTATTTGGACAAGACAAGAAGTGTCTTGTTCTGACAGATTTGACTCCTGAAAAAAGCAGTCAAACACAAGCATTCTTTGCACCCTTTTCATTGACAGGTAATTCATGATTTCGGTACAGGAGCGACAGAGAAACAATTTTTGGAATGTCTGATCATTCTTAGAGGCCGTTGCCGGTTGGATTGTTGTTGGGAAGAATAGGACGGTTGAGGAGAACCAGTGTGAAAAAACCAAAGTCTTCTGGTGGACGAGAATCCTTTTTGATTTTTATGGTAGTGGGTTGTGGAATTTTGGCAACCTTGTCTTTAAATCCAGCGACGAAGGTCGAGACTCCGGATAAGGAGAGCTCGATCTTACGTAAGGCTGCCCAGTCGCAAGTTGGTCCTTCCAAGAAAAAAGAGAAACCGGTCTCTCTCTTAGATGTGCCATTATCGACGGGGAATGAGCCGATTGATGAATTGTTTGTGCAATCAGGCTGTGCCGTTTGTCATATCATTCCAGGTATTGGACCTGCGAAAGGCCGCCAGGGTCCGAAATTAATTTTGGGAACGAATGGTCCCAAACGATTAGCAGACCCCAATTATCAAGGAACTGCAAAAAGCATTCGTGAATATATTCATGAATCAATTCTGAGCCCTGGTACTTATATTGTTCCAGGCTATTTGGATCGGGTCATGCCTCGCTGGTATGGTAAACGGTTGAATGCGAAGGCATTGGATCGCATTGCTAACTATTTAGAAAAAATAGAGGAATGAAATAATGATATTTGGCTAAGGCCAAGCAGTGAATGGGAAAGGTTAAGGATGGAAACGAAATCCAAACAATAAGCCAATGTTAAAATTATCGCTATTTCGGCGGTTGTCCAAATCAATGTCCTGAAAAGTAAATAGTAGTGTGCTGGCTAATGAAACGGTTCGGCTGATATGGAATGCTGCGGTGGCTCCAAATGGAAAAATATAGCTGACGTCATCGTCCTCTCTTCTGCCGCGTTCATAGTCAGCATAGACAAAGCCTAATCCACCAAATGGAATGAGGGAAACTGACCCAAATGGGATGTGGTATCGTGCCATTCCGGCAAGGGAAAATTGGGTTAAGTCCCCTCCCGGCGAGATTAAGAGTTGGGGGCCGACTGAAAACTCGGAATCTAAATAATAATCACCTTGAAACCCCAACGTAAAAACTGTGTCATCGACAGTATCGGCAAGAAAGCCAATATCCGTCCCAAATCCCCACGGGTTTTCTGCGAATGCGCGATTACTCCACCATCCCAAGAAAAAAAGTACAACTAATATTGCCAGCAAGGTTTTTATCCATTTGTCAATCACGAGTCCTAGTACTCCCTACATTTCATTCTTTAGATCCTTAGTAAAGTACTTGATTGGGTATGCAGACATCCTAACGGAAGATACACAGGCCAAGCAAAGAAGGGAACTTTCTGAGACACCTAGGAAGGCAAACCCCATTATTCACCCATGAGCAGGTGCGTTGAGATATAGTCTGAAGCACATCGATAGAGGAAATAACATCTGTGTTATTCCCTCATGAAGGGGGTTAATTTCAGTTACTCTTTTAACCCTACGGCTTCGGTGACGGCATCCCCTGTTTTTTCTGCTGCATCGCTGATGGCTTCTCCGGTACTTTCGGTTGCGTCTTGAATTGCCTCTCCGGTACTTTCCAGGGCATCTGCCATGACGTCACCAGCGTCTTCCGCAGCTTCCGTAATCGCCTCTCCAGTATTTTCCAGCGCATCTCCGACAGTATTGGTAGTATCTTCAACTGCATTATCAATGGCTTTTCCAGCTCTTTCAGCCGGCCCATCTGACTCTCCACATCCTGCACCAAGAAGTCCTACAATACAGACTAAGAACATGTGCGTTCGCATTGCCGAAAAGAATTTCATAGGTCAAACCTCCTGTTAAAAGATCACAAAACTACTGGTGCCCATCCTGGAGTTTAATTGCTTGAAGGGGGGACTCATGCCTAGAACTAGGGTTCCTGGCGTTGTGTGCCTATTACAATCTATTTTTAGATCAACAACTAACAGTATTGTAGCCTAATTTGAAATAAGAGCAATGCCTATTTATTCAATGGGTCCGTTGAAAAAAGCCGCCAGCGGCGTTCTCGCCCTTGTTCCGTACTCATGTAGTGCCAGTACGCTCTGTGCGCAAAAAGGGCTGTGCCTTGCTGAACGAACTGTTTTGAACGGACCTGAAGCCGTTGATCACCAATTGCTTCATAGAGAAATATGGCTATCGATGTCTTCATTATTCAACACGCCCTCAATGTCGAATGGAGAATGATATGTGTATGAAAAAAAGGGGGCAGTCTATTGACCTTTTATGAGCCATTAGTGGAGAAGAAAATAAGAAGTATTGTGTTGGGAGTGCCAGAGAAAAACATAGGTCGGAAAGTCAAGGATCTAAGAATTTTGCTCCTGAAAGAGAATTTTCTGTCTTTTTGCCTTAATTTTTTTTTCAACTTGTCGATAAGACTCAGTACATTCTTTTTCGACCATCTATCGGAATCCACAATTTTAAGAAGCTGAGGGTATTATGGCCAAACCGGTTGGAAAGCTGAGAAGAATTAACTTAAATGAAGTCTGGGCCAATGAAGTGGATGGATTTGCTTCATGGTTACAGCAAGATGAGATTTTGGAAATGTTGGGAGAAGCTCTAGAAGTGACCTTAAAGCCTGCTGGCGGAGACATTCCTTTGGATACTTTAGAGGGGGCGGTTCTGGCTAAGGATGCGAAGCGTGGCCATTATGTCATTGTCTTAGGCCATTTAGATGGGCTTAGCCATGAAGCCTTTGGGAAGCTGATTATGTATGCGGCTGGTTTGGAAGCCAAGGCTATTGTTTGTGTTGGACAGGAAGTCACAGCGGAAATTCGGCAGAGCTTAGATTGGCTTAATATGGTTTCCCGTGATGATGTCAATTTTTATGCAACCGAATTAGAATTGTGGCGTATTGATGATTCGGTCCCTGCTCCAAATTTCAACGTGGTGTGCCAGCCCAACATGTGGGCCAGACAATTGAAAATGGGGCAAGACGATGGGGAATCGACGGGTGGGGCAAAGGCAAAAGATAATCCTGAGCCAAAGGCGAAGAAGGAAGATGCCCCTAAGCCTTCAAAAGAAAAAGCGGGAGCGTCTCATGGGAAAGCTGGCTCCAAAGATGGCACTTCTGTCCGTCAAAATTTTGTCTATACCAAAACGTTTTCGTGAGGAATCTACATCTAGGCTACGTACAGTGTTTGGTGCTTGATATTCTTTTTGTGCGAACCTCTTTCTCTTTGATGTTGGGCGATGATCATTAAAGATGAACTGCCATAGTGTTTTATGGCAAAGTTACGCTAGCTCTTCCGTTCAGTCAGTGATAATTTCGATTTTAATCTGCCTTCCTTGACTTCCTGCAACCAGTGGGAAGTTTCGGTTTTTTCTAGACAGTCTGTGGGGCATTCGGTATCCTAGGATCCGATATTTTCCTATGCCACTTTCCGAACACCATCCTTCAGTCGATTTCATTCGAGCCTTAATTGCTAGCGACCAAGAGACCAGGCGATTTAAGCAACGGGTGCATACACGGTTCCCTCCTGAACCAAATGGGCATTTGCACATCGGTCATGCCAAGTCTATTTGTTTGAACTTTGGTATTGCTCAAGAATTTGGAGGCCTGTGTAATTTACGGTTAGATGATACGAATCCCACGAAAGAACATATGGATTATGTCCAATCGATTCAAGAAGATGTTCAATGGCTTGGCTTTGATTGGGGGGAGCGTCTGTATTATGCCTCGGATTATTTCGAGTCGTTTTATGAATATGCTGTCAAACTCATTCGAAAAAACAAAGCGTATGTGGATAGTGCGACGGCCGAGGAAATTCGAGAATGGCGTGGCACGTTAACGGAAGGTGGTCAAGAAAGCCCTGATCGCCATCGTAGTGTTAACGAGAACCTTGACTTATTTTCTAGAATGCGTGAAGGGGAATTTGGTGATGGAGCCTATGTGCTGCGTGCCAAAATTGATATGGCTTCCCCTAATATGAATTTACGAGACCCCGCCCTCTATCGCATCCGGAAAGTGTGCCACTATCGGACAAGTGATACTTGGTGCCTCTACCCAACGTATGACTTTGCTCATCCCTTGTCTGATGCGCTGGAAGGTATTACGCATTCTTTGTGTACCTTAGAATTTGAGGATCATCGGCCTCTGTATGACTGGGTGTTGCGTGAATGCGAAGTGGCCTGCCACTCACAACAGATTGAATTTGCGCGTTTGAATCTAGCCCATACAGTCATGAGTAAGCGAAAACTTCTACAATTAGTGGAAGAGAAGCATGTGCAAGGTTGGGATGATCCACGTATGCCTACGATCAAAGGGTTGCGCCGTCGAGGGTATACTCCAACTGCCATACGAAATTTTTGTGAACGAGTTGGTGTGGCGAAGCGAGATAGTGTGATCGAAATGGGGTTGTTAGAGCATGCTGTTCGGGAGGATTTGAATCGTTCTGCTCCTCGAGTGATGGTGGTGCTTCATCCTTTGAAATTGATTATTGAAAATTATCCAGAAGGACAGAGGGAAGATCTTGAGGCGGTCAATAATCCTGAGGATGAGAGCCAAGGGACTCGGAGTCTGCCATTTTCACGTGAACTCTATATAGAAGCGGACGATTTTTTTGAAGAGCCACCAAAGAAGTTCTTTCGTCTGTCACCTGGAAAAGAGGTTCGTCTCCGATATGCCTATATTATTCGTTGCGTGGGGATCGAAAAGAACGAACGTACTGGAGAAATTCTGGCTATTCGCTGTACCTTTGACCCCGATACCAAACGTGGTGGTCCTGCGGCAGGGCGAAAAGTGAAGGGAACCATTCATTGGGTTTCGGCCCAACATGGGCTACCTGCGGAAGTTCGTTTGTACGAACCCCTATTATGCGATTTGCCCTCCAATGTTGCTGGACAAGCTTCAGAACTTCAATCGGTGATGAATCCCCGTTCTTTACAAGTTCTTTCAACATGTTGGGCAGAATCGAGTCTGAAGGATGCAGAAGTTGGCAGTCGATTTCAGTTTGAGCGGCAAGGCTATTTCTGTATGGATCCTGATTCCAATGACCAAACTCTTGTATTTAATCGAACGGTTTCTCTTCGTGATTCATGGGCAAAAATTCAAAAAAAGTAATAAGATTTACACTATCCTGCCCATGAAGATGGGTATTTATGTAAAGACTTGTCAGGTTTCTGCCGATAGATTCTTTTGATGGCAGGACTCAAAACTCCATTGGTTGGAGGATCTTCCACATGTTAGGGAAAGCCTGTTTTGTCGTTGCGATAGTCTTTTTAGCCTGTTGCGTGGCTGTACTTTCTTGGTTTGGCTGGGTTCATGGGATATCATGGTCACAGCGAAGAACTAGTTTCCCTTCCCACATGTAAGTCCTTTTGGTTGTGTTGCCCTGCCGGTTTCATGCATTTCATTCTTAATGGTTTTTGAATATTTGATTTTCCCTCCTATGGGCTTTCAGACATGAGCGTGATTCGTCTGAGTGGTTTGTGGAGGACAAGGTGTTTCGTTGGTTTTTTTTGTTTGGCGCAAAAGTTTTCAATAATGGAAAATGGTGAGTTATGCGAGGAAATGATTGTTCTGTTCAAGGTATGAATACCCAACAAACCTATACAGGGGAAGAGTCTAATTGGACTGATGAAAAGACCTACCCAGAGCCAGAGAGCCTGAATGATACGTTTTGGCGATGGGAATTTCTGCGGCGCCGAGCGGATTATCGGGAAGATTGGGAAAAGTATTATCAATCGACCTATGAGTTTGACGTGGCCTGTGCCAACGATCCCAAGTTTCCTACACGGTATCGAAAAAAAGTCGTCACTCCTGATCACCCTGCCTTTAAAGCACGGATGCCAAATTCACTGGAAAAATATCATTTAAGTGGCCTTCCCAACCCTGCGATTGCCAAGCCCTGGATGTTGTCCTTTGATTCAAATCATGGGCGGATTTATTTCGGACAAGGTCCGGACTGGCTGGGTGGTGGCGAAGAAATCAGCTTGTGTTTATCTGAATGGCGTGTGGCAGCGGTTTTCGATCTTAAAAAACCTCTTTTGCCTCAATTGGATAAGGTGAAAGTCGATCTTTTGGAATGGCAAGAGCATCAAGTTGGGCGAAATCTTGATCGCCGCAAATCTCGTGATGAATGGCCTTTGTACCTACGTGTGTTAGATGCGGTGGATCAAGGAGTCCCCTTTCGAGAGATTGGACGGCAGGCCCTCAATATTCAGGAGGATGATGTGGCTGAAGCTCGTATTGCCCAGTTGTACAAGCAAGCCTGTCAAATCTCTCTTCATTTTCCAGCGTAGGAAGATTCTTGCTTAAGGATTTGATTGAAACAATAACTCACAAGTTGCTATGCCTTGATGGCGATTCAGGCGTGGTGCGTAGGGAGATTGGAAACCACTTATGAGTCAATTAATTGATGCACTCAATAGGCTTCAATCGTTAAAAGATGAAGCCGCACCCGTCACTCCTAATCCGTCAATGGCGGTGAATCCCATTGCACCATCTTCTCCTCCTCGTAGCGTTGGAACATCCCCTGCAGCGGTTGAGAGCAAAGGCTCTAGGAGAACGCCTGTGAAGGAAGATCCTCCTTTGTTTAATATGGCTGCAAAAGATTGGTTAGGAATCCTGCAACATGATTACCTGGGAAATTTTGTGCGAGAAGGGGGTGGGGCTATTAAGGTTGCGGTCTTTCCTGATCAGGATTGTCTCCAAGGTTGTCAACAAGCTTTGGATGGTATGGCCAATTCCGAAGCGTATATTTTTGCGAAAGTGGATGCTCGATTTACCAAAGTTCATATGGTGGAACGATTGTTTCACAAGATTGCAAAGCAGATTGATTGGGATGACCTTGCTTATCGGTTTGTCCTTCGTTTGCTAGAAGAGCATGGGTATAAAATTCCTGCCAACCGCAATGAGTTTTCGTTGCGGCAAGTTGCTACGTTGAATGAGCGGAAAGAGCCGATGCTACGGCGTGATGTGCAAACGTGGTTGGAAAAGTCTATTGAAGGGGATCTTGGGCTCTGCAGGGAATTTCGTATGGCCATGATTCGTCTCTGTTTGGCGCAATTTGATGCGGGAGACTCCGATCGGGTCTTGGCCACTTCGATAAAGGAATGGCTATGTGGAGATCTTCGCTTGGTATCTGGCGTGAAAAAAGCACTGATCTATCAAAAGGTGGCGCGGCATAATGCGCGGCATATGTTGACGTCACTCACTCGATGGTTGCGATTAACAGGAAAAGGGGGACTGATTCTGTCGCTTGATATTTCCCGCTACTTTGTGAAACGTCAGGAGGTTTCAGCTGATGGGTCGCTGACCTTTACTCCTTCGGCCACGATGGATCTCTTTGAATTGTTACGTCAGTTTTTGGATTCTGCAGATGAAATTGAAGGGTTGCTCATGGTGGTATTAGCTCCTGAAGCATTCCTGACTGATACGCGACGAGGCGTTGATCGATACGAAGCCTTAAAATTACGGGTATGGGACGATATCCGTCCGAAGCATCGACAAAATCCATTGGCCTCTCTGGTTCGAATTCAAGGGCAGCAGTCTGGTGAAAATGGATCGATGGCGCTGCCTCCACCGTTACTGCAAGGGCATAGTACGGTTCCTGATGTCGAAGCTCGGCGTGCAATTGAAGGCTTGCGAGCTGGTGTGCCGAATAAACATGTCGTAACTGCCCTAGGATGTTTGCAACCGGAAGTGGAAGGGCGATTTCGTCGAATGATGGAAGCGACTCAACAAAATATTACGACAGGGCCCTGTCCACGTGGGATGGTGCTTGAGGGTGCGTTTGGGAGCGGAAAGTCTCACATCCTTGAGTATTTGCAACATTTGGCGTTGGATGCCAATTTTATTTGTAGTCGGATTGTCATTAGTAAAGAAACGCCTTTGTACCATCCGGTTCGTCTCTTTTATTCAGCTATTGAGTCAGCAGTCGTGCCTAATAAGCAGGGGGAAGTCTTTGCGGAAATTGCGGGGGAATGTGACGTATGGACGCCTCGCTATAAGGAGTTGGTCGCTTGGGTTAACAATCCCGGCAACCATGTCGATTCTCGGTTTGCCGCCACTTTATTGCTATATGAGCGGATGAGTTCTGATATGGAATTAGGCCATCGTATGGCCAGATTTTGGACTGGTGATCCCATTGGAGTTGGTGAATTAAAAAAATATCTGCAAGAGGCAGGTTTTGGTGGGCAGTATGTCTTTGGTCGAGTTTCTGCGAGTGAGTTGGCATTGCAACGGTTCCAATTTGCTGCCCGTTTAATGCAGGCTGCTGGATATGCGGGATGGATATTACTTATTGATGAAGCTGAATTGATCGGCCGGTATTCTGTAACCCAACGGGCGAAGTCGTATGCGGAAGTTGCTAGACTTATGAATATGATTGATGGACAAATGCTCCCTGGTCTTGGAACGGTGATGGCGTTAACCACTGATTTTCGTGAAGAGATTTTAGAGAAAAAAGGCGATAATACGAAACTGTTGTCCAAGCTTCGAAGTAAACAAACTGAGGCTGATCGAGTCTTGGCGGATAAAGCTGAAAAAGGTATGGAATTACTTCAAACACAGCGCATCCCGTTAGGATATCCCTCAACCGAGACTATTCAGGAAGTCTATGGCACTATTCGTGGCCTCCATCTCAAAGGGCATGGATGGCATATGTGGGAAAATGCCTCCAAGGATTTACCTACCATGGTGGGTGGAACCAGCATGCGGAAATATGTGAAAAGTTGGGTGACTGAATGGGATTTCCTGCGTCTCTACCCTGGAGAAGAATGTGAAATTGAAACATCTTCCTGGAAGCCGTCCTTTGAAGAATCTCAAGATAAATCTGAAAACGTAGTGGCTGAAGCGAACGAATCTGAATCGTCTAACGATGACTCTGGAGGAGCCTCGATTACCGCAGAAGAGCGGGCAGCCTTAGCGCCTACTGCAGATGAACCAGGTCCTCTGTCATCTGTGTCACCTACCTCATAACTCCTTGTATCGTGTGCAAGAACATTCCTATAGGACTGTCAACAATGGGCTGTGAGAGCTGTCCATCATTTACGATTCCTATAATACTCTAACTTTCCACTGAGATCCTTCCAAACTTCTTCTTTCTTGAGGGTGACAAGGTTGAGAGGAATGTGAGACCAACCAGCTCGTTAAAAATGTTATAGTCTTTGAATAGGTTGTCTCATATATTTCCACTCCCCCTTCGTTCTAAGGAGTATCGAAGCATCGCGTGTTTCGTTTCCTGGTAAATTTCTAGCTCTTTCAACACACGTGTCCTATTCTATTTCTTCTTCCCCTCTGGCAGTTATTTTTCGTATGTGGTGGCCCTTAGTAGGCAGTTGGGTCCTCATGGGAGTGGAATTGTTGTTGGTGGCAGCCACTTTGTCGCGTTTGCCAAATCCGGAAATTCAATTAGCAGCCTATGGTGGAATCGTTTTTCCACTCTCTCTTGTCATCGAAGCACCAGTTATTATGATATTGGTGGCGTCTACTGCCTTATGCAAAGACTGGCAGGCCTATCGTCTCATTCGAAATTTTATTCTAACGTTAGGCGGGGCCCTCACTCTACTTCACTTTTCCCTTGCCTTTACTCCCATGTTTGGAGTGGTGGTGGAAGTCATTTTAGGAACACCCCAGAGTATTTGGGAGCCTGCGAGAACGGGTTTGCAAATCATGACTCCATGGGCGATGGCCATTGCTGTGCGAAGGTTTTATCAAGGAATGATAATTCGAAATGGACGGACGCGTCTCGTCGGTATGGGAACCGCTCTTCGGTTAGGTGTGAGTGGAGCAGTCTTACTCGCGGGACTCTTAATACAAGAGGCATCGGGTATTATTGTGGCGACGGTAGCACTTTCGTCTGGAGTCTTGGTGGAGGCAGGATTTATGTTTTGGTGTATTCGCCCAATTGTGCAGGATCTCTATGAACATCAAAATCCGCAAGAAAACGGGCTGACGCTTTCGCGTCTCATAACATTTTATTGGCCCTTAGCCTTCACTCCTCTAATTACCTTAGCGACCCTCCCTTTATTGAGTGCCGCGATTAGCCGTATGCCAAGAGCCTTGGAATCATTAGCGGTATGGCCTGTATTAAGTGGACTCACATTTGTGTTTCGTAGTGTGGGCATTGCAGTTCAAGAAGTCGTTGTCACGTTTTCAGATCGACCGCACTTTTCCCATCCATTACAACAATTTGTATGGGTGGTGTCTTTGGGGGCATGCGGATGTTTGTTGTTGATTGCGGCCACTCCTCTTTCGACTGTGTGGTTTGGATCTGTTGCAGCCCTGAGCCCAGAGCTGGCAGGGCTTGCGAAAACGGCACTGTGGTTGGCTGTCCTGTTACCGGCCCTGAGTCCTTGGGAAAGTTATTTTCAAGGATTGCTGGTCTATCAAGGGTTTACCTCATGTATTACACAGGCTGTCAGTCTCTATCTTGTAGGGATTTCTTTGATATTAGGTCTGGGGATTTTGTATGGACAAATAACAGGCTTGTATGTGGGGCTAGGCGCTGTTTTGGGTGGGGTAGGGGTACAAATGGTCTGGCTTTGGAAGCAAAGTTATTCTGGTTATTACGCAGACAAAATTTCCGGGGCTATTTCATAATCAGGCAGGTCAGGAGTCATGAAAGGGACGAGAATAAATATAAGTATAAATTCTTATATGAAATAGGTGCTTATGCATGAATTTGCCTTCAAATTGTATGGAAATTCATCCAGGTCCCACACCGATTTAATCTAATTAATATTTTACAACATATTGAATAAATGCATAAATTTCTTGTTTCTATATTCACAAGATGCTGGGAATATACCTTGCTTTAATTGAATGGTCTGATGAGAAAAGTTTTAGTCATAGAAAACGATGTCCTTGTTCGAAATTCCGTCGCACTTTCCTTGGAGTCTGCAGGGTACATCGTGATGGATGCAGCCACCTGGCAAGAGGGTGTGCAGGGGCATCAAAAATTCGATCCATCTCTCATTATTTCAGATGTTGTGTCCTTGGAGAATGAAGGGGAGAAGTGGCGGCGGCAAATGAGCCTGCAATCCGCTAGTATTCCCTTAATCACTCTCACGGGTACGCTGTCTCATTCTCAGGCACAGTCAAGTAAGACAGGACGGCTTAGGCCTGAATCTGATCATACCCTACAAAAGCCTTTCACAGTTGATGAACTTTTGGCAACCGTGGAAAACGCTTTACTTGAAAAGGTTTCTTAAAACCTTCTACGCATATCTCTTCCCGCTTTTTTCTCAATTTATTTTCTACAGTTGAATATAATCCCAATCCTGGCATTCTGTTCGTACGCTCTTGAGTGGTGAGGGTTTAGTCGCTGGGAGGTTCGAAATGGCCGGGAGGGCGGGAACCCCATGGAAGGGTTGTGGCCCGGATTTGTTTTGCCAGGCTTTGAAGATTGACCTGCGCGGCACGGATGAGTTTCGGGTCTCCATGATGAACTAAATTAGTCAGTAACACAAATAATTCAGGGTGGTCACGGCGAACTTGGATCATGCGTTCAAAAAGCGGATCGATGGCATGATCCCCTGGAAGTTCAGGTTCTTCTTCATCAGCATCATTCCATACGCGTTGGATGGCGAGTGGATCATGGTGGAGCCATGATGTAGGAATGTCTAGGTGTTTGGCGATGATGTGTAAGTCAGAAAGTGGCGGGTCTGCGCTTCTGTTTTGTATGGACTTGAGGTACTTGAGTTCGAGTCCGGTTTGGTCTGCTAAATGAGTTAGAGTCAGTTTCCTATATTGATACCATTCTCGAAGATAAAGTATGTCTGACATGACAGGATCATAGCCAACCGATTTAGGCAAGTCTACCTCCCTTCTCATTGTCACTGGTAATTTGGACGTCGTCATATAAGTTTCGGTAAAGTTCGTCAATGGGCAATATATTCCGAGTAATCATGGGTCTTATTTTCTTTGGAATGCTTTTTCTGCCTCCAACTATGGCCTTTGTGAAACCGAGTCAGGTCGTGGTTTTGGTGAATAGGAAAAGCTCTGAAAGCCAGGAGTTGGCTACTTATTACATGGAGCGTCGCAAGATTCCATCAGCGAATCGAATCGACCTTGACCTGCCATTATCTGATTCGATTAGTCGTCAGATGTATGAGCAGAGTGTGCTCACACCTGTGCGTGAAGGCTTCAGACAAAAGGGGTTGGTTAATCAAATCAAAGTGTTGGTGACTATGTATGGCGTGCCCTTGCGAGTGCAGGCTCCCAAGCCCACGGTAGAAGAAGATGGCTGGATTGCTGATGCTCGCGGATGGAAACAATCGGCTATGGGTCTTCTTCGTGAGGAGGAAGAGAATGTTCGAAAATACCAGTATGCTGCGACGCAAATTCCTCAAACCACCGGAGATAGAATTTTCCCAATGGAAAAAATTGCCAAAGATTTTTCTACATCTCAGATGCATATCTGGCAGAAGCAATTCATCACCTTACTCAATGAACGGTCCCAGGAGATGGCAAGACAGCCAGAAGAGGGCAAACTGGAATCATGGGATGCCTCTCAGAAGAAAATTATCCGACGGGTTTTGGGAAAAGTTGGTGTGAAAGCTGAACATCAGCCTATCTCGCGTTATGAAATGGCAGTTCAACAGATGCTTGCTGGTCTGATGCATCAACCCTCTCAGGCCAAGCGTACCAAAGCTTATGCGGTAGTACAGGAAGCTTATGGTTTATGGGGAATTCTGGCGTTTGCTCAGTGGGAAATTGTGCGGTATGGGCAGAAGGATGCTAGTGCTAGTCTAGATAGCGAGTTGAGCTTTTTATGGTGGGATCCAGAAACCTACCCGCTTGCCGGACGTCTGCCTAACCCATTTTATCTTGGGTATAGTGGTAAGGTGAAGGATTGGCCGCTCCCGCTTCTTATGGTAAGTCGAATTGATGCTCCAACTGTTAGCCATGCGCGGGATATGATTGATCAAACGCTTGCTACAGAATCTAATAGTCTCAAAGGATCGGTATATATCGATGCACGGGGGATGAAAAAAGGGAAGCCGTCTTCTTACGGATTTTATGACGCCGACTTACAAGAATTTGCTAAGCATTTCAGTCGTGGTTCGAACTACCCGGTTATCTTAGAAAATACAGAAGCGCGGTTGAGTCAACCGGGACAAGCTCCGGATGTTGCGCTCTATGTTGGATGGTATCGGCTCAGGCATTACGAAGATGCCTTTACGTTTAAGCCTGGGGCGATTGGGTATCATATTGCATCAGGAGAAGCCGTGAGTATCCATAACTCCAAAGAGCAGGGCTGGTGCAAAAATGCCTTGGAGCGAGGGATAACGGTAACATTAGGTCCGGTAAGTGAACCCTATTTGGACGCCTTCCCCTTGCCCACGGAATTTTTTGGTCTTCTGTACTCGGGGAAGTACTCCTTAGTTGAGGCCTATTACCTTTCCACGCGCTATCTCAGTTGGAAAATGGTGCTCTTTGGCGATCCCTTGTATCGTCCCTGGTTGAAGCCGGTTCCTGGTCAAGCGCAGGTTTCGAAAATATTATTGCATAATCGCTCGTTTCCAATTTCTCCGGCAGAGCGCAACTTTCCGTCTCCGAATAATGCAAATGATCCCTCAAAATTTCCGGGGAAATATATTTCGTTCGATTCGAGGCTGTTGAGTCAGTAATTTTCGAGGATGGATCAGTCGTGATCTTACCTGGTAAACCAAAAGTGGAGGCTATGATGAAGTCTGTATCCAGTGTATCTACATATTGGATCTATTCCAGTCCCGTCGGGAGGTTGTTATTACAGCATGATGGAAAAGGTCTGTCTGGCCTCCAGTTTCAGGACGGGGCTCATCCACTCGCAATAGACGAGGCTTGGAAGAAACGTCGGAGTCCTTTCATCGCAGTGATCACACAATTAGACGATTATTTCTCTGGCCGGTTACAAAAATTTTCCATTCCTTTGTCGTTACATGGGACCGCGTTTCAGTTGTCTGTTTGGCGGGCTCTTCGGACCATTCCCTATGGACAGACTGTTTCGTATGGAATCATTGCCAAAAAAATCGGCAATCCTCAAGCTTCACGCGCTGTTGGGGCAGCAAATGGACAGAACCCTGTTTCAATCATCGTGCCCTGTCATCGAATAATCGGCGCCAATGGCAAGTTGGTTGGCTATGGTGGTGGGTTACCTATCAAGAAGGCATTACTGGAATTAGAGCAAAATACCGCCACTTCTATTGGAAGTATACGAACCAGTGTAGCCAATGGCTTATGATTGCTTATTTTGGTAGAGAGATGGAAGCTGATGAGGTGTGTGGATGATTGGGGATGATGCCAAAATGGGCTGGGCTTGGGTTTTGCCGCGAATTATTTGCATAGTGATGGAGCGTTTCTTTGATCACAGGAAATGCTAGCTGGTCCCAGGGTATGTCCTGAATATGCATCAGTTGCACCTCAAGACTTTCTTCTCCAGGCCCAAAGTCGAGGTCTTGCAGGACTGCACGGTAAACGATGTAGACTTGATTTACATAGGGTAAACTAAACAGAGCAAATAAAGACTGAATCTCAACTTTGGCGTTGGCCTCTTCCAGCGTTTCTCGTGCCGCTGCTTCTTCTGTACTTTCTCCCAATTCCATAAAGCCAGCCGGAAACGTCCAGAAGCCCAAACGGGGTTCGATGGCCCGTCGGCATAAAAGAATCTGATCTTTCCAATCCGGAATACATCCAGCCACCATTTTGGGATTTTGATAATGAATGGCCTGACAGGCTGGGCAGACCGCGCGCAACAGGGTTTCCCCTTGAGGGATTTTTTTCTCGACGCGCTCTCCGCATTGACTGCAAAAATTTATGGGCGGAACCGTTGAACAGGAATTTGTTGATGGAAGATCAGTCATGGCTCTCTTCTTTTCATTATAATACTCAGTATTCTTCCTATTTCAAATAATGACAAGAGGTCTTTATCTTAGCGTGCTTGGTTGTGAGTCGCTATGTTTCCTCGTTTTTGATTGTGGTTCGGCGCAATCCTTTGGTAAGGTTGGACCCCATTTTTCAAGGTGTGAGTCAGTAAAGGGGTAATCTGGCATGAGTGTGAACGATAAACAAGTGATTTTTTCCTTGATAGGGGTTGGAAAAATCCATCCACCCAAGAAACATGTGCTGAAAGATATTTATCTCTCATTCTACTATGGCGCAAAAATTGGGGTGTTGGGGTTAAATGGTTCAGGGAAAAGTACGTTGCTTCGAATTATTGGAGGAGTAGATGCGAACTATGTGGGTGAAATCACGTTTTCCAAAGGGTATTCTGTTGGATTGTTTGAGCAAGAGCCGTATCTTGAAGTAGGAAAGACCGTCAAAGAAGTCGTCGAAGAAGGGCGTGCAGAAGTTGTGCAACTTTTGCGTGCTTATGAAGATATCAGTCAGCGATTTGCAGAGGAGATGACTCCGGAAGAGATGGAAGCGCTGATCGAACGTCAGGGGAAATTACAGGAGCAGATTGAAGCCGTGAATGGTTGGGAATTGGAACATCAACTAGATGTGGCTATGGATGCGTTACGCTGTCCGCCAAAAGATGCTCTGGTTGATGATTTGTCTGGAGGTGAACGACGACGCGTGGCCCTGTGTCGGCTCCTGACTCAAGAGCCGGATATTTTATTGCTGGATGAGCCCACGAATCATTTAGATGCTGAAACGGTGCAATGGTTAGAACAGCATCTTCAGCAATATAAAGGTACTGTGATTGCTGTGACCCATGATCGGTATTTCCTTGATAATGTGGCTGGGTGGATTTTGGAATTGGACCGTGGTCAGGGAATGCCGTTTCAAGGGAATTATTCTTCTTGGTTAGAACAAAAGAAGGATCGTTTAGCCAAGGAAGAAAAATCTGAATCCAAGCGACAAAAGACCCTTGAGCGGGAACTGGAATGGATTCGGATGTCGCCCAAAGGTCGGCAGGCCAAAGGTAAAGCGCGCATGACAAGGTATGAGCAATTAGTGGGGGAAGAGCAAGCAAAACAGGCAGATGATTTAGAAATTTATATTCCGTCTGGTCCTCGGTTGGGTGACGTTGTGGTGGAAGTAGAAAATCTTGCTAAAAGTTTTGGTGAAAATTTGTTATTTGATCAGTTGTCATTTTCATTGCCAAAAGGTGGAATTGTTGGAGTCATTGGTCCAAATGGCGCAGGTAAATCCACATTGTTTAGGATGATTGCTGGACAGGTGGCGCCAGACTCTGGAACCTTGAAGCTCGGAGAGACCGTTAAGCTGGGCTATGTTGATCAGAATCGAACGATCGATGACTCGTTGAATGTATGGGAATGTATTTCAGATGGAAACGAGATAATCATATTAGGAAAAGTCGAAGTGAATTCCCGAGGCTATGTTTCCCGATTTAATTTTTCTGGGTCTGATCAACAGAAAAAGGTAAAAGATCTTTCAGGTGGCGAACGCAATCGTGTTCATTTGGCTCGGATGCTGAAGGAAGGTGGAAATGTCTTATTGCTTGATGAGCCGACGAATGACTTGGATGTGAATACCTTGCGGGCACTTGAGGAAGGCTTGGAATATTTTGGGGGATGTGCGGTCGTGAGTAGCCATGACCGATGGTTTTTAGATCGTATTGCCACTCATATATTGGCTTTCGAAGGAAATAGCCAGGTCGTGTGGTTTGAAGGAAACTATTCCGACTATGAAGCGAATCGGAAAAAACGACTGGGTAAAGCGGCTGAACGTCCACATCAAATTCGTTATCGAAAATTAACGAAATCCTAATGTCTATGTTGAAAAACCCTCTCCATCATTAAGTCCCATGTTTATCGCTATGTTCATTCTTCCCCAAATTCTATGACACCCTCGCCTGAAGTGCCCCAGTCCAACAAGGCTAGCTCGGTGATGATTGCCAGGATCGTTGGAATATTGTGTGTCGCTGGAGGCTTTGTTTTAGGTATACAGGGGTTGGAGCAACCTGATTCTGCTCTGCTCCCCACGGCCTTAGGAATGATTGTGGCGGGTTTATTCGCTCAAGTCTTTGCCTTGTTTAGATCATGGTACTTGTATTATCAAAGGAACACATAAGATTTGGTCTGCCATCAATGCAAATTGTGGGAGGGAGATTGGCTAGATATTCGATTCTCCTAGTTGCCATGGGTATGAGCTGTCTTATGGTAAGCTGTGCTCCATGGCGGGATACCTATTTAGATGATGGGGTTGGCATGTTGACCCAATCTGCGGTGCGGGACAAGTTGGGGAAACCCCACATTATTGAGGATCCTTTGCTGTCTGATGAGACAACCTGGAAATATCGCTATACCCTGACTGAGGGTGACTTAGATCCTTGGGGCGTCAAAACTTTCGGGAAGGAAGCTGGAACCCTGTTGAGTGGCCCCGAAGGGGTCTTGCGGGAAAAAGTCTATTGCTATGTGTATGTCTTGAACTTTGATAAAGAGTCCGTGCTTCGTCAGTGGAATCGTGACTTGTGCAAGGTTCCAACCCGTCAGAATCCTTTTGAGCAAAGGCTATCAGAGTAAGGGAGAGAAGTTCCTATTTTTTTGTGGATAATTGATAGAGGTGCAACTCTGCTTTCAATAGATTCTCTTGTTCTTAAGGTTCTACAGTATGACTATTTTCAAAAGTGGCGCTTTTCTTCAACAATGCTTTTCGGTGCATCCTCTCACTCTTATCGTGAAATTAGTCACACCGCCTGCCCTTGTGGGGGTTGTGTGTACTAATTGTCGGATGAAGCATAGGTTAACCGTTAAACAGGGTGTGCCAAAAGAAAAGGACAACACAGAAGTTGCTGATAAAGGAATGGAGGCCTTTCAGCAGTGTTCTCAGATGCATGCTGAAGAGATACGTATTTCAGAAGTAGATGTGATGAAGAACCTTGTGGAATTTCGATGCCATCCTTGCCATCGAATCTTTCGTTTTGACTTGAGAATGATTGAAACGCAGCAATCTTGAAGCAGCGACAATCTTTGTCGCTTAGGGTAGAGGGGCCGAGGTTTGAGTAGAAACGTGTGAGAAGGTGGTGGCCGCCTCAGATGAATCTGAAGCGGCCGTTTCTGAAAGAAAGATATATTAGCGGTTTGGCTGCGGTGTATAGCGTAAGTACGGTTTCACTACTCGATGGCCTTTTGGAAAGAGACTGGGGATATCTGCATCAGTGACGGCAGGCGTAATGATGCAATCTTCACCGTCTTTCCAGTTTGCTGGCGTGGCCACTTTGTATTTGGCAGTGAGTTGTAGGGAATCCACTACCCGTAAAATTTCTTGAAAGTTCCGGCCTGTGGAGGCGGGATAGGTGAGCATCAATTTGACTTTTTTATCAGGTCCAATGATGAAGACTGAGCGAACCGTCATGTTATCCAAGGCATTCGGATGAATCATGTCATAGAGGTTCGCGACTGTCTTTTCAGGGTCGGCAATAATGGGGTAACTCACAGTACAATTTTGGGTTTCATTAATATCGTTGACCCAGCCTTTGTGGGAATCAATGGGGTCAACGCTGACAGCTAACACTTTGACATTTCGTTGTTTGAACTCATCAGTGATTTTGGCCATTGTGCCCAGCTCTGTTGTGCAAACGGGGGTAAAGTCTTTTGGATGGGAAAAAAGAATGCCCCATCCATCGCCAAGCCACTCATGAAAATTGATGGTGCCTGCTGTGGTTTCTGCTGTAAAATTTGGTGCTTCATCGCCAAGACGTAATGCCATAATGCCCCTCTTTTCTGTTATGAGAATTGTGAATAAATATATCTGGGTTTGAACCACCCATGACCCATAATCATTGCTCAGGAAGAGATATCAATAAGTGCCTTCTGAGTTTGTGGAATACTCGAAAGTCTAAGGTAGTTTCTGTGAGATGGTCAATATTAGAGATGAGGCAATATGTTTTCGAGGAATAGATGAGAGTTCTTTTTCGTAAACCTTATCAACATGGAGGGATAGGACGGTATGGCGGAATCTTCATTGCAAGTCTCAGTGATCATGGGCAGTAAGTCTGATTGGGAGACCATGAAATTAACAAGTGAAACGTTGACCAAACTTGATATTAAGCATGAATGCAAAGTGCTTTCGGCTCATCGGGCTCCAGATGCGTTAGTTGAATATCTTGGGCAGGCTGAAACGCGGGGCGCTCAAGTGTTTATCGCTGGCGCTGGGGGCGCTGCTCATTTAGGCGGAGTGATTGCTGCAAAAACTCAATTTCCAGTTTTGGGCGTGCCTATGCAATCAAAGTCCTTGGGAGGACTTGATTCGCTCCTATCAATTGTACAAATGCCAAAAGGCATTCCGGTTGGCTCATTGGCGATTGGTAGTGCAGGTGCGATTAATGCTGCCTTATTAGCTGCAGCTATTTTGGCGCTAGCTGACCCTGCTTTGGCAAAACGATTGGGCGCCTATCGTGAAGCGCAGACCCAGGCGGTACTAGCCGACCAACTATGATTTATCATGTGTGCGCTTCTTTGGTGGACTGGGGTTCAAGTTTGTCAATCTCCTAAGAGCCTGACTCTGTTTCAAAGGCGCCCAAGTCGGGGGCTGTGCCAGAAAAGGGCAGGCCAACATCTAGCCTGCGATCAATCAACGAACTATTGAGGCTTGGGCGGAGAAACTGGAGATTTGGCAAGCTCCCGTTCTCATCTCGCGGATCATTAAGCTCTGAACGGTCCAAACTGAGAAAGTCACTTACAATAGTTTCTGGCGAGAGATTCCAATTGTTGGCCATTTGTACAACATCTGGCTTAAAGATGTTTGGTCCATCAAATGCCACATTGTTTTTGAGGACATGTGTCACCCCGCGATCATTCAACGCAAAATTAGCGATTCCATTTTGATAGGCCGTATTGTTGAAGACACTGATTGGTCCAGATGCCTTATTGGCATTAAACCCAAACTCACGATTCGCAATGGCCAGGTTCTGAGAGAATTGATGTCGTGGCCGTTTCGTATTACGTCACATCTTAAAGCCGCTTCCATTCCCGGCAGACACAAACGTATTGGGGATATACCCATTCCTGAAAGACCAGACTCCCTTCACCAGTATGAGCGCTTCTGCTTTCCAAAGATCAAGCCCATCGTCAGAATTCGACCAGGTTCGACAATTGATCACCTGATTTCCCGTTGCGTGTTTCGGTAGAGCAGCCAGTTGGATGCTGTCAGCATTTCCACCAGGGGAATTTGCCAGGGGATCATAATTTTCATAGGCGTCGCAGTTGCGTATGAGATTATGTGCGGAACGCCCTTCGACGAGGATGCCAGGCCCCTATTCGGGTTACACGGATCGGTATGGGACAATCGTGGAGGGATGCCACACCGCCGGCCTGGACTGTGTGCCCTTGGAGATCACCAATCTTCCGGTGCAGCGGCATAACCGAGGGGCATCGTTTGATTCTACGGCCGAACAGAACCGTAACGGCTTCCGGCCCTTCGACAATATTGCGGACTTCGATGTCTCGCCCGCCGCGCAACCGCATCCGGACTCGGCTCAACTTCAACGAACTTGAAATCTGGGACATCGATTAGAGGAAATGTTGAAGACACCTGAGCCATCTTTCTCGAAGCTCTTGATGGCTATAATGTAACCATTAGTTACATTACGGGCGAAGCAGGTCGGATTCAGGCTACATACGGTATCCTCACCTGCCGTGACCGGAAAATCCTCACCCACCTAGGCCTGCCCAGCCGCGCCCCGCCCTAGACCCCGGACCACCTTGAGACCTTCCAACAGACCGTCTACCCAGCGATTCCAGTGCAGTCACACAAACTGCCAGAGATCCGGCGAGACGTTCTTTTATGCGCTTTCATCAGATGGTTCCCTCTTACTGACTTTACAGCACATGCGTATATGTACCGCACATATAATTTGACATATTGTTAATTTGCACGGTAAATTGACAGTTATGTATAAAAGAACATTAGAGACTAGACTGCCCCAAAAGAGTTTCTTTCTCTTTGGTCCTCGCCAAGTTGGAAAAAGTACGCTCTTAAAAAAGGCAAACGTAGAGTTGACGATAGATCTGCTTGATCCTGAGCTTCAACTCTCATACACAAGAAATCCTAACCTGCTTAGCCAGCAGGTCGCTGAATTCAAAAGGCCCTCGACAATATTCATTGATGAAGTACAGCGTGTTCCTAAAATTCTTGATGTCATTCACGCACTGATGGAACAGAGGCCAACATTGAAATTTATTCTCTGTGGCTCCTCTGCGAGAAAACTTCGTCATGGTGCAGCAAATCTACTCGGAGGACGCGCCTTATACCGCACCATGCATCCGTTAACCTATGAGGAATTGTCCGAGACCTTTGATCTTCAACGCATCCTGCGGTTCGGGTCACTCCCTCATGTCTATACAGCTCTCAACCAAAAACAATCAGATGAAGCAGAAGATCACTTGCGAGCTTACGTGATTACCTATCTGACAGAAGAGGTGAAAGCGGAAGCCTTAGTACGAAACCTCCAGGGGTTTCAGAACTTTCTAGATGTGGCAGTCGCGCAATATACCGAACAGATAAATTTTTCCGGCATTGCTCGTGACTGCCAGGTCGCGCTTTCAACGGTTCGTGAATACTATTCGATCCTTGAAGACACCCTGCTCGGTACGTTCCTCTCTCCTTATATAAAAAGCCAACGAAAACGCATGAGCCATCAGCCCAAATTTTATTTTTTCGATAATGGAGTCACCCGGGCACTGTTGGGAACCCTGAAGGATCAGCCGAGTCGTATCGAACACGGACGTCTCTATGAACAATGGTTCATACAAGAGATTTTTCGACAGAATGAATACTATCAAAAAGACTGGAAACTGTTCTTCTGGCGGACAAGCCATGGAGCTGAAGTGGACCTGTTAATCTGCCGCGGGACAAAAATTCTCTACGCCATAGAATGTAAGATGTCCCCTCATCCCTCACCAAGCGATTTGTCAGGGTTACGATCGTTCCATGCCGTTTACCCCAAGGTTCCCTGCTTTATTGCCGCGCCGGTCAAGGAACCGTTCCGACTCTCGTTTGCGCGAGTCGTACATCCGACCAAATTAATTCAAGAGCTGAAGTAACCATAATTATCGGATATGGAACTTTGGATCACTCTCTTCCATCTTAGATTTGGGGGGTCTTAGGGGGTCCTTGAATTCAAGTAGTAAGTGCAATGTCCTTCTCGATAAGCGGGACGAAGTCTTGGTGAAATAACTGTTTGGGTGTACGATACCCTCGTGTTTTTCTGGGACGGTTATTGAGGTAATCGACTGCCTGTTGTACTTGCTACCACGAGACTTGGCGGAAGTCCGTGCCTTTCGGAAAAAACTGGCGAAGCAAGCCGTTGGTATTTTCATTGATGTCGCGCTCCCAGGATGAATAGAGATGAGCAAAGTAGGTGCGTACGGCCAGAGTCTGGGCGCGGCTGATGGTGTTCTTTGATTACCCGCCAGAAATTCGCAGAGTCATTTACACCACCAACGCGATTGACTCCCTGAATTTCTCATTACGGAAAGTCCTTAAAAAATGTAGAGCGTTTCCGACGGATGAAGCCATTCTCAACGTGCTCTATCTCGGGATGCCGCGCATCGCCAAGAAATGGACCGTACCGATTCCTGAATGGAAACGGGCCTTGAATCAATTCGCCATGTTGTTAGGAGATCGAGTGCCGACAAGAACGTAATTCACAACCAGTTACACAGAACACTTGACAGGCCCCGCAAGAAATTTACCGGCGCCTTACCGGCCGATTCAGGTCCAGGCTGTGTGAAAACTAAAAAATGGCTGCTATAAATCGTTTTTAAGCTTTCCAAATTTTCGTAGGGCTCCCAGGTCTTTACCGAAAGAAGTTATCGCCTTCACGCCTCAATAAAAACGTACCATGCGGCGTTTGAAGTCGACTTCTACCCTCAGTTGGCTGAGATGTTTTCACATAGCCTCGGCCAATTGCCGTCATTGTAACATTATGCTAATCGGCAAATTCCGCACGATAGATTGTGCCAATTAGAAGTCCAAACAATCCAAATTGAACTGTGAGGTAAAGAGTTTCTATTGCTATGAAATGCCCCACATCTTGGACCGTCTGTTTCGCGACAAACACCAATACATGTGAAGTCCGGAAAAACGCCCCAAGCAAGAATGAAAATTCCTTTCCCTTGCTACACCCGTTCCAGTCAATTTTACCATTGGGAACAAAACAGAAAGAATCATACCCTGTACAAGGATAGTCACGAATCCGACCATGAAGCCGACCACGAAGCTTGGCTCGCCTTCAAAGTAGCCAAACGACTTATAGCGAGCCTCAAATAAAAGGACATGCCAAATTACGGCAAGCGAGAAAGTGCCAATCGTGTATGCGATCGTTCCGAGCGCGATTTTTTTGGCATTCATTTCCCTGCGGTGCTCCATCAAATACACCCCTTCTCGTAATCTTGGATTGATTGACGAAAAGCGGCAGGTCTGGGTCTAACTGCGACTGTCAAGGTCTAATCTGATTGGACACTATTTGTAAGATCAGGTTATTAAACTTCAACGCTCTAAACCTCAATGCCTGATCGCTCACAAAAAAAACAACACAACAAATCTGTAGGCGCCATGGCTGAGTTGCTAGGCCATCGCACGTTCTAGCTGTTGCACAGATAGCACACGCACTCCGATATTCTCCAATTCCAAATCCCTAGACTTTTTATTTTCTGGTTAAATTTTCTCAAATCGTGGGATGACTTTCCCTCCTACCTCGACTTGCTCACAAAACATGTCTACGGGTCTAACCCATAGCCCAAATTCACCATAGAGGGCTCGGTAGACTACGAGTTCTTCATCTGTTTCAGAATGTTTGGCAACATCAATGACTTGATACGTGTTTCCTTTGTAGTGACGATAGATGCCTGGTTGGATCATGAGAAATTCCGTAAGAAAAATGGTTAGGGAAAATTTGTAAATGAGATTTCCGAATGCCCGTCCTTACTGTAGGTAGTGTTGACGATAGGTATATAGAGCAATACTACTTGCAACTGTGGCGTTCAATGGAATGGATGGATGAATTTGAGAGATACGAAATCGTCGTGAATAAGGCAATGACGGTATGCCCATACCTTCTTCGCCAATCAGCAGGCGTATATTTTGAGGCCAAGTAAGGGTGGCGATATCTTCCCCTTGTATGTCCAGTGGGATAATCCATTGTAAGGTGTCCGGTTGGTGTAATTCCGAGACCGAACCCCCATACGTGAGTGATTGAAGAAAGACGGATCCGCTGCTGGCCCGAATGACCTTGGGATGGAAAGGGTGAACAGCTTCGCGTAGAAGTATGACTTTGCTGACCCCAAAGGCTAAACAGGAACGAAGGAGGGCTCCTAAATTACCTGGATCGCTGATTGGGCAGAGTATTTCCAATCCTTTTGGTGGTTGGGTGAGATCGTAGATGGGGATGGAGGGATATTTGCAGATAAGCAGAGGAGCTTTGGTTCCAAAGACATCTAATTCATCGAAAAGTGTTTTGGAAAGTAGAAAACTGGACTCATGAGACAAACAATTATCAAGAGGTTTGTAAGATGGAGGGACGAGTATTTCACAGATGGCTCCCTCTGCCTGCTGTGTCATCATTTTTCGGATTTTCTCTCCGGAGACCAAACACTGTTGATGAGTTTTAACACCATGAGAATCTAGCAAAGAGATCCATCGTTTAAATCGATTATTTTGGCGACTCGTAATGGTCTGCACGGTAGTCATGAGAATTGGAAAAACAAATGGCAGAAGAAATACTTGTTAAGAGAGGTGACGTTGAAAGGCTTTTGCGTTTTCACTGCCAGGTGGATCACCACCCTCACCTCGTCTCTCAAATGAGATGGAATGTTAAAGGACCTCAGTTAAACATTACAATCGGATAGTACCCAACCCTGAAAATAGAGTGCTTCAGAGGCTTAATCTTAGCAAACCTGGCTCAAGAGACATATAGAAATAGCCGATAACTGAAGCAAACAGCTGTTTCTTGCGCCCATTCGTTCGCGTAAGGTCGTCAAGACGTATCACTAAATTACATGCTCCAATATCCCAACCCTGGTTTCTGAAAGAGGAGAAAGATATGTTTGGTTCTTGGTCGGGTGGAAAATCGGATCAGAAGAATGAAAAAACGAAGAGTTCCTCCAACTCAAGTGTTGCTAATGGAGCAGGGGCAACAGAAGAGTTTGATAAAGCAATAGAGTCCTTGGCTAGGGTGCTGCGATGTCTTGGCCGGCATTCGTTTGAGTTGGAACAGCAAACAGAAGAAGATATTGAAAAAGAATTTGAACGTTGGGCGATGCATATATTGGTAGGGGCATCTCTTCACGACGAAGACTCCGAGTCAGAAGATGGTACTCTACGTCGTGACTGGGGCGAACTCACAAAATTTGTGAACAGGCATCGACAACAGGAAAAAAATTATGTCGACCGTAACCTTCAAGATGTAAGAAATGTGTTATGGGAGTTTACCAGTACGGTCGGGCGAGCGATTATCGAAGATAAAGAATCAGACCAGCAGGTGGATAGCTACCTTGGACAATTGCGAGCGGCAACGGAAGCAGGATCATTTAATGAGGTGAAGGAAGCCTTGTTGGCTGTTGTTCAAGGGATGAATGCCGTTGTCGATGAACGAAAAAGACGACATCAGGAACGAATTCAACAACTTGGTGAAAAATTGCGAGTTGTTGAACAAGAATTAGGGAGTGCGCGAAAGGAAATGAACTTGGATCCTCTCACGAGATTGTATAATCGTGGGGCTTTAGATCTTCAACTTGAACGCACGGCGAGTGTGAGTTTTTTCTCTGAAAGTCCAGCTTGTGTGTTTATGGTAGATATTGATCATTTTAAACAAATTAATGATACTCATGGCCATCCTGCAGGAGATGCGGTCATTCAGCAGCTTGCAGATCGTCTGGTGTCGACGTTTCCCAGAAAGACGGATTTTGTGGCGCGATATGGAGGGGAAGAGTTCTGTATTTTATTGCCGGGGGCTAGTCTTGAAGTCTGTCAACGTCTGGGTGATCGATTATTAGAAGCCGTACGTCGAGAACCGTTTCATTATCAAGAATTGAGTATTCCTGCAACGGTGTCGGTTGGAATGGCCGAACTGATGCCTGGAGAAACGGTGCCTATGTGGTTGGAACGGGCGGATCGTGCGCTATATCGTGCGAAAGAAGGCGGTCGGAATCAGGCCTGTGCCGAGCTTGAGATGGCTGGGGCGTCGGCAGAAAATTGATTGAGAGGTTAACAGTATTCGAAACGTGGTATTACGCTGTTGGCTCTTGGATTGGAGTCCCCAGCTGTTCGCGGGCTACATGGTAGATCCTTGTGATTTCTTCAACATTCCCAAGTCGTGTATGGAAGAAGCTAGCGATTTGGGGAATGCCTTCCATGATTTGATCTAAAATCGGTCTCCAATCTTCTGATTGAATCGTCAATCGACTTGGGCTTTTTTCAGTGACCATGTGAATGGCCTGGTCAATATTGGGGTTCATCCACATATCTGCGATCAGATTGGATACGGACACTACATCGACCAATGCTTGTAAGTCTGGTGGGGTTTCAAATAACTCTGGTGAGTGGCTATAGAGGATGGCCACTTGAAATTCTTCTGGAAGTTCCCATTGTTGAGCTAGCCAGGCTCCGACTTGAGCATGATCGACACCCAGATGTTCGAGTTCCAGCTGATTTAAATCAGCATGGGCCAGAGGAATCTGTTTCTGTATAGTTTGCATTTCCTCACCAGCGACTTCATTTAAGGCTAAAATGCCAATATCTTGTAAAAGTGCCGCAAGAAACATAAGTTCGGAGTCAGGATGGGCGAAGTGTTTCCCAATTGCGCGAGCTGCTGTGCTGGCGAAAATCGAACGTTTCCAAAATTGGACATGATCAATGGCAGTATCTGAAGAGCCTTTCATATCCTTGATCAGGCGATAAAAACAGAAGGACAATGCGAGATTTGAAATACTGGTAAAACCCAGTAAATTGACTCCTTGCAACACACTTGTCACCTTATGACGCGATCCGCCATACATAGCGGAATTGGCCATAAATAAGATTTGTGCTGCCATTCCAGGGTCTTGAGAAATCAATTCAGCCAGAGCTGACGCATCCGTTTCTTCATCTTGGCACATCTTCATGATTTTAGAGGCCAATGGTGACAAGATGGGGAGGGATTTGCAGTCCTTGATTCTTTCAAAAATTGTGGTTGTCTCTTCGTGTTCTTCGACATCAAGGGGAAGTGACAGTTGCATGGACATGTCCTTGGTAAAAGGGAATTATCATTATCAGTCGAAATCTACGTTCTTGTTTTTTTCACTGATTCTGTTCCCTGTTTCGGTTGGAACTCTGCTCAGCTTAAGAAGAAGCGTGATGGTTCCGTGAACAAAAGGAAACTAAGTTGAAGTATTGAAGAAAAACATGTACTCGAGTCCAAGTCGAAAAGTAAAAGGCGGGGCGGGAAATCCTCGAAAGTCTTCATACGAAGCATTTGTGATATTTTCTAGAGCAGCATGCCAGCGCCAGTTTGGGGCAGGAAGATAAGTGATTGTGGTGTCGGCTGTTGTATAGCCTCCGATGCGAGCTGTTTGGGTGGGTATTTGGAAATCCATTCGTGAACTGACAAGAGTCACTCGACTACTAAGGCTAAGATTGGGAAACAGTTGAACGGTCAGTCCTAATCCACCCCGCCATTTGGGCCTGTTTCTTAAAAGTTCTCCGGTGCCGGTGGTGCGGGTAGCCAAATAGGTAAGATTACCCTGGAACAAGATCTGAGTGTTAGGAGAGAGTACCAAAGAAAATTCCCATCCCTTTGTCGTGGCCGACTTGAGATTAGTCAGTTGAAAAACTCCTTGGTCCAGAAGATCCGGATCTAAATCGATTAATCTACGAAAACGATTCTGAAAATATGTGATTGAGGCCGTGAATTCTTGATGGGGCGTAGCATATTCCAGGCCGATGTCCCAGCCCGTATTGGTTTCTGGTTGCAAGTCAGGGTTACCAATAAGCGGATCTCTTAGGCTGGCTAATCCCGGCAGCTTAAAGCCTTTGCCGTAGGCGCCACGAACGTGCAGTAACGGAAGCAATATATAGCGTGCGCTCATTCGAGGACTTAGTTGAGGTTGCGATTGTTTGGTCAGGTCTAGGCGTGCGCCGGTGTTGAGCGTGAATGTTTCCCAGGGAGTCATTGTGAGTTCAATAAAGCTTCCCCCAAATGTCCGATTCAGAGAAAAATCCAATGGTTCATCAGCAGAACCTCCTAAGGAACTCAAGTCTTGTGTGCCGTTCCGATGGCCTCGTTCGTGTGTGAGTTGTCCACCAAAGGAGAATGTCCAATGTGGTGTGATAGTCCAGGTTTCAATCAGGCGGCCCTGATAACGCAGATAGTCGGTGGTAAAGCGGGTTGGAGGAATTTGGAACAGAGAAGGGGAAGAGAGAACGCCCGGGCTATCTACATCTTGAGAGCGTTTGGACAGGCTGAAAAAGATCTGATGGTCCCAAGTGTCAGGAATGGACAGAGAAGTCGTCAAACCCGTTAAGAATGAATGAGTGTCTCGCTTCTCCGTTTCCTGTAAAAGCGAAAAAGTGGGACCGCCACTGCCCTCAGGAAAACTTTTCACTGAAGTATCCGTATAATTGCCGGTGAGACGAACATTCCAATGAGGTCCGGAATCCAGGCCGAAGTTCCAAACGATGGCATGTTGAGAAAACGCGTCTTTCTCAACTTGTTCGTCATTACGGGAATGGGATGCTGACAGGTTTGCAGATACGGGACCGAAAATGCCTTGGCCTTGGATTACGCCTCTGTGTGAATCAAATCGTCCGCCTTCAAATAGGAGGCGACCTTTTGTCCGTTCCGAATCTACGTCTGTCACGAGATTGACCGCACCGGCCATGGCCTCAGAGCCATAGAAGGCGGAGAGTGGCCCACGAACAATTTCAACGCGCGAGATTTGGTCAATCGGAATTGTTGAAAGGTCTACTGAACCACCGCGTTGGTCAGTGGCATCATTGAGGGGGATGCCATCTACCATGATTAAGGTGAAATTTGGATCGGCACCTCGAAGATAGATCGAACTGATTCCCCCACGGCTACCCATTTCATCTAAATGTAGGCCAGGAATCTGCTGGAGCATACTGTTAAGACGATTGGGTTGAAGGGACGACAACTTGTTCTGATCGATGAGTTCATGACTTTGTGTCGTACGGTCAAGTCGAGTAGGATGCGCGGACCCGGTCACAAATATCGGGTCAAGTGTGGGAATCGTTGAATCATCGGCATGAACGAATGATATGTCACCTAGATTGAACCCCAGAGCTACCATACAGAAATAGATGATGAGGAAGGCAGGCTTATCGTACAAGGACATCGCGATGTTGTTTGATGTGTTGCGGGTAAACAGATGGCTGTGAGATTGTACTGAATGTGTGTCCTGATCTGTAATCTCTCGATTCATTCTTGAGTAATTTCTCTTTTCATCAACACCCAGTTATGTCTCAACAAGAATTTGGTTCCAAAGCAACGAGCGCTTCTTCCATGCCTTCAGGCGTTTTCCACCTCGTGGCGAATGAGGGGGCGGAACGGTTTAGCTACTACGGGATGCGGGCGATTCTCGTGGTATTTATGACCAGTCTGCTCATGAACAGCCACGGAGAGCTTGAGCCCATGGGTGAGGCGGAAGCCAAGACGTATTTTCATCTTTTTGCTTCAGCCGTATACTTCTTTCCGTTTGCCGGAGCATTGTTAGCAGATGTGTGGTGGGGGAAATACCGCACGATATTTTTGTTGTCGCTTGTCTATTGCGCCGGGCACGTGGCCTTGTCTCTGGATCATACTCGTCTGGGTCTGTTGATCGGGTTGACGCTCATCGCCATCGGTTCCGGAGGAATTAAGCCCTGTGTGTCAGCTCTGCTTGGGGATCAATTTGATTCGAACAATCAACAACTGCTTCCCAAAGCCTTTTCCTGGTTTTATTTTGCCATCAATGTTGGGGCGTTCTGTTCAATGATGGTCACGCCCATATTACTCGATCAGTATGGGCCAGGGCTGGCTTTTGGTGTTCCGGGAATTCTGATGTTTGTGGCCACATTTATTTTTTGGATGGGCCGGCGACGGTATACCCTCATTCCGCCAGATAGAATCGGCGTTCTTCAAGAGTTAAAAAGTCCTGCAGCTTGGCGAGCTATTCTGAAATTATCCGGCATCTATGTTTTTGTGGCCTTTTTTTGGTCTCTCTACGATCAAACATCGTCTGCTTGGGTCTTGCAAGCGCAACATATGGATCGCCAGTGGATGGGTATCGAATGGCTGCCAACTCAAATTCAAGCCATCAACCCGATTCTGATCCTGTTGTTTATTCCCCTATTTATCTATGGGATCTATCCCTTGTTAGGGCGCTATATGGAATTAACGGCCTTACGAAAAATATCTATAGGGTTTTTTGTGACGGTAGGCGCGTTTATGATCTCGGCGTACATTGAACAACTCATCGCCCAGGGGCAGACACCGACCATTGCCTGGCAATTATTGGCCTTTGTCGTCATTACTGCGGCTGAAGTGATGGTCTCGATTACCTGTCTGGAGTTTTCCTATACCCAAGCTCCGTTGAAACTCAAGTCGCTCATCATGGGACTGTTCTTACTCTCTGTGTCTCTTGGAAATGGCTTTACCGCCTTAGTGAATTATTGGATTCAAAATCCTGACGGTAGTGTGGTGCTTGCTGGGCCCTCCTATTATTGGTTTTTTGCTGGTGTGATGTTTGTCGTTGCCTGTCTGTTCCTTTTTGTGGTGGGAAGGTATCAGGAAACCACGTACCTTCACGATTCAGAATGTGAAGCATGAGGCGGTAGGCGTGAATGACTTGGATACTAAGACTCTTGCCGAAGGTAGAGAATCTGGTTGACGCGAAAGGCTTGGTCGTAATCGCCAGGCTGAATGTATTGTGAATGAAAACATCGGCCGTCAAACATCATGAGACGATTGGGTTTCATCTCGATGAGTTGAAGCAGTTCCCAATAGGGGTTTCCATCATTTATATAGCGATTATCCCGGCAGGCGAATAAAGGATTGAAAATCATACTGTTTTGAAAATTTTCATAGCCGTCAGGACTTGAAAAAAATTCATCACTTAATTCCAGCCGATCCGCTAACTGCCTAATTGATCCATCCGGCATGATCGGAACTCTTTCGAGTTCGGTTGGCCGATGACGATAGAGCCCTGTCCCGCCTTTACAGAATCCTTCAGGGTTGAGATACATCATCGCGGTCACATCTTGGTCGATATGGGGTTGACGTTGGCCAACATTTAAGCGGAAATCCTGCATTTTGATGCCTTGAAAGACGACCGGCTGCGGTGAAAAAAACGGCAAAAGGCTGGCACCCCATAACTGGCTCAAGTAGTCAATCAAGGGTTGAGTGTCCATGTTAAGCGTGGCCCGGACGCCTGGGAAATTTCCCACGATTTCAAATCGGTCCGTATAGGGGAGGTCCAACGCCGCTTGCAAAATTTCCTCAGGATATCGATAGAAATGATCAACGATCATGACCTTGCTCTGTCCACGTCCGACTCTGAGTGCCGATGTCGTGGCATTTGGATTCACAGCAAAGAGGTCTGGACGGAGAGTTGTAGACATCGAGTCCCTTTTAGCCAATATGTGCAGTAAAATAGGATGAGAATTCCGAAACATGGTGCGCTGGATAAGGAGAAAGAGTCAAGTATTATAAAATGATTAGACATGAGGCGTCGTTGAAGCATTTTTCTGAAACCTTTGCCTCGTTGGGGAGAGGGGAGGGTGAGGGGGGGCACAGTCAAATACACAGGCATGAGATAGAAGTGAGCAAAGTAACGGCCTAATAAAGGAAAGCTTTTGCCCATGGACAGAAGGTCGTCATTCCCGACATTTTTTGTCGGGAATCCATCTTAATTTTTGTCGTTATTAGAGGTGGAAACAGTTGCTGGATTTCTTTGCAGAGGTCTACCAAAAAACAGTATCTGAGCGAATTTTGATGATGCCGGGTTTCCGCCCGACGGGCGAGGTCCTTTTGTTTTGACAAAAGGACCCAAAACCATTGATGCCCAGTTCGTCTATATTTGATGAGCCGGATGTAAGAGTGGGAGCGGGCCAACTCGCGAAGCTTGTCCTGAGTAATAGCGAAGGGCTCAAACAAGGCCCGCGAGAGGAGAGCGTCTGACCTTGGGGGCGAACAGCAGGCGTCCAGAGGGGAGATATAGTATTTTAACTTTCAATTGGCGGCTCCTAAATTTTCTTCGACCTTTTATGGAGAGGGTTGATGTGAGGGCGGAGACTCATCAATTAAACCACTATAGTATGGAGTGCTGTATTGTAGAGTCTTTTGTCCTGAGGTTTGCTCACTATGGTGAATCTAATTGAGGATCGGGTTCTTTTTGGAAGGAGGTGAGTCTGATGACTGCTCCCTATCGAAAAATTTTAGAGACCGTTCGGACGGCTTTCCCTAAACCAATTTCTGATCGTGTGCATGATTCCTATTTTGTCCATAGTGTCATGCGGGCAATTGATGCGGTCGATACGATGAAAAGTGAGCGGCCTATTTTGGGTGAACGCAAGCCTCTGGATTATGGGGTGGCGAAGCAGAGTCGTCTGGCCGAAGAGGGGAAGACAGTGGAAGAGGTGACTCAGGAACTGGTGGAATATTGTGAAGGCCTGACCCTATGGGGCCATCCTCGCACACAACAGAATGTTGTGCCGCCAGTGACGATTTCTTCTCTCATCGGAGTGTTGTTGTCATCGCTGTATAACCCCAATTTGGCATGGGATGAATATAGTCATCGCGTAGCTTTGGCGGAGGTAGAAGTGGTGACCATGTTGGCAGCACTTCTGGGCTATGATCCTGAACAAGCGGGTGGTGTGTTTACCTTTGGTGGAACTGGTACCACGTTGTATGGGATGAAAATCGGTTTAGAAAAGGCACTGCCAGGGTCTTTAGAGCATGGTATTCGTGAAGGTGCCGTGATGTTTGCCAGTGATGGGAGTCACTATTGCCGGTACAACATCGCGGGGTGGTTGGGTTTAGGAGCTAAGAATCTAGTGACAATTCCTACTACAGGCCATAATGCAATGGATGTGGCTGCGCTTCGCACGCAAGGCACGCAAGCACTCAAGGCTGGTCGAAAAATTTCCGGTATCATTGTCACGCTCGGAACAACGGATGCCTTTGGTTTGGATGATCTTCGAGCTATTACGAAGCTGCGGAATGAATGGGTCAAAGAATTTGATTTACCGTATGTGCCACACATTCATGCCGATGCGGTGATTGGATGGGCCTGGTCGGTGTTCACGGACTATTCTTTTGAAGACAATCCGCTGGGGTTTCGTCCTCGAACCCTACGTGCGTTAGCAGGAGCTTGTCACCATATCCGAAATCTGGCTTCTGCCGATTCCATTGGGATTGATTTTCACAAACCCGGTTTTACACCGTACATTTCCAGTTTACTGTTGGCAAAAAATGAAGAGGATCTTATGCGGCTGCAACGACCGCAAGAGCAAATGCCCTATCTGTATCAATTTGGTGAACATCGTCCAGGGATGTATACCTTGGAAACCTCACGGGCAGGGACGGGTACATTGGCCGCTCTCGCTAATTTACGGCTCTTTGGGAAGAAAGGTCTGCGTGCCATTATTGGGCATATTGTGGAAATGGCGCAGCTCTTGAGTGAACATTTAGAAAGTCATGCCTATACAAGCGTGCTGAACCGCGATAATTTTGGCCCTGTCACGCTGTTTCGCGCCTATCCCGACGGGGTGAATACGTTTGAGATCAAAGAAAAGGAAATTCATGATGCAGCCTTTCGAGATGCGCTTCTGGAGCATAACGAGTACAACCGAAAAATTTATGACTTTGTCCATGCAGAAGGGATGGCGGGGCGTGGGGTGGTGCTATCACTCACGGATTGTTATCGCAAGACAGACTATGGCGAACCGATTGTGGCGCTAAAGTCATTTATCCTCTCACCGTTTGTCGATAAAGAGAATGTAGAAATGGTGGTCAAAAAAGTGCTGGAAGCCAGAGAGCTTCTGGCTTCCCAAAAGGAACAGGGTTAAAGAACCAGGAAGAAAAGAATTGTAGAAACATTTGCATACATTTTCGATCCGAAACCCAGCAATGGTATTTTTAAGTTAATCCCCGTCAAGGATTCTGCCTAGTCCACCTAGGACACTACCTTCACCAGTGGCGCTTCCGCCGTGAGAAGGCGCGTTTTCGAAAATTCGATCAGCTAAACGAGAGAATGGAAGACTTTGTAGCCAGACGGTACCGTGACCGCTGAGTGTCGCAAGAAAAAGCCCTTCTCCTCCGAAGAACATACTCTTGAGCCCTTTTACCATTTCAATGTCATAAGTGATATTGGACGTAAATGCAACTAAACATCCTGTATCAACTCGAAGTGTTTCACTTTGGAGCTCTTTTTTAATGATGGTCCCTCCAGCATGAATGAACGCCATCCCATCCCCTTGTAAGTGTTCGAGTATAAAACCTTCTCCTCCAAAGAATCCTCTTCCAAGTTTTCGGTTGAATGCAATGTCAATACTTGTTCCGAGAGCTGCGCATAAAAAAGCATCTTTTTGGCAGGTGATATGGCCGCCAAGTTGGGCCATATTCATAGGAACGATTGATCCGGGGTAGGGTGCAGCAAAGGCCACTCGCTTTTTCCCCTGTCCATGATTAGTAAAATGTGTCATAAAAAGGCTTTCCCCAGAAATCATGCGTTTACCTGCCCCAAAAAGCTTGCCCATAAAGCCTTCGTCTGGTTTGGACCCGTCGCCCATTTTTGACTCAAACGTAATTCCGTCTTCCATATAGTTCATGGCCCCGGCTTCGGCTACCACGGTTTCGCCAGGATCCAGTTCAATTTCAATCATTTGAAGATCATCTCCAATGATTTCATAGTCGACTTCATGACATTGCATAGGCCGTCTCCTCTTTTGGTGATGGCAATAGGAGCTTGTGGAATGAGAGGATTAGAATAGAGTGAGCATTTGAGAGTATGAATTGGCGATGAGATAGTGGTTATCTGGATAGGTTGTTCGAAAAATCCTGGTATTGTGAGACGGGGTTAAAAAGAGTCGTCCCCGTGGACGTCAAGAAATCGAGGTGCCAAGACGCGGCTTTCGGCGATGAGGAATCCGCGTTCGCGAAAGCCATGGTAGGTGATGGAAATTTCTGTGTCAGGTCCGCGCCAGGTGTATTGTTGATTAAGCCCTCGCATCCTGCCGCCATGAAAGGGGTTTCTTTTTCCAAATTTTAGCTCCAAATGTGCTAATAATGATTGGTGTGTTGCAGCACCTTTGTAGTGGAAGAGTGCTCGGGTATATTGATCATCGATGCCATAAAGTTTCACGGAATCCAGAGGAATTCCCTCAAGCTGAGGAGATCCTTCTTTCAATGTGTACACATGCAGGGTGTTGGCTACATCAATTTCTTTCAGGTCTGTTCGATTCGATAAGGAGGTTCCCCACTGGATATCAAAAAAGCCATTGGGGTCTTGTTCGATAGGGGTCCCGCTGTTTGCGATGCCTGATAAGGCCAAGAACGCAAAGATATGTGTCCATATCAATATGCCGCTGTTGAATCTAATGGTGTTTGGAGAGGTGCGAAACAGAGTCATGAGAAGCCAAACGGTACCACGGCTGTTTGGCTGAGGCAATCTGGATAAAAGGCATTCTTACAATATTTAGCCACCCTGGACAGAACAGGGTAAGGATTAATGTGGAGCGTGAATTAGATAGACAGAAAGGCTGGCTGGAGTTCGGGTAGGGATGGTGCGGTAGATGGAGCTGTGGAGCGATTGAGGATAGCAGATTTATCGGCTTTCCCAGCGTTGAGAATAATCCATTTATCTGGATTATCTAAAATAGCCTGAACCAGTTGGGTATGGAGGAGATGTCCAGTCCGTTTGGCCTGAAAATGTCCAATAATGGGGAAGCCTATGAGAGAAAGATCGCCAATGAGGTCTAGCACTTTGTGCCGGACACATTCATTTGGGAAACGTAATTCGTCTTCATTCACTAATCCAGATTCGGAAAACACGATGGTATTATTTAACGACCCGCCTAAGCCAAGGCCGCGTGACCAGAGAAATTCGATTTCTTGTCTGAAGGCAAAGGTGCGAGCGGCTGCGATGTTCTTGATGAATTCTTGAGGAGTGGCAGAATGTTGATAGTCTTGTTGTCGAATCATTGGATGAGGAAAGTCGATGAAATAACTAATTCGGGGAAGAGCCGATGGTAGGACTGCTATAGATCGCTGCCCATCTTCCACCTGAATCGGTTGAATAATTTTGATATAGCTACGGGCTTCTTTCTGGGGAAGGATTCCGCAATCTTGTAAGATTTCGACAAAGGGAGTCGCGCTGCCATCTGCGGCCGGAATTTCATGACCCTGTATTTCGACATATGCGTTATCAATTTCGAGTCCAGCTAATGCGGCTAGGACATGTTCAACGGTTTGAATGAGAAAATCACCGGACTGCAACGTGGTGCAGTGATCAGTTTGACCTAACTGTTGAATGGTAGCTGGGCAAGAGGCAATTTGATTGCCTACATGTTTAACGAATATCACGCCAGTGTTGACGGGAGCTGGATGAATGGCAATAGAGGTGAGGCTGCCTGAGTGAAGACCTATGCCAGATAAAAAGGCAGACTTAGTGAGCGTTTGTTGTTGGCGCATGAATGCAATAATGATAAGAAAAATTAGAAAAGGGAAAATTCTTTTTATTAGGGCCTGCAAAATTTATACTCGTAGGAACTTTTCAGAAAAACTATGCTTTTTTAATAAATCCTCCAGATATTGAAATTTAGGTGTTGCAAGAAGACAACATCTGTATTTTTTTATCGAATAATTTTTATGAGGGTTTTTCTGTAATCAGACGAATAGGTCACAAGGTCTGAATACCTTTTTAGCATGGGCTTGACGAATGAGCATCAGTAAAAACTCTTAAGAATCGTAGAAAATTATCTTTACCCTGCTCATGCAGAGAGGTTTTTGCGACTTTGGTAATTATCCCTCGATGCTTTCGGGATAACCCCGAGGCCTCAAAAATTTGCTCATATAATGGCCATTTTTTTTGAGGATCAGTTAGTAATGATTGAAGAACGGGTTGAGATTTTGTTCTTAGAGTGTTGGATAAATGTTGTACCGCTTTTTCGATGCTATGGTAGGGTGGTGCGAGGTTGAGATGGGTATAAAAGTCTTGCAGGTGCAGACGATATTCATTCCGAAGAGTCTGTATTGGATCAGTGGGCATGGGATATGATTCCTTAGGTGATTTTAGGAAAACATGTTGTCTTTCCTATGCTAAAGAGAATGCTAGTACCCTGACAAGGTTTCTGAATAAGAAAAGAGTGAGTTCTCTGCGCAAGATAAGTAATAGAGAGAACTTGGGGGAAAATTTTCAGGGATTTTGATGGGAAAATACGATTATTTGATGGCGGCGAGCATATCTTTCATAGCCGGCTCTTTTAATTTTTGCAGCGCTTTGGCCTCGATTTGACGTACGCGTTCACGAGTTACCGACATACTTTGTCCCACTTCCTCCAATGTCCAGGGCTCGTCCTGTCCAATCCCAAAACGTAATCGGATCACCATCTGCTCTCTGGGGGTTAACGAATCTAAAATCCGTTGAACCTGGTGATTGGTTTCTTGCCGGGAAACCGGACCATCTGGCGTGATGGTGTTTTGATCTGGAATAAAATCAGTGAGAAAGGTGTCCCCTTCGCCGACGGGCGTTTCTAGCGAGATGGGATCTTGAAACGCTTGCAGGGTTTCATGAACTTTTTCTCGGCTGAGGTCAAGGGCATCACCAATATCTTCGATTTGCGCGGGGCGTGCCAGGCTCTGGGTTAACCGTTTAGATGTTCGCGCAATTTTGTTGGAAATTTCATTGAGATGCACTGGAACCCGGATTGTCCGAGATTGATCGGCTAAAGCTCTTGTAATCCCTTGGCGGATCCACCAGGTGGCATAGGTGCTGAATTTAAAACCTTTTTTGTATTGAAAGCGTTCAGCTGCTTTCATGAGTCCGATATTCCCTTCCTGCACCAGATCTAAAAAGGCCAGCCCATGACCGGTATACCGTTTGGCAATATCAACAACTAAGCGGAGATTTCGTTGAACCAGTTCAGATTTGGCTTTTTCCAATTGATATTTTGACTTGTGTAATTGCTGACAGAGTGTTTGCACTTTGTCTTGCTGTTCTGGAAGGGATTCCCCTATGGCGATCAACGTGGACCTGAGTTTTTCAATCACGGGCGAAGACAGGCCATTTAGCTCTAAGGTTTCTTTAAGGACAGAAATCGTTCCATCTTTTTCAGGGCATTTCTTGAGGCCTTGAGAGAGTTGGAGTCCTTGTTTGACAGTCTGGCGAATGGCGCGAGAAGCCTCATCAATCTCTTTAGCCAAGATAATCTCGGAGTCCTTATTCAATAGCGGACGGCTGCCAAAGGATTTGAAGTACAAGGATTCTAATGCAGGGTTATATGGTTTAATCGTGGTTTTAGAGTCAGTGATTTTCTGCGCTCTGCGCTCTGGCTCGGTTTCTTGGGGATGTTTCATGACGCTTTGAAATTTCATAGTGAGTTCCTAACGAATTCCTTCCTTAGAATGTTTAGACAACTCCAACATGTGGGCTCCTCCTGAGATAAATCCTATCTCAGCAATAATCAAGCCAGGAGATTCATTGAACGGGTATCGTTCGTATGAAATCATTCAATTTCTTAGCAAATACATGTCCGTAGGAGTTTATTTGTATTGGATGATATTGATGTATTTTGTTCTTATAAATATTTGAAATATTTGAAAAACTAAGGATATTCCTTGCCGCAACCTTTTCGATCAAAATCGGTTCTCTATCTAGATCGGCAAAAAGATCCATTCTCTGGATAGGTCCAGGGAGGAAGTTGGGGTATTAAGAGAGAAAATTGTCTACAGTAAGCAGAATTTGAGGAGGGAATTGACAGGTGCGTTAAATTTCTTACACGTCATTGCAAAAACGGTCTAAGTCGATTTCTTGTCCAATCATGACAAGAACGTCTCCTTTATCGACAACATCATCGGGCTTGGGGGTGAAATTAAAAGTTTCTTCAGATGTGATTTGCCCTTTGACCATTCGACTGACCTGTTTTTTAATACCAATAATATTGAGATTATGTTGGCCTCGCAATTTGATTTCTTCCAAACTTAACCCTGAAAGGGTTTCAGAGACAGCGACTTCTTCCACACTATAACCTGGAGAGAGTTCCAAATATTCAATAACTCCAGGGGAAACCAACCGATGTGCTAACCGAATGGCGGCATCCCGTTCCGGGTAAATGACTTCATCCACGCCCAGGTTCATGAGAATTTTCCCTTGAATGGGAGCGACGGCCTTAGCCACGATAGATTTAACACCCATTTCTTTGAGAGTTTGGACGATCAGAATGCTGGCTTCAATGTTCTCCCCAATGCTCACCACAGCCACATCGACATTCTGTGCGCTCACGGCTTTCAACGCCCGTTCATCGGTAGCGTCGCACTGGACTGCAAATGTGGCAATATCGCTAATTGCTTGAATCCGTTCCTCATCCTTGTCGATGGCTAGCACTTCGCAACCTTTTTGAACCATAGTTTGGGCCACGCTATATCCAAAACGTCCGAGGCCGATGACCGTAAATAACCGTTTCATAGTGGATGAGGAAAGTGAATCAACAAAAGTGGCCAATCAAAAACGTGCACAGTCGTGGGGACATGAAATAGCTGAAGGCAATATTGGGATAGGTAGACAATGATTGGATGGAATAAATATCAAATTAATCATACGTCTGATATCAAAGGGTGTCAAGAAACGTTGGCTGGCATCAAGTATTTTTCATTCAGGAATGAAGCCCTTATATTGAAGGGTATCGACGGATGAACCCCCACTGGTAGAATGCGCGCCTATGAAATATTTTCAACCTGGCGAACGCATTCATCTCATTGATAAAAAAGAGCGTCACTATGCTCTGACGTTAAAAGCCGGAGAGGTCTTTCAACATAGCGGTGATCGCATTTCCCATGATTCGATTATTGGTAAGCCTGATGGCACTACGGTGGAGTTATCTCCTTATAAAATCATGATTGCTATTCATCCAACCCTGGCTGAATATTCCTTGAAAATGCCCCGAGGTGCGCAGGTCATCTATCCGAAAGACCTGGCCATTATTCCCATGTGGGCGGATGTTTATCCTGGTGCCAGAGTCTTTGAGGCGGGTGTGGGGTCTGGAGCGCTTTCGATGGCGTTGTTGCGAGCCGTAGGTGATCGAGGTTGTGTAGTGAGTTATGAACTGCGTGAAGATTTTGCAGCAACGGCGCAGAAAAATATTGAGCGGTTTATGGGAAAAGTCCCGAATCATTTTTTACACATTCGTGATGCCTATGGAGGGATTGAGGTTGGGGAAGGTCCGCCCCCATGGCTTTTTGATCGAGTGGTTCTGGATATCCCGGAGCCGTGGCAAGTGGTTCCACATGCTGCCAAGGCTTTGAGAGTGGGTGGCGTCTATTTGAGTTATGTCCCGACTGTTCCACAAGTGATGCAAACCGTGCAGGCCTTGGAAGAGGCTAAGGTTTTCACGCTCGTCCAAAATTTTGAAACACTTCTTCGAACATGGAATGTGAGGGGTCGCAGTGTCCGTCCGGATCATCGGATGGTGGCTCATTCAGGGTTTATTACGGTTGCAAGGAAAGTGGATGCGCGAATGTGGCAAGCCATATCATTGGAAGAACCGTTTGAAGAAGCCAATGATACGACTGGTTGGAATGCTGATTTCATCAAGGAGGATGATATTGCTAAACATGAACTAGATATTCTCTGAGTAAACCTAGCGGACCTAGAGCCTAAGGTGCCTATGAGTACTTCAGTCAAAACGATTGTGATAGCTGATGATGATGAAGATCTCAGGCTTTTGGTCCAGGTTACGCTAGAACACCCTTCCTACCGAATTCTTTCCGCAGCTGATGGGGCTCAAGCCCTTGTCACTATTCAACAATGTCAGCCAGACTTACTCATCCTTGACTGGATGATGCCAGAGTTAACAGGTTCTGAGGTAGTGAACCACCTTCGTCAAGATTCGGCAACCTCTCTCATTCCAGTCATTATGCTTACCGCGAGAAGCGGACATGAGGATCGCGAACAAATGGCCTCACTGGCCTTGGCTGGCTATTTAGTAAAACCTTTTAGCCCTCTTGAATTGATCAACACGGTCAACGCGGTTCTGGCGGAATGACAGCAAAATCTTCACAATCAAAAGGAAGTGGTCTGGGCAGTTCTCCGAAAAAGGCGGCCATCCCTTTTGACTCAAAGGTGGCTAGAAAACAACTGCAAGCCGCTCATTCGCAGTCATTAGTCTATGCAAAAGACCTGAAAATCCTGCTGAAACAAGAAGAGCAAAAATCTCAACAACTTAAACAGACTCATGCCCAGCTCTTGACTTATGCCACTGACTTAAAAGTGGCGTTAAAGGTGGAACAGAAGAAAAATATGGAGTTAGAACAAGCCTATACTGATACGATGCTCCGTCTGGCTCGGGCTTCGCGGTATAAGGATGAGGAAACCGGTGCTCATATTGAGCGGTTAAGCCACTATGCAAAGTCGATGGCCCTAACAATCGGGTGGGACGCAATTCGCGCGCAGAGGTTATTTTCCATTGCGCCGATGCATGATGTGGGAAAGATTGGGGTGCCTGATGCTGTGTTGGGGAAGCAGGGACCGTTGACTGATGAAGAATGGGAGTTGATTAAGCAACATCCACTTCTTGGTGCGAGCTTGCTAGAAGGTTCAGCCTCTCCGTTGATGGAAATGGCTAAAGAAGTCGCGCTCACTCATCATGAGCGGTGGGATGGAACCGGTTATCCATGTGGGTTGAAAGGGAAAGCGATTCCTATCACCGGGCGGATTGTCATGTTATGCGATTTATATGATGCATTGCGCAGCCAACGGCCCTATAAGCCCTCCTTCTCTCATATAAAGACCATTGACATTATGTTGAATGGAAATGCACGAACAAAGCCGACACATTTTGACCCAAATTTGTTGGAGGCTTTTCGAGAGATGCATCAGCAATTCGAGGCAATTTTTTCCACGGTCACAGATTCTGCAGATCTGTAAATCCTTATTCACAACACTCTTCATCGAGGATGTTGAATCGGATACTGGGCGTCTGCCCAAGCGTTCATGCTCCCTTCCACATTGTAGACGTTTTTATACCCTAAGCTCATCAGCGTTTCGGCGGCGATATTACTGCGATGACCCGATTGGCAATATACCACCACGTGGCTGTCGAGCTGAGCTTCTAGCTCCTGATGCCGGTTTTGTATATCCCGAAAATCAATGTTGAAATCGGTGCCAGGGATAAATCCTCCCTGGTGTTCATCAGGTGAACGTACATCTACCAGAATAAAGCCTTTTTGACTGGGTTGAGACGCCTTGTCCATGCTGGCTTTTAATTGTTGAACTGTTAACAGATAGGGTTCGGCATAGGCTGGGTTTGGCGCTGAAACCAAGAAAGCCAAAAGGAGAAGAAAGCTAGAAAAGGCTATGCGTGTCATTATTTCACTCCTTTGTGAAGGGGCATGGGATCATCCAAAAGTGCCAAGGCAATGTCAATCATTGCCTAATAAAATTGTATGTCCCTATGAAAGACAGGGTCAAGCATGGGTACTCGTGCAGATTCTGCTTGGACAACTGTCCTAGACTTTATGCAGAGGAAGGAGCTGTCTGTTTTAAATCATCTAGTGAGAGAAGCGAGAGAAGCGTCAATCCTTCCTGAGTGAGCTGGTCGTGTCGTTCGGTTTCAGATCGATTCACGATGACAAATGCATACTGAACCTGTAGGCCTTGATTGCGAGCGGTAGCTGTAGCTTTGAGGAGTGAACCTCCAGTCGTGAGGACATCATCTACCACGACAGCCCGTTCCCCTTCTTTGAATGTTCCTTCAATCAATTTACCCAAGCCATGGTCTTTGGGTTGTTTGCGAACTACGAAGGTACGCCATTCTTGTTGAGGGTTGGCCGAAAATGCACAATCTGAAATACTCGTGGCAAGAGGGATTGCACCAATTTCCAACCCGCCAATTAATTGGAAATCCTGGTCTTTGAGCCGTTCAAAGGCTAATTGGGCAATGAGGTGACGAGAGTAGGGGTGAGCCAATACAATACGGCAGTCCACATAGTAAGGGCTGGTTTTTCCTGACGCCAAACGGAAGCCTTCTTGTGTGTTCCATTTGAAGGCTTCTAGGTCGTGAAAGGCCTTAAGCAGCGCGTCTTTGGACATAGCTGAGTAAGAATCCTGAAGTAGTAACGATATGTTAAACAGTCAGGAATATTTTCTACCATTATGGGTTTCGATACGGCAAGACAATATCATTGAAACCTATAAAGAACTAGTTCAGCCTTACGGAACATGTCAAATGTTTAAGTGAGATGATCAACAATAAGGAGCAAGGGCGATGTATAAAGTTAAAAAACGACCGATGAAAAAGGAAAAGCCGCCAGTTCTCTATAATATTCTTGAGAACTATACTGATCATGATCCGCCTGGCAATGTCATGGTATGTGCCATGACTGGCACAGATAATCTTGCCGTGCGCACGAAAGTGCTTTCTGAGAGTTATAAAATTCCTCAAGAAACTATGCAACAGTTACTTGCCGATGGTGGCATCTATCTCTATCCGCAAGATGGGTTGTTGGTGACAAAAGGAGCGTTCGTCTCAAAGGTTGATCCAACAAAAAAGGAACCCACGCAAACCTGGGTTATGGATGTCGAACAGTATGCAGCTGCCGAACGATTACGCCAAAGTTATGGATTATCGCTCGAAGAGGCCATGGAGCGTGTGTTTTATCGCGGCTTGCCGCAAGAATTGCAGGATCGCCTCAAGAAACCCAACTTAGGCTTAGACTATACCACGCTTGAATCAGCAGTCGCTGCTGGCGGTGATATCCGGTATCTCGATTTTCGAAAAGATTGGTCTCCGCATTTTAAACGGAAATGCGTGATGCCAGATGGACAGTTAATTGAAACCAGTGGTCTGGAGGATTTCGCCGAGTTGCATGGGACGACCATGGAGGAAGCCCGCACGCTTTTGGATCATGGAGGAACGTTAGAATTAAAAGATCGTGGAGTGTTGGCCTGTCAGGTTATCAACGGGCAACCATCGGTAGCACGTTTCAATGTAAGGCAATACAAAAAAGCCAAAGCCTTGGTCAAAGAAAAAGAGCTTCATCTATTAGATGCCCTCAGTGAAGTGGCCTATCAAGACCCCATACTCATGCGCGCCCTCAGCAAAGCCGACACTTCTTCCTCTTATTAACCCGGCAATTAAATACATTTCTCATGTGGCATACTGAATGGACTCGGCTTCAAAGTACTTGCGTACTCGGGCTGGCGTGTTCTGGAGTTTCCGCATATGGCCCCTCGTTTTGCTCTTCAGATCCTGTTTGCTCCGAGCGGGGACTCCCGTGCGCACGCCATACTTCAAGTCACAAGTGAGATACTCGTCCGGATTGAGCTCGGGCGAGTACGCCGGGAGGTAACAAATCTCGATGGACTCCGCATGCTCCGCCACCCAGTCCTTCACCGGCCGAGCATGATGGACCCGCAGATTATCGAGAATCAAGATGACCTTCCGTTTAGCATCTTTGTTCAAGCCTTTCATGAATGTAATCAATCGTTTCGCATTCATGCTGCCTTCAAACAAGCGAAAACGGACTTTACCCTGGTTCGTGACGGCTGAGATCATGTTGAGCGACTCTCGGTTGATCTTCAAGCGCAGCACCGGAGTTTGGCCCTTGGAGGCATAGCCCCGAGTCTGTTGATTGTCGGTGCGCAGGCCTGTCTCATCCCCCCAGTAGATCTCCGCCTGTTCACGTTTCGTTCGCGCCTGAATGGCCAGATAGTCTTCGGCTAACCAACGCGCGACCTCCGCGGGACGTTGCTCATAGGCCTGCTTCTTCGGCTTTTGGACGGTAAACCCCCAGCGCTTGAGGTATTTGCCGGTGGTCCGGATTGGCATCTGGACTCGCGTCTCACGGTGAATCAGTTGCCCCACCGCCATCCGTGTCCACAAGGCAAATTTCAACTTCAGCTGATCCGGCGTCTTGTCGATCACCAGCTGCTGAATCCGCCGTTCCTGCTCAGGGCTCAACTGGCGCCCACCGCCCCGCGGCGCCCGCGCCGACGGGCCTCAAGAGCCTTAAGGCCTCCCGCCTGATACAGCCGAATCCACTTCCCCACGGTGAGCAGATGAACGCCCACCTGTTCGGCAATCTCCGCTCGAGGAATCTGCCGTTTCCACATCCGGACGGCCTGCTTCCGTTTTTCTTTCTGGGCCGCCGCAGGAAGCCTGCGTGCATCGTCATTCATGGGGACAATATAACAAATCCATTTGATTGCCGGGTTAATAAGACGAACAAACGGGACCTTCGAATATTCATGTCAACTCCTTGATCAAATGTGGATGGTCTTTCCATAGACATTCCCGAAATGTACAAGAAGGTAGGCCCGGGCTGATCCAGCTTTCGAGGATCAGCCCGGGAATCGGATTATGGAAGTGATTCGGTTGCGACCATTGGATGAGTTGCTATCAGCTCACTTGAAATTTCCTCTGAATCAGCAGGAAAGTTCTCGGCGACTTCGATGGCTGGCGAGTCCCCTGCGGAAGGAGATGCTTCTGAAGAGGAATCTTCTTGAGTTGACGGTTCCATGGAAAGGATAGGGCTATCCTGTTGACCTGCAGGTTGCGGAAGAAAGGCGACATGGGCGCGTCGGTTCTGCTCGAAACAGTCCGGGCTTTGGTCTTGGCAGACGGCTCCACCCTTTCCGAACGATCGTACTTGAATCTTTTCTTCGGGAATCCCAAGAGACACGAGATAGGTCTTGACCGATTTCGCGCGTCTTAGTCCCAAGGCATGGTTGTATGAATCTGGTCCTTGGGCATCCGTATGGCCGTCAATCTGAAGAATTCCGGTCCATTCTTCTCCTAGTGTGTCAATTTTTGTCTTCATGAGATCTTTGGCCTCATGTGATAATGCCCAACGATTAAATTCGAAATAGACATCTGTGTCCTCTTTGAGCTGAACTTCTGGGGTACTAGCGGTATTACTGACAAGCTGGAGAGAGGGTTCTGCGTCAATGGGAGAAGAGGGTGTGGGAGTGGAAGAAGAATCCGTAGGAGTGGCGAAGGCCTCGGCCATTTGGAATGTACTGACCTCGGCTGTCGTCTCTTGCAACGCGGTCATAGGTAATGGTTCGTCATCCGAATACAGAAAAAGACCTCCAAGACCTAAGGTCAGAGTAATGAGCCCTGCAGTCAGAAACAGAATTTCTTTGCCGTCAGATTGTTCAATGCCAGATGGTAATAATGGTTTTTGGGTATTCCCCGGTTCTGTTGGATTCGGTTGATTAGGTCTGTGATTCATGATTCTCTCCTTTGTGTGAATGCTTGTTAGCAAAAGTGTGAAAAATTGCTCCTCTTTTCCGATTCACTATTTGATTGAAAGATATTCACCTCCTTTCCGTTTGCGCTTGTGAATGGAAAGCTCCAGACGCAAAGGCGTTGCCAAACCTCAAAATTAAATTATCTAATAAAAACAATAGTTTAAAGAGACTCTGCCGCAGGGAGGCATGCGGGGATTGCGTGGATGCGAGCGGGGATGCGGGGATGTCCACGCATCATATTAGGTCTAGAATTCCCCGCCTTTGTAAGGACGGGGACTTCTTTCGAAGAGAAAGAAGTCGGGAGGTAGATTCTTTGCCTTGGTTCTCTTCTAGACTTGTCGAATATGCAGTTTTTTTATAGTCAAAATGAAAAGATGTGGCTAGGTTTTTTGTGACAGTTTCAAGCTATCGCTCGCGTCCAAGCGGTTCTCTGGAATGCCAGGGCGAACCCGACATCAAATTTATTCCTACAAAATAATACAATCTGTCAAATGTTTTGTTTGGCTGAATAGAAACGATTGTCTTGACCGCGTTTGCTTCTTTAGCGATGATCTAATAGGTGGTTTTTTTGCCCAGTAAACTTAACTAAAAGGAGCATCATTGTGTCTGAAAAATTCCAAGAGCTGAGTGATGAGTTGAGCCAATTTATTGGTGCGCAAAAAGTGTTTTTTGTGGCAACTGCTGCACCAGATGGGAGAATTAATCTGTCCCCGAAGGGGCAAGATTCTCTTCGTGTGCTTGGCCCAAATGAGATTCTTTGGATGAATTTGACGGGTAGTGGAAATGAAACTGCCGCACATGTATCTGAATCCAATCGAATGACTATGATGTGGTGTGCATTTGAAGGGCCGCCACGAATTCTTCGTGTCTATGGGACAGCTCAGGCCTTCCATCCTCGGGATGTTCGTTGGGCAGAGTTCTCGACTTTGTTGCCTTCCACACTTGGGACGCGGCAGTACTTCCTGGTATCTATCGATCTGGTACAAACCTCCTGCGGGTATGCTGTGCCTTTTATGGATTATGTTAAAGATCGCACTGTGCTTTCGAATTGGGCGGAAAAGAAAGGTGAAGGCGGAATTTCTGAGTATTGGGAAAAGAAAAATCAACTGAGCTTAGACGGAAAGCCTACAGGGATTTTTGGCGGGAAATGTTAAAAAAGCCATCAGCGGAGTTCTTGGTTTTTTGCGGTACTGATGTACTTACTGTATGCTCGGCGCGTCAAAAGTGCTGCGGTCTTGCTGGATGTTTTTTTGAACCTTCACCATGATTCAAGATATGCATTGGAAGACTGATAGGGGTATTGATTAGGATGAGCAATTACGTTGAATATTTGAAAGAGGTGTTTAGCGAGTTCGGCTCGGTCCAGCCGCGGCGTATGTTCGGGGGGTATGGTGTGTTTCACAAGGGGTTAATGTTTGCGTTGGTGGCAGACGATACCTTGTATCTGAAAGCTGATGAGACGATCGCTCACCATTTTACCGAACGGGAGTTGGAACAATTCAGCTATGAGAAGCAGGGCAAGGCGTTTAAGATGTCCTATTTCATGGCCCCGGAAGACATCTTTGATGATCCTGAGGAGGCCAAGGTGTGGGCTGAACGTTCCTATGCCGCCGCAGTTCGATCCAAAAACCCAAAGAAAAAGAAGTGAGATGACACGTTCTCCTTTTTTCCTCGTCTGATACCTTTTTCTTCCCTTGTTAAACAGAATCCATCCATTATTTTCTGTTGTAATTTCCTAGATGACTTAGCAAAGGTTTTCTATTAAGGTAGGCTATCAAATTCAAGTATGGGCTATTTGGGAATGCGACCGTTATGAAAGTGTTGATGTTGACGAATGAATTTCCTCCATATACTTATGGTGGAGCGGGGGCCCATGTGGAGTATTTAAGCCGAGAGCTTTCCTATCATCTTCCTGTCGAAGTCCGGTGTTTTGGTGATCAGGAAATTGAACAGGGAAATTTGAAGGTCCGGGGTTTTCCTCTAGGGGAGGAATCGTTTGGCGCACCTAAACCATTGCATTCGGTGTTTGGAGCAGTACAGCGATGCTGGCAGATGAACGCGGATGGGTTGGATGCGGACTTAGTCCATTGCCATACCTGGTATAGTCTGTTGGGTGGGATTTTGGCCAAGTTAACTTATGGCATTCCTTTGGTGGTCACGACGCATTCCTTGGAACCGCTTCGTCCCTGGAAACGGGAGCAGTTGGCCGGAGGGTATGATTTTTCCTTATGGGTAGAGAAAACTGCATTGGAGATGGCCGATGCGATTATAGCCGTATCGCATGGGACCAAAGATGACATTCTCAAATTATTTGAGGTGAAAGAGGAACGAGTGCATGTGATTTACAATGGCATTGATCTACATGAATTTAAACAAGTGAAAAGTCATGATGTCTTGACGCGTTATGGAATTCCGCTTGAAATCCCCTATCTTTTGTTTGTCGGGCGGATTACTCGGCAAAAGGGGATTATCTATTTATTGAAAGCCTTATCGCATTTGGATTCGGAGTTCCCAGTTGTGTTATGCGCGAGTTCTCCGGATACTCCCGCTATTGCTGCTGAAATGAAAGAGGTGTTAGAGCGCGCTTCCGCACATCGCGAAAATATTTATTGGATTCAAGATGTGCTGGATAAACCCAGTCTTATTGAATTGTATTCGCATTGCGGTGTGTTTTGTTGCCCTTCAATTTATGAACCTTTTGGCATTATCAATTTAGAAGCGATGGCCTGTGAAAAGCCGGTAGTCGCATCTGCTGTGGGTGGCATCACTGAGGTAGTGGTAGAGGATGAAACTGGTTTTTTGGTTCCTGTGGAACAATATGAGGAAGCGCCTTTTGCTCCTAAGGACCCTGAGAAATTTGCGAAAGATTTAGCTGAGCGTATCAATCAATTAATGCGAGATCCAGCTTTGCGTCAACCTATGGGAGAAGCCGGACGTCGCCGAGCCGAAGAGCTTTTTAGTTGGGGGGCAATTGCCAAACGAACCACAGCCTTATATGAAAAGGTTGTTGCTGATGCCTAGGAAAATTTGTGCGGAATAGGTCTGAAATGAGGAAGGGTTTTTGCGGGTGAATGTACAGAGCCTCTAGGCTTCTGGGTCACGTCCTGTTTGAAACATGGTTTCCAGTCGACGGATTTCTTCTTTGCGTCTGTGCCGTTCTTCCACCATTAAGGAAATTAACGAATTCCAAAAAGCCACTTCCGAAGGTGAACCGTCGGTAATCCGTTGATCACGCCATTCTGTGGCAAATCGGGTGTACACACGAATCTCACAGTCGTTAAAGCTTCGCAGGGCATCGATCAATTCATCTTCGGCATGCATAGATCAACGAACCTTTCTGAAAATTAATATGAATGTTAAATGTCTTGCATGAATAAGCTTATCGGTGTCTTTGAAAACGTTCCTTAGCCTAAAAGGAATCTTCATGAACAAAAAAATCTTGATCGAATATTATTTGTTGGGTGTCAAAAATCTTTGCTATATCGTTGGTGCAACAGTGCTCCTCGTGATGCTTTTTGCTTGTGGAGAAAATCCGGAACAATTATTTGAAACAGCGCAATTTGAAGAACAACAACATAATCAAGCGCATGCCAAAGAACTCTATGAACGTATTCTTCGTGACCATGCGAAAAGTCCTGTTGCGCGGCAAGCAGAAGCACGTTTAAAGGAGTTGGGGAAAGGAAATCCGTGAGAGGGAAAACGACTCTAGCTGAACTTAATTATAATGGTCTGGGTCGACGCCTGTTCGATACATATATTCTAAACGCCGAATGTCTTGATCCCGCCGCATCCGTTCATCAATACACAAATTGACAACTGAATTCCAGAAGCCGGCTTCAGCCATAGAGCCCGATTCCAACCGTTGATCACGGAATTCACTTGCGAAGCAGGTGTACCTCTGCAAGTCACTGTCTTCAAAATCTTGCAGGAAACTTGTGAGGTCTTCTGTGTGAGTAAGAGGTTCGTTGTTGTGGCTCATATTCTCTCCTGTGCTAATGGTATCGGTTGGTGGTGCTGCCACTCTTGAGAGTTTTGGAGAGAAAATTTAATCTCTTCAGTGAGGATAAATGGCTTGGGAACACCGATAATTTTCAGGTGTTGTTCGTTTTTTCATGTTGTCGTTAGTTAGAAGGGGCCTTGTGAAATTATGTCGATAGGTTCAGAATTCTTGATTTTAGAACTGTAAGATGGGAGCTAAAGTGCTCACTTGATGCGCAAAGTGTTATCTGAAAAATCCAGGCTCTAAGTTTTAATGGACAGTGGCGGTGCGGTAGTGGAAGCAGAGGGTGATGTGGGGGAAAAGGTTTACCTGTTGCTTGCTTTTTTTCATTGAAGAAAACGTTAATTAATTCATGTTGGATACCTCAAGTTAAGCGCGGACTTTACTGCTGTCGTTGACAATAATTGGGCGTACAGGAGCTATACGTGTCGTTACAAGGGGATTATTTATTTAAGAATTAAAGTCGAACAGTATTGGAAAATGTATGGATAATTGTGACTCCGGCGATAATTAAACCCATGCCAATAATTGCGGGTGTGTCGGGAATTTCTCGGAAGGCTACAATTCCTACCAAAGCTACCAAGACGATACCCACTCCCGACCAGATGGCATAAGCAATGCCCACAGTGAGTTCGCGCAAAACTAAGCTTAACAAATAAAAAGCAGCTCCATATCCGAAGACTACTAGTAAGCTTGGACCTAGCTTGGTAAATCCTTCTGCTGTCTTAAGCGCACTGGTTGCGATCACTTCGGCTAGGATTGCCAGAAACAAATAGAGGTAGGTCATGAATGACATCCTTTGAGTCGTTGTGGGAATGTAAAAAGATAACGTGGTTCTCCATCAAGATCATTTTTTCGGTAACAAGATAACAGGAAAGATCATAAGGAAAAACAGGGGAATGTACAAATGTCCCTGGCAAAAGTGCTGATTTATTAGTAGACTGGGGTCTTTTTCAATCAATGTGTTGATCATAGGGAGTAAGGTGATGAAAAACAAAATGAGGCACTGGCTTTTTCTCGGTGGTCTTGTTCTTTTAACAAGTGGGGCTTTTCATTCTCAATTCGTAGAAGCCAAGGAGGAGCCTGTTCGACTTCACGAGGGATTGGGAAGGCATCATTTTCGGATTTCTACCGAGATTCCCATGGCTCAGCGCTATTTTGATCAGGGCATGATTTTGATGTACGGGTTTAATCATGCTGAGGCGGCTCGATCCTTCCAGTATGCGCAGAAATTGGATCCAACTTGCGCGATGTGTTTTTGGGGTGAAGCTTTGGTGCTTGGTCCTAATATTAATGCCCCTATGGCTGATTCTGCTGTTTCACAAGCCTATGCAACGAGCAAGCAGGCGATGGCCTTGCGAGGAAAGGTTTCTGGAAAAGAGCGCGCTCTTATTCAAGCTGCGGCAAAGCGTTATGTTAAAGATGTTTTCCCCGATCGATCCGTCTTGGATGCGACCTATGCCGAAGCGATGAGACAGGTGTTTTTACAGTTTCCCAATGACCCGGTAGTCGGAGCGTTATTAGCGGAAGCATTAATGGATTTGCATCCGTGGGATTTTTGGAAGAAAAATGGCAAACCCCAACCTTGGACACCAGAAATTGTTTCGACATTAGAACGAGTGCTGGACCTGAATCCGAATCTTCCCTTAGGACACCATCTTTATATTCATGCGCTGGAAGCGTCTCCGTTTCCTGAAAAGGCGTTGTCCAGTGCGGCCCGGTTGCCCGCGTTGGTTTCTGGATCTGGTCATCTGGTGCATATGCCTGCTCATATTTATATTCGAATTGGTTGGTATCGGGATGCCTTAGTGGCTAATCAGCGTGCGGTAAAAGTGGATGAAGAGTACTTGCATGGGGCTCATGTCGAAAGTCTTTATACTGCGGCGTATGTCCCGCATAATTTTCATTTTCTCTGGGCAGCAGCGAGCAAAACTGGTCAACGTACTATTGCCATGCAAGCTGCGGTGGATACGGCGGCAAAAGTGAGCTTTACAGCCATGGGGGAGCCAGGTTTTGCTGGGACTCTGCAGCATTTCTGGTTGATGCCGCTTTTCACTAAGGCGCTTTTTGGGCAGTGGGACGACATTCTTCAAGAGCCTGTACCACCGGCTGGTTTGGTCTATCCGGCAGGCATTCGGCATTATGCTCGGGGATTGGCGTTTCTTCGGCAAGGGCAGTTGCAGTCTGCAACAAAGGAACTCAATACCCTGCAGCGCATTGCCAAGGATTCTGCTATTGCTGATTTAACGATATTCGACTTAAACGCGATTCCTGATATTTTGAAAATTGCAGTAACCGTCTTGTCAGGGGAGATTTTCGCTCACGAGGGAGACTATAGCGCTGCGATTACTCATTTAGAAAAAGCTATTGAAATCGAGGATCGCCTGCACTATACCGAACCGAAAGATTGGTATCTGCCTCCGCGACAAGTCTTGGGCGCGATCTTATTGAAAGCCGGGAAGCCTGCTAATGCTGAACAAGTGTATCGAGAAGATCTTCAAGCGCATCCGCAAAACGGGTGGTCTCTCTTCGGTCTTTTACAGAGCTTAGAAAGCCAAGGAAAAATGAAAGAGGCCAAAGGAGTGCAGAAAGCGTTTGCTCGAGCCTGGGCTGATGCCGATGTGACTCTGACCAGTTCACGATTTTAAACCGTACTTTTGAGATGGTGAGTAAGATGTGGTTGCTTTTGTCAGGGGTTTGCCCAGTGGGAAAATTGCGTTAAATTCTTTTTCCTCCTGATTCTTCTCTTTTCTCTCGCCGTTTATTTAAGTTCTTTGCCCAATCCTCCGAAAGAGTTTCTCAATGGCGATGTTTCCATGATCAAGCAGTTGTGAGGATATGGAAGAGCTTTTTGAGTGTAATGAACATTTTACTTGCTAAGAGGAGTGACTTTTGAGCCGTCGATCAGTGGGTATTCCTTGTGAGACACAGACAAATGGCAGTAATGGCGGCAATCGGACTCGTCTGGAAGCTATTGCTGAGCGGCGTTCTATTCCTGGAGTGATGTTGTTTGCAGGCTCTGGCGATGTGCTCTTTATGAATGCAGAGGCAGAAGTCTTAAGTCGGCAAATCATTGGATCTCGATTTGGGTTGGGTGCACAGGAAATCTTGCCAACGGAAGTATTAGATTTATGTGTATCACTACGTAAATTGCTTGACGATGGAGATTATGAGGATGTTGAAGGGCAGTCTGAACTCAGAAGAGTAACTGGCGATTTAGAGACGCCTGTGTTGTTGCGCGGTTTTCCTTTAGCACCGCATTCTCCAAACGATGATGCCTGTATGTTGATCCTTATGGAGAAAATAGGACGTGAGCGCCGTATTGTCCCTGATCAAACCAAAGAGCAGTTTAGATTGACTGATCGGGAAGTGGAAATTGTGAAATACATTAGTGAGGGTTGGACAAATAAGGAAATTGCCAAGCATTTAGATATTAGCGAACATACTGTGAAAGAGCATGTTCGACATCTTCTAAAGAAAACGAAAAGCACCACACGCACAGGTATTCTCGCCCAAATCTTCCAAGATACCTAATCCCGAAAACTGCGCGAAGCGCAGTCCTATTTTCAAAAAGCCTTTCCTGTTCTTGATTCACGCAGAGATCCAGTAGATAATGCCAAGGCATGTCTGTGTTTGTATTGCACTGGTCTCCCAACATTCTCGTTGCATTTGGTGTTCCATCATTGCCAGAAGCGCTTCAACTTGATGAAGCTGGCTTGGTGAAGGCCCTTCAGCGTGGAGATGAACGAGTCTTTACCGCAGCCATGGATTGGTACTCAGGATCGTTGCTGCGGTTAGCTATGTCCTTTGTTCCTAGTCGGGCTGTTGCAGAGGAAGTGGTGCAAGAAACTTGGATGGGGGTCTTGGAAGGGATCGAGCGGTTTGAAGGGCGCTCGTCATTTAAAACGTGGTTATTTCGGATTCTGACAAACCGAGCGAAAACTCGAGGAGTTCGAGAGCGTCGTTATGAGCCCTTTGGATTGGCAGGAGCAGATTCGGATACAGACGAAGGGTCTTCACTTGAAGATTCGCTATTTGTGAGCGAAGGTTCTGGGAAAGGGCATTGGGCTGATCCACCACAAGGATGGGAGCCTGATACCCCTGAGCGTGCGTTGTTATCGAAAGAATGCCGAATGGCGATTGAGGAGGCCATTCAACGTTTGCCTAACAATCAGCGACAAGTCATAACGTTGCGGGATGTTGAAGGGGTAAGCGCCGAAGACGTCTGTAATATTCTTTCTGTTAGCGAGACTAATCAGCGTGTTTTATTGCATCGGGCGCGGACAAAGGTGCGACGTGTGTTAGATCCGTATGTTCGTGGGACTAAAGACTAACGACTAATCGTTATGGATAAGAATTTCAAACAACAGCTGATGGGCTACATGGCTGGAAATTTTTCCTGTAAGGATATAGCTGCCTTGATCACTGATTATTTAGAGGGTTCGTTTACGCTAGGTCAACGTCTTCGATTCCAGATGCATCTTGGGTTGTGTGTGGCTTGCCGAAATTACCTTCGCCAAATGAAATATACGATCGCCACGTTAGGCCAATTACCATCTGAACCTGTACCCGATCACATAAAAAAAGCATTATTGGAACGTTTTCGAACGTGGAAGCATGAACAGTCCTCAAAGCACACCTTGTCTTGATTTCAAAAAAAACTGGTTTTGGGGGATGGATGACTTTCAATTCGCTTTTGAAGTGAGCAGAGCAGACATGATATCCACGTCATGTCATTCGATTAGAAAAATTTATAAAAGGAGTCGGTGATGGCCTTGAAAGAATCTACCATGCTTGCATTAGGAACAGCGATGCCAGATTTTTCTCTACCTGACGTTTGCTCCCAGAAATGTATTTCTCCAAAATCCTTTCAAGAGAAAACAGCTTTGCTGGTGATGTTCATTTGCCGTCATTGCCCTTATGTCGTTCATGTGCAGAATGAACTGACACGATTAGCTCAGGATTACGAAGGAAAGGAGTTAGGAATCGTAGCTATTAGTAGCAATGATGTTACGAGTTATCCTGCAGATGCTCCCTCACGGTTGAAGGAAATGGCTGAGCAGCTCGGGTGGACGTTTCCGTATTGTTATGATGAAACTCAGGAGGTGGCCAAGGTCTTTACCGCCGCCTGCACACCTGATTTTTTTGTCTTTGATAGACAAAGAATTCTAGTGTATCGTGGGCAGCTTGATAACAGTCGTCCGGGAAATGGCAAGCCAGTCAATGGCCAGGATTTACGTGGAGCGCTTGGTGCCGTCTTAGCTGGACGACCGGTCAATAGTCAGCAACGTCCCAGCGCAGGATGTAACATCAAATGGAAACCAGGGCATGAACCAGAATATGCCTGAACAAGGAAGGAAAATATGAGAAAGAAGGTGTTGCTAATCAGTTGAAACTAAAATGAAACTCATTCACCTTTTCATTCCGCTCTCTACTGATTTTTTAAATAGAATATCTCCAAAGTAGGCAACGGCCTGTTCTTTGGTATTGTCGGTATCTGTCATGATGGCGACTCCAGAAATATTTGGCGGATCTTCACCAAACGCGTTTTTATAATCCTGGAATACATTTCGCTCTTCGGTGATCCATTCGTTCAGTCTGGACTCTCCGCTTTCAATGACGATCATGTTTACTTGATCCGTGTAGGGATTGGGAACCATTGTGCCAATGGGACTGGTGCTTTCCCAAATATAGTTAATGGCTCCAAGAGGAGGATATTGGCCATAAAGAAGTTTGGCCGTCTCATATTTGGCTTTTTCAAAGAAGCTTACTTTCGAACTATCATATTTAAAAGTAATGTACAGGCGAGCCGGATAATCATCTCCAGATTTTTCGTGTACGTTTCCGTTCTTCAGAATATTTGCTACCTTCCATTTCCATTGCACAATCGGAAATTTTTTGGGATCAATGTGAATCTCTCTGGTTAATCCGGAAGAAGATTGATTGCTTCGGGCTTTGATAACAACAAGATTGTCATCTTGGACCAACATATACTGTGTATGATTTGGGATTTTTTTAAACGTAAGAGGTTTCCAGCCTGTCGGAAATTCTTTCCCAGGTTGTGCCAGAGAAAATGTCCCTACGGGTAATACTTCTTCTTCCCCTGCTAAAGCGATGGATGAAAGCAGAAGGATAAGACCCAATCCCATGAGTTGAAATCTATTTTTTTTAAATTTGTTTATCTTTGGCCTCATTATTCGGGTCCTTATCTCTAGCGGGTCCACGAAAAGAGCTTGGTTAAAAACTGTTTCTTGCTCTCACTAAGGGTAGTTTTTCTCCAGGCATTTGCCGTTTTCTTTATCACTTCTGCTTGAGTGGGGTAAGGATGAATGGTGTTGGCAATGACGTTCAATCCTAGCTTCCCTTTCATGGCGAGGGTATACTCACTAATCATATCTCCTGCATGGGCGGCTACGATGGTAGCACCGAGAATTTTGTCAGTTCCTTTTTTTACATGGACTCGTGCAAAACCTTCATCTTCTCCATCCAAAATTGCCCGGTCTACTTCATTGAGGGGGAAGGTTAACGTCTCGATTTCAAGGCCTTTCTCCTGAGCATCTTTTTCGTACAGTCCAACATGGGCGATTTCCGGTTGAGTATAGGTTGCCCATGGGATAATGAGGTTTTCCGTACTGCCATAGCCGAGCCCGAATGGATGAGGAAATAACGCGTTTTGAATGACAATTTGGGCTTGTGCATCAGCGGTATGGGTGAATTTAAATGGAGAACAAATGTCGCCAGCCGCAAAAATTTGAGGATTGGTTGTTTGTAGACGGTGATTCACTTTTACGCCTTTTTGATCAAAATCTACACCGATTTCATTTAACCCTAATCCTTCTGTATTGGGTGCCCTCCCTACTCCAACTAAAATTTCATCAACTGGAATATCGTAATGCTGACCATGGGAGTTCACCAACATATGTTTGATATCATTATGTGATTGAATGGCTAATTCTTTTCCACAGCAAAGCAATTGTACGCCATCCCGGAGCATGGACTGCTCCACAATCTCAGCTGCATCTCGGTCTTCATTGGGTAGAATGCCATGCATTGCCTCCACCAGAAACACTTGGCTGCCGAAACGAGCAAATGATTGGGCCATTTCACAACCAATCGGCCCTGCACCAATGACCCCAAGTTTCATCGGGAGTTCTGTAAGAGAAAAAATCGTTTCATTGGTCAGGTAAGCAATCTGATCGAGGCCAGGGATGGAGGGAACTGCGGCTCGGGCACCTGTGCAAATGACGGCTTTGGAAAATTGAAGAGAAATGCCATCTACATCAACAGTGTTAGAGCTTGTAAAACATCCATTCCCAATAAAGACATCCACGCCAAGTTTGGAGAAACGATGAGCCGAATCAACATGGCTAATTTTTGCCCGCAATTTTCTCATGCGGGCCATTGCGGTGCCAAAATCGCGTATCACATCCTTTGGGGTATAGAAACCGAATTGCTCTGCCTCTCGAGCGGCGTTCCAGGCTTTTGCTGCCCGAATAATGCTTTTTGATGGAACGCATCCAACATTCAAACAATCGCCCCCCATGAGATGCCGTTCAATCAGAGCGACTTTTGCGCCAAGCGCTGCCGCGATGGCCGCAGTGACCAACCCCGCTGTTCCTGCGCCAATAATGACTAAATTGTATCGTTCTGATGGTGTTGGATTTTGCCATTGAGGAGGATGAACGTTATTGACTAATTCTTCATTGAACTGATCGTTAGGCAGAATGAAATTTTGGCCATTGAGGGTTTTCCCTGTCATCATTGAATGCCTCTAGATTTTTGAGAAAAGATAAAACGATTGTTGAATTATTTTTTTGAAGAAGATTCGCTCGTATTGGTCCATTTACGATACGCGATAGGCATCAGTGCTAAGAGGCCCAACAAAGAAAAGGCTAAGAGGACTGATGGACTCGCAATTTCACTTAACGAATTGATCGAGCCTAGTTGTCGACCCGCAAAGGCAAATACAAAGCTTCCAGGAATGATCCCCAGAGATGTCGCGAGCATATAGGTGCCCAGATTGACTCGGGAAAGCCCTGAGACAAGGTTCACAAGAAAAAATGGAAAGGCAGGGACCAAGCGTAAAGTCATGAGATAACTAAAAGCATTTTTTGCAAATCCGGCTTGAATAGGTCCCAAGCGATCACCAAACTTATGTTCGACCCAATCGCGCAATAGATATCGAGCGGCCAAAAACGCCAATGTCGCCCCAATGGTAGCGCCAATATTGACCAGTAATGTTCCCGTCACGCTACCAAAAAGGAAACCTCCTGTTAATGTCAGGATAGCTCCGCCAGGCAAAGAAAAAGTAGTCTGAAGAATATACACCAGAATAAAAGTCGTAGCCGCAAGGAAGTAATGTGTTTGGGTATAATCCAATAGTAAATTCCGGTTGGCTTTGAGAGACTCAAGTGATAAGTATTGTCCGAGGTCAAAATAGAAAAATGCCGAGATGGCTATAAGAAAGATTAGTCCGGTGAGAATTTTTCCTGTTGATGATGTAGGTGAAGAGCTGGCTGTATTCATTGGAGAAGGCATGTTTGTATCTATTATGTGGTTTTTCACTATTATTCTCCAGTCATTTTTTATGTATGCTCATAAATCTCTTGGTGAGTTTGTTCGCCCAATAGTTTTGTAGTCTTCCTTTGCCGAATTTTATTACGAAATAAAATTAGGTGATGGAATAATCTTTTGAAAATAGGGGAAGTGTCATGTGTGGGCTTACAATGAACAAAGTAGATGTGACGATTTATTCAATAAGTTGGATTAGAGGAAGAGTACAGCTAGGACTAAACCTATGAAGTGGAGGGGAGTTGATCGACAAGCTCTTCGCCAGGGTAAGTTAGAATTTCGGCTAGAGTGGGATGGTAATGAGGAATGCGTATGAGATCATGAACTGTGCCATGAAAATGCATAATGGTAATGAGCTCGTGGATGAGTTCAGAGGCTTCGGGGCCAACAATATGCCCTCCAATAATTTCCCCTGTCTGGGGATGACAGAGAATTTTTACATGGCCGTGTATTTCGCCCAAGCAGAGTGATTTCCCATGGTCGTTAAAGGGATATGAAGCAACAAGAAAAGGAATGTCTGATATCTCACATTCTTTTTCTGACAATCCCACGCTTGCTACTTGGGGATCGGTAAACGTCACTTGAGCTTTGAGTCGGTTATCATAGTGGCGTGGTGGTTGATCTTGATGGACGGCGTTCCAGCCAGCGATTTCTCCTTGTTCAATCGCAATATGCACGATTTCGTGTAACCCATTTACATCGCCTACCGCAAAGATATGGGGTTGAGAGGTTTGCATGGTGCTATTGACGACAACAGCATTTTTTTGAATATCAACCTGTGCGGCTTCTAACTGTAAGCCATTGATATTGGGCTGGCGTCCTAAGGCTTGCAAAATTGTGGTGCCGGTAATTTGTCGAGGCTGTCCGCAATGGAGAAAATGGACTGTTTTTTCGCCATCAGAGGATTGAGTTATGCGTTTGAGAGAGGTGTTCGTAAATATCTGCATTCCCTCTTCTTGAAGCTTGCTCTCAATGGGTAAGGCTAAGTCTTTATCTAGTTGTGAAAGAATATGACCGCTTCGTTGAATGGTACTGACTTTGACGCCAATACGTGAAAAAAACTGCGCTAATTCCATAGCCACAGCTCCTCCCCCTAAGACAATCATGGAATCAGGAGGCGTGCGAAGCTCCAAGACATCATCACTCGTCAGATAGCCAGTTTCTTCTAACCCAGGAATGGGAATATGCGAAACCACGGAGCCTGTGGCAATAATGAATGCGTTTGCTGAAAGTTGGTGCTCTCCTGCCTGTATTAATGTTGGTGAGAGGAAGTGAGCTTTTTCTTGATAGAGGGTAAAGCGAGGATGTTGGAGTGCCTCGATGCGATAATCCGCAAATTCCTTGATTAAGCGATTTTTTCGATCAATGATAGCACTCAGATTAATTTGAATGTTCGAGGTGTCTAGACCAAATTCCGAAGCTCGACGAATAAGCGCTGCAATATCGGAGGACCGCAGCATGGCCTTGGTTGGCATGCATCCGCGTAAGATACAGAGCCCCCCTAATGGCCCGTGATCAATAATGCCTACATTCGCCCCTTCAGCTTCTGCGGTGCGAGCGGCAGCATATCCTGCGGAACCACCACCGATGATCAGCACATCGTGATTAACGATCTTTGTGGAAGTGTTTGTGTTTTGGCTCATGAATAACAATGTGTGTGGGAAAGGTAAATTATGAACAGTTTATTCCAAACAAAAAAAATAACAGTCAGGTTTCGAGTCATGATGGCAATCTGTGGTTTGAGCCTAAGCGGCTGTTTCCCTCAAGCTGCGCCACTGGCGATGTTGCCCATGATCGAGCCTGAAGCGGCAGAACTCAATTTGCAGGGAATTGATCAATACCATGTTGGGGAATGGGAAATGGCCTTTCAGTTCTTTCAATCCGCGATACAGGTGAATCCGGACCTCGTTGAAGCCCATTTTAATGCTGCGCTCGCTCTTCATCAATTAAGTCGGCATGAAGAGGCTACAGAACACTTTAAACAGGCTGGAAAGTTAAATCCTCAAAATGACTCAATTATTAATTCTGCACTATACCGTAATCACTTGGGGTTGTCGTCAACCTTGGAGCGACATATGAGTGGAGGGTATCGATATCAACGGGAAAAGTAACAAGCTTAAAAACAGAAAACCGAATGAAGAAATACCTCTGGCAGGTCACTTTTCATTTTGTACTTTTATTCTTATGAGTTCTTGGACCTTAGCAATGAGAGTTTCAACCTGAAACGGTTTTTGGATATAGGCGTGAACGCCGGAATGTGAAAAGAATTTCATGGCTTCTTCTTCTGGGTAGCCGCTAGACACGAGAATGGGCACAACTGTATTTCTCTGTCGAATTTTCTGGGCTAGTTTTCCTCCATTAACATGAGGCATTGTGAGGTCAAGGAGTACAAGGGCAATGTCGGCTTGATACTGTTCGAAAATTTGTTCGCCGGCTAGTCCGTCTTGTGCGACCAATGTATCAAGTCCAATTTCTTTCAGAATAAGCGTGCATGCCGTTCGGACTTCCTCCTCGTCATCCACAACAAGAACTTTGGAAGGCGTGGCCTGGCCTATTGGTAGGTTCGGTACCGTGAGGGAAGGGTTGCTCTGTTGGACGGGTGCCTTGGTGATGGGGAATATGAAGACAAATTCGCTCCCTTTTCCGATAAGACTGTGTACGGCAATCGCCGCACCATGGCCACGTACAATTCCCAGCAAAGCAGCTAGCCCTAGTCCCCGTCCTGGGAGTTTAGTTGAGAAAAATGGGTCAAAAATTTTAGGGATCAGATCCAATTGTATTCCGCATCCTGTATCTCGGATCTTAACCGTTACGCATGGTCCCCAAGGAAGATCACCCATAATGTAATAGTGACGAAGATCTTGGGTAGAGGTATCCATCGCACTTGCACTCAACTCTATCGTTCCTTCTTGATCTCCAATCGCTTCAGCAGCGTTGATGACAATATTCATGAGTAATTGCTGGAGCTGCGAGCGATCTCCTTTAATGGTGGGGAGGTCGGCGGATATATTGAATGTGAAGGTAATGTGCTTGGATACGGAAGATCGTAGAAAAGGTTGCATCTCTTTGTACAAGTGATGGAGATTGATCGCTTGAAAATCTAATCGGGTTTGGCCCGCAAATGCTAACATTTGGTTGGCCAGTTCCCCACCTCTAAGTCCAGACTTCTCAATTATCTGTAGATGCTCGCGAGCGGGGGAGTCGGTGGCCAGTGATCGTATGGCTAATCCTGCGTGAGTGACAATTGACATCAATAAATTGTTGAAATCATGCGCAATGCCTCCAGCTAAGACCCCTAAACTTTCTTGCTTTTGGGCAAATTGGCGCTCTATTTCATGGCGTTTCCTCTCTTCTGCCGTCTTCTGGCGTTCGCTGAGATCTCGTAATGCAATCAGATAGGCTGGCTCGTTTTCCCATTCAATGTGCGTCACTCTCATTTCCACAAGTTTTGTCTGAGTTTCGTCGTATCGAATGGTAATTTCTCTTGTTTGATCTGGAATCAGTGGGTGTCCAAAAACCGATCCCACCAATTTTTCTTTTGATTGTTGAAAGAGATTCTCTGCTGCGGGGTTGAGAAAACGGATCAGTCCGTCAGAGTTCACTACGACCAGCCCGTCTTCTGAAGATTGAAAAATCGTGTTGAATTGGCGTTCGAGAGCCTGTATGTGCCACGAGGTAGCCCTTTGGGTGACTGTCTGTTGGATGTGCCGCCAGAGATATTCTTGGGATAGAGTGTTTTTGATGAAATAATCTTGTGCGCCAAATTGTATGGCTTGAGCTGCAATTTCCTGTGTGGCATCACCCAGAAGGAAAATGAGGGGAAGCTGAACGGGTGGGAGAGCATGGCTTACTTCCTTCAGAAAATCTAATCCTGTCATATCAGGGAGCTGGTCATTTAAGAGAATGCCATGAGGAGGGGTGCGTTGACAGGCTGATAAGGCGTCGTATCCGGTCTCAAATTCTTTGCTGTCTATTGGGACGTGGGATTGATTTCGTATCCATTGAATGTGTTGGGATCGATTGGTTGGAGTGTCCCCCACAAAAAATAGGCAGATGTTAGTGAGTAGGGGTTGTCCCAATTGAGTGGTCAAGGACAACATAGGTCTTTTTAGCGATGATGGTGTGAAATTCACAGTAGAATATCGTGTGTTTTATACTAATTCGGCAGGGTCATTATCTGAAAAAAAGATGGCGTTGTTTGACTCTGAAATCGTTCAATGAGTCATGCTGAATAACAATAGGAAGGAGAAACTCTCCTTCATCATACCTCTGACAAGGAACTGTTTCAATATCAGGATTTCGTAGTGAATAAAATAGGCAAACAGAAGAGAAAGGTCTAGAAGAAAGAGGATGTCGCGAAAAAGAGAGAAAAGGGAATCTGCTTCAAAAGAGGGATAAGAGTATGTGTGTATCTTTCTTCCTAAGTCACAATCAAGTTTGAATCATATGTTGGGCGCTTTCATTCGCGGGGAGTGGGGGTGCGAGCCAATAACCCTGCATGGCGTCGCAGCCATGCTCTTCAAGGAAGTCCACTTGTTCCTGAGTTTCCACACCTTCTGCAATGACTTGGAGCCCTAACGATTTTCCTAGTGAGATGACGGCTTGAACAATAGCGGCATCATTGGTGTTATGAGGTAGTTGCTGTATGAGGCTCTGGTCCAATTTGATACCATCCACTGGAAATGATTTAAGGTAACGCAATGACGCATAGCCTGCACCGAAGTCGTCAATATAGAGATGCACTCCCATGGCTTTCAGTTCTCTCAATGTTTGAAGTGTTTCATCAGTTTCGTGAATGAGAAAGGTTTCCGTCAGTTCAAGCTTGAGATTTTCCGGGTCTAAATGAGCTCGTTTAAGAATATCTTGGATAAGGAAGGGGAGGTTCCCCTGATGAATTTGTCGAGCGGAGAGATTGACGGCGACATGGGGTGCCGGGAATCCCTGTTTCTCCCAATATTTGGCTTGTCGGCTTGCGGCTCGCAACACCCATTCTCCAATGGGAATAATCATGCCGTTCTCTTCAGCCTGTGGAATAAATTGATTTGGGCCAATGAGTCCTTGATATGGGTGATGCCAGCGTAAGAGCGCTTCCATCCCAATAATTTGCTTGGTTTGGAGATTCATTTGCGGTTGATAATGGAGCAAAAATTCTTGTTTAGCCAAAGCACGACTTAACTCCACCTCCAGAGTGGAACCATCCAGCCCAGCTGTTTTCATGCCAGCTGTATAGAATTGGTAGCTGTTTCCTCCTTGGGCTTTTGCACGATACATAGCTGCGTCGGCATGCGCGAGAAGTTCCTGAGGGTTTGCGCTATCCCAGGGATAAATCGTGATCCCAAGACTTCCTGTAATATTGAGTTGATGATGGTTGACGATGATAGGTTGAGCGAGCAGGTGAAGGATTCGTTCAGCCACGGCTGACACATCTTCGACTGAAACAATTTGTTCCAAGAGAACTGCAAACTCATCTCCGCCTAAACGAACTCCGGTGTCAATTTCTCTAATGCATTTCTTAAGCCGTGTGGCGACGGTTTTCAGCAAGGAGTCCCCGCATTCATGCCCAAGGGTATCGTTAATGGTTTTAAAGTGATCCAAGTCTAAAAACATCAAGGCCATGGCCATATCATTGCGATTACAGCGCGCGACTGCGCAGTTTAGCCGTTCATAAAAAAGTCCACGATTGGCTAAGCCCGTGAGGTGATCATAGTGTGCCAGTTGTGTAATGCGCTGTGTGGCTCGATGCCGCTCCATGGCGTAGCGGATGGCTCGGCACAAAGTAGAACTGCTTGTCTGTCCCTTGATGAGGTAATCTTGGGCACCGCTTTTTACAGCATGGATGGCTTGTTCTTCATCTTCGACTCCGCTCAGGATTAAAATAGGCGCTCCCGGGCAGTATTGGATAAACTGGGGAATGGAATCGAAGCTTTGTCCCTCTGGTAAATGTAAATCCAAAATGATGGCTTGAAATGTCTCTTGTTGGACAAGATCCAAAGCTTCGCTGACTGAAAGCCGTTGCTCCAATGTATATTGATTTTGAAGCCCCTCCTTCAGCATATTGTTAATCCTTAATGATTCGTTAGGGTCATCTTCAACCAATAGGAGCTTAATCATAGGAAGGCCTTTCTGGGATGTGCTGCTTTATTCAGGTCCTTGAATTGCCGTCTTTGAAATTCTCGTTCTTCTTATCTTTTCGGATATTGAGAGAGATTCTTAATCATTGCTGAGAAAATGACAGATGGAAGCAAGAAGAGGAGAGAAATGATTTTTGGATAGATAAGTGTTTAAAATTAATAAGTTATGATTTTTTCTGTTCGGATGATTCGGGAGCGATGTACTTTTGTATATGTATTAACACCTATTAAATGGGGTGTTCTTATATTTTGGAGGTATCCTGATATCTCTTTACTTTTTAATAGGAAATTTCGTATAGTTTTTTTAACTTGCGCCTTTTCACAAATCCCTTAATTTTCTTCAATAATAGTTCTAATTTCTGGTTTCGCCATTGTGGCTGATCACGTAGTCTTTTTATGAAATTTTGAGCTGACTCGTTTGAGTAATGATGGATTAAAAAATTCCTAGAAATTCTTTTTGATGCTCCAATATGAGACATCTATTTAGAAGGTTATGGCATCGTGGCTTTGCCTGTTTCATGTGATTGTTCGGTGAACAAAGAATTAAGTGCTATGTGTGAGAGGCGGTTTTAATTTTTAAGGAGCCATATATGGGAAAAACGACAACATTGGTAGAGGTGATTAAGCGGATGATTGAGGTTGGACGACCAAAGGGTCACATCACCTTGAAGGATTTGACGCAAGTCCTTCCTGCCGACCAAATCACCTCTGAACAGTTACATGCCATTTTGGGTGCCCTGCACGAAGCCAGTATTCAAATTATTGATCCGGTCAAACGGACGGTGCTGCAGTTGGCTTCTTTAAAAAAAGGTGCAGGGGTAGAGGTTTCAGAAGAGGCGGACGAGGAAACTGACTCCTCATTAGATATTGATTTAACTCCAGGGGAACCAACAAGAATTGATGATCCTGTTCGACTGTATTTAAAGGAAATGGGGCGTGTGCCCCTTTTGACTCGTGAAGGCGAAATTGAACTAGCGAAACATATTGAAGAAGGGAAACGAGATTTAGCCTGTTCCGTGTATGGGATGCCACTCAATATTCAACACCTGGAGTCTCTTTATGACCAATTAAAACTCGAAGAAATTCGAGTGCGGGATATTGTTCTTTCTCAAGAAACCTTGGAAGATGATGATGTGGCTGATGAAGAACCTTTGGGCAGTGAGCAAGAAGATGAAGAGCTTCGGATTCGGACGCTTGAAGGGTTGGCAACCGTTCGGAAGCTTGGACGCAATCTTCTGTCGCTCTATGCGCAGAATCGGGAGAAAGAAACGCCCAAGGCGAAGCAAGCACAGCTTGATAAGCGTTTGAAAACAGTCATTGAACAATATGTAGATCAAATTGAGTCATTAAACCTTCATCAACGTGTGAAGGACGCTATGTTGATGCGTGTGAAAGATTTAGGTCGAGACATTCGTTCGGCTGATTTAGTGATTGCAAAAAATACCAAGAAATTGGGCTATGCTGGACAAGATGGGATTCAGGTCATTGGGAAAAAAACTAGGACGGCTGCCAAATCTGCAAGTAGCCGTCGGAGAGCTCAATTGCGACCTGAGCAAATTGAACGATTGAAGAAAGATATCCAGGTGGCCAAAGAGACCATTGTTCATAATGAAACGAATGTTCTTGCGATGCCATTGGATGAATTTAAGTCAGCATTAAATATTTTAGCTAATGCCGAAGAGAAGGTGAAGCGAGGTAAGGCCAAGTTGATTGAGGCGAATTTGCGTTTGGTCGTGAGTATTGCCAGAAAATATACCAACCGAGGCCTTCAGTTTATCGATTTAATTCAAGAAGGTAATATAGGCTTGATGCGGGCCGTGGATAAGTTCGAATATCAACGGGGATATAAATTTAGTACCTATGCCACCTGGTGGATTCGGCAAGGAGTTACTCGTGCCATTGCTGATCAGGCTAGGACCATTCGGATTCCTGTTCATATGATTGAGGCCAATACGAAGTTAGCGCGAACGGCGAGACAATTGGTGCAGCAATTAGGACGTGAACCGACTCCAGAAGAAATTGCCGAACGGATGGGATTAACTCCTGAAAAAGTTCGGATGATGTTAGATATTTCCAAAGGAACGATTTCCCTGGAAACGCCGATTGGGGAAAAAGAGGATAGTCAATTAGGCGACTTGATTGAAGATAAAAATGCAGTATCACCGATGGATGCGGCGAATCGCTATGATCTGCAACGTCAAATTGCCAATGCGTTAGGGGTTTTGACGCCTCGGGAAGAAACAGTGATTAGAAAACGATTTGGGATTGGGGATAGCACAGATCATACGTTAGAGGAGATTGGGCAGGACTTTGATGTGACGCGTGAACGCATCCGACAAATTGAAGCAAAAGCTTTGAAGAAGCTTCGACATCCAAGCTGCAGTCATAAGTTACGGAGCTTGGTTGATCATCTTTGATAAGAAATTATTTTAAAAAACCGAAAAAGGCCTCGCCATAGATATGGCGAGGCCTTTTTTTTTTGAATATGAGGTTTACCCTTCTCCCTTCTTACCTCTAGATGGTACCATTTCATTGATATGCGAATTTTAGTTGTGGAAGATGAACCCAAAGTTGCGTCGTTTATCCGGCGTGCTTTAGAAGAAGAAAGTTATGCAGTCGATGTCTGCGCTGATGGCACAGGAGGGTTAGATTGGGCACAAACCATCAATTATGACCTTATTGTGTTGGATTTAATGTTGCCAGGATTGCCAGGGGTGGAAGTGTTGAAGCGAGCGCGAGCTGCGGGTGTCAAAACGCCAGTGATGATTTTGACGGCGCGCTCCGAGGTGGATCAAAGAGTGAAGGGCCTTGATGCGGGTGCCGATGATTATTTAACCAAACCCTTTGCCATTGAAGAATTATTGGCCAGGGCTCGAGCTTTGCTTCGACGTTCAGGGGGAGCTCCATCAGGAATTTTGCAAGTGGATGATGTGGTACTGAATCCGGTCACAAGGGAAGTTACTCGGGGTGACCAACGGTTGGAATTTACAACGAAGGAATATGCGCTCCTAGAATATCTGATGCGAAATGCAGGGAGGGTGCTCACTCGTTCGATGATTGCCGAGCATGTTTGGGATTTAGATTTTGATACCTTTACCAATGTGATTGATGTGTATATCAGTTATCTGCGTAATAAGATTGATAAAGGCCGGGAGAAAAGTCTCATTCAAACTATTCGAGGGAGCGGGTATATGATGAGGTCTGATGGGTGAATAATACCTCAATCCGAGTTCGGCTCACCCTCTGGTATGGCTCGGCCTTGGCTCTTATTCTCCTTCTCTTTGCCGTTGCGCTCTATTTGGTCATGTCTCGGGCGCTTCGGGAACAGGTGGACGCTTCCCTGGATGAAGCCGCGGCGGTGGCGATTCGAACATTAGGAGAGCATCGTTTTGGTCCTTTTCTCATTTTTGAAGATCTCTCTCAAGAATTCCCTGAACTTGCCTTGCTGGATAAATTTTTTCAAATTTTTGGTCCAGCCGGTCAAGTCACCATTCAATCTTCCAATATTCAAAGTCGAGAAATCCCTCTGAGTCAAACGGCGTTTCGTGCCTCGCTTGAAGGAGAATCGACGTTCGAAACGGTTCAATTTACCAAAGGCGTTTCGCTTCGATTATTTTCCGTTCCTATTCGTCAAGGGGAACAACTTGTTAATATTTTACGTGTCGGCACATCATTGCGCCCAACCGATCGCATGTTACGCCGCCTGTTGGTTGGTTTGTATATTGCCTCTCCCATTGCCATTCTTGTCTCGTTAGTCGGGGGGTGGTTTTTAGCAGGTCGGGCTCTGCGGCCTGTTCATGCCATTACGCAAGCTGCCCGTCGGATTACCGCTGGCGATTGGAGCCAACGCATTCTCACACCGCATTCCAACGATGAAATTGGACAACTGGCCTCTACGTTTAACGATATGATTGGACGTTTAGAAGTCTCATTTAAGCAAATTCGACAATTTAGTGCTGATGCGTCACATGAATTACGTACGCCGCTCACCATCACCAAAGGTGAAACAGAATTGGCGTTGCGCCGTCCCCGCCAAGCCGAAGATTATCGCGTCGTCTTGGAAAGCAATTTGGAAGAGATCGATCGCATGAGTCGCATTGTGGATGAATTGCTGTTTCTCTCACGAGCTGATCTAGGGGAAATTAAATTGAGAATGCTTCCAGTGCAATTAGACGATCTTTTGCGAGAAATCCAACAACAAGCAGCGGTGTTAGGAAAAGAGCGCTCGATTCACACGGTCATCACGAAGATTGAACCGGTGTTGGTGGAAGGGGATGATCTACGATTGCGCGAGTTACTCTTGAATCTTGTCGATAACGCCGTGAAGTATTCTCAAGAAGGTCAAACGGTGGAACTAGCGTTAATGGTAGTGGGAACCCAGGCAAAGATTATTGTCCAGGATCATGGCATTGGCATCGCTCCAGAGAATCATGGTCGCGTCTTTGATCGTTTCTACCGTACCGATGAAGCTCGTGCCCATGCGGCAAAAGGCACAGGATTGGGCTTGGCGATTTGTAAGTGGATTGTTGACGTGCATCATGGGACCATTGAACTACAAAGTACTGTTCATGGAGGGTCCTGTTTTACAGTGCTTCTGCCATTGGCAGCCTCAAACGTTTAGAGTTTCCTTTCCTTTTTTTACCTTCCATTAAAAAATTTTAATATTCTCTTAATTCCCCTTTCATATCTGGGTGTTACATTTATCCCTGAACGATGGGAAAATTTAGGCATGCAGACTGATTTTGACAAGGGGGTTGTTATGACCATGCTTCAGACTTTACCAACATTCACACAAAAGCGAAAAGATCATGCACCATATTTACAAAAACGACGAGTGGGCCAAGGATTAACCTCCTGTTCTCGATCATTAGCCCCCGCTTCAACTCGAAATGGAAAGGGGATTGAGCGTGGTAAGTCATCACTTGACACGGCTTCGGTAAACATAGAGTCCCTGTATTTTCGTGGGTTTCGCTCCCGTCCATTGCTGGATGCAGACGAAGAACTTCAATTAGGTATACGTTTGTATGAAGGGACCACTCAACTTCGAGGTTTGCTCAAACGAGCCTTGGTGTTAGCGAGTAAGTTGAAAAAATATCCAGAGGTTGAGCCGGTTCATATACAATTAGAAAAGTTGATGGACCTAAAAGGATTCTCGGCCCCGGTAATCGATGAAAGCATAGAATGTTTGCAGATGCTACATGCTTTGGCTGTCTCAAATAGGAAAACAGGGGAAAGAATGAGTCAACAGGTTACTGAGTTGGTGGTTGCCATTCAAAACATTCGTAGGGAAATTGAAGAGCCCAAGGACGAATTGGTGCAGCGCAATCTACGTCTTGTGGTGAATGTCGCCAAGCGGTATCTGGGGCGTGGCCTGAGTTTTTTAGACTTGGTTCAAGAGGGCAATATTGGATTGATGAAAGGGGCTGAGCGTTTTGATCACACGCGGGGATTTAAATTCAGTACCTATGCGACATGGTGGATTCGACAAGGGATTACGCGAGCCATCGCCGATCAGAGTCGGACCATTCGGGTGCCAGTTCATACCAATGAGGCTTCGACAAAAATTGCCAAAACCGCCCAACGTCTTTCGCAACAATATGATCGAGAGCCAACATTTGAAGAAATTGGGCAGGTGTTGGATATGACGAGTGAACGAGTCAAAGAAACCTTGGAGGCTTTTCAAGATCCGATATCGCTGGATGCCCCATCGGTAGATGGAGAAACGGAACTTGGTGAGTTGTTACCTGATCTTGATGGTGCTGCTCCAGACGAGGAGGCTATTCGAAAATCAGATGCTCAATGGCTAACCAAAATTTTTCAGGTGCTTAATCCGCGTGAGGAGCGAGTTGTTCGGTTAAGGTTTGGGATTGGAGGGGATGAGCCTTGGACATTGGAGCAGGTGGGAAAATCTATGTCCGTCACTCGCGAACGGATTCGCCAAATTGAAGTGGTGGCGCTGAATAAATTAAAGGAGTCGCATGTAAAAGCCATGTTGGCTGAAATTAAATAAGAGGAATGTTGAAAAAGCCTACCAGTGGCATTTTTGCCATTTTGTCCTACTCACGTACTGAGAGTATGTTCCGCGCGTTACAATGACTGCGGCCTTGCTGGATGACTTTTTTGACCATTTCCGTTTTCGGCAGATCTTGGATTTTTTTTAAGGCTAAGGGGGCCTTTTGTGAGAAAAGTTCAACAGGCCCATAATAGAGGCAATGTGAATCCAGGCTTGGAGTAAATGCGATAATCATGTAGTCACTTGTTGAAAATAGCGTGTTGTTGTTACAAAAGCAGGAGTCGTTGGGCTCCTGCTTTTGTCGTTTGGAAGGGTGTAGAAAGAATTTCCATGATATTTTTAAGGGGTATGTGTAAATATTGCTGGTTCTGTCAAATATTGTCTGTGTGTTGCTCCCCTAAAAGCTAATAATAGGAGATTTAGTCTTCTGCCCTAGCGGCTTCCCTCCGATGAGAAGATAGGGCATCAATGGAAACTATCATATGCCACTAGTAATTAATACTTCCACGTCCATTCCTGATGCGGAAATTCAGCTTTCTGCCACTCGAAGTACGGGCCCTGGTGGGCAGAATGTCAATAAGGTGAATAGCTGCATGGTTCTGGAATTTAATCTCCAACGTTCTACCGCGTTTACCCCTTTTCAGAAGCGCCGGATTGCTGCCAGTTTGAGTAGTCGGATCAATAAACAAGGAATCTTGCGTATGCAGGCCCAACGATACCGCTCACAAATGGCAAATCGAGAAGACCTTGTTCAGCGGTTTGTTGCATTACTACAGGACGCCTTACGGCCTGTCACATATCGGGTTCCTACCCGGATACCCGCCCGGGCTCGTGAAAAGAGGCTGGAGAATAAAAAGCAGCGAACGCAGATCAAACGTATTCGCCAAGCTCCACGAAATTTTGATGATGCCTAATTGCCAAATCATGTCAAGAGCACGATGTGAAGGAGATTTTCATGAGTAGTGATTCGTTTCGTCCTACTACAATACTTTCTACCCCTCCACAAGCAAAGATAATACCTCATCCTTTAAAACAGCATGGGACGGTTCGGGTTGATAACTATTATTGGTTCAACGATCGTTCCAATCCTGAAGTCTTAGCGTACTTGGAACAAGAAAATGCCTATGCTGTAGCTCAGCGGCAACATACCGCTGCTTTGGAGAAGACCTTGTTCGACGAAATCAAAGGGCGTATTAAGCAAACGGATTTATCTGTTCCCTTCAAACAAGGAGACTATGTCTACTATGTTCGGTATGAAGAAGGAAAAGAATATGCGCTCTATTGTCGGAAAAAAGGCTCAGTCGATGGTCCGGAAGAAATCATGCTGGATGGCAACGTGCTCGCTGAGGGGCATGAGTTTTTCTCTTTAGGAAACTGGATGATCAGTTCCGGGCAGGATATTGTGGCTTATGCCACTGATACTCGAGGCCGCCGTATTTATTCCATTAACTTTAAGAATCTCACAACAGGGGAATTATTGTCAGATGTTATCCTGTCGGCGGTGGGGAATATGGAATGGGGAAATGATAATCGTACACTTCTCTATGCCAGGCAAGATCCTGAAACCCTACGATCCTTCCAAATCTATCGTCATGTGTTGGGCACCGACTCGGCCCACGATGAATTAGTGTTTGAAGAATCCGATGAAACATTTTCAGCCTATGCGACCAAATCTAAATCCAAACGGTTTCTCATGATTAGCCTGCATCAAACGTTGAGTAGCGAATACTGGTATTTGGATGCGGATAATCCCAGGGGGAGTTTTACCTTATTTCATCCACGGGAGCGAGGGCATGAATATGATGTCGATCATATCGGAGATGACTTTTTCATTCGTACGAATGAACAAGCCAAAAACTTTCGGTTGGTTAAGACGACAGTCGAGGCGACTTCTAAAAATAAGTGGCAAGAGGTTATTCCGCATCGTCAGGATGTATTTTTTGAAGGATTCGAGTTGTTCCGTGACTATATGGTTCTCGAAGAGCGAAAGAAAGGTTTGATCCACTTGCGAATTCTTGACCACGAAGGGGCGAAAGAGCATGAACTAGATTTTGGCGAGCCAGCCTATCTGGCTGCCTTAGGTGACAACTATGAAATTGATACGCCATATTTGCGTTTCGGTTATACCTCGATGACTACCCCGATGACGATTTATGATTATCATATGGAAACACGTGAAAAGGTCTTCCTGAAACAAGAGGAAGTCCTGGGTGATTTTCAGATTGGTCATTATCAAACCGAACGACTATTCGCTCTTGCCTCGGACGGCACGAGCATCCCTATTTCGTTAGTCTATCGAAAGGGTTTTTCACCAAACGGCTCGCAGCCATTGTTGCTCTATGGCTATGGATCATATGGGGCCAGTATGGATGCCACGTTTAGCTCGGCACGTCTTAGCTTGTTAGATCGAGGGTTTGTCTATGCGATCGCTCATATTCGTGGAGGGGAAGAATTGGGCAGACAGTGGTATGAAAGTGGAAAACTTCTCCAAAAGAAAAATACGTTTACTGATTTTATTGCCTGCGCGGAATTTCTCATTCGGCAGGGGTATGCCCATTCACAGAAAATCTACGCTATGGGTGGCAGTGCAGGGGGACTGTTGATGGGTGCTGTGATGAATATGCGGCCAGATTTATTCCACGGTATGGTGGCACAAGTCCCTTTTGTGGATGTGGTCACGACCATGTTGGATTCCAGTATTCCCCTCACCACTGGAGAATATGATGAGTGGGGTGATCCGAACCAACGTGAGTTTTATGACTACATGTTGTCGTATTCTCCATATGACAATGTCAAAGCCGAAGCCTATCCGCATCTGTTAGTAACCGCAGGCCTGCATGATTCGCAAGTCCAATATTGGGAGCCTGCAAAATGGGTTGCAAAGTTGCGTGCGCTCAAAACTGATAATCATCGTCTGCTTCTCAAAACGAATATGGAGGCGGGGCATGGTGGGGCGTCTGGCCGTTTTAAACGCTATGAGGAAACAGCAATGATTTATGCTTTTCTTCTTGACCTTGCTGGAGTATCCTCGATCTAGTTGAGTCTGCCTGTTGTTGGCTACCCTATTTCCCCGTTCTGCTTTTTCTTTCTAAAGTGCTTGACTTTTTGGTTATTGTGCTTATCTGTATATTAACAACGAACGACACAACCTTCCCAGCTGGGTGAGTGACGAAAGAGTCTTGTACAGATAATCATCATTAACAAGGAGGGAAGAGACTATGTTGGTAAAATGGAATCCTTATACAGAATTAGAACGAACAGTGAATGGGCTATTTGATCGTCCGTTTGGGCTACGCCCACTTTGGGACGATAGAAATGCAGAAGCACTTGTCTGGCAGCCGCCGGTGAATGTGTATGAAGACAAGGACCATCTGGCGATTGAAGCTCAATTGCCTGGGATTGATCTGAAGGATATTGAACTTTCTGTCAAAGAACAGACGTTAGAGCTTCGCGGCGAACGAAAAGTGGAGAATGAAAAATCCAAGGATGGGTACCATGTTCAGGAAGCTCACTATGGAACTTTTTCCAGAAGTTTTTCACTACCAAGTACAGTGAATCCTGATGAGGCGAAGGCCCGCTATGATAAAGGAGTCTTGACGATCACGATTCCTAAGCAAGAAAAGGCAAAGCCTAGAGCGATTCAAATCGAAGTGAAATAACGTCCAAGTCGTTCGTTTTTTCAGGTATGGCCGACATGACCTTTCTGAAGGTTGTGTCGGCCATCTTTTTGTTGTAAGGGAATGTTGAATAATGAAGATATCAAAAGCCATATTTCGTCAGGAAGCTCTTGGCGATCAACAGACCTCGTAACGTATGCCTCTACCTCACCTAGCCTCTCCTTACAAAGGAGAGGGACATGATTGTTCTAGAAGTCTTCACAATTCTTTCTCTATTCTTCCCTGTTCAATTGGGTTTTCTGTTCTGCGGACAAAAAAATCTCTTGCCAGAGGGCTGGAGATTCTCTACATTCTTTATCATGACGGCTCGTGCATTTCGTGCAAAAGTCCAACAAATCAGACATTTGACTTCAGAAATCCGAGAATTGACGCTGGAGATGATTGAGCCAGCTTCCTTGTCCTTTCAGGCGGGGCAAGCCATAGCCGTGGCGGTGCCCGATGTGAGCTCCAACTCTCGATTCCTTCGATACTTTTCTCTGGCTTCGTCTCCACAGTCATCGAAACATTTGGTCTTATTACTGAATGGTCAGGATCGAGGCAAAGGTTCCACTTTTTTGTTGGAACAAGCTCTTGGTGCTGAGGTGCAAATATCCGGGGCTTATGGATCGTTCTTTTTGCATCATGAGCCAGAAAAAGAATTGTGGTTTGTTGGCACTGGAACGGGAGTGGCCCCATTGTGGTCTATGATAAGTACACTGCTAGAAAATTCTTCTTTGCAGCCTATCAAATTGCTTTGGGGACTAAGAAGCGAGGCCGATCAGTATTACATTCAGGAATTAGAAAACTGGGCGATGCGCCATAAGAACTTTTCGTATATTCTGACATTGTCGAAACCGAGTACCTCGTGGCAAGGGAAGAAAGGGCGGGTTACGGATGTTCTTCAAGGGCTTTCCTCGGTGGATCATCTGTCAGCTTATGTATGTGGGAATCGTGTGATGGTGAAGGAAGTCAGTGATTTATTACAGAGGAAAGGGAAGTGCGCCGTGTATCGAGAAAGGCATGCCGAATTTAGTTGATCTGCGAAATAATTCCTGCTGATAGAGCGTAAGGCGATATGGACGAACAGTTCAGCATTCTCAGTCCTCTTGATGTTAGAGACGTTCAGCATTTAGATGTGGGACTCTATATTCATATTCCTTTTTGTGTGAAGCGATGTCATTTTTGTGCCTTTTACTTGGTGATGCGAGAAGAGAAGCGCGTTCAACGGTTTCTTGCTGCGCTTGAAGTGGAATTGAGCATGTATGCTGCTCAATTAGGGAGGACAGGACAACATGTTTCGACCATCTATTTTGGTGGTGGGACTCCCACGGCCTTGTCGTCTTCACAATTAGCACAAGTGTTGAAGTTCGTTAAGGCAGAGTTTTCTGTGACAGCCGATTGTGAAGTGACGGTAGAAGCCACGCCGGAATCATTGACAATAGATTATCTTGAGATACTTCAAGATGTGAGAGTCACGAGGCTAAGTCTTGGAGTTCAAACGTTTAATGCACAGGAACGCAGTTGTCTTGGTCTTTTGAGTACCAGTGAAGAGGCTCTTCGAGGAATAGGACATGTGAAAGAGACAGGGTTTGCCAATTTCAATGTGGATCTCATGTATGGAATCCCGGGCCAAACGACATCGTCGTGGAAACAGACGCTTCAACAAGTTCTTGAATGTGATCCCGCGCATCTTTCCTGCTACGCCCTTTCGTTAGAGGAGGGGACTCGGTTTGATGCTGCCTTTCGACGGGGTGCGTTAGATCTTGTAGGGACTGAGGTGGAGCAACAGTTTCAGGTTCAAGCCACTGACGCGTTGGCTTGTGTCGAATATGACCATTATGAAATTTCCAATTGGGCAAAACCTGGGTATGTCTGTCGGCATAATCTTCGTTATTGGAAAGGACAGGACTATATTGGACTAGGTCCCAGTGCTCAATCGTATGTGGCAGGCTGTCGTTTTGGCAATGTGGCAGATATTAGCCACTATTGCTGGCAGCTTGAGCATAGTGAATTGCCAGTTACGGAACGAGAATATTTAACGATGGATCAACAAAAAAAAGAGCGCATTGTTTTTGGATTGCGGGTGCTCGATGGTGTGCCAATTAATCCAGTTGAAATAGACAAGCAAAATTTTGCATGGAAGCGATCGTTGGCATCTTTATTAGAAGAGGAATATGTGGTTCAAACTGGTTCGCGGCTGACTCTCACAGCTAAAGGGCGTCAGTTTGCGGATACGGTAGGTGAGCAATTGCTATAAAGCTGATTCACTCGTCGGTGTTGTCAAGTGTTTTATGGGTTTGTGGAGTCAAAGAAGGCGAGAATAGAAGTGCCTAACCAGAAAATAAAGCTCAACACCAGACTAAGGATGAGGATCATTCCAAGAATGATGCTTCCGACGTAGAGCCAATCAACCACGGTAGTAACCGGGGCTGTAGTTTGTGAGTGTTTATGCAGGATTTGGGCGTTTTGGAGATTACTTTTAAACCATATGGAAAACAGGTCTCCCACGATAGGAATGGCTCCTACGACCATGTTAATGACAATGTTCATTGACATTCGCAAGATGACAATCCGAGGCACCCCGGCTTTTGTCGCTAAAAAAAGGAGAGACGATCCAATGCCATTACTGATAAGGTCTCCAATGCCGGGAATGAGGCCGATGAGTGGATCCAGGCCCACTTTGATTTTCGTTCCGGGAATTGTCAGCGAGGCATCAAGCAACTGGCCTAATGCTTGAGCAATTTGACTAATACTTTTTTTATTGATACTGGTCGAGGAAGGCTGGCGTGTCGAGCTCTGTTTTTTTGTATGAAGATCGTTCGTCATAATCCCTATTTTACCAGCATTGTTGAACAGATAGTAACCGCACTGAATGCTCTTAATTCCCTGAGCAAAAGGGCTTGAGAACGACATGAGTATGTTGATTATCGCTTCCTAGAAACATAATATAAAAATCTTGTAGTGGATTCGCAAAGCCCCACAACAGACCTTTCTGCCTCTGAAGTCCCTCCCGAGCCAATTGCTCCTACCCATCGTCTTTCCAAAAGTCGATTTTTATCAGGGCTTCAATGTCATAAGCGGTTGTATTTGGAGATTCATTCGCCGGAATTGGCCACTCCACCAACTCCGGACCGACGTGCCATTATGGATATGGGAACGGACGTAGGTGTGTTGGCCAGAGAATTTTTCCCGGGTGGGGTACTTGTTGAAGAAACGCATCGCCAAATTTCGGCTGCGTTGATTCGAACTGCTGAGTTGGTTGCTGATCCTGCGGTGCCTGCTATTTTCGAAGGCGCGTTTGTCTGGCAAGGTATTCTGGTACGTGTCGATGCCATTGAACGGTTGGATGCTACGCGATGGCGGTTGATTGAGGTGAAGGCAACTTCCAGAGTCAAAGCAACGCACTTGGATGACTTGACTATCCAGTCAGCAGTATTGGACGGCGCGGGTCTTTTGATTGATGGCTGCTATTTGATGCATCTTAATACGCAATATGTGTTTTTAGGCGGAGAACTGAATTTGGGCGAGATGTTTGCCTTAGACAATATGACCGATGAAGTTCAGGCTCGACGGCCACTGGTGCAATCACAGCTGAATGAAATGCGAGAAGTATTAGAAAAATCCGATCCGCCGATGATTAACCCTGATGGACATTGCTCCCAACCTTATGAATGTCCTTTTTGGGCTCATTGCACGAAAGACAAGCCTGCACGTTGGGTCTTTCATCTGCCAGGCAGCTCGAAACTGCAGAAAGGCCTGAGACAGGAGGGCATTGAAACGATCGATGATATTCCTGATCATGTTCCCTTGTCTGAAATTCAACGTCGTGTGAAAGCTAATGTAGAATGGATCTCCCCGCTACTGCGTGCTCGATTGCAAGCGGTGCGGTATCCAGTGCATCACTTAGATTTTGAAACCTTTATGCCGGCCATTCCGGTGTTTCCCCAGACGCGGCCGTACCGACCGATTCCCTTTCAATGGTCCAATCATATTGAATATGAAGATGGGACGGTCGTCCATCAACAGTATTTATGTGTTGATGGGCGAGATCCGCGAGAGGAATTGGCCCACAAATTATTAGACAGTCTGGGTGAGACAGGAAGCATTTGTGTGTATTCGGAGTACGAACGTTTTTTATTATTTGGGCTTGGGGATTTTTTGCCGCATTTGAAGTCAGCATTTTCAAAAATTGTGCGGCGCTTATGGGATCTCCTTTCCGTCATTCAACAACATTACTATCACCCGGAATTCGGAGGGTCCTTTTCAATTAAAAATGTTTTGCCAGCTTTAGCGCCAAAATTAGCTTACGATGATCTAGGTATTCAGAATGGTGCGGTGGCGGCAGTGCTGTATCAAAAAATGGTCTTTTCCGAAACTGACCTCATAGAACGAGCTCAAATTGCGCAGGATCTCCAAGAGTATTGTGGGCGGGATACCTTGGCGATGGTTGAATTACGCCGGGTCCTTATGCAGCGAGTTGGCGGGCAGTTCCTTTAGAGACCTATGATGAATTTCGTTGACCCCTATCGTTGTCACTGGTAGAATTTATAACTCCTATCGCGTCTGGTTTTCCTTGAGCTTTCCTATGCCTATGTGCCGACTTATCTAGCTTCTTCTCGATCTCGTTCGTTTGGCTTGAATGAACATGACACATATTTTGATCCTTCATGGCCCAAATCTGAATTTGCTTGGTACTCGGGAGCCCGACATATATGGAGCGACAACGCTTGAGGAGATTAATGCCATGCTCATAAACTTGGGTGAGGAGCTTGGGGTTTCTGTAGAATCGCGGCAATCGAATAGTGAATCCCAATTAGTGACCTGGATTCAGGAAGCTTCATCGAAATTTCAAGGATTTGTGTTGAATCCTGCAGCCTATACGCATACAAGTATCGCTCTACGTGATGCGATTGCCGGAGTTGGATTGCCAATGGTTGAAGTGCATCTCTCTAACATCCATCATCGAGAATCCTTTCGCCGTCGTTCTTATCTGGCTTCGGTAGCGTTAGGGCAAATCTCAGGATTTGGCCCTCAGAGTTACGCCTTGGGTTTGCGGGCGTTGGTTCATGCGCTTCAAGAGAAGGAGGTATGATCATTTTTTATTTTTTACTCAGGAGTATTGAACGTGATTTCCACTGCAGAATTTCGTAATGGGGCACGACTTGAGCTGGATGGTCAGCCCTACCATATTGTCGAGTTTCAACATGTCAAACCGGGGAAAGGGCCAGCCTTTGTCAGGACAAAGTTAAAAAACTATAAAACAGGAGGGGTAATAGACCGGACGTTTCGCTCTGGAGAAAAATTTGAGGAGCCGAACCTTGATGAGTTGGAAATGCAATTCTTGTATAGTGGTGGCGATGAGTATTCTTTTATGGATACATCGAGCTATGAGCAGGTGACGTATTCTAAAAATCAGTTAGGGGATAATGTCGATCTGTTGAAAGAAAATACCGTGGTCCAAGTTCTGCTGTATCAGGGCGAACCGATTTCGGTAGAATTGCCGATTTTTATGGAGCTTAAGGTTATTGAAACTGATCCAGGCATTCGCGGGGATACCGCATCTGGTGGAACTAAACCTGCAAAAGTTGAAACGGGGGCTACGGTGAAAGTGCCTCTCTATCTGGAGTCTGGAGAAACTATTAAAATCGATACTCGAACAAGGGCCTATGTGGAGCGAATCCGGTAATTCTTTATTTTTTCATTAACAAATTTTCTCTGTAACCACTATGGCTGATTCATCTAGACGGGAAGTTGAAGACCTTGTTGAGTTGTTAAATAAGTATCAGCTCACGGAGTTGGAACTTGAAAAAAAAGGCGTACGGATTCGTGTGCGGCGAGACCCTGCTCCCACGTTTGCTATCCCTTCTGCTGAGGTCCCCAAAGTGGCCGAGGCGACTCCACTTTCTCTCCCTCAAACACCTGCCAAATCTAATGAAAACTCCAATTTTCTAACTGTCAGTTCACCTATTGTTGGAACATTTTATCGTGCTCCCTCGCCAGATGCCGATCCGTATGTGGAAGAAGGGTCATTGGTGAAAAAAGGACAAGTTCTGTGTATTGTCGAGGCAATGAAACTCATGAATGAAATTGAAGCGGAGGCGGATGGAAAAGTCGTGAAAGTCCTTGTTGAAAGTACGACACCGGTTGAGTTTGGCCAACCGCTTTTCTTCATTGACCCTCTCTGACATTGTTGAAGGGCTGGTGTGTTTGAGCCGATAATCAGTCCGCTCAATTTTCTCCAAACATGTGGTCATGTTCATAGGTATTTGTTATCGGATAGGTCAAGGATGAGACGTGTTTAAAAAAATTCTAATAGCCAATCGTGGAGAAATTGCCTTACGGGTGATTCGTGCCTGTCGGGAATTAGGAATCCGTACAGTGGCTATTCATTCTGAGGTGGATGGCGCGTCATTGCATGTCCGCTATGCCGATGAACATGTGTGTGTAGGGCCAGCAGAAGGGGGGCTGAGTTACCGGAATATTCCTAACGTGTTAAGCGCAGCAGAAATTGCGGGAGTAGATGCGATCCATCCTGGATACGGTTTTCTTGCCGAAAATGCCCATTTTGCGGAAGTCTGTGAATCGATTGGGATCACGTTCATTGGCCCATCGTCTGAACATATTGCGTTGCTGAGTGACAAATCACAAGCCCGCGCCCATATGAAAAAGCAAGGGATTTCAGTTTTGCCAGGAAGTGATGGCGAAATTGCAGACCTCAAAGACTGTTTAGCCGTTGCTAAAAAACTCGGATTTCCCGTTATTGTGAAAGCTTCAGCAGGCGGGGGTGGTCGAGGGATGCGAGTGGTCTGGCATGAGGAAGATTTAGAGCAAGCTATCGAATCTGCCCAATTGGAAGCCCATACGGCTTTTGGGCATGGTGGGGTGTATCTTGAACGATTTTTTGAAGATCCTCGGCATATTGAATTCCAGGTTATGGCAGATCAACAGGGCCACGTCGTTCATTTTCATGAGCGAGACTGCTCTGTGCAACGGCGCTATCAAAAAGTGATTGAAGAAGCCCCCTCTCCAGCCTTAGACGAGACTTTGCGAAAAAAAATGGGACAGGTGGCGGTGCAGGTGATGAAATCTGTTAATTATCGCAATGCTGGGACTGTTGAGTTTCTGATGGATGAAACAGGTAAGTTTTATTTTATGGAAGTAAATACACGCATTCAAGTGGAACATGCCGTCACGGAAATGGTGACGGGTGCTGATTTAATCAAAGAACAAATTTGTATCGCTGCGGGACAGCCCCTCTCCTATCGCCAAAAAGATATACAATTATTGGGACATGCTATCGAATGCCGAATTAATGCTGAAGATCCAATCCGTTTGACTCCTTGCCCAGGAATCGTGACGAAGTTTTGTGCACCAGGAGGTCCTGGAATTCGTGTGGATACCGCCATGGATACGACTGGTATGATCTCTCCGTTTTATGATTCCATGATTGCCAAGCTTATTAGCTATGGTCGTGATCGTGCTGAGGCACTGACTCGAATGCGTCGAGGTTTGGATGAATTTGTGATTGAAGGAATTCAGAGTAATATTCCCCTCCATCGAAAAATTCTTGATCATCCCGATTTCCAAAAAGGCCCGGTCTCAACACGGTTCTTAGATCGATTGTTGACGCTGCAGTCGGTATGACCGTTCGCCCTGTTTCGCGCAACCGTAACCATTTGCACTCTCATCTCAATGGGTTGTATTTGATATTGGATGAACGTTGGGCCTCTCGCTGTTCGCTTCCGGCTGTCATGCATGAGGCCGGTCAGGCCGGAGTGAAGATCGTACAATATCGAAATAAAACAGGATCGATGAAGCAAGCATATGCGACGGCAAGTCAACTTTGCCCTATTGCTAAGGAATGGGGAATCGTCTTTGTGGTGAATGATCGTTGCGATTTAGCTATGGCTGTCGAAGCTGATGGGGTCCATATTGGGCAAACGGATCTTTCCGTCAGTCTTGCACGGGATTTGGTTGGACCTGATATGCTCATTGGGTTATCCACGCACAATGCTGAGCAAGTTCAAGCTGGTACGATGGAGGATGTGGATTATTTAGGGTGTGGGCCTATTTTTTTAACTGGCACCAAAGTGAATCATGATCCGGTTGTCGGAATTCAGGGAATGCAGAAGATTCGAGGGTTCACCTCTCTTCCGATCTTTGCTATTGGGGGAATTATGCCTGAAGTAGTGAGCGATCTATGTAAGGCTGGAGCCAATGGAGTTGCGGTGGCCTCTGGAATTCTTGATGCTGCCGATCGACGACTGGCATTTACTCAGTATCTTGCTCCGTTTCGATAAGATGATTGGAAAGCCGTTGTATTTCTGGATCCTTCCCTAGTATCTTTACGCCTTCATCCCAGTTAGTTTCTATCCCTCGAGCATATTTGATTGGCCCAAAGACAGGGATTCTTACCTCTTCCCGAATCAGTTGTACTGTTGACTCCTGTTGTTCTTGAATAAAAGGAGTATGTTTTTTGGCATGGTGTTCGTTCAGAACGATGCCTCGGGTCGTGATTCCGACTTGTTGTAAAGCATGAAATGTGAGCAAGCAATGATTGATGCCCCCTAACTCTGTGTGTCCAACGATAAGACATGGAATATTCATAGCAGTGACCAGGTCGCGCATGGTGTAGTGTGGGGCAACGGGTGTGAAGATTCCTCCGGCTCCTTCAATCAGAAGATAGGTGTATTGTTGTGCAAGTTTTGTGACATGGGAGTGAATGTGAATGGGGTCGATGGTGATGCCCGTTTGTCGAGCAGCGGCTAACGGAGCAAGCGGCGGAGAAAATGCATAGAGACATACGGTGTCAAAGGAGAGGGGAGGAGAGGGGAGTTGCCGTAAGCGGTTGGTATCCGAAGATTTTTTGGACTTGTTATCTATACCTGTCTCAATAGGTTTCATGACTCCAACCGACTGCCCTTGTTGTTGGAGGGCTAGAAGCAATGCTGCAGTGATCGTTGTTTTTCCAATGCCGGTGTCCGTTCCTGTGATGAAAATTAATTGGTGTGGCATAGTAGCGGCTTCTCTATGAAAGCATGAAGTTGTAGGAGAGACGATTAGATTCGGCTATCTAGGTTCCAAACCTGTCCTGACATATCTTGAGCGTACGCCAATTGATACACGTTTGTAGCTACATGCTCTAATGAAGGCGATCGATTCAAAAGATGGGTTTGCTGTATGAGGGCAGAGTCATATCCATTACTTGATAATGGAGAAACATGCCAGCCCGGGAAAATAGCATTCACTCTGATATTCCAGTTCCCCCATTCCCGTGCCGCTGTTTTCATCAATCCTATCAAACCAGCTTTCGATGCGGCATACGCAGCCTGTCCAGCCATTCCATGTTCTCCCGCAAGGGATCCGATGAGAATTACGGCGCCATTCTTTTGCTGCTCAAAAATTGGCGCGGCTTCTTTCAATATATGAAAAGCTCCCGTTAAATTTGTCTGTATAGTGTGTTCCCATATACCAGGGGTTGTTTTGGCGAGCAGTGCTGAAGGGGCCGTTCCAACAGCCCATACAAGAAGAGTGAGGGAGGTATGTTCTTGTACAAAATTTTGGATAATTGTTTGAATTTGTACAGGATTACTCACATCAGCTTGGTATAGCCGAGCATGACCTTCGGCCTCTTGGATCGCTTTTGTTGTTTCCACTGCAGATTTATGATTGTGGTGATAATGTATGCCTACTGACCATCCCTTTAGTCCAAATGTTGTTGCAATGGCTCGACCAATCACTCCTGATCCCCCCAATATCAGAACATTTGAAGGCTTGGTGTTTTCGGACGTCGTGTTTTGACTGTGCAACATGTGGAATATTGTCGGCAAATCATGTGATACAACACAAGCCTGGGATGTATGAAGTCATATTGATGTGAACTTGCTGGGTTTGCTTCTGCTATGATAGGTTCATTTTAAATCTCTCATCATGATGCATTCTTCACCTTCCTCCCTATTCCCTTGGCCAGTGTTTATGACTTTTTTTTTGAGCACCATGTGTATTGGATTGTTTTCCTATGCTTTTGCTGCGGACACTCTCCCTCTGGTTATTGAAAATGTTGATGAGTATTTTCCTGATCAGGTAGGGAATGAATGGGTGTATCAAGGGACGATGGTAGAAGGTGGGATGGTTCAGATCTCTGAAAAACATATACAATTTACCAATGTCTCCAAAGTCATGGGCCAAGAACATATCGAGGGAGTCACTGTGGTTGTGTTTCACGATACGAACCCTGGAAATCAGGGCCCATCTGATAGTTATTATCGTCGGGATGCTGCGGGCATTCGGTACTATGGATCCAAGCCTGGTACGACCTTAGAGCGCCAGCTGGTACCCTATCAGATTGTGCGATTTCCCTTAGAATCACCTAGTTCGTTTGAGCAATTCAATCGCAAAGGTCTAGCGCTTGGTATGGATATAGATCGAGATGGCGAGTCTGATACCGTTGACATTTTGGCCACTTCGTCGGTTCAGGGTCAAGAGACGGTGAACGTCCCTGCTGGATCGTACCCTGAAGCTATTCGGATAGAGGCTAAGATGACGATGCAGGTTCATTTATCTGAAAGTGGAAAGATTCTTCAGGGAACAGATACCATGACGGTTTGGTTTGCCCGTGGTGTGGGCCTCGTCAAGTATATTGAACGTCAAACTATTCCATCCTCTCAATCCGAAAATGAACGAGTTATCGAAGTGACTGAAGTGTTGGAAAAAGTGAGTCTGGCTACCGATGTAGCATTCCTGCCTGCGTATCTGTCTCCGAGATAATGTAATTGTTTCTCTGAGAATTTTCTTCCTCTTCCTTGATTGTTTCTTGCCAGAGTCGATGCCGAATTTTGGTTATTGATCATGGTTCACATTATACAGATGAAATTATTGTTGGCAGGAAGAGAGGCGTTGTCCGGAAATACTCCCATAGGGACCTCGAGAGTTGGTAAAGGTTCCTTCCAATCGTGTGTCATGATTGCTGAGCAGTAGGCTGTCTTCTTGAATGCCTTGGGGGAAGCTCCATTTGAGGTAGACGGTATCTCCGTTGATAAGAATCGTAGAAGGTTGTATCTGCGAAGGTGTCGCAAATTCTGGTGGATAAAATGTCATGGTGCTTTTGTGGTCGCCATGGTTTTGGTGGTTATGGATGATCCATTTCCAATTACCACAGAGTCGCATGATCCCTAATTTTTTCTGTTCTTCATGATTCCATTGCTGAATCTGCTGCCATGATTCCCAAGCAATATCATAGGCCTGCATTTCAGTTTCTATGGCTTGTGCGAGTAGATGGGTATGAAACATAGGGAATAGCCTTGCTGCTATGTATTTTTGGATATAGGCTAGCTTTTGATTATCTGATATAGGCGGAGGAGGCGGTTGATTTTTGGGTTGCCAATATTCGTGTAATTTAGCCTCAATGCCTTCCATTCCATCACTCTTTAAGACTTGTATCCACGAGTGGTTACCTGTCGTTGAATGGGCTTGATCATGAAAGTCAGCAAATTGAGTATAATTATTGTCAGGAGGCAAGGATTCTGCATTGTGGGACCATGTCACCGTCAACATATTTTGAAGATCAATGAAGGACTTGAATTTTTCTAACGAAGGCTTAGAAAGAATCCATGTTTGTTGAGCATTCGAGAAAAATTTTTTGAGAAATAAGTTATTATTTAATGTCTTTTCTGGGGTTCTTCGAAGTTCCTGAATATGGGCAATGGTGGATAAGGCAGCCCAAAACGTTATTATGTTCTTTTGAGTTTTCTGAGGAAGGGGAGTCGAATCCACTTCCACCGTACTAGGGAGTTTTCTTCTAGTAGTTGAATGTTTCAAACGCTTGATTTTTGGCAGGAAGTGTTGATGGAAATCTAGGGCATCTTGATCAGAAGAGAGCTCCAAAACCTTGCTGTGGTGGTCTTGTAAAATTTTTCTTGGATGATCTAAAAAATCATTGTTGGCCCTAACTGTTGGAGACCACCCATGATTGGTAAGAACAATAATACAAGGAAGTATGCTGAGCCATTTCCATGTTCTTGGGAGCGACATGGGGATCTTTAAAAGCGTATGGGTGTTAGGAGAAAGGGATGATTACAATGCTACAATGGTTAGGAATTTTTAAGGAGATTGCCGATGAAGTCCAGTGATTTTTGCAAAGCAGACTCCATATCTCCAACCCTGTGGTTCGGTGAGTTAGGATACCAAAATCCTGGAGAAGCATCGTCATAGGTCTGAAGTGTAACATTTTTCCCGGCTTCTTTTGCTGTTTGGCAAAATTGCTCAAGTTCAGTGGCAGATGATTGTAGAGTTTGCCCTGCCTGTTGTAAAAGTAAAGGGCAGTATAGGTTTTTGGGGATTTCCTCATCTAATGTGATATCCCCTCCAATAGCCACAGCTGCTTGGAGTCGACGGCGATGAGCTGCTGTTTTAATAGCCAATGTCCCCCCCATCCCAAATCCTACGACCCCATGTCCATTACGGACGGTTCGTTCAAGAAGGGCGTCTTCAGCCATATTGCAATTCAGATATTCAAAACATGCATTGATATCTTGGAGAGCTTGTTGTTCATTGAGTTTTTCCATCAAAGCTTCTGCGACTTCATCATTGGCTGTTACCATTCCACCTAAACGCCCATAGAGATTTGGGACTAATACCACATAGCCATGACATGCCAGTTGCTTGGCCAGCTCTTGTATTGGAACGGTTAAGCCCCATTGATCATGTAGGACCACTAAGGCAGGAAGAATTTTTGTTATTGCCTGAGGCTCTGAAATCTGTGGGGCATATTGAATTCCCTCTACTTGGGGAACTTTGTGCATCCGTGTCTCGGAGTAGGGGTCGACCATTCGGTCTTTATGAGTTTCAAAAATGCCTGTACTATTAAATCTGACGGATGTGTACCCAATTTGATTGAGGGAATATGTGGTTTCTTGTTGTGTCATAGTGACGCCCTTTTGAAAAATTTTTTACCCGCAGGTATAAAAATATTTGAATTTATTCGAAAAAAATGTCAAAAGACTATATCGATGGTCTCTGGAGGCTGTCAATTAGCCGTGAAAATCTCGACTTGCCTGCTGTATTTGTTTTTCCTATGAGGAATGGCATCTTTTTCCCATTGCATTGTGCAACCTATTGCTCTGGTTTTAAGAGTATTTGTCTGCGAAGATATAGATATTACCTAAGGAAACTTGTTGGATTTTGAAAGTTGAAGCTTCTGGAGAGGTTCATAATTTAAATGAGGGAAGGGGGCATTGTATGCCACGGACACGGTTAACTGGATTGTTGCTTTGTTTGGCCTTGCCATTACTTTTTGGCAGCCTAGGCAATTGTACACAAATGTCGGCTGAGGAAAGGAAAGCGAAGCATTATGAACGAGGCATGAGCTATTTTAATGATGAAAAATATCAGGAAGCCTTAATCGAATTTAAAAATATTATTCAATTGGATCCAAAGGATGCCAAAGCCTACCATCAGCTTGCTTTAATACATTTAAAACTTGGAGGGATGACTGATTTGCGGGCGGCATTTGGAGAATTAACCAAAGCGGTTGAAATTGATCCAACCCTCCAAGATGCCCAATTAAAACTAGGGGAATTTTATTTGCTCTCACAAAAACCTAAAGAGGCAATGAAGCATGCTGACATCGTCTTAACGTCTTCCCCACAGGATCCCAAAGGCCATTTGTTGCGAGGCAGGAGCCTTATAGTGGAGAAAGAGTTTGAGGCGGGGATCACGGAATTAAAAAAATCACTTGAGTTGGATCCAGAGAATGAGCAAATTTATCTTGATTTGGCACGAGCCTACCTTGCGATGAAAAAACCTGGGGAAGCCGAAGCAAGTTTAGAACAAGGGCTCCAGCGCCATAGTTCGTCGACCAAGTTAATTTTGGCAAAAGGCGATTTATTGTTGGTCCAAGGCAAGCGGGCGGAGGCAGAAGCCCAATATCAGCAGGCGATTGATTTAGATCCTGAAAATGATGCGCTTTATGCGAAATTAGGGAAATATTATGTTGCGACCCAACAATGGAAACAAGCTGAAGAAGTCTACCAAAAGTTTGGAAGTCAACAACCCCATAGCGAGATCCCTCAAATTTTATTAGGAGAATTTTATACCGCTCTTGGTTCTGGCGCGAAAGCCTTAGCACATTTTCAGAAAGCAACGGAATTAAACCCAAAGTCGGATGTGGCTCGTAATGCAGTCATTAATTTCTATTTAGATAATCGCAAATGGGATGATGCAGAAAAAATGGTGTCCGAGGCTCTAGAAAAGAGCAAAAAAGACCTTGTCGCCCAAGTTTTCCAGGGGCGCTTGCTCTTGGGGAGAGGAAAAGTAGACGAAGCTATTCCTATTTTTCAAAAAGTCATTAAAAATGAACCAAGTCAGGCCATGGCCCATCAATATTTAGGTGTGGCCTTTGCGACGAAAAAGGAAATTGCTCGAGCTGTGGAAGAGTTAAATGAAGCGGTGAAGCTTGCGCCACAAGATCGAGGGATTCGCAAGGCCCTGGCATTGGTTCGAATGGCTGAGGGGTCATATAAAATGGCCATTGAAGAAGCACAAATGGCCATTCGATTAAATCCACGGGACGTGCAGGCGGTACATTTATTGGGACAGGCGTATCTTAGACAAAAAGATATTTCGCAGGCGAAAAAAGTCTACGAAGAAATCGTGAAACAAATTCCTCGAGATTCGACAGCGCATTACCAATTAGGGTTGATTGCACGTCAGGATAAACAATATGAACAGGCAATCGATCATTTTGAAGAAGCACTCAATGCCAATCCCAATTTGGCGCAAGCTGTTGGACAAATTGCCAGTATTCGAATGAGTCGTGGTGAGGCCAAGCAGGCGCGCGAACGGGTAGAGCAACAGCTTGCAGTAACACCGAATAATCCCTTTCTTTATAACTTGCTCGGTGGATTGTGGATGCAAGCCAATCAAGCAGACAAAGCCGAGCAAGCCTTTAAGAAATCATTGGAACTGAACGATCAACTGCAAGTCTCATATATGAATTTAGCTGATCTTTATCGACGGACAAAAAGAACCGATGAAGCGGTGAAAGAATATGAGCGATTACTGGAGAAAAATCCGAAAGCCGCTTCAGCGCATATGATCTTGGGTATGATCGCTGAACAGCGCGAACAAATACAGAAGGCACAGGAACATTATCGAAAGACATTGGATATTGAGCCAAAATTTTCTCCTGCTGCTAATAATCTTGCTTGGTTGATGGCAGAGCATGGGGGTAATTTAGACGAAGCGTTGTCATTTGCTGAAAGTGCTCGGGCGCAACAAGCAGAGAATCCGCATATTGCTGATACCCTTGGGTGGATTTATTACAAAAAAAATGCGTATTTAAAGGCAGTATCCTTGTTGGAAGAGGCTGCGGGAAAGCTCTCAGATAATCCTGTGGTCCATTATCATTTAGGGATGGCGCACTTTAAAAATGGCGATGAGGTCAAAGCGAAGAAGACCTTAGAATTAGCCTTTCAACTCAGTCCAAAATTTCCTGGTTCCGAGGAAGCCGAGGCAACTTTGGAGGCCTTATAAGCGAAAATCAAAGGGGACAGTCCTTGGGTTTCTCTTGTGGCCTTGATTGCATCCGTTGCTTTTCCGGCTCTAAAAATGGAACCATCCCTCTGTTTTTTCCTTTGCTAATTTAATTGGTTCCGGTACAGTAGGCCTTTGGCCTATGCATTGGTATCTTTGTCTCTTTAAGAAAATCTAGTTCCTAGGTATATCTAGAAAAGTTCATTAGGCAATATTGCTAGTGAGTAGATCGCTCATATAAAATATGCCGTCATCTTAATTGACATAAAGTCCGATGTCCTTTTAGCAAAGAAAGAGTGCACGATATGGAACGGCGAGTGACTTCTCATACGGAAGAAGAAGAAATGAATCAACGTCGTCGTCTTCTCACTCTGGCCCGTAAGGGAGATCAAAAGTCTATTGAACTCTTATTTGAGTTATATCAAGTTAAAGTTTTTTCGGGAGAGGCTTTAAAAAAGAAAAAATTGCCCTCATTCCCAGTATTAAAGACAACAAATGGGTCAGGAAAAAGCGGGGTAAAGGGTTCTAAAAATCCTAAGAATAAGGAAAAGGTTTCGAAAGTTTCCTTAAAAATCAGTAAGCCCACAAAAGGAAAGAAGGAAAAACCAGAATCCTCTCAAAAGGGGCTGACCAAAACAAAGGCAAAAACTGAAACAGGTCAATCGCCAGTAAAAAAATCGACAAAACTGGCTCTCAAGAACAAACCAGTGGCCAAAAAGGCAAGCCTACCCAAGAAAAAATCTTCAGCGAAACAATTGAAGGTCCAAAAGCCTAAGGCTAGCAAACCGCGAATATCGAAAAAGAAATAATAGGGAATCAGTATAACGTTCAGTGGCGAACTTCAATCCTCAATCCTCCAGTCGCCAGCTTGTTCCCTATGTGATCTGCTTGTTTAATATCGCCTTGAAAAACGATTGCACTTCCATGGTGATCAATTTGCCAGGCCAATTCAAAGGCTTTGGGTGGCGTCATTCCAGGAATGTTTTGGCAAAATAAGGTAATGACTTCTTGGTAGGTGTGGCAATCACAATTGAAGACAATGACTTCGGCCTCGAAATCTCGTCCAGTCCCAACTCCTGTAGTTTCTTCAGTAGATGGAATATCAGCTGTTTTGTTTGCCATTTGGTTATTGTAACAATCGAATGATTCCCTCTCAATATGGGGGCGTAGGCTAGCGGATGCCCTGAAGATAGTAGCCGGTCAAGCTTATCGTCAAGGGTGCCGACAGAATGACTGGAATCTGAGAACTCGTGTGAACGCTTGAGGCGTTTATTGATTTTTTTAAGGAGATTGGTGTGGCCAAAACTATTTTAGTAACAGGGGCGGCCGGCTTTATTGGCAGTCATGCGGTGGAACAACTTGTGAAGCGAGGGGAGCGGGTTATCGGATTGGATAATTTGAATGACTATTATGATCCATCTCGGAAAGAAGCCAATCTTCGGGAAGTATCTGAGCAGGCGCGAGTGCACCGATGGACGGGAACGTTTGAATTTCTGAAGGGTGACATTCGCGACAGGGAATTAGTAGCCAACCTTTTCTCAGATCATCAATTTGATGCGATTGTGCATTTAGCCGCCATGGCTGGGGTACGAGTGTCTATTGATGATCCAGGTCTCTATTATGATGTCAATGTCATGGGAACATTGGCACTATTAGATGCAGCCGTTGGACGTATAGGAAAAAAGAAAAGCGGAAGCTTGCCAACCTTCGTTTTTGCCTCAACGTCTTCAGTATATGGCAATACCCAAGTTGTGCCATTCATACCTGAGGATACCTGCGATCGTCCCTTAGCACCGTATGCTGCAAGTAAACGTGCCAGTGAGATGCTAGGGCACACCTACCACCACCTCTATGGGCTAAACTGCACTGTATTTCGATTTTTTACCGTCTATGGACCACGCGGCCGACCTGATATGATGGCCTATAAAGTATTGGATAATATTTTTACCGGGTGCGAGGTTCCCCTTTATAACAATGGCAATATGTACCGCGATTGGACGTATGTTGAAGATATTGTCAGCGGATTAACTTCGGCGGTTGACCGTCCTTTGGGATACGAAATCTTAAATTTAGGACGAGGAGAGCCTGTCTTATTGTCTGATTTTGTGAAAGGGATAGAACAATTAGCGGGCGGTGTTACAAAATTAACCTCAACGCCTATGATGGATGCCGATATTGCCTATACCTTTGCAGATATTTCAAAAACCCGATCCCTTTTGCAGTATGAACCGCAAACATCTGTGCCTGAAGGAGTGGCCAAATTTTGGGAATGGTATAAAACGGCTGTACTTCCTTCTTATTCGCCAAAGACTTAGAGTGCTATGCCGTAGTCTTTTCCTCTACTCGTGGCTGCTCCCAGCCCCACGCTAAATTCCTCTTTTTCTATCAGCTAAAGGAATATTATCTGCTGGTCCTTTCTGTTTTGGGCATTTCTTGGTGTGGATTCTCAGTGGTTGACAGATTTCCTAAGGAATTTTGCCATTTTGTCGGTTGTCCTTAAGTTCTCAGTGAATGTGCCGACAAGTCAACATAATAGACCTGTATTTCTTGCCTAGGAGGGCCACTGTATTGAGGTTCTCATCAAAGAATGTCAAAAGGTGAGTGTAAGCCACGAAGAGGGAAATCATTATACCAGGAGGATGTTATGTTAGTGAGTCGAGACAACAATAAGCTATTTCTTGCTGTGGTATTGGGAATATTTTTAACCTCAGGGTGTAGTGGTCATACGGTAAAATATGGGTCGAATTCGGAAGGCGATGGAATGGGTTCAGAAGACGGGATGATGGCTGAGTCTGGCGAAAACGGAATGGGCCGGAATCCTGATGGTTCTCTTTCTGATGCCGGAACGGTCGATGGGGCAAATCCGTATTTTCAATCGGGGCAGGGAGGTTCAAATGCCGGTGGCGATATGACCTCTCAAGTGGATGAGGGGAGTAGCCCATATTCTGGATCACAGAATGGGGCAGATTATGGACAAGAATATGGCGGTGTGGATGGCAGCGGTCCGAATCATGGGTCTGTCACAGGTTTTGGAAGCGGGTCGGCGAATGCAACAAATCCAGATCCAGAGGCTTGGGCAAATGCCTACTTGCGAGAAAAACGAAGCAGCCCAGAGTTTTATGGCGATTCTCCTGCCAAGGGTTCGTCCTATGGCCATGAAAATGACGGGGCTCCTGGGGTTGGGGCAAACTATGGCCATGATTATGACGGTGTGTCTGGAAGCGGCCCAAACTATGGTGCGGTAGATGGCTTTAGTCAGGGCAGTGCTGCGCCGATGGGTGTTGATCCTGAAACGTGGGCTCAAACGTATTTAAACGAAAACGGAGGAGCATCACCGGAATATGTCAATCCCGATATGACTATCGCTCAAGCGCCAGGGATGAATGATTCTTCATCTATGGGGTTGAGAGATGCCAATGGAGAAATTGTTGAAATTAGCAATACGAGCCGCAGCGTGGAAGGTCGTGTTCAGGATATTTATTTTTCTTTTGATAGTTGGGCGATTTCTGAAGAAGGTGCCAGATATTTAAAAGAAGATGCCGAATGGTTGCGTGCCAATCCAGACAAAGGCCTGACGATTGAAGGCCATTGCGATCAACGCGGCACGCAAGATTATAACTTGGTACTTGGAAAAAAACGTGCGGAAGCAGCTCGTGATTACTTGGTGAATTTAGGCATACAGCCCCACAGAATCAAGATTGTATCCTATGGGAAGGAACGGCCGTTTTGTCAAAATAACAATGAGGCATGTTTTCAAGAGAATCGTAGAAATCACATGGTAGTTCGCATGAATCAATCATAGAGCAATTTCTTAACGACATGGCATTTCTTCCAATGCCGGATAAAAGAGGATGCGAAAATTCGCATCCTCTTTTTTTTGTCCTTATCCTTCTTTGAGGAGAAAGCGTTCGTCATCAATAATAAAGGCAAGGCCCAGGAGGGACTTGCTAGATATATCCAAGAAATCTTGCACCGATTTAGAGGGAGTGGTAAAGTCAGTCGGCCTACCTGTCCTATGCCGGAGTGGCGGAACAGGCAGACGCAAGGGACTTAAAATCCCTCGGGCTTAACGGCCCGTGCCGGTTCAAGTCCGGCCTCCGGCACCAATTAAATCAACTACTTACAGCGTGTTTTCGGCCTTCGAGGGTAGGGGTGTGTGAAGCGGGTTTTTGCCCTAGTGTTACATAGGTGTTAAATTGGTGAGCTGCGGCCTGGAGATCAGGTTCGCGAAAGCTGTTGTACCGAGTAAAGCAAGCCATTGTCTTATGACCAGATATTTGCATGATCGTTAAATGATCAATTCCTGCCCGTCGCATGTTGGAGATGGCGGTGTGTCGAAAGTCATGAAAGCGAAACCCTTGAATCTACGCATTGCGACAAGCTGCCTTAAATGCCTCACGCACACATCGAATGGGTTTCCCATGTCGTAAAAACACGTGAGAACTATGAAGAGAGCGGACTTTAAACAAATCCTTAAACAGATCCAGCAATTGACTTGAAAAGGTTAGGGGGATCGTGCGTCCGTCACGAGTCTTGGTATCTTCTGCGTGTAATCGAATAAACCCTCCTTTTAGATCTACCTTCTCCCATGTGAGATTGAGGATCTCTCCTCCTCGCATGCCCGTGAGATAGGCCACGTAATTAATAGATTGTAAATAAGATGGGGAATGCTTCTGTAAAGCCGCAAACTGTTCTGGTGCAAGGATTTCATCCCACACGTTGTTTTCTTTTTCTGGTCGCATGTAGTGGGCAGGGTTTTGTTCAAGGTAACCTTTCTTGATTGCCCATCCAAATAATTGCTTCAGTCCAGCTAGTTCGCGGTTCACTGTTGCTGGCTTGAGCATGCTTCCTTGGTAGCCTTTATCAAGTCGACGACTTTCTAAGTATCGCTCAATGTGATCTTCCGAAATGTTTGAGAGGAGGGTAGACCCTCCAAATACAGGAAGAAAGCGCTTGTTGATCCAATGAGTTTTTTTAAGATAAATGCGTTGTCGTTGAATCTTGGGATCTTCCAGGTAAGCGGTGGTTAATGCTTTAAAGGTCATAGGACCCTTAAGTTGGGGCGTGTCATGTATGGACGCTCCCGAGAATGCAAGGGCTCTGGGTCCAAAATAGCGCATGAGGTTTGCCGTCATGTATCCGGCCTGTTTGCGCAGCCCTCTGGCCGCTGGCCTTGATGGAATCCGCCTCTCAGAAGGGCGGAGGAGAGACGCCCAGTCAAGTTATCGAGCTAGCTGCTCGGACACGCCCGCGGGTTGAATCTCTCCTGGCTGCCTGTTTCGCCATCATGTCCGCTTCACCCTCGCCATGCCTTTCTGCTTTTCCTTATAGAAACGCAGTGTTCACATCTGCTCTGTCCTCGTTTTGTCTGTCCATGCCTATCTGCCCACCGCTGTGAAGGCCTGCTGATCTCTCATCATCGCCCAGACGGTTCGAGCCGTTTTATTGGCCATAGCGACCAGGACGACATTGGTTGGCCGTCTTGTGAGTAACTCGCCAATCCAAGGCGAGGGTTTCTTGGGGGCACCCCGTTGCCAGCGTAAAACGGCTCGGGACCCGTGGACCAACAGACGCCTGAGATAGCCGTCGCCGCGCTTGGAGATACGTCCTAACCGGCTTTTGCCCCCTGAGGCATGTTGCCGGGGGACGAGACCGAGCCAAGCCGAGAGATGACGACCGGATTTGAACTGCGAGCCATCGCCGATGGTGGCGACCAGTGCTGTTGCTGTGATGACGGCGACTCCTGGAATCGTCGCCAAGCGTTGGCTCGCCTGCTGGGAGCGATGCCACGCCTGAAGTGTGCGCTCCAATTTGGGCCTGTAAGATGAACTGTGTAACTGGTTATCATCAAGGATTTATTGCATAAGGAGGAATGATGACCAAGTTCAACACGAAAACGGATGCGTTGCTCGATGACTTATTACAGGCCTGTGAATCCCCGGAAGATATTCTGGGGGAACATGGGGTGCTCAAAGGGTTAACCAAACGACTGGTTGAACGGGCGTTGCAGGCTGAATTAACCCATCATTTGGGGTATGCCCCTCATGCGCGGTCTCTGGCCAAGAGTGGCAACGCCCGCAATGGCACGAATGCCAAAACCGTGGAGACGGACCAAGGCCCGGTGGCGTTAGAAGTGCCCCGCGATCGAGCGGGCACATTTGAACCGACAGTCGTAAAGAAACGCCAACGCCGCCTGGAGGGCTTTGACGACAAGGTGATGGCTCTCTATGCCCATGGGATGACCACTCGGGAGATTCAAAGCCACCTGGAAGAACTGTATGGCACGGAGGTCTCCCCGACGCTCATTTCTACGATCACGGATGCCGTGTTAGAGGATGTGCGCCTGTGGCAGAGTCGGCCCTTGGAGACAGTCTATCCCATTCTCTATTTTGATTGTTTATTCGTGAAATCGCGACACGAAGGAGCGGTCAAGACGAAAGCGGTCTACGTGGCCCTCGGCATCACGCTCGCCGGTGAAAAAGAATTACTCGGTCTCTGGGTGAGCGAGACGGAAGGGGCGAAAGTGTGGCTGGCAATTTTTACCGAATTACAGCAGCGGGGGGTGAAAGATTGCTTCGTCGCCTGCGTCGATGGGTTGGCCGGCTTACCCGAAGCTTTAGAAACCATTTTTCCCAAGACCCAAGTTCAAGTGTGTATTGTCCACAAAGTCCGCCACGCTTTACGGTATGTGGTTTGGAAAGAGCGGCGCTCCGTCGTACGCGATCTCCGAGCCATTTACAGCGCCGCCACGCTTCCAGAAGCCCAAGCAGCGTTGGAGCACTTTGCCCGGACGTGGGATGAGAAATATCCGACGATCAGTGCGAGTTGGCGTCGGGACTGGGATCGGCTGACCGTGTTCTTTGATTATCCATCCGAGATCCGGAAAGTCATCTACACCACGAATGCCATCGAGTCGTTGAACTATTCCTTGCGCAAAGTGCTCAAGAAGCGTGGCGCATTTCCCACGGACGAAGCGATCCTTAAAGTTCTTTATCTCGGTATGCAACGCATTGCCAAAAAGTGGACGGTGCCGATTCCTGACTGGAAACGCGCCCTCAATCAATTCGCCATGATTGTCGGAGATCGCGTGCCGACAATTGATTAACCACGATCAGTTACACAGAAAACTTGACACCCCCTCCAATTTTCGAATGGATTCCTTCACCGTCTCAAGCTGGGCGATGAGGACGCCCAAGGCTTCACGGGCCATGGCGGGAAGCCGGCCATCCTCCGGATCGTCAATGATCGCCCACAAGTCCTTCACTCGCGACGCGCCCTGGCTGGCGATCATCCCCAGCTCACTGCAATGGCCTCGAATGGCGTTGATGAACATCGTCCGTTGTTTGACTAACAGTTCTCGCGATCGATGCAACAAGAGCACGGCTTGTTGATCCGCGCTCTTGATGGGGGTAAACCGCATCGTGGGCCGGACCAAGGCCTCGGCAATCGCTTCGGCATCGGCGACGTCATGTTTATTAGTCTTGAGAAATGGACGGACATACTGAGGCGGGATTAAGCGGACGTCGTGACCTTGGGCTTGGAGCTCACGCGCCCAATGATGCGCACTGCCACAGTGCTTCCATGCCCACCAAACAAGGGGCAAGAGTCGCAAAAAACTTCAAGACCTGCCCTCGTCGCAACTGTTTCCGCAGTACGACTTCTCCTTCTTGATCGATTCCGTGCACCTGAAACACGCGTTTCGCTAAATCCAGCCCAATGGTGGTCATGGTATTCATCGGTCCCTCCTGGTAAGTGTGATGACAGGGAGTATACTGCCACGGCCCTTCAACAGGAGCGTCCATACCATTAAGTTTTCTGTGGAACTGGTTGTGAATTACGTTCTTGTCGGCACTCGATCTCCTCACAACATGGCGAATTGATTCAAGGCCCGTTTCCATTCAGGAATCGGTACAGTCCATTTCTTGGCGATGCGCGGCATCCCAAGATAGAGCACGTTGAGGATGGCTTCATCCGTCGGAAACGCTCCGCGTTTTTTGAGGACTTTCCGTCATGAGAAATTCAGGGATTCAATCGCGTTGGTGGTGTCAATGACTTTGCGAATGTCTGACGGATAATCAAAGAACACGGTGAGCCGCGTCCAGTCCAGCCGCCAATTGGTGCTAATGGTGGGATACGAGGCATCCCAGGTCTGCGCAAATTGTTCCAAGGCCTCTTCCGCTTCTTTCAGCGTCGCGGCGCCATAGATGGCCCGCGGGTCACGGGCCACCGGCCGGCGCTCTTTCCAGACCACATAGCGCAAGGATTGTCGTACTTTATGCACGATGCAGAGTTGGACCTGGGTCTGGGGAAGCATCGTTTCCAACGCTTCGGGCAAACCCGCGAGCCCATCCACACAGGCGACAAAACAATCCTGGACACCCCGTTGCTGAAGCTCCGTAAAAACCGCCAACCAAAACTTCGCCCCTTCTGTTTCACTCACCCACAGGCCAAGAAGTTCCTTCTCTCCGAGCAGATTGACGCCAAGGGCGACATAGACGGCTTTGGCCTTCACCACTCCATCATGTCGGGATTTTACAAATAAACAATCAAAGTAGAGAATGGGATAGACTGTCTCAAGCGGCCGACTCTGCCAGAGTCGTACATCGTCCAATACGGCATCCGTGATCGTAGAAATGAGCGTCGGGGACACTTCCGTCCCATACAACTCTTCCAGATGGCTTTGAATCTCACGAGTGGTCATCCCATGCGCATAGAGCGCGAGGACTTTATCATCAAAGCCCTCCAAACGCCGTTGGCGTTTCGGGACCACTTTTGGTTCAAAGGTCCCGGCTCGATCACGAGGGACCGCCAACTCCACTGGCCCTTGATCGGTCTCGACCGTTTTGGCACTCGTGCCATTGCGGACATTGCCATTCTTGGTCTGATGGCTGGCATGAGGAGCATACCCAAGATGATTCGTGAGTTCGGCCTGCGAGGCCCGTTCAACGAGCCGTTTCGTTAATCCTTTCAACAACCCATGTTCGCCCAGAATATCTTCCGGGGTCTCACAGGCCTGTAATAAGTCATCGATCAGAGCATCGGTTTTTGTGGCTGGTTTGGTCATCATACCTCCTTAGGAAATTAAACCCTGATGATAACCAGTTACACAGTTCATCTTACAGGCCCGCTTGGTTGAAGTTATGCACGACGAGCTATGGCAAGAGCTGCCTCATGCGAGGGATAGCCTAGAGCGTAGAGTGTTCTGATTGGATTCTTCTGACTCAAGCCTTCTCCGGCTTAGTTCCAATCGCACCCGACCTCGCTTCTCTCACTAGGGGCGGGGTCGTAGTGTTTCTACCCCCTATGAACCACAAAGGCCCCTAAGAGTGAACTCTCAAGGGCCTGCATGAGTGATCAAGCTCACACCACAAGGAGTAACCTATCTAGCCTGGCAGGGAGTACGTCACTGCACGACCCCTCAAATGAGGGGGGATGGCCCAACTTTGGCTCAAGATAGCTGCTTCACGCACTCTGGACTATCATTCCTCGGATTATTCACTTTCGTACTCACAGGATAAGCTACCATTTTTTCTAACTCTTAGGGGTCTAGCAAACCACTGAGATTGACGATGTTGTGTAACTTCGTATCGAGCCATGAACCATAGGGCGATTCAGGCAATATAGCTGATAGCCGATGATGGATGGGTTCCATCAAGGAATTGGAATGCGTAGTCGTAAGATCACACGTGCCAGTGATTTCTCGTTCAACCCAACCTTTTTCACTTTAGTGAATAGGTTTCAAAAAGCATCCGATGAGCATCATGGCCTCTAGATTCACAGGTCATCTGGCGCAGTCGAGCAGATCAAATCTGGAGCAGCATGGCGACCACAGTGTGCCCCTGCAAAGTTCGAACATTCCCTATCATTTTGACAACCCTGAACTACCCGCTCTCCATCAACACATGGGATGTCAGAGCAACTGTCAGCTACGCAGGCCTGGCTTTGGCATCGAGCGCAGACCTCTGCTGTGGCAGGATCATGAGTAGCTTGGCTCAACACATCGCAATTACGGGAACCTGAAAACTCTTGTCCTGAACAACCAGAGATTACCAAATACGCAATTGCGCCAAGAATGAATGATTTGAGTACGTACATCTATTGTCGTTCGGAGAACGGAAAGAAGAGAAACAGGAAAGGAACGGTCAATGTACCTTTTTCCCTGGTCTCGTTTTTTCTGGAGGCGGGCCACTGGCTGGTTCTGCTGTTGCGGCACAAACAGCACCACTAGTATTCCCACTTTGGTCGGTGGCGCTGACTTTCCACGTGATCGTGACATCTGGAAGCCCTATCCCATTGATACGAACACGATCTCCTAAAAGGTCGACCCGACAATGGTTTGTCACGTCGATACGCTTGCCATTTGGATTCGTTTTGAAGCATTCAAACTCTGTAATCACAGGCGTAATTTCACCATCACACGAATCCTGAGCACTCGCTTGGAAGGTGACAGGAGCACGCGGTCGCTCAAATGTCGGCGGATTATTGCAAGAGATGGCGGGTAATATCGAATCAATGACCGCAACCGGGGCCTCACAGCTTGTTGCCCCGCCAAATTCATCCTCCAGGTCCAGTTGGACAACTGTTGTGCCAACGTTTTCAAAAATCACCGTAGGCATTGCTCCTACAACCGTATTGCCTGCAAAGGTGCCGCTCCATCTATGAGTCAAATCATCCATATCAGGGTCTGATGACGCTGAACCATTCAGTTGAATTGATGCACTGCATTGAGCACTGTAGGGACCCCCAGCATTACACACAGGTTTGCGGTTCGCAATATTAAAACAATCTGGATCACTGCGGTTCTGGCGGCAGAAGTCATGAATATCTGGCAACAAATCAACAGAAGCAACTAGCATGTTCGCTGGTACGTCTGTAATGCGAAATTCTGCGGCCTCGGGTGCAAACGGAGCAACAATACGTCCCACTGCACCGGGCTCGATAATACGACGTTCACCGCCAACTCCGTCCTCCACGAAGACCCACTGTGGATGCCAGGCATTGAAGGTTTCGACAATCTCGCCGTCTAGATCTATGACCTCGACTTTCAGCAACGGAGGATCACCTGCTCTAACACGAGTCCTTTCACGTACAACGTTGATAGTTTCGGCATTGGCATTAAAGCGGTCGTCAAACTGGAGCTCTACGACAATGGACTTCTGTGGATCTGCAAAATCCAACATGGGAAATGGATCCGAGCGAGGATCGTTATTTTGCGCAAAGGCAAAAGAAGCGATATTGGTAAAAACAATAGACACTATGAATACAATTTTTATCATTCGTCCATTCGCCACATACGGCGATAGGCTTTCAAACATGCGATTACCTCCTAACAGCCTGCCCCCCGACAGACATCAAAAAGCCAGTTCATACGACGAGAGTCATGAGGCTGCCTCGGCCCCTGGTCAACCATCAAATCGTTATTTGCGGGATCGGTCGTCCACCACCGGTCGTCAAACCACCATGGAACATCTTCAAGAAAGCTTCGGCAGTCTGAAGGCATCTTGCCTAAGTTTGGTGCGTCTGGGGCACAGTCATCTCCATCATCCCAAAGATTGGGGAATTCATCGGTCTGAAAATAGCCCCCATCACAACAGTACTCGTCGGCTAACCCGAAGGGACGGTGCCCTGTCTCGTGAAGAATAGTCCCGAAGCTTGTTGGCTCTGAAGTAAACGTTCCATCTACCGCACAGTCACGGAATGAGTCCGTGTGGAAGATAACCGCCGCATCCTCCCATGCCTTTTGTGGGGCGCTTTGATTGCAACCAGGAAAACCATTACCCGCCTCGGCGGTTTCCTGTGCAAGCCAGTAGTTCATTTTATCTTGGTTCTGTATGTAAAGAACGTCAGTGAAGTACGAATTGCTTATGGCCGTCTCAACGTTAGTAATGAATTGCGGGTCGGCTGAACCATTGTAGGTTCCCTGATCGGCGTAGAATACAAAGTCAAGCGAACTCGAACGCGGTCCTGAGTAGATGATTGGAATTCTTCCATTATACGAATCGGTAAGTTCAGAGGTCCCAACAGCAACCGTACGCCATCCCGTCCAAGCTGCCATCCCGTCATCAAGGACTCTACAGCCATAATTGAAAGATGGACTCACCAAGGAGGTCGAAGTGAATGTCTGTGTAAATCCGCCCGCCCCAACAACAGGGGCATCACGATCCTCAAACCAAATCTCGATTGAATCTGCTAACCGAGACCCAAGAGCATCATCCAATGACTTTGCGGTAATTGTGACCGTGTCACCCGGCTGTGGCCAAATGGGGCTATGAATACAAGATGTCTGTAGCCCTGGAGCACTTGTGGGTTCTTTGACACTCACACGGAAATGAAACTGGCCATCGCCTTCGAGCTGATCACCGCACTTTCCATTCACTTCACCAGTCACGGTGCAGGCTGCAAGATCAAGTGAGAAATCAAGTTCATTGCCCACTGGGCTGATATCGCAAACGTCGTCGTCACCCGTCAAGAAACCATCCCGATCCCTCTGTTCAATTTGGATATTTACACTATTAGAAGCAAAATCGACTGATTGTGAGAACTCTCGCTCTAGGGAAAATGGGCTAAAATTAGATTCGATCGCGGCATTGCGGTTATTAAGCTCATTGCCGTCAATCGTTACGCGCCAATAGATCTCCGGTGGGCCGCCAAAGAGACCGTCGTCACAGCCAGCAAAAGAGGCGTTCTCAATCAGTACACGAACAACCACCTGCTGCGCGGATGAGACTGAGGGCATGAACAACACCAAGCACATCAAACCTAGCACTGCCGTTCTAAAAGGTTCTATCTTCAGACAGGAACCACGATAGACCCCGGTGTTCATATATTCGAATTGTTTTTCCATAATCGCTGGCCTTTTCCTCAACACGGTTACAATTCAGGTTTTAAGCATCCTCGGGACTATTACTTGTTCATTTTCTTGAGAAGGTGGTTGAATGTGTCCTTTCTCTACAAGATTCCCATGGAATTGAATTTAGAAATGTTCCAGGTGTTCATCTTCTTGCAAGAAACGCAATTGAATAAAACAGCTTTATTGAAGAAGTGAAAATGATACAAGGTCTGACTTAAAAGTCAAGATGTCGGCCTAGCCAAGAGTTCCCTTAAATATCCCAGGGCAGAAGTAATAGAGTCAATTTCTTTTCTTTAGCTGCCATTTCTCCACATGAATATGAGAAGCATCAGGTAATTTTCTTGGAATTTCTTCTTCAAACTATTAGCCCAATGCTCGTATTCTTTCTCTTAATCGCATTGGAAATATGATCGGAATGTCTAAAACATTTATAGTAATTTCGATAATTAATTATAGCTCTTAATGATGTTGTCAATCGTTTCATGCTCATGACACTCGCGTGTTTTTTTGATGGCCGCAAAGTCGTGTTCGATAGGATTGAAGTCAGGCGAATAGGGCAGGAGAAACAAGAGGGTGGCTCCGGCTTGTTCAATGAGCTCTTGGGTTTTGGTGGACTTATGAAACGCGGCATTGTCCATGACCACCACATGATTCTCCTTCAGGACCGGGCAGAGACACTCTTCCAGCCATTGATTGAAAATTTGGATAGTACACGTTCCCTCCCACAACTGGGTGGCTTGGAGAGTGCCATCGATTGGGGCTGCCAAGAAGCAGGTGCGCGGGCGAGAATTTCCGGGGCGCAACCCATAGACCTTCTGCCCCCGTGCTGCCCGGCCATATTGTCGAACCACTTCCGGTTCAAAGCCGCTCTCATCCACATAGACAAAGGATTTCTTCCGTCGTCGAGAGCGTTCTCGCAGCCGTAACTACGCTTTTCGTTTTAGCGGGTCGCGCTCTTGGTAGCCCCAGGTCTTTTTTTACGGGTGATGCCCCATTTTTTACACGCATAGAAAATGGTAGACGGATGCACCTGAAAGTTTGCCGCCAGCTCTTGTAGGCGAGCATCCGGATGGGCGGCAATGGCCTGTTTCAAGGCCGCACGGTGCACAGCTCGTCCGGTTTTCGGCCCGGGTTTGCCGGCTGACCGGCCCCCGCCTTTCATTCGCATCCAGTTATGGATGCTTTGCACATGTACCTGAAAGAGTCGGGCGGCGTCCGTCTTTTTGCCCCCTCCCAATACATAGGCTTCGACTCGTTTGCGTAAATCATAGGAATAGCTCATCCCTACAATAGACAACAGATATTTATTTATTCAAGATACTATAAAAGGAAATTTTTACAAGCCTCCAAAGAAACGGTCCTTACGTAGGGAGGAACATCTGATTTTTTAACCCACCCCTACCAAAACAAGTAGACCCCCACCCCCCATCAAATGTCTCCTCACAATGCGTCATTTAGAGTAGTGTTAAATAGGTGTTAGAAAGAGGTCTCAAAGCAGGGGAATAGGGGTAAAAAGAAACTAACAGAGGAAAAGAGTTGAGCCTGTGATTATGCAGGTTGGGCAAGGGGATTGCCCGTCTCTATTGACGTTTGGGCAATCCCCTTGGAAGGACTTAAAATCCCTCGGGCTTAACGGCCCGTGCCGGTTCAAGTCCGGCCTCCGGCACCACATTGCTAATTCATTGATGCTGCTTCATTAATTCAATTTTCCTTGCCTACACCATTCCGGACTCTCAGTCCCCAAAACTTTCGAAAGCCCGCCATAGACTTAGGTTTTAGCCTGTTCGAGGTTTCCTATGTCTGTCCTGGCATTTGCGGTGATTGTTTGTCTTCTTCCAGACAAAAGGCGTTGTTTACTCTGGCATCGCTCTTACGCCAATTCCACATCGTGGGAGGGCAAGATGCCCAGAAAATTTTCCAGCCGCTAATCTAACAAGTGAATTGGTTGCCAGGAAATGGGGTTTATTTTGGGGAAGAATGAATACCCATTGGCCGAACCGTCGCTATACGTTGAAAAGGGAGGGAAGGAACAGAGCGCTGGGTTTTAGCCCCATGACTTTCTAATAGATGATAAATCTTTTGATGCACCCGAAATTGATCCAGCACCGAGACCCCCTCCGTGTTTTTCAACGAAGGATGAGCGCCGTGTTCTAACAACAGGTTGAGCACCTTTACCTTGTTGGCCGTGTTCTCGTATAACTTCAGATAGGATTGTGACAAAGCCGTGTTGCCCTTCACATCCATGGCGTTGACGTCCGCGCCGTTCTTGAGCAACGCCGCCGCCGCCCCCAAGGACCCATTGGCGCTGGCATAGTGAAGTGGTCGTGCACCTCTAGCGTTTTGATCATTGGGGTCTGCCCCTTGCTCTAATAGATACTGAACCATCTCTGTTGCGCCAGAGTGAGCTGCAGCAAATAACGGGGTGATGTGCTGGCACCGATCTTCCATGTGATGAATATCTGCCCCCGCTGTTTTCAATATTTTGGCGATCTCCAGCCGATTGCTATGGGCAGCATAAAACATCGGGGTCCATCGACTTGCCTTAAGGTTTGGATCCTGTCCCGCGTTGAGCAGGGCCAGGACTTTCCTTACATCATTGTGTTCCACTGCGGCATGAAGCTGTTTTTTCGATCGATCATAAAAACAATCAACAAAGCGAACCTTTGTCTGAGGAACAATGACTTTTGGCAGTCTCTTTTTCGCATATTCTTTGAAACGGTCATACGTCGCTTTATAAAAAAACACGTAATCCAAGGCGCTATCCCCGTGCTGGTTTGTGGCTAAGACGTCAACTCCGTGCTGAATAAGCAACTTGGCAAACTCAAGATGGGTGTGGTTTAGCCACCGGGAGCGACGGGGTTGGAGCAACATATGTAATGCGGTATCACCGGTTACCATCTTTGCTGTCACATCTGCGCCTTTCTCAATGAGAAATTGCCCCATTTCCACATGCCCAAGTCCTGCTGCTTGCATGAGTGGATACGAGCCATATGGATTGGGATAATTGATTGGTGCGCCTTGTTCCACCAAAAATGTGACCACATCGAGATAGCCGAGGTTCGCCGCTCGGGACAAGGGAGAGATCCATCTCCCGCTTTTATTATGTTTTCTCGGATTCAGGTCGGCCCCATGATCCAACAAGAATTGCAGTAGGCTGACCTTATGGGTTTTATGGGCGATTTCCACCGCCCGCTCGAGGATATAATAGCCACCACTCAGATTGTTGTTGAGATCAAAACCAGCATCCAGGAACCTTTCCAACGTATCAAAATGTTCTTCTTCTAAAGCCCATAAGAAATCCCTAACCGGCTTACGCGGTTGTCTCGGCTCCGTCTCGGGCTTGTCGGTCAACTGAATAGAAGCCAGAATGGCTTCGGCTTGCCTGATGTCTTCTTCGCTCATTAAGTCGTACGCGACGTGCAGATACTTGGGAAACTTAGCGTCAGGCCAAAATTGGAGTAAACATTCTTTAAAGTGCACCATGACTTTTTCCCCGATGGAGGTCTCGCCAAAGTCTCTGGTCACAACGCGGGACTCTTGCACGCAGTCGGTCGCCAACCCATTGATTTGTACCTTTATTGCAGGCGCTGTACCCTTAATCGTATGTTTATACTTGGGATGATTGCCAGAATATATCGATAAGAGACTGCTCATCCCCTCTATTAATGACTCATCTACTATACTCACCGAATATGTTTGAAAATCCGCTCCCTCATACTTATGAACTGTATGTTTTGAACCCAATTGAAATTGAAACCCATTTCCGACATAAATTTGACCAGGATGTGTTCGCTTCTCGGACCAGGCATTTCCCGTAAGACAAATACTCAATATGCTTACGATAAGGAACCAGTCAACGATTTTCTTCATACTGGGACCAATGGGAATCGGGGATGTCGCACTCAAAACCGAAGGTTCTGAAATTTGGAGAACATGTATTCCTATAATAACCATGAGGACGAGAGGCCATGGTTTCAGATAACGCTGCAAAGAGGTAGTAGGCGAACCATAATTGAACCGTACCACATAATTTTCCCAAAGCGTAGGCTTCCGTTCAGATGCACCCACTGTACTGATTGGGAACGACAGCCGACGTGGTGATTTACGGTATGCTGAAAGATCGGACAAAGAAAAAGCAGATCACAGTGTTAACCAAATACCTTATTCTGTAACATTCACGGGTTTTTCAGTTGCATGGCCTCCATTCATTTCCCTAATTCCGAAGACGTTGTCAGGTGTAAGTGTTAGAACGCCATGCTAAGATCGACCGAAGCGCCTTGGAGAACTTCGTTCCATTCCTCTAAAATTTGGAAAATCTGGTTCGAGGGTACTCCGCCGAGGCGCACCACATTGCTAATTCATTGATGTGACTACGTAATCTTCTCGTGACCATCCCGCACCTCATGGCCGGAAAATCAGCGAAAACCCGCTCTAGTCATGGGTGTTCGCCGGTTTGATTTTTTGTGAGACGCCTTCCTTTTTTTCCAGTTGTACCTCTTGACGTCTTTAGAGTTTCTCGTCGTGTGACCTCCATGATCTGATCAACGCCGCACGAGTTTTTGTCCGGGTTTTGCGAAAGAGACTATGAAGATACGTGCGAATGGTCGTGGACTTTAGATCAAGAGTATTCGCGATTTGGCGAATGGACTTCTTAGTCATGATCTGCATGAGGACCTCGTATTCTCGGTCGGTCAGTTTGACCGTTCCTCTTCCCAGTTTGTGTAAGCCTACTAATTTCTTCTGACCACACCTCTGAACGGAAGGAGAAGCACGATTGACGGGGACATGGTTTAGTGGTGTGTCGCGAGAAGAGGATGGTGGCGTCATCAAAGAGAAAAAGCCGCTGCAAGGATTGTGCTGACTTCATCCAGATGTCAGTTCCCCACTCTAATATACGCTAATGCCTTATAGGGAAAGGCGATTCGGCACTTCTAGGAGATGCGTAACAAGAAGGATCGCAGAAAGTTGGATGAAGAAATTAGTTGCTTTTAGATACATCATGTATCTAGAAAGATACGTATTATTCCTCAAGCACCCTGTTTTAGCAAAACACCCAATATCGGGCCTGTAAGATGAACTGTGTAACTGGTTATCATCAAGGATTTATTGCATAAGGAGGAATGATGACCAAGTTCAACACGAAAACGGATGCGTTGCTCGATGACTTATTACAGGCCTGTGAATCCCCGGAAGATATTCTGGGGGAACATGGGGTGCTCAAAGGGTTAACCAAACGACTGGTTGAACGGGCGTTGCAGGCTGAATTAACCCATCATTTGGGGTATGCCCCTCATGCGCGGTCTCTGGCCAAGAGTGGCAACGCCCGCAATGGCACGAATGCCAAAACCGTGGAGACGGACCAAGGCCCGGTGGCGTTAGAAGTGCCCCGCGATCGAGCGGGCACATTTGAACCGACAGTCGTAAAGAAACGCCAACGCCGCCTGGAGGGCTTTGACGACAAGGTGATGGCTCTCTATGCCCATGGGATGACCACTCGGGAGATTCAAAGCCACCTGGAAGAACTGTATGGCACGGAGGTCTCCCCGACGCTCATTTCTACGATCACGGATGCCGTGTTAGAGGATGTGCGCCTGTGGCAGAGTCGGCCCTTGGAGACAGTCTATCCCATTCTCTATTTTGATTGTTTATTCGTGAAATCGCGACACGAAGGAGCGGTCAAGACGAAAGCGGTCTACGTGGCCCTCGGCATCACGCTCGCCGGTGAAAAAGAATTACTCGGTCTCTGGGTGAGCGAGACGGAAGGGGCGAAAGTGTGGCTGGCAATTTTTACCGAATTACAGCAGCGGGGGGTGAAAGATTGCTTCGTCGCCTGCGTCGATGGGTTGGCCGGCTTACCCGAAGCTTTAGAAACCATTTTTCCCAAGACCCAAGTTCAAGTGTGTATTGTCCACAAAGTCCGCCACGCTTTACGGTATGTGGTTTGGAAAGAGCGGCGCTCCGTCGTACGCGATCTCCGAGCCATTTACAGCGCCGCCACGCTTCCAGAAGCCCAAGCAGCGTTGGAGCACTTTGCCCGGACGTGGGATGAGAAATATCCGACGATCAGTGCGAGTTGGCGTCGGGACTGGGATCGGCTGACCGTGTTCTTTGATTATCCATCCGAGATCCGGAAAGTCATCTACACCACGAATGCCATCGAGTCGTTGAACTATTCCTTGCGCAAAGTGCTCAAGAAGCGTGGCGCATTTCCCACGGACGAAGCGATCCTTAAAGTTCTTTATCTCGGTATGCAACGCATTGCCAAAAAGTGGACGGTGCCGATTCCTGACTGGAAACGCGCCCTCAATCAATTCGCCATGATTGTCGGAGATCGCGTGCCGACAATTGATTAACCACGATCAGTTACACAGAAAACTTGACACCCCCGGCAATCCCACCGTCCGCACGGATGCCCTGAACCGCCAGGTCACCCTGTCGCGGAACCTCCATGGTGATGCCGTCGTGACCACGCACCCCAACGGGGCCCTCACCCGTCGCGCGTATGATACGCGGGGCAATGTGACCGCCATTCGAGAGGCTGTCGGGCTTCCCGAAGAGCGACTCACGCGTTTTGCCTATGATCCGGTCTTTCATCTTGTGACCACAATCACCGATCCCGCGGATAAGGTCACGACGATTGAACGGGACCCCGCCAATGGGAATCCGTTGAAGGTCATCAATCCGCTGCTGGATGAACGGATCCGCACGTTCACCCCGGAGGGCCTGATCGCGACCGACACCGACGAAAATAAGGGGGCACCCACGCAGTTCTTCTATGACCCGGTCACCAAAAATCTTGAACGTCTGATTGACGCCGAAGGTCACACCACCCGCTTCGTGCGCGATGCCGCCGGCAATGTGACCACGCTCATCGAAGGGGAGGGCACACCCGAGCAGCGGACCCGGACGTTCACCTATGACACCATGAATCGCCTGACGAGTGCCACGGATGGCACGTCTAATCCGCCGACGCAGTTCCGCTATGATGAACAGGGCAATCTGGAAGAAACGGAATTGCCCACCGGGGAGATTGAGGTGCGGACCTACGATCCGATGAACCGGGTGGCCAGTATCGATGATCCGCTGCGCGGGCGCACCACCTTTGCCTATGACCCCAATGGCAATCTAGAAGAAACGGTCAATGCGGCCAATGAGTCCACCACATTTGGCTATGATGTCGCCCAGCAGTTGGAGACCATCTATAGTGAACCCCAAACAGTGTGGTGGGCGTCCTTGTATTCGAGAGATGCGAATTCGAGTCACCGATGTCCTTGATTTGCTTGCAAATGGGTACACGACTGAAGAGGTCCTGCAAGAGCTTCCAGATCTTGAACTGGAAGATGTTCACGCCTGTTTAAGATTTGCTAGTGGTCGGCTTGATTACCCAGTGGTGGTGGCTTGACCCTTTGGATTGATGCCCAGCTTTCTCCTCATCTTGCCCGTGGATTTCCCAGACATTTAAAATTGAATCCCAGTCAGTGGCCTCCCTAGGCTTCCGTGATGCCGAAGACGTTTCAATTTTCCACGAAGCACGGGCGGTGGGAGCCATTGTGATGACCAAAGACCAGGACTTTGTTAATTTGGTTAGGCAATATGGTCCTCCTCCTCAAATTCTCCTGGTTACGTGTGGAAATACGTCGAACAAGCATCTTCGCTCTCTCATCCAACGGGTATTTCCCAACGTCCTAAAAATTCTCCAAACAGGAGAGCCGCTTCTAGAACTGAGTGATGCTTGGTAATTCTTTTTCTCTTGCAACGCCACTAGAACAGAGTCAAAATTTTCATGGCCCCTTCCGTTTCTGGTGCTAAGATGAAGGGGTAAAGTCCGCTGACGTACTTTGGAGAATATGGTTCCAATCCTCAAGAATATTGAACAATTGGTTCGAGCTTACTCCGCTAAGGCGCACCAATAGACACTGTCGTTTTCTTTTCCCGTCTCACTATTCTCTTGCCCTATTGTTTGGAATTTCCATGCGGATATTTCTAGAGCTGTTCCCCTATATATTTTCTATGACATAGAAACTTTTTTCCTAGGGGGTAAGGTCTGCATCCCGCTGCAGGAAAAATTTAACTATTCAAGCGGCCGGTTTCATTTTTTGATGTTGAATTTTCATGCGTTTCCCAAAAATTATCCTTGGCAAAGAAAAATATTTCAGGTCGTGCGGTGGCACGTAGGTTGCTCAGGTTAAGTTCTAAGGTGTTAGAGAGAAATGGCGGCGACGAGCCAGGTGCATAGAAACAATGGTTGCGGGAGGAAAAGGAGGCGTAACTCATGTTAGTGATGGCACGATGGGATAAAGAGACTCGAATATTATTATTATCTGGACGTTTTGATAAAACCGCACGAGTTCCAATGGAGACAGCCTTAGCAGCAGGAGAGAGTCGACGATGTACTCACGTGATTCTTGATTTTTCAAAAGTGTCTTCCATTGATAGTGCTGGTATTGGCAAACTGTTACTTCTTTATTATTCTTTGCGAAAAAAGGGTGCGGCGCTAACCGTGATGAATCCTCGGCCGGCAGTCGAAGAATTGCTGAATTTGGTGAATCTTGCAACACTCTTTCCAATTGTGCAGAGTCAAAGAGAGATTCGGCCGGTTGCCTGAAAATATTCTGTTGAATCGTGTCTCATCGATAAAGTTGTCTTTTTCTTTAACCGAGAAGTTTACGTACCTATGAGTCAAGTGTCTTCTCAATCTTGTCAGCAAGCACCTTTGCACATTATTAGTCTCGGGACATGTTTAGATGCTCAGGCCGAACATCTTCTCGAGTCGGCTGTCTATCAGGCGCAGGAAGCTCATGGACGTCACATTCTCCTTAATCTGCAAGCATTGACGACAATTGATAGCCGCGGATTGGGGAAATTGTTTTTGACATATCATCATCTTAATCGTCAGCACATTCGTCTGAGTCTGGTGAATCCCCGCCCCATGGTCCGAGAACTGTTAGAGTTTGTAAACTTTCCAAAGCTGGTGCGTATCTACGATTCCATGGATGAACTGGTTGAGGCGGAGCCGGAAGTGGCGGGCGCCTCAGTTCTCTCGGGTAGCAGTGTGAATTAGAGCCGACCTTTTCTGATTTCTTTTTTTCCTAGTGAAGATAAGAAAAATAACAGGTTTCCTTCACGTTAAGGTGGCCGAGTCTCATGAGAAGCAAGAACGGCACAGAGTGCTCTCTAATTTCATGCAACGTTGGTGATCTTTCATGAGATTGCACTTAAGAATCCTGAAACACGAACCGAAAACTCAGTTGGATATAGGTGATTCCAGCCAAGGAGAGACGGCATGTATATAAAAACGCACAACAAAAATTTAGAAGGATTCTCACAAACCCTTTTATTACATCAGGATCCCGATATCCGTTTTGATGCGGCTCTTCAATTGGGTGGTCATACGGAACGCGTCTCGGATCAACGAGTAGCGCTTGAGGCGTTAACCACTGCCTTGGGGGATCCTTGCTCCACAGTTCAAGAAGCCGTGTTGCAATCTCTGATGCGTATGAGCGTAAAAAACGTGTAAGAATTTTCCCCCCTCTTGCCAAGTGGCTATCTTAAGGCTGCTTCATTCTCCCGGGCTTCATTTTCATATCAATTGTTTTTCCTACTCTTCCTAGGATCCGATTTGCGGACTGGTCTTCTCTGTCTGCGGCTAATCTCAACGGTTTGGAATTGGTTTGTCGTGATACTAACAGGATATGGAGAATAGCTAAGAGACACCCGAGCTGATATCGCTAAGGGGGTGTGTCTTCGAGCTGAATGTTTATGGCGAATCGTGTACCTCCATATTTCGGCTCAGCTCCGAGGTCTTGGCTTGACCGTTTTAGCCATCTCCCACTAGACTAAATCTATCATGGGTGTATTGATGGAAGATTCATGAAAGGGCATATCATGTTTCAGTTTTTGACGCGAGTCTTCGCAATTTTTTCCTGTTTGGCTTCCGTACTTTTACTTGGAGGTGGGTTGAGTTTTGCCGGTCAGGATGAAGATTTTCCGAGGACATACCTGGTCCAAGTACCCTATTCGCCGCCGCCACAACCAGACTACATTCCGGGAGAAGATGCGACTCCTGCTCCAGAACAATTAACGGAGCAAGAAAAGGAGCGGTTGGCTTCTCTTGTGCCTTTGCTTGATGGTAATCAGGAATTGTGGGCCATTGGCGAATTCGTACATTTTGGGAAACATTCAGTGCCTCATTTACTCAAAGCGTTAAAAATGGCTGGTTCTCGCATCCGATTTAATGCCGTTGAAACGTTATCGATCATTAAAGACCCTTCGGCTGTTCCAGCATTGACTGAGTTGGCTTTAGATTCCAGTCAGGAACCGAAAGTACGTTCGCATGCGCTTCGAGTCGCGACGCGCTTAGATCCAAACCAAGTGATTCCTGCCATTGCAGCGATGGCTAAAGATCCGAATTCCACCATTCGTAATACGGCCGTGTTTGAGGCGCGGTATGTTCATCGCAAGGAAGTCCTGCCGATTATTATTGGGGTTATTTCTGATCCTGAACAATATGTTTCTATTACTGCGCGTGATTCATTTTGGATCCTTACACGATTTAGCGGTGCTATTCATGATTGGGAAGTCTCGACTCCAGAAAAGCGAAAAGAATGGGCGAAGGAATGGTGGGCATGGTGGGAAGAAAATAAAAACAAATTCGATAGTCCGTCTGCTCCAGAGGCATCACCAGACTCCTCTCCAGCGACTGCCGATGTGAGTTAAATAAATATGTGTTCATGAGATATGATTTTGGTGTTCACCTTCGGTAACTGTTTTTATGTGAGATATTGAATGTTGAGCTTAAGGAGTAATGTGGTATGGCTGTGCTTGCGATCGCAAAAGTAGGAAACCCTATTCTTCGTCAAATTGCCAATTCCGTCGACCTTGACGCTATTGGTAGCCGGCGCTTCCAAGAGTTTCTGGATGATATGTTTGAAACGATGGTTCATTATGAAGGCATTGGATTGGCTGCACCTCAAGTAGCTCAATCGGAACAGGTTGTGGTTATGGAATGTGAGGGGAACGATAGCATTCCAAAAACCGTACTCATTAATCCAAAAATTGTATTTTATGGACCCACACAAAGTGAAATGTGGGAAGGGTGTTTGAGTATTGATAATATGCGGGGGAAAGTCATTAGGCCTTCTATGGTGCGTGTACAAGCCTATGACCGACAGGGTGTGTTGCAGGATATTGAAGCCAATGGACTCTATGCCGTCTGTATTCAACATGAAATGGACCATCTTCTTGGGAAATTATTTATTGATCGTATGACCGACATGTCCACTCTGACCCAGTTGGATGAGTTTGATGCCTACTGGAAAGAAGAAGCCTCCACGGTGATTTAGGGATCTGTCATTGTACTAACTGTCTACACAATTTCTCCCATCATTTACATCCATCCATCTAGCAGTGAGAGAAGAGAATATTTCTCCCAAGTCTCACGATCAAAAAAAGTAGTTTTCTGAGTCAATTGTGAAATCGCTGTTTCGTTTTATCACCTATCTCCGTCCCTACCGGGGGTTGGTTGGGCTGACGTTTTTTTTCGCGGCTCTGACGACCGCCCTGGAACTTCTTCCACCGTGGCTGATCAAAATTGTCATCGATGACGTACTGCTTGCTGAAAATAGGGATTTATTGCCCTGGGTGCTGGGGAGTCTCATTGTGGCCTATGGGTTGAAAAATCTCGCGCAGTCACTTCGCATTCGTTTTAATAACATGCTGGAGCAACGTGTTGTGCATCGACTTCGGCAAGAAGTTTTTGAAGTGTTACAACGTTTGTCATTGAATTATTATGAAAATCGGTCAACAGGAGAAATCATGTCGCGGGTGGTAAATGATACGGAACCCGTTCAGCGTATATTCATTGATGGGTTTGAGGGCATGCTGACTGCGTCATTAACCTTGGTGGGCATTACGACCATTCTTTTTGTGATTAACTGGAAGCTGGCTCTCTTCGTGTTACTGCCTATTCCTCTCTTGGTGATTGGTGGGATGTATTTCACACGCCGCGTTCACCGGTATTATCGCGAAATTCGACAACATGCAGCGGATCTCAGCGGCTACCTCCAGGATGTGTTATCTGGGATACGAGAGACGATGGGCTTTAATCGACAGCCCTATGAGCAATTACGTTTCCAAAATATGTCAGAAGGTTACAGCCAGGCAAATTTAAAGGCCATGTATCTTTGGTCAGTCTATTCTCCTGGTATGATTTTTATTGGAAATCTTGGCACGGTGCTGATTGTGTGGTTTGGAGCTGTCGAAGTAATAGATGGGCGATTAACTGCTGGGGAGTTTGTCATGTTTTTGTCCTATTTGGTGCTTTTCTATACTCCGGTTAACCAAATTCACTCTGTTAATCATTTATTGCAACATGCTTTGGCCGCCGGAGAACGAATTTTCGATGTGCTAGATGCCCGTCCAACCGTGCCAGACGAGGGAACGCTTCAGCCACAGCACTCACGTTTTTCTGGAAAAGTGGAATGGAAAAACGTGAATTTTGCTTATCGCCCTGAATCCCCAGTCTTGTCGAATCTCTCATTAACAGCTGAACCAGGAGAGCATGTGGCTTTTGTGGGTCCAAGTGGCGTAGGGAAGAGCACACTCATGAAGCTGCTTTTCCGTTTTTACGATGTCGAGTCAGGCGCGATTGAATTAGATGGCTATGATATACGAACACTTCCTCTTTCCACCCTGCGAGAACAGATTGGATTTGTTCAGCAAGAACCATTTTTATTCAATGGTACCGTGCGAGCCAATCTTGGGTATGGAGACTTGTCGGCTACTGATGAACAGATCAAAGCTATGGCTAAGGCGGCGCAAGCACATGAATTTATTCAAGCTCTTCCTGATGGGTATGAGACGTGGATTGGAGAGCGGGGTGTCAAGTTGTCGGTTGGGCAGAAGCAACGTATGGCAATTGCCCGTGTGCTATTAAAAGATCCCCCTATTGTCGTCATGGATGAAGCTACATCCAATATTGATACGGAGACCGAAGTGGACATTCGAATTGCGATGAATGAGTTGATGCGGGGACGCACGACATTTATTATTGCGCATCGATTGTCGACGTTACAGTCCGTCGATCGCATTGTCGTGGTAGATGGTGGAAAAATTATAGAAGAAGGAAATCATATGACTTTGATGGCTAAAGGAGGGCTTTATGCAGGACTGTATGATGCCCAGTTCCATGTTTAGTCCCGTAATGTCAAATTCATCAAGCATGGGGAAACATACAGCCAGATGCCCAACTTGTCGTCAGGATGTTTCCTGGGAAGGCAATGTCTATCGGCCATTTTGTTCTGATCGTTGCCGATTACTTGATTTGCAAGGTTGGTTTGGAGAACATTATCGTATCCCTCAGGATGATGATCCTGATTCAGAGGGTTCCTCAGAGTCCAATGACAATTGAATTTCATCTCCTCCGAACTATGAAATTGAACGGAAATTATGCCTAAAGTTATTACTGCCAGGCGCCAAGAAGACGAAACGGAAAAGGCGCAAGAATTTGTTCGTACGTATATATTATTTCCTGCCAGTCTTTTGGGGCTGATTGCGATCGTGGTTGGAGTGGTGGCGTTGGGTTATCAATTATTTCAAGGGCAATATGGGTGGGAGACGTTTACCTCTAGTTCTGCTTTGTTGGTTGCTGGGGTGTTATTGGGACTAGCTCAGACGAAATATCAACAATACCTTGTACGGGAGTTCCCAGGATATTTTGCGAATAGGATGAAAGCGTTTACGCAACGATCTGTACGAAAGGCTAAAAAGACGGCTTCTGATGTGACGATTGAACATCGTGGAAGAGGGCTGGTTTTTTTATGGTATTTCTTAGGCTTTGTGGCATTGGTGACCTTGGCAGGGATTTGTGTGTGGACTGGATTTTTGCACCCGGTTGCTGCATTTTCCCTGCCATGGGCGGGGTATTTTTGGGCCAAAATGTTTTTCTGGAAAGGGCTGGTGTTACCTTCAGGAAAAAAATGAAGAGACTGGGCCGAAAGGCTTTTCTTTCCAACTCACATGGCAAACAGGATTTACGTTGAAGCGGGAGAAGAGGAAGATTACGGGAGGCGTTGTTTGAGCTCTTCTATTTCTTTTTTTAGCAGGCGAATTTCATTTCGCATTTCTGGCAGTTGGTATTGCAGTACTTGTGCTTTTCGCCATGTTTGATGAGCTACTGCTGGTCGCCCGCCAACGGTGTGGTTTGATTCGACATGATTGGTGACTCCTGCCCCTGATGCGATTTTTACTTGATCCCCAATAGTGAGATGATCCACCAGTCCTGCCTGCCCTCCGATCATCACATGGTGGCCCAGTCTGGTACTCCCTGCTATTCCAACCTGTGCCACGATAATACAATGTTCGCCGATCACTACGTTATGGGCAATCTGCACTTGGTTGTCTATTTTTGTGCCCTGTTTGATTACCGTACTTCCAAACGTAGCCCGGTCGATAGCGACATTGGCGCCTAATTCGACGTCATCCTCAATGACCACATTCCCCAATTGAGGAATTTTTTGGTGACGTCCTTCATGCTGTGCGTACCCAAATCCATCACTTCCAATGACGGTTCCGCTATGAATAATGACGCGATGCCCTATTATGCAATTTGCCAATAATGCCACTTGCGGATACAAAATACAGTGATCCCCAATGACTGATTCTTCACCAATGTGTACCCCTGCGTATATTGTCACGTTTGACCCAATTTGAGCACGGTCTCCAATTGTGACTAATGGACCGATCGACACATCAGGGCCAATACGCACATCATGCCCTGTCACGGCAGTGGTATGAATACCTCGCTGAGGGAGCGGAGGGGAAAAATATTTGTGAGCAAGAGTTACCATGGCCAACATAGGATTCGGACAAATTAATTGAGGACGTGGGTCATCTTGAATGGGTTGAGCGGTCAGAAAGGCCGCAGCCATGGATTTTTTTGCCACTTCATGAAATTTTTGTTTGAGGACAAAGGAAAGATCTCCAGGAGTTGCACCCTCCAGGTGAGATAAGCCTGAAATCAACAGATCGGAAGATCCATGAATGGTCGCTTGCGCAGTCTGGGCCAGTTCTTCAAGAGGGATAGGTACAGGGTGAGTATGATGTGAGCTAATCATTGAGGTGAAATTTTTGAGCGAGTTCGTGATTGTGTTTTGGCTATGGAATTAGTTTTGAGCTTTTTCGTTGTTGTAGAAACGTGGGGTGCTGAGACATGATTTTGTGTGATGCCGGTTCGTTCATCAAGATAAGTGACGACATCACCTATGGTTCGCAATCGACCAAAATCTTCATCAGGAATTTGTAGGTCAAAGGCTGCTTCAACTTGATAGACCAATTCAATGGTCTGTAAGGAATCTAGCCCTAAATCATCTCGAAGAGAATCGTCAGAATGTAGGGCTGAAGGATCACGCCGAAGATAGTCCCCTAACGTTGCATAGACTTGTTGCCTCAGGGTATTGGAAGAGTGGTTTCGTATCGTCATGAAAATTTCTTGAGCACTAGAACGGCGTTATTGCTCCCAAATCCAAAGGCATTCACCAGCGCCATTCGGAGTGATTTTTTCTGAGCTTTCCTTGAGATTCCTGGTAAAGCACATTTTGGGTCAGGGTCGGTGTAATTAATTGTGGGGTGTATCACATTATTTCTAAGAGCTAATGTGGAGGCAATTGTCCCGATTGCACCTGAAGCTCCAAGAGTATGCCCAATTAAAGCCTTCGTAGCATTAATAAGAATCTTGTTAGCCCGTTTGCCAAAAACCGCTCGGAGCCCTTTGATCTCCACTTCATCCCCGACTGGAGTGGATGTTGCATGGGCATTCACGTAATCGACCTGTTTCGGATCGACTTTGGCATCTTGTAGGGCCAAAGTCATTGTTCGAGCAATATCCATTCCATCTTCTTTTGGAATGACCATGTGATAGGCTTCGCTCGTGGCTGCATACCCTGCGACTTCGGCGTAAATGCTGGCCTTTCGACGAGTGGCATGCTGTAAGGATTCCAAAATTAAGGTGCCTGCCCCTTCACCCATGACAAAACCATCCCTTCCTCGGTCGAAAGGGCGAGAAGCTTGTTGAGGTCTGTCTTGGTATTTTGTAGACAGAGCCCGTAAAGAACAAAATCCGGCAAACACTAAGGGCGTAATGCTCGCATCAGCTCCAACTGCCACCATCATATCAGCTTGACCCTGCCGAATACACTGCATGGCTTGTCCAATGGCATGAATGCTAGAGGAACAGGCCGTTGAGATAGTCAGATTTGGGCCTTTGGCTCCAATGGCCAGGGCAATGATGCCTGAGGCTGAGTTGAGCGTGATGGTGGGAATAAAATTAGGATGGACGCGATGGGGCTTATGAAAATCGTATAAATTGGTCAATTCTCTCTCGCCCATGACCATACCGCCCATTCCAACACCGGCCATCACGCCAAGGCGTTCTGCTCGTTCATTTTCTAGATATAAACCACTATCTTGAATGGCCTCTCTCGTTGCCATCAAAGCCATTTGGGCATAGCGATCTACTCGGCAAGAAAACTTATCCTCATCGGGACCAGCAGGTTGAAAAGAAGGAATGTGGCCAGCTATTCGTGAGCGGTAGCCTTCCATAGGGAGATCTCCAAAAGACTGAATGGCTGAAATGCCCGATTGTCCTTGAAGAGCCGTCTTCCAAAACTGAGAAATCCCTATTCCAATAGGGGAAACAATACCCATTCCTGTAATGACTACACGAGCTGCCATACGACTTTGTTTAACCTCAAGACCTTAACCTATCAAAAGTAAAGAGCAAATGGGAGTATAATTTCTCCTAAATTGAGAGATATTTTCCTGAACACCTGCGGTGGAGTCTTTTGGATAACAGTGAAATGCCTGCTAATGGGGGCAACAAAGTACCCTCACGATTGTATTTTTTTGCTAAAGTCAGGGAATGTTGAAAAAAGCCGCCAGCGGCGTTCTCGCCATTTTTCCGTGCTCACGTAGTGCCAGTACGCTCCGCGCGCAAAAAGGGCTGCGGTCTTGCTGGACGACCTTTTTTGACCATTCCCATTGCATTGAAGTCACCATGGCTCTGAAAGCCTTTTCGTAACTTGAAATTGAATTGTTCAATAGTCTCAGTCAAGGTTTTACGACATTTGACAAAATCAGTATAGAAAGGAAGAAGCGGAGTGGTGCTGGTGGAAGAGCCAGAGGATTTGCAAAATATTTGGTGATATTACACATTAAACTTGAAGTGGCACACATCGCCATCTTTGATGATATATTCTTTTCCTTCAGAGCGGATGAGGCCTTTCTCTCGCAAGGCTATTTCTGTTTGGTATTGGTCAATATCAGTCCACCCATAAATATCGGCCTTAATAAAGCCTTTTTCAAAATCAGTGTGAATCACTCCAGCAGCCTGGGGAGCTTTTGCCCCAATGGGAATGGTCCATGCTCGAACTTCTTGGGGACCGCATGTAAAATACGAACAGAGCCCCAGCGTTGCATAGGCGCCGACAATCACTTTTTCTAGCCCACTTTGTTCCATGTCGAGATCTTTCATGAATACTTCACGGTCTTCACCAGAAAGCTCTGCGATTTCGCTTTCTAATTTTCCGCAAATAATCACGGATTCTGAACCCCGGTCTTTGGTAAACGCTTGAAAATCAGCAAGAACTGTTGGGTCCGGACTCTCATCGGTATTTCCTACATAGAAAACGGGTTTAGCGGTGAGAAGAAAGTACTCTTTCAAAACATGAGGTTCAATGCCAAGTGCACGGGCAGGCTTCCCTTCTTCTAGGCCAGTCTTGAGGGTCTCTAGGATTGCAAGGGACTCTCGTGACGCCTTATCCCCCGACTTAGCTTTGCCAGAGACTTTATCAAATTGTCGTGTGAGGCTATCTAAATCAGCGAGCATGAGCTCCATTTCAATTACGTCAATATCCCGTTGAGGGTCTACGCTGCCCATGGTGTGAACGACATCGGCGTCATCAAAGAGCCGAACCATGTGCAGAATAGCATCAACTTCGCGAATATTGGCCAAAAACTTATTCCCAAGCCCTTCGCCTTGGGCTGCGCCTTTCACGAGTCCTGCAATGTCGACAAATCGGCAAGAGGCTGGAATGGTCTTTTTTGGATTGAACAGTTCGGTGAGCCGAGCTAACCGGCCATCAGGGACGGGAACAACACCGACATTGGGTTCAATCGTCGTAAATGGGTAATTTGATGCTGCTGCACCGCCAGAAGTGAGAGCATTGAAAATAGTTGATTTGCCAACGTTAGGTAGGCCGACGATACCAATTTCCATGGGGATCGCACGGTATCAAATTAAGGCTGAGTTGGTCTCTAAGGCAAAAGCCCTATATCTATGAAGCTGCCATATGGCCTTTGAGGAACACACTTAGATATTGAAATGGGAAACCTTTTCGGAAAGAGTTTGACCAGTGGTCTGAAATGGTCATATCTTGTTATAGATGTGTGCCTGACGCGATCTTATTTTTGTGATTTTATTCTTGATGCTTTTCATGAAACCATTTCGGATGTTTTTATCCTATCTATGTGTCTTCATCACTATTTTTATTCCTTCAATCGGCTTTACTGCAAAGTCTGAAGAAGAGCCACGGTTGCCGCTGGCAATGGAGGTGTTTTTGAAAAAGCCTCAGGCACAGGTGTATGCATTGCATGTTCATTTAACCAATATTAGTGACGATGTCGTGACGGTAAATATTCGGGATTTGCCTTGGAATCCTCCAAATGATTCCAAATGGTTCTCCGTGATTCGTATGGGTGAGGAAGGGAGTAAGGTTAAACAACCTGTACAAGATTGGAAGCTTGGATCTCAAGGGATTCAATTGGTGCCTGGCGAATCGATTCAAGATATGATGGTCTTAAATCCCCGCCTGCCCTCTTTATTAGAAGATGTTGCCCAATCCGGAGTGCAATTGCGTTGGGACTGTCCACCGGCAGAGCTAAAATTTGTTTGTCACAAAAATTCTCCGAAAACTCTAACTATTCCCAAAGGCGATGTGGGTGAACCAGATACGTATTCTATTGATACGGCTGTCTGTAGGAAGTCAGCAAAGACCATTGGTCTTATCAAAATACCTGATGGTCATTCCGTGTTGTTTCTCCTAACGCCAGAGTCGGTAATGGTTGATCTTGCAAAAATTCACGCACTTCTTTTTCAGGTGGACGACTATGTGCAGCAATGTCAACCTTCCTGGACCAATAGTTGGGGAGTGAGTTTTTTTACCGATGCTCGATATGCTGGATTTTTAAGTGAGGGAACTGGGAGAGCTGATTTCAAACGAGGGATATGGCAACAGGTCAATATCGGGCAATTTTCCAGCCAGACCCGTACGTTATTCCGATTTCCCTGGATTAAGAAACGGTCTGATGAGGTGTATTTGTCTGTGTATCGGTGAGGTATATATGAATTTTTCCGTCTAGCCTGAGATACTACCTCCCCTTAGTCCCCTCCTTACAAAGGAGGGGGTAATGGTGGATTTTGTCAGATACTTGTTACAATCACCGGATTCCCTTTCTAGGAGATGAGGCGTTGACCTATGCCGCTGCAATCGTTTCATCTAGTGATTCAAGAATGGTTCTCCTCGACGTTGGGAGAACCGACCGATGTGCAGCGAGCCAGTTGGCCAGCCATTCAGTCTGGAAAGCATGCTTTAATTTCTGCCCCTACCGGTTCTGGGAAAACGCTCTCAGCTTTCTTAATCTGTATCGATCGGCTGTTACATCAAGCCATTCAGGGTGAGTTGGTTGATGGCATTCAAGTTGTCTATGTGTCCCCACTTCGTGCGCTGAGTCATGATATTCAGAAAAATCTGCAACAGCCGCTAGACGAGATTAGTCAACGGGCGCTGTCGGCTGGATTGCTGAGTCCTAATATTCGTATAGAAGTTCGGACAGGGGATACGCCGTCTGCGCAACGGCAACGTCTGCTCAAACATCCTCCGCATATTTTAGTCACGACTCCAGAAACCTTGTTTCTCATGGTGACGGCGAAGCGCAGTCGGGAATTGTTGACAGGTGTGCATACTGTGATTGTCGATGAGATTCATGCGCTGGCGCCGAACAAACGAGGCTCTCATTTGGCGCTGTCCCTAGAGCGGCTGGATGCCGTGACGAAACAACGGTTAGTCCGCATTGGGTTGTCCGCGACACAGCGGCCATTGGAGCAAGTCGCGAAGTTTTTGGTTGGCGAATCGACACATCGAAAGAAAGAGCAACAGGGGTCGCTCTTTGCGTCGTCAGATTGTCACATTGTTGATGTGGGACATCGCCGGAGATTGGATTTGCAAGTAGAAGTGCCCAACGATGAATTAGGGGCCATTGCCACGAATGCGATCTGGTCGGAGGTCTATGATCGCATCGCAGCCATAGCGGAACAGCATCGTTCGACGTTGGTGTTTGTGAATACGCGTCGTCTGGCTGAACGGATTGCCCATCATTTGAGTGAGCGCTTAGGTGAGGATCAGGTCGCATCGCATCATGGAAGTTTGTCGAAGAAGCTACGGCTTTCTGCGGAAGAGCGCCTCAAGACTGGGCAAATTCGAATCATGGTGGCGACCACCTCCTTAGAGTTGGGGATTGATATTGGGTTTATTGATGTGGTGTGCCAAATTGGATCGCCTCGAGCCATTGCCACGTGTCTTCAACGTGTGGGGCGGGCAGGTCACTGGGTCGGAGCTGTTCCCAAAGGACGATTGTTTTGTATGACCCGTGATGAGTTGGTGGAATGTGCAGCGGTGGTTCGAGCAATTCGACAAGGACAACTCGAAACGATCGAAGTTCCAACCGCTCCCATAGATATCTTGATTCAGCACATCATCGCAGAAGTGGCTGCGCAGGAATGGGATGTCCAAGCGTTGTACAATTTATGCCGGTCGGCTTATCCCTATCGAGATCTTTCCTGGGAACAGTTTGAGTCATTGATTCAACTCATTGCCGATGGATTCGTGCCTGGCCGCCGCCAGTTATATGCCTTTGTAAGTTATGACCGGCGGGAAGGCCGTGTGAGGCCACGGCGTGGTGGGCGGCTAGCGGCCTTAACCTCAGGAGGCGCCATTCCTGATACGGCTACCTATTCGGTGGTCGCCGAACCCGATGGGACAGTTGTGGGCACCGTCGACGAAGATTTTGCCATTGAGAGTTTAGCGGGTGACATCATGTTGCTTGGCACCACATCGTGGCGTATCAAAGGGATTGAAACTGGAAAAGTGCGAGTCGAAGATGCCCATGGACAACCACCTAATATTCCTTTTTGGCGGGGCGAAGCGCCATCGCGATCCCGAGAGCTTTCGCAGGCTGTTGGGTCCTTACGGAATACCATTCATCAGATGATCAAGGGTGGAGCGACAACAGGAGATGCTGCGGTACGCCAACAGTTGCTTAAGGAATGTGGCGTTGATGCAGCAGGAGCCGATCAATTGTTGACCTATGTGGCTGGTGGTATACAGATTTTAGGGAGCGTGCCCACGCAAGATTGTATTATTGCCGAACGTTTCTTCGACGAAGCAGGAGGGATGCAGCTTGTGCTGCATGCGCCGTTTGGCGGGCGGCTCAATCGTGCTTGGGGGTTGGCGTTGCGAAAACGGTTTTGTCTGAATTTTGATTTTGAGTTGCAAGCCGCCGCGACGGATGATGGGATCGTGTTATCTCTTGGCGAACAACATAGTTTCCCTCTGGACATGATTTTTCAATTTCTTCAACCCAAGACTGTGCGGGAGGTTTTGATTCAAGCCACATTAGCCACGCCGTTGTTTCTCACACGATGGCGTTGGAATGTCAGCCGATCTCTGGCAATGCTGCGGTTTCAAAATGGCAAACGGGTTCCCGTTCATCTTCAACGTATGCGTGCGGAGGATTTACTCGCGGCGGCGTTTCCAATGGCCGCAGCCTGTGGAGATAATCATGTGGGCGATATTCCTGTGCCGGACCATCCACTAGTCCAGGAAACCATTCAGGATTGTTTGTCTGAAGCCATGGACATTGATGGCCTTCGGCATGTGTTGAAACATATTGACTCTCAAGGCATACGCGTTCGAGCGGTTGAGTCACCTGTACCGTCACCCTTTGCCCATGAAATTCTGAATGCGAATCCCTATGCGTTTCTGGATGATGCTCCGCTGGAGGAACGCCGGGCTCGGGCCGTTAATCTCAGGCGCACCTTACCAGCCTCGTTTGATGGAAGAATTGGAACGTTAGACCTTGCGATCATTGAGGCTGTTTGTGAGGAAGCCTGGCCGACGGTCCGGGATGCTGATGAGCTCTTTGATGTGTTGCAGGTGTTGGGATGGGTTCCTGCTAGGGAAGGGAAAGTCTGGCGAGAAGAGTTGGAAGTTCTTGTGGCGACAGGCCGTGTTCTTGTGCTTCGCGTCCAATCTGATGAAACATCGAATACAAACGCTGTTGATGGATGGACGACAAGGGATCATTTGCCACGTGTCCAATCATTATTTGCGAAAGTGGAAGTTCTTGCTGGAACGAGTGAGTCCTCTGCACTGAATGATGAAGAAATACCAACCCCGGAAATAGCTGCTCAGTCTGTGGTCCAAGGATGGATGCCACATATAGGCCCAGTGACGGCCAAGGAGTTAGCCAATCGCTTAGGCATGGCAACTTCTCGGGTTTCTCAGGCACTACTCCAATTAGAAAGCCAAGGCCAAGTACTACGCGGCCACTTTCGCCCTGCCTGCTCTAATCATCCTTCTTTTTTTAAGGGCTTGGCCTTGAAGAGAGGACAAGGCAAGGGTGAGTCGTCGGATAATGAGTTCGGTTCTCTTTCAAGCCCTCTCTACCTTGGGGGAGAGGGTAGGGTGAAGGGGAAGGCTTCAGAGCGCCTAGACGACGAATGGTGCGACCGCAGTCTCCTTGCTCGTATTCACCGCCGAACAGTTACCGCGCTACGTCGAGAAATTGAACCAGTGGCGGCTTCAGATTTTATGCGGTTCTTGTTCCGGTGGCAGCATTGTGCGACGGGGTCGCAATTGCATGGCGAAGCCGGACTGCGTGAAGTGCTGAGCCAGTTAGCCGGGTATGAAGCTCCAGCTTCTGCCTGGGAATCATCTCTATTGAAATCTCGCGTGGCTCATTATAAACCTGAATGGCTGGATGCTCTCTGTTTGCGGGGGGAAGTGGCATGGGGTCGATTGAGACCGCCGGAGCTGAAACCGAATCTTCGGCCAGTCGCAGAAGGTGAATCATTCCAGCGCATTACTCCCAGCAGTATGGCTCCTATCAGTTTTATTCATCGAGACGACCTTGCATGGATGCTCAAGATCGTTCGCCCTGGAGAAGCCTCTGGGCCGCTTGATGTTCGGTTGCGGTTGAGTGGTGTCGCTCTCGCGTTGTATGAATGTTTTGAAAATCGAGGGGCTTGTTTTTTTGCCGATCTCACGAATCGAACTGGACATGTCGCTGCTGAAGTGGAGCAGGCATTGTGGGAACTGGTCGCGGCAGGGTTGGTTACGGCAGATGGGTTTGATCCCTTGCGCGCGTTGTTAGATCCTCGCCGACGACGAGCGGCCGGAAAAGATCGAGCCCGCCGCGCCCGACATAGCGTTGGGCGTTGGGCACTACTTGAAGAGTCCGTCGAGGAGCATGAAGAAGGCTCGACATTGTCAGGCCATCCTCATGAGCTGTGGGCGAAGCAATTGGCTCATCGTTATGGAGTGGTGTTTCGCGGCGTGCTGAAACGGGAATCTTTGCCCGTGACATGGCGGGAGTTGCTCATGCAGTATCGGAAAATGGAATGGCGCGGTGAAATGCGCGGCGGGCGTTTCGTCGAAGGTTTTACCGGAGAGCAATTCGCGCTTCCTGAAGCGGTCGAAGCGTTGCGAGCTGTCCGCCGAGATGCTCAAGCCGGAGCGCAAGATCTACGGCTTTCTGCTGCCGACCCTCTGAATCTTGTGGGGATTATTCTTCCAGGAGAACGTATTGCCTCCCATACGTCTCAACCCATTCTGTTCCGAGCTGGCATGCAAGTGTTGGATGATCACCGTGTCGTGAGTGTTGTCTAAATTGAACTCTTTGCAGGCTCGTTCTGCCTTCCCCTTTTTGTATGCTACCGGCTTGGTGGTACTTCTTGTCGTAATTCTTGCCCTTCTGTTTATTCCTGTTCCTTCTCACACCTTTTTGTGGAAGGCCGTAAATAATTTTGCTCACGTACCGTTATTTGGAGTTGTAGCGATTGTATTGTTGCATCTATCGCGAATGGTATTTGCGCCATTCAGATGGCTGCCTATTCGACATTATGTTGTTGCCATGATGGGCGTGTTGGCCTTAGCTCTGATGACCGAAATGCTGCAATCTTTCAGTGCGACACGCCAATCCGAAATACTCGATGTCGTTCACGATCTTATCGGGGGGCTGTGTGGTCTAGCGATGTTTTTGACAGGTGATCAACACCTTTCTGGCAAATGGGCACAATGGAAAGAATTTCCTAAAAAGACGTACATGCATTTAGGAATCTTGGTTGTCATGATAACACTGCTTATGCCTCCATTCGAATGGGTTTATGCTTATTGGGATCGGGCGAGCCGATTCCCTTCGATGCTGGAATTTTCCACAAGGGTAGAAATGAAATTTGTGAAAACTTTTGATAGTGAGTTGAAGGTGGTGAGTCCACCCGAGGGGTGGCAACAATCAGATAATGGAAAAGTCGGACGAGTGGTTTTTTTTAATAAGACCTATCCTGGAATTCGTCTTCTTGAACCTTATCCGGACTGGCGTGGGTACACCTACTTTGAACTGGATATTTTTTCTGAATTAGGCACTACACAGTCAATTACGATTCGAATTGATGATCGTCATCATAATAACGAACATTCAGACCGATTCAATAAGGCTTTCACCATTTTACCAGGTCTCAATCACATCCAGATTCCATTAGATGATATTCGCGTTGCACCTTTAGACCGAGAGTTAGACCTCAGCGCAGTCCAGACAGTGTTGATTTTCTCAGTGCAGCCGCCTCAGGAATTTACGCTTTTTGTTGATGGTCTTAGGTTAGCAAATGATCCCTCTTCAGATTCTGTAGCGGTTGACTAGAGAATCCTTGACCGTGTTGTGGTGCTTCGCTAAAATTCTTTCATGGCTATGCCACCACTTCCCAGCGGGGCCCGTCCTACTCATGGGATGCGACCGCGCCGTCCCCCTGTTCCGGAAGATGATCCAAAACAGTTCGAGTCTCTTCGGGCTTCCTTGCTTTTCTGTCCAAAATGTCAGACGGCTACGCCGGCTCGTGAGCGCCTGCTGTTGGTACTTCCCAGTGGAAATCTATACGAATACATTTGTGCACAATGTGGGACCTCAACTGGATCAAAGACAGATCAAGCACAGGGTGGAGGGCTGATTGCGCCATGAGCGAGTGGGGAAGTAAGAAGTAAGAAGGACAAAGTAGCAGTTCTTTTTTCTCCCACAAAAACAGGCTTTTGTCTGAAATTTCAAGCCTTCCTATCTCTTTTCGTTGTTTCGTCACTCCTTCCTTCTCTCTTCTAACTTTTCACTGTTCCTTCGGCACTGGTAGTCCTTCTTGGGCCATAATGCGGAGGGCATTAGTGGTTGGGCATGGACCGGGGCGAAGTCTGTAGTCGAAATGAAGTGTCTCATCTTTGAAGGATTCTTGAAAGTGGGCATTGCGAATAGAACCGTTGGTATCTGCGAGTTGAGTCAGTTCAAGATCGTGTGTAGAAATCATACCGAACCCTCGGCTCTGTTGAAGCACCTTCACGAAGGCTTCGCTGCCTGCTAACCGTTCCCTATTATTTGTCCCACGGTATATTTCGTCAATCAAAAACAGGACTGGTTGTGTAGAGATTGATTGGACGGCATCCAAAATGAGTTTCAGTCGCTTCACTTCAGCATAAAAATATGAAAGACCTTCGTCTAAGGCATCTGTCACTCGAATGCAGCAGTACAGTTGCAACCATGTCCAGGAAAATGTGGAGGCGCAGACTGGTCCACCAGCTTGGGCCAAACAGATGTTGATGCCCACAGTTCGAAGGAACGTACTTTTCCCGGCCATATTCGAGCCTGTAACCAGGAGAATCTGGCCTTCGCCGCGGAGAGTGAGATCGTTGGTCGTGCGCTGCTGACGGCCAATGAGCGGATGGCCAAGCCCTTTCGTGGTGATACCTGGTTCCTGATCAGAATCAGACCCTGCTTCTAATTGAGGCCACTGGTAGTCAGGATTGATGTATGCGAATCTGGCCAATGCACTTGCGGCATCAAGTCTTCCAATACATGTTAACCATGTGGGAAGTGTGTCTTGTAAGTTCGCGATAAGTCGATCTAATCTCCTGATATACCAAAGATCCCAAGGAACAAGCGCATTTAACGCCAGATGAATCAGCGGGTGGGCTTTGACACTGAGCCCTTGGCAGATCCGTCCTAGTTGCTTGAGATATGTGGTTGGTCGATTCTCCTGTGCAAGAAGCTCTTGGCATTGTTGGCGGATGATTGGTGTGTTGGTAAAGCTTGATTGTTCAAGTATGGAAATAACGCTGGTTAGCTTTTCCAGTTCAACATGAAGCGCAAGCACTCGACCGAAGAGCTGGGCAATCGAACCGGAAAGAGAAAAATACAATCCGCCATAGATAATGATAGTCAATACCCAAATACTAGGGGCTCCGCTGAAGAGCGTCCAGAAACCTAAGAGCAGCGTGAGGGCGCAGAGGCTGGAAGCTGCAAGTGTGATCATGGCGATGTTGGGGATGGCAATGGGTTGCTGCAGCAGTGCGAGAATGCGCGTACCGTCTAACGGATCTTGGCTGATGAGACGTGTGGCCAGAAGACATCGGTCTCGTAATCGAGGGAGCGGTGTGAGTTCACGGGCGAAGGCTTGCCGATCTTTCCAGTTCAATTCGTTGGGTTGAGGATCGTTGATCTGAAAAATCCAGTCTTGAAGTTGAGTTCGGCCATTTGATGAAAATGTGGTATCAAGGAGACTTAAAAGAGAATGAGGGCCAGTAAGGTCCAGATCCAACGCATAAGGATGATGTGGTGGCGATTGATGAGTATGAAGATACATCATCTTAGGCCAATTCAACTGAAGTCTTGCCAAGAGATCTTTTTTGATTCTGATCCAAAAATCTAATCGGTGCAAGCGGAATTTCAATTGTTGGTGAAACCAGGTTGTCGTAAGGAAAATTGCAAGAAAAATGAACAGGGTGATGTTGCCGCTATGAAACCAGGCATATTGATAAAAGCCGATACAGACCGCAGCGCCGATCAGAAAAATTATCAATCTCCACCGACTAAATCGTTGACTGGCCGTTTTCCCTTGTGCGAATAATCGGTTAGCCCGTTGCAAAAGCCGGGTGAGCGCCTGTTCACGTTGATCTGTGCGGGGACTGTGCATACAGTTGGAGACCTTAGCCCCTCTTCCTACTTCCGTCAATGATAGATACACCAAAGGATTCTTCGATAGTTCAAATCAAAATTCCGGCCTGTGTGGATGGGGGGGAATTAGCCGGGCTGCTGGCTTGTCCGGAATTCTTTGGCCTGTGGGAGGAAGCTGGAACATTGACCACGTATTGGCGAGAGAATGCCAGTGGGAGGCTTTCTTCCATTCATAGCGCCCTGGCTCAACTCGGTGAACAGGTTGAGGATGCAGCGATTCAGGAAGAACTCGTACCTCCTCAAGATTGGAATGCGCAGTGGGTAGCCTCCGTGAAACCCATCAATATTGGTCGCCGTATTGGCATTCGGCCCAGTTGGACGGCGATGGCTATACCCGAAGATGGAATTGAGATTGTTCTTGATCCAAGGCAAGCCTTTGGAACTGGACATCATGCTACAACCCAATTACTGCTGGAATGGTTGGAAGATTTGCCTTCTCTTTCCGGTGTTCGAATTTTGGATGTTGGTACTGGAAGTGGTATCTTGAGTATGGTGGCTATTCGGCTAGGTGCATTGTCCGCCCTTGGGATTGATCAGGATGGTGTGGCTATTGATTGTGCCAAAGAGTATGCTGGTGCGAATGGGTTCGGGAGCGAGCTGGACTTGCGGGTGTGCCGAACGGACGAGCTTCCTGGTGATACATTCGAGATTATTGTCGCGAATATTGATCGAAACACGATTCTCGAACTCTCTCCTGAATTCTCACGATTTCGCGCATCAACTACACAATTGTTTCTGTCAGGGTTGTTAGAAGAAGACTTGGTTGAGATTGTCCAGCACTTGACCTCTTTTGAGTGGGCTCATCAGGCTACTCGAAGCAAGGAAAATTGGATTGCTCTTCAGTTTGGTGTTGGGTCTTCTGGCTGATGATCTTCAGGTAGGGATTCGAGATACGTGACAAGGGCATCATAGGTTTGTTTCCGTACTTCGGCTTTTGACCCGTTTCCTCCATCGATATTTTTTTTCAGCCAGATGATATTAGATATTTCGGCGTTAGCTGAGTTACACAGAGTCCACATTTGATGAAGAAAGTCAACGGAGAGACCAACTTGAACGCCTTCGGATTCGATACGGTCATCAAGTATGGCTAATAAGTCGGAAATGGCCTGGTCAGGTCGATAGGGTTGCATGGCAAAACCAAAGGTGGCTTGGGCGGTTTCTTCTTGAGTGGCTTGTTCCACGAGATCGTGCATGTATTCCTTGAGGAGGCCGATGACTCGTCCAGGCAAGCGCATAGGAAAGGGTAGCGGGAAGCACGTCGTTTTGGGAAGATGCTTCAGGTGGGTTGTGGTGACCCGTAGAAAAATCTGATCTGGGGGCAGATCTTTCTCTTTACTCTTCGAAGAGTGTGGCGACATCTGAGGGAAATACTCCCGGAGGTAAGCCTGGGACCCAATCTCCATACTTTTGATCTGGTCGATGGAAATATTGATTATTTTGAAGTTTAATCACCCAATCTTCACCTTCCGCCCATAATTGACGAATTTCTTCGACCTCCATTTATCTGACTCCTCTGTTCATAACTAAAGTTTTTTTAGCGAATTGAAGTGACCTTCTTGAGAATATTTCGTCTTATTTGTGGCTGTTCTGAAGGGCAACAGGAGAATTAATACAATGTGTCCATCCGAAATTCAGCAAATTGATGAGAGAAAAAGCATGAAGTCTGCCTGAACTGTGAAAGAATGGAATAGAATTAGCGATATTGGCAACAAAAGATAGATGTGTTATAGAAATAAGCCTGTTGTTGGTACCCCTCAGAATTTTCCGAAATCATCCGAAAAGGTTTAAATAATTGTGAGGATACGCATGCGATATTGGATGCTATTGACTCGGATCACCATTCTTTGCTGTGGATTATTAGCTCCAAATGCGTGGGCTGAGAATTCGGTGGAAAACTTGACTAGCCAAGCCATGGAAGAATGCCAGAAGGGTCGCCGGGCGAAAGATGTCGAAAGTCGAAGTGTGCATTTTGATCGCGGGCGCGTACTTGCAGAAAAAGCAGTGGCCTTAGACACACAATCTGCTGATGCGCATTTTGCCCTTTTTTGTAGCATCGGAGAGCGAATGCGGGCCAATGGGGAAGTGTTTTTTTCGGTATTTGAATATGGCCGTATGATGGATGAATTGGACCAAACCTTAGCCTTAGACCCTAATCATCTGGATGCCTTATCTTCTAAAGGCACGATTCTCATTGAAGTCCCAGAATTTCTGGGTGGGGATGATGAGAAGGGAGAGGTTATGTTGCGACAAGTCATTAAAGAAGCACCTGCCTCTATTAATGCTCGGATGGTTGTTGCTCGTCAATGTGCAGAACGTGGTGAGCATCAAGAAGCCTATGAACTTTCCAAACGTGCGCTAGAGTTAGCTAAAGAACAGCAACGAGAAGACCTCCTCCCTGAGGCTGAAGAAACGTTTTCTACAATTCAAACTAAACTCATAGCCCGCTAATTCGATAGCTCTCCTTCAATCTGCTTTTCTTTTGGTGCTTCCTTTTCTTCCTTTGTCTGATGCGCCACATGTCTAATTTTGGCGATGATCTCCCAGACTATCTGGCCTCAGGCTTATCCATTCTTTTTGTGGGGATTAATCCCGGGCTGCGTTCAGCGGAAGTGGGGCATCATTATGCCGGGCCTTCCAATCGATTTTGGAAATTGTTATTTGAGGCTGAGCTCGTCCCACATCGCATGTCCTATCAGGACGATGCAAATTTGTTAGACTATGGGTATGGGCTGACCAATTTGATTGCCAAGCCCACTGCAGGCATACAGGACTTGGCTCAGACCGATTTCTTGGAAGGTCGGGAAACCTTGCTAGCAAAAGTAGAGCACTATCAACCAGCCCTTGTGGCGATCATGGGGATCAGTGTGGCTCGGGTTTTAATGGCTGAAACGAGTCCCAGTGGTTCGAATAAACCCTTCTCAAACGCCCCTGTTCAGCCAGGGGTTCAGACTCAGACTGTTGCTGGTGTTCGGATGTTTGTGCTGCCCAATCCAAGTGGGCGGAATGCGCATTATTCCTATGAAAGGATGAAAGAGTTGTTTCGTGAGTTAAAAGTTATTTCGAGCAATCGCGCTTGTGAGAGGTTGATGTGATGCGTGGTATGTTTGTCAGACGTATGATGAGCGGTGCTCTTGGGTTGTTTTTCAGCCTTTTCGTGTTACTCGTATTTGAGGAATTGTCTGCTGTCTCCGCGCATGAAATTGAACAAGCTAAACAGGCCACTGTCGGAATCCTTCATGCCGATGCTGTAGAAACTGAGGATCTTGGCTATGGAGTCCCCATCAAGATTCGAGGGTCAGGTGTACATATTGGGGGTGGAATAATTTTAACGGCGCGGCATGCCGTTGAACGTTCGGAGGGTGGAAAAGTTGGTGTTCCCAAAGAAATTCATGTGTTAACGGATGATCTACGAGAGTTGTTGGCCCTTCGACAAGGGGCCAATGCTTTTCTAGATGTTGCGGTCTATCAACTGCAAGGAGATAAAAACGATTGGCCTATTTCCCAATCGAAATTCTCTGAGCATGATGCCACTTATGGAGATGATGTCTTTACGGTAGGCTATCCAATGGGTAGGGGACCCGCTCTTTCTTTTGGAAGAGTTGGGAATCCCAATACATTCTTAGGGACTGTGAAGAGTCGACTGATTCAAATTGATCTTTCCGCCTGTCGAGGAAATTCCGGTGGAGGGCTTTTCAATGAGAATGGTCATGTGGTTGGGCTAGTCCATGCCATTATTCAAACAGAAAGTTCATCTGAGGAACGTGGGTGTAGCCGATTTGGATTTGCTCTTCCAGGTTTGTTAGTAAAACGTGTTGTTGATTCTGTTCTTTTAGGTAAGACTCCGGGTTTTTCCGTTCTGGGTATTCACCTTGAAACTATTAAAGAGGGGACTCGGTGGGAATTAGGGGTGGCGAAAGCCACTGGGCCATCACGGCATGCAGGGTTTCGTAAGGGTGATATCCTCGTTGCGATTGATGATCTGAAGATTATGACGCCCGCTCAATTAAAAAATTATCTTATTGAACGAACAGAACCTGGCCAGACAGTTGTTCTGAAAGTAAGGCGTGGCGAGATTGTCCGAGAAATTTCTGTGAGGCTCGGAAAATCGTAATGAAAAAATTTTATAATTGGTGAGAGAGTCAGGTGTTCTCATGACAGTTTAATATCTTATTCTTTCCTAATAAGTCAGGGCCTTCCGGGCCGTTCAAGGAAATGAATATTTTAAGAAAGTTCCAAATGCCAACAGATTTTTCAATTACTGCCCTAATTTTCTCTGTTCCGTCCCTATCCTCATTCCCTTTTAGTGAATAATCTTCATCCTTTACAGAGATATGATGTCATTGTGGTTGGGTTGGGGCCAGCCGGGGCAACTGTGGCTTTCGAATTGAGTCAACGAGGGTTTTCGGTGTTAGCCTTTGATAAACAGGCGCACCCTCGCTATAAAGTCTGTGGAGGAGGCCTTTCTGCAAGAATTGCAAAGATTTTGCCTGAAGATTTTTCCTGTATTGTGGAAAAAACCGTATACCGAGTGCAATTTGACTGTGGGGCTCGTGAACCATTTTTTATTGAGTCATCCGATCCCATTGCCTATATGGTCATGCGATCCGAATTTGATCAATGGTTAGTCGAGAAAGCCAGGCGAGCTGGGACGACGATACATGAAGGTGAAAAAGTCATCAAAATCCAAAATAGTGAGAGTGGCGTTGAAGTATGTACTGCGCAGGGTTGTTACCAGAGTCATATCATTATTGGTGCTGATGGCGTGATGAGTAAGGTTGCGCAACAATGTTTTCCCAGTCGATCATTACAGAAAATTCCAGCTCTAGAAAGTGAAGTGGTCACAGCAAAAACCCATCCGTTTCAACAAACGCCGACAGCGTTGATTAGTTTGCCGGCAGCCAAGAAGGGTTATGGTTGGATCTTTCCCAAGCGGCAGGGTTTGTCGTTAGGAGTTGGAGAGTTTGTAGAGGGTACAAAACGTCCAAAGCAAAGTTTCCATGATTTTACGAAAGAGGAACCCAGATTGGTCGGATTAACGATTCCAAAACCCTTGGGCCACCCGATCCCGATTACTTCGGTGCAAGTTTATGGAAATGGACAGGGGTGGGCTGGACGCTTAGTGTGTGGGCGTGCAATGTTGATTGGGGATGCAGGGCATCTGGTAGACCCTTTATTAGGTGAAGGGATTTATTATGCTATCCGTTCGGCACAGTTAGCCGCACAGACTGTTGCGAGTAAGATAGAGCATCCGGCTGTAAATCGGCTTGATGCATATGAGACTTTGGTGACGAGGGAATTTGGTCCAGAATTTCGTGTGGCTGGGAGATTGGGCAAAATTGTGTATGGAGTGCCGCGATCCTTACATCATTGGGCTGGTCAACAGTTTCCTCATGCCTATCAACGTGTGCTCAATCGGTATTGTTATGTGTTGCAAGGTAGAGAAACCTATCAAGGGCTTTGGGCGCGAATACTCCAACGCCTATACTGGCCGCTGTCTAAAAGACACAGAGTAACCTATCAAAAATAATGGAATGCGAATGAGTGAAATGATAAAACAGGCTATATCTCTAGTGGACTGTAGGCATGCAAACTCTCAATGAGAGACTGTATGCCGTACCCCCAGACCCCACGAATCGTATGGTGGTCTTGTCCTGAGGCAATCATCATGACAGTAAGACTCCACCCTGCAATCTGGTAGTGGTGGAATTGTGTGGGTTGAATTTCTAAGATGATTTCCAGGTCCAGTGTCTGATCAAGTGCAGTGCTTACATTTTGCAAAAGATCATCCATGTGTGTCTTGAGGTATGTGACAAGATCAGATAATAAATCTTTAGCGTTGTGTGAAATCTCTGAAAAACACAGTGTCACAAATGAGACGAGGATGACTGGGCGGTTGTGGTCTGGCCCCTTGGCATAACTTTGATCTGCCGCTAACGTCATAAAAGGAGATTGAGGTTTATTGATTTGGACAAGGAGTTCCTGCGTTTCAGGCCAACCCACGCACGGTGTTAATACCGGAATCATTTGCGGGTTTGCTCTAAGATCAATGAAGCGGGCTTCGAGCGATCCATCCGTAATGGCCGGTCCATATGGCACATGAAAATGTTTGGAACCTTCAGAAAGTACAATCCCCATTGTCTTGCTTCATCTCCTTTACACTGCCCCTATTGTACTTGAACGGTGGTGGGAAAAGGGAAGGGGGCAATGCAAAAACATTCCCCTCTCTTAAGGAGGGCTCTGAGGAGATTGCTTTATCATGGCAGCGCTAATTTATGCCCGGTCCGTTCAAAAGTCTGTTGGAGTACAACAACTATTCCAGGGTCTGACGTTTGGGGTGGAAGAACGGGATCGAGTCGGAATAATTGGGCCGAATGGGTCTGGAAAGTCCACATTTTTGAAAATTTTGGCTGGTTTGGAAATGCCGGATGGAGGGACCGTTACTCGGCGGAAGAACCTGCGTGTTGCGTATGTGCCACAAGATACTCAGTACCTCACGGATCTTACGGTTGAAGAGATGTTGCATGAAGCCGCTGGTCAGTCAGGGGTTTCACAGGGGGAAGAGCAAGTCCGAATATATGAAATTCTTGGAAAAGTTGGGTTTCAGGATGGGTCGCAGCACGTAGGGATTTTATCCGGAGGGTGGAAAAAACGTCTCGCAATTGCCTGTGCGTTGGTTCAAGATCCGGATGTGATGTTACTTGATGAGCCAACCAATCATATGGATGTGGAAGGTCTATGCTGGTTGGCTCAATTCATGGTGCAGGCGCCATGGGCCTGGGTTCTTGTCAGCCATGATAGATGGTTTTTGGAAGAAACCACCAATAAAATGGCTGAGTTACATAGCGGCTATGTGGATGGCATTTTAATGTATCCTGTCAGCTACACACAATTTCTTGAAAAGCGCGAAATCTTTCAAGGGGTTCAGGAGCAACAGGCTCAGGCGTTGGCTGGTAAGGTCCGGCGTGAAGAAGCCTGGCTTCGACGAGGTCCGAAGGCGCGGACGACCAAAGCGAAATATCGTGTGGAGACGGCCAAGGCCTTGCAAGCGGAATTAGCCGAAACTACCACGCGATTACGTCAACAAAATGTCTCCATTGATTTTGTGGGTTCTGGTCGCAAGACCAAACAGCTTATTGAAGTGATGGGCTTGTCTAAGGCTTTTGGTTCACGCCCGATCATTCATAGCCTGGAGATGCAGGTCTCTCCTGGAAGAGCTGTTGGAATTATTGGCCATAATGGTTCTGGAAAATCCACACTTCTGAAACTCTTAGCGAAAGAACTAGATCCGGACCAAGGCTGCGTCAAGCACGCGGATCATTTACAGTTGATTTACTTTGATCAGAATCGAACACAATTGAATCCTGAATTGACTTTGCGACGGACATTGGTTGACTCGGGTGATTTCGTCACTTATCGGGGACAAGCCATCCATCTTATCGGATGGGCGAAACGTTTTCGTTTTCAGGCGGAACAACTGGACCTTCCCGTTGGATTATTATCTGGTGGAGAGCAAGCCCGGGCAGCGATGGCTCGATTGATGTTACAGCCCGCTGATGTTCTTATTGTTGATGAGCCAACAAATGATCTTGATATTCCTACCAGAGAAACTTTAGAAGAAAGTTTTATGGAATTTCCTGGCGCGTTACTTTTGGTTACCCATGATCGGTACATGCTTGAGCAAGTCTGTACGGATTTTGTTGGCTTAGATGGGCAAGGGGCTCATGGATTTTTTGCAACCTATGCCCAATGGGAAGCCTGGCTTAGGCGTGAACAAAAAAGAGATAATGCAGGGTCTTCTCCTCCTCGAACAGGCAAGAGAGTTGCCTTAGAAGTTAGACCGCCAAAACTGTCATATAAAGAACAGCGGGAATATGATGGTATGGAACAACGCATTTTGGAAGCTGAGATGACACGGAAGATGTGTCATCAAAAAATCGAAGAGCCAGCTGTGGCTTCTGACCATCTTCGTCTTCAAGAGGCATATGATTTATTGAAAGAAGCGGAACAGGAAATCGAGCGACTCTATGCGAGGTGGGCTGTATTAGAGGCGAAGTATCAAGCCTATGCAAAGCGATAAACATGACGTTTTAGTGGCCACTCTATCACTCGTATACAACCAGAACAGGAAAGGGGGAATTGATGAAGAAAATTCTTTTCTTAACATACATCTTTCTTGTATTGATGGTGGGTACTGTTTCGGCTTTGGCAAATTTTCTTGCCGGAGAAGATGCGTATATACGGGGTGACTATGAACATGCGCTTGAGGAATGGCAACCCTTAGCCAAACGTGGGAATGCCGAAGCGCAAAATATGTTAGGTTATATGTATCGCTACGGACAAGGTGTGCCAGAAGACTTTGAACAGGCTCGGTATTGGTATCAATTAGCCGCCGATCAGGGGCATGCTCGTGCACAAAACAATCTTGGGGCCATGTATCGACAAGGCTTGGGGATAACTCAAGATTTTGAAAAAGCCTTGCGATGGTTTCGACGAGCTGCAGAGCAAGGGAATGGCGGCGCACAGAATCACCTTGGTTTAATGTATTTCGAAGGAGAGGGTGTTGCAAAAGATGTGATTCAAGCCTATAAGTGGGCCTACTTGGCAGCCCAACAAGGGGTGGAGCCGGCAGTGCTTGCTATAGAGTTTTTGGAGCAAGAGTTAACTGCCGATCAGATTCAGGAAGCGAAACGATTGGCAACTGAGTGGACTTCAAAAGGTGAAGAGGTGACACTTTGAATATTCAAAAAATAGCTAAAATTTCCCCTTCAATGCAGGCTGTGGATAGGTGTATTGACTCCTCGGTTTGGTAATTTGACTCCATACAGGTGGGGTGGTAGGGTTGTGTCCTATTCCAGAAGGTGGCATTAAAGCCTTTCGTGCGCATTCATACATATTGTCGTTTTATTTCGGTTTCGAGACATCTGCCTCTTCGGTAGTAGGCTTGAAATGAAAGGGGGCCATTATGGGACGACCGGCTAAGGTGACTCAAGCAAAGCGTAACCGTGAAATGCAAAAACGTATGAAACAACAAGATAAAGAGGCCAGACGAGAGCAACGCAAAGCCGAAAATGAGGAACTTCGCACTGTCTTGGATGGCGAAGATCCTGATTTGATTGGATTACGGCCTGGTCCTCAAGCTCCGCTTTATTAGTAGATGCCTCTCCTGAGGTTTCCCCTTCTATCTTCTTCATTTTGAGCGTCCACAAGGCTGGTGTGGAGTCTAGCGTTCCCCCAGCTTCTTACAATTCTATCTGAACAGGATGGGGATGCCATGACCATTGATTTACACAAAGTATTAATCTGCTTGGTCTTTTTGGTTGGGTCTGGCTGTGCTTCAGGTCCAGATGTGGTGCCGGAGACTATGAAGCCACAAATTGATCCTTCTCTGACGTTTTCACAGATTCTTGAAGAACCGACAAGTTATCAAGGTGCTATGGTACTTTTAGGGGGAGAAGTGCTGTCGGCCAAACGCCTGTCTGAGGGAACACGTTTGGAGATTCTTCAATTGCCATTAGACAGTGCAGATGAACCGGTTCTGGACCGAACTGCCTCACAAGGCCGGTTTTTAGCGTTTGAGTCATCTTTTTTGGATCCGGCCACCCTCCCTTCCAATACGCGGGTTACTCTTGTTGGAGAAGTTAGTGGCGTGACAAATGCCAAGCTGGATGAAATGGAGTATCATTATCCGACGATGAGGGTTAAACATCTGCATGTCTGGCCTGTGCAAGAAAACAATGATCCTGGAGGTTCTCAACCTCGCTTTGGAATTTTTGGGGGCGGGGGTACCGGTGGGCGTGTTGGTGGCGGGGTGAGTATCGGAATAGGCTTTTAAACGAAAATGGTAGGATTTAACAAAGGTGCTAGTGGTCTATTTATTTGAGGAAAGCGCATTGCGGCAATGAGACAGTTGGCTGGGCGCTTGTTCATTCTAAGCTTCGGGGTCGGCTTGATGGTGTTTGTTGGTCCGATCGTTGCCAAAGCCACCATGGGCTGGGAAATAGGGGATATGGTCTTGGATTTTGGGCTGGACCTCGAATCAGGTGAACAAGTTGTGTTAGTTGAAACATCAGAAGTGGGGCATCCTTTTTTTGTAGAATTAACCTGGAAGTTGAACTCCGACAATTGTCTGTTACAGGTTCAGGAATCTACTGAAAAGGATCATTCCGTCATGATCAAAACTGTTAAGGACGATGGTTTATTAAACGGTGTGGTCTCGCATGCTAGATATCAGAATATTGAGGCGGTGCTTGTGACGGCCGTAGATGGTAAATATTGTGAAATTGAGCCATCACATGATGAATTTTTGGCGATCGCTCGTGAGCCGCGAGCTCCTGCTTCTGCCGAAGAGGGATTTCTGTCTGCACCTCTTGGTGCTGTCGTGATGGTCTTTCGAGCCCCGACTTTCTTCGTACCCTCCAAAGTGACCATACAGCCTGGCGAAAAAATTGTTTGGCTATATGCGGATGGTGCTCAAGAACCCCATAGCGTGACGAGCGGGGCATGTCGTGTGAATGATTGTTCAGGTGGAGGACAAGTGTTTAATAGTGGGCTCACTGTCAACAAACCCGGGCAGCGGTTCGAGCATGTATTCAAGGAAGCTGGCACGTTTCCCTATCACTGCGACCTCCATCTTGGTTCCATGCAAGGGACGGTTGTGGTCCAAGATCTTCACTAGCGGCTGATCCATTTTCCAATCTTTTGCCGTATTCTAAAATGATCTTGTCTTGAAAGTTCGGTAGCTTCGTCCGTAAATGTGTGTCTCACTTCTCCTATGCGATAGAATGATGTTATTGCTTGAATTTTTTCTGCGTAAGAACAGGCTTTTTTCAACAGATCCTTACAAGTATTCTATGGCTAAAGGACGGGTGGCTGACGGTCCATGGCCATAGAACTCTCAAGTGTTCTCGAACATCTTAAAGCCCTTTCTCCCAATCATATTTATTTTTTGGCTCCCAAAGCCTTTGTGCTTCGTGGCTACGACTACTACGTTCAGGGTCGGGTCGAGTCGTATAGCTGGAACCACTCGCGAACGATCCTTGCGGCATCGGTGCGGGGATCAAAATATTATGCGGTCACGTTTTTGGTTGAAAAGGGGAAATTGGTCTATTCGTGTCGATGTCCGGCGTGGACGGCTTCAACGCAGTGCAAACATGTGATTTGTGCCTTGATGACCACGGTGAATTTGTTAGTGCCAGATGCTTTTCCTCTAGCGACTGCCAGAAAATCTCACCAGGAAGAACTTTCGCAACAACTATTGCAAGGCGCGTCGCCATCTCACTCCTTGTCGAAGATTGCCCGGGTCTTCCCGCGTTTTGAAGTCAATTTAATTGATCGCCATGGGAAAGGTTTCATCGCGATCACCAACGACGGGAAAGTGTGTCAAACGTTTTTAGGGATGCCCACCGAGTTGGCTGTCCTGCTGCGCGCCACCCAAGATCCGGCTTGGTCCGTGCAAGAAGCCTTGCAAGATTTCCTGAATCATCATGGACAGACATTTCCTCTGTATTTTGAAGATGGGCATGGGCGCACTTTAGTGGAATGGGCACCCTCCATGACGTATACCATCAAAACGGAATTGGATGTACGCCGGGAACATGTTACCGTGACCGCACGGTGTGTTCGTTTTGGCGTGGCACAGGAGCATGCTCAGTTATTTATGGGAATGGTGGTGGATCTTGGTGCGGGCAAGTTGGCCCCCGTGGACAACGAGTTGGGATGGGAGCTCTATGACATGGTGGCTGATCTAGTCAATGAACGAAGCGAGATGGGACTGGGAATGTTTCGTCGCTGGGATACGGAGGAGCCGGCAAGTTCATGGTTACCAATGGATGAAGGTGAGGAAAAAGATCTGCGCCCGATGTTGACCATTCCGGTAAAAGATTTTGCCCAGTTGCAAATTGATCTTCCCAAAAAAGATCTGTCTCATCTCGTGGAGGCTGTGCAGTTCAAGATTGAGGGACAAGAGGTCGACCTGATTCAAATTGATGGAACCGAAACTCTTCAACTGCAACGATATCGCTTAACGGTGATGCCTGAGGCCTGGTTGGTGGAGGCGCCTCTTCTGGAAACCAATGCGGCATCGTTGGTGGCAGAATGCTGGCAGGGAGAAAGTTTCGGTGCGACCAGTGAGCAGATTTTCAGTTTCTTTTTGGTTGTTGAGCGGGGCTTATCGGTTTCCAGTGGATTGCGATCCAAGAAACGGCGCGCGGCGCTCTATGACACCTTCTTCCAACTCTGTCAAGCGAAAACGCCGGCTGCCGGAAAGCGGCTGATCAAAGCCTGTTTACGCCAGGAAGAGTTTCGCCCTTTTCGTATCAAAGCGGAAGCGGAAGAATTGCTCAAATTTTTTTCAGTGCCTCTTCTGGAAAATTCCATGCGGTTACTTGTTCATGAGGGTCAATGGTGTGCGGTTCTAAATAATTGGGCAAAGGAGGCCTTGTTGTATCGCATTCCCTATGAAATTTGGGGCTTGTCTATCTTTGAAAACATGATTGGGTATGATGCCATGTCTCTGTCTCAAGGTGCCCTGTATGCGGGGTTGCCTGAATGTTATGCAAAAGCTGCCCAAGCGGGCATTGAACTGTTTTTCCAGGACAAGCCCGTGTCGACGGGAGACTGGGATTGTTCAGTAGATGCAAGCCGTTCGCCGACAATCGATTGGTTCGAATTGCGCCCTGAAATCATGTGTGATGGGGTGCGTCTCGACGCCCATGAGATTCAGACGATTCTGGAGCGCGGGGGTATCATGGAAGTCGACGGACAGGTGCGTATTGTGGACCATGATACGCAAGAAATCTTGCGAGCTCTAAGCGCACTCTCTTCCTCAAAACCATCCAAGAAGTCTCATGATGAGAAGCCCGCCATCGTACAGATTCCCCGATTACAGATTTTGGATTGGGTTGCGCTGCGCAAGCGGGGAGTCAAAGTCATTCTTCCGCCTGACGATGAAGCCTTGGTTGACCGTCTTCTGAATTTTGAGCAGATTGAACACCGACCCTTGCCAAAAAAGCTAAAAGCCAAGCTGCGTCCCTATCAACAAGAAGGGTATCGCTGGTTAGGATTTTTGTATCAGCATCGGCTAGGGGCGTGCTTAGCTGATGATATGGGATTAGGAAAAACCATCCAAGCTATTAGTTTGCTCGCGGGGATCCACGAGGGTGTGATTGAATCTCCAAGTCAACAACTGGGACCGCATTTAGTAGTATTGCCCCCAAGTTTACTCTTTAATTGGGAACAAGAGATGACGCGATTCTATCCCGATCTCAAGATTCACTATTATGTTGGAAAAGAACGCCAGACAGATTTTGCTCATGCAGATGTGGTGCTGACCACTTATGGATTGGTCCGGCGAGATATTGCCATTCTTGAACAACAGATGTTTCACGTCATTTTCTTTGATGAGGCGCAGGCGGTCAAAAATATTCTGGCTGGGACAACTGGCGCAGCACGACGACTCAAAGGGTATTTTAAGTGCGTGATGACCGGGACGCCATTAGAAAACCATGTCGGCGAATATTACTCCCTGATGGATTTATGTGTGCCGGGTTTGCTGGGCGAGTATGAGAGTCTCAAAGGAAAACTGAAAGCGCCATCTCCTGAAATACTGAGAACGATTATGCAGCGGACTAAACCGTTCGTTCTTCGGCGCACAAAATCCCAAATACTGAAAGAGCTACCTCAAAAAACCGAAACCGATGTCTATTTAGAATTAACGGATCGCCAGAAAGTGCTCTACCAACAGACCGTGGCCACTATCCGTTCGACCATTGCATCGGCGTATCGTACGAAAGCGGCTTCACAAGCCAGAATTATTGCGCTGACCGCAATTTTGAAATTGCGTCAGATTTGTCTCTCACCTCGTCTTATTCAACAAGACAGTACGGATGCCTCTCCCAAATTAGCCTGTGTGGTGGAACGGTTAGAAGAACTGATGGAGGAAGGACACAGTGCCTTGGTATTTTCACAATTTACCTCGTATTTGGATCTTGTCGAACAAGAATTTCAGACGCACCACATTCCCTATGTCCGGTTAGATGGCTCGACTCCCACTGCTGCGCGCAAAAAAATCGTGCAGGAATTTCAAGAAACAGAAAAGCCGTTTGTGTTTTTGCTGAGTCTCAAAGCCGGTGGGCAGGGGTTAAACCTGACGAAGGCGTCTTATGTCTTTCATTTGGATCCGTGGTGGAATCCAGCCGTCGAAAAGCAAGCATCAGATCGCGCTCATCGCATTGGACAAAAACAAAAAGTCTCGATTATGCGGTTGCTGATGCGGCATACCATTGAAGAAAAAATGATGGAGCTGAAACAACAGAAAATGGAACTCTATAACGCGGTGTTAGAAGGAGCGGCGCATCGGGGAGGGGGAGGAGGTTTGACTCAAGAGGATTTTGATTTTCTACTAAGTTAGAAGTATTTTCCCTTGTTGGTAAGGGAAGATGCTATGTGTAACAAGAGGTCAAAGTCACGGTCTTCGATGTTGAGCTCTTCTGTCAGTGTAGGTCCCTATCAATGAACGCCTTTCCAAACGAAACGACATCGGTCTAACCTAGTTTATAATAACCATACACGCGGTTTAATACTTCTGACAAGATGGACTCATGTTGTGCCTCGGCTTCATCCCAGGTGGAACAGCGGCGGCAGGTTTGATCAAGGTCGCCACCAAACACCATCGTTTCAAAGAGAAGAGGAGGACCGGCGAAAAACTGATGATCAATGCCAAGAAATACCGTCGACACCTCAACATCGGCGACCTGTGTGTGACTTACCACTCGATCAGCCGTTTCCACCCAATCTCCAAATTCTTTCGCACTTGATGCGAGAACAACCTCCTGATTACGTAAAATATAAAATCGCATGGGAAGAGTAGGCTATATCAGTTGTTGAACGTCATTAATCTAGAGCGTATGGGACATGATGCCTGTCTCTTGTCTTCAACATCAACACTGGCCACAGAATTTCTTTTTTGCAAGGTTTGGAGTGATTTGAAATAGTATTTTCCCAGAAGAATTTTTGAGTAAATAACCCCGCCCTTTGGGCGGGGTTATTTACTTTTTCCTCCAATCCAGGATTCTCACAATGTCTTTGAACGTTCACGGCCAGCACTAGCTTTCTACTCTGACTCTTTTCCTATAGCTCTATTCCAATGGGACAATGATCTGAGCCGTAGATGGCATTGAGGATGAAGGCGTTTTTGATTTTTGATATGAATGACGAAGAAATTAAAAAATAATCGATTCTCCAACCGACATTATTCTCTCTGGCATTCATCCGATAGCTCCACCAGGAGTATTTTTCTTCTTCCGGATAAAAATGTCGGAAAGAGTCGACGAATCCACTCTTGTGATAATTGTCCATTCCGTCGATCTCTTGCTGGGTATACCCGGCTGTCTTGTTATAGTTGGCCTTATCGTTTTTTAGGTCGATTGGTTTCTGGGCGACATTCAAATCACCACACCACATCACTGGTTTCGTTGTTTTCAACCTTTTTAGATAGGCCAACATGTCGTGATCCCACTGTTGTCTATACGGTAGGCGCTTTAATCCGTTCTGGGAATTCGGTACATAGGTATTGACCAGAAAGTAGTCTTTGAACTCTGCTGTCAATACCCGTCCTTCTTGATCATGTTCCGATATCCCGATTCCTCTAGTTATGTTAAGCGGCTTCCTTTTTGTCAGAATAACGGTCCCTGCATACCCTTTTTTCTTGGCCGAATTTGCATAAATATAATAATCAGAAATATCTTGTAAGGCTTCGAAGACCTGATCATCTTGGGCTTTCGTTTCCTGAAGGCAGAGTACATCAGGGTTCATGACTTCAAGTGACATCGCAAATTCTTTTTTGAGTACCGCCCGAATTCCGTTCACGTTCCAGGATATCAATTTCATATGTCTTCAGATTTTCTATAGAAGGCTAACGTTGTCATCGAATTGGACTATGAGGCAAGTCTGATGTTGAGTAAGAGCGAATCACTTTCCAATTCAGAATAAAAAGAAGGTTCGATAACAAGTCATTCTATTTGCAGAAAAGGACAAAGCTCTCTTTTGCCTATTTCATTGGGTTGAGTTGTCTTGGTAGGTGTGAATCTTTTTAACTAACGAACGCTCGGCTATGCTACCCAACTCATTGAGTAAAGTACAGGGATTGACTCTTGATTAACTTCTGGTGAATTCGCGGTGGCTTTCCACTGTTTGATAAGATTAAATGTCATATTTTTTGGGGTGAGACAGATTGGTATGAAGCCGTTCGAGACGCACAGGGCTAGTGGGGGGCGCCAATCTTTGTGATGATAGCTATCCTGCATCAGGAATCCCGATTTGTGGATGACGCACAGCCTGACCGTCCCTGGTTGTTAGGGTTTATCCTCTTACCTAGAGTTTCTTCTGCGTATGGGTATGCGCAGGCTCAGGACCCTGTGTGGGAGGAATATCAAGACGAACGCGGTCACTCTGGCGCCGATCGAGATAATTTTGAAGACTCGATTGATTGTATTGGGTGGTACACCAATGGGAGTCAGCAAAGGCTCAAGGCGTCAAAGTGGGGTGCCTATGGGCAATCTCTCGCCTATCATGAAGGTTGTGGCGGGTATGAACAAAAAACTTACCAAGGGAAGCCTTGGCTAAAGAATGTCGCCCAAAAAGTGAAGCGGCGTGCTCTCCGGTATAACAAGCAACTCAGAACGTGTCAGGCTGATTTAGACAATCGAATTGATGGATGGCTTTGAGAATGTTCTGCTGTTAATGTCAGAAGCAATACGTGGTTTTTTAGAAGCATATCGTCATTAGGAACTGCCTATATCTTCTTCCTATTTTCCTCAAAAAATTACGAATCTCAACATTTGCTGTTCATGTAGAATTTCTTGATTTCATCTCGTAGCTATCATCTGGTCAAGGCTGTTCATTGACCCTACCTTGATGCCTTTGGTACTTTTCTGCTCACTTACACAGGCTTTGTATCTATTCCTCATCTCAACATGATAGGAGAGAAGAAATGAGCGACAATAAGCCTCAAGGTCTTGGTACTATGGCCATTCATGCGGGTCAGGAACCTGATCCGACCACGAATGCGCGTGCAGTTCCGATCTACGCGACAACTTCTTATGTTTTTAATGATACTGATCATGCGGCAAATTTATTTGCCTTGTCAGAGTTTGGGAATGTGTACAGTCGGATTATGAATCCGACTAACGATGTACTTGAAAAGCGCTTGGCGGCCATGGATGGTGGCGCAGCGGCCTTAAGCTTCGCATCTGGCCAGTCCGCAACCATGGCGGCGATACTGACAATTTGCCATTCAGGCCAGAACTTTCTTTCCTCTACGGGTCTGTACGGAGGGACATGGACGCTTTTTACGACGACGCTCAAGAATCTTGGGATTGAAGTCCGGTTCTTCGAGTCGGATCAACCCGAGCAGATTGCTGAACTCGCAGATGAGAATACGCGCTGTGTGTTCTTTGAGAGCATGGGTAATCCGAAAAACGATGTTCCAGACTTCAAAAAGATTACGGATGCGGCGCATGCTCTACACCTTCCAACCATTTGTGATAACACGGTGATGACGCCGATTCTCCTCAAGCCCATTGAGCATGGAGTTGATATCGTCGTCTATTCGACCACCAAGTTCATTGGTGGCCATGGTGTGCATGTTGGCGGTGCTGTCGTCGATAGCGCGAATTTTCCATGGGCCGATGATCCAAAACGCTGGCCGGAATTCTGTGCGCCTTCACCTTCGTATCACGGCACAGTGTTCGAAGAGGCTCTGCGCCCGATGGGCAATGTTGCGTATATCCTGCATATGCGGACGCATTGGCTGCGCGATACCGGTGCGGCCATGAGCCCCTTTGCTTCTTTTCTGACTCTTCAAGGACTTGAGACCTTGCACTTACGAATGCCGCGGCATTGTGAAAATGCCTTGGCGGTCGCAAAGTTTCTCGAAGGACATGAGCGTGTAGAGTGGGTTAACTATCCTGGTCTTGAGAGCCATTCCCATCATACTATAACCAAGAAATACTTGCCTGCTGGTGCTGGGGCTATTCTTGGATTTGGCATTCAAGGTGGCGAACGGGCAGGGAAGGCGTTTATCAATAATGTCAAGCTGGCCAGCCACCTTGCAAATATCGGTGATGCGAAGACACTCGTTATCCATCCCGCCTCAACTACTCATCAGCAACTGACGGTCGCAGAGCAAATAAAAGCAGGCGTCACGCTGGGGTACATCCGCGTCTCCGTTGGGATTGAAGATATTGCCGATATCATTGCCGACCTCGATCAAGCGCTACAGGCAAGTCGCTAGGCGTTGCGGATGCCCTGAGGCAATGTGGTGAGTTTGCTGTCTAGTTCGAATCCTCAACAATACGGTGCTCCACTCAAACATGCGAAGACCTGGGTTTTGCCCAAGCCGCTGGATCTTGAAAATGGTGGTCGGCTGGAGCAGGTCACTGTGTGTTACGAGACATGGGGTATTCTGAATGCCAGGAAGAGCAATGCTGTCCTCATATGCCATGCCTTAAGCGGAGATTCGCATGTTGCTCGACATGATGAGAGTGATAGTCCTGGCTGGTGGGAAATTGTAGTTGGACCTGGTAAGCCGATCGATACGGATCAGTATTTCGTGATTTGTTCTAATGTGCTAGGTGGTTGTCGAGGAACAACGGGTCCGAACTTTGTCAATCCTGAAAACGCTCAGCCCTATGGTGCTGATTTCCCAGTCATCACTGTGCGGGATATGGTCGAAGTCCAACACTGTCTTGTTGAACATCTAGAAATTTCTCGGTTGCATTCAGTGATTGGAGGATCGATGGGAGGGTTACAGGTGCTGACCTGGGCAATTGACTTTCCTGGAATGGTGAAGTCAAGTATTGTTATTGCGGCCTCCGCCAGGCTGAGTTCGCAAGGAATTGCTTTTGATGTGGTTGGTCGAAACGCGATCCGAAATGACCCTAATTTTGCGGGCGGTCAATATTACGATGGACCGGCTCCTGAAGGGGGGCTGGCTCTGGCGCGCATGCTGGCACACATCACTTATCTTTCCGACGAATCGATGCGGGCTAAATTCGATCCCACTCGTTTGCAGCCGCGAACCGTTGACTCCGCCTTTGAGAGTACATTCTCAGTAGGCTCCTATCTGGCTCACCAAGGTGATCGTTTTGTAGAGCGTTTCGATGCCAATAGTTACGTGACGCTTTCTACTGCAATGGACCTTTTTGATCTAGGTGATAGTCAGCAGAAATTGTCAGAGTCATTGGCCCCTTCCACTTGCCGTTGGCTTTTTGTCAGTTTTTCCAGTGATTGGTTGTATCCGGCGTCCGCGTCACGCCTACTCGTTGATGCCTTAGTCGCGCAATCCAAATCCGTAAGCAGCTGTGAGATTAAAAGTCTGGCTGGCCACGATTCTTTTTTGTTGGCCGACACCATGGAAGATGGTGGTCGTATGATCCGTGCGTTTCTTGCAAGTGATGATACGTTGACGACCACTACTATTGCTGCCAATGCTCGTATTGATGAACCAACCAGTATCTTTTATGCGGAACGCCTTGACTATGATATGATTCTCCGTCTGATGCCCAAGGATGTAAGTGTGGTGGATCTTGGGTCAGGGAACGGAGAGCTTCTTTCCATACTACGTGACAAGGGATATGGGCCACTTCTTGGTGTTGAACGAGACCAGGCTCAAGTGATGAGGTGTATCGAACGAAGGCTTGCTGTCCTTCATGCAGATCTTGATCAGGGTCTTTCAGCGATATGGGATCAGAGTTTCGATGTGGCCTTGTTATCGCAAACGCTCCAGTCAATTGTGGATGTGGCTGGTGTTCTGGATGAAGTCGTGCGTATTGGGCGACGCGGTATCGTGAGTTTTCCAAACTTCGCGTATGCGCCCATGCGCAAAATATTCATGTCGGAGGGACGACTGCCCAAGGAAGAAGGACTCTATGCCTACGATTGGCATGACACACCGAATCGCCGCTTTCCGTCGATCCTCGACTTTCAGGAGCTCTGTGCAAAGCGTGGAATCCGCATCCTGGAAGCTATTTACTTCAATTCCAGTACTGGCGAAGAGATCAATGACAACCCAAATCTGAACGCTGACATTGCCGTCGTCGCCCTCGCCCGTTAAGTGGCTTAAATATAAAAGGTATCAGGAGCCCTCATGTGTTGCGAGTTCGGTGAACTCACCTTCCCCTTATTGGTCATATTTTTTGCGGGTAGCGTGTTCAGCGATGTGGATTCATACCAAGCAACTCCTTAGATTAAAGCCAGGGAGTTGCTTTTATCTTTCTTAGAGGGCAAACGATGATATGAGGCAATCATTAAAAAGGATCATCATGGGCAATTTGCTCTTCCGTCTTTACTTGATAGGGAACGATATCACAGGTGCATCCCTCTACCTGTTGATCGACGTACATCTTCCAATTTCCATCTCGCTTTGCATCGTGCCAATAGAATAGTGGGAATTCTTTGGTTTCGACGACCGAATTCCAGTATTTGTTGTACTCTGAGATGATGATTTGCCGGGCGGTTTTATAATCCACTTTTCCGTCTTGGTGAAGCGAATATTTCCGTGTGTACAGACCGGTGATAATATTCACGTCTTCATCGACCAAGTATGCCTCATCCGGTTCAGGGGGAAGCACTTCGGCTTTGACTATTTCTCCACAAAAAAGCACAAGAGCTAATCCGATGATGAATACTTTTTGGATGTAAGGTGAATGTTTCATCGCGCCCTCCTTGGCTTATGGTCCTATGCCTGCAACTTCTTGGCTTTATATGAAGTTTTTATGTATTTGAAAAGCAACTAGTATGCCAAATGTAAAGATAAGGTTTGCTCTGAAGTGTATGGACAACAACTTATTGAGTTATAAAGAATTTAAATGATGATGAGGCACGAATCAGCAGAGCACTGTCGTCAAAGTTTCCAAACTATTTCAAAAATTTGTCAATTTCGGGATCCTTTTATTCTAAGGTTTCTGATGCTCACTAAAACGAACGTGGAAGTCCCCCTTTGGGCGGGAATGTTTACTTTTTTGCTTAGACGTATCCGTAATTTTTTAGTGAATGGTATGGGGGAAACATGAAGATTGTTAGAAAACAATTAGGTTGAGACATCTTTATAAAACAAGATAGATTCCTGATAGAAGATGTTGGGAATAACGAGGAAGGAAAAAAGAAAAATTTTGGGGTAAGAATTGGGGAGGTGTTTACCAGGCGTAAGCTTCCGGGGCGTGGCCGCCCGGGCCGGGGAAGATGTCGTCTAAACGTTTTAAGAGGTCTTTAGATAGAATTATTTCGAGTGCGCGCATTGTGCCATTCAATTGGTTGAGGGTACGTGGGCCGATGATGGGGGCTGTGACAGCAGGTTGATGTAAGAGCCAAGCTAGGGCGATATGGGCAGGGGTTTCGCCAGCTTCACGGCATAGCTGTTCGTAGGCTTTTAATTGTGAGCGGTGTTTTTCAATAGTTTTTTGTAAGTCTTCGTCCGCTCTTCTTCCATGTGTTGCAGGCTGCAGGGCTCCTGACAGAAGTCCCCGCGCGACTGGGCTCCAAGGAATGAGGCCAATACCATAGGCTTCACAAGCTGGAATGACTTCCAATTCAATCATGCGGTCATTAAGATTATACAGGCTTTGTTCTGATACTAATCCCAAGAAATGTCGTTGTTTGGCCATTTCTTGGGCTTGAGCCAGATGCCAGCCTGCGAAGTTGCTACTACCCACATATAAGATCTTACCTTCTCGCACGAGCTGTTCCATAGCTTGCCAGATTTCTTCCCATGGGGAATCTCGATCCACATGGTGCATTTGATACAAGTCAATGTAGTCGGTTTGGAGCCGGCGCAGGCTGTCTTCGCAGGCTCGCTTGATGTGTAATGCCGAAAGATGAGATTGATTCGGCCATTCTCCCATGCGGCCAAAAGCTTTTGTGGCCAATACCACTTTTTCCCGTCGGTTGCCGCCTTGGGCAAACCACTTGCCTAAAATGTGTTCAGTGATTCCTTCTCCTAATTCCCAGCCATATACATCGGCGGTATCAAAAAAATTAAAGCCCAGTTCTAATGCGTGATCCATAATAGCGAAGCTTTCCGCTTCCGATGCCAATGGCCCAAAGTTCATCGTGCCTAGGCAGAATCGACTAACTTTAAGTCCGGAGCGGCCAAGATGCACATATTGCATAACGGTGTTCCTTTTTCTGAAAAAATATTGTATTGAAACGAATTGAAACATGGATTTTGTAGAGACTTCAAGGTAGAGGGAAAAGGAATAAGTGGTGAGAATAGGATGAATTCTTTCATCGACCTGACAGACTATGATATGTCATGATGGTTCCTACTCTTGTGCTTGAAGTTATTTGTATATTTTCATAGAGCTATATGAAGGAGGACAATATGTTGTCGACGAAAGGTTATGCGGCACAGCATGCCGGGTTTGCACTTGAACCCTTCACCTTTGAACGACGAGAGGTGAGGCCGAAAGATATCCTTATTACGATTCACTATTGCGGGGTGTGCCATTCGGATATTCATCAAGCTCGCGATGAATGGGGTGGATCCATCTTCCCGATGGTTCCCGGGCATGAAATTGTCGGGACGGTAGAACAAATAGGGGCAGAGGTTAAGAAATTTCAAGTGGGGGATTCGGTTGGCGTCGGTTGTTTTGTAGATTCGTGCCGGACGTGTGCATCTTGTACGAAAGGACAGGAGCAATATTGTGAAAGTGGTATGACGTTCACCTATAACGGGATGGATAAGGAAGGGAAGCCAACGTATGGTGGGTATTCCAATCAAATTGTTCTTGATGAACAGTATGCCTTAGCGATTCCGGATGGGCTTCCGTTGGAAGGGGTGGCTCCGTTGCTCTGCGCAGGGATCACGACGTATTCCCCATTGCGGCAATGGGGCGTAGGGGAGGGGCACAAACTTGCAGTTGTGGGACTTGGCGGTTTAGGCCATATGGCAGTAAAAATTGGGCGAGCGTTAGGTGCGGATGTCACGGTCTTGAGTCGGTCTGAAGCTAAGCATGAGGACGCGAAACGCCTGGGCGCAGATGACTATGCGGCAACCTCTGAAGAGGGAGCATTAACTCGTTTGGCTCGAAGCTTTGATTTTGCGATTGATACGGTTTCGGCTCCCCATGATTTAGATGCACATCTAGAGTTATTGAAAACGGATGGAACCTATATTTTAGTTGGAGCTTCGCCTGATGCGCTTTCGGTCAGTGGGTTTTCCCTCATCCTTCGGCGCCGTCGACTAGTCGGATCATTAATCGGCGGGATTCGCGAAACACAAGAAATGCTAGATTTTTGTGGTGAGCATGGGTTGACCTCAGAGGTAGAAGTCATTCCCATTTCTCAAATTAACGAGGCGTATGAACGAGTATTGCAGGGAGACGTGCGATTTCGATTTGTCATCGACTTGGCTTCATTAGATAATTAAGATTTAGGGTCTTCGTGTAATCGAGTGGGCAAAGTTATATCTCCTTGAGCATGCACGTCAGGATTTTGAGCCGAAGGTACTCCTCGTCTCGCAAGCCGTATGCCCGTCGCTGGAGCACCCGGATCTTGTTGTTTAGCCCTTCCACGAATCCGAGAGAGACCTTGTTCTCCGGCCTGCTGTAGGCGGCAATGCCATCCCAGTGTCGCTCAATCATCTTGGTGAACTTCTCATAGGGGCCAAGCCGCTGCCACCTCAATGAGTCTTTCCAGTGTTCAAAGAATCGCCGCGCCCAGCCTTCCGTCTGGTAGCTCCAGAGTTGCCCAAAGTCTCTTTCAGCAAATACGCGGCCTGCAGCCGCTTATTGGCACTCAGGAGCTTCTTTAACGCCTTACGTCCATCCAGGGTGAGGTTCTCCCGATTCGATAACAGTGTGTACTTCTGCCCCTTGATAAAGGCCCGGTCTTTCCCGGCCAGCCGGCTATATTCCAGCTTGCGCACGTTATCCAACGCGTCGCCCAGATGCCGCATCACGTGGAACTTGTCGTACAAGATCGCCGCTTGCGGCGCGTGCGTGCGTGTCGACTTTTCAAAGGGCTTCCACATGTCCATCACCGCCAGCCGGATCCCCGCACATTTCTTCTCTCCCAGCCAGTGATAGAAGCCAGCCAGGCTCGCCTCAGACCGATCCCGGCCTCCAAACCAAATGGGCCGTCGCCGCTCCAAATCGCTGACCACAATCCGGTAGGTGTGCCCCTTGCGTAAAGAGAGTTCGTCGATCCCGATGGCCTTCGGTGCGGGAGTGCCTGCCCGACGGAGTTGCTCGGCCATGTACTGCTGCTCCAGTCCCTTCACCGTATGCCAATCCAGATGGACGTCCTTGGCCACATCCTTGATACTCATGGCCCGGCACCGCCGCCCCACAAACCAGACAAACCGCTTCGTGTAAAACGGGTTGTCAGCTAGCCAATCCAAGCGTTCCCGCTTCACCTTGCCGCACCGTCGACAGAAAACGCGCCGCACCGCCACGTCCAGGTACATCCGCGCATCTCCGCAGGAGAGATCCCGGACTTGCCGCGTCTTGTGGTCGTAATAACTCCGGTGCACGGTCCCGCAACACCCGCACACCGTTTTTTTTGACGCCGCTCCAGCCGGATGATCCGGGCCTTCGGATCGCCAAATATCCCCGTGATCGTGGCCCGCGGACGAAACCCGGGGAATCGGTACTCATCCAGCAGACGCCTCTTTTGTCCCATCCCGCAATCATGCCAAAAATTTCCCTAAATATGAATTCGTTTTTCCCATGTATGAAGCTGAGTTGCGCCACTCAACTCTCAAAACCGACCCACTCACTTTCACGATGAGCCAAGATTTATTTTCTTTCAAAAAATACGGAAACTCTTTGGAAGAGGCTTATCTTTTGTTATCTTATTTTTTCTTTGTTGAGAAAGATAAGTAAAGTAGAGTAGAGGTTTAAGTTGATTAAACGAAAAGTCGCTATGGTCGGGGCTGCGGGCGTTGGGAAAACCAGTTTAGTTCGACGCTATATTAGCGGACTTTTTGATGAACGATATCTTACGACTATTGGAGTAAAAGTCGATGAGAAAGTAGTGCATATGGATCAGAGAGAGGTAAAGCTTCTCTTATGGGATGTAGCAGGTGCTGAAGAACGATTTTCAATTCCAATGTCGTATATCCGTGGTGCCGCCGGCTGTCTCCTTGTTATAGACGGGACTCGTGGAGACACCGTAGACCTTGGTCTTGAGATTTGGAGTGAAATACAAGCGAACATAGGTCCATTACCGCTTGTTGTGGTCCTCAATAAAATTGATTTAGTCCAAGAATGGGTGCTGGATGATTCAAAACTTCACTCGTTGACGTGCAACAGATTCCTATTGTGTCATCCAGCGCCAAAACTGGCCAAGGGGTGAAGAAGGCCTTTCAAGCCATTGCCCAATTCCTTTTGTCGGATTCTGAAGATAGACCCCAAGTAAGTCTATAAATCTATAATAGTTTCAGCTTGTGCCAGTTCAAAGTGAATTCCAGTCTGGTCGCTTCGGCGTTCCAGCGTTTCATCAATCCAGCGACGTTCAGACCATTCCCGGTTTGGATCATGATGACCAATAAGTGTTCGACGCACTTGACATTGTTGAGCCATTTCTAGCAAATCCTCCACACAACTATGTCCCCACCCAATTCGGGAGACAGGACTGCCAGTCCCAATTCCCTTGTCGCCGTCATATTCTATTTGAAAATATTGTCCGTCTCGGTACAGGAGATCGACTTGATTCGATAGAGTGGTAAGCTTTTCTTCAGCTTGACGGCTAGCAGAATAACGTGGATCTTCCGCTGGTCCATGAAACAATTCATGGTCTGTGCAAAAGACAAATGATCTATTGGCTCTGGTTAATCGATAAGCCAGACAAGGTGCTGGATGGAAGACCTGAATCATGTCGATTCTGGTTGCGCCAAACTCAAATGGATCTTGGACGTGGTGTATATAATGAGCCAGCATGGTGTCATCCGATACGGCGGGTTCCGGCCTATCTCCCCGGATTTCGCAAGAGCGAAATTGGGCTGGCATCAATGCATAGAACAGAGGAGTGTGAACTCCCTGGACACTGGACTCTACGTGTTTGGAAAATATCCCCAATGTGCGATCGAGCCCATGTAGAAATTGACGATTGCCATAAATATGAATGGTATTCCTAGGGTCAAAACACACGATGGCTTGCTCGAGCTCTTCTGTGTGGTCATAATGAGAATGCGTGCCGAAGAGGTGCAAATGGCGTTCTTTACGATCCCCCCATTTATCTTGAAGCGCCTTGGCGCAATTACGAAATCCGCTGCCACAATCAAGGATAATATCGTGGCCATCCGCTGTTTCTATCCACACACAGGTTGTCCATCCGCCATAGACCCGAGGTTCTGTTAGGGTAAGGCTGTTCTGGAATTGTCTAAGGGCTTGAGGGGTGAGTGGCCCACCCAGAATATCTTCAATGCGTCCAGTAAGATTTCCCTGGTTGTCGGTAAAGTCGGTCAATTTTTTAAAGATCTGCTCGAGAAGCTCATGTCTAATCATTTCCTGCTGTTGCAGTCGATCATGACGAGTAAGAAAGACGGTTCCACTTCCCTGTACGCCATAGAAGTGGATGCGTAAGTTTTGGGGCGAGTTAGAATTTATACTTCGAGTCATTGTGATAGACAAACAAGGGGGTCATGAGGAAATGAATGGCATTCGAGCGGCATTAGAACGGCTTGGAATGTTGGAATCCTAGTCTACTACACAGTAAATGTATAGAGAGCGTATTGAATGCCTAGAATGTGTAAAGGCTGTAGATAAACAGTAAAAGCTAATAGATATTGAGGGATTGAGGATGTTTTGAAATGCAACGATTTCTGAATGTTTTGATACGTTATTCCAAGGCATATTATGGATCAGGAATATATCCAGGAAAAATAAGGGGTCCGGCCAATAGGGTATTGATTAGCTGAATATCCATAAGGTTATTAGGAGGAGCAAGAGCTGCCATAAATTTATATCGATTTAGCCGTGGTTTACCAATTGGAGTTGGAGTTCTCCCATAACTAACGGTGTCAATACCAACCAAGGTAACATGAAACTTCATTATTTCATCGAAGTGTGAGGTGACAAGGCTTTGAGCTAAAGTCAAATGTAGTGTCTGAGCGGTTGCTCACGCGGCGACCGGGGCCTTGCTTCTTTCTTCGATGCCATCCGTAAACTGAATGCCGGCGATCACTTTTGGCAACTCCCGGAATCCGCGCAATCGCCGCCACGTTTTCTCCGCACACTGCCCCAACTTAAACATCATGTGCAGGATGCCATTCCGAGTGAGACAGCCCTTGGTGCGGACCGTCCGATGCCGAATCGTGCCAAACGTCGATTCGATGGGATTCGTGGGCCGCAAACTCGGCCAGTGGGCCGCGGGAAAATGATAAAACATCAACAGCTCTTCCCGATCTTTTTGCAGACACGCCGTGGCCTTGGGATATTTCAGCCCATAGGTGTCGAGAAACACATCAAAGGCTTTCTCGGCCAGCCCCTTGGTCTCAGACTGCCAGATCTCGTGCAAGGCCTGTTTGGCTTTGGGTTGCACACTTTTCGGCAAAGCATTTAAGCCATTCTGTGTCTTGTGACACCAACACCGTTGATGCCGCGTCTCCGGGCAGAGTTCTTCTAGGGCTGCCCAGAAGCCCAGGGCCCCATCGCCAATGGCCAAGGCAGGGGCAGTCAGGCCACGCGCTTTGAGCTGCAACAGCACTTCCCGCCAACTTTGAGTCGACTCGCGCATCCCATCTTCCATCGCCAAGAGTTGCTTCTCCCCGTGGACGTTCATGCCGATCACCACCAACGCACACAAGCGCTGCTGCTCCGCCCGGATCCCACTATAGATGCCGTCGACCCAGATATAGACCCACTGATCGGCATCGAGGCGACGTTGGCGCCAGCTCAGATACTCCTCCCGCCAGGTCTGTTTCAGCCGGGCCACCGTACTGGCGGACAGCCCTTTCGCCTCGGGCCCCACAAGGGCTTCCAGGGCCGGCTGCATCTCCCCCGTCGAAATCCCTTTCAAATAGAGCCACGGAATGGCGGCTTCCAAACTCGCGGTCTTGCGTACGTAGGGAGGGACTAACGTCGAGCGAAACGTCACGGGCTTGCCCTGGCGGCTCCGCACTTTGGGCACCTGCACCGTCACGGGCCCGATCCCGGTCTGAATGTCCCGTTGCCGATGATGCCCACTGAGGACCACTCTTGCATGGCCCTGCTCATCCTGCTGATCAGCATAGGTGGCCAAGAGTTCGGCCACTTCCGCTTTCAGGGCTTGGGCCAAGAGTTGCCGCGCTCCCCTTCGAATCAAGTCTGTCAGTGAATCGGTTCCTTCTCGATCTTCTTCCTTTGGTTTGCTACTCTTGCTCATCGTGGCGTCTCTCCTTTTGTGGTTGTGTATGGATGTCTTGCAACACCCATTTCAACCCGAGACGCCGCGTCTTTTCAACTCACTCCGTGCACTACTTTCGAGTATAACTCCAAGGCTTTTGCCTCAAGTAGATCTGACGTTAAAAGAATTATGGTTTTCGAGTAAAAACGAATACCCGTGTAGATGGCTTTGATATGCATGCGTAACGTCACTAGGCCCATTCCTTTCATTTAGCTTTTGCGCAGGGGACGCTTTGAGTGGCACACTAAATATCGTACTGGTCTGTATTGCGAATCTTTATATTTCCTCATGCCTGATCTAGATGAACGGTTTTGGGTGAAAAAGCGGGAATACAGATGGCCATATATTCTGCCCCAATCGGACCAGGGGAACTATATTGTACCCATTCTCCTGGGTGACTTGTCACAGATTGCCCCGCATGTACCTCGAATTTTCCCTGTTTGTGTTGGACTTGGAGCATCCCTTTTAAAACGACTTTTGTTTCTTCAAATTCTGGTTGTTGCCCATTGCCTGTCCATCCAGGCGGGCAGATAATTCGTGCAATGCTCATAGCATTATTTCCAGTGGCGACTCGACCGGCAAATTCTTCAATGCGTTTAGATTGGCTTCCGAGAGGAGGAATAAGGCTAGGTTGTGTCATTAATGTTGGCATCGTACAATTCCTTTCTGGTTTATGGATGGTTATATGAATCCTGAAGAGGCACGAGTTACATTGTCAATTAATCACATCATGCGATGCGTTTGTACTTTTCTCAAGCGGTTTTGACCGTTGAGTTATTGATGTATTTAAGGAGTGTATGAAATGCTGATTCACGGACTGCATTTTAAGAATATCAAAGGTGATATTTTTGGTGGTGTAGTGGCGGCGGTTATTGCCGTGCCACTTGCGTTAGCTTTTGGTGTGGCTTCGGGTGCAGGTGCCGAAGCAGGCCTCTATGGCGCAATCTTTGTAGGGTTTTTCGCGGCCTTATTTGGAGGGACTCCTGCGCAGGCGTCAGGTCCAACGGGTCCCATGACTGTGGTCTTTGCGGGGCTCTTTGTTGAGATGGCAAGTAATCCGTCGTTGGTATTTTCATCAGTAATTTTAGGCGGAATAGGCCTTATTCTCTTAGGGGTTCTTGGGGTTGGCCGCTATATCAGTCTGATGCCCTATCCGGTAATTTCCGGATTCATGAGTGGTATTGGCGGTATCATTATCATTCTACAAATAGGGCCACTCTTAGGTCATGCCGCGAAACCAGGTGGCGTCATTCCTAATATCTTGGGTATACCAGAATTCCTTTCACAGCCACTGATGCACGCGGTGATTTTGGCGGTGATAGCTTTAGCCATCGTATATTTTACGCCAAAAGTGATTGGGCGAATTATTCCTCCGCCATTACTGGCGTTGTTTGTGTGTACGCCAGCAGCCATCTGGTTCTTTCCCGAAGCTCCAGTGATTGGTTCTATTCCCTCTGGGTTCCCGCCATTCCAACTTCCATCGTTAGAGATGGAATTCTTACCCTTGATTGTCAAAGGAGCCTGTGTCTTGGCGTTACTGGGGGCCATAGATAGTTTATTGACTTCTTTAGTGTGTGACAATATGACGCGCACGCAACACAATTCCAATCGGGAACTCATAGGGCAGGGCATTGGCAATACGGTGGCTGGATTTTTCGGTGGGCTGCCGGGTGCTGGCGCCACGATGCGTTCGGTGGCCAATATTCGTTCAGGCGGGCGAACACCGATTTCGGGTGCATTAATGGGGTTGGTATTATTAGCCACCTTACTGTGGCTGGGGCCATTAGCCGAACAGATTCCGCTCGCGGTCCTGGCTGGAATATTGTTGAAAGTCGGCGTGGATATTATCGATTGGCGGTTCCTACGCCATGTCATGGAGGCACCAAGAGCTGATGTGGGGATCATGGTCGTGGTTTTTCTGATTACGGTTGCAGTCGACCTGATTTCGGCTGTTGGTGTGGGTGTGGTCTTGGCCAGCCTGCTGTTTGTGAAGGAAATGGCTGATTTACAGTTGGCCAATATGAATGTCATTACCGAGGTCCATGAAGAAACCCCGTTGTCGCCGCAGGAGGCAGCTGTCATGGAGCGAAATGCTGGAAAAATTGTACTCATTCATGTTGATGGCCCCATGAGTTTTGGCTCAGCCAAAAATATGGTGAGGCGCCTAGAGACGGTCCCGGGATTGCGCACGTTCACGAGCTGTGTGTTGGATCTCTCTGATGTGCCAGTTATTGATGGTACGGCCGCCCTTGCGATTGATGATATGTTGCGGATTATTCGAGCCCATGAACAGCACTTGTTTTTTGTAGGCATGCAACCAAACGTGATCAAGACGTTAGAAGGACTGAATGTACTCTCGCATATTCGACCCGGTCATCGATTTGCCACTCGCTTAGAAGCTTTGCAGCATGCAGCGAAAGCTGCTGGGGCAACGCATCCTGAGGATTTGCCATCTCAATAGAAAAAGAATGTCTCATTATTCGAATAAATTGATAAACGACAATATCTAAATTGATGCTGGGGAAGGTGCTAATATGGATGTTGTGACGATAATGGGGTATATACCGTGATCTGAACGAGCTTTGCGTTTCTTCCGTAGGTGTTCAAGGTTGTCAAAATCAAGTAATGTCAAGATATCTCCCTCATGAAATATTTGTTTTACCTACCAGTATTGTGCGGTGGAGTATGTGCCACTTTATTAATCACAATGTTAACCAATAGTGGCATTGTAATTCTGGTGAAATGAATTCTGGATCTAAAGTTTTGGTATAGATGATCATTTTATCTTATCAACTAAGCTATGCCTCATGCTGCCCTTTGAAAAATGGTGGCGGTAGTTGAAGAATGAGATGGATCAAAAAAATGACAACTAAAATGAAGGGCATTCTCCTAAATCCAGAAAAACTGTCATGTGTGTTTCTTGGGTTGCTTTGTTTGTGCATAGGGGTAGGTTCGGAGGTGTTGGCGAACCACCGGGGAGCCGCGGAGCATGTCTATAGTGAAGGGAGTCATTCCAAGGAATCTGATGGTCACCCTATTCCTGGTGCTCCGTTTCAAGTGTATTGGACGAAGGGTGCAAAGGTAGATGAGGGGGAGGGGCTAACCTCTTCACAGGTTCAGGATGCTATTCAGGCTGTGGTTATGGCGTTTCGTGACATGGTCGCAAATCGAACCCATTATCACAGATTTGAGGAAGCCCTTAGAAAAGGCATCTTACAAAAGATTATTCTTGAACAACGGGTATTCAATCGTGAGAGAAAAGAATTTCTGTTTCTCGTGACTCGCATGAAACAGAAGGGAAAGGTGGTGTTACGCATCAATGCTGCCCAACTTCAAAAGCTGGGGTACGTGAAAGACCCTGCTCAACTCATTCCTGTCCTTGCCAGAGAGTTCCAATGGGTCTTAAGCAAGGCTGACACGACAAAGAAAAGAAAAGCTGTCGTCGGCACGAGAGATCTTACGCATGCCCTTATCCAGACAAATAAGAGCATTGAGCACATGATCGGAGCGGAACGTGAGAAGGTATTGCAAAGGCTCTTTGAGCATTACCTGACGACGGTTGACGAATATGACAGTTTGAACCACCAGCCTTATTACGATATTGGAACCATCTCTTCAATTAACCCAACTCAACCAGATTCTACGACAAAGTTTTACGATATCCGTGTGCGTGAAGCTCTTCAACGAATAGTACGTGAATCCCATTTTCAAGAACATACGCCAAAAGCTGTTCGAAGTTTATTAAATGGGAAAATTTGGAATGTAGCGTTCGTGCATATTGACTCACGTGATTGGGCCACGCGAACGCGGGTGCTACCACGAGATAGGGCGGTCAAGGTTGGGATGAAAGCTCAAGTCATTCAACCGGCTAAAATCTTGATCAATCTGCATCGGAAGGCCGCACCAGAGGATCCATACTATGCCCTTACGAATGAATTGCCCATGGGTGCACTTTCGGCTGATCAATTGGCGCAGGTCATCGCGTTAGAAATAGAGCATCAAATTGTTGAAAAATCCATGCGCGGCCATGTGGCCTTGGATGAACAATCGTCTCCCCCATAAGCGCACTTCTCCTATAGCCCTCGATACTCTTCACGCGTCATACAAAAATTTCAAAAGCCATATGCTGCCGTTGGTAGGTCTGCACCAGCAGTTCATGGTGGACACATGATTCTGTGTTGGCGATCAGATTCAGTTTGTAGTCGTGAATGATTTGGCCCGAACCAGAGAAGTTGGGATAGTAGTCCCTTTGCGATCAGGGAAGGCAGTGGTGCCCATCAAGTTTAAGGTCCATGAAATCACGAAAATGGAGGATTTGCTATTTTCTGGCGGTCCATTCATGGCAGAGATGAAATGGATAATACATTGGAAGGCCAGGTATTGGAGAGATAGAGTGAGTTTTTCTAGGGTAGAGTATGAGTTTGATGAACATGAGTCTTTATTGAATGTTAATGTACCCAGTTAGATTTGTGCATACTATTACGGGTTATGGAGTCGATAAAAAATGCTAGCTAGGGCTTCAGTCATAAAAAACATAAAAGCTAATGTTTATGGGCTTATTCTGTTTTTGTAGAAAATGAGATATGAAGTTAAAGTTAATGTATAGGTTTAGATAGCTGGCCGTTAATCTGGACATATGGCACCGATCTGCTATCTTTGAAAATGATGGAGGAAACTGATGACAACGTTTCCAATCTTTATTCGCCAAGTTTTTGACGAATATAGGGTGTAAGGAAATAGGCTAAAATTGAAATGAGCATGCCGATAGCAGCTCCGAGTAACCCACTAATATAGACACCAAAAAGAGGAAAGAAGAACACTATTAAGATCATGACTTTGGCTAAATCCTTATGACTTTCATAAAAAACCTGACGTTCCTGGTTCTTGAGGGATTGGCTCAATGTGAATTTGGATGGAGGAGTCATGAATCTGGAAAATCAGTCAGAGTGAATAATGGAATGTTCAATGGTAGTAAAGTATTTGGATGGTTAGCAATGGTTGCCGAATGCCAAAGCGGTATCGTCTAGGTAGTTTAAATTGGTTAGCAACAATATTCTCTAGAATTCCTCCACCTTCTTCTAGGCAGGCTGTACATTCATCCATTTTTGGACTCTCATGTGTGCTGCAATAATGCCTGGCGTACTGCCCACAAGTCATAAAGCTCATGCGGGCTCCTCATCTTTACAGGCATAACAATTTTTTTCTTGTTTAGCTTTTGGCATCTTTTTTCTCCTCGAATCTATTCGAGGTTGATGATTTAGGGTTTAAGGAATTTTTATGCCTATTAATTAGGCAGTTGTATCTTTGTAAAAAAGACTAAGACGCTAAAAATGTCTCAGAGGACCATGTCGAGGCAGGAATTTGTTTAGATGAAATGCGAGGCTAAGTGTGATTGGAAGCCTGGTGGAGAGCTTACGGTAAGTATCATTATTTTGGCAAACATTTTATATGGCAATTTGAGAGAAGAAATACTTTTTTAATGGAAGAGTATTTGGGGTCCAAAATAGGCTCTAAAAGTGATTGCCAAAATACCCTCATTTTGGGTATCTCTATATTCATGAATTGGGTCATGGATGGCCTCTACATTCAGTACCCCCAGGTTGAAGACTTTTTTGATTTCACCAAAGAAAGGAATGCAGCATGGGATGTGTGAGATGTGGCGGACTTATTGTTCAAGAGTCAGTGTATGATAGGGAAGGCAGTAGCCAAGTTATTCTTATGGATCGTTGCCTACAATGTGGCCATATTGAAGATCCTGTGAGTGCGCGGAATCGCGCGCAGATTAGTCAATCACCTGCCCAGAAAGGCAAAGTTCGACGGGACCCCGAACATCCGTACCCTCCGATTCAACTCGCCAAAGGGTAGGATGAAGCTTCATCTGTATCAATGAAATGAGATAGCATCTGCAAAGGCGTCCATGACGAATGAAGTCTATCGTCTGGTACCAACTGTGATGAGGGTAAGACAAATCCAGCAGTCTCTATCTATTCTCTCTGTGGCCTTATGCTACTAAGTAATGCGGTCCATATTTGTCTTCGAACAAGATCTTCTTGTAGACGAATTTTCGCAACAGGGGAGAACCGAGATAGCCTACCACCCTTACCGTAATGGCTCCAACCGAATATTATTGGCTTTTCTGTGAATTGTCGGGTGGATGTCCTATTTTTCTTCGAGAAAACTCTGCAAAACCATTGATATCCAATCTGGTCTATTAAGTTGGTGCCCTGCAGGAGTTTTGCGTGGGTACGAGCCAACTCGCTGCACTCAGACAAGGCCCTTCACTTAATCAGAGCGTCTATCCACAAGACCGCAGCAGGCGACGATTAAAAACAAACAAGAAGTCTAGTAGGGCCTGGGACATGAAGGGTGTTTTGGAAATTTTTGAAATAAGAATAAGTGTACTTTCTATAGGACCTTCGCTAACAAGGCAACATGTCTGAAGCCATAGGATCTAATTCTTCCTATCAAGGGCCGGCGTTTTGGTCGTATGGGTTTCGGCCCTTCTTCTTCAGCGCTGCGCTTTTTGCGGGAATTGCGATTCCTACTTGGGCCTTGTTTGTGTCAGGCTTAGAAGGTCTGCCATTGCGCTATCTGCTGCGAGAGTGGCATGTGCATGAGATGATCTTTGGCTTTCTGCCTTGTGTGATGACAGGTTTTTTCCTGACGGCTATGCCCAACTGGACTGAGCGACCTCCTATGAAAGGCTGGGCGCTTATTCTATTGTGGACTCTTTGGTTGGCTGGACGCTTGTCCATTGCCTTTTCAGGATTACCTCTGCCAATCCTGTCTCTGATTGATGGTGCGTTTTTAGTTGTCGTTGCAGGAATCGTCTGGCGAGAAATTCTGTTAGCCCAGGCATGGGATCGTTTGCCGCTGGGAATATTGATTAGTCTGTATTCCAGTGCCAACCTACTCTTTCATGGGCTATTTCTTAATCGTTCCGAAACGGATTTAGCTGAACGATTGGGTCTGACGTTAATCATGATATTCTTGGCGCTGATCGGAGGGAAGATTGCTCCTGGCTTCACAGAAGATTATTTGGAAGAGATTGGGGTGAAGCAGCAGCCGGAATCATTTTCTCGCTTTGATGGACTTGCCATCTTGCTTGTGGTGGTGGCTGGAATTCTTTGGATGATTCAGGGTCATGCAATGGTGACAGGCATTGTTTTTGTGGGCGCAGGGATTCTGCACGTCATACGGTTGAGCCGCTGGTACGGCTGGCATACCTGGCGTGAGCCATTAGTTTTGATTCTGCATATTGGATATTGTTGGCTGGCCATCTCCTTTCTGATCATTGGTGGCGCGATGCTTGGGATCGGAGTGCATATAGAAGATGCTATCCATGCCCTCACGACGGGAGCTGTGGGGGTGATGACCTTGGCGGTCATGACCCGTGCCAGTCTGGGTCATACCGGGCGCATTAAGCATGCCAGCGTTCTGACAATCATCATTTTTCTTTTGGTGAACCTTGGAGCGATCTTGAGAGTCTTTGGGCCAAGTATCTATCTTTTTGATGGTCGTGGCCTCCTTTTGTCTGCAGGTTGTTGGAGTGGTGCCTATCTTTTATTTGCTGTGGGCTATGGCCATATTCTTTTTGGGCAAAGTTTGGAAAAAGAGTAACCTCACTCCTGTTTAACTTTGATGAAGACAGTACTGACGGTCTTTAAGTAAGGAAAGTGATAGATGGCTATACAATGGTTCCCTGGTCACATGAATGTCGCGCGCAGAGAAGCGGCAAAGAGGATGGAAGCCATTGATGTGGTGATTGAGGTGTTGGATGCGCGTGCGCCAGAAGTCAGTAGTAATCCAATGGTCACGGAACTTAGGCTGCATCGCAATAAGCCATGTTTGAAGGTCTTGAATAAAACCGATTTAGCCGATCCTGCTGCTACCAAAGCTTGGCTTCATGTATTCAATGCTAAAAAAGGCGTGAATGCAGTGGCTCTGTCCGGCATCAAGCTTGGGAAGGCTGCAAAGGTTCCTTATCTATGTCAGCCGTTGGCACCACACCGAAATAGCAGTCTCAAGCCGCTGCGTATGCTCATCATGGGCATTCCTAATGTGGGGAAATCTACTTTGATGAATGCCTTGCTCAAACATCGTCTTGCCAAAGTTGGGAACGAACCTGCTGTGACGAAAGTGCAGCAATCTCATGTCTTGAATGATCAGATGACGATCATAGACTCACCCGGGTTGCTATGGCCAAAGATTGAAGATCCGGTTGTCGGCTACAAATTAGCAGCAATTCATGCGATTGGGGCCAATGCTATTGTGGATGAAGATATTGCTGAATTTTTCGCCTCGATGCTCCTAGAGCGCTATCCCAATCTCCTTACGAAGCGTTATAAGTGTGAAGTCGATGGGTTAGATAGCCACGGCGTTCTGGATGCCATAGGTAGAAAACGGGGGTGTCTACGGAAAGGCAAAGGCGGAGAAATAGACCGAGAGAAAGCTGCAAAAATTTTACTCGCCGAGTTCCGCAACGGTACATTGGGTCGCATCAGCCTCGAAATCCCAAATACAAACGATAGCCCCTCTACTAATGCCATTGAGAATGATTGTGGGAGTGTTAAATAATTCGTGATTCCTCATTTTGTTTGATCACAGGCTATTGTTGTTTGAGGAAGCGAGGGCGGTCGCGTAGGGCGATCATGCGGATGAGGTCGCGGACGGAAAGAATGCCTACAATCTGATGATTTTCGGTGACGGGTAGGTGGCGAATCCATTTTTCGGCCATGAGGTCACTGGCATCATGGATGGTTCGATTAATGTCGATGTCGATGAGGGGATGATTCATGACGGCTTTGACGGTGAGGGTGTTTGCATCTTCTTCTTGGGCAATGACTTTTGTAACTATATCGCGTTCGGTCACAATGCCTTTGAATGTCCCTTCCTGTTCGACCAGTAGGGCTCCAATTTTTTTCTGATCCATCCGCTGGGCTGCTTGTTGAACGGGAACCTCACTATCAATCGTTTCAATGGATTTTTGCATGAGGATGCTGAGTGGACGATAGACATTGTCCAATTCCAGGATAGGACCAGACTCTGCATAGACAAAATAACGGACAAGGTCCCGGATGGAAATCAGACCAACGATTTCTTCATCTTTGGCAACGCAGAGATGTCGGATGCCCTGTTGTTCCATGACATGGCTGGCGTCAACCATTGGGCGATGGCTGGCAATGGTATGTAACGGAGTTGACATGATTTGTGAGACTGTGGTCGTTGAGCTAGATAGGTTGGCGGCCATAACCTTGCGGACCAGGTCCGTTTCAGAAACCAGCCCTAAGATGGGTTGGTGGTCATCATCAGGCCCCTTGCCCTGAACGACGAGACAGCCAATGCGTTTATCTGCCATATGGGAAGCTGCTTCGACGGCGGTGGTTGTCTCACTGACTAGTTCCAGCTCTTGCTGCATAAATTCTTTAATTGTCACTGATGGGACTTCACTCATAGTAAACATCCAATGGATTCAAGAGATGAAAGTCGAATGTTTTATTCATAAAAAACTGCTCCTGGATACCCCCCAGCTTGCTGGGGGGAGGAAAGGAGCAAGCCCGCGGAGCGGGCTGAATTTGGTATTCTTCGATGCATGAGTCTCAAGCGGACCCGTGGTGTTGTCTACGATCTCACATATCATCTGGTAGGGGTCCCCAACTATCGGCGAATGGTTTTGGAGGAGCGAGTGGCTGGTCGGTTGAAAATGATTTTCCAGGAGATTGCCGAGCGGTATGAATTTGAAATTGATACGCAAGCAGTCATGGCCGATCCTGTGCATATAGTTCTTTCTGTCCCGCCGCGCTCTAGTCTGGCCCACGTCGTGCAACGGTTGAAAAGTATTTCGGCGCGCCTGGTTTTTCAAGAGTTTCCTGAGGTGAAGCAGCCCTTGTGGGGAGGAGAGTTGTGGAACGATGGCTATTTTGTCCGCAGTGGAGGGGATACTGTCACGGCGGAGGTGATTCGTCGCTATATCAAGCATCAACATGATTCCAAGCAACTCGAGTTAAAGTTCTAACTCTTGAATGCCTCCCAGCTTGCTGGGGGGTTCTTTACTTGAATTGTGAAATTTCGGGATGACTATAGCATAGTGCCTTCTTTTTAGGGAGCCAGCCGCGTGATTTTTTACGGGACGTGTGTTCGGGCGCTGATGAAGATGGGACGGGAAATGGGTCTTCACTCGTTGAGTGAAAGGGATGATCTCCTATATCGGGGGTACGGGGAGATGAACCTTATGCCGTTGCAGCGATCTTTTTTTTAGAACGTGCAGGTCTTCAGCTACTGCTCTAGTATGGGTTGCGGGGCTCCACCCATTAGTGTCAGTACCAGGGCAAGAAAGATGGCCTGTATAATCCAGCCAATGAGACAGACTCCTATGGCACGGTATGTACTCTGATAGTCTAAGGCTTGGCGCACTGCTATCACCATGGCGACGAGCATCCACACACTCGCTAGGAGGTTCACAATTGACCCTAAACCGGGAATGATAGCAAAAATACGAAGAATGCCGGGTGAGCTCGAAAAGCCGATCGTTCGGAGGAGTTCTCCATGATCAGCTGAAGTTTGGGGCTCAGGCAGAAGTTTTATGCCAATGATGTACGTCAAAAACGCCCAGAGATACCATCCAAGCAAGGATCCCACCGTCCCGATTGTAAGACCTGCTAATCCAGCTTGTTGCATGAACCCAATCCCACTGGCTAGGCTTGATAATACAACGACGATTATCGCTTGATTCATGGCGCTCTTGTCGGCTTCTACTTCTTCGTAGAGCTGTATGTCGAGCTTGGCTGCTCGTATCATTCGTTCAACAAGTGAGGTCATGATGGTGTCCTTTCGTTCAGGAGAGATGAGGAATAGAAACGAAAAAAATGATTGTGCCCGAGTGAGGGATCAGAAGCAATTCTTGGAACAGAGCTTGGGCAAAGAAGGATAGGTGGGAAGAGCCATCTTGATCTTGCCAATGATTTGGTTGACAATATTGATAGGGTTTTCAATAGGGATGTTCAATATTGTTGCTCAGGCTCTTTTAGTGCTTGAGATTATTCAATTTTTAATGAAAAGTAGGATGCAACATGAGTGACGAACAGAAACCAGTTTTTGCTATAGAAAAAATCTATGTGAAGGATTTGTCCATCGAAGTCCCCCATGCACCTGAAATTTTTCTTGAACGAGATGCACCAGATGTGCATGTAGAGCTGAATACTAAACATCAACGTGTTGATGAAGGATTGTACGACACGTCTATTACTGTGACTGTAACTGCGAAGGTGAAAGAGAAGGTAATGTTTTTAGTGGAGGTCGAGCAGGCTGGGATCTTCCGTATTCGGCATGTCTCACAAGAGGAAATTAATCCAGTGTTGGGCATTGGTTGTCCGAATATTCTTTTCCCATATTTGCGTGAGGCGGTCTCATCTGCTGTGATACGGGCTGGGTTTCCGACTGTCATGCTTAACCCCGTCAATTTTGAGGCGCTGTATCAGCAAAACCAACAAAAAATTGAAGCCAATTCTTCGGCGAAGAAACCCTAATTTGTTCTTATATTGAAGAGTCGAGTTTCTCTGAGCTGCTCAAGGCGGCGAACTATATAGTGCTATAATTTTCAAGGTCAGTCTTCACTAAAACGAACGTGGAAGCCCTGCCCTTTGGGCTGGGAACTTTACTCTTAATCCTTCTGTATCACATTTAGGATTTGGTGGATTTTGGTTCTGACTGTGACTATGAGGGGTCAATCCATCAACCCCCTGTAACAAAAAGATAGAATTCTAGTGTTAAATAGGTGTTAGTGAGAGAGTTTAATGGAGTGGATTTTAGACCAATAGCGGCAAAGAGGCACAAATGCGTAATGCAGCACTGAGTGGAAGAGCTGGGGATTGCTTTGATTTTTAGTATCTTCGCAATCCTCCATTAGACAATCCCACCTTCGATACCATACCTTCTTGTTCTCAGCAAAATTTTATGACCTCAAGATTCTTAGAACGTTAGTGCCAGAGAAAATGACCCTAAGGCGCCGCGATCGTCAAAGTCATAGCCTCCACCCACATCAAAATGGAATGCTCCCAGGTGAATTCCTAATCCTGCGGTTGGGGTCACACGTGTTTTGGCATCCTCGACATTTTTAAGAGCGCCTGCTCGTAAGAAGAATACGCTGGCGATGCCTTGTTCGATACCAAGGCTGAAGACTCGACTTCTAATTCCAGGTACGAATGTTCTATTTTTAGTGAGATCGGCATCAAATGTGATGGTGGTCATAGAAAAAGGAATAAAGGCCACTCCACCACGGACCTGAGGACGTAATTTAAATTTTCCTCCACCCGGCGCCTTGAATGACGGTTTATTAAGATCCTTTCCAACAATACCTACTTGGAACCAGGAAATAGGGTGGAGCAGAGCTCCAATGTCGATTCCAAACTCATAGGATTTTTCTGCGTCTTTGAGTTCATCTGAAATGTCAAAGCTATCTACCGAATCATCAACATCAACTCCACGACTGTAGGCGACGCCTTTGATAATCTTTCCAGTCATCCCCAACGAAATTTTCTTTTCCCAAAAGGCGTAGGCATAGGATAGTGCCAATTGCCGAGCTTCCAGAAAATTCACCTGCAGTTCCCCGGTAATATCCAATTGACTTCCTGCAACAATTGCCGTTAATGGGGTAGAATTAAAAGAGCCACCGGTTCCCACATCAGAAATATTCATTCCAAAGGCGTGGTCACCCCAGTGGCCTTTGATATATAGTCCTGTTGCTGCCAATGCAGAAAGTGAGGCACCATTGAGGTCATCTAAGAGGCTTTGGAGTCGTGCTTGATTGGCTGTTGAGGTATCAGTATCTTCAATGTCATCAATATCTTCCAGGGTTTCCCGAATTCCTAATCGATCGATACCCTGCCCTGAAACCTGGATACGGATATCAACAGTTTCCTCAACAGCCAAGCCAGCAGGGTTCCAATAGATGGCCAGTGAATCGGTCGTGATAGCGACGCCCGCCCCTCCCATTCCGACGGCTCGTGGTCCGACAATGACAAATTCTACCGCTGAAACTACTGTCGGAAGGAATAATATATTTGCCAATGCGAGGAGGAAAGCCTTTCCAGGAGAGATAATCATTCCATGCTTCATAGCCCAATCCTTTGGTTGGCATTAGACATTAGAGGGAAAATGTTCCCATTTTCTTGAAGGAATACCCTAGGGTAAATGTTAAGTAAGAGCAAGTGATGTCCAGAGTGATACCAATTAAGCTCTAGGAAATTGTTCTTTCTTGAACCTTGTGTAGAGAAGTGGAACGTCGGATAATAACGGTATTCCTTATGCCTTTTAACTCATCATCCTCATTTTCTTTGTCGATATCTCGACGTGGACTGTTTGCTCTCGGTGGTCTTGCCACAGCGAGTTTGGCCTTGCCTGGTTGTGATTTAGGATCGATGTTTGCGGTTCCCCCACGAGATACGGTGTATTTCACCCCTAATGATAAATTCTATCGTGTGAATTACAATGCTGGGTCTTATAACTTCACACGTGATTTAGATGTTGAACAATGGCAGATGTTGGTGAAAGGCGTTGTAGAAAATCCTACAGTGATGAAATGGCGTGATCTATTAAATCGTGAATCATTTGATCAAGCCGTGACGTTGATGTGTATTGATACCCTTCCTGGTGGCAGTAGTTTGGGTACGGCCATGTGGCGAGGAATTTCCCTCAAAAAACTTTTGAAAGATGTTGGGGTTGATGAAGAGATGGCGCGAGATGTCATTTTTCGAGGGGCCGATGGGTATCACGATAGTATTCCGATTACGAGAGCTATGGAAGATGACGTGATGTTGGCGTATTTGATGAATGGAGAAAAGCTTCCCAAAGATCATGGATTTCCCGTTCGGCTTATTGTGCCGGGATTATATGGGATTAAGAATGTGAAGTGGATTACGGAAATTGAAGTGTATAATGGAGATTATAAGGGCTACTGGCAACAAAAAGGTTGGACAGATGATGGCACGATTCATATTTTTTCCCGCATTGATAGCCCAGGACATTATCAGTCATTGCAAGGGCAGACTCAACGATTACGAGGTATTGCCTTTGGTGGACCGGAAACTATACAAGAGGTGCAGTTAAGTTTTGATCAGGAAAAGACTTGGGTGCCTGCTGACTTGGAGCCCCCACTTTCGCCTTTTACCTGGGTAATTTGGAATTATGATTGGGAAGTGCCCAAGGTAGGGAAACATATGGTGTCAGTGCGGGCCATTGATGTGAAAGGAAAAGTCCAAACAGCAGAGATTGCTCGGCCACAGCCTGCTGGAGCTACTGGGTTGCACTCAATCGTCATCGATATCGTAAAAGTTTAAGAGCCTGCTGGCGGCTTTTTGGCTGTCGTGCGAATTGAGAGTTCTTGTAGTTGTTCTTGGGCAACTGCGGAAGGCGCATGTGTCATAAGGCACTGTGCCTTTTGTGTTTTGGGGAATGGAATTGTGTCTCGAATGGATTCGGTTTGCCCTAAAAGCATAATCAATCGATCTAACCCTAACGCAATACCTCCGTGGGGTGGTGCGCCAGACTCTAGTGCCTTCAGCAGAAAGCCAAATTTTTCGAGAGCTTCGGTTTTAGAAATTCTGAGTAAGTCAAAAACTTTTGCCTGTATCTTGGGCGAATGGATACGGATACTGCCTCCTCCAAGCTCAAAGCCATTGAGTACCAGATCATAGGCTAATGTTTTAGCTTGTAGGGGGGCACTCTCTAGCAGTTCACTGTCTTCTGGGTGTGGGGCAGTAAAGGGGTGATGAAGAGCTACATGTCGCTGACTGTCTTCATCAAATTCAAACATGGGAAAATCTAAGACCCAAAGAGGTGCCCAACGAGTTTTATCTACCAATTGTAATTCTTCACCAAGTAACAAACGGAGGCGGCCAAGGACTTGGTGGACAACAAGGGCTTTGTCCGCGACAAAAACCAACAGATCGCCAGGATTAGCTGTAGGAAGAGCTGTTCGTAATGCTTCTGCATTTAAAAACTTGGCAATTGATGAATCCAACTGCCCATCTTCACTAATTTTGACCCATGCTAAGCCCTTTGCCCCAAATTCTTTAGCCGTATCAATTAAATTATCAATACGGTTTCTGGTAAAACCTGCGCCTTTAGGAATCACTAAGCCTTTGACCATACCTCCGCTCTCTACTGCGCGACGAAAGACTTGAAAGTCACAGGTCTTGGAAAAATCACAGAGATCTTGGAGTTGTAAGTCAAATCGTTGGTCTGGCTTATCTGTTCCATAGCGACTCATGGCCTCTTCAAATGACAGTCGTGGAAAGGGTGAGGAGAGGTCGATGTGCTTTGTTTCTTTAAATATTAGTCGTATGAGGTCTTCGATGAGCTGGATAATGTCTTCACGGTCGACAAAGGACATCTCAAGGTCGATTTGGGTGAATTCTGGTTGTCGGTCGAGGCGAAGGTCTTCATCACGAAAACAGCGAGCGATTTGAAAGTACCGATCTAGCCCGCCAATCATTAAAATTTGTTTGAATAGTTGAGGTGATTGGGGAAGCGCAAAAAAATCACCTGGGTTGACTCGGCTGGGTACCAAATAATCTCGTGCGCCTTCTGGTGTGCTTTTGGTTAATATGGGTGTTTCAACTTCAATAAATTTTTGCCCATGGAAAAATTGTCGTGTGAGGTGGGAGACCTGGCTTCGGAGTTGTAGCAGCTGTTGCATTTTAGGTCGACGCAGATCGAGGTGACGATATTCAAGTCGGAGAGATTCAGTGGCCTGGACTTCGTCTTCAACGGAGAAGGGAAGGGGAGTGGCTTCATTGAGTAGGTCCAGAGTATTGGCTCGAATTTCGACGCTCCCCGTTGGGATATTCTGATTAAGTGATTCTTCGGGTCGGACAGACACCTTTCCCGTGATCTTAATGACATATTCGTTTCGCAGGCGGTCCGCGATGGTATGAAGTGCTGCATTTTCTTCTGAGTCAAACACAATTTGTGTCAGCCCATATCGGTCTCGAATATCAATGAAGATCACTCCACCGTGGTCACGGCGGCTGGCAACCCATCCGGCTAACGTGACCATTTGTCCCACATGGTCGAGTGTGAGTTCTCCACAATGGTGAGTGCGTATCACAAGAAATCCTCTTGTTGATAAATATGGGTGGTGCCGATCCGGTTTGTGAACATAAAGTGTATGAATATTCTACGAAATTATTAAGAGGTTAGTGTGTTACTTGGCGTAGTTGTGAATATCGCTGTGCGTCGAAATTCTTTTCATGAATTTTCCCTTTTGCAGTGGAAGACTTTTTCATAGGCCTTGCCGGTGTTGCTGTCGTGGCCAATAGCTGCCGAAGGTCATTGGCTTCGCTATCAGTTAAATATCGGGTCTTCCCTGGAAGCAGTTTTCCGAGGTTTAGTGGTCCAAATTGAATGCGTTTTAAGCGAATCACGGGGTGGCCAATATGTTCAAACATCCGTTTGACTTGATGCTTTCGCCCTTCGTGAATGGATATTTCAATCCAGGAATTGGCTTGAGCTTTTCCTGCTTTTTTCACTTTAGCTGGAGCTGTTGGACCATCGTCTAAGGTGATACCGCGACGCAATTGTTGAAGGTGGTTGTCTTCTAACACTCCTTTGACTTTTACGAGATATGTTTTTTGAACATGATACGTTGGATGGAGACAGGCTTGCGCAATATCCCCATTATTGGTAAGGAGCAATAGGCCTTCACTATCAACATCCAATCGACCGACGGGAAAGAGTCGCAGCGATGGTTTGGGTATCAATTGCTTAATGGTTGGGCGGCCATCTGGATCATGTAAGGTGGCTAGATAGCCGATTGGCTTATTGAGCATGACAAACATGTCCGGTTGCTTCGATTTCAAATGGCGGCCATTCACTTTAATATGATCGTGAACAGGATCAACTTTAGTGCCCAAGGTCATGACCGTTTTGCCGTTCACGGTGACCAGGCCATGCCGGATGAAGTCTTCCGCTTTTCTACGAGAAGAGAGCCCAGATCCTGCAATAATTTTTTGCAAGCGGACCATTTTTTCTTCTGTAGCCATTATCATTCCCACTCAATTGTGGCCGGAGGTTTTGAGCTAATATCGTACACAACCCTATTAACGCCATGCACTTCGTTGATAATGCGATTGGACATTTTAGCTAAGACGGGGTGAGGAATGTCTGCCCAATCAGCAGTCATGCCATCTGAGCTCGTGACAGCACGGATAGCGATGACAAATTCATAAGTGCGCTGATCACCCATGACTCCAACTGTTTGTATCGGCAACAATACGGCAAAAAATTGCCAAATACTCTGAGATAATCCGGCCTGTTCAATTTCTTCTCGAACGATGGCATCGGCATCGCGGAGAATGGTTAATCGCTCAGATGTGACGGCACCAAGAATGCGAATAGCCAGCCCTGGCCCGGGAAATGGTTGTCGCCAGACAATGTGTTCGGGCAAGCCCAGTTCTAATCCTAATTGGCGGACCTCATCTTTGAAAAGTTCTTTAAATGGTTCAATCAATTTAAATTTCATCCGCTTGGGAAGGCCACCCACATTGTGGTGGGATTTGATTGTGGCTGAAGGGCCATTGACGCTAAGGCTTTCGATGACATCTGGGTAGAGAGTGCCCTGTACCAAAAAATTGACGATACCTAAAGAGGCAGCTTCATATTCGAAAACTTTAATGAATTGGCGTCCTATAATTTTGCGTTTGCGTTCGGGGTTGATCGTGCGTCCAAGAGCTGAGAGGAATGTGGATGCATGATTGGCGATGCGCACAGGAATGTGGTCTGTTGCCTCGAACGTTTGTTGTAACTGGCTGACCTCAGCTTTGCGCATAAAGCCGTTATCGATGAACAAGCAGGTCAGCTGCTGTTCAATAGCTCGGTGAACAAGAGTAGCTGCGACAGTTGAATCAACTCCACCACTAAGAGCACAAATCACTTTGCTTTGACCAACCGTTTGTCTGATCTCGGTGATGGCCTGATCGATGAAGGAGCCCATGGTCCATGTCGGTTTGCAATGACAAATATGACAGGCAAAGTTTTTGAGTATTGTGGACCCATGTTGAGTGTGGACGACTTCAGGGTGGAACTGAATGCCAAAGAGTTGTTGAGAGCCTTTTGCTTTTCTCATGGCTGAGATTGGTGCATGAGGAGTGTGGGCAATTTTCTGAAATCCCTGGGGAAGTCGATTGACGGAGTCTCCGTGAGACATCCAAACGGAAAAAGGCTTTTTGCTTTTTATTCCTTTAAATAAATCAGTCCTATCCGTAATCTGGAGATTAGCTCTGCCGAATTCTCGTTTTGAGCTAGGTGTCACAGTTCCACCACAATGGTGCGCGATGAGTTGCATCCCATAGCAGATTCCGAGAATAGGAATGTCCAGTTGGAAAACTTTCTTATCTAGCTTCGGGGCATGGGCATGGGCCACACTGGCCGGCCCACCAGAAAAAATCAATCCCTTTGGCTGATGTGAAAGGATTTCTTGTACGGGAGAATGAGCTGGGAGGATAATGGAATATACTTGCAATTCCCGAATCCGTCGTGCGATGAGTTGTGTGTATTGTGAGCCAAAGTCCAAGATGACAATGGTATCATGGTGGGAGTGCATAGTCGTACAACAGCAAAGACCAAAGACTTGAGTTCCTGGGTGGGAACAAAATCCTAGTCAGCCCGATAATTCGGGGCCTCCTTTGTGATGATGACATCATGGACATGGGCTTCGCGCAAGCCCGCAGAGGTGAGTTGAATAAATTGCGCGTCACGCTGTAATTCTGGGATCGTCCGGCATCCGCAATATCCCATCCCGGCTTTCAGCCCACCGACAAGTTGGTAGATCAGGACAGACAAATTTCCTTTATAGGGAACTCGAGCTTCGATGCCCTCTGGTACAAGCTTTGAATTTTCCCGGCCTTCTTGGAAATAGCGATCTTTCCCGCCACGTTCCATGGCCCCAAGAGAGCCCATGCCTCGATATTCCTTATAGGTGCGGCCTTGATAGAGGACGGTTTCTCCTGGTGATTCTTCCGTGCCGGCGAAGAGGGAGCCAATCATAATCGATGAGGCTCCAGCTGCCAAGGCTTTGGTCACATCGCCGGAATATTTAATACCTCCGTCAGCAATTAACGGGACCCCACGTTCCTTTGCGACGCTGGCGCAATCAGCGACTGCCGTGAGCTGAGGAACGCCAGCGCCGGAGACGATTCGAGTAGTACAAATGGATCCGGGCCCAACGCCAACTTTGACGGCGTCAACTCCGGCGGCAATCAAGTCCTTGGTTGCTGCCGCTGTTGCCACATTTCCGGCAATAAGCTCTAAGTCTGGGTACTGCGTTTTAATCATTTTGACCTTGTCGAGGACGCTCTGGGAATGGCCATGAGCAGTATCTACTACTAATACATCAATGCCTGCTTTTAGAAGGCGCTCAATGCGATCTTCAACATCTGGGCCGATTCCAACGGCGGCGCCGACTCGCAAACGTCCATGATCATCTTTGCAGGCAAAAGGATATTTAATCTTTTTTTGTATATCTTTGATGGTAATTAATCCCATCAATTCAAATTGGTCATTCACGACTGGTAATTTTTCGATACGATGTTCATGGAGAATGGCCTGGGCTTTTTCTAGACTGGTGCCTTCTGGTGCGGTCACGAGTTTGTCTTTTGTCATGGCCTGAGAAATTTTAATATCCATCCTGTTTTCAAATCGAAGGTCACGATTGGTCAATATGCCAACCAATTTTTTCTCTTGTGTGACAGGAATTCCAGAGATGCGATATGTGGCCATGAGATGATGGGCATCGCGAATGGTATGGTCAGGGGATATTGTAATGGGGGAAAGAATCATTCCACTTTCTGATTTTTTGACCTTGTCCACTTCTGCGGCTTGTGCATCAGGAGAGAGTGCGCGGTGAATAATGCCCAGGCCACCTTCGCGAGCTATGGCAATAGCCAAGCGCCCTTCTGTAACGGTATCCATTGCTGCGCTCAAGATAGGGATATTGATACGAATATTTTTTGTGAGCAGAGTGCTTGTCTCTACGTCGGTTGGAAGAATCTTTGAGTGGCGCGGTGTTAAGACGACATCATCAAACGTGAGTCCGACTCGTAATTGTTGATCCCACATGGTGCAATGTCTTTAGGTGTGTCTAAATGCTCTCGCTACTAAAGTGTGTTTTGCACTATTCGAAAAAAGGAATGAGCTTCATGATAAATTTCTTCTAGAATGCAGTCAATCTGCAGGTTCAGAAATCCAAAAACTCTTGTATTTGAAAGATTTGGAGAAAATGCCGCTTCGTTATATAGCTTCCGCTAACAAGGAAGCTGACAATTTGTATGGCTTGAACTAAGGGAACAGTCCAAACCCGCTTGCATCGTCATGTTGATAGATAATTGAGTCATCTTATTGAATTATGCTTGGTACCTTATTCCGCAGCTTCAGGAATAAAGGCCATGGCCTCTTCTTCCTGGAAGTGGTCCTCAGCTTCTTCAGCCGGCATGAACTCTTGAACCCGCATATTCCCACTATCCACTACAAAAACATGGCCCCGGCTATCTACTCCTAAGCCATAGGGGAAATTGAATTGCCCTTGATTGGTGCCAAATCCTCCCCACTGGGTAACGAAATTACCATCTCGATCAAATTTCTGAAGACGTTGGTTACCCGTATCACTTACAAAGACATCGCCAGCTTCATCTACTGTAATGCCCCAGGGGGAGCGAAATTGTCCTGGTTCTTGGGCTCGCGCACTACTAGCATGGCCGGGGCCAAGTCCCCCGCCCCATTTTGTTAGTAATTGAGGCAGCACATTCGAGCTGGTATCGAATTTTTGTACACGGTGATTTCCCATATCAACAACATACACGGTTCCATCTGTTTGATCCACAGTGATACCTCTGGCAAAGTAAAACTGGCCATCATTATTGCCAAAGCTACCCCATTGCATGATGAATTCTCCAGTCTCATCGAATTTTTGTATTCGGAAATTTGCACTATCAACAACATAAAGGTAGCCACGTACACGGTCAATTGCCACACCCCATGGGGCATTGAATTGGCCTTCGCCATTTCCACGTGACCCAATTTTCATTTGATATTGTCCAAGCTTCCCGTCAAATTTCTGAATGCGATGGTTGTTCGTGTCGGCGACATACACATTCCCGCTGGCATCAGTGGCAATTCCGGTTGGGTTATTAAAGTTGCTGTTGGCTGCCCCAAAGTTTCCCCAGAGAAGAATGAAGTTGCCATTCCGGTCAAATTTTTGGATACGATTATTCCCGTTATCGACGACAAATATGGAGCCTTGTCGATCAATGGCCATGCCATACATTGGGGCAATGAATTCACCGCCATGGAGTAATGAGGCTCCGCGGCCGGCTTGTCCCCATTTGGCGACACAAATATAGCCAGACGTATTCAGAAGAATATTGGCACTAGCTGGAACCGACACGTTGTTGTTGGCGTCCTTGAACCAAACATAGGCTGTTTTCGTGCCGTCTCTAGGGGAGGTCGTGAAAGGAATGGTGGCGCCAAATTTTTGTTCTGGTTCGACTTCGACCCATCCAGGCATGGTCGCGCTCGGAGTCATAGGATTTTCAGAGATGAAATATGCTGCAACACCGCTATCTACGTCTTTTGCTGAAATTGTAGCTACCATATCAGGACTATTGGTCATATAAGCCCCATGGTTGAGAACGATATCGGGGTTTTGTGGGGCGGCAATATCAATGAGAACTGGTACGGCCGTTTGCTCTTGAGACAGTTCACTTTCAGCTTCTTCTTCTGTCACGGCTGTCATGGCGTAAAAATATGGTGTGCCGTTGGTCAATCCACTGTGAATGTATGGTGTTGTGACGCCTTCAATTTTGGTTGACGTTTCAATCGTAAGGTCGGGGTTAGTGCTAAAGTAGAGGTTGTAGCTGACAGCACCGGGAATTTCTAACCAACTCAAGATGTTTTCGGTATCACCAGGTTTGACGGCCAGATTAATGGGAGCCGAAAGGTCAGCAGCTTGAGGTTTTTCTTCACGCCCTCGGTTCAATTCTTCTTCGGTGGGAGCAAATTTTGTTAATCGATGGTTGCCGCTATCGATCACATACACATAGCCTTCTTTATCTATGGCAATGCCCGAGGGAAAATTCAATTGTCCTTCGGTCAGGCCGCGATTCCCCCAAGAACAAAGATATGTGCCATTAGGTTCAAATTTTTGCACTCGATGATTTCCGCTATCAACCACATAGATAAAACCTAAGGGATCGCAAGCTACGCCCCAAGGGGATTTAAATTGACCAGGAGCATTTCCTTCTTTCCCCCATTTCAAAAGGAAATTCCCACGAGAGTCAAATTTTTGAATGCGATGGTTTCCTTCGTCAGCTACATAGGTGTTGCCGACAAAATCTACTGCCAGACCACGGGGATAAAAGAATGCGCCATCATACCCACCATCTCGGCCCCAGGTGAGAACGGGAGTCCCATCTGGCAGAAATTTTTGCACTCGGGCGTTACTGGTGTCAGATACAAAGAGATTGCCTTGTGCATCCGTGGTCACGCCCCAAGGGACATCAAACTTTCCTGCTTCCGCGCCTCTCCAGGCGAAGCCAAATTTTCCCCAGGCGTTGATGATATTTCCATCAGAGTCAAATTTTTGAATGCGATTGTTGCCGCTATCGGCTACATACACGTCACCTTCGGGAGAGGTGGTGATACCGCGAGGGTAATAAAAGCTTCCTTCAATTGAATCAGGCTCTTCTCCCCACCGGGCAAGAAATTTCCCAGTTTTATCAAATTTCTGAATAGAATGGTTGTCTGTATCACCAACATAGATGTTGCCGTCTTTGTCAATGGCAATGCCGGTGGGAGATTTAAATTCACCATCATCAACACCTTCACACCCAAATTGCATGATTGTGAGGTAGGGTGAAGGAATGGACATGACTTCTTCAGATAGGAGACTTTCCCCACCTTCTGTGACAACCGTTATGGCATAGTGATAACAGAGATTATTACTTAAATCGTTGTGAACGTGTGGGGAAGCGATACCTTCTATACAGTTGGCTGCATCTTTTTTGATGCCTACGGTAGTGGCAAAGTCTTCAGGGGACGCTATGGGACGGGCAAGATCACAGGGTTTAATTTCTACGCCCTTGGTGGTGACAAAATATAAATTATAATAGAGAGCGTCAGGAACAGGGTCCCATGTGATGGTAGTTCGACCGTGATCGGGCTTGGCATGAACATTAGAGGGTGCGGGAGGAAGTTGGTCATCTTCACCTTGTCCTGCTCCCCAGTCTTCGCTCTCACTATCAATGGTTAAGATGTTGAGCTGTGGGCCCTGTCCAAAAAATAAAACCTCAAAAAATTTAGTGGTCATATCGTTCCCCTAAAAAAATACCATGTAATTTCTTAAATTTTCCAATAAATACAATGACTTAGGCGTGAAGTCTATCAGGGGAAAAAGAGAGAAGTCAAGAAGAATACACATCAACAAACAAGACTGATGTGAATCTCCCTTGGGGGAAAAACTCGATAAGGCCTGAGGAGAAAACCTTATCCAAGTACTTGACGGAATCTGAATATCAGCCGTAACTAGGATGGCTGTGCAATGCCAGATTTTGTCACATTAGAAGCTTGAGGACCCTTGGCACCCTCTACCAAGTCAAATTCTACGGATTCGCCTTCTTTTAGGGATTTAAATCCCTCTTCTTGAAGAGCGGAATAATGGACAAAGACATCCTGGCCGCCTTCAACCTGAATAAAGCCAAACCCTTTACGATCATTAAACCATTTGACGGTTCCCTTGCTTTTCACGATTATGCCTCCCTTGCTCGCAGTGGGAAAAAATTATGTGAGAAATTAGTATCTTGGTTAAAAAAAAGAAAAAGCCGGAAAAGGAGACTGTTCCTTTTTCGGCTTCACAGCATAATCAATCTTTCACTTCTTATTACCTTTAAAACAGCGAGGAAAGATTTAGCATAGTTTGAAAAATCTGTCAATAAATGGCAGCATGATATTTTGGTAGGGCGAGGAACATTTCCCCAAACCATTGATTAGAGGGGGAACTCGACCATGTGGTTGAGATATGGTGAATGTAGACAAAATATAGTGAAAAATTTCTCCCCATCCCTTCATTTCTCGTTCCGCTCACAGCATTGATACGACTTCTCGACAGGTACATATTTCTAGAGTTACTCCCTCCGTTTTTAACGAGTCTCTTCGGGCTGTGCTTTATTATTTTCACCAAAGAAATGTTGCGGTTGGTGGATTTAGTCATTTCTCGAGGGATTAGTCTTGCCTCCTTGGGCAACATCATTATGCATCTCCTCCCGTCGTTTCTTGTCCTGACTCTTCCCATTGCCTGTTTGATTGCCACCATTTCAGCTTTTAATCGCATGTCATTCGATAATGAAATCGTTGCCCTACGAGCCGTTGGTGTCGGGTTTTGGCGAATTAATATTCCCGTGGTGGTCTTTTCGGGCATGGTGTTTTTGTTAACCATGGTGTTGTCCCAATGGGGCCAGCCTTGGGCCAATATTTCCTTGAAGACGTTGGCTTTGAGTGTGATTGAGGATGAAATGACCCTAGGGGTGGATTCTGGCGTGTTTAATGAACCAATTCCTGGCCTGATGGTCTACGTGCCCAATCGTCATGGAGAGAGGGAGAAAAGAAAAGGAGTGTTTATTTCCGATCAACGGGATCTGGCTCAACCCTTAATCATAGTGGCGGAACAATTTCAAATGTTGAAACAGAATGAACGTCGTCAAATGGGTATTCGTCTGTTTGATGGAGCCATTCACCAAATTCCAGAGAATGGGTCTGCGTTTCATCGAGTCACTTTTCAAACCTACGACTTTTGGATGCCTTCACCCTTTAAATCCGCCAAAGCTAAGGCCAAGCGGAAAAGTTATGAGGAACTACTAGAAAAATTGGGAACTTCTGGTGGCAAGGATTCTGGCACACTGCGACGATTGATTGAATATCACAAAGATACGGCGTTTCCTGTAAGCACCTTTGTCTTGGGACTCTTAGGTGTGCCCCTTGGCATTGTCTCAAAACGATCAGGTCGTGCTGGAGGATTTGCGATTGGCGTGTTGGTGATCATTGGATTTTATATGCTCAATGTTCTAGGCGAATATCTTGTGACCACCGGAGGGCTGGCTCCAATCGTTGGGGCATGGCTGCCAAATGTCCTTTTGGCATGTATGACTGTTGGGATGTTGAATCAGGCGCGAAAATTATGATGGTTGGTTTGCGATGCGAATAGAATAAGAATATGCGAAAAATCTTTTGGTATGTGCTGGGAAAGTTTGCTCGCAATTTTCTGCTCTGTATGGCCACCGTGCTCACAATTTATCTTGTCGTTGATTTTTTTGAAAAGCTACGGAAATTTCTTAAATATGATGCTGACCTGTCTTTAGTCTTGAGTTTCTTCGTGTATCGCATTCCAGAGATCGCTTTTTTATTAGCCCCGCTTGGGGTATTAATGGCGTCAATTTTAACGATCGGAGGCCTAAATCGAACTCGAGAAATCACCGCCATGCGGAGCTGTGGTTTAAGCTTTTATCAAATAGCTGTACCATTTTTTGCCTTTAGCCTTTTTGTGAGCGCCATCACCTTTAGTTTGACGGCAGTCTTTATACCTTTGGCCAATCTACAAGCTGAATATGTGAAATCGGTATTGATAGAACACAAACCCGAAGCCTTGATGTCTGCTCCGGATGGTCTCTGGCTTCGTATTGGGCAGACACAATTAGTTCAGATTGATTCAGTACAATCAGATGGACAACAGGTCACGGGGATACACCATTATACGTTGACTGAGCCTTTTCGGCTTTCCCAGATTGTTGAGGGTGAGCAGGCGACGTTTTCTCAAGGCGAATGGACAATGAAGCAGGTTGTGCAGCGTACCGTTATGAAAGATGGTCGTGTGGCTATAACGGAACTGCCTCATCGTATGCTGACTCTTTCTCTTACGCCTGAAGATTTTCAGAATTGGTTATTCCAAAATCCTAAAAATATGACACTTGATCGGATGAAGGAGCATATCGAGCGTATCACAAGGGATGGACATAATCCTCAGCGATATATTGCTGATTATTGGGCTCGTGTGGCCTATTCGATTGTTCCGCTTGTCATGACCCTCTTGGGTGTGTCCATTAGTTTGCGTGGGAGTGGACAACGGAGTGTGGGAGCGGCGAAGGGAGTAGGGCAAACATTAGCCATAGGCTTTCTGTTTTGGGCGGTGCATTCGGTTGGGACAGTATTAGGGCAGAATGGGGCTGTGATGCCTTTTGTTGGCAGTTGGATTGCGACTGGTATGTTTTTTATGGTTGGCGTGAATTTATTTCTTAAATTGAAATAAATATCCCAGAAATTCCCTAAAATTCTCTATATTAGCTCAAATAATATTATGGAATTGTATCTAAATTCTTAGGGATTTTTGAATTTCTATGCTTTTCTCTTCTCCCGTCAAGTTTTTTTCTTAATTCTAAAAAGCCTTGTCCCGATAACATCAGCACGGGCGGAAATATGGGAGGAAAAGAACAATCAAGAAATGGAAAAAATAGTGGAGAGCAAGCAAGAGGGCTATATGGGAAATCCAACTAAGAGGTGTACGCCTTAGAGTAATTTATTGAACAGGTGACAAAGGCAAACTATCCGCGAGGGTAGGGCGCAAAGCCAAGAGACCCTGAACCAGTCGTATGTTCAGGGTTAGTCTGGTTACCGAACTGTATGAAGTCTGACGTTCGTTTATGCGCCTATTCCTCGGAATTTGGCGCTTTTTTTTGGTCAGAAAGGACAGACCAGAACATGAACGAACACAGACAATCCTCTCATGGGGGCAACGTAAAAACTTGGGGGACGGGTATTGCCTGTCTAGCAGAAAAGGTTGTAGAGCCTTGCGAGGCAGAGACGTATTATTCTCAGCTGAGCCAGGAAGAGTTGAATGCGTTGTTGGAGGAGTTTCTTCCTATCATTCGGAGAATGGCGGGGGCCATGGCGATCAAGAATCCTTTTTCCTTGGATGTGGAGGATTTAACGAGTGCCGGGGCAATGGGGTTCTTAAGCGCCCTAAAACGCTTTGATCCCACGCGAGATATTAAATTTCGTACGTTTGCGGAATATCGTATTCGTGGCATGATGTTAGATGAGATTCGTTCAATGGATTGGGTGCCTCGATCAGTTCGGGCGCGACGGGAGCAAATTCGACAGTATGTTGATGACTATATTCAAAAGTATGGATGCTCGCCATCCATTCCTGAAGTCGCCAAAGCATTAAAAGTGCCCCAAGAAGAGTTAGAAGGATTAGCCGCTTGTGATCCACGACTGGTCAGTTTAGATGAGCCTGTGGGACAGGGAGAAGATGGTTCAACTCTACGTGATGTATTGCCTGACCAAGATCATCATGATCCGTTCGCCGCTTGTGTTGATGCTGAAATGAAGGCGTCGTTGCAAGCTGCCTTAGTGACCTTAACAGCTCGCCAGCAAGAGGTATTGAAATTGTATTATCATGTAGGCATGACGATGAAAGAAATTGGGGCTCGTTTAGGTTTAACGGAATCTGGCGTATGTCGTGTGCATTCTGGAGCGTTGAGACAATTACGTGTGCTCTTAGATGGGATTGAAAATGGGTCTCAGAAGAAGGGCCGTCCAAGAAATTTACGAAAGGCTGCTGTTGTTTAATTCTCATTAAATACGGTGAGAATTAAAAAATTCATGCTCTCCAATTTTTGCGACCTTGCGGTGCACTTCAGCCCAACGGGGTGTATTGACGAGAGTAGGATTATAAAAAAGCACTGCGCCATCTACAACATTTCTCCCATCTTGGACTAGTTCCCAGGCCAGTAGGCTTTCTTGCATTTTTCGATTGCTGGGCATAAACATGACCTCTTTGGGGGAACGTCCGATCCAGGGTTCAAACTGAAAGGCCCGCAGTACAGTTCCCCTTACCGTTCCATCGCTGTGGAATCTATTGGTCATTCGATTACGGATAACCGCAGCCACTGCCATTTTCCCCGCAAAACTTTCGCCCCTTGCCTCAAGATAAATGGTAAGTGCAGCCAGAATATCATCAGAATATGGTGCCTGGGGGGGCTTGGATTGTGCTGTATTTTTAGATGAGTGTGTGGAAGAGGAGGAAAGATTTGTCGCAAAATCAATTGAATTCGCTGGAGTGGGAGAAAGCGGAACCAGGCAAAGGGCAACGGTTCCGATTACGATGGTCGTGCAAAAATGGAGTAATGAAAAGTAACGTGTCATTTGCCGCATGGTTTCGTTTCTGATGGTTGTTTCTTAGGCAATAGGCTTCTTTTCTTCACTACTTTTTGTTGAAGGTGATTGGCTGCTGAACATCGCAAGGGGTATGCCACTCAATAAAGAGAGTCTCTAACGGTGAGGTTTTGATCGTGTTATTATTCAAAAAGTGATATTCTTATAAGAAGAACTAAGCGGATCCAAAGTCACACCTGGTAGCGAGAAGAAACAATAGTCATTATTTTTGAAGAAGCGAAATAGTTCAAAAGGACAAGATTTTTATGCGTACATCATCTAGGTCATTGAAAATGCAGAAAAATAACAGTCTTCAAAAAGTGATAAAAAACCTGACAATTTTTGAAAATATTTCAGAGAGGAATTTTAGCGGGCAGAATACATGTGTTCGGACTATGGAGAAATGCTATGCATAAGACCATAGAATTGAAGAATGTCGATCAATTTGGCGTATGTTTCACAATTTTTTTCTTTATTCTTGTGATGCTTGCAATATTCTATATTCCGAGTACTTGGGCGCAGAATGAACATGTCCCAAAAATTGGAAACCCTCATTTAGCTCGAGCTAAAGTGTTTGTCCAAGCAGGGGATTATCGGCGAGCAATTGAAGCCTGTCAGCAAAATATTGAGCAATATCCTTCTGTGGAAGCCTATGTGTATCTGGCCTATGTCTATCAAGCCATTGATGGGTATTTAGCTTTTTTGGCGAAACAGGAAGATTATGTCAAAGTGGAACAATTATCTCTCAATTTAACAGCCCGTGAAGTGATTGATATTATTGATCCGCCGAATGTGATGCCCCGTATGGCCCAAGAGCTCATTCATGAAGGGTTGCGTCAGCAATTTGATATTGCTGCCTCAATGGCTAACAGACTGAATCGTTCACGGACAGATGAATTGTGGGTGCAACAAGCTGCCTGGCGAAAGGAACAACCGAACTCTTGGTGGGCGGGTGTGCCTAGAGAATGGACATGGTAAGAAAATGCTCACTTGCATGGTGATTCATACTTTTTCGACATCTTCCGCAAGTCACTATAACTTACTTTAGGCGATGGCCCAGAGAATGGTCTGTGAGTTGACAGTCTATGGGAGGCAGTTTTACGATGCGCGTGTTACCTGTTTCTCAATTACATCTTTCCTAAAGGAGGCCGTCCGTGTCTGATCTTGTTGCTGTAGCCGATGCATCCAATTGGGATGGGGAAGTCATGAAGTCCTCGGAAGTAGTCATGGTGGATTTCTGGGCTGTGTGGTGCGGGCCATGTCAAATGGTTGCTCCTATCGTGGAGGAATTGGCACAAGAATACCAAGGTCGTCTCAAAGTGATGAAACTTAATACGGACGAAGCGCCTGAAGTGGCTGGGCAATATCAAATAATGAGTATTCCAAGTATTCTCTTTTTTAAGGGTGGGCAAGTTGTTGAAAAAATTGTTGGGGCACGACCCAAACAACAATTTAAAGAAATTATTGACTCACTTTTATCTGAATCTTCTGCGACAGCCTAATTCCTAGGGCGGATCACTCGGTGCCATGTTAACCGAGCTGCGAATTTCAAATTTCGCCCTCATTGATCATCTCCATTTAACTTTTCCCATCGGTTTTCTGGTGTTGACGGGAGAAACCGGCGCGGGAAAGTCTCTGCTTATTGATGCCCTTCTCTTACTGGCTGGAAGTAGGGCTTCTTCGAATCATATTCGATATGGAGCCGAAGAAGCGTTACTAGAAGCTTGCTTTACCCTTTCTGAATCCCACCCTTTAGTTTTACAACTCCGCGAGGATGGGTATCTGCTTTCAGATCAACAAGACATTTTTCTTCGACGTATTGTTGCTCGTTCCGGGAAAAATCGGAGTTATCTGAACGGCCAATTGGCGCCAGTCCAAACTATTCAAGAAATTGGACGACAGTTAGTGGATATTCATGGCCAACATGATCAGCAATCCTTGTTGTCTCCCAAAACGCAGCTAGACATGTTAGATAGGTACGGTGGATTAGATTCTTTATTAGAAAAGTATCAACAACGTTACGAAGAGTGGAAGGTCAAACAGCAAGCATTGGAGGCATTGGAACAGCGCCTGCAAGAGCAAGCCACACGTCAAGATATGCTGCAATTTCAATATGAAGAATTAACAAAAATCCAATTGGAAATTGGGGAAGAGGAAGCGCTGAGTCAGGAATATCATCGTCTGAAGCACAGTGGGCGATTGGGCGAATTATCTCATCAGTCGTATGACGCATTATATGATGGTGACCGTTCGATTTTAACTCAACTTCAGGATGTCACTAATTGGGTACAGGAGCTTGGCCAGATTGATTTACAGTGTCAGAAGTGGGTGCCGCTGTTAGAGTCCTCGACCATTGCGCTGCAGGAGGTGACGCAATCTCTTCGAGATTTTCGTTTGCAGGCTGAATCCGATCCAGAGCGGATGGAAGTTATTGATCGACGTTTAGCAGGATTACAACGACTCAAAAAGAAATATGGTAAAACAATTGAAGAATTAATCGGACTGGTACAGAAACTAGAAGAAGACTTAGCGCTGCTGCAACAAAAAGACGAACATATAGCCACACTTCACACTGAGGTGACTAATATCTTTCAATCTATGGAAATTCTCGCAAGAGAGTTATCTATGGAAAGAAAAAAAACGGCTAAGCGGTTGGCTAAGCACATTCTGCAGGAGTTTAAGGAACTCAAGATGGAAGTCATGCAGATTCAGATAAATCTTGTTGCCACCAACGAAAAGGAGAAGTTTAGTCTTACTGGTATAGACCGTATGGAACTCCTATTGGCTCCCAACCCTGGAGAGCCGCCCATGCCGCTGGGCAAGATTGCTTCGGGTGGTGAATTATCTCGCATTATGTTGGCCCTAAAAACAGTCTTTGCTGGAAATGATCAAACGCCAGTCGTGATCTTCGACGAAATTGATAGTGGAGTGGGAGGAGAAGCAGGAAAGGTGATGGGACATCGCTTACGACAGTTGGCGCAATATCATCAAGTTTATTGCATTACCCATCTTCCCCAAATTGCCTCCCAAGCACATGCTCAGTTTGTGGTGGAGAAAACAACAAAGGATGATCGCACGCTGACGACGATACAAGAAGCCACAGGTGTGCAACGTGAAACCGAAATCGCCCGAATGCTCGGCGGAGGAGAACTCACCCCAACCATTCGCAAAACCGCTAAAGAATTACTCAAACGAGGGTCAGATTCTGCTAAGGGATTTTCCGTCTTCTAGTCTTACAACAACAGGAGGTACTCGTATCTTACCCAAACTAAAAATTGACCTGCATGGTGATCATTCCGACATGGGTGCGGGTTTTATACGTGCCATTCAAGACAGGGATGGGGCTTCCGGATACTTTTCGAGTATCCCATCGAACATATTGATAGGCTAAATCCACAGCGATTCCTTGCTGAACAAGAAATCCGGTGTCTGGGCTGCCGCAACTCACGAGACCTAAAAATTGAGCCCGCCCGTGACAGGCAAATCCTAACCCTACAGAAAAGGTATGGCTGTCTGAATCGGGGGCCACTGGATCAAAATTTTTATCGGGTATCGGTGTCGGTGAACGAATGTACCCCGCTCGCGTAGCAATAGACCAATCGGGAAGGGAAGGTACACCAAGCCAAGTGTATTCAGTGCCTACAAAAATAGTCACGGAATTATCCCACTGTTGCGGTTGCCGAATGACGATGCCATTCGAGAGTTTCGTATCAAAATTCCGGAGGGTTTGCCATCGTGCTAAATGGACGTCGACCTCTACCTTCCATTCGTGTAGCCGATTACGAACTGGCCATCCAGCGATTCCCCATTCGTAAATCTCGGGAAATTTGATCGTCGAAGAAGCATCGGCGACCAATTCACCATTGGCAAGGAGCTGACCGTCCAAGGGCAACACAGCTTGGCTGCGCCAGACGAACCCCAAGTTCAGAAGTGGTTTGCCCTCTTCATTCCGAAAGGGTGTCAGTAAAATGCTAGCATTGAACCCGGCCGTCGTCCCTGAACCTGTCAACTCTAAACGATCACCAGGAGAGGTGCCTGGGATGTTACCCACGGCAATAGATTGCCGTTCCGCATGGCCTTCCCCAATAAAACTCGCAAAGGTAAAGATATCTACACCAAAGCCAATTGACACCATGTCGTGCACTTTGAATGCCATCGAGGGTTTAATATCTAAAACCGGCAATTGCGCTTTCGTGACGACTCCGGCAAAAGGCCCAGAGGTGGGGTATTTATTCGCAAACCCAAATAACGATTCGAGGCCCACACCGAATGCAAATCGACGAAAGAAGCCGATGTCGTAATCCTGCCAATTCCAGGTTAAGAAGAAATGGCCTGGTGGGGGTAATCCTACTGCGCCACCCTCGACACTATTCTTGACCTTTCTCCCTGCGGAATTGCGAAACGTGGTTTTGGGACTGACAAACGCGACCCCAGCTGAATGCTGGACACCTCGTAACTGAGTCATACCTGCTGGGTTGTAATGAACGGCGGAGGGATCATCCGCTTGCGCAATAAAGGCGGCACCTTGGCCAGTAGCTGACGCGCTTTGAAAAGGGTTGCGAATCCCGTCGGCCCATGCGGGAGAAAAGAAGAGGAAACAGTGCGAGCTCAGAATATAAAGAAGAACGAGCAAAACCAAGCGAACCATAGTCATACATGATCCTTTTGAATAAAAGAAAATAAAAACGGTTGAATGAGTATGAAAATAGAGAAATGAGATCGGCGAAGGGACAAAATTTGAATAGAATACTCATTATCCTAACTGCTCTAAGAATGCTTTGGCGTCCTGCAGATCTTTGGTGTCGAAGCCTTCTGTGAACCCATCGTAAATCTTTTGCAATGCTTGGCGTGCCTGTTTGACTTTCCCCTGTCGTTGCCAAAGGCGACAGAGACTGAGAGCGGCGCGTAATTCTAACATTTTGGCATCTTGTTTCTGAGCCATTGTGATGGCGTCATGAAAACAAGATTCGGCATCTTGTTCTGACTGTGTATCGCCTGATTGTCCAGCTGCTAGAATCAACTCACCTTTTAATCGATGAAGCTCGGCTTCGAACCAGCGATTTCCGGTCTCCTCAGCAAACTGTAATCCCTCTGTGATGGCATCGAAGCCTTGGTCATATTGTTGTGTATGGAGATAGGCTTCGGTCTTTGATGCCAGATGGATCGTGAATTGTGAACGATGACCAAGTTCAGTAAGACGGCTGATCCCTTGTTCAAGATGAGTCATCCCCTCTTTTGTCTGGCCGAGCATTACTTGGGCCCAGCCGTGGAGGGTATGCCCTTCCGAGAGTCCGTGTAAGAACCCTGCTTGGTTAGAGATGGCAATGAGTTCTTTTGTAGTCTGAAGTGTTTCCATATAGTGACAGTTCATGCGATGGTACAGTCCAAGTGCTGTTTGTGCCATGCAGTTATACAGTGGTACAGGATGGTTCTGGTTTTTTGTCACTTCATGTGAGAGGAGCTCGAACGATTGGTTTGGAAAGCCTCGGGCCCATAACGCAAAGCCCAAAAAACTTTGCCCAATAATTCTGGGGTCCTCTCCACATTGCATGAAAAAGGCATCGGCTGAGTCGGGAAGGTCAATCGATAACACATGTTCTATTTGCTTCTGAGCTGTGGGAAAATCCCCCGTGAATACAGAAGACACGCCCTTCGCTTCATGCGCGAGTGCAAGCAATGTTGGCTCCTTCGATGTTTCTGCTAGGTCGATCAGCTGTTCAGCAACATTGAAGGCTAGTGTAGCCTGTCCCGAAGCGCCATAATACCGGAGCACGCTAAAGAGGACGGGAAAAAAATGTGGCGTTGTCGGGGATTGTTGAACCAGTTCTAATGAACGTCCAAAGGCCTGGCCTGTCTCCGTTGATGCAAAGCCTTCGATGTAACTGAGTGAAATGCCAAGGACATTCTGAAGTTGTAGTTCTCTCTGTGCCAATTTAGGTTGTTGAGGCAGCGTCTTGAATAACTCCAGTGCTTTTTTGAGATGGACAACGGCTTCTTGTGGTGCGCTGCGCTTAAACGCATCTTCTCCGGCCTGCTGATGGTAGAGACTAGCTTGGTCCGGTGCGTGTCCTCGCTCAAAATGCAGGGCCAGTTCGGGAGCGATTTCTCGACAACGCTCCCCATAGGCTTGGACTCTCCGCTCTCCCATGTGGCGGTGGAGGGCAGTGCGGCGGGTCGGGAGAATCCCATCATACAGCGTATTTTGATAGAGGGCATGGCTAAACATGTAATTGGTGGCGACCGTTCCATCTGGCCAGGTTGTAGTTCCGGTTTCTTCAATGAAGTGCTGGTGCTGTCCTAAGGCCTGGCAGCGTTGTTCGATTTCCCCCTGATTCATCTCTAACGCGGCCGCGACGATAGGGGTCGAAAATTCTCGCCCAGCCACACTCGCGGTTTCCAAGATTTCTCGATCCACGGCCTCGAGCCGTTCCATGCGCAATTCAAGAAATTGGCGAAGGCCAGCGGGGATCGGTGTGGTCGTGGAGGTGTGGAGCAATTGCCAGGTCTGGTCGGTGTGGATCAAGAGGTCCTGACTGACTAAGAAATCGACCACATTCACCATAAATAACGGATTGCCCTCAGTGTGTTCATGCACATTTCTGGCAATTGCGGTGAACGACTGGCCTGGCTGGTCGTCGTCGATTAAACGGGAGATCAGGTACTCTTCAATATCCAACTCCGTGAGGGGATCAAGCGGGAGTTCTTGGCAGAGGCCATGGACCTGCAGGTCCTGCTTGATGGCTTTTAATGGGTGGCCGAGTTGGACGACGTCAACGGGTCGGTAGGTTCCCAACACGAAGAGGTGGGCGAGCCCAGACCGTCGCGCGAGGTAATTGACGAGTTCAGTACTCGAGGGGTCGAGCCAGTGCACGTCCTCAAGGCACAGGATGAGTGGCTGGTCCTGAGTGAACATTTCGAAGACGTCAGCCAACTCCCGCATCATGCGAATGGGTGTGGCCCCAATGGCTTTGGGAAGCACCGCTTGAAAGTCGGCGGGATCTAGCAAGCCCGGCAGCTGGACCATCCATGTCGGGGCATACTGATGTAACAGGGTGACCAGAGCCTCGCCTCCAGGTTGGCGACAGAGACGGCTCAGGATTTCTAGAAACGGCAGATAGGGCTCTCCTGCCCCGTATTGTTCAAGACATTGGCCTCGGCCAATCCGCACTCCAGGGTCACGACGTACTGTGGCAACAAATGCATTTACCAGACTGGTTTTGCCAATTCCAGGTTCTCCGGTCACGAAGACTACCTGACGTTCGCCTTGCAGCATCTTCTGCCAGAATGTGGTGAGTTGGGAGAACTCCTGCTCGCGGCCGATGAAAATGGCGGAGGAGGCTTGAGGCGTCTGTGTGGTCTGTGGAGGAGTCGCCCCTAGGAACCGATAGCCCCGGCCATGCACGGTTTCAATAAAGGTGGGGTGCTCCGCCTGATCACCCAACACTTGCCGAATGTGTGCGATGCAGTTCTTGAGCACCGCGTCTCCCACGGCCGTCTCCGGCCACAGGGCCTCTAACAGGTCTTGTTTTTTGACCAGTTGTTGCGGGCGGTCAACCAGATACCGTAACACGGCAAATGCCTTAGGCTTAACGACCAAGCGTTCCGAGCCCTTCCACAAGACCTCTTCCTCTGAATCAAGACGAAAGGGTCCGAAGGACAGACTCGTGTCGCGGGTTTTCGTCATCACGTCACAAAATTACCAAAAAATTATAAACTCATTACGACTTATTACTTGGCAAACCGTATCGTGCGGTTATGAAAACGAAGATACGGAGCGAGAGAGAGGGGGAACATCTCCACGCGCAAAGAGGTCGGTAGGATAGCAAATTCGGCTTATTTTGTAAGGACAAAATCAGGTTAAACAATGTAATCTTGATTCCTTTACTCAAAATGAAGAAATTTCAACGGCAAGTGGATGATCAATCCTGTCACAAAGATAGCATTACTTCAGGAATCATAAAAAGCCTTGCTATAGATGCCAATGAGAAATCTGAAAAGACAAAGACAGAGCACAAAATTACGCGAGGGAGACTTACGATGGATCGGACCTTTATTCTGCAATTTCGGGAACGAACGGATGACTCAAAGAATTGGATAGATGGTCGAATCGAGCACATTGTTTCTGGTAGAGCCGTCCTCTTCCAGGATAAAGATGAAAGGAATGTAAACACTGAGAGCTCAGAATACAAGGAAGAGCGATCAAAACCAATCGATTCATAGTCATACATGATCCTTGGTAAGAAAAAACACAGATGAATGAATGAGTGATGAAGGTAAGGAAATGAAATTGACGAAAGAAAAAGAGGGCTGTCGTCGACATCACCCAAAAACCGCTTATAGAGCTACCCTTATGCTGGTTCACCACGTTCTTTGGGTCTGACACGAATCCGATTTCGATCGACAATCACAAGGGCGCCAAACAAGTCTTGATCTGAAACCTGGCTTAACAGACGATCAAGAGCGTGTTGTGTCTCTTCAATGGTTGTTGGCCAGACACGTAAACGGATGATGCCGCAGTGCTCACTCAAGGGAAAGGAACGCTGATCGGCAAAATCTTCATCGAAAGTAATGATTAACGCCCGGTGTTGTTGTGCCCAGGAATAGATTTCCTCATCAACCTTTCCCGACAGACTCACATCCGAGGTATGGTGAACAATCCATGTTGGTTTGAGATTTCGCAGCCAGGGGGCGATCGTCCGGGGGACGTTTTGATCAAGAAGGATGACAAATGAATCAGGCACGAGGAAGTACTTTTTCTTCGTCGATCACCTGACTCACATAATCCAAGGCGGCAGCCACATTTTCGTGTGTCAGTTCAGGATAGGTTTCTAGGATGCGCTCTACGGTATACCCGCCAGCCATGAGGCCGAGAATATTTTTGACCATGATCCGGGTGCCTCGAATACATGGCTTCCCGCTACAGATCTGTGGGTCGACGCTGATCTGGTCCTCCATGGATTCCCCTCCTTATTCTGTGATTCAGGGCTATTTCTTAGCAGTTTGGTAGGCTAGAGATTTCCAATGAGACGTGTCAAGCGTCCCCTCGGACCAGATTAGTCCAAGGAGTCTAAGAATGCTTTGGCGTCCTGCAGATCTTTAGTGTCGAAGCCTTCTGTGAACCCATCGTAAATCTTTTGCAATGCTTGGCGTGCCTGTTTGACTTTCCCTTGGTGTTGCCACAGGCGGCAGAGACTGAGAGCGGCACGTAATTCCAACATGTTGGCATCTTGTTTCTGAGCCACCGTGATTGCGTCATGAAAACAAGATTCGGCCTCTTGTTCTGACTGCGCATCGCCTGATTGTCCAGCTGCTAGAATCAACTCACCTTTTAATCGATGAAGCTCGGCTTCGAACCAGCGATTTCCGGTCTCCTCAGCAAACTGGAGGCCCTCAGTCACTGTGGCAAGCCCTTGCTCGTATCGTTTCATTCTTAGACAGGCTTCGGCTATTGAGGCCATGTGAATTGAACCATGTGAACGCTGGCCAATGGTAATCAGATGAGAAGCGGCTGTTTCCAGGTTCGTGATTCCCTCATCTGTGCCTCCCAACATGGTTTGTGCCCATCCCCGGATGGCTTGTCCTTCATAAATGGTATGCCTAATGCCTTCGTGATCGCTAAAGGAGATGATCTGTTCAGCGACCTTTAGGCCTGCTGATGAATCGCCACTCATTCGATGAAACACACCAAGTGCAAATAGAGCCATACCGTGATAAGTCGTAAACGTATGGTTCTGAGTTGCGGTGATTTCGTCAAGGAGTATCTTGCGCGCTTGGTTAGGGTAGCCACGAGCCCACAAAGCAAAGCCCAAAAAACTTGGCCCAATGATTCTGGGATCCTCCCCACATTGAAGAAAAAAGGCATCGGCTGAGTCAGGAAGATCAATCGATAAGGCATGCTCAATTTGCCGTTGAGCTGTAAAAAAGTCTCCGGCAAAGACAGCACTGACGCCTTTCGTTTCATGGGCCAGGGCCAGAAGTGTCGGATCGTTCGATATTTCTGCCAAATTGATCAGTTGTTCGGCTATATCTAAGGCCATTTTGGCCTGTCCCGTGGCCCCATAATACCGGAGTAGGCCTAAGAGGACGGGGAAGAGGTGGGGCGTTGTCGGGGATTGGTGGACGAGTTCCAATGATCGCCCAAAGGCTTGCCCTGCTTCAGATGCGCCGAAGTTTTTAGCGAAAAATAACGAGAGACCAAGGCTACTTTGAATCTGAAGTTCCCGCTGCACGTGTTCGTGTTTCGCAGGCAAGGTCTCTAAGAACTCCAGCGCTTTTTTGAGATGAACAACCGCTTCTTGTGGCGCGCTGCGCTTAAACGCATCTTCTCCCGCCTGCTGATGGTAGAGACTGGCTTGGTCAGGTGCGTGCCCTCGCTCAAAATGTAGGGCCAGTTCGGGAGCGATTTCTCGACAACGCTCCCCATAGGCTTGGACTCTCCGCTCTCCCATGTGGCGGTGGAGGGCAGTGCGGCGGGTCGGGAGAATCCCATCATACAGCGTATTTTGATAGAGGGCATGGCTAAACATGTAATTGGTGGCGACCGTTCCATCTGGCCAGGTTGTAGTTCCGGTTTCTTCAATGAAGTGCTGGTGCTGTCCTAAGGCCTGGCAGCGTTGTTCGATTTCCCCCTGATTCATCTCTAACGCGGCCGCGACGATAGGGGTCGAAAATTCTCGCCCAGCCACACTCGCGGTTTCCAAGATTTCTCGATCCACGGCCTCGAGCCGTTCCATGCGCAATTCAAGAAATTGGCGAAGGCCAGCGGGGATCGGTGTGGTCGTGGAGGTGTGGAGCAATTGCCAGGTCTGGTCGGTGTGGATCAAGAGGTCCTGACTGACTAAGAAATCGACCACATTCACCATAAATAACGGATTGCCCTCAGTGTGTTCATGCACATTTCTGGCAATTGCGGTGAACGACTGGCCTGGCTGGTCGTCGTCGATTAAACGGGAGATCAGGTACTCTTCAATATCCAACTCCGTGAGGGGATCAAGCGGGAGTTCTTGGCAGAGGCCATGGACCTGCAGGTCCTGCTTGATGGCTTTTAATGGGTGGCCGAGTTGGACGACGTCAACGGGTCGGTAGGTTCCCAACACGAAGAGGTGGGCGAGCCCAGACCGTCGCGCGAGGTAATTGACGAGTTCAGTACTCGAGGGGTCGAGCCAGTGCACGTCCTCAAGGCACAGGATGAGTGGCTGGTCCTGAGTGAACATTTCGAAGACGTCAGCCAACTCCCGCATCATGCGAATGGGTGTGGCCCCAATGGCTTTGGGAAGCACCGCTTGAAAGTCGGCGGGATCTAGCAAGCCCGGCAGCTGGACCATCCATGTCGGGGCATACTGATGTAACAGGGTGACCAGAGCCTCGCCTCCAGGTTGGCGACAGAGACGGCTCAGGATTTCTAGAAACGGCAGATAGGGCTCTCCTGCCCCGTATTGTTCAAGACATTGGCCTCGGCCAATCCGCACTCCAGGGTCACGACGTACTGTGGCAACAAATGCATTTACCAGACTGGTTTTGCCAATTCCAGGTTCTCCGGTCACGAAGACTACCTGACGTTCGCCTTGCAGCATCTTCTGCCAGAATGTGGTGAGTTGGGAGAACTCCTGCTCGCGGCCGATGAAAATGGCGGAGGAGGCTTGAGGCGTCTGTGTGGTCTGTGGAGGAGTCGCCCCTAGGAACCGATAGCCCCGGCCATGCACGGTTTCAATAAAGGTGGGGTGCTCCGCCTGATCACCCAACACTTGCCGAATGTGTGCGATGCAGTTCTTGAGCACCGCGTCTCCCACGGCCGTCTCCGGCCACAGGGCCTCTAACAGGTCTTGTTTTTTGACCAGTTGTTGCGGGCGGTCAACCAGATACCGTAACACGGCAAATGCCTTAGGCTTAACGACCAAGCGTTCCGAGCCCTTCCATAAGACCTCTTCCTCTGAATCAAGACGAAAGGGTCCGAAGGACAGACTTGTGTCGTGGGTTTTCGTCATCACGTCACAAAATTACCAAAAAATTATGAACTCGTTACGACTTTCCAATTTGCAAACTCTATTGTGCACGATACGAGATGAAGAGTTGGTAGGGAAAACAAAGAAGAGGCAATATTCCACACACAATGGCGCATAGGGTATGCAAATCTAGCTTATTTTGCAAGGCAAAATGTCAGCATGTGAAATGGGGTTTTAGCTAAAAACCTGAATGGCTCCCTTTTATTTTTTTCTTATGGGAGAAGATCATTAGATTCCCAATTTTGATGAAGAACATATGGGCACTTCTAAAAACCAGGATTTTTCTGTGAGTGCAAGGAAGCCCCGCGCGCAAAACCGCAGTGTATGAGTGAATACATGAGGATTTGAGCACGAAGCTGACGCCGCCCTCGCGGAAAAGGACGGTTTTTAGAGGTGCCCCTATGAAAATCCAATGCTGTGGTGGGGTCTTAAACCCCTAGGGAGGTCAAGAATGTTCAGGCAAGCAAGGCTGAAGAGAACACGAAGAACAGAGTCTGGCGTCTCGATGAAAAGGAAAAGAAATATTCTCTTTTTCATGGTGGCTCTGGCTATGGTGGTGGGATTGTCGACTGTCTATGCGGCGGAACTGGTCTCCAAAGCCAGTGATGGAACTCCTGGGAACCAGATCGTCGATATTAATAGGAGTCCGTCGATAAGCGATGATGGTCGATTTGTGGCCTTTGCTACTTTCGCAACTAATTTGGGTCCGGTTGATACCAATGGAGTAAGGGACGTTTACGTGCATGACCGCGTGTTGGGAACCAATGAACTCGTCAGCATAGACAGTCAGGGGAATCAGGCCAATCTAGACTGCTGGCAACCCATTATTAGTGGTGACGGGCGATTCGTCGCGTTCGCCTCGCATGCGGATAACCTTGTGCCTGGCCACTTGTTTGGGAGTCGAGACATCTTTGTTCACGACCGTCAGTTACATACCACCGAAATGGTGAACCTCGACAACCAAGGCAATCAGGCGGCATCGTCAACTGGGGGGGCTGATGTCTTGGATATTACGCCAGATGGGCGGTATGTGGTGTTTTGGTCTGACAATCCTTATGTCGTCGAGGATACGGGGCAGCGGGATGTCTATGTGCGCGATCGCGTACTGGGGATCACTGAACGGATTAGTGTCAATAGTCAAGGGACTCAGCAAGCTCTTGGTAATGCGGATTTCCACGCGGCCATTAGTGCCGATGGACGGTTTGTTGCCTTTGCTTCTACCGCTACGAACCTGGGACCAAATGAGCCAACTACCCTGCATGATGTTTATGTGCGTGATCGGGCGACTCAGACGACCGAGCGAGTGAGCAATAATTATCTAGATCCCACGTTCCCTGGTGATAGTTCAAGTTATGTGACCGATATGAGTCATGACGGCCGATTTGTCGTGATGCAATCTTCTGCCACTGACTTAGTTCCTGGGGATAGCAACCTGAGTATTTTCGATATTTTTGTGCATGATCGCAGCACAGGATTGACTGAATTAGTCAGTGTGGACAGTTTCGGGAATGCTGCGGATGGGCATAGTTTCAACCCTGCTGGCGTTGCTGCCTCTATTAGTGGCGACGGCAGGTTTGTGACCTTTCAGTCGGCGGCCACAAACCTGGTGGCAAATGACACGAATGGGCGACAAGATATTTTCTTGCGTGACCGAAATGCTGGGACCACGGTTCGGCTGAGTCTTGGACCATTGGGAGTGCAGGCTGATGGGAACAGTGTGTTACCCAGAATCACACCTGATGGCAAAGTTATAGCTTTTCATTCTCTTGCACGAAACTTGGTAGAAGGGCAAACAATACTCCATAGACAAGTGTATGTTGCGAACAATGGAGCGGCAAACGAACCACCTGTCGCAGATGCGGGAGGCCCCTATTCCGTCTCTGAAGGGGGATCGGTCACCGTAACTGGTAGTGGTAGTAGTGATCCCGAAGGTGAAACGCTTACGTTTGACTGGGATTTAGACAACAATGGGACGTTTGAAACTCCAGGGCAGGATGTGCCGTTATCGGCGTTGGATACGGCCGATGGGCCGGCGGTGCGCACTGTCCAGCTTCAGGTGACGGATGCGGAAGGTGCTACGGCGGTGGATAGCGCCACGGTGACTATTGTGAATGTGGCGCCCATGGTAGGCCCGATTACCGGGTTGCCAGTTACTCCCACGCCATTGACGACCGCGGTCACGCCCACGGCCGATTTCACCGATCCTGGTGTGTTGGACACGCATACGGTGGTCTGGGATTGGGGGGATGGCACAACGAGCGCTGGTACGGTCTCCGAAGCGAACGGGTCTGGTGTGGCGTCTGGGAGTCATCTCTATCAGGCTGCAGGCACCTATGTGGTCAGTTGTACCGTGACAGACAAAGATGGGGCGTCGTCAACCTGTCCGCCATTTGACTCGGTTGAGGTGTTTGATCCCAATGCGAACAACGCGCCCCTTGCAGAGGCGGGCGGCCCCTATTCCGTGATGGAGGGTGGTGCAGTCACACTCCAGGGCAGTGGCAGTGATCCAGACAATGATCCTCTGACATATGCCTGGGATTTGGACAACAATGGGACGTTTGAGACGCCAGGGCAAAACGTCTCCTTTTCAGGCGTGAATACAAGCGATGGGCCCACGTCTGCAATCGTTCAACTTCAAGTAAGGGATGACGAGGGTGCCACGGCGGTGGATAGTGCCACCGTTAATATTGTGAATGTGGCACCGACGGTGGCCGCGATTGCCGGGTTACCGCTAACCCCCACGCCATTGACGACCGCGGTCACGCCCACGGCCGATTTCACCGATCCTGGTGTGTTGGACACGCATACGGTGGTCTGGGATTGGGGGGATGGCACAACGAGCGCGGGGACTGTTTCCGAAGCGAATGGGTCTGGTGTCGTGTCTGGGAGTCATCTCTACCAGGCTGTAGGAACCTATGTGGTCAGTTGTACCGTGACGGACAAAGATGGGGCGGCGTCAACCTGTCCACCATTTGATGCAGTAGAGGTGTTTGATCCCAATGCGAATCACGTTCCCCTGGCTGACGCAGGGGGACCGTATACAGTCCTTGAAGGTGGAGCAGTGTCGCTACAAGGCAGTGGCAGTGATCCGGACAATGATCCTCTGACATATGCCTGGGACTTGGATAATGATGGGACGTTTGAGATGCCAGGGCAAACGGTGTCCTTTGGGGGAGCTCAGACGAGTGATGGCCCGGCCTCCCACATTGTTCAGTTGCAGGTGACTGATGCGAAAGGTGCGATGGCGGTTGATGCTGCCACGGTTGAAATCTTGAATGTGGCACCGAGCGTGGGGGCGATTACCGACTTGCCCATTGATCCCACGCCACTGACGACCATGTTTTCGCCCTCAGCCGACTTTACGGATCCTGGCATTATGGACACTCATACGGTTGTCTGGGATTGGGGAGATGGCACGACGAGTGCGGGTACGGTGGAGGAAGTCGATGGATCAGGCACAGTATTCGGAAGTCACGTCTATCAAGTGCCAGGTATCTATCCGGTCAGTTGTACTATCACAGATAAAGATGGGGCGTCAGCAAGTTGTGCCCCATTTGAATATCTTGTCGTCTATGATCCAAAGGGCGGGTTTGTCACAGGTGGCGGATTCATTGTGAGTCCTGAAGGGGCCTATGTGGCCGAGCCGAGCTTAACCGGCAATGCCACGTTTGGCTTTGTGGCGAAGTATCAGAAGGGCAAATCCACACCGATCGGGCAAACCCAATTTCAATTTCATGCGACAAACTTTAATTTTCACAGTTCTGAATATGAATGGTTGGTCGTGGCCGGCGCTCGTGCCCAATTTAAGGGAACGGGGAGCGTCAATGGAGTAGATGGATTCGGGTTCATGTTAACGGCCATTGATGGACAGCTTCCCGGTGGGGGAGATGTCGATAAGTTTCGAATGAAAGTGTGGGAGCTGAGCACTGATAACCTCATCTACGACAATGAGTTAGGGGAGAGTGACGACGCCGATCCCACGACGGAGGTCACTCAAGGTTCGATTGTCATCCATAAATCTAAAAAGTAGATCTGAAAGAGCAGTGAGCTTTCTTTCACCTGGTGCGGGGATGAGGGCAATCCTCATCCTCGCACAGGAATTTTTCGTTGTTGCCTTATAAGAACTCAAACGGAGAAATCTGAGCCCTGAAGAAGACGAAACCATTCGTCGCGTAGTCTGGCGGTCATAGCACGTGCACAAATCAAGATGTCATAAAAATCTTTTGCCATGGATTCCAATGAGAAATCTAAAAAGACAAAGACAGAGCACAAAATTGCGCGAGGGAGACTCACGACTGACCGCACCTTTGTCTTGCAATTTCGAGAGCCAACCAATGATTCAAAAAATTTGATGGATGGACGAATTGAGCATGTGTCTTCAGGCAGAGCCATGCTCTTTCAGAACAAGGATGATTTATGTGCCTTTTTAGAGGAAGTGCTAGATGAGAAAAAACAATGAATGCTGCATCGGGATTTGGTGAAAAGTAAATTTACGTTACTTCTATCGGCTAAAGGACTAGGAGCCAATAGCTAGCAGCTCTGAAATAACTGCAGGGACTTGTCTAATGGTTGTATGAATAGAAAAAAGTAGAGTTGAAGTTATTCACCATTTTTGTTCTGATTTGGAACATTCAAGGGATTAATGCTTGAATGTAGCCAAAATGTCTTGAGAGATACAACAAAGTTTTCATCAACAAATAGATAATCGTTGGGAAGGGGATTGCAGCCAAAGTAGATAAAAAAACCAACAAAAATTACTGGGGCACAGGGGTTTCGATTCACGGTCATCATCACGTTTCTTCCCCTCTTCTACCCTCTTCGTGGTCATCTGAGCCTGTTCTCCATTCACCTCAAGTCATAGTGCGTCATCTAAGGAAGGACTGACGTGAGAAAACCTAGCAGTTCAGCAGAAGCACAGCCAGTCATAGGGCAGCAACGTAACAGCACTTCGGCTCAAGCTGATTCCTCGTCAGCTTCAACTGATCAAGCCGATCAATTTTTTACGACAGCTCCGACCATTGATTTGCCGAAAGGGGGCATAGCAATAGAAAGTCACGACAGAAAATGAAGAACACCATTAGTTTCAAAGTTTTTTGGGAAAAGGAAGGTGCACATGGCCCAAGCGGCGAATGAAACGATAACTCTTCCGAAAGGGGGAGGAGCTATACAGGGGCTTGGTGAAACGTTTTCACCAGATCTATTTACGGGAACAGGAAATTTTTCCGTCCCGATTGAGGTACCGCCCGGGCGTAATGGGTTCCAGCCGAATCTTACGCTAGGCTATAGCACGGGGCAGGGGAATGGCCCCTTTGGGTGGGGTTGGGCCTTAAGTATTCCAGGGGTGACCAGGAAAACCTCACAGGGAATTCCCCGCTATCAAGGGGAAGACACATTTATATTGTCTGGTGCAGAAGATTTAGTAGCATTAGAAAAGCAGGATGGTCGTACCTGCTATCGACCACGAACAGAAGGGCTGTTTGCGCGTATTTATCGATATCAGAACCCAACTGAAGACTATTGGTCCGTTCACAGTATCGATGGGTTGGTGAGCACATATGGAACTCCGAGTGCACAGGCCACCAACTCCGCTACCATCAGAAATCCCCGTGAGCCATCAAATGTGTTTGCCTGGCGGTTGTCCAAAACCCAGGACCCTTTTGGGAACCAAATTGTTTACGAGTACGAACGCGATGCAGGAGAAATTCCGCGACGGCCACAGAGCGATCAAGTATATCTCCAGCGCATTCGTTATGCGGATTATGGCAATCCAAACAATCCGCAATTCCTTGTCAGCGTGACTTTTCACTATGAAGACCGACCAGATCCATTCTCTGAGCATCGTGCAGGCTTTGAACTATTTACTCGGAAACGGTGCACGGCCATAGAAATTCGCACGCATGCCGACGTCGAGCGCTTGGTGAAACGCTATACCCTTCTCTACGTCGATCAACGGGAGCAATGGAAAGATGAAATACCATTAAACGGATCCTCGCTTCTTAAGCAAATCATTGTCACAGGGTATGACGAAGAACACACGCAAATAGATCAGCAATCCGAAACTCTGCCGCCGTTAGAATTTAGCTATACGCAGTTTTCCCCGGACCAAAGAAACTTCATCCCACTAGAAGGGTCCTTTCCGGCATCGTCTCTGAATGATCCGAACATAGATTTGGTGGATCTCTTTGGTAATGGGCTACCAGACATTGTGGATATGAATGGAGGGATGCGGTATTGGCGTAATTTGGGGAATGGGCGATTCGATAGGCCGCGTCTCATCCGTGATGCTCCCGCGGGCGTCGCCGTGGCAAATAGCGGCACCCAGTTTGTGGATGCGAATGGTGATGGTCGGACAGACTTGCTCGTCACGCAACAGGGCCTATCTGGGTATTTCCCGTTGCAATTTCATGGTGTCTGGGATCGTCGATCCTTTCAGGCCTACGATCGGGCACCAAGCTTTGATCTCAAAGATCCAGAAGTTCGACTGTTGGATCTCACAGGCGATGGGGTGACAGATGCAGTTCGGTCAGGCAAACGTTTTGAATGTTACTTCAACGATCCTCAGGCAGGTTGGAATGAAACGCGGTGGGTTGAGCGCCGAGGATTAGATCAATTCCCCAACGTTAATTTCTCGGATAGCCGTGTGAAATGGGGAGATATGTCCGGAGATGGGTTACAGGACATCATGCTTGTCTACGATGGGAATGTGGAGTATTGGCCAAATCTTGGCTACGGCGACTGGGGTACACGTATCAGCATGCGAAACAGCCCACGGTTTCCGTCGGGATATGATCCGGCTCATATTCTCGTCGGCGATGTCGATGGTGACGGCCTGGCCGATCTGATCTATGTTGATCACTGCAAAGTCCTTCTGTGGATTAATCAAAGTGGACAGGCCTGGAGCGATCCCATCGAAATCAAAGGCACGCCTGGGCTCACCGGATTTGATGATGTGCGCCTTATCGACCTTCTGGGCACGGGAGTGCCGGGCCTATTGTGGAGTACCGATGCCTCCCGCCGAATCCCGCATCAGGCCTTCTTTCTGGACTTCACCGGAGGTGTCAAGCCCTATCTCCTCAACGAGATGACTAACCACATGGGGGCTATCACGCGGACAGAGTATGTTTCCTCAACACGATATTATCTTGACGATGAACAGAATCAAGAGTCTGCCTGGCAGACCCCCTTACCATTTCCCACGCAAGTCGTCAGGCGTGTAGAGGTTATTGATGAAATTTCCAATGGCAAGTTAAGCACAGAATATCAGTATCACCATGGATATTGGGATGGTCACGAACGTGAATTCAGAGGGTTTGGTCGCGTGGACCAACGGGATACGGAGACTTTTACAGCCTATCATCAACAGGGATTGCACGGAGACCAAGGGTTCGAGGCAGTTCAACCCGATCGGTTTTCACCCCCAATAGAAACACGTTCGTGGTTTCACCAAGGTCCAATCAAAACGGACGAAGGCGAATGGATCACCTCGGATTTTACCCAAGAATTTTGGGTTGGAGATGCCAACCAACTTGTGAGTTTCTCAAATTTGGAAAAAGTGTTACGCCAGTATCAAGGCCAAGATCGGCGAGATGCCCTACGAACATTACGCGGTCGCGTCTTACGGTCGGAAATTTATGCCAGAGATAACATGAACCGACAAGATCGTCCTTTCACCGTTAATGAAGACGTGTATACCGTGCGTGAAGAAGAGCCAGAAGAGCAAGGGCTCAGACCAAAGATTTTCTTTCCGCATATTCTGGCTGCCCGCACCACGCATTGGGAACGGGGAGAAGATCCTAAAACTGCCTTCACATTGACTCGAGACTACGATATGTTTGGGCAACCACGACAATCAATCCACGTGGCTTGCCCTCGCGGATGGCGAGATGTGCAGATTTCTCGCACACAAGAATATTTAGTCACAGTGGGCGAGACACATTTTGCCCAACGAGATGACACCGACGTCTACATCGTTAATCGCCCTGCCAGCACACGCAGTTATGAAATCAGGCCGAATCAGGCGCTCACCGTGGCTGAACTCATTTCAGGAGTTGTGGAGAGAACTATTCCTCTTCAGCTTATTGGTCATACGCTGCAATACTACGATGGCGATCAATATGAAGGGTTGCCTAATGGCCACATCGGCGAGTTTGGTGCGCTGGTGCGGAGCGAGGCGCTGGTCCTCACAGAAGAGATTCTGCATGCAGCCTACAAAAGTGGTGAAGCGGTCCTGGCTCAACCAGAAATCCCACCGTATCTGGATCCCGACGGCGCTCCGGTTTGGTCGTCTGAATATCCGCAAGCGTTTCAAGACAATCTGTCCGACGTAGCGGGGTATATCTTCTATGACGGTGATACGGAGCATGAACGCGGCTATTACGCGACCGGTTCGCGACAACGCTACGACTTTCATGAGACCACGAGTCAAACTCGTGGGTTGCCCATCACATCGAGAGACCCGTTTGATAACGAGACAACAATCACCTACGACACCTACAGCCTCCTGCCAGTGCGTGTGATCGATCCTCTTGGGCTCACACAAGAGGCCGACTTCAGCTATCGCACGTTTCAACCTTGGGAAGTACGGGACACTCATCAGAACATTCAACGTTTTGCGTATTCTCCTTTGGGATTTCCAATAGCCACGTGGGTTGTCGGACAGCATGGCGAAGGAGATTCACCAGATAAACCCAGTACGCGGTTCGAGTACGATTTCCTTGCGTTTATCAACAGTTCACCAGACAATCGCCAACCCACTTGGGTCCGAACCAGGAAACGAGTGCATCACGCGCATGATACGCACGTGCCAGCGGAGCACATTGACGACATCATTGAGTCGGTCGAGTATTCCGACGGGTTTGGCCGAGTCATCCAAACCCGTGCACAGGCGGAGGACAAACAGTTTGGAAGTGGCCCCTTTGGCGAATTGGATCTCAGCCTTACAGTGATCGAAGGCACAATCAAAAGCAATCCGGTCGTGGTGAGCGGGTGGACCACCTATAACAATAAAGGCAAACCGGTCGAGCAATACGAACCGTTTTATCAAGAAGGCTGGGACTATTTTTCAAGGGCAGAGGCCCAAACATTACGTGAAGAAGATGGCCCCAATCTGTTTGGGCACAAAGCCAGCCTGCATTACGACTCGCGAGGCCGAGTCGTGCGGACCGTCAATCCTAATGGATCCGAGCAGAGGGTCATTTATGGGATACCACTGGATGTCACTAGACCGGACGAGTTCGCGCCCTCGCCATGGGTGGCCTATACCTATGAGGCCAACGATAATGCAGGACGAACGCATCCTACAGAATCAGAGGCCTATCAAGAACATTGGAACACCCCAAGCAGCATCGAAATTGATGCGCTCGGTCGCACGGTGAAGGCCACGGTACGCAATGGACATGATCCGGCAACCGAATGGTACACCACACAGTCCACTTATGATATCAGGGGTAATGTTCTCACAGTGGTCGATGCCCTTGGGCGAGAAAGCTTCCGGTATACCTACGACCTGGCCAACCGTCCATTACGGATCGAAAGTTTGGATGCCGGCATACGACGAATCGTGTTGAATGTTAGTGGCAATGAATTAGAACGCCGAGACAGTAAAGGAGCCGTACTGTTAGCCGTCTATGATCGAGTGCAGCGTCTTAAAGAACGATGGGCTCGAGATCATGCCAGCGCCACACTCACGCAACGAGAACACCTGACTTATGGAGATGAAGGCGACCGAGCCGCCAATGCGCAACGCAATCTCTTAGGAGCCATTCATCAGCATTATGACGAAGCCGGTCTCGTCACGATCAATGCCGTGGATTTCAAAGGCAATCCATTAGAAAAACGTCGCCAGGTCTTTAGCGATGCGGAACTCTTGCAAGTGTATGCGACATTGCCGGGAGGGATCGAAAGCTATCAGGTCAATTGGGACCCTCCTAGCGGAGCCACGCGTGAAGAGCATGCCGGGTCTCTTCTCAATCCAATTCGGTACGAAACCTCGTTAACCTATGACGCACTCAATCGAGTAACAACGCTCCGCTATCCAGAAGATCAGGATGGGGAACGAAAGATTTTGCGGCCCACCTACAATCGTGCAGGCGCATTACAGGCCGTGACGCTTGTTGACCAGCCCTATGTCGAACACATTGCCTACAACGCAAAAGGCCAACGGGTGTTCATCGCCTACGGCAATGGAGTCATCACACGCTATGCCTATGAACCCGAGACCTCTCGCCTGTCCCATATGCGCACACAGCGAGCGACGACTGCCGGTGAGAGCTGGAATGTACAAGCGGGAACGCGCTTACAGGAGATGCGCTATACCTATGATCTGGTGGGCAACATTCTCACCATCCTTGATCAGGTTCCAGGATGTGGGGTGCGGAACAACCCCCAAGCTGCACAAGCAGCCGATGCCGCTCTACGGGCGCAAATAGCCGCCGGCGACGCGCTTGTGCGCCAATTCTCCTATGATCCTCTGAGCAGGCTCACCAGTGCCACTGGCCGGGAATGCCGGGATATCGCAGCGCCTCGGCCATGGTCGGATACACCGCGATGCGGCTATGGCAGCGGAAACCACGGCACACCCAATCAAGACAATGCACCCGCGCTCACGACTACCTATACAGAAACCTACACCTACGACCCAGCAGGAAACATGCTCAACCTTCGTCATGCTTCCGGTCAGAACGGGTGGGTGCGGCACTTTGGGATGGCTGGTCGACGGCCCAACGAATGGGCTACCGAATGGCCCTCACACAACCATACCAGCTCCTGGACGAACCCTCCTGGAAACGCCACCACCCATGTAGGCGATGACGATCCGGCAACTCCCCAAACACATACCTACGATGCCAATGGCAATTTGGTACGGGAAACGAGTACACGACATTTCGAATGGAATCACAGCGATCAGTTAAAAGCCTTTCGTACGCAGGCTGGCAATGCCGAACCCTCCGTGCATGCGCAATATTTGTACGACGCCAGCGGTCAACGGGTCTTCAAACTATTACGCCGGCAGGGCGGAAACTACGACGTCTGTCTCTACATCGATGGAATCTTTGAGCATGTGCGCTGGAATCAAACCCAGGCCAATGCAGCCACGAACCAGCACAGTCTTCTCCACATCATGGATGACCAGCAACGGATCGCCCTGGCACGAGTCGGCCCGGCCCATCCGGACGACGGAACAAGAACTACACCAATCAAATATGTCTTGGGCGATCATCTGGGAAGTAGCAGTCTCGTGGTCAGCAGTACCGGCACATGGATTAATCGAGAAGAATATTTTCCGTACGGAGAAACCAGCCTAGGCAGCTACGCCAAAAAACAGTATCGCTTTACGGGCAAAGAACGCGATGAAGAAAGCGGATGTTATTACCACGGCCATAGATTTTATTCGCCACAATTAACTAAATGGCTATGTCCGGATCCAGCAGGATCCATGGATGGATTGAATCTGTATTGGTATTCACGAAATAACCCAATAACGTTTCTTGATCAACATGGGTTACAGACGGAACAAGCAGGAGAGTCATCGAATAATGATAGAGAGACACTCAATGAGGCCATGATTGCTTCTTTCCTTATTGCAGTGAACCCTATGGCTGGTGGGACATACATTGCTGCTAGGCTTTTTGACCTAACTGGCTCATATACGGTGAATTTGAGGGCTCATTATGGACCCGTCCATTCTAATATAGCAGTAGGTTTTTACACTATTAATGAGGGAATTGGAGGTATTTATAGAACCAGTACTCGCAGGGGGTTGGGTACGCCAGGCCTTTCTTTAACTGGACAAGCTACATTAATCGATGGTGGTCTAGAAGAATTAAAGTCTACACCCCTGATGGCGGGTGGAAGAGTTGGGCTCCCGAACGGTATGACCGTAGGCGCCAGTGCACTTGGAGAGACCCCTGGAAACTCAATTGGTGGCACCCTCGAATTTGGCCTAGGAACACCTTTAAATTCCGAAGTTACTTTACCAGGAGGAATTTCTAACCCAGGTGCTCCTGTAACTAGTAATGTCCATACTACACGAACAATCGGCCAAATATTAGATCGAATCAGATATCATGGACGTGGGCGGCCGCCCGTTGAAAGTAGGTCTTCGCAAGGCTCTTCGTCTAATCTCGTGTCCCAAGTTCCCGTTGTTGTGGAAACACCATCCCCGGCTGCAGCTCAAGCTCTACAACCTGAAACAGATTCTGTTGAACAACCAACGTCCGCACCAGTAGCTGAGCTTCCTCCGCCCGTGGATCCTGCAGAAAGAACACGGCATTTTTGGGGAACGTCTTCCCCTGATCCTGCGCCTGACACTCCTGGACCTTGGAGAAACCCTCAGGGTCCTTGGAGAGATCCTGCAGCCTCAGGTTACTGATGTTTAATTTTACTCTCTTTATAGTCTGGGAATTATCGACAGCTATGGGAGTCTCCTAGCATGAAAATGATATTAGACTTGAAAAAGGAGTCGTTATGAAACTGGGTACGCGAACGTTGATGGTGTACATGGACGGGGAAGATGTGCGGGAATTGCAGTATGGCCTACGCCTGTTGGAAATGCTTACTGACCAACAGGAAATTGCCAGTGGCGTCTTCGGCCCCTTTACTGAAGAAGCAGTGAAAAAACTCCAAACCAGTTTTCGTCTCTCTCCTTCCGGGATTGTCAAACAGGACACGGTGGAAGCGCTCACCAAGGCAATTGAAACACGTTCGCCCTGGAAGGTGACAGGGACAGTGACCGACACGGGCTCGCAGTCGACAGAGGGATTGCTTGTACGTGCGTTTGATTGGCAGAAAAAGCAACAGGTCCTCCTGGGTGCCGGGCTGTGTGATAACCAAGGTATTTATACGATTCAATATCGCCCAAACCAGTTTGGAAAAGAGGGCAAACTCCAGGCTAATGTCATGGTGCGCATCTATAGCGCCAATGATGCTCTCCTGAACGAATCTAATCTTTCCGTTGCGACGAAACCGAGCAAAACAATTCATGTGAAAGTGACGCAACCTCCTCAAGTGACGCTTACGGAATATGAACAGTATGTGCAAGCCCTTACCCCATATTCAACGATAAAGGAACTTCCCAGCCGTTCTGAAAATGACCTCAAAGCCGTGGCCATACAAAGTGGAGTCGACCTGCCACGCCTTCAATTGTTGCAGTTGGCCGCGGCGTCTAGCCGTGACACCACCTTGCCGATTGCGGCCTTGTATGCTTGGCAACGGATGCTCGGGCCAGGTGTCGATTTGCGTAAAGGCATTGAGTCAGTATTGACCCAGTCTGATAAACATTTGCGTGGAAACCTGGTGGATGCGAGTACAGGCGATGAGCTCATTCCTGCGTTAGAGGATCATGCCGTTAATGCCATTATGCAGCAGGTCGAAACTCTTCGCATTGATCGAGGATTGCTTGTTCCCGTCACTGTGAAGGGTCGATTGCTTAAAAAGGGGTCGCAGACGGGGGTGTCTGGATATTCGATCGCGGCCCTTCATGCGTTAGGTGACACCGAACGGAATCTTGGGTTTGGGGTAACGGATGATCAGGGGTATTTCACCTTTACCTCCTTGGTGGCTCCAGACGCCCGCTCGCGCGGGGAACTCAAGATGACTGTGTTGAGCCATGAACAGGCCGAGCTTCATACCATGGATCTTGCGATTCCACAGGATCAAATTGATGCGATTGCTGTTGAGATTCCTGCGGCACTCCTGCCTGGCCCTCTGGTCCATCCACTGAAAGACCTGAAAACGGATGTGGCCTTGCCACTTTCGACGCAGGTGATCAATAGGCTCGTGCGACAAGATCTTGGGTCTTTGCAAGATATTCGGAAGGCTGGTGGACTTTATAATCTGGAAAATTTGCCGTCTGGACTTGATACCAGTTCAATGAATCTATTGATGGCTCACACTCGGCTGAATGCGATTTCCCCTTCGAATGTCGCCAATGCCAAGCTTATTCAAAAGGGCTATGACAGTGCCGCGAAAATTGCCAATACCCCACGAGACCATTTTATTGGCGAGATGGCTGAAACTAATGGAGAACTCACGTCTTCTCACCTTCAACATCTGTACTTCAAAGCGGAAACGTATCAGCGCCTGGTCACGCAATCATTTGATGAGATTATCCTTGAAGCCGCGAAAGACCCAATTTTGGGGGAGCGGGAATTGCCGGATATTATCCGTGAAGTCATTCCGCAAGAATGCGAATGCCAAGAATGCAATACGGCTGTCAGTCCTCGCGCATATTTCACGGACCTTCTCCGATTTACGTTAGAGCAGGTGAGCAACGGGGACCCACGGCGTATTCCCAGAAATTCAATTGATATTGGCTATTTGACCAATCGATCTCGTCAAGCCTTCAATTTATTCCTGGACAATTGTGCCTTTGGAGAACAGCCCGTTCGGCAAGTGCGGGTGTGCGTCGAGGCTCTACAGAGGGCCATAGCTGATCAGTCCATCGCGAGGAATGCCGCTCTTCACTTGGCTCGCAAACATTATGACTATCGATTAGCGGTGTATAGTGGGTTACTGGCACAACTAGGTACCTCGCTTCAAGAAATCCGTGCCTCCGCCACCCTGCCTTCTGAAGAGCGAAAGCGGTTAGCTCATCGCTTGGGTCTCTGGGTTGCTGAGGATAGTGCTGCCACATCAGATGATCCCCTCGCCCGGCTCTATCTCGATCCAGAAATCCAAACGCCACAGAGCTCCACCGCCATTCCTGAACAACAGTTAGAGCGCCTTTTTGGCTTTGTTGATACGAGATCGACACGTCAAGAACTTTCCAATGTATTGGTTGTGGAAGATGCTCGTCAGCAGATTCAACGCATAGAACTCCATGGGATTGCATGGAAACGGAATACTGACGAAGAAGGGTTGATGTATCTTTCGATTGAAGGTCGGGCCAATGCACAGAGGCGAGTGGCGATCTTCAAAAACGCAGACCGAACAGGACTTGTGGCGCAGGGGGATTTTACGGAAGGCCAGGAAGACATTTCCCTCGAACCCATGAACCTGAGCGGACTGATGGGCACGGTCTCACTTACGAATTGGGCCAATACGAATACGATTAGCCTGAGAGCCATTTCCCTCGTGGAAAGTTGGCGACTGGAATTCTTGTCTCGTGCATGGCAGGCCCAAGATTGGCCGGACGATGTGTTTGAGCAACAACGGTTCCCGATCATTGATCCCGATGTGATTGGGCCGGATGACTTCCGGCATACTGAAGACGACAATGCGGCCTTCAAGTTATGGCAGGAACGCCGTAAGTGGGTCGATGATCATCTCATTAAACTGCGCCTTGTCGCTGATATGGATACATTGTTGGACCAGATGTATGAAGCTCCAAATCCTACCTGGAAATCAGAGACAGCCAAGGATCAATTTGAAGATCTGGCCCGACTCATCGTAGATCCTGATGTTGCCATTCGCACAGACGCAATCGACCGTATGTTTTTGGACCTCCAGGTGACCGTTGATGCATTTACTCGACTCATGGAGTTGTGGCAACAGGACCGTCGTGCATCACAAGATCCCCGTCTTGAGCCTTTGACATCTGACGATTGGAACGAAGTCTACAATATCTTGGTGCAGGCCAAGAAAAATCGTCAAATGACCGTTTGGATAGAGGAAGAGACGGACGGGAAGGTGGTGCTTGATGCGCAGTCTTTTTGGCGCGCGTTGCGCGAGCCTATGGTTGGTGAATGGGGTCCTCATCTTGGCGGAGATGACCTTCGCCCATTTATCGATCCAGAAATTCTTAGCCAAAAAGATGTGCTTGAGCATCCTGCGGGGTATGCAGCACGAACGCAATGGCAGATCCGGCAACAAGCTTTACAAGCACAGAAACAGGTCTTGCGTGATGTGCTGGAATCTCAGTCCTCGCCGGCGGAAGCCATCGCGGCCATGATGACTGAGGCGTTTGGCACGATCTCAGACCTTGAGACATTCTTAGCGACATTAGAGCAAGACTTGTCGAGCTTAGACCCTGATACGGTTCAGGCGGCTAAGACGCGTTTGGCTAACCAATTATTTTTGGATATTGAAACCTTTGCGCAACTCCTTAAACTGAAAAAGAGAGTGGAATCAGTCAGCACGCCCTTGCGTGAAGCGGAGTGGGGTGAATTGTTAGATATGTTGACGACCGCGCACAAACGCCGTGTGCGCTATCCTGAATGGAAAGAAGAGGAACGGATTGGAAGGAATGCTATTGCCTATTGGCAGGCCTTAAAAGCCCGCTTGCCGAAATGGCGTGCGACTGCTGAGCAGCGGCAACAGTGGCGCCAGTCATTGGAACACCACACGCAGGTTTCCATTATTGACCCTGACCTACTTGAGCGTCGTGTCGCGACCCATAATGCGACGACGACGTTATGGGGAACGCGTTCACGTGAATTACGCCAACAGTATCGTGAGTTTCAACGGGCGCGAAAGGCCGCACGTAATAAACATACGTGGCTAACCAAAACTCTCGAGGAAGTGCTAGAGATCGATCAACCGATGGCCGTTCTCCTACAATTGAAAGCGGCGGAAGAGGCTGGCGAATCCATTACTGGTCATTTACATCAACTGAGCCTCCCACGTGCAGCCTTTAATTTTCTCTATCCCATTGTTCATCTCTTAAATGAGTCGGCGACCGCGACAATCTTGGATTCGGAATGGGACGCGATTGTTCATATTCTGATACAGATCGGAAAAGTACGGCAATACGGACAATGGCGGCGAGAAGAGCAAGCTCGAGGTATTACGCTCAGCCCCTATTTTTTCACATTGCCTGAACGTGAACCTTTTATCTTCCCTCCTCCCGAACCAGAACCTAAGGAGACGTGGCGGACGAATGACTCAGCTCTTCGCGAATGGAAAGAAACCTTGGCAGCCAGGCAGGCGCAGCAAGAAGCCATCGCCCAGAGCATGAAAGAGGCTGTTGGTGTCGTGGAGGAGGCGACCTTGCCTTCATTGCGTGATGCCCTCATTGAGGTCGCTGATGCTTCTTCGGTTCCTCTAAAAGTTAAAGCCGAGACGATGAGTAACCGCTTACTCTTAGACATGCAAGACAGCGGTTGCCGCGTGACCACACGGTTGGGTCTAGCCATTGAAACGTTGCAGACCTTTCTCTGGGGATTGCGCACGGGAGAGCTGGATCGGGAGGTCTACTCTGATCTCAAGCTGAAGAATGCTGAGACATTCGAGAAAACCTGGCAATGGATGGGTACCTATGCCACATGGCGCGCGGTCATGTTTGTCTATATCTACCCGGAGAATCTGCTCTTGCCCAGTTTCAAAAAAGAACAGACTCCGGCTTTTCGTGCGCTTGTGAAAGAGACGCGTACTAATCGACGGTTTTCGCCTGCGCAGGCCTGTCAAGCAGCCAAACGTTATTCTGAGTATCTCACTGATGTCGCGAATTTAGAAATTATTGCCACCTGCACTGCCGCTACTCGTCTTACTCATCCAGAGAGCGATTGTCTGGTTGTTGACGGGATTCGTCAGACCAAGAAGCCTTATGTCATGCATATGTTTGCCCAGAGTACCGAATCTAGGCGAGTGTTTTGGAGCATTCATCGATCAGAGAGGCCTTTTTGGGAAGCACTCCCTCAATTTGAAGAGTACCAAGTCGTAGAGATCATTGGAGCCGTTCCGTACAAAATTTCTGTCCAGCATCGTTATCTCTACATTTTCGTGAAAGTTCAAGATCAACAAGAGCAGAAGCTGATGTATGACCGGTTTAATCTTAACACGGGCCGGTGGGATCAGTCAGTCGAGGAATTGGCTTTAGCTCTCCCTGAGGAGGTCAAGGAATTTACCGCCAAGGTGAAACAGACAACCGTGGGCACTACCCCACCGCAACTGGCTATCCGCGTCACAGCCTCTGGTGCCATCTATATCCGTACGATGAATCAGCAGGGTAATGAGTGGAATGAAAATGATGATGAGCTTATCCCAATTGGTCAACCTGGAAAGGATTCAGGATCCATAAACGAGTGGCCTTGGTTAAAGGGGCATGGTCGTTCAAATTTTGGTTTCTTGCTTGCTGATTTGCTTGCGTTTGTTGAAGTGGAAAACGGGGCATACCTCTTTGCTAAAGATGATATTGGGTATTCCTATTGCCGGTATTTTGGGGCTCGGGAAAACATAGATGGTACCTGGTATAAAATTTCAAGGCTCCTATTTTTAGGTGTGTTTCAACCTTATTCTTCGAAACTCCTATATGTATTATTTCAGAGTGGAGAAGGGCTGATGCAGGTTGAAATCCAAGCTGAACGTGTTAGAAGTCCTAAGCCGTTTCTTCCAGCGAACATACCAGATGTATCGAGAGAATATTACTCCCCAGAATACAAGCGTGGAAGTTATTTTGATAAATGGTTCTATGACAGAGTTGGTGTAAGTTTCGAGCAATTGTCCGATCCTATAAATGGTCAAAGTATGATAACGAGATTGGGGACTCAATCAATCAACAATGATAATGATACAGACTCAGCTTGGTTCGTAGAAACAATGAAAAACTTTGTAGATAGTGATTCGACTGAGGCAAGGCAATGGAAAAGTGGAATTCAATTACTTAGGCAATTGTTCCATCCAACTCAAGATACCTCTTACATTCTAGAATGGTTGTATAACTTAAATTTAGGGCCTATTGCTTATCCAAGTCGTGACGAAAATTTCGAACCGAAAGGCAATACTATTATCAAGAACGTTAATAGGTTATCCGCGGATTCTTTCCTTCCAGGAGATGCTACGTTCCACTATGATGGTCGATTGCCTAATATTGCATGGCAAGGGGGAAGTACTGATTCTGGTATATGGCGCACTCAAATCTCTCTAGACGAGACAAAGGGGCTTCTTGTGCGTCCCCCTGACAGCTTCCCTCTAGAGCGAGTTACTCCCAAACCTGATGTTTTAACTGAAATTCCCATTAAATTATCTCAGTCAAGACAAGAAGACCGAAAGCAGGAATTGATACGGGCCTTTGACTATAGCCAAGGTGCTTCTTGGGATCTTCTGGACACCGTTAAGGAGTATTTATGGGAAGCCTATTACTTTGTTCCTCTGCATTTGGCTTGGCAACTGCAACGAAATGGCCATTATGTGGGTGCGTTGGATCTCTTCTTAAGTGTGTATGATGACGGAGTTCCATCTCATGAGTTAGATGATCGTAAAGTGTTTCCCCATTTATCGATTGATGAGGAAGGGTTAGAACTCTATCGCGTCTGGAGGTTTTCTGACTATGACCCCTTTGATGTGCACACGATTGCTCGTAACCGTCTTGGCCAATCTAATCTGCCTGGTCGTCCCGGTGCTTATACCCGATTCATGCTGCTAAGCATGGTTCGGTGTTTGTTGGCCTATGCCGACTCGGAGTTTACCCTTGACACGAATGAATCTGTGGCCAAGGCGTGTGAATTGTATCAACGGGCGTTAGACCTTTTAGCATTAAAGGAATTGCGACAACAGGATTCTTGCGAGGATGTCGTTGCTCGTATTGTGATTGAGTTAAATCTCGCTATTCTTGCTGATGATTCAAGCGATGAAGAGATTGAAGAGGCACAAGATGCAATTGTAGAGAAGTTACGAAAGCTCACGGATAGAGGTCGTGTGGGGAGCGTTGAGCCACTGATCCGTGTGATTCTCAATGGTCGGGGTACGATAAAGAATAAATTAAAGAAAGTTGAGGAGACCGTTACTAACGGTCGCATAGTACGGCCTGCTCGCCGAACGGGTTCCTTTGATTCGGAAGCCAAACAGGAACAGAGGCATGATTGGGTTGTTGGTGAGTCTATTTCTGGACGCAGGCCCGGTCGTCTTGATCCCGAAACTATTCAAAACATGACCGAGGAACCTGTTGATTATCCGAATCCAGACGCTCCTTCGCCTGAACCTGTGGCTGTTGCGCCACGCGTTCCTCATTACTTTTGTGTGCCGACCAATCCTGTGTTGGATGCCTTACGGCTTCATGCAGAACTGAATCTGTATAAAATTCGTTCGTGTCGTAACATTGCGGGGATGGAGCGTCAGATTGATCCTTATGCTGCTGCCACCGATGCGACTACAGGGCTTCCCCAAATTGGTGTGGGTGGTAATTTAGTGTTGCCTGGCACCGGAAATTTTCAACCCACGCCCTATCGGTATCCCGTGCTGCTTGAGCGGGCTAAGCAGCTGGTCCAATTTGCTAATCAGATAGAAGCGGCCATGCTTTCTGCGATACAACATCGCGATGCCGAGGCTTATTCGCATTTGACGGCCAAGCAACAAGTCAACATGTCGCGAGCTGGTCTTCGGCTGCAAGATTTACGAAGCCAGGAAGCCAAAGATGGCATTGTGCTTTCTAAGCTTCAGCGAGAGCGTGCCCAAATCCAATTTGCTCACTGGCAGGGGTTACTGGCAGAAGGTGAACTATTTGGAGAACAGATTGCTTTGGGCCTTATGATAGGTGCGGCCGTTTCTCACGCTGGTGCGGCTGTTGCCCATTCATTTCCAAACGGAAGTGCCGCAGGCGTTCTTAGCTCTACAGCTGCCGCTCTCTCAACAACAGCGTCAGTTCTACAGACTTTTGCCAGTTACGAACGACGAAAACAAGACTGGGAATTTCAAGCGGCGCTTGGCCAACAAGATATCCGTATTGGATCTCAACAGGTCAAGTTGGCTGAAGACCATCTACGCGTGGTTGGGCAAGAGCGCAAGATTGCTGAGCTACAGATGGACCATGCCAAAGACGTGGTGGAGTACTTGAGCAATAAGTTCACGAATGTTGAGTTATATGATTGGATGGCAAATGTGTTGGAAGATGTCTATGGGTTCTTTTTACAGCAGGCTACGAGTATGGCGAAAACGGCTGAATCGCAATTGGCGTTTGAACGGCAGGAAGTGCCACCTGCGATCATTCAAGCCGACTATTGGGCGGACCCTGATGATGGATTAGCTAGCCTTGGTGAAGGCAATAGCCCTGATCGCCGCGGCTTAACCGGGTCGGCTCGATTGCTGCAAGATATTGTTCAGCTCGATCAATATGCCTTTGAGACGAATGAACGTAAATTGCAACTTACCAAGACGCTCTCGCTCGCACAGTTGGCTCCCGCTGAATTTCAACGATTTCGCGAAACCGGGGTGCTACTCTTTGCTACCCCTATGGCACTGTTTGACCAGGATTTTCCTGGTCATTATCTACGTCTGATCAAACGTGTGCGGACTTCGATAGTTGCGCTGGTGCCGGTCACTGACGGTATACATGCCACACTGACAATTCAGGGATTGTCTCGTGTGGTGATTGGAGGCGATCTCTTTCAAACGGTGCCTATCCGAAGGGCGCCTGAATCGGTGGCACTGTCTTCGCCTCGTGATGCGAGCGGGTTATTTGAGTTGCTGCCGCAGTCTCCAGAGCTGTTATTGCCGTTTGAGGGATCGGGTGTGGCTACCTCTTGGGAGTTGCGGTTGCCGAAAGCTTCGAATCACTTTGATTTTGGAACTATTGCTGATGTGCAGGTGACGATTGAATATACAGCCCTGGATAGCTATGCCTATCGACAACAAGTGATTCATGAGTTGGATCGAACGATCAGTGCTGATCGGCCCTTTAGTTTCCGGCACCAATTTGCGGATCAATGGTACGATCTACATAATCCTGATCGAACAGCTACCCCCATGACCGTGCGATTTACCACACGTCCCGAAGATTTCCCACCGAATCTTGATGCGTTGAGTGTTGAACATGTGTTGCTCTACTTTGCGCGAAAAGATGGCGTGGTGAAAGAAATTCCCATTACCCATTTTATGTTTCAGGAAGCTGGGAGTGCGGGTGCGATTGGCGGAGGATCTGTGACGGTGGACGGGCTCATTTCAACACGCAAGTCCCATGGCGCAAGCTGGTTGGCGATGATCGGCAAGAGCCCGGTTGGTCAATGGGAATTAGCGCTACCTAATAATGGCGGTCTTCGTGCACGATTCCAGAATGAGGAATTCGACGATATTCTGTTGGTGATTACGTATCGCGGGCAGACTCCTGAATGGCCTGCGTAGTGTTATGTGGAGGAGAAAAAGAAATATCAAGATTTATCCTTTGTTCTCGTTTCACTTTACCGACTAATTTGGGCAAGAAGATAAATGAGTGAGCAGCTTTATTTATTCTATATAATCCAGGAGGGAAGATGAGAAATCAATCAAATTGTCAACATTCTTGGGCTCTGATTCTTGCGGGCATTTTGTGTCTATTCGGTGGTCACGCTGGGGCACAAGAACCGACCTCTCCTGTAGATGACGCTTCTACATCCCCTGATACGATTATTATTGGTATTCATGGTCTTTTGAATAAACCCCCGGCTGATCAACTTCAGGAATGGTGGGCTCAAGCTATTCAAGAAGGGCTTCAACGAAATCAAAATTGGACTTCCTCCTTTCCTTTTGAATTGGCCTATTGGGCTAATGTTCGTAATGCCCAGCCCATTGCTTTGGATGTGCTTGATGAGCCCTATGTGGCTGCGCCAGGCACGGGCCCATTGTCTCGTTTTGACCCGGAAGAAGCGAGTAAGTTGCGGGCTGTAGCAAATAAAGTCTTTGGCTGGGTGGCTGATAAAGAAAAAGAAATATCTGGGTTTGGAGCAAGTCTTGAGCAAGTGATTGGTATCTCTTTTAAAGATCTAGCTGACTATTATCAGAAAAAGAATATTCGCAATGCCATTCGCGAGCAACTATTACAGCTCTTACTTAAATATTCAGATAAAAATATTATTCTCATTGCCCATTCTATGGGGTCCATTGTGGCCTATGATGTCTTGCGTTTGTTGGAAGTTTCTCTGAAAAAGCCTGTGAAAGCGTTCTTGACCATTGGTTCTCCGTTAGGCTTACCCATTGTTGGTCTCAAGGTTACGGAAGAATTTGGTGAACGTCGCACACCTGAGAATGTTCAGCGTTGGATCAATCTTGCTGATCCTGGTGATAAGGTCGCCTTGGATATTAACCTCGCTGATGAATATGGACCGAATGAGGCCGGCGTAAAGGTCCAGGATGTTTTGGTCCATAATGAATACCAAAACCCTGCGGGTAAGGCTAATAACCATAAAAGTTATGGCTATTTGCGTACGCCAGAAGTCTCCGAAATTTTAAAGGAATTCTTGCAGTAGTGGGTGACTGGCCCTGGCTGATCCCTTGATATACCCGTTGCAATCAGACATGTTTGTTTATCCAACGAATCAGGAAGGTGGGTAGAATAGTGATGGAAGGGGTTAGGAAAATAAGTGGGCAGGCAAGGCAAGAGTGACTTCAAAAGTCGACGTGGTTTGGATGCCATTTGTGTGGTAATAGGTGATGGCGCCGTCGAGTCCTACGATGATCACTTCTTGAATGCCAGATGAAAGATAGGCCTGAATTTTATGATTGATTTCCGTCCGTCGATTCCCCGGAGAAAGCACTTCGACGACCAAGTCAGGAGTTTGAAGGAGATCGTTATCGCCTGTGATTGCTTGCCATTTATCGTTCGGCATCCATATGACATCGGGAATGCGAATGCCTGCTGTCGTGGTGAGGACGGCAGCTTCGACGACGGCTTCCCCTCCTAGCTGTGAGCGCAGTTGAAATGCAATTTCTGCGCAGAGGCGTTGGTGCCGATTGCTGGGCTTGGGGCTCATGATGACTTCTCCATGTTCCGTGAGCTCATACCAATCGGGCAGTTGGTCGTCTTGTGCCAGTTCGGCCCAAAGATGGGATAAGGCTTCTGGTGAAAGAATCGTGTCGGTTGATAACATGTTTTTATTCTATGCAGTCCTTCCTGAGGTGTCAATTGAAGGTCATAGAAAGCCAATGATGATGGGAGCAAAGTGGTCTCATTGATTGATGACATATGGGCACCTCTAAAAACCGTCTTTTTCCATGATTGCGGCGTCACCCTCGTTCTCACAGCCTTCGGCGCGCACAAACGTGGTGCTCTTCGCACCGTGCGCACTCATGTATTCGCCCATACACTGCGGTTTTCTGCGCGCGGCTTCCTTGCCCTCACAAAAATTCCTAGTTTTTAGAGGTACCCATATGCTTCTATTGATCCTGTGAGTCAAAATTACGTGACTGTTGACAAAGTGATACAATTTGTTTTGTTAGAGTAGGGAGCTATGCCGGTTATGGCGAAATTTGAGATTCTTCCCGGTTTGACGTTTGTGGATCGGAAGGGGTGGAAGGCCCAAAATGCGTTTCCCCGTCAAGGGCATAAAGTGGCAAGAAGTAGGCGGACGCATGTCATTCTTCATCATACGGTGGTGCCGGATGCCAATGATGCTTCCCTTGTGATCTGGGAAACCTTGCCTGAAGTGTATAAAAATATGCGCCGCTTGCAGACGATTCGGCCAGATTTAGGAAATGATGTCCCTTATAATTTTGTGGTCTTTTTGATGGCAAAGAAAAACGGGATGGTTATTTGTGAAGGTCGTGGTGAAGATCGCTCGGGTGCCCATACCAAAGGGCATAATACGGCTAGTATTGGTATTGCATTAGCAGGGAATTTTCACGAAGACAATGTGCCTGGCATGGAGGTAGCGAAACGCATGCATTTACTCTCCGGGTTTTTAGGGTGGCTGCGCTATGCACCCAGTCATCCTGATTATGGGAGGTTTCCCGCGATGAAGAATCTAGGTTCAATTCGACCGGCAGATCGCGCTGTCTATGTGCACCAAGATTTCAAGAGCACCGCCTGTCCTGGGAAACGGGCATTGCCGCATCTTTCGCAATTGGCCTTCATTCATCCCAATGCCTATTAATATTAAGGCTGTTATAGATGTTTTGGCTTTGTTTGACCTTATTTTTCTTGGGTCGTGATCCAATATTGTTGCGGCAATGCCAATGGGTTTCTGGGAAATTGGAACAATGATTAGTTGTCTCACCTGACTCAGCATATATTTGTTGATGTGCGGGATAGACGGGCGTTGAGTAAGCCTTAGGCGTGTGTCGGAATTTGTGGCGATCGTTTAACAGGCCTGCGGGGAAGGCGGGCAATTGATGAGTTTTTTGTTTTTCGAGCCAGATCCAGTTCATACATTTTCTGTAAATTCATCCAGAATTCTGCCGTCGTTCTGAAATACTGTGCAAGACGTAGAGCCGTGTCAGCCGAAATAGCGCGTTTCCCCGCAAGGATTTGGGTAATGCGGTTTGGGGGAACATCCAACATGCGGGCAAGTTCTGCTGCAGACAGGCTCAGTTCCTGTAATTCATCGTCAAGGATTTCACCGGGATGGATTGGTCTTCTTGTTTTCATATTCAACACTCCTAGTGATAGTCGACAATTTCCACATTCTCAGGGCCTTTGGCATTCGGGGTCCAGGTAAAACAGAGGCGCCACTGTTCATTGATGCGAATGCTGTACTGCCCTTTTCTCTTTCCTGAAAGAGCCTCGAAGTGGTTGCTGGCTAATCTCATCAGATCATGTACGTCTTGTGCGGCTTCAAGTATTCTCAAACGCTTTTCAGCTTGTTTTTTGAAGAATTGAAATTGTTTGACTCGTTCGCCTTCGGCAAACAGTCGAGTGTTTTTGTCCTTGAACCCCTGTATCATTTATTGATGATCATGGCATATAATACCAGGTACGTCAAACGTACTTGTTTGTGATGTGAACCCTCATGAATCCACGCATTAGTAGGAGAATTGTTCCACATGAATGAGAGGTCGGCTGTTTTTGTATCCGTGCTGTTCGGTGTGGTGCTACTCGGGGGATGGTCGAATCTTGTCAGCGGCGAGGCGGATGGGCCTGATTATTGGGCCGTGCAAGGGGTGTCGCCCAATGACCACCTCAATTTACGCAAAGGGCCCTCTGTTGGATTTTCGGTAGTGGCCCAAATTCCTTCTGACTTTAAGCATCTCGAAAATCTAGGATGCAGCCCTGAATTTCCGATCACGGACTGGGAGCGTTTTACCGAATACGAACGCGACCTGGCGATCTCCTTACGCTGGTGCCGTGTGCGCTTTCATGAGCATGTCGGTTGGGTGAAAGGCTCCTACCTCGAAGAGGGGCCTTCACCAGTCGAATAAATTCTGTAAAAGGTGTCAGTAAAAGGTGTCAGGAACCTTTTATGGTTTTCCGATATTCGACTTACCATTTTGTTCTTTTCGTTTTAACGAAATGTCCAATATATCATGGTCTTGCTGTGGTCGTAACGAATGCTTTTGTTCGTTGCAGCCATTGAAGGTTTGACACTGTTGCACGTTGACAGGGTTCAAGGAATATATTAGTCTGAATTCTGGTCAATATAATAAGGAGGTATTTGATGCCGAAAACGTTAACGCTTTCTGAAGCCAAAGCCCGGTTAAGTGAATTAGTTGCCACTGTGGAACAAACTGAGGAAGAACTCGTTATTACTCGTAATGGCCGGCCTGCTGCCGTGCTCATGAGTGCAGAAGAATTTGACAGCTGGCAAGAAACACATGCTATTCAACGTAATCCAGCCCTGATGCAGGAAATTAAACAGGGGCTCGATCAGCTTAAGAAAGGTCACGCCTTTTCTTTTCAGGAGGTTTTTGGAGAGCCACTTTATCCCCAAAAAAAAGATCCCCAGAAAAAAAAGAAATGAAACGATATGGCCTGGATATTGCCGAGGACGTTAGAGATCTTCTTATCCATTTGCCCCCATCTTTTAAGCGAAAAGTGAATGCTGCCTTACATTCTTTGGCGGAAAACCCGTATCAGGCAAAAGCCTTGAAAGACGATTTAGCTGGGTTGCGAAGTTTTCGTGTCGCACGATCTCGGATTATTTTCCAGATTAAGGGCTCTAAGGTGGAGATTGTGGCCTTTGGCCCCAGAAAAGATATTTATCAACGGGTTGCTGCTGAGCTTCGAGGTGCACTGGGTCCCTCAGATGAACAGACTGTTTCCTAAAGCAAAATGCTTGTTTCAATCCTTTGCATAGAGGGTAGAGTCGAATTTCAAGAGGTTCCACCTTTTAGTTTTCTGTCCATCAGTTGAGAGCGTACTTTCTATCTATTCGCTTCTTTATGTAGCATTAAAAAAAAATAAAGGTTAGAGCCCATCTACTTGCTTGGTCTTCCAGAAGAAGACAACGGTCATACGTTTTGAGGCCAGGGCATGATCCCAGCCGAAATATCCTGTGGCTGAATGGATAAGGTCTGACTTGTAGGTCACCAGGCGATTAAACACATAGGGAGCTTCGAGAATTTCATCAAACATGGTGGGGTCCATTTCCTGTGAGATCCCAGGTACTTCGCTAAGACTTTCATGTTCTTTCGGACAGTAATTGCCATCCGGCGATTCTCCAGGAAGGTGTAAACGATAAAAGGACGTTCCACAGTGAGTGGTGGGAGGATTGGGATGGAGATATAGAACGGCTGCATAGTCACAGATTTTGGCCGAATCGACATGTGGCCGAGCAACGCCTTCTGCTCCGCCACAGATTTGAATATGGTTATGTCCTGAGAGACCTGCTTCCGAATCGGATTGCGGGGTAAGATTAGGGATGTTCAGATGTTGTTTGACGCAGGCTTCAATTATTTGAACTTCATTTGGGGTTAAGGCTCCAGGTGCCCGCATGCCAGGCCAGGGCTCAGGACGCCAAGGCGAACCTAAGATCCACGTGCTAAAGCTCATGCATCGTTGAGCAATCTCTAGTGCATTAGGGAGTACGTTATCGTGAATCCAATAATCGGTTCCGAGAATCAAGTCGCGATAGGGGAGAAGATTCATGGCTGTTTCATATCCTTTAGTTTAGGGTGAGACGGCTATTGATCATCAAATGACGATAAAAGTCTAGATCATGAGGGGTCAAGTGACCTAGGGTCTTTCGTAAAGCGATACGGTTTTTTGATTCACATGATAGAGTGCCGATTGCCATGGAAATGAGTGGAAGCGAGAAATATTGAAGAACACGAGTGTTCAATTGGAGCTGTGTATACTTATTGGTGGCTCTATCCCCTCTTAGTCCTTTCCTTACAAAGGGGAGGAAACTTGAGAAATCGTTAGGGAGCTTTTAATGTCGATGGTCATGCTGAGCGTCGATCGGCAGATTTCAGACCTTGTTTCAGATGTTTCAGTAGATAATTGGTCGCAAGAATATTGGGAGCAAGGGGAATTTCTTGCCTTAGAGCGGTTGATGGGAAAGTTCGTGATTAGGGGTTTTATGGAGGAAATTGATGGCCTTCGTTCGAAAATACATCGTAATTTTATACCCAAGCATAAAAAGGGTGGGAGTGTGAGTTATTACATGCTCCAAAAAGCCGCGCCTAGGATCCTAGCCTTGTATCAGAGTCAAGTCTGGATTAATATGCTCAGTCGAATTACTGGAGTGCCTTTACTTCTCTGCCCTAGTAATGATCCACATGCCTGCGCGCTCTATTTTTATACTGAACCTGGTGACCATATTGGGTATCATTACGATACCTCTTATTACAAGGGGGCTCGTTATACGGTGCTGATTGGCTTGCGAGATCAATCAACTAGCCGATTAGCCTGTCGTCTTCATACCAAAGATAAAGACAAACCGGTACAAGAGCTCTCGTTAGCCACTGAGCCAGGGACCTTTATTTTTTTTAACGGCGATAAATTGCATCATGCTGTGACTCCACTTGCTGAAGGGGAAGAACGGATTGTCTTGACCATGCAGTATGTAACTGACCCTGCAATGGGGTTAGCCCATCGTTGGTTTTCTAATATGAAAGATGCAATGGGATATTTTGGTTGGTCTGCCGTTTTTCGAAGGGCGACTCAATAGCAGATAGCCAATCTACTGAGGTTGTATCTAAGTCTTCCCAATCACGACGACTGTTGTATTATCCTCCCCCCCCAATCGATTAGCCGTCTCTATCATTCTGTGGCAGATCTGGTCTAGGCTTGAGAGGTCTTTGAGCAGGAGCGCTTGAATTTCTTGGTCAGTGAGCATTTTTGTGAGACCATCAGAGCATAGGAGCAGAAGGTCTGTGGGTTCAAGCGAAAAGGTTTGTACGGTGGGCTGCGCTTTAGGTTCAATCCCGAGCGCTTTGGTTAAGACATGGCGAAGGGGGTGTGTACGAACTTGTTCCGGAGTAATGAGGTTTAATTTTAGGCGCTCTTCCATAAGCGTATGATCTTTGGTCAAAAGAGTTAACTTGTTATTTCTCAACACATAGGCTCGGCTATCTCCAGCATGGGCAATCATGGCTTGGCCGTGATCAGCTGTTTGTGATATCGCGACTGCAACCACCGTCGTCCCCATGCCTTTGATCTCAAGATTTTGGCTGGCCTGAGCGAGAATCCGTTGGTTGGCTGTCTCAATTGCCTGCACTAAGAGAGTTTCTAGCCTTTCAGCGGGTATACAATTCAATGAATTTCTATCCTGTTGTGATGTAAAAAATTCCGGGATAGTCTCCACGGCAATTTGGCTGGCAACCTCGCCTCCGGCATGTCCTCCCATACCATCAGCTAAGACCCAGAGTTGGAGGTTGTCGTGTACAGAGAATGCATCTTGGTTTATTTTTCGGACCCGGCCAATGTCGGTGAGTCCCACGCCGATCCATGTATTGGCAATTGGAGCGCTCATGAGGCAAAAGCCCTTTTCCCTGATTCTTGTGGACCATATTCCCAAACCATCCGTTCGCAAATAAGATCAGCTAAGGGTTCCATGTTTTTACAGTCCGCTTCATTGTAGGTCATTAACAACTCTCGGGAGCCACGATTTCCGTCCTGCCATTCTTCCCAAAGGCGAACGGCATCCCAGCCGGTTAACCCTTCAAGAGAGGTTGCGCGGTAACATCCAAGTTCTTGTTCGATTGATTTCAACCCACCCTTCAACCCCAGTCTTCTCGCTGCAAAGCATAAATCAAGGTCAGGGTGATTCAGAAGCAATTGTGGATAAGTGTTTCTGAGAAAGGGCAAATCAAAGCCTGATCCAAAAAACGTGACTAATAAATCGTACGACGCCAATTCTACCTGTAAGCGAGACTCAGACAGCGTTTCTCCTTGAATGAGCGTTGTCATCTGCCCTCGACCATAAATACCTACCACGGTGATTTCTCCATGTGGAGAGGGTAGTCCATTGGTTTCAATATCTAAAAAGGCCGTATTGGCTCGATAATGAGGATAGAGACGCCAATGGTCTCTGGCCTTTAGTCGTTTTGCAAAATAGCGTGAATTTTTCCTATACCATTGGGCCTGAGCTTCTTTCAGTTTAGTATTGTACAGGGCTTTGCGGGAAGGGGAAATTCCAGGGATGGTCGCCTGTTGGAGAAAACATTCCCAATTGGCGATTCCAGTTTCCCAGAGATGGCGTTCGGTGGATTCTCCGATTCCTTGAAGAAAAATGAATGTAGATAGCAACATAGGACAGCATCAGGAAGGCCCTTTCATTCTAGCCTTGATTTCACTGGGAGGACAAGCTACATTCGCAACTCATTCATTTTGATCAGAGAGAAGGCATAATAAAAAATCGAGGATCTATGGAATTTCGTTCACATACCATTAAAATCACAATAGGCGGGATTCAGCTTTTGGCCGACTTGAAACCCAACCGAACAGCCCAGGCTATAGCGGATGTCCTTCCTATTTCGGCCTCTGTCAATCAATGGGGAGAAGAATTCTATTGCAAAGTACCTGGTGTCAAAGACTATCGGGAAACCGCGAAGAATCAGGTCAAAGTGGGAGATGTTGCGTTCTGGGGCATGGGCGAGATGCTGGCGGTGTTTTATGGACGAACCCCGATGAGCTTAGGAGAAGATCCTGTTCCGGCTGATCGTGTAAATGTTATTGGAAAAGTTCAGGGGGATGTGAAAGTCTTACAACATGCGGTAGGAGCCACCACCATGCAAGTTGAATTAGTGCCCGATGAGTCATTATGCGCTTGAATCCTGCCCGCATTCATCATATGGCAGCCACTGTGGTAGAGCGTTTACAAACACGTCGCTTGTTAGAGGTGCATGGCAAATCTGAAGTCCTCGTTTGGCAGGTGGAATCGGCCATTACGACGGAGCTGCAGGTTGAAGATCGTCTGAATGCTGATGTTCGTGAAATGCTTAAACAATTTGATCGAGAGTTTTCCGAAGGTCGGGCTGATTATCAAAAAATGTTTTCGATGGTCAAACAAAAACTCATTAAAGAGCGTGGGGTCGTGTTGTAGAGTTCCAGCGTTCCAGCGTCTCTCAAATCTATGACTTTGCTCTAAGGATCTTCAATGGCCCTCTCCCTCAGTGATGAAAAACAAATGCATTTATCCCATGTGATTGTGGGAAGCTTGAAAAATGCTCCGCAAGCGGTGTTGGTGGGCGATCAGGCCAAAGTGCTCCGTGAAGTCAAGCTTGTCATTACGGAACATATGAAAGTCGAAGCCGAAGTTGATCAAGCGGTGCATCGCCGTTTGGAATCCTATTCCCGCAACATTCCTGAAGGGTCTCAGGAATGGGATGTGCTCTACCATAAAACCTTTGAGGAAGAACTACGCAAGCGCAAACTTGAGTAAGTCACTCACTCACTTCTGTTTTTTCGGTCATTTTATTTCCTAATCTATTGCCCTAGTCTGTTTCTTTGAGGGCATGGTATTCTATTCTCAAATCACGTTTCCCTCGATGTTGCGAGTCAGAAATGGTGTGTTATGGAAGAGCGTGAAAAAACTCTGAATGCCATTGGCGCTGCCTTTCTTTCCATCTTGCCGGGTATGGGGCATCTCTATTTAGAAGTCAAAAGAGCGCATGTTTTTTTGGTCTGTGGTGTAGCGCTGTTGGTTGTCTCAAAATTTTTTTGGCCAATGGGCTGGTTGTTTTATATCCAGTTAGCCATTTTTTCTGGAGTTGATGCATTTTCATTCGCAAAGCGTGGAAGAGGCCTTTTCTAGAAAAGTATGAAGAAAATGGTTTGGCTATGGCTGTGAACAGCAAATCTCAATGGATGTGGGCGATTCTGATCCTCGTGGTCGTGGCGGCGGAATTGTCCGTTGGGCATTCCGAAGAGCGAGCTATTGAATTGTTTGTGACTGATGCTCTGACCTTTCCTAGTCAGGCCGTGCAATTGCAAGCACGACTGATGGAACAGCGTGCGACAGGAAGCCAAGGGCTGCCAGAAGAGCCGATAGAGTTTTTTTTGCAAGGCCGGGTGCTTGGGAAAGTGTCTACGGATTCGGAAGGATGGGCACGATTAGAGTTTGCTCCTAAAATGCGCGGGAATTTATCCTTGCGAGCGAAGTGGGCAACTCCCGAAAAAGCCAGCATGGTGGAGGGAGCTGGGGTCCTTTTGTCTTGGGAACGTCGACGGCCTATTTTGCTTGTTGACTTGGCTGTCCTAGTTGATGGGGAGCTGGAATCTGATCGCCCGCCGCCTGAGCTTTCTGAGTTTTACCCAGATCCAGGTTTGGTTCTCGAAACCCCTACCGTAGAGGCACCGGCAGAATTACGCAAATTGGCAAAGTTTTATTACAATTTAGTTTATATCGATCCAACGGGAAGAGGGCAGATTGAGGTGATTCAAGCCTGGTTACGAAAACAAGAGTTTCCCCCTGGAATGATTCGTGTGCTTCAAAGCACAGACACAGCTTTACCTGAGTTGTTGGCGAGTCTCAAAGAAGAAGGTTGGGAAAATGTGAGTGGGGGAATTGGACGGACGGTCCACTTTGCTGAAGTGTTAGGTGAAAATCGGTTGACTGCAATTATTTTACCTTTGCCAGGCAAGGATGAGCAATTCCCTCGTCGAGCGATCGTATTGAATGATTGGTCGCGAGTCCGGCGGTATTTGTAATTTGAGATGGGAGTCAAAGGTCAGAAATTCCCAATGAAAGCGGCACGACCTAAAACGCGGTTTGTTTGTCAAGAATGTGGCTATCAGGGCCTGCGTTGGAGTGGGCGCTGTCCTGAATGTGCTGAATGGAACTCCTTGCGAGAAGAAGTCCAGCGCGATATGGCGGTGATGAAGCAACGGACCGTGGCTGATGGGACTCCTGAAGCGATACCTATTGGCGCGATCGTTCAGACTGAAGAATTTCGCTTGCAGTCTGGGATAGAAGAACTTAACCGTGTATTGGGTGGTGGGGTTGTCCCGGGGTCAGTTGTACTGATTGGAGGAGATCCTGGTATTGGCAAGACAACTCTCTTGTTACAAACCCTCAATTCCTTAGAAAAGACAAGGGAGCTTGGGCTATATGTTTCGGGTGAAGAATCTCCACAACAAATAAAAATGCGTGCGGATCGATTGGGAATTCATTCTCCGAATTTGTATGTGGTTGCGGCCACTGCGCTTGAAGAAATTTTTCGTGTGGCGGAAACTGTGAATCCTCGAGTGCTTGTGGTGGATTCCATTCAAACCGTGTTTACGAGTGAACTGAACTCTGCGCCTGGAAGTGTCAGCCAGGTTCAGGAAATTGGCTGTCAATTGATGTGGTATGCCAAGCGCACGAATGTGCCGGTGTTCATTATTGGGCATGTCACCAAAGAAGGTGTGATTGCGGGTCCGCGGTTGCTGGAGCATATTGTGGATACGGTACTGTATTTGGAGGGTGATAAGGGGCAAAGCTATCGCATTCTGCGTGCAGTGAAAAATCGGTTTGGCCCGACAAATGAAATTGGCGTCTTTGAAATGAAGGATGAAGGTCTAACGGAGGTCGCGAATCCATCCGCCATGTTTTTAACTGGACGAATTGGGACCCGTGCTGGCTCAGTGGTGGTTTCTAGTGTCGAAGGATCACGTCCCGTACTCGTGGAATTACAGGCTCTGGTGGCTGAAACTACCTATCCCATGCCCAAGCGGATGGCCAAGGGGGTTGAGGGCAATCGTGTGGCTTTGCTATTGGCTGTCATGGAAAAGCGTCTAGGGCTTCATTTCATGGGCCATGATGTGTATGTCAATGTTGTCGGAGGACTGCGCATTGAAGAGCCAACTGTGGATGTTGGGATTATTTGTGCCGTGTTATCCAGTTTTCGGGATACAGGGTTAGATGCACGGCTTGCAGTCATGGGTGAAGTGGGGTTAGGCGGAGAAGTTCGGCCTGTTCAACATGCTGACTTGCGTATTCGGGAAGCCATGAAGCTGGGGTTTACTCGCTGTGTTGTGCCTGCGCCAAACTTAGAACATTGGAAACCAGTTGACGGAATCGATGTTGTGGGTATTCAAGAAATTAGCGAAGTTTGGGATGTGGTCTCTTCTCCGGTGGCTTAATTGATGACTTGGGGCAATTTGCAGCTTAAATCATATCGTATCCTTCCCAATCTCTTCTGCGTGGCATTTTGTTTGGGACTCACAGGTTGTGCAGGGTTACAGCGAGGTGAGTTTACCCTCATTCCTGAAGACCAGAGTCAACAGGTGTTGGACGCGTTGCGTCAGAAAGAAACGACGATTCGGACGCTTCGCGGTTTATTTCAGGCCTCAATTTCAGGTTCAGGCATTCCCTTTTCTCAACGGTTTAATGGCATGATGTCGTATGCTAGTCCTGAAACAGTGCATTTACGAGGGTTTTTGAAGTTTGGTGTGCCTATGATGGATTTTCATCGTGAAGGGAATGCCTATCAATTGTATTTCCCTGCTGAGAATCAAGTGATAACGGGTCAGGTAGAAGGAGGTTCGTCAGATACCCAATGGGATCAAACCGTTCAGTTGAGCATTCGAGCGTTAGATGCCGTGCTTGGTAAGATTGCAGGGTTATCTCATGGGGATATTCGTGTGTTGAAAGGTGAGACGCATTATCGTCTTGATCTGTCTGCTGATGGAACTATGGCTGGTGGGAGGTATAAAGATTTTCTGGTGCGGACCTGGGTTGATACACAAACGTTAGAATTGACGTTGATTGAATATTGGCGGCAGGATGATGATATTGTGGTGTCAGTAGAATGTGAGGATTATCGAATGGTGAATGTTGCTTCTGCCACGAACCAGGATCCTGTTCGTTTGCCATTTGTGGTGAAGGCGACAGATCATCGATCTAACGGAGGCTCGATTACACTCAATTTCCAAGAGTTTGTGTTGAACGCCACATAGCAGTTCGTCAAGATTTTTTATGTTTGCTAATTCGTCGCCAAGAAAGCTGTTGCCAATATGATAGTTCTCGCGCTTGAGTCGGCAACTTCGCATCAAAATTTGGCGATCTTTCGTGATCAAGAGCTTCTTGGGTCTGCAGAATGTGACTCTACACGTTCTCTGACTCCCCAAATTATTCCATGTCTTCATCAATTACTGAATCAAGCGTCTTTGCGTATTCTTGATGTACAAGGGCTCGCTATCTCCATCGGTCCGGGAACCTTTACGGGGTTGCGGGTTGGATTGGCGACTATGACTGCATTTCGACTTGCCTTAGGTATTCCCTTAGTAGGCGTCTCAACTTTGGAGGGTTTGGCTTGGAACCTGCCAGATTCGGATTTGCCGATCCTGAGTACAGTAGCGATTCGAGCAGATATGGTGTATTGGGGGCGTTTCCAATGGCAGCAGGGTACCCTGATCTCTTTAGTCAATGATCAAATAGGAAAAACTACGGAGGTGCTGGCGAGCCTTTCTGAGCCAACAATTGTGTTGGGAGATGCTTGGATACGGCAACAGGAATGTTTTTCACCCCGCCACAGCCCTTTTATCATTGCGGGACCTTCAGAGGCTCTTTGGCCGTCAGCTAAGGGTATAGCTCTAGCTGGACGGGTCTTATTGGAAAAAGGGGAATGGTTGCCCGAAGGCTGTATGCCTCGGTATGTCCAACCTTCGTATGCCGAAATTCCGAAGTCGACCATTTCGCTCTAGAACTATTTTGAAAAAGGTAGGCCATGTCTGTTACTCGTAAGAACATGACAGATTTAGTCACAAGCAAGCTTATATTGTGAAGGAAATAAGATCATCCCCCTTGATTATTCAACGTGCGACGCTTGACAATGTTCATGCATTAGTTGAATTGGAGCAGTCCTGCTTTTCGGTCCCATGGTCTAGGAAAAGTTTTGAAGTCGAATTGGATGGAAACCAGTTTAGTCGAATACTGATGATTTCACATCCTGAGCCCAAACAATATCAGCAAGCAATTGCCTATATTTGTGCGTGGATAATCTTTGAAGAGGTACGGTTTTTAAATGGGGCTGACACCTAATATTTTTCTTTGAGGATATTTTTGAGGTCCTCAAGAAGGTGTTTTGTTGGTCCCATATTGAAGCGCCATTCGCATTCTTTCAAGAACAGATTAAAATGATGTTTGGGGATGCCGTTATATTTGCGCAGATGGCGCTTGGCCTGGTTCCAAAAATTCTCAATGCCGTTGATATGGGTTTTGCCTTCCGCAAAGGCTTTGGTTTTATTGATGCGGTAATGTTTAAATTCTGACACATCCAGCACGTTGTATGATTTAAAGCCATCCGTATAGACAATGCTATCAGGCCTGATTTTTTGCCGGATAATGGGCATAAGCGTTGCTTCATTAGCCTGCAGGATAACCTGCGTATATACATTCCCGCCGCGCTTTAAAATGCCAAACACAGGCACTTTACCCCCGGCACCGCGTCCACGTTTGCCTTTGCGAACGCCGCCGAAATAACTCTCATCCAGTTCGATTTCGCCAGCAAAAGGCGCGGCACGCTCTTCCTGTTTGCAGGCAATCTTCTCCCGCAATTTGTGAAAAAACCGAATGGCGGAATTGCGGTGCACGCCCACCAGTTCAGCCGCTGTTCGGGCTGGCGTACCTGCAACGAAGTATTCCATCAGCCGTAATTGCTGATAACGCGTTAACTTACAATGCTTTACGTACATGCCTGACTCCTAACTTATTCAAAGTCAGGTGTCAGCCCCTTTTAAATTTAGCAGTTCATCAGGATTTTCGTCGTCAAGGCTTAGCAAGACAGTTAATTGGGGAGATTCTTCGTCTTGGCAAAGAGGCTGGATGTTGTCGTGGAATGCTTGAAGTCCGAGCGGGGAACACTGCCGCAAAAAATCTCTATGAGTACTTTAACTTTAAGGCATATGCCACACGGACTGCCTACTATACGAATCCTCATGAGGATGCTATTCTTATGTCTTTAGAATCTCTAGAGGTGCAAGAAAAGGAGGGGGCAAAGTTCGAGCTCTAGGCACGTTTGTTTGGTAGTCAGGCAACCATCATTCACACTATTTCGTAAGAAAACAAGTGAAAGGAGGGTATCGTTATGATGACCGATGATCAGATTGCCCAGAATTTACGGACATCCAACGAAGTGTATCGAGAATTGGAAGAATCTCACCACCGGTTAGACGCTGAATTGCAACAATTGCTCAAGCATCATGTACTGACTCCGCAAGAGGAACTCCTCAAAAAACAGATTCAAAAAGAGAAATTAGGGAAAAAAGATCGAATGGCAGCGTTGGTTCGAGAATATCGCGTATCGTTTGAAGCGCAACCAACAACGTCAGGTTAAATCGGTTTTTTTGATTCGCTGGATTTATATTTCTTCCCACGTATGGCAGCTTTTTCCCCAACCATGGCCATGAATATGGTCGTGCCTCCGCTTCAGCGGCATATCAAAGAAATTAAGCGCCGATTGTTGGTGGTGGGAGCCACGATTATGGTGTTTTTTGTCGTGGCCTTTTCCTATTCGGGGCTATTGATCGAATGGTTCAAGCGGCCGTTTGAAGACGACTTAATTTTCTATGCTCCTGCAGAAGCCCTTTTTGCGTCCATTAAAATTTCCTTCTTAGCTGCAATTGTGTTGAGTGTCCCTATGATTCTTTATCAGTTCTGGAAATTTATTGAGCCAGCGCTTCTTCAAAAAGAGCAGAAATGGGCGGTGCCGCTCTTTTTCCTGGGATTGGGGTTTTTTCTCTTGGGGTTTGTGTTTTGTAATCTGGTTATCTTGCCGCTTGTCATTAATTTCTTTGTTACGTTCGGGATGGATCGCGCCATTACTCCGGAATTAGCAGTGGGGATGTATATTGATTTCAACGTCAAATTTTTGCTGGCGTTTGGCTTTGCCTTTGAAATTCCCCTGGTCCTTTCATTGTTGGCACGGGTGGGCTTTGTGCATGCCTCGATATTGGAACAATATCGCAAGCATGCAGCAATGGTCGCGTTGATTCTTTCGGCGGTTATCACACCTGATGCTACGCTGTTTACCATGTTGCTCATGGCGGTTCCCTTAATCATTTTGTACGAAATCGGTATTTGGGGCGCGAAGTTTTTCGGCCGTACTCCGCAACCTGTTACTGAAAGTCAGGGCGATAGCGCAAATCAGAAAGAGGGGGATTCCAGGGTAGCAGAAGAGCCGAAGGGCATGTGATGAGGCTGAGATTTCGTACATGGTCTATAAAGCTTTGGTCGATACCAAAAATGATGGGATACTGTGCGTTTATCAGTCTTTCGGTGCTGCTAGGTTCTCAAATAGGGCTTAGTGAGATACGACCGCCCAACGCATCTGAGTCCCGTTCTTCTAATTTGCCCTTGGTACATCCCAAGAATACCGATGAGCCATGGCAGAGTGCGGCTCCCAGTATTCAGACCCTCGCGGTGACGCCTGATGGCGTGGTATATGCCGGCTCGTTTGGTATGGGATTATTTCGAAGCACAGATAAGGGGCAGTCGTGGGTGCCCTTAAACCGCGGTCTTACTGACCCATTTCTTTTAAGTCTTGCTGTCGTTCCGGAACACCATGTCTATGCTGGAACGATGCGGGGTAGTGTCTATCGTCTTTCCTTACAGGGAGAAGTCTGGGAGTCGGTAAGTCAGGGTTTAGAGGACGTGGAAATCAAATCTTTTCTTGTTCATGAGGGGCAGGTGTATGCCGGTACTGGAGAAGGTGTCCATCGGTGGGTTGAATCTGAACGTCAATGGGAAAAAACGGGTATTGGTTTAGATAAAGTCTTAGTTGCAGGGTTGGCCATCATGGATGATGGGCGCCTCTTGGCGGCAACCTCTGGAAAAGGACTTCATCATGTGCAACTTGGAAAGGTCGGCCCTTCCAAATGGATTGATTCGCAATCAGTGTTTGTGGACCCACGAGAACGTTTGCCTCATCGGTATCTTCGAGTTATTGCGGTAAATCAGGCTCAACATATTTTTTTAGGCACGCAAGACGGGGGTATTTTTCGAAGTATGGATCGCGGGGCAACGTGGTCCTCACTCAGCCGAAATCTTCCTAATGATTCCATACGAGGAATTGTGCCTATTCAGAAAGATGTGGTGGTGGCAACCGGCAAGGGCATTTTTCGATGGAAACATGATCAGCAAGAATGGGTTGAAATGAATGAAGGCCTGACTCGACGGGCCATTCAAAGCTTGATGATTGCCGACAATGGTGACTGGTATGTTGGAACGAGTAGTGGAGCCTTTCGGAGTGATGATAATGGAGCCCATTGGAAAAATATTAGCCAAGGATTTGGTCTACAAAAGACGCCGAAGGGACCATACGATTAACTCTCCCCTGGTGTGAGAAGAAAGGGTAACGATTGAAGATGAGTGATGTTGTGGTGACTGAGCAGACACGGGTGAATATTGCCATTCAAGTTGAAGAAGAGTCATGGGGAGAGATTCATTTGAAGTTTTTTCCTGACGTGGCTCCTAATCATGTGAATAATCTGGTGACCTTAGCCAAAGATAAATTTTATGATGGCACGACATTTCATCGGGTCATTCCAGGGTTTATGATTCAAGGAGGTGATCCCAATAGCAAGGATGCTGACCGTTCTCGGCACGGGTTAGGTGGACCGAGACATCGAGTGAATGCAGAGTTTAATCAAACTCCCCATAAACGGGGAATTCTATCGATGGCGAGAGCTCGGGATCCGAATAGTGCCGGATCTCAGTTTTTTATTTGTGTGGCCGATGCCAATTTTTTAGATGGTCAATATACTGCGTTTGGGGAAGTAGTGAGTGGAATGGATGTGGTCGACCGCATTGTGAATGTCCAACGGGATGGGAATGATAATCCACTCCAACGCATTGAGATGAAATTGACTGTTTTTGAAACCAATGCCTAACTATTGGGGAGGGGTGTTTTTCCTCCTTTGTTGTGCTGGAGGTGTGTTTGGCTGTGCGTCTCCCAAATTCTCTTCCTATCTGGTTTATGAAAACCCAACCACTTTTGTTCGTTTAGAATCATCCCCATGGACTGACAAGGATGAGCCTGACACATGGAATGCCCATCCTGCTGCCCTCTCTCGCCAACAAATCCGCAGAGCGTTAGAAGGTCTTCGCGTGCGAGAGCATCGTGTGGCTCTCATTCGATGGATCCACGGAATAGCAGAATTAGAGCCAGTTTTTCGAAAAGAGGAAATCGAATTGTTGGTTCCGCGACTATTGGAAGGTCTAGAGTTAGCCCTTCCGCAGGAGCTTGTGACCTTTTATGTCAGTCATCCAGTCAATGCCACGAAACGCGAAGTTACGTCAGGAGGGCTTTACCTGACTGATGGACGATTGCATATTATTTTGAGTAATTATCGGGCAGTCTATGGAATCCCACCAGCTGGCCTTATTTATGACCGACGGTATCCACTCTTTTCGTTAGGGCCTTTAGGTGTTGATATTCTCTATCAAGCAGGGAAAGAGGAACTTGTGTTTGCCAAAGAAGAGGGTCTCTATGATGCAGTGTTTGGCGATGAGCGGAGTGGAGAGATTGTCTTGGAATTATCTCGTTTATCTCTTATGAAGATGTAATTGGAGATAGGGAAGATAGGTGGGATGTCTCCGTTTTTTCTTACTAAGACATTCCTGAAAGTGAGTAGGAGTGATAAAAAAATCCAAAAACTCTAAGAAGCTTTCTGCTGTAGGGAAAGATCGTGCTGTTGAACCGGCTGTATGCAATCACTTATCTGCTTGCCGAAAAAAACAGGGTCTTTCTCAAGCTGAATTAGCCAAGCGTGCAGGAATTACTCGGCAGGCTGTCTATGCCATTGAAGCCAATCAGTATCTTCCAAGCACACAGATTTCGCTTCAATTGGCGGAAATCTTGAATTGTACGGTCGAAGAGCTTTTCAACCTTTCAGAAAGAGAACATGTTGTTGATGCGGAATTTATTGGAGGCGAGTTGCCTCAGTCAAAGCCCATGCGTGTGAAGCTCTCGCAAGTAGGAACACGGATGCTTGCGCGCCCAATGGTTGGTTTGGGGGATATTTTAAATTTCGTCATGCCTGCTGATGGGGTCATATTAGGAGAGTCAAAGAATGGCTCTCGTAAAAAATCTAAGCAGGTCGCGGTGAAATTGTTGCATGCACGAGAGGTGATTGAACAGAGCATCGTGATCGCAGGATGTGATCCAGCATTATTTTTAGCGGGTGAGCATGTTCGAAAAATTCATACCCTCTCTGGTGTCACGAATTGGACAATGGGAAGTGCCAATGCGCTATCTGCGCTACAACGTGGGGAAGTGCATATGGCTGGATTACATCTCGTTGATCTAAAGTCAGGGAAATGTAATATCCCCTATCTCAAACGTCATGCCAAGAACCGTGATTTAATTGGGATGCATTTTGCCTCATGGATCCAAGGATTCTTGATTCAATCTGGAAATCCAAAGCGAATTCGTACAGTGCAGGACTTGATAAAGCCTGGTGTGCGTGTGATCAATCGCGAAGTTGGAGCAGGTGCCAGGTTTTTCTTAGATGCCCTATTAGATCAAGTGGGGATATCTAGAGAGGCCATTAAGGGTTACAATAACGAAGTCACGTCTCACTTGGAAGTTGCACGTCATATTCGAGATGGAATGGCTGATATTGGCATTGGCGTTGAAACTGCCGCGCATTTCTTCGGGCTAGATTTCATTCCACTGCAAGAGGAGCGATATGACTTGATCATGCGAACCAATTTCCTAAACACACATCCGATGGCATCAAAATTTTTAGATGCTGTCGTGAGTCAGCCTTTTCGACGTGAAATTGAAGCCCTTGGAGGGTACAACCTCACCGAAGTCGGAAAAATACTTGAATGGTAATCATCGACAAGGTTGACAAAAGCTATTTAGAATATTTTGAGCGCTAGTGATTTTTCTCTCATTAACTTTCAAGGAAGGGTTACTTGCGAATGTTTATTGTTGATGAGTTGGATTTTGGTAGGGATTTGATCAAAGATGGTTGAGCGGACTTGATAGATGCCTTTGTGTCCCGCTCCTTTTGCATAGACCAGACCCTTTTCTCGTTTTCCTAACACCAGTAATCCACTCTTTTCTCCTTGCCGGCTTCGGCCTCTGATGGTAATGGTAGGCGTGTCCAATGCTGTCTGGCTAGGCGTTGTTGATCCATCAGGGTGGGCGATTTCAGTAGGCAGATCTACAACGCGACTTACGAAAAGATTCACTAATTTTTGATCTAAAAAAATGTTAGGTTCATTTTCGAGAATCCAATTGTCATGTTGTTTGATAAGCACATAGTGTTCCTGTGGTGTGGTAACGTCCAACAGGACTACTTCTTTATTTTCTAGGCCGAATAGACGTTTGTCTTGGAAATAAAATGCTCCTTGAGTAATGGGGCGCATAATTTTTGGAGAGATTTCATAGAGTGGCCCGGTGTTTGAAGTGATGGCATAGGCTTTTTCTGGATTTTGAAATTGATAGAGGCTGATGTAATGGGTCCGAGGTCCCTCTAGAAGTGTGAGGCCAACGTGGGCTCGGCTAGGTTGGCTAAGAATCCGTCGTTTGTCTTCTTCTGAATCGACAAAGCCTATAGCTCTGAGTCCGCTGAGCTCCATAAGGAGAGTGCCCACGGTAATTTTATCGGCTGGAGTTTTAATAGGACTGGTAAACATCCAATTTGGAGAGAGGCTATGCACTCCAGCAACTCTAGCCATCACCATGCTGGTGTCCGCATGTTGAATGTGGATTTCATGCACATGTTCGCGATCAAAAAACAGCAAATCTTTCAATCGAAAATCAGGTAAGGATTTCTGTGCAAAGGTCATGACGTCCAAGGTGGTGATGACGACTTGCCCGTCTGTTTTGGTTTGCACATAGAGCGATGGCGCAAAGGGTCCGCGATCGCCTAATGCGAGAGTTTGGGTTGCAGCGGGGGTATTGAGGGTAAGCGTGAGATGCGGGGGATTCAGCCCATATTTTTCTAACGTCTCTGGTCCATCTTCAATAATGCGTTTGATTTTTCCAATAGTGAGGGCGCGCAAGATACGCCGAACTTCTTGATTGTCCGCAGGGGATTGCATGGGTTGGGTAATGGCCCATCGATATTTATGATCGCGCTCGAGTTGAATGGTTTCCGTGTCTGTTACCCAGGTGATGGCGGTGATGTCTCGATCGTCAAAGGGGAGGAGTGCCCGTTCTTGCGTTTCTTTTTTTTTGAATTCACGGGTCTGGGGAATGTCAATAAAAAGAATGTATCCGCCTAACGCGAGCACAATGAGGGCTAAGACCATAGTGATACGCGTGGGGTTATTTACCATGCTAGAGGGTTCGCCGCCTTTTCCATACGGAGAGACCTAAAAATAGTACCATGAGAGGAAGCACGAGCACTTGGAAAAAGACCAAGGCTTGTTCTTGAGAAGGATTCGGGACAAATGGATGGAATGCTGGTTCTTTCGGTGTGAGGGAGACTAAGGCTTCTTCTTGTGTGAGCCAGGCGACAGTCTTGAGGAAAAAATCGGTATTGCCGGGATAAGTGAGCCATCCATTGGTGGCAAATGCGGCGTTGCCCACGATAACGATGGCCGATGCTGGCTGCTGGTCTTGCCCAACGCGTTTTGAGGTTAAAACGGCTGCGACGGTGAATGGGCCTTTTGGGTCTTGGTTTTCATCAAAGACCGGTTCAGTATTTTCCAGGTTAGTTTCTTCCCAACTTTTTGGAGAGGTTTGGGCTAATGACTCATAATCCCAAGCTTGCCCTTGTGTGGCGTCGAAGGTGACTGATCGTGAAACAGGAAAAATAATCGGGGTTGTGAAATTTTCGGTAATATCATGTGTAGTGAACGTGCGGACCATTAAGGCTGTTGGGCTCCCGCGGCCCAATCGGTCTTGTTCATCAGCAAGAATACCTGTTCCTAATTTCACCCCCCAGTGTGCGAGGAGATTATCTAAGGAGTCTTGACTGCTAGGGTCATTCATGACCAGCAGTCTCCCACCATTTCTAAGAAATTGAGCAATCTGTTTTTCGTCTGCATCTGTTAGAGCTTGGGTTGGTGAGGGAAGAATGAGTAAAGATGCATCGGTGGCTTCAAGTTGATTCCAGTTAACTGTGGAGACAGCATAACCTTGCTTCTTTAAGGCCTCAGCCGCTCGTGATAACCCTGGGGTTTCGGTGTCGGAGAGGCTTTTTTCTAAATGTCCCGTAGTGAACGCAATGCCTTTTTTGATGTCTCGCGTTACTCGTAGCAATGCATTGGTGACATCAGCTTCAGAGGCACGCTGAAGATAAACCTTCTGTGGCCCACTTTCGAGCACAGCGGTGTCAATGCGAGTTACCTGATACGTTTTGGTTTTATCTGGATGCCGTTCGGGGTCAATAAATTCAACTGTTAGCAGAGGACTTTCTTTGTCATAGGTGGTCAAGAGGTCTTGGTAGGCGCCATAGCCGGGACTACCGTCTCGAGTAAAGATATGAATGGTGACTTCGCGTGGTAAGGCGCGGAGTACTTGATAGGTTTGTCGGCTTAACGTGAAGTTTTTGGTTTCTGAAAAATCCCATTCTGGAGCATGTTTGTTGGCCAGAAAGTTTGTAAGTCCTGCGGCAAGGCCTGCCAAAAGAATGGCGAGGATGCTATGAGTTCCTAGTTGGGTTGTGCGTTTCCGGGACCCTTGGACCAAGCCTTTAAAATGTATGGCAACATACCCAAGGAGACAGAATGTGCCAATGCCTAGAATGAGGGAGCCTACGTTCTCTGCTTCTGGTTTCAGGAGTGGAAGGCCGAATCCTCCTAAGGTCAGAAATAGGCCGATTGCTCCAAGTATCGTGGCGAGTCGCGTTACTTCCATCGGTAGGCGTCTATGGCTTGGTGGGCGGCGAACCACATAAAGGCCATTCCCGATATGTAGTAGATGAGATCCTTCACGTTTAAGAGTCCCCGGATCAAACGTTCAAAATGCTCGGTAAATGAAAGATACGAAAGAATATTGCCTGCCATTGAATCACCAAAAGCCGCGCTGAGAGCACCAAGCACCCAGAGTCCGAGGATGAGTCCAAAACTCAAAAAGGCCGCAATAATTTGGTTTTCGGTGAGGGCGGAAGCGAACAGCCCAATGGACAACATCAGTGCCCCTTGGAGAAGGAGAGCCAGATAGCCCAAGATAATTGGGTTCCAGTCGAATGTGGCATAGGCTGATAAGGTCAGGGGTATGAGTGCTGTGAGTGAGAGAAGCCCTGCATACACAATCACTACACTGAGGAATTTGCCAGATACAATTTCATTTACGCCAATTGGTGAAGTGAGGAGTAACTCGAATGTTCGAAGTTTTCGTTCTTCTGCAAATACGCGCATGGTTAAAAGAGGCAAGATGATCATGAGGATCAGGTTCATGCTTTGAAACAAGGGACGAAAGATCATTTCGTTCAGATTTAATTGTGCATAGGTGTTTTGTAATTGCATGAGTCGAATAGCTTGGTTGCTGGCATTGGCCACGGCTTGATATGCGAGGAGCCCTACCATGGCCAAGAAAATTGCGCCAATCACATAGACGACGGGCGAGACGAAAAAACTTCTAAGTTCTTTGGCAATTATCGTGTGGACCGGGTTCATGGTGTGTTGGAAAGCGGGACTTATTAAGGAGTCATATCCTATGTGGCATGAAGATGCCTTATGTGTTCTGAGTCAGAATTTTAAAAACATCCTCCAGGCTAACTGGTTGTGTTGTTAACTCTAAGAGCCCGGCTCCGCTATCAACAATGAGGGTGGTTAGTTCTTCTCGGACGTCTTTTTCTGCCTGGACCTCCAAGACGTAAGTATTGGACTTAGAACCTTGAGAAACATGGAGAACGCCTGGAATTTTCTGTAGGGCCTCTATCAAGCTAGAGTCAGATTGTTTGACTGTTAGATTCAAAATTTCAGATTGGCGGAGTTTAGCTCCTAGTTGTTGGGGTGTATCAATGGCCACGATATGTCCTTGATGGATAATGATGACCTTTTGGCATATCGCGGTGGCTTCTGCTAGTAGATGCGTACTTAAAATAATAGTGTGGGAACCGGCCAGACTTTTGATTAAGTCACGGATTTCAATAATTTGGTTGGGATCTAAGCCTGTTGTCGGCTCGTCTAAAATGAGTACTGAGGGATTATGCAGCAGTGCTTGAGCTAAGCCGACGCGTTGTCGATAACCTCGAGATAAATGTCCAATAACGCGTCCTTTTACGTCGGTGAGTCCTGTTTGTTGGAGTATGAGTGTCATCCGTTCTTGTAATTGCTCAGGCTCAAGTCGTTTTATCCTACCTACAAACGTGAGATATTCTGTGACCGTTAATTCTAAATACAGGGGAGGTGCTTCTGGGAGGTAGCCAATATGCTTCTTTACCTCCCATGGTTCTTCTAGGCAATCAAACCCTGCAATTTGTATGGTGCCCGCTGTTGGGGGCATGAAACCGGTCAAAATGCGCATAGTGGTGGTTTTGCCTGCTCCATTAGGACCCAAAAACGCGACGATTTCTCCTTTGGCGATGGAAAAAGAGATATTATCTAGAGCCGTGACTTGGCCGTACTGTTTAGTGACTTGCTGAACGGTAATCATCGAAAATGGGGAGGGTAGCTGTGGAATGGAAAGAAAATATTTATGTCGATCAATTAAGCTAGTAGGGTTGAAATCATACCGCTGTGCAAAAAAAACCGTCAAGGTGTGTATTGGTCTGTGCTAAGACTTGACATTGACTCTAGTTGTGAAAGTTGTATGATGGACTAAGTTTTTTCACATTGACGCCTGTCTGCATTTCTGTTTGGTGCCACTTCCCTTCAAATTGTTTGCCGATGTCTATCATGAACACCAGTAATCAAGCTCTCTATCAAGGGGTATTGTTTTTTTTCTTGTTGTTAATGGTTGGGTGCAGCGGGTCTCATGGAGTGGCGGTTGTGAGTCATGGGGAAAAAATACTTGTGGCAGAACAAGCCGTTTCAGAGCAAGCTCTTGACTCTGCGACGGAACGTGCGCCTTCAGTTCTTCCTCGTTCCCCACAAGAAGAAAACATTGGGCCATCGGAAGCTCTGTCTGGCATAGAGCTCGATCCTGTGGCTCCTCTTGTCGAAGGAATAGAAAAACAAGACATTTTTGCTCAATCTGCTGTCGACACTATGCTCCCATGGACTTTGCAAGATGTATTTTTTGATTATGACCAGATAGCGATTCGACCTGATGCGGTGTCCGTCTTGGAACAAAACGCGCTGGTTCTTTTGAAAAGATATCCCAATCGAGATGTTTTGATTCAAGGGCATTGTGATGAACGAGGTACTGAATCGTATAATCTTGTTTTAGGCGAACGGCGAGCGACGGCTGTCAAGAACTACTTGGTGAACCTTGGGGTCCCAACGTCTCAGTTACGGGTTCTGAGTCTAGGGAAAAGCCAGCCGTTTTGCATGGAGCGAACCCTAGCATGTTTTCGGCAAAACCGTCGCGCTCATTTTGTTCTTAAATAACGATCATTTTTTCTGCTTTCTGCTGGTCCGTGCAGGCTGAATTTCCATAGCTACTCCTGAGTCGTTTCTCCCATCCGTTTGAGCTATTGTTGAAGGTTGAAATGAGTAATAGTCTAAGAATCAGAAATCGTTTTTCTTGCTCTATCACTAGGTGGTTCATTTATTTAATAGGATCCATATGCGGATTTGGATTGTTACGATTACCTTCATCACTATACTGGCATCACCTGGATGGGCCGAAGTTTGGGATTTTTCATGTACTGAGGCCGTGGCATTACTGAAAGCTGCTCAGGATCGAGTTGTTCAAAAACATGATCAGTTACAGGAAGCAAAATTCAGTCTCAGGCATGCCCCAGAAGAATTTGATGGGTGTCGTCGAAGTCGTCGAGGATTTGATGGAGGACAAATTTTTTGTGTGAAGCATCAATCACGCCATGGGAATATTCTAAAAGATGTGCTTGTGGCCCAACGAAGTCTTGAGGCGGCGAACGAAGAGTTTAATCGGCGAATACAACATGTTCTTCGATCCTGTCCGGCTTCCCAACCCTAAATGGGATTTTCTTCTTTTCCCGCTTCTGGCCCTTGCAGGTTTCTCTTTGGTTGTTTCTAAATCTCAACAATAGGTTTCATTATTTAAGCAATTGTGGGATAGAATCGTATGCTGCTATCTCTTTCCTTTTCGTTCATGGGTCTGTTGAAAAAACCTTCAGCGGTGTTCTCGCCATTTTCTGTGCTCACCAGTACGCTCCGCGCGCAAAAATGGCTGCGGTCTTGCTGAACGGACTTTTCTGAACGACCGAAGTCACTGGTCTTCAGCATCTTCCTGGCGAAATATGGCCTTCGGTATCCTCATTATTCAACACCCTCTTCATGTGAAAGAATCTTGTGCGAAGGCCGATAATCCTGTAAATTACCTACGGGTTGTTTCGCTGATTGGGCCACAAAAAAGTTAGAACTTTTGTATGTTTAGTTTGAAGAAGTTTCTAGCTCCTTTTTTCTATCCTGTATCAATCTGTGTTGAACTCATTAGTTTTGGCCTGCTCTTGTTAGTATTTTCCCGAAAGCAGAAAACGGGGAAAATTCTTGTTTCGTTCGGTCTAGCTGTTCTCGTGTTGTGTAGTTTTGAAGGAATATCTGGGCGAATACTTCAAACTCTTGAATCGCAGTATGTCCCGTTGAATGTGTCTCGAGTTCAATCGAGCAAAGACGGCGGTTTGGCCGTTCATTCTGTCAAATGGTTGGTGGTCTTAGCAGGTGGTCTTAATGGAGATCCGACTCTTCCTGTGCAGCTACAAATTACACATCATTCACGAGTACGTCTTCTCGAAGGCATTCGTCTGCACCGTCTTCTCCCGGGAAGCAAAATCATTTTGACAGGAGGAATAGGATTTGAGGGGGCTCCAGAAGCCACGACGCTGAGCCGTGTAGCCCAAGAGTTAGGCGTGGCCAAATCCGATATGGTTTTAGAAGTTGAATCCCGTGACACAAAAGATCACCCATTGTATGTCCAACATTTTGTTAAAGATGAGCCCTTTGTCTTGATTACCAGTGCATTTCATATGCCTCGGGCCATGATGATTTTTAAAAAGCAGGGACTTTCGCCGATTCCCGCTCCTACAGGGCAATGGAAGCCTGCCAAAGAATTTTGGTCACCTGAAAATATCTTTCCCAGTGCTTCAGGACTTCGGTTGGCTGAATTGGCTTTCCATGAATATATGGGGTTGGCATGGGCCTGGGTTCGAGGCCAGATATAACATGATGAAGTGAGAAAGTTTTAGGATATTCACCAGGGTCTTTGTGCCTTTAACAAGCCTTTTTTTTGCGTGTTGCCTGTCCGATAAGGATAAGGTAATGATTTTTATTGTCTAAGGCATAAAGGAAAATCTATGAAACCGAGGCAGAGCGACGAACAACAAAAAAAACGATGGGACCTGATTCAACGAATATATGTGTTAATATTGGCCAGCATTTTTGTTTTCAGTGGTTGTAGTATCTGGGATTCAAATCTTCACCCTGATTACCAATCCACTCGGGCGGAACAATTGTGTCATCCTTATGGCAACTGTTCTCAAGGAAAATGGATCGCTGGGGAGGGAGTGATAATAGATTCGAGGGAGGCTAGTCAACAATGTGATGAGATGATTCGTGAGCGTCATGGGAATGACTGGTGGGAAGACTCAGTGGCGAGAGGCTTAGAAATTGGAAGGTGTATGGAGAAAAAGGGATTTACTTTAGAACAGTAAGCCTTGTCATATAGACATGATGAGGTGAATAAAAATTTCCTTACCGTTCTTGCCCATGTGTGTTTGTTGCTGTGACACAGATAGTCGTTCCAAGACTGGTTCCTTCAGGGATCTCATAATGAATTTTTTCCTGGATTTTTCCACCCCCCTCAGGTTTCGTAGCAGGAATATCTTTATATTTTACGAATCCTTTCCCCTGATCCTGATAGATAGTCGTCTTCGCTAAGTTTGTTAACGCTTGTCCATTGGCTTGTGTTGTCGGTTCAATATAAGAAACGGTGATATAGGGCTTTGATGCTTGAATCATAGTCTTGGCTGAAGTGAGACATCGTGGCATAGTAAGTTTTGGTGACGAGACTGATACGACCGGTTTGGGATTTGATCGTACTGGTGATGATTTAGACGTGATGGGAGGAGCGGATGCCTTTACTACTTTAGGTTGAGAGGGCTGACAGGAAGGTCGAAGCCAACATAATGCGGTATCCAGGTTTCCTTGTGATTCCGGAGTTGAGCATCCAACTATAAGAAAGAGGGAAATTGCCAGTAGTGAAATCCAGAGGAAACAAAAGGGCATAAGGGTTTTTTTCTCTGCTTGTTTAGCTTCAATCATAATGAAAAGCCACGAAAAAGTATAGATTCACTTCACTCATGCCCTATTGTACTGTGATTTAGATATAAGTGAGAAGGGTGCAATGGTTTCATCACGTTCTGGAATTGGCGATCAAAAGGGATGTATTTGCTAGATGAAAAAGACGAGAACTAGCGGTCCTCAGACAAAGGTACTCCGGACTGTGAAATCATTTAAAAAGCCGACGCACTTGCGAGTGGTAAACAGTCCCAGAAAAATATTTAACAATTTAAAGCTCTTTGCCACTGATGTAGATGGTGTGTTGACTGATGCTGGGATGTATTACAGTGAGTCCGGGGAAGAATTGAAAAAATTCAATACTCGGGATGGGATGGGAATGAAGTTGTTGCAAGCTGAAGGGGTCATTGTTGCCATCATTACGGCCGAGCAAACGAAGATTGTTGCTCGTCGAGCCAAGAAATTAGGGATATCAGAGGTGTTCCAGGGCGCAAAGGATAAGGTCTCCATTTTATCCCATTTATCAGAAAAATTAGGGATTCCCTTTGAAAACATGGCATATATTGGCGACGATATCAATGATCTAGGGGCTTTACAGACCGTTGGGTATGCAGCTGCTCCGGCAGATTGCGTCGATCCAGTTCGTCAGGTTGTCCATTATATTTGTCAGAAAAAGGGAGGTGAGGGAGCTGTTCGAGAAGTTATTGATATGATTTTGGCAGCCAGAAAACGATAAAAAGGTTCCTAAGATGTGTGTTGAGTTTTGGGCATACATACCTAGAAATCCGTAATTGCAGAGTTACGGCATATATCTTCAATTCTTTAACCTTCCCGAGAAAAAGGATCCATGATGAAAGATCATGTGTATGGTGTCATTCTAGCTGGCGGAAGCGGCACGCGCTTCTGGCCCTTGAGTCGTGAACGGTTTCCGAAGCAATTGCTGCGTATTATTGGCGAAGGAACGCTGTTGCAACAAACCTTTGAGCGGCTGATTCAACATATTGCCCCCGCGCAGATGACCGTGGTTACCAACGAGACGCAAGCTGAGTCCATTCGGCTTCAACTGGGTGAATGGAAAGATGCCCTTACGGACAATATTATTCTTGAGCCTGAGGGTAGAAATACGGCACCAGCCATTGCGTTAACTGCGTTAGAACTATTGCAGCGGGATCTTGAAGCTGTCATGGTCGTTGTACCTGCGGATCATGTGGTCAAAGCTTCTAAAAAATTCATGAAGGCAGTGAAATTTGCTACGAAATTAGCGTTGAAAGGCCATTTGGTGACATTTGGCATTCATCCCTCCCGGCCCGAAACCGGATACGGATACATTCACCCAAACAAACGTAAGCCACTAGCTTCCCAAGGGGGCTTTATTGGCTATTCAGTGGCAAAGTTTGTAGAGAAGCCAGATCTTTCAACCGCCAAACGTTACTGTCGATCGGGGAATTATTTTTGGAATAGCGGAATCTTTGTGTGGAAAGCGTCTACGATTTTAGAAGAATTAGCCTTCCATCAACCAAAAATATTCAAAATTATCCAGGGGCTGTCTCGACACGTTGGGAAACCAGAGTTTTCGGCGGCACTTCGAAAAGGGTACGCCAAAATGGCCTCTGTATCGATTGACCATGCTGTGATGGAGCATTCTGCCAGAAGTGCCGTGGTGCCGGTAGATTTTGGATGGTCAGATGTTGGAAGTTGGGGAAGTTTAGAGGAGGTCGCCCCTCTCGATAAATCTGGCAATGTGCGGAATGGCAATATTATTGATATGGAGAGCCAGCATTCCGTGTTATTTGCTGATCGACGTGTGGTCGCAACGATTGGATTAGACAATATGGTGGTGGTTGATACCCCTGACGCTACACTGGTATGTCCAAAAGATCGAGCGCAGGATGTGAAAGCTATTGTGAGTCGTCTCAAGGAGCAGCGAGCGCCCGAACATTTGGAGCATCGAACTGTTCAGCGGCCTTGGGGAGCATACACTGTGTTGGAAGAAGGGGCTGGCTATAAAGTCAAGAGGATTGAGGTGGTGCCTGGCAAACGTCTGTCGTTGCAACTGCATCATCAACGAAGTGAGCATTGGGTTGTGATTACTGGGACTGCGCGGGTGACTCGAGGGGAAGAAGTCTATGATTTACAAGCCGGCATGAGTACAGGTATTCCCAAGGAAACCCCGCATCGATTAGAAAATCCTGGAAAAGGCTTGTTGGAAATTATTGAAATTCAAAATGGGCCGTATTTGGGTGAAGACGATATAGTCAGGCTCAAAGATGATTTTGGCCGGTTACAATCTGTTCGCTAGTCTATGTATTGCTGCGGTGCGCGTGAAAGGAAATGAAGGATGAGTATTTTCCGAGAGTATGATATCCGGGGTGTTGTAGAACATGATCTGACTCCAAATGTGGTCGAAAAAATTGGACGGGCGTATGCCACTCTTGCAAGAGAGCGAGGTGTAAACACTATCGCAGTAGGGCGCGATGGTCGATTGACCTCACCAGCGCTTCGAGGACAATTGATTGCGGGGTTGACTGGTGCGGGTGTCAATGTTGTGGACATTGGGTTATGTGCGACTCCCTTATTATATTTTTCGTTATTTCATTGTGATGTCGATGGAGGCATCATGATTACCGGCAGTCATAATGCGGCAGAATATAATGGTTTTAAAATGTGTGTGGGAAAAGAAGCGTTGTATGGGGAAGACATTCAGCGGTTACTAAAAATTTACGATGCCGAACAATTTGCAACTGGTCAAGGAACGGTTGTCGAACAATCGATTATTCCTGAATATCTGGCATTCCTCAAAGAGCGGTTTGCCACTGTGCAGGCTAATGAGCTGCGAGTTGTGATTGATTGTGGAAACGGCGCAGCCTCGCTTGTGGCCAAGGAAGCTCTTGAGCAATTAGGCTGTCAGGTGACCGCATTGTACGGGGAATTAGACGGCAGGTTTCCGAACCACCATCCCGACCCGACAGTGGTGGAAAATCTAGCTGATTTGATCGGCAAGGTTCATGAAATCAAAGCACATGTTGGTATTGGGTATGATGGAGATGCGGATCGCATTGGCGTGATCGATGAGCAAGGCGGGATCTTGTGGGGTGACCGGTTGTTGTTACTCTTTGCACGGGATGTGTTAAAGGAGCGTCCAGGGAGTACATTTATTTCGGAGGTGAAAGCGTCACAGGTCTTCTATGATGATATCCCCAAACGTGGTGGACGGGCGATTATGTGGAAAACCGGACATTCGATCATGAAAGCGAAAATGAAAGAAGAAAAGGCCGTTTTAGCTGGAGAAATGTCGGGTCATGTGTTTTTTGCCGATCGGTACTATGGCTATGACGATGCCATTTATGCTTCGTGCCGACTCATTGAAATTTTGGTAAAGCACAATCAACCACTTTCCAGTCTTCTGGCTGATGTTCCGCAAACGGTGGTGACACCGGAAATTCGTGTGGATTGTGCTGATGATCAGAAATTTCAGCTTGTGAAGGCCATTACGGAGCGTCTCCAGGATCTTGCCGCAAACAAAGAATACTCCATGGAGGGTTTGCCTATTCGTGAGATGATTACCATTGATGGCGTTCGAGTGAGGTTTGATCATGGTTGGGGTTTGATTCGAGCTTCCAACACGCAACCCGCGTTAGTCTTGCGGTTTGAAGCCGCGACTCAGGAAGGGTTAGAGCAGATTCGTACATATTTGGAAGCACAACTTGCGGAAGTCAGTCAGGCAATGAGGGTGTAATTTCTTCGTGCATCGTCTCTCCACTCCCCAAGCGTTCTAGAATATTGTTTGCTTGTGTGATCATCAGGTGTCTAGGTAGATTAGATTAATCTGTTGTGAGCGCATGTGGCGTTGTTCTGTTCATCAAAATGACCAAAGGTCTGTTCGTCTTGTAATGCCTTCCTTGGAAATCAAAAATTTTCTTCTAGGTTGATTGCTCCTGTAGGCAAAAAGCCCTATAATAAACAATCCTGCCAACTTTGATGGGTATTCCAATGGATGGTTCCACATCATATTCAAATTTTCCACGTTTGTTTTGACTATTGTTTGCTGACTTTGAATCGGCAGGGTTTTTTCCTTTGGTCTGTGAACATTCAGGAATCACAATATGCAGCGCGGCATTGATGGGACAGGTCATTTGGGCAACATAGGTCAGCAGAACCAAACCCTCACGTCTGAGAGCAGCGTTTCCTCTCATTCGCAAACCTAAGGGAAGGAGAATCTCGTATGCTGGTGCGAGGCATGTTCCTTGTCGTTGGGATGGTGTTGGGGATGTCCTTGGGGTGGAGTCTGTCCAATGGGCAAACCGAAATTATAGGAATTGGCGCGGCCATTGGGGTTGTGGTGGCGGTTGGTATTCTCGTGGTGGAGCATCAAGTCCGGTCTGTGCCATTTGCCGTAGCTTTGTGGGGCGGGATTGGATTGCTGGTAAGTCTGTTAATTGTTGGATTAATTGGCCTTTCTACCGGCTTAACAAGCAATACCGAGCCTTCCATCTTTTCGTTACTTGCAACGTTAGTCCTTTTTTTGGGTGTGCCTTTTTGGGGCCTCACTATGGGGATACGATTTGGTAAGGAAGGATGGGTTGAGGAAGACTCGGCTAGTCGCAGTTCAGATCTCACGGATATTAAGACGAAGCTGTTGGATACAAGTGTGATTATTGATGGGCGAATTGCTGATTTATGTGAAACTGGTTTTATTGAAGGCACGTTAATTGTGCCGCATTTTATCCTTCAAGAATTGCAGCATATTTCCGATTCTTCCGATGGCTTAAAACGAGCTCGCGGAAGACGGGGGTTAGATATTTTGAATGTTCTTCAAAAAATGACCAATATTCAAGTGAAATTAGTTGAAGATGATTTTCCCCATGTGAAAGAGGTTGATACGAAGCTTATTGAACTGGGAAAACAAATGGATGGGAAAGTGCTGACAAATGATTTTAATTTAAATAAAGTAGCTGGGATTCAAGGGGTGGAAGTCTTAAATATTAATGACTTGTGTAACGCTCTCAAGCCGGTTGTGTTGCCTGGCGAAACGATTCGTGTATTCGTGCTGAAAGAAGGAAAAGAATCTGGGCAGGGTGTCGCGTATTTGGATGATGGCACCATGGTAGTCGTGGACAATGCGAAGGCTTCAATTGGCAAAACTGTGGATGTGGTGGTGACGAGTGTCTTGCAGACCAGTGCGGGTCGAATGATCTTTACGCGCCTCAAAGAAGAAACTGAACGCGAGGAGTTAAGTTTGGCGCGTGTCTAAATCCGTTGTGGCGGTCGTCCCTGCGGCAGGTTTAGGGACCCGCATGGGTGGAACAACTCGCAAACAATATCTCGCGCTTGACGGTGCTCCTCTTCTGGTTCTCTCCCTCAAAGTTCTCCAGCAGATCTCAGCAATCCGTGAAATTATTCTTTCCGTTCCGGAAGACGATCAAGACTATTGTTGGCGTGAAATTGTCCAGCCATTTGGGTTAAAGAAAGTGACACAAATCGTTGCAGGCGGAACTCGCCGTCAGGATTCTGTGCGCCATGGGCTGTTGGCGATTTCTGATCCTCCCGACTTGGTACTAGTGCATGATGGGGTGCGTCCTTTCATTCAAGAAGATGTTGTGGAAAAATGTATTGCCTGTGCAGAACAGACAGGGGCTGCGGTCGTGGCCGTGCCAATTCATGACACCGTAAAACGTGTGAATGCACAATTGATCATTCAAGAAACATTAACACGTGAAGAGTTATGGCATATTCAAACGCCTCAGGTGTTCCGATATGACTGGCTGTGTGAGGGGCATCACCATGCGCAGCAAGAACAATGGGAGGTCACGGATGATGCGGCCTTAATTGAACGGAGAGGTTATCCGGTTTCTGTGGTGGAGGGGAGTGATTTGAATATTAAAATTACGAAACCTGACGATTTGGTGTTTGGCGAGGCGATTTTAAAGACGCAATGTTAAATTGTCATGAGTATGATGCGTGTTAACGGAGTGAGTAGGAGAAGGGTTTCGAGCCTATGAGGATTGGCCAAGGATATGATATCCATCCTCTGCGGGAAGGCCGTACATTAGTATTAGGAGGAATCACGATTCCTCATTCGCAAGGCTTGTATGGTCATTCTGATGCGGATGCGTTGACCCATGCTGTTTGTGACGCACTGTTAGGGGCTATGGGAGAAGGTGACCTGGGGACACGGTATCCTGCGAGTAATGCAGCCTATAAAGACATGTCGAGTATGCTCATGTTGGAGGATGTGGTTAAGACGCTGACTGAAAAAAAATATGCCCTGGTTAATTTGGATACGGTTATTTGTGCGCAGGCACCCAAACTTGCCCCTTACCTGAGCGCGATGCGAGAGAGTTTAGTGCGAGTGCTGCGTGTGGAGAGTCACCAGGTGAATATTAAAGTCAAGAGTGGTGAAGGAATTGGCATGATTGGTAGGAAAGAAGGAATCGCAGTCTTGGCTGTGTGCCTGATACAGTGAAAGAATCATTGAAAACATGCGGGGGAGAGTTGTTGTTAAGCCAGATGGGCCAGTTACTCCAATGTTAAATGTGTCGCAAATTGCACAAGACCTACAAGCGGTATTTGAACGTGATCCAGCCGCGACCAGTCGATTAGAAGTCTTTCTCACGTATTCTGGGTTTCATGCGCTCTTGGCCTATCGAATTGCCCATTGGCTTTTCATGCGGAATATCCCATTTTTCCCTCGATTTATTTCTCAATTGACACGGTGGGTCACGGGAGTGGAAATTCATCCAGGTGCGACGATTGGAGTCGGATTTTTTATTGACCATGGGATGGGGGTCGTCATTGGTGAAACAACCGAGATTGGAGATTATGTGACCTTGTTTCAGGGCGTCACGCTAGGAGGTACGGGGAAAGAACGAGGCAAACGCCATCCCACGTTAGGGAACCATGTTGTCGTAGGGGCAGGCGCAAAAGTGTTAGGTGGCATTTCCATTGGAGACAATGTGAAGGTTGGGGCCAATGCCGTGGTCCTTCGGTCAGTCCCGGCCAATTCCACGGTTGTGGGAAATCCCGGCCGTATCGTGAAATATGATGGAGAACGATTGCCAGAAGCCACCATGGATCATACGAATATTCCCGATCCCATTGCCGAACGCTTTGAAGCGATGGAGCAAGAGTTAATCACACTTCGAAAGAAAGTTGAACAAACTGAGTAATAAACAAAAGGCCGGAGAAAGAGTCATGGGTAATCTTGTCTTAAGGGAGACGCTCTTCTACACTATAGCTTTGGCCTAAGAACTTCTAAACATTTCATACGGCGACTATTGAATAGTTCAATTTCAAATTACGTAAAGACCTTCGGAGCTATGGTGACTTCAATTCGATGGGAATGGTCAAAAAAGTCCGTCCGGTCCGGTCCTGAGGCTACTCGAAGGAAAGGCCGCAGCCCTTTTTGCGCGTGGAGCGTAGTAGTACTATGTGAACACGGAAAAAGGGCGAGAACGCCGCTGGCGGCTTTTTTCAACATTCCCATACATGTTTTATAAAAGGAGCGGTTGCAATGACACCTCGTGTGAAAGAAATTTTACGGAATTATGAAGGCAATGCTCCAGGTGTGTTAATGAACCTGGCACGCATGCTCATGAGTGGAACGCTCGGCGGGACCGGGCGTTTAGTGGTTCTCCCAGTTGATCAGGGCTTCGAGCATGGCCCAGCCCGATCTTTTGCCCCCAATGCAGCAGGGTATGATCCCCATTACCATTTTCAATTGGGAATTGAGTCGGGTTGTAATGCGTATGCTGCGCCTCTAGGATTTTTGGAAGCGGGAGCAGCCGAATTTGCTGGGCAAATTCCGCTCATTCTCAAGCTGAACAATAACGACTCGCTTCAGGATACCAAAGATCCCAATTCTGCGATTACGGGAAGCGTTAGGGATGCGCTGCGCTTAGGGTGCTGTGCGGTTGGGTATACGATCTACCCTGGTTCCGCGCACAGCCAAAGCATGTATCAACAGTTACGAGAGATTGCCGAAGAGGCCAAATCCTATGGTGTGGCGGTGGTTGTCTGGTCGTATCCGCGCGGCTCTGGGTTAAGCAAAGAAGGGGAGACGGCCATGGATGTGGTGGCCTATGCGGCCCAGATTGCCGCACAACTTGGCGCACATATAATCAAAGTCAAAGTTCCCAGTGCGCATTTAGAACAAGCGGCTGCAAAAAAAGTCTATGAGTCAGAAAAAATACCCATCAGCACCCCGGCAGAACGGATTCGCCATGTGGTGCAAAGCACATTTGATGGTCGACGTATTGTCATTTTTTCGGGTGGAGCCAAAGGCGAAGATCAAAAAATCTTTGATGAGGCGCGAGCCATTCGTGACGGGGGCGGGTTTGGATCAATTATTGGCCGGAATTCGTTCCAACGTCAAAAGCCCCAAGCCCTGGAATTTCTCTCAACAGTCATGAAAATCTATGCCGATACCTTGAAGGAGAGTGTTGAATAATGAAGATATCAAGGGCCATACTTTGCCAGGAAGCTGTTCGCTATCAGCAGCATCGGGTCTGTTCAAAAAAGTTCGTCCAGCAAGGCCGCAGCCCTTTTTGCGCGCGGAGCGTACTGGCACTACGTGAGCACGGAACAATGGCGAGAACGCCGCTGGCGGCTTTTTTCAACAGACCCTGAAGTAACAAGACTTGTCCAGGATCGTCACTCTCTCCTGATCTCTTGTGCCGTATCCATCTGACTTGAAAGAGGTGGTAGGACGAATGGGCATCACCGTCACCTTCCCAATCTGATTTTGCTCTCCTGGTCCTAGGCTGAGCCAGCGGGTCCGGAGTTTTTCTTCCCCGAGGCGTCAGCCAGCTTCCCGAATTTCTGCTCGTATTGCTCCACCACGTTTCCAAGCATGCCCGCCAGCCGTTTGGCGGCAAACGGCGTCATGATAATACGGTTGGTTAACTGCACCTGGACATCTTTGCCCCGCCGCTCCCAAGCGCTATTGATACCGAAGACCATCACCACTTCTTCCTGCGTGCTGGAGACGTTACAGACATTCGCATAGGAACTGGCAATGCGGCTGTCGTCAACTTGAATGGTTTTCTTCCCAAGGGGGTTTTCGGAACCCTTGGATGCTGAACCGGAAGACTTGTTTGTCATACTTGAAACTCCTTTGTATTGTGATGCGGACCATGTGCCCGCCCGGATAGCTTTTAAAATGTCATGCGAATTGAATCTACCCCGTAATCTACAAGCTTTAGTGAAAAACTTCCAGTGTCAAGAGTTGTGAGATGGTGGAGTGTCTGATGGTGAATCCATGTTCGCTATGTTATTTCATCAATGCAAATGTATTGACAATGTACGCACATTGAACGATAATGAATGTGAGAAGGAGAAACCGTTTGATGCGCAAACAACCCGTCAAGCCACGACGCAAGAATCTTCCCAAAAACATCAATCTTCGGGTAAAACCTCATGCGCGTTTGTTAATTGATCGCGCATGCGCCATGACAGACAAACGAATAACGGATTTTGTGCTCGATGCGGCCTGTCGCGAGGCCGAGGCTGTTCTCCTGGACCGGCGACTGTTTGATCTCAGCGAGACGGCCTATCAGGCGTTTGTGGATGCGCTTGATGCGCCTACACGAAGGAGTCCCGAACTGAAAGCCTTACTGAACCGGAAACCGCTTTGGGAACACTGAGTACAGACCAACCAGACTCGACTCCACAACTGACTGCGCCTCAAACCCTCAATGTACATCATATCCTTGAGAACTTTGATTGCGGGAATGACATACTCAATGCCTGGCTGAAGCGCCGGGCCAGTAAAAACGAATCCTCTGGCGCCTCACGTACCTACGTGGTTTGCCACCAAGACCATGTGATCGCGTATGACACCCTGGCAACTGGGGCTGTGCACTGCCGGCAGGCGCCTGGCCGGATCTGTCGGAATATGCCGGATCCTATTCCCGTGATGGTGCTGGGTCGCCTGGCTGTTCATCTGGATTGGCAGAAGAAAGGCTTGGGCGGTGATCTTCTGGCCGATGCGGTGAAGCGCACGTTGCAGGCCGCAGAGATTGCCGGGATCCGCGCTTTTGTCGTCCATGCGCTTTCTGAGGAAGCCAAGCAATTCTATGAACGATTTGGGTTTCAGCCTTCCCCCACAGATCCGATGGATCTGCTAATTACTCTGAAAGACGCGCAAGCCAATTTGTAGGAAGCTGTTGGGTTGTGCCGCCAATATATAGAGCCGAAACGCGGTGCATGACTGCCGAGATATCCGCGCCCGGCCTCGTATATAGAGGCCGGGGATGTGGAGCAGATGCAAAGGGCGGCGGAATTAGTTTTTGCCTTTGCCTTTCCCTTTTTGCCCGTTGTTGACTTCAATCATATTGGAAGAGCCTGAGGTATTGCCGGCTTCATCAGAGGCCGTGACAACATAGGAATTGGGCTGACTCAAATCGGCGTTGCTATCGACAAAGGTCATGTCGATGGTGTGGGTAAGTTCTTGATTGTTTCGCCAAACTGTGTAATGGCTGACTCCCACGTTATCAGTGGCTGCGAGCCACGACAAGGTAACCTGTTTGCGTTTGGAACTGGCCGAAAGTTCCGAAGGAGCGGTTGGCGCTTCAGTGTCCACAAAAGCCTGTACCCTGTAATTGACTTGCCCCTCAGTTGCATGGAGGGGGTTAGTCGGATTATCAACGTGGATCGTTGTGCCATAGTCTCCATCCGTGGACGAAGCCGCTGAGGTCAGCGTGAGAGTGGCCGTTCCGGTTTGGTCTGGTGACAGCGTCATACTAGTGGGGGACAGCGTGCCGGTCCAGCCGCCGGGAACGGAAGAAGTCAAATTGAACGTGCTCTCGGTACATTGACTATCATCGCCATTATGGACCGATATATTGTAGGCCGACGGACTCCCCGGTTCAGCCGTTTGAGACGCCGGCGAGAACGTCAAGTTTGGCGTGGCGCTTTGGCAGACAGGCGTTGGTAGGGAGACTTGGACAGTGACAAAATCCTCGTTGTGACCGAGCTGCGTGATCGTGACGCCATTAGTAACATCTTCAAACTGTTCTCCATCATTGAGGGTATCGATTAGGTATGTGCGTTCAGATCCTCCACCCCAACGGTGAATGGTCGCCTGATCCAAGTATGTGGTACTGTCGAGGTTGGCGTCGAACCCGATTGGCTGACGATAAGAAAGGTAGTAGTCGTCAGTTGTTCCAGCCATCGGAATGATAAGTAATTGTGGGCTGGCAGCTACGGCGGGATTGGCCTCCAAGGGTGCAATGTCATAAATTCCATCATTCGTAATCGTTAATTGTTGCTCTAAGGGAAGCCAGTCCATCTGTGATTTATGCGGACCGTTGACTTGGCGTAATAGGTCGACGGTGGATCCCATGAAGTCGCTTGTATCTTTGTATTCGCCTGCTAAGGCGGGAGTGCCGGCATGGTGCATATTCAGATTATGACCCAGTTCGTGCAGATAGACGTCTCTTTCGTCACAGTGCCAAATCCATGCTCGTGGGTAACTGCCGCCAAGAGTGCCACCGCCACCAGGGCAGCCGCTTTTATCAGGTAGAACATAGACCCGATGTTCAAAGTCACTCGGCTCCATGCCGTCTGCCCGTGCTGCATCGTCGAGCGCGTTAGCCCAGTCTATATGAGCACACCCTGTATCGGTGCTTAGGGCAGCTAGTGAATAAGGTCCGACCACTTGACCGCTGAGGCTGGTAGTTTCAAACGATGTTTCTCTGTACACGGCGTCGATGGATTGGTTTGCCGGATCGGTAAACATCGTGTCACGAATCTCGTCGATGGAGCAGGACACGCTAGCGTCTGAAAAATTTCCCACCATGACGATCGTGGAGCGATCGCCGCTCACCATGGCTGGCGCGGCAGGCAGAACTTGCAGACCGCTATTGTTGTCCCCGTTGGCCGCAAGCACAATGTCTTGTCCCTTCGCGCGTCCTCGAACCGTAACCGTCGCCCCCGACCGTAAATGTCCGGGAGGCCCATCCGTGAACCGGAGATTGAATCGCCGTCCGCTTTTGGCATCCTCCAGGATATACCGGAACTCGGCGTGGTTGTGCTCAAAGTCATCCAGGTGGAAAACTTCTAACTTCCCGGTGACGGTTGCCGGGATGCCGCGGTCGTCGGGTGGCGCCGCTGACGCGGATGCAAAAGCACAGGCCCATCCCATGACAACGAGGTATGCAAGTGAGAGCGCAGTCCGACTGATATATCGCAATGTCATTGGCATCTGAGGATGATTGGGGTAGAGAGGGTGACGTGAGTTCATGGCCTTTCCTTTCGGTGAACGGACGGATGTTGGTTGCTTGGTATCATTAGCGCCTTTCACATGAGCCTGGGGGCGGCCTATTGGAATTCGATGTGAGATGTGCCTAACGATGCTTCTTCGGAAGGATCTAAGAAAACTTAATCAGATGGTGGTTGTTGTGCGTTACACAACGTTGGTGAGGAGTCAATATTAGGGGTCAGACTCGAATTAATTAATTCGAGTCTGACCCCTAATGAAAGCGAGACCTTCGTCAATGAGCAAATGGTTCTGCTGAATGGATACACGTATACGTAATAACACGGGGATGTAAATCATATGTCGCATTCATCTAGGCCAAATTTGTATCCTTTTAGATAATATTCGTATCCTTTTAGATACGATTTTGTGTGGGATTCGATAAAGTTGAGCATCATTCTTTTGAGGGGGTTGTTTTATTTCGAAGTTTTTCGGAAACTTCCTACATTCTTACATGTTCGTTCTTTTTTTGTAGGAAAGTGATGGCAATTGCAAGAACAAACAAGAAGCTTGGTAGTTGTTGATTGAAACGGTACCGATGGCACCAAAAAAATCAAAAGCAGTTATTAGGAAACCTGGAGGCTAATGAGTCGTCCGATTGCTCAAAGGTCAGGGATGGAAAAAGACCATACCGTGAGGCGGAGACGCGCTAGCACTTGTCGTTCTATTCATTCTCCTTATTTTTTGTTAGGTCGGTGATAGATATGTGCTTTACCTCACTTCTTAATTTTTTATTCATAACTTTTTACAAAAGGATGGTATGACATGGGTGCAGAAATTACCCCCCACGCTGTAACCACAACGCATGACGAATCGGATGGTTTGCAGAACGCATTCGTAACCCCTACGCCTGCGGGCGACGCTGATGACAATGATATTGATGTGGCATTGCTGCCCTCAGAATTCTCGAGCCGCTTGATTGCCTTCAACATGGACCCAACGACAGAGGCCCTTGGTGCCGCCTTAAGTGGCTATACCGGCGGGGCCGATGAGGGTGACGCGATCTTTACGGTGACCGCAACGGATGGCGGAGAGATCACCGGAATACTCTTTGCTGATGCAGACGGGAATCCCATTGTTGGCGTCGATACCGAAGCCCAGACTCTTGATGGGAATAATATTTTCCTCTATTCCGATCCTGAAAACGACAATATTCTCATTGGCCGAGAGGGCAATGGGACTACGGCTGATCCGAATGGCGACATTGTGTTGGCTGCCTATATCGAGGAAGAGGTCATCACCGAAGGACAAGTCATTGATGGCAAATTGTGGGTCGTACAATACGAGCCAATCAAGCATCCGGGTGTCGGTGACCCAGACGACGATGAACCGTTTGATCTGTTCGGCAACGTGTTCGTGGCCAGTACGACCACACTGGAATTCAGTTTGCAGAATGCGCCATCAGGGCAAAATCTCTTCCTGATGTTTACGGAGGAAAATCCAACAACCTTTGATGATAACGGGACAACCAGAATTTCAAATCCCACCATCGTCGCCACCGGGAAGGCGCCGGCTAACGAGTCTGAAGAGGGTGTGGAACTTCAAGATGGCGATACCATCAATTCCAGCCAAGCGGGCGGTCCCACCACCTTCGGCACCAATAATCAAATGATCAATGAAGGCCAGGGGATCGTGTATTCATTTGTGACGGGGGCCAACCAAGATTACACCATTCCCAACTTATCGCAGACCGAAGCCGATGTCGAAGCCTTTATTGACTTCACAGATACCTTTGAGGCCAGGTCGGCTATGTTCGACGTCGTCCAACTGCAAAGCGGGAAGACGGCAGTCGTCCAAATCAGCGCTTTCGATACCGAAGTTGAGTCCGGCGTCAATTTCATTGATGGGTATGCAGATGATACTTCTGTTGCCATTCTAGAAGTGGTGGTGCGTGATGAGTTTGGGAATATACTGGAGCATTCTGACGGCTCGGTTAACGATCCGGGCATCGAGATAAGCATTGTTTCCGGCGTGGCAACGGTCTCAGGCGTTGAAGCGGATACCACCATTGAATACACCACTGATGGTGATCACAATCGTGTCTTGATCGAAAACGCCGGAGATGGCAAGGGAAAGGACAGCGCCGATTTTGATATTGGCGCCATCCAACTGACCAATGTCACGACAGACAGCGAATCACTCCAAGGGCAATTCATCATCGAAGACGACGGCCCGGGAGTTGATCCAGGCGACGACCCTGTGGCCGACCCGTTGGTGGTGGATGAGACGGACCTGACGCAAGATGCCACGGCGGACTTCTCGGACAATTTAACGGCTCTGTTCACCGGAGGAACAGATGGACAATCTACTATCGACACCAGTTATGTCTTGAGCATTGGCGGTGCCGGGGCCACGACGAACTTAGTGGATGTAGCCACGGGCGACGCGGTGGTATTGGTGGACAACGGCGGAGTGCTGGAAGGGCAGACGTCGGCCGGCGACGTGGTCTTTACGGTGAGTGTGGATGGCAGTGGCACAGTGACGTTGGATCAACAGCGCGCGTTGGAGCATTCGGTTACCACGGACCATGACGACCCGGTGAGCTTAAACGCGGATCATATTGTCTTGACGCGCACGGACACTATTACGGACGGTGACGGCGATACGGCCAGTGACAGCGAGAGCCTGGACATTGGCGTGGCCATGACGTTCCATGATGATGGTCCGGCGATCGATGTGACGATTGCGGCAGCGGCGGATCCGTTGGTGGTGGATGAGACGGACCTGACGCAAGATGCCACGGCGGACTTCTCGGACAACTTCAGCAACACGTCTGACGGCGGAGCCGATGGCACAGCCAGCATCAGCAGTGCCTATGTGTTGAGCGTGGGCGGTGCCGGGGCCACGACGAACTTAGTGGATGTAGCCACGGGCGACGCGGTGGTATTGGTGGACAACGGCGGAGTGCTGGAAGGGCAGACGTCGGCCGGCGACGTGGTCTTTACGGTGAGTGTGGATGGCAGTGGCACAGTGACGTTGGATCAACAGCGCGCGTTGGAGCATTCGGTTACCACGGACCATGACGACCCGGTGAGCTTAAACGCGGATCATATTGTCTTGACGCGCACGGACACTATTACGGACGGTGACGGCGATACGGCCAGTGACAGCGAGAGCCTGGACATTGGCGTGGCCATGACGTTCCATGATGATGGTCCGGCGATCGATGTGACGATTGCGGCAGCGGCGGATCCGTTGGTGGTGGATGAGACGGACCTGACGCAAGATGCCACGGCGGACTTCTCGGACAACTTCAGCAACACGTCTGACGGCGGAGCCGATGGCACAGCCAGCATCAGCAGTGCCTATGTGTTGAGCGTGGGCGGTGCCGGGGCCACGACGAACTTAGTGGATGTAGCCACGGGCGACGCGGTGGTGTTAGTGGACAACGGCGGAGTGCTGGAAGGGCAGACGTCGGCCGGCGACGTGGTCTTTACGGTGAGTGTGGATGGCAGTGGCACAGTGACGTTGGATCAACAGCGCGCGTTGGAGCATTCGGTTACCACGGACCATGACGACCCGGTGAGCTTAAACGCGGATCATATTGTCTTGACGCGCACGGACACTATTACGGACGGTGACGGCGATACGGCCAGTGACAGCGAGAGCCTGGACATTGGCGTGGCCATGACGTTCCATGATGATGGTCCGGCGATCGATGTGACGATTGCGGCAGCGGCGGATCCGTTGGTGGTGGATGAGACGGACCTGACGCAAGATGCCACGGCGGACTTCTCGGACAACTTCAGCAACACGTCTGACGGCGGAGCCGATGGCACAGCCAGCATCAGCAGTGCCTATGTGTTGAGCGTGGGCGGTGCCGGGGCCACGACGAACTTAGTGGATGTAGCCACGGGCGACGCGGTGGTGTTAGTGGACAACGGCGGAGTGCTGGAAGGGCAGACGTCGGCCGGCGACGTGGTCTTTACGGTGAGTGTGGATGGCAGTGGCACAGTGACGTTGGATCAACAGCGCGCGTTGGAGCATTCGGTTACCACGGACCATGACGACCCGGTGAGCTTAAACGCGGATCATATTGTCTTGACGCGCACGGACACTATTACGGACGGTGACGGCGATACGGCCAGTGACAGCGAGAGCCTGGACATTGGCGTGGCCATGACGTTCCATGATGATGGTCCGGCGATCGATGTGACGATTGCGGCAGCGGCGGATCCGTTGGTGGTGGATGAGACGGACCTGACGCAAGATGCCACAGCGGACTTCTCGGACAACTTCAGCAACACGTCTGACGGCGGAGCTGATGGCACAGCCAGCATCAGCAGTGCCTATGTGTTGAGCGTGGGCGGTGCTGGGGCCACGACGAACTTAGTGGATGTAGCCACGGGCGACGCGGTGGTGTTAGTGGACAACGGCGGAGTGCTGGAAGGGCAGACGTCGGCCGGCGACGTGGTCTTTACGGTGAGTGTGGATGGCAGTGGCACAGTGACGTTGGATCAACAGCGCGCGTTGGAGCATTCGGTTACCACGGACCATGACGACCCGGTGAGCTTAAACGCGGATCATATTGTCTTGACGCGCACGGACACTATTACGGACGGTGACGGCGATACGGCCAGTGACAGCGAGAGCCTGGACATTGGCGTGGCCATGACGTTCCATGATGATGGTCCGGCGATCGATGTGACGATTGCGGCAGCGGCGGATCCGTTGGTGGTGGATGAGACGGACCTGACGCAAGATGCCACGGCGGACTTCTCGGACAACTTCAGCAACACGTCTGACGGCGGAGCCGATGGCACAGCCAGCATCAGCAGTGCCTATGTGTTGAGCGTGGGCGGTGCCGGGGCCACGACGAACTTAGTGGATGTAGCCACGGGCGACGCGGTGGTATTGGTGGACAACGGCGGAGTGCTGGAAGGGCAGACGTCGGCCGGCGACGTGGTCTTTACGGTGAGTGTGGATGGCAGTGGCACAGTGACGTTGGATCAACAGCGCGCGTTGGAGCATTCGGTTACCACGGACCATGACGACCCGGTGAGCTTAAACGCGGATCATATTGTCTTGACGCGCACGGACACTATTACGGACGGTGACGGCGATACGGCCAGTGACAGCGAGAGCCTGGACATTGGCGTGGCCATGACGTTCCATGATGATGGTCCGGCGATCGATGTGACGATTGCGGCAGCGGCGGATCCGTTGGTGGTGGATGAGACGGACCTGACGCAAGATGCCACGGCGGACTTCTCGGACAACTTCAGCAACACGTCTGACGGCGGAGCCGATGGCACAGCCAGCATCAGCAGTGCCTATGTGTTGAGCGTGGGCGGTGCCGGGGCCACGACGAACTTAGTGGATGTAGCCACGGGCGACGCGGTGGTGTTAGTGGACAACGGCGGAGTGCTGGAAGGGCAGACGTCGGCCGGCGACGTGGTCTTTACGGTGAGTGTGGATGGCAGTGGCACAGTGACGTTGGATCAACAGCGCGCGTTGGAGCATTCGGTTACCACGGACCATGACGACCCGGTGAGCTTAAACGCGGATCATATTGTCTTGACGCGCACGGACACTATTACGGACGGTGACGGCGATACGGCCAGTGACAGCGAGAGCCTGGACATTGGCGTGGCCATGACGTTCCATGATGATGGTCCGGCGATCGATGTGACGATTGCGGCAGCGGCGGATCCGTTGGTGGTGGATGAGACGGACCTGACGCAAGATGCCACAGCGGACTTCTCGGACAACTTCAGCAACACGTCTGACGGCGGAGCTGATGGCACAGCCAGCATCAGCAGTGCCTATGTGTTGAGCGTGGGCGGTGCTGGGGCCACGACGAACTTAGTGGATGTAGCCACGGGCGACGCGGTGGTATTGGTGGACAACGGCGGAGTGCTGGAAGGGCAGACGTCGGCCGGCGACGTGGTCTTTACGGTGAGTGTGGATGGCAGTGGCACAGTGACGTTGGATCAACAGCGCGCGTTGGAGCATCCGGTTACCACGGACCATGACGACCCGGTGAGCTTAAACGCGGATCATATTGTCTTGACGCGCACGGACACTATTACGGACGGTGACGGCGATACGGCCAGTGACAGCGAGAGCCTGGACATTGGCGTGGCCATGACGTTCCATGATGATGGCCCGGCGATCATCACACCCCCTGTGCAGGATACTGATCCTGATTTAGGTGAGACGGCGTGGGTCTATTCTGGTGACTTCGAGTATTCCGTTGGGGCTGATCAAAACGAAGCCTATCTGACGAGCGATGATAGCGACTTTGCCAATTTCTCCCTCACGGGGACGGCCAATGAGGTGCCGATTGGTTCGCCGGACGTTTCATGGGTGTCGGAGGATGATAGTAGTGCGACGTTTGATGTGTCGTTTACCTACGATCATGACCGTGATCCAACCACTGCGGATGAATCGGTGACAGGCACTTTGGTGTTTGACAAGGTGAATGACACCTACACATTCACGATGGATGCGCTACAAGTGGACGTCGATGTCACCCTTGGCGAGGGCACTGGTTACGAGACGTATGATATTGGAGGAACCACGCCTTCAACCGGTCCATCGCCCGTGGCGACAGGGCAGTTGGGAGAGGGATTTTATATTCAATTGACGGGGTTTGAAGAGCCGCTTTCCGCCGGTGGAGATACGGTGGTGTCCTCCGGAGAAACAGTTGACGGCGATGTGGCTTCCGTGACGTTGTCAAGTGTGGCTCTAGGAGTGAACGGGAACACGATTCAGGGTGGAGAAGCTGCCAACATTGGTTTCTTTGCGTCGGATCCCATGGGCGACATCAATGCTACGGATTCCATTACCGTCACCGACTTTTTCCTCCAGTTTGATGGGTTTGAGACGGAAGTCGATGACCTCGTGCTTGTGCTTGAGTTGGTTGATCCGGATGGTATTTTAAGTCCTACGACACGTGCTATTTATGTGGATCAAGGCGATGTGTATGAGAGTGATACCGACAATTCAGACCTTGTTGGCACGAAGTATGAGCCGATTGTCAATAATCTCGATAATAACGATGCATTGTTGATTATCGAAAGCAATGACTACAACATCAATCCAGGTGACAACTATGAGATCCAGACCATTCAAATTCTTGCGCATGATGATTTCCTGACGGGGGATGCGATTAATTTGAATCCCGGTGTTGGCGAGGATGGCGGCAGCGCGACTGGCGCCATGATTCAGGACGACTCGAGTACGGGACCGATCAAGATTCAGGATGCTGGATTTAGCAGCACCTCAACTACGCCACCAACCCTTGATCTTGAGCTGGATTTCAACGTGGTGGATGCGGATGGTGATTCTACAGCTACCCAGACGATTCACATCGAGAATCTGATGACAGAAGAACTCGACGCCTTGTTGTCTGGGGCTGGCCTGGAGAATGGCGAGACATCGGGTACTGGGTCAGAGGGCGTAGCGCCAGCCGAATCGACGACAGAAGTCTTAGCTGAATTAGTCGTCCTGGCTGATGAGCAAGATCTACAGTCTGGGTTAGTTGGATAAATTGCTGTAATCGGGTTCTCGCCGTCCCGCCATTTGCGGGACGGCGAGAGGCTCCCGAATATTTCAGGTCAAAAAGGTGCTTTCGATTGACGCGATTCCGCGTCTTTTTTTGTGTATTTCCCACCCAATGAGGTTTTGAAACAGGTTGCCTCAAAAGACGGGTATTGGTTTGGATCTTCAGCTGCTATCCTTTCTCGAGTGCTTTCCTTGTTTCCTGTCGTATGGTTGTTCATAATGGAACAGGGAAGGAAGGTCCGTCTTCCCTCTTATGAGAGACTCTAAACAATGTCTGATGTAACCCCCCTCGACTCCCCTGACACGATTCCATCGACCCTCCCTTCTCCTGGCGGGGCCGCAATTCCCCCGTCGGCTATTCAGGCTGATGATCAAGTGTTGGCCTGCCTCTTGTTTTTAGCCCGATATTTCGGCTCACCAGTTGAGGCGGCTTTGATTACTGCTAGTGTGCCTCTTGAAGACGGCAAAATTGATCAAGGAACGTTATCTGAATGTGCACATCGGGCTGGGTTGAGTGCCACGGTTTCCCAAAAATCTGCTTCCCAGGTGAAAGCCTCCATGCTCCCTGCGATTATTTTTGCTGAGGATGGTGATGCGGCTGTGGTGCTTCACCGGAAAGGGAATGCGTTTGAATGTTGGTTGCCTGACATTCAAGGGACGAAGATGATTGCCCTTGATCAGTTGGAAGCGGACTTGCCTGGGAAGTGGTTTTTTCTCAGACCCTTACTCTATTTTGATAAACGTGGCCTCTTATATTATGTGCCCGAGACGACGGGATGGTTTTGGAGCGCGTTTCGGGAGAACCGGTGGATTTATGGTTGGGGTGTCGTGGCCACAGCCATTGCCAATATTCTGGCAGCGGCGATTCCGTTTTATACGATGGCGGTCTATGACCGGGTGGTGCCGAATAATGCGATCAATAGTTTGTGGGTGTTGACGACGGCTATTGTGGCCATCATTGTTTTGGATTTTTCTATGCGAAAAATCAGGAGTTATTTGTTGGAGTCTGCTGCCCGCCGCATGGATTTGGCTCTGTCGTCACGGATCTTTTCCCAAGGTCTGCGTGTTCGAGCAGCGGATCGCCCGGCTTCGGGAGGTTCTTTGGCAAACTTAGTCCGGGATTTTGAGTCCGTCAGAGACTTTTTTGGTTCGGGAACGTTGACGGTTCTTGGTGATTTGCCCTTTGTCTTTTTATTTGCGTCGTTGCTTTGGTGGATCGGGGGATGGATCGGTCTGGTGCCTTTGGTGTTTGGCTTGGTGGCCTTGATGGGTGCGTTGCTTGTGCAGCGCCGGCTTGCTCGTGTGTTGAGTGCCAATATGGAAGAGAATACGCAACGGACCGCTCATTTGTTTGAAGTGATGAATGGGTTGGATACCGTAAAGGCGTTAGGCGGTGAAGCTTGGGCTCGGCGTAAATGGGAAAAGCTGACTGTTGCGATTTCCCGAAATACGATGAAGATGCGGCAGCTCACCGCCTTGGGTGGCCTTTCCACGCATTCTTTTGGCTCAACGACGACCGTGATGATTGTGATGTTTGGGGCATTATTGATTGTGGAGCATGAGTTGACGCTAGGGCAGTTGATTGCCATGACAATGTTGTCTTCGCGTGTGTTTCAACCTATCGTTCAGTTTTCCGGACTCTTGCTTCGCTGGCAGCAGACGAAATTGTCTTTGGATGCTATTAATTCGTTGATGGATAAACCTGTGGACGATCCCGCGAGCGGCATTGAGCTTCCCCGTATCGAGGGGCATGTGGAATTTCGAGATGTGACGTTCGCGTATCAAGATGGGCCTCCTGCCTTAAAGCAAGTCAATTTAAAAATACAACCAGGGGAGCGGGTCGGGTTTATCGGCCGTATTGGATCAGGGAAAAGTACGATGCTGCGGCTCTTGGTGAATTTGTACTCTACGCAAGATGGCGCCGTGTTGATTGACGGGTTGAGTGTTCCGCAGATTGAACCGCACAGTTTGCGTAGGAATATGGGATATGTGCCTCAAGATGTTCTGCTGTACCATGGAACGATTCGTGAAAATATTTTGCTTGGTTCCAATCATCCCAGCGATCAGGATCTGTTAGATGCGATTAAGCTGAGTTGTCTGGGTGAGACACTGGCCCAATTTCCACAAGGATTAGGGACGCAAGTGGGAGAACGTGGGGACCGCTTGTCGGGTGGACAACGACAGACGGTGACCCTTGCCCGTGCGCTGGTTCGAAGGCCTCGTCTACTTTTGTTGGATGAGCCGACGAGTATGATGGATCCGGCCACGGAGCAACAACTCATTGCGAATTTACGAAAATTGGAGGATACCACGCTGTTGCTCGTGACCCACCGGATGGCGATGTTGCCTCTGGTTGATCGTTTGGTGGTATTGGATAAAGGGAAAATTGCACTTGATGGTCCACGTGATGAAGTGCTGCGTCGCCTCAGTCGCTCGCCTGCCAAGCCTGCGGAGCCCAAATCTGATTCTTCTTCTGTTCAGGAGCTTGTGTAGCGGTGCAAGCTTTAAGTGAAGCCCGCGCCGTGGTGCTAGATGACGATCCAGATTTGGATCGTGGCCCCAAACGCGCCATTTTACTGATGGTCATGCTGGTGGTGGCGTCTCTAGTTGGAGGGTTGTTGTGGATGAGCTATGCGGCATTGGATATTTCGGTTAACGCCTATGGGGCCGTGATTCCCAGTAACCGGGTACAGGAAATTCAAAGTTTAGAAGGTGGTATTGTTGGGGAAGTTGTGGTTCGCGAAGGCCAGCAGGTCCGGCAGGGGGATTTGCTCGTGCAATTGGAAAGCGCTCAATTTGCCTCGGAACTGGCGGAATTGCGGCAACGGTATTGGGGCTATTTGGCGAATATTGCACGGTTAGATGCTGAAATTGCACATGGTTCTCCTGTGTTTCCCGAGGAAATTGTTGAACAGGTTCCTGGGCTCATCGAAAAACAGAAAAAACTTTGGGCTGCAAAAACGATGGAGCAACGCGCGGCCATGGAAGGGGCAGAAAGTGAATTTTCCCAACGTCGGCAGGAGTTAGTCGAAGCCAATTCCAAAATGGAGTCCGTGACGCGGAATTTGACCGTGGCTCGGGAGCGATTCCAGTTTTTACTCCATAAACGTGGTGAAGCCTCAGAGTTTTTGAATGCTAAAAAAGAGGTTTCCCAGTTAGAAGGCGAACTTGCCAGTCTCCAGTCTTCAATTCCACGACTAGAATCAGCCATTGAGCAGGCTCAAGCTCGCATCAATGAGATCCGTTCGCGTTATCGTACTGAAGCTTCTGTGGAGCGGAGTGATCTAGAGGCCAAGGCGACTGCTGCTTCTGAACTGTTAACGGGCCATGAGGATAAGGTCAAACGGCAATCGATTGTGGCCCCGATGGATGGCATCGTCAATCGTGTGTTGATTGCCACGAGAGGCGGTGTCGCCAAACCTGGAGAAAGTATATTGGAATTGATTCCGATTGACGATCGTTTGTTAGTCAAAGTGGAGGTGGAGCCACAGGACATCGCCTTTGTGAAAATTGGGCAATCGGCTCAGGTGCGAATTTCTGCCTATGATGCCGCTGTTTTTGGCGGGTTGCAAGGCACCGTGGTTCAGGTGGGTGCGGATGCGCTTGTTGATGAGCACAAGGATCGAACATTTTTTGAAGTGAATATTGAAACCGAACAGAATTTTATTCATGCCAAAGGGAAGGATTTTCCTATTTCCCCGGGCATGACGGCCGATGTGAGTATTCTCACGGGAGAACGGACGTTACTCGAATATATGTTGAAACCTATTTTCCGGACGTTTGATACCGCGCTGCAAGAGCGGTAGAGATTGATCGTTTAAGGAGGGTCAAGATGATTGGGCAACGAATGTGGATTTGTGCTGTGGGAATGGTCGTGCTTGGTGGTATGAGCGATGGCTCCCTGGCTGCAACAAATGAGCTGGATTGTCTCATTGAGCCGTTTGTGGTGGTGACGGTGAGTAGCCCGGCTGTTGGGTTGTTGGAAGAGGTGGCGGTGGATCGCGGTGATATTGTGACGAAGGGTCAGGTGATTGCGAAACTGGATTCGCAAGTGGAAGCGGCCACGAGCGCGGTTGATCATGCCCGAGCGCGATTAACCAATGATCGCTTGGCGGATTTAGAGTTGCGGCGTTCTACCGCGGAGATTGCTCGGCGCACGATCAAAAGCCCTATTCCCGGTGTGGTGACCGAACGGTCGCTATCGACGGGAGAATTTGCCAAGCAAGATCCGATTATGAAGATTGCCCAATTGGATCCTTTGCGTGTGGAGGCTTTTGCCCCCGTGTCCATGTTAGGAACAATTTCGATAGGAGACGAGGTCCAAGTCCTTCCACAGGAACCGGTGAATGGCAGTTATACTGCCAAGGTGACGGTTGTCGATAAGGTGATTGATGCCGCCAGCGGAACGTTTGGGGTTCGTTTAGAGTTACCAAATCCTGACTATCAATTATCGGCCGGCTTAAAGTGTACGTTGAAGTTTGCTGAGGAGTAAGTCAGAAGAAGTGATGGTGATGAGAGTGTGCGCGCTGTTGGATGTAATGTTGTTCGTGCGAATTGCCCGTGGGCTTTGTGTTGTGTGGGCGGCAGCGTTTATTGGTGTATGGCCTCTTGCTGTTGCATGGGCACAGACTTTTGATTGTGTGATTGAACCGAATGTGGTTATTGATGTGGGTGTGGGTGTTGAAGGAGTGTTGTCCAATGTTCTGGTCGATCGAGGAGACTTTGTCCATAAAGGACAAGCCATTGCTCAGCTTGAGTCCAGTCTACAGGAAATTGCCGTACGTATTGCGACCCTTCAATCTGAAAATGATTCGATTATTCAGACCAATCAGGCCCGGGTGGATTTTGGGCGGCGAAAATTGGCCAGAACCAAGGAGCTCTACGAAAGTGATATCAGCTCTTTGAGCGAGTTGGATGAAGCAGAGACTTCGAAATTATTGGCGGAATTAGATTTAGAAGAGGCAAAAAACACTCGTCAGATTGCTCAATTGGACCTTGAACGGGCTCAAGCTGACTTAGCCCTGCGAACTATTGTCAGCCCGATTGATGGCGTGGTGATCGAGCGCTTTCATTCGGTAGGGGAATTGGTGTCTCGTACTCCAATTATGAAATTAGCTCAGATTGATCCTTTACGCGTCGAAGTTTTTGTGCCCGTGAGTTTTGTGGAGAAAGTCACGCCGGGGATGGTTGGCCAAGTCCAAGCCGAGGTTCCAGTTGATGGAGAGCATCGTCCAGCAGTTGTCACAGTGGTTGATCAGGTCGCCGATGCCGCCAGCGGGACTCTTGGAGTCCGGTTGTCTCTCCCCAATCCTCAGAACGAACTTCAGGGAGGCTTGAAATGTCAAGTGCATTTTCCACTTGTCCCTCCGTCTGAATGAACCTGTTGCAGGGTGTGAATCTATTCATGCCTTTTCTTGAAATCCTCTTGTGTTTTACCTGAGAAGTGGTAACGTTTGAATGATGCCCATGAACCTACTCTTCCTAAGTCGAATCACTCTATTGAGTATATTTGTTCTGGCAATGTTTGGCTGGGGAGGACAGGGAGACTACGTGTTTGCCCAGAGCAAAAATAATCCTTCACCTTCTTCCCTCCATTTAACGTTAGAAAAAGCGGTTGAGATAGGATTAGAAAATAACTTTGATCTCATTCTTGCCCGTGAGCGTATTGAGGAAGCTCGGGGAGTCGCCTTTACCCGTTTAGGGGCGTTACTCCCTAATCTTTCTGGCGAAGGGAGTTATACGAATCGGAAAGTTTTTCAAGGACAGTTTGGTGGACAGAGTGCCGTTTCCCCAGATCGTGATATTCATGATCTTCGAGGACGACTCACGCAATCTATTTTTAATTGGGGATTGATTCAACAATACCGCGCCGGAAAGACCGGGGTTGATGCGGCACACTTGGACGCTGAAACCGTGAAGCGGGATATCATGTCGACCATTGCGTTGCTGTATTTTGACGCGATTCGTGCAGAGGAAACCGTGCTAGCTCGTGAAGCGAACGTTAAATTAAATAAAGAATTATGGGATATGGCGGCCGGGCGTAAAGCTGCCGGGGCTGCTACTGGGCTGGATGTGATTCGTGCCAAAGTTCAATACCAAAGCGAACGGCAGCGCTTACTTGAAACATTGATTGAACGGAACAAGGCGAGACTGAATTTGGTACGAACCATGGGTATTCGCAATGATACGACCATTGTGTTTCAAGATGCCTTGCAAGTGGTGGATGTGCCATCTCAAACACCTGAAGAAGCCATTAAAATTGCCTTGGATAACCGGGTTGAATTGGAAGCCCAGGAGCGGCGCCGGTTGGAATCACAATTGCGGCTTGATGCGATTAAGGGCGAACGTATTCCTTCACTCGATGTCCGTGGGGATTATGGATTAATTGGGGGAAAATTTGATGAGCGTTTTGGGAGTCATACGATTGGGGCCTATTTAACCATTCCTCTGTTTGATGGCGGACAACGGGAAGGGCGCATTCATGAGAGCACCAGTCAATTGCGTCAACAAATGATTCGCCAGAAAAATCTTATTCATCAAGTATCGATTGATGCTCGTGATGCCTTGTTAACTTTGGAGACGGCCCGGGAGCAAGTCACGGTCTCTCGTGAGGCGTTGGAGTTAGCTTTTAGGGAATTAGAATTGTCACAAAAGGCCTTTGCCGTTGGAACAATTTCTCACCTGGAGATTATTAATGCGCAAACCTCAATGGCTGAAAGCCGTGACCGGGCCATTGAAGCACTCTTTAATTTTAATGCCGCTCGAGTCAATCTGGCACGTTCCCAAGGTCGCATGGAACTGCTGTATGTGGAGCCGACGGTCACGGCCCAATCTATGACCAAACATTTCCAATAACCCTTAAAATCTCATTTAGGGGTCAGACTCGAATTTTTTAAATGTTCGTGGAATTAGTATTTTACCTTGGTAAGATAGAGTCCATGGGGCGGAGCGGTACGTCCTGCGGCTCGACGGTCTTTGGCTGCTAATATTTCTTGTATCGTATCTGGACTTCGTTTTTGCAGGCCGATTTCTACCAAGGTTCCTACCATGGCGCGTATCATTTGTTTGAGGAACCGGTCTCCCTCGACCTTGATGTATACTGAAGTGGATTTAACCTGAAGAGCACATTGTGAAATGGTACAGATGGGATTAACCGTCTGTGACCGTTGTCCACGAAATGAGCTGAAATCATGGGTGCCGAAAAAATATGGTATGGCTCGGTGTATGGCATCTATGTCCAAATGATGTGGAAAATGCCATGTTCGATGCCGGTATAATGCAGGACGGGCCGCTTGCATGGTGATGTGGTATTCGTAGATTTTCCCTTGTGCGCTATACCGGGCATGGAAATTGTCGGGAACTATTTCGCTGGAGATTACTGAAATATCTTGAGGTAGGTAACTGTTGAGGGCAGGGCCCCACTGGGAGCTTGTGAGAGGTTTATCAGCTTGAAAACTAGCAACTTGCCCTAAGGCATGCACTCCAGCATCTGTCCTGCCGGCTCCGATAATGGGAATATGCTCTTGGGTTACTTTAAAAAGAGCTTCTTCCAGAACAGCTTGAATGGTTTGGTGTCTGGGTTGCCGTTGCCATCCTGCGTAAGCTGTCCCATCGTATTCAATCGTGAGTTTAATCGTCGCCATGGCATCATTTGGTTGTTGAATTCGTCGTCTCGATAGTGATCTGGGGAATGTTGAAAAAAGCCGCCAGCGGCGTTCTCACCATTTTTCCGTGCTCACGTAGTGCCAGTACGCTCCGCGCGAAAAAATGGCTGCGGCCTTTCCTTCGAGTAGCCTCAGGACCAGACTGGACGGACTTTTTTGACCATTCCCATCCAATTGAAGTTAACATTGCTCTGAAGGCCTTTACGTAACTTGAAATTGAATTATTCAACATTCCCATCAGTAGTAAGAGATGGTACCGGACCTCACACTGGAAGAAAAGATCACGTGTAGGTTTGGCGAAGGTGGAGTTGGTAAGGAGAAATTATCGAGACGCAGTTTGTAGAGGCTTGATATATGACTTGATGCCTTCGAAGATTCCTTGGGCTACCCGTTGTTGGTATTTTGAGCTTTTGAGGAGTTTTTCTTCTGTGGGATTCGAGATAAACGCGATTTCCGCCAAAATGGCTGGCATGGTGGTCATGCGCAGCACAAAGAAGGGCGCTGTTTTGACGCCGTGATCTTTGACCTTGTAAAACGGCCTGAGGTATTTCACAAGGGCTTTTTTTGTGGTCCAGGCGAATTCCTGGGAATCTTCAATTTTTTTGTCATGCAGTTTGTCTGCAAGGATGAATTGCCAAGCCGGCCCATTATCCTGAAGCGGTGTGCCGTTTTCCCTCGCAGAAACTTCAAGGGCCCTTGGATCGCTGGCTTCTCCAAAGTGATAGAGCTCAAGGCCTTTAATGGATTTTTTGGTGTGGGAATTAATATGAATTGAGACAAATAGGTCCGCTTTGTGATCATTGGCAAATTTAGCTCGATCTTCCAATTCTATAAAGACATCTTTTGTGCGTGTCATCAACACTTTGGTCTTGGTGTGTTTGGCAAGTAATTTTTTCAAGTGATTGGATATTTTCAACACAATATCTTTTTCTTTCGTTCCCTTCCGTCCTAATGCTCCAGGGTCTTTTCCCCCATGTCCAGGATCCAGTACGATGACCATCTTTTTTTTTGCCGACGGGGTTTTCGGCGGGGCAACTTTTACAGGAGGAGCGACCTTTGCCGTGCGAGGTGGTGTTTTAGGTGTAACCCTAGCTTTCGCCGTTCGTGACTTTTTCGGTTTGTCGGATTTGACTACAGCGGGTGTTCTTGAAGATGCTGGGTATAGGTCAAGTACAATGCGTGGAGGTTTCTGAAGGACATACCATTTATATCCTTTCCACGATGTAGTTGGGATAGCAAGGATGAGCGTTCCCTTTTTAGTTCGAGAAACCTTGATGTTAATAGGGAATTTTTTTTGCGTTGTTTTTGATAAGGCTCTATTTAGAATGCGTGTGTTGGGAAGTTTGAGTTGAAACTCGGTCTTGTTTTTTTGATCAGCGGAACCTGGCTGTGCCTCTTGATCTAGGTCAAGAACAAGTCGAGTATACTTGTGATGTTGATGGGCTCGAATATTTCGAACCATTGTGGAAGAGTCCCGCCGTGCCGTCAATGTTGCATAGCTTGAAGAGGGTTCAGTGATGGGCAAGCGAATGCCACCGGTTCCACTCCACGTTGTGGAGGAGATGGGAAGACAGAGAACCAGACAGGAATAGAGGAAGATGATTCGAAAAAGAGGCATAGAAGATTGTGTGACTCCTATATTTTTTCGCAGATGATTGACTTCTTGTCAAGACAAAGTGCCGTTGATTTTTCAGTATGTCATCGTAAACTGGCTATAGAGATATGTGCTCATATGGTTATCAGGTGAAGAAGTCATGACACCCAAACATCTTATCATTGATGGTTATAATGTGTTAGGGGCTATGGGGCTTCCTCCTCAGAAGGTCATTGGGTCTGGGGAAGTACATCGAAATCAATTTGTGACGCGTCTTGGTGTATATGGGCAGAGTATACAATGCCCGATTACCGTGGTGTTTGATGCCTGGAGGCAGTCAGGAAAGGTGCAGCAAACCATTCATCATACGGGCGTGACTGTAGTGTATTCGGTTGAGGGGGAACGAGCTGACCAAGTTATTCAAGAATTGATTCGTCGATATGGGAAAGAGACCGCCGTGGTGTCATCTGACCATGAAGTTACCAATGTGGCTCGAGCCTTTGGGGCCTTTGTCATTCGTTCCCAGGAATTTCTTACTCGATTGCACAAGAGAGGACAGCAGCGTTCCTCTGCTCGTTCTTCTAGGGGAAGGTCTGAAGCAAAAGATGAGGGGGAAGATATTTCGATGCGCCCAAAAGAGAAAAAAGGTAATCCCAGGAAATTGCCGAAAAAGCTGCGTCAACGCAATCGTATTATGAAGAGATTTTAAAGAGGCGCTTGGCGTTATTCGTGGTGAGTTCCGACACGTCAGAGAGTCCGGTCGCCGAATCCCCGTATTTCAATTCGGCAATTTGCTCTGCTACGTATTTCACATAGGCCGACTCATTGCGTTTTCCTCGAAACGGGACCGGTGTGAGATAGGGGCCATCGGTTTCGATGAGAAGGCGATCATCTGGTACCGTGCGGATCACGTCCCGGAGCAATGTGGCATTTCGAAATGTAATGATCCCTGAAAACGACAAATAGAAGCCTAAGTCCAGAGCTTCCTTGGCTAACCACGGGTCTCCTGAAAAGCAGTGGAAGACTCCTCCCACGGCATCAGCCTGTTCTTCCCGAAGAATGGCCATCGTATCCTCCTGGGCCTCTCGTGTGTGAATCACCAGTGGGAGGTTTAAAGACTTGGCTAAGCCCACTTGTTGCCGAAACTCTTGGCGTTGGATTTCTCGTGGGGAATGATCATAATGATAGTCCAACCCAATTTCTCCAAATGCCACAACTTTAGGTTGTCGAGCCAGTTGCTGTAGTTTTTCATACCAATGAGGCTCGATTCGTTTCACTTCATGCGGGTGCACTCCAACTGTGGCATAGACGTTTGGCCGTTCAGTTGCTAACGTTACGGCTGATGTGCTGGTAGCTAAATCGCAACCAATCGTAATGAATGCGCCGATGCCAGCTTTTTCTGCTCTCTGAAACACCGCTTCCCGATCTGCATCATAACGGGGATCATCCAAATGCACATGGGTATCAATCAACATGAAAAAACTCCTTGGTTCATGAATTGAGCATGGTAGCATATCAAAGGTTTCGGTTGTAGCTGTTGGTGGTTGATTGGGTATTCCAAAGAAACGGTCTTGAGCTTTTCCGTCATTCCCGACATTGTTAATCGGGAATCCATCTTCAATTAACTTCTGAGCTCTGACGGAAAAGATGGATACCCGCTACAAACCGCGGGTATGACAACAAGACGACTATCTACTTTTGTTTCATGAGTTGATTCCCAGAAATCCTATTTTTGCACGATTAAGCGAGGATAATTTCTTAGACATGTCTGTTGATGAAGAATGGTTTCGCCTGATTAATGGATGGGCTGGCCAATGGCCTGGATTGGATTGGTTGATGCTCCAATGTTCCCAAGAAAGTAATCTACTTATTCCTGGAGTTTTGGCCATAGCCTATTGGGCTTGGCGCAAATGGGACGAAGCGAAGTTTGCGGCCCCTGCCTTAGGCTTGTTAGTGGGATTCAGTGATTTACTGGGTGGACAATTGAAAAATCTGCTTGCCCGTCCACGACCCTGCCAAATTCTTTCACAAATTCATGAGATGGTGGGATGTGGTGGAAGTTTTAGCCTGCCCTCAAATCATGCGTTGAATTCCAGTACAGCTATTGCGTTTTTGGTCACTCTCTATCCTTCCTTGGGATGGATTGGATGGCCGCTGATGGGGTTTATTGGTCTTTCACGGGTATATTTAGGCGCGCATTATGTGACAGATGTCTTAGTGGGGTGGGGGATTGGGTTGGCTTTAGGTTGTGGCGTGGCCTATTTGTTGAAAACCAAAGTAATTTCTCAGAAGAATGTATAGCCTTCAACTTCTCATTAAAGCAATTGCTAAGCTCCTCTCCCTTTCATGGAGAGGGCTGGGGGGAGGGTCCATGCTTACCAACTGTCGAGGTCTTTTATTTTGGATGCCGACCTGTTTGGCCCAGTTGAAGGTGTGGAGGAGAAAAGGTTATTGATTTTAAAAGAAGTAATCAATCATTGGTTAACCCTATGAATGTATCGAATAGTGGTACTTAAATTTTTTCACCCCACGCTGTTACCACAATTTGTGATACCCTCCCATGCACTTCTAGAATTTCATCTACCTCTTTTCTGTCATTTGGTTGAATCGTGAATGACAAAAGTTTTTCTCCAACTACATGGTTGGAAGTGCCTGCAAAGTCTCTATTTATTCGACGATGAGCGCGAATCAACGCGTTGGCTGCAGTTGGGAAATGGCTTGAGTTCTCTAAAGCGAATTTCACTTCACAGATTTGCGTGGCCTTTTCCTTTTGGCAATCCCATTGAGTATCTAAAACGGAGAGGGGATTATCGGAACAGCCGATCAATGCTGAGCTGAAAAATATGAAGAACTATGTAAAACCTAAATGCGGCTTTAATTTATACATTTTCTAATTAGAGTAAATATATTAATGATGGTGAGCGTGGGAGAGGGCGGGTTCTTGCGAGCCCTCGGCGAGGTGGTTGAGGTTGCAGTGGAGAGCATCCGTTTCGAGGCATTCGGTTTCTAGTTGAATGGTGAGGTGGTGAATGCCAAATTGAGAGGAGAGAAGGGTTTGTATGGGTTGGAGCAGTTGGTCTTTATCAGAGACGGTTTCTGTATCGGCCAGCACATGACAGGTCAACATGATAATTCTGGGTTCCACTGACCAGATATGCAGATCATGCACTTTTTTGACGCCAGGTATTGATTCAAGGCTCGAGACAATTCTCGAAGTGTTGAGGTGTGGGGGTGTGGACTCCAAGAGGATATCTAGGGATCTACGAAATAGCGGCACACTGCTTTTGATGATGACTAGGACGAGTACAAGACTGATGAGAGGGTCAAGAATCGTCAGTTGTGTAAACGCAATACCTAGGCCACAGAGAATCACCCCCAATGACATCCAGGCATCCATTAACATGTGAAGAAAGGCGCCGCGGATATTAATGTCGTCTTTAGCTCCCTGGCGTAATAACCATGCCACTCCAAAATTTGCGATCATACTGATTCCTGCAATGCTCGTGACCCAGAGGCCTGGAATTTGCTCTATGGGCATGAAAATTCTGTATAGGGCAAATCCTGCAATCACAATCCCCGTAATCAGTAAGGTCAGGCTATTTAGAAATGCGGCAATGGTTCCTGCGCGGTGGTAGCCAAAGGTCCGTTCCTCGGTTGCGGGGCGACTTGCCAATATATGTGCGTATAAGGCTAATAAGAGTGCACCTTGATCGATGAGATTATGACTGGCGTCACTGATGAGTCCTAGGCTATTGGTCCAATACCCACCAATAAACTCTGCGAGGATAATGATGCCGTTTAAGGCCAATCCCAATTTCAGGCGGCGTGTCAGTGGAGAAGGTGCAGAATGTGAATGAGGCATAGGCTATAGTGTCCCATGAATGAGAAGGTGGGACAAGGTGAAAGAAAAAAATCAGCGTGGGAATCGTGATAGGAAAGAACGAGTCTCGACGGTCGGAGGAGCAGCTCCAACCGCCTCAAAGAAAGGTTAGGCTGTCATGACTTTAATCATCGAAGGAGTTTTGAGGGGCAGCTTTCACAGCTTGCTTGGTGGTATCCACTGCAGAATTGACTCGTTGGGCGGCATGCTTCATGGTTTCTTTGGCTTCTTCTGACCATGATTGCATGGCTTCTTTGGTCTGCGCGGCCATCTCAGAGAATTCATCCTGTGCGGTCCGCGCTCCGCGAGAGAGGCGATTGCGGAGTTGTGGTCCTGATTCCGGTGTCATCATGATTGCTGTTCCCGCACCTAATAAAAAGCCAGCAATAAAAACAAAGGTATTGACCCAGCTTGAGTCTCCTTGGTCATTATAGTCGCTCATGGTGATACTCCTTCTTCGTGTTCGGTCATTTAAGAATGCCGTTGATTATTTCTTGAAGAACCCATCATGGCCATGATGGCTCCACCTAAACACACTCCAGAGGCAAAAATTAAACTATAGGAAAGTCCCGCTCGGAGTTCGGGCCATGTTTCCAACGCCCGTTTCCATAGGGGAAGTTCATCCATGTAATGGACATGCCCTTCCCAACCTAACTCTCCCTGAGGCATGTCCTGCTCAGCTATAGGTTCATCATCAGCAGAACGGATAGTGTTGAGATTTGTGACAGTCATGAAAGCGGCTCCAATAACGCAAAAGGGAAATGTGAAAACACGATGGCCATAGGTAATTCTAACATGTCTGGACCGTTTTGTGGAGCCACTATTTCTTGTGTGAATATATTACGATAGGACTGGGCCTGCAAGTCATGTGGAAGTGCAATCTTGGTCTGGCCCCAGTTGGACTCCCCACAAGGAAGGACTGAGGGGTCATCAACGAGTTGAGTGAAAAATCTAGGTAAAACGATGATGCAGGTTTTATCGTTCTCTTGACGAAGAAATCCCACGAGATTCTCTGCTCGTTCTCCCTGGACTTCCAGGGGGCGGTATGTCCCATTGAAAAAGAGGGAGGCATGTGCTTTTCGATAATGCAGGGCAGTGTTGGTGACATACATTTTAATAAGGCCATTATGGGCCTGTTGAAAGAGAGACTGGATCAGATCAATGGGGTTGCATGTTTGTTGGAGGTCCTGCAATTCAGTGAGTCGTTTTCGGTAATGGGCGTAGTCCACCAAGCCACGGTTATCAGGGTCCACTAAAGAGAAATCCCATAACTCTGTCCCTTGGTAAAAGTCAGGGATGCCAGGAGCCCATGCTTTCAATAACACTTGAGATAACGAATTGTAGATGCCATAGCCGGCAATGCGGCGATGGAAGGGAAGGAAATCTTCCAAAAAAGCCTTTCCCTGTGTCGGGGAAAGAATTCGAGCTAGAAACTTGTTGACTGCTTCCTCGTAAGCTTCATCGGGATTGAGCCAACTGCTAGTCACTTTGGCTTCTCGTAAGGCTTTGACCATATAGGTTTGGAGTCGTGCTAATAATTGTAACTGCGCGTCATCCGAGATCGTCCCGAATGGCCAGACCCCAAGTAATGTTTGGTAGATCAGATATTCTTCATTGCGACTGGGGACCAATTGTTCCTCAAGGCGATTCACGGCTTTTTTGTTCAGTCGAGTCCAGGTCCGAAGTCGATTGCGCCATTCTGTAGGAATTTCGGAGAGGACGTTGATACGAGCTCGCACATCTTCGCTGCGTTTCGTGTCATGCGTCGAAGTGGAAGAAAGGCTCCAAGGCCATTCTGTCGCCCGTTCTTCCATGGAATGATGAAACTTAGCCAGAGATATCCCAAAGTGTTGGGGTTCCCCACCAACCTCATTCAGCGAGGTGAGGCGGTTGTATTGATAAAACGTAGTGTCTTCCACGCCTTTGGCTGTCACCGGGCTGGTGGTTTGTTGAAATTTCATGACAAAGGGGCGGATAATTTCCCAGTCTAAATGTGACGAATCTTGTGGGGTATTCATGAGGACGTCACGAATAAAATCAAAAACCAAGCTGCTCAGAGCCGGGTTTCGGCGTTTGGCTTGTGTGACGGCCAGCCGAATATAGGCGCGGTCACAATCAGTGATAGGGTCATTGGAATTTGGGCGAATATAGGTTCGATACACAGGGAAACAGGCGATGATTTCTCGAATGGCAAAAATCAAGCTATTGAGCGTAAAGTCACGAGAGCGGCGGTTCTGTTCCGAAAGCTCATTCAGTTCATGGCCCAGCGCATTAATCTCACCTGCCATAGAGCTGGTCATGATGAGTTTTTTACAGTGATAGATAAGGTCATCATAGTGTAATGACTGTTTGGTAAAACGCGTATAGATTTGTTCGATGGGGCGTTGCTGGGTAGAGGGAACGAATATTTGATTGACGAGAGAGAGAAAGTCATACCCTGTCGTTCCATAAACAGGCCAATCCGGATTCAATCGTTCTCCTGCACCCAAAATTTTTTCGACTAACAAATAGAGAACGCGTCCCTGGGCATCAGGCGTGGTATGAAATTGTTGCGCTGCCCATACTTGCCATTGAGTCAGGTATCCTTGAGGATCATAGAGTCCATCCACATGATCAATCCGTAACCCAGTTACGGCACCAGAAGACACCAGATCAAGGATTTTTTGCTGGGCCTCTTGAAAGACGGCAGGCTGTTCCATTCGAATCGCGGCTAATTGATTGATATCAAAAAACCGACGGTAGTTAATTTCTTCGCTGGCGACGCGCCAATATGCCAATCGATAAGCTTGATTAGAGACCAAGGTATCTAGCAAATCGAAGCTTTGAGAGGTCTCCTTATTGCCGTTAATCAGATGGAGGTTTTCGGCAAGGAAATCTTGGAGCTGGGGCTGTGCAGCAATGACTGTGGCGAGACGTCGACGAATGACTTCTTTTTCACGATATCGTTCAGCAATGCGTTCTGGGTTGGTCTCTGTTCGTAATGGCAAATGAGAAAGGGCTGTTATGATACTTTGGTATTCTTGAAAGTGCGGTGAAGAATCTTCGAGCGTCTGGGTGAGTTCCTCCTGGCGAAAGCTGAGTGGAATGGTCCAGGTTGAAGGATCTAATGGCAGGCAATGTTCATAATACTGTAAAAAGAATTGGCCGTCATCGAAATGGAGGACGATTTCTTGATTTTCTAAAACGATGCCATATTGATCTCCCAGGATAGGAAGAAGGACCGTATTTTCAAGCTCAGGTTTAACTGGCGTCCAATCGATATCAAAAAACTTGGCGTAATGTGATGAAGGCCCATTTTCTAAGACATCCTGCCACCAGCTATTGCCTGAGGCGGCAATCCCCATGTGATTGGGGACTACATCCAACAGTTGTCCCATCTCATGCTTGCGCAGGGCAGAAATAAACATTTGGTAATCGGTTTCTGTCCCAATTTCGGGATTGAGGATTGTAGGATCAATGACATCGTACCCATGAGTACTGCCAGGTGTGGCTTTTAAGTATGGGGAGGCATAACAATCTGTGATACCCAAGTCATGGAGGTAGGGGATGAGCGCGGCTGCGTCTAAAAAGGTAAAGGATTGATTAAATTGGAGACGGTAGGTCGAAAGCGGAATGCGAGGAACATTACCGGACATGGGCGATGGGTCACGAGAGTGAAGAGGAAGATGAGATGGCCCGACCTCCATAGGATTTTCCACGGGAAAAAGTGGTAAGCCCTAATTTTCCAGATGGTCGTTTTCCTGTCAGACTTTTGCCTCCTCCCAAGGTCGTTCCCGATTCAATGAGGTTAAATCGATCCACGATGCAGCGTTGGAGATGACATTTCGAGCCAATCACCGTTCCATCCAGAATAATCGATTCCTCGATGCTGCAGCCTTCAGCAATGCGAACATTTCGACCAATAATTGAGCGTGTAATGGTACTGTCAACCACTAGACTCCCTTGGCCGACCATGGCATCGTTCATGTGTGAGCGAACCATACTGGCAACCGGGTCTGTCAAGGCATCGGTTGTGATGGGCCATTGCATGTTGCGTAAATCAAAAATAGGCGTTTCTCCCAGCACATCCATATTGGCTTGCCAATAGGCTTCCAGGGTTCCAACATCGCGCCAGTACCCCCATTCTTCGTATGGATGAATTCCAGGCACAGCATTTGCTAAAAAATCGTAGGCAAGGACTCGATGTGATTTGATGAGCGAGGGAATAATATCTCGGCCAAAATCATGGGTTCCGGCCTGACTGGCATCTTTTTCTAAAATTCGGACTAAGATCTCCGCATTAAAAATATAATTTCCCATAGAGCTATACGACATTTCTGGATTGCTGGGCATAGGTTTGGGTTGAGCAGGCTTTTCCTGAAACCCGATAATTTGGTGATCTGAGCTGGCTTCAATAATCCCAAAACCTTTGGCAGCTTGAATAGGGACAGGGAGCGCCGCTACTGTGACTTCAGCCTGGTTATCAAGGTGGAATTGGATCATTTGCCGAAGATCCATCCGGTAGATATGATCTGCGCCGAATACGGCGACGAGGCCGGGAGCATAATCCTGAATAAGGTTGATATTTTGATACACCGCATCGGCGGTCCCTTCATACCATTTTCCCCGGCCTTTCATTTGTGGGGGAACCACGGTAATAAATGCTTGCCGATTCGGTCCGCCAAAACGCCAGGCTCGCCGGAGATGTTCGATCAGGGATTGAGAGCGATACTGTACCAGCACATACATGGCTTGAATGCCAGAGTTGATGAAATTACTCAACACAAAATCGGCAATACGATAGTTGCCAGCGAAGGGAACGGAAGGCTTGCTGCGTTGCTCTGTCAACGGCATGAGCCGCTCCCCTTTCCCACCAGCCATGATCATGGCGAGGACTTTTTGGGGCGTTCGTTCAGCCGAAACCGTTTTACGGCGTTTGGGTTGGGCTTTTTTCATAGTCAGGGGCCTGTACTACTAAGGCTTCTGGTTCTGGTTTCTGGGTGTGGGTGGCGAGCGTTCGCTCTAATTCCGTGATGGTTTTTTGTTGTTTAGTGATCAGTCGGCTTTTTTTAATAAAAGAGGGTAAGGACGCCACCATACTCAATATCACTCCGCAGGCTAATGCCGTGAGAAGCACTACGACGAGTGATCCTTGAAAAGTCCAGGAGAAAAAGTTTAGGACAATGGGTTCAGAGTTTTGTAAAGAAAAGGCAACAGCAAAAAACAGAACGAATAAGAATGTTAGAAGTACCGAATACATAGGCAAGAAATTTTGGTAGACTCTCTTCTAGTTACCATAGAAGCGATTGGTTGGCAATGCCTTTGTCCCCTGAACAACTCGAACGAATCGTTAATGCTCAGGAGTGGGATCCTTTTTCAGTCTTGGGTCCACACTCAGAAACCTATGGGGATGCGGAGCGTATACGGATTCGGGCCTTCTTCCCAGATGCGGCAGAAGTGGCCTGTCTTCCTTCACAACAGCCTGCGGTTCCTTTGTCGATGACGTTGGTTGAGCCAGATGGATTGTTTGAAGCGGTCTTCCCTGGCGCCACAATTGATCCTACGTATCTGTTCCGCGTCACCACCAGGCAGGGCAGCACCTTTCAACAATATGATCCTTATGCTTTTTCTCCCGTGCTTTCGGAGTTTGATTTGCATTTGTTTGGTGAAGGAACGCTCTATAAAGCCTATGAAAAATTAGGGGCGCATTATTGTATGCATCAAGGAGTCAAGGGCGTGAATTTTGCCGTATGGGCTCCAAATGCCCAACGCGTGAGTGTGGTCGGAGCATTTAATCAATGGGATGGACGGCGAAATCCTATGCGGAGCCGGGGGGGTGTTGGGATTTGGGAGTTGTTTATTCCAGAAATTCAAGAAGGAGAACTTTATAAATATGAAATCTTACCGCAGGGTGGTGGCCTCCCGTTTGCGAAAGCTGATCCCTATGCCACTGCTGCGGAGGTGCGTCCTCAAACTGCTTCGCGTGTCTATGATGTGTCTCGGCATCAATGGCATGACGAGAAGTGGATGCAAGAACGAAAGTCTGGCGATCCTTTACAGAACCCGTTGTCTATCTACGAAGTACATCTGGGATCCTGGAAACGTGCGGTGGAGGATGGCAATCGGTGGATGACCTATGGTGAGCTGGCTCATGACCTGGTTCCGTATGTGAAGAAAATGGGTTTTACGCATATTGAACTTATGCCCATTGTGGAGCATCCGTTTGATGGGTCTTGGGGCTATCAAGCTACCGGCTATTTCGCGCCGACCAGTCGCTTTGGGACGCCGGATGACTTTATGGATTTCGTGGATACCTGTCATCAGGCCGGCATTGGGATCATCATGGATTGGGCGCCGGCTCATTTTCCGGACGACCCACATGGGCTGGCTTTTTTTGACGGCACTCATCTTTATGACCATGCCGATCCAAGGATGGGCTGGCATCCTGAATGGAAAAGTCGCATTTTTAATTATGGCCGAACAGAAGTCAAAAATTTCCTCATCAATAGCGCGTTAAGTTGGTTCGACCGGTATCACATTGATGGTCTGCGTGTGGATGCGGTGGCATCCATGCTCTATCTGGACTATGCCCGTAAAGACGGGGAGTGGATGCCAAACCAGCATGGAGGAAATGAAAACCTAGAAGCTGTGGAGTTTCTCAAGGAATTAAATATGATTGTTCATCAAAAACACCCTGGCATCATGACGATTGCCGAGGAATCAACAGCCTGGCCTGGTATCTCACGTCCCACTTATGTTGGTGGGTTGGGCTTTTCGTATAAATGGAATATGGGCTGGATGCACGATACATTAGAGTATTTCAGTCTGGATCCGGTTCATCGTAAGTATCATCAAAATAAAGTGACCTTTGGATTGATGTACGCATTCACGGAAAATTTTGTCCTGGTGCTGTCGCATGATGAAGTGGTGCATGGGAAGAAAGCCCTTCTGGATAAAATGCCTGGGGATGATTGGCAGCGGTTTGCTAATCTTCGAGCGCTCTATGGCCATATGTGGGGCCACCCCGGGAAAAAGATGATTTTTATGGGTGGGGAAATCGGACAATGGTGGGAATGGAATCATGACGATAGTTTACAGTGGCATTTGCTTGAGTATGCTTCACATCGTGGTCTGCAGCAATATATCGCAGACCTGAATAAGCTGTATCAAGCAGAGCCAGCCCTTTACCAAGTCGATTTTGATTGGCAGGGCTTTCAGTGGATTGACCTGCATGACAGTGATAATTCTACCCTGACTTATATTCGCTATTCGAAGGACCAGACTGACTGTATCGTCTGTGCCTGTAATTTTACGCCGGTTCCGCGAGAGAAATATCGCATGGGCGTACCTCGTGGCGGGTCTTATCAGGAATTGCTGAATAGTGATTCAGAAATCTACGGTGGCAGCAATATGGGCAATGGCGGTCATGTCCAAGCCGATCCTATCCCCTGGCACGATCAACCCTTCTCTCTTCTTGTTACCCTCCCTCCCCTTAGTGTTATTTTCTTTAAACCTATTTGAGGGTGGTGTTGGTATTAGGGGTCAGACTCGAATTAATTAATTCGAGTCTGACCCCTAATAGAGGGATAGTGTGTGCTAAGCAGATGTGCAATGTTTGGTAAGAATGGAATAGACCTTTTTCATTTCATTTCTGGGAAATATTGCGGATAGATGCCTCATGACGGCACGTTTGTCTGTTTCGAGCGAGATTCCAATTACCATATAGGCGTTCAGGACTCGTTGGCGAAAGGCCATCTGAGCATTGATTTCCGTGATACAGGCGTCAATATGAGGTTTGAAATGATCAATGTCTGCTTGCGCATATTCCTCAAGGAGTAAGCGTTCTAAGGCAGCATAGGTGATGGTATCTTCTACTTCTAAAAGATTCCAACAGGTGGCGCGTACCCCTTCTTTACTAATACCACCTTTCCAATGAATGGCTTCAACCGATTCAGGCTTACATTTAAAGAGGATGGTGTTGCTGGCTGTGGTATGCACATACCACACGGTGCCCTCAGCACCCTGTAATTTCTCTTCATCCAATTTGACCATGGTTGTTTCGAGTTCAGTGCGGATGCGATGGTATTCAGCAACAGGATCTTTCCCTGCTTGAAGCGTTCCATGATGTTGCGCGAGTGGAATGCCCTGTGTCTCCAGACTGTTCGGTGCTCGGCAATTTCCAGAATAGTCGATACCGAACAGCAGGGCACAATCCAGAGGTTCTGGATACACGATGAGGTGTTCATTCTGTGATCCATACAATTCAAAACTTATGGAACAGGCATTCGTCTTCACGACATGAGGAATATCTGGATAGCGCTGTAGCATCTCCCGCCACATATCTAAAAAATTGCCCCACTTTCCATTTCTCAATACCGGAGAGAGCCGTAATTTGTATGTGATATGTTCCTGCCCTTGCCCATCGATAAATTGATACGCGAGGATATTAGTGCCATCCAGCTTCTCGTAAATATCAATAGAACGTATCGGGGGAAAAGAGAAATCCCCGTTCTTATTGAAAGGATAATGTAACTTGGGCGTGGCATAGATGCGTTGGGGGATATTTTCTTCATTGACTTGAAGAAGAGCCAGTGCGCCATAGCGGTGGTCGGGCTTGAGCGAGATGAATCCTTCTAACTGCAACCCCGAAAACGGGTCGAGCAGATTAAATGGTTGGAGCCACTTTTCATCCAAATCAAGGAGTCGTTGAGCTTCGGACTTTTCCTGAGGTGTTGGCTCCGCGATGTTCGGTTCCTCGTTCATTCTGTATCAGTCTCCTAAGGGGATAGATATGTCTTCAGCGAGTTATCATCTTTCTGGCCGGTCAAGTGCCGACGAATGAGTAATTCGCAACTAGTGACACTATGACCTCACAAGCCCGATCGACGAAATTTTTCTTTCAGAGCTATGGCTCTGGGAAGATCGCCATGAGGCATGAGGTCCTCTGGAATGTCAAGGGAACAGATTTCTTGCCATTTACCATCACACCAAAACTGTGCAATGACTGTGGACAGAGACGTGATATCCACACCGTCTGCTGACATATGCGAAAAAAACCTTTTGTATATCGTCCATGGTAGGGTTTTCCACATCTCGTCAATTTCTTGCTCTGGAACCCCGTTCTCATCCCACGCGTAGATTGCATGCATCATTGGCGCGATTTTTTCAGTCCATCGTATTTGGTCGTCAAGGCCTTCAAGATACTCACATTGTTCGAGAAGATGACATGTCCCAACGTAGTCCTCTGGTACGTCAAATGGTTCACGTCTGCTGGAAAGGTTTGGAGGGCCTCCTTCATAATGAGTTGTCAGGGTTAAAAACGATTCAAGGACTTCTGCTAAAGGAGAAGCATGAGCTGGAAGGCCTTGGTGTACATGCACATGAATCTCTGGTTCACTACACATGATCTGAAATTGGGCAGACCAGGCATTTGGATTGTCTTCCGGCTCCCCATCCTTAAGCGGACACACGACTCTGGCATTGCGTAACACTTCGCAAGCATCCTCGAAATCTGTCGAAAACATATGCCAGAGCACAAGATTCTTGAAATCAAATCGGTCGTGTCGAACTCGTCTATTGTGCATATTGTCTGGGGCTAAGCAAATCTCCACCATACGTGCCGTAATGTGGACAAGCAATTCAGCGTACAAAGCCTGATCTTTATCCGATAGTTGTATAGGGTGTCGTTTCATCTAAGATGCCCTGAATGAAATATTTAGATTGACCTATTTGTTTTGTGCCAGCAAGCGTTGGGAGGTGCAACCTCTTAGCGTTGCTCTTCGCCGTTATTAGCAGCTAGAGATTCACGGAATTTTTGCTTGAGGTCGACTGCCTTGGGAACAACGCCATTAGGTAAAATGTCTTCTTGAAATTCGTAGTGAGATTTTTTTTGCCATTTGCCATCATACCAATACCGCGCGATGACATCCGAAAGAGTAATGACATCTACGGTGTCTGCGTGTTTACGCGAAAAGAAACGTTTTCTGATTTTCAGCGGCATTGTTTCCCACATCTCATCGATTTCGGCTTCATACTGTTCAACGCGTGATACTCCATTCTCATCCCAAGCATAGATCGCCTGCATGATTGGCGTGATTTTGTCAGTCCACTGGACTGTGTTGTTTACGTGTACGAGATACCCACATTGTTCTAGAAGATGGCATGTTCTGGTGTATTCAGGAGACACAATAAACTGGTCTCGTCTTGTGGAGAGACGAGGTGGCCCTCCCCCGTAATTAGTTGTGAGGGATAAAAATGACTCAAGGACTTGGGATAAAGGAAGCGCCGTGTCTGGTAAGTGTTGTTGTACATGGTCATGTAATGTAGATAAGGAAAATTTTATTTGAAAATAGGCAGCCCACGCTGTGGCATCATCGTTTCGTGTCATGTCATTGTTAAGTGGGTGAATCACGCCAGCCTTTTGGAGAATTCTGCAGCTTCGCTCGAAGTCACTGACAAATGTATGGTCAATCACCAAATCCTTAAAGTCGAAGCGGTCTTCACGGGGCCGTTGATTGTTTATGCAATTTTCTGCGAGGCGAATTTCCACCATACGTGCAGTAATGTGGACAATCAATTCAGCATAGAGGGTTTGTTCTGTTTCGGATAGTTCCATAGGGTGTCGTTTCATCTGAGATACCCTAAATAAAACATTCAAATTGACCAATTCATGTTGTTCACCTGCGCAAGGCCCAGTAGAACTATTATTACTTCCTTATTTGCAGTCATTGACAACCACGGGATTCACGAAATTTTTCTACTAAGGCTCTGGCTTGGGCAAGAGAATCGCCGCGCAACCATTTATACTGCTGTCCTTCATGAAGACCGGTCTCTTGCCATTTCCCCTCATACCACAATTCGGAAATAACGATGGAAAGTCCAATGATATCCACCTTTTCCCATGCATAACCAGAAAAATAGTCCTTGTGGATTTGGGGCGGAAGTGTGTCCCACATCTTTTGAGTGTCGTTGGCTAGCTCTGTTTCCTGTTGTTCCTCTAGTGATCTTCCATGCTCGTCCCATGCATAGTTTTCCTGCATCATCGGTGCAATCTTGTTGGTCCATCGAACTTGGCGCCCAGAGTTCTCAAGATATCCACATTGTTTAAGAAGATGGCATGGCCAGGCATAGCTGGTTGGTACGTCAAATGGTTCTCGTCGCGTCGAAAGGGAGGGCGGCCCCCCTCCATATTGAGTTGTGAGAGATAAGAATGATTCAATGACTTGAGAAAGGGGAGGCGCGGAATCTGGTAAATCTTGCCTGAGATGGTCGTGAAGCTCCGGTAGGCTAAACCGTATTAGAAATGCTCCAGCCCATGCATCCCCTTTGGCCGCGGGCGTCCCATCATTTTTTACCGGGTACACAACGTTTGTCTGTTGAAGGACGCTACATGCCACCTCGAAGTCATGCATTGCACTGTGGTAGATCACTAGGTTTTTGAAGTCAAAGCGGTTTTCGCGAGTGCGTTCATTATTGACATGAATTTGAGAAAGTCGAAAATCTGCCATGCGTGCGGTGATCTGAATAATCAATTCAGCATACAACGTCTTCTCAAGTGATGAGAGTTGCATAAGTTATGATCGTATCTAAGCTGATTCGAACAAAAATTTGGGATTGATGTCTTGTCTGTATGGACGTAGTGGGATAAGATTTTTGTAACTGTTCCACTGGCCGTTATGAGGCTTTACGGAATGTTCTTTGGAAATCTTTAGCCTTACTGACGGCTCCGGCACGAGGTGTTGATCTGATCATGGTGGCATCGTGTGCCACATGGTGGTGATTTTGATCTTACGATATCCAGTGGATCTTCAATTTTCGTTGGCTTTCCGCGCAATCCCGAAGGTAGAGATTGATGAGATTTTGATAGGGAATGCCCGTTTGTGCCCCCATATCTTTAAAATAGCCCACAATGTCTTTATCAAGACGAATGGTCACGGGCTGTTTTAAATATTTGACATAAGGGTTTTTCTTTCCCTTCATCGTCGAAAAATCGTAATGATCTCTCATGTCCGTCCCTCCCAATAATCGTTCTCTTCGGATCGAGTGGCTTTTCTGGCCGAAATGATCCTGACAATACATTCATCTTCACGAAAACAGTGACATACCACCACAGCACGTAATAGAGAACTCATGCCCAAGAGAATGAAGCGGTCTTCAGTCTCAGAGTGATCAGGATCAAAGAACTGTCGTGCATGCTCATCTTTAAAAACCGACTGGGCTTCCTTAAACGAGATACCATGCTTTTTGCTATTCGCACGATTTTTCCTTTCGTCCCATTCAAACCTCAGCTCTTTCATATGTACATTGTACATATAATAAAAAATTTCGTCAAAGTCTTACTGTATTCATTGCTGAGACAGGTTGCTAAGGGCATCCCTAAAAACTACCGACAAATCTGTGAGACCCTGGCATCAGGGTCTTCTAAGGAGGGTGGCTCATGAAACACATCGGCCCAACAGTGATTTTTTGACCAAGCTAATCATTGCGATGCTCGTGCCGAGCAGGGTGATTCCTTAGAACGTCTTGTCCACCACATCCCCTCGACCCAGTTTCGCATGCATTCTGATGAACAAATGGTTGCAAAGATATGTGGAGGGAATCCGTGGATCGTTTGAAGTGGGTGTTGATGGTAATTATGGTGATGGGCATCGGACTGACTGGATGTGAGTGGATGGGGTTTCCGGAGTGGAAGTGGCGGCAGAAAGTGACCGTGGAAGTGGTGACGCCCACGGGGCCCATTGCCGCGTCCAGTGTGATGGCCATCACATGTGGGTCGTCCCCCAAATGGGCCCCAGGTGCCGGGGTAATACTGTAGAGGTGGCCCCAAGAATCTGAACAAGCCGATAAGTGGATACGCTCTGCAAAAAGTGGCATGATGATGCCACTGAAGAAAGGAGCGTAGTATGAGCAGACGACCACGGCGGACCCATTCCCCTGCCTTTAAATTGAAAGTAGCGCTGGCTGCCATCAAAGGTGAACAGACGGTGGCCGAATTGGCCCAACGGTTCGATGTGCATCCGAATCAGATCACCCAATGGAAGACCCTGCTACTGGAACGAGCGGTAGGCGTGTTTGAGGGCGGAGAATCGTCACCGCCTCCTGTTGACGTGAACAAGCTTCATGCCAAAATTGGCGAGTTAACGTTAGAGAATGATTTTTTAGAAACGGCGCTCACCAACGCGGGCGTGCTGAGCGCAAAGCGATGATTGACCGCACGCATCAGTTATCCATGACGAAACAAGCCAAGGCCTTAGGAGTGAGTCGCGGCTGTCTCTATTATCAGCCTAAGCCGATCTCGGAGGAGGATCAGCAGCTCATGAACCGGATTGATCAGTTGCATCTGGCCTGGCCCTTTGCTGGGGCCCGGATGCTCCGAGATCGCTTGCGACAGGAAGACTGGCCAATTGGGAGGAAGCATGTAGCCACGCTGATGCGGCGGATGGGCTTGGAAGCGCTCTATCGCCGTCCACGGACGACACAGCGGCACCCAACCCACAAGGTGTATCCGTATTTGTTACGGGGCTTGGCGATCACTCGTGCCAATCAGGTCTGGGCCATGGATATCACGTACATCCCCCTGGCAAAGGGATTTGTGTATCTGGTGGCGGTCGTTGACTGGTATACCCGCCGAGTCCTGGCCTGGCGGGTGTCCATCACCATGGATGTTCAGTTTTGCCTTGACGTCGTTGAGGAGGCCTGCAGTCGTTATGGGAAACCTGCCATCATGAATACGGATCAAGGTAGTCAGTTTACGAGTCAGGCGTTTACGGGCTTCATCAAGGCCCAAGGGATTCGCCTCAGTATGGACGGGCGAGGGGCCTGGCGCGATAACATTTTCGTGGAACGACTCTGGCGATCGGGCAAATACGAAGAAGTCTACCTTCAAGCCTATGAGTCAGTAGCGGCGGCCCGAGAAGGCTTAGATCGTTATTTCCAAATTTTGGGGGTGTCAAGTTTTCTGTGTAACTGATCGTGGTTAATCAATTGTCGGCACGCGATCTCCGACAATCATGGCGAATTGATTGAGGGCGCGTTTCCAGTCAGGAATCGGCACCGTCCACTTTTTGGCAATGCGTTGCATACCGAGATAAAGAACTTTAAGGATCGCTTCGTCCGTGGGAAATGCGCCACGCTTCTTGAGCACTTTGCGCAAGGAATAGTTCAACGACTCGATGGCATTCGTGGTGTAGATGACTTTCCGGATCTCGGATGGATAATCAAAGAACACGGTCAGCCGATCCCAGTCCCGACGCCAACTCGCACTGATCGTCGGATATTTCTCATCCCACGTCCGGGCAAAGTGCTCCAACGCTGCTTGGGCTTCTGGAAGCGTGGCGGCGCTGTAAATGGCTCGGAGATCGCGTACGACGGAGCGCCGCTCTTTCCAAACCACATACCGTAAAGCGTGGCGGACTTTGTGGACAATACACACTTGAACTTGGGTCTTGGGAAAAATGGTTTCTAAAGCTTCGGGTAAGCCGGCCAACCCATCGACGCAGGCGACGAAGCAATCTTTCACCCCCCGCTGCTGTAATTCGGTAAAAATTGCCAGCCACACTTTCGCCCCTTCCGTCTCGCTCACCCAGAGACCGAGTAATTCTTTTTCACCGGCGAGCGTGATGCCGAGGGCCACGTAGACCGCTTTCGTCTTGACCGCTCCTTCGTGTCGCGATTTCACGAATAAACAATCAAAATAGAGAATGGGATAGACTGTCTCCAAGGGCCGACTCTGCCACAGGCGCACATCCTCTAACACGGCATCCGTGATCGTAGAAATGAGCGTCGGGGAGACCTCCGTGCCATACAGTTCTTCCAGGTGGCTTTGAATCTCCCGAGTGGTCATCCCATGGGCATAGAGAGCCATCACCTTGTCGTCAAAGCCCTCCAGGCGGCGTTGGCGTTTCTTTACGACTGTCGGTTCAAATGTGCCCGCTCGATCGCGGGGCACTTCTAACGCCACCGGGCCTTGGTCCGTCTCCACGGTTTTGGCATTCGTGCCATTGCGGGCGTTGCCACTCTTGGCCAGAGACCGCGCATGAGGGGCATACCCCAAATGATGGGTTAATTCAGCCTGCAACGCCCGTTCAACCAGTCGTTTGGTTAACCCTTTGAGCACCCCATGTTCCCCCAGAATATCTTCCGGGGATTCACAGGCCTGTAATAAGTCATCGAGCAACGCATCCGTTTTCGTGTTGAACTTGGTCATCATTCCTCCTTATGCAATAAATCCTTGATGATAACCAGTTACACAGTTCATCTTACAGGCCCAAATTGGACCAAATCTGAAGTTGATAAGGTTCTAGTGACCTTGCGTGAGATATATGAAGGAAATTCTGATAAAGCAAAAGCCCTGATGAATCGTGCGCCTGATCGTCTTTTTATCTTTAATTCTGAAACTACGAATTTTGGAACAGACGGTATGGCCCCATTCTATCCGTTCCAAACCATCGGAGTTAATCTCAAAACACCGGATCAATTAGCCTATATGAGTCTCGATGGTAACTTTAGGTTTATGAGTCTTAAACGGGCCTTGATTCATGAATTACATCATGCGATTGATCAAATCCATGATTTAAAAGATCCGGATACCGGAAATGTGTATCCTGACAATAACCCGAGGTCATACAACCATGCGAACTTTGACCATTTAGGTGCAACCGTTCAAGCGACCAATAAGGTGATGGTGGAGCTGGGCGACCCGGTGGGCGCAGGCCGAGCGGGATATGATGCCACTTTTGTACAAAATCAATTTGGCAATACCGAGATGAACCCCTTTCAGCTTGATCTCCGTTTTTCCCTGGATTATGCCCCATGGGTAGATGTGGATTTTGCCTTTGGCGAACGAATCTTAGATGGCGTCCCTCTCAATAGCAATCCCAACGTATTGGATACGTCCTACCGCGAAACAGAGTTGAATAATTTATTGTTTGGCTTTGCTGAGGATGATGTGATGTGGGCAGGGGAAGGGGTCGACTATCTGTATGGCGGAAAAGGCGATGATCGGTTGTTTGGGGGGAGTGGGCAAGATCTGTTGCATGGCGGGGATGGGAAGACCCCACTAGCTGATGATAGCACTGATATCGCGGATTACTACGATGGGGATGCCGGAGAGCTGACACCGAGTGGCATCACCATTCAATTTGATCTGACGTCAGGTGAAAAGTTTGACGCTCCGGAATATATGGGGAAGCATCCGGTGTGGGTGTCCGATGATGGCTATGGAGATTCGGACTATTTATATTCGATTGAACGGCTCGAGGGAACGGCACACGATGATACGGTTGAAGTCCATGGTGGAGAAGAAATTTTTGATGAATCGAACTATGCGCTATCGGATGGGTCATTAGAAATTGACGGGGGTGAGGGAGAGGACATCCTAGATTTTACAAATTATTCGGGCGACCTGGATTTGGGAAATATTTTTGATGCGATTTTACATGATGATCTCGGGGTGGGCGATGTCACGTTTAAAAATTTTGAGGTCATCAAAGACTCGGATAGTACGGGCAAGGTGGGGGGCGGAATCTTTCTGGACTTGGTACGACCGGATACAACCAACACCGGCTTGGGAGCGTTAGTGCCTCTCATTGGCACATTACTGGATATTAATTATTACCCTGACGGAATCAAAGAAATCTATGGCAATGGCGGCAATGATTATCTGGTGGTTGGCCCAGATGGACGGACGGTCGAAGGGGGAGCAGGTCATGACCTCTTGTTAGGCCGTCACGCGACGTTCGTGCCAGCGAGTCCTTCGGGCGTGACGCCAGTGACCCCGGAAGAACGGCTGACATTAGATGGCGGGACGGGGAGTGATTGGGTGATTGCTCGCGGCGGCACGGGCGCGATCACCGTGGGAGGTGCTGGCTCCGACTTCATTTACAACAATTCCTTCAAAGGCCAACTGTACGGCGACAGCATCGATGGTACCGGCGGGGGCGATCCGGATGTCTTTTGGTGGTCGAGCAATAGCTTCATCATGGATGCCGAGGAGCACGATATCCTGCAAATGTTTGGGGTGCCGTTGACGGGAGGCTCCAACAGTCTGTATGGCGCGGTTGCAAACTTTGGGTCCACCGTTCGAGATTTTGTCCTGCCCTTTGTGACGTATGGGGCGACACCCAGCGGACAATTGCTGATCATGACTCCATGGGCGGATGGTCCGATGGTGGTCGAGAAGTATGACTATGGCAAGTTTCGTGACACCACGTTGGGCATTCCCGAGCGCGGCGACCTGGGCATGGTCTTTCGCATCGTGGGCGGCGAGGATCTGGAGGTCAAATTGTTCATTACGGTGTGGGGCCACATCGCCACGTTTATCACGGCGCTCTGGACGTTTGCGAAGGGGCTCCAATGGAAGGCGGCGGATGATCCGTTGGTGCTGGATCTGGACGGGGACGGCATCGAAACGAGCACGTTCGATCAAGGCGGCGTCTACTTTGATATGGACAACGACTATTTCTCCGAACTCACCGGGTGGGTTGGTGCCGATGATGGCTTGTTGGTGTGGGATCAAGATGGTAATCGCCGCATTGATGATTCCACGGAATTGTTCGGAAGTCTGGGCACGGGCGGGTTTACCGAGTTAGCCGCCTTGGATGACAACGCGGATGGAGTGATTGATGCCAATGATGCGACCTTCAGTGACCTGGAAGTTTGGCGGGATTTAAACCAAGATGGGCGCACGGATGACGGCGAGCTCTTTGCTTTGGTGTGCATGCGACTGGCGGCATAAGGCAACTATCCAACATGGCATCCAAGTACTTTTGGTGTTGCCGGGTGTCGGCCCGGCAGCCGATCTACTTTTCTTTCGGAAAAAGTAGACAAAACCACCGATGCCCCGTCCGGCGACATCGGATGGGACGGACGCAAGATGAAGAGCGGACCAACTCGCTCTGCTCAAGCAGGGTCCGTGAAATGCCAAAGAGCGTCTATCCCGAGAGTCGTTCGGCAGGCGTCGAATATAAGAAAGCGAACAAAGGCGAAGAGCATGGAGGTGATCAAATAATGCATACCGTTTGCACGGCGTCAGTGGCACGAGATTGCCACAAAATCGAATTTTTCGAGCGTGAAAAACCTAGACTTAAGTCTAGGTTTTTTTATTTCACGCACCGTGCTACCGTTTTGGGTTGAAAATGGGACCCCTGGTCTGATGGTGAAGCTGTCAACATGACAGTTCAGGGATAAAGAAAAAGATAGATCTTGGTGAATAAATTGTTGAGAAGTGTAAGTGGTGGTTACAGAGAGGGCATCTGCATGAATAGCAATAGCCTGAAGAAAGTGGTGGGTGGAGTGGTGTTGGCAGGAAGTGTGTTGACTATAGTGAATGTTGCCTCAAGTGATAACCCGGGAAGAACGGACCGTGTTTTTTTTGAGAAACCCATCCCCTGTCATGTCTATCTCGAGCAAAAACCTGAGTCCAGCTCATCTTATTCATTGTTTCAAGCTAAAGTGCAAGTTCTCAGAATTGAGAAAGAGCAAACGACAGTTCTAGAGGAACTTTTAAAAAAGGACTACCCCAATGAACAAGAACGAGCGGCAGCAAGGAACCGTCTCATGGAAGGATTCTCAGAGGGGTATGAGGAAAAACCGTATGAAAAGAAGACCGTTTTCCTCAAGATTGTCGACGTATTGATGGGGCAGAATCCTGGGGACAAGATGTCGTTTGTCCTTCCCCACAATAGGTATGCCCCTCCGCCAGGTGAGAAGCCTTGGTACATACTTGGAGCAAAGTTTTCTCAGGATGGAAAGACCTCTCCCCAGACAACAGATGCCAAGTTCATAGATTCGATGGGATGGTTTTCTCACTTCTGGGAGCAGGTCAGGTCATGGTTTTTTGAATGTAAATAATTTAGCAAGACTCCATAAAATGTTAGCTAATTTGTACAGTTTGGAGGAATATTACGTCCTGGAATGCTAATCACTTTCTTTCTCTTGATGCAAACGAGTCAAGGCTCATCTTTTGGGATGGTCCAGACCCACATGAGCAGTTTCCATTTATAACTGAGCCACTTATCTGGACTCCTGACGAAAAAACTCTTATCCGGGCCACGCTTTATAGTCTCTATTTTCATCCTTCCGCATCTGCCAAAAATGAAGTGTTTGATGAGGTGGAAGATCTTATTAACCCAAAGGAACCAGCACAGGCGAGAATCACTTTTGTAAAAACACCTTTTGGCAGTGAAGCGGGGTTTCTCAATAATCGAGTTCAACCGGCTTTGGCGCTTACTTTGAGTGATGCGCACAGTCAATATATGTCGTTCGATGGTCATAGAGAACTACACGTATGGTGGTCTCCGTGATAACTTCATTGGCGTCGCCGAGCCAGGCGACTTAGGGATGGTCTTTCGCATCAAACAACCCGAACAAGATCTCATTGAAGTCAAACTCTGGTTGACCGTGTGGGGGCATATTGCCTCCTTCATCACCGCGATGTGGACCTTCGCTAAAGGCCTAGCCTGGAAATCAGTAGATGATCCCTTGGTGCTGGATCTGGATGGCGAGGGGATTGAGACGTCGACGTTCGACCAAGGCGGCGTCTACTTTGATATGGATGCCGACTATTTTTCCGAACTCACCGGGTGGGTTGGCGCCGATGATGGGTTGTGGCTTAGGGTCGGCATGCCTGGTTGCTCGTTTGAGGTTTGTTTGTAGATCCAAGCGGGGTGCGAAGGGAGAGCGAGGGTGTGTTTCGATGAGGTGAGGTTGAGTTCAGATGGGGCATATGATGTGGGGTTTGTATTGGGTTCAGCATAGTCGGGGAGAGTGTTGTTTAAGAGGAGTGCCCATTGCCCTTTGGGTTGTTGCAGTTTAAGTGTCATGGGTTGGTCGTTGAAGCCGAGGATGAGTAACATGGCGTAAGCATGAGGGTTTTTGCGGTAAATGGTTAAGACGGTTTTAGATGGATTAACCCATACCCGGAGTTGATGGCCTTTGATGCCTGTATTTAACGACTGATGTTGTTTTCGTAAGACGATGAGTTGTTTAGTCCAGGCTGCCAAACGAAGTTGTGCGTCATCGCGACCCTCGGGTGAGGTCAAACGTGAGTGCTCGAATGTTTCGATTGCGTAGGGATCGGCAATATGTTTCCAGCCAAATGGCTTAAATTCAGCTAATCGGCCTTTCCGTACAGCTTCGATTAAACCCGGATCGCCATGGTCAATGAAATACTGAAACGGAGCCTGTTCTCCATATTCTTCGCCCATGAACAGTAGCGGGATGAACGGGGAGAGCAGCACCGATGCGATAGCCACTTGCTGTGCGGAAAACGGAATGAGGGTGGATAGCCGATCACCTTGTGCACGGTTGCCGATTTGGTCATGGTTTTGTGCGAATACGACAAATTTTTCAGACTGCATATGCGCCGCAGAATTGCCATGCCGGCGGTGACGATGATGGGAGTAGTGTCCAGAGATCACAAAGTGTTTTCGAAAGGCCGTGGCCACATGATTGAGGGATCCAAAGTCCTGATAATAGCCGTCTTGTTCGCCGGTCATTGCTGCATGGAGCGCATGGTGAAAGTCGTCGTTCCATTGCGCATCTAGACCAAAACCACCTTTTGATGAGGGTTCAATCAGTTTACGGTCGTTCCAATCGCTCTCAGCGATGACCCACACCGATCTGTCTTCCTGCTTTGCGGCAGCATGTACGGTGTCGGTCAGGTCTTTCAGTATATGACTTGCGCTGGCATCGTAGATGCCATGGACGGCATCCAGTCGAAGGGCATCAATATGGAAGTCGCGTGTCCAATACACCGCATTGGAAATAATAAAGTCTCGCACAGCGTCACTATGCGGCCCGTCATAGTTGATAGCGCTACCCCATGGGGTACGATAGTGATCTGTGAAAAAGGGGCCAAAGTCTCCCCAGTAGTTGCCTTCGGGCCCTAGATGGTTATAGACCACATCCAAGACCACCGCGAGTCCTGCCAAATGGCAGGCATTGATCAGGCGATGGAGTCCTTCTGGTCCGCCATAACTATTTTGGGGAGCGAATAGATAGGTGCCGTCATAACCCCAATTTCTGAATCCTGGAAACTGAGCAATAGGCATGAGTTCAATGGCGGTGATGCCGACGGTATCTCGTAAATAGGGTAAGAGGGGAATAATATCATCAAAGGTTCCGGATTTGGTGAAGGTGCCAGGATGGAGTTCATAGATGATGTAGTCCGAAAGGGGCAGCCCTTTCCACGCTTGGTCGGTCCAGGAAAAAGCCGAAGGATCAACAACCTCTGAGGGGCCATGTACCCCTTCAGGTTGAAAGCGAGACGCAGGATCTGGACGTATAAGTTTTTCATGGAGAACCAATTGGTAGCGGGTACCTGCACCAACGTTGGCGACTGTTGCCTCCCAATACCCGCAAGGTTGAGGCTGCATCTTCACAACTTCCGGTTGATTGCCTGCAATTTCTACTGAAAGAGTTTTCACCCACGGAGCCCAGGCTTGGAAGGTAACTTGAGATGGGCCGGTGACGACGGCCCCAAGCGGTGGTTTGTGTAGGGAAGACGAGGGAGATGGAGTGTTTCCACGTGACATGGCTTTCGAAAAATGTTCGAGAGAGATTTTCGTTAAAGTGGAAGAATTATTCTAGCATGCTTTTTTTGTACGTCACGGTCGGCAGACGAAAAATATTGAGCAGAGAATTGTTTTAGGTCTTTCCTGTATCAGGAGAGCCTGTTACCGTAACAATGCAGGTTGGGCTTTAGTCTGAGGGGCACGGAATGGTGAAGGAGCAATCTAGATGAGACAACGGCCGGGACGTCCGTATCCTTTGGGAGCAACGTGGGATGGTGAAGGCGTGAATTTTGCGTTGTTCTCGGAAAACGCCACAGGTGTAGACCTCTGTTTGTTTGATTCCGAACATCAACAGGTAGAGACGGTTCGGTTACCGATGGAAGAATGTACGGATTTGGTATGGCATGTCTATCTTCCGGAAGTCAGACCGGGGCATTTATATGGCTATCGGGTATATGGCCCGTATGATCCTTCTGCTGGACATCGTTTTAATTCCTCTAAGCTCCTCATTGATCCCTATGCCAAAGCGATTACGGGCACGGTAAAATGGTCGGATGCCATGTTTGGTTATCAAATTGGACAACCCGACGCGGACTTATCAATGGATGAACGGAACAATGCTGGCAATGTACCAAAATGTATGGTAATCGATCAGTCTTTTTCTTGGGGGAATGACCGGTTGCTACAAATCCCGTGGGCCCAGACCGTGATCTATGAAGTGCATGTCAGAGGTTTTACTATGAATCATCCCGATGTGCCTGAACGTCTTCGCGGCACCTATGAAGGATTGGCCTCGCCTCCAATGATTGCCCATTTGCAATCGTTAGGTGTCACGGCGGTCGAACTCCTTCCTGTACACCATTTTGTGAATGATCAGTTCCTCGTGGAAAAGGGGCTCAACAATTATTGGGGATATAACTCCATAGGGTACTTTGCACCTGATATTCGATATTCAGCCTTTCCGCGAGAAGGTCGGAAAGTGTATGAGTTTAAGACGATGGTCAAAACACTGCATAGCGCTGGCATCGAAGTGATCTTAGATGTGGTGTATAACCATACGGGCGAAGGGAATCATCTCGGCCCCACCCTGTCTTTTCGGGGTATTGATAATGCGGCCTATTACCGATTGTCGCCAGATGATCCCCGCTATTACATGGATTACACAGGATGCGGCAATACGCTTAATGTGAGGCATCCCCGAACTTTGCAAATGATTATGGATAGTTTGCGCTATTGGGTCTGCGATATGCACGTTGATGGATTTCGTTTTGACCTGGCTTCGACATTGGCGCGTGAGCTTCACGATGTGGATCGGCTGAGTGCTTTTTTCGATATTATTCATCAAGACCCAATTTTGTCTCAAGTGAAGCTCATCGCTGAACCCTGGGATTTAGGCGAGGGTGGCTATCAAGTCGGGAATTTTCCGCCGGGGTGGGCCGAATGGAACGGAAAATACCGGGATGTGGTTCGGGGATTTTGGAAAGGCGGCAGCGGGTTGCTCGGGGAGTTTGCTTCGCGGTTGGCAGGGAGCAGTGATCTCTATGGCCGAAGTGGGCGGCAACCCTATGCCAGCATTAACTTTGTGACTGCGCATGATGGATTTACCCTCACGGATTTAGTGTCCTATGACCAGAAGCATAATGACGCGAATCAAGAAGGCAACCGGGATGGCACAGATGATAATGACAGTTGGAATTGTGGAGCCGAAGGGCCAACAGACGATCCTGCCATTCAGCAATTGCGGGATCGACAGAAGCGGAATTTTTTTGCGACTTTGTTGTTGTCTCAAGGGGTGCCCATGATTTGTGGGGGAGATGAAATTGGGCGCACGCAGGGAGGCAACAATAACGCCTATTGCCAAGATAATGATATTAGTTGGTTTGATTGGAATCTGACGAAGACGCAACTTGAACTTTTGGAATTTGTGAAACAGCTGATTGCTATAAAAAAGGAACATCCCGTGTTTCATCGGCGGCGATTTTTTCAAGGCAAACAGATTAAAGACTCTGAGGTCAAAGATATTGCCTGGTTTGGCAGCGATGGCAAGGAAATGACCGAAGAAGATTGGGACAAAGGTTTATTAACTCTGGGAATTCGTTTAGCTGGTGATGCCATTGAAGAAATGGATGAACTTGGGAATCCGATTATTGATGATTCGTTTTTACTATTACTCAATGCCTATCATGAGCCTGTGAGTTTTACTTTGCCCGCTCATAAAAAGGGGGTTGCCTGGGAATGGGTTTTTGATACGGCGACGATCAACGATAAGGATATTCCAAAAACCTGGCGAGGCGGAAAAGTATACGAACTCGAAGGCCGCGCCATGGCCCTCATGCGTCTTCGACACTCAAAATATCCAACCAAAAATTCCAACTAGCTTCTGGTGCATATTCCTCCCCTTTGTAAGGGGCGGATAATGGTGGGGTAGGAAGCGTATCAATAGCCGTAAAGCCCCACTGCACAATACGTTTATCTGCTTCAACATTCCCTGTATTGCCGGGTTTCGCCCCGACGGACGACCTACTTTTCTTTTGGGGAAAGTAGGCAAAACCAATGACGACCCGTCTGGCCACATTAGATGGGGCGGACGCAAGAGGAAGAGTGAACCAACTTGCTACGCTCAAATAAGGCTCGCAAGAAGAGCAGAGCGCCCATCCCAGAAGCCACTCGGCAGGCGTTGGATAATGGGAAGAGGAAAGGGAAGTAAATGATTATAAGGAGGGGATGAGGTTAACGGAGGAGTGGCACTATTGGATATATTTTCCGCTTGAATCAACTCCCGAACCAAAGTGCTATAAGAAATAACTCTGGTATAAAGACCAATATTAAAAGGAATCCTATAAGGGCCAAGCCAAACTCTGTTCCTAGTCCTTGGGAATCTATGAAGAGATATCCTGTGAGCGTTACGCAGAGAACTCCAATGGTTGTGGAATATTTCCGGATTCTTGACGAATAGATTTTTCCCTTTGCGAAATAGTCTAGAAAAAATGCTGCTGGAAACAAAAAAAGAGAGATCAGCCATAGTGGAATAGTCTCACCCTCCCATAGAAGTCCTCCTATTGAAATTCCTAAACTGAGAAGAATAAAGAGGACTATATGCACACCAAGGGTTTTCATGATGCTATTCTTTTGGTTATTTGTTGCTTAGGCCGGTCTTTGATGCAGGGAGCTAGTTAATTGGAAAAGTTGTAGCCCCCCGAATCAAAATGGTAAAGACGTTTTGAATTAAATGCGGTCTTCGACGAAGCGTTTGCCTTTGTCCATGAAGTCGGACATTCGGTCTCGGGTTTCTCCTGCCATATCGTTCATACGGTCGGTGGTGTCATGTATGTAGTTTTTGATTTGCCGGCGTGTACGTCTACCTGTTTGTGGAGCCATTAAGAGGCCTAAGCCAGTGCCTAAGAGAATGCCGGTGACCATTGCTAGGCCTCCACAAAGAATGACGCGAGTATCTGAATCCATGATGATGCCTCCTTGTTAAAAAGTGCGTGAGTTGGAATGGTTTCGGAAATGTGTTTCCCATCCCATTCCAGATGGTTGTGCGACATTTTTGGAATGTGTTCCATTGTAAAACGAAAAAAAGTTTTTTACCAATTACCAATTGGGACTAGGGGGATATTGGTCATTCTGGAGGGTAACACTCTGTACTTGTTGAAGGGATAATGGTGCGTACTTTCCTAAAGAAATTCCTTTGTCTCTATAGTCGATTTAACAAGGTGATCGTTCGTCGATTACCCAGGTAAATCTTTAAGGGTTTTTTCTTGCCCTAACGCCTAGTTTGTGGTATTTCAGAAAGAGAGAAAAATCCAACAAATTCTATATTTTTCAGTGACTTTGGTTGGATCAGTAAGCCCCCCTTCCAGGAAATGTATCAGAAAAGGCCAAGATGGTTGAGATTGCAGAGATGAAGGCTGTGCATTCAGAGTCTGGCCAGAATAGATTTGCCGGTCGCTCTAAGCCCACCCTGCGAGATTTGGCAGCATTAGTCGGGATGGAATGTGAGTATGTGGATGGCAGGGGACAGGTCCATCAGGCAACTGATGAGACGCTTCGAACTGTATTGAGCGCATTGGATATTGATATTCAAGAAGATAGGGATATTGAGCGGGAATGGGTTCGAATCCATGAGGAACGATGGACTCAAGTGATTGAGCCAGTTCTGCTCCATCATATAGAGACACGAAATCCCTTGCGTTTTGCTTTGGCATTACCTCTGAAAGATTGCGCGTTAGAAACCGTAGATGTGGAAGGGCGGTTGCAAGACGAGCAAGGAAAGGTTCGGGCATTTTCGATTAAGGGGTCGTCCTGTCTTTCTCTTGAAGAAACAAAAATCCATGGTGTGTCGTATGTCCAAATACTGGTGAATGTTCCTGGGCGAATCCGTTTGGGGTATTACCAACTAGCGCTTACGATCATACTTGGTCCACATGTGGTAGAGGCAAGGAGTGTGGTGATTGCTGCCCCCAAACGATGTTACCTTCCGACCGCTTCAAAGAGAGAATGGGGCATTGGCGTACAATTATATGGCGTGCGCTCTAAAGAAAACTGGGGTATCGGTGATTTTCGGGATTTAGAGAGAATCATGAAGACTGTGGGAAAAGATTGGGGGGGCGCCACAATTGGTCTTCCACCCTTACATAGCTCAACGCCTGGACTTCGGAGCCCTTATTCGCCCTCTAGTCGGTTATGTTGGAATCCGTTGTATGTGAATATAGAACAAGTGGCGGAATTTCGAACTTCGCCCAAACTTCAACGGTTGTTCAACACAAAAAAATTTCAAGATAGGTTGAGGATACTCAGATCCAGCAGCCTTGTGGAATATGGCAAGGTTGAGCGACTGAAAATGTCTATCTTTGAAGATTTGTATCGCGTCTTTACTCGGCAACATCTTAAGCCTCGTACCAGACGTGGGCGTCTATTCCTTCAGTTTGTTCAACAGAGTCCGGTCTCACTTCGACACTTTTGTACGTTTCAAACACTGAGTGAATATTTTCAAGGGAAAACCTGGAGACAGTGGCCTGAGGAGTATCATGATCCTTTATCTCCCGCGGTTGAGATTTTTCAGGAGGCACATGTGCATCGTTTGCACTATTTTTATTATCTGCAGTGGCTGTGTGAGTTGCAATTGACGCGACTAGATCAAGTGGCGGAAAAGGCCGCATTGCGATTAGGGCTCTATCATGATTTGCCTGTGGGCATTCATCCTGACGGTGCCGATGCGTGGGGGTTTCAAAATCAATTGGCAAAAGGTGCCACGATCGGAGCTCCACCAGATTCGTTCAATTTATATGGCCAAAATTGGGGATTACTGGCGCCGAATCCTCTGGCGCTACGTCAACATGGCTATGATTTTTTTCGTCAAACCATTAGCCACAATATGAAGCATGGCGGAGTGTTGCGGATTGACCATGCCTTGGGGTTGTTTCGGATGTTTTGGGTACCTTTCGGAAAAAGCGGACAGGAGGGACTGTATGTCAAAACATTTGTGGACGAAATGTTGGCCGTGTTGGCGTTAGAAAGTGTTCGACATAAAGTGATCGTGGTTGGGGAAGATTTGGGAACGGTGACTCCCACCATTCGAACTAAACTTGAAAGTGCTGGATTACTCTCGTATCGGCTGTTGTTTTTCGAACGGGAAAGAAATGGAGCCTTTCGTTTGCCTCATCAGTATCCAAGGCAAGCATTAGTGTCGGCCACGACCCATGATCTTCCTACCTTGAAAGGCTATTGGGAAGGGCGAGATATCGAAGTCAAGGAACAGGCAAACTTATATCCTTTTTTTGAAGACAAAGTTTGTGATGAAGAAGCTCGAATCGAGGATCGCCGCCAGTTATGGAATGTCTTATGCCGAATAGGCGGTGTGGCGCCTGGCCCCGTGCCACTCAAACTTTCATCGAATATGACTCAGATCATTTATCAATTTTTAGCTAGAACCTCATCTCAGTTGCTCATGGTACAGTTAGAAGATGCTTTGATGGAATTAGATACGCCTAACTTGCCAGGTGCTCCGGATACTTCGTATCCATCTTGGCGCTTGAGGCTGAACCGAGAACTTACTTCATGGCTCAAGGATCCGGTTGTGACGGGACTGTTCCAGAGGGTGGTTAAGGAACGGCGACGGCGAGTGCCTACTTTGGCCTAATCGAGGATCGTTTCTTAAGATCACTCAAACGAACTTGGAAGTCCAGCTTTTTGTGCGTGAAAGAAACGATTTAGTAGTTAACAAAAATTTCAACGTCGGTGTTATGAACCGGTTGCAGCTTTACCATAGGCAGTCTATGATGAGTCGCCGACTTCAGCGTCAAGGATGAAGAAAAGATGTGGCAAATAATGAACGATAGAGAATTCAGCCAAGGATGAAGAGTGGGATGGAAGAAAAGGGTGTCACGCTAACAGGGTGGTGGGAAGCGTTGGTAGAGGCTGTAACCGCAAGCCTACACCAAATTTTGGCCTTTTTGCCAGCTGTCATTTTAGCTCTCATGTTATTAGGGTTTGGTTTCCTGTTAGCCAAAATGGTGTCTCTTGGTTTCGTCCGACTCCTTCAATTAATGGGTTTTGATCGGTTATTGAGTCGTACAGCTGCGCAGACCTTATTAGAGCGGTCCGGGACGAAACGGAAAACGTCAGAAATTTTGGGCATGATTGGATTTTGGGTGATCTTTTTAGTGTTCCTCATTAAAGCATCGGATACTTTGGGTTTATCCATGGTATCTGATGCTTTAACGGGCATTGCTAATTATATCCCCAAGGTTGGGATTGCGGTCTTAGTCTTGATTTTAGGGCTAATTGCAGCGAATTTTGTGCGAGAACTCATTACGATGACATGTAGTTCCGCAGGTATTACCCATGGAACCATGGTGGCGCAGGCTGTCTATGTGGCCGTGGTTTTACTGATTGTTGTGACCGCCATTGATGCGCTAGGCATTGATACAGAATTGCTGAATAATACCATTGTGATTTTGCTAGCTGGGCTCATCGGTGGAGCGGCACTGTCTTTTGGCCTGGGTTCCCGCAATGCTGTCGCCAATTTAATTGCTGCTCATTATTTGGGTTCGGTTGTCCGAGTTGGGATGACCGTGAAGATGGGAGAAGTGCAAGGCTCGGTTGTGTCAGTTACGCCTATTTCGGTCGTGTTGGAAACGAAGGAAGGGCGAGTAATTATTCCTGCTTCGCAGTTTTCTGAGTCTACGGCCGTGATCACACATCCAGAACAGTAACGATGGAACTCGAACATCATCTCACGCTTGGTTATTTTCAGGCTCATCCTGTTGAAGCGGCGCGCCATTTGGAATCTCTTGGGCCACAGGAAGCGGGAGACCTCTTAGAATCCTTAGGGGGAGAAGAAATTGCTAATGTCTTAGAACATTGTTTGCCTGTGTCGACCGCCAAGATTTTGGAAGAGTTACCTAAGGATTTAAGTGCTGAAGTTTTAGGGGCCATGAATGCCACATCCTCCATTGGTATTCTGCGACAATTCGCGGAATCTACACGATATGATATTTTAGAACGATTAGATAATTCTATGGGTTCGACTCTCCGACGAGCCTTACGGTATTCACCCAATACCGCTGGAAGTTTAGCTGATCCGCAGGTTTTTACGCTGCCTCCTGATATTCGTGTGGAAGAGGCAATTTCGCGTATCCGTACCTATGGGCAGAAAGCCATGTATTATATTTATGTGATCGATCGTGATGGGAAATTAGAAGGCGTTGTGACCCTGAGGCAATTGCTTGTGGATGCCACTGACCATTTAGTGGGGACACTGATGGAAAGTCAAATTACGACCTTGTCTGCCGAAGCCAACTTAGAAGAAATTTTAAAGCATCCGGAATGGAGCCGGTTTCATACTTTACCGGTTGTGGATCGATGGGGCACCTTTTTTGGTGCCTTGCGGTATCGTATGTTACGTCGAATTGAAAAAGATGTTGAAGGGAAAGCGCCATTGGGTACCGTAAGTGACTCGCTGATGCAATTATGGGAAGCCTATTCAATCACGGGGATTCGATTAATGACTGATGTGGCACAAACCCTTCATGAACGGAAAAATGTCTGATGAGTGAATCAGCCGTTGAAGTTTCGACCCCTCGGCGTGGAGGCACGCATCTGCTGAATGAAGCGTTTTTTCAGAAACATCACCAAGAAGCGGCTCGGATATTAGAATCGTATCCTCCTACTGATATTTTGCGGGTTTTGCAAGGTACCAGTGCGAAAAACGCAGCCAACCTCATCTCCAGTATCACGCCACCCATTGCTGCTGAAACACTGACCCTGATGCCAACGGATATGTTGAAACAAGTTGTACCACATATGTCTCCTGCTTTTGCGGCCGCATTGTTTCAGCGGCTCGATGAAGATTTACAGCGAGCTATTTTGTTTCGCATTTCTGATCGTTATGCCGATGAAATTCGTTCCTATATGACCTATCCGCCGGAGTCGGTTGGTAGCATTATGGATCCGAAATTTTTTGTGTTGCAGGAAGAGATTACGGTTCGTGATGCTATGTTGCAGGTTCGTTCGCGTGCCCAAAAGGATGTTCATGATGTGTATGTCATTGATCGTCATCAAAAACTCGTGGGAAAATTTTCCGTGCGAGATTTGTTGCTGGTTGATCCAGATGAAAAGTTACAATCGGTCATGGTTCGCGATTTGCCTACCATTCATCCGTTAGAATCGCGTGAAGAAATCATTGAGTTGTTTGGTGAGCGACATTTTTTCACGATTCCTGTGGTTGATCTGGATAATCGTTTGTTGGGTGTAGTTCGCAACGAAGATATTATTAAAGCTAGTCAAGAAGATGCGAGTGCAGATTTGCTCACCATGGTCGGAGCAAATAAAGATGAACGAGCGCTCTCGCCGGTTTGGTTTTCTGTTCGAAAACGATTGCCGTGGCTACAGTTAAATTTGATTACTGCGTTTTGTGCTGCCTTTGTTGTCGGCATGTTTGAAGGGACAATTGCTAAATTTACGGCATTGGCTGTATTGCTTCCTGTTGTGGCGGGGCAATCGGGAAACACGGGTGCGCAATCCTTAGCCGTTGTGATTCGGGGTCTCGCGCTGCGGGATATTCGACCATCTCAATGGCTGAGAGTGAGCGGCAAGGAAGTCTATGTTGCTTTTCTGAATGGTCTGGCTGTTTCTGCCACAGCCTGTTTCGCGGTGGCTCTTTGGAGTCGATCGTTAGGCTTAACACTCATCATTGGTTTGTCCATGATTGTGTCGATGGTGATTGCAGGATTATCTGGTGCAATTATTCCCATTGCCTTAAAAGCGATAAAACAGGATCCAGCTCAATCCTCGTCCATTGTCCTCACGACGGTGACTGATGTCGTCGGATTTTTTAGTTTCTTGGGACTTGCCACACTCCTCTCAGGTTTATTAGAAACCTAACAATTCACAGGATTTATCCGTTTTCTTTCACGAGAACTCCGGGCCGTGCTGGATCTGGTATATGCGTCTGTCTGTATAGAAAATGAAGTTGCCCAACATTTTGAGGCGAGTTAAGATCAGACACTTTTAATTTTTCTAGCAGAGGAGGCTTTATGAATTCTCAGGTGGCCGCAAAACCAGATCGAGCCAAATCGTTAGATCAAGATATCCGGCGTTTGCGCAAACAATTGGATATCTTAAAACAACACTTGATGACTGAACCGTCAGTAGAAGTGCTTGATGAATTTGATGCCGTGGTGGAAGACCTGTTGGCAGAAGTCTTTGGAAGGTCTTCTGCGATTTTAGATACCTATGAGTATGCGGAATTTGGAGAAGCGGCAGGGTTGTTGAATTTAACGGATGAGGCCCCAGAAGGAGCTAATGCTCAGTCTCAACGAGAAACCATTCGGCAACGTCATCGAGTGCTTGAAAGTGCCATTGCTGATCTAGAGTCTCGTCGTGCTTCGTTGGCTAAAGCAACTCAACCTCGGAAAACGACAGGACCTCCAATCTCTGATTTTATGGCCGGTACTGTGCGAGCCATTTCTCTAGATGCCTCACTCCGTGAGGCCGGGCAAGCGTTACAGAAGTGGAAAATTGGTTCGTTGTTAGTCCAGAGTGGAGAAGATTATATTGGATCGATTTCTGAAACGGAGTTAACCAGTGAGGTGGTCACTTTGGGTGTTGATCCATTAACGACTACAGTGAAGACCTGTATGCGAGAACCGCTGGTGACTATTGAAACAAGTGATCCAATTGTTGAAGCGGTGCGTCTTATGAAAGAAAAAGGCACGCGGCATTTGGCTGTTACTGAAAGTAGTCGAATAGTCGGAGTTGTGTCCGTTTCGGACGTTATTCGATACTACTCCGGTGTCATGTAATTCTTCTTCACTATAAATGCCACAAGAAAACCTTTTGTTGTTTTCTTGTGGCTGTCGTGTTTCTCTCTGTCTTAACGCAAGACAGAGAATTCGTGCTTTCCTGCCTCTCTCCTGGAAATTTAGTGCTTCCTGGGCCGTCTTAAAAAATTTTAATCTGTATTTAATCTTCATATTATAGAAAAGCGGTAATCTCCTTGTATGAAAAAGGTATGCTCTTAGGTAATTCTCATCAAGGAGGAACGTCTATGAAGAAAAATGTAAAAGCAATCTCAGTTCCCTGGGATCGAAGCTCAGCATGGGAAAAAAGTTTGGGGTTAGCAGGCATGGGGATTCTGGTCGGGGCCTTGCTGTTTGGGGCCTGGAATAACCCTTCTCCGACGTTTGCCCACAAATCAAAGCCGGATCATGAGCTGCAAACAACAGATCCCCCTCATTTTGAAAAAGGAGGATTTGCGGACATTGCCCAACGTGTCACGCCAGCAGTCGTGAATATTACAGTTAGCAAACGTGCAGCCGTCCCCATGTCTGGTCTGCCGTTTGATCCGATGAAAGAGTTCTTTGGCCTGCCCGGCACTCCTAAGTTTCCACCTCGTCATAAGGAGATGCCTCTTCCGGAGCAACAGGGTGCTGGGTCGGGTGTCATTGTTTCGTCTGATGGCTATGTCTTAACTAATAATCATGTCGTGGAGAATGCTGAAGAGATTACCGTGACACTGCCAGATAAGCGGGAATTTCCCGGGACTGTTGTGGGGCTTGATCCGCAAACCGATTTGGCGGTGATTAAATTAAAAGCGTCTGATCTTCCCTTTGTCCCATGGGGTGATTCATCCAGTCTGAAAGTGGGTGAGTATGTGTTGGCAGTCGGCAATCCTTTTGGATTGAATTCTACCGTAACCTTGGGAATTGTCAGTGCCTTAGGGCGTGGTGGAATGGGCATTACTCAGTATGAAGATTTCATCCAAACGGATGCAGCAATTAATCCTGGGAATTCTGGCGGAGCCTTGGTGAATACTCGAGGTGAGTTGGTCGGTATCAATACAGCTATTTTCTCTCGGACAGGTGGCTACCAGGGCGTAGGGTTTGCGGTTCCTACGAAATTGGCTAAACCTGTCTATGCCAGTCTTGTTAAAACTGGAGTAGTAGTTCGAGGTTACTTGGGAGTTGGGATTCAAGCTGTGACGCCGGATTTAGCCGAGTCATTCAATCTAGAGAATGCACATGGAGCCTTAGTGACGAATGTGATGTCCGGGAGCCCTGCCGATCAAGCGGGGATTCAACGTGGCGATGTGATTGTTGAATACGAAGGTCAAGCTGTAGATGATCCGCGTACGTTGCAGCGCCAAGTGGTTGGGACAGTTGTGGGAATTGAAATTTCTCTCGTAGTGATGCGAGAAGGAAAAAAGGTGAATCTTTATCCGGTTATTCGTGAACAAGATAAGACAACACGAGTGGCACGAACTCACTCGATGAATCAGGATGGCCCCTTGGCTGGTGTGGCCGTTCAGGATTTGGATGGACGAATGGCTCAACAGTTAGGAATCACTGAGGAGGTAAACGGTGTTGTGGTGATGGAGGTGAGGCCAGGTAGTAATGCTGAACGAGCTGGCTTAGCTCAGGGCGATGTGATTTCCGAAATTAATCGTCAACCGATTCAATCAGAGAAAGACTTCAGGAACGTGGTGTCTCACATAGAACAAGAAAAAGATGCCCTCATCTTTATTCATCGTGGAAAAGGCGCTCTCTACTTGAATGTGAAAATTTAACTTCATACTCTTATCAGACTACGAAAACGGGCTGTCTTCTCTTGAGGAGATAGTCCGTTTTTTATATTCAATCTACAGCTTCCCAGAAGCCCTTCTATTGCCGATATTTGCCGGGAATCCAACCAGTCTTGTTTTTTGAAACACGTAATCCTCAACTTTAGGCACTTTCGAACATATTTCCGAAACACCGCGTCATTGTGAGTTTAGCCTCGGAGAGAAGGCAAGGTAGGGTGATGGTGAAGAGGACTGTTGAATAATGAAGACATCGATAGCCCTATGTCGCCAGAAAGCCGTTGACGATCAACAGCGTCGGGGCAGTTCAAAAAGTTGTTCAGCAAGGCCGCAACCTTTTTTGCGGGCGGAGCGTACCTTCTGTACGTTTGCACAGAACAATGGCGAGAACGCCGCTGGCGACTTTTTTCAACATTCCCTTAAGAAGATAACTATGGCAATATTGACTCAATTGAGATTCCGGAAAACTTTGTGGACTGGTTTTGTAAGCCACTTCGACGTAAGGCGACAACGTCACCAAGATATATTATCATCCTTCTCAGGCAGGAAAGATGTTCCCTTAACTTTCTTGGACCAAATATACTAAAGTTGTTTCCTCCAATGCCCTATAAGTCATGGGTCTAAAGATAGATTGCGCAACTTCATAAGAATGCCTGATAAATTGATGTAGACCTTTCATCAAAATCTCTATGACTAAAGTTGGTCGTGAGCGCATGGGCATCCTTGCTCTGAGCCTCCTGTGGAAGTTTGTATTCACATCATGATGATTTCGATTCTTATTCTTCTTTTCCCTCTCTTATCTGGAATGCTCATTGGTTCTTTGGGGAACCGTATCGTTGCGCATGTCGCAAAAATCGGCGTGATCACCACCATGAGCTCATGTTTTTTTTCTTTGTGGATGCTTTACTATGTCAGTACCGTCGGTGACGTACATATCATGTTGTGGCCGGTTGGATCTGAAAACTCTGCTGTCCTGAAAATTGGCATGTTCATTGATCGTCTCACAGCTGTCATGATGGTGTTGATTACAAGTGTGAGCACTGTCATTCATGTGTACTCTGTTCGTTACTTGCAGGGTGATCCTGGCTACGCTCGATTCTTTGCCTTACTGGGTCTCATGACCTTTGTCATTCTTGCGCTGGTTTCCAGCCCGAACCTTCTGATGTTGTTCGTGTGTTGGCAGCTCTTAAGTTGGACCCTGTATCTGATTCTTGCATTTAATTATTCGCATGTACCCGCCCACCAAAATGCGTTTAAGACCTTTATGGTGCATCGCATTGGCGATGTGGCCTTCCTTTGCGGGATCGTTCTCACGTACAAATATTTCGGCACTCTTGAGTTTCATGAACTCTTTGAGCGAGCCGCACAACAATCTCATGTGATTTCGCTTCTGCCAGGAAATCTTTTTGACGTCAGCGCCGTCACGGTCATTACCCTACTAATCTTTGTTGGAGCCATAGCCAAGTCATCCCAATTCCCTCTGCATGTGTGGTTGCCCGATACCATGGATTCTCCCACTCCTGTCTCAGCCCTGATGCATGCGGGCATCATCAATGCGGGAGGATTTCTTCTCAATCGGCTGGCTCCGTTCTATGCTCTGTCACCCAACACCCTGCATATTGTGTTTGTCATTGGCGCGCTGACCGTGCTGATGGGTGCATCTATGATGCTTGTCCAAAACGACATTAAGAAAACCCTCGGATATTCAACGATGGGGCAAATGGGCTATATGATCATGGAATGCGGGCTGGGAGCGTTCGCACTGGCCATCTTCCACCTGATTGCGCATGGACTCTTTAAAGCTTCCCTGTTCCTCAGCGCAGGCAATGTGATTCATAGCGCCCGTCACGAACCGAAGTTTCCAGCTTCTTCCAGCCATGAGCCCACCAGGCTGCCTGCCCAAGCAACCTGGGTGACCGGATTGATTGTGACGTTGATCATGCCCTTTATTATTTTGATGGTGGCTCATGATTTGTTAGAGGTTCCGCTTGAGGATGCACATGGGGCCGTCATTTTTCTCTTTTTCAGTTGGGTCACAGCCTCCCAAGCCATTTTCAGTTTGTATCGATTGCATGCCGTGGCTTCGTGGAAAGTGGCCAGCGCGATGATTGCGGCGTTATTTCTTATTGGGTTTACGTATTTATGGGTTGGCGAGCTCTTTACCCATTTTCTCTATCCCGAGCCGGGCGTGGCCGATGCCTTCTTCGTGGCGGCGGCGTTGAATCCAACGGTATTTGATGTATTCGTGTTGTTTGCCACAGTCTTCATTCTTTTTGGGTGGATTTATGGCTATACCGATGCAAAAGGACAAAAGATCCTGAATCCAGACTGGAGTCTCGCCATTCAACAAAAAATGTATATGTTGCTGATCAACCGGCTGTATGTAGACCTCATATACATGAAGTGGGGGAATGCACTTTTTCACTGGGCTCAAAAAATTGGGAACCGGTATTAAGTATGGGAGTGTTGAATAATTCAAAACACCAGAGGCAAATTTGCTCATGATAACATCGGAGGCCAAAAGCTTCGGGGCTGTTCAAAAAAGTCCGTCCAGCAAGGCCGCAGCCCTTTTTGCGCGCGGAGCGTACTGGCAGTACGTGAGTACGGAACAAGGGCGAGAACGCCGCTGGTGGCTTTTTTCAGCAGACCCAGCATAGTATTGGGCTAGATTGAGACTCTCATGACTATAGAAGGCCCTGCTGCCATACTTGCCGTTGCAATCATTCTTTCAGCTTGTTGCGCAATTCTTGGGCAACATCGTTCAAAGCATTTGTCAACGACATTTGTGGAAATTCTTGCAGTATCTGGACTAGGTCTTGGAGCCTTGCTGATGCCCTTGCCCTTCAACCGATATTGTCTTGTTGGCGTTCTTAGCTTTGCGGCGTATTCTCTCTTTAAGTCTTATGGTCCCGCTTCGCTAAAAACAATCAGTCTTGCTCAGATAGCTCTGGCGGTTCTTCTTGCCATGGGTTCTACATTCACTTCAAATTCCTTAACTCTATACGCGGGACTTTTTCTGACGGTGACCCTCGTGCCACTCCTTCCTTTCCATTTGCCGTTTGCTTCACTGGTGAGCTCTGCTCATGGAGCCATGTCAGGTCTATGGACGACTGTGTTCCTTTCTCTCGGGTTGGCTGAACTCACGAGGCTTCAATCTTTCCCTTCAGAGGGAATGGCAACCGCGATTTGCTGGTTAGCCTTAGGCAGTGCGCTGTATGCCTCATTCAAGTGCCTGGGGCAAAGCCAAATCCGGTCCTTACTCACGTACGCTGTTATTGCGCAAGTATCCATGTTGTGGGGAATCAGTACCGTGTTCTCCACATTTTCTCAATGGCTCATTCCATTTGGGTTAACCATTGCTTTGGTCATCAATGGTCTCCTCTTGACGTATCACTGCATTCAACAGAGGTTTGGTTCACATGCCTTAGGAACTCTGCCAGGTTTGGCTTTGGTCATGCCGCGACTCGGGGTGTGCTTGATTATTCTGATCAGCATTGCTGTGGCGCTTCCCATTGTTCCAATGCTGTCAGGGTTGCCTGCCTTGCCGACAACGGACGTTCAAGATGTCTCCCTGGTCATCATTTGCGTTGTTCTATTCGTTGTGTGGATATTTGGAAGTTGGTATTTTTCACATCTATTGCATCAAACCGCTTTTGGAGGGCCTAGACCGGATATTCCCTACACGGACTTGACCGCAAGGGAAATCGGCGCTCTTACCCTACTCATTGCTGCAGCTGGTTATAGCGGCTTGTTCTATTAGAGAGTATTGATTGTGGCTGAAGTCAAAGAACTGGTTCAATCAATAGAGGGGCAGCGAATGGAAATTCGCTCGCTCGTCAAGTTGGCGAGTGAGCCCATTTCTCATTTTTGGCCTATGCAAACCTTTATTCACCATAATCCCCTTCATGGATTAGAGCATCTACCCTTTGGTGAGGCCATTAACCAAGGGACCAGGTTTCTTGGTGGCAAAGGATATCTATCCAATCAAGAATACCGGAACTACTGCCAACAAGGCCGCATCTCACAAGACGCTATTGATGAGGTCCTAAAGGAGCAGGCCCAGAATCAATCTGTTGCTATTGGCGATCGAAACATATCCCACCTGGAAGCCTTACGCGCGATGCTCATGTATGGAACCGGTTACACGGCACCGGATGTGGCTTCAGCTATTGTTGTACAGGATGCCCAACGTGAGAGTGATGTATCTACGCTCATTGATAAACTCCAAACTCTGTTCGATTCGAACCCGCCCACATTTTCTTTCCATGATCATGCAGGTGCCGAGCAAAAGGAGTTAGCGTCGGCCTACACCCTGTCTGCCTGGTGCGATCAAACCCTGAGCGTCATGGTTCAAGACCTTCTGAACCAAGAGCTCATCAAGTGGTGCGGTGGTTTTCTGGATGAAGGACATGCTCCCTGGGCTATGCCTTTTCGAGAAAAAACCTTTTATGGTGGATGGAAAGTCTTGGCTCAAGAGGATCGGTCTGGTTCGGTGTTAGGCATTCCTCAATGGCAGTCCAAAATCCAATATCTTCCAAGCCGGCCCGAGGATGCCATCGCTGAAAGCCTCGAGGCGATGGCCATTCCTCATGAATTATGGATTGATTATTTTACCATGCATTTGGCCCAGCTCTCAGGATGGGCGGGGTTCATCAAGTGGCGATCGGAACAGTTGGATTATCAATGGCAGAATGCCAATCGCATTGACCTGGTCAAATACCTGGCGGTTCGCTTGTTTTATGAAAGAGAATTGGTCGCATTGGCTTGCCAAGACGAACTTGGCATCCCAGGAACCTATACTGCAATTCGCTCGTATCTTGAGAGTCATCCGGGTGGATATGGACTGTACAAGGAATGGAAGCTTACGGGCTTACCGGAAACAGTTGTCGAGGATCTTGACCTTTCGCTTTTTGTGCAGCATCCCTTGCGTATTAATGCATTGGATCATAGTGCCCTGCGCATCAGCGAAACATGGCAGTCGGTTCGCCGGAAACAAGACCTTCACCAAAAGGCTCTAATTGTATTGCATCTGGCAAAATCCCTTGACTTCTCCGTCAAAGAGTTGGTCGCCAGTCCTCAAGAAACTGTACGTGGATTGTTAGCCTGGGCGTCGAAATTTCCTGAGTCACAACATGGTCCGACTTGGCTGAAAGCATTTGAACTCACCTACATCAAAGACTTTCTCCCACGTTTTTCTCCGAATCTTGAGAAGCTGGAAAAAATTGATGAATCAGAGGATCAATCCGCTGAATCACGTCCCTTGGCTCAAGGGATTTTCTGCATCGATGTCCGGTCGGAGGGTTTTCGCCGACATTTCGAAGAAGTCGGAGGCAATGAAACCTTTGGGTTTGCAGGATTTTTTGGCGTTCCTCTTTGCTACCAAGGGTTTGGCAGTGAGCAAGAGACCGATCAATGTCCAGTGCTTCTTAAACCCAAACATGTGGTGAAAGAAATTCCACGAGCGTATCAAGGAAAGGCTGCGGAACAATTTCTGGAACGGCAACAGCTGGCCAAAACTGGGCACACGCTGCTTCATGATTTAAAAGAGAATGTCATTACTCCCTATGTCATGGTTGAAGCCATTGGCTGGTTTTTCGGGTTCAGACTTTTTGGCCAAACCTTGAGCCCGTTATGGTTTCAACGAATCACGTCCTGGTTTAAAGAGCGGTTTTCCATTCCTATTGGAACAACGTTAACCGTCGAAAAACTGACCCAGCAGGAAGCAGAGGAGATGGTTGCCTCGGAGCACCGTGCCACCATCTATCGCATACTCATTGAACGATTCGGCAGACAAGGCAATGCCGTTTCACATGACCAAGTCGAACGGCTTCGCAAGCAGGCATTGAATCACATAGCCTTTGAGCCCCATGAAGACGGGGAATTACTCAGCAAGCTTCAGTGGACAGAATTTGACCACAAGCAATTTATTCAAAGCTTACAAAGCCAATTTGGCGTGCATGAACGTGCAGTCGCCAATCGAATGCATCGCATCACGCAGACAGGATTTACGATAACCGAGCAGGCGCATTTTGTGGAAACCGCACTTCGGGCTTTGGGGTTTACGAAAATATTTTCTAGGTTGATCTTAATCTGTGCTCACGGGAGTGTGTCGGACAACAATCCGTATGAATCAGCATTAGATTGTGGGGCCTGTGGAGGCAACCATGGCGTCTCGAATGCCCGGGCGTTTGCAGCCATGGCCAACAAAGGACAGGTGCGACAAGTTCTGGCAGAGAAAGGCATTCATATCCCTCCTGATACCCATTTTCTTCCGGGTCAACACGACACCACCACTGACGAGGTGGAATTGTTTGACCTGGAAGATGTCCCGGCAACTCATCGTAAAGATCTACTGAGATTGCACCATGACCTGGAAGAAGCCACTCGCTGCAATAGCCTTGAGCGGTTAAGTCGCTTGCCCGACGATCAAGCCTGCGAATCATTACCTGAGGCGGCTGAGCGGACGAAACAACGCAGCATCGATTGGTCTCAAGTTCGACCGGAGTGGGGGCTGTCCCGTCATACGGCGTTTATTGTGGGAAGGCGTCTCTTGACCCAAGGAATCAATCTTGAAGGACGAACGTTTTTGCACTCATACGATCATTTGCAAGACCCGACAGGAAAATATTTAGAAATTATCATGACCGCGCCAATGATCGTAGGCAATTGGATCAACATGGAACATTATTTTTCCACGGTGGATCCGTTGGTGTATGGCGCTGGCAGCAAGGTCTATCACAATGTGGTCAGTCGCGTAGGGGTGATGTATGGGTCTCAAAGCGATCTCTGTGTTGGACTGCCAGTCCAGACAGTTCTCAACGGAGAAGAGCCCTATCATGAACCCATGCGGTTATTTGTTATTATTGAATCGCCACGAGAACGAATCAGCGCGATCATTTCTCGTCATGGTATTCTTAAACGACTCATTGGCAATCAGTGGATTAATCTTGTGGCGTTAGAGCCGGGCACCAAGGAGTTCTTTTTTCACCATCCACAGGGGGATTGGCAGCTCATTCAGTAATGAAAATGTTCAAAAAAGTTTGTCCAGTCCTGTCCTGAGCCTGTCGAAAAGAAGGCCGCAGTCGTATTGACGCTGGAGCGTACGTTTTGTACGTGAACCCGACAAAACGGCGAGAACGAAGCTGGCAGCTTTTTCAACATTCTCATAATCCATCAGGTTGAGGAGGACCAAGCAATCATGAGTACCATTAAGCTTCATCCGATGAAAGAGATCAAGGTCATTGTCGATGGCGAGCACATCAACTTCGTGACGGAAGTGCTCGATCAAATTAAGGCGAGTGGCTATACCATCTTCAGTAATCTATCCGGGAAAGGCCATAGCGGATTTCATGAAGGGCATTTGATGTTTAACGACACCAGCAGCTTGCAAATGGTCTTGACTGTCGTTCCAGAAGAGAAAGTCGATCCGATTCTGTCAGGCCTCAGGCCTTTTCTAGAACGTCATTCCGGTAGCATATTCGTCATCGATGCATGTGTGCTCAGAAAAGAGCACTTTGTTTCAGCAGAATCATAATGCAACGTGTCAACGAGAACATATTATACATTGCTCACAGCAACTGGTTGTCTCTAATTGAAGGGTGCCTTCTGTTCAGGATGAAGAGCTTCTTTGGGCTCATTGACTTTCCACCTGACGCTTTTTGTAACAGTAACGAGTCTTCATTTATCTAAGAAAAGTGCCTCACATGCATCAGATTGGATGCTGGGTGAGGCCGTTGAAAAAATCCTCCAATATCTTTCTAGCCGAATAGGGCTCTCGGTCTCTTCATCATTCAACGCGTTGTTTTTGTGAAAAGAGGATCACCTTTTTCTTTGGGTTTTGCCTTTAGTGGTTGTTTGTTTTGCCACAAGAACAGAACACTGTGCGTGGTGAGCCAATTTGTGAGCCACACTTCCCAAAAGGAGGCGTCGCAACCCTGTCAAACCTTTGGACCCCACTACGACAAGATCAGCGCGGGTCCGTTTGACGGCTTTGAGAATTTCTTCGGCTTCATGACCAAAAGCAAGGTTCTCAACAGTCTTAAGCTCATGACAATTTAAGGCCTCTTTTGTCGTTTCTAATAGTTGCGCTCCTTCTCGGCCTCGGGCTTTCAAGAGGTCTTCGGCTAATTTTTTAAATTCAGCATGTTGAGCGTGGTTTGTCGTTAGTAGTTGCGCTGTTTGATGAACTTTCTTCCTCACAACATGTAGAATAGTAAGCACTGTCGAAGAGGGCATGACGATCTTGTTTAAAAACTTAATACCCTCCTGAGCAGCAAGTGAGCCATCAGTGCCAATCAGGATATTCATGCCTTTTCTAGATTTTTTAGGCCGAATCTTTCCCCGAACGATCAATGCAGAGCAGGGTGCTTCATTCAATACCCACTCGCTTACGCTTCCAAGCAGAACTCCAGAAATTTTTGAGAGCCCCCGTGTTCCCAAGACTACGAGGTCGATATGATGTTTGGTGATGGCTCTCAGAATTTCTGCTCCTGGCGAACCATCTGTCACGATAGAATGGACGGTCAAATTGGAGCTTCGAAACGTATCCTCCATTTTATTGAGAATGTTTCGCATCTTCGCGTCTGCTGCTGAACGAATACGGCTGATTTGCTCAACCATGCGTCGGGTACGCCCTGCTGTTCCCAGCCGGAGCCATTCATCGAGTGGATTGACGTGGAGAAGATAGAGTGTCGACTTGGCGGGAAACTGGATTTGTTGTAGAAAGTGTGCTGCGGCTTGGGAATCTGGGGAATTATCTACTGCCAATAAGATGTTCATACAATTACTCCCTTCTTTTTTCTGAGCATATTTCTGGCTCAGGCCAACATTGGGGTCAGTAACCACTGTTGGCGCTCTCTAGTAGAACACATATGTGCTATATAAAGACTGATTCTTTCGCAGATTTCGAAATGGCCAATACCGCTGGATGATGAATGCGACGTTCTACAGTAATGCCGTAAAAGCGCTCAGTCAGATCGGGAATATGGCCGACAGAACGCACTTGATACTGGCGAGTAATTTCCTTAGCGACAACGGATGAGCCAGGAAAGAGTCCATGGCCTTCTTGTCCGAATGCTTTCATCGTTGCTCCATCTTCGAATTCTCCGACAATGAGAGGAGTAATGTGTACCTTGCGAAACCATTCTTCCATCCCACGTCTGAGGACAGAGTTATTTGTTGGTAAAAGAAAGCGTGCGCCATCGAGTGACTGAGGAAAATTTCGTCGATATTGACGAGCTAAACGTTCCGTCCCGAAGATCGTGACGTGGGTTTCACCCAGCAAATGACTATGAGCTTTGATACTAACCGTAGGTGGCACTGGTGCATCAGTCAGCACAATATCCAACGAATGTAGAGCCAGTTCTCCAAGTAGCCGTTCTAAGCGTCCTTCCCAACATACGACCTTAATGTGCTCAAATTTCTTGAATGCAACTTTCAGAAGCTTATAGGCGACCATTTTCGGGACCACTTCAGCTATCCCCACAACGAGACGAATGGGATGGGATGATTCGCGGCCCTGTAACGTGTTGGTCAATTCCTGGCCCAGGGAAAAGATTTCATCAGCATAGCGAAACGTGACCTGTCCTACTTCAGTAAGGACGAGTCTTCGTCCTAGACGAGTGAATAACTTCTCACCAATGGTATTTTCTAGGGTATGGAGCTGAGCGCTCAGCGCAGGCTGTGATAGGGTGAGGACTTCACATGCCTTCTTGATTGAACCTTCGCGAGCAATGACCCAGAAGTAGAGTAAATGGTGGTAGTTCAGCCAGTTCATAATTCCAAAATATACATAAAAATATTAAATGAAACAAGTAAGCATTATATATTTGTCTTATTTGAAAAAGTTGTTATATTAACTACTAATGAAGTTGCCGTATCTGTGCGCCATTTTTTAAGTGAGATGGTTATGTAAGACAGAAATGAATGTGCCAAAAATTCTTAGAATTTTTGAATATCGAGAAAAGGTTTAACAAGATATGGATATTTCTACTTTGGAACATGACGCACCAAGGTTGGTTGAGTCAGATGAAGGAAGCAAGTCTTTGGGGGAATTGCCGCTGTCTGATCATAGGAAATTGCAGTCGGCAAATTTGGTGAAAATTCCTCGAGCTTTAGGTATATGGGCCCGTTCAGCGCTTATCATGTTCATCGTTTTTGTCGTGATCCTGAGTTTTGTGCCCTGGACCCAGACGGTGACCGTTCAAGGAAATCTTTCAGCCTATTCTCCCACAGAAAGGCCACAAGAAATTCACGCACAAATTAACGGGAGTATTCGAACTTGGCATGTGAATGAGGGAATGTCTGTAAAAAAAGGAGATTTGATTCTCGAACTAGAGGATGTTAACCCCAAATTTTTGGCGCAGGATCTCTTGGAACGGTTGGATCAATCTCGTGACGCGCTCGAACAGCGAAGGCAAGCTGCTCTGGAACGAGCTGATATTTTAGCGGAACGTTTGAAAGAAATGTCGACGTTGACGCAGGCTGCCACGACATCGGCAGAAGCTCGAGTTGCTGAAGCTGAGCATAAAGTTCAAAGTGCCGAACAACGGGTGGCTGCTGCCAAAGTTGCAGAAGAGACGGCGAAATTAAATCTTGATCGATCACGTCTATTAGAAGTAGAAGGGTTACTTTCTCGCCGAGAGTTAGAACTGGCCATTCAGTCGGCAACAGCTGCTGCTGCCGACGTCAAAGCCGCTGAGGCCTCTCTCCGTGAAGCAGAACAAGCTCGACGTGCGTTAGCTCATAATCGTGAACAGATTGATGCGGAATTGGTTCAGCGTCTCTTAGAGACACGGTCTCAACGAGCGTCGGCCCTTGGTGAGGCTGCTAAAGCTTCAAAAGAGATTGCGGATTTAGAGTTGACTCGCTCGAATGCTCTTCAGCGGCGAGTGGCCAGTCGGGTTATTACGCCTGTTGATGGGACCGTTGTCCGTCTGACGCGGATTGGGCCTGGAGAAATCGTTCATCCTGGAGATCTGTTGTTCACGATTGTTCCTGGCGAAGCAACCCCGGCCATCGAAATGTGGGCAAATTCAATTGATGCTCCTCTCTTAAGCCCAGGGCGTTCGGTTCGGATACTGTTTCACGGTGTCCCTGCCATTCCACTTCCCGCTTGGCCTGAATTGATGGCTGGAACATATGATGGCCGGATCCAAGTAGTGGATCAATCAGCCTCGGCGAATGGGAAATTTCGATTCTGGGTCGTGCCTGACTCTGAAAAACGAAGTTGGCCTCCTCAAGAACATGTACGACAAGGGACTCAAGTGATGGGGTGGGTCATCTTAAATCGTGTACCGTTATGGTATGAAATGTGGCGACGCTTCAACCTATTTCCTGCAGACTATGAGTCTGGCGAAAAACATTTGACGGATGTGTTATTGCCCAAGGCGGGAAGGCCAGGGAAATAGCGAGCGAGATATCAAGCCGTTCATTTGGTTGATCAGAATATCTGAGGAGGTAAATATGAAGAGAGTTTCCACGATCGCATGTGTTGTGAGTCTGGCAGCTTTCATCGTGACTCCTTTGTGGGCCGATGACGTTGTCAGCTCATCTACCTCAACCCCTCAAACTTCTGTGTTGACACTTCAGGCCGTGTTGAAGCGGGTAGAACAAAGTCACCCTCTTCTTCAAGGCAGTCAAACCCAAAAGGTGGTGGCACGCGGGAAATTGCTGTCAGCCCTGGGCAAGTTCGAACCAAAGCTGGTCAATGATTGGGAGTTGGAACGTCTGGTGAAAGATGGCAAAACGACCAGCGTGGGGTTCAATGACACCTTTGTGGAGATGCGTCATCCTTGGGGTGTCAAAGGGTTTGCAGGATATCGGGCTGGAATCGGAGATGTTGAAGTGGCTGATCTCGCGATTAACACGACCGATCAGCCATTGCTCGGTATTGCTCTGCCACTCCTTCGAGGATTCATCACGAACCCTGATCATGCTGAATTACAAAAGTCTTCATTAGCTGATAGGCAAGCCGAATTGGAGATCCAACAGACGCGCCAAGATCTGTATCTGGGAGCGGCAACTCAATATTGGAATTGGGTAGCAGCGTGGAAATTTATGGATATTCAAAAAAAAGCTGTTGCCGTTGCCGAGGCACGCGTTGGCCAATTGACGAAGCAGGCCAAAGAGGGAGCACGAGCGCAATTTGACGTCATTGAGGCAAACCAAGAGGTCCAGCGACGGCGGGATGGCGTGATTAAAGCTGAACGACTGGTTGAGCAAGAGCAATATAAACTTGCCTTATTTTTATGGGAAGGAACTGATTTGATCGTCCCTGAGCAAGTCGTCGCACCGCCATTTCCCTCTGTCGATCTGGAGGATATGTTGCGTTCTGGCGAACAAGAAAAGGAGCGTGCCTTGTCTATCCGTCCAGAGGTGCAACTCGTGAAGTTGGAGGCGGAATTTAATCATATCGATTTGGAGGTTGCGGAAAATAATTTCCTTCCCAACTTGACCGCGGAAGCACAGCCAACGAGGAAACCAGGGGAATTTGTGTTGGGTCTTGGCTATCGGTTTGGTGTTTTATTTAGCATTCCTTTTTTGCAGCGTGAGGCGCGTGGAGATCGACTGCAGATGGAGGGGAAGGCTCAACGCCTGAAGCTTCTGCAAGACTATCGCCTTCAACAGGTCATCATGGATGTGGCCAATGCTGAATCAGCCATTACTCGAGCTCAGGAACGAATTCAGGTCTCCGAGGAAGCCTTTCAGTTAGCAAAAGCATTGGAAAAAGGCGAGCGGACTCGGTTTAAAATGGGTGCAACGAGTTTACTGTTTGTCAATCTTCGTGAACGGAATGTCCTTCAGGCTGCGGAGGGATGGTTGACGGCCCTTGCGGACTACCAGAAAGCTCTCGCACTGTATCAATGGGCCACCGGTGCATGGGTGAATGGATCTTCCTTTAAAGGATTGTCACGAGAAAGCGAACAAGCCACAGGAGAGTCATGAGCCAACGTCTTCCACTTTTGAGGGAAACACTTGACCGATTGGGCCTCTTCCTAAAGCAAGAGCGCTCTCTTCTTTTAACCATTCTTACATATGCTGTCGCGGTAGCCTTGTTCTCCCTCATCATTCCCCTGACTGTTCAGGAACTGGTCAACACGTTTGCTTTCTCCGTCTCTCCACTGATGGTCGTCACCATTGTGAGTATTATGGCAGGGATTCTATTGATCGTCGGGATTTTCCGAGTCTTACAATTTTATGCGACGGATATTCTCGAACGGCGAATCTTTGTTCGCGTCACTCTTGCTGTTGCGCGAGTCTTACCTCGTTTTAACGAGGCCACGTTTCCGTCTGATTCAATCAGTCGATTTTTTGAAACAGTCTTTCTGCAGCGAGCCTTGTCGAGTCTCGTCGTGGACTTTACGAATGTGGTGATCGGCGGACTGATAGGCATGACCCTCTTGGCGCTCTATCATCCCTATTTCGTCATCTTTGATCTGGTTCTTGTCGGGTCAATGCTGCTTATTGCCATCTTAGGTAAAGGTGGGCTTCGAACCACACTCCATATGTCTGAGGCGAAATACGAGGTGTTTCATTGGCTTCAAGAAGTGGCCGATAACCTTTTGCAATTTAAAGCTACCAGCAGTTCGGAATTTATTGTCAACAATGCTGATACATTAGCCACCCACTATGTCCATGCGCGTCAATCCCGGTTCCGGGTGTTACTTCGCCAATATATTGGCTCCCTCTTAATTCAAGTGGTTTTGCACACCGGTTTGTTGGGGATGGCTGGATGGTTGCTGAGTCAAGGGGAGTTGACGTTGGGGCAACTCGTTGCCGCTGAAGTCATTGTCGCAAGTTTGCTTTTGAAGCTTGATTCAGTCGTGAAGCGAACGTATGTGATGTATTATTTTTTTACAGCCTTAACGGAACTCGATCATCTGTTTTCTCTTCCTAAAGACGCAATTCCCCAAGAGACAGACTTTACTATTCCTCCATCCGACTCCACTGGACTACATCTGACATGTAGTCATATGAGTTGGGCCAGTGAGTCGCCACTGCATCAGCCCACAGCAAATTTTGAAGCATTGCCGGGAGAGAAAGTGGCGCTCGTGTGTTCAACGGAATCTGTGCGTCATCGGGTGTCTTTAGTGTTCGCTGGATTTCATCGGCCTCCTACCGGGGTTGTTCGCTACAACGGTCTTGATCTGAAAACTTTATCCAGAGATCAACTTAATGCACAACGAGGTATTGTGTTTGGTCGAGATTTAACCTTGTTTGAACGATCCGTGGCTGACAATATTATTGTCGGTCGACCGGGCCTTGAGTCCCAGGATGTGATGTGGGCATTAAAACTGACCCAATTGGATCAGGAGCTTGAAGCCATGCCCGATGGATTAGAGACGATGGTAGCGGAACGGGGAAGGGATTTTACCCCCAGCCAACGATTACGAATACTGTTGGCAAGAGCCATTATTACTCGTCCTCCACTCTTAATTTTAGATGGGGGGATGCATGAAGTTCCAAGTCATATCAGGGAGCCCCTCTTGTTTCATCTTAGCTCGAAGGATTGTCCTTGGACCTTGGTCATTGTGACGACGGACCCACAGGTAAAGATATATGTCGAAAAATGTGTCTTTTTCCTGGAACAGACTCCGGAGGTTATTCAACGCAAGTGAATGCCTTGATGAAAGGTTCGTAGGCGAACAGACATGCCTGATGCTGTCATCTTGGTTTGTTATACGATCGCGTGATTCCAGATTGTATCATGTTCAAAAGGGTCATAGGCGCAAGAGGTTGACTGTGTTCTAACAGGAGAGATTTCATGCCTGCATTCACTGATTTATCTCTCGATACGTTCATGACAGGTTTGAAACGAAGAAATCCTGGAGAAACAGAATTCCATCAAGCGGTGGAAGAAGTAGCAACGTATCTCATTCCTCATATCGAAAAGTCTCCGAAATACCACACAGCGCGAATACTTGAACGTCTCACCGAACCAGATAGAATTATCATCTTTCGAGTTTGTTGGGAGGACGACGAGGGCAACGTCAGAGTCAATCGTGGATACCGTGTTCAATTTAACAACGCGATTGGTCCCTACAAGGGAGGGTTACGGTTCCATCCCTCTGTCAATTTGAGCATTCTGAAATTTTTGGGATTCGAACAGATTTTTAAAAACAGTTTAACGACACTTCCCATGGGAGCCGGCAAGGGTGGCGCGGACTTTAATCCTAAGGGAAAGTCAGATAGAGAGGTGATGCGTTTCTGCCAAGCGTTCATGACGGAGCTGGCCAAGCACATTGGTGAAGATATTGATGTGCCTGCAGGCGATATTGGTGTTGGGGCTCGGGAAATTAGTTATCTGTTTGGGCAATACAAACGGCTAAAGAATGAATTTACGGGAACGATGACGGGCAAGGGTCTGGAGTTTGGGGGGAGTCAGATTCGCAAGGAGGCCACGGGATTTGGATGCGCATACTTTATGGAAGAAATGCTGAAACATCAGTCTGATGCTTTGGCCGGAAAGACTTGCATCATTTCAGGATCGGGCAATGTTGCGCAATACGCCGCTTTAAAATTAATACATCTCGGTGCCAAGGTCATTGCTATGTCGGACTCTACAGGATTTGTACATGATCCGAAGGGAATCGATCAAGAAAAGCTCAATTTTATCATTGACTTGAAAACCGTGAGACGCCAATCACTTGCGGAATATGCCCGAGAATACAATCTCGTCTTTCACGTCGATGAAAAGCCTTGGGTTGTGCCATGTCGATTAGCCTTTCCCTGTGCAACGCAAAATGAAGTGAATGGTGAGGATGCGAAAGAGTTAATAAAAAATGGCTGTCTAGGAATTGCTGAGGGAGCCAATATGCCGACGACAATTGAAGCCATCAACGTATTTCAACATGCGAAAATTTTGTTCTCGCCAGGAAAGGCCTCTAATGCTGGCGGTGTAGCCGTCTCTGGACTGGAAATGACACAAAACAGTATTCGCATGTCATGGTCACATGAGGAACTAGAAAAACGCTTGCGCGAGATCATGGCAAACATTCATGAAGAATGTATACGCCATGGAAGGGGAAATGGGTATGTTGACTATGTGAAAGGCGCCAATATCGCGGGTTTCTCCAAAGTTGCTAATGCCATGCTCGCGTATGGTGTCGTTTAGAAATTCAGGGAATGTTAAAAAAAGCCGCCAGCGGCATTCTCGCCAGTTTTCCGTGCTCACGTCATGCCAGGACACTCCGCGCGCAAAAATGACTGCGGCCTTGCTGGACGGACTTTTTTGACCATTCCCGTCGAATTGAAGTCACCATGGCTCTGAAGGCCTTTTTGTAATTTGAAATTGAATTATTCAACAGTACCATTCAGATATTCCCGTTTACGGGTGGCTATGAGAAACATTTCACCCCAAACAAGATGGTTATGAGAAATTAGGACACTGTTTAATTTTTCCCTTGGCTTCCAAGGTCTGGTGCCTCAGGTATAGAGGTGTTGCCTGAAGGTGAGAGAGGTTCAATAATCGTTCCTCTCAGCATCGTTGGGGGGTCAGTGGCCTCACGTTTGGCGAGTGTCTGATTAATGCAGATCTGGAGTTGTTTTAAACGGGCGATGTCCAGTGTGTCAGGGGCTTTTGAATAATCAAGTGCTAACTGTTCGCAACGAGAAACAGGGTTTTCTTGTGTCTCCGCCTGAGTCGAAGTAAAAGCAAAGCCTAGTCCAAAGATTATCGTCATTAATAATGCCGTCATGCGGATTCCTCATAAATTGGGGAATAGGATAGGTATGAACGCCTTCTTGATTGTACCATTGAGGCCATCGTTGGCAAATTTTTCGGTCAGTCCGTCTGCAGTTCTGTTTTTCCCTATAAAGTAATAACGGGTATTCTCTTTTGTCAGGTGGAAGTGGATGTTAGTATGTGTCTGTTGAAAAAAGCTGCTGCCTACTTCGCTGGAATCACCCAATAGACTACGAAGGCTGAAAACGGTTTCGCGTAGGTGAGCAGACTGTTTGAACCCACTCAAAGCCAATAACCTCCGGTGTCTTTCTGCGAGCTAGGGCTCTGTCCGTGATTCAATACACCCTTGCTGAAATCTAAATATTAAAGTGATTCTTTGTTTTTCAAGATCCAACTCGATGTGCATTATTTAGTCTATGGCGGCGGCTGATCTTTTTCGTCCTTGGGTAAAGGAAGAGTGATGATATTTTCTAACATGTCGATGGGGACTTGGGCTAACCCTTTGATGCCTCCGGTGAATGAATCGATTGGTCGATAGGTCACTTCAGGTTTGGTTCTCGGACCTTTCACTTCGAACAAGGCTGTTAGCAATCCCTTCCGCTCACCTTTCATGAGTGAGCCAAACAGAGGAATATCTTTCAGTAGATTGGAATAGGCGCCAAACGGACTCACGGCAATCATGCTTTCTAGATTTTCTGTGGAAAGGTTGTAGGTGCCCGCAGCCGTGAGTTTGATGACAGGGCTTTTTAAGGCTAAATTATCAGTCGTGAGAAGCCCTTGTTGAATGGAGAAGTCTCCTGTGAGATCATCATAGGGAAGGCCCTCCTCCAAAAGATTCACTTTGCCCATTAGGAGGCTTGGAACATTCAAGATCCTCAGAATTTTTGACAGGACCGGGCCGGTTGGAATCAAGCCTTTTTTCAATTGAACATGACCTTTCCCTGTTAATGAACGTTGCATGTGTTCCGGACTATCCAGGTCCATTAGTAGTGACGCGGTCATCGAGGCTTTCCCCGTCAGTTGTGGCGGCGAACCAGATTGAGCAACGAAAAGGCTTTCAATTGGAATTCTATTCAGGGTAATTTTCCCTTTCCCTTTCTGGTTTTTCTGAACCCACTGGATCGAAGCAGATTGGAAGTTTTGGTATGCGTCCGGTTGTGTATCTTGCGCCGTCCGATTGCTTCCTTCTACTAGTCCTTTCATCGTCCAGGTTCTCCAATCCCAACTCCTTCCCTGCAATCCCCATTTGAGTCCCAAACTGGTCAGGCGAAGGTTGCCATTGCCGAGAATGACTTCGGGAGGTAGGAGGGACCCCGTTCCGCTTTCAGTTTGCAAGAATCCTTGAATGGATGGGGGATTAGACCACGTCGCTATGCCTTGGACTGCGAGGGAATAAGGAGGGAGAGATAACATGCCCTTGGCTATACGGACGAACTGGTTATCTTGGATGGTACCTTTGGCGTTAAGAGTGGCAGGAATACCTGCAGGCTTCTGCACAACGCCTTGAACAGTGAGAGCTATCGGTGTGAAATCAATATGGGTCTGATACGTGATGCGTTGCATAGATCCTGCTAGCGATAGGACAGCATCAATGGGGCCCTCTAGAGTCGAGAATGTTTCATACAGAGAAGGGGAAAGAGTCTGAAGTTCCTTTGAAGTAAGTCGACTGGAGATTACGAGGTTATTGAATTGAGAGTCTTTCGCAAATGACCACTGTCCCTTAATATCTACAGGACTTTTGCCCAGTTGCCCATTGAAATTTTGAATGCGAATGCCTTGGTTATGAAAAGAGACATGCCCATTGATTTTCTGGAAGGCTAATCCATCTGGGCTGGGAGTCAGATGAATATTGCCCAACCGTAAGCTGATCTCCGAATTTTGGAGTTGAGAGGTTTTGGACAGGGGCCCTTGGATATGCGTCGTGACCTGCAGTGTTCCTTGAGCATCCTGATACGAGGACAATGGTCCCAGGCTTGGAGCGCCGCGTGGATCACGTTGTAAAGCTTGGAAGACGTCATGAGCGTCTAGTAAGCCTTTGCCATAGAGATCTAGCCAGATATCAGAATCGTTCCACTCAAGCGTGGCTTCTTTGACAAATAGTTGAGACGCTGCGATGTTCCCCTCCACATCCACTATCCGAACCACATCGGGTTCAAAGACAATCCCGCCGGAGAGAGCTGTCACTGGAGGATGGAGCGGATCAATCACCACTTGTCCTTTGGCCACACGAATGACTCCCTCAGTCTCCAGAGTATTGGCTTCATTGTCTTTCCATGTGACTGAGCCAGTAAGAAGTTCAATCTCTCCGTCAATATGTCGTTCAGTCAGGGTGGTCGTGAGAGCCGAAGGGAGCCAGACATCAGGAAGAATGGTAGAAAAATGTTGAATGGAAATAGGTGTGGATGATCCTGAAACGGTGAGGGTCGGTGGTGTTGCCTGATTGGAGGTGAATTCTAGAATTCCCTGAAGCTTCCAGTCTTTTTCGGAAACCTGAAAATCGGGAATTCGAAGATCAAGCGCATCATGTTCTTGGAGTGTGAGTGATGCATTGGGAATCGTGATGCGTAAAGGTGTGATGTTTCCATGGACTTGTGAGAATTGGAAGGTGCCGGGAGAAACTGTCACGGCCCCTGAGATACTAGTTATACGAGGCTGCCCTCTTGCTAGAAGATATTGACCGTCTTCAACGCGAATGGTTGCATTCCCACGCCATGCATCATGGTCTGACAGAGAAATCTGAAAAGATCCTTGCTCAAGTTTTACGTTTCCCCTGATTTGATGGTCATGAAGAATGTCTTTCACGGTTTCAGGTATCCAATCAGGTGGGAGAAGATTGGAGAGTTGGTCAAGTGCGAGAGGTGATGATGCCCCAGAGATGTCTATTTGAGTGGATTCTTGGAACACATTGGCCAACATACCCTTGCCTGACAATGTCCAGTCGTTTAAGGAAATCTCAAACTCGGGAACCGTCAACTGATCAGTGTCTCTCTCAAGCATATATAAAAATTGCCCTTGAATATTGGTCACGGTACGAAGTGGTGGTTCTATGGCCTGCCCGCTGATAAATTGGACGAATTGGCCAAGATTGAGATCAGCTGCATCAAGATGGCCTTGAACTTTGATCGGGGGAATAGGGGGCTGTTCCGCTTGCGAGGTGGAGACATCATGTTTATCCAGTACTGTTACTGTTCCGTCTAGGGTGAAAGTCGATGAATGTTCTGGATTTGGAATCTTCGTGGATAGGTGAAGAAGCGATGGTCCTTCTGTTGATGCCTGTGTAATGGTGGCATCTATCATCTCCCAATCCAATGTCTGTGTAGGTTGGTTGAGATGTTTTGCCAGAAGATGGAGTTGTCCGTTCCGAATGGCCAATTCTTCTATGGCCGGTCCAGATTCCGTGCTGGATTCTTGGGATGCCGTGAGCAAGGACATATCTATCGTCACATCGGGTTCGTCCAGCATGATGTGCGTGACCTGAAGAGTTTTCTCCCACAATGATTGCCATCCAATGCTTATCTCTAGGTGTTGAGTCTGGAAGGCGACACGCCTTGAGTCCTGCGTTTCAAATGTTACGCCTTTCGCGGCCACGGACGGAGATGGAAAGAGGTCGAGGTTGAGAGATTCGATCTGAATAGGTCCGCCGAGAATCTGTTCAAGTTGGGATATCAGTGAAGTTTTTACCCACTCCGTGTTGGATAAGATTGTCAATGTGAAAATTGCGGCTCCCAGCGCAAAAAATCCACAGAGCAAGCCTATCCATACAACACGGGGGAGCCAGGACGGGACTTGGGTTGAGTGTAGCTGTTTCAAAATAATGCCTGTACCTAATGCGCGACATATAACGAAATTTCAGGTAAAGAGAATGGAAGCAAGATACTCTGAACGGGAGGCATGCCAAAGAACGATTGGCTTTGTTCCGTGCCTAAGCTTTGAACCAGGATTTGAATGTTGTAGGTAGCCTCTTGATTATCGGGTGCCAGTCGTAATCCCTGTTCTTCTAACCAGCGGCTAACGGCGCCAATGAGAAAGCGGTGTTCGCTGGCTAGCCCAGTCGTTTCCAGTTTGATCGTAGAGTCTTCAGAAAGGGGAAGGGAGAATGCGTCCTTTCTCTCAAGACTTTTTTCTATCGCCTGAGTGACAAGCAATTGCTCAATGGCTGTGGCTTGGTCGGGTGTTGTCAGTTGTTTCATGACGGTGCAGCCTGTTGATGCGATAAGAAGAACGCAAAAGAGCATAGTGCGTTTTATGGTATGGGGATTCATACAGTGAGAGAGAAAATGTTGTGGCAGATTGTTCAACGGTCCATTAGCACACTGAAGTTTGTTGCACGTGTTCCTCCTCATGAAAGAGTGTCTCGAGATCCATTTCTTCTTGTGGGCCTGTTGAAAAAATACGCCAGCGGCGTTCACGCTATTTTTTTGTGCTCCACGCGCCTAAATAGTTGCGGCCTTCCCTTCGACATGCTCGGGGCAGGCTCCTTTGAAAAGTCTCAGGGCGGGCCGTTGTGAAAAGGTCCGGGATCTTTGATATGTTATGAGCACCTCTAAAAACCGTCCTTTTCCGGGATGGTGGTGTCAGCTTCCTGCTCAAATCCTCATGTATTCCCATATACCCTGCGGTTTTCCGCGCGCCGCTTCCTTGCCCTCACGAAAAAACCTGGTTTTTAGAGGTCCCCTTATGTTTCAGAGATTGAATGTGATCGTTGATATCATTGTAATTCAACAGGCCCATTCTAGGAATAACTCAAGAGCAAGTCTTCAGTTCGAATAGCGCATGTTACTTTGACAGAACAAATGATACGCGAGTGATGCGGATGAATGGCTTCTGTCCTTTTCTGCTACTCTGTTCTTGCTCATTGTGCACGTAGCTTCTCTATTTCTACTGATTTTTTCTGATTGTTCTCTTCACTTTGGCGATAGGCCAAATAATACTTGTAAATATTTGCCACATAGCGAACGGGCTCTCTTCCGACATAACGGAGGGCGATTTGTTCCATATGGGAAAACCAGACATACGGATTGAGTTGTAACTTTTTTGCACGTTGCTGGAGGGATTTCAGTTTAGCAGGCCCCATGTTATAGGCGGCAAGGGAAAAATTGATTTGCTCTTGCGGCGTATAGTGCTCGCGCGAAAAATAATGCTGACGTAAATACGCCAAATACTTCGCGCCTGCATGGACGTTATTTTCAGGTTGGTGAATATTGGAAATCTTAATCGGGGGATTGTGTGCCGTTGAAGGTAGGATTTGCATGAGCCCCACAGCGCCACGAGGGCTTTTCTTCGTGTGATCTAGTCGGGATTCCTGATAGGCCTGTGCAGCCAACAGCTTCCAGTCTAATTGAAAAGACTTTCCGTATTTTTTGAACAGGCTCGTGTACAGGTCCAACTTTCGCTTCTCCCCTTTGCTTAGCGGATTGCTTATCCATTCTTCATTTTTGTAGTACCGTTTAAACAAGATATTTCCCAGCAACGTGCCTTTCTTATTCTTCTTGAGAAAGACATTTAAACTTTTTCGCAACTCTGGGTTGTTTGGTCGGGTGGCCCAGGCAATTTTTCCTCCCTTATGAATTTCTAGATCGGGTCGTAGGGTAAGATTAGGGAGAGAAGAAGTCCACAGTTCGGCCAAGTGCTTGTCGGCCACCATATGGTCAATGACGCCACTATTTGTAAGCTCTAAGAGATCTTCGGTTGTGAGGTGTGCGCCAATTGTTGGAAATAGCATGGGTTTCAATTTTTTTCGGCGGAAACGTTCGTTAATAGCTTGCAGATGTGCCTTATAGCTCGCGCCCCTGGCAGAGTAGATGAATTTGCCTTCGAGATCTTGAAGCGAACGTAATCCTTTGGCCTCCTTATTTGTCACGATGATTTCTTTCACGTTTGGGACATAGGGTGTTGTAAACGTGACATGTTTTTGTCGTTCCGGGGTTATGGTTAATCCGCTTGCGGCGATATCTCCTTTGCCCTGCGTTAAACCAGCTAACAGTTGGTCAAAGGGAACAGGAATGTAGACAATTTGTGTGTGTATTTGTCCTTTTTTTATGCCTTTATTCAACCACTGAGCATAGGCTTGGAGAAGATCATACTCGAAGCCATGTGGTTGTCCTTTCACAATAAAAAAATTTGTTTTGCTGTAGGTGACTAGAGCCCTGATCACATGCCGGCTTTTCATGGCAGGAAGATCGCCAAGAAACTTTTTTTCTTTATTGAAGTTTAGGCTGAGAGGCTTTTCAGCAAAGACGCTTGGAGAAGCGGAAAGCGTCAAACATATCATCCAGAACAGTAGGGTAAGGCGTGGCTTTTCAGAACCTAGGATGAATTTTATGAAATCGTTGTTTTTCATCAGGTGGCCGTATGAGGACAAGGAATTTGGGTTCTATCGTTTCTGCACTTCTTCATCATAGCGATATTCATGTTGAAATGTCTCTTGATTGAGGTCGAGAACTAGCCGTCAAGAACAGCAAAGTTCAAAGTTGTCGTCGTTGAAAAGTAAAATGCTTGTGAAGAAGGCTTAGGCGGATTGCGATTGTGAGGAAGAAGGTGCAGTGGCCGAATAGCCGGAGGTTCGGAAAAATGCTTGAGCGACCATGTTGGAAATTTGATCCAATTGTTCTAAGACTTGTGCAAGGAATGCTGACAATCCGGTAGAGTAGACCTCTTCCAAGCTGCCGAACTCCAAGTCGGCGGCTAACGCGCCGGCTAACCGAATGGACTGGCGTGTTTCGGATCGGCGTGTACTGCCAGCAAGAAGTGCAATGAGTTCACTGGCTTGAGTCGTGGTAAAACGAACCGAACGAGGAAATCGATTATGGAAAAGGAGAAACCGCACGATTTTTTTTGGAACCAATTGTGCGGAATAAAACTTTCGATAGGCTTCAAAGGCGCTGGCCGATTTTAAGGCTGCCAGACATTGATGATATTCAGAAATTCTTCTGGGTTCGGTTGTCGGATCGCTCAGCACTGGGATATCAAGAAGCCGGGCTGTTCGGCTGCCTCGTTCAATATTCTTTCCCAAACGATAAAAATTCCACCCTTCATCACGCACCATGGTTCCACCCATGACCCCATCTAAGGTGTAACAAGTATTTCGCACATGTCTGAGCAAATCATGGGTGTCGGCCCACAGGTCAATTTCTGTTTTTCCTTTCAGGCTAAAATAAAAATCATTCATGAAATGCCAAACTTCACTGGATAACTGATCTTGAATGCCACGAGCGTTGTTCCGTGCTGCCGCAATAAGATTGGTGAGTGAATCCGGATTGTCTCGGCAGAGGGTGACAAACTCGATAACTGTTTTGGTCGAGACTTCTTTATACAGAGTTTGATAGGTTTCAAGTTCACCCGTATCTTCGAGATAGCGGCTCCAAATATTGGCTTGATCTTCTCCCGTGCCGATTTCGGTTAACAAATGATAATGCACATTCACGAATCGGGCAGTATACTCCGCCCGTTCGATGTAGCGACCAATCCAAAAAAAAGATTCTGCTGTTCGACTTAACATGAGTTATTCATTGCGATAGAGCACCCACGTGTCTTTGCTGCCGCCACCCTGAGAAGAGTTCACGACCAAGGAACCTTCTTTTAATGCGACACGAGTTAAGCCTCCGAGAGAAAGGGTGATCTCTTCTCCCCACAGGACGAAGGGACGAAGATCAATATGTCGCCCCATTAAGTTGAGCGTGTCGTTGCCATCAATGACGCATGGATGGTGGGATAATGTCACGACTGGTTGGGCAATATAACTGCGAGGGTTGGCTAGGATTTTATTTCGAAATTCATCTTGTTGTGATTTGGTAGAGCTGGGACCCATCAGCATACCGTATCCGCCAGATTCTGCGACCGCTTTCACCACTAACTCTCCGAGATGTTCCAACACATACTGACGGTCTTCTGGAATTTCACATAAATACGTTGGCACATTCTGTAGTATGGGTTGTTCACTCAAATAATAGTCAATCATTTTTGGGACAAAGGTATACACGGCTTTATCGTCCGCGATGCCATTTCCAATCCCATTGGCCAAGGCCACGTTGCCTGCATGATAGGCGCGGACAAGGCCGGGGACACCGAGAACAGAATCTTTGCGAAAAATTTCCGGGTCCAGAAAGACATCGTCTACACGCCGATAAATGACATCCACTTGATCGAGCCCCTGTGTGGTTTTCATATAGACCTTATCAGACTCCACAACTAAGTCGCGGCCTTCTACCATTTGGATGCCCATCTGCAATGATAAAAAGCTGTGTTCAAAGTAAGCTGAGTTAAACACTCCGGGAGTGAGGAGCACGACGGTCGGGTTTTCTTTGCTGAGCGGGGCTAAGCCTTTCAGGTTTTCAAGTAGTTGGGTGGGGTAGTGATCTACCGGTCGCACTTGCATGTCGGCGAAGAGATTAGGGAATAATTGTTTCATGACCAGGCGGTTTTCTAAAACATAAGAAATTCCTGACGGAGTTCGAAGATTATCCTCGAGGACGAAGTACTGGCCTTCATGGTTTCGTACTAAATCGATGCCCGAGACATGGATGAACACCTCGTTGGGAGGACAGAATCCTACTAAGTCTTTTTGGAACTGATCAGAGCTTTCAATGAGTTCTCGAGGGACAATCTTATCGTGAAGAATCCGTTGCTCGCCGTACAGGTCAACGAGAAACATGTTTAAGGCGCGAACCCGTTGTTGGATACCTTTCTCGATGATTTGCCATTCAGAATTGGGAATGATCCGAGGCAAGAGATCAAACGGAAAAATTTTTTCGGTCTGTTGCGGATCTCCATAGACGGTAAAAGTAATGCCCTGTCGTAAGAAAGCTTGGTCGGCCTGTTTCCGTTTTAATGCCAGATCCCTCAGAGGAAAGTTTCCGAGCCGTTGGACGAGGCGGCGGTAGTGTGGACGGGGAACACCTGAGGATTCAAAAATTTCATCGAATCCAGACTTCATCTGATAGCGATCAAACAGGGATTTCACAAGTTTATCCTTCGAAATCTGGTAAACAGTGGCTGCTTCTCAGCGAAGAATATGTGTTACTACAAAGGGCAAATAATATAGCATAGGGGTCTCACAAAATGACAAGTTTGATACATGTAAAATAATGAATCCTCTTATCCAGACTGGAGTTTCTGTGTTTTCAACGCAACCGCATTAGCAAAGTCATTGAGGGAATGCTATGATTGGCTGATTGAATCGTACCCCTTTGCTCAATTCGCGATTGTCCTTTTCCCTTTGATCATCGAGAGTGATTTTTTATGGCGCTTCACGTCGCACTGAACCATCAGACGCATTATCGTTATGACCGTCTGGTACAGATGGCTCCCCATGTCATTCGTCTACGGCCGGCTCCCCATAGTCGTACGCCCATTCTGAGCTATGCTCTTAACATTGAGCCCACAGGGTATTTTCTTAATTGGCAACAAGATCCTCATGGTAATTATCTGGCACGGGTTGTCTTTCCTGAAAAGGTTTGGGAATTTCATGTTGAGGTGGATTTAGTGGCTGACATGGTCATTTATAATCCTTTTGATTTTTTTCTAGAGCCGGAAGCCGAAACGCTACCCTTTGAATATGAACGATTGGTCAAGCAGGATCTTCTTCCTTATTTAGAGGTGGAGCAGGCTGGGCCCCGACTACAAGAATGGTTGAAGAACTTCAAAGCTCCCAGCGATGACCTCACTATTCCCTTCTTGATGAATTTGAACGGGCAACTGCAACGGCAAATCGAATATGTGGTTCGAATGGAACCTGGCGTGCAGACTCCCGAAGAAACGTTGGAATATGGCCGTGGATCTTGTCGCGATACCGGATGGCTCCTGGTTCAGATCTTACGGCATTTGGGGATTGCCAGTCGTTTTGTGTCAGGGTATTTGATTCAATTAGTCTCTGATGTGAAATCGCTCGATGGACCTGTGGGAACTGATCGGGACTTTACGGATTTACATGCGTGGGTTGAGGCCTATCTTCCTGGAGCCGGGTGGGTGGGGTTTGATCCCACGTCCGGGCTGATGGCTGGGGAGGGCCATATTTCCTTGGCATGTACGCCACATCCGTTAACAGCGGCGCCGATTAGCGGTGTCATCGATGAATGCGAAACGGAGTTTTCTCATGACATGTCGGTGACGCGAATTGTCGAGTCGCCGCGGGTGACAAAACCCTATACGGAAGAGCAGTGGAAGGCCATCGATGAATTTGGCCATCGCCTAGATGCGGAGTTGTTGGCCAATGATGTTCGAGTCACGATTGGCGGTGAGCCTACTTTTGTGTCGGTCGATTATCCAGATTCTCCGGAATGGAACACTGAAGCCGTGGGGCCCACCAAACAACAATTTGCCGCCACGCTCATCAAACGTCTACGTGATCGTTTTGCCCCTGGAGCCCTTCTACATGTTGGGCAAGGGAAGTGGTATCCCGGTGAGCAATTGCCTCGATGGGCCTTTGGTCTCTATTGGCGGGAAGGTGGCACGACTATCTGGGAGCAAGATCAGCTGATTCCTGGAGACTCTCCTGGGAAAGAAGCCTCTCATCAAGATGCTCAACGATTTATTGAAGGTATTGCCCGGCGCGTAGACGTGGGCTGTGAGACGATTTATCCGGTCTACGAAGATCCCTGGCATTTTCTTGGGCAAGAACGTAAGTTGCCAGAGCAGCTTGATCCGGCCACAAATAATCTGGATGATCCCATGGCGCGAGCCAGGTTAGCGAAAGCGTTTGAGAAAGGGTTGGGGACTCCAGCAGGTTTTGTCTTGCCCTTGCAGCGATGGAATGCTCGTGATGGGCAACGCCGGTGGATGAGTGAGCCTTGGTCGACTCGCACCAAGCACTTGTTTCTTGTGCCAGGCGATTCTCCGGTTGGATTTCGATTGCCCTTGCCTTCCCTGCCTGTGTTAGCACCCGGCGAATACCCGTATATTATTCCAACCGATCCTTTTGAAGAACGCGGTCCGCTTCCTGATCCCTATCCCAGCCGGCAGCCATTTCTTCGAAGACAGGCAGGGCGGGAGCACCAAGAGGATCAGCCTCAACTGATCCATGGACAAGTCACAGGGTCTGGCACGAAACGAGCGGTCCGCGCTGCCCTGGCTGTTGAATCTCGACACGGGCACCTGTGGGTGTTCATGCCGCCGGTGGAATCGGTCGAAGATTATCTTGACCTGGTCGCCGCCATTCAAGATACAGCTGCTGAGTTAAACCAGCCGATTCACCTAGAAGGCTACACTCCGCCATATGATCCACGCATCAATGTCTTGAGGGTGACGCCTGACCCGGGAGTGTTAGAAGTGAATATCCATCCGGCTTCCAATTGGATCGACATGGTAGCGATCACGACGGGCATATATGAGGAAGCCAGACTCTGTCGGTTGGGTACGGAAAAGTTCATGTTGGATGGACGGCACACAGGAACCGGAGGCGGAAACCATATGGTTGTAGGCGGGAAAACGCCTGCCGATAGTCCGTTTTTGCGACGCCCAGATCTCTTGCAGAGCTTAATTGCGTATTGGCAACGACACCCGTCTCTGTCATATGTTTTTTCGGGTCTTTTTATTGGCCCGACTAGTCAGGCTCCAAGAATCGATGAAGCTCGGCATGATTCTCTCTATGAATTAGAACTTGGATTTACACAAGTTCCACTTCCAAATGCCGATCATCCTCCACCGCCTTGGCTCGTGGATCGGATCTTTCGGAATTTGCTCATTGATGTAAGCGGTAACACCCATCGCACGGAGATTTGCATCGATAAACTCTATTCCCCAGATGGTCCGACTGGCCGCCTTGGCCTGGTAGAATTTCGGGCGTTTGAAATGCCGCCGCATGAACGGATGAGTCTGGCGCAGCAGGTGCTCCTTCTGGCATTGATTGCCCGTTTCTGGAAGGCTCCCGATTCGGGGATGCTGGTCAGGTGGGGGACGCAGCTGCATGATCGTTTTATGTTGCCTCATTTTTTGGAGCAAGATCTTGATGATGTGATTCAAGGTATGAATCAAGCAGGCTACGACATTCAAAAAGAATGGTTTGCCCCTCATCTGGAATTCCGGTTTCCTCTGTATGGTGCCATTCATCATCAGGATCTGATGATGGAAGTGCGGCAAGCGCTCGAGCCCTGGCATGTCATGGGAGAGGAAGGTGCCGCGGGCGGAACGGTCCGCTATGTTGACTCGTCGGTTGAGCGGTTGCAAGTGAAGCTTTCTGGCTTGACCGATACCCGGTATGTGGTAGCCTGCAATGGAAAGCGCGTGCCATTGATTCCAACGGGACGGCAGGGTGAGGCTGTGGGTGGAGTACGTTACCGTGCTTGGCAGCCTCCCAATAGTTTGCATCCTAACATTGGTGTGGATGCCCCGCTGACCTTTGATATCTACGACCGATGGTCCAAACGGGCCGTTGCGGGATGTACCTATCATGTCGCGCACCAAGGCGGACGGAATTTTGAACAGTTTCCCGTTAATGCCTATGAAGCAGAAAGCCGTCGGTTGGCCAGGTTTACCCCGTTTGGTCATACGACTGGGCCGTATGTAGAGCCTGCTGATACGTCTCGTCCAGAATTCCCTTGTACGCTTGATCTTCGATGGCCCTTCTAATACCCATACATTGTGATACATGATGATTTCAGTATGATGCTCAATTTAGTCTAATTCTTTTCTTTACATATCACTATTGGATTCTTGATGACGCTTCCATCTTCTGAAAACCTCCATTCTTTTTCAAGTATTCCATTACTCTATCCTCCGCAGGCAGACACATTCGATGAGTTGATTGCTCAGGATGGATCAATCCGTTTCCATTGGGAGGGTTTTCTCAAAGGCTTTTCGAATCTGAATGCTACTGAAAAACAATTGGCCCAAGAAACGGCTCAACGTATGTTGAAAGCTGGCGGCGTGACTCACAGAGTTGGTCAGGATGGCCGACAATCGGACAGACCGTGGCAGCTGGACTTATTCCCATTGCTTATTAGTCAGGAAGAATGGCAACAGCTCGAAGCTGGGCTTATTCAACGTGCGCGACTGTTGAACCATATTTTGAGTGATTTATATGGTCCGCAACAGTTACTAAAAAATGGGACTTTGCCTCCGGCGGTGGTATTTGGCAATCCACAATTTCTCCAGCCATGTCATGAGATTCCGGTTCAGAACGGGACCTATTTGCATTTTTTGGCTTTTGATGTAGCTCGTGCGCCCGATGGGCAATGGTGGGTTCTCAGGGATCGCACTGAGGCACCGACGGGTGCGGGGTTTGCGTTAGAAAATCGTATTATCGTGTCGCGGGCGTTACCCGATCTCTTTGACGAAACACATGTGCAACGGCTTACTTCATTTTTCCAAACCTTCAGCCAAAACTTTTTGCAATGCTCACAACGGGAGGATCCATTAGCTGTGGTCCTCTCCCCTGGGCCTCAAAATGTGGCCTATTTTGAACATGCCTATTTATCTCGGTATTTGGGTTATCCCGTCGTTGAGGGGTCGGATATGACCGTTCGAGATGACCGGCTTTTTTTGAAAACCGTCGATGGTTTGAAACCTGTGGATTTGGTCTTACGACGAATTTATTCGGACCTGTGCGATCCTCTTGAATTGTCCACCGAGTCGGCTCTAGGGATTCCTGGTTTATTACAATCCATTCGAGCGGGACATGTGACGATGGGTAACGCTCTGGGAAGCGGGCTTGTGGACAGCGAGGTGCTGTTAAGTTTTCTGCCGTCGCTCTGTCAGTTCTTTTTTAGCGAGGGACTCAAAATTCCTAGTGTGGCTACTTGGTGGTGCGGGCAAGCAAATGAACGGGCATACGTGTTGGAGAATATGCAGCAACTCATGATTCGTCGTGTGCTCACACCCAAGCGAGAGCAGAGCCATAGTCGTCTTTCTTCTTTTGGCCCTGATCTCAGTCAACAAGAACAGACGACTCTTACCCAGGCAATTATTCGGCGTGGCCATGAATACGTTGGGCGGGAAATTGTTTCCCCCTCGACCACTCCTTTTTGGAGTGCAGATAATCAACTGAAACCAGTTCCGATGACACTTCGTCTCTATCTTACCGCCACGAAGGATGGCTATTCCGTCATGCCTGGAGGACTTGCTCGCGTATCCGTCCAATCTGATCCTCGTGGGCATTGGCACGAACCTGGTGATTTCAGCAAGGACACGTGGGTGAAGGGAGATAATGTGTTCGATACCCATGTCGCAGTCACTCCAACCCAGCATACTGTTCTTCTTCGGCGAGGTGGGCGAGATCTACCCAGTCGGACCGCTGATAACCTGTTTTGGCTCGGTAGGTATATCGAACGTGCGGAAGGAGCCATTCGCCTTTTACGCAGTCTTTTTTCCCGTACAAGTGGAGAGGCTGGGCTGAGTGATGAGCCCGATACGCTCTCACGTTTGGTGGCTTTGCTGGTGATGCAAAAGCATTTGTCCTCACGCCGTGCCAGACGTGCAGTAGAGGGGGGAGCCGATATGGTGGAAGCAGAGCTCCGCAGCATTCTTTTTGATCCGGATTCCCCAGACGGGTTGTCGGTGATCCTGCAAAATGTTCGGCGTACGGCTGAACTGGTGCGGCATCGTTTGTCGCAAGACACCTGGAATATTTTGGTTGAGCTCACAGGAGTGCCGAAAGAGTGGACTCGGACCAAAGGACAAAGCATGGATGATGCCATTCGACTGCTTAGCCGAATGATCCAACATTTAGCGGCGGTCAATGGGATGGTGATGGAGAACATGACGCGGAGTTATGCGTGGCGCTTCTTAGAAATGGGACGCCGCTTGGAACGTGTTCGACACCTTTCAAAGCTCATTCGGCATCTCGCGATTCGGGGAAATCCTGAAGAAACTGGAAACCTCAATTTGCTTCTTGAATTAGCAGATAGTTCTTTGACCTATCGTACACGCTATAAGTCGGAAGCCAAACTGGCTGCCGTACTTGATTTACTCTTGGCCGACGAGACTAATCCGCGCTCAGTCATTTTCCAAATACTCATCTTTGATGACCACATGAGTGCGTTGCCACATGAGGAGACATCTGCCTCGCTTAATCCAACCCAAAAGATCACCACTCGCATTTGTACGGATATTCGTTTGACGGACATGATCCACGTTGCGGAATTAACAAAGAAAACGAAGGTGAGGGCCAACCTGGTCCGGTTGCTGAAACAATTGGATCAAGGCGTTCATCAATTATCTGACCTGGTTGCGCATACCTATTTTAGTCATTCATTGGCACAACGAATTTCCGGCCCTCAGTGGTTGGAGGGTATTCCATGATGTATCAAGTATCGCATCAGACCACGTTTACCTACACTCAGCCTGTTGCCATTTCGAATCATGTTCTTCGATTAACGCCGCGATCTCATCCGCGCCAACATTGTTTGCGGTCGGCTATCAGCATTGACCCTATGCCATCTGTGCGGTCGAACGGAAAGGACTATTTTGGTAATCCTCTCACACATTTGACGATTCAAACGCCTCATTCCGCCCTTATTGTGGAAGCACAAACATTGGTTGATGTCGTAAAACCTGAACTGGTACAAGTGGATCAAAGTCTTCCATGGGATCAGGTCACTCAGTGGCTGCAGGGATCCACAGATGCAGAGATATTGGATGCGCAGCAGTTTCTGTATGATTCCCCTTATGTCACCATTGATGATGCCACTTATGATTTTGTGTGCGAATGCTTCCCGCCAGGACGCCCTCTTTTGGCCGGAGTGATGGACTTGACGAGCCGGATTTTTCGAGACTTCACCTACGAAGGCGGGGTGACTGATGTTTCCACGCCGGTTCAAGACGTGTTGACCTCACGGAAAGGCGTCTGCCAGGATTTTGCTCACTTGGAAATTGCTGCGTTGCGCAGTCTTGGTTTACCAGCACGCTATATCAGTGGCTATCTCTTAACCCATCCTCCAGAAGGTCAGAAAAAACTCGTGGGTGCGGATGCTTCACATGCCTGGATTTCGATGTGGTGTCCTGAAGTCGGATGGGTTGATTTTGACCCTACCAACAATTGCATGCCCAGCGATGAACATATCACGTTGGCCTGGGGACGTGACTATGGGGATGTCAGTCCTATCAATGGTTTTATGGTGGGCGGCGGACATCATACGCCTACCGTGTCGGTTGATGTATTACCAGTAAGTCTTCCTTCCATTGTCTAACTGTCTTGATGTAACACAAATAATAATCAGTCGTCCCTCTATCTATCCATCATGCTGGGGCACTACTTGGAAGCGGTGTGTCGAAAGAGTGGACATGAAGGTCTCTTTGTGGAAAGGGAATTTCTTGACGATTGCGCAATGAATATCTGATTGAATGCGGGCGGCCTTGAGGAGAGTCTCCCTAGGCCCAGAGGCGCATGTTCCAGGATGAACCGCCAAATCCTAGATGATAAACTTCTGGCGCAGGATGCTCTAGCATTTCAGGATATTCGCTGGCTGCTTCTTTCAGACATTCAATGACGGTTTCTAAATCAGAATTGTAGGAGACACCCACATCAATCTCCATTCGTGTTTTTGGGTCTCCATGTGACCAATTGATGACTGTGGAGGAGATAAATTCAGAATTGAGAACCATAATCGCAATGTTGTTGAGGGAGAGAATCGTGGTTGAACGGATATTGATTTCGGTGACATTCCCTTCAGTGTCTCCCACCGTGATGCGGTCTCCAACTTGAATATGGGCACCTCTAAAAACGGTCGAGTTCGCTGGTGTCCCCTGTTGTGGAGCGGCCCGGCAAGCACTCTCAGGCACCCAATGAAACCGGGAAGCCTTCCCGCGTCTGTTTGTTCCGCTTCATGGTCGACTCCCGCCCCATTGTTTATGCCGGTTGCCTTCTTTTCCCATCCGTCAGTACCAAGAAACGCTGGAAGTTATAGGTGAGATTCTTCAGGCCAATCTTGGCGCGGGCCCGGACCCGGCCTATGGTCCGAATCAGCTTGCCTCCCATCGCCATCACCTGGTGGCCAAACACATGTTCCACGCGAGCCCGAACGCGGCTCCGACGCTGATTCGTCTGCTGTTGTTGGGTCGTCAAGGGTTTGTCCCTATACGCTTTATGCTGAATCTTCGAGCGGAGTTTCCGCTTCTTGAGCTGGCCTTCAATCTCTTCCGACCGATAGGCGGCATCGGCCCAGACATCCCGCCCGGCCTTCTTGGATTGCAACACGTCTTCAAACACTTGACTGTCATGCACCGCCGCATCCGTGACCGTATATCGCCGAATCAGTTTGTGCTGCTTGTCCACGTTGACATGATTCTTATACCCAAAGTGACTGCCCCCATGCTTTTTGGTCCAGCGGGCGTCGGTATCTTTCTGCCGCCGCTTCGCCGGGTGCGCCTCCCACTCTGCCGGACACGCCCCAGCTTTCACCGCCGCATTTTCCTCCCGGGTATTGCGTTGCGTGGGCACAGGGACCAGCGAGGCATCAAGCAATTGGCCCCCACGGGCTTGTAACCCGTGGTCCGCCAGATACGTGTCAAATTGCTTGAAGAGCTTCTCCACCACCCCGGCTTGGGCCAACGTCTCGCGAAACAGCCAGATGGTCTTGGCATCGGGAATTCGTTGATGCAGGTCGAGGCCTAAGAACCGCATAAACGAGAGGCGATCGCGGATTTGATATTCCGTTTGGTCATCAGACAAGTTGTAGAGAGCCTGCAGCACGAGGATCTTGAACATGAGAATCGCATCAAACGGAGGCCGCCCGCCCTTCGAGCGTTTGGCACGACACAGGCTGTTCGCCAGCGTGTTGCGAAAGCGGGCCCAGGGGATATGCTGGGCGAGTTGCTCCAAGGGATCCCCCTTCTGGGTCAGGGCGTCATAGCGGTTCGTCAGGTCAAAGAAGCTCAGTTGGCTGGGTGTCTCCATGGCAAGTCCTCCTTGGCCCTGACTTATGCCACAATCCCACACATTTGTCAGGAGTTTTTAGAGATGCCCATATGTTGTTCGAACAACAGCATGAGTCCGGCGATAAAATTTGATGTTAAGTTCTGTAATCCAAAGCCAATTCCGACGGATAAGAATCCAAAGATGACCGCGAGACCGCTTAGATCAATGCCAATGACCTGAAAGGCAATGATGATTCCGATAAACAGGTTCGTATTGTGTGTTAGGCCGTGATAAGGAAAATCGCAGCGGGTTCTTTATTGGGATCGAGGTGGATAATGTATTCATTTCCAACGACCTCATGGCGATAGTCTTGTATGAGTTCATGCATTTGATAGGTAGTGGTTTTCGTGAAGTTCATATCTTTCAGAGGAATGGTGAGATGGGCTTCTTGTGTGTGATAAGGATCCATATTCACGGCGCATAGAAGGATGTTGGTTTTGTCCAGAGTCATTTTTCCATAGAAGAGAACATGCTCATTGTTGCATTCGTAAAATTGCAAATTCGTAAAGGACTGTAAGGCTGGATTGTCCCGCCGGATCTGGTTGATGCGCGTGATATAGTCTCGAATATTTCCGGGGCGGTCCCAGTCCCAATGCCTGATTTCATATTTTTCGGAGTCCTGATATTCCTCGGTTCCCGGAATAGCGCGGTTTTCACAGAGTTCATAGCTATTATACATGCCATAGGCGGGTGATAAGGTGGCCGCGAGAAAGAAGCGGAACTTGAATGCTGGACGTCCGGCCTCTTGAAGGATTGGTGGAAGGATGTCAGGTGTATTGGGGAAGAAATTTGGTCGAAAATATTCTTTCATTTCACTCTGCGTGAGTTCGGTGAGATACTCCGTCATTTCCTTTTTCGTGTTCCGCCATGTGAAATAGGTATAGGATTGCGTGAAGCCAGCTTTCGCCAGCACCCGCATCATTTTTGGCTTGGTGAAGGCTTCTGCTAAAAATATCACATCAGGGTGTTCTTGTTGGATTTCTCTGATTACCCATTCCCAAAAGATGACAGGTTTTGTGTGAGGATTGTCGACTCGAAAAATTTTGACGTCATGTTGAATCCAAAATAGAAACACGCGTTTCATTTCCTGCCAGATCTCTTGCCAGGCCTTTGAGTAAAAATCAAAGCCATAAATGTCTTCATATTTTTTTGGAGGATTTTCAGCATATTTGATGGTGCCGTCGGGACGCTGTTTGAACCATTCAGGGTGTTGTGTGACGTAGGGATGATCAGGTGTCGCATTGATCGCAAAATCTAAGGCGATTTCCATTCCATGCTGATGAACGGCTTTACTCAATCGGTCGAAATCCTCAAGAGTGCCTAAGGCAGGTTCAATGGCGTCATGGCCGCCATGGTGACTGCCAATTGCCCAGGGACTTCCGGGTTCGCCTGGTTGAGCGGTGAGACTGTTATTCCGACCTTTCCGATTGGTCTCGCCGATAGGATGAATAGGGGTAAGATAGAGGACGTCGAAGCCCATGTCCCGAATAGCGGGAAGGCGTGCTTCACAATCTTTAAAGGTGCCTCCTTGGCCTTCAACCGTTCCTTCCGATCGTGGGAAGATCTCGTACCATGCCCCATAGCGGGCCCGTTCTCGATCGACAACGACGACTAATTCCCTTGGGTAGGTTGACCAAGCTGCGCGTTGTTCATGCTGAGCAACGAGAGTGAGGAGCTGGGCATCAAGGGCAATGGCAATTTGCGATTCTTGGTTGGACGCGGTTTTCCATTTTTCTAACCATTCTTTGAGTAAGGCTTTATCTGGGCTTTTGGCGTGACGAATTGCGTCAGTGAGTTGCGCTTGCCCTTCTAGTAATTCGCTCGAAAGATCCGAGATCACTCCATGTTTTTTTGTGAGTTCGGCCCTCCAGGTTTCAAAACTTTTAATATAGGCTCCGATGGTATAGAAGTAGCGTGTATTTTCGGAAAGAAGGAAGGATCCAGCCCAGCGATCATTGTCGACATGATGCATGGGCGTTTCCTGCCATTGTTTAGCGCCCTGAATCTTATAGCGAAGAATGCCTGCGATCGTATCATGACCTTCTTTGAATATATCGGCGGTGACCTCCATGGTTTCTCCAGCGATACGTTTGACGGGGTAACGTCCGCCATCGAGTTCAGGTTCGACCTGTTCAATAATGATCGTTTGTAAGGTCTTGGGGAGTTTAGACATGATTGACTCCGTGGTAACTCAGTGAGAATAAATGGCCCGTGTGTGGAACACGTTCGATCTTACACCATTGATTGGATGAGATTGCTTCTAAAATCTGAAGAATGCCCTCCAAGGAAATTGGCACTCAATCCGGACGGTTATTTAATTCATAACTCAATTCATGCCAGGCTTTTTGTAAGATATAGCCATCGAGTAAGAGCTGAATATCTTCCATCGAAGGTGGCAGAATCCTTCCGATTTCCTGAATAGATAGACAGGCCTTGAGGAAGCTGACGCTGACCCAGCTCTGCCAAAAGTGAGACCATGGGGCAAGAAGGATCGCATCTTCCGGCCATTGGTTCGCTTCGGCGAGAAACATGCGATGCTTGAAGTGCTTATCGACATCGGTACGGAGAGTTTTTTAGAGGTGCCCATATGATGAGGACAGCTGTGTGATTCCGCTTCGGTTCATCCTCTGTGGCTAAAAAGGCAACGTTGTGAAGGGTGCAAATTTGTTCGTGGCGGTCTTGTTCCGACCGTAGGGCTGAGATTCTGGTTCATGGCTCAATGTTTGAGCCAAAGTGTTCTTTTGAAAAAGCAATTCGATCTTCTACCGTTTTGAGGTTAAGGCCATATTGTTCGACTAATTGAAGGCGTGTTAAGAGGCCGGTACGATTAGCAATTTGAATGTTGAGCCCTGGCCGTGCGTTCAGTTCAAGTATCAGTGGCCCTTTATCTTTATCTAAGATTAGATCCACGCCTTGATATCCTAACCCGGTCAATTCATAGCAACGGGCTGCCAAATTCAATAGCTTTCCCCATTCTGGAATTTGAACGCCTGCAATGGGGTATTGGGTGTCAGGGTGTTCAGTGACAATTTCGTTCAGCCATACTCCACTCAATGTTTTTCCAGAGTCCAAGTTGATGCCTACGCCAATGGCTCCTTGGTGTAAATTGGCCTTTCCTTCAGACATTCGGGTTGGGAGCCTCACCATGGCCATGACGGGTACTCCTAAAAAAACAATAATTCGGATATCTGGGATACCTTGAAAACTAATGGCTGCAAAAATAGGGTCAAATTTGACACGATATTCAATTAAGACTTTGTCTGGGTGCCCTCCCAGGCTATACAGACCACTCAGCGCATTTGATACATGATGATCAAGGTCTTCTTGAGTGATGAGTTGTCCGTTTACTTTTCGGTAGCGGTCATGATGGCGTCCTGAAATTATCAGAATTCCGTCCCCTCCGCTTCCTTGTGCAGGTTTGATTACGAAATCTTGATACGGCTTCAGTCTGGTCCGAAGCTTTCGAATTTGATGCTCAATTTCAATAATGCCATACAGTGGAGGGACAGCCATCCCGGCTTTTTGTGCTAAGTTTTTTGTGGTGAGTTTGTCATCGACCAGAGGAAAGAGATGCCGTGGGTTGTGCCACAGCGTATATTCCGTATTTCGACGGTTGAGGCTGAGTACGCCAGCTTGGCCAAGTTTTTTTGCAATGGTAAACATGAAAGGTTACCTGAGGATTATGAAGGCGCCAAGGCTTTAAATCGGAGCAATTCCAAAAGTCGAAATCCTGAATAACGTCCTAAGAGCAATGTTCCAGCTAAAAGAACCAACAAGAGTTCAGGAAAGACAAATAGAAGGTGCTCGACATAGGGGATAGTCATCGTCAGATAGGTTAGCACGGCAACGAGGAGACTCCCAATGCCTTGTTGCAGTGATTCACTGGCTCCTCGTTCTTCCCACACAATGCACATCCGTTCAATTGTCATGGTAATGATGACCATAGGGAATAATGCCACGGACAATCCACGGTCAAATCCTAGTTGATAACTAAGAATGCTTAAAAAGGCCATTAAGATGACGACTACAATGAGGACGGATGCTAAGCGAGGAACCAGCAGGAGCTTAAGTTGTTCCAAATAGAATCGAACGGCGAGGCCAAGACTTACGATGAGGGTAAATAAAATGATGCCCCAAATAAGCTGGGTTTCTCTGAATGCCAACCCTATAAGAATTGGCATAAATGTGCCAAATGTTTTGATGCCGATAATGTTGCGTAACACGAGTAGCACAAGTGCCCCGAGGGGTACCATGAGTAAAACTCGATAGACGGCTTGGGTTTGAAGAGGGAGCGTAAATAAAGAAAAATCTAATAGCTTGGGCATGGCTAGTTTTGTCGAAAGTAAAGCTGCTTGAATGGCTTCTTCATAATTTGGAGAGACAGAGACGGTATATTCCAATTTTTTACTTCCACTCGATTCTAAAAAAGGATAGGTGCCATGCCACCATTCTACATAGTCTTGGGGAATTTCTGGGGTGCCAGAGATGGGATCAAACGATCGCCACATTTTTCTATCGTACACTTGAATCCAGGTCACCCAGGTGACAGTGCGTGGTTCGTCCGGAATCCGAATGCCATGGACCACTCGTGCAGGGAGCCTGGACGCTTTGAGCACTTCAACGACGGTATTTAATTTCGTTTCCAATGTCGGATTTTCCCCGATTAACGCGGATAAGGTTTCATTGGGACCTGGGTTATGGATTCGTTTGATTAACTCCTGGACAAATGTTTCAGTGTCAGCTGATTTGGTGATGAGTTCCTTCCCCAGGGCCTGTGCGGCTTGGAGCAATGGGGGTTCAAGCATGGGTTTTGTCAATGGGGATGTTTTTGGTTTACCTGGCTTGTATCCAGAAGCCATGCGACGAATCACTGCGCGATAATAGAGCGATTGTTTCCCGTTGGCTTTCCGAATGGACCAAATGGCCCGGCGATTTCCCTCTTCGGGTGTGGTGGTATTTAAGCCGTACCCTTGAGAAATGAAACTTTCATCTAAGATGACATACTCGGGGGTATTTCGTGGAATATAAATTCCCAATTTAATGGGTTTACCGTGTGCTGTGAAACTTGCATGAACCTCCAAATTCCAGAGTAATGAAGAGGTATCGGGAACGAGAGGGAACTGTAATACAATGATCTTATAGGCAAAGAGTCCGAATCCACTTAGGACTAAAAAAACAGCAAGAAGATAGAGATGGCGTTTATTCAAAGGAGCTTATTGCAGTGGGCAGGAGGGTTCTTGACTAAAGCTCAGAGATGAATCAACAAGAGCTGTGCTCTTAAGAAAGCTTCGACCAATGAGCATTGGGAATTTAAACCGGCTGCGGTCAGTGAGGTTGACGGGCACTTCTTGTTTATAGATAGAGCCCACGCAGAGATCGAATAAGACCACGGCTCGTTTTTGGCTGGGTGCCCCTTTTCGTTTGATGCGAGTCATACGCAGGACGGGACGTTCAAGTCTAATTGCCTCGTTTTTTTTCAGTGGAATGGAAAAACGAATCCATTTCTCTTTACCCTTCCTAAATTCCTTTTGATTGATGGCATTAATAGATGAATTATCTGCACCAGTATCAATCTTGGCTGGAAGGGAAAGGTTTTCAGGCAGGATTTGCACTGTCTCAATCCATCCAAGGATGTGTTGTTCGGCGGTATATGCAGAGGTTGCCCATATCCCTTGAATACTCCAGATGAGGATTAACATGGTAAAAGTTTGTGGGATGGATTGTCTTGCCAACTGAGTCCCTAGTATTTTCTTAAAAAAGGTGTAGTTGAGTTGTTGCATAGTCGAATGTGTCTTTCTCAGGTGATTGTGTTCAGGGGTGTATTCCAACTGATGTTCAGTTTTTTTTATTATCAAAGTATAGCAGTTCGATTCAACTGCCCACATTTCTAGTGGTATAGCTGGCCTGAAACACGCATATGACAAGAGTGATCGTAATCCACGATAATAGCAAGTTTTTTACCTAAGAGGTATAGAGTTTTCATGATGAAATTCGAAGAAGATTGCCGATGTTAAGTAGTAGAGTTAGAGGCTCGAAAAAGCTATGGAAGGCAATTACGTCTCTCATAGCGTATTTGTGGATATTTATCATGCGACGGTGTATCGAGAGGCTCAATCTGTCTTGCCGGATTTTTCTTTAGAGATTGTTCGAGGTTGTTCAACGGTTATTCTTGCCAAAATGGATCTGGAAAATCGAGGTTGATGAAGATTTTTTATGAGCCTTGTACGCGGTTCTTGGAAAGCGTGGATCTTTTTGCCTATTCGGTCAGGAAAATTGGAATATTTGAGATCTTTGACGTTAGCTTGGTGTAATATCTGCGAATTTACATCATGGTTATTGGGGAACGACTTCAGAGGGAGAGGTGCTATTGTCTACATTTTCTCTAGTGTTGATCTCTATGATCATCAAGCTACAAGTCATTTTCAGCGAACGCAGAGTTATGCCATGATGAAATGCTTGGGGGTGGATTCTCTTTTCGATTAACTATTTTCCCACATGTCGACTGGAGAGCAACGTCGTATGCTGCTTGCGCGTGCATTAGTCCATGAACCTTCAGTTCTTCTTTGAGATGTACCTACGTGGGTTGGATGTGTCGTCCTATTTTCAGTACGTGGAAATTCTTTGAGAGTTCATTTGTGAATGGAAAGTGGTGATTTTGATCAGGCATCACATCCATGAAATCCTGTCGGAAATTGAACGGGTAGTCCTGATGAAAGATGGTCGTATTCAGGATAATAATCCCAAACGCGAAGTTTTTAATGAACAGACTCTTTCCCCTCTATTTGGAACGTCGCTTGAACTACCGCATTGTCATTGCTGGTTTCTCGCGGTCCTGGCCTAGCTTGTTCAAAGAAAAGCACTCTTAATTTTCTTAGCCAAGAGAGAGTCATGCTTGACGGGTTCTTATTATTTTGTGTGTTGGATGTATGGCGTGTGCTCTTACCGTTAGGACTGTCTATTCTTTGTGTCGGAACATTTCTGCTTCAACATTTGGTTCCAAACACACAGGAAGCTGGTCTTGGTCAATTTCTCTGTTTGTTAAGCTATCGCGTTACGACGGTATTTGTTGTGATCTCTATTCTTGTGGGTATTCTGGTTCCCTGGCTATTGGGCTATGTGCTTCCTGAAAGACATTTAGCTGAGGGGCCATGGAGTTATGAAGAGATGTGTGGCTATGTGGTGGGGTTAGGGGTCCTGTGGCGTCTTCAACGCCAGGTTTGTCGTCAGGAGGTGCCGAGTGTTCTGCTCATGACCTGTACCGTGATTCTTTTCGCGGCAGTTGGTTTCTTCTGGATTGGGCGCTGGGATGTTATGGCAAATGGAGGCCAAGTCTTGGGTGGGTGGTGGCTAGGAAGTTTTGGGCAATGGGAGTGGTCGCGACTTATTCCCAAGAGTTTTCATCTCCTTTTTTCAGCAATCGTGACAGGGGGAATGCTTGTGGCCGGAATAGGTTTGCTCGGAATCCTTACTTCAAGATCTAGCCAGGGAGTACATGCTCTGAATACCATTGACCGCTCCTCTGGTCTGGTTCGCTATGGAGTCGGGTGGATATTATTTGGGGTGGTCCCACAAATGCTGATTGGCCCATGGTTATTTCTTCTCTTACAGAAATACCCTCAATTGGTATTGACTGAGGGGGTGAGCTTGACGTCCCTTGTCTTTTTTGTGAGTCTGACTGCTGCATTGATGGCCCTGGTTTTATTGAATGCCTCATTTATGGCTCCGTATGTACGGGGGTTGGTCTGGGGTGGATTGGGTAATGTAGCTCTCACATTAAGTTTGATGGGTATCGTTCGCTATGAAACATTTGCCTCCACTTTGTTATCGCATAATATTCCATCTGGTATAAGTATGTTGTCAGGATGGCATATCTTGTCGGTGTTTGCGTTACTCATGTTGTTGGGAGCAATCTTGTATCGTTGGTGTGTATGGCCCGCCACCTTGATTTTTAACGCAAATTGGCCGACAGCACAATTAGACAACAACGGAGGAGAGCATTAAGGTATGGACATGCATATATCAAAAGTTCTACGACATCATAACCCCGCAATCAGTTTTGAGTTTTTCCCTCCGAAAACTCAAAAAGCATCTGAAGAGCTTTTTACTTCCATTTCAGCGTTAATGCCGTTAAAGCCGGCATACGTGAGTGTGACTTATGGGGCAGGAGGGACAACCCGTGAACGGACTCATGATTTGGTGGTCAAGCTGCAACGGGAAACTGATTTAACCATTATTTCTCATTTAACCTGTGTGGGTTCTGTGCAGGAGGAAATTTATCAAATATTAGCCAAATACCAAGAGAATGGCATTCATAATATAATGGCGTTGCGTGGAGATCCGCCTCAAGGTTCTACTCAAGTTGATATTCCCAAAGATGGATTCCCGTTTGCCGCTGATTTAGTCGGGTTTATTAAACGGAATTTCCCAAGAATGGGTGTGGGGGTTGCAGGGTTTCCGGAAGGACATCCGGGCACACCCAATCGTTTAATTGAAATGGATCATTTAAAGCGAAAAGTTGATGCAGGAGCTGACTATATTTGTACGCAACTGTTTTTCGATAATCGGGACTTTTATGATTTTTGTGAACGTTGCGAGGTCGTAGGAATTACAGTGCCAATTATTGCGGGAATCATGCCGATTGGCTCTCGAAAAGGCATGTCGCGCATGTCGGAGTTGGCCTTGGGTGCAAGATTTCCGGCCAAACTTTTGAAGGCAATGGACCGGGCTGAAAATGATAAAGCTGCTGAGCATGTTGGTATTCATTGGGCGACTGAACAGGTGAGAGATTTAATCGATAACAAGGTCAAAGGCATCCACTTTTATACTCTAAATAAATCCAAAGCCACTCTTAAAATTTATGAATCTCTAGGTGTGCAAAGTTCGGAGGCGTTACAGCAAACTGGTCGGTGATTACTACACTTATCCATCCCAGCTTCCTGCCTTCAACGCTTTCCCGTTATGCCACAAGTTGGTAGATTATTTTGTCATTTTCTAAGAAATCGTAGTGCAATGTCTTCGGGGTGCTCCTATTTGGCAAGAAGGAATAATTTGTGTTTTCTTCTGCGATAGATCTTGGGTATGATACGGGTTCGCAAGGAGGATTGTTATGAGTCGTAATGCCGGCTTTCAGGGCACATTAAATTTAGATGGTCGTCTGTGTTTGGTCATTGGTGGAGATGAAGAAGCTGCCGAAAAAGTGACTCGTCTTTTGGAAGCGGGTGCGAAAGTAACGGTAGTCCATCCCACGCTTCATGTGGATTTGCGAAAGCTCACGGCTTCGGGAAAGATTATCCACCGTGGACGTAGCTTTCGTTCGACAGATACACAAGATGTTGTGTTGATCTTAAACGTGTTGAAAGATGATGTGGCTTTAGCCAAATCCTTATATGAATTAGCCAAAACTGAAAAGTTTTTAGTCTGGTCAATTGACCAAAGAGACCATTCTACTCTTTTTATGCCGGCTTTAGTGAAGCGTGGTCCTTTGCGTATGGCCATTAGCACCAGTGGAACGGCCCCAACCTTAGCTCGGACTCTTCGTGAAAGTCTGGAGATGGTGTTTGATGAAGAATTTGATCAATTTTTAGATTGGCTTGGAGCTTTACGCGAAGAGTTACAGAAAACCGAATCCAGTGATAAGCGGCGAAGAGAGCGTTTGTTGGAAGCGGTGGATGGTTTTGCCTTGGAAGCCACTTTACAGTATCCCAAGTCCTGGAAGTTGTCTGAAGAATCAGAATTGGAGCCGGTAGGCAAGGAGAATGGCTGATGGTCTTGTTGGAGTTTAGCATGTCTCCGCTAGGCAAGGGAGAGAGTGTGAGTAAATATGTTTCGCGTTCCCTAGACATTATTGATAAAAGTGGAGTTGATTATCGATTGAATCCCATGGGCACTGTATTAGAAGGGGAATGGGATGATGTGATAGACGTGGTTACCCAATGCTACGAACGTATGAAAAAAGATTGTCCTCGTATTTCCTGTGTTATGAAAGTGGATTACCGAAAAGGTCACAGGGGCCGTTTAACTGGAAAAGTCGTGGCAGTAGAAAAACGTTTAAAGCGAAAATTGAAAACCTCCTCCTAATACAGTAAGTCTCGGTATAGAATATTTTCCTAAAGTTAGTCGGGTGGCGTATAGGTTCTATTGGCCTTTCCTCCTATTCCACAGAGCACTTCATAGGGGATAGTATTGAGCCAACTCGCATAGTCTTGTGCAGTAATTTCTTTTTTTCCTTGTTTGCCTAACAAGACCACTTCCTCTCCGATGGTGGGCTTTGGAATATCTGTCACATCCACCATCATCATATCCATACAAATTTTTCCAATGATTGGTGCGGGAATTCCTTGAATGAGAACATAGCCAACTCCGGTGAGATGGCGGGGGAAGCCATGCGTATAGCCTACTGGTAATACGGCGATACGTGACAATCTCCTTGTGCGAAAAAGAGCATTATAGCCCACAACTTCTCCCGGTTCCAAAGAACGGAGATGTGCAATATAGGTTCTGGCTTGCATGACTGGCTGAAGTTGAAGGGGGGGCGGTGCGTTCGTTGGCCCCGGGGCATAACCATAGAGCATGATGCCTGGTCTGACCATTCCAAGGTGGGAAGTTGCATGAAACAGAATGCCAGCACTATTGGCCATATGATGAATTGGAATGAGATTTCTGTCTTGATTGGTTTCTGAGAGAAACATGTGGAATTGGTGGATTTGTTGATTGGTTAGGCTTGGGTCGGGGTTGTCGGCGTCGGCGAAATGCGTTAAGAGCCCTTGGATACTGATTCGAGAATCTGGTCCGGCTGTTAATGAGCGTATCAACGAGAGGGCTTCTTTGGCATCCAATCCTAATCGATGCAGACCTGTATCAATTTTAAGATGGATAGGAAATGCTCGTTTCTCTACCGGAAGGTGTGCCAATAATTGATGGTAGATGTCAGGGTGCGAAATCACTGGGGTTAAATCATAGGCAATTACATCTTTGAGATGATCTTCCAAGAGTGGCCCCATGATAAGAATGGGGGAGTAAATGTCATTGTTTCGTAGGAGTATGCCTTCTGAGACAGATGCGACGCCAAATCCAAAAATGTCTAAGGAGGACAATGTATGAGCAACTTGGACTGCCCCATGTCCATATGCGTCAGCTTTGATGATAGGAAGAATTTTGGTGCTAGGAGGGATGAATTGTCGAATGCGTTGGAAGTTGTTTTTAAGAATTCCAAGGTGAATGTCAACCGTGAGAGGTGCACGGGGAATCGCTAATGTTGAAGATGAGAAAGGTGCCGAGTCAGTCACAGGTGGAGCCTCAGACCGTGAGTATTTCCTCCTCTTTTTTCTTGATGAGCTCATCGACGGTTCGGATGAATTTGTCGGTGAGCTTTTGATTTTCATTTTCTAAATGACGTAAGTCATCTTCCGTAATGTCGCTTTCTTTTTCCCGCCGTTTCAATTCATCATTTCCATCACGACGAAATCCTCTAATTTGGATTTTCGTTTCTTCTCCATATTTTTTGCTGAGCTTCACGAGATCTTTTCTGCGTTCTTCGCTGAGGGGAGGAACGGGAAGCCGAATAAGTTTACCGTCATTTGAAGGAGTCAGCCCAAGCTCAGAACTCAAAATGGCACGCTCAATTTCTCCAATGTGGGAAGCATCCCAGGGTTGAATGGTGATCAGGCGGCTTTCGGGAATACCCAGGTTAGCGACTTGTTTAAGAGGTGTGGGAGTTCCGTAGTAATCAATTTTAATATGATCAAGTAACCCCAAAGATGCACGTCCTGTCCGCAGACCGGCAAATTCTCTTTTGAGGTGTTCAATGGCACCGTCCATCTGTTTATTCACTTTTTGAATGGTAGGGTCGCTCATGATCGTTCCTTTTATTCATTGAGACTAGCCTGTTTCGAGACGATGGTGCCGATGGGATTGCCTTCTAATATTTTCCGAACATTGCCGGGTGACGTCAAATTAAACACGATGATGGGGAGATTATTATCCATGCAGAGTGTAATGGCGGTGGCATCCATCACTTTGAGGTTTTTATTGAGGACCGATAAAAAAGGCAATTCCCTAAAGCGCTTAGCCGTGGGGGTGGTTATTGGATCAGCATCATAAATGCCGTCTACTTTGGTGCCTTTCATAATCACATCGGCCCCAATTTCCATAGCACGAAGGGCTGCTGCCGTGTCTGTCGTAAAGTACGGGTTGCCTGTCCCGGCTGCGAAAATGACGACTCGTTTTTTTTCGAGATGACGAATGGCTCGGCGGCGAATGTATCCTTCCGCTAATTGGCGCATTTCTATTGCGGAAAGGACACGTGTGGGAATATCAAGTTTTTCTAAGGCATTTTGGAGGGCAAGAGCATTGAGCATGGTAGCCAGCATGCCCATATAATCAGCTGAGGCGCGTTCCATCCCAGAAGCACTTGCGGCTAAACCTCGAAAAATATTTCCGCCTCCAATGACAATAGCGATTTCCACATCCATTGTCATAACATCAGCAATTTCATTTGCCAGTGTGTCTAAAATAGACGGTTGGATGCCATATTCTTGATCGCCGGCTAACATTTCTCCGCTTATTTTTAAGAGGACTCGCCGGTATTTTAGAGACATTAGTCTTGGCCGAGTTGGTAGCGAGTGAAACGGCTTATCGAGATGTTTTCGCCTAACTTGGCAATTTTTTGTGAGACCAAATCTTGAATGGTGACTTTGGGATCTTTAATGAAACCTTGTTCCATCAAGCATTGTTCCTGGTAAAATTTTTCCAATTTGCCATTGACAATTTTTTCCCAGGCCGCTTCGGGTTTCCCTGATTCTTTCACTTGCGCCAAATAGATATTCTTTTCCCGTTGAATTAGGTCATCTGGAATGTCTTCCCGTTTCACAAAGGCAGGCTGCGAGGCGGCAATTTGTAATGCTAATTCTTTGACAAAGGCTTGAAATTCTTCGTTGCGAGCCACGAAATCTGTTTCACAATTCACTTCTAAAAGGACTCCAATTTTTGATCCGGCATGGATATAGGAGGAAATGAGGCCTTCTTTGGTTTCACGGCCGGCTTTCTTTTGGGCGGCAGCGAGACCTTTTTGGCGCAAGAAGTCAATGGCCTTTTCAATATCACTTCCTGTTTCTTGCAAGGCTTTTTGGCAATCAAGAATTCCGGCCCCGGTTTTTCCTCGCAATTCTTTCACCAAGGCGCTCAAGCTAGACATACGCGTACTCTCCTACTCAAATAATGTGGATGGATGTATGAACGATGACTCTATCAACCCTAGACAGGTTGTGTGGTTTCGGAGGCCACAACTTCAGAAGGTCCCGATCCTGGGGTTTCAGAAAGAGCGCCCTCACCATTGGCTGATGCTTCTTGGTGTTTTTGACGTAATTCGGTCCCTTCAATACAAGCATCTGCGATTTGCGCCGTAAATAACTTGAGAGAACGAATCGCATCGTCGTTGCCGGGAATAGGAAAATCGACGCCTTCTGGGTCGCAATTTGTGTCTACGAGGGCAATGACAGGGATCCCTAGTCGATTGGCCTCCTTTACCGTAATATGCTGAATTCTAGTGTCCAAAATATAAATGCAGCCTGGGATGTCCTTCATGCCTTTAATGCCGCTTAAATATTTTTCTAACTTGGCTTGTTCCTTTTTCATTTTTACCACTTCTTTTTTCTTGTGGCGTTCATAGGTTCCATCGGTTTCAGCGGCTTCCAACTTTTTGAGTTGGGCAATGCTGCGACGAAGAGTTTGGAAATTGGTGAGCATCCCTCCTAACCATCGTTGGTTGACGAAAAACATTCCGCAACGATTGGCTTCTTCTTCAACAATGCTCATAGCCTGCCGTTTGGTCCCGACAAAGAGCACCGATTCTCCTGCGGCGACAGTGTCCCGCGTGAATTCATAGGCTTTCTGGAAGCATTGCAATGTGATTTGTAAGTCAATGATATAGATGCCATTTTTCTCGCCAAAAATATAGCGTTTCATCTTTGGGTTCCAGCGATTCGTCTGATGTCCAAAGTGAACCCCAGCTTCCAATAACGATTTAATCGTGACCATAGCGGACCTTCCCACCCCCTTTCAGGAAAAAATGTATTAACACAAAGTTGTATATTTTGTTGGAATGTGTAACGACGATTGTTGGCTCAAATTGGACCGGCAGGAGACAATGAGGCAAGATTGTCTAGTCAGGCAGGTTATTCCAAGTGAAGAGTCATTCATGTAATCTACGTAATTTTTTTTGATACACCTAAACCCAGCAATGCTATCATACGGTTTAAGACTAATTCAAGCGCACATGGGGTGCGTCTTATCCTCAAGAGCCCGCTGTGAATAGTTCTTATCCTTAAAAACTCAAGTGAAAAAAGGAAATACTTCTTTTGACTCTATGAGACCTCGAAGCTATAGTCAATGCCGTTTTTCTCTTTTTTTCTGATACAGGAGTGCATGAAATGGTTGAGATTCCTTTAAAGCTTTACGTGCAAAGTTTATTGAAACTGGCTAATGAGTCTGCACGTGCAATGGCTGGTTTATCTTCTCAAAAGAAAAACCGTGCCTTGCAAGCGATGGCTGATACTTTGGTTGCTCAATCAGCAGCTATTCTTGAGGCTAATGAACGAGATTTAGACCTAATTTCAAAAGAAGGGGACAAGCAAGTACATCGGGAAGCCTTCGAGCGAATTCGCCTTACTGAAGAGAATATTGAAGAAATGGTTGAACGTTTGCTGGATTTTATCCACCAGCCTGATCCCATTGGAGAAATGAGCCAGGCTTGGATGACTCCAGATGGTTTACAGGTTCATACGGTTCGTTCGCCTATTGGGGTGTTAGGTGTGATTTCTGACATGGGTCCCATCATGACCGTGGAATCATTTGGCATGTGTCTCAAAACGAACAATGTCTGTGTCTATCGTGGTGGCGTGGAATGGTTACAGACGAATGAGGCCATATTCCATTGTTTTAAAGAGGCGGCGGTCAAGGAGGGAGTACCCGAAGGAGGCTTAGTTTTCCTAGATCGAGGAGCGCCAGAGGCGGCTTTGGAGGTGGCCCGACAAACGAAATATGTTCAAGCTGTGATTCCTCGAGGGCGAGCAAGTTTGCGCAATGGGATTGTTGAGCATGCGCGAGTTCCCGTGATTGGGTTTGATGGGGGATTGTGCCATGTATATGTTGATAAAAATGCGGATATTCCGTTAGCACAAACGATTGTAGTAAATGCCAAAGTTCAATCACCGACTGAGTCGAATGCTATGGATACCGTTCTGGTTCATCGGGACGTTTCTCGGCATCTCTTGCCAGGGTTAACGCGTCGTCTACTTCAGGAGTATCGTGTCGTATTATATGGGTGTCCTAAAACTGTTTCCATGTTGGGCGTTCTAGAAATGACCGGTCATTTAGGGATTAAGGAGGCGGTGGAAGCCGATTGGGGTAAAAAGTTTCAGTCTCTGACGATGAATATCAAAGTTGTACAGGATCGGCAGGAAGCTCTTGAGCATATTGCTAAATATGCTCCTGGACATACGGATACCATTGTGACTCGTGACTATGATTTTGCTATGCAATTTGTCCGAGAAGTCGATTCCAGTGCGGTATTTATTAATGCTTCTACACGGCTCCATGGAGGGGAACAATTTGGGCTAGGCCCTGACCTTGGAACGAATAGCCGGCGCTTGCATTCGCGTGGCCCCTTGACCTTGGCCAAGCTGACGATGGAAAAATACCTGGTTCTTGGGACAGGACAACTTCAACAGCCTCACCCCATTCCGCAGGAATATCAAGATGCCATGATGCTATCCTCGAAGTTTTAATACATATTGTAAGGCGTCCTAATCGAATTTCTTTGAGCCGTGTTATCGTATGATGGAGACCAGGCAAACCAGGAATTAGCAGGAATTCTCACTGCCTATTTGCAGTCATGGGGGCTACGGGAATTCCAGGACGAGGCAACGTACTATGCCTGGCAGCAGGCAACATTGCCACAGACAGACTTGCAGGTATTGCAAGCTTTGATTGAACAGCGTCATGGGGGTCAGAATACGCTGGCCGATATTCAGTTTTATGATTTACTAGCTAAGCCTTCCCTTCTGCCTGTTGTCTATTCTCAACGTTTTGATTATTTTCGGCAAATCGGATTGCTCCTCTCTCCTCGGCTTTCTTCAGCCCAACATATCTTGGATTTTGGTTGTGGCGTGGGGATTTTGTCCTGTTTTTTTGCGAAACAATATCCAGATGCCCAATTTGTGGGAATTGACCGGTCTGCTGGGTCCATTGAAATAGCGCAGGCTGAGGCAAAGAAACGATCGCTTGCGAATATACAGTTTCGGGTTTGTCAGGAAAGGGATGTGTCATCTGGTGAACAGTATGACTGTGTCTTGTCGACCCAAGTGCTCTTTCAATCGGAATATGAGCCGGGTCTGCCTAGTCGAAATTGGCAAACCTTTGAGCGTGAAAATATTCAATCACGTCAAGAAGAACTTGAATGGCAGATTGGGCTCGATAGGCGGCTGGAGGCGGTCCTTAATGTCTTGTCTCCTGGAGGACGATTGTTTTGTTTTGAAAAAACATGGAACCTTGGTCGGCGAATACTTTTTCAGCGGGCTTTGAATGCGAGAAAGCTGTTCCCTATTCGTGTTCCTCTTGCGTGTGCTTATACCGAATTAGGTGAATCGAAAGTGGATGGACCATTGTATGAAGTCTCCCGAAACATGGATTTTGAGCCTGTTATCTGGAGTGAGGTTCCCTATTTTATTGAAGGGGAGACGATGTATCGTTGCGTGGGAGAACGGGCTGAGCGTATGGGTAAAGAATTGACTGCGGGACAGCAATTAGAGACAGTCTCTGGGAAGCTTACGAGTTATGGATCATGGAGTCTTCGGATTGGTGTGTGGGAGGATGTGTTTGCTTGGGGGTTGTGTATAACCGATTCAGGTTTCCGTGGTTTATTGCTTGGAAGTGTCCAGGAGAAAGATTTAGTTTTTCAGATATTTGAAAAAGTTCGTTTGTTGACGGATAGAAAATTTGAAGATTTTCTAAAAAAGGAGTGGGGAGATTTAGATGATATGACAGGAGATCTCTCTCCTCCGGGATATGAGAATCACGCGTCTTCTGCTACAGAAATCTATGAAAAGCTCCCTCAAAAAATTATTCAAGAGGAATCAACGTTTACGGAGGAACAGGGAAAAGAGATGCATATTGAGATAGGAATGACTCACCGTCTTCTCTACCTTTACTGGGCCAATACGTTTGATCAACGGCAGCTTGTTATAACGGATAGGACGGGAGCAAAGATGTTACAGGAATATTACCAAGAGTCTATTTTGGCAGCCCAGAGACCCTCTTAAACCCTCCGTTTTACTTCCCTTTCTACTACATTTCCTGGGAAACAAGAAGCTGAAATGGGCGCTGCTGTGATTGAGCATAGCAGACGACTGTGGCATAGGTTTGTTGTTGGAGGTTTGAGGAAAGATCTTCCCATGTGGAAGGGAGTCCAATGGTCAAAATTTTGCCATTGTCATAAATACTCGTTACGCGTCCCATCTTGAGATAGTCCATGAGTTGCTCTCCAGCAAGTTGTCCCGAACATGTGTATTCTGATGTTGGAGTGTCGATAGATTGAGGGACTGGGAACTTAATTGAGACAGTTCCGGCCCATAGAAATACGCCTAAGACTAAAAACAGAGCAAGTCGCATAACACCTCCATTAGTAGAGAAAGTGTGGAGGTTTCAGATGGAAATCTACAATACCTAAAATGGATTGATAGAAAACTTTTAAAATTCATATAGTTATGTGTATAACTTGCCGCGAAATTTTGTGTCTGAAGGAATGCCTGCTAGGGAATGGTGAAGTTCAAGACAAGACAGAGGCTGTTTTCATTGAAAGAAAGATCTTTAAGATAAGGCCAGGCATATCCGACAAGTGAAGCGATATGAAAAACTCATTGCCTGCAGCTTTTTATGCGATTCCTTTAATTGACTGAGGAAGCCAAGGTGCTAGGGCTGAATGAGGTGGGGTAGAGAGGGGTTTGCGGAATCTACCATTTGAAAAAAATGTCTTTATTGGTGAATTTATTAGATGTGTGAAAAAAAATTAAGAAATGCCAAGGTGTTTCTAGGAAAGGGAATTCTGAATGGCGGGTGAACCAATTGCATTATGGGTATTAAGCGGAACCTGTTTGTTGCATTGGGGTACCGTTTTTGTCTTGATTCGTAGAGTGCGGGAAACGGAAAAACCTTTGGCATGGAACCTATTGGGTTTAGCTGTTCTCGTTCTCGCTATGCAGCAGACGTATGGACTCTACTTGCAGTTTGTAGGTATGGCTCCACCTCAGTTGAGTCTCATTCAGGAAGTTCTCGGGTTTGTGGTTGCTGGATTCATGTTGGGCGGTATTGTGATGTTGGCCCCCATCCTAAAAATTCTGCAACGTAATAAGGAACTACTAGAAGTGATAGATGAACGGAATGTCATCATCTGTCAATTCCATGAACGGATTGCTCGAACTCTACGGCAAGTTCAAATAGCCATGGAAGTCGGAAAACCCACCAATCATATCATTGAACAAATTGCCGAGATGTCTAAAACACTGGAAGTTTTTTTGGATGATCTGAAAGCGGGGGTTTTACTTGGTAACAAATTTGAAGTTGCGCTCAAGACTCTTATCGAAGATGTCACGAAGGAGGGATCGATCCAATTTGACGTGCACGTTGACCCCTTAATCGAAGACTCGCTCTCTTATGATCAGGGTGCTGAGCTAATGCATATCCTACGGGAAGCTCTTCAAAATTGCGTAAAATACTCTGAGGCGAAGAAAGCGAAGGTTGCTGTCAAAGTTTCAGAAACTCAGATGATCTTAGAAGTGTCGGATAATGGAAAGGGATTTGAATTTGATCTTGTGGGTGCTCAGGGCCATGGTCTTGGCAAGATGGCGCTTCGAGCCAAAGAAATTGGAGCCCGGTTAAAAGTCCATAGTCAACCAAATAAAGGCACCACAATCCTTATCGAATTACCTCGTGAGGAAGAGGCTGCTCATAGTACAACTTCGACAACTGTTTCTAACCCTTCTGGTTGGTCTGCAAAAAAAACTTCGGTCAGTTGAAGGAATCTTCAAAGAAGGTGGTGCCTGATTGAAAGGGTTTCTCCCTTGATTAAATAATTCTTCGCCTTTTGGAAATGGAGAGAGAATTAGCTAGGTGAAAAATCAGTTTTGTGGACGAGTCGTATTCGGTTAGGGGATGGGCAAAGAATGGTGGCGGTGGAGGGTCTCGAACCCCCGGCCCGCGGCTTATGAGTCCGCTGCTCTACCACCTGAGCTACACCGCCATTATTGAAGTTTTATTGTGTTGAAGGTTTTTCCTTAAAGAACCGAGAGAAGTCTATACCATAGGTTGAGAACATCCGACAATTCCTTTTCTCAAAACGATGAATTTTCTTTCGTCATGCTTAAACCTCAGGACCCTGTAAATTCTTATGACTGATACCACTAAAACGATGCTGAAACAATCTGTGTTGGTTGGCAGGCAGGCCATATTTGATCGTCAGGGGGAGGTCTTCGGGTACGAGCTGCTCTACCGGGATGGGTCTGGAAATAGTGCGAATGTCATGGATGGCGATGAGGCAACGGCCCGGGTTATGGTGAATACCTTTTTAGAATTAGGGCTAGATCAGATTGCTGGAAACGCACAGGCCTTTATCAATCTTACAGCAAATTTTTTTATGAGGAAGCATTATGAATTTCTTCCTCCCAAGAATGTGGTTCTAGAGGTCTTAGAAACGATTGACCCTACACCTTCTGTCCTAGAGGCACTCAAACAGGCGAAACAACTTGGCTATTATATTGCTTTAGATGATTTTGTCTTACGAGATTCTCACCGCCCCCTATTACAGTATGCTGATTTTGTTAAAGTTGATGTATTGGCGTTAAGTGAAGCTGAGCTTCATGAGCAAGTCTCCATGTTTCAGGAATACCCTGTGCAGTTACTTGCTGAAAAAGTCGAAGATTTAGCAATGCATCATCAATGCTTGGCTTTAGGGTTTGAGTATTTTCAAGGCTATTATTTTTGTAAGCCGCAGATCATGGAAGGCGTGAGTCTTTCAGGCAACCGTATGGCGATTGTGTTACTCCTTGCGAAGCTTCAAAATCCTTCTCTGGAAATTCAAGAGCTTGAAGATTTAGTCAAAAACGATGTTGCCCTCAGTGTCAAACTTCTTCGATATGTGAACTCTGCATCAGTAGGTTTGCCTCGATCGGTTGATTCCATTTCCCAAGCCATCACCATGGTTGGGACAGATCGTATGCGACAATGGGCTTCCCTGCTGGTGTTATCACAAATGGGTGATAAGCCTACAGAACTTATGCGAGTGTCTCTTATTCGTGCGCGTATGTGTGAAGCTCTTTGCCCTCTGTTTGGGGTGTCTTCAAGCCAAGGATTTACCGTGGGAATGTTTTCAATCTTAGATGCATATTTTGATTGTGAAATGAAACAGTTGTTAGCAGAACTTCCACTTGCTGAGGAGATTCTTGATGCCTTGCTGAAGCAGGAGGGACAGCTAGGACAAGTCTTGAATGCGGTTCTTGCCTATGAACAAGGGGAATGGGATCAAGAAACTATCGGAATCGTAGAGCCGCACATGTTGCAATCTGTTTACTGGCAGAGTATTGAATGGGCTAATGGTATAATTGAGACGATTCAACCAAGAAAGAAAAGTGCCTAGCGATAATGAATTGGTAAGTAATAGCAGAGTTTTTCTTATGTTCTTCGCTTATCGTCTTGCTCCCCCATAAAGGAATTAAGAACCCCCAAGCCCATCTCACCAAGTTCTACAGGTTTTTCTTCTTCCTCTGTGGCAATTTGATCATCGGCTTGTTTTGGAATAATTTTGGCTGAGAGCTCGTCTTCCAAGGCTTCGTCCGAAAGGTCCATATCATTCAGCAGGGCATGCAATCTCTGAAATGCCAGAATAGAACGTGCATGTGAAGCCCAAGAGCCGGAGAATTCGGTATCATTGACCTTTGTAATGCTGGTCCAAAACTTCGATTCCTCTGGTTCAGACATCATGCCGGTGACAAAAGCCTCTAATTTTTCCATTAATACTTCTTCCGTTTTTTCCAAACCATCATATTCAACTAAAGACCGTTCGATCGGGCGTTTGGCCAAGGTGTGAAGTGTTTCTTGCCACAAGTCCAAAGGTTGAGTTGTTCCGTTTGATGGAGAGGAAGAGGCCTGATGCTCTTGTAATTTCGTGAGAAATTGTTCCAAAGCCTTCACTTTCCTTCCAGCCAGACTTCCTAATGGGATCCCCCAGACGTGCGCGATTTCGTGATCTCTCATAGGGGAGATACCTGCGGTTATGAATTCCTGTTGAGCGATTTTAAAGCGTCGGCGAAAAATGGCTCTTCTTCGCAATAAGGCTTGAAACTCAAGGAGCAGACGCTGCTTCTGATATTCTTTTTGAGAAATAGTTTCGTCCTCCTGCTCCCATGCTCGATCTAATTTTCGAAATTCTTGGCGCAGAAGAACAGACGGGGCTTGGCTTCTTGCAATCTTCAGCATTTCTTCATCGTCTGGAAAATCATCGAGGAATTTACGCTCAGCTATGCGAACTTTTCTATCCAGCAGCGCGAGGATATTTTTAAGAAATTCCACATGCATGCCAGGCCGTTCACGTTTTTGCCGGTAATAACCTTTATATTGATTAGCGCGTGCGGTCACATTTTGAATAGCTTCTAACGAAATTGTTTTCCCTTGTGGTTGCTTCCCCGCTAAAAAGCGTGAGTCGGGTTGATCCGTCGCCATATAATCAATTTCTTCTTGAGTCACATCCATATATTGCAATAAGAGGAGCTGTATCATGGCTCGGCTTTGTACCGGAAGGGCCTTCAATGCACTTTCTATATGGTCTAATTCAATGCTAAGAGACATGAAGCATTCCTAGGTGAAAATAGAAGTGTCACGACGATGAATTCTCTTCATTCAGGGATTCTAAATAGGTGGCAGCATATTCTCGAAGTTGCTGAACGGTGCCACTAGCATAGAGTTCTCTTGGGACAGGAACCTTCACTAATTCGTCAACATTAGCTCCTCGTTCTACAGCCCAATCTTCATCAACATAGAGAGTGACCGCTCCATCGGGTTCTCGGCGGACGAATAAAATATTTTCTTCTTCTTCCATACGTATAGCTACTCTCAAAAACTAACAATAAATCATAGGGTTGTGATAGCACACCATTTGAAGAGGTGTCAAAATCAAAAGATCACAGCTAGTTGACCTGGGTTATTCAATCATTAGCAATAACCCAAAAGTAGACAAAAACATTGTCGGAAAATCATGAGAATAGATATTTGAGATATTTGATTTTCCCCCAAAAGGCAAAAAAATACACTGGCTAAGGAATATTTGGCCAGTGTATTGTCCAGAAGTGATGGAGGGTTTTAGCGTATAACTAATACAATCATTACCCTCCAAGCGTTTCGACGACTTCCTTTAAGCTTTTCATGATACAGGTGAAGATCGGAATGTCTCGTTTAACATATCGGCTTCCTTCTGATCCGCGTAATTCCATAACTAAGTCCAAGAAATCCTGAGGAGAGTCAGTTTCAAAGGCCACCACAAACTCCTGGTCATCCAATCCAAACGAATAGGTCGTGTTGAGTTTGACTGATGGGTATTTATGCCCAATTTCAATATGTTCATCCATCATTCCTTGTCGTGCAGCTTTGGTTAGCAAATACCATTCGCGTGTTTTTTCAAATGGATAGACAAAGATGTATTTTGCACGGCCTGGGGAAATTTTTAATCGACGACTTTCTTGTCCTTCATGGACATGATTATCGACATAAATTGACCGTTTTGTCATAGAAAGGTATGAATAGGGATTGGTAAGATATTGTCCCAAGCCAGTGGCCAAGAGCTTTGAACTCATTTCTTGGAACATTTCTAAATCATAAGTAATGCGCCAGAGCATAAAGTCACAATCGCCACGGATACCTGTTGTTGTGTAGGGAACCACAATGACTTTGCCTGTATATTCTTCAGCAGCTCGGACAAACTCTTGTTTCCCCCGGTCTCGTTCTTCTTTTGGAAGGCGCCGCCATAATGGATCAACTTTATAAAAACTGAAATTCACAAATTGTTGTTGGGCAGCCTGTTCGGCACCGGCCATAGTGGCACCTCCGTGGAAAGAAAAACCTGAGTATTTTTAACGACTTAAAAAATAAAACTGAAGGTATTACCATCGGTACTGTAATCTTGTCAATGAGCATATGTTCCAGCCTGTAATTATGGGGAAAATATGAAGCACATTGCAAAGGATTAATACTATTGTGTGAATAGCACAGAGGGCCAATGCTAGTGGTGAAGATGAAATGTAAGGTGGCAGATGCTATGAAGATGGCTCTCTCTTTCAGTGTGCTGTTGGGGCTGATATTTTACCCTTGCCTCAATTCTTTCGCTCTGGTTCAAAATCCAACCAAAACTCAAGTCCACCAAGCCATAAAAAGAGGAATTGATTTTGCGAAAGAGCATCGTCCACCAAATGAGCTTTATTGGCATTTTGGCTCGACAAAAAACTTTGAACCCTATGGTTTTTTAGTGAGTAAGCTCAGTGGGTTGGCTGTCATGGCGAGTCACTATGGGTTACGAGGGCAAGAGCCGACAGAACAGGATATTGAGCGAGTACTGACGGAGGATGCCTTGCAAGTCGTTGTGACGGTCTTTGGACCATCTTCAGGGTTTGCGAAAGATTCTTATCTCCTTATGAGACAGGAACAGGCTGTTGTGAAACCGACTCGCATTCGGTTTGATGCGCGAGCACACAAAGCAGGGCAGGATCAAGGAATGCCTGTGTACCGAGCAAAAATTGTGGCTATTTTCCCCTATGAAACCTTAAGGTTGGAATCACCAGCAACGCTATTAGTTTTTCCAGGCAGCGGTGGCGAAATTCATTTCGAATTAGATTTGTCCTCGATTCCGTAAAGACATCATAGTAAATCATAGGACCTCTAAAAGGCAGTCTTCGGGAGCATGAAACCATTTCGCGCTGAAATTTTGGCAATTGGTTCGGAATTACTCCATGGAGGACGAGTCGATAGTAATTCCATTTTTATTGCCGAGTTGTTAGCTGACTGTGGAATTCGGGTCGCGAAAAAACAGGCCCTTAGCGATGAATTGCGCGATATTCAGTCTGCTCTCCGCTTATCTTGTAAACAAGCGGATGTAGTGATTCTGACTGGAGGGCTCGGATCGACCGTTGACGATCGTTCCCGTCAAGCGGTTGCTAAGACATTTGGGCATTCCCTGGTTGTTCGTCGAAAAGCGATGCAGATCCTCAAAAGGCAAGTTCAGGAAAAAGGGCGCACAGTAACCGCTTTACTGGCCAGACAGGCCTTAGTCCCTTCCAGGGCAACAATTTTAGACAATCTAGTTGGGACCGCGCCAGGGTTCTATGTGCAAGAAGGCAAGGCCCATGTGTTTGTCATTCCTGGAGTGCCTCGTGAGGCTCGAGAGATGATGGCCCGTGAGGTTCAACCCATTTTAAAAAGAAAGTTGAAGGCAACAGTCGCTCTTTGGTCCCATGCCTTCAATACGATAGGGTCCCCTGAAACAGATATCCAACAGCGAATTTCTCCATTATTCGAACGGTCTTCAGGCATAGATTTGAGTTTGTTAGCGTCTGCAAAGGGTGTGAAAGTTACACTTAGTAGCTGGCGGCCCATTCACCCTAAATTGTTTCGATCAAAAAACCCCCAAGATTTTCCAGAAGGAGATCGCCTCATTCATCAGGTTCGGGAGGCGTTAGGGTCCTGGCTTTTTTCTGAAGGTGAAGAGACTATGGAACAAGTCGTTGGGCGTTTGTTGGCTTCCAAGAAGGTGACAGTAGGATTGGCCGAATCTTGTACTGGTGGCCTTATTGCGCATCGTCTGACAGAAGTGCCAGGGAGTTCAACCTACTTGGATCGTGGAGTCGTGACCTATAGCAATTCAGCTAAACAATCATTGCTAGGGGTGTCTGCTAAGCTCTTACAGAAATATGGAGCCGTGAGTGGACAAGTGGCTGAAGCTATGGCCAAAGGGATTCGGACAAAAAGCCGCGTTGATCTTGGAGTAAGCGTAACAGGAATTGCAGGTCCCGGTGGAGGATTAGCCGAAAAACCAGTTGGTCTTGTCTATATGGCTATTGCCCATTCTCTAGGTTGTCGAGTGGAACGTTATCAGTTTTGGGGGGATCGTACAGAGATTAAATTTCGCTCCTCCCAAGCGGCCCTCAATATGATCCGTCGGTATCTGGTTGAAGGCAAAACATAAAACATGCCTGTATGATTAGACTGTTTGTAGCGGTACCACTTCCGACTGATATTCGAGAGAAACTTTCCATTCTGCAAGGGCAGCTCAAAAAAATATTACCTCCGATGAGTTGGGTGCATCCCGACTCGATTCATCTGACCTTGAAATTTCTGGGCTTTGTTAATCCTTCGCGAGTTCCAGAGCTTTTGTCTGTTCTGGCAACGATTGGGCACAACCAGAAAAAGTTTTCCCTGGAAATCCAGGGGCTAGGAGTCTTTCCTCACAGAAGGCGGCCTCGTATTCTTTGGGTTGGGATAACAGACAAGACGCGGGGTTTACAGGATGTAGTATTGAATATTGAGGCGGCATTGGAACCTCTCGAGTTTCCGCCTGAAGATAAATCCTATCATCCACATCTCACGCTCGGCCGGGTTAAACATGACAATACCTTGGTTGGGTCGGCATTGGTGGAAAACAAGGTTTTGGAAGTGCCCCGAGCAATTGGCCCAATGCCTGTTGACCAATTTATTCTCTTTCAAAGCGATCTTCATGCCTCTGGTGCAGTCTATAGCCCACTCGGAACGGTGAAGTTATTAGGATATTCTGCAGAACAGCAGGGTAGCGGTTGAAGAAAAGCATTTACCTGTTTGGGTACGTGGGGTAAGATAGCCAGACCGTATTTTTCATTGATATCGAACCAAAGGAACACCGATGGCTGAGCGTACCGCTTCCTCAAAAGAGACTCCCAAAGACGGAAAGAGACAAGCATTGGATTTGGCCTTGACCCAAATTGAAAAACAATTTGGCAAAGGGGCTATTATGAAATTGGGAGGAGCTGAGCTCCCAACTGATATTCCAGCGATTTCAACTGGCTCTTTAACTCTAGATATGGCATTAGGCATCGGGGGATTGCCCAGGGGGAGAGTCATTGAAATCTATGGGCCAGAGTCGTCAGGAAAAACTACCTTGTGTTTGCATGCCATTGCTGAAGCTCAAAAAGCTGGAGGGGCGGCTGCGTTTATTGATGCTGAACATGCCTTGGATATTGCCTATGCGAAAAAACTTGGTGTACAGACAGACGATTTGCTCATTGCGCAGCCGGATACGGGGGAACAGGCGTTAGAAATTGCCGAAACTCTTGTACGAAGCGGAGCCTTAGATATTATTGTGGTGGACTCTGTGGCAGCGTTGGTGCCCAGAGCTGAAATTGAAGGTGAGATGGGTGATTCACATATGGGCTTGCAGGCTCGCTTAATGTCACAAGCCTTACGCAAATTGACTGGCGCGATTTCCAAATCACAAGCTTCGTTGATCTTCATTAACCAGATTCGGATGAAAATCGGAGTCATGTTTGGCAATCCGGAAACTACGACAGGTGGCAATGCCCTCAAATTTTATTCCTCAGTCCGGTTAGACATTCGCCGAATTGAAGCGATCAAGGAAGGCCAGGATGTGATGGGTAGCCGCGTACGAGTCAAAGTCGTGAAAAATAAAATGGCTCCACCTTTCAAACAAGCGGAATTTGATGTCATGTTTGCACAAGGAATTTCTAAAGTGGGGGAGCTTGTTGATCTTGGTGTGGATCGTCGACTGATTGATAAGGCTGGCGCTTGGTATTCATATAAAGAAGAACGATTGGGACAGGGGCGTGAAGCCGTGAAAACTTTCCTGAAAAATAATCCAGATATTGCTGAGAAGATTGAGGCACAAATTCGAGAAAGTTATGGCTTAGTGCCAAAGCCGCCGCTCGAAAAGGCCGCAACTGCTTCTCTTGCCGATTCGAAAAAAACTGGAGGGAAAAAACCGTAAGCAGGAATCTTCGATCATTGTTACTCACTCTACAATTGAACGTGCTGGACTTTCTATGATTGCCACGTCCTTTGAACTGCGACAGGCCTTCCTCGACTATTTCGTGAGCCGAGAACACATGGCTGTGCCGAGTGCCTCACTTATTCCCCAAGCAGATCCCACGCTCCTCTTCACCAATGCCGGGATGAATCAATTTAAGAGGATTTTTTTAGGTGAAGATGCTCGTCCATATTCCAGGGCAGTTTCCATTCAAAAGTGCATGAGGGCGGGTGGTAAGCATAATGATTTGGAAAATGTGGGCTTTACCCGTCGGCATCATACATTTTTTGAAATGCTGGGAAACTTTTCTTTTGGCGATTACTTCAAGAAAGAAGCCATTGCGTTTGGTTGGGAATTTCTCACCAAAGTCGCAGAACTTCCTGCTGATCGTTTATGGGTCACCGTCTTTCGTGATGATCAAGAAGCCTATGATCTGTGGCACAAAGATATGGGAGTATCGCAAAATCGACTGGCTCGGTTGGATGAAAAAGATAATTTTTGGCAGATGGGTGATACTGGTCCCTGTGGGCCCTGTTCGGAAATTTTGATTGATCAAGGTGAGGCCTTTGGATGTGGACGGTCTGCTTGTGCAGTGGGATGTGATTGCGACCGATATTTGGAGATTTGGAATTTGGTCTTTATGCAGTACGATCGGGATTTGTCTGGCACATTAAATCCCCTTCCCAAACCCAGTATTGATACGGGAATGGGCTTAGAACGCCTGGCTGCCGTGACGCAGGGAGTATCCTCTAATTATGACAGTGATGTCTTTCGACCGCTCTTAGAAAATATTGCTAAGGGTACAGGGCGGGAATATGGAGATGTCCCCGTAGCAGACCGGTCTATGAGAGTGATTGCCGATCATGTCCGAGCCATGACCTTTCTTATCACTGATGGCGTGCTGCCATCTAATGAAGGGCGTGGCTATGTTCTGCGGCGAATTATGCGTCGAGCTGCTCGACATGGTCGACTCCTTGGTATGGAGCGTGAGTTTTTATTTGAGTTAGTGCCAACGGTGGTGACACAAATGGGATCCACGTACCCAGAGTTGCGTCAAATGGCTGATACGGTAGCTGAGGTGGTGCAAGGGGAAGAAGGACGGTTTATCGGGACGTTAGAGCAGGCCTCGCCTTTACTTAATCAAATCTTACAAGAAGCGAAACAGCAGGGAAAAATGCAGGTTCCTGGAGATGCGGTCTTTAAGCTCTATGATACGTATGGTTTCCCTTTGGATTTGGTCGAAGATGCGGCTAAGGAAGAAGGTCTAACATTGGATCATGCTGGTTATCAGCAGGCTTTAGAGGAACAAAGAGAGCGGGCACGAAAGACAGCTAAGTTTACACACACAACCTCACGTACTGATCTTGTCAAAGTCATTGAACAATTTCCGGTGACACAATTTGTGGGCTATGGACAACATCAGGCTCAAAGTACCTTGTTGGCCATGGTCAAAGGTGAAGAGCTTATTTCCGAATCGCAACAAGGCGAGGAGGTTGAGTTTCTTCTGGATACCACTCCATTTTATCCAGAAGGAGGTGGGCAGGTTGGTGATCATGGGACGCTAGTGGGTCCGTCGGCCAGAATGCGTATTTATGACACGACGAAATTAACTAAGGGGTGGTTTTTACATAAAGGGCAGGTAACGGAAGGTTGTGTAAGGAGAGGGGATCATGTGACGGCGACGGTTAATAGTGGGTTGAGAGCGGATGCCGCACGGAATCACACTGCCACTCATTTGATGCATGCCGCCTTGCGAGAAATTCTTGGCCCGCATGTTAAACAACATGGTTCCTTGGTTGCACCAAACCGATTACGATTTGATTTTTCTCATTTTAAGGGATTGAGCTCTCGGCAAATTGAGGATATTGAAAACATGGTTAATGAACAAATCCGCCAAAATACAGCCGTGCAATCCGAAGAAATGGGGATACAAGATGCCTTAGGGCGAGGCGCCTTAGCTTTCTTCGGTGATAAATATGGGGATCAAGTGCGGGTTGTGGAGATTGGAGATTTTAGTAAAGAATTATGTGGAGGAACTCATTGTCAGCATACGGGTGACGTTGGCTTTTTTCGTTTGCTGTCTGAGGGGGGCGTAGCTGCTGGGGTGCGTCGAATAGAAGCCTTAACAGGACAAGGTGCTCTTCAATATGAACAAGAACGAGATGGTGAGTGGAGAGAACTCGCTAGTTTATTGAAGACAAGCCCGCAGGAAGTGCTAGAAAAGACCAAAAAATTGTTATTGAACCTAAAAGAGACTGAACGGAGTCTTGAACAAGCCAGGCAAAAGGCTCTAGATCAGCAAGGTGTGGGACAGGAAACTTCAATTCGTGAGGTGCATGGTGTGCCTGTGCTTGTGCAACGGATTGATGGTCTCAATATGCAGGAACTAAGGGCCTTTTCTGATAAACTGCGAAATAAAGTTGCAACAGGGCTGTTAGTGTTGGGCTCAGTTTTAGATGGTAAAGTTGCTCTGCTAGTCATCGTGGGAAAAGCGCTGACCAAGCAATTACCCGCGGGTAACGTGGTGAAACATCTTGCACAATTCGTGGGTGGATCTGGTGGTGGACGACCAGATATGGCTCAAGCAGGGGGGAATCAACCGGAACACCTGGATAAGGCGTTAGAGCAAGTCTATGATTATGTGGGGACACAACTTAGTTCATGATGGATTCAATGAGTTGTATGTAGTTATTTTTTGGTCAAAATTCCCTTATGCTGAACCGACAAGGTTCTCATAGAGTCTAAGGAGGGTACAGTGAGGTTGTTCAAAAAGGTGGTCTTAGCTGGTCTGTTGGCTGGGATCATGAGCCTCCTGGGTATTTTAGTATTTCTAGAACTCAATCGACCCCTCAGTCAGTCACAGGCCTTGCAGATTATAGATATTCCCCCGGGCACAGGATTCTCTCAGGTTTCCCACCTTCTTCATCAAAAAGGGCTCATTGAGCCTGAATGGTTTTTCCAGGTCTTGGGCCGAGTCCAACGGCTTGATCGAAAAATTATTCCTGGTGAATATCAACTACATGCAGGTATGCGTCCTTCCGAGCTGTTAGACAAATTAGTTCGCGGAGAGGTCCATCAATATTCGGTAACCATTCCGGAAGGCTATAACGTGGTGCAAATTGCGGATATTTTGGATCAAAAGGGGTTGGCTGACAAACAGGAGATTCTTCGTTTAAACAGGGACCAGGCTTTTATTACGAATTTGGATATTAAAGCCCCCTCGCTGGAAGGTTATTTGTTTCCTGATACCTATCGATTTGCACGCTATACTCCGCCGGAATCTATTATTCGAACATTTGTGAGTCGTTTCCATGAAATTGTGACACCGGATATTCGAGTCCAAGCCCAGTCAATGGGCATGACTCTTCAAGAGGTGCTGACTCTGGCTTCAGTGGTTGAAAAAGAAACTGGTTTGGCAACGGAACGCGCACTTGTGTCGGGTGTCTTTCATAATCGCCTTCGAAAAAATATTCCCCTTCAAAGTGATCCCACGGTGATTTATGCGTTGGAATATTTTGATGGCAATATTCGCAAAGCTGATCTGTCAGTCGATAGTCCGTATAACACGTACAGAGTCCGAGGTCTTCCCCCAGGCCCCATTGCGAATCCTGGGCTGGCTTCCATTCAAGCCGCCCTTCATCCAACCCCTAGTGATTTTGTGTATTTTGTCTCACGAAATGATGGGAGTCATCAATTCTCAACGACCTTGGCAGAACACAACAAAGCCGTAGATAAATATCAACGTCGGCTTCGACCGAGAAAATCGTCGTAAATACCTTTTCCCTCGGTTTCCCTAATGACCATTGCAGAAAATCTTCAGCGATTAGGTGTGACCCTACCTCCAGCCCCGAGACCGGTGGGTTCCTATGTCCCAGCCTGCCAGTCTGGAGACTTGGTATTTGTCAGTGGTGTGCTGCCATTTGAAGACGGAAAAATTCTTCAGCCGGGGAAATTGGGAAGAGACTTATCGGTTGACGAAGGAAAAGAGAATGCCCGCATCGCCATCATCAATGCGCTGGCTATTCTGCAACAAGAGCTTGGCGATTTATCCCGTATCGTTCGTGTGGTGAGACTTACTGGTCATGTGGCATCCGCTGAAGGGTTTGGCGACCAACCCGCTGTGCTTAATGGCGCGTCAGATTTTCTGGTAGAGGTGTTTGGTGAGAAGGGTCGCCACGCTCGTTTAGCACTCGGTGCATATGAATTGCCACTTCATGCTCCCATCGAACTAGAGCTCATCGTTCAAGTCTCTTCACAATAGGCAAAGAGAAATAGGTCGGTTCAATAGCGCGTGGAGTAGGCAAGCAAAGATGTAAAATGTCCACCTTAATCCTCCCATTACAAAGGGGAGGAATATACAAAAGAACTAGCGTGAAAACACTGACACTATTTTCACTTATCATGGCCCCGTATCTTTTTACTGGATTTGCCAACTCTGTCTCTACAGAAGAAGCTGGTCTCTCTGTCGACAAACTCCCACCATTCAAGTGCTTGTCCAAATCTCCACTTAGAAGACTCGGGGGCGGTTTCTCTATTGATGCAGCTAGCAAACAGGATGGCATTTGTATCCAAGATTATTTGATGGATAACTCCCACCGCGTCTATTAAGAAGCGGCGTTGCAGGACTGTAGGCTTTGCAATCACTGGTTAAGCATGGCAATTGATATTTTTCAAAATTCAAATTCAAGATAGATAATTTGTGGAATGTTGTGCTACAAATGATTATTCATGCGCTCACTATTAATCACGGATCTTTTCATTATTCAGATGGAGAATTTTTATGCCACTTACGCACCACCCATTGGTTAAAGAGTTTCCTGAATATCATGATCGTATTCATGAATTAAAAATGTCTGATGGGCATTTTCAACGTCTGATGAACGACTATGAAGAGCTTGATAAGGAGATTTTTCGGGCCGAAAGTGATGAAGAGCCTACGGATGATGCCCATCTCAAGGAATTAGGTGTGCGACGGGTGCACTTAAAAGATCAAATCTACGCATTACTTCAGCAAACGTGATATTTTAAATCATTGAGATGCTGCGTTATGCCTTCCCGTTATTATTTCGGAAATGGGCAACCTCATTTCTAGCGAACACCTCTTGTCTTCGACAGCTTTTCCAAGCGCTCGTTCGATAGGGTAGGTTTGAGGCTCTTCTCTGTTGCTTCAGCAATTTCACTCCATATTCTGAGAAGTCTTCGTTCTACAGGATCAGTCAGTTTTTCCCTTCTGTACCAAGAGTAGCGTGGGCCAATTCACGTGGTTCAAACAAGATCCGCCGGCCCATCAGTAGTGCATCCATTCCTTTATCTGTACAGCAGGTATCGGTTTGTGTAGAACAAAAGAACATGAGTCACGTTTCCAGACGTTTGTTGCGGCAAACATTAGACGCTATTGTTTTTGGGATAATCAAAGTCCAATAACTCTCCCTTGTCCCGCCCAATCTTCGACCAGGTGTTGGTCTGAAACTTCAAGACTGCCATGCCGCAGGTTGGGACATTCTGGATCTGACTTCCACTAAGGGTATTAATCAATTCGGTAAATGTAGGGTTATGTCCCACCAGCATGGCGCAATCAATACCATCATCCAGTTCATGAATAATCGATACCACATCGTTCGGTTCGGCCCCGTACAAGCGTGCGTCAATTATCAAGTCTGATATGGGATAGCCAATTGTCTCGGCCAAAAGAGTGGCGGTCGTTTCGGCACGAACGGCTGAGCTGGAGATAATGATTGCCGGTTGGGGCTTTCGCTTGCGCAACCGTTTCCCCATGCGAGGGGCATCCTGCTCTCCTCGATCGTTAAGAGGCCGATCATGATCAGAGAGATTGGCATTGTTCCAAGAAGATTTAGCGTGGCGAACTAGATACAAGGTTTTCATAGCGTTGTTCCCAATAATAAAAACAGGCCAATTCCGTATAGCTCCTTATAGCATAAAGGCAACCGCTAGGGTTATGGTTCAGTAGCCAGTCGGACTCTGAATGATAATAGCTTGTAAAGACACAAGAAGATTTCCGTTTTATCCTAACACTAGTATCGTGGTGGAAAGTGACGGCAAAGCACATGAGTGAAATCCTCCGAGAATTGGCCACCCCGACCATTGCGGCGTATTCGCAACACTTTTTCAAGACGGGAAAAGGGGAGTATGGAGAAGGGGATACATTTCTCGGCATCCGAGTGCCAATTCTCAGAGAACAAGCGAAACGATACAGCGACATGCCATTAAAGGAAGTGCGCCTCTTGCTGAAGTCACCTTTTCATGAAGAGCGTTTATGTGCGCTTTTGATATTAGTCCAGAAGTTTGCCAAAGGCGATGAAAAAGAAAAAATGATCATTTATAGGCTATATGTCAACAACACGAAGTACATCAATAATTGGGATTTGGTCGATAGCTCAGCTCACCATATTGTCGGTGCGTATTTAGCAGATAAAGACAAACAACCGCTGTATACGGTTGTTCAATCCTAGAGCTTGTGGGAGAGACGTATCGCTATCATGGCGACCTTTCATTTCATCAAGAAGAACCAGTTTAAGGAGGCGTTAAGTTTATCGAAGCGATTGCTCGATGATAAAGAAGACTTGATACAGAAAGCTGTCGGTTGGATGTTGCGAGAAATCGGGAAACGTGACCTAGCTACAGTAAAAACCTTTTTGCAAGCCCATTATAAGCGGATGCCCAGGATCATGCTTCGATATGCAATTGAGAGATTTCCTGAACGAGAGAGAAATAAGTATTTAAGTGGTGTCTCGTAAAATATACTAAAATACTTTACTTGATTCCAAAATCCAGGGTTTCTCTCCAGCATGACGAAGTCATTTTGATGTTGAGGTCAGATTCGAAATAGAATCTTTTCCAAAAATGTATTTCGAAGAAATTTAATTCGAGTCTGACCCTTTTTGAAGAAAAAATATAGCTACCCTAGTTTTTACCCTTGGAGGGGTACGGGTTCGGGTGGAGTAAAGACTTCGTTCAGATTGGTAAAGGAGCCTCCGGGCGTCGGGCCGCCGCTGATGACGTAAATGCTCCCGTGCATCACCGCCGATCCGAGGCCGTGACGTGCAGTTGGCATCGGCGCCATGGTTTGCCAAGCGTCGCGTGCCGGATCATAGGCTTCGTTTTCAGGGAAGGTCCCATCCCCGCTTTCCCCACCAAACACGTAGATCCGCCCTCCGACCACAGACGCGGTGATTCCACTGCGGGCAGTAGGAAGATCGGCGGCCCGCGACCATCGGTTTGTGCCGGGATCGTACACTTCCATGAGGGAAAGATTCCGTCCATAATCTCCGTTCAAGCGTCCGCCGATGGCATACACCTTACCGGATACGGTGGCGGTGGCGAGATGATCGCGAGGAGTGGGCAGCGGGGCCCGTTTAGCCCAGGTGTTCTGTGCCGGATCGTAGACCTCGACGACAGCAATGTTGGCCTTCCGGTCATATCCCCCAATGGCATACAACTTCCCCTCGTGCTCGGTCACCGACAACGCGCCACGCGGTGTTGGCATGGGTGCGCGTTCGGTCCAAGTGTCCGTGGACGGATCGTAGGCGTATACCGTGGCCACGGGATGCCAGACAGTGAGTCCCGACTGCGTGTAGCCGCCCATGACATACAGCTTGCCGCCCGATACCCCAATGCCCACATGGTGCAGGCCGACCGGCATGGAAGCCCGGGTCGTCCATTTATCCGTAGAGGGATTATATTCTTGAAGGGATGAAGTAATCGCAAAATTCAAGAAATTCCCGAAGCTTGGCTCCTCGAACCCGCCCACCACGTAAATCTTGCCGTTCAAGGCAGCAACGGCCACTTCAGTACGTTTGGTGGGTGCAGGGGTGGCAGTGCGCCAGACGCCTTGATCCGCATCGGGCTGCATCGTTTGCGCGGGTACCGACATGGCGGTAAGACAGAGAGCTGTGAGAAGAGGCACAAGGGCTGTTGCAGGGGTAAGGGTTGGAAAAGAGCGACGGATTGCCGATATGACCTGGTGTCTCATAGTCCAAATTATAACAAATCAAAGTGAGATTGAGGATCAGCACAGGCGAGTACTTTCATTACGGCAAAAGGACTTAAAATTAATTCTATCCGGTTTTTTCTTTTATGATTAGTGAAAAATTATGCAGGGTTTCGCCCCTGCGGTCGAGCTTGTTGCTTGGCGCGTCCCGAAGGGCGCAACCTTTGTTGTGGAGACAAAAGTGGCCAAAACCATTGATGCCCTGTCATGCCACATTAATATGGGCCGGATGCTAGCCTTAGGATAGTGGGCCAACTCGCTTCGCTCACACAGGGCTCACCAAAAAGTTTGATTCGGTCCTGCGCCACAGTTGCACCCAAGGCGGGATTACTCAAAGGGGAAGGTTAGGGTTTTTTGTTAATCGGGAAGAGGATTGGATGAGAGGGAGGTTCGAAAAAATCGGAGTTCAACTGAGTATGAATAGGGTCAAGGAGGGATGGCTGCAGCTATCCCCTTTGGGAGATCAAGTTTCTGTACATCAAAAAGATAGTTCCTGATACCTTTATCCACCTTAACTAGGCAGTATTTTTTAATTGAGTGAGAAGCAATTTTTGAGGATGGATTCTGTGAAGGCTGACATTTAGCCCCTACCTTACTAAAACCTTTTTACGACCTGATCGCGCCACACACATTCCGTTCTTGATGATAAAAGCCTCAACCCAATGTGTGCCTCTATAAGAGGTTGACTCCCAACGAACGGTGTTTGCTGAAGCCTCTCCCTCATAAAAATCCCCACGCAAACCTTTTGCATCGGCTGCCTCTTTGCCAGTATTCACAACTTGCCATTGTACATCATAAGGGGGAGGAGTATTCGTTTTGATAGCAAACCGCAACCATACCTTTTTCTGCACTGGATACTTGGTCAGTTGCCAAAGCTTTCTGCCACCTTTCTTGAAGTGAACTGAAGCCGTCAGATTGGCTTTGAATTCCTGTTTCACTGGCCAGGCTGGTGCGAGGCAATGCTTGGTTTCGCCTATCGCAGGGACTTGAATCGGTTTGGTTTCAACCAAGGAAAGGGCAGATGTCTGATTGATGCCGAGATCATGGGCTGCTTTGGCTATGATTGGTGCACCAAAGGAAGGTGTCAGGAAATCCAAGGCCTCGTTGAGGGTTTCCTTTTGGGAAACGGTAGCGAAATCATTTCGTACCTTCTCCAACCATTTTTCGAAAGCCTTCTGTCGTTTAGGATACTCGTTCCATTTGTCGGCAAAGTTCTCATCTGGATCCACTGGATTATTCACCAGCCAGTGGCCATTTTTTTTGTCCACAAAATTTGGCATGTCCCGAATGATGTCGGTGAATGCGTCATAGATGTCGGTCTGGTTTCGGTATGCATATGCCGCAAGAGTAGTAATGATGATTGATACAGGTCTATTCTCGGCGTCGTGCTGGAAGTGAATATCTCGATGCCGTTTCAGAACTTGAATGGCCACCTGAAGTGGTGTTTTCACCTGCCACTCGGGAACATCTTCAACGTTTGCTTGGATTGCTTTAGCTAGGAAAGTTCTCTTCTGAAAAAAAACCACTTTCATGCGCTCATAAAACCATTCCGAATATGCTTTCGGATTGCTTTTTTGCCATAGGGTCAGTTCGGTATCCGTGAGCAAGATACCAGTAGGTGGACGCTCCTGATTTGGAATTGCGGGTAAGATGTCCATGTGGAATCGTGGCACCTGAGCCTGGGCTGGATACTCCAGAACCCAGCAGCGTCGCGAAGGAATGAGTATTTTTTTCAGGTCCTCTCGTTGTGCCAAGCGGTCACCGATCATCTTCTTAAGTTCTTTTTGCGTTGTCTTTTCCTTGGTCAAACTTAAGTGGCAAACTAAGTCGATGTCATATTCGTCTGATCTCGAAATCGGATGGACAACAGTGCCAAGGCGAAAAGATCCCTGTGGATAGATCTCTGGCGCGTATTCCTTTAACTTGGAATCGTCTTCCGCTAGCCAGCTTCCAACATCTTCATACTTGAGCGTGGCATTCTCATACGCATAGTCTGGAATGTCCAACGCGCTGGCTGTCTTAATCAGCAGGTCACTAAGCTTTTGTTTTTCTCGAATCAGCATGCTCACTCTCAGCTTGTCTGGTTCAAGTTAATATCCAGAGCAGCCACGAAGCCACTCAATCCCTTGTTCTCATCATATATGATGAGTGGTAAGTCTGCCTTTGGCATGAGAAGTCTGCCAAACTCGACTGCTAAGCAAACCGGCATCGCAGGAAATACATGAATTGTTTCGTTTTCGCCATGCCGTAACTTGATGCGGTCCATCAATAACCGCATCTGCTGCCGGAAAGCTTGGGCTTGCTGCCTGGACTTTAAGAAATCGTTGTGTGGTGCGACTATTGTCACACGCCAAATCGTCATCTCCTTCTTCATCACTGCAAATAGCCGTTCGTCTGTGATGCTGGCGCTAAGTGACAAGACTAGTGTAGGAGGTCCTGTTACTTCATTCGGTTCGCGGACAATGAATTGGAAATTGTCAGGTTTATTCTCCCATGTCCAACTGGGCGGTTCTCGGTGTCGTTGATACACTTCCGCAGCCGGAATATCTGAGAGTAAAGACCCAAGAAGAATCAGTAGCGGTTGTGGAGCAATGGCGAAGACTGATAAATGGACAATTTCACCAGCTTTGAGCCTAGGGCGAATTTGTTGGAGCACCATATTGCGTAGGTGTTCAGCCTCAAACATCCAGTATGATCCGCTATGATCTTCAAAAGAGCTATTTTTCATCCCAATAGACAGGGTATGTGTGTCTGCAGGGTAGCGTTCAGGAATCATCGCGCGAGCAGCATCCAAAAAAGAAAGTGGCGAATTTTGAACGCCAATATTGGCACCGTAGAGGAGGATATGACTTTTCTTGTCGGCGGCAATGCTAGAGACAACTTCGATCCGTTGTTCGTGTGCGGCCTTCATGGCTTTCAAACGTTCAACCGGGTGTCCTGCAATATCCTCTTTGTCAATTAGGCGGTGATGTTTGTCACACATCAACATGAGATTTGTTATGTCGGCTTCCAGCTGTCGCGACAGGATGGGATGCCCACGCGGCCCGTCCGGACTATCTGCAATGATGTGGGCAATATAGGCAGCGTTGAATTCAACTTGGGTGAGCTCATCCAGCCAGAGAGGTGTATTACACCCCTCATATTGGCAACGGCCTGCAGCTTTTCCCCACAGTCGTATTCGGACTCTCTCAGGTATTTTGGTTACAGACATATGCTTCGACCGTCCGCCTGGAAACCGCGCACCATGCTACCCAAGACCTTGAAATATGTACAGATAAAATTTGTGGATGAGGAAACGAATATGGATTCTGGATTAATGAGGCCTTCTAGACCTTTGCCTTGGGTGCAGCCGAGCTGCTGTGCCAAATCCGACTCTTTGGCGAGCATTGTTTGAGCGTAGCGAGTTGAGTAGCCCTGTGATTTGGTATGGCGGCGAGGAACCCCGAAGGGCTGCACCCGGGCAAACATGGTTTTGGGTCCTTTTCCCGAAAGAAAAGGGCCTCGCCATTTGGGGGCGAAACCCCATAGAAATTATAAATTCCAAATTGGCTGGATTCTTACTTTCGTGGGGATGACGGATTAGGGAAGGGTGGCGCGGCCGATGGTGTTGGCATCGGTGCCGAACCAAATGGTTTGTGTGGGTTGGTGGTAAAACATATTTCTGATAGTTCCGCCTCCGCTCACGATGTTGGTGATACTAATGACCTCTTTAGCTTTGGTGTCGAACCCCACGAGACGATTGGGATATACCCCTGTTTCCACATACCACACACGATCTTGATCATCGACGGTCATGCCATAGGGCCGTGCATTTTCCCCTTCAGGCGCACGCCATTCTTGCACCCTTTTTGTGGCGGGAATGTATTTGCCGAGAAACCCTTCAGCATAGTCCACATACCAGACTGCACCATCGGAAGTGATAGCCAGTCGACGCGGTCGTGCTGATTTTCGAGGGAGTGAAATTTCTTTCACAAAATTCGAGGATGACTCTATAGTTCCGAGCTTATTTGTGCCGAATTCCGTGAACCATGGTCTGTGTGTAGCATCCGCAACAATGCCATAGGGGCGTGCGCTTTGAGAAAGGAGTGGTGTCAGGAGAACGCTTCCTGTCTCCATTTCTAGTTTTCCTACATAGTTTCCTTGTTGGACCGTAAACCAGATTTCATTGGGTTTTCCGAACACGAGTGCGTGAGGATCTCGGGCGGATGAATTGGGCATCGCATACTTCGTGATGTCGCCTGTCGTAGGATTCAGTTTGCCAATATGGGCTGCGCGATTGCCGGCATACCAGACTAACCCTTGTTGATCGACTATCAGATTATGCGGACCGGTCCCTGGGTCTAGTTGAAATTTATGGAACTGCCCGACCTTGGGATCTAGCACACCAATGTAATCTCCTGTCTGGCCCACAAACCACACCCTGTGTTGCTGATCCACATACGGATCCCGCGGGCGAGTCTGCTCCCAAGGCACTTTCCATTCCGTGATGTCTACGGGATTGAGTTCAGCTTGTGCTCCATGCGTGAGAGTGGGGTAACTCAGAATGGTTAGGATAGAGAAAAACAGGGTTGTGATCATTGAAGAGCGCTTTATGTTGCTTTGCTACGAAGATTATGGTGAGGCGCGGATGAGGTTCTCAGTTTTGAACCCGAGGCCTTGACTGAACTCCACAAGTTCTTGATAAGTGTTTTCTGGAAGACTTGGTGTACGAGCCAGGATCCATAAATATTCACGATCGGGTGTGCCCACAACTGCGTGGCGGTATTCTAGATCGACACGCAGAATCCAGTAGTTCCCATTGTTTGGTGGGGTATAGAACGCGATTATCTTTGCCATCCATTGGTCGAATTCCACATCTAACTTTGCTTGATGTTCCTGGTCCAGAATTGTGGCTGTTCCTTCAATGCTGGTCTTTTCGCCATCTGCCGTGGCACAGGTGTTTTTGACACCGATTTTGTCGGATTCTAATAAGGTGTATTCCGCTGTGGATCGCAGGCAGTTTTGTTGTGCCCACATGGGCAGCCTGGCAATCTCATACCATTTGCCAACGTAGCGTGAAAGATCCACAGATCTTGCGGTTGGTAGTGATTTCAGCGAATCAACTCTTTCTTGTACAGGCAGTGATCAATAAAAACAGCAAACTGAATAATATTCGTTTGGACATGATATTGATCATCCTAGTGACTAAATTGTCTCTACTATTGTTCTCCTGTCTTGTGTGATTGCCTCAATTACCTATGGGCCAAGTCGAGGTTTCCATTCTCCAACATTTAACAGACTTGATCTTCTAAAGAAATTGCAGGGTGGTTATCCCTTTGAGGCGTCCATGTAAAATTTTGAGGGAGATAGAATCGTTACTAGAGAAATTAAGACTGCTGGAATAGGAAAAAATCAGAATTGTGCTATGGCATCCAGCAAATATTAGGTCGATTTTCCTTGCTCTTTTCAAAACCTTCTGCTTTGGCAGGTCAGTAAGTTGCGGTAAATTGACGGCCAAAAAGTGGGCTTGATATAGTCGATTGTCCACCTTTACTGTTTGGTCCCACCTCGGTTGTTGGTACCCCCAGATTAGGTTGGTCTCTTTTGTATGGTTGGTTTTTGGAAAGCAGATTTATCTATTACATTTTTTTTTTATTATAAGGTTGTTGGCACTATGACACAGATTTCGCGCCTTTCACTGGTGAGTGCATTAGTTCTTTTCGTCGCCTTGTTAAGTTCGGTTGCACAGGCAGAAGTTTTTCCTACTGAAGGCCCGCCCGGGACAACAGTCACAATAAGTGGGGATGGATTTGGGGATTTTAAGAATACCCAAGTTAACCGTGTGGAGTTTCAAGGCGTGCCTGCTCTGATCCAATCGTGGGAACAGGACTTTATTCTAGTCAAAGTTCCGCTGAAAGCTATCTCCGGTCCTGTGATTGTCATGAATGGAGAAGCCAAATACGAAACTGGGCTCTTTACACTTCAGTCAGTGAAAATCACGAAAGTGACTCCTTCGAAGGTTGAGGCAGGGTCATTAGTGACAATTGAGGGGGAAAATTTTGGAAATACAGCCGGCTCACGCGACCCCAATACGATGTTTGGCGTGAACCAAGTGTTAATTAATGGAATTCGCGCGGAAGTGCGGCGGTGGCGGCCCAATAAGATTGAAGTGCAGATTCCAGCAAATGCCAAGACGGGCGATGTCGAAGTTCGTTTAGCTTCAAGTGATCCATTAGGTGATGGTTCCTGCTGTGCGCCGGTTGAATATGTGGTGAGCAATGCGATGCCACTGACTGTGATTCCTCCTATTGCCTATGATCCGCAACATGGCCCCATCGGAAGTAAAGTCGTGCTATCGGGGCAAAATTTTGGATCGACAGCACCCAAGGACGGGCGCATTTCCTTTGGAGGAAAGTCTGCTGCCATTGCGCAATGGACCGATCGTACGATTGTGGTTCATGTGCCATTAAATGCCGAGTCTGGCAAATTGGTCTTGCATCGTGATGGACAGGATCGAACTATTGGTAACTTTGATGTGGTGGCGACTGAGGTCGGAGAATACTTCCCCAAGAAGGGGCCTATTGGAACCTTAGTTATTATTCGTGGGAAGAATTTTGGTATTCATTCCGAGGGTGGCGACACGGCCTATGCTTTTGACTTTGAAGCCGCCAATAATGGGGTGGAAATTGGTGGTGTGCCAGCTGTGATTCATCGATGGTTAGATGACCAAATTGATGTTTGGGTTCCCTTTAGTGCCCAAAGTGGTCCAATTGTCGTGAAGCGTGGGGGTGGCATTCCCAACGCTGATGGCACCTGTTGTGAACGTAGGGAGATCGTGAAATATACGGCTGGGAATTTTACTGTCGTGAGACCTGAAATACATGACTACACTCCAAAAGAAGGTGGGCTGGATGAAATTGTGACGATTAAGGGTGCGGGTTTTGGACAATTTCTCAAAATATCTGAGGCAACTCGACTTGCGCTTAATCGACAAGCACATTCTTGGCAGAATTATCGTTTGGGTGAGGATGTTTCCCGTACCGAAGTGTTGATTAATGGACTGGCAGCGATAGTTGTGTCGTGGAGTGATACGGAAATTCAAGCGCGTATTCCACGGCGGCAGGCTTTTGGAATTGGCAACCCTGAAGGGTTTGACACTGATTTGATGGAAGGTACGCTCCTTATCAAGCGAGGGTCCTGGGACATGTTGGAAGATGGAAATTGCTGTAAACCCAAACAATGGCTCACGGTTATGGGTGGGCCGTTTAAAATACTACGGCGTGGACTTCCTGATATGGATTACTGGAAGGAAAAGGGCCGAGCCCAGTAAGTCTGGTGCCATTTCAATTTTAAATGTTGGATAGGATTGATTAAGAATATGTTGAACGATGTTGTGAAACCTCACGCCCTGGTCTCTCTCTTATTTGCCCTGTGCTTGTGGGGGATGCCGCTGGTTGGATTGGCCCAAGAAGATGCTCCATTAACGATGACGCTCCAAAAAAGTCCAACCTCGGGAACTTTATTAGATGTGCATTTTCAAGATCCACAACATGGTTGGGTGGTTGGAGCTGGTGGCACGATGTTGCACACAAAAGATGGTGGTGTGACCTGGAAAAAATTGCCACGTCGGACCAACGTATTATTGACTGATGTGACCTTTGCAGATGCTCAGCATGGTTGGGTTCTGGGACAAAATGGTACTGTGCTCCACACAACAAATGGCGGAGTGCAGTGGTCGCAACAGGCGAGTGGCACCAATAGTATTCTTTACGGCTCTCATTTTCTAAATCCCCAGCAGGGTTGGATTGTTGGCGCCCGTGGTGTCATTTTAGTTACAAAGGATGGTGGAGAAACCTGGAATGATCAAGATAGTGGGCTGACCGCTGATTTATTTGGAGTGCACTTTATTGATGAAAAGCAGGGATGGGTGGTCGGTGCGCTTGGCACAATATTAGTTTCATCTGATGGTGGGACGTCTTGGAGTCCTCAGTCAACGAATAATCCAGCTACATTCTTTGATATTACGTTTACCGATGCTGTCTCAGGGTGGGCCGTGGGTACTCAGGGGTCTATTTTTCAAACCTTGAACGCGGGAAAGGATTGGATTGACCGAGCCCGTGCTTGTGGGAGTCCATGTATAAAACCTGCAGATCTGGTGAATATCCAGTTTCTTACTCCGATAAGTGGTCGTATTATTGGTGAACGTGGAACGATCTTAATGACCGAAGATGCTGGTTTTAACTGGGAAGAAGTTGAACCATTAAATGCGGAAAATCTCTACGGCCTTTCTCTTCCTGATCCTGCGCATGGCTTTGCAGTAGGGGATCATGGAACAATTCTGCATTTCACCCCTACACCATCTGAACCATCCGATTCATAATCTTTCTGCGTTCTTCTCCCTTGTAAGGAGCGGTGAGCAAGGTAAAAGTTCTTCGTTTTTATATGGAGTTTTTCATTGAATTTCTGATTCGTGCTTGCAGAATCGCTATGGCCGCAAGACTTGCAGTTTCAGACCGTAAAATTTCTTTTCCTAAAGACACAAACACCCACTTGTGTGATTTAGCGGCTTCTATCTCTTCTGCTGACCAACCTCCTTCCGGCCCAATAACCAAAGTTATTCCACGATGTTGATTTTCTGTTAGATCGGGAATGGTTAGGAGTGAGAGGGCGTTTTCTCGTTCAGCCAAAAATAAAATTGAACCTCGTTGAGGGGATTCTAAAAGGTTTTGGAAGGTTTGTGTTGGGGTAATAGTAGGCAGAGTCCATCGCTCGCTTTGTTGTGCAGCTTCCAAGGCAATCCGCGTCCAACGATCATGATGGGCCTCTCCTTGATTCCTTGAGAATTTGCGTATGACTCGGTCAGTAACTAAGGGAATAATCTTTGAGATTCCCAGCTCTGTGGCTTTTTGTACGACCCATCCCATTTTCTCTCCTTTGAGACTGGCTTGTGCCAAAATGAGCGGGGGACTGGTAGGACAAGGGGGAGGATAGGTCTGTTGAATCTTGGCTTGTAGACTTTTTTGTGTGATTTCTTTGACGGTTGTCTGATAGCGATAGCCCTGCTCGTTATTGAAACGGAGAGTATCTCCTAGCTTAGTTCGTAAACTTTTGGCTATGTGGCTTAGGAGGGGATCCGTAATCGTAATAATTCCATCCGCAACATCTTGAGAGTGGATGAAGAAAACAGGCATGTGAACTGAAACGTTGTGAGGATAAAAGACGAAAAAAATCGTTATTAGTCGAAGAGGTTTTTGACTTTATCGAAGAGGCCTTCCTCTTGATTGTCAGTGTTTAGACCACTTTCTTCAGCAAAGGCTGTAAGCAGTTCACGTTGTTGAGTTGTGAGTTTGGTGGGGATATCAATTTTGATGCGAATAAGTTGGTCTCCGCGCATTTGAGATTTAAGTCCTGGTGCCCCAAGTCCTTTTAAACGGAGAATTTGGTCGTGTTGAGTGCCTTCTGGGATTTTGACCATTGTGTGGCCGTTTAAGGTAGGCACTTCCACTTTTCCGCCAAGAGTCGCTGTCACAAAATGTAGCCGTCGGTCATAAAGGATGTCTTGGCCCTTTCGCACAAAATGAGGATGAGGTTTGACGTTTAATGCGACATAGAGGTCGCCCGGAGGCCCTCCGTTCATCCCATGTTCGCCTTCGTTTGAAAGACGTAAACGCATTCCAGATTCTATGCCTGCTGGAATAGTTACGGAGAGCATGCGTTCCTTATGTACGCGCTTTTGCCCACGGCAGCTTTTGCATGGGTCAGCAATAATTTTCCCGGACCCTTGGCATTGCCCGCAGGTTCGGTTGATTGTGAAAAACCCCTGCTGAAGTCGAATTTGCCCTGCACCGCGGCATGCGGAACAGGCCTTGACAGATTGTTCAGATTTAGCACCCGTCCCATGACAATCGTCGCAGATTTCCCAGCGAGGGATTTTTAGTTTAGCTTCTTTGCCGTTGATCGCTTCTTCGAAAGAAATCTCAAGATTATATTGAAGGTCATTACCTTGTTCTGCGCGGCTTCGTCCACGGCCGCCGCCAAAGAAATCTTCGAATATGTCTCCAAAGACATCTCCGAATCCTCCGCCCCCAAATCCTTCATGCCCTCCGCCTTGTCCAGCTGCAGCATGACCGAACATGTCGTACTTTTGTCGACGTTCAGCATCACTGAGGACTTCATAGGCTTCTCCAGCCTCTTTGAATTTTATCTCTGCAGCAGATTTCTTATCGGGGTCAGAATGAAGGTCTGGGTGATGTTGCCGAGCTAGCTTCCGAAAAGCTTTTTTGATCTCGTCAGATGAAGCATTTCGATCCACCCCCAGCACGTCGTAGTAATCACGTTTTCCAGTTTGTGACATTAAGTACGCCTAAGAGGCTGAGGGTGAATTATTTGTAAGACTTTGATCTCCATGAATGGTGTGAGGTTACCCTTTTCCTTTATCGACTTCTTCAAATTCAGCATCAACAACCTTCTCATCGCTGGCCGAAGCATCGTCTGCTCCAGAAGCTGTTGGACCTGAATCACCGTCTGGTCCTGGGCCAGCAGATTCAGCTCCGTCGGCAGAGGCCTTTTTGTACATTTCCTCGGCGAGTTTATGTGAAGCCGTTGTCAGATTTTGCATTGCCGTTTTTACAGCTTCTACGTCTGTCTCTTCAAGAGACTTCTTAAGTGCTTCAACTGCATTAGTGATATTGGCTTTCTCTTCTTCACTAATTTTGTCCCCATGTTCGCTTAAATTCTTTTCTGTACTATAGATTAGTGTATCAGCTTGATTTTTTAGCTCAACTAGCTCGCGTTTCTTTTTGTCTTCTTCGGTATGGGATTCGGCTTCCTTGACCAGGCGTTCCACTTCTTCTTTGCTTAACCCACTGGAAGCGGTGATTTTAATCGATTGTTCCTTTTGGGTTGCCATATCTTTGGCAGACACATGGACAATGCCGTTGGCATCAATATCAAACGTAACTTCGATTTGAGGCATGCCTCGTGGTGCTGGCGGAAGTCCAACCAGATCAAATTGTCCCAATAATTTATTGTCGTTTGCCATTTCCCGTTCACCTTGAAACACCCGAATGGTGACAGCTGTTTGGTTGTCGGCAGCTGTTGAGAAAATTTGGCTCTTTTTGGTTGGGATCGTCGTGTTCCGTTCAATGAGTCGGGTAAATACTCCACCTAAAGTTTCAATTCCCAAGGAGAGGGGGGTAACGTCTAAGAGTAAAACGTCTTTGACATCCCCTTTAAGCACTCCGCCTTGAATGGCAGCTCCAATAGCTACGACTTCATCAGGATTCACACCACGATGAGGTTCTTTGCCAAAAAACTGTTTGACACGTTCAATGACTTTTGGCATACGGGTCATCCCGCCGACCAACACGATTTCGCTAATGTCGCCGGTTGTCATTTCCGCATCGGCTAATGCTTTTTTGCAGGGTTCGATAGATCGTTCAATCAGGTCATCGACCAGTTGTTCAAACTTCGATCGTGTCAACTTGAGGACTAAATGTTTTGGGCCACTGGCATCAGCAGTGATAAATGGCAAGTTCACTTCAGTTTCTTGAGAGCTGGATAGCTCAATTTTAGCACGCTCAGCGGCTTCTTTGAGTCGTTGAAGGGCCATGCGGTCATTACGCAAATCAATGCCTTGGTCTTTTTTAAATTCATCCACGAGCCAGTCAATGACACGTAAATCGAAATCATCGCCCCCTAAGAATGTGTCTCCATTAGTTGCTTTGACCTCAAACACGCCTTCGCCAATTTCCAAAATGGAGACATCGAAGGTTCCTCCCCCTAAATCATAGACTGCAATTCGTTCATCTTTTTTCTTGTCGAGGCCATAGGCTAATGAAGCTGCCGTTGGTTCGTTAATGATGCGAAGGACATTGAGTCCAGCAATCTGCCCGGCGTCTTTGGTTGCCTGCCGTTGACTGTCATCAAAATAGGCAGGAACGGTAATGACGGCATCAGTGACAGTTTCTCCCAAATAATCTTCTGCCGTTTGTTTCATCTTTTGAAGAATCATGGCGGAGACTTCGGCAGGGCTATAGCTTTTACCACGAATTTGTACATGAGCATCGCCGTTATTTCCTTCGACGATTTTATAGGGAAGGCGCTTCATGGCATCTTGGACTTCACGAGAAGAAGTTTTTCGTCCCATCAGTCGTTTGACGGAAAAGATTGTATTTTCAGGGTTGGTGATAGCTTGCCGTTTAGCAATTTGTCCAACCAATCGTTCATCTTTGTCAGTGATGCCGACAACTGATGGAGTCGTGCGTGCCCCTTCTGAATTAGCAATGACGCTTGGTTCTCCTCCGCTCATAACAGCCACGCAGGAATTTGTCGTTCCTAAATCAATGCCGATAATTTTGCTCATGCTTGTATTCCTCCCTCTTCAACTGTGTCTTGTGTAGATGTGGTTTCGGTTTGAGTCGCCTTTTCTTTGGCCACGGTCACCATAGCTGGGCGTAAAATCCGATCATGTAATAAGTAGCCTTTTTGAAACTCTTCGACCACCGTATTCGGTGGAGCTGTTTCAGATTCTATATGAGCGACCGCTTGGTGAACATTTGGGTCAAAATTCTCTCCTGTACTAGATATTTGCTGTACGCCCAGTTTCCCCACGGTCTCCAGAAATTGTTTATAGGTCAGTTGCACACCTTCGATTAATGCGCCGCTTGCTCCAGCGTCTGTTCCGCTTTGAATGGCTCGCTCTAGGTTATCAATAGTTGGGAGTAAATTTTTGAGCAACGATTCATTGGCATAGCGAATAGCGTCGCTTTGGTCTCGTTGAGCCCGTTTTTTATAATTTTCAAATTCAGCTGCAAGCCGCATGTATTTGTCTTGAAAAAGCTGAAGCTCTTCTTGCGCCTGTTGTTCTATTTTCTGGGAATCAGGTTCAACCGATAATTCATCTACCGAAGATTCCGATCCCGGTTTCGTTTCCGAAAGACTTGGTTCGGCAAGGGGTTCGTCAGGTTGGCTTTCCGAGGTTGATGTGGGCTGACTATCTTCAGAGAATGTGGTCATAGACGTCCATAAATTTAGAATTTACATAGATTTCCGCATTCCTAGTTCAGATAGTCATTGAGGTTGGCAAGTCAACCCATCTTCATAAATTTCTTGTAGTTTTGGGAAGGATTTCCCCAAGTCAATGGATTGCGAACTTATCCACAACTTGAAGTCATACGAGAATAGAGAAGGGCAAGCCCCTCAAGGGTGAGGTGTGGTCTAACTTCTTGAATTGTCGATGAAATTGGACTGATGACGAAAGCGACCCCGCCAGTGGCAAGCACATATAAAGATTCTCTACTCTCTTTTTGGATCCGCTTGACGATGCCATCTACTAATCCGGCATAGCCGAACATAATGCCCGATTGCATGCTGGTGACGGTGTCACTACCAATAACGGAGTTGGGAACGGCCAAGTCTACTTTTGGAAGTTTTGCCGTTTTAATGTGAAGAGAGTCAGCTGCCAATTTGAGGCCGGGTGCAATGGCGCCACCAAGATATTCTCCTTGTGGGGTAATGGTACAGAAGGTTGTGGCGGTTCCAAAATCCACAATAATGAGGCCCTGCTGATAGTGAGAAAACGCCGCAGCTGCATTAACGAGTCGATCTGTCCCTATTTCCAGAGGATTGTCATAACGAAGCGTAAGTCCATGTGGGCATGAAGAAGAAGCAATAAATGGTGGTTGTTTGACTAGAGCATGCAAAAGTGTCTCAAAGGTGTGAGTAAGGGGAGGGACTACACTTGTCATGATGCTGCCCTTGATTTTTGTGAGGTCAATATTGTGAATTTCAAGAAGACCGCGAAGAGTCATGTCGTATTCATCTGAGGTTTTAGCGTGGTTTGTTGATAAGCGCCAGTCAGCAATTAGGGCATTATTTTGAAATACACCGCAGACGATTTGAGTATTTCCAATGTCGATAGCAAGTAGCATGATGATTTAGTAAGTTAAAGTAAAAGATTAATTTTTTGATTGGTAATCATGTGAATTTCTAATATGATTAATGTCACCGGAATACACATCCACTATCCTAGCGGATTGTTCTACGCTGTCGGAAGAGGTTGGCCATATTTGTAGTTGACCATGCTCACCGATTCCTTGCGCTAGGCCTTTTAATGTGGAGCCGTCTGGAAATGTGACAACAATTTGTTTCCCAAGGGTGCTGCAGCGATTTGAGTATTCAGCCTGAACGGCTGCTGGACCTTGGGTCATGAATGTAGTGCAGCCTTGTTCTAATGCAGCAATGATGGATTTGATAACTTGGTAGCGATCTAGCGGGTTTTGTGTATGGCAATAAAGGGAGGTTGCAGTATCTTCTAGTTCTTGTGGAAGTTCTGATGGGGAAAGGTTTACATTAATTCCAAATCCAATGACCACACTAGTTTTTGTTGAATCCAATTTCACAGATTCGCATAAGATTCCACCGACTTTTCGATCTTGAATAAGTAAGTCATTGGGCCACTTGAGATGAATAGGGATTTTTTCTCTGCTTTCAATGCCTTGGGCAATAGCCAGTCCCGACATCAAAGGGACCCAGCCAAGAGCTTGGCCGTGAACTTTGAGGCTAGCGATTAGGGATCCATAGATGTTGGCGCCAGGTGGAGAAAACCATGTTCGTTGCAGGCGGCCTCGTCCTGCCGTTTGTCTGTCTGTAAGTATTAATGTCTTGTCGGGAATGGGTTTTCTTGCGATTTCCAAGGCAAAGGTGTTCGTGGAAGGAAGTTCATTGAATACAAAAAGTGAATGATTAAGTGTTTTGTGCGGGAATAAGGCCGCTACCTTTTCAGGTGATAGCACGACTGGTTTTCGTAAAAAATCTAACTTTTTTGTTTATATTTTTTATGGGATTGTTTGCGAGTAGGGGTTATGTCCATAGACAAGTCCATGGCTGGTGCTGAATGTGTAAGGGCACCGATCGAAATGATATCAACATCTAAATTTGTCAGATCTTTGATATTACTAAGGTTAATGCCTCCAGAAATCTCAACTAAAGATCGATGATTGATAATTTTTGTCGCCTGTCGAATTTTAGCTGGTGTCATATTGTCTAGAAGAATGATGTCAGCTTTGCCTTGTAGGGCCTCTCGAACTTGTGTCAAGGATTCGACTTCAACGCTTATTTTAAGACCATGAGGGGCCTGTTGCCTAGCCAAGAGGCAGGCTTGACTGAGTGAAATGTTATTGGCAGCCAATACCATAAGATGATTGTCTTTGATAAGAATGCCATCATGAAGGGATGATCTGTGGTTGAAGCCCCCTCCGAGACGAACAGCCCATTTTTCCAGTACACGGAGTCCGGGAGTCGTTTTTCGGGTATCAGCAATCTTAATAGTATGACCTTTGATTGCCTGGCAAAATTGTCGAGTGAGAGTGCTGATCCCAGAGAGCCGTTGCATAAAATTTAGGGCGACTCGTTCTCCTTGAAGTAGAGATTGAGCTCTGCCTGTAATGGTCAGCACGTTCGTTTTTGTTGTAATCCATGCCCCATCCTGGTAATGACTGGTTATGGTTAGGGAGTCATCAATTTGCTGGAAGACTTCTTGCGCGACTGCTAAGCCTGAGATCACCATAGAGTTTTTTGCTATGATTTTGGCTGTAGTCATCATGTGAGGAGCAAGAAGTGTGTTGCATGTTAGATCCCCAAACCCCAAATCTTCCTTGATGGCTACTTGGACGATCTTTCGAATATGAGAATGTGGCGGGGGAACTACAGAATTATAGTTGGTCATGAGAGCAGCATGGTTGCGAGCTGGTGCTCACTATTTATGAGTAGGGTGAGTTCGTGTTCAAGGCTCGTCACACGTTCTTCTGTTTCTCTTATCACCGAGGACTCGGCTTTTTCGCGAAATGTGGGAGATGAGACGCGAGCCTGAAGTCGGCTGCATTCTTTCTGTTTTGCCTCGGTTTGCTTTTTTATTTTTTTAACGACTTGCTGCAGATCAAGATTAGGTTCCACGGGGATTCCAATAGTCAGTGTGCCGGCCACAAGCTGCAAAACTCTGGAAGAAGGCCAATCCGTCGTTGGTGCCAGAGTGAGTCTTGAACGAAGAATTGATTCGATATAGGGGCGTACGGTGTTGAGGTCGGCTGTTTCCGCCGTATTGCTTGTGGTGCAAAAGCTGGTTGATGTTTGATTCGCAGGGATGTTTAACAATGCGCGTCCCGTTCGGGTTAATGAGACAACGGCCTGCAGTAAAGAAAAATTCTTCTCAGCTTGGGTATTGACCCATTCTTGTCGTTCCGTGGGAAATGATTGAGTCATGATGGAGAGGCCTTCGTGGGGGAAAGACTGCCATAATTCTTCGGTGATAAATGGCATGAACGGATGGAGTAATCGTTGAATGACTTCAAACGATTTGAGCAGGGTTTCACGGGTACTTTCGGCATCAGGATGATTGTCTTGTTGAAGGCTTGGTTTAGCCAATTCAATATACCAATCACAGTATTCATGCCAGACAAATTGGTAAAGATGAGACGAGGCTTGGTCAAACCGATAGAGATCTAAGGCATTGTTGACTTCACGCACAGTATGATTGAGGCGACTGAGTATCCATTGGTCGGGAAAGGGTAGTGATTTGTACTGACTTCCGGTTTGGGTTTCTTTAGTATGGAGTTGGATAAAACGGGCGGCATTCCAAATTTTCGTCACGAAATTTCTATAACCTTCTATTCGTTCTTCAGCGAGTTTCATGTCGCGGCCCGGCGAAGCCATTGAAGCCATTGTAAATCTTAAGGCGTCGGTTCCGTATTGGCTCATTTTGGTCAGAGGGTCAATGACATTGCCTTTGGATTTGCTCATTTTCTGTCCTTCGGCATCTCGGACTAAGGCATGGATATAGACATCGTGGAAGGGGACTTTTCCCGTCAGTTTGATTCCCATCATGACCATTCTGGCCACCCAAAAAAAGAGAATATCCAGGCCCGTAACTAGGGTAGAGGTCGGATAGAAAGTTTTAAAGTCCTGTGTGTCTTCTGGCCATCCAAGTGTAGAGAACGGCCACAAGGATGAAGAAAACCAAGTGTCTAAGACGTCAGGATCTTGAAACAGGTCAGCTCCTCCACATTCAGGGCATGTAGTGGGGGCTATTGGGGAAACGATGGGTTTGGCTTGAGATGTGATAAAACAGCTCATTTTGATTGCTTCAGGATATAAATTTCCTTTTTCCGTTGCGGCGGGAATAGAATGATGGGTTTCTAATAAATGTTCCTTATTGCAGGTATGACAGTACCATGCTGGAATTTGATGTCCCCACCAGATTTGCCTAGAAATACACCAGTCTTTAATTTGCCGCATCCAACCCAGATAATTATTTTTCCATCCATCAGGAATGATTCGAATGTTTCCGTTTTCTACTGCGTCGATTGCTGGAATAGCTAATGGTTCGGTTTTGACAAACCACTGTGGTGATAAATAAGGCTCGACCACGGTTTTGCAGCGATAACATTTTCCCAAGGCCATGGGGTGGGCCTCTTCTTTGAGTAGAAGATTCTGTTGTTTTAAGGCATCAATAACCCGAGGGCGAGCTTCTTGAACGGACTTGCCGCTCAGGATGCCTGCAAGTAGAGGGTCGACCCTAGCCTTTTTGAGACTTAACGCATCAATCTGTGCTGTGTAATTAAGAATCATAAGCGGTTCTAACCCATGGCGTTCGCCGGCTTCGAAATCGTTAAAGTCATGCGCTGGAGTAATTTTCACAGCTCCGGTGCCGAACTCCCGATCCACCAATATAGAATCTGGAATAATAGGAATTGTGCGAGTCGTTAAGGGAAGTGTTACCTGTTTGCCAATATAGTCCTGGAAACGAGGATCATCTGGATGAACGGCAACTGCCATGTCGCCCAGTAAGGTTTCTGGTCGGGTAGTGGCAACCGTGAGAAATGCATCGGGGTCATCAACCAGATCATAGCGAATATGGTAGAGAGTTCCATTAATATCTTCATGTTCTACTTCAATATCAGAAAGTGCTGTGAGACATCGCGGGCACCAATTGATGAGACGCTCGCCTCGGTAAATTAGTCCTTCATCAAAGAGTTGAACAAACACTTTTCTGACGGCCAGAGAGAGGCCTTCGTCCATGGTGAATCGCAGACGCTCCCAATCGCATGAGGCTCCTAATTGTTGAAGTTGCCCAATAATGGTGTCTCCAGATTGATGCCTCCATTTCCAAACACGTTCAATAAATGCCGGACGTCCAAGATCTTCTCTGGTGAGGCCTTCTGCCTTAAGCTGGCGTTCGACGACATTTTGGGTGGCGATTCCTGCATGGTCGGTTCCTGGTACCCAAAGTGTTTGCAAGCCTTGCATCCGTTTCCAGCGAATGAGGATGTCTTGAAGGGTATTGTTGAGGGCATGGCCTATATGGAGGGAGCCGGTCACATTTGGTGGGGGAATGACCATGGAAAAGGCATTAGGTTTTCCTGTTTCTTGTGGTTGGAACAGCTTATGTTCCGCCCAATGAGCGGCCCATTTTTTTTCGGCTATAGAGGGATTGTAGGTTTTCTCTAAGGGAGATGACATAATTCTTGAGGATCAATATTGAAGCCGGCAGGATGTTATCACGGGATCTAAGTCCCTGCAATACACACTCTTGTTCCCTTGAGGAATGCTGTGGTATAGAATGAACTTGCGAATTAGAATATTTAAAAAGGAGATGTCCTATGCCTCGTGGCCGTGAAAAAGATCGTGAGATGCGAAGAAAACACCGGAAAAATCAACGTCGTGTCAAAGCTCTCGAAGCAGCTCGACGTGAAAAGGGCAAAAAGAAGTAAACTCTTCAAAAGTCTAAAGTATTAGATCTGGTTTTAATGTAAGTTTTCCCTACCATACTCTCCTTCCTAACGTTTTTCTTTCGTCTTAATTATTGACATCTTCTAGTGTTGCAGACAGTCCTATTACTTTTGAACGAATTATATGACGGTAACTCCAATTAAGGCTGTATTTTTTGATGCGGTTGGAACCTTATTTGATGTGAAGGGATCTGTGGGTGAAGTTTATTTGACCTATGCAAAAAAATATGGCGTCCCAGATACCGAGGAAATGGTGATTACGCTGAATAAAAGATTCAAAGAAACCATAAAGGATATGCCAGCCCCAATTTTCTCGGTAGAGCGGCAGGAAAAATTAAAGCAATGCGAACGATTATGGTGGTTTGATGTGGTGCATGCCGTTTTTTATCGCGTGGGTATGTTCGAGAGATTTGATGATTTTTTTGATGAGGTTTTTGAGGCGTTCGGACAGGCAACGCACTGGCAAGTTTTCCCAGAAACATGCGAAGTTCTAACCGAATTAAAGAAACGCGGATTTGAGCTGGGAATCATTACGAATTTTGACAGCCGCTTTTTTCAGGTCGCTCGCGCTCTGGAGATTCAACAATTTTTTGATTCTGTGACAATTTCTAGTTTGGCCGGCGCGGCCAAACCTGCTGCCAAAATCTTCAACTATGCTTTGAAAGAACACATGCTTGAACCCAATGAGGTTCTTCATGTCGGAGATCATCCAATCGAAGATTTCGAAGGAGCCAAAAAGGCCGGGTTCCATGCAATCTTAATCGACCGTTCTGTTCAAAATCTTTCTAATAATCAAATCCATGAGAGTTTACTTCCCTTGCTGGATCTCCCTTTTCTTCAAGCATCCTAATCCAACCTGATTTTCGTCTAGAACGTGTTTTTTGCCCACTCTGAAACGTTTCTGTGACTTTTATCACATGGTGGGTGTTAGGGGACGTTGGATAAAACTTGACCATTTTTTCTATTCGCGCTACCGTTCCTTTTAAACTATGGCCTTCTTTCGAGTCAGGGTGATGTTTGCAGAATGCTCATAATGCTCATTTCTTCCGACCTGAATGATTGGTCTCTCTTTTTAAGATAAACCTATATGGAATTATTTGCGATTAGTGGGCTACTTAATGGCTTAGCTGCAATAGGGCTTGCCTCCTTTATATATTTCCGTTCACCACGAGATCCCCGCCATTGGACATTTGGGCTCTTTGGAATCTCTACGGCAATTTGGAGCTTTGGATATTTTGCCTGGCAGATTTCAGATTCTGAGACATATGCTTTGTTTAACCTTCGTCTCTTAATGGCGGGGGCTATTTTTATTCCTATTACATTTTTGCATCATGTTCTTTATTTGCTCAATAAAGAACTACTCTGGAAAAAAATTATTCAGTGGAATTATGTTGCTGGAGGAATATTTTTAGTTTTTGATGCCACACCACTTTTTATCCAATCTGTTCAGTCCATATCCATCTTTTCATATTGGGGGGTTCCAGGGCTGGCTTTTCATTTTTGTTTAGTATGGTGGGTGGCTCTTGTGGTTGTTGCCCACCTTCTTCTCGTTCAAGCTTATCGAAAAGAAAGGGGTCTGCCTCGAAGACAATTTCTTTATTTACTAATTGGGTCTTCCATTGGGTATCTTGGGGGTGCAACCAATTACCCACTATGGTACGGCATTGAATTTATTCCCTATGGAACAGTCTGCTTTGGTGTATATATTTCAATTGTGGCCTATACCCTTTTACGATTTCATTGGTTAAATTATTCAGTGTATGTAGAAAAAGGGTTTTCTTATTTTGCTTTGTTATTATTGCTATCCCAACCCGTCTATCCCGTTCTGTTACTAGCTCAGCTATGGGTATTTGGCAGTATTAATCCCCAATTTTCCATCATTCAGCTTATCGCTCATCTCCTAACGGTAGTGGTCGCTTTTCAAATGAAAGTTGGGACAAAGGGTGCGGTGGCCAGAACGATTATGAAAGGAAGAACATTACGGATTCAAACGTTGGCTAACTTTTCCTCGGTGGTTTCTAATTTTCAAAGTGCCCCTGAATTAGGGGACGCTATATTGAAAGCTCTAGGGAAGGGGAGGGAGACTTCAAAAGCTGCTATCTTTAGTTTACAACGGAATGAAAACAGATATAGGGCAGTCGCAGCAATGGGATTTTCGAAAAATGATCAGTTAGTAAAGGAAGGGTGGCAAATTTTTGATGATCTTCCACAATGGTTATTGATGACTCGGGAAAGGTTTTCAATTGAAGACTTAGATCTGGTGGACGAAGGGGAAAAGCGGTTTGCCGGTCAACTCAAAGAAACTGGGCTAGAATTGTTTTATCCGATCTTTGGGAATAATCAACTGTTAGGGTTTTTAGCCTTTGGGGCTAACGTGAGCGAAGTGATTCGGGGATTAGGAGGAAAAACGGTTTGGGATATGCTAATTAGAGATTCTATCTTAGCATTAGAAAATGTTTTTCTGCGTGAAGAAAATCGGCGAACGCAAAGTATGCTTTGCCAAGTGGATCGCTTGCGTTCTTTAGAAACAATGGCAGATGGTCTCACTCAGGAACTTCATAACCCTCTGGTGTCCATTAAGGCCTTTGTCCAAATTGCCCAAATGCGACAACATGATGGGGAATTTATGAATAGACTTCATCGAATTCTTGGAGAAGACTTGGAAAAAATTGAAGAGCTGACAAAAGAAATCAAAGAATATATTAAACCGTTATCTCACAGACTGGCAAAAAACATTCATATCCATGAGGTGATTGATTCCTGTCTGTTATTTATTGCAGGCAATCCTAATTTTAACCAGATATTAATTGAAAAAAGACTAGATTCTCAAATTCCAATGGTATCTATCGATCGGCAAGAGTTAATGCAAGCTCTTTTTAATGGCTTCCTTTTTCTTTTAAAAGGTTCAGAAAATGAGGGTGGAACGCTCATTGTTGCCACGCAATCCCATTGTCAAATGGAAGGGGAAAATTGTTTCCAAGTTGATATAGGATGGCAGTCAGGTTTGCCTGATACGTCTCAACAATTGGTCTCAGTGGAGAGTCTAGATATTAATGGTTTTTGGCAGGACAAGCATGATCCAGTGATGACTCAAGGTCTCATTCTCGCTACACAAATTATTCAACGTTATGCTGGAACATTTAGACTTTTAACAAGTCATCATTCCATTTTGGGATTTCAAATTCAGCTTCCCGCTACCGTTCCCAATGAGCATGAGGAATTGGTCCATGCGCATCCTTTTTCGTCTCCTCCTTCCTCTCCACGTAAAGCCTATTCCGAATCGGACTCTCTATTTTCCTAGAGAATAGAGAAAACCCTGAATTGGGTTAATTTTCAATATAATGATGCTGAAGTTGTTGTAGCATGGATATTTCCTTGCAAACTGTTAATTCATTTTATGAACATGTTCCGGTAGGATTTTTTCGTTGTTTTCAAAATGGAGTGGAACGAAAATTTCAACTTGTCACGCCTTATGTCCAGGTTCTTCTTGGTTTAACGCATAAAGATTTATTGGTTGATGCGCGAACCTTTTTCTGTCAAATACACCCTGAAGATCGTAATAAATTTTTACGTGCTTGTTCTCTTACTTCGGGCAGCCCTGCAGTGATCTCTCTGGAATATAGGATTATAAGAGATAACAATCACGTTATTTGGGTTCAAGAGCATAGCGTAATGTTACGTGACGATCAGGGGCAAGGAAATATGTGTGAGGGAGTGTTAATGGAGATCCCCAATTATCAAGGGGTTCAAGATGAATTGCGACGTTGGGATCAGGAATTACAATCATTAACGAACAATTTTCCAGATATTGTTGGGCGAATGGATCGTAAAAGAAGAATCTTGTATCTCAATAAATGGTGGGAGAATTTCACTCAAATTCCTCCAGAGCAATATTTAGGAAAGCGGCTGAGCGAGTTGGGTTTATCCTGGACTGTCTCAGAACTTTTTGAAGAAAACATTCAAAGGGTTTTCGAGTCGGGTCATCAGGAATTACTCGAGATTTCACTGCCAACGTCACACGGAATAAAAATATTTGAAGTGCGTTTTATCCCCGAGGCAGATGCACAGAAGGATGTTGCCACTGTGTTGTTAATTTGGCGGGATGTGACAGATGTTCGGACAGCCGAGCGAGCCTATAAAGAAAGTGACGAAAAATTTTTACAATTAGCTGAAACGATCGACAGCGTTTTTTGGATTTGGGATACCAAGCTACAACGTATGGTGTATGTGAGTCCAGCCTATGAGCGTCTGTGGGGAGCTGATGCAGCAAAACTATTAGCTAATCCTTTGGAGTGGCTCACTGTGGTGTATCAAGACGATCGTGCAAGGGTGGAAAACATTTTTTTGAAGCGAATTGGTCAGAAAAGTTGTGACATTGAGTACCGAATCATTACGAACAATAAGGAAATCCGGTGGATTCATAATCGAACTTTTCCATTAAAAGAACCGGTTGAGGAGGCGACTCGGGTTATGGGTCTTGCGCAAGATGTCACAGAACGCAAGAAATTGGAAGAAGATCATATCCGTTCGGCAAAATTAGAATCCTTGGGATTATTAGCTGGGGGGCTTGCCCATGATTTTAATAATCTGCTGACCGCAATAATTGGTCAATTATCATTAGCCAAATATGGCTTGAAGCCTAACCATTCCTTATTTCCGAAAATAGATGAAGCAGAAAAAGCTTCCTTAAGAGCACAAGACATTGCGCGGCAACTTCTGACATTTTCTAAAGGGGGTGTTCCAGTTAAGAAACCAGTGGCGTTGAAGCGAATGTTAGAAGAAAATGTTCGTTTAGTCTTAGCTGGGTCAAAAGTCAAATCTGTGTTTCAAATATCTCCGGACTTGTGGGATGTTGATATTGATGTTGGCCAGATTAGTCAGGTGATTCATAATTTGGTGATTAATGCACGGCAGGCAATGGAACAAGGAGGTGAATGCATTATCCAAGCTCATAATATTGGGCAGGAGGATGTCGCATTCCTTCCTTTCAAGCCCATATTGGAAAGTGTCTCTACTCGATGGGTACGAGTGGGGATTCTGGATCAAGGTGTTGGAATACCAAAAGAAAACCTGTCCAAGATTTTTGACCCATATTTTACGACCAAATCAACTGGGTCGGGCTTGGGATTAGCCACATCCTATTCCATTATCAAAAGTCATGGAGGCATGTTAGCAGCAGAATCTCAGGTTGGGAAGGGTAGTACCTTTTCATTTTTGTTGCCAGCTATGCCTTCAAAGAATGCCTTGGATCCATCTTTTGATTCTGATGTAAAGTTTGGGCAGGGGAAGATTCTGATTATGGATGACGAAAGTCAAATTCGGAGGGTTCTTGGAGAAATGGTTGAAATGTGCGGGTATCAATTTCAAGCAGCTCATAACGGAGAAGAAGCCCTACAATTATTTAGGCAAGCTCAACAGACTGAAGAACCGTTTTCTGGCGTCATTTTAGATTTAACCATTCCCGGTGGTCTGGGTGGGAAAGATGTGATTAGTCAATTACTTCTTCTAGACCCTCAGGTCCGCGCTATTGTTGTCAGTGGTTATTCCAATGACCCCGTGTTAGCTAATTATGAGGCTTATGGGTTTAGGGGAAGAGTGGCAAAGCCTTTCAATCTTGTAGATCTTAGTGGCGTGCTTAAGTCTGTTCTGCAAGAACCTGTTTCGTGAGGGTGGCCAAACATTTACTAAAAGGTTTCATTCCTACATTATATCTGCTTCCACAGTCTTAGCCTCAAGAAAAAACTATCTCAGACTACAAATATTACTCTCGCCATAGTTTAGGTGAAATCCTTGTCTCCCTAATTGGAAAGAACGAGGAAGAGATTAATTCCTTCCGGTTCTTGTTCAACACTGATCTGGTGATCTTGAAACCCACATTCTTGGGCGAGCTCCTGAAGCTGTTGTTTGCTGCGATGAACTAACTTCCAATTACATAATTCCATATAGCCTCGAGTGGGATTTTCGGGTGAGAAGTTTCCAATTACCATCTTCCCATTTGGTTTAAGATATTTGGAGAGTTTTCGAATGGTGCGTTTAAAGAGATTATCATTGAAATAATCAAAGAGCCCTGCGGACCAAATTAAATGGTAGGTCTTGCTCGTGGAAAATCTGAAAATATTTTTATGTGTGAAGTTGATAATGTTGAGGAAATCACGGCACAATGTTTTCGCAAATTCTATTGCGTGAAGATCCTGGTCGAGACAATCGATTCTTAAGTCTGAAGTTCCTAATACCCTTAAGGCTTCAAACATATCGCGACCAGGGCCTGACGCGACATTTAAAACGTGTGTCGCTGAAGAGTTTTCTGATTTAGTTTTCCATAACTGGTTTAAGAAAAATGATAATCGATTTCTCACGGCTTTTGGGGCTTTTTGAGCATGAAAATAATCATCCCATTTCTGGAGATGGGGCACAGGTGATCGTTCAAGATTATAAATTTTTTCAATTATTTTGAAGTCTCCGGCGTAACCCAAAGGTTGTTGAAAGGCCCATCCTTGAATTGTTTCTGGGGAAAGTGCGGGGCCGAAGGAATCATGAATAGCAGCAAATTGTTCAGTCGAAAGGTTGGCTTGCAATGAGGGTTCGGAAAATTGCTGAAAGAGAATATTCAACGTGGAGTAATCGCTCTGATCTGGACCGCCCTTTTGCATTAAAGAGCGAATAACGCTAGTGGTTGTTTGAACAAGTGTTTGAATTTGTGGGGCTTTGGTCGGGGACAATTGAGGGAGAGAAGCGGTTTTGATGAACATGAGACACCTCCTGGATGGTTAATAAAAAGACTAAGAGAGAGTAACGGCCAACCTATTAAGGTCAGGGAGAAATGGAAGTAGCAGATTTTTAAGGAACGGATGCTCCTGAGAGTGGCAATGGGTCTTTCCCTACTTGAGGAAACAACAAAGAGAAAAAGAGGAAGCCGGATTTCGTCCATATAATAGGACAAAGGCCCCAGAGTATTAAGGGTTAGAGTGGGTGATCTACTTTCAACGATTCGTATCGCATCCTGGGCTTCTATCGGGAACTTATAAAAGAAACGCGAGAAGGATAGAAAACATGGGAAAGGAAAGTATGAAGCTGCGTTAGAAAAGGTACTCTAACCGAAAGTAATAGAACTGTCTAGTAGCCTTTACCTAGTTTTGAGGATGCATTTAAAAAGGTTCTTAATGAATCAGTAGACATGTCGTGGTAGAACGGTGGAGGTTTTCCAAGGAATAAAACAGGAGGCTGTTCAGATGGCAACTGAAGCTTACCTATTCATCTCGCAAGTGGTAACGCAGATAGAGTATTAAAAAATGAAGGCTTCTTCATCAAGTCATTGCTATGAAGAGTTTGGGGAAAAATAGTTAATATGGCAACTTCAGGAAAATCGAAAAGTCGGAAAAAGTCCAAAGGCTCCTCGCCTGAGATCAAAAATATTCCTCTTTCAAACAAGCGGAAATTTCAGAGACGATTGTTGAAGTGGTATGACGAATCTGGGCGCGACTTACCATGGAGACGGACAGAGGATCCTTATAAAATTTTGGTGTCTGAGGTGATGTTGCAGCAGACACAGGTTGACCGAGTTATTCCAAAGTTCCATGAATTTTTGGAGAAATATCCGACTGTACGAGATCTTGCCGAGGCGAAGCCCGAAGAGGTTCGTAAGACTTGGTCTCCACTAGGTTATAATATTCGGCCCTATCGCCTTCATAGTATTGCCTGTGAAACAATGGAACGGTATGGAGGGCATATTCCGAGTGAGGAAGAAGAGCTCTTGTCGATGAAAGGTATTGGTCGATATACCGCAGGAGCCATTCAGTCCTTTGCGTTTCAGAAAGATGCTGCAATTCTTGATACTAATGTCAGTCGGGTCTTACACAGGATCTTTATCGGAAAAGGCGACCCCAAAAAACAAAAAGCTCTATTGTGGGCGCTATCGGAAAAACTGCTTCCTAAGGGGAAAGGGTATGACTTCAATCAAGCTTTGATGGATTTTGGCGCTATGGTCTGCACGGCTCGAAAACCATTTTGTTTACTTTGTCCAATGCGGGATATTTGTCAGACCGTTTCCTCTCATGAATAACCAACCTATTCAAGAACTCCCGTTGGTGGTTGTGGCAGCGGGAATTATTTGCCAGAAGGGAAAAATCCTTTTAACCAGACGAAGGCATGATGTCTATCAGGGTGGATTATGGGAATTTCCAGGTGGGAAACAAGAAGAAGGTGAAAGCATAGAGAATTGTCTGCGAAGAGAATTAAAAGAGGAAATTGATATTGAGGTAACTCATTTGAAGCCTTTGTGTACGTTGCATTATCGATATCCTGAACAAGTAGTTGAATTGCATTTTTTTACCTGTGCAATTTTGGCAGGGATCCCAAAAATTTTAGAATGCTTAGAATTGGCATGGGTTCCAAAACATCAATTGCCCTTGTATGAATTTCCGCCTGCTGATTTTCCAGTCATAGAGAAAATTATGAAGATCGATTTCTAAGCCTCCTTTGGAATCTTATTGCGTAGTGGTGTTTTGGAGGCGCTGAATTTCCTTTTCTTGTGCTTCAATCTTTTTTCGTAAATCTCTTATTTCTTCTTGAAGAACATTTAAGTTTGGTTGGATTGCATCGGGCTTGTCTGTAGGAAGGGCCGAGTTCGGACCTTTTTCCTCTCGTGTATGTGTGGTTTCTTTCGGGGGGGCAAGTGAAACATAGTCAATGGCAATCCATGTTTCATGAGGTGAGATTTTTATAAAGGCATTCCTATCCTTCCCTTGTAGTATTGATTGTGTCTGGGAAAAAGAGAGCCTTGTTTTTTTTAGAAGTTTTTCTGTAGAGGACGAGGTTTTTGAAGCATTGCCCATATAATTTCTGGAGTTTTGTAACGTAAGAAAAAAAATAGTTGGGGAAAAGATAGCAACTTTGCCAGATAGAGGTTTTTGCTCTCTTGTGTTTCTGAGACCTCGAAATGTGATTATTTCTTCTGGTGTAGCTTTTGAAATTGCCTCAACAAGATGAGGGGTGAGAAAGTCGATATCTGCTTGAGTAAAAACCTGAGATGGTTTGGGGGTAGAAATCAAGAGTTCTTGGAGAACGCCCCGTTCTTGGATTTGAGTGATGCCTTGTAAAATCTGCTTGATGAGTGCTTCTGGAAAAATATGGGGGTGCTGAGGTTTGATTGTAAAATTGCTAAATGTTTCTAAGGCAATTGTTCCTTCGGCATCAGTATGAATGAGTGTTTGGATTTCAGGTGCCCAGGAACATTGAAGTGTGATGAATGAAAAAGGGACAAGCACTCCCCAAAAAATTAGGGAAAGGTAGGACTTTTTTTGCTTTGGAGAAAGTATGGTGCCCAAATGAAAAGATTATGTGCAGTTAATCCTGAAATTGAATGTGGGGAGTCTGTCTAGTCAAGAGATGCGAGAGACAGCAGGATGTAGAAGACCTGCTTATTTTTGTCGAATACCACATGCCCTAGCAATTCCATCTTGATACCGTCCCCATAAAGTTAAGGAGTCTTCTAATCGCGAGAGAATTTGATGTTGTTGGGCCGTCTCAGTGGCATGATGGACAATCATATCGTAAATAACTTTTCTAGATCCAGGAGTAAACATGTGTTGCGCGCGAATATAGTCCATTGACTCGGGTGTGAGACCATGATGTTGAAATAGACAAGATTTTTTAATGATGTCTTCAATTTCGGCTTGGTTTTGAGCAGCTTTGGGATAAAGTACTTCTTCTGGGTCTCCGGATGTGCCCTTAATAAAAATAGTGAGAGCTGCTGCGCCTAACGTCCAGTCGTCTTCCTGACAGATGTTATTAAGCCATTCTCGATATACTCGACTGGGAGCTAGTAATTGGACATCTCGAAATCCGGCTCGGTTAAATCCAAGGCCTTTCATCATTTGTAGAAAGAGTTCCTGGTAAGGCTGACCTAAAGAAAATCCTCCGGTCTCTTCTTCGTATATGATCGTGGCCAGTCTACGTCGCGCTTCCCATGGAGGATTTTTCCCAAGTATTTGTGCCAGCAGAATTGAGAAATCACGGATATAGACGACATATTCTTGATGAAAATAAATGTTTAATTGTTTTTTCGTGATTGTGCTACTTTCAAAAAACGAAGTTGACCAATGCTGCTTTCTGCGGAGGATATCAAAAATGCGATCACGAAACTGTTCAGGAGTCAGGGTGTTAAACATGTATGCGCTGCTAAAGGTTAGGGGAATGAAATTTTTTAATTGTGGCGGGTTGTTCCTGCTTACATATTCGATATAACATGTTGTAATAGTATTACAATAGAATATCACATATTGAGGGAGTCTGTAACTATGAACCCAGTGAGTATCGCAGATCCTGAGAGTATTTTGGAACTGCTGGCCGATGTGACTTTAAAAGGGAAAGGTCTAACAACGGATAATCTCATGGAATACGTGATGGATGAGGGCTTTATGGAACCCACATATTTGAGCGCGAAGGGAGAAGATCCAGAAGCCTATTATAAGGGGGAAGCCAATGCCTGGGCCGTCTATCAAGTGAGAGAATGGAAACGAGTGTTAATTATTTCTGGTGGTTCTGGCAAGGAGCGTCGGGTTCAAATTACAGAAACTCCTTAAAAAACAGCAGGTAAAATGGAGAATGTGAAGGGAAGCATAGGAAGTTAGGGACGCTGAGGAAGATTAGTACCACCCCCCTAAAAGTTTTCCTTCCTCAAAATATAAATACCGGTGTTTGATTGTGCTGGTGTCGATCCAGTCCTCATACACCCATTCTTCACGACGTATCCCCTTATCGGTATAGCTGACATTCATTTGATAGGGGGATCCCCAAGCTTTCATTACCTGTTCCCGCGTCATCCCGGCCATAACGGTTTTGTCTTGAACATGTTGTTCGCCAGTAGGGTCTAGATATCGCGGAATAATCCCCCATCCCAGCATCCATAGTGCAAAAGCACCTAGGAGGGAATAGAGAACAATTCGTACTGGGCGTCGACAAATCCAGGGAGTGGGGATAGCATGTGAGGTCTGGTCTTGAGATAGTTGAGAAGTCATTGAGAATAACTTGTTAAGCTATTGTAGAGATAAAGATTGAGGTGTGCCTTCTAAAAATTTGATTTTATTGACTAAAACGCACTCTATCAGTGCTTTTGAAAATGGGTCAAGGGAGCGTTTCTATGTTTCTTGAAGTTGAAAATAATCCAAACTTTGAAGGGTCGTACTTCGTCAGGTTTAACGAACTTGAGCCACCTCGACTTCTGACGCATATCAAGTCGTATGAACGACTATCAAGGGGGGAATGGTGTCAAGTTACTGGATGGTGTGATGATCCTGATCAACCACTGTGTCCGGCCTATGCTCAGAAAGTAGATGATTCTGGGGCGGGAACGGCTTATATTATCTTTGGTGGAAATTGGGGAATTCGTTTAAAACCGGAAGGTCATACAGGAGAATGGAATCTTTATGATGACGAGCAATGGGGAGAAGGGTATCTGTCCATAGGAGAAGAGCGTGACCTTCGATTTCTCTAGTGTGATGAAGCCCGTTTTTGAACCATGATTTTTCAATCCTCATATTCAGGACGGGGAATAGGTTTTCTCTGTGGAGCCTTTACGGGTTGTTGTCGAAATTCCGTGGAAAAAGGGTTCACGATAGGTTCGTGAGTTAAGCGTTGTTGGTGTTGAACAAGTTGGAGACTTTGGGTTCCGATTTCCAATCGATCAATGGGAGTCTTGCTGGAAAGATTAGCGGGAATCCCATTAAGTGCATACATTTGGTAGGCTAAAGACCAGGATAACTTTTCCTTATCACGCTCGCTCACGATAAAGGAGGCTTCAGGTGAGGGGGGACCTTTAAACACTAACACCCATAAATTGGATCGAAACGCAGGAGCTGTGTGTTCCGAGGGGGGCAAGAATTCAGGGACGAGAGATTGAATCGTATCTAATGGAGCGGCTGGAGTAAATTCAATTTCACAGCGTTGCACATATAATGTCGGAAAGTCTTTGCCTTCATTACGGTCGGGGATATAAGTAAAGGAATATCGAACCTGAACACCATTTCGTGTGTAGGTATACACATCTTCCCCATTTTCCGGGGATACTAGGTTTTTGAAATATTTCTGCCAATCTTTAAATGTATAGTAACTAAAGACCCGCAATGCAGCTTTTCGTGAGCGCACCGCCATGGGCGTACCTAATTGGGTGCGTAATTCTTCTTGTGTGAGCCCTAAGAATCCATCCTCGAAATAGGGGCTGGCCGAGGCGATAGAAGGAGAGCTTTCAAGAACTGGGGTACAGAGTAGGAGAACAAGGAGGCAAACCGAGAAGACTGAGGATGGTTTTTGGTAAAGAGTATGAAGCTTTAGCATCACACAACCTACATTGAGGTAGACAATACTTCATCCTATTGGTTGAAATTCCTCGAAGTCAAGAAAGGCAATTGCTGGCGAGAGACAGAGAAGTTGAACGTGAATAACAAGATATGTAGCTATTGAACATGATAGGAGAACGGGCATGATTGATCAGTTAGAAGGACTTTTAAATAATCGGATCCTGGTGCTGGATGGCGCGATGGGGACGATGATTCAAAATCATAAATTAGAAGAAGCTGATTTTCGGGGAACGCAATATGCCGATCATGGCTGTGACGTGAAAGGCAATAACGATCTGTTAGTGCTGACCCAGCCAAAAATTATTGAAGATATTCATGTGCAATATCTTCAGGCCGGTGCCGACATCATTGAGACCAATACCTTTAACTCTAATGCCATATCGATGGCTGATTATCAAATGGAATCATTGACGCATGAGTTAAATGTGGCAGGAGCGCAAGTCGCTAAGCGCGCAACGGCCAGGGTAATGGCGGAGCAACCGGGGAGACACTGTTTTGTGGCTGGGGCTTTAGGTCCTACCAATCGAACCGCCTCCATGTCTCCGGATGTGAATAACCCAGCATTTCGTGCGGTCACATTCGATGATTTATCTCAGGCGTATTATGAACAGGTCCGAGGTTTGGTGGAAGGCGGAGTCGATTTGCTCATGGTTGAAACCATCTTTGATACGTTGAATGCTAAAGCGGCTTTTTTTGCCATTTCTCAATATTGTGAAGAAATCCACCGCGAGATTCCGATCATGGCCTCGGTCACCATAACGGACCTAAGCGGACGGACTTTGTCGGGTCAGCTTATTGAAGCCTTTTGGAATTCCATCTCTCATGCCAAGCTTCTCAGCGTTGGCATTAATTGTGCGTTAGGGGCAAAACAAATGCGCCCTTACATTGCCGAACTATCCAATGTTGCACCAGTCTACATTAGTTGTTATCCCAATGCGGGGTTACCGAACGCGTTTGGCGGATTTGATGAAACCCCAGAGCGGATGGGGGCGGATTTGCGAGATTTTGCGAGCCAGGGTTGGGTCAATATTGTTGGTGGTTGTTGCGGCAGCACTCCCGAACATATTCAAGCCATTGCCGAAGGTGTCAAAGATTGCGCGCCGCACAAAAAAACCTATTTGCCACGGATCACACGCCTTAGCGGATTAGAACCTGTGTCCATTCGCCCAGAAGCTAATTTCGTGAATATTGGTGAACGTACGAATGTGACAGGTTCTCCAAAATTTGCCAAGCTCATCCTTGGTGGAAATTTAGAAGAGGCTTTAGCTGTGGCCCGGCAGCAGGTAGAGGGGGGTGCACAAATAATCGATGTGAATATGGACGAGGGTCTACTGGATTCAGAAAAGGCCATGGTGGAATTTTTACATCTGATCGGTTCAGAACCGGATATTGCGCGAGTGCCGATCATGATAGATAGCTCTAAATGGTCGGTGATTGAAGCAGGGTTAAAATGCATTCAAGGAAAAGGTGTTGTGAATTCGATCAGCCTGAAAGAAGGAGAGGAAAAATTTCTTGAACAAGCTCGCCTGATTCAGCGCTATGGGGCTGCGACGGTCATTATGGCGTTTGATGAAACGGGTCAAGCCGATACCCTCGAACGAAAAGTAGAAATTTGTACCAGAGCATATCGATTGCTTACCGATAAATTAGATTTTCCGCCAGAAGATATTATTTTTGATCCCAATATTTTGACTGTGGCGACTGGGATGGAAGAACACAATGCCTACGCAGTAAATTTCATTGAAGCGACAAGGCAAATAAAAGAGACTTTGCCCTTTTGTAAGGTCAGCGGAGGGGTCAGCAATATTTCTTTTTCGTTTAGAGGAAACAATGTCGTGCGGGAGGCCATGCATTCAGCATTCCTCTATCATGCTATCAAAGCTGGTTTAGATATGGGAATTGTGAACGCTGGCCAATTGGGGGTATACGAAGAAATTCCCAAAGACTTGCTCACGTTAGTTGAAGATGTCTTGCTCAACCGTCGACCAGAGGCCACGGAGGAATTGGTGGCCTTTGCCGAAACGGTGAAACAGCAGGGCAAGACCGTCGTGAAAGATGATGCTTGGCGTCGAGGAACCGTCGAAGAACGTCTTTCGCATGCGTTGATCAAGGGCATCGTGGAGTTTATTGATACTGATGTTGAGGAAGCCCGCCAGAAACTCCCTAAGCCTTTGGATGTGATTGAAGGGCCGTTAATGGATGGCATGAATGTTGTGGGAGAGCTCTTTGGTGCAGGGAAAATGTTTTTGCCTCAGGTTGTGAAAAGCGCTCGCGTCATGAAAAAAGCAGTGGCCTATTTGTTACCCTACATGGAAGCAGAAAAAAGTAAAGGCGCAAGTCAGAGCCAAGGCAAAGTCTTGCTCGCGACCGTGAAGGGTGATGTCCATGATATTGGCAAAAATATCGTTGGAGTCGTCCTGGCCTGTAACAATTATGAAATTATTGACCTTGGCGTGATGATCCCATGCGACCAAATCCTCCAACGGGCACGAGATGAAAACGTGGATATCATTGGCTTGAGCGGGCTGATTACGCCATCATTAGATGAAATGGTCCACAATGCGCGTGAAATGACGCGAGAAGGATTCTCTGTTCCCTTACTGATTGGCGGAGCCACAACCAGCAAAGCGCATACAGCCGTGAAAATTGCTCCGGGTTATACCAGTCCGGTGGTGCATGTATTAGATGCGTCCCTGGCAGTGAATGTCGTGCGTAAGTTGATGAGCGCGGATGATAAAACTGCTTTTGTGAAAGATATTCAAGAAAAACAACAGAAAACTCGGGAAGCGTATGAGTCAAAAACCTCAGCGAAAAAACTAATTTCCCTTGAGGATGCTAGAAAGAATCGGGTTCCTATTAATTGGGAAACAAGCGATTTGGCCAAGCCAAGTTTTCTTGGTACGAAAGTTCTTGAGGATGTGTCAGTAGAGACCTTGGTGCCAGTCATCGACTGGTCGCCATTATTTCATGCCTGGGAGTTACGGGGGAAATATCCAAAAATATTTGAAGACCCGGTTGTTGGGCCAAAAGCCAAAGAACTCTTTGATGATGCACAAAAACTTTTGACAGAAATTCTTGACAAGAAACTGCTCACCGCAAAAGGTGTCTATGGATTGTTTCCAGCTCATAGCCAGGGAGATGACATCACCATTTATGAGAATGAGACGCGTGCCAAAGCCATATCGGTTTTTCATACGTTACGACAGCAAACAGAGAAACCCCAGGGTGAGCCAAATTACGCGTTAGCCGATTTTATTGCCCCGCAATCGGATGGGAAGGCTGACTATATTGGAGGTTTTGCCGTCACAGCAGGCATTGGTATAGAGAGTCTGTGTGAGCGGTTTGAAAAAGACCATGATGATTATAATGCCATTATGGCCAAAGCCTTGGCTGACCGTTTAGCTGAAGCTTTTGCAGAATGGCTCCATCGCGAAGTGCGAAAAGCATGGGGTTTTGGGCAAGATGAAAAATTAAGTAATGAAGAGCTCATTCAAGAAAAGTATCGTGGCATTCGTCCCGCGCCAGGTTACCCTGCTTGTCCAGACCATACCGAGAAGCAATATTTGTTCGAATTGCTGGAAGTCGAAAAAAATATTGGCATAAAACTGACGGAATCCTATGCTATGTACCCAGCCGCGGCAGTGAGTGGTTTCTATTTCGCCCATCCCCAAGCCAAATACTTTTCGGTGGGGAAATTAAAACAGGATCAAATTCAGGACTACGCCAAACGGAAAAACATGGACGTTTCAACAGCAGAACGCTGGCTTTCCCCAAACCTCGGGTATGATCCAAGTACTGCCTAAGAAATTTTTTGGAAAAATTAAAATACGTAGTATGGGATACTTTTTATAGGCATTGTTAATGAAGCGCCCTGTCCCCGTTCTATGGCCATTTAGTGTGTAAAGTCATAGACGACGAGGTTGGAAGATTGCGTGATCTCTCGTGAGAGATCAACGCTTGGTAGGTTATGGAGAGTATGGCAAAATGGAATATTCCCAAGAATACTATCCATGTATTTTCAATGAAAAACTGAATAATTAATGGCAAGGAGGGGAACATCCCCCAGATATTGTTTTTGGGATGATCGCATAAGAAAAAGATACAAGGAATGATTCCTGTTAAGTGGGTAAGGCGCCAACCATTTCCTTGTGAAAGGTCCCATGTCCATGAAGTTGATAGGCTATCATCAGCAGCAAGGCTCGGAAGTATTAAGCTAATACGACAAACTGGATAAATAGAGAGTAAATAGATATAGGAACCAATGATTCGAAAATGATAATTGTCTACATCATGAATGACCAAAGCATCAAGATTTAGCAACTTCATGATAGAAACTAGTCCTAATATTGGGAATGCTGGCTGAATGGCGGCTACGATATTTAGGGCTATGTATAGTAAGGTTGCCCGAATCGTAAATTCTTTTTCTCTGGTACTCCAATAGTAAAAATCAAGCCAGTGTTCAATTGTCTCCCTCAAGATAATAATTCGATGACAGACAATCGCTAGACGGCAAAATAAGAGTATTTTTATGAGCCACAAGAATGAAGGGAAAATAATAATCAATTTTTTGTTAATCTGATGAAGTTCCTGAAGCTGTTCGGCATAATTTTCGAGTATACTGAATGAAGTGAGAATAGCGATGAAAGACCCGCATCCTATCCAGAAGTGGGATGGTTGAGTGAAAAGGAATTGAAATGTTTCATGGAAACTTTTTTTAATCTGGAGGGAAGATATCTTCTCATTTGAAGAAGAAGTCATAAGGGTAAAATTCTCAATTGTTTCGTTGAGATAAATAAAAAGGTAATGGTATGAGTTTGAATGGTATATTCAAATCCCAGCTGTTCTCTTTTCCCCAATAATCTGTGAAGAAGTGAGATCTCCGTTCTTTGTTGACGTCGTCTAGGATATCAAATGTATCAGTCAAGACTTCATCTAACAGACAGTGAGTTCGGTAACTGTCAGGCAGCGAGGACCTATTTTTTTCTATAATAACGCTTTAATTTTCTAGGGCTCTTTATCTTTGACTGTGTATTAACTTGAAAATTCCCCGTTAGCTTGCTAGGGGGTTCTTTATTTTGTGTTCCCTTCATCCTTGATGGAGGTCGCAAGTTTGGCTTTCAGTTCTGCTAATGCCTTATCTCCACGATGAGCATTTTCTAATTGAGTGAATTTTTCTTCCAGGTCCCCATCGATTCCGTTCCCCATGATCTCCATGTTTGCATCAGTTTCTGCTTCAAGCTGCAAGATTTTTTCATTGAGTTCATCCATTAATTGAAGTGGAGATTCCTCATTCAGTGAAGAGAATGTTTCAGCCATTTTTTTCTTGGTTTTAGCAGATTGATACTTTGCGACAAGTAAGGTGTAATTTCTTTTTGCTTCATCAACACGACTCTTAGCCTGTCTTAAGCTAATTTTTAGTTTTTCTGCTGCCTCCTTTTGAGCCATCCAATCCTTGTGTAGAGTTGTAGCTTGGGATTCGGCGGTTTCTTTTCTTAATAGGGCTTCTCGAGCAAGATCTTCGTCGTTATCTTTTAGGGCGAAGATGGCTTTTCGTTCCCATTCTTTCGTTGTTTCTATAGTTTGATCGAGCTGAAGCTTTAATTTTTTTTCATCAGCTATGGCTGCTGTAACACCTTTCTGTAATTTCATTACAGAATTATTAAGGTCTTCAATAAAGACAACCAGTTGTTCTTCTGGTTTTTCCATTTTATCCAAAACTGCATGACTCTTTCCTTTCACCACATTCAATAATCTTTGAGCTACACTTCGCATAATGATTCCTCCTTTGTTGTTCCCAATTCTAAGTATTCTCTAACTTCTTTCTCTGCCTCTAACTGAATTTTGCTATCTTCTTCTAATTCTCTTGTGATGCACTCCAGTTCATTTATTGCGGAATCACAATGGCTATCTTGATTGATATTTATCGTAGCGATAGTTGATAAGAGTTTCAGTAATTTTTGTACTAACTTGTCTCGATGTGCTTCCGCCTTCCCTATCATCTTCGTTATGGATTCTTGCGATCTATGGGCGCCTGCCTGTTTCGAAAGCATGATGACGCTTTGATCTAATTGAGATATTGATATTGCCACTTCGCCAGATAAGCTTACGGAGGAATAAAGTTTCTGTCTCATGAGAGGGTCGAATGATTGCTTTTTTACCACTTCGTAAAGACTGGAACCTGAGCGTGCAATCTCGGCAAACAGATCTCTGGTTGGACCGGCTGGGAGGAGAGCTAACGTTTTGAATACGGAAGCCTCTAAGTCAGAAGGTAAGTTAAGGGCTCTCACTTTAGGTCGAATTAAAGGCGTAAAAATAGTGTTTTTTGTTGTCATATAGAGAAACCAATAGGGAAGAAGTATTCCAAGTGAAAACTTAATGCTTGCCCACAATCCTATGGAAAAGTTTGCCAATAGAATCACTCGAAGTAAAAAGGGGACTTTCGAAAAAGAATTTTTAAGCGGGATGGAATAAACGGGAATTTGTTTGCTGCGGAGTTTCGCTACCATTCCAGGTGCAGCGTCTTTTGTCACACGCAGTAGCGTTTTTGTTCCTTTAATAGTATCCGTTAGGGGGGTAGAGAAGTGATGGAGTCCTGTGATTTGTTTTAAAATTTTACGCACATGGTTTTTTGAGTCTTCCCCAAGGTCCTCTTCGATGAAAATGCATGTGTCTTCATTTCCCGTTTGACTGCGACACAAGGGGCATACAGTTAAGTCTAAAAGATCCTGGCCGCCACACCGCAAGCAAAAGCTTAATTGGGAATGGGGTGTTTGCGTTGGAGGCAAAGACTCTCCAGCTATGGTTTTTACCACCTCCTCGATGGTATGGAAGCGACGACTCGGCTCGGCCATTGTGGCACGGGCCACAAATTGATCGAATTCCGAAGAAATTGAGATCCCTGATAGGCTAGGATGAAACCCTTCTTCCCGAGGAATCGGGGGTAAGTGTTTCGATTCACTTTTTGGTAGGTTGCCGACCAATGCAAAATACAAACTCATTCCAAGAGAAAAGACGTCAGAACGGCCATCAGCACGAGCGCCATTAAAAACTTCCGGAGCTAAATAATCTAAGGTACCCACAAACGCCCCCGTGGCGGTAACGGTTGAAAGTCCTTCGATTTTGGCAGATCCAAAATCCGTTAAGATGGCCCGATACCCATGAGTGAGCATGATGTTTTGAGGCTTCACGTCACGATGAAGAATATTGGCTTGGTGTGCAAGAGCCAAGCCTTCAGCGATTTGCTGACCAATTCTCTTTGCATCTTTTTCCGTCAGCCGACCATATTTGGAAACATGCTCTTCCAAGTTGTTACCCTCGATATAATCCATAATGATGAATGACCATGGGCCTTCTTCATAGAGGTCATAGATTCGTAGAATACTAGGGTGGTGGAGTTTTTGAAGGGCAACTACCTCTCTTCGCAATCGTTCTTTAGCTGAAATAGCGGCAACTGGCGGGGGAACCATCAACTTGATCGCCACTGTTGTATCCAATTTCATATCCTGTGCTTTATAGACAACAGAATACCCTCCTCTGCCAATTTCAGCGTCAATGGAATAGCGGTCTCTAAGGATTGAGCCAACTGCTAAAAAAGATTGTTGATTTGTCATATTGATTTTCTGTTACACACAGTCTGCCTAGTCATTCTCATATTGAAGGATTCTGATTGAACGACGAGATTTCAGTTGCTTAGGGTGTGTCGGACTCCTTCTTTTTCATATCTGTGACATGCTCAGTGACTCTATACACAAGACCTGAGGCCCAAGGCCGTTTTTTAGGAGGAAAAGAATTAATCTTTTCTTCGGCTTTTCTCTTTTCTCCAGCCAGGGTATAGCAAGCTGCAGCATATGCCTGACTGATATCGTCTTTCGGTGGAGGGCTCAATTTGAAAGCGAACTCATATTCAATTGAATTGCAATAGGGTTTAACCGTATCAAACCATTTACTTTCTTCGAGGATTCTATGGTTTACAAACAACGGCATATGTCTTGTATCTGAATCAGAATCGCTAAAAAGATCAAGCCCCATTCCGAGTGTAAAAAACCAGAAGAAAAGCAAGTGGATAATGTAAAGTTTACGCACTCAACTCTCCTGCGGTTGAGAGAAACAGCTCACCCATTCCTTGGTGTATCGGTGTCATTTGACCAAGACTGAATCAAAGTCAAGACTTTTCTTTTAATGTCTCTGGTTATTTTTAGATAACATTCTTCATTCAATTCCCTTGCCGTGATAAAGTTCTTGCCTTAGTTGTTGGGGGCAATCATAAAAGTTTCAAGAATTTCATAACAGTTTGTAGGTATTTTGGATGATTGATTCCAATCAGTTGAGTTGAGGAGAAATCCGGGATTTGGAAGAAGGAGCAGAGGTAGGTGAGTGTGTGCCGTCTATTGTTGAAGGAGCGATTCGGCTAGAATTATGAGATCTCAGGTTTCTGAAAAAGTTGGATGAAACTTCTCTAAAGTGAAAACCAGGATTTGAGTACTTAGTTTGGGTTGGAGTAGCGATCGTCTCCTTGAGAAGACCGGTGGCGAGGTTTTACGATTCAGAAAGGAATTGAGTTTCTTGGTCAGGGAGATTGGATGTTTTACTCTAGATGTTTGATGAGAGATTGAAAGAGCGGAAGATAGTTGGGTAAGCGTGAGTAGACGGCGGCGGCTAGCACTTCGTCATAGGTATGGCTGGTACGGTTCTGGTCCTCCAACATCACTAACCATGGCTTTTCTTCTTGTACCCACCGATTTTTGAAGCCAAGCTTGAGGCAACTTTTTGGAGAATAGCAGTCTAGCCCCTCTGCTCGAGCTTTTTCTTGGATAGCTTTCCAGGCCAGTTCAAAACAAAATTCAAAACGTTGAATCGCCGCGTCCCGGTTTAGGTCTGTCTCCGGGGCGGACAGTGCTTCCCTTAATCGTTGGAGGGCCGTTTTTAAGCTCGTGATTTTAGTATGTATGAGTTCTTGGAGAATCATAAGTGTACATGCCTGGTGTTCAGAGTCAAGGTTCAGTTTCTCCAATGTCTTGTTTTGGGAATTAGCTGGCATGGCGCAAACGTTGTGGAAGTTGACATAGGAGTAGAGACAATTTAATCGAGTCTGACCCCTTTTTATTTTAAATTTCTGTACACTAGTTGGGGTCGGAGTAGCGGTCGCCGCCTTGACCGGACCAACTGGTGTGGCCAACTTCTTGTGATTCCCAGAGCGCTTGGGCTTCTTGATCGGCCAGATCGGCTTCTTTTAATTGATTATCCCCTTCGTGCAGTTTTTCTTTCTGTTTTTCACTGGCCGCTTGTGTTGGCTCTGGGCCGCGACCCCGGGGGGTACCTTTCGGTAGGACGTTAATTGGCATGGTTTCCCACCATAGCAGGGTTTCTGGTTAGGTTTCCACTAAAACAGGTTGAAGGTCGTCCTCCCGTTCGGCTTTAGTTGGTTGGCTTTGATAACTCGCTGATTGAAGGGCTGACACAATCCACCCAAAACGTTCTTCGGCCCATACATTAAATGCGTTAGTTGTCTCAAAGACTAAGTCCCAGGCTGGGACGGTATCGAGTAGGAGCAATTGGTGGGGTTGGTTGTGCCCGGGATAGTAGACGACCAAGACAGCTGATTTGCCCATGAGGCTGATGTCGGTAAACATATGAATCATGGCTGGAGGAGGAACTTCTACCGTTCGTGAGGCTGCCTCTACGATAGGTCCATAGACACGATGTAAGAACTGTTGAATGGCTTCGTAGGGGGATTTCGAATGGTGTAAATTGGTATTCGGTGGTTCGCCAATTAGGTTATCCGTCAGGTATCCCAAGGCTTCTGCAGTTGGGAGGGCTCCAGCGTTGACGAGCGAATCCATCAAGTAAGACATCCAATTTCTCGAATTTGGCACAGTCATCGTATTCATGGTCAATACCTCATACGCATCCTTTTGGGGGTGAAAAAGGAAGCCGGCTAGTTGTGGGTGACGGAGTCTGCTTTTTAGGCGGGACTATTTAACATGTGATTATGAATCATAATCTGTTGTTCCATTTCGGTCAATTTTGAGTCATGGTTATTTGTGGCTGCAATTTTGGTGATGCCCTTGACCATCCATTTTTGGTGGACTTAGAATGGGCAATTGAATCGTTAAAAAATATTGAAAAATCAAAGAGTTATTTTCTCTCAGGACCATTTGATTAGTCGTTGGCTTTCTCGGACATTTCCCAATAAGAAATAACTCATATTTTTACCTAGGAATTATAGATGAGAATTAATTACGACAAAGGCGGTCTAATAAGTCCTCTTCGTAGTCAGTCTACCCTTGCAGGGAATATTAGCAGTCCTGGAAAATCAGCCAAAGTGATGTTGGTGTTTCCTCCCGATTGGTACCCTTCAGAGCCCTACTTGAGTCTTCCGACATTAACGGCTTTTCTGCGGGCGGCTGGGCATGAGGTGGTTCAAAAAGATGTCAATTTAGAAATGTATGATTGGTATTTTAGCGGGGATTTTCTGAAACGGGTACTGAAAAAGGTTCCGCAACAATTAGATCGCTTGAAAAAAGTTGCCAGAGATCGGGACTTAACCGATGCTGAAGTGGAACTGCAGCTGGCATTGTGTGACTGTACCCGTAGCCGAATTGCAGAACTCATTGAAAAAGCGGAAGAGGCCAAACGTATTGTGCGGACACCGGAGTTTTATGACAGCGAGAAATTGGAGTGGGCCATTACTGTGTTTCGGGAAGTGACCGCTACAATTTCTTTGGTGTATGCCCCTGCGAGAATTTGTATGCCGCCGATGGAAACAGACTTATCGTATAAGCTTTTTATGTCCACTGAGGTCGTAGACGCCGTAAATGATAGACAAGTGAATGTCTATCGTGATGTGTTTGAGCATATTCTAAAACCTGCGATTCTTGCGGAGCAACCGGATGTGATTGGTCTCTCTATTGTTCTCCGGCAACAACTATTTTCTTCTATGACGTTTTGTGCGCTGATAAAAGAACACTTCCCCAACATTCATGTCACTATTGGTGGAAATACCGTCACACGATTTCGCGATGTGTTGCCAAGTATCCCTAAATTATTTGCGTTGTTTGATAGTGCCATTGTGTACGAGGGTGAAACGGCTTTGTTGCGATTGGTCGAAGCGATTGCCAATAAGATGGAACTCTCGCATGTACCCAATCTCATTTTTAAGGATGCAGAGGGTATTCATGTCAATACTGAAACCTTCGCGGAAAATATGGGCGCGTTGCCCCCACCAGATTTTGACGGGTTGCCGCTAGAAAAATATTTTGTGCCGGAACCTATCTTGCCGTATCTCGCGACACGGGGTTGTTATTGGGGGCGATGTGAGTTTTGTGATCACGGAGAAGGCTATACGGCTGGGTACCGCACCAAAAAAGATTGGCAAATTCTTGATGAATTGACGTTGCTGAAGAAAAAATACCAGGCTCGTCACTTTCATTTTACTGATGAATCCTATCCACCGGCCCTATTCCGTAAAATTACCAGAAAACTAGTAGAGGCGAAGTTGGACATTGCATGGACCACGCATATTCGTTTTGAAAAAAGTCTTTTAGATGACCAAGTCTGGCAAGACGCAGAAGATTCGGGATGTAAATATTTACATATGGGCTATGAGTCGGGGAGCGAGCGGGTTTTGCAATTAATGGATAAGGCCACGACTACAGATATTATTCAACGCAGCCTGGAACTGTCTTCGCGCCATGGTGTGTGGAATCATGTCATGGGGTTTTTTGGATTCCCTGGTGAAACCTACGAAGATGCAAAGTTTTCGACCCAATTTTTGGAAGATAATCGGGAACATGTGCATTCCATTGGATTTGGAACATTTGATTTAAGTCGGCATACACCGGTGGCTAAAAATCCGGAAAAATTTGGCATCACTTTCTATAAAAATCCCGAATGGGATTTGGCTATGGATTATTATTTTACCGTGAAAAATGGGTTGAGTATCGAAGATGCTGAACGTGTTTTTGAGGAATTCGAACAAAATCATTATGCCGGCTGGGATTTGAAAATTTTTGTTCGTGAATATGTCTTCCTCTATGTTTCGCATTTTGGCTCCAATAAATTACCCAATTTACAATTCCAATTACACTTACAAGACCCTTCCTCAAATCTCGCGTCGGTTTAATTTCTTAGGAAGGGATGACCATGCCTGAATCTCTCATTGACATCGACGGATTGGCATCGACTACCAAGTTGAGGCGGACATTTAAAACGATGCTGCTGTTTCCGCCGGAATGGGTGCCGACGGCACCTTACCTCGCGCTTCCCAGCCTCACCTCTGTCCTCCGTTCTTATGGCCATGAAGTTATTCAAAAAGATATTAACATTGAAATGTATGATCTTTTTTTCACCGATACCTTTTTGATTTGGGTGAAAATGCGCATGGATCAGCAGCGCAGAGAGTTGGAAGGGAGAGAAGCTCGCCAGCAATTATCTGATGTGGAACGGGATCAGTTGTCCTGCTTGCGTGCTCAAGATCACATTAATGTCATGGATTTGGCTGAGCAGGCTGAAGAAGCCAAAGTCATCGTCCGTGGCGAAGGGTTTTATGAAGCGGAAAAACTAGAATGCGCTCTGAATACTTTTCGTGATGTGATGCAATATATTTCTGCAGCGTATTTCCCAGCCTCTCTCGTCTTTTATCCCATGGAAAGTAACTTAGGATATCGTTCCGGTGTGTCCTCCGAGGTATTATCGAGTTTGGAAGATGAACAAGTAAATATCTATAGGGATGTTTGTCGTCAATTAGTACTCCCAGCTATTCAAAAATCACAACCAGAGGTAGTGGGTATCTCTATTGGGACGCAAATGCAATTGTTGGCTGGCATGACCTTTTGCAAGATGATTAAGGCAGAGTTCCCCAATATTCATGTTACGGTTGGGGGCAATGTCATTACGCGATTGCAAGAAGATCTTCCTAAACAAGATAAATTTTTCACAAATGTTTTTGATACCGCCATTCTCTATGAAGGCGAACATGCGTTGGTCTGGCTGTTAGAAGCGTTAGCAGGGGAGCGGGACTGGGAGCAGGTGCCTAACCTCATGTGGCAACGGGATGGACAAGTCATCGTCAATACAGAAATTTATACTGAAAAAACCACGGCGTTGCCTCTGCCAGATTTTGATGGGTTACCATTGGATATGTATTTTGTGCCAGAACGGATTTTGCCCTATCTGGCAACGAGAGGCTGCTATTGGGGCCGTTGTACGTTTTGTGACCACGGCCAAGGTTATTTCGACCAGTATCGTGGGAAACCAGCACAGGATGTGGTACGAGAAATTAAAGCGTTGAAAGAAAAGTACGATGCGAAACATTTTCTGTTTTCGGATGAATCCTATCCGCCTGCCTTGTTGAAAAAAGTTACGCAATTGTTGATTCAAGAAGAAGTGAAGATTAAATGGACAACACTCATTCGGTTCGAGGAAACGTTGCAAGATCCTGAGATATGGAAGCAGGCTGTCCAAGCGGGTTGCTGCACGCTCTATTATGGAATGGAATCAGCCAATGAGCGCGTCTTGGAACTCATGGATAAACATGCTAAGAAATCGGTGATTGAGAACAATTTGCGGGAAGCCGCCAAAGCGGGTATTTGGAATCATGTGATGGCTTTCTATGGTTTCCCTGGCGAAACACAAGATGAGGCCGAAGAAACTCGTCAATTTCTCATAGATAACAAGCGATATATTCACTCAGTCGAGCTCTTTTACTTTGTAGCATATCGGCATACCCCGATGGTGCGAAATCCTGAAAAATTTGGTATCACGATCCATAAGCAAGGCGAGTATGATATGCCGCTGGATTACTACTATACCTTGAATGAGCCAGGTGGGTTGACCTGTTTAGATGCCATGAAGATGGCAGAGGAATTTTATCAAAAAGATTTTGAGCCGTGGGCGGTGCGGGTGAATGCCCGAGAACATGTCTTTCTGTATATTTCAAAATATGGCAGCAACTATCTCCCCCAAATTTATGCCTTAAAAGCGGGACAAGAAGAACCACGAACGGACGGCGTTCAAGGACTGGTCACTTGGCCGGTTGCGCATGGGCCAGCAGAGAAGGATGGGTCTGGGGAATCAGGAATGTCACGAGTTGTGAGTCACGCGGCACCTTAGATTGTTTGCCGAGAGAGATAACTGGTCTAGTCTCAGAGCAGTGTGGGATATCTGAAGAAGTTCTGAGGCTAGGATTTTTGCTGAGTGTCTAGATGGGTCAACAGGAGTTGGTAGGCGGCATGTATCTCTTTTGTTTTGGCCTCTCCTTTTTTATACATTTCCATGTATTTCCCTGGATTATTGGTGAGGCCTGCATATCGTGATGGATGCCATGTCCTTTGGGCTTTTTCATATTGTTGCGTCAACACCTCTTTTGAAAATGGTATCGTGAGATTCAAGAGATTGATTGCTTCTTCGAGCTCTGGAGTTGATGATAGATTGTGGTCAGTCACAGGGATTGTATCTTTTCAAGTTTAATCGGCAAGACGGTTCAATTTTTTCAAAGGTTTAGGGATCATGTCAATCTGTTTGGGAACATGATCTTAAAAGAGGGGAAATTTTTAGGCTTGCCATGTCTCGTGAACTTCCCACTTTAGAGCCCCCAAAGCTATTTGCTGCTCAGAACTACCGTGATGTTTTGAAACGGGAGATGGATGGTGGGAAGATTCCGTTGAGTTTGGGAAAGAAATGTCCAGTCCAATGTGAATTTTGCTACGAATTAGATCATTCCTATCGGGAAACGTTAGATCCACCAAAAACGACACAAGAGGATTGGGAGTTTATGTTGAATTACATCAATTCTCTCCCAACAGATCCGTTGCAGTTTTGGTGCTTGGGTGGGAATGAGTTCATGGAATGGACGGATCTCTTCCTACATCCCAAGGCCATGGAATGGCTGGAAGATTTTTTGAAATATACGGATAAGAACGTTCAGTTCTTTACTGTCGGATTTGTTCATGTTCCAAAAATTCATCGCTTGGTAGAGCAATATCCCGGCCGCATAAATTTCGAGTTGTCAGTTATTACCCTTGGAGAATATAGACAAAAAATGATGCCGCATGCTCCCTCGGTAAAACATTTAATGAAAGTATTAGATGGGCCTGCCGTTTCCGCAGCTAATTTTTACGCGTTCGATCAACATACGATGTCAGAAGATGCCAAAACCATTTCAGGAATTAATCAACAATGCGTGTTATGGATGGGTTGTTTAACGCCCGTAGGTGGTATCAAGGACTCCACCAAGACTCTCATGCGGCAAGGACGACGGTATCTGCCTGTTGAAGCAGAAAAAATCTATGATGCGGGTCTGCCGAATTCAACCACGATCCATACTGAAGCCTATGTCACGGCCTTTTTGAACAGGCGAAGAATTGTCAGTCTGTTTGATTCTTTGGAATTGGAAAAACGAGATTCAGTCGTGACAGCAGGAAGTGTGTATAAAGTTTTGACCATGTTTCGAAAGAACCGAGCCAAATTTTTGCATGTTCCGAATGCCACGTTGGGTGGAGATTCAGACTGCGCAGGCCTCTTAACCTTGAATGATATTGCCGCGCGGTTGACTAACCAAAAAATTCTTTATCTTCCCCAATGCGTGTTAGAGTCTGGAAGAGGGCAAGGACGAGATATTGCTGGCGTGCATGTCGATGAGTTTGTGAAAATGACTGGCGTCAAAGTACGAATGCTGCGAAAAATCGACACCAAATTTGCGAATAATCGTTTGTATCGAAATGGCTCGTTAAAAAATTATGTGGAAGATTATGTCCGAAATCCTCTCACACGTTCCTATGAAGCCTTTCCTTTGACAGCTTGATAACAGAATGTTTTCTCGGATGAGTACCTAGAACGAGCAGCAAAGTGTTTTTGTAAGGTTTTTTCATCTGACGGGTATTCCGATGGATCCTTCTCGAAAGTGTCTTCAATTTTACCAGGCAGATGTCTTTACGAATGAACCGTTTGGTGGAAATCCTCTTGCGGTCTTTCCGGATGCTGGCGACCTTACTGAACGAGAATTTCAACAGATTGCCAGAGAGATGAATCTTTCGGAGACGGTGTTTGTTTTGCCATCGAAAGATCCCAAGGCTGCCGCAAAAATTCGCATTTTTACCCCTTCACAAGAAATTCCCTTTGCTGGACATCCTGTGTTAGGGACGTTTTTTGTATTAGGATCATTGAAACGGTTAGAGCTGCAGGAACCTGTGACCCATGTATTCTATGAATGCCATTTGGGGGTATTCCCGCTTGAGCTCATTGTTCTGAAAGGCAAGATTGAACAAGTAGCGATGTCCCAACCGGCGCCAGAGTTTCTGGAAGTTGTCAGCGATGTTGCGATCGTTTACGAATTAGCCAAGGTCCTTGGGATCCACAAATCGTTGATTGCTGACTCTCCCTTTCCTGTTGAAGTGGTTTCGACAGGTTTGCCCGTGTTGATTGTGCCGATTCGCACCCTTACTGGGATCAGGTCCATGCAAGTGAATCATTCGGCTATTCAAGAAGTCTGTGCTCGTTTAGGCTCAAATGGCATCATGGTCTTTACGACGATGACCGTTGAAGAAAATGCCTCGGTGCATACCCGCATGTTCGCAGATCCTATTGGAATCCCTGAAGATCCTGCTACCGGTAGTGCGAGTGGTGCGTTAGGCGCCTATTTAGTGAAAAATGGGGTTGTAGAAGTGGGACCGACAACAGAAGTGGTGATTGAACAGGGCTATGAAATGGATCGCCCTTCTCGGATTCTGGTCCAAGTCTTTTCAGATGATGACATGATTCAGCAAATCAAAGTGGGCGGGCAGGTGGTGATGGTGGCAGAAGGCAAGATGGTGTATTAAGTAGTTGTGAGAATTCAATGCTCCTATTTCGCCAGTTCTCCAACTATGTGACCTATTTCAGGAAGAATCAACTGCTCCATGGCCAGGCGAACTGCACCTTGTGAGCCTGGAATAGAAAAAATGACTAAATGCCCATGGATGCCGGCTACTGCTCGGCTGAGCATGGCAGGCGATCCGATGTCCTTATAGCTTAAGTGTCGGAATAACTCTCCAAAGCCGTCCAAGTGTTTTTGTAGAAAACCATTCACAGCTTCAAAGGTTGAATCACGCCGTGAAATGCCGGTGCCCCCATTAATGATAATTACCTGTTTATCGGTCTGCTGAGCGGCTTGTTGCAGAAGCTGAGAGATCTCTGCTGGTTCATCTTTGATGAGATGGTATTCGCTAATCGAGTGGCCTTGTTCTTTGAGTAAATGACAAATCAACTTTCCACTCGTGTCGGTCTCTTTAGTCCGGGTATCACTGCAAGTAACGACAACACAGGAAAGGGAGAGAGTAGCATGGGCCTTATGGGAAACATGCGATGGTTGCGCACAGTCAGTGTGCTGGTGATGATCATCCATAGTGATGTGCTCTTATGTGGGAGAACGTTATGACCACACCGAGTCAGGGTTGAGTTGAGCTGCAGGCTCTCCTTTTTTAATATGTTCGTCTAAGATCACCGCAACATCTTCATCCTTGACTTGTGAATACCAGGTCCCAGTTGGATACACCACCACATTGGGCCCTTGTTCGCATGGTCCTAGGCAAGTCGTTCCCGTCACGAGAACCTCTCCGGGTTCCATTCCTCGTTCAATGAGTCCCATATTTAAGGCCATGAGTAAATTTTGTGCACCGGCTGCGCCACAAGACGGTTTTGGATGCCCGGGAGGACGGGCATTTGTACAAACAAGTATGTGATATTTTGGTTTTGGCATGGAGCCTCCTTGTTGTGAATGGTATTGAAGGTATAGAGAAGAGTCTGTCTGTATATTGTGATGTTAGCGAGAACGGAAGAGGTCCCACATATCACTGCATTCGTTTGGCAATTTCCAATGTCGGACGCCCGTCATGACCCAGTCCAAATAATGGTCTTTCGCTTTGAATTTTCCAATGGCTTGTCCGATATGGGTCGTGACAAATTCCTTTTGGTCATTTTCTGTAAAGACATGAATTTCTACGTGGCGAAAAGCTTCTTCTGGGAGATCCCCTTCGAATTTGTCCAATCCCTGGACATCTTCGGGAGTTAATTCAAACACGGACCCCCAGACGCGTTCACCGGCAGAGGGTGTAATCGTGGCGAGCCCGCACCGCCATTGATTTGACCATCGCCCGAAGGTGATGGTGTGATCCGGAACATAGGCGTTGAATAAGAACTGGTGTTCTGGGGCACGCCGTTTCAATTGCGTAGGATTGAGATTGTCGGCATACATAAAAAATCGCATAATGCCCCCTTTTTGTTAAGCGAACAGGTAGTATTACCATACTGCCTTGAGAGACTGTCAAGGAAAGATTTTAGATGTAAAATTTTTGAAAAAAGCAGTCAGACGGTGAATCCTATCCCACTAACATGAGATACAAAATAATCAAATGAGATAGAGTGCACAATCACCGATCAAGATTTGACTTTTAAACATTCTGATTGTGATTAAGTGTACTTGAGATAGATCTGGCACTGGGACCAAAACCTGGATCGAACTGGGAGTGAAGCCGGGAATAGATTTCCTTCTTTTAAGGAGTACAAAATTAAAACCGAGAGTAAGCATAAATTACCAATCAGGAGTGCAGGGAATCTGCGTAATGAGAAAGTTCTCCTATCTTGATGACATCCTGCTCCAAAAGGGGACCTCACATTGCCATACTAATCAACAATATAAAATGCCATACCACAAATTCATCAATGCTTATAAGGTCATTCGTTGTTTCATATTAGATAATGTAGCACCACGTAGGATGGTCTAACCATGACAAATACTGGAAGAAAACTTTGTCGTGTTTTATAACAGTGCTCCCAATAGTAGACGATACTTGCAACCTTAAAATTAGTTCTCAGCAAAAACTTTAACCAAATCGATAGGATTTACGACTAAGCTAGTTGCCGGCAAAAATGCTGGGGCTAGTAAACATTTGGAGCTGACTCAGAAGCTTGAGATTTTCTATGCAGCCGTGTGTACATCAAGTATTCCAAACTCAGGCCTTCTCCGGGCAATTGACTGCTCGACCATTTCGTGGCCGGCACAACTGCTTGTATAGCAGCCGAGTTAATGAGCATTTATCGCAATGCTGTCCGTGTCTTCTACGATCGCCTGCGGCAAATCATTGTCCCTCATTTGGCTGTTAGTTCCCCGTTTGTCGTGCCCATCGACGTTGACGAATGTTTTTGCGGCGGACATCGCAAAAGCAACCGAGGGCGCGTGCTCGCTGGCAAAGTATCGGGCTTTAGTCTCCTTTAACGAAGAGGGAGGGCGCACACTCAGATCATTCCAAATGCCAGGCGTCAAACCCTCATGTTGATCATGATGGCAAAGAGGTTTGTCACTGACAGTAGTGTCTATAGTGATGCCTTGCTGACTATATATGCGTTGGATGTGGACACGTTTTGCCATTTTCGGATTAATCCTTCCAAGAGTTTTGTCAAAGGCTAAAACGCTATCTCATGGGATCAAAAACTTTTGGAATCAGGCTACGCGCCACTTACGCAAACACCATGGTATCCTGCAACATCATTTCAACTTCTTTCTGAAGGAATGTGAATGATGATCTAACACACAAGCGCCTCAAGACATGCATAAAAAACTCAAAGGTTTGCCTCAAAGAAAACAATATTTAAGAAATTTTCTGCGCCAATCCAAAATATTTTTAAGAATTTTTGTGTTAGTGAATCCTGCCTCTGGATTATGTGATTCGCTCTATAAGACTAGAACTCCCCATTGATATGAAAGAAAAACAAAATATTGCAAATTATTTGCAATTTTAATTGACTCAATTTTTTCTGGTTGTTAGATTACGCCTGGGAATGTTACACCCACAAATGAAGGCTATGACTGATACAAGCTCGTTCCGACTTCGACTCACCTTTTTATTTCTGCTCCTGCTCAGTGGAGTACTTCTATTCTCTGTCCCTTTTGGGTTAGCTCTTGAAGTTCATCATGTGTTTTCTGAAATTGATCATGATGGGCATGAACATGCCGAAGATGACCTCTGTACCTGGGTTGAGCACCACACTGGAGGGTCCTACGTTCAGGATTGTTACCGATCAGGTTTCACTTGTGAACTCAAAAATTTTTCCTTCCATCATCATCACGAATGGGTATCCTCCTTAAAACTTCGTGTTGATGGGTCCCGCGCACCTCCCCTCTCCTAATTTTTCTTACTTTTTATTTACTACTTTCTTTTTTGGCCTGTTGGCGAATGGTGCCCTTTTGGCCCTGTTCCCCCCAAGACTTCAAAAGGGAAAAATTTAAGAAAATTTGGAGGAAGAACTATGTTTCGTGCAATAAAGACTTCTCCCCTAGTTTTAGGGGTTGGGGTGCTCTGTCTATCCTTTACTTCTATACTATCCTTTGTTTCAACAGAAATATGGGCTGCAAGTATATACGAGAATTCCAAGGGACTACATGGACATAGAGATGAAATTCATCGAATGCAATTATCTCAGGATATACGCTTGGCGGCTGCCGCGTCCCAAGATACATCTGAAAATTCCTCACAAGGGACTTCGTTAGAGAATCGATATCCAGGGGCCAAGTCATCTTCAAAGCCCAAAGATTTACTTGATCGCACAGGGGGTATGCCGATGGGCACACGACCTGTTCAAGATCCTAACGCTGAAGCTGAAACTTCCGTATATGGCCCCTCGGTAGAGAACCCCTCAGTGGAGAGTAGATTTCCAGGAGCGAAGTCTTCTGCTGAACCCAAGGATTTATACAATCGCACAGGAGGTATGCCAATTGCCGTACCGCCAGTTCTGGACATTGGTGAAACGCCAAGAGAAAAGGGTATTCTCCGCCGACAGCAAATTCTCAATCGTTTTAACCCGGCATTGGGGTTTGTGATCGAAACGATTGGGGGCTATACCCAACGTCGCATGCGGTTTGTGGATGGTGATGGAGACGATGCAGGAGGACAAGTCGGGACCAAACTCCCTGCTGGTTTTTCTTCTGCACTTCGCACGATTGAATTATTCGCAGCGGCGGATATCGATCCATTTGCCAGAGCCTACATCATTGCCGCAGGGCATGCCGAAGGGGTGAATGCTCGCGGATCAGAAGAATTTGGAAAAGCGTTCTTCGAGATCGAAGAGGCGGCCATACAGACAACTTCCTTACCCTATAACCTATCCATACGCGGAGGTCGCTTTTTTGCGGATTGGGGGTATTTAGGGCGACGGCATGCCCATGATTTACCCCAAATTGATATTCCCCCAACGTTAGCGTTGTACATGGGCCAAGGGAATCGAACGGATGGGATCGAGCTCTCATGGTTGGCACCCACGGATACCTATTTGGCACTAACCGCTGGCTATGGGTTTCATTTTGGGTGGGTGGGGGAAGGCCCATTGAGCAGTCTTCGAACTCAACCGATTCAGGGAAGCACCCTATTTGGCTCGGTTCGTACCTATAAAGATCTTTCTGATGATCACAATGTCGAGTTAGGATTCTCTGCTCTCTATACCCCGCAATCCCGGGTTGCCGAAGCAAGTGAATTGGCATTCCTGGCTGTGGATGAGGATGATCCTATTGATCGGCGTACCTTTAATGTAGATTTTCATTACCGCTGGTATCCGTTGGGAAGAGGGTTACGGCAAAGCCTTTCGTTACATGGGGAAATCCTTTATGACTATGGACAAGGTCGCCGAAGTATTTTTGGAAATACGAAATCTCGGGGAGCTTGGGGAGGCTATGTATATGCAGAATATCGGTTCAACAAACAATGGCGTCCGGGATTTCGGTTTGATTATCACCAAATGCCCAGTGAACCTGCTCTGGTCACCAATCCTAAGACAGGGAACCCTGGCACGACGGTCAACAACTCAGGAAATCGAACGTATGCTATGACATACTCTCCCTATATCACATACTATCCAAGTGAGTTTCACCGTTTGGTGTTGCAATATAATCATAGCCGTTATGGCAATACCTTTGACCCACAAAATCAAGTGTTGCTGCAATGGCAAGTGGTCATCGGCAGTCACCAACATGGGTTTACGGAAAGAGAGTAAACTTGAGAGGGCCGAGTATCATGAGAGACGTATTTAAGAAATTTATCTTGTTGTTCCTCCTGGGCTGTTCACTCGGGATGGCCGAACGTCCAACGCTTGAACAAGGAGGAAAAATTCAGGTTGTCACCTCTATCCCCGACCTGGCGGACTTTACCGCCAGGATCGGGGGAAAGTTTGTGTCGGTCGAGAGCTTGGCCAAAGGCGTGGAAGATCCACATGGTGTGCCGATCAAGCCGAGTTTTGTTCCTAAACTGAATCGAGCCGATATTCTGGTAGTCTTAGGTTTGGACGCTGAACATTCCTGGCTGCCGGCCTTAGTTGATGTGGCCAGAAACCCTAAAATTCTTCCGGGAAATGAAGGATTCATCAATTGTGCCCGGAACATCAATCCCAAGCAGGTCCCCAAATCATTACTTCGGCGTGAAGGTGATGTGCATCCGCTTGGGAATCCGCATTTTAACATTGATCCAGTCTATGCCAAGGTCATGGCTCAGACGATTGCTGATGGACTCTCAAAGGCCTTTCCGGTGGGGAAACCACATTTTCAAGCCAATGTGCAAAAATTTCATGCGCATTTGGACAAGAAGCTTATCGAGTGGAAAAAACTTGCAGAACCCCTTCGTGGAGTCAAGTTTGTCTCCTACCATCAAGATACGATTTATTTTGCGGAACGATTTGGATTACAAGAAGTGGCTCAAATTGAAATTAAACCTGGCATTGAACCGACTCAAGGTCATCTGGTCTGGCTCGTGGATCGAATGAAAGAACAACAGGTTAGCCTGGTGTTGCGCGAACCGCATTATCCTGAACGGCTTCCCAATTGGGTAGCCGACCAAACCGGATCCAAGGTCGCGAAATTTCTCATTATGGTCGGAGGAAATCCAGGAATTGACACCTATGAAAAACTTATCGAGTTTAATCTTCATTCTATGCTGAATGCTCTCAGCATTCCTTAATCTCCTCCTAATAATTTTCCGAATGCCAACTCCCCTTATCTCGCTCGATCATGTGACAGTTGGATATCCAAGCCTTCCGATATTAGAAGAAATTTCTCTTGAAATTTTTCCTGGAGATTCCTATGCCGTTTTAGGCCCTAATGGGTCTGGGAAAACAGCTTTTCTGAAAACCATTGCCGGGATCCTCTCTCCATTAGAAGGCAGACTGCATCGACTCACTACCGACGGGAATGATTTCCTGCGGGTTGGATATGTTCCGCAGCGAGCTGCGTTAACTGGGCTGCTACCTCTGACGGTTGGAGAGGTTGTCCAAATGGGGACATATGGAAACGTCAAACCCTGGCAACGGTTAGGAAGCAAAGACAAAGAGCAAATTCATTGGGCCATACAAGAAGTAGAAATTGGGGATTTGGAACAGAGACGATATTCAGAACTCTCTGGTGGTCAACAACAACGCACGTTAATCGCCCGAGCACTCGCCAGTGCCCCTGCTGTCTTAATATTGGATGAACCGTTAGCCAGCCTTGACAAAAAGACCGTCCAAACCATGTTGCGGTTATTGGGAAAGTTAAAATCTGACACAGGGATTGCCCTATTATGGGCGGATCATTTTATTCCAGAACTGCTCCAAGTGGTACAGGATATCCTTGAGATTGAGTATCGAACCGTGCGAGCACAGCCGGTAGAACATTATGTTCGAGGCGATTAAAAGAAAAGTACCACCGGATAGCTAACGTGTATGGAAGAACTTTTCACCATTCTTCATCCATCATATGTTTTACGGAATGCCTTGTACGGAGGCATGGTCACGGGGATCGTGCTTCCCCTCATTGGCGTCTTCATGTATTGCAGAAGAATGGTGTTCTTGGGTGTCACCCTTCCCCAATTGTCGACCGGTGGGATTGCTGCCGCGGTGTTTTGGCATTTGACCTATCACCAGCAACAACCGGCTCATAGTGATTTTCTTCTCGCCCTAGTCGGATCAACGATTGTGACAACGGGAATCTTGTTACTTCTTGCGACCCTGGAACGACGGAGCCACGAGATGGTGGAAGGCCGAATAGGCACGGTATACATTCTCGCAGGAGCAGTGACCATTCTGCTACTGGCATCTGAACGGGTTCCGGAAGTAGGCATTGTGACACTCTTGCGAGGACAAATCATCGCGATATCCGATATGGACATGGCCATTCTTCTGGCAGCCTATACGGCCATTGTCTTCCTAATCACTCTTTTTCGCAGGGAGTTGTTATTAGTGTCGGTCGATCGAGATATGGCCTTGTCATTGGGCAAACGGCTTTGGGTGTGGGATATCCTCTTGTATGGACTGGTCGGATTCGCCATTTCTTTAGGAGTGCTGATGGTCGGTCCCTTACTGACGTTTGCCTTCCTCCTCCTCCCCACAATGATAGCCATCCGACTCGCCAACAGGTTTTTTCTTGTTCCCCTTCTAGGAGCTTTTTGGGGTGCAGGAATTGCTGTCATCGGATTTATTGTCTCGTTTTTCATGGATTGGCCTACCGGCGCCACTGATTCTCTGTTAGCTTGTCTCTTGCTTGGCCTTATTACTCTAGGGCAATGGCTACACCGGTTAGCATCTCGTCCTAATTTGAAATAACCTTCGATCAAATCCCCTTACCCCCTGAGAGAGGGACGTAGGAGATTGCTGCATGTTGTTGGAGCTTTAGGGACTGTCTGTCTGGAGTTGGTCTTCGAGGTGTTCTAGTTGTTGGTGTTGCTGTTGGATGGACTCACGTAACTCTTCCAATTCCTCATGAATGGACGGGGATGCAGGAGAATTGGCGTGGGCATTGTTCCTTGGGGTGTGAGTCAGTAAATCAAGATTGATCGCAAAGTGAAACGGAAAGGATGCCTGGGAAATGGCATTCAGGCTATTGCTAGTCGAGGTCCTGTTCGGTCGAAATGACATTTTCCACATTTTGGGACGGCTGAATGAGTTAGATGGTCTAGAGAGTAATGGAGACCTTTGAGAGGCTTTATGATATCCATGAATGATGACATGAATAGTCTCATCTGAATAATACAGAGCTCCGGTTGTATATAGGGTTTTCTGAGATTGCCTTGACTGCAGTCGAAAGACAATCTCTTCCTCTGGAGTCGCTCTTGCTAATCCGTCAATTAAGTGCGGGGTTAAAAAATGGATCTCTTGTCCTGTGAATGCCTGGACTGAAGGATTATCGGTGATCAGCACTGATTCGAGGCTAGTTTGGATTTCTTGAACATACAGACCCTTAAGTACCCCGCGTATGATGTGAGGTTCCACGGAGACGGGATGTTGGGCCCTTTTCTTTGGTTCAGCAAAGACTTGTAAGGCAATGGCCCCTTGTGGTCCTTCGAAGAGAGGCGTTTTGACCCTTGGAACTGTCATGCAACTCGCAATACTACAGCCTATGCTGATCAGAGTCACATACAGGGCACTATACCGAAAAATAGAGCTCACGAGCATTTATCCTTCCTAAAAATTCCCATCCATCCTCTTGGAATGGACTGTTACCGTGTACAATATAGCAGTTGACTGTCAATGGGTCCGTTAAAAAAACCAGAAGTTCAGATTGCAGATGAAAACTCTCGAGACGCTTCACGAATGATGGTAATCGCAGACCGAACGAAAAGAGTGGCAATCATGAGCCCGATCACAATGTCAGGCCAGGGAGAACTGGTGAGGTAGACAGCCAGGGCCGCAAGGAGAACGCCCGCATTGCCAATGACATCATTGCGAGAGCACACCCATGCGGATCGCATATTAATATCATCGCCACGGTGCGGCCAGAGGAGCATGAGACAGATGAGATTGGCAGCAAGCGCCATCGTCCCTACCACACCCATCGTTTCGGCAATTGGGACGAAGCCATGCACAGTCGTAAAGACCACGTGAGCTAAGACACCTATGCCAAATGCGCCCATCATAACACCTTTGAGCAAGGCCGCCCGCCCTAGCCATACCGACCCCCGTCCAATCACATAGAGGCTGAACCCATAGACAATGGCATCGCCTAACATATCAACTGAGTCGGCTAGAAGCGCGGTCGAATGGCTGAGAAGGCCGGCTATCGCCTCCAAGAGAAACATACCGATGTTGATCCAGAGTACCGCTCGAACCACATCACGCTGATGTTCTGAAATGGTGGTGACTTTGCAACATTCGTCCATTGGCTAACTCTAGCATTCAACGTTCCTAAAAGTCTCGAGACTCAGCGAATCTCCTACTCACTAGTCTTTGAACGAGAGTCAAATATAACAAAACAAACCTCATGTCCTATCAGCCGTTTGGTCGATTCGATGAGCGGAGAGTGAGTTTTGATGAAGCTACGGACACCCGATTAGTGCCTGTAATATCATCGAGTTTGAGAAGGTAGTGGAAGCCAATGAAGAAACTTCGAATTAATTGTTTGTAATGCTCACCAATTGCCAAGCAGCCATGAACTGAGTCGGTAACTGGGCAGATGCTCCTGAGCGCGCTCACTCCAATAGCACGATGGTAGTAACTAGAACACAGCAAGAATCGCCCTACGAAATGGACTGCTTTAAAGACACTTATAAAACGTGATTGTTAATCACTCTTGCAACTGAAGCATTGGCATAAACGACGATTCCAGAATCCGGCCCCCGCGATGAAGCTCGCACCTATGATATCCATCGCGATTTCTCCTGCGCTTTGGTGATCCATCCCTAATCTCGCGAACAGCAAAAAATAACCCAAGGACTGAAAGATAAGCCGGTCGTTTGTCTTGATGGATAGAATAGGTGGTCAGTAGGCCAAACCCTCCAAACAAACAAATGACTCCAATAAAAAACCATTCAGTGGTCTCCCCGAGGATTGAACTCAGAACGGCATGCCATTCCGACGAAATATGTGTCGTCAAGAATGGTAAAGCTAAGATCACGATTGGAGTCAGTGCACACTGAATGGCACACGCCAATGATGCGTAGGACCCAATTTGCGATAAGCGATTGCCAAGCGAGCTCGTAGACTTTACTGACAGTCTGGGCATAATCTGTTGAGTTCAAAAAACTGGAAGATCAACACAAGCTTAATCTTGTCTCGTATGAAATGTTACATGTGTTGTGAGGAAGACACAGGCAAAGAAGCAACACTCACCAGATTCCCGTCTGATGACGATGACAATAACGCGCGGGACCTTCATTTAGTGTCAAACCTGACTTATGGACAGTTGGCTCGGCGTAAAACCTTTGCAACTCTGCTGCATGCCCCTTCTGATGCAAGCTGGACTGATCCGGCAAGACATCCTGCTGGAAAGGCAAGAAGAATGATAGCTGCATCAACATCAAAACCTCATTAAATTATTGTGACAGCATAAGAGGGAGGAGAACGTACATTCAATTTATTCCTCACGGACGGCTATTTCATTTATATAAACGGTCTATATATACCAACGAATTGCTTTTAATTCTTTTCTCTTGTTGTGACTTAAGCCTTTTTCTTTTCTTCCGATAACTATGAAAACGCGCGCACGATCTATCCAGATATTCCCGCAAGATGAACTCAAGTCTTTTTGTTGGCCTCCTTATATTTTTTTCAATTGAAACGCCTGCAGTAGAGCTGGTCTTTCTTGGTCTCATCCCCACACACTTCAGGTTTCCATTGCGTCGGAATCCTTCACTACAAACCGCAGAGTAGGAGGCAAGATGAAATCCTTGCGAGTCAAATTGGCGAATACAGGTATCATGGCCTCTACCCTATGCGCCATTGAATGCGCCATCACACCAGTGATTCTTATGGCTCTCCCATTTATCACAGGAGGTGCCCAATGGCATGCGGGAACGGAACCGTTGGAGCCAGCTCATTTTCTTGAATGGATCATGATTGGGTTCGTTGGACTTTTTGCTTTTAGTGGCGTAGCGTTGACATTTCCTTCACATAAACAATGGAAGCCAGTGATAATTTTAGCCATCGGATTTTGTATCTTATTGTTTAGCCGATTAGGCCCACTTGAACATTCGGTCATTGAAGCAATCATCACATTCGTAGGAACAGGGATCATGATTTGGGCTGGAATGTTGAATCGACGACTAATCCAACCTTGCACCTGCCATTCTTATCACACCTCTTAATCATATCGTCCAATTGCCAGATGTTTGACTGATTGATCTGTTAAAAAACTGTGAGTTCAACCGGTCTCTGCAACACACGCCTGAGGCGGACAGTCATTACTAAGCCTGCCAGGAAAGCCCCTTGCTTTGCATGGGGATGAATGGCAGCCCAGGGCAAATGAAAGCAATAACTCTTTCAGGTTTTCAAGAAGCCCCGCCCTTTGGGCGGGGAGTTTCACTCCCATCTTATTATCGTTACTTACGGAAAATGCTTGTACGTAATTTGTCCCTCTGAAAAAGGGACCGCAATTCATTTACAATCTGCTAGCGAGGGAATTTTTTGCTATATCAGGAGTATTTGAATAATTTTTAATCTCACACGTTCGTCCGCTACAGATCATATGGAAAAACGATAAACAATGCATACGGATAACCTTCAACGCTGGCAACACAACCATACCTTCAGGCAAGATCTGAAACGCCCGGGAGAGCGGCAGACGCTCATTGTCATTGTCCTTACTGGCACGATGATGGTGATTGAGATTGTTGCAGGAATCCTTACTGGCTCCATGGCCTTATTAGCCGATGGCCTGCATATGGCCTCGCACGCGGCCGCCCTGAGCCTCAACGCCTTTGCATACATCTACGCGCGACGACAAGCGTACAACCCGGATTTCAATTTTGGTCCTGGTAAGGTCAACGCCCTTGGCGGATTCACCGGCGCAGTCCTGCTAGCCTTGTTTTCATTAATGATGGCGTGGGAGAGCTTTGACAGGATTCTCCACCCTATCAATATCATCTTCAATCAAGCCATTTTCGTTGCTATTCTAGGGTTGATCGTGAACGGGGGCAGCGTTTTCATCCTCGGGGTTGACGACCATCATCAGGACCTTGGAGATCATCCCCATGCCCATGACCACAACCTGACGTCAGCCTACCTGCATGTGTTGGCAGATGCGCTCACATCTTTCCTAGCCATTATTGCCTTGCTTGCCGCGAAATACTTTGGATCTGTATGGATGGATCCCGCCATGGGGATTGTTGGTGCCATTCTCGTGGCACGCTGGTCACTTGGCTTGTTAGGTACCACCACCGAAGTTTTGCTGGATAAGCAAGGTCCGGAAACAATTCGGCAAAAAATCAGGAATGGTATTGAACAAGACCACGACAGTAAGGTTGCTGACCTGCATCTTTGGTCTATCGGCCCGAATATCTACTCTGTCGTCATCGTCGTTGTCGCTCACGACCCCACAACGGTTGAGGAATATAAGGAGCGAATCCCTAAAAACCTTGGGCTCGTCCATATTGTCATCGAAGTTCATGTCTGCCTAGCAGAGAACACTGTCTCTCCGGAAAAACAAGCTACAACCAAAGCCTAGCCATCGTATTTCCTGCTTGCCCAAGGCGGTTCCCTGTTTTCGGTCAATGTCGGACATTCAGAATTCACCGGCATTGTACTATTGTCCAGCCCGCATTCAGGAAACCGAACAGGACGGCGATTGGAAGTCTTCCTGTCATTTTGGCTCCTCAATTATTTCATCAGCTGCACGACGGAACCAGGCGATCGTTCGCTGAAGATGATCGGCTCCATAGAGCCTTGCAAATTCTCTGGTCTTCGCATGCTTGCCATCTTGCAATTCAGCCAAGCGTTTGCGGATATACGTCGGCGTCAACCGGATTTTGCAACGGATCTCGATGCAGTGTCGCCATTGCTCATACGAAAGAGGAATGACGTCATCGATCATGTTTGCTTCCCTCCTAAGAACGCATTGAAGTTGGATGTCAATTGAACCGACAACTCGCGCCAGGCCGATGCAATATTCCCGGCCGGCACAAATGGCCGTGTGCCGTCGTCCCACTTAAGCAAGGTCGACTGTCGATACTCGATCCCCAATCGCTCGACGATGTTGGTCTCGTAACGCCATATCCAATTGATCAAATCCAAGGTTAAGGTTGCGCACGCTTTTTGCTGGGATGCCGTCGGCGGGTTCAATTTTGGAAGATCTGCACGGGACCAGGGCGGACAATCCAACGTGGCTTGTACTGTATATCGAGGTTGAAACTCGTAGCGGGGTAGGAAGACGCCACCTCGTTGACCATCTCCGTAGAACACACCAAACCCACGCAGCACTACACATTGTTTACGCGGCATCGCTAGCGTATACATGCTAGGACAGTCTTTGCGATCGACGGGAGGTTCGATGCGGTCAAAGCCGATCTCGAGGAGCCAATTGCCTTCCGGTCGCAAAATGTCACGACCCCAGCACCACACCTGTTGGCTTAGCAAGTTCACCGCTTGTCGAAGGAGTTCACCTTCAACGCATTCGTGGTCATTCACTCGAAGTGCAGTTGACATGTCAGTTGGCCCTGGTGATCAGGTTGTGGCGATGGCGGAAGGCAATCACGCCGATACAGCCAATAAATGCAATCAGGCTCTGCGGGAACTTGCTGGGGAAGACATGTAACCCAGTGCTTCTACGTCTTCAATCAAAAACGCACCAATGGTCTATTTTTCTGGGTGAATGCCTAGTTGTATCCTATGAAGTGAACCCGTTATCAATTATGTTATCAGGGCTTAGGCGAGAGACCGTAAGTCCGGTCTGTCTTAGCTTGGAGGCCGAGGAGGCTTCTTCGGATGTAGATCGGTCATTTGAAAAATGGTGAGGCCATTCAGATCTTGTCGAAGCGTGAAAACACATCGTTGAAGGCACTTCGTGAAAAAAATCAACCGTTCGTGATTGAAAATGGGTCGGTCATAAAAAAGTTATGAAAAAATTCCCAAAGGTAGGGTAAAAGCTACGCGGGTTGTATAGCTCTGACACATGAGAGTGCGTCATTTTCAAGAAAGAAAAAGGAGGGCAAGATGCGAACTTATTTTGTCACGGTGGTCCTGATGGGCCTGATCACCCTCACGGCCTACGATGCAGACGCTGTGCAGATGGAGTTCGTCTATTCGGAGCTCACCGCCGATGGACGTCCGATCATATATTTACTAGATGTGAATCAATCATCTTTCCGGACGAGTTCTGCCTCGCCCGAAGGGGGTGGGGGCGCCTTTCTCTCCTGTTAAGGCCCCCCACCCACATTTTCCTAATCAGCAACACAAATCGAAAGAGGTTTCACTCACGACCGTTGGTTCTTCCACAATACCCTAAGACCCTGTATGCGGATGCCAACCTTATATAATATAGAATATCAGAGGAGATGCCACGAGAATGCACGGTAAGCCCGAGAGGGTGGCAATATCTCTCACATGTAGAATAACAGGATTGTACGTGCGACCCCCAAAAGGGTTCCTGCTGCCTTTTTTCGTTGAGGATTTCACGACACGAGTGCTTCCTCGGAACCAATGTCTAGTACGACATCTCCCATGGTTGCCTTCCAGTAGTCGACGCCCATTTCGAACTCCTCATCAGAGAGTAGGCACTCATCTAACACCCCCTGGATGACTTTGTGATTGAGATTTTGCCCGATAAACACGAGTTCCTGCCGGCGGTCCCCCCAAGGAGCCACCCAATCCTTACAAAGCTTGGATTTCTCTTCCTTCGTCCCACGATAGGCTTTCGATTCTAGGGCCGTCCAAATTCCATCAGGAGCCATCGTCACAAAATTGCCTGCGTGGCTGAATGTCGTCATAAGGTCATGCGTATCGGCTAGCCATAAAAATCCTTTGGCACGAATCAATTGACCTAGTTTTTCGATGCGGGCTCTTTGCCGATCATATGCCATTTTCTGGAGCTCTTCGGAAGGGCGTTTTGGCTCGGGGCTCTTCCATTCGTCCTGTTTCACAGCATCATTATGCTCTGTCTTATCGCCGTTGGAAATGCCAGAAACCTGATCGTCTTGCCCCTCCGAGTCATCGTCATGAGGATCATAGTACACGAAAAACTTGTGGAGGAACCCCTGGCCGAAGCGGTCGGGGTGAAAAGGGCGACGGGCGCAATACAAAAAGGACGTAATGCCAAAGCGAGAGGAGTGCCGGGTTTCACTCGCCATGGGAAGCACCACTTTCGAAACATCCGTTCGGAGCGTACGAGGCTGTATGGTGATTGTATCGCAACAGGGATCTAGACCTTCGGCTGTCTTTGCGGCACAACAGTCCTCTTGTACGACATCTGGCCGCTCTGCCTGATTCTCGACCTTGAAGATGCCTTCAAGACGCGTCCACTGCTCATCAAAGGCATTCGGGTTATAGAGGCGAGTGTCAACTACCTCCATAACCGGGATTTGCGAGTTCCGACACGGTATCAGCTTGGCCTTCGAATTTAACAACGAGACGCGATCTTGAATGTCCTGGAGTAGTGCGTCATCGATCAAGTCGGTTTTGTTGAGCAGCACCACATTGGAGTATTCGATTTGTTCGGCCAAGAGTTGCGATAAGTTCTCTTGGGAAGGCCCTAGCCAGAGAGGTTTGTCTTCCAGCATGCTGGAAACATCGACGACCGTAACGCAGGTGTCCAACCGAGCGACTTGCCCCAACATGGGGGTTTCAGCATGTTCGTTTTCGTGGTCATGGTCGTCCTCACAATCGGCGAACAACTTGGCAACTTGGGCTGGTTCTGAAACGCCGGAGCCTTCAATAATCATGTAGTCAAAGTTCTTCGAGGCAGCCAACTTGGTGATTTGTTCCAAGAGATCGTTTTGAAGACTGCAACACACGCAACCATTCTGCATGGCCACGACTTCATCCGATTGAACCACAGCACTCTGTTCGACTAATGATTGATCGATATTGAGTTCGGCCATGTCGTTGACAATGACCGCGCATCGAAAGGGTTTGGTTTCTGAGTGCTTCGTGTGCAGGATGTGCTTCAACAAGGTCGTTTTGCCCGCGCCCAAGAAACCACTGAGAACGGTGACCGGCAGCTTGCCCTCATCGTTTGTCGGTGTCAGGACCATTCTCTTTCTCCTGGTGTCATAGGGATATCCCAACAGCCGTATAGATCAAAGCAACCCTTCCCCCTTGAAGTCATCCTGGTAGCCTGATTCCCAAGGAGAGCGACGAGCGGGTGCCGGGTCGAACTTGTAAAAAGATTCCTGGCGAGATATGGCATGGCAAACCGTGACGTGGCCCATACCCTACTTTGGCAAGTGAAGAGAATATGATGTGTCACGTGTTCACCCGCACATGAGGAATATCAGTGCTTGCCATGTGGATGCCCTCCATGCGAGCGACAATCATGTCCACAGCCTTTTATGCCCAGCCCGCCACCGTGAATGTTTTTGAGAGTAGGAGGAGGCGCGGTCGAGCCTGGTGGAGGATCTGATGCCGCCCGACTATGGGCTATGACATCAGCCCCTGCTGAAAACACGGAAAGAATCTTCTCCAGCGGTGCCCCACATTCGCGACACGCCGTCACCGGGGCATCTTGCATGTTCTGCCAAAAAGCAAAATGCTTGGGACAGAACAAGGACTTCAAGCAGTATTTGGCTTGATATTCGTATATGGGCATAGTTTTCCTTTCTTCACAAGACTATCCTCTTGCAGTTGAACGAACAAGCATCATCCGTCCAATGGATTATTTTATCAGTCCAATGGTCGAAATCATTCAATAAAATGTCTGTCCCATCAAATTTTTCGTTTGACACCTTGGAGCATATTTCCTAGAGTAAAGAACTCTGTTCTTCAAGACAGGGCATTCCTATGCGATTGCTCGTACTCATAGGGTTTTTGCCTTAATAACTTTATACTCTATAGAAAGGGATCGCTTATGAACGAACATCGCATTCATGATGATCATCCACATACCCACGGTCCAGCTTGCGGTCACACCGCCATTCAGCATGATGATCACCAAGATTATCTGCATGATGGCCATCTACATTTTCCACACAATGGGCATGTAGATGAACATACATTGGCCGTCGGACCGGCCAATCCGGCTGATTGTACGCCCAATCATTCATGCGGTTCTCATGATACAACTCATGTTCACAATGCGACATGTGGACATGAAGCGATACCACACGGCGATCACGTCGATTACGTTGTTGACGGTCACTTGCATCATCCGCATGGAACCCATTGTGACGACCATGGGTTAGTTCAAGTCGGCTAATGTCTGATCAATATGCCCGACACCCGTGCGTCCTTCACGGCGCACGGAGCATTCCCCTCATCGTTTTAGTCAATCAGTTTCAGGCTGCAAAGAGACCAACAAAGCCTGAATTAAATGTGAAGCCTCCGACTGGCGGGCATTCCAGTGCTCGAAGGCCTTGGGATTATTGGCACACAGCACGTGATGGCCAATGACATCGGCTAACGCTTCGGCTCGCGCCGCCCATCGCAGACGCTCTCCGATGTTTCGATGGCTCTGCGCAAATTCCCAAGCCTGCTGGTAATAGATGACAAAAACCATCCATTCACTCTCCCCATCGCGTTCGAAAGGTAACGCGTTATAGGTTGTAGACGGAGAACTCTGCTCAACCTTCTTTCTTTTCACATACTCATCATCATATCCTGCATTTTGAGGAACCCTCACAATCCTTCTCCTTTCCAAAAAAAAGACTACGACCGAGACTCTCACGCCTCCTAGTGGCAGACCGACTGAGACGATCTGACGCGACTGACTATTTCCAAAGGACAGAAGGGTTTGCGTAAATTGTCTGGGGGTAACTCGAACATGAAAGCAGGATGACCGATTCCCCTTCCTCCCTCCAATTGAGTGGTGGATTATGGAAGACGGACCCCGACGGTTCAAACACTTTCTGATGAACGGCTTAGAAGTTCCCACATTCGACTAAAACGAGGAAGCCAACAGTTCCTCTTCCTAGATAAATGAAGCCACTCAGGTCTTGTGGTCGAAGCGTGCACACACTTCGTCGAAGAGGTTTCGTGCAAAAAATCAACCGTTCATGATCGAAAACAGGCCAGTCATAAAAAAGTTGCAAAGAAAAATTATAAGGGCTTTTGACAGACTCATTATCCCGCTTAATTTTTCACCTACTTTACTCGTGAAGCCCCCATAGGAGAGACTCTTTAATTCTTGAAACTTTTTCCAGCTGCTTGCCTAGCCGCATTTGGCTGTTGTGGTGAGATACTGGAAAATCTATACTCGCTCCAGATATCTACAGTTAAGGATCGTCTCATGACTCATTTTGATCTTATTCTGAAAAAAGGTACTGCTGTATTACCAGGCTATACAGGGCCGGCAGATATAGCAGTCCAAAACGGTAAAATTGCCTCCATTGGACATTTCGATTCCAGTCAATCTTCGGAAATCATTGATTGCACAGGCCTTCATATTCTTCCAGGCGTGATAGACACACAAGTACATTTTCGTGATCCAGGTGCGGACCATAAAGAAACACTTGCAACGGGTACGAAAGCTGCCGCGGCAGGAGGGGTGACATCTATCTTTGACATGCCCAACACCAACCCATTGACACTCACACCCGAAACTCTTGCCGATAAAATGTCACAGGCGCAAGAGCATGCATTTGTCGATTACGCATTTTATTTAGGTGGCAGTGCTTCAAATGCAGAACACCTTGCCAATTGGGAAAATTTGCCAGGCGTCTGTGGCATTAAGATTTTTATGGGAGCGAGCACAGGGCAGTTATTGTCTTCCACAGATGAGGAAATCTTCGCCATTCTTCAGCATGGGAAACGAGTTGTTGCGGTCCATGCCGAAGATGAAATGATCATGAATCACAATAAGATTGATATTCTGAGCGATCAAACAGATGTCAGACTTCATTCACAATGGCGCTCTTCCGAGTCTTGTATCTCAGCAACCAATAGGGTATTAACGCTTGCACGCGAAGCGAAACGACGAGTTCATATACTCCACATTACAACAAAAGAAGAAATGGATATTCTCTCGCAGCATAAAGATATTGCCAGCGTTGAAGTCTTGCCCAATCACCTGACACTGCATGCTCCAGATTGCTATGAACGACTTCGCAGCAAGGCGCAGCAAAACCCGCCGATTCGTGAAAAAGAGCACCAAGACGCGTTGTGGAAAGCCCTGAATGAAGGGGTCGTAGATATTGTCGGATCGGATCATGCTCCGCACACGCTTGAAGAGAAAAATCTGCCTTATCCTCAATCGCCAAGTGGCACACCTGGCGTGCAGACACTGGTCCCCATCATGCTCAATCACGTGAATGAAGGACGTTTAACATTGGAACGGTTTGTTGATCTTGTCTGTTATGGACCACAACGTATTCACCAGATTGCTTGCAAAGGCCGCATTGTACGCGGGTATGATGCTGATTTTACGATTGTCGATATGAAGTCCAAGCGTACGATTACGAACAGCCAACAACACTCCAAATCAAAATGGACGCCTTACGACGGAATGGAGGTCACAGGATGGCCTATCGTTACCATCCTACGCGGCAATATCATTATGCGTGATGATGAACTTCATGGTGCTCCAAGTGGCCAAGCCGTACAATTTCGGGAAACGCTCTAACGCTCTATTCCGTTTATCATGATCTGATAAGCGGCTCTCGTCTACAGTGTCTCTCTCAGACACATCAGGCTGTTTTGGTCCTCCACCAGCGCCAGCTCACTAAACCAACAAGACCACTCCCCAGTAGCAGCATCGTTGATGGTTCAGGAACCGGTTGGAAATCAATATGGTAGGTGCCCGAAGTTGGGAGCGGTGAATAGCCCGGGGCATTCCCCAAGTCCAATAAACGAAACGATGCAGAGTAAGACATGGGAGGTGCACCCGCATCCACTCCAAACGTGGGAGTAAAGTGAAAGGTATTTCCATCCCCAAGGATGTACGGTTGACTGGGATTGGTGAAAATATTCAGTCCGACTTCATCATATATGGACAATCCTGGAGTGGCCGCAACCAATTCCAACGCGATCACCGCCTGATCGAGACTCGATGTATATCCTCCACCAGAACTATTGAACAAAAATGATTCGACTGAGCCCATCGGAAAACCACTCAGCGCTTGAATAGACGCGATCGCCTGGTTGCTATATTCCAGCCCTGGGATATGTTGACTGACAAGCTGGCCGTCATAGATCCCGGTTCCTGGCCGGAGGGGAAGAGGGGGCTGACCCGTAAAGGTTTCGGGAATACGGTTATTACTGTTTGTGGACTCCACGATTGGGGCAGTCGCTGGCCCGGAATAACTATACGCTCCAATCGGATGAAAATGACTGTTTGCTAAGTTTTCGTTGGGATGAGCTAAAAGAAAAGTCAGGCGTCCTTGGTTTGGATTATCCAGCCCGGCATATGGGCCGAATGAAAGCGAGGGCCGATTATCCACCGCCACGTAGAAATCCGTGGAAATCGCAGAGGCATGGCTGCCAAAAAGCATGTGCACTGCCCAGAACACTAGCGCCGCCGAAAAGCATTTAATGAATCGAAACTGCATCACGATTCCTCCTTGTTATTGTTAGTGAGATGAAAGTCCGAAGATTCTCATGTATCTTCAAAGGTACGGCCTTAGCGCCGTTCCATTGCCTACAGGTTACATGGGTGTCGCTGGGATGAAGGACAAGGAGGTCACAATTCCTAGAACCTTCACCCCAGCACTCCCACGGGTAAGGATGAATCTTACCCAGACAGCGAAGCCGCCATACATCGCTTCAAACCGAAACATAATGTAATGGCTTAAACATAGTGGATTCCCCAACAACGGCAACTACAATCTCATGAATGGCAAAATTTTTCCCTTGATATTCCCTAATAGTCGTATGAATGAACCGCTTTCGATTTTCTCTCGTGACCACAACCAAGAACTCGCAAGTTTCAGTACATAGGGAGACAAGAGAAGCGAGCTGTTGCCCGTGTGTCAGCGACCCTTGGTAGGCACTACTTTTGGTAAACGAGGATGTCTTGACGCCCTTGTGTTCGGGTGGGAGTATTCCTGGTTACGAATGATCACCGAGTCAATAATCGTCCCACAATTGATACAACGCCATCCTGACACCCAAAGACGACTCAAATCGCATGCATCCATGAAATAGGCTTGGACCAACAGTCCCCGACACCGGGGACAAGTGTCAGTGTTAGTCAGATCTGTATATTCACTACTTTGGTGATCGTCGGTACGAGTCTGATGCTTTCGAGATCGTCCTCCCTTTCGACGACCTTGCGTACATTCTCTTGTTGTTAGCTTTTGAGAATTCTGTTGCAGGCGGTGCGTTTCCATCATTTGTTGTTGTTCCCTATCAATTGCAAGAGATAGCCAATACACGTATTCCAAGGAACAGACCAAAAACGTTTCCCTGGAATCAACCGTGTGCTGTCGTTTTGCTCTGAAAAGTTAGACTAGTGATCTTTCGCGATTCCGCAATGAAAAATTCATGATTGGTTGTCCGGGAGGATTAATATGCAAGAGAGAACGATAAAGAGCCAGAGGGCACCAGACGAATGATCAAGGGGATTGAACGGTCAGAATAGGTGACGAATAGATGATTTGCAGGGAATCAACCACTCGGTAAAGATGAGTAAGAGAGCGATGAGGAGGAATAGACTCTGTGCCTTAGAGTTTCAGGACATGATGCCGTAGGAATCGTGATTGGTTGCGGCTGGCGCGGAACTGTTGAGCGTTCGTCAATATGACGAGGTAAGATCCGCCTGGCATACTCGTTACCCGACTGATCGTATCGACGTTGACGATGGTTCCTCGCCCCAAACGCACAAATCGACGAGGGTCTAATTTGGCTTCTAGAGTTTTGAGCCGATGACTGATAGTGTAACGCTCCTTTTTTAACGTCGTAATATGCATCAACTCACCGTCTGAGACGAAGGAAGCAATTTGATTGACTGATAGGAATATAACGTCGTCCTTTTTTTTGATCGGCACTCGCTCGATGAAGCTTTGGGTCAAAGAGGCTTTTTCTGTGTGATTTTCAAGCCGTGCCTCCAGCTCTCCTGTGAAGCCTTCCTCCTGTTCCAGTCTCTCCGTTGCCCGTTTAATAGTCTTTCGAATCCGTGCACTGTCCACTGGCTTCAATAAATAATCGATGGCCTCAACATCGAAGGCTTGAATGGCATACTGATCATGGGCCGTGACGAATGCAATCAGTGGAATATGCCCTTTTTTGAGAGTTCGCACAACGGACAAGCCATCAAAGCCAGGCATCTGCAAGTCTAAAAAGGCCAAATCTGGTCGTGTCCGTTGAATCAATTCAACGGCCTTGTTACCGTCTTCGGCTTCTCCCACCACCTCTACCTCATCCAGAGAACGCAAGGTCGTTGTTAAGAATGTTCGAGCCGGCCGTTCGTCATCTGCAACAATCACTCGAAGTATGCCGCTCACAACCATTCACCTTGGCTGGAAGAGGTATATGAGAAAGCCTCACTGGTGTGGCTTTCAACTTCTGGGATCGGAAGCTCGATTTGCACCATGGTGCCATGCTCTATGGTCTGATATATCTCACAAGAGGCCACGGTTCCATAATGCAGGTGAAGACGCTTGCGTATGTTGGATAACCCAACTCCCGTGCCACAAACTCTGTCCAGTGTGATTGGCATCGATCCCGACCCTGTATCGTTGATGGTCAACTGTAAAGAGTTAACGATGGGCGGGGCATCCTGGCTGTTGGGTTTTTTGGTTTTCAGTTCTGCCGAAATTTTGATAACTCCTCCTTTGCTGGATGGCTGAATACCGTGCTTCACGGCATTCTCAACCAAGGGTTGCAAGAGCAAGACGGGGACTGAATAGTCTCGCAGGTTTGCTGGGACATCAATGTGATAGACCAATCGACGTTCGAACCGAGCCTGTTCAATCATCAAATACGATTGCACCAGATCCACCTCTTGACCTAAGGTGGAAAATTCCCCTTCCAGACGTTTCAAGACTGCCCTCAATAATTCTGTGAGCCTCAAGAGGGTTTCTAGTGCTTGAGTCGGTGTCGTCTGAATCAAATATCCAATAGTAGTGAGGGCATTAAATAAAAAATGGGGATTGAGTTGAGCACGAAGTGCCCGGAGTTCTGCTTCGATGGTCAGTTTTTTCATTTCCTGTTCCCGTATCGTGATTGCACACCGTTCGTGAGCTGAGCGTACAGAGTCGATTCGCCGAGCAACTAAGTGCCCCACGGTTTCAAGCAACATAAGATCATCTGAAAGTAATCGTCTTCCATAGAGCGATTGGTCAATGACTAGGGTAAAGTAGGGCCCGTCTACGGTTGGGATGGGGACGAGATATTCTGACTCGATTGTCTGATACAACATAGTCGATGGCTCATGGTATTGTGTAAAAGCATTATTCGTATGATCGACGCGATTCATGGCCGCAGGAGCATCATGTGTCAAAGACCATTCTTTTCTGGCCTCTTGGCTTTCGAAAGCTGGTCGAGTATCTTGAGGGTCTTCTGTCCAACTTATGCGGGTTGCGAGTAAAGCAGGTTGAAGAAGGGATGTTGCAGTCGTGAGGATATTCTGGGGATCTTCCTGCTTATTGATCGCAACAGCCAGTGTCTGTCGGAGTTGTTCGTAGTCCGGGCGTCGTAGCACCACGGTATCCACCAACCAAGTCACGCCTCTTTGTAAGTACGGATAGCTTAAAGCTGTCACAACCCAAAGAGTCAGAAAGACCGCCAATCGAGAGATCTGTGCCATATCGTTATTTGGCTCTGTCTTCAACATAGGGATCCCCACTGTAACCAACACTCCTAATGTCACCAGTGCTAGCACGAAGAATGATAAGGCTCGTTTCAAGAAGAGATCGCAAAAGGCAAATCGGTAATCATGGTAGAGAATGACCAGCGCCAGAAGGAGATTGGAATGATGTCCCACTAATTCCATTCCCCATGAATAGTCCCCCGTTTGATGTTGGCTAAACGGTAGGGCCGCGATCGCTACTCCGGTCAATACGACAATCCTCCCCATGTGATCCCATCCCTTTGCCCAGATACGAATCGTGAGAAGCCCACCAAGAAGGAGCAGGAATCCCCAAACCATCATTTCAAAAGCGGTTTCACCGTGGTTCTCTGGCCGTTCAAACCAGACTCCGCTCACGTGCCAGAGCCCGGCCCAGCCACTCAAGAGAAATCCTACTCCTGAGATGATGCGTCGCCCCAGGGCAGAAATTCCCATGGACTGAGTATCTGCCATGGCCAGAATGACCACTGCAGGCAAAAATCCCAAGGCCGTTACCGACACCGCAGAAAGAGTGGGCAGCGGGGATGTGAGTTGTATGTGTGGCAATAAAAAGGCCAACAATGCACCCACATTCCACACGAAGCCCAAGATTCCGGTCCATAAGGCAAGCCATCGAGGTGATGATTTACCAAGATCTCCCTTCGCCCTTTGTGACGACGTACGGCGTGACTGAAAGACCAATCCTAACAGGATGGAATACAGGGTAATCCCGATCACATAGCCGCTTACATGTGCAATAAAAATCGTCGAAATTTCGGGTGTGTTACTCAGCATGTCAAACTCATAAATTTGCTTTCTCCTGTGAACCCAAACGCATCTTACCCATTACGAGGAGATTCTTCGAAGTTCTCCCTATGAATGGTTGTTTTTTCTCAACGAATGGTCATTCTTCCAGATTATTAGACCATCGTTGGTATATTTCCATGATCATCTAGTTCCTCAATTTCCATTTGTCTTCAAGATGAATGAAGGACTCCTCAAATAAGAACAATCATGGCTTCTTAAGGACCGAATGAGTATTCCTATCCGTGACAATCACGATGATTAGTTTGGGATTCTTGATCGTCTTAATCATATTTTTCATTCTGAAGCCAGCCATGGCCTTTGCGTCCTTCGGAATGGCGTGTATTCATAGCAGTTTTCGCCTACGTGCTCGCCGTCGCTTATCGACCTTTCGTGACCGACAACTTTCTGTCTAATACGGCAATAGGTTGAAACACGCTGTTTCGACCTATCTTATGGATTCAGTCAGCAATACCGATTGATTTTGGGAATCAGACCCAATTTTTGGATTTCATAGAAAACTTGGAGGTTGCCCTTCCCGTACAGGGAAAAGAAACGCAACCTGTCAAGCTCCATTTCCATGGAACGTGGTTGAAACCTGCTGAGCTAAGGAAGGGGAGGAGCCCGAGGAGGACTTGCAGAAATACTTGGCTGTCTTTCAAAAATTACCCTGGTTTGAAGAACATGACCGCTAGGGCCATACACCCTTGGTGATACCAGATCTATATGAAAAGTAAGAGAGCCTGTTGTTTGAATCTGGACCCAGTCACAGAGATCAAAGTCCGAATGAGAATGGCCGTGTGATTCAGAATTGGCTAAGACATGCTCCACTCCCAAAACTGAAAAGAAGGGTGATTCAGCCAGAAAAAAGATCAGGAGAAGCTGAATGATGAGGAAATTGATGTGCATGTTCCTAGCTGAATTTATATTAAATATGAACTCTAACCAACTGAATTTAGAAAATTCAAATGAAAATTAATTTCTTTCGGGGCTAGCCGTCAAGGCAGCATCCCTTTTGAGTATGCGGACATGGTTGAGGTAGAAGGGGTAGGCCATAAAAGAATCGCCACATGCTTTACACTCACCTGTTTTAATACCTCTATTACAAACCGATATCCGTCCCTGATCGATGACATCCCAGTTTTTTCTTCCGTTGGCCATCATCAAAAGCCTCTAAGAAATCGAATAGATCAGGGTAATTGAGTGGATCTAGTGTTTGTTCCCACAGAATGTCTAGTTCAGTCTGGGTTGACTCCGTTTTATCTTCCAATGCATGGACTTGAATCCAAACCGGAATGCCAAAATTTCGCCAATTCCGAACAAACGTCTTGATAGTCCGTTCAGATTCGATGATTTCGGCCCATGGCCAGCGGTTCATCTCTTGCACGGTTTCACTAACAATTCGAAAAACAGCATCTGGCGTCGCCCGGCAACGGTATTCCAATGTTAAGGCATTGGCAGAAATCGAGCATACCCCGACGATCAACGCAACCACCACCGTCGAAAGGATGATACGTGATGAAAAAGGTAAACAATAACGATGCAAACGCAAGACAGAGCCATAGGATAACAAGCGAATGTTCATGAGTTGCCAGATTTGTTTACGGTAATTGACTTTGAGACATGATTACTAAATTATCGCTTGCAGGTATTTCAGACAATCTTAGCTCAGAATCCGGGCTAGTTTGAAGGGGACAGGTCTCAATCCCCACTTCTCCCCGTAGTTTTTGACCACAACGCTCAACTGTCTGTCCTCTTTGCAGCACTTTGCCTAGATTAGGCCCTCTCAGGCTCTCTTACTAACATCTATGTAACACTAGATTTCTGCTCCTGGATTTTCTTTAGGCCAACCTTTCAAGCTCTACCGGTAAACCAGTTAAAAAAGTAAGGCCCTCGAGAGGCTTCACGGATGATGGCCACTGCCGATCGAACAAAAATGATGGCAATCAAAAGTCCGATCAGAATGTCAGGCCACGGAGAATCATTGAGGTGGCCAGCGAATGCGGCGAGGAGTACGCCCGCATTGCCAAAGACATCATTTCGAGAGCACACCCTAGCCTAGTTCGGGAAATTCGCACGCTGAGTTGTGTGAGGGGTGCGGAGGAGAACCTCTGCATCTACTCGATAATCGTTAAATTATTCGTTACGCAAGATGATGAAGAAACGGGGGGCATTTCAGACGGACGAAGCTATTCTTCAAGTGCTGTATCTGGGGATGAAGCGGAATGGCAAGAAATGGATCGTGCCAATTTTGGATTGGAAATGGGTCCTCAATCAATTTACCATCATCTTTGGAGATCAAGTGCTCACAGCTGACTCACGAGATTCCGCTACACCGTTAACTTGACAGCTCCGATAGAGAAAAGATGTGGCTGGGGGAGAAAGATTCGAACTCTCACAATCAGAACCAGAAGAAAGCTGTGAAGAAAGCGATTGCAATCCGGAACAGGTTGTAGCTAGGAGGATTTTGGTGTGAGGTGAAGTTCTTGTTGTGAATGGTCTAAGCGCACCATAAAGCGATCAAAGAAACTCAGGCCTAACAGCCCATCGATACCTTCTGGAAGATTGGGGATTGTGTGAATGACTACGCGAACATCATCACGTCCTGCCTGCCCTACGCGAATTCTTGGAGCAATGCCCATGGTCGCTTGCACATTTCCGCCGGCAGTATAGAGATTTACTGAAGGGTTGCGAGGATCTGATTTGATTCCAGCATCGAAAGCCAAATCTTCTGATATTGTCGTAAAGGTTGCTCCTGTGTCGACAATGAGTTTTGCCTGATGCAAATCATTGAATTCTACTCTAGCAATCCATACTCCCCCTTCACGCTCTAGAGGGACAATCGAATCTTCTGAGCCGGTAGTGATCTTTCCTTCTGTAGCCATTTCTCCTTTGACGTTGCGTAGGGCTTGATCGAGGGGAGCTCGGTTGAAAATGGTTTGCCCGCCTACAACCACCCCAATAATCATGAGCCCCATAAGAAGGAAAAACCGACTTGATCCCATACACATTGCTCCTTACGCAATATGGCCGAAAATGTATGAAAAGAATTAGGAAGTTTTCTTACTGCAGCTTGTCGGTTTTTTGAGGGAAACTCTTAATGTGGCATAAATGGTTATATGTTATTGGCGGTAATTTCCTTAATGCAAGGTTGAGTTTTTAGTGTTGCCCGCTTCAAATCTTAGAGAGGGATTTTGGGGAGGCATGTTTTTATTGTAAATTCATTACAATTATTATTGGCAGCTTTGAGTCTCTTTGCTAGCTTGGGGTTAGAAATATGATCATATCCCACGAAAAAAATCGCACCTCGCCAACATTTATTGGCTTGGCTTTTTCCCTGATCCTGCTATCAGCGATTCCGTTCGGTCATACGCTTGAGATTCATCATATTTTTTCTGAAATTGATCATGACGGGCACGAACATTCAGATTTTGATCTGTGCCAATAGGTTGAATAGCACATCAGTACCTTCTTAGCTTGGGACCTCCCTCAATTAGCGGGACAGTATTGGCTGTATGCTCGCCTTGCCCTGAGCAATGAGCACATGGCTGATGCTTCTTTTCCTTCACTATCTGTTTATTGAGTTGCCTGCCGAATATGGCTCTTTCCGTCGAATCAGATTTTTCAACTCATCAATCTGATCACGACGAGGATGCGCAAGTTGAAACACTACCTATGGTCCATGTCGATGGGTTGCTATTGAATAAAGATCAGCAGTTTGGTCCCGTTCCTCAGAAAACGCCTTGGCCAACTGTGCCGCATGAACTAGAAGGCACCTAATTAGATGATTGGCTCAAGGCGCGGTTCCTTGTTGATAAATGGTAAAAGCACCGTTGTTATTATGCAGTCGGCTGTACATCATGCGCTCATACAAGCGCCTTTACGCGCGCTTAAGCAATGGACCTTCTTGCCTCAAATGGATGGAGATACCCCCGTAGAGGGAAAGGTTCCCGTCCGTATTCATTTCCGCACTAAGTGAATTCTGCTCCAATGGTTATTGGATATTCCATCAGATTTGGAATTGGATATCTCACACTGTAGCATTCGATTTTTCAACAATGTCGTAGACATTGATTATGTAACAACGTATTCTATACAAATCCTTACGTTTCTGAATTTTGGTTTTCCCACCAGTTGTGAGTAGGAAGTGTGGTTGTCCTCTCCAATTTTGGATTTCGGGTCTCCTTCGCTAGCTTTGTTCTCACTCCTCATTGTCCAATTATGTTTCTCTCTTTGGTTTTTGCATGATGACATCATGGATTAAAGATCGACTGATTTTTCCGTTTTTGGTAGGTCTCCTTATGCTGGGGAGTGCCTTCATGCTGTATTGGTTATATCTGGAATCTGTTGAACGAGAAAAAAGTCGTTTGCTGGAGATGGCTCGTTTGTATGCCCATCAAGTAGAAACAATAGGTAGTCTAGCTGTAAATAGAAAACAGCGAGTCATGCCCCAAATGAGCGAAGTGACCCAGAAGAAGAAGGTTTTGAATGACCAGGTTTTTTCCCATCGTTTTGGGAAAACTGGTGAGATTGTTTTGCTGGAGATGGAGCAAACATTAAGAGGCCCAAAGATTTTCGGAGAAACTTCAACAAAACTTCAGTCTGGTAGACAAGGACGAATATTTCTTACGGCTAGTGTTCCTCTTGAGAAAATTTCTCGGAGTGTTGTCGTCAGAATGGATATCCAGGAAATCCAAGTACCGTATTTTCAAGCCGGGTTTTTAATAATCCTTTTGGAATTCTTGATCATATGGTTTGGAAGGTTTGTTCTGTTTTCAGGGAAAACTGAGGAGCCTCGATATAATTCTGAAAAAGAAGCGACGATTCAAGCGATTGTCGCCAGTGCCGGTGAAGGGATTGTGACCTTCAACGAATCCTCAATCATTGAAACGTTCAATGAAACGGCCGAAACTATGTTTCTCTATAGTATGGATGAAATGATTGGAAAACCTTTTCAGACCTTGTTGACGAAGTCTGATCAGAATATTTGTGATACTTTTTTGTTGACGTTCCGTCCTCAGGGAACAAGCCGAATGGCAGGGGTGGTAAAAGAATTTCAAGCTCAGAGGAAAGACGGGACGGTATTTCCGCTCACTTTGACATTAACGGAAGCGCCAATGTGGGGGCATCGCCTGTTTACCGTATTATTGCGTGATGTTACTGAACAGAAAATGACGGAACGTCGCTTGGCAGCTCAATATGCTGTGGCGCGGGTTCTTGCTGAATGCGAAACCATTCAAGAAGCGACTCCGGAAATTCTTCGAGCCGTCTGTGAAATCCTTGGTTGGCAGGTTGGCATTCTATGGCAAGTGGATTCAGAAATAGACTGCTTGCGATGTGTCGAGGTTTGGCAGGCGATACCAGATCGATTTTCCCGGTTTGTTGAATTGACCCAAGGCATGTCTTTTGTCAAAGGAGTGGGGTTGCCTGGGCGGACCTGGAAACAAGGGCAACCAGCTTGGATTCCCGATGTCGTACAAGATTCGAATTTCCCGCGTGCTCCCCTGGCGTCCGAAGAAGGGCTGCATGCGGCGTTTGCTTTTCCCATTCAGCTAGGAAATGCGACCTACGGCGTTATGGAGTTTTTTAGCCGAGAGATTCAAGAGCCTGATCAAGCCTTACTACATCAAATGCTATCTGTGGGGCACCAAATTGGACAGTTTATGCAGCGCAAAATTACTGAAAACGCTTTACGAGATCGCGAGGAACAAACTCGCCTTATTCTCGATACAGCATTAGATGCGGTGGTGACCTTTAATGAGACTGGGCATGTCTTAAGTTGGAATTCGCAGGCCGAACGCATGTTCGGTTGGTCCAGAGAGGACATACTCGGACAGTCGTTTGTGTCGATTATTATTCCTCCAACGTATCGGCAAGGATATCTTGATGGTTTACAACGCTATATAAGAACTGGGGCCTCTGAAATGTTAGATCAGCGAGTGGAATTATACGGATTTCATCGGGATGGCCATGAATTCCCTCTTGAGATCGCGATGACAGCCATACCCTCAACGGGGCAGTATATTTTTAGCGGATTTTTCCGAGACTTAACTCAACGAAGACAAACAGAAGATGCTTTACGAAAAAGTGAGGAGCAACTGCGCCAAGCCCAAAAAATGGAGGCGATCGGGACTCTTGCCGGTGGGATTGCTCATGATTTTAACAACATTTTGTCTTCTATCATTGGGTATACCGAACTTGCGATGGCGAGAAGTGATGTAAACAGTACGATTGTTCCACGTTTGCAGGAAGTCTTAAAGGCAGGCTATCGAGCCAAGAAACTCATTCGTCAAATATTGACCTTTAGTCGGCAAGATAAGTTCGGAAAAAAGGTTATATACCTTCAACCCATTCTCGAAGAAGCTTTACATTTACTCAGAGCTTCTCTCCCTTCTACGATTTTCTTAGAGATAAGAATAGAAAAAACAACGCCTCCAGTCTTGGCCGATGCGACTCAAATTCATCAAGTGGTGATGAATCTTGGAGCCAATGCGGAACATGCCATGCGAGAATCTGGGGGCAAGTTAATGGTCAAGCTAGATCAGGTGGTAGTAGAGGAGGGAAGTGTGCTGGTAGAACTGGGGTTATCTGTTGGATTATATAGTCGTCTCATCTTTTCTGATTCTGGCAAGGGGATTCCTCGTCATATTCAAAAGAGGATATTTGATCCGTTCTTTACGACGAAGGATGTAGGGGAAGGGACGGGAATGGGCCTTTCGGTTATTCATGGAGTGGTGACCAGTCATGGAGGGACTATTCAAGTTGAAAGCCAAGAAGGAGAAGGGACAACATTTTTAATTTATCTTCCTTGCACACTTGTTGGGATGAGTACTGAAACACCTACTTCTGTTGCTCCTCTATCTTCTTTTGGACAAGGAACGGTGATGTTTGTTGACGATGAAGTGTCCATTGCTCATTGGGGGAAAGATACCTTGGAAGCATTAGGGTATCGTGTTTCCATTTATTTTAATGCATCGGATGCCTTGAAAGCCTTCCAAGAGAACCCTGAGTCTTATGACGTATTAGTGACTGATCAAACCATGCCGGGGATGACAGGAGAAACCTTAGCACAAGAGGTGATGAAGGTTCGTCAAGATTTTCCTGTCATTTTATGTTCGGGTTTTAGCTATTCGATGAATGAGAAAAAAGCTAGGACGATAGGGCTTCAGGCCTATTTAACGAAGCCTGTTCTTATGGATGATATGGCCAGAGCTATTCAAGCAGCTATGCAAGGGAAGATCTCTCAAAGTCCAGTATGAGAATTGAATAGGGAATGTGAGTTGATGCCATGGGTCAGGTCAAAGAAATATGTCTGAGGCGTAGCGAATTGGTCACCACACTGACTGAGCTAAGAGCCATGGCTGCAGCGGCCAGAATGGGTTGAAGGAAGCCATATTCTCCAAACACCCATTGCAGGTCAGCTGGTACTCCGCCGATGTATTGAAAAAATGGATAAAGAATACCGGCGGCTAGTGGTATGAGGGCAATGTTATAGGCAAAGGCCCAGAACAAATTTTGATGAATGGTCCGCATAGTCGCCCGACTTAATTGAAAGGCCTTTTTGATGCCTCGAAGGTTACCACTCATTAACGTAATTTGCGCAGTTTCCATTGCCACATCTGTCCCAGTTCCGATGGCAAGCCCAAGGTCAGCTTGAGCCAGTGCTGGAGCATCATTAATCCCGTCACCTACCATGGCAACGTATTTCTTGCCTTGCTGTTGGAGCGTTTGAACCTCAGCTGCTTTTCCTTCAGGGAGTATCCCTGCACGAAATTGAGCAATGCCTACTTCAGAAGCAATAGCTTGAGCAACCTGATGATGGTCGCCTGTTAGCATCACGACATCGAGCCCCATATCCGTCAGTTCCTGAACGGCTTCCTTGGCTTCTGGGCGAATGGTGTCGGCGATACCAATGACCCCTTCCACTTGTTTGTCGATACCCACTAAGACCGGTGTTTTTCCAGCTTGAGCCAGTGTCTGTACTGAATGAATGATTCGGTCAAGGCTGGAATTTCCCAAAACCTTGGTCATATATGAAGTGTTCCCGATCGTCACAGTCTTTTCTTCAATTGTCCCTTGCACACCTAGTCCTGGCGTACTTGTAAAATTTGTGGGTTCTGTAAGAGCAACCGATTGCTGAACTGCATGGTCCACAATGGCTTCCGCCAAGGGATGTTCCGATTGACGTTCTAAGGAAGCCGCGAGGCGAAGCAGGTCCTGTTGATTCCATGTGGAGGTGATGATATCCGTTACCCTAGGGATACCTTGTGTTAATGTTCCTGTTTTATCCACTACCAGGATATTAATGCGATGAGCGGTTTCAAGAGCGGCGCCATGACGAATTAAAATGCCGTGCTCTGCTCCTCGTCCCGTCCCCACCATAATCGCGGTAGGTGTTGCCAGGCCCAATGCACACGGGCAGGCAATAATCAGGACAGAAACAAAGGTGAGTATCGCATAGGTTAGTGAAGGTTCGGGTCCTAAGCCCCACCATAGGAAAAATGCCAACATGGCAATTCCCAATACTGACGGAACAAAGATGCTGGCGATGTAGTCTGCGACTCGCTGAATTGGAGGTTTGGAACCTTGGGCATCTTGCACAAGTTGGACGAGACGAGCAAGAACCGTGTCCTTCCCAATCGCAGAGGCTTGAAAAAGAAAACTTCCGGAAGTATTCAGTGTACCGGTAAAGACCTGGGAGCCAGGTTCTTTGTGTGTTGGGACACTCTCTCCAGTCAGCATCGATTCATTCACAGAAGATTGGCCCTCTTGTACGACACCATCCACTGGGATCTGTTCACCCGGCCGAACGATCACGATATCTCCTATTTGAACATGTTCAATCGGTATGTCTTCATCTTGTTTCCCACGTCGAATTCTGGCTGTTTTGGGCCGTAAACTCATGAGTGCCTGGATAGCAGATGATGTTTGGTTCTTCGCTCGAGATTCCAGATAGCGCCCCAATAGGATTAGGGCAATAATGATGACGGCCGTGTCGTAGTAAATAGCTGCAGGAATGCCACGGGTCTCGATGAGTGAGGGGAAAAATGTCGCAAACACGCTATATCCATAAGCCGTAAGGGTGCCAATGGCAATGAGAGTGTTCATATTCGTCGTGCGGTATTTGGCTGCTTTCCATGCGGCAGAGTAGATTGGCCTGCCAGTCCAGAATAGAACGAAGCTGGTGAGAATAAAGAGGCTGGTATGACGAAGTCCTATTGGTAAAGAGGAGAGTCCTGGCAGCACGTTCATGGTGCCCAACATGACAAGCAGACCGGCAATTCCACTCAGAATAGCTCGAAGAAGCAATTGATGTTCTTCATTGTTTTGAGATTCAGAGACTTCTAAATCAGAAGAAGTCTGGCTGTTTGATTCATGAGTAAGAGAATATCCTGCATTCGTAATGGCCTCTTGAAGTTCCCGCTTTTTCCCCTCTGCCGTCCAAGTGGTGATGGTCGCAGTGTGTGTTGCCAGATTGACGTTGACGGTTTGAATGCCAGGCACAGTTCGGACTGCCTTTTCGACATGATTCACGCAGGAGGCACAGGTCATTCCGTCAATGTGTAAAGTGTGGGTCTGAATGGGAATTTCGTACCCACCTTTTTCGACTGCCAGCGCCAGTTCTTGGGGCGAAGCGACCGTGTTATCGAAATCGACTGAGGCCGTTTCCGTGGCCAGGTTCACGGAAACAAGGGAAACCCCTGGAACGGCTTTCAATGCCCGTTCGACATGAGCGACGCAAGAGGCACACGTCATCCCACGAATAGGAAGTGAAGCATGGGTGAGTGAGGATGTTGTCATTATTAAGGATTCGTTGGTGGTGGTCCCATTGTGTATCCAGCTTCCTTGAGGGCTGCTGCCATTGTTTCATAGGTGAGCAAAGAAGAATCGTAAGCCACCATTGCTTCCTGTTTTTCGAGATTGACTTCAAGTTGAGCAATGCCGGGGAGTTTGTTGAGGGCTTGCTCCACATGTCGTACACAATTGCCACAGGTCATGCCCTGAATGGGAAAATGCTCACGTTTGGTCATCTTCTATCCTCCTTGTTAAGACACCAGTTTACCGCCCAACCGTATAGAGTGAGCGAAGTTCGCTAATAATCTGTTCAGCCTTGCCTTTTTCAATGCCATCTATTACACATGTTTGAAGGTGGCCATCAAGTAACAGCGCTTCAAGCTTTTCAATGGCTTTTCGAATTGCGTGCGTCTGTTTCAAAATGTCCACGCAATAGCGGCCTTCTTCCACCATTTTGCGGACACCCTGTAAGTGCCCTTCAATATAGGCTAAACGTTTAAGGGCATCAGAATGAGTGTCTGGTGTCATTGGTGAGTTCTCCAAGTGTTTTTGATCTTTATACCCATACCCATAGGGTATGGGTTAATCTTGGCATTTTTTTAATGGGCAGTCAATAGGACTTGGTCTTGAGTCATATGTGAGCGAGGAATTAATCCAGATTTCGCAGTCTAGAAGTTCATATGGGTCCGTTGAAAAAAGCCGCCAGCGGCGTTCTCGCCCTTTTTCCGTACTCACGTATTGCCAGTACGCTCCGTGCGCAAAAAGGGCTGCGGCCTTGCTGAACGAACTGTTTTGAACGGACCCGAAGCCGTTGATTACCAATTGCTTCATGGAGACATATGGCTATCGATGTCTTCATTATTCAACACGCCCTATATTCAAGCTGAGGGTATGGAGGTGTAAGGTTTTTTGATAGAGAGAGCCTCTTCCATAATTGCTCATCAATACATACATTCACGGTTTCTCCGTAAATCTTTGCAGAAGATGCAAAAAATGTGACTTTGCCGTGTGTTGTTATTTTCTCATAAAAGTGACCTGCTCTTTTGTGATTTTCCTAAAGTCATGGATGTTCTTTACCGACAAAGATGGAAAACGGAGGGAGTTCTTTTATGTTTGTTCGATTACTTGGAATTATCGTTCTGTGTTCTGTCTGGGGTTGCCAATCGTTATCAATGGATCATCGAACTTCTGAGGCGACTCAATCTACGAAACCAAAGCCTATTTTGACTTCTCTTTCGCCATCACCGGATCCAGCAACACCGCTCACACAGCGCATGGCCATTCCTGAGGAAGCAGAACCTGCGGAAGGCGTTCATTTGCAAGATAGTAAAGAAACGGAGCCTTTCCCGACCATATACTTTCCCTTTAATAGTTGGGAAATTACACCAGAAGTGAAAGAACGCTTGGATGCTACCGCTGAGTGGATGACCCATTTTTCAACCTATGGTCTTACAATTGAAGGACATACGGATATTCGGGGGAGTGAAAGTTATAATATGGTATTGGGAATTAAACGAGCTAAAGCTGTGAAAGATTATTTGGCTCATTTAGGCATTCCACGGACACGATTAGATATTGTATCGTTTGGCAAAGTGTTAGTGCTTTGTGAACTAGATGATGAGCAGCGCTGTCACAAGTTTAACCGCCGGGCTGATTTATTACTGAACTAAGAAGTTTGCACTCAAAAACTCCTAAAGTTCCATAAGGATACCTTCCTCCATCAAGCAAAGTTTTTTGAGATAGAATAGTTCTCATTTCTTGCCTCCATGACCTGCCTTTTTCTGCGTAAAGTCACAATTTTCTGGTTTTGTCGTTCTTTGAGCAAACACTAATTTCTCTTTCAGGCCGGTCGGACATCGTCTTTTGGCAGTCATAGTATTCTTTGCCTTCCACAAAAAAACTTTCTGATACAACCCGTAAGAACTGCCTCATAAATGATGAAATGTTCTCATTTTGTAGGAGAATATTGACAACGTGGGCAGGCTATGGTATTTGCAATAGACTTGCAATAAGATTTTTGTTGGCTGGGGTATCCGTTAATCGTTCTTAAAGGGAATTGCTGATGTTGGAGGTTTCTACGAGGCAAGGTTTGCGGGCTGCTGGGCGGCGCTTGACTCGCACTCGGCGGGCGGTCTTAGCAATTTTAGAACGTCATCACCAACCGTTAAGTGTCGCGGAAATTTTTTCACAATTACAACAGGACCAAGTGGCTATTGATTTAGTGACCGTTTATCGCACGGTGAACGTATTGAAAGAATTGGGTTTGGTCGCTCAATTGGATCTTCATCAAGAGGGGCAATCTCGGTATGAGTTGAAAGAAGGGCGTAAACATCATCATCACATTCGGTGTCAGAGTTGTGGAGAAATCGTAGATTTGTTGTTGTGCCCGTTAAAAAAATTAACGAAACTAATTGAAAAACAAACGCAATTTATTGTGGATGATCATACCTTGGAATTTTCCGGGTTTTGTCCGAAGTGCCAATAATTTTTTTGAAAGTATCTTCAAAATCATGAGTACATTTGGCCCCAAACTTTCAAAAGCGGGATCTATTGCTTCATTAGTCTGTGCCGTGCATTGTGCCCTGACGCCTCTTGCGTTACTGGCTCTTCCTGTCATTGCAGCTCATTCTTGGGGTGGCTTAGATGGGATTTTAGGTGTGTTTTTGGCGGAGACTACGGAATGGGTCTTTATAGGGGTTATTGCACTGTTGGCAGGATTTGGGTTACTTGTCACGTATCCTCGTCACCAGGACATACGGCCCACAGTGTTGACAGTTATGGGTCTTGTTATCTTAACGATTTCGCATCTTTGGATAGAGCCCGGGAGTGGAAAGGAAATTTTTCTGGATGTACTCGGGGCCTCGTTAATTGCCTGGGCAGGTTTTTGGAATCGCAACTTGTGCCATCATTTGGGGTGCCATACGCATGAGTCTGTTTCTGAAACGACTATTTCGAAGATAGAACCTGTTGTGGATTTATCTTCGCAACCATAATACCGCCTCAATAGGCTTTAGCAGCCGATCCTTCCTCATAATGTTTTTTGGTCGATTACCGTGATACTTTGGTTTTGTCTAATGTTTCTGCGAGTTCATCAAGGAGATGTTCTGTTTCCTCCCATCCAATGCAGGCATCAGTGATGGATACTCCACGTTCCAGGGCCTTCCCAGCTTCCCACTTTTGATTCCCAGGTCTGAGATTGCTTTCAATTAAGAGCCCCATAATGGCGGTTTGTCCTTCGGTAAATTGTTTGACTACGGATTGGGCAACGGGAACCTGGCGTGTATGGTCTTTCTCTGAGTTTCCATGGGAGCAATCGACCATCACGGGTCGATGAATATCTTCATTGGTCAAACATCGAACGGCTTCAGAAATGTCTTCGGGGTTGTAATTCACTCGCCCCCCTCCACCGCGCAGAACAAGGTGGCGATCTTGGTTCCCATTCGTCTTGATAATGGACGTCACACCCTCTGCATTCACGCCAATAAAGCTTTGGGGGTGGCGTGCGGCGATCATTGCGTTAAGGGCTACTTGTAGGCCACCGTCTGTGCCGTTTTTGAGGCCAACCGGCATAGAAAGTCCGCTGGCCATTTCCCTATGCGTTTGGCTTTCTGTCGTGCGCGCACCGATAGCTGCCCAGCTAATTAAGTCTGAAATATATTGAGGCGTCACAGGATCCAGAAATTCTGTCGCACAGGGCATTCCCAGTTGATTGATTTTTAATAATATAGAACGGGCGAGTTCAAATCCCTTCCCAATATCACAAGATCCGTCTAGCTTTGGATCATTGATCAACCCTTTCCATCCAACTGTCGTACGAGGTTTTTCAAAATACGTTCGTGAAATTACTAACAAGTGATCTTGGACACGATCAGCTACCTGTTTGAGTTGTTCCGCATATTGAATCGCAGAGTCGGGGTCATGGATTGAACAGGGCCCGATAATAACCGCAAGTCTATGACTATCTCGTCCATGGAGAATTTCGCGAATGGCTTGCCTGGCCTGTAGTACCCTTTGTCCAGTGTCTTGGGGTAGAGGAAGTTGTTCCTGTATGTGTTTTGGAGCAGGGAGTGGAGTAATATCAATAATGTTTTGGTTGTTCAGTCGCTCGGCCATTTGCTTGTTCCTTCACTAAGAAAAATAGGAATGTCTCGAAGACATTCTATAAAAATGATAAAAATAAGAGAAAGCTGTGAGCAGTGTAATCTGAGCGGGTATGGCCAGGCAACTGCCGTTTGGTGCGTTTAGTGGAGAGAAACAATGAAAAGAACTTTGTTTTGGGGGAATATTGTATAAATTGGCAGATTCAGTAAAAAATGTCTGTGGGTTGTTGTGGAAGAAATATTGTCGAAGTCCACAGCTCTACGAAAGTAGTGCAATGTCTTAGACTCGGGTATTGACGAGTCGCGCTTGTTGAGAGGTGTACCACAGGAGAATATCTTGTTTGGCGATGTCGGTATCAGATTCGAAGATAAACTTGATGCCGATGGCGAGTTCGTTTGTCGGATGGATCCACTCTATTGATCCATGGAATTTGGAATGGTGATCGAATCCCGGTAATCGACAGCTTAAGAGAAGACGTAAGGTCGAAACGTTTGGCCAAGCCGAAGGGTCTATCGTGAATTGACTTCCCGTTGGCGAGAGATCACTGAGTTGTACAGGAAGGACCGCAAGAATATCTCCCTTTTTACTAAGAGGCCGAATGGCGGCAGGGAGGTTAATTGTGAGTCGGGGAAATGAGCGGGGAATTTGATGGATAATATTAGGTGGGGCTTTTAATCGAATGGCAGGAGGGAATGTGAGAAATTCTTGTATCACAGTTTCAAACTCAAAAATCTCTCCATCAATATATGAGCGACCTTTGCACGGGAGCCCTTGTGTAAGAAATTCAAGAGGCTGATCTTTTGGGATTGCGCATAGAAGTGAGTGATCTGGCCCCAAACCTAGAAGAGTTGATCGAATCAGGACATTGTCAGGGTTAGATGAAATGGTTAACCAGAGAATATTTGACCCAATGGTTGGATAGGGAGAAGTCGAGCTCATCATTCTCTTTTCGGCTGAAGAGGATCATGTTACAAGCTAAAAAAGAGCTGGACAAGCTAGAGCCAAAGCAAAATGCAGGAATATGAAATAATTTGTGGTAATGCTATAGAATTTATCGAATGATGGGAGCAGAGAGAGCCGTACCTTCAGCCACGAATCGCTTAGCACTGCAAGAATCTTTGTAGAAGAAAGTGATATGGCATGAGCCGTAGAAATACTAAAGGACGTATTTCCAGGCTCGTGAAGATCAGTCTGTATTTGGTTGACGGGTTGAGATCTCCTGGATCATTTTGTCAGCAAGATCTTTGGCTGAAACGGAGTACGAGCTCTGCTCTAAGGCCCTTTGGATTTCAGTTATTCGTTCTTCTCTTATATCGGGAAGCTCATTCATTTCGTTTGTGTAGTGATAAATTTCTTGCCCTGCTGGAGACAGAGAAATCGATTCCTTTGTTTGAGCAAGCTTGGCATCATTGCTTGTATCATTGTCTTTGGTAGAAGGTGTAGGAGCCTCAGAGGAATGAGGATGGGAGGAAGGGGGAATGGGTGAGAGTGGTGCCATCGCTATAGCTATTTGATTGTATTTTTGTGAAATCATAGAAAATATCCCCGGAAGAATCAAATTCTCCAAAGAATGGACCTGTATGGAATATGTCGTGTCGGCTCGAATTTCGCAACTTGAAGTTATTGATCAAGGGGAAATTCGACGGGTGCAATTACAGTTGCCTGCAGAAGTGGAGGTCAATGGCCATTCTGTTCCGCTTCTTGATCGGATGCGCCCAGGAACTGCTTTTTTGGCCAAACCTTGGGGAAGTCGGACCGATAAGTTTCGCCGGCGGATGTATACTCGCTCGAATTGCTCAAGTCAGGAGCCAGGTCTTCTAGAAACTTTTATCAATCATACGCATCGTCCCCAATCAGACACCTCGTCTTGGTGGCAGTCAAAAGGAGCTGATGAATGGTATGAGGAGGGGAAGGGCCTTGATATTCGAGTGACGGTTGATGAACAACGTGACATGGCCACAGTGTATGAAAATACACTCGTGTGTAAAGAAGCAAACTTACGGTTAGAATCAGATGGAGAGTGGGAGGGTCGTCAGTTCGTGTGTCTAGCCTTTGGGACTGGAATAACCCCTTTTCTTTCTTATGTGCGTTATATGGCTGATGGAGTGTGGGAGGAGAGACGGAGAGAGAAACAGCAAGGTCATATGACCCTCATTGCTAGTGCGCGTCATGAACGCCAGCTCATCCTTCATAAGGAACTGTTGAGCATGGCTCAAGAGTTTCCACAGTTTTTTGGCTATATACCCGTTTTAACGCGGTCGTGGCCCAAGAATTGGCCTTTTATCAAGGGACGAATATTTAGAAGCAGTCTTTTGTCTTCAGGCATAGAGCAAATTGACCTTTCGCCATTACAGAGTCTTTCCTTGGATCTCTCTCAATCCGATATTCGAATGTGTGGTAGCGTTGAAGCTAGTCGTCAATTGGTGCAGGGCCTTAAGGAAGAGAGTTGTGTTCCCCATACTCTTAGAAGAGAGACCTGGTAAAAGTGGAGGCTTCAGGGGTTAGGCTAACAAAGCGCGAAGCTATCCCGTTGTCGGACGGGTGATAGAATCTGGAATGGTGACGTTCGGGCGTTTCAGAAGACGAATCACGGGGCGTCCAATAAATGAATGATGTCCGCAAATTAGGCAGTGGATGCTCAATGTCACCAACAGTTCTTGTTCTAATTGTTCTAAGTTTACGGTTCGTGATCCGCAGCGCGAACAACGCGGATGTTTGTCAGCTTGTAAGGATGCTCCTGTCGTCGCCTTCTTCTTTCCAGATTTTTTTTTCGGGCGTCCTCGTTTAGCTGGCGTTGAAGGGGTTTTTTTCATGAGTCATTCCTTGGCCAAATTCTATCGATTCTTCTCTCTTCCATAAACAAGTCTTATGCCAGACAGAATAGACAGTAATTGCCCTTAATAGCTGTAAAAATCAAAGAAAGTCATCAATTTTCTGAAATAGTAGGTAATTTCTTCCGGTAATACCCGGTCGAAATGTGGAGGTATAGGTTTGCTTGAGAAATTACTGCGCGCGGGTGGGAGAATTGGATTGAGCTAAAATTGCATTCGCCCTGGCTAAAAGATTCGCCGCTTGAGTTGGGCGCTTGGCTGCTTGGAGGACTTGCGCGTATTGCTTCAGGATTGGAGCAATATCCTGGTGGTTTGGGCCACTCAAATTTTCTTTGATGTGAAGTATTCGCTCATATTGATTGGCCGCTTTGTTGTATTCTTGGTGATCACGATAAAAATGAGCCAGGCTATAGAGGCTACTCAAGAGAAGAGGATTATTTTGCCCTAAGTTCTCGGCATTATTGATGGTTGCCAATAACTGTTGTTCAACAACTTGTGGTTGAGTTTTTATGGTTTTCTGACTTTGAGGTTGATGCTTTGTGTGCTGATTGCAGCTTGAAAACACGATACAAATAGTAACCACGGATCCAAAGAGAAGAAGCTGCCGTATGATATTCCAAGTTTTTCTCATTTCTAGTACTGGTATGAGATAGATGGATAATGAGATATCTTCGGCATTCTATAAATCTTATGGTGCGCTCTGCAAGCTAGGGTAGGGTGCCCACGTACATCACGTTTTTGTGAATTAAAAGGAAAATTGTATGCAGATTATATGGTGCTCGATATCAGCGCACGGCTTTGGACATGCTGCGCAAGTAATTCCCATTCTGAATGCAATAGGAAAAGTTGTGAAGAATGTGCATATCATTCTTCGGACAGGTGTTTCCCGTTCGATTTTCGAAGAGTATTTGCAGGTATCATGGGAATTGCAGTCGGTTTCCCAAGATATAGGATGTATTCAACGAGGTCCATTGGACATTGATGTTGAAGGAACCTGGAAAGCCTATGAAACGTTTCATGACAATTGGGAGCAGAAGGTTGCCCAGGAAGCTCAGGCGATGATACAAGTCAGGCCCAGTTTTGTCCTTTCCAATATTTCCTATCTAGCCATAGCGAGTGCGTTTGAAGCGCATATTCCCGTGGTTGCTATTGCCTCTCTTTCTTGGGATCAAGTCTTACAAGGATTGTTAGAGCCCTCTAATGACGGGCACCACATCATTGTGAAACATATTCAACAGGAATATCGAAAAGCACAACGACTGATTCGACTGCGTCCAGGAATTGATATGCCTGCCTTTGCTTCTATTGCTGAGACTGGGCCATCCTTTCCTCTTGCAGAATGGGGATTAGAAAATGTACGGGAAATCTTGAAGATAGCGAGTGGAGATACCCTTGTGCTGATCGCTTTCGGTGGAGTGCCTTTATCTGATCTTCCTCTGAAGCAGATGCAATCGTGTGAAGGGTTTCATTTCTTGGTATCAGGAATTTCCTTACGTGGATCATTTGCCCGAATTCATTCAGCAGAAGACCTTCCGTTGTCCTTTGGTGAAATTATGAGGCAGGTTGACGTGGTGATGAGCAAGCCTGGTTATGCCACGATTACTTCTGCGGTTTATTATCGAACTCCAGTGGTCTATGTGAGACGATATAATTTTGTGGATGAACAACTATTAATTGACTATATCCATGAATATGGATGTGCTGTGGAACTGACCAGAGAAAACTTTGAAGCCGGTATATGGACTCAAGCCATTCAATCAGTAATGGCGTTACCCATACCCCAAAAATCTCCACCAAAACCGGATGTTTCTGGTGCCGTTGAAGTGTTACAGAAATATCTTGAGGGATAAATTCTCAGCTCTATGTGAATCAAATGTCTTAAGTGTTCTCTGGAATTGGAGAAGGGTAGGGGGAGATGACTGTTGCCTCAAGAACATTAAAGATTCTTTCCTCATCTCTTTTTTGTTCCTTGAAAAAGGTCCCAATTACCTGAGCCGATTGATTCATACGTATGATTGATTGGCCAAGCGTACGATCATGCCGTCCGTAGACGATGATTGATTGTGCTCCCTGTTTTAGACGAAAGACAAAGTCTAAAAATAGTTCGGTTTCATCCAAATGTAATTCAGGTTGTGTGATTTTCCCTCGAACAGACACCAAATGCTGATGATAGTCCTGGCTGTTCTTAAGGAGGTCAGAAATAGAGACTTCTTGCGCTGGTGTGCTAAAAATGATGGGGTTACAGAACGGCGAGAATGGTTGCTGTGCAACGGGTGTCTCTCTAAGCGCAGTGGCGAATGGCATAGCACAGACAATGCCCATCAAGAGAATGATCGATGAATACGCCAGCATTACGTTAAAACACGATGATAAAGGGTGAGGATAAGGAAGTATAGGTTTTGGATGTGTATTCTCCGTGTATTTTATAAACTTCCATTGCAAGAATAATAGAGAAAGACTGCCATGGCAACGCTGAACTATTATGCGATCCTTGAGGTATCGCTTCAAGCGTCGCAGGATGACATTAAAAAAGCCTATCGAAAGTTAGCGCTTCAATATCATCCTGATCGAAATCGAGGGAATCGTCAAGCTGAACAAAAAATTCGTGAGGTTAATGCGGCCTATGAAATTCTTGGCGATCCTGATGCAAGGAAAAGTTATGATCGATTACGGTTAGGACACGTGTCTCCAAGTGTGTCTCCGCAAGCAGAAGAGCCAGATGAGGGACCTTCGCCCGACGTGGTATTACGGCGCATGGAGAGGACGCTTTCAGAGGAGGCTCGCAAGCAATTGTTTATGGTTTTGATGCGGAATACAGCTCGAATCAAAGAGGAGCTAACGCAGATTCGGGAGGAAGTGATTCGGGTTCAAGGATACGATACCTTTCTGGAAAAAATTGTGAGGCAATGTGCCGAAGAAGGCCTGAAGGAGCTGGTGACAGATGAATTGTGGAAACTTCGTGAACGCTTAGTAGACATTGCCGCAGAAATGGTGTGTTCAGAGGTTCCTGGGACTTTCAAAGGGGGTGATGCTGTTGAGCAAGTCAGGCGGACGTTGCATCAAGCGTATCACGAGGGATGGGTACAGGGTTATGCCCAAGCCTGTGAGTTGCTGTATGAACGACGATGAGTTGAGTGTGCCGATCAAAAAGTACTCAAGAATCGCTCTTGAACGCCTCAGTCCACAATTATTTGTCAAAAGGTGATGGTGCTTCTTGGAACGTATTATTTTTCTCGTTTTGTGAATGACTGGAAGCTGAAAGCGTCTGTGCCTCTCTGGATAGCGAGACGTGATCCTGGACAGGTGGTGAGACATTTGATTGCGCAGGTTCTTTACTCTTTTCAATGCCGTTGCTGTCAGGCCTAAGAGCTGGACCATTCTTTTGGGTTTCTGCCACTAAAGGTGACACGGGCTGTGAAAAAATTGGTAAACCCTCTAAGCCTCCGATTGCCATGGTCTTCTCCTTTAAAAAATAGATTGGCTGGCTTACGATTTCTTTCTTGTCTTATCGGCGGCAAAGAAAAATGCTTGCTATCGGTAAAAGTACTGTTTAGAAAATCCCCTAATTTAATTGGAAGGCATGTTCGAGAATAAGCAGCTGGTTCATGGTCGAGGCTAGGTAGATTGTTCTGCCAAAACTTTTTGAGTTGTGTTCGACTTCATAGTTTTCTATGTTTTTGCGAGTGAATTCTATTCTTAACGGGTTGTTTGTGCATGATTACTGAATTTATTGTGCCTTCAGGAGAAAGAGTGAAGCGGTTGGATACTTTCTTGGTCAGTCATGAGCGAAGAGTGTCCCGATCCAATCTCCAGCGATTAATTCGGGCTGGCCGTGTTCGTGTCAATATGGCAGTGGTCAAGCCCAACCGAAAAATCAAACCAGGTGATCGGATTTCAATGGACACGCCCAAAGCTGGCCCCTTGTTGTTGAACAATAAGCCCATCCCTCTTGATATTCTTTTTGAAGATGAGGCCCTTCTTGTGGTGAATAAACCGGCAGGAGTGGTTGTGCATCCTACCTCCGGTCATTGGAGTGGGACTTTGTTAAATGGCCTCTTAGAACATCTTCAGTCAAAAGGTTCGAGGGAAGGACATTCTTGTGCCAAAAGTCAACCAGGATTGGTCCATCGCCTTGATAAAGAGACATCGGGCATTATGGTTGTCGCTAAAACACATCATGTTCATCGGGCACTCTGTTTGCAATTTGAAAAACATTCCATTGCCAGGATTTATGAAGCGTTGGTGTACGGTCGGCCAATTGAGGGTCAAGGAACGATTGAAAGTGCCATTGGACGTGACGTCTTTGACGAAAAGAAGGTTTCTGCCAATACAAGAAAACCTCAAACCGCTGTCACAGAATTTAGGGTTCTCCAAAGCTATGGGAATCTGGTTTCTTGGGTCGAATTAACACCACACACGGGAAGACAGCACCAACTCCGAGTACATATGGCTACGTTAGGATATCCGATTTTAGGAGATCAAGTTTACGGCGGGCAAAAAGTCTCTCAAACCAAGGCTATATCTATTCCACGGATCATGTTGCATGCACGTTACTTAGGCTTTCAACATCCAATATCAAACCTTTTTCAAGAATACTTGGCACCTCTTCCTCCTGACATGCAAGCAATGCTTCAAAGCTTACTACAAGAAAGGCAGTCTTCTGGAACAGAGTCTACTCGCGGTTGTTCCGAATGTTTCAGAAAGTGAACATGTGTTGCCTTTCCCCTGAGGTAATCCGATTGTATGCAGTTTCTTGGTTTCAAGGACAGATTTTTATATGAATTGGTTTGGTCGATAACCAAGAATAAACTCTGTGATGGCGAGACATGTTATGCCAAACGGCAAATAACCAGCATAGCCTAAGATGGGCATTTCAAAGATCTCAAAAGCATGGACATAGGGAATGGTATATTCCCAATGGACCAAGCTGTAGACATTCCAAAGCTCCCACCAGAACCCACACACGAGCGCAGCCAAGGCAGAAACAATGACCGGACGCCAGTCTCCCTGGGTCAAACCTAAAAAGCAGGAATTTGCCTTTCTCCAGATTTGAATGCCTGCGAGAAGACATAATGGGGAGAGCCAAAGGAGAGGGAAAAGAGCGGTCGGATAAACGCCAATGAGTCCAAGACCCAGACAGCCCAGAGCGAGGCATAGCCATCCAGATTGTCCATCATTAATCCACTGAATGGAATACCAACTTTCAAAAGGCTGTGTAAGCCGGGGAAATGTATTCAGCCATTCATAGGTACTGAGTACCGCAGGCAGTACCGTAGAAAATGAAAGAGAAGTATACAGAAGATATTCAAGATCGCTGATTTCTGGAAGATTCACATAATGCCAATTCTTGACGAATTGATTGAGATATTCAAATGTCCACCAAAAGCCCGCACTCAAAATAAAAAGGCGAATGAGAAAGCGAGGGCGATTAACGAGAAGACATTGTCTGGATCGGTGATATGTCAACGCATTCAGAACAATGACATAGCCAAACCAGAGAAGAGGAAAGGTATGGGGTTGCAAAAAGCCAAACCATGAAAACCGAGTCCAAGCTAGAATCCATGAACAGGCAATCCAGAGACTAGCAAGCCATCCCCACCATGGAAAGCTTGTGGTATGGAGTGACGTACATTTGGCGAAACCCGAGAGGGTAAAAAAACGCCAAAGCGGAGCAACCAGAGATGTCACGATACATATTCCTAGTGTTCCAAAGACGAGCCACGAAATCGACGGGTGTCCCGGTTCGGTTGGAAGAGGGAAAAGTGTCAGAGTCGTTGGGAGCGAATATCCTGCCAGTAGTAGTCCGACGGGCGGCAACCCAAGAAGCAAAATCAGAAAAGCGGCAAAGCAAAGGGGAGAGAGCATGGGAATGTCACATGCGATAACACAGATCTGAGCTGAAGGACAGTGTCAGTACTTCTTGTACCGTAAAGGAAAGCAGACCTTCCTTCAATCTCCGATTCTGTGACCGAAAAGTCCCAGTTCGGCCAAGAACGGATAGTCAAGTATTGAGCATGATGCTGTATCAGCCAACATATGTACCTGACTCTTGTTTGCTGGTTTCTATTTTTGCTTTGGCAAAAAGCGGGAATAGAGAAAGGATTTGACAGGCGTCACAACAAGTAACAGCCTCTCGTCTTTGATGGCGAAAGTCTGACTGTCCCCCTACCACAACAAGAGATGTCAAAATTTCAGTGGATCAGGCCGACGTCTAACCTTTTAGACACAATGAGACGCTTGAAGGTCTGAATGACCTTCCTAGCGCTCTTCTACGGCTTTCAAATACTGTTTCAGTGCGGGAGATTTGCTGCCATCATCTTGAAAGGGATTGGTAAAAGCACTCTTCGGATGTTCCTGTTTAAGCCTGATTACGATCTGTTCGGCTTGTTTCTTATGCCCTAGGCGTTGGTGCACATCGAATAGGTCACTTAACGCCTTATCTGCCCAGGGATAGTCTGTTCGATTAGCCATGAAGGAGGCATACTCTACGGCCTTGTCAGCATTCCGAGAATGATACACTGCTAAGTAATCAGCGACATAGGGAGCGTAGATGCTGTCGCGAAAGAGCAACATAAACTCTTCATGCTGTTCTATCGTTCCACTAATCCAATAGCCCCCCGGTTGGCCTTCAGTGATGCTTTCCAGGTGTTTTAAGGCAAGATGATTGATACCTTGTGGTTCACGGATGACAAAGGTCACTGGTTTAGAGGCTATGGAAATTTGTTTTTTCCGATCCCACAAGACCACCTGCAAGGTGTAAGGCGCAGATTCAGGAAAGTTTTGGTGAAGATCCATATCAAAAAGAATACGTTCCTCAATGGTCTCTCCTGGATATAAGATGTGTTCAGGTATTGATTGGAAAACCCTCACTCCTGACAATTCGGGTATTTTGGTGCGCGGCTGACCGACAAGGCCTCGGTAGACGTCGAACCTCTCACAATTCAAACAGAGTCCGTTATGGGCCTTGATGGGCGCACGAGTCGTATTCTCGAGCACAAGGGTCAAAGTCAAGGGCTCTAGGGTCAGAAACTGCTGTTTGGCGACGACAACTTTGAGCGTTAAATCCTGAAACCCTTTTTCTTCTGCCGCAGACGTCACCGCTGGTCCGACGAAGAATCCGATCAGAAGGCTGAGTATTCCGATATTCCTATATATCGAGAGTTTCATCTTCATTCTCCTCCTTATTGTAATTTTCCAGGACTATGCACGCGCCATCGGATATTATTCAGATGCTTGTCTGAAAAATGTAGGTTGGTACCAGGAAGGGTGGGGTTCTCAGACATGAGATCCGTATCATGTCCCAAACCCAAGGCATGTCCTAACTCATGAGGAGGCACAATAGCGTGAATAAGTGGGGCATCCCGCAGTAATTCCTTTTCTCCTTCGTGAAAAATCAAGATGGCTTCGCCTCCTGGCTGCACGTCACTTGGCTCCGTCCAAATAGCAGTATTATTCGATCCTGGAGTAATGCCAGCTGCCGCACCCTCTCCATCCTCATCATTATCCTTCTTGAGAACACTCTGATAAGCACTCCGGAAATAGGCGACCCAAAAATCATCAGTCCCATTTCCTGCTGAACCCCGACCAGTTGAAGGCCCAAGGGCAGTAATTAATTTCCCAGGATGGTCAGATTTGATATTAAGTTCGAAGGGAAGATTCACATCGTCATTATTGCCACCCCCACCATCAAAGACGGGTTCAATGAAAGCTGGTTCTAGAACATTCCCCGTTCCTACAAGAAAGTCTCGACTGTTCGATAACTGTGTCACTTTTTCGAGCGCATCGCCATCGAGGTTCCCCGATTGGTTTGAATTAAAATCATCGTCATCAACGAGGAGATATGGCTGATTAAGGAGTTGCGTTTCGTCGACTGGCCCATTCACAAACACGTCCTTGCCTTTATTGCCCAGCACAGCCAGGCTTTCTAAGCCCGCATGCAATTGTCCACCTTGAAAACGATCGGTATCCTTAATTCGAGTATCTATTCGAATGGTCGAAAATTGCGTCCCCGAAGAGACCCCTTGAATCACTCCGGTCACTTGATTCCCTTCAACGACCCCCATTTCATCCCATTCAATATGGAGTTTCCGCCAGACGGTGAGCGTCATACTCCCTTTGGCGCGTTCCGTCACCTCAATATTGTCCCCTTGTGCGTCCACGACATTTGGGCCTTTGCCTCTCACGCCTTTCGGGTCGGGATCGGCCGGTTTTCCTAAGAGATATTCGTCATCACAGCCGGCCACCACTCTGAAATTATCGCCAGGATTCTTGGTGACTTGAAAGGTGACGGTGGCTTCCCCGTCCGCATTGATCTGTTGCCCAACCGTTTGGCCGGTGAGTTGGCCTGGCTTAGGCACCCCTCGGTTATCATCCCCCATGTCTCCCATAGGGTCAATCGGCGCTTGATCAGAGGTGGGGTCATCCATATCAACAGCACGAAAGGAGACCGTCGCTGTTTCAACAACGGGAGCGGTGGTACCCGGTAATTCTCCAGTCGTGACCACCTTCACCTCCATGACATCGCGCATCTTGGTATCTGTGGGGGTGACTTTCCCCGGAAAGATGCGCTTCCCCCCATTCCAGTCTTCTAACGTCGCATCGCGTGGCACAAACTCCACTGACTGCGGGGAATAGACTCGAACAATGCCTGGTCCGTGTTGTAGGCAGTCAAAGGGAATGCCCGGCGTGATGACACAATCTTGGAGGAAGGTTTGTCCATCTTCGAGACCTTTCACATAGTAACGACTTTCCAAACAGCGCGGTCCACAATTGCCAATTTCATTGGAGATCGTGAGCGTCGGCGTAAAGGGGCCTTCCTCTGTCAAGCTGAAACTAATTTTCCCTGGCGGTGGGACAGTGGGGCGGTGCAGGACGTTTCTCCAGGAGCCACCTCACAGGCAATGTTTTCGACTACCGTGCCATCCGGTGGGCCAATGATAATGATGCCCCCTCCTGAGACTTGTTCTCGTACGGACTTTTTACACAATGGCTGATCAAATGCATTGGTAAAGGTTTGTCCGGTGGCGCTGGTCGTGCCCAGCCCCAACACTCCAGCCAGCAGGACGGCTTTTCCATACTGCGACCATGTGAAGATCATCTTCCCCTCCTTTACAGTGATTAGTCTATACATGTGTATCAAAGATATGAAGGATTCAAAGCCTATCAAGATCGTTGAATAACCACAAATGCACCTGCGTGACTCAGACGGACGACCCTATCGGGTGTAAGGAACACAGGTTTGTTCTACTAATCTATTCTCGCTTTCCTGAAAAGCGAAAATAAAAATACTCATTAAATCAATAGTTTAAAGTATGCAGTTTACGTCTATTTTCGCATTTCGTGAAAAATGCAAGAAAGCACAAATTAAAATTCTCTGCTGGGAGAAGCTGAATGTCGGCTTTGGGTCCAGGCTGTGTGAAAACTCTAGAACAAGGTATACTACGCCTTCTTTAAAGGAGGTGCTAGGGATGAGCGGATTTATTCAAGGCGAGGATCGCCACCAAGCCACGTTATTCCCCGAACAACTGGATGATTATCTTGCCGAGGACAACGCCGTTCGGGTGATTGATGTCTTCATTGATGAGCTGAATCTCTCCGGACTTGGATTTAAAACCCATTCCGAGAAAACAGGACGCCCTGCCTACCATCCTCAAATCCTGCTCAAGCTCTATGTCTACGGGTATCTCAACCGTATCCAGTCTAGTCGTCGTCTAGAACGGGAAGCCCACCGCAACGTGGAGCTTATGTGGCTCACCGGTCGCCTCACGCCAGACTTTAAGACCATCGCCGACTTTCGGAAGAACAATGGGAAAGCCATCCGGTTAGTCTGTCGCGAGTTCATCATGTTGTGCAAGAAACTCAATCTATTTGCCGAGGCCTTCGTGGCTATCGACGGCAGTAAGTTCAAGGCCGTCAATAACCGCGACCGGAACTTCACCAAGGCGAAGATGCAGCGCCGCTTGCAACAGATTGAGGAGAGCATTGCTCGGTATCTACAGCAGATGGCGAGCGCCGATCGCCAAGAAGCGGCAGTAGCCAAGAACAAAACCCAACGGTTGGAGGAAAAGATTAGAGCCCTGAAGACGGAAGTGAACCGCCTCAACAAACTCGAAGTCCAAATGTTGGAAGCCCCGGACCAACAGATCTCCTTGACGGACCCGGATGCGCGGTCGATGGCAACCAGTGGGCGAGGCACGGGGATGGTTGGATACAACGTACAGACGGCGGTGGATACGCAACATCATTTGATCGTGACGCACGAGGTCACCAATGTGGGGCATGATCATCACCAGTTACATCACATGGCCCAACAGGCGAAGGAGGCCATGGGCTCGGAAACGCTCGAGGTGGTCGCCGACCGGGGCTACTTCAGGAGTGAAGAACTTCGGGCCTGTGAGCAGTCGAAGATCACGACCTACCTCCCCAAGCCTCAGACTTCGGGGAGCCCTAAGAAAGGCTTGTTTAGCAAACGTGACTTTATCTACAAAGCTGAAGATGATGAATATGAATGTCCAGCGGGGGAGCGCCTCATCTGGCGGTTTAAGACAGAAGAGAAAGGCTTGACGATCCACAAATACTGGTCCTCGCACTGTCCGACCTGCCTCCTCAAATCTCAGTGCACAACCAGGCAGTATCGGCGCGTCGCACGCTGGGAACATGAAGCGGTGCTCGAGGCGGCGGAAGCTCGCCTCGATCGCGAACCGGAGCGGATGCGGACTCGCCGCAAAACCGTCGAACATCCGTTTGGGACGTTAAAGTCCTGGATGGGGTATACCCACTTCCAAATGAAAACGCTCAAGCACGTAAGCACCGAGATGAGTTTGCATGTGTTGGCGTACAACTTCAAACGGGTCCTCTCGATTCTCGGCGTCAAACCACTTCTCCAGGCGATCCAGGCCTGAATGCGACTCACAGAGACGCAACAAGGGGCCCATCAATGCCCCCCATAAGGCATCAGGAAATGATGTGGGGTCTCAAGGAGAGCGTGTCAGAGCTCTGAACAAAAAAAACGAAGAAGAGAGGAGCGAATGCCACAACTAGGGAAGGGAAAAAAGAAAGAACAAAAGTTTTTACACAGCCTGGGTCGGTTAGAGCCGGTAGCCTACCTAACTATCCAACGTCGGCTTTGGAGTGAACTGGTGCTGTCTGTAAGGTCAGATGCTGAATATTGTCTTTAAAAAGAACGGCATTCCTTTTGCGAGATCCCTTGTAGTTTTTACGTTCTTCCCTTGCTGCGCTTCCAGCACGTGGTGAATTCCTTTTGATGGACTTCTCCACAACTGACACAGGTCCACGCAGTACTTTCTAAGGGTTGAGCTTCTTCCCAATCCTCTATCAATTTTTCAGCTTGTTCAAAGTTCTCATCGTGAAGAACCCAGAGTTCTGGAAAGACTTCCACGAATGGGATTTCTCCACCCAACATCGCCGATCGATGATTTTTGATTGTACAGGGAATCTCAGCCTGATCGAGTAACTCCTTCCTGGATTCGACATCAATCAAACTTTGCGAGACATATAGCTTTTTCATTGTTCAAAATGGGTTGGAATGATCTCGCAGAAGAATGCCAAGATGTTCGCGCAGAAATTCAAAGAATACATCATGTCTCAAGAAGGCTAATAGGGCAAGTAGACAATAGAGACAACAGGGGGCAGACTCGAATTAAATAATTCGAGTCTGACTCTTATAATATTGCAAGCCTAAGTTTCTAATGGGTGAATTCGAGGAGTTCTGTGCCTTGAAGCCCTTGTTGGATGAGACCAGGAATATCTAGATGTTCTTCTACTTTGAGAATACTGGATAAGTCGCAGCGTGTGCGGGGGTGTTTGGGCACGAAGAGGGTGCAGCAATCTTGGTCTGGCTCGATCGAGGTTTCAAATGAACCGATGGCTTGGGCTTGTTGGGTGATTTCGATTTTGTCCATGCCGATAAGGGGACGAAGAATGGGCATGGTGGTGGCTTGATTAATAACAGCGATATTCTCAGGCGTTTGAGATGCCACTTGGCCGAGACTGTCTCCGGTGACCAATCCCCAGGCTTCTTCTTGTTCTGCAATTTTGGCGGCAATGCGGAGCATGAGACGTCGATACAGAACTACACGGACTGATGGAGGGGAATTGACGACGATTTGGCTTTGAATGTCTCCAAAAGGGATGAGATGCAGACGAGAATGTAATTGATAGGAGGTTAAGAGTTTGACGATATCTTGCACTTTTTCCTCAGAAACGCGTGATAGATAGGGGCGCCCGTGAAAGTGTACGAATACTGCCTTACAGCCTCGCTTGAGCATGCGGTAGGCAGCGACAGGCGAATCGATGCCACCTGATATGAGGGAGACGATTTTCCCCCCGGTTCCAGTTGGAAGACCGCCTGCTCCGTTGTCTCGGTGGCAGGAGTAATAGGCTTCTGGTGGCACAAGCTCTATGAGGATTGTCAGGTCTGGATCCTTGAGTTGGACCTTTTTCCCGGTCTGTTCCACGACAGCAGCTCCAATTTCCTGCTCCACTTCCATGGAATTTTTGGGGAATCGTTTATCTGCTCGTTTCGCGCTCACTCGGAATGTGTTGTAGGAATATGTAGGAAGATTAGATTGAATTGCAGTTTTAAGCGCTGTGATGTTGGGATTGTCAAAAGCGAGTGGGACTGATCGGTTGAGTGAAAAATTGACGATGCCAAACACTCGCTTCAATTGGCCTTGCAACCGAGGCCAAGTGGCTTCGTCTTCAAAGCTTACCCGGATTCTGCCTTGAAGCGCTTCGACACGGATATGCGTGATTGGCTTTAAGGCGCGGCGCAGATGATGAACGAGTCGATATTCAAAGTGCTTGCGGTTACGTCCTTTGAGGGCTAATTCATGATAATGCACCAAAGCATGGAACATTAGTGCGAAGCTTCTAAATAGCGTTCAGCATCGATGGCAGCCATACAACCCGAACCTGCTGCAGTGATGGCTTGGCGATAGTGGGAATCTTGTACATCACCGGCCGCAAAGACCCCTAGGATATTCGTGGTTGAACGATAGGGTTGAGTGCGAATATATCCGGCCTCATCCATGTCGAGTTTCCCTTTGAATAAACTGGTATTTGGTGTGTGACCAATGGCCACGAAGACTCCTGAGAGTGCAATTTCTTCTGTTTGATTCGTTTGGATATTGCGGAGGCGGACACCGGTTACCACCTCATCACCCATGACCTCTTCCAAGGTGCTGTTCCATTGGAAGGCAATTTTTTCATTGTTCATTGCCCGGTCCTGCATAATTTTTGATGCGCGCAATTTATCGCGTCGGTGAATAAGGGTGACTTTCGAGGCGAATTTGGTGAGAAAGGTGGCTTCTTCCACAGCACTATCTCCGCCGCCCACGACGGCAATTTCTTTTCCTCTGAAGAAAAACCCATCACACGTTGCACATGTTGAGACACCGTGGCCCATTAAACGACTTTCAGAGGGGAGCCCCAGTAAATTGGCTGACGCGCCTGTGGAAATAATGAGTGTCTTGGTTTCAATGGTTTCTTCCCCATCGACGGTGAGGCGAAAAGGCTGTGAATCCAGATTCACTTCCGTGACATGACCATGACGAAATTGGGTGCCAAATCGCTCGGCTTGCGCGCGCATGTCTTGAATGAGTTGTGGGCCCATAATGCCTTTGGGAAAGCCTGGAAAATTCTCCACATCTGTGGTCAAGGTCAATTGTCCCCCCGGTTGTGAGCCATCAATTAATAGGGGAGACAAGTTTGCGCGGGCTGTATACACGGCAGCCGTCAGCCCCGCTGGACCAGAACCCAGAATTACTACGTCATGTACCATCGTTACACTCCTTTAATGATCAAGGTATGGATACGGACAAGATAATAATTGTTATGACGGAATCAAGTCGAAGATGGAATAATCTTATGCTGACGCGCTTGATCTTGATAGCTTCTATACAATGATTTCACCACAGGACGCAACCGAGAACGAGGCCATGTACCATCTAAAATGATATGAGCATAACCTAATTTTTTGCGAAGGGGCATTTGTTGTTTCATTCGGCGAAGAGCTTCAGCTTTAGTGAGTCTATCACGATGACATACCCGCGCAATTTGTGTTTTATAGTCAGCCTTTACCACGATAATGTGATCCATTCGCCGGTAGGCCCCGGATTCAATTAATAAGGCCGCATCATAGATAATGACGGCTTCAGGAAGTCATGGGCGATGGTGTTGGCTCGGATGGCCTGTTCCCTAGCAATTCGAGGATGAATGATGCGTTGGAGTTGCTGGAGTTGCTTGGTGTCTTGAAAGACAATTTGAGCCAAGGCTTGTCGATTGAGCGTACGGTCTGTATGGAAGACCATTTGACCAAAATGTTTTTTTATCTCCTTCCAGGCAATTCTGCCTGGTTTGACGACATCGCGGGCTAGTTGGTCAGCATCGATGATTTTGGCGCCACAACGAGAAAACATGCCTGCAATAGTGGTTTTTCCTGCCCCCAATCCACCCGTTAGGCCTACGATTACCATAATTCCAAACGATAGCATAGAGGAGCTGGAGCAACAATCAAGTCGAATTCTATTTGCTCCAGCTTGACCCTTCCGAATATCATCAGGTAGTGAGTAGACCGTTGTTAAATCCAGGGTTGTGAGATAGGGCTTACGAAATTGCTTTCATTAAAGGCTTGAGCTGATGACTATGTGCAAAAAGTTGAAAATCATGGTTGTAAAATTTTTGTTTCTAACGGGGTTGCTATACCTAGGTATGCCGCTCATGAGTTTGGGGAATTCTCCGAGTGACAAAGATACCGAAAGATCTGATTCCCAGGTGTGGCAAGTGGCGTTGGATGGGTCAGGACATTTCACCTTGATTCAGGATGCCATTGATCAAGCGGCATCCGGTGATACCATTTTGATTAAAGCTGGCATTTATGCTGAGGATGTGACCGTTCACAGTAAAGAAGGTCTAAAGATTACAGGCGAAGGTCCTGAGAAAGTCTTTATTACCGGGGAGAAACGAGTCGGTTCATTGCATATTGGGAAATGGCCCTACGGAGCTACGAACGTGACCATTCAAGGGTTAACGGTGTTTCAGCATGGTGGCTTAGGTGTAGGAATTTTTAATGGAAGCGGTGTGCATCTGAAACAGATCCATGTGAAAGGGATGGTCTTTAGCCAACAAGTTCGAGGAGTGCACATTGAAGATTGTGTGATTGGTGAGAGTGAGACAACTGGGGTAGCCTTTGCCAACTCTACGGGAACGTTGACTGGAAATAGGATTCACCATAATGATCATGGTATTGCCCTGGGCGGACATTCTGAAGTGACTCTTCGGAATAATGTGATTTCTCACCAGCTCTTTGAAGCGGTGCTCATGACTGACCAAGCTACAGCGACGGTGACCCAAAATACTTTCGTGCGCAATGGGGGTGGCTTGGCGTTTCATGATAAGGCGACCGCGACAGTACGTGGCAATATCATTGCCTATAGTAAGGTCGGATTATTATTTTCTCCAGAAAGCCAGACGACCTTGGCGTTTAATGCGCTATACGAAAACCACAGCCATTATGCGTTGCAGGGGAAGCCTCCAACGCCAGCCTCGCAGCGTGCTGGAAAAACTGATGTGACTTTTGCGCCTGGATTTGTGAATTTTCAGGAAGGTGACTATCGTTTGCGACAAGATTCTTTATTGCAAAATATTGGGGATTTCCCTTATCTAGGAGCCTCTCCTCCCTTATCTTCTTCCCAGTAATCCTACCCAGAAAATCAACAAGCTCCGTGTAGCGTTGGCAAACTTTGAACATCCATTTGTGTTGTCCAAATTGCACTTTCTTTGTCTCAACTAGGAAGTTGGCTTTGGTCGTAAGATCAGCTGAGCATGTTCTGCATCTAACGTGACTAAGAAATGCTTAAGAAAAGACATGCCTAACAACCCCTCGATCTGTTCAGGGATGTCCGGAAGATCATGGATGGCAATGGCTACATGTTGCGCTTGTGCTGTCCCAACAGTGAGGGAGGTAAGGTAGTTCATGTTGACTTGAACGGAGCCGCCTGCGGTATTGACGGTGAGCAGTTCATTGTCCGTTGTCCCGAGAATACCAAGGTCGATGGCAATATTTGTTGATAGCACGGTCATTGAGGCTCCAGTGTCCACAATTAAATGGGCTGTCCGTTCATTGTTTAGATGAGCTTGGACGACAAATGACCCTCCCAGTTTTTGGAGAGGAATAGTGATGTCCTGTTCTTGGGTGTGCTCGGAGTCCTGAGGTAAAGATCCACGCAGTTGTTGATCCTCTTTTTTAGAAGGTGGAGTTTGACGAGGTTTCAGTTGGATGGGCTTCACAGGCCTGGACGGGGAAGAAATCACTGCAGTTTCTAGCTGGGAACAGTCCTGGAGTTGAGCCGGATTATCAGTTAATACCGTCGTTCCTGACGGGTCTTCGCATCGATACATTGTAGCCCATCCAGGTAAAGCCCAGAACATAACATGAATGACGACTAGGAAAGAAATCGTTAGGGTTGTCCTTTGATGGTATTTCTCCCTAGGAAGGTGATTTGAAAAGACCATAAGCAATACTACCAGGCGAAACAGGAGAAGAGCTATATGTTTTAACTGCGAGTTTCAGGCGTGAGAGGGATGGTGGCTTGAACCTGATTGCCTGTTTCCCACACTTGGGTGGAAAGAACAATTGTTTCTGGCTCAATTTTATTGACTTGGACTTGGCCCTCTAACATTTCTCCCTGTTTCACGATATAAATAGCTTGTCCGTTCGTGAGAAACGCTTGGCTTTCTCCCCCTTTTGTTAAATATCCAAGAAAACGAAATTGATTGAGCTGCTCCCGTGCCCGCTGGGCGGCAAGCTCTTCAGGAGATGGGCCTCGGGGAACTGGGGGCGAAAGGGCAATGTTTGCAGTTGGCGGTGAATCGCCTTGCCTTTTTTTCTTCGTGACAGTTATCCGTTTCTTCCTAATGGGTGAAAAGATATCACGTGGTTTAGAAAAACTCACCAATTTCCTAAAGTTGGGAAAGGATGAATCTATCGTAAGGGCTTTGACAGAGGGGAGAGATGAATGTGTTTGTGCCATAGGGGACGATGGGTCTGCAGGGGCTGGATCAGATGACCCCAACATTTGATATGCCGTGACGCCTCCCCAAGCAATCAGCAACCCGGCTAATACAAATCCTTTTTGTTGGTTTGTCATTAGGCTTTTGTCTTTGTTGTGGGTTGAGGAAATTCTTTGAGAAAAGTCGATACTGTCATTCTAAAAACAACCCCATTCTTTTTTTTCGCACTTTCTACTGATAATTTTTCAATAAACAGATACGGCCATCGTTTTTCTAATTCGTAAATAAATTTTCGTATCGCTTCATAATTGCCTTGGGCTTCAAAGGCAAAAGTGCCTTTGGCTGCCAATTTATGCGCCAGTTGTTTGAAATCATAACCCATGCCAGGGATGGTGACATGGTTTCGTTTGGCCAAATCCGCAATGTCTATACTCAGATCTGTAAACTCACGGTAATTCGGAAGGGCTTTCCAAGTTGTTGAAATGATACCTTGAGATGTTTTTGCCACTAGGGTTTGCGCTTGAGTTTGTTGCGCGGTTTGATAGAGGGCATTTGTTTGATCAAGGCGATCTTGTGCTGGATAAAACATGAGCACGAACATCCCGATGGAGGAGAGTACAGCTAAAATTGTGACAATAAATAATGGCATGAGATGTTGTGAAATAAGCAACGTGGTTTTTGATTGCTGAAAAATTTTTAAGGGTATCATGATTGTTTGGATTGTATGGTTTTTGACAGGTGAAGGTCTGGGTTATAGGCAACCTTCATGGAAAAGACAATATGTGACTGTCTTGCGATTTTACCCTTTTTCTTTTTTGCATGTTGTGTCAAGATGACATCCTGAAAGGCTGAATGTTTTTCAAGTTGATGAATGAATTGATTTAAATTCTTTAATGATGGTGTAGAGCCACTGAGACGCACAATATGGGTTTTTTCATCTAATGAGACGCCGCTCATGATCAAGTTTTTTGGAACGGCTGACTCTAGGTCTGTCAGTAATTGTGTCCAAGAGAATCCGACACGTTCTCGAACTTGTTTGATAAAAGAAATGTGTTTTGGAATTTTTTGAATAGCTTGATCAGAGAGATCAATGCCCTCGGATTTTGTCTCGATGACGACTTGTCGGGTTTGGGCCATGATCATTTGGGTTTTTTCTACAAAGGCATCGATTTGATGGTTGAGATTCGTGCCTATCCACCAAAAACATCCAGTCAGCGTTAAGCAGATAAGAATGACGGCCTTTAAGCCAAACTGTGATAAGGTGAGGGGCTTAATGCCAGGTGCAGACAGGTGAATGTTAACACGTGGAACCATCATGCCACCCTCAAGCTAGCATAGCCGGGGAGAGCTGACCAGATATGCGGTTTGTGAGGTAAACACTTCATTTGTTTGTTGAAGTGAGCCGAAGAGGATAGTTGTGTGACTTGGATGTCAGAAATTCCCTTGCCGCTGACTTCGGCTGTTTGTTCGAGAGAGTCCGGAGAAGGAAGGAGCTTATGCCCATGTTCTAAGTCGCTTACGACAAAGAGATTAGCGAGAGAAGGTGTTGAGCACTCCTGAGAGAATGTTTCCAAATAAAATTGAAGTGTCGCTAAAATTTCTTTTTCAACTTTTGTTGCTGTATAGGATGGGTAGGGATGTGCCTCATTGGTATCTCCTAATCTCTCATGACCTGTTATTTGTAGATCGCCTTCTTTTTCAGTATTTTGGGGGAAACTAGTCCTATCTTCAGATTCTTCCCACTGGTTTTCATCCAACTCTGGACGAATCATGATGGCTTTTGTTCTGACAAAATTTGGGCACCCGTCATGAAAAGCAAAAAAGGTGAACCCCCAATGGGTAATAAAAAGAAACATGGCTCCAGGGTAGATACTGGGACTCCGTCGATTTTCGACTTCTAACATCTCGTGGATAGCATGATGGTAGAGATCGAAAATATCTAGGCCGGCAATACTCACCGAAACTGGCATGAGGTTGAGGTCAAGGCATGCATGTTCATATTGTTCTACGATCTCAGTGCGAATAGCTGTTCCTAAGACTTGAACTTTTTCTGGATTTTCCGTCGCAGAGGTATTGGCGAGGGAAGTTGGGACATAGGCCGCATAGGCTAGGCGAGATTGGGCCGTATCCAATTTTAAATCTTGCCGGAAGCGCCAGTTGAGAAGAGCCGTCTGTTCATGAGCTTTTGTTGGGAATGTAGAGAAATCAAATACGCATGTTCGAGCACAAAGATCAGGTAAGCTCAGTGCTACAGAAATGGGTTTTTTAAGAGGCTTGGCCAAAATGCGTAGTTGCTCACTGAACACGTCCATATTGGTAATGTTAGGTTTAGCTGAAGACAAGCGAATGGTGCCAGGAGGCAAGGGTGCGGTTTGCATGTTTTTAAACCGAGTCGTTTTCCATGCTTTGTGGACTTCGACCAAACATAAAGCCTCTTCCGAAATGGAAAGGGCGAACTCGGGTTGTGTGATAGGGAAGAGGTTCATATGATTTCTTCAATAGGAGTCACTCGATTAATTTCTTTGAGCGTAGTTTCTCCTCGATATACCTTTTCCAAGGCGGCCTGACGTAAAGAGGTCATGCCTTGGGCCATAGCGGCTACCCGGATTTCTGATGCTGTTTTTCCTCCCAACACCATTTCTTTAATGGAATCGGACATATCTAGAAATTCTGTAATCGCTTTTCGGCCCCTGAAGCCTAATCCATGGCATTCATTGCAGCCTTTGCCTTCGAAAAAAGTTTTTTGCTTGACTGTCTCATAATCAATGCCTGATTCTTTGCATTGATCCGGGTGGATTTCTACGGGTACTCGACAATACGGGCATATAGAACGCACGAGGCGTTGGGCCAGGATACAACTTAAGGAGGCTACGAAATTATAGGATTCAATGCCCATGTTCACAAATCGGCTGATGACGTCAAAGGCATTATTGGCATGGACGGTTGTGAAGACCAAATGTCCGGTTAATGCAGATTGAATGGCAATTTGAGCGGTTTCAAGGTCCCGAATTTCTCCGACCATAACTTTGTCAGGGTCATGACGTAAAATGGAACGAAGTCCACGAGCGAAGGTCAGACCTTTTTTCTCATTGACAGGAATTTGCACAATACCCTTCAGTTGATATTCCACGGGATCTTCGATAGTGATAATTTTATCTTCATCGGTATGCACTTCGTTTAAGGCAGCGTACAGAGTTGTTGTTTTTCCACTTCCAGTTGGCCCTGTCACCAAGACCATGCCATAGGGGCGGGTAATGGCTCGGCGAAAACGCAAAAGGTCTTCTCCTGTATACCCTAAGGATTCTAAACGAAGGCCCTGGACTCCTGCCGACACATGTTGTTTGTCTAGAATCCGGATCACGACTGATTCTCCATAGACACTCGGCAGAATCGATACCCGAAAATCAATAGTCCGCTGATTCAGGAGCAATTTAAATCGACCGTCTTGAGGGGTTCGACGTTCAGCAATATCCAATTCTGACATGATTTTGAGTCGAGAAATTAACGATGGGTGAATTCCGGTGTCAAAGGGCTCCATAGCTAAATACAAGACCCCATCAATTCTGAATTTTACGTCAACGGTTCGATCGGTTGGTTCGATATGAATATCACTGGCATGCTTTTGCAGTGCTGTTAAGATAATGGTATTGACCAATTTGACAACGGGACTTTGATCTTGAGTGATCCGTTCGACGGAAAGAACTTCCTCCCCCGATTCATCTTCTTTTATTAATACAGGGTCCAATTCGGCTTTAATGCGTGTCAGGACCTGGCTGTTGCCCTCGCTGTTGCTTAAAGCCTCAAGAATCGCTGATTTTGATGAGACCACCAAGCGCAATTCGTGCCCTAATTGGTGTTCCAATTCATCAATCATTCGTAGATCTTGAGGTTTGGCAATGGCAATGGTGAGGACTTCACCTTCCTCCTCCATCGGAACAAATTCATAACGGTGCATAAGTTCAACGGGAATGGATTCCATTAAGGCCGTTGGGACACGGAAATCTTCTAAGTTGTTCCATGGCAATCCATATTGATCAGCCAAAACCTGACCGACAGACTCTTCGGTTAATGTGCCGCGTTCAACCAAAATCGCTGCTATAGATTGGTTTGAGCTTTTGGCGGCCTCCAACAAGGTGTCTTTTTCGCGATCTAAGATCAGTCCTTTTTTAACAAGGATTTCTTCGAACGGCATGCGTTTAACAGGTGTCGTCATAAAAAGATTTCTCGTATGTTACTGATTAGACTGCTCCTGCCATTTGAAAAATTGGGAGATAGAGGGCAATCACCACGCCACCTAAAATAAGTCCAATGAGAATAATGAAGATGGGTTCAATCCAAGTCATCATTCGGGATAATTGAAAATCTAATTCCCCCTCATGAAATTCTGCCACTTCAAGAAGCATGCTTTCTAACGATCCTGTGGTCTCGCCAACTTCAATCATTTCCAGAGTTAATTTCGGGAGAAATTTCTCTTTTTTCAAAGCCACAGAAAGGCTGGTTCCCTCTTGGACATGAACGATGACGGCATTGAGGGCTTTGGCAAAGACTTTATTGGGCATAGACTTCGCTGTTACTTGGAGAGCCGAGAGTAAGGGAATGCCACCGCCTAAAATAGTAGAAAGAGTTCTTGTCAAACGAATGACTTGATTCTTGAGAAAGAGAGGGCCTAGTACGGGTGCATTGAGCAAGAGCCAATGAATGCGCCATTGGCCTTCAGCCGTTGTCCGCCACCAATAGAACCAGGTGCCGATCAGTCCGAAAAGAATCACAATGCCAATGATCCATTGGCTCGCAGAATTGGTAATGGTGAGTAAGAATTGGGTGGCCCATGGTAATTCCACGCGACTTTCTTGATAGACTTCGGCAAAAGACGGAAGCACGAAGAATAAGAGCCCGAAGGTCACCAGAAGTCCAAATCCCAAGAGGAACAACGGGTAAATTGTGGCCTTGACAACTTTTTCCCGAACTCCAATCAACATTTTTAAATATTCGATATAACGTTTGAGTACTTCTGGGAGATTGCCCGCTTGTTCCCCTGCTCGAAGAGAAGCTTGATATAACTCCGGAAAATAGGTTGGGTGGGCGGTCATGGCTTCGGAAATGGATGCCCCTCCACGAATACTCTCTCGAACAGATTGTAAGGCTTGTTGGAAGCCTCCCTGTCCGAGACGGTCCGTTAATAAATCAAAACATCGCAACATCGGTAACCCTGCTTTGATCAAGGCCAAAAACTCCTGATTGAATACAAGAAAGTCTCGAGGGGCTAAGGGCCGTGGCCGAGATGTCACCGAGAGGCTCGGGCGCGTCCCTGCTCCACTCAGATCTAAGACCAACAGGCCTTGTGCTTCTAATTGCGAACGAATGGCTCGAGGAGTTTCCCCTTCAGCATCCGTCTCGACAATCGTTCCATCGGGACGAGCGGCCCTGTAATGAAAGTTTGGCACTAGGGTGACTCGTGGGATTCCGATGTAGGAGGAGCGATTGAGAGAATATGGGTTGATGTAGTGGGGAATTCAGCATCGGTTTCCTTTGTTTGGTGAAGAGTGTTTGGACCCATGGAATCAGAATTTTCTTTCTTGACCATTGGACTCGACGGTTTGTCGGAAGTTTTTACCTGTTCGGGTTGAGTCAATTCTTGTTCCATTGGTTCCGCGACCCGTAGAGGTAGTCCCGTTAGAATCAAGTCAGAAGTGAGGTTGTTCCATTCTTGTAATTGTTCAACAGTAACATCATAGGTGCGGGCTAATTCCCAAAGAGTATCGCCTTCTTGAATGATAATGTGTCCTGAAGAGTCAGGAATGGGCTTGGCAATTTTATCCTCCGTGGAAGGCCTGTTCGTTAATTTTGTTTGTTTGGGTTGCAACGCTTTTGTTGAAATGTGCATTTCTTGTTTAATGAGTCGCATATCAGATGCCAAGCCTTTCATGTTACTCATGATTTGTTGGAAGGAGCCATGGAGAGCTTGAATATCTGACACCAATTGTGAAGTATCTGGCATGTTTGCGACTTGGCCTTCTAATTCAATATTACGTTTGCGTAATTGATCGCGCTCGGCTTGAGATGATAAGAGCTGACTTCGAATGGCTTGGAGTTCTTGCCCTTGATCTTGCTCGCGGCGTTGAATGGATTGATTCTGCTCTTTGAAAGATTGGAACTCCCCCATTTGCTTAGCCATTAAAATTTTTAAACTCGCTAATTCTGCGCGTAAGCTCTCTGCTTCCGCGCGGGCTTCTTGGAGTAGGACCACCTGTTGTGATTGCGGTTGAGGTGAAGTTGCCTCAAGCGGGGTTTCCATCTTTAAGGTTTTTGTGGGTTTGTGCCCGCAGGCTCCTAATGCCAAAAGTAACGTTCCACTGAGAACCAGGTGTTGAAAGTAACCGTGTTTCATAAATGACCTACCAATCTTTGTAAGGAGTGCCGTCATTGGCAACTGCGTCACTCCCACTTTTAATATCATAGATGCCAGCAGGAGAGTCATCACCTTCCTCCTGCTCTTCATAAATTTCAGTCCAAGTTGTCGTAGACTTTGTAAAAGGATCCATGGGAATAGACCGGAGGTATTGGGCTTCAATCAGAGATTCTAAGCTCTCGGGGTAATCCCCCCGGTCGGCATAATATTGATCAAGGACAGCGCGCATCGTAAAGAGATTTTGCTTGAGAGCCGTTTCCTTGGCTTTCAATGCCGATTGTTGAAAGTTGGGGATCGCTAGTGACACTAAAATTCCGACAATCGACACGACGATCATGAGTTCGAGTAAAGTGTAGCCTTTTTTGCCAAATAGTACAAAAGCCATGATTACCATTCACGATAGGGGGTTCCATCTACAGCAATTCGATCGCTGGTGGTAAAAATGTCAAAGACATCTTCCCCGCACCACCGCAATTCATCTGGTTCGTCTTGATAACACCGAATGCCCCATTCTGTGGTATTGGTCATGGGATCAAGAGGGATTTTTCGCAAGTACCGGCGGATGGTTGAGTGTTCTCCCGCTTGAGCTTCTCCTCCAGTGAGTTCAATTTTCAATAGGGTCTCAAGTGTCTTAGGGTACCCAGTGACTCCTGTTTCTTCCTTACATGTCAATTGATTTTTTATGCACAACGGCCCTAATAATGTACTTCCATCCCGGGCCCAATCCCGTCGAAATGTATCAATGGCCAATCGAAATGTCCGCAAGGTCTGTCTCAATTCTAGCTCTTGTACCCGTTTGGCGCTAACCTTTGTGAAAGGGAGTGCGACCGAGGCCAAAATAAACATAATCACCAACGTCACCAAGAGTTCGATTAGTGTCACGCCACGACTCATGGCGGGGTTACTCCACCCAGACTCTCCCATGTTGCACCATGACCGGCACGGGTTGAGCGTTGGCTCCTAACACGGTCGGATTTTGAATATGAATATTGGATGTACCCGTTCCAGTGGCTTCAAAAACCAAAGAGGCTAACAAGCCACTACCCTGTACGGGCTTCCCTTTCTGGCCCATTTGAATTACGAGTTGACCCGCATTTGGCACTGCAGAGACGGTGAGGCTTGGAGGCACTTGGTGCCCAGCCCAAAATGGACCTTCAACTGCTTGTTTAAATGATATGACGGTTGGGTCATAGGTTAAGGTTAAGGACGTCTGTTCTGCCGCAGAAAATCCCTGTCCTTGCAAGGTCAGAGAAATCTGTTCGCCCACTTTAATCGAAGCAGCAGCAGGAAGTACCTGTAACCGGGAAACTCCGGGTAAAGGAGCATTCTCATCTTCTTGATCTGGAGCGTCTGGAGTAGATGTTTCGTCTACACCGTTCTCAGCACCAGCCGAAGATTCCTCCGCCGGAGAAGGTGTAGAGCCAGCTGGTGTGGAAACTTCTCCTTCTCCAGTATCAGCACCCTTGTAAAGGGTCATTGCCTCGGGTTTGTTTTGGGAAAATAGTGGTTGGGTATTGTATTGATTTGCGGTTCCTGACCAGAGCGTTTGCTTGGCTAAATGAGGTGGGGTCAGGCTTCGAACAATTCGTGGCGTGATGACGACAATGACTTCTGTGGTAATTTTTTCAGTATTACTGTTGCTCAAAAGATCCCCAATGCCTGGGATTTCATCAATTCCAGGAACGGCTTCTCTATTTTTCCGGTCTTCTTCCTGTATGAGACCTGCGAGAACGACAGTTTCTCCATCCTTCATGCTGAGAGCGGTATCGGCGGTCCTCGTCCCAAAACGGAATTGTGAGATTTCAGGGTCTGCTTGAAGAACCACGCGGTCGCCGAGCCGTGTCACTTCAATTTGCAGTCGAAGGGTAATTGAATTATTTAAATGGATTGTGGGCTCGACAGTTAACTTGATCCCCGTGTCTTTAAACTCTATCGAGGTCACGGTTGAAGTGGTTGAGAGAGCCCCCGTTGTAGCTTGGCCAGGCAAGACATTCGTTGTTGATAAGAGAATCGGTTGCTTGTCCCCAATATTGATGGAGGCTTTTTGATTATTCAATACCCGGAGTTTCGGATTGGCCAACGTTTTGGCATCAGATTCTTGTTTGAAAAAATCCATTAACACACTACTTGGGAAAGTAAAGAGAAATGAATCCTGCCCAATGCTGGTCAAATTGCGAAAGGTAAAGGTTTGTGCGGCAGTGGAAAAGCTTGTGGTGCCATCTGGGAAGACACCAAACCCTGCTTGTTTGGCAAAATTCAATCCAATCTTCTTGGTTTTTGTTCGATTGACTTCAAGGACTTCCAGGTCCAACACAACTTCTGCATCCTGACGGTCGTTGGCCAATATGACATTTTCAGCTAAGGCAATCTTGTTTGGATGATCACGGATGACCACCGTATTGAGTGGTTCATTCACATAGACCCGTTTCGTTTCCAAAATCGTGCGTAACAGATTAGCCATATCCTTGGCTTTCGCATTAGAGAGGTAAAAGGTGCGAATCTGTAAATCTTCATATTGCTCGCGTTTTTGCTTGGTATCAGGAATAATCAACAGACGATCAGGTCCTGCCCGCTTAGCAAATAATTGATTGGTGGTCAAAATAAGATTCAGGGCTTCATCAAATGGGGTATCTTTGGTAAAAATTGTCACCAAATCATCTCGTACATCTTTATCGAACAAGATGTCGATATTGGCCGTTCTGGCCAAAATTTCAAAAACTTGTTTAAGACGAGTGTTCTGAAATCGAAGCGTGACGGGTTCGGCTGACCCCCCAATTGTTTCAATGTCTTGTTGTTGTTGGACAACTCGGGTAATTCCTTCAATCGCTTCAGATAAGTCAGGGTCTAACTCTACAGCAGATTCATACAGGGCAAGGGCTTCATCATATCGTCCCAAACTTTCAATATGTTTGGCATCCTGAAGCGTTTGCCGTGCTGATTTTAATCGCCAGGCGTCATTGAGAGCTGTATGGTGTTCTTGTTTGTCCGGATCTAACCCAAGAGCAATTTGGAATTCTTGAAGGGCTTCAGCAATATGGCGTTTTTTTAGCCATGTGCGTCCTTGTGCAAAATGTTGTTCTGCCCCGCGTATTTTGGCATGTGCAAGTTTCTTCTCTAATTCTTTATTAAAGGGATCTTTTCGGAACGCTTCTCGATAGGCTGCTATGGCTCCATCCCAATTCCCTTTTTTTTCAAGTTCCTCTCCGAGGCGGAATTCTTGAGGAGTACAGGCGCTAATGAGGATAATAATAAAGAGAATAGTGTTTTTGTACATTGTGCGCATAAAAATGGTGTGTATTCCTTCTACTGATTGCCAGGCGGGGGAAAGTTGTTAGGATGGAAACCCCCAATATCCTAGCATAGGATGTAAAATTGGGCTAGGTGTACTGTCTAGCTCTTGTACATATATCGGATTTGAAAAATTTAAAATTAAGCAAAAAGTGCCTAGTGAAAAAATGAAGAAGCACAGGCCTTTGTTGATCGTATTTTGGCGGATATAGTAATTGGTATCGACAATAATAATCAGAAGCAACCTTACTTGGGAGAAGTATTGCCTGAGGCGGGTTCTAATGTTTTGGGCGAATTTTCTTTTTTCCCTGTTGATTGTTGTCCAGGAGGTGTGCAGTTTTGCTGAGCAAGATTGGGTTGGCAGTTGCCCGCTGCCCCGGTTGATTCAAAACGGATGGCTTGATATGTCTTGGCGTTTTTGAAATGTACCTGGTCATAGGGAGTATCCGTGCTGGTACTTCGTACACCATGGAGTTCTTCTCCAACCTTAATTAACTCAAAATCTTTCCCCGTAATGGGGTCAGAATAGACTGCTTGAAGATAACGTTTGGGGCTTTTCTTTGTCAGTTCCTCTAAGGTTCTGGGCCAACGATTGGGTCTTGTGGCTTTTTGAACCTCATAATCTGCAACAAAGCGTTCAATAGCTTCCTTAATTCGTGTGCCGCGAAAGAGGAGTTCGGCCTCTCGGTCTCGCTTCATAATAACGGACCACTGCTGAGTGACTCCCATAAGGGAAATACTCATGACAACGACTAGAATCATGACAAAGAGATATGTGACTCCTGCTGAATTGGTCAGCGGTTTCCTTATGAGATACAAAATGTGCATGAGATGCATTGTGGCGAGTCAAGACTTCAATGTTGATCCAAGGTGTTTACTGCGCTTTTTCTCTCTGAGTCCTTATCGTCTCTTGAAGTGAATGGCTTAATAAACCATGGTATCTGTGGAGGGCAAAACTTTCAATATCTGGTATCTATGGTTTGGTTACTCTTCTTGAGTGCGAGAAAATAACTGATATTTTTTTGTGAAAAACACCCATGCCAAAACAAAGACTGAAGCCCCTAGGATATCAGCAAAGACATCCCACATATCTGCCTGTCGATGAGGGACAAACCATTGGTGAAATTCATCCGATATGCCAAATGCCATTGCAAAAAAAATGGCCAAACTGATGCTTCCTATTCTGTGTGTGGTTTGATGGAAGGCTCTGTAGAGGAGAATTCCCAGAATGCCGTATTCAATAGCATGGACCAGCTTATCACTGAGGCCGAATAAAAAGGAGGGGAGGTGCTGGCTAGGATGTGATTGAGAGGAAAGGTAGATAATAATGCTGCAATAAAGGAGAACTGGTGCCCAATATTTAATCAGGAGCCATTTTTTTGAGCTAGTGTGTGAGGTTGGCATTGATATGTTCATGCTTTTCGGTATGAATTGAGAAGGATTTGAGTAGACGTGTTCTTAGGAGGGCTTGTAGACATAGAGGAGACGTTGTACAGAAACGACGGGTAAGATCATTCCCTCTTGATGGCTGTCATGAGAAAATGCGTAAATCAGCGATTCATCGGGAGCTAATGTCCCGATACAGATAATAATAATTTCAACAGGGTGCCCGCGTTCTTTGCTGGCCAGAACATGTTTCTTCAATTTTATTGAAGGAATGGTAACAAGGTAATCAGGCAAGTTGATAGGTTTAAAGCGAACGACACCCCAAGATGTGTGAATGTGTTCTGGGCCCAACGCCAGAGAGAAGCCTTGAGTCTCAGGTTGATAGTCACGGAGAAATCCTGCCCAAGCAAATGCAATCTGTTTTTCCAGTAAATCCGTATTGGCCTGGCGGGCCTTATCTCGTTGCCGATTAAATTGAAATAATCGTTCACTTTGTTCGGTGATATCAGTATGGCGGAGCATGCTCCAATCTGGGGAAACCCCTTCAAGTTTTCGAAGAAATTGCTCAATTTCATTTGGGAGGAGAAGAGGCCTCACATCTATAGGAAGTAGGCTATGAATTGACTGCCCTTTGGGTTCTAGAAGAGGCTGAATTCCAGGCGCATCTTGTGTTTGGCTATAGGATTTTGGAATTTCTGAAAAAATCGCACATCCGAGAACGAGGAGGAAGAGACTGAGGAGAGAAAAGAGGTTTCTATTCATGGATTGAGGAAGACAGAAGACATGTTAGAGAAGTCTAGAGAATAATGAGGGACTGTGTAACGTAGCTTAGAATAAATCAGCCTTCTGTAAGGAAGTAAGACCTTGATTTGCAGTGAGTCTATAGTTTATATCGGCCAGCGCTCTTCTCGCCAAGCCATGTCCCAAAACATCCATTCATATCTTGAGCTTACCAGAAATGCTTCTTCCATCCTGGCCTTTTCGGCTTTTCCTGCGGTTTTTGCGCAACGGTTCACCAAAGTACGCATCCACTTTGCGACATTCGAAAATTCTGGGGATCCGTATAATTCTAACCATTTTCGGTAGGGGTGAGAAGGTTTGGGTGGCCCCTTGCGAAGAAGGTATTGGCCTACTTCACAATAGACCCAGGCACAAGGCAATGCAACGACTGTGATTTCTCCAAGTGTTCCTGTTTGGGCCACACTGCGCATATGGCGGCAATAGGCATAATTGGTAGGGGATAGCGGAGTAGAACGCATATCCTGAGCGGTCAGTTTCCAACGTTGGCCATAGGATTCGTGGAGTCCCCGTTCGACGACGATCGTTTCTTCCACCAATTGAGCAAAACGAATTGCCGTTTCCGCGTCTTCCGCCTTTTCTGCACCAGCTGCAAATATTCGTGCTAATTCTTCTAAATAACGAGCGTCTTGCAAAATATAGTAACGAAATTTCTTAAGAGGAAGAGTTCCTTTGCCTAAGGCTTTGACAAAAGGGTGATGCAATTGGGCTTCCCAGATGGGTGCAGCCATTTCACGTAAATGTGTGGAAAATGTCATTTAGAATGATTTCCCTAAAAAAGAAAGAATAAGAGAGTTGACGATTTGAGGTTGTTCCCATTGGGGTAAATGGCCACTTTCTGGGATTACGTGCCATTCGGCATGAGGCAATAGTGTTTTCACTTGTTTCCCAACTTCCACTGGAAAGATGCGATCATGCTCTCCCCAGAGAAGGAGGGTTGGATGATCAATCTGGACTAGTTGTTGGCCAAACCGAGTTTCCCAACCATTGATATGGTCTAACATAGAATAGAGTGGCGGCAGCAATCCTTTTTGTCGCCGATTTTGAAAAGAGCGTTCTACTATCGAGGCTGAGATTAATTCTGGTTTATACACAATTTCTTTGAGTAGACGTTCCGTGGCGCTCCTTCCGGCTACTTGATTTGCTAGGCTTGCCAACCAGATTGGCGGACGGTGTTGGAGAAATTTGCGGTATTGCTCTGAGGCAATGCTGGCTTCAACTTCAGCCGGAAATCCAGAAATAAGAACCAAACGCTCAACGGCCTCTGGGTGCTCCAGAGCCATGGCCATAGCCATACCTGCTCCTAATGAATTGCCAATGAGTATTGCCTTTTCGATATTGAGACTTCTCATGAAATCTTTAAAAAACTGGATGACATGTTCTGGGCTGTAGGTGATCTTCGGTTTATCTGAGAGGCCTGATCCTACCAGATCTGGAATAATGACCCGATAGGATTGACTCAAAGAAAGGTATTGATATTCCCAATGCCACATTGATCCACCAAATCCGTGGATAAGAATGATGGGTGTACCTTGGCCAACGTCAAGGTAGGCAACACGCTGCTCATTGACCTGTACCGTGTGGAATGGCGTTCGTTGGATAAGCTCAACCCAGGGCGGAAGGGTAGCAGAAGAAGAGCATCCCTGAGACAGCAAGCCCAGCGTGATAGAAAAAATGAGAGAGGTGAGTGAAAAACAAGAGCGACCCCGCATCATTCCAAATGCATCAGAGTTTCATCTGGATTGACTTCATCACCTTCTTTGATATAGATGGCCGAGACTTTACCGGCAATGGGGGCTTGTACCCGATTTTCCATCTTCATAGCTTCTACGACCAGTAAGGGATCTCCAGCCTTCACGTCATCACCTTGGGCCACGAGCAATTTAACAACTCGTCCAGGCATTGGCGTAGTTACGTCACCAGCGTGAGATGGTTTGGGGCGACCTTCGACTTTGGTTGAGGAAGATGGTTGGGGGGCATCCGGTGCACCAGCTAGGACTTCCTGAATGGGCTCCAGGTAGACTTCTTCGAGTTTATCATTAACCTTAATATAATAGGGTTTAGTTCCGTCAATCGTCTGGCCGGATCCAGAAACTCGGATATGATATGACTCTCCATGCACAGTAACTTTAAATTCGATAGGAGCCAAATGAAGATCATGGCCCGCTGCTGGTCCACTTTCGGATTGGGTTTGCAGAGGCTCAGGTTTGAGTTCTCCTCGTTCCCGTTCATCAAAAAACTGCAAGGCCACTGAGGGAAGGAGGGCATAGGAAACAATATCTTCTTCGGCAATCTCTTTTCCGACTAATTCTTGCTTTGCGTCCTCAAGCTCTGGATCGAGATTGTCGGCGGGGCGAACCAAAACCGGTTTGTCGCCTTCGAGTGATTTATAACGTATTTTTGAGTTGAGACTGCCAGGTGGTTTTCCATAGAGACCTTGGAAATAATTTTTGGTTTCGTTGGTGATGACCTTATATCGTTCACCGGTTAACACATTAAGGGTTGCCTGAGTGCCGACAATTTGGCTGGTTGGGGTAACCAAGGGTGGATATCCCATATCTTTTCGTACACGAGGAATTTCTTCAAGTACTTCTTTAATTTTTCCTAATGAGTTTTGCTCGGCTAACTGAGCTGCTAGATTTGAGAGCATGCCTCCAGGGACTTGAGATAAGAGGATATCGGTATCAACCCCGGTAAAGTCACTTTCAAATTGTCGATACCGTTTCCTGGATTTTCGAAGTTTATCTGCAGCTGGGGCAAGTTGTTCAAGATCAAGCTTGGTATCGTAGGGAGTATTTCGTAGAGCTGCAATAAACGACTCTGTTGGAGGATGAGATGTTCCTCCAGAGAGTGGGGACAAGGCAGTGTCCAAAATATCCAACCCTCCCATGATAGCCATTAAAGCTGACATTGACGCCATGCCCGAGGTGTAGTGTGTATGTAGATGAATAGGAGTTCGAACTGTCGCTTTGAGGCGACTGATTAGTTCATAGGCCTCAAAGGGAGGGAGTAACCCTGCCATATCCTTGATACAAATTGTGTCGGCTCCGAGGTCTTCGAGTTGTTTGGCTTGTTCCACGAAATGGTTGAGGCTGTGGACGGGGCTGACGGTATAACAGATGGTGGCTTCAATATGTTTGCCACAGGCCTTGACTACTTCCATGGCGGGCTTCATATTCCGAATATCATTCAATGCATCAAAAATTCGAAAGACATCAATCCCATTTTTTGCGGACAACTCGATGAATTTTTCAAGGACGTCGTCGGCATAATGTCGGTACCCCACGACATTTTGTCCTCGTAGTAACATTTGCAAACGGGTTTTGGGCATGGCCTGTCGAAAGGCTCGAAGACGTTCCCAGGGATCTTCTTTTAAAAACCGAAGGCAGGAATCAAACGTGGCTCCTCCCCACACTTCCAAAGACCAGAAGCCGACCTCATCTAATTCAGCACCAACCGACAATAAATCTTCCGTTCGCATCCGGGTGGCAAGTAGTGATTGATGCCCGTCGCGTAATGCCACATCTGTGAGATAGACCTGCCGTTTGGGTGAAGCTTCAATGTCAAGAGCGGGTGGAGCCCCTGTTTTCGTACGTGTGGGAACTGGACGGCCGTGAGGCACGCGTTTTTTTGTTTTTCGTGGCATATCAAGCAACCTTTCACATGAACGGCGGACCAATCATCTTTGTTAGTGGATGATCGACAAAACCTATAAACCTTCATAGGCAGCAATGGCTGCAGAAAGCGCAACAACTAAATCTTCGGGTTCTTCCATTTCTTCATAATCATAAAGGCCTGGATGATGCTCTAAGTAGCTGGTATCAAATCGTCCGGCTCGAAAGTCCGGTTCTTCCATGATTTTTGTGAGAAAAGGAATTGTCGTTTTCACGCCTCTTAACATAAATTCTTCAAGTGAGCGATGTGTTCGGCGTACGGCTTCATCCCATGTGCGGCCATGGACGGTGAGTTTTGCCAAAAGCGCATCATAATAGGGTGGGACGGTATAGTCCTTATAGACTGCTCCATCAATTCGGACACCGACTCCTCCTGGAGAGAGATAGGCTGTGATTTTTCCTGAAGATGGGCGGAATCCATTTTGAGGGTCTTCAGCATTAATGCGCGTTTGAATGGCATAGCCCTGGAGATTGACTTCATGTTGCCCAAAGACTAAAGGCCGTCCGGCTGCAATCCAGAGTTGTGATTGGACAATGTCAACTGTTGTAATTTGTTCAGTGACCGTATGTTCCACCTGGATACGAGGATTCATTTCCATAAAATAATATCGCCCATCGGCATCCAAGAGAAATTCAATCGTCCCGGCATTATAAAATTGGGCTGCTCGGGCCATGGCAATAGCCGCTTCGCCCATTTCGGCACGAAGACGAGGGGTTAAGACCAGAGAAGGGGCAATTTCAATGAGCTTCTGGTGACGTCGTTGGATAGAACAATCCCGCTCACCAAGATGAATAACATAGCCATTTTTGTCAGCTAATAACTGAAATTCAATATGGTGAGGACGTTCAACATATTTTTCAATAAAGAGTTCGCCATTGCCAAAGGCAGCAAGGGCTTCACGCGCGCCGGCTTCCATGGCAGTCTTGAGTTCTTCATCGGTTCGCACGACACGTAATCCGCGCCCACCCCCTCCGGCACTGGCTTTGACCATGACTGGATAGCCAATGCGCTGGCAAAATGCAAGCCCTTCATCCTCAGACTCGACAGGGCCATCCGTTCCAGGAACGACAGGAACTCCAATTTTAATAGCCAATTCTCGAGCTTTGACTTTATCACCTAAGAGGTTCAAAGAATTGGCGGAGGGGCCAATAAAGTTAATGCCGGCATCATCACAGAGTTGAGCAAATGCCGCGTTTTCAGCTAGAAACCCGTATCCTGGATGAATTGCATCGGCCCGAATACGTTTGGCCAGGCCTACGATTTGCCGTGAATCCAGATATCCTTGAACGGGGCCAGGGCCAACCAAGTAGGCTTCATTGGCTTTTTTGACATAAATAGCGGTGGCATCACTTTCAGAATAAATAGCGGCCGTGGCAATGCCAAATTCCCGGCATGCGCGGATGATGCGCATGGCAATTTCGCCCCGATTCGCCACTAAGACTTTATTAAACATTTCGTGTTATTTGTCCTGAAACCTTTATCGATGAATGAATTCCGTGAATCCTAGCAGTTTAGCAACCAATTGTCGTTTCTTTTTTCTACTGATCACTCAGATGATAGTAACGGCCTTTTTTTATAAGGCGTTGACCATCTGGAGAGAGAACGAATTGTTCAAAGGCTAGCACGTCGTCGGAGGGACGTTTATTTGTGATGAGCATAATCGGCCGTTGAAGGGGGTAGCGTTTATCAAGAACCGTTTGGACTTCAGGCTCAACCTTATCAATGAAGAGGAGATTAATCGCAACCCCATCTTCTTTGGCACGAAGAGCAGGAGTGATAGAGACAAAGGTGATAGCTTCTAGATTACCACTTACCATGGTAATGGCCTCTTTTTCGGTTTCTGCTCTAAAGGCTGACCGTGGAATGCCCTTAGTGATCTTGAGTTGCGCTTCAAAGCTCTGCCGGATGTTCTGATTGGTTGAGCGATTAACCAACACAATCTTGGTTTGGGGCGCTTCTTCATAGACTTCGGACCAGTAACGAAGTTTTCCTGAGAAGACTTGTGCCAGTTGTTCAGACGTGATTTCTTTGACGGGATTTGAAAAATTTGTAAGGACGGCAATACCATCCCGCGCAATCATGGTAGAACGAAGAGTAGGAACCTCTTCTCCTGTAATGGCCATGTCTGCCTCACCCAGTTCTATGGTACGTATAGGCTTGGCATTGGGATGCCAAAAAAAATCCACAGAAATTGACGGATGTTTTTCCTCGTAGGCTGCGGCTAACAGTTCCATGAGATATCGCTCAGGCCCATTGCCTGTTAGACGGATGGTTTTTGAAAGTGGTGAATCTTTGTGAGCATCACGGTGTTTGGGAGAAAATGTTTTTTGAGCAGTGCAGGGAGAGGTAAGGACAAAAAAACAAAAAAATGCTACTCCAATGATGTAGAGCCAGATGGCTTTGGGTTTGTTTATTTGTAATCGTTGAAACATCAATGGCAATCGTGTGAGGAAAAATTTTTAATAATATCAGGGTAACATTCAGTAAGGTAAAAGGAATTGCTAAAAGAGTTTGCCAAAAACGGGGCATCTTTCCCGTTTCAGGAAATGAATGTCAAGGGGAAAATGATTGAGGAATAGAAGGAAGCGAAAATCTTAGAACTAATGCTCTTTTAGCCAAACGGGGAGTTTTTTACCAGGACTCGCCTGGCCCTGGTTGAGAGTTTGCCTCGGTTGGGGCCGCACGCATCCCCGAGATGGGTGGAAGTTTTTTGAGTTTATTCATTCGTTCATCGTGCATGGAATAGGCTTTCATTTCTTCAAAACCGGGTTTATGGGTTCCAACAATTTTTGATGCAAAGGAAGACATGATGCGACGGCAATTGGCCTGTTGGCATTTCGGACAGGTCGTGTCTTCTGGTTTGATGCTGATTGCTTGCATTGTTTCAAACCCATGCTCGCAAGTCTCACAAACATATTCATATAAGGGCATCACGCGCCTCCTCGATAAGGAAAATAGAAAACGTCAAAAAGTGCGACAAGCTATAATGATGATATAGCAGAATTATATAGGAGAATGGGTTGGTGTCGCCAATAGGTTGATAGGTTATTTTCGAAAAAAATGTCATAAGAATGGGAGTCAGTGATCTTGACGCTTCCTGGGTAGTTCTATAGACTCATCCCTTTGTCAAAAATTGGGAGGGCTTTGCAATGGCAGTGCTTATTCGGCGGTTTAAATTGCCCACAGGAATGATGAAAGAAGAGCGTATTGATGAAGCAGATCGCATTGAGCGCTATATGCAATTTTTTGATAAAGAAGGTAAAGCGAAGCTTGAAGCAGGCCAAAAAGTCTTTATTGATAAAGACGAATGGCAACTGGTTGACGATTAGTCCTTTTATTGATCCATTATTTCTCCTCCCTCTGTGAGGGAGGGTGAGTGCCACAGGGCTAAATTTCTGCTAAAGGATTTTGCTGATTCTCTTGGAAATTTTTCGATGGGGTATTGGGTACATTTAAAACGATCTCTTGATGAAGCCATGATTCATCGTGATCGATGTTTGGAAATTCCCTCTGGTCCATATCGTGCTGATTATTGGCAAGGGGGGTGGGAGGAATATCCCGATAAAGATACAGCCTTAGAGGCTTTAGAAAATTCTGACGTGGCATCCCAACTCAAATGTCCCGTCTGTAAACCCTAGCTTCCCTCCATTCCTGACCTCCTTGAATTAATAAAATATGAAATTTCTACATTGATTGTTACGTAAAACTTCTTATGGCACAAAAGTTTGGGAATGCTCGATGGGTTAGGGAAGGCTACTTTGATAATCGAGCTGATGGTATTGTCGTTGGGCAAATTACTTTTGCGGCCTTAGGAATGGTGGATTTTTGCCTGTCCGGAAACTTAACCGGTGAAATTGCTGGAAAGGTCGTTCGGTTTCACAACCGCAAATTTCTTGAAGATCCTTATGCAGGAGAATTGTTAGAGGGTTTTGCGATACCCCATATAGGGAAAGTGAGTTTGTTCTCATTTGACCCCCACCCACTTTTGTCTCCGCATCCTTATTTTGAGTGGTTCTCTGACGATCAACAACATTATCGAATTGAGTTAGAACCAGATGATGCCTGGCTCTTGAATGAGACTGATTGGGGATCGGTGTCTGAAGAGTCCCAACGAATTCGTCAAAACCTTGAACCTTGTCTGCATTCTTCATCTTCCTAAAGTCCTTTAATGAATGATCGTTTTTTAAAGGCCTGCCTGCGCCAATCGGTTGACCGTACGCCAGTGTGGTTTATGCGCCAAGCAGGGCGTTATATGGCAGAGTATCAAGCGATTCGTCGACAGTATTCTATATTGGAAGTTTGTAAAACGCCTGCTTTAGCTGCCGAAGTGACTCTTCAACCGATTCAACGATTTCAGTTAGATGCGGCCATTATTTTTGCCGATATTCTCCTGCCCTTAGAAGCGATGGGTCTCAATTTGGAGTTTGTGGAAGGGAAAGGGCCGGTCATTGATAATCCTATTCGTGGTGAAATGGGAATAGTGGAACTTCGGGCAGTAGATGGTGAAGCCTTTGGCTATGCTGGTGAAGCAATTCGTCAAACATTAGAAGCATTGGATAACCGAGTGCCGTTAATTGGATTTGCTGGTGCGCCGTTTACCTTAGCCAGTTATGCCATTGAAGGGGGGAGTTCACGGGATTATGCCAGAACTAAACAACTTATGTTTTCCCAGCCAATTGTCTGGCATCAATTACTTTCGAAGCTCTCGGCAGTGGTCGTAGAATATTTGCGAGTGCAAAGTCGAGCTGGCGCTCAAGCCCTTCAACTCTTTGATAGCTGGGTTGGCTGTTTAAGCCCAGGGGATTATGAAGAATATGTGTTGCCTCATGTTCAATCTATTTTTTCGGCCTTACGAGTAGAAGGCATTCCCCTTATTTATTTTGGTACAGGGACCACCGGCTTGTTGCCGTTAATGCGTCAAGCTGGCAGTGATGTCATGGGCGTTGATTGGCGTGTACGCTTGGATGAAGGCTGGGATCTTGTCGGGCATGATGTGGCCATTCAGGGTAATTTAGACCCTATGGTTTTGTTTGCTTCAGAAAACGAAATTGAGCGTCGTGTACGAGATATTATGCAACAAGCAGCCGGCCGACCCGGGCATATTTTTAATTTGGGCCATGGCATTCTTCCAACCACTCCTTTGCACAGCGTTGAATTTGCTATCGAGTGTGTGCAGCGTTTTTCACAGGAATTTCGTTCCGACGCCTAAATAACCTCCTTGTATTGCTGCTGAGAGTATTTCAGCTAAGAAGTGAAGTGTGTTGCAGTTTTACTTCTTTCTGTCATATTCAGACTCTCTCCTTTTCATGAAGAATATGGTGCAATCTCCTTTTCAAGTGATAATTGTTGGTGGAGGAATTTCAGGCCTATCTACGGCATTTTTTGTCATGGAAGAGGCGGCAAGGCAGCAGTTGCCGGTGCAATGCACTGTTGTTGAGCGAGACACCCGGTTAGGCGGAAAGGTTTTGACTCACAGGTTGCCCAATCTTCTAATTGAAGGAGGTCCAGATTCATTTCTCACCTCAAAGCCGTGGGCCATGGAATTATGCCGAACCTTAGGTCTTGGAGATCAGCTTATTCCAACCAATGCAGAAAATAATCGAACTTTTGCTTTGAGTTGTGGAGCGTTACGGGAATTGCCACAGGGTTTGTTAGCTTTTCGCCCCCAACGAGTGGAGACCTTGGTGTCTGGGGGGCTCTTGACTTGGAAGGGCCTTCTACGAATGGGAGCCGAACGATTCTGGCCGTCATCATCCACTAGCGAATCAGAGGAAACATTGGGAAGTTTTTTTCGACGGCGTTTTGGTACTGAAGCTTTCGATTATTTAATTGAACCGTTAGTTGCCGGCATTTATGCTGGAGATGCCGATGAACTCAGTATCGAGGCTACATTTCCGCGTTTTAAAGAATTGGAACAACAATATGGGAGTGTGGTCAAAGGTATGCGGGCGACTCAAGCTAAGGCAGCAGCAAAGAAGCCTTCCCAATCCTCTAATACATCGCCTTCGTTATTTATGACACTTCGTAATGGATTGGGTAGCCTTATTGAAACACTCACGAAGCAATTAATTGATCGGGGTGGGAAAATTCTGACAGGTGTTAGCTGTCAGAACATACAGGACCTTTCTCCAAAGAAAGAGAGGTTTTTCGTGACTCTCGATGATCATACCACGTTGGCAGCCGATGCTCTTGTGCTTGCGATTCCGACTTTTCATACGGCGCAAATCATTCGCCAACTTGAACCGGAAGCCGCTTCCGAATTAGAACGCATTCCCTATACATCAACCGCCACCATATCCATGGCCTATTCGACTGCGATGGTACAGGAACATATACAAGGATTTGGATTTGTCGTCCCTCGTAAGGAGCAGCGGCCACTGTTAGCTGGCACGTGGACTTCGCTCAAGTGGCCCAATCGCAGTCAACAGGGAGAAACCCTTATCCGTTGCTATGTTGGTGGAAGAGGTCGTGAACAGATTTTGGAGAAGGAAGATAAGGAGCTTGTGCATGCTGTAAGCCGGGAATTGCAGGATATTGTGGGAATTGCAGCTTCCCCAAATTATACTGAAGTGCACCGGTGGTTTCGGGGGATGCCTCAATATGTTTTAGGACATCAGGCACGGGTAACGAAAATTCAAGATCTTCTGAGGCCTTGGCCAACCTTATATGTGAGTGGTGCAGGGCTTTATGGAATTGGGATCCCAGATTGTATCCGTGAGGCCAATCGCGTGGCAGGGAGCCTCGTTCAATCTTTATGCGCTCGGTTGCAAGCTCAGTCCTCCTAAATCCATGACGGCTTATTTGGGGTGAGACGCTCGTATTGAAAGAAACATACGATGGAAGAAATTGTCAGCGTCCATGTCATTATAAAAGGAACGGTTCAAGGAGTTGGGTTTCGAGCATTTGTGGAATTTCAAGCCCATAAAAGCGGAGTGAAAGGCTGGGTCAGAAATTGTCCAGATGGAACGGTTGAAGTTGAGGCTGAAGGACCCAGGCCAGTGCTCGACGCTTTTCTTTTGGTTTTAAAGCAAGGACCACAATATTCTCATGTTACAGAAATCGTAGTTGACTGGAAAGATCTAAACAGGCAAACTCAAGGGTTTACCATTCGTCGAGGGTAAAACATAGGCATTCATGGGAGGCCTAAGGAATCCTTGCTTAAGGGTTAGGAGATTATTTCTTTTTCTTTCTTAAATTTGTTGTATGAATTATAAGTCTTTTATTCGAGAAGTTCCTGATTTTCCCAAGCCAGGGATTTTGTTTTATGATATTACAACTCTCTTAAAAGTACCTGCATGTATTCAAGCGATCATTGATGATTTGATCAAACACTATCAAGGGTCAGGGATTACGAAGGTCGTTGGTATTGAATCGAGAGGGTTTATCCTTGGGAGTCCCCTGGCTTATCATTTGAATGCGGGATTTGTGCCTGTCCGAAAGCCAGGCAAATTACCGGCAGATATTTTTGAAGTCAAATATAATTTAGAATATGGATCAAACTCCTTGGCAATTCATCGAGATGCGATTGAAGAAGGAGAATCGGTGCTTATTCTTGATGATCTTTTAGCTACTGGAGGGACAGCTGCTGCGACCGTTCATTTGATTCAACAATTAGGTGGAGAAATCGCTGGATTGGGATTTTTGGTTGAATTAGAGGGGCTCAAAGGGCGGGACAAGCTTAATGGGCATGCTGTCCATTCTCTCGTTACATATGAGTAAGTGCTTGAACCTGAGTTAGGCTGAATGTGGTGAGTGAATAAAATCTTGATATGCCAAAGTATGCCCCTTACTAGAAGGGTATGCGTTTGTTACACCTCCCAATGGGGAAAGGAACGTCTGTATGGTCGCACGATCGGGGAAGAAAGAATCTAAACCCACCACGACCCGTGTGAAAAAGGTAGCGCCTAAAAAATCCGCTGCTGCCGCCTCCTCTCCGAAAAAGGCTAAGAAAAAAGAAAAACCGAAAGAGAGCTCACCGCCTGTGCCCACGGCAAAAAAATCAAGGAAAAAAAAGGCGCCTGAAGGCCGCCATTCATCACTGAAGGAAATTTTGCTTGCCAAGCGTGAAGCATTAATTCAAGAAATAAAACAACAGTTGGGCCAATCCGTTACCGAAGAACAACAGCGTCGTTTAGAGGCCGCCATGGATAGCGGTGACCAAGCATTAGTGGATTTAGAGCGTGAAATGGGTATTTCCCTTCAAGAAATGCGAAATCGCGAACGGCAACTGATTGATGATGCTTTAGAGAGTTTGGATGAAGGCACGTATGGCATGTGCGCTGATTGTGGAGAGGAGATCAGTGAAAAGCGCCTCAACGCTTTGCCGTTTGCACGCCTGTGTGTGGAATGCCAATCCAAGCGTGAGTTGATGGAAAAAATTGAGCGATCCGAACAACGGTCATGATCCTCTAATCCCCACGCTATTAGCCTAATCAAACGGTTGAGAGATTATTTCAATATCCTCTGAACTGAGATTTTCACCATCCAGCTATATCCCTCCCTTCTTCCCTGTACATCGGATCGACTACAATGGCGTCAATGTCCCTTGAGTGTTGTCTTGGAATCGTAATGTGCTAAAAAATATTGCGCAATGGTTTTGAGACTATAACATGGCACATTTTCCTGCGGTTATTTTAGCCAGTGGCGGACTAGATTCTACTGTCACGGCAGCACTTGCGAAAGCAAATGGTCATGATTTGTACTTTTTAACGATAGATTATGGCCAGCGGCATCGCATTGAAATTGAATGTGCGAAACGCATTGCGACATGGGTGGGAGCAAAAGAACATAAAGTGCTCCAATTGGATTTAGGGATTTTTGGTGGATCGGCATTAACTGATCAGATACCTGTGCCCACCGATCGATCAACCAAAGCACGTGAGCAGGGGATTCCGGTCACGTATGTACCAGCCAGAAATACTATTTTTCTGAGCCTGGCTCTAGCCTATGCTGAAGTCCTCAATGCCACAAAAATATTTTTTGGAGCAAATATTCGTGATTATTCAGGATATCCGGATTGCCGGCCAGAATTTATTGAAGCTTTCATGGAGGTGGCCAAACGAGGTACCCGGCTTGGGCAGGAGGGGCAAGCCATTCAGGTCCTTGCTCCCTTACTTTTTATGACAAAACGTGAGATTATTCAAAAGGGTCAGGAGTTGCAGGTACCGTTTCAGATAACAAGCAGTTGTTATCAACCTGGCCTAGATGATCGTCCATGTGGACATTGTGACAGCTGCCTCATACGAAAAGAAGGCTTTCAAGAAGCTCAATTAGCTGATCCAACAACTATGCCTGTTGTGTCACCAGGAGAGAAATGATGAAATATACGCGTAAATTGTTTTTGTTGGAAAGAGCCCTGCTTGTTCTTTTTCTCAGCGTCTTCTGGGGATGTTCAGAGAGTGGATCGAATGCCCAGAGCACGCCAGTGGTTACACCGACAATTGCCGCGTTAACCGAAAAACCTGTACCAGCCGAACTGGAAGAAGGGGAAGCGACATTTAATAACTTCTGCTCTCGTTGTCATGGTGCACAAGGGCGGGGGACTGATAAGGGACCGCCATTAGTTCATAAAATCTATGAACCCAGCCACCATGCGGACATGGCATTCCAACGAGCTGCCGCTCAAGGCGTCCGTGCCCATCATTGGAAATTTGGAAATATGCCAAAAATTGAAGGGGCGACTCCAGAAGATGTGACAAAAATTATTGGATATGTCCGTTGGCTTCAGCGTCAAGCGGGAATCATGTAAATCATCTTATGGCATATTACGCTCAAGCTCATTCACCAATGCCTGAATTCGTGTAAAGCCTCCTTGCCAGAACTTTCGTGAACTCACGTCAACTCCCAATGGAGTCAGTAGCGCTTGTGGGCTGGCTGATCCTCCACCTGCCAATAATTCTAAATATTTTGGAATAAAAGTCTTCCCCTCTCGTTTGTATTGTTGGAAAAGTGCCAAGACCAACAAATTCCCAAAGCTATAGGAATAGCAATAAAATGGGCTAGCATAAATATGTGGGATGGTTAACCATTCCCAACGAAATTCTTCGCCAACTCTGATAGCTTTCCCAAATTGTTCCTGTAAAATTTTCAGATACCTGTTGGCCAGGTCATCAATAGTGGCACCATAGCTGGTCATGTGATGAGCTTCACGCTCAAAGATCACAAAAAAGGCTTGCCGCATAATAGTGGCATAGGCATCATCAAGTTGTCCGAGTAACAGCCCGATCCTGGTTTTCTTGTCGGGTTCTTGAGCCAGTAGCGAATCCGAGAGTAATTGTTCGCCAAAAATCGAGGCAGTTTCTGCTAAAGGAAGGGCTGAATGAAATGTCAAGACCGGATGATCTTCAGCCAACATCGCATGAACGGCATGGCCCAATTCGTGGGCCAATGTTGAGACATCTCGTGCTTCTCCGGTGAAATTCACCAAAACATAGGGCGTCTGTTTCGGACGTACGCTATAACAAAAAGCTCCCCCCATTTTCCCTGGACGAATGGCGGCATCGATGTGTTGTTCATGAATAACGCGAGACGCCAAATCTGCAAGTCTTGGTGAGAAATGTTGATAAGCTTCCATGACCATGTTTTGGGCACGAGCAAAGGAATAGCGACGGGATTTGGCTGCATAGGGGGCATAGAGATCGTAGCGATGAAATGTTTGGAGTTTCAGAAGGCGTTTCTTGAGGCGAAAATATCCTTGGAATATCTCGACATTCTTGCGGCAGGTGGTGAGCAGTGCGTCAACAGCTTGGTCAGAAAGGTCATTGGCCATATTGCGAACCGCAATGGGTGACGCATAGTGACGCAGCTGTTGACCCTCATTTCCCCAATCCTGTACCAAGTTTTTATACAGATCTCCTAAGATATCTCGGTGTGTTCTATAGACTGTCAAGAGAGATTGATAGGCGTTTCGACGCACCGATGCTACTGGATGGCGGACGTAACTCATCAATTGCTCCCGGGTTAGCTTTTTTGTTCGGCGTTGCTGTGTGAATGGAAAGCTGAGGCTATGTGTGGCGACGCCGTACAAGGCTTCTAGGGCTTGTCGTCCGGTCGTATTTTTGAGAGTCAGGATGCGTTCTTCAGGTTCACTAAGGGTATGAGGTTGTAGCCGCGTGAGGGTGTCGAGGTAATAGCGATAGGGGGCTGCTTTAGCAGAAAGACGAGTGGCATGTTTGGTAGGAAGGCTCTGCCACCATAGATCAAAAAATAATAGTCGTGGGAAAAGTTGAGCCAGACGATTTTGTACTTGATTATCAAATGCCCGTGCGGTTTGGTTCTGTGTGTTTTCTGCTACCCATAAAAAAGCATAGGCGCGTAGCGTATTCATCTGCTCGGTTATGCGAACAATCTGTTTCAAAATGCCAAGGAAAGTCTGTGCTGATATTCCTGTTGTCAATTTGGCCCGTTGTCTTTCAAGTGACCGAATGTTTGCCTCTAACTCTCTGTCGATCCGTTGAAAATCTTTCGCAGGGTGACGAACTAATTCTTGTAAATTCCAAGAAGGCAACGTGGATGGCATGAACCCTCCTTTAATTCAAGAAATTTTATAATACGACTGCGATGAGACGTCTGATGGAAGGATGATAATGAAAATCCAAGCAAAGTGTATAGGAAAGAACAACGTGAATAAATGTTAACGGAACAAATTCTGCAAAGAAAGAAAAGGAAGAAGGAATTGCTATTTAGGTAGGATGTTTTATTTGCTCACATGAGCTTCTTGAAATTATCTGTCAAAAAGTCCTTTAGACTCTAGAAACATTTCACTAAAACGAACGTGGAAGCCCCGCCCTTTGGGCGGGGTTATTTACTGGCTTTTTGCGTTAAGGAACTGGATATGGAATTTATCGGGATAGACGGAGGGGGGAAGTTGAATCGAGCGGTAAATATCGTGAGCCTACTCTAGAAACACCACGACCTCGACTACATGTACGTACCCGAGGTCGGATGTGAATGGACCTAAGCTGAAGATCAACTTGAAAGAGAATGACCCTGCCAGGGTACTCTTAGCCACAAGAGCACTCTCCAATGAGGAGATTAGTTATTGTTTCCTCGCTTGCATCCCTTCAAGAATCTTTTAGCTGCTGGAAGGGGCCCGCAGGCTGCCAAACCTATGGCTAACGCCTAGCTATTCCCCCCCCCCCCGGACCTATTATTCCTTTTAATTAGCAGATATTGTATGGTGCTCCAAAGTGATTTCCTAATAAGCAGTGAACCGGTTTTGCGGCTAAATAAAATACCCTATTGAACGGGAAACGCAAATGGACACCATTAGTGAACAACTCAGAACACTTATCGAACAGAATCCCAATAACGATTGGGCGTACGCGCTAGGTATCCTTTTCTGGGTCGGGTTGATAGTCATTGGTCTTTGGGTAAAGTTGTTTAGCTGGTTTGATTCGGACGACGACCACTCAAAGAACTAAGGTCTACGAAATCTTTGCACCAGCGTATCTAGGCACTCTGTCTGCATTGCCCCATTTCCTAATGGGCTAGGTGACCGCTCATTCGCTGGTAGAACCTCTGGAGCTATGTTTTTTCTCAGCCCGATCATAGTTTGCGTTCTTAGGGTTGAAGTTATTCAACTATTTTGTTCTTATTGATGCATTCAAGGGAACAGGCAGGGTGAGGCTATGAGACAAGAAGCAAATGCTTTTTGTCTCCCTACGGGGTATTTTTGTAATCCATGATAAGTCGTTAATTGAAATTACAGGAAACTGAAGGTGAAATCGATTCATCTAATTCAAAAAGGATAACTCCAATAAAGACAATCTAAGAAAGTGCAGGATAGATATCGTAAGGAATTGATCGGGACAGAGTTTGTTGTAGCCCATTTTTTATTCGTTTTTCTAGTTCCCCCCACCTGTCCCGCCGTGCCCTGGTTGATTGCCGTCTAGGAGGGACAGCGTGTTTCCTCATACTCCCAATTCAGCCAACAACAATGGGGATTCTAACCGTAATTCTTTAAACAGAGGGAATGTTTCTGTTCAAAATTCTTCTCTGGAATCTGGCAGGTCATCTGGCTCATCTTCCTCAGGCCCCTCTTCAGTAACCGCACCAACGATTTCGCTTCCGAAGGGTGGGGGAGCGATCAAGGGAATCGGTGAAAAGTTTGCGGCTAATCCTGTCACCGGGACGGGGTCGATGTCTGTCCCGATCGCCACCTCTCCAGGGCGCTCAGGGTTTGGCCCGCAGCTTACCCTGTCTTATGACTCCGGGGCAGGCAATGGCCCCTTCGGGTTTGGCTGGAGTCTTTCGCTTCCCACCATCACACGGAAGACTGATAAAGGCTTACCTCAATATAACGATGCCGAGGAGTCCGATGTCTTCATGCTGTCCGGTGCAGAAGACTTAGTGCCAGAGTTTAAAAAGAATAGCGCAGGGGAATGGGTTCTCAAAGATGGCAAACACGTCATAAATGACAAATCCAGATCTGTTGATAGGATCTCATATACGATTCGTCGCTATCGTCCACGAGTCGAAGGACTGTTCGCGCGTATTGAGCGGTGGACGGATGTGAGTGATCCCAGCAATGTTCATTGGCGATCGATATCCAAAGACAACGTCCTCACGCTGTATGGGAAAGATGCCAACTCACGCATTGCCGACCCAGATAATCCGCATCGTATTTTCAGTTGGCTCATCTGCGAGACTCGTGACGACAAAGGCAATGCCATCGTCTATGAATACAAGGCAGAGGATGGATCGGGGGTAGACGTCACACAAGCCCATGAACGGAACCGGAGTGACCGAAACGATTCCCGACGGACCGCCAACCGCTATCTCAAACACATTCTGTATGGGAACCAGACAACATTATTGAATAACGCAGGACAGCGCCCCCCATTTTTGACCGCAGCACAACGTCAAAATACCAATTGGATGTTCGAAGTTGTCTTGGATTACGGGGAACATGATGTCGATGCGCCAAAGCCTGGCGACCCTGGGCCGTGGAAGTTCCGCGATGATCCATTCTCCACGTACCGCGCGGGGTTCGAGGTACGCACCACACGGCTCTGCCAACGGGTGCTCATGTTCCATCATTTCGAGGGTGAGGAAAACGTGGGCAACGATTGTCTGGTGCGCTCAACGGATTTCACCTACTCCCACGAGGAAAACCCTAACAACGCGAGCAACCCGATCTATACTTTTCTTCATGCCGCCACACAAACAGGCTATCGTCGAAACCCAGGGGGCTATGCAACACGCAGTCTGCCGCCGGTGGAATTCGAGTATACCAAGCCCATCGTGCAAGACATCGTGGAAATGCTGGAGAGCGAAAGCCTCGAGAATCTACCCGTTGGATTGGATGGAGGACTGTATCAATGGACGGATCTGCATAGCGAAGGCATTCCCGGCATTCTCACTGAACAGGCCGAAGGTTGGTACTACAAACGCAATGTGAGTCCCATGAGTACGCATCCCGTGGAGTTTACACCACTAGAACGGGTAGCCACAAAACCAAGTCTGGCCTTGGCCGCAGGGGGGCAGTTCATGGATCTGGCGGGCAACGGCAAGCTGGACCTCGTCGCGTTCGACGGTCCCATGCCTGGCCTGTTTGAACATGATGGCGAAGAAGGCTGGCAGCCCTTTCGCCCCTTAAAGGTTCATCTGAATCGAGACACCCGAGATCCCAATCTCAAATTCATTGACCTGAACGGAGACGGTCATGCCGACGTATTGATCAGCGAAGATGAGGCCTTTGTCTGGCACCCATCGCTGGCTGAAGAGGGCTTTGGCCCGGCTCAGCATGTCTATCAAGCCCTTGATGAAGAACAAGGCCCCCGCTTGGTCTTTGCCGACAGGACGCAATCGATGTTTCTGGCCGATATGAGCGGAGACGGTTTAACCGATCTCGTACGAATCCGAAACGGTGAGGTTGCCTATTGGCCCAACCTGGGCTACGGCCGCTTTGGCCCCAAGACCACGATGGATCAGGCTCCACATTTCGATCAGCCCGACCAATTCGATCACAAGCGCCTACGCCTGGCCGACATCGACGGCAGCGGCACGAGTGACATCATCTATCTGCATAGAGACGGCGTCCGTCTCTACTTCAACCAGTCTGGCAATGGTTGGAGTGCACCGCAGATCCTGAAGGTGTTTCCACGTATCGACGATCTGGTCACCATCACCACAGTTGATTTACTCGGGAATGGAACTGCTTGCCTAGTGTGGTCCTCACCACTACAGGGGGACAGCCCACAACCGATGCGCTACGTCAACCTGATGGGTGGCCAGAAACCGCATTTGTTGGTGAAGACCATTAACAATCTGGGCGCCGAAACCCTCGTGCACTATGCGCCATCCACCAAGTTTTATTTACAAGACAAACGAGACGGAAAACCCTGGATCACCAAACTGCCGTTCCCCGTTCATGTGGTCGAAAAGGTGACGGTGACAGACAAATGGAGACACACGAAATTTTCCACGAGCTACAGCTACCATCATGGTTATTTCGATGGCATCGAACGAGAGTTTCGAGGGTTTGGGCGAGTGGAACAACTGGATGTGGAAACCTATGGCGAATTCGCCAGCAGTCATCGGAACAGTCCCTTTATCTCCGATGATCACATGCTCTACCAACCCCCCGTGAAAAGTATCACCTGGTATCACACGGGTGCGGCCATGGAGCGAGACAAGATCCTGTCGCAGTTCCAACATGAATATTTCCCGAATTGGCTGGAAGCGGAGAATTCCGTCGGAGAGGTGCTGGGGAATTTTCATGAAGCCAACCTGCCGGAACCTGATCTGCATCCATCCAACCTCAACGCCGAGGAATTTCGAGAAACCATGCGAGCCTGCAAAGGCACGCCGTTACGCCAGGAAATCTATGAACTGGATGTGAAGGCCTTAGAGCAGGGAGCGCACAAGCCGGTGAAGCTCTATTCGTCCGCGTATCACAATTGTCACATCAGGCGGTTACAACCTCGTGCGATGAATCGGCATGCCGTGTTTCTGGTCACTGAGAGTGAGGCTATCACCTATCGCTACGAACTGGATCTGCGAGCCGAGACGCTCATGCCCGATCCGCGCATCGCGCACACGATGAATCTCAACATCGACGAATACGGCAATGTGCGACAGGCCGTCGCGGTCGTCTATCCGCGCCTCGGACGACACGAGGACGCGACCCTCCCACCTGGTGCGGAACAGTTAATCGCGCACGTCCAACAAGAAACCCACCTGGCCTACACAGAAAACCGCTTCACCAACGATGTGACTGAGTTAGACGAGTACCGTCTGCGCGTCCCGTGTGAAGTCCTTACCTATGAGCTCACGGGCATAGACCCGGAAGATCAGGACGACCAGGCAAGCGCAGATCCACGCGACAATCGCTATTTCACACTCGAGGAATGGCGTCGCTTCCAGCTCAGCCTCCTGTACCAACCAGATCCGAATAATGAACGTATACCGGTTCCCGAGATTCCGTATCACCACGTTGCCCAGGGGACGACACCGGAGAAACGCCTGGTCGAACAGACACGGATGCTCTTTTTCCAGGATGACACGACGACGCTAGCCGATCCGCTACCACTTGGCCGGCTAGGCCGCCGAGGCCTGCCTTATGAAACCTATACGCTGGCACTCACGGATGAGTTGCTGGACAGCGTCTTTGGCGACAAACTGAATACTGACGTGCGTACCAATCTCGGCGATGAAAAACTGAGCGGGTATATGAGTGGCGCGGCACTGGCCACACGGTTCCCCGGAACGGATACTGCCGGCCAATTCTGGATTCGTTCCGGCATTGCTGGCTTTGCTGCCGACGCAGCCCAACACTTCTATCTACCAGAACGCTATATCGATCCTTTTGAGAACGTCACCACGCTGGAGTACGACCCACGCGACCTGTTCATCGTCTCTAGCACCGACCCCTTGGATAACACCATTCGCGTGACCCAGTTTGACTTCCGTGTCCTGGCCTCAAAGGAGATGCAGGATATCAACAACAATTTCTCCGAAGTCGCCTTCGATGTCTTGGGTCTGCCCACTGCTATGGTGGTGAAAGGCAAAGGTGATAGGACAGAAGGTGATACGTTCACCGGTTTCACGGATGCGCTGGCCAATCCGGAGCTCACCCAGCTCACGGAGTTCTTCACAGGCAATGCCTACGATGAAACCCAAGCGCACACCTGGCTTGGCAATGCGACCGCGCGCCATGTCTATTATTTCGGAGAAACCCGCAATCCAGACGGATCCATCACCTGGGGCACGCACCCGCCCTGTGCCTGTAGCATCGCGCGGGAACAACATGTCGCCCAACTGGCACCAGGTGAAGCCAGTCGGATTCAAGCGGGGTTTGAGTACTCCGACGGCATGGGGGCTGTGGTGGTTCAGAAGATTCAGGCAGAGCCTGAAACGCCTAGCCAACCCCTTCGCTGGATCGCCAATGGCAAAACCATCCTGAATAACAAGGGCAACCCCGTCAAACAGTACGAGCCCTACTTTAGTTCAACAGGCCACCGCTACGAAGAGCCCCAGGAAGAGGGGGTCACCCCAATCATCTATTACGATGCGGCAGGGCGGACCATACGTACTGAAATGCCGGACGGCTCCTACAGCCGCGTCGAGTTCTCACCCTGGCACATGACTGCCTACGACCAGAACGACACCGTTCTGGAATCGGGTAATGCCTGGTTCACAGCTAAAACGGCAGCCACCGCCTCGGCGGAAGAGCAACACGCCGCCCAACTCACAGCAGAGCATGCTGACACACCCGCGACGATATTTCTAGACAGCCTGGGTCGCGAGGTCATTAGTATTACACACAACCGTGTCAAAGATGATACAGACGTGTTGCGGGATGAAAAATATGTCACCTTCACGAAGCTGGATGCTGAAGGCAAACCACTCTGGATTCGCGACGCCCGCGGCAATCTGGTGATGCAATATATTTTTCCAGTCAAACCCACGCGATTTGCAGATGAACCGGACCAGACCAATCCAGAAAAGATCCCCAGTGGCTTAGCTCCGTGCTATGACATTGCCGGGAATCTTCTATTTCAGCACAGCATGGATGGAGGCGGGCGCTGGATGATCAACGATGCCGCAGGCCAACCGTTGTATGCGTGGGACGCGAATGAACGTGCTGATGACACCGGTGCGCTGATTCTGGAAGAGCGACTGTACCATACGCGCTATGACCAACTTCGCAGACCGTTAGAACAACGATTGAAAGTCAATGATGAATCGTGGAACGTGATTGAACGGTTGATCTATGGTGAATCGCAAGCCAATGCAGAAAACAAGAATCTACGGGGACAAGCTTATCAGCACTACGATTCAAGCGGCTTGATAACGATGGAGTCATTCGATTTTAAGGGTAATCTGTTAACGGTCACACGCCAGCTCGTCAGTGCTTATGATGTATCCGTGATGCATTGGCCTGAGAATCCGCCGCAGAATCTCCTGGAAGATGACATCTACACCCAGACTACAGAATACGATGCACTCAATCGCATGTTTCGCCAAGAAAACTGGCATCTCCCTGACCGTACTCCCGCGATATATACCCCGCAATACAATGAACGGGGCACACTGGCCAGCGAAACCCTGTCCATCCGTGGGCAGATCACCGAAGCGATTACCGATATCGCATACAACGCCAAAGGCCAACGCACCCGAATCCTATATGGCAATGGCACGACCACTCGGTACGACTACGATCCACAAACGTTTCGGTTGATGCAATTGCATACGACGCGCACAGGCGTCGGCAATGTACTACCCACTGCGCCAAGCAATTTGAGCGATGCCAATGTCGTACAGAATCTGTATTACACGAATGATCCGGTCGGCAATATCACGGAAATTCATGACGACGCCTATGAGCCGGTCTTTTTTAACAATCAGCAGGTCGAACCGCGCAATCGCTATCACTACGATGCGATGTACCGATTAATTGAAGCGACCGGGCGAGAGAACTATCAGACCCAATTCGCTCCCAATCAATTTCAGAAAGCATCTGTTTCGGTAAATTTTCCCATCACCGATCAAGCCTTACGCAACTACCGTCAGTTCTATCGCTACGATGCGGTGGGCAATATTGGAGAAATGCGTCATGTGGCTGAGCAGGGGAGTTGGACGCGCCACTATGCCTATGCGCAGGACAGCAATCGACTGCTGCAAACCTGGGAAGGCACCGATGAGCTGAATGCCGTGTCGTACGACTACGATACGCACGGCAGCATGCTTAACCTTCAGCGTGCCCCAGAAGAATTCCGACTGCGTTGGAATCACGACGACATGATCCACCAAGCCAATCTAGGCGGGGGCGGGCAGGCGTTTTATAACTATGATGTGGGAAAACAGCGCACGCGGAAACGCATTGAGCGCAATGATAGTACCGTCGAAGAACGACTGTATCTGGGTGGCATGGAACGCTACCGCCGCTGGCGTGGCAATAGTCTAGTAGAAGAGATTGAAACCTACCATTTGTTTGCCGATGATCAACGGGTATTAATAGTTGAAGACGTGTTAAGCACGGATAATTCCAATCTCGATGTAGGAGCAGTGTATCGATACCAGTACAGTAACCACCTGGGTTCTGTTGGCCTGGAGTTGGATGCCAACGTCGCGATTGTTTCCTATGAGGAATATCACCCGTATGGAACGACGGCGTATCGCACAACGAACGCATCACTAAGAACGACTGCGAAACGCTATCGGTTCACAGGAATGGAGCGAGATGAAGAGAGCGGGTTGAATTATCATTCGGCTCGGTATTATGCCGGGTGGTTGGGGAGATGGGTTACAGTGGATCCGGCAGGGTTAGTTGATGGGTTAAATTTATACGGTTATGCAAAAAACCAACCGTCTACAATTTTGGATATAAATGGGAAACAATCAGATTCTACCCCAAGGGCCGTAGTAGTAAAGGCGGCCCTTGGATTTGTCGCACATCTTCCTCATGTCAGTACTGCAGTCGATAAAATGGTTAGTAAAGACGAAGAAGTGATTTCAGAAACTGTAGAAGGTGTAAAGCAGATTCCAAAGCTCGTAGAACAAGCGTCTAACCTTGAAAGTGATTCTGCAAAGTGGTTAGGAGCTGCTTGGGTATCGGGTGTTGGGGCATTGGTAGCTTCTCATGCAATGACGGCTGGTTTGAGCGAAGGCATTGTAAAGGAGTCCACTGCACTTGGCAATGCAGCTCAAGAAGGCGATTCGAAAGGAGTTGTCGAGGGAGTGGTAGGAGTGGCACATGAAGCCGCCCAAATTGCGGATGCGGTAGTGGGCATTGGCGGTATTGCCCAGCAAGCTCCAAAATTACCCAAATATTTGTTAAAGCTACGACAAGGTGTTTCAAGACTAAAGCAAAGCTTTTCCTTTACAGATGATGCAGCTAAGACTGTTGGTGATGCATTTGAAGCTGAGGGTAAAGTTAATCCAAATCTTGGCATAGATGACTCTAACCCAGAATTGAATACATTTACAAAAGAATTCCTTGAAAGCGAAGGCACACTGCTCAACCAAATGGCGAGTGAGATGAGAGATTGGATAAAAGAAACCGTACGTGGAAATCCGCATCTCATGGTTGGAGTCAGCACAACTAACAGGAATAAAAAACAGATGTTCTTAATAAAAGTGTCCGATCCAAATATTTGGGATAAGTTGAAGGCTGGTGTAGACGATTGGGTGCCCGAATATATCTTAGGTAAACGCCCCAAGGTTGGACCGAAGGGTAGCCTTCCTGCTTCAGAGCATGTGGAAATATCTGGACCTAAAGAGCTGGTGGAAGACTTTGGAGCTAAGGGTGTAATAACTGGTACAGCAGGACCAGCATGCGAGAAATTTTGTCGAAAACGTTGGTGGCTAGGAGAGTTTCCTAATGTGTGGCATACCAATGTACCTAAACAATGATAGTTTTTCGAAGCAATGTTCTCAGGCTAGATTGATCAGGGTACGAATGGATAAGTGTGTACTGGCATCCTTAAAACGCCGAAGGTAATACACGAAATGTGTATTTGATATCTAAAATACAAGGATAAAAGGCCTCAAATCATGAACACAATCACGTTTCCACTTCGTCTAAGAATGAAACGACCGACGGTAGCCGATTTGCAAGATGGGCTGAAGCTGTTGATCGAACGGGGGGACCTCGTAGCCACTGATGAGACGACCAAACGAGAACTATCGAAGACACTCAAGCGTGAGCGCCGCACACAATTCTTTGGCAGTGCCACGGGACAACTGGTGAGGCATTTCCAGGAAGAACAAGGCCTAAATGTCAGTGGCGCCGTGGATGAACCCACTGCCACTGCACTCAACCGATTACTTGAAGATCGACATTTGCCGGATAGGGACGAGGACGTCGTCTTTACCGTGACCGGGCAGGTGGCGGAGCCGGATGGGACGGGCATTGGGCAACTAACCGTTCGTGCCTACGATAAGTCTTTAGGGAAAGAAAACGAACTGGGTAGTGGGAGAACCGATGCCGATGGCCGGTATGCGTTGACCTATCAGGTCGAGAAACTGCTCAACCCGGCTAGGAAGCAGGCGGACTTGGTGGTCAGGGTCTTTTCACGTGGTGATGGCTTGGAATCGGAATCTCCCTTGATTATCAATGCGCTTCCTCAGGAAGTCGTGAATTTTGTGCTTGGGGACGAGGCCTACCGCGGGCCTGATCTGTATCAGCAAGTCCATGAGCGATTGTCGGAATTTCTTGACGGCGTTGAATTGGATGAACTCGAACCCAGAGATATGTACAGCTTGGCCAACAGTGCGCAGATGGACGTCGAGCAGATCCATCACTATGTGCGTGCCCGGCAATGGGCGCGACAGTGGCGTGCGCTCCCGGCCGAGGTCTTTTTTGCCTGGTTTCGTCAAGGGTTGCCGACTGAATGGGGCACCCTCCTGAGTCGACATTCCGACGAGCTTGTGACCAGCATTGAGCAAGCCGTCGAAAACAATTTCGTCGCACGCGATGTTCTACGCCATCTGGACATACTCAAAAGCATCATCATCGAGCGGCGTACCGACTATGTGATTGCTCCTCACGACCGGCCCATGCGCGAGGACTCGTTAGGCCGGGTCTTACAAGCAACCGCCCTGAATGCTGCACAGAGCCGCAACCTTCTTCAAGAATGGCAGACCTTTGAGGGTAACGCCGATGCATTTTGGGCGGCTCAGCGAGAGCAATTGGGTGAACGCGTAAGCCAAGATTTAGAATTGACCCTACAATTGGGTGCGTTGACCCGCAATCACGTTCCATTGATCGAGGTCCTAAAACAACGGGAAGACATTCAGAGGTTTTCGGATGTGGCTCGGTTGACCCATGAGGATTGGCTTCAATTCTTGGCGGACACGGATATTGAGCTGCCTTCAGATTTGCGCGGCGACGATCTGCCCAGCCGACAACAGGCCTATGCGGAAGCCCTCACGCACTTGACTGAATTGCTGCTCCCCACGCGTGTTCTGGCTGAAGCTTTCCGGCGTGATACGAGGTTTGAGAGTCAGCAGGTGGATCGGTTCTTTGAGAACCATCGCACCTTCGAGTTTCGTCATCAATCGATCAGAAGCTACTTGGCCGATCATCCAGACGCCCTGGCTGAGTTTGAGGATCCCAAGGCTGTTCAATTAGAACTCGAAGCCTTGCAACGCATCTTTCATTTGAGCCCTGCGAAGAATCGACAGGCCGTGGCCAAGGTGCTGTGGTCCAATCAATTGCATTCGGCCTGGGCGATTATGGTGCGAGGCGAAGAAGCCTTACAGGAGTTGTTCGAAGACAACCCACTGATGGCTAAGAAAGTTTTTACGCAGGCCCAGGCGGCGCAACAGATGAGCCATGCGGTCTTTCTCCAGACTCTGGATCAGAAACAGACTGTTGCCACCCCGTTTTTTGCTGCCCGACATCCCCTCGAGGACTCTCCTGATCTGGAAAGTCTTTTTGGCGGCCAGGGCTATTGTGAATGCAAACATTGTCTTTCCTTTTTCAGTCCGTCCGCGTATCTCGTGGACTTATTTCTCTATTTGCAAAAGGCCAAGCTCAAGACACAACGTGGTCCAGCACCTCCCGATGACAATACCGTGTTGGAACGCCTCTTTAAGCGGCGGCCCGATCTGGGCAACCTAGAATTGGACTGCGACAATGCCATGACCCCGCTTCCGTACATCGATCTGGTCAATGAGGTCTTGGAAAATGCGATCACCCCGAGGCCATATACCTCTAAGACCATCACGATTGGGAACCAACCCTTTACGTTACCCTTTCCGACACTCCCGCGTGACCCGAATGCTCCTCCGGCCAAGTCCGTTCCACAAACGGAAGCCGAGGCTGATGTGCTGAAGGCGTTTCCACAACATCTCAATCCCTTGGCCTATGACACCTTGCACAAGGGTGAGGAAGGGCAAGCGATTGTCTACCCCTGGACCTTGCCTTTTAACGTGTGGGCGGCAGAAGTGCGCGTCTATCTCGAGCATTTGGGTATGCCGCGGTGGCAATTAATGGAATCGATTCTTGGACAACCGAGTCAGGACTCAGACGTGGTCTGCGAATATCTGGGACTGCTTCCTGAAGAAAAAACCATCGTGTTGGATGCGAGCCCGACCGTCGCTCAGTTGGATCGCTATTGGGGAATGGCCGGTGCGGTTGGGAAGTTGGCCAATGTCGAGCTGCTCCTCAAACGATCCGGGTATCGCTATGCCCAGCTTCAGGAGATCCTGACGTTGCGCTATATCCAACTGAGCACTCGTAACCAAAGCCTGCATGTTGCGTTTGATCCGGAGTCCTCCTGCCAAGTGGCCGATGCCAGGCTGAAGAACCTGAGTGAAGCTGCCCTGAGCCGTATTCATCGATTGGGCCGCCTCGAACGAAGAACCGGTGCCGCCTTGATCGACCTGGATCAGAGCATCATGGCATTCGGTGGAGACATTAACGAAGCCTTTCTTGAAGACTTTGCCGAGCTGCAACGCATCCAGAAGCTGCTTCGGCGAAAACTCAAACATCCGGAGATCTTGAGCTGGTGGAATCTGTTGGACACGCACGACTATCCCAATCAAGCTTCGCTCTACCGGATGCTCTTTTTAAATGCCGCTATCAGCCAACCGGTTGAAGACCTGTTTACCTTGGAAACCATTCAGAATGATCCTGTGACGCTAGATTTGGCGAATCCGGATTTGGCGCCAGATTTAGCGGCCCATCTCGTGGGTGCCCTCCAATGGACCATGCCGCAACTCCTGGCCGTCGTCAATGACGAATGGGACTCTCTGGCCTTTGAACTGAATCTGGCGAATCTCTCTTATCTCTATCGGGTCTCCAGTTTCTGTCGGGCAATGCGGATACCGGTGTCTGACTACCTGGCGTTAACAGACCTGTTGGGGACCGCACCCTTGCCTCGACCGAATGAGGTAGGAACGGTTCGTCCTCGCGATAGCCGTGCTTTCATCCAACTCTATCAACTGATCGAGGACGTGGACCTGGACCCTGAGATCTTGAATTATGTACTCCGCCATCACTTCCATGCTGAAGCCTCCTTTGCGTTGGGTGCCGATGAAATTCAGCCCATGTTGTTTAATCTGCAGGTTGAATTGAACAAACTGCTCAAGGAAACCGATCCAGAAGGCTTGTCCATCGCTGAAAAAACCCAGAGCAAACTCTCTCTGATTCTCCTGCCTGAGGATGTGGAGATATTCAAAAAAATCCTGGAAGCTGATTCAGAAATTCCCTTATCCGAACAGGAACAACAAGACTTCCTTGACGAAAAGCTGCCGTTTTTCCCTGATCTCGCCGAAGCCAAAGCGCAATTGCTTGAGGAGGGCGGCTTACCCCCTGGCGATGAGCGCTATGCGTATGTGCTAAACCATCTTGAACCTTACCTGGTGGAAAATGCCGTCGTGCAGCAGTTGGCAGAATCGTTAGGCCTGTCCGTGGAACTTGCAGATTCACTCCTTCGGTCCTATCTTCGCCATCCTGCCCAGCCCATCTTGCCAATCATTCGGGTGTTCTTTGCCCCGGACTTTTTGGATCCGACCTTGTGGGATCCCAAAAAGGACAACACGTTTACGGCCGCGACGTTTCCAGAGCAGGTGAATACCGTCATTCGGGTACAAAAGATCGGGTTGCTCATGACTCGTTTGAAACTTGCTCCTGAGACGATACGGTTCATCATGCAGCAAGGGGTGGGTGCGGGATTACCTGATTTATCCCAACTGCCGGTGGCGCCCGTTCCGTCTGTGCTTCCTACGGCCGCTTTCGCCACTTGGCGGCTGCTTATGGAATTGGTTCGTCTAGATCGTTCGTATTTCCAAGAGAATATCTCTGTTTTTGATTTGTTGCGTTTATCAAGAGATCCCAATGCCACGCGATTGGCAGTATTAGAACAACTGAGTGCGGCCACCCGTTGGGATATGGATGATTTGCTGTACGTAACCGGTCCGTCTGGATTGAATGTAACCTATCCTTCGGATTATCAATCGGGAGATTGGTTAGTGAAACTGGCTGAGACCATGCCTCTGGTGACACGGGTCGGCGCCTCTACGAGGCAGATGGCTCAATGGACTCATCTCGACGTGACACAAGCCCATGCCCACTCCGTTCGCCTGGCAGTGAAGGCCAAGTACGGGAACGAGCAATGGCTCACCGTCACCGCCCCTTTACGGGACGAGATTCGAGAGCAACAGCGAGATGCCTTGTTGGGTTTTGTCTTACACCATCGTCGCAAACATGATCAAACTCCATTTGCGGATGTGGATGATCTGTATGGCTATTATCTGATTGATCCACAAATGAGTGCATGTACGATGACCTCGAGAACAGTGCTCGCGAGTTCTTCCGTACAGCTCTTGGTTCAGCGAATCCACATGAATCTGGAATCGGATATGGAGTTTTCTCGCAAACATGCAGAAGAATGGCAATGGCGCAAATACTACCGCGTGTGGGAAGCCAACCGGAAAGTGTTCCTGTGGCCGGAAAACTGGATTGAACCGGAATTGCGGGATGACAAGAGTCCCTTCTTTCAAGAATTGGAGAATGAATTACTCCAGGATGAATTAAACGAAGAAACGGTTGAACGGGTGTTTGTGAATTACCTGCATAAGTTGGATGAAGTGGCTCGCTTGGAAATCTGTGCCGTGCATTATGAAGAGGAAAACCACACACTCCATATCTTTGCACGTACGACAGGCAATCCATCCTTGTATTACTACCGGCGCTGGGAACATCGCCGAAACTGGACAGCCTGGGAGAAAGTCGAATTAGATATTCATAACGCCGAAGGAGTTGATACACCGCAGAAAGGCATTTCGTTGTTACCGTTGCTCCACAATCGGAGCTTGTTTTTGTTTTGGCCTATATTTTCACTATCAAAAAATGAACCAGATGACGAGGAGAAAAAGACAATTTCCAATTTTGAAGAGGATATAGAAGTTTATAGAAAAGAAAAACAGCGGATGATAGATACAATTAACAACTTGAATTCGGAAAAGCAAAAAAATGAAGCTGATATAGATAAATGGGAAAAAGAATTACAAGAAAAAGGGGATATTTACTCTGATATTGACCTTTTGGGTTTAAATACGAAAATTGAAAATGCTAGGCACAGAAACATGCAAATTGATTTGATAATACCCGAATTTGAAGAAGCTCGAGATGTTTACGATGGGGGAATTAAGTGGGCGAAAGAGCAAATCGATAAAATTGTCAAAGGCCACACCTATTTCCAGATTAAGATAGCCTATTCCCAATATAGACAGGGAAACTGGACAGCAAAAAGAGTTATTTCTGACCGAATAAACTCTCCAGAGTTTAAAGATGTTTTTAAAATGGGATTAGATATCCATCGGTATTCCTTAGTTCCGAAACACAAAAGTGGCGAAATAAATTTAGAAATTTTCTTCGATGGTGGCGGTTACTATAAATTAAATTCCTTTTTTAAGTTTGACTCTTGTAGAAACCAATTGATCGCAAATATCAAGCCAGGTTATGTAGAGGTAAGCATTATCGCTTCGAAAAAAATGTGGCATATGAAAGCGGTAGATACCTTGCCGGGTGAAATTGTTAGTTTTAATATTAAGTCCACCGGATCCGGGACTGATCTCTTGCTTTACAGTGCGAATAAAAATTATAAATTAACGTACTCCCTTGATAGAGGGATATATAAATTTAATACCCCTACAGTCTATGAAGATAAGCGCCGAACATTTTTGGTGATCCCCCCGCTTCCTGCTTTCTCATTCACGACAAATCAAACGGCCCTTATATCTCAAGCAATGGCAGGCAAGACAGGCGTGATACAATATCAGGCCTACCAGAAATCACTTAAACCAGCCTTGGAATCACCGAGTATCACAGATCAAATTCAGATTATTGGAAAGAAAAGCATTTCAGAGGAATATTTCCCAAAGTCTGGAGCGGGTCAAGTGATGATTCGGCCAGTAGGAAGCAGGCTGGGTACAGCCCTCCAAAACGAGTTACAAGCTGCTCGTGTTAGCGTTCCGCTGCTAAATACTGATTTTGCTGATGCTTCTTCGGGATTTTTCCCTGCTGGGCCGGTCTATGTAAATCCTCTTTTTCCAAGCGGCAACTATATTTTTCGAACCTTCTATCACCCATACGTCTGTCTTTTCTTAAAACAACTCAACCGTTATGGCATTGAAGGTCTGCTCAATCCGAACCCCAATACGCCGGATGGAGAGGCCTTAAGTCGGCAGGCCACACTGGATCACAAGCAGAACTTTAATTTCGAGCAGGAATATGACCCCAACTGGAATGAAGTCAACCATTTTGATTACCCGCAAGAGATCATTACCTTTGATCATGATGATGCCTATGCGAACTATAATTGGGAATTATTCTTTCATATTCCTTTATTGATCGCCACACGCCTGTATCAAGACCAACGTTTCGAAACCGCCCAGCAATGGTTTCATTATATTTTTAATCCAATGGAAACTGAGGGAGAGTTACCTTATCGTTATTGGAAGATTCAACCGTTCCATACTTACACCCAAGGACAAATGGAAGCTGATTGGGAGGCGCTCATCCAGGGGAAAAGCCTCTCTCAAATAGAAGCTTGGCAAGACGATCCGTTTAATCCCCATCTATTGGCCCGTTTTCGTCGTCTGGCCTATATGAAGACGACGGTGATGAAATATTTGGACAATCTGATTGCCTGGGGGGATCAACTCTTTCGCCGAGATAGCATTGAATCGCTGAATGAGGCCACACAGCTCTATGTGCTGGCCGGACAAATTCTGGGAAAAGTGCCCGTGGCCACTGAAGCCAAAAAAACTCAAGCTACAACTTTTAATGAATTGGCTGAACAACTGAACTCTTTGGGCAACGCCTGGGTAGAAATGGAAATGCAGCAGGGAGGTCAAAGGGCCACTGAGCGTTCTGATGAGAATATGTCTACGGGTCAACCCGATCTAACTTCGTATTTTTGTTTTCCACCAAATGAAAAACTGTTGGCCTATTGGGATACCGTGGCTGACCGCTTATTCAAGATTCGCCACTGCATGAATATCGAGGGGCTTGTGCGGCAACTCCCCTTATTTCAACCGCCAATCGATCCGGCACTTCTCGTGAGGGCGGCTGCGTCAGGCATGGATCTGAGCAGCGCCTTGAATGACTTGTATGCTCCACTACCTCATTACCGTTTTTCGATCATGGTCCAAAAAGCGCAGGAAATTTGTCAGGAACTCAAATCTCTGGGTGGTGCCTTACTCACGGCATTAGAAAAGAAGGATGCGGAAGCGCTGAGCCTCCTTCGCTCTCAACAAGAGACAGAGCTTCTGAAAGCCAATAGAGCCATCAAGGCTAACCAAATTAAAGAAGCGAAACATTACCGGGAAGGTTTAGATGAACAAAGGAAACTTTCTCAGATTCGGAGGGATAACTATGAAAATCGGGACTTTATCAATGCAGGCGAGGTTGCGGCGATTACTCTTTCTATTAGTGCAAGCGTAGCTCGGGCAATTTCAGGAATTGTTTCATCTAGTGCTGGCACCGCCAAGCTCACTCCTGATATTACTGCGAGTTCTCATGCCCAAGGTTTATCCTCCGGTGCAAGCACCGTTGTCAAAATTAGTGGAGGTGAAAAAACCGGAGCTGGGCTTGACAGCGTGGCAAAAGGTTTTGATGTCGCAGCCATACTCTTAAGAGAAGCCGCAAATGTCAGTTCTACTTTTGCCCAATACAGTAGACGCCAAGAGGACTGGGATCTGCAGATCGATCTTGCTAAGCAAGAGATTAAGCAAATCGACAAACAAATTCTGGCGTCAGACGTTCGTGTTGCCATTGCCAAAAAAGATCAGGAAAATCTGGAAATCCAGATTTCTCAATCGCAAACCGTGGCCGATTTTCTGAAGCATAAATTTACTGATCAACAGCTGTATGGTTGGATGGCGGGGCAGATTGCGTCCGTGTATTTTCAAACCTATCAATTAGCGTTTGATATTGCTAAGCAAGCGGAAAAAACTTTTCGCTATGAGTTGGGCCTTGAGCAGTCCAGTTATATCCAGTTTGGCTATTGGGATAATCTGAGAAAAGGGCTACTCTCGGGAGAAAAACTATCGTTGGATCTCAAGCGCCTGGAAATGGCGTATTTTGAGAAAAATCGGCGCGAGTACGAACTCACTAAGCACATCTCTCTTCGGCAATTGAATCCCGTGGCCCTGTTAGAGCTGAAAGCGACAGGAGCCTGCGAAATTACTCTGCCCGAATGGCTGTTTGACTTGGATGCTCCAGGACATTATATGCGTCGAATCAAGAGTGTGAGCCTCTCCATTCCAGCGGTGACAGGACCCTATTCTGGCGTAAACTGTACCTTGTCATTAAGAAAGAGCACCGTCCGTCGTTCACCCTTGCCGAAGGAAGGTAACTATGCACGTGTCCGTGATGGAGAGGATGACCGCTTTGTGGATTATTTTGGAACCATTCAGTCCATTGTCACCAGTCATGGCCAGAATGATAGCGGGCTCTTTGAAACCAATCTTCGAGATGAACGATACCTCCCCTTTGAAGGGCAGGGGGTTATTGATAGCAGGTGGGAGCTTGAGTTGCCGCATGAGTTTCGTCAATTTGATTACAACACCATTTCAGACGTCATCCTGCATCTTCGTTATACAGCCCGCCAGGGTGGTGACTCACTCAAGCAAAAGGCTGTGGAGCATTTGCAGGATCTTGTGGCAGGAGCGACGACTTCGGGAGAGGAAGAGGAAGCACCCACTTTGGGGGAGGAAAAGGAAGCGGCCAACTCACGATTGGTTCACCTGTTTAGCTTGAGACATGAGTTCCCATCCGAATGGCAAAAGTTCCTCGCAAGCACTGAGAATGAAAATTTTATCGCCACCATCAAGAAGGAGTACTTCCCCTATCTCGTCCAGAGTCGGGACCTGACGATCAGCGAAGTCTCACTTTTTTCCATTGAAGAGAAGGCCTTGCAGTCAAAGCCGCTGTCGGGGGAACCAGATAACGTATTAAACGTGACCGAGCTGAGCGAAGCACTGCGGGAGAACAATGAGTTTGAGCTCTCTCTTTCTGTGAATGAGGTGTTGAAGAAGGATAAAGATTCACAGGTCTTCCTTGTGATCAAGTACGCTATCGCCCCATCGAATAATTGAACACTGGTATGGGCTGTTCAGATGCAAGAGAGATAAGCCCCGTAAACTATCCAGTTATCTAAAGACCAAATGTTTTTGTCGTAGTTGTGATTTTCCTCTGCTTTTTGTGATTAGACTCACCTCACCTACACCACTGAGTCAATCCATGTCAGCCACTCAAATATTGTTTGCAAAAAAGAAGACCATGTTGATTCATGGGGCCAGTTGTGACCGCTATGAAGATTGTGGGCCATCAATCTGACAAAATGCCTCGACATTATAATAATGTAAATGAAGCTGATTTACTCTTGGCTGCCTCTACACTTAACCCCCTAATGACACCTACCGTTTTTCCTGCTTCTCACAAAATTGTAAATCATTGATTGAATGGAGCTGGCGAGAGGAATCGAACCTCCGACCGGCGGTTTACAAATCACTCGGCAGGGGATTGTGGAAGTCTTTGATAAGGCTGGCAATCCCCTTGCCCTACCTGCTCAAACACAGGTTCATACGTTCTCTTCTCTTCGATTCTTTTGACCTCAATTCTCCTGGGTTAAGACCTCTTTCTGACACCTATCTGACACTAACTCGAATGAGCTGGAAAGGAGAGGGGGTGGGGCATATTTTTGTTCCTAGGGGGGTGGGTCAATTTAACATGCGCGGTGACAGTGTCTCTGGGGGCATCAAAAAAATCATTCTCAAATGTTGGAGATTTCTGACTCACGTAGCCAGCCTCTGCACTCTGCCAGACAGGAACATACGCTGAGGCCAGGGTCCGGCTTTACCGGGCACAATCTGTGAGCGCAGGGCGGCATTGGGGGCGAGCACGCCATGGAAGCGAAGGAGATGCAGGCGGGGCTGGGGGACGAGGGCGGCCAGGCGTTGGAGGAATTCCAACGGCGTCATGACGAGATGGGTGGTGCCATCGCGGTACGGAGTTTTCAGTTGCAACACGACGTCGCCCGTCTTGGTGCGACTGAGACGTTTGTGGCCCAGGGCGGGACGGGTGATGTAGCGAGTGAGGAACGAAGATATCCCCACTGGGAGGGAAAGAGAAAAAAAGAAGAGTTCGCCTGATTTGCGCCCTCTTTCTAACACCTATTTCACACTAGATAGGGGGCCTTCATTTAGGATGTTTTTACTCATCTCCACCCCAAAAGTTTGTCGCTTGCCTCCTACGGTACAAAGCAGATAAATCCTGAGTCATTTTTTGAGGGAAGGGGGCTATGGTTGCTGACCGCTCCCATGGAGACATCGGTGCACTACAGTCCTCTTGCAATGTCGTGCGGGAAACGAGGTACGCCCACATGAGCGAGAATAGTGGCAATGATGGTCAAGAGCTCATCGCAAGGGGGACAGATTATCAGTTTTACTGTCTTGTTTCGAAGCTACATCCGAATGACAAACCACGATTCCCCTTTCCCTAATAAAATCATGACCTCTTTCTAGGCGATGTTCTTTCCTAGTGCGAGATCCTTCATACGAAATTATGCAAATTGTGCTTTGGTTCTTTACGACAAATCCCACACTGACATTTCAAAACTTCGTAAGGGTCTTTGAAAGTTTTAAAAAAGCTAAAAGCAGCGATTTAAATTTGTGGCTAAAAATAATCGGATTTTTCTTTGTAAACACTAAGAAATTGAGGTATTTCGAAGCTTATATTTTGGCATTTATTTTGCGTTGGGTGTGGTCAGAACGCAGGGGAAATCGGTAGCTTCTTAAATGGTCGCTACAATACACGCTACAATACATTAACTACTCACTTTTTAGGAGGAACCTATGAAGAACTTTCTATCTACATTTTCTATGTGCCTTGTGATGGGGTTAGCCTGTTCAGCCACAGTGTATGGAGAGTCTACCGCTAATGGAACTATTGTCAATGAATTCAAAGAAATCGAAGGTTTTACCAACAAAAGCGATGGTAGTGAGGCTAAAGCCACAATGGGCGCCGTGAGGTTGTATGGATCAGATCTGACACGTTATGGGGAAATCAGGAATAGTGGGGTCATTAAAGATACCATCAACTCTGCATTAACAAGGGGGGCAACAGCAAATGTTGGTGCCGTAACCTCAGTATCAAGTGACGTTAAAGGTGGAAAAATTATTAATGAAGTGAACATTTCCAATAGCTCAAATTATGCCTTTGGGAATAAGACCGCTGCAAGCATAGGGAGTGTTCGGTTGAAAGATTCAACCGTCTTTGCTGGTGGTATCGTCAAAAATACTGCTACAATAGATGGTGTCGTCAATGACGCCGTGAATCGTGGAGCTGGCGCTGGCGTTGGGTCGATAGAAATTACTGATTCCAGTAAGGTTAATGGAGTCATCCTTAATAATGTGGTGATGACTAATGGTTCAAACCTGGCCCAAGGAATAGGAGCAAAAGCAATAGCAGGAGGGATTTACCTAGAGTAAAAGACAATGGAAAACCAGAAGTTCCAGACGCCTTCCAGCTTGGAGCACAAACTGGAGGGCGTTTGGTTTGGAGTGTAACCTTCCCGGTCAAGCGGACAGTTGAAAAGTTGAATTTTCGGCTGGAGGATAGAAGAGGACTTATAATCAGATTTTGGTTGGTGGGGATTCTGATAGATAGGTATTGGTTTTGCGGAGTTGGTTTTCTTGTCCTCAAGCCTACACTATGCCTACAAATTTTCTTGAGAAAATCTTGTCATCTAAAATTAAGCCTAAACAAGGGAATAGGAATTTTAACGGCCTTCTTACCTACAACTTGAACATCCCACAGGTTAGGTAAGGGGGCTATCAACTGCCTCAGCTGGTGGCAAAGAGGGTCTTGCGGTCCTACCAGGATCGTGTAGAAACAGTCTCTTATCAATTGATTCCCATTTTTGGAAATAAAACCTTGGACGGGATTATTCCTGAGGATGTTGAAGCGTTTCGTCGGCAACGGAAACTTCGTAATGGAAAACAGCCTAGTGTCCAAACTATCAATAACGATCACGCTATCCTAAAGCATATGCTTAGTGTTGCGGAACGAAAAGGGCTGGTTCAACAGAATGTCGCAAGAAAAGTGCGGATGCCCGACCCCCAAAATGAGAGGGATCGAGTGTTGAGTGAAGACGAGTGGCAGCGGTTGATTGAGGTTGCAGCACCGCATATTAAGCCTGTCCTTATTCTTGTGTATCACTTAGGTATGCGGCTGGGAGAAATCCTCCGGTTGACTTGGAATCGAGTAGACTTAGAACGAGGGTTTATTCGATTAGCTGCCTGGGAAACCAAATCCGGAAAGCCGAGGCTTGTTCCGATGACTCCAGGAGTTCAGGAAATTTTAAGGGCTCTCTCTAAAGTCAAAAGCCTGGTAACCAATTGGGTCTTCTTATATAAAGGAAAACCACTCGGTGAGATTAAAACATCCGTAAAGACTGCCATCAAACTGGCACGGATTCAAGATTTCCGATTTCATGATTTACGGCATTGTGCGGCTACGAATCTTCGACGGGCGGGTGTTGATACTGTGACCGCTATGAAGATTGTGGGCCATCAATCTGACAAAATGCATCGACGTTATAATAATGTAAATGAAGCTGATCTGCTCCTGGCTGCCTCTACACTTAACCCCCTAATGACACCTACCGTTTTTTCTGCTTCTCCCAAAATTGTAAACCATTGATTGAATGGAGCTGGCGAGAGGAATCGAACCTCCGACCGGCGGTTTACAAAACCGCTGCTCTACCGACTGAGCTACGCCAGCTCAAAATCCATAACGAATTCATCATACCAAAGGTGAATCAATGGGACTAGCAGATTGGAAGAAAAATTTTTGAAGGCTATGACCCTATATCGAGGAGCACTTTTAAGGTGCCTGGTTGCGCAGCTTGTTCCATGGCTATGACGCCATGGGTTAATGAAAAACGGGAGTGAATCAATGGCTCAATTTCAATCATACCACTGGCTAATAAACGAAGAGCCGGGGCGAAGGGGCCGCAGCGAGAGCCGATGACCGAAATTTCATTGATCACTAATTCTGTCATATTGACTGAGATGTGGCCGTGGTAAGTGGATTTGAGCACGATGGTGCCTCGTGGACGAACGTATTGTGTGGCTATGGTGAGTCCTTGAGGGCTTCCGGTGGCTTCGACGATAACATCGGCGCCTGAAACGATCTCGTGGGCTTGTGAAGTCACCGCGATCCCTTTTCTTGTCAGCCAGCCAAGCTGTTCAGGGTGTCGACCGAGAAGCGTGATGTTACAACCTATTAAGCCTAACACTTGTGCGCAGAGCAATCCTAATTTGCCATCCCCAATGATAATAATACGGTCAGTAGGGCTGATTGTGACAAGCTGCGGTATTTCGCAGGCTGCGGCCAGTGGTTCAATAAACACAGCCTGTTCATTGGAAATTTCGTCAGGGAGTGTATGGAGATTGGTGAGAGGAAGTGAAAGATAATCAGCAAAGGCACCGTCACGCCCCATAATTCCCAATGTTGTGCGATGCGGGCAATGGGTTGGTCGACCCTGTACACATGTTTGGCACACATGGCAGGCGGCATTGATTTCACCTACGACACGTGAGCTAACGAGTGAGCCCTGGTCTGGTGCTTGCTCCACAACACCGACGAATTCATGCCCTAAAATTCCTTGAAAATCCATATAGCCTTTCACGATATGGAGGTCTGTCGAACAGATTCCAGCTTGTAAGACCTGGATGATAGCTTCCTTTGGCTTCTTCTGGGGTTTTGGGCAATCCTGTTGAAGCTGTAGGTGTTGTCCACGGACTAATCCTCGCATGTTCTCCTCATATCACTATTGGCATTGGACAAGAAAATTGAGCATCAGTCACAATTTTAGCAAAATGTTTCATGTCCTTCAGTAAGTGAGATGTAACCCTACGAATAAGAGTTATGATGCAATATTTTGATTTTGCCAAAAAATCCCCAGGAAAGTTTTTGCCCATGCCACCGATAATTACTCGAACTACCTAAGCCATCCTTAAGAGAGAAAGGGGTACTTCCATGTTTTCTGGATTTGCCGCAGCGGTTTCAGGGATTCAAGCTGGCAGTCGGGTTCTTGGTGTAAATGCGCATAATATTGCGAATGCCCAAACCGATAATTTCAAGCGCACCCGAGCGACTTTAGAGGAGTCATCAGCTGGAGGCGTGGTGGTTTCCCTCAATACAGCTAGTCGGCCAGGAGTTCAGTTGTCTGCTGGAGAGGATCCGTTTAACTCTAGGCAGGAATCCAATGTAGCGTTAGAGGAAGAGCTTATTAGCATATTAGGTGCGAGTAATCTCGTTGAGGCAAATGTGGCAAGTGCCCAATTCCAAGATCAAGCCCTAGGTTCTCTACTAGATATTCTAGAATAGGTGCCGTCCCACAGGTTGTATTTTCCCCTTTCACATACCCATTTATTCTTCTCGCATTCTTTCCTCAACTAAAATGACTCATGTTTGCTAAGATATCCTGCCCAATCGGTTTCCGTTCCACCACCTTCTTTCACACCCTTTTCCTATAAAAATTTCTGATATTCTAGAAAAACCAGGACAACACTTTGTGTATTTGTACGTTCTGTTTGGATTCCCCATTGCGGGGGCATTGTCCTCAAAGAAAAAAGACCGGATTTGACTTTGAAGGTGGAGAAACAATTATTGTAGAATCAAGAACTTGTGCCGTTTTTGGTATTTTTGACTTCAAAAAAATAGAGGATATCGATACAACAGGGGATGAATTCTGAGAAGATTTGTGTTTGCCTCGATTCAATTACATTTTTCTCAAAACAGGAGATTGGGATAATGCACATGTTACAGACGTTTTTGCGCTTCGCTCGGCCGTTAAGGATTGCGCCCATTGGCGGATTCCTGCTCCTCCTACTTAGCGTTCTTCCAATAGGCGGGTCGGGAATTGATGGATGGCTGATCCCATCTCCATCTTATGCGGTGGTTCCAACGGCGTTTGTCGAAGGATTTGCTGATATTGTCGAAAAGGTGGGTCCTGCAGTAGTCAATGTGGCGGTAACAGGTGGTGGCGGTTCTGGACGGCAATTACCACCTGGACCGTTTGGTGGACCTCCAGGCGGAGCCCCTCCTGGTGGTGGAGGTCCTCCCGGACGTCCTCCTGGGCCAGGTGGACCGGGGATGAGTGCTGGTTCTGGAGTTATCATTGATGCACGTGGGTATATTTTGACCAATAATCATGTTGTGGAAGATGCCAGTGATATTAATGTGACATTTAATGATGGCCGGGAAGTGCCTGCTACCGTTGTAGGAACTGACCCCAAAACTGACCTGGCCGTGATTAAGGTGAAGTTAGAAAATGAACAGCTTCCCTTCATTCCTTGGGGAACCTATGACAATCTTCGCGTAGGAGACGTTGTCTTAGCCTTGGGCAGTCCCTTTGGGTTGAAATCCTCCGTTTCCTTCGGGATTATCAGTGCCTTGGGACGTGGGAGTGTTGGTATTACAGAATACGAAGATTTTATTCAAACAGATGCGGCGATTAACCCCGGAAACTCTGGGGGTGCCTTGGTGAACATGAAAGGTGAGCTGATTGGTATTAATACGGCGATTTTTTCCAGAACGGGAGGATCGGAAGGCGTTGGATTTGCCATTGCCGTCAGTATTGCCAAAGATATTGCTGGTAGTCTTATCGAATCAGGGAAAGTAGTTCGTGGATGGATGGGTGTCGCAATCCAGGAACTTACCCCAGCTTTGGCACAATCGTTTCAGTTACCGGATGGGCAAGAAGGCGGGGTCCTGATTAGCGAAGTTCATCGGGATGGCCCTTCAGCTAAAGCGGGGCTTCAACGTGGAGATGTCATTCTTGCCTATGGCGATGAAGAAGTGAAAGATGTCAATCATCTTCGTAACATCGTGGCTCGAACGAAAGTTGGGAAACAAAAAGAAATCAAAGTATTGCGAGAAGGAAAGGAAACGACTCTGACGTTAGTGTTAGGGGAGCGACCGTCTGATCAAGTTTTGGCTAAAGCCACACCACCGGGAGAAAAGCCTCCCGCAGTGGCAAAGCTGGATAATGTCTTATCTGGGTTAACGGTCGAAGCTATTTCTGCGGCTAATCGAAATCAATTTGGAATTCCAGAAGATGCTAAGGGTGTTGTTGTTACAAAAGTGGAATCGGGGAGTGCCGTAGAAGCGGCAGGTATTCAAGCCGGGGACCTGTTGCAGGAAGTCAGCCGAACGGCAGTGAAAAGTCTAGAGGACTATCAACAAATTGCCTCGAAGATTGCTAAAGATGAATTGGTCGTCCTTTTAGTGAGTCGCCGTGGCAATAATCTTTTTGTGGCGGTCAATCCTAAATAAATTCTGAATGGTTGAAAAGAGGGAGGCCTGAGGCCTCCCTCTCTTTTTTTAAGTACGCATACTATATGGCCAAACAAAGTCAAATGGGGCAATGGTTTGAAGAGAAAGTCTTTAAGCCATTGGAAGATAAGAAGATGCCTGTCATGGAGCATCTTCATGAATTTCAACAGCGACTCACACGTGCCGTTGTGGTTATGGCGTTGGTGTTTGTTGGGACATTTTTCTATGCCGATGAACTGGTTACATGGCTGAGAGTTCCACTGCAAAACTACTTTATCTTGGATTCATGGGAGTGGGTGCCTTCGGATTTGCCAAAAATTCCGCTTGTCTTTCTGGCTCCGGCTGAAGCCCTCTGGCAGAATGTGAAAGTGGCTGGCTTATGTGCCTTAGTCCTTACTACGCCCTATTGGTTGTGGGAAATCTGGCAATTTGTAGTTCCCGGATTGCATGCCCAAGAGCGGCGTTTTGTCGCCCCATTTACGGCGATTAGTACCATTGCATTTTTTCTTGGGTTAACGTTCTGTTTCTTTTTCGTCCTTCCATTTGCCCTCAATTTTCTGCTTTCTTATGGGCTGGAATCAGGATTCATCGCCCAAATTTCTATCGCTAATTTTGTGGGATTCATCCTCTGGTTTCTGCTGGTCTTTGGGCTCATTTTTGAAGTGCCGCTCGCGCTTACTCTTATGGCCAAACTTGGCTGGGTGGATGCGACCCTTTTGAGACAATATCGAAAGTGGGCGTTTCTGGGATCGTTCCTGTTTGCCGCTATTTTGACACCAACCCCTGACCCGTTCAATCAATGTATTATGGCGCTACCCATGTACTTTTTTTATGAAGTGGGGATTATCAGTGCTCAAATATTTGGGAAAAAGAAACAAGAGACGTCAGAAGAAGACGCTTCCTCCGTTCCAGCAACACCTATGGGAGCCCGAACAGTAACGCAGCCGGCAGGTACAGTCGCGGCTGGGGATGATGACTATGTGAGTGTGCCTGATCCTGGTCCACGATAGACAATAGAAAATGTGGCCTGAATAGATTGTGTATGCGGCAGCTGCCTTGATGGAGAATTAAAAATCATTGCAGGTAGGAGTGTAGCCCTGGGCAGAAAATCTTAGAAAATATCTTGACGAACTACCAAATAACTCTTTTATCCTATGAAATTGTTCTAATCTATGATTTTTTATTGGCTTTATTGTGGAGGCAGAAATGGCAACTGAACTGAAGATGGTGCAACCTTCTCCATCGTCGAATGGGGATGTCTGTACCTATATGTGGGCTTGTGCAATTTGCGATGAAACAGAAACCTGCCAAAAAGATCGAGAGGGCCACAGTCGATGGCTTGTGGCGAAGCGCATGGAGCGTATTGAACATAAAATTCTCGTCATGAGTAATAAGGGTGGTGTTGGCAAGAGCACGATGACCACCAATTTGGCAATTAGCCTGGCCTTGAAAGGCTATGAAGTCGGCGTCTGTGATATGGATATCCACGGACCGAATATTCCCAAAATGATGGGGGTCGAGGGCGAGAAGCTCAAAATTAGTACCGGGGGGGGGATTATTCCTCATCAGGTCTATAATCTAAAAATCGCGTCCATGTCGTTTCTTCTTCAAAATTCTGATGACCCCATTATTTGGCGCGATGCCTATAAATTTGAATTCATTAACCAATTGTTGGGTGGCATTGAATGGCAAGATTTGAATTATCTGTTTATAGATTTACCACCTGGAACTGGGAATGAGTCTGTGACGACGATGGATTTGATTGGCGATGTCACGGGGTGCGTTATTGTGTCCACCCCGCAGGAAGTGGCATTGTTAGATTCTCGAAAGTCAGTCACATTCGTGAGAGATAGTGAATTGCCAATTATCGGAATTGTGGAAAATATGAGTGGTCTAGATTGTCCACATTGTCATAAAGCGATTGAAGTCTTCCGAAAGGGAGGAGGAGAAGCGTCAGCCGCTGATATGGAGGTGCCGTTCCTGGGGCGTGTGCCACTTGATCCAGAAATGGTTTTGCAATGTGATCGTGGAGAGCCGTATGCCTTATTTCATTCAGATCTTCCAACTGCGGATGCCATTCATGGCGTAGCTAATAAAATTGAAGAGTTTTGTAAGAAAAAAGGTTCATTGACGAATGTCTCCGCACGCCCTGCACCTTTTAAAAAGCCATAGTGGTTCAGCCGTATTATCTCTGTGCTACCAATTGAATAAAGGAATCGTGACAGAATATGTCTTTAACCTCTTTAACAATGGCCCAGAAAATTGTGTTGGATGCAACGAGCGTATTGGGTTGTGAAAAAGTTGGCTTGCTTGATGCACTAGGACGAGTCTTAGGAGAGGATATTATTGCTCCTCGTGCCAATCCTCCTTGGGATAATTCCGCTATGGACGGATTTGCTGTTCGGTGGGCCGATGTTCATTCTGAGCATGCCATTTCAACAATTCCAGAATTGACGATTGTTGAGGATGTAGCTGCTGGTGCTGTCGCAACAAAGTCTGTAGGACCAGGGGAAGCCATCCGAATTATGACGGGCGCGCCTATGCCGCCAGGGGCTGATACAGTCATTCGTGTAGAATATACCGAACCTTCTGAAAAGTCTGTGCGTATCATGATGCAAGAGTATGGGAAAGGTGCCAATATCAGACCAAAGGGAGATGATGTTCAAGAAGGAGAATGTATCATAGCCAAAGGTACTACACTGCGGTCTGGAGAGATTGGCATGCTGGCAATCTTGGCAAAGTCTTTTGTGTTAGTCCACCAACGACCGCGGGTGGGTATTCTTTCAACAGGAGATGAGTTAGCTGATCTGGATGAGTCCTTCGATGAGAATAAAATTGTTAACTCCAATAGCTATGGTATTGCAGCGGGGGTGCAAGAGGCTGGAGGCATCCCTCTGTTATTGGGTATTGCCAAAGATAATCCTGATTCACTGAAAGACAAAATTCGCCAGGGATTGACCTGTGATATTTTGGTCCTGTCCGGTGGTGTTTCCATGGGAGATTATGATTTTACAAAGCCGGTGTTTGCTGAGCTTGGGGCCGATATGAATTTTTGGAAATTAGCGATACGACCAGGCCAGCCTGTGGCTTTTGGGAAAATTCAAGGCAAGTTGGCTTTTGGTTTACCTGGTAACCCGGTTTCTTCCATGGTCACGTTTGATCAATTGGTTCGACCGGCAATGATGAAGTTGGGAGGCTATGCAAATTGGGAACGTCCAGTGGTGAAGGCCGTGTTTCAAGAAAAATTTTCTAAGCAAAATGACCGCCGTCATTTTCTTCGAGGGGTCCTAGCAAATGAAAATGGTTCATTAGTCGTTCGGACGACAGGCAAGCAGGGATCTGGCATTTTAACGTCAATGGTAAAAGCTAATGGATTTATTGATGTGCCGGAGGAAGTCGAAGCCCTTCAGCCTGGTGACGTTGTCACTGTGCAATTATTATCCAGAAATTTTTAAGACGTTTCATATGCCGATCATTTCATAGGATGTGAATTGATCCTTTTTCAAATTTATACAAGAATATGCAGGTTTTATTATGGCACCCTCTATTGTCTGTTTTGTGGGACGCTCCAACAGTGGCAAAACCACATTGATCGAGCGATTACTCCTAGAATTGACCGGAGTAGGCTATCGAGTGGCCACAATCAAACATGCAGGGCATGGATTTGACCTTGATACCGAAGGAAAAGATAGTTGGCGGCACAAGCGGGCAGGAGCGAGCCAAGTGGTTATACTGTCGAAAGGAAGTCTGGCCATGTTTACGGATGTGCCTGAAGAGCTGCCTGTCGAAGAAATCCGTACCCGCTTCATTAACAATGACATCGATTTAATCATTGCGGAAGGCTGGAAAAGTGAAGGGTTTCCTAAAGTAGTGGTCGTTCGTGAGGAACTCAAAGAAGTCGATGTGTCACTTTCAGGGTTAATCGCCGTGGCGTCTATCAAACCCATCAATGTGAACGTGCCATGGTTTGATCGAGATGATGTGCAAGGATTGGCTCAGCTCATTCTTTCTAGATTTCCACGACAAACGAATTCATAAATCCCATGGGTAAAAGTCTGACCCTCATCTTGGCCACGTTTGCCGTGTTGGCCTTAGGAGGGGCAGTAGCCATTCCCCTCACCAACCAACCGACCTTTTGCGCGAGTTGTCACACCATCAAGCCTTCGTTCGATTCTTGGGCTCGCTCTAGTCATAAAGACGTGACCTGTGTCGATTGCCATGTGCGGCCTGGTTTCTCAGGTTTTCTTGAGGATAAAGTGTTTGCTGGGTTAGAAGATGTGGCAATTACGTTCTTTGGAACTCCTACCGAATCTCATAATCTTCGGTCCCATGTATCAACCGAGGTCTGTCTTGGTTGCCATCGTGCCATTCTTCGAGTCAATGAGTTGCCCGCGCGTGATTTACCTCTACCTGTTAAAGCGGTTGGTTTGATCATGGATCATCGAGAACATATGGTGGCTTTTGAGAAACGTGGTCAGGGAGAAGGTTGCACCACGTGCCATGCTCGTGTGGTACATGGAACGCCCATCAAAAACTATCCAATTGTCATTCCCCGCGGACATGTCAAACTTGATGATCAACCACATGAGCCTGAACTTCCCCCAGAATCTCTTCTTTGGAAAAGTTCAATGGCTGATTGCATGCGCTGTCATGATGGGAAGCAAATGTATGATGGTGAAGTTTTGAGCAATCGTTGTGAAACCTGTCACTTGCCAGACAAAATTAGCGGCTTCCTGTTTTGATCATGTCCTCTGTTCCCATGTCTAAGCCCATCGTAGAAGTGCGAAATCTAACCAAACGCTTTGGGGAATTTACGGCGGTGGACAATATCTCCTTTGATATCCATGAAGGAGAAATTTTAGGACTGCTCGGGCCAAACGGTGCAGGTAAAACGACGACCATCCATACATTGTTGAGCCTTATTTCTCCAACTTCAGGTTCTATTCATATGTTTGGACTTGATCTTGCTCAACATCGAGAAACGATTCTGCAACAAGTCAATTTCTCCTCCACGTATATCTCCATGCCATTTTCTTTGACGGTAGAGGAGAATCTCAAAGTGATTGCCCGTCTGTATAATTTACAAAATATTCAAAAACATGTTGATGCCATTGTCGAAAATTTGGAGATGGAGGATATTCGCTCGAAACTTACTCGAAAACTGTCATCGGGCCAAATGTCTCGACTGACGTTAGCGAAAGCGCTTATGACTCAACCCAAAATACTTTTTTTGGACGAACCCACGGCGAGTTTAGATCCGGACATTGTGAATAAAATTAAGGCTTTCTTGAAAGAATATCAGCGAACGGCCAGCTTAAGTATTCTCTACACTTCCCATAACATGCGCGAAATGGAAGAAATGTCCAATCGCATTATTTTCCTTCAGCATGGGCGTATTGTGGCCGAGGGGACGGCAGACCAAATTATTCAGCGATATGGGCAACGCGATTTAGAAGAAGTGTTTTTGAAAATCGCACGGGAAGCAAAAGCTCAATGAATATCGGACGTATTGGAGGGTTACTTTCACGTCATCTATACCTATATAAACGCAGTTTTGCGCGTATGTTGGAGATTTTTTATTGGCCGTTTTTAGATTTAGTGGTGTGGGGATTCATCACGTTGTATTTGAAAGAGACTGGAGCCTCCCTTCATGGAGCCGTAGCATTTTTTTTGGCAGCGCTCATTCTGTGGGATGTCTTATTCCGATCGCAACAGGGAGTAGCTGTTTCTTTTCTAGAAGAAATGTGGTCGCGCAATCTCATGAACCTCTTTGCCAGTCCCTTAACCGTGGGAGAATACTTAGCTTCGACCATGATCATGAGTATCTTGAAAGTGACGGCCGTGGCCAATCTCATGATGGTGTTTGCTTGGGTCTTTTATTCGTATGATATGTTGAAGCTCGGGTTATCTCTTTTTCCGTTTATTTTGAATTTGGTACTCTCTGGTTGGATTATCGGGGTACTCACGACTTCAATTATCATGCGATTTGGGCAGCAAGCCGAAGTCTTGGCTTGGGGTATGGTCTTTTTGTTTCAGCCGATTTCGTGTGTGTTCTACCCTCTTGAGGTTCTCCCTCCTGTTCTTCAAACTATCGCATGGATAGTCCCTCCTGCTCATATTTTTGAAGGTATGCGAGCTGTGCTCGTCGATAGCAGCGTTCCCATTCATCATATTCTTTGGGCTACTGGCCTTAACTTCTTGTTCTTTGTTGTCATTGTGACCTGGTTTTATCACACCTTTAATGTCTGTAAAGAAAAAGGCATGCTGGTCCGCGTCGGGGAATAAAATTTTTACGCTATCGTAAGCTGTCTTTTCTCTTGTTCGATCATTCGCATTTGAGTAATGGTGAGCGTGATGGCTCCAAACTCTTCTTCGACCTTTCCTTTGAGTATTAAAGGACATTCATTTGAGAGCAATGGCCCATACTGTTGAAAGACCTTCGGGAACATGGTGGCGTCGTAAAGCCCGGTTGTATCTTCCAGAGTGAGGAAGGTCATGGCTTCGCCATGTTTTGTGACGGCAGACTTTTCAGTAATCAGCCATCCCACCATTGTGATCCGTTGTCCAATATGCATAGACATTTCTCTTGCATAAAGAAGATTCAAATGAGACCAAGATTGAGTATAGAGGGTTAAAGGATGGCATTGAAGTGGGAAGCCAAATAACTGAATTTCATGTTGAATCTGACGCTCATGCGTATAGTCATTGGGGATCGGAAGAGTTGAAGAAGTTGGTAAAAGAGAAATGACATTTTTTAGGTTTGATTGTTTTGAAGAAAGGCTGGAGATTGGATGTTTGGCATAGAGGCGCCAGAGTAAACCCGGGCGAGTGACTTCTCCGGCAATCGCGTCGAAACAACCTGCGAGAATGAGTAGACGTGTCTGTGCCGGTTCGGGATTCAAGCGAGTCAGAAAATCTTGAAATGACTGATAGGGGCCATTATGTTTCCGTTCTTCGAGGATTCGAGCAATGAAGGTATGCTCCAGCCTTTTCAGTTGCATGAACCCAAGATGGAGAGTTCTCTCGATTCCGCGATAAGCCCATTCGCTGGTGTTGATATCTAAGGGAAGAATGGTTAATCCCATTCGGCGTGCTTCGGAGAGATAGGCAAAAGTGGAATAGAATCCACCCTGATTACTTATGACGGCTGCCATAAATTCTGCTGGGTAATGTGCGCGGAGATAGGCTGACTTGAAAGATACTTGTGCGTAACTGGCCGAATGAGGCTTGCAAAAACTATAGCCCGAAAAACTCATGATCATGTCCCAGACCGTTTGAATGGTGTGAGTATCTACACCTCGCGTAAGGGCTCCGTCGAAAAACTGTTGTCGATAATCTTGTAGCTGTCGGTGCTTATGTTTCTTGCTTAAGATTTTTCGTAGTTGATCGCCCTCTTCCGCAGAAAATCCTGCCAAGCACATCACTACTTTTGTCACGTCTTCTTGATACACCATAATGCCATGTGTTTCGGCCAGGACATCTTCGACTAAGGGATGAAGCGGACGATAAGCTTGGCCATGAGCCCGTCGAACAAATTGTTGAATAAAGCGATTTGCGGCCGGACGTACTAGTGAAGAGATAATGATCAAATACTCAAAGACATCAGCTTGAGCACGCTGATGAGTGGGCATGCCAGTCCATAATTTTTTGAGAAGTAGGCGAGTAGCTGGTGATTCAATATAAAAGCAGCCAATAGTATTTCCTTGTTGGATGAAAGTTTGTGTTACAGGGTCAGATAGTGGATCCCATCTGGCATAGTCGATATGTCTTCCGGTGTGTTCCGCAATGGCTGCTAATGCATCACGAATGACGGCTAAGGAACGATTGCCTAAAAGATCGATTTTGACGAGTCCTGCATCTTCAGCTTGATCTTTTTCCCATTGAATAACCGGAACACCCTTGGCAGCTACTTCAACAGGCACGTGCTGACGAAGATCGTCCGGCACAATCACGATGCCTCCGCAGTGGAGCGAGAGATGTCGGAGTTTGTCTTGAAGTTGGCAGGCACGAGAAAGAATGTCGGGCCATGGTTTTCGCAAGGTGGCAAGAGACGAAGGCTGACGTGCAAAAAGCTGACTGACTTGGTGCATTTCTGCCGGAGACATGCCATAGACTTTTGCTACTTCGCGAATCGCGGCTCGTAACGCCAATGTAGTGTGATTGGCCACCATGCCAGCTTGTCGGCTGCCATAACGGGCAAAGACAAAATCTATGATGCGGTCGCGCTCATCCCAAGGAAAATCAATGTCAATATCTGGGGGATCATAACGTCCAGGATTAAGAAAACGTTCAAAAAATAAATTGTGGCGGATAGGATCCACATGAGTAATGCCTAGACAATACGAGACGATCGAAGCTGCGGCCGAACCTCGCCCACAAGTGCGGGGGGCTTGGCGAACAATCTCATCAACAACCAGAAAATAATGTGCATAGCCTTTTTCGCGGATTACCTTTAATTCATGCTCGATACGATCGATGACAGCGGATGAAGGATCTTTATAGCGCCATTGTGCTCCGGCATACGTTTTTTCTTGAAGTTTTAAGAACGCATCAGTATTGGATAGTTCTCCAAAGCTGGGAAAGATGCTCTTTCGAGACGACCAATCCGTATAACAGGCCTGTGCAATTTTCAGCGTATTGCTTATCGCGTGAGGCACATGCGGAAAATGTGCTTGCAATGAGTCAAGTGGTATGAACCAGTGGTGAGGTGCGCAACATGAAGCTGGAGGTAATTGAGAAAGCGTTGTGTTGAGGGCAATGGCTCTGAGTATTTGATGCAACGGAAATTCTTCTCGTCTCAAAAAATGCACACGATTGGTTGCGACTGGGGGAAGGTTCGTGCGCCGACTAAAGGCCAGGGCCTGGTGCATCAGTGCCCCAGCAGTTAGTTCAACGTAGAGGTCAGCAGGGCAATGGCGTTTCCAGATTGCAAGAGCTGGAAGGTCGTCCGACAGAATAATCAGTCCTCGGCGATGAGCTTGAACGGCAGCAATGCAGTCAAAATTTTCGTCGCAGTGGCGTTCAGAAAGTAGGCGACAGAGGTTCTTGTAGCCATGATAGTTCTTTACTAGAAGGACGGCGCGATGTTGCTTATGCGTCAATTCCGCGCCGAGGATTGGACGTAAACCATAAGTCTGGGCCACTTCAATAAAACGGATAGCGCCATAGAGCCCATTGGTGTCGGTAAGGGCGAGGGCAGGGGAGCCCTGCGAGCGAGCCATGTGGCATAAAGCCTCGAGTGGAGAGACGCCTTGCATTGGGGAATAGTCTGAATGGACATGTAAGTGAACAAAACTTGGCATATAAGGAAAACAGAAAAATGAAATTTTTTCTGCGCATTAGTTAAAGCAAAGCATAATTTTTTAGCGAATTTGGCAACCTGTGGATAAATAAATTACTTGAATTTTCCTGCCTGTTGATAACTCGAATTTCTTAATTTTTACCTTAATTTTTATTTTTTTAAAATGAGAAAGCACTATTAATCACTGGCCATTTAGTCTGAATGAGTAGCCTGGCAAAAATGTCCCCATTGAATGATTTTCTTGCCAAAGCGGGTATGCAGACGATCCAGAGCCAATGCCAATCGATGGGAACGAGGTTGAGTCGGAGGTTCATTTGAGTCATGTTGAGGAAAGAGTGAGAGCTGCTCCGGAGGAGGCGTAAGGCTATTGCTCCGAATAATGAGTGAGCGTATACGAACGCGACGTTGGAAACAGCGGCGGAACAAAGTCTGAGCCGATGGAAACATATCAACCTCCCAATGTGTGGGTGTGGATAAATCAGATGTGCGATGGACTGTGAGCTGATCACTATAGAGCAATGTTAGTCCAAGGCGATGACATAGGCGATGCTGACGACGGAGATCATGACAGAGAGAATTTAAAAGATATGACAGGCCTCCAATGAGCCGGTCGTGGTCGATTGTATCTGGCTCAAAGAGATAGGAATGGGTCAATGACAATGAGGTTTCAGGAGCTACGACCGGTAAGCAATCAATCCCTCTTGCCCATTGGTATAGTCGATGTCCCCATCGACCACAGACGGTTTCCAAGGCGTCCAAGCTTATGGTGCGTACATCGCCAATGGTCTGTAGGTTTAAATCGGCTAAGCGTGTCTGGAGTGCGGCCCCTTCAGGGTCTTGTAGCCCAGGAAGTGCCGAGATGGGTAAAGGCGATAAAAATTGCTGTTCTGAGCCTGCGCGAACATCACACAATTGAGGCGGTATGAGGAGAGAGCTGGCCATATGGGCGACAAGCTTATTGGTCCCGATTCCGGCAACGGCTTGCAGTCCAAGCCCAGATGTCACATCGCGTTCCAAGCGCATCGTTGTGTCGCAGGTTGCGCCAAAGAGTCGAGTCGTGCCAGTCAAATCCATATAAAAATGTCCAAGACGAAACGATTCCCAAATGGGTGCAATCGGGGTAATGAACGCCATGAGAGCATGATGAGCTTGGGTAACACGAGGAGGGTTGGGCGGAACAAGTCTTAGCGAAGGGCAGTGCCGTTTGGCTTGATCAATTCGTAGGCCTGAGACGACGCCCGCTTCTTCGGCTTCAGACGAGGCTTCATGGATTATGGCGCGAGATGTAGCGGCAAAGGCGACAGCAACGGGGCGTGTGCATAAGGTTGGGTCATCAAGGCGGGCAAGTGCCACGGCAAGCCGTGGAATTCCGAAGCAGACAATTTGCCGTTCCATACTCCATTTAGCCGCAATGGCGAATGACGCCGATGACAACCCCTTCAATCGCAAACTCATCTGATGATGTGACCACAATGGGCTCCATTGTTCTATTCGCGGGATGTAATTCGACCTGGTGTGCTTTTTTGTAATATTTCTTAATTGTGGCCTCGTGGTTGACTAGGGCCACGATTGTTTGGCCATTTCTAGCGATCCGTTGCTTATGGACAATCACTAGATCTCCAGGCAAAATCCCTTCATCCTGCATTGATTCGCCTTTGACACGAAGCGCGAAATTTTCGCCGGTTCGTAGCATCGAGGGTGGGACCTCCACCAGTTCAGCTTGAAGAATAGGCTCAATGGGAGTTCCAGCCGCGACGATTCCGGCCATCGGAATTTGTGAAGGAGAATCGAGTTGCAAAAGAATAGCTTCTACCACGCCAGGAATGCGACGCGTTCCACATTCATAGCGAGTAATCGTCATGCGGGTTGTGCGAAGACGTTCAGCCAGTTGTGATTGCGTTAATCCTAGACGCTGGCGAGTTTGGCGAAAAGAAGCGGGCGTCATGTAACCAATGGTTACATATTGACTTGTAGGCTGTCAAGAAAAATGAGGGCAAATAGACTTTCTGGGTTATTATGTTTTGTGAAACGTGTTTGTTGGAAAGAGACTCAAGAAGGAAAAGTTTGAACAGACTGTAATGCTTTGAAGGGCAGGGCTACGGGAAGTCTGATGTGGCGATTATGTTTTCACCAGTTTATGTGACGTCGAACGAGAAAGCGTAGAAAGGTTGGAATAGCAGTAAACTTGATTTTTCCCGTTATGCTTTGCTGCATATAACGCTTCGTCGGCTTGTTCGATAAGTTTGATGGATTCTGTATTATCGGGGACGAGCGAGGTAGCGCCAATACTGGTGGTAATTAAAAGTTTTGATGTAGCACGAATACTCTGTGGCCCATGTTCTTCAATATATTGACGGATGTGTTCTCCCATTTGTGCCGTTTCAGATTCTGTCATCCCTGGAAGGATCACGCAGAATTCCTCTCCGCCATATCGTCCGAAAAAGTCCTCTGGGCGGATTAAGCTAGCCACGGATTCGGCTAGCATTTTAAGGACACGGTCACCGGCGGTATGTCCGTGACGGTCATTAATGTGTTTAAAATTGTCCATATCTAACATGAGGCAACCGACAACTTGTTGTTCTTTCTGGGCTTCTTTGAGAGTGGTTTCTAGGGTTTCAAAAAAGGCATGGCGGTTCATAGCGCCTGTTAAGGGATCACGGGTAGCTAACCACTGGAGTTTCTCATTTTGATGTTCAATGTTGGCTTGAGAGACATGTAATTCTTCTAAGGTTGTAAAGAGATGCTGATTGGCACGGGCTAATTCGGTCACATCACTGAACGAGACAAGAATGCCACGCAATTGATTGTGATCATCAAGAATGGGAGTACTATTGACAATGAATTCTTTGACATCTTTTTCTGATAAAACATATGTCAGCGAAGTACCGGTATTGCTTGCATTTGTGCGTTCGACGTCTTGCCATGGTAAAGATGAGGGGGCCTGTTCATGATTCATTGAGTCTTTCCAGGGAAAATTACTCAAGGATTTCCCTAAAAGATTTTGAAGTGTTGTTTCCGTGATAGACATAAATTCGGCATTGGCGAGCACGATAGTTCCTTTTGGGTCCAGGAGAACGACACCTTCGACGAGGGTATCTAGGACAGTCTTGACACGTTTGGGAACAATACTTGACGGATCTAATTGTCGTAGGACACGCGCCATAAAGAAGTAAAATCCAGGTAACCCTACGACTGCAATATAGGCCAAAAATCGATAGAGGGGGTCATGGCTTATGGTTGCCCACCATCCTTGATGTTTAACGGCTGGTTGAAAAGCCACTTGGAGGCTTCCCCAAGGCTCTGAGCCGTTATAAATTTCGACTTCCATATGAGTTAAGGTGGAATGATCGCTTGCAGCTTTGGTCCAATGCTGCTGGTGTGAGCCAGCGGTGGCTAAAGGTTTGTGTGCCTGATCGACCAACGCAATCGACTGGATATCCGAGTTGCGTGTGAGAAGAAAGTCTATCGCTGCCTGAATAGTCCCAATATCGTCTTTTTCCGCTAATTTCGAATATTGGGCAGCCATATTTTCTACGAGCATTTTTCGATAATGAAACGTGTGTTGGGATTCCTGTGGAAACATATTCCAAACCCACGTGCCAATTAACAAAAAACTGATGGTTAAGGTCGTTAATCCCAGACTAACGAGTGCAAGGGTTTTCCAACGTTTCATGAAAGCGAAGAGTCCTTTTCAGCCAATGAGGCTGTCTGTTCTTTAGAAAAAATTTCTTTAAATTGAGGAAATTCTTCTTGTTCTTGGGCTTCAACTTGTTGTGTCGTAATGAGCTCATTCCAGCGCTCTTCTTGGGTCATGCCTAGTATCGGCAAAGGGTCAATACTATTCCAAGCCGGAATGGTTGCCCACATGCTGGCCAGGAGCGATGTGCCCCGCAGCACCCATATAAAAATTCCGGCGGTGACCATTAGTCCTGACCCCGTGACGGTTTTTACGACTAATTGCTTGGCGCTCTGTTCTTGCTGAGCTACGGTTTCAACATCTTCAGCTACGGTATCCAGTGAGGCGATGAAGGGTTGAGTAAACGCTGGTGGAATGGTGGGCTTGGCTTTCACCTCAATCTGAATCATATGGGCTTGGCTAACACTGCCTTGGCTATCTTGAATGCTGAGCAGGATATCTCGACTGCCTTCCTGTGGTTGAGCCTGGTTGTTGAGATAAGTCAATGATTGGAGAATAGATTCATAATCGGCTTTTGAAGCTTTTCCGGTAATCGTAAGCGTGCCTTGGTTATATCGTTGGGTTAATGCTGCATTAGACAGTTGGGCACTCAGAATTTCATGCTCTCTATCTAAGGGATTGCTCAGAGTCGCCTTTAGCTCGATAAATGTGGAGCTGTCCAGATCTTCAATATGACTTTGTGTAGAGACGAGTTCGAGTGAGGCATCTCCTTCCGTAAACGTCAGTGGAGCCTCGGAATTTGGGCCATCAACTAAAAGAGAAGGTGGTGTGTTAAGCGAAGTCACGTTGATTTGAGTTGTGTGTGTCGAACTCGTGCTGGTTCCATCTGATGCCACAATCATAAAGATTCGAGGCGTGGGCGTGGGAGCCACTGAGTGATTGTGATAGGTTATCGAACGGACAAGGGTTTCATAGGTCTCTATCGGAGCTGAGCCAGAAATCGTAAGGACACCGTTTCGAAAGCTTTTAGTTAGTGACGGGTCAGTCACATTCACGTCCAAGGTTTCTTGATTGCCATCCAGTGGATTTTTCAGGGTTACGGTCAGCTGTTGGAGTATTGTGTTATCCAGATCCGTAAGGCTTGTGGTATCCGGTAAAAGAGGGATTGGGTCAGCCCCTTCTTTATATGAGGTGGTATATGTTCTGGGGGCTTTGATTGCTGAAGTATGTTGCCAGCGCAACATTGGTGGAGTGTTGACTTCATCAATCGTTACTCTGGTGGTAAATCGTTGACTCGTGAGTTGGCCATCGGATGTGAGTAGCCTAACCAAACGGGGAACGACCGTTGGTGATGGGGAACGGTTCTCATATGTTAATGACTGTAAGACTCTCTGATAAGTCTCAATAGGAGCTTCCCCAGAAATCGTGAGGGTCCCATTCTTGAAGGTTTGTTGGAGGGTGGGAGATGTAAACGTAGCCTGTATGATTTCGTGGTGCCCATCTAGTCGATTATCTAAAGTAGCTGTGAGCTGTGTGAGTTGAGGGCTATCTTCGTCAGTCAAGGTGAGGGTCTCTGGTACGATGGAAATTGGGACATTCCCTTCTGTAAAGGTTGTGGTGTAGGTTGTGGTTCGGGCAGAAGATGTTGGTTGCCATGTGAACATGGGCGATGTATTCACTCCGGAAATTTTGATCTTGGTAGTGAAGGGTTGGCTGGTATAGTCTCCATCTGACACGACGACAGTGAGAAGGCGGGGAGCTGCGGTTGGGGCAGTAGAACGGTTTTGGTATGTAAGTGAGTGCAGCGCTTCTTCATACATTGCCAGCTGAGCGTTGCCTGTAATGGTCAATTTCCCATGGACATACGATTGTGAAAGTGTTGGAGATAATTGGTTAGCTGAGAGAACTTCCGTCTCTCCATCAAGTGGATTGTTAATCGTCACGGTGAGTTGTGTTAATTGTGGACTATCCACGTCGATGATTCGTGTGGTTGACGGCAATATCCCGATAGGAGCCATGCCTTCCGAATAAGATGTCTGAAACAACGCTGTTCTATTCGCTGAGGGGGTAGCTTCTTCCCATGTAATCTGTGGATTAGGCCGATTCACAAGAATACTATGAGCTAATTCTGAAGTATTGCCTTCCTTATTGGTTGCGGTTGCGGTTAGATATCTCCCTGAAGGCGCCCCTGTTGGAAGGTGAAACGAAAAACGGATTTCTCCCTTTGTGTCAGTAGTGATGGTATGGGATCCTAGATACATGAAGGCTTCTTGGTAGCGAAGTGGGCCCTCTGGTCTGCCGGCATAAAAATCTAATTGATAAGTCTGTGTTGGTTGGCTGTGCAATTCCCCAACAACAAATGTATCATTGGGGGAACGTGCCGTAGCAATGGATAAGACCGGAAAATTTTGTAATCCATTTGGTCCTTGATCTTTATCTAGTGGGTCATTTGGTGTGAGATGATCCTGTAATAAATTAATAGCCAAACTCTCATTTTGATAAATTGCGTTCCCTCGAATGGTATTCTCCTGGCCAAAAGGGATGGCAACTCCGCCTCGTTTATTGAAGGCGATATGGTTAAAGGTGTAAGGCTCTTTTCCCCCCACTAAAGTCTTGTCTGCAAAGATGATAATGCCTTCCAATTCATTCCCCCAGTTGGCCTTACCTTCTTTATCTGTGCCAATAAAATTCCCTTGAATGAGATTGCTGTTGCCCTGATGGATTTCAATGCCGCTTTGTCCATTTCCGCCAATGATATTGCCTGCACCAGGTTGCCCCCCTCCAATAAGATTTTCTCGAGATTTGATGAAAATTCCATCTTCCTTATTTGGCAAGGGATGTTGGAGTGACGAATGAATACCCACAATATTTCCTTGAATGCGCGTATGGTTGGCAGAAGCAAGCAGACGTATCCCACTTTTACCATTGCCGGAAATAGTATTAGCTTCTGAGGGGTTGGCCCCGCCGATGATATTGTGAGTGCCTGCGACCATGATCCCATCCTTGGCATTAGGAAGCGCAGTATCCCTTGTTGGATGCTCTCCGATGAGATTGCCTTTGATGTGATTCTTCGATCCTTTTTGAAGGATAATACCGTGCCCCCCGTTTCCAGATATGACATTGCGGGTTTGGGAAGATGCCCCTCCGATCTGATTGCTCTCTCCCAATATCACTACCCCATTTAGGCCATTTCCTTTACCTGGCGTCCCGAATGGGTCTGTTCCGATGTAATTGTTTTCAAGGTGGTTATTATTGCCTTGTATTACAATTCCATTGCCTGAAAAATTAGTGATGATAAGGCCACGAATGATTGAATCATTGCTGGCAATGGTGATGCCATCAATAGAGAGCTTGGTTGTGGTCCTGCTGCCTCGTAATTCCACCTGTGGTGAATGGGAGGCTGCGCCATCAATAACGAGAGGATTTTGAATAGGTGGCAGAGGAGAATTGACGGTCAAGATCATGGTCTCGTTCGGCGACTCAAATAAAATTGTGACAGGTTCATGAATTTGGTTGGCTGCTTCAATCGCTTCTCGTAGAGAAATAGCTTTGTCTTGTCCAGGAAATTGGTTGAGTGTTTCAGGGGAATGTATATCGCCATCGAAAATATCCTTCTCTGTGGTAACCGTGATAATTGGAGAAGCCGATGCCTGTTGGGCTAACGAGGGAAGTGTGTTCAGAAGTGCCCAACACATGATGAAGGCCAAGGCTTTTTCAAGATAATGGGGGGAAGGGATAAAGAAAAGAGCAAAGAAGTTGTGGTGATGCGAGAATCTCATATGCTGTGAAAATTCTGTATAACTGATTGATGACTAATGACAATATATGAGGGACGAGTGGTCCTATGACTTTATGGTGCCCCAGACTTCTTCAAACTTCTCGTATCTTATCGGTTATGGGATAAACGAAGTTAATATGTGAAATTGCCGATACTAGCTGACCATCTTTATGAGAAGTGGCGATACTGGCAAGCCTTCCGTCAATCTTCTACATTTATTGAGATTTTGAAAAATTACGGGAGACCTAGAATCGTATTATGTATCTCCTTTTAATCGCTGTAAACGGCTTTTTTGTATTTCAATCCATAAAGACTTGTCACGGGTGACATGAACGGCTCCGGGTTTCTGGCCTTTGGCCTTTTTAACGAATTTTCTCAAGGTATAAATTACTTCGCCTTTTCCACTCTTTCGCAAATCACTAAACCAGAGGGTCAACGTCGCTGCGTCTTTTAATGTGTCGTGTGGGATGGTTGCGCCTTTTTCTAATTTCACAATAACGTGTGAGCCAGGAGTTCCTCGGGCATGGAGCCAGAGGTCATCTGGTTTACCAACTTTAAAGGTAAGGTGATCGTTGTCTTTTGCGGTTTTGCCAACCAAGATAGATATGCCATCTGTTGAAGTATATGTACGGTAGCCTTTGGCTGGCGTTGGGCGTACTTTCTGTAGATGAGATGAGCCTACTACGAGATTCTTTTTTGGTGTGGCTGATGTCTTGCTTGGAAGTGCAGGAATGACAAGCCCTTGTTCTATTTGTATCAGTTTTTGCTCCAATTTTTCGATTTGTTGTTTTTGTTTTGTTAATCGAGGGATAAGGTGCTCTTGTGCTCCCAAATACTTCTGATACTTTCGGAAATAATCTTCCATGTTTCGAACCGGATCTTTCGCTGGATCTAGAGGAAGAGTCAATGTCGGTAATGTCGGGTCAAAGTAATCAATAAGGATGGCTGTTGGTTGGCCTTTTTTCAATTCATGGAGATTGCTCTTCAGCAATTCACCATATTGACCATATTCACGATAGCGTTCGGATTTTTTGAAATCTTCTTGTAAAACATGAAATTTACTTTTGGCAGCTTTCAAGGATTTTCTGGCATGGGCTAGTTGTTGGTCCCGAAGTCTTTGTGCAATGTCTTGCTGTTCTTTTTGATCATAGTAGGCTTCTAACGCCGCTGAGATAGGATAGGTGGCGGCAAATGTTTTATTTGCTACCGGAAACCGTTCGTTTGCTTTGGTGCTCCAAAAAGATACGTGGTTCTCTGATAAGGGTGTAGGAGTGGTGGGTGGAATAAATTGCTCACCGACTTTACAACGACTTGGCTTTAAAGACGTGAGAAGTTTGGATTCCTTATCGAGGAGCAAGATATTTGTTCTATTACCTAATAACGCAATGACCAATTGATAGATTGTCTTAACTTTTCGTATGGTGAAATACACGAGGCGATCGTTAGGTTGTTGCGTGCTTTCCTCAATGCATCCGCCTTCGAGATGTGCGCGGAGAAATTGGCAAAAAGGCGGAGGGGTAGATGGGTTGGGGTATTTTTTTGATATTAAATGCAATCTCGCCCATTGGGGATCTGCGCATGTATAAAGGATGATACTGGTGCCAGGGGATCTAATCTCTAATGTGATGCTCAAGCCTTGTGGCTGGTGAATTTTTTGAATCCAGCCTCCAATGACGACGGATTGAATTTCCCCTAAGATGCTTTCAATATCCGTGCAGTTCAGCGCCATTACTGCCCAACTTTTCTAATCTATCAAAAGCTAAGGAAAGGATGTAGAAATTAATATAAAGAATTGGGGAGCGTTTCGTGGTCAACTCCTGGCGACCTTAGATGTAAATCAGGCTTCCCTCTCCAAGCGAGGCGAAGTGCGGCGCTTCTTGAAAGCACGAGGGCCGGTATGGTTGACATATGGAACTTGTTTTCTAGATGTCTATTATCTTGAAGGCGTTTTGCCCACGAGATAGGCGATCCATGCCAGGTCTGCATCACCCTTTTCTGTGCGGTGATAGGTTTGTGTTCCTTCTTGCGTTTCAGGGTCTGTGCCTTCCCATAAAACATGAATGTCTTGAAATCCTGCCTCATTCATAAGTTCCGTGACCTCAGGGATCGTCCATAATCGCCAATCATATACAAAGGCGTTGCGAATCTCACTCTCATCGCTGAAGGAGAAATGAATCCGAGTGGTATAGCGATGGGTGAAGGGGTCGAACGTGTCTTGATCCCAGATAAAAATAAAATCGCCGATCACCGAGTCTTCGGAGTTTTCGATTTCCCTTGCTTCTTCTTGAAGAACCTGACTTTCACTCCCTCCCCAAATATCCATGATTAAAAGTCCACCTGGCTGAAGAGATTCTTTTGCATTTGTTAAATATTGTAGTAGGGTGGGGCGGTCATGAAACACCATATAGGAAAAATTTAAGGCTGCAATCATTTGCATACGTGGTTCATGCACATCCAAAACATTGGCATTGACCAATGAGAGACGCTGTTGTTGATCTGGAGTAAGGTGAGACACATTATGCTTCATCCCCCAATTAAGAGTTGGCCAATCAAGGTCTACCCCAAGTGCCTGGTTCTTCACATGTTGGCTGACAAAATGTGAGGAAAGATAAGCGGTTCCGCAAAAATCTTCGCGAAATTGCCGAAGGGTTTTGCCGGTATAGTCTTTGAAATAGTCGGATAAAAACTCCATATCATTGTCGGGACTCTGCACGCTCTTTTGATACAAGTCATGTGGGTCAGCCAAATCAGCAATAGATAAACTTTTGGACAAATTTTGTTTTTTTATTGACATTCAATCCTCATCTTTTGTGAAAATGTTCAAGTCAAAACAGACGGTATGCTAGCCTAATACGCGCCATGAGGACAAATAAAAAAGAAGGGGCTGACACCTAATATTTTTCTTTGAGGATATTTTTGAGGTCCTCAAGAAGGTGTTTTGTTGGTCCCATATTGAAGCGCCATTCGCATTCTTTCAAGAACAGATTAAAATGATGTTTGGGGATGCCGTTATATTTGCGCAGATGGCGCTTGGCCTGGTTCCAAAAATTCTCAATGCCGTTGATATGGGTTTTGCCTTCCGCAAAGGCTTTGGTTTTATTGATGCGGTAATGTTTAAATTCTGACACATCCAGCACGTTGTATGATTTAAAGCCATCCGTATAGACAATGCTATCAGGCCTGATTTTTTGCCGGATAATGGGCATAAGCGTTGCTTCATTAGCCTGCAGGATAACCTGCGTATATACATTCCCGCCGCGCTTTAAAATGCCAAACACAGGCACTTTACCCCCGGCACCGCGTCCACGTTTGCCTTTGCGAACGCCGCCGAAATAACTCTCATCCAGTTCGATTTCGCCAGCAAAAGGCGCGGCACGCTCTTCCTGTTTGCAGGCAATCTTCTCCCGCAATTTGTGAAAAAACCGAATGGCGGAATTGCGGTGCACGCCCACCAGTTCAGCCGCTGTTCGGGCTGGCGTACCTGCAACGAAGTATTCCATCAGCCGTAATTGCTGATAACGCGTTAACTTACAATGCTTTACGTACATGCCTGACTCCTAACTTATTCAAAGTCAGGTGTCAGCCCCAAAAAGAATAAGCAACGAAGAATTTCAAGAAGATGTTATAGTGCTTCTCTTGAAAATTCGACCAGCCTTAAGACATATACTGCTGTGACCAATATGAGACGGGCAGGGATTGATCATTTTACCATCATGACCAATAATCGGACACAAGACAATGGTGGCCTTTAAACATTACAATAGCTTTAGAGCGAATGATTTAAGAGAGATGGCTTCTCGCTTTAATACCTATGTAACACTAGTCTATACATCGCGGACTTGCCTAACTTTTTGACTGTAAAGGATGCGCCCGTAGCTCAGCTGGATAGAGCATCGGCCTTCTAAGCCGGTGGCCGCAGGTTCGAATCCTGCCGGGCGCGCCACTCTATTTTCTTACTTGCCAAAGATAATTCTCCACTTCTTATTAGTCCAAGAATTTTGGAATAAAAAATCCTCTGCGAGAATTGCTCACAGAGGATTTTCTTTAAAGCTCGGGAAGTATATAGCTTCTGTTACTTGAAACGTTTGTTGAATTCTTTGATAACTTCTCCTGTGAGATCTAATCCGTTACGGTGATAGAGAACAATTTTGAGGGTATTTTCACTACCTTTGTCAATGACTACATCAAAGCCATGACGTTTGGCCACAATAGCGGTGGCTTCTTGGATTTTCCCCATGTATTCTTGGACGAGTTCTTTTTGTTTTTGGGCAAGCTCTGCTTGAAATTCCTGGCCGCGCTTCTGCCATTCTTGAAATTTTTTAGAGAAACGTTCTTGCCTGCGCTTTTTCTCATCGTCACCCAAGGAAGAAGACGCTGAACTCAACTCTTGTTGAAGTTTTTCTAATTCCTTTTGGTCATTCTTCATGACAGTTTCTCTTGCCTGGGCATGTTCTTTCAGGCTGGTGAGAGCCCGGCTACCAGCCTTCGATTTTTCAATGACAGCTTGGGGGTCGATGACCCCTACACGGAAGGAACTTTTCTTAGCTGCTACGGCCAAATCTCCAGCTATGCCAAGGGCACAAAGACTTACGAACAAGCCCATACTGATTTGGCCTAATTTTCGAACATTCAAAAGCATCATTTTCTTCATACATTTCCCTCTGGTCATAAAGAATAAGATTTGTTCTCCTCACTAGACGCCATTCTATAGAGGCACCGGGTAAACCTGGTGAGGGTAGCGAGGCTGCTTAAGCCTGTCAAGTTGGGAGAAATGGCCAACGTTACGATGAGAGTGTTTGGTATACTTTCTGTCTTTCATGAGCCAATTACTGGTTGTGTTCAACAATGAATGATTCAAAGCCCCTAAAGAAGATTGTGTGTTTTGGAGATAGTTTAACCTTGGGATATCAATCACCAAGCCTCCAATGCCCAATGGTTGAGAGCATACCATATGGGACCTATTTACAGGAATGGATTAGGGATAAAGCAACCGTGATAGTGCAAGGGGTATGCGGAGAGACGACACAGGACATGCGCTTAAGATTTCCAAGAGAGGTCCTCACGCCTCAACCTCATGTCGTCATTATTTTAGGCGGAACAAATGATTTAAGTGTAGGAATTCCTGTAGCTGAGATAATAAAAAACCTGCATTTTTTTTATGAACAAGTACAGTTAAAAGCAATGTTACCAGTGGCCGTAACTGTCCCGTCTGTCTGTGAGGAAGGTTGGAAGACTGTAGGTACTAGAGAAGGAGCATCCAGAGGTGGGCTGCATCCGGTTCTTCAACAGGCCATTGAGCTGAGAATAGAGTTAAATGAATCAATTAAAGAATTGAGCAAGGAAAGACGTTTTCCTGTTGTGGATTGGTTTTCTGCAACGTGTGACTCCAAAACTCAAACGTTAGCTCCAGAATATTCTAATGATGGATTGCATTTGACAACGGCTGGGTATCGAAAACTGGCAGAAATGATTTGGGATCAGGTTTTTGAAGAATGGTCACAATAGAGAAAGGCTTTTCTAGTTTTGAGAAGTCTCCTTAGGCACTTGAACTAGATGAGCTGGAAGACGTCGACGCACTTGATCCCGAAGAACTTCCAGAAGACGGAGAACTGGTAGAGCTTGCTGAGGTTGAAGAACTACTAGAGGCTTCCCCACTGCCCTTTGTCGATGCTCCCTCCGTGCTAGCTTTGGCCTCTGAGGCTCCTTTGCTATCAGATTCAGCAGAAGAACTTTTCACTTCGGTTTTCTCTCCCTTATTCTCAGACTTTGCGTCAGGCTCTTTCAGCTTGTCGGAATAGTCGGTTACATACCAGCCGGTTCCCTTGAACATGATGGCTGGGGCTGAAATAACTTTATTTACGGGTTTAGCTTCTGCACACCCCAATTGGTCACAGGATTGAATCGAAGGGTCAGACATTTTTTGTTGAAGCTCAAACCGTTTACCACAACTGGTACATTCATATTCGTATATTGGCACCTGGAACCTCCTCTATCAAACACAGGTCTAGTGAAAAGACAAAATTAGCAACTGTTAGATAAAGCATTTTTTAGTAAGGTCAAGTAGAAAGGCCATCATTTTTGGAGAAGGCTAATAGATAGTCAGACATGAACTGAGTGTTATTCCAGCTTGGTGATAGCCTGAGCCAGATGGTCTAACCCTTCCTCAATGACTGACAAAGGACCTGTATATGAAAACCTGAGATGTGTGTCTGAGCCAAATGGTTCTCCTGGGACACAGGCTACTTTGGCTTCATCAAGAAAATATCTGGCGAGATCAAATGGAGTGGATAAGAGGTTTCCTTTAAACCGGCGACCTAACAAACCAGATACATTGGGAAAGGCATAAAATGCTCCGGCCGGCATAGGACAACACATGCCAGAAATTTGATTGAACCGTTTTACAATAGCTTTTCGCCGCTCATCGAGTTCTTTGAGCATCTGTGGAATAAACGGACCTCCTTCCAGAAGTGCACCAACAGCAGCTTTTTGGGCGATGGAGGTAGGATTTGAAGTGCTTTGGCTCTGGATATTTCCCATAGCCTTAAGAATTGATTCAGGGCCAGCTGCATAGCCAATGCGCCAGCCAGTCATGGAATAGGTCTTGGAAAGCCCATTCACAATAACAGTGTGGTTGACCATGTCAGGGTTGATAGCGGCTATGGAACAATGGTGGTGATCGTCATACACCATCTGTTCATAAATTTCATCTGAAATCACTAATAAGTTGTGCTGAATTGCAAAGCGGGCAATCCCTTCGAGCGTCTTTCGATGGTACATACTCCCTGTCGGATTGCAGGGAGAATTGAGAATAATTGCTTTGGTTCGTTCAGTAATAAGACTTTTTAAGGTCGAAATATCGATAGCGAATTGCTCTGACTCGGAAGTAGGCAAAAAGACGGGTGTCGCATCTGCCACAAGAATCTGCTCGGGATAGGAAACCCAGTAGGGTGCCGGAATAATAACCTCATCTCCGGCTTCAAAAAGGGCCATGGCCAAATTAAACAACGTGTGTTTCGCTCCGCAGGAAACCACAATTTGCGAGCGCGAGTAAGTGAGCCCCTGATCCCGACGAAATTTTTCAATGATGGCATCTTTGAGTTCATCAATGCCCGTGACCGCTGTATATTTGGTAAACCCTGCTTGAATCGCTGTGATAGCGGCCTCGTTGGCAACATCTGGAGAATCAAAGGATGGCTCGCCTGCGGTAAAATCAAATACACGTTGTCCTTGAGCCACTAAGGATTTCACGGTGGCTGAGAGCTGTAATGTGGGCGAAGGTGTAATCCGTGTAGTGCGGGTAGCCAGTTTCATCATCGAGTGTCTCGCAATTGGGCTTTCAGTCGTTCGGCAACTTCAGGATGAAGGAAGTCATGTAACGGACCTCCAACCGAAGCTACCTCTTTGACCATGCTAGAGGTTAAATACGAATATTCTTCACTGGCCATCAAAAACATTGTTTCCAAATTCTGGTCCAGCTTCCGGTTGAGCAGAGCCATCTGGAATTCATGCTCAAAATCAGATACGGCCCGAAGTCCTCTAATAATGGCTTGGGCGCCCCGTTGACGAACGTAATTCACAAGCAGACCATCGAAGGGTTCCACGACGACACCAGGAAGGTCCCTGGTCACAATTTTTGCTAATTCGACACGTTCCTTCAAATCAAACAATGGAGCTTTACGAGGATTGGGGGCCACCGACACCACTACTTCTTGAACCACATGAAGACTGCGTGCAATCACATCCGCATGACCACGAGTGATTGGGTCAAAAGTGCCTGGGTAAATGCCAATGGTCATGATTTACAGTGCCATGTGGAATGAAGTTTCATAGGGATGACTGTAGGCGATAAAAGCTCAGGCCCGTCTCCCCATACTTTGCCGTTCGGGTATGAGTCCATTGGCCAATGGCAGAAGGAGATGTTCGTTTTGAAAAATGTTCATAAATCACATACCCATTTTTAGCTAACAAATTGGCCTTTTCAATTTCAGCAAGAAGGGCAGGGCTGCCCTCGAAATAATAGGGCGGATCAATATAGAGTATGTCAAAGGGACCCCATCCTACCAAATAAGGGTTTTGGATGGCGAGTGCCACATCCTGAATAACAACCTGGCTTTGTTGGACTAACTTGAATTTCATCAAAGTGTTTTCCAGTGCTCGTCCTGCCTCAGCATTTTGCTCTACAAAGACCGCTTTTTCTGCTCCTCGGCTGAGCGCTTCTAATCCAATTGATCCACTGCCAGCACATAAATCGGCGATACGTGCTCCAGAAATGACGGTTCCTAAAATCGAAAATAACGCTTCTCGAGCTCTGAGGGACGTGGGTCGAATACCATGCCCTTGTAACGTCGGAATGTTTCGTCCTTTCAACGTTCCTGCAATCACACGAATAGAGGAAAATTCCATAGTTCTGATCACCATAGCATAGCTGGAGAAACCTCAACAATTGCGCATGATTGCCTCCTCAGCAAGGGTTTTCAATGCGTTTTTGACGGAATGAAAATATGCTGCGTATAGTGAGAGCACCCGCTATTGCGAAGTGAGAAGAAAGGTAACAAATGGTGCAAGCCACAAAAGGGATCCCCTCCTGGCCTGAGCAAGAACGGCCCCGTGAACTTTTATTTGCCAAAGGGCCTCAAGGACTTTCGGACGCACAATTGCTGGCCATTCTTCTTCGGGTAGGGCGAACTGACTTTTCGGCAGTTGAAGTTGCTATGGATGCCTTAACTCAACTGAAGGGCTTGCGTGGACTGGCCAATCGGAGTCTTGAAGAGCTCTGTGCCATTTCTGGGGTAGGGCCCGCCAAAGCCGCACAAATATTAGCCGCTATTGAGTTAGGCAAGCGAGTCCTAGCCGCACCCTTAACCGAGGGCAAACGCATTCAAGGCAGCACCCATATTTTCCAACATTATTATCCCCTGTTACGTGATCTTCGACATGAAGTCTTTAAAGCTATTCTCTTAGATGCGAAGCACATGGTCATTCGCGACGTAACGGTGTCGAAAGGCAGTTTAACCGTCAGCATCGTCCATCCCCGTGAGGTGTTTAACCTGGCAGTGCGAGAATCGGCAGCGGCTATCATCTTTGTCCATAATCATCCTAGTGGAGACCCACAACCCAGCCAGGAGGATTATGCCCTGACCCAACGGCTTATGAAGGCTGGAGAGATTTTAGGGATTCGGGTGCTAGATCATATCGTTATTGGAGATGGGAAATATGTCAGTTTTGCCGATGAAGGCTATTTCACCCGTAAATCTTAGCCAGTCAGGAGTAAGAACCGAAAGTCTTATACATATTCTGTTCGTCGTGCCGGATTATCAAAGTAGCTTTTTCAGAGAAATTCATGGTAAAAATACGTGTAAGACTTAGGCAATTTCCCGAATCTTTTCAGTTCATATCCCCTCGTTATCGCCGAAGATCTGAGAGCTTATATGGCGCAAATTTCCCAGGATGAAGTTGAACATGTGGCGCAGTTAGCCAAGCTTGATTTAACGGAACCTGAAAAAACCCTATTTGGGGAGCAGTTGAGTCAAATTTTGACGTTCGTGGAACAATTACAAGATGTGTCGACTGAAGGAATTCCTCCCACGGCATCGGTAGCTGACCAGGAAATATTTCTAAGAGAAGATATTGCCCGTGAAGGCCTATCCCAGGAACAGACTTTGAAAAATGGGCCAGATACTAGTGAAGGGTTTTTTGTGGTGCCTAAAATAATAGGAAAATGATTTGTGTATGACGCTATTCCTTTGCATAAAAGCATGTAGATAGGACCTTCTAATGTATCGACAATTACTACGTTGCAAAATTCATCGGGCGACAGTGACGGAATCTAATCTGGAATACGAAGGCAGTATGACCATTGATGAAGAATTGATGGATCAGGCTGGTATCCTTCCCTATGAACTGGTGATGGTGTCTAATCTCAATAATGGTGAACGATTCTCTACGTACGCGCTTCCTGGCGCCAGAGGTAAAGGTGAAATTATTCTGAATGGTCCTACCGCTCGAAAGGGAGTCACCGGGGATTTGATCATTATCTTTTGTTATGAATTTTTCAAGGATGAGGAAGCTAAGTTTCATGTTCCCAAAGTTATTCAGGTTGATGAACGCAATGCGATCCGGTCCGCCTGACCTCGTTTGACATATCTGTGGGTTCGTATCATCTCTCTCGCGTTTGAAGGTACCTCATTCTTATGGCCTTGTTTAAACTCACCTTAAAAGAGTTGCAAGATAAGTTTACCAGCGGGGAAATTACCGCCGGAGAAATTGCTCGCGCCTACCTCCTTCGCATCAGTCAGGTCGAGCCAAAAATTAAATCGTATATTAGTCTGACCCCACGAGACGACCTCCTTGCAAAAGCCAAAGACATTGATGAGGGATTGAAAGCTTGGCGTAAAACGGAACCACTCATGGCCATGCCACTTGGTATTAAAGATAATATTTGCACCAAAGGGATGCGGACTACATGTGGCTCGCGAATGCTTGAACATTTTGTGCCACCATACAATGCCACCGTGATGGAGAGATTGACGACACAGAACCCCTTAATTCTTGGAAAAACAAATTTAGATGAATATGCCATGGGTTCTTCCACGGAACATTCCGCCTTTGGGCCGTCACGAAATCCATGGAATCAACAGCACATTCCCGGAGGTTCGAGTGGAGGTTCCGCTGCTGCTGTTGCTGCAGATGAATGTGTTGCTGCTTTAGGTTCTGACACGGGGGGATCGATTCGTCAACCAGCAGCTTGCTGTGGAGTCGTAGGGTTAAAACCCACTTATGGGCGTGTGTCTCGGTATGGATTAGTCGCATTTGCCTCCTCACTCGATCAGATTGGGCCCATTACAAAAACAGTGACAGATGCGGCCATTATGCTAAATGCGCTTGTCGGGCATGATCCCCTGGATTCAACTTCGGCGAATAGGGATTTTCCTGATTTCACGAAATCCGCAAAGAAAAAGGATATTAAAAGACTCGTGGTCGGGGTGCCTCAAGAATATTTTGCCGAAGGGCTTGACTCTGAAGTTTCTGAGAAAATTCAAGACGCACTTCAGATCTTTGAAGGCATGGGTGGGAAGATACAAGAAGTCTCGTTGCCTTTTACAGAACAAGCGATTGCGACGTATTATTTGATTGCGACGGCTGAGGCCAGTTCAAATCTTGCGCGATATGACGGGGTAAAATATGGATTTCGTGCAAAAGAATCCAAAACATTGGCTGAGCTATACCATCACACTCGCTCGCAAGGATTTGGGCCTGAAGTGAAACGCCGTATCATGCTGGGTACCTATGCCTTGAGCGCCGGATATTACGATGCCTATTATGCCAAAGCACAAGCTGTAAGGACGCTGATTCAACGGGATTTTGAGGCTGTCTTTCAAGAGGTAGACTTTTTGGTCAGTCCGGTCATGCCGACTCCGGCCTTTCGGCTTGGTGAGCGGTTAGAGGATCCATTGCAAATGTATTTGTCTGATATTTATACCATCCCCGCCAGTTTGGCAGGATTGCCTGCCATTTCACTTCCATGTGGATTCAGTTCAACTGGCTTGCCAATAGGGTTGCAAGTGGTGGGACGGCTGTTTGAGGAAAACGTTGTTCTCCGAGCAGCTTATGCTTATGAGCAGGCCACGAATTGGCGCAGCAAACGACCGGTGATTCGGTCTTGAAAGGATAACGCACATATGCTGGATTTGGCTGTGATGATCATAGCGGTAGCCGTGGTGGTCTTAGTGGGCTATCTGGTGCCAACAATTCTGCAAGTAAAGAAAACCGTCAGCCAATCAGAACGTCTGTTGATACGCCTGAATCACGAATTACCAGGTATGCTAAAAGATGTGAAGGGAACAAATGAAAATATTCGAGCTCTGACCGACCAAGCACGCCTAGGCGTAGACCGGGCGACCGTGTTTTTAGACGCTGTAGGTGAGGTTGGACACACCGTGAATCACGTAAATCAAACGGTACGCGGAAAAGGAGGGGCCGTGATGGTTGGCTTGACCAGCCTACTTGCGGGGATTCGCGCTGTGACGTCAACAGTGAAACAACGTGTTCATAAGGAACCAAGAGACCAACAAGGAGGATCGAACTATGGCAACTAACTCAGGTGCTTCAGCCGGATCAGTCGCATTAGCCTTTTTGAGTGGCGCGTTGTTAGGTGCAGTCACCGCAGTAATGATGGCTCCTCAACCGGGTCGAGAGTCACGTGAACGTGTGACCGGCTATGCCAGGAAAAAAGGTGAAGACTTGTTGGGGTTAAAAGACCGAGCCACCGATAGTGTGGAAGAAGTTGTGGGCCGAGGGCGAGAACTCGTTGATGAAATTTCCTGTGCGGTGCGCGAAGCTTTAGATGCGGGACGGGATGCCATGCGTCGTGAACGAGAGATGAATTCCTTGGATTAGTGTCTCATAGATGTATTGAACTCGTGGTTTTATGAAGTATGAACCGGTCATTGGAGTTGAAGTGCATGCACAACTCCAAACGCAGACAAAATTGTTTTGTGGTTGTCCCACATCATTTGGGCTCCCTCCCAATACGCAAGTCTGTCCTGTCTGCTTAGGCTTGCCTGGCAGTTTACCTGTCCTCAATCAAAAGGCTGTCGAAATGGCCATTTGCACAGGGTTAGCTCTCAATTGTGAGCTAACGCGTACGAATCAATTTTCCCGAAAAAATTATTTTTATCCGGATTTACCCAAGGGCTATCAAATCTCTCAATATGACTTGCCGATTTGTGGTCCTGGCTGGTTAGAAATCTCGGTGAATGGCAAGAGCAAACGGGTGCGTATCATGCGTGCGCATTTAGAAGAAGATGCCGGGAAAAATGTGCACGAGGATGGCGCCGAAGGAAGCCATGTAGATCTCAATCGAGCTGGAACGCCTTTATTAGAAATTGTGACAGAGCCAGATTTGTTCTCCCCTGATGAAGTGGATGCCTATCTGAAAACCTTGCGAGATTTGTTGGTCTATTTGGATGTCTGCGATGGGAATATGGAGCAGGGGAGTTTTCGTTGCGAGCCGAATGTCTCCATCCGACTCAAGGGCCAGGAAAAGCTAGGGACCAAGGTGGAATTGAAAAATATCAATTCCTTCCGCTTTGCCAAAGATGCTCTGGACTATGAAATCAGTCGACAAGCTGAACTGCTTGATGAAGGAGGCACCGTTCAGCAGGAAACTCGTCTGTGGAATGTGCAACAAGGCCAAACAGCGGTCATGCGCAGTAAAGAAGGCGCCCATGACTATCGGTATTTTCCTGATCCGGACTTGCTTCCTGTGACGCTTGCTACTGAGTGGATTGAAACACTTCGCAATACGATTCCTGAATTACCATCGGCACGACGGCAACGTTTTCTAAAAGATTATCAATTATCTGAATATGATGCTGGAATCCTTACGGATTCCAAAGGATTGGCTGATTATTTTGAAGCCTGCGTGAAACTGTTTGCTCATCCCAAAACGGTAAGTAATTGGGTCACAGGAGAATTGCTTCGAGAGCTGAATACTTCTCAATCCACTCCCGAATCTTGCCCTCTGACACCTGAGCGCTTGGTTGAAATGCTTCAACTTGTTGATTCGGGTACGGTGAGCTTAAAAGCAGCTCGAGAAGTATTTTCTGAGTTTTACGCCACGGACATACCAGCTAGGCAATTAGTCCAAGAGAAAGGGTTAGTGCAGGTCTCGGATGAAGGTCAATTAACCACGATTATTGAAGAGGTCTTAGCTGGACATTCTGCGCAAGTCGAACAATATCGGGGAGGGAAGGAAGCGGTCTTAGGATTTTTGGTAGGACAAGTCATGAAAGCTTCAAAAGGCAAAGCTAATCCCGGGAAAGTGAATGAGCTATTGAAACGTGCCTTAACATCTTGATCTAAGCGGTTTTTCAGGGTACACAATAATAAACGGTATTGAACAAAGACGGGAGAACGCATGAGCGCGATACAGCATTTGACAGCCCGTATGATTTTGGATTCTCGTGGAAATCCCACGGTAGAAGTTGATGTGCAATTGGTAAGTGGTGTGATGGGACGTGCGGCAGTCCCCTCAGGTGCCTCAACGGGAACACGTGAAGCCTTAGAGCTTCGGGACGGAGACAAGAAGCGTTGGATGGGGAAGGGCGTAAGCAAAGCCATAGCAGGCATTCACAAACGCATGCTCCCAGCTTTGAAGGGAATGGAAGTGCAGAATCAAGCCGCAATCGATGCTCGTCTTATTCAACTGGATGGAACTAAGGGGAAAACCCGATTGGGCGCCAATGCGACATTGGGAGTCTCCTTGGCGGTAGCACGCGCTGCGGCATTGGAATTAGGCTTGCCACTCTTTCGCCACCTTGGCGGTCTCTCTGCAAGGGAATTGCCGGTTCCGATGATGAATATTATCAATGGCGGGGCGCATGCAGATAATGGATTAGATATTCAAGAATTTATGATCATGCCGGTCGGAGCGAAAAACTTTTCTACTGCTCTGCGAATGGGCACTGAAATTTTTCATCATTTGAAAGCACTGCTTAAATCCAAAGGTCTCAGTACGGCGGTGGGAGATGAAGGTGGGTTTGCGCCAGCCGTTCGTTCAAATGAGGAAGCCTTAGACAATATTTTGTATGCGATTGAACGGGCTGGCTATAAGCCTGGACGTGATGTGGTGTTGGCCTTAGATGTTGCCGCCAGTGAATTTCATAAAAATAAGTTCTATTATCTTCAATCTGACTCTGCGACGCAGAAAAAAACTGCATCCGAGATGGTGGATTATTACGCAGGGTTGCTTAAAAATTACCCCATTGTATCGATCGAAGACGGTTTAGATGAAAGCGATTGGAAGGGGTGGAATCTGCTCACTGAACAACTGGGGGATCATGTTCAGCTTGTTGGCGATGATTTATTTGTGACAAATGTAGAATTTTTGGATCGAGGAATTCAACAAAGCATTGCGAATGCCATTTTGATCAAAGTGAATCAAATCGGCACGTTGACGGAAACGATTGATGCCATGCACATGGCACAACAAGCTGGCTATGGCGTGATTGTTTCACATCGGTCTGGTGAGACGGAAGATACGACCATTGCCGATTTAGCTGTCGGTCTGAATGCTGGGCAAATTAAAACCGGCTCATTATCGCGCACTGATCGTTTGGCTAAATATAATCAGCTGCTTCGTATCGAAGAAGCTTTAGGTACGGCGGCCGTGTATCGTGGGGTTCACGCGCTTCCCATAAATACCAAGTTTTAGATGTATGCGGCGAAATAGTAAAAAACATGTTTCACGAGGATTTTGGGGGGACGTTGCAGAACGACTTCCCATCGTTGCCGCTTTTATTATTATGAGTTTGCTCGCCGGAACCATGTTTTTTAATGAGGATGGCTTGCCATTGTATTTTTCGATGCGTGAACATCGGCAGCAGATGATTGAGCAGATCCAACAATTGGAAGCCATCAATATGGCCATGCAGAAAGACATCACACGTATCCAACATGATCCTCAACGCTTAGAAGAGCTTGCCAGAAATCGATTGGGTATGGTTCGTCAAGGTGAAAAAATTTATCAGTTTGTCGAGCCGGCCCCTTCTGCCGTTACAGCCCAACGGTAACCAGCCGAATTGTCTTCCCTCGTTCTGCTATAGTTAGTCTGTGTTTGCTACATTTCTACACAACGTTTCACGATGACTGTCCTGTTATGAAATCAGCCCAACTTGCAATCTTGGGTCGTCCCAATGTGGGAAAATCTACCCTACTGAATGCCTTGGTCCAAGAAAAAGTGGCCATAGTTTCAGATAAACCACAAACAACTCGTATGCCTATTTTGGGCGTCGGGCATTATCCAGAGGGCCAGTTAGTCTTGGTTGATACACCAGGGCTACACACGCCACATCATCGACTCAATGCCCAAATGGTGCAATCAGCCTTAGGTATTTTGACAGAATCAGATGTAGTGTATGTGATCGTTGATAGCCAAGTCCCGCCTGGTCCGGGCGATCAATTTGTGATTGATCAAGTTACCCAAGCCAATCACGATCGACCTTTTCAAGCGGTTTTTTTGTTATTAAATAAAGCAGATGTCGTGAACAAGTCCCGTCTTCTTCCGTTAATAGAGCAATATCGTACGCAATATCCATGGGCTGAAATTGTTCCCCTCTCAGCAAAAACAGGACTGAATGTGCCTCGACTAGTAGAACTCACGTTTGCTCACCTGAATGAATCGGGAGCTCTGCTGTATGAAAAAGATTTTCTGACGAATCAATCCATGCGCCAAATGACTGGGGAGATTATTCGTGAGAAAGTCCTTGCTTCCACACATGCTGAGTTACCCTATGCCGTAGGCGTGTTCATTGAGCAATTTGAAGAAACAAAGAAGTTGACCAATATTCTCGCAACGATTTTGGTAGAAAAAGACAGCCAAAAGGGAATTATTATTGGCAAAGGCGGACGCCGGCTTAAAGAAGTGGGACAACTGGCTCGCGAGGAAATGGAAACTCTTTTTTCTATGAAAATCTATTTAGAAATGTGGGTGAAAGTTCAGCCAGGATGGCGAGATAATCCCAGAATCTTAGCCGATTTAGGATATGGAATATGAATAGTGAGGAGTAAAAGGAAGATTGACTTTTCCCCGATTCAAAAAAATACCGTTTGCGAACTCTTCATACACTTCTAATCCAAGTGCTTTGTTATGCCTTTAATTCGAACACGTGGCATCATTCTGCGAAGCCTGAAATGGGGAGATGCCGATCGCATCATTACGGTGTATTCCCCAACTCTTGGGAAAATCCGTGGAGTGGCGCGTGGTGCGCGGCGAATGAAAACACGATTTGGCGGTGTATTGGAGCCATTTGGTCTTGTTGACTTAACCCTCTTTCAAAAAACACCAGAATCCCTTGGGCAAATTAGTCAAATTGATTTAATCACTAGCTATTCGGTAATTCGAGAAAATTTAACAGTGATGACCGCTGCGGCTAGGATGGTCAAGATGGTCGAAGCGATCACAGTTGATCGTGATCCCAACCCAGACATGTATGCGGCTTTAGTTCATGGACTTGAATCGCTGCGACCAGAAGAGGATGTCGCCCTCACCACGCTCTTGTTTCAAATACATGTACTTGGTCACACTGGATTCCGCCCACAATTTGATTCTTGTACGGAATGTGGGAAACTTGCACAGACCCAGTTACCTCAATGGTTTTCTCCTAGATTAGGTGGTGTTGTTTGCCAAGATTGCAGCCAACGAGGCGTGGGACGTATGCTGTCGTTATCAAAGGGTAGTGTGGCTTTTATAAAGCAAGCCCGACGCTTATCGATGCCGAACTTGTCACGTCTCAAAGCCATAGGTAGTGTACGCAGTGAAGTAGAAGCGGCAATGGAAGCCTATTTCTCTACAGTTGTGGGAAAACCGCTTCCCACCTTTGAGCCCTGGGTTTCCTAGTCCGTTGGATAAAAAGGATAAAGAATATGACCAACAACCAGAATCTAGAACCCAAAAATATGGAATGGCTCGACAAGGGAGTCTTGAGTATTACATGGAGTGATGGCCATCGAGGCGTTTACCCCGTCCGACATCTTCGTCAAAATTGCCCCTGCGCTGGCTGCGTTGATGAATGGACAGGAGAACGGCGCCTCAAGCCAGACTCCATCCCACTACTTATCTTATTAGAAGATATTGAAGCTGTTGGACGCTATGCTTTCCGCATCAAATGGAGTGATGGCCATGACACTGGCATCTATTCCTATACCTCTCTTCGCAACATGTGCCAATGCGACATCTGTGTCCCTAACAAACCCAAGAAGAAAGAACTGCTCTAGTCCCACATCCTGCTGCCAAAAATTCATGCCCTGTGCTTTATCCAGTTTGAAGTATGAGACTGTTGAATAAGAATGATATCAACAGTCACATATAGGAGACGATAGAGAATTAGGAAATTATCGTACGCTTCTCTAATTGCGTCCAAGTCAAGAGGAGACGAGTTCCGTTCTCCTTTTTTTGAATCCTTTTCTGCACAGCTTTGCTCGCATTTTCATAACGGGAAGCGAGACCCACAGATTCATACTTGTGGGTCTCTGCTTCGCGTGAATTACCAAAACCGAGCCTGTAAAGTTTTCTGTGTAATTGGTCTTGGTTAGTTAGCTGTTGGCACCCGATCTCCTAACAAGATAGCAAATTGATTCAGTGCCCGTTTCCAGTCGGGTATCGGCACGGTCCATTTCTTGGCGAGGCGCTGCATTCTGAGATAGAGGACTTTGAGGATAGCTTCATCCGTCGGAAACGCTCCGCATTTTTTGAGGACTTTCCGTCATGAGAAATTGAGCGATTATCGAGTAGATGCGGAGGTTACCCTCCGCACCCCTCACACAACCCAGCATGCGAATTTCCCGCACTGGGCTGTTCAACGACACACACGGCCTTACCAGGTGACCGCCTTGGGCAACCAAGGCTTTTCCAGCGGAAACCGTTCAAGCAAGGCGTGAAAGGCCTCCCAGGAGATCTGAGCCCGTTGGCTTCGCCGACTTAAGAAGCGGTGCCAGGCCCATTGGACATGGCGATAAAAGGCATTGATGCTCGGATAATTGTGCGTAACCCCGAAGTAATGGTAATGCCCTCGAAGGACGGCATTGAGGTAGCGAGCTGGCCACGCCACTTTCTGGTGCCGGTGCTGCTTGCACCAGGTGGTGACGCGCATCATGGCCGCCGACAGATGTTTTGAGGCCGTACGGCAACCCACGGTGTACTTCCCGCGCCGACTGGTTGTGTTGTACAGGGTGAAGCCCAGGAACCGCAGGCCTGTCCCACAGTAAATGGGATTAAAAGAAAGAGTGGTTGACTAATTATGACTAGTCACTTAAACTAGTCATATGAAAGAAATTCCAGCTTCAGAGTTTAAGGCCAAGTGTCTGGCCATCCTTGATGAGGTCGCTCAGCAGGGGGAATCCATCACCATCCTTAAGCGAGGTAAACCTGTCGCCCAATTAGTTCCTCCTACCCCTCGTCATCATCGCTTTCCGCAACACGAACTGATGGGTACGGTCTCTATATCTGGAGATGTGGTGTCGCCAACCATACCCGCACCCGAGTGGGAGGCAGAGGGCGATCTTCCCGCATGAAAGTCCTTTTGGACACGCATATTCTTTTGTATTGGTTTGAGGAGAATTCTCGACTCTCCAGAAAACAAGCTCGGGTGATTCAGAATGCCAGTGCGAACCAACCGTTATTCATCTCTGACATTTCGTTATGGGAAATTGCCAATCTACATTCTCTGAATCGTATTCGTTTGGATCTTCCACTTCGTGATTGGCTTGAGGCAGCCACGGCCTCACCCCTTGTCCAACGCATTGGGATTTCCCCAGCGATTGCGTCCGGGGTCGCCAGTCTTCCGCCCACCTTTCATCGCGATCCTGCTGACCGGATGATCGTGGCCACGGCTCAGGTGTTTGGGGCGACATTACTGACCCATGACTCACGAATCATTGATGCGGACCTTGTTCCCACTCTAGAATGAGTTAAGCGGAAGATGACCAGCTTTTCATAGGTACACTCCCCACACCGCAGGCGCAAAAACCCGTGGGCAAGTAGGCCGCAGTCCAGAAACGCTTCAAACTCAGTTTTGACAAACTGTGGCAGACCGGTTCCGGGTGCCTGTTCAACTTGCGCAAAAAAGGTTTCGCTGTGGTCTTGAATGACCTGGTACAGGGTGGTCACTTCAGGCCGCCGCCGTTCGTAGAGGGCCGTCGCATCATGTAGTCTGACAGGAGAGGTGCCCCATCCTTTTGAACAACAAAATGGGCGTCGGGAAGTGGATCGCTCCTAGTTGAGTTCGGCCGCTTGAAGGTGCGGCAAGTTGTCAAAATACATCTGATCCAGTGTCAGCTCTCCGCGAGGCTTGAATGTGGACGACGACTGTTATAAAACTGGAAGGAGCGTTCGAGTCCTCCTCGCGCTGCGGCCACTGACTCATACACCTGCCAATACACTTCTTCGTACTTCACGGCACGCCACAAGCGTTCGACAACAATCTTGTCGCGCCAGGCTCCACGGCCATCCATACTCAGGCGAATGCGGTGATTCTTGAGCAACTCCGTAAAGAGGTGACTCGTACACTGACTGCCTTGATTCGTATTCAGGATATCAGGCTTTCCATACCGGCTGAGAGCAGCTTCAATAGCCTCCAGCCAAAACTGGACGTCTATCGTGATCGAGAGACGCCAGGCTAGGACACGCCGGGTCTACCAATCCACTACGGCTACAAGATACACAAACCCTTGGGCCATCGGACTATAGGGGATATCCATCGCCCAGACCTGATTGGGGCGGCTAATCGTCAGATCCCGCAGCAGATACGAATAAATCTGATAGCCTGGCTGCCGTTGTGTCGTGCGGGGTTTCCGATGCAGGGCTCCCACGCCCATCTGTTGCATCAGGATACTCACATGCTTGCGCCCCACGAGCAAGCCCTCTTGTCGCAAGAGGGCCGAAGCATCCGAGCGCCAGCAAACGGGAACTCTAAGTGTAACTGATCCATCCGATTCATGAGCCGCTGGTCCTGCTCGGAAACCGGCTTTGGTCAATAGTACAGACTGCCGCGATTGATCCCTAAGACTTTCGCCTGTTTGGCCAGGAAGAGGCGATGGCTGCAGTCCATCATCGTCTGGCACTCAGCACGCCCGTTTTGGTGAGCGCCGTTTCTAAAAAATCGTTTTCCAAGGTCAACTCCCTAATCTTGGCATGCAGTTGTTTTACATCCACTGGCGGTTGAGCGGACTCACCGTTTTCAAACACCGTCGTGGCGCGCTCTAGTAGGACGGTCTTCCATTGGGTAATTTAATTGGGATGGACATCAAAACGCTGGGCCAATTCAGCCACCGTCTGCTCGCCCTTGACCACAGCCAGGGCCACTTTGGATTTAAACACGGGTGAATGGTTTCGTCGAGGTCGTCGTTTCATCGTCTACGCTCTTTTCAGCAGTGGCACCATCATGCCACAGGTTGGCGAGCGTATCCACTTAAGCAGCCTGTTCAAATTTTTGGGACTATCTCTCAAAAATCAGAAACCACTTCTGTCTTTGAAGCTCTCCATCAGGCTTACCTTTCTCTTGAAAGGACACGGTTTCTATGACTAATTCCTCCCCCCAATGGGCTATTCATTGTTTCCAAGTGCGTCAACTATATTTTTTGCACTTATAAAATCCAAACACATTCTGGAAAACGGTGCAATAGATTGAGCCACAGCAAATCATGTCTCAACTTTATTTGGAATTCAACTGGAGCTTGGTGCTCTTTATGTCTTTTGCCGAGGCAGATTTTGCTTACATTTCGCCCTAATTATCTTCGATTAATTCATTTACCAAAAATTCTATCCATCAATTTCTAAGGGATTAAACCATGAAATATCTCAAAAAGTATCTTTATATGAGCGTGCTGATGGGAGCAATGACGATCGGGTTTTCAGCCAATTTAGTTGCTCAAACTGGCACTATACCCAGTACATCTCTGGTATCTGGCACAGAATCAGTCGATGGTGTAGAAGAAATGACCCACGCATTGGCCGATCGGTTGGGACTGGGTGATGACGAAATTGTGACACAGACTCAGGAAAATATTCAAAATGCGGCAGTAGCAGCAGTAGCAGTCGCCCCGGTATTTGAAGAACGAACAATTGATCATCTTGATCTTTCTGGGCAATCCACCAACGACTCAGATCGCAAGCGTGTATCCTTGGGGGATTTTAATAGGGACGGCGTAGAAGACGTGATTGTTGCGAGGTGGAATAAAGGCGCACAACTCCTTATTAATAATGGAGGTGTCTTAACACTTAACGATGCCGCCTTTGCGTCCAACAATGATGTATCCAATGCTAAACATATTGGGATTATTGACGCCAACGCGGATGGCTGGCTGGATCTGATAGCCCACAACAAACTTTTGCTCAATCGAGGGAACAATACCGGTGGCATGTGGTTGGGATTCGCTTCTGGGCAAACGATCAATGGTGCAGAGTCGAATCCGTTTACTATCAGAGCTGCTGACTTTGACGGGGACGGAGACCAAGATATTGTGACGACCCCAGGTAGAATAATGCTGGTTAACAATGGAGCTGGGACCTTCACGGCCATGCCTAACCGGATGGACTCCAATATCCTTTTGGGGGTTGTTAAATTCGATGCCCAGGATTTTGACGGCGATGGGGATATTGATTTAGCAGGACCGACCCAGGCAGAGGATGAACACTTTGTTTACTACAATGATGGTTTTGGCAGTTTTACTAATGCCCTCCGGTTTAGCTTGGATCTGGATACGTTGAGTTATGTCCAAGTTGCTGCCGATTTCAACGATGACAATATTGCGGATTTCCGTATTTATGCGGATGGGAATCAACCCAGGGCTTTCATGTCTACCGGCACGTTCACCGGTGGTTTCCCGGAATATATCCGACGCATCGATCAAAACTTAACGGGTGATAATGGTAAGCACGGTAATGCTCATATCCGTGATATCGACGGGGACGGAGATTTGGACTTTATTCTTTCCAGCATCGAACTGTTCGAAAACACAACTGATATTCTCAACGAAAAGACCGAAATCATTATTAATGAAGGAGTGAACGCGGGTACATTCGCGGATTTTGCCGACCCAGAGTGGGCTAATGAAGAATCTTATGACGCAAAAATTATTGATGTCAATCTTGATGGCAACATGGATCTGTTACTCGCCCATCGTACGCGACTAGCAATCTATATTAACAATGCTCAACCACAAATCATTGAGATTACGGGACACACAAATTCTCCCTCCGAAGTGAATGCCACTACCTCAATGAGTGTGGAGTTTACGGGTGGCAGCAATCCGGTTTTTACATGGGATATGGGAGATGGGAGCCCTGTTATGGCTACCGGGAGCACCCCCTCTGTCTCACACACCTACTCGATACCTGGCCGTCACCAGGTCACAGTCAGTGTGAATGATGGACAAAATGCGGATTCCTTGGTTTTTTGGCACACAGCCTTTGTGCAGAAAACCGCTTCTCGGCCAAATGCATCTACCACTATCGTCTATGAAACACGGGATAGCAATGATCGTGTCTGGACTGTTAATCCCGATCATGGAACAGTATCTGCTGTCCGCATAGATAATGGCACGTTGCTGGCCGAGATTGTCGTTGGTGAAAAACCCAATTCACTTGCTTTAGGTGGCGATGGCCGTCTCTTCGTCATCAACAAGAATGATGCCACTATTAGTATCATCAACACTGATACCTTCACCGTGGAAAGTACATTTAATCAACTGCCGAAGGCTGCCCAGCCGCATGGCTTGGTGTTTGCTCCCGCCAATAATAGCCAGATCGCTTATGTTACTCTCGAGGCGACGGGTCAGTTAGCTCAAATCGATTTTGATTCATCACTAGTGGAAATTATGGACCTCGGGCCACTACCCCGTGAGCTTTCTATTAGTAATGACGGTTCCACCGTCTATGTGTCTCGCTTTATTACTCCACCTGTTTCCGGAGAGAGCACACGAGATGTGAGCACAATTGGTGGTGGTGAAGTCTGGGTGATCGATGGACCGACCATGTCGGTTCAGGACGTGATCCAACTCCCTTACAACGACCAACTAGACCAGGCAACATCAGCCCGTGGGATTCCGAATTATCTGATGACTCCTCTCATATCTCCAAGCGGTCTCCAAGCTTTTGTGCCTGCCAACGTCAGTAATATTTACCGTGGGCAGTTTAGGGATGGACAAAATCGTGAGCACAATATGCTGGTGCGCTCTATGTTAGCCAAGATCAACCTGCAAACCAATACGGAGGAAATCGACGGGCGTCATGATTTTGATAATTCATCGCAGCCTACTACTGGCGTATTTGATCCCACAGGTAATTACCTCTATCTCGTTTTTCAAGGTTCTCGCAAACTCCGAGTTTTTGATATCTATGCGGGCATTTCCCTCGACACGCTGGATCTTGGTTTTGCTCCAGTTGGTGTGACCACATCGCCTGATGGTAAACAGGTGATTGCTCATAACTATCTGAGCCGGTCGATACAAGTTTTCGATGCCACATCATTTGTTGATGGAGTATCAAATCAACATGTTGTGCTGACCGAACATGCCACCACTGGTTCTGAGCCGCTATCAGCCACGTTGCTGCTAGGCAAACGACTATTCTTTGATTCCAGTGACGAACGGTTAAGCTCTCAGTCCTATATCAGTTGTGCAGCATGTCATGCGGATGGCGGGCACGATGGCCGGACTTGGGATTTCTCAGATGTTGGCGAAGGCCTGCGTAATACCATTGATTTGCGAGGTCGCTCCGGCACTGGACATGGGCTCGTCCATTGGACCGCTAATTTCGACGAAATCCATGATTTTGAAAACGACATTCGCGACATCTTTAAGGGTGATGGGCTGATGAGCGATGCTGATTTTGCGAATACGGCTAACACACTTGGCTCACCAAAAGCAGGGCTTAGTGGAGCATTGGATGCCCTGGCAGCGTTTGTGAGCTCACTCAGCACGCTAGGCCAGAGTCCATACCGGCAAGAGTCTGGTGCACTCACTTCGGAAGCCGTGGCTGGTCGCCAGATATTCGCCCAAGCCAATTGTGCTGCTTGTCATGGCGGACAGCAATTCACAGACAGTGTGACAGGCGGGCGATTCCACGATATTGGCACGGTTGATGCCGACACTGGCGGTCGTCTCGGCTCATCTTTGATTGATGGCGGTCTAGATACACCTACCCTGCGTGGCTTGTGGCATGGGGCGCCCTACCTACACGACGGCTCGGCGGCCACGGTTGAAAATGCCGTTTTGGCCCACACCTCTCAAGAGGTAGGATTCGATGTCAGTTCCTTGAGCCAAGCCGACCGAGATAATCTGGTGGCGTATTTGCTGCAGATTGATGACCATGAACAATCTGCACCAAGCAGCAACCAGGTTCCTGTAGTCACGAACCCTGGCAACCAAACCAACACGGTTGGCGAGAACGTCAACCTCACCATTGATGCCACCGACGATAATGGCGATCCATTGAACTACAGCGCCACGGGTTTGCCTGATGGGTTGACTATCAATAGCAACAGCGGTGCGATCACTGGTACCGTGAGCACCGCCGGCAGCTTTACTGTCACGGTGGTGGTTAATGATGGGAATGGGGGATCAGATAACGCCAGCTTTAGCTGGGTTGTTCATCCCTCGAGTCAACCAGTTTGTACGACGTATACCAGCACGGATACTCCTACCGTGCTCCCGATCAACACGGCCTCGATTACCTCCTTCCTCTCGGTCCCCACTGCCGCCACCATCACCGATGTGAATGTTGGCATCGACATGGAGCATGCCTGGGTTGGTGATGTAAGGGTAACGTTAAGCCATCTAGAAACCGGCACGACGGTAGAGATTATGGACCGACCGGGATCCCCCCCTGGCACTGAGGAGTATGGTTGTGATGGTGATGACATCCGCGTCGTGCTAGATGACGCGGCCAGTGACCCGGTGGAGAACCAGTGCGCAGCGACGTCGCCGACAATCGATGGCACGTTCAGTCCCAATAATGCGTTGAGCGCGTTTGATGGCGAAAATGCTAGTGGGACTTGGAGCCTCAGAGTCCACGATGACTATCTCGAGGACGATGGTGGGACGCTGACGAGCTGGAACGTTCGCATATGTTCCGATCAAGGCGGCAGTAATCAACCGCCCATCATCACAAACCCCGGCCCACAAAACGACCAGGAAGGTGCGAGCATAAGCCTGGGCATCAACGCGACAGACGCCGACGGTGATGGACTCACCTATAGCGCCACGGGGTTGCCGGATGGGTTGACTATCAATAGCAACAGCGGTGCGATCACTGGTACCGTGAGCACCGCCGGTAGCTTTACTGTCACGGTGGTGGTTAATGATGGGAATGGTGGATCAGATAACGCCAGCTTTAGCTGGGTTGTTCATCCCTCGAGTCAACCAGTTTGTACGACGTATACCAGCACGGATACTCCTACCGTGCTCCCGATCAACACGGCCTCGATTACCTCCTTCCTCTCGGTCCCCACTGCCGCCACCATCACCGATGTGAATGTTGGCATCGACATGGAGCATGCCTGGGTTGGTGATGTAAGGGTAACGTTAAGCCATCTAGAAACCGGCACGACGGTAGAGATTATGGACCGACCGGGATCCCCCCCTGGCACTGAGGAGTATGGTTGTGATGGTGATGACATCCGCGTCGTGCTAGATGACGCGGCCAGTGACCCGGTGGAGAACCAGTGCGCAGCGACGTCGCCGACAATCGATGGCACGTTCAGTCCCAATAATGCGTTGAGCGCGTTTGATGGCGAAAATGCTAGTGGGACTTGGAGCCTCAGAGTCCACGATGACTATCTCGAGGACGATGGTGGGACGCTGACGAGCTGGAACGTTCGCATATGTTCCGATCAAGGCGGCAGTAATCAACCGCCCATCATCACAAACCCCGGCCCACAAAACGACCAGGAAGGTGCGAGCATAAGCCTGGGCATCAACGCGACAGACGCCGACGGTGATGGACTCACCTATAGCGCCACGGGGTTGCCGGATGGGTTGGCTATCAATAGCAACACTGGTGAAATTAATGGCACGCTTGGTGTGGGAAGCGCTGGTTCGTATAATGTTACGATTACCGTAAGCGATGGTATTACCGTCGCTACCGCTTCATTCACATGGGTAGTGACCACTGCCCCTAGCACGGGCTCCGTGATTTATCTGAGTTCCACGAGCGGCGGGACCATCAGTGGTATTTCATTTGCCGATGAGGATATTTTGACATTTAATACAGTCACAGATGTCTGGGCGACCTATTTCGATGGGTCGGATGTCGGTTTGAGCGGCGATGGTGGTCGTGATATTGATGCCTTTTATGTTCAGGATGACGGTAGTATCCTTCTCAGTGTGCTGAAACCCACAACTCTTCCAGATATAGGCAGTGTTGATGATTCGGATATTGTGCGATTCGTCCCCAGCTCATTGGGAACCGTGACGGCAGGTAGCTTTGAGTTGTATTTTGATGGTTCCGATGTTGGTTTAACCCTGGATGGTGAAGATATCGATTCCGTCCATGTTCTCGCTAATGGTGATCTCGTAATCAGCACTATCGGTAACATTAGCGTTCCAGGGGTTACCGGCAAGGATGAAGATCTGATCCGGTTCAGCCCAACCAGTCTTGGTGCCAATACAAGCGGTACGTGGTCGATGTATTTTGATGGCTCCGATGTTGGCCTGGCGACCGTCAATTCAGAAGATATTTCCGGCACCTGGATCGATGAAAACAGCGGAGACATTTTCCTGAATACAAGAGGGGAAGTGACAACAACCGATAATGTCAGTGGTGCCGGTGCGGATATTCTACGATGTCAGCCTAGTTCAATCGGTACGAACACAAATTGCAGTTTCGATGTATTCTGGCCAGGTTCCTCATTTGGTTATGGTAATGAAAACATCGATGGGCTCTACATCGATCGCTGATTATTTCGATTGAGAAAGAATAACAAACGGTTACAGTTTGGAGACCTAAGGATTTAGGATCATACGAAAAATATGGTTGGAAATAGGGATACCTCGGGGAATGAGGGTGGTATCGGGGCTGGGGATGTGTAGTGGATGACGGTTGGAGGCGGGATGTTACATGAAGAAATTCCGTAAATAAGGGTAGGAGCGTTTTGCGTCGCACGTTTAAAACCGGAACGGTATAAACTTTTCCGCCGCGCTTGAGAAGACCAAAAACGATGACTTTTCCTGCTCCCCCGCGCCCGCGTTTTCCCTTGCGTTTGCCGCCAGCTTAGCTCTCGTCAACTTCGATCTGGCCACAGAATTGGATGGCGCGTTCTTCCTGCTTGCAAGTAATCTTTTGGCGCAATTTATGAAAAAACCGGATGGCAGAATTATGATGAACACCGGCCGGATCTGCCGCCGTTCTGGCCGGCGTACCTGCCACGAAGTATTTCATTAGCTCCAACTGCTGATAGCGCGTTAATTTACAATGCTTTACGTGCATCTCTGACTCCTAACTTATTCAAAGTCAGGTGTCAGCCCCTTTAACTTTCGACTGAAGATGAAGTGCCTCACCTAAAAGATAATGGACCGCTCGCAGTGAAAAGCTTAATAGGCTAAAGAGTCACGGGAGGAGAGTGAGACTGGTCGAACGGTAGAAAGCTCTTCGAGAGCTCTAGAGGCCTCTAGGGCATAATAGGCGTATTGTGGCTCAGGGAAGTTTTCCACAATCGATTGATAGGTTTGGAAGGAGGTCTTCCAATCTGAGGTTTGGCGAAAAACTTCTGCAAGGTGAATGGAGCAGGACGCTGCCATAGCTCTGGGATCCACCGCTAAACGAGAATTGCGGCTGCTGGTAAGTTCTTTAATGAACTCTGGAATGGGAATCGGAGAATCTTCATAGGAAATGGGGGTTGGTGCAGCGCGAAGAATATCTAAGTTTTTTTGGATGTTTTGAGTAATGGAACCGCTCCGACAATTGTTATAGGCATTCCAAAATTCAATGAAATCATGATTCTTCAGGGCCAATTCCCCAGGGTTTTTTGGTTGAAAACCTTGGCAGCCACCGACGCTGAACAAAAAAAGAGTCAAGGCAAAGAGCAGTCTAAGGTTTTTGCGAAAAGGCAGATACATCATTCTTCAATATGCTGAAATACCACTGTAAATCACATGATTATTTTTTAAACTACTGAAATAATAGCAAAATACATGCTTAAAATGAAATTAATCTAACTCGAGGAATTCTTTATTGATTAGCAGAAAAGCACTAAGACTCTTTCTCTAGATAGTTTGTTCTCTGCCACAGTGTGAGCTTTTTTTGCAACAACTTCAGCCCAATATCGCCTCTCTAAAAATGAATGCATTTCTTTATTTTTTAGGCTTAAATTTAATAGCGAGGTTTAAATTCGTATTCATTGAAGAGGTGCTTGGTTTCAGGGTGAAATCGATAACCTTTCTGTTGCTGAATATTCAGAGAATCCAACAATGGCACGAGCTGGCCAGTAGAATGTAAGTAGAGGCCACGCAGCGGCACGGATCGTTGTGCGTGCTGAATAAGATGGCAGATTGTAGGACGAATGGTTGTTAACCATTCTGCAAGTTCTTGTGGATTTCCAATAGAAGCCGAAAGAAGAAGCAGTCGTGTGTGAGGGGGGCACAGAATGAGAGTTTCTTCCCAAACCACACCTCGTTCAGGGTCCGCCAAATATTGGGATTCATCCAGGATCACTAGGCCTAACAGATGCAGTCGAAGGTCAAGATCTCCACTTGTCGCATCATAGAAAATGTTTCGTAGAATTTCCGTCGTCATAATGAGTAACGGCGCTTGAGCGTTGTCCCGACGATCACCCGTCAAAATTCCCACTTTGTCCTTTCCAAAGTATTGAGAAAATTCCATGTACTTCGTATTAGATAAGGCCTTGAGGGGCGAAGTGTAAATCACGGTTTGCTTGTTGGCCATGGCCTGCTTAATGGCCTCAGTTGCGACAAAGGTTTTGCCGCTTCCTGTTGGCGCACTCACAATAACATCGGAATGCACGATGGCTTCTACCGCTTCCTCTTGCCAGGCATCCGGGATAAAGGGTTGAGAGTCAGGAACACCAAGGCCTTCAAGAAGGTCGCGAAGATCAACAGCAGGAGTGCCAGCTTTAGATCTCTTGATCCTCTTCTTAGAAGGAGGTTGTGGGTCAAACGGTGAAGGGGTATGTACTTCACGAGCAGGTGTGTCAGAAGCCGTAGGGCTCTGTTCGAGTGCCCTGGCAATGCTCATTTTTTCATCTGGTGAAAGAGCCAGAATAGAGTCAATGAGACGACGTTTCCCAAGTCGAAAATGGCGATGAATGCGCCCTTTCGCCAATTGATGCAAATATTTGATGGGTAAAGAGACTAATTCCCTTTGAAGATCGTTATCATTCATCATGGTTCATTGTGAAAATTAGGGCAATTCTGCCAAGACTTCTCGACGCATTGTGACCATGGCCTGGTGAGCGATGTCTGCCAGTCCAGGATGCGTGACTTTGAGCCCATACATTTGTGAAAGAAATTCCAAGGTTCGCGCTAATAAACGATAGACATCGCCCTCGGCCATTGAGGTTGAGCGGACTAAGGAGGACCATCCATGTTGAGATTGGCCAATCCATCGTTCGGCTATGGCTGCCACATCAGAGCGTAATAGTGGCGCTGGTTCATAAGCATGCAGAGAATCGGCCACCTGGCGAACTTGTGTGAGCATTGAAGCGAGGCCTGTGGTCAGTCGCATATAGGAACTGGGACGGTCATCATCATGGGCAATGCTAGCCATCACACCTGCCAATAATTCTGGAGCCATTCCTGAGAAGGCATCCATCCGAATAAGTTCGGTGATCAGCAACGAATGATTGATTCGAATAAGACGCGCCCATTCTCCATCCTTGGTTAATTCAAGGCTGGCCGTTAGATATCCTAACTTATGCAAGACTGCAGCTTTTTGCTGAAATTGGTGCCAGAGACCATCACGTAAAGCACGAATGGTTTTCGTCACCTGTTGGGCCTTCGTTTGAAGGCGCGAGGCAACAGCCACATCTTTTTTACAAGCGGCATGAGATGGACAGGTTGGACAGGCAAACTCAGCTGTCAGGATGTCAGCATTCGATGAAACCTCAGATTCTTGCATGGTCTCAAAAATTGGCAAAGTCGGTAATTTCGACGGCAATTGGGTCAAGATATTTTTGAACTGGTGATACGTGGTTGGTGAACACCAGGGCAAACTTCGCGTTGGTTGAAAGTCATATACGTGGTCATAAATTTGTGCCACTCGTTGAGCCTGACATTCTCCCAATGTCCCTTTTGCATGTATCACAGATAGCATAGGCATGCCCGTCCCCCTGCTTCGGTAATGACGAAGAATGATGGCTGGGCCTTTGGCTAAGCCAATGAGTCTTCCTGGAGTAAGAAAGGGCAACCGCGCTGCTAAATACGGCGAGTCTGCACTCACCACTGAACGTCGATGAGCTTTGCGGCGACGAGCCAGATCAAAGACTTTCCATTGGGCAACCCAATCCGCGCATTCCCTTGGTCCATACGGTTGTAATTGCTCCTGAATCTCATCTAAACGGCTCTGATGAATAGCCGCACGTTGATTCAATTGAAACTGAGCAAAACTTTTAGCTAAGAGGCCTTCAATTTTGTTTAAGGAATGGGCTTTGAGTAAATTAAGTACCATGGGATAAGAGACGACGAATTGACTGTCAATTGCTTCAGGTTGTCCTGTAAGACCTTTGCCTAAGACATGGAGATCGATATAGGGAGAAGGTGTCACAACCACAAATCCCACAAAATCTTTACCACGGCGCCCGCCACGTCCTGCTAATTGTTGTATTTCACTGACGGTGAGGTTGGTAAAGTCTTGAGATTTACGCACACTGGACTGGCTGATCACAACTGTGCGAGCTGGAAAATCTACTCCGGCAGCAAGAGTGGTCGTGGCAAACACGGCATCAAGCAATCCTTGACGCATGAGTTCTTCAATCGCGATTTTCCAAGAAGGAAGATGCCCCGCATGGTGCGCAGCTACACCATAGTCTTGGACAACTGGAATAAGTGGATGATCAATGACACTAGGAAATTCTTTGGAGAATTGGTCAAAAAATGTTTGAATTTTTTCAGTGTGCGTTGCTGACACGGCAGCGGAGTTATGGACAAAGGTATCTATGGCCTCATCGCATCCGCGGCGGGATGTTAAGAACACAATGGCAGGCGTTAAGCGATGTCGGCGAAGAATATCGACAAGATCAATCGGATGAATGGCTGGTGGCATGGAGGTTATGAGTGTAGCAAGAGTTCGCTGGGGAAAAACACTCAATCTCAATTATGTGAGTGAAACACAAAATAATGAGAGGAATGAGCGATATTCAATTGACAAATTTACGATCTACAAAAAACAGGCAGTAATACAGAAAAGACAAAAATTAATTTCAAGCTACTCTCTGAGAGGCCGATAAGGTTCTTAAGATCATGGCAATAGATGTAATAGTACGAGGGAGCCGAGGAGCCACAGTCGTTGACTTTCATGGCCGGCTTGACATGCATTCTCGCTGGCATGTCAAAGCTATCATTAATCAATGTTGTCATACAGAGTTTGAACATCTGATTTTGAATTTACAAGGTTTAACATTTGTGGATAGTGCTGGCCTGGGATTTTTGGTGTTGTGCTCCCAACAATTTAAGGACTTAGGTCGACGGATTTCTTGGGTTGAACCCAGTGGTTTTGTCGGTGAATTAGTCAATAATTTACAACTCCGTGAACTTATTGTTATTTGTCCTAGTGAACAGGATGCATTGTCCTAATTTTTCATGAGACAAAGGAGATTTCTCAATTGCTAATCATGGGGTTTTGGTGGTTTTATCGTCGTTGTCTGAAGCCTAAACATGGGGATTCGGGCACACCATAATTTTAACGCTTCTTACTTGCTCCTTCAGATATTTTCTCCTGCACATCTTCATTTTGCTCTTCAATTTCCGGTCCTCCTATTTCTTGATTAAGAGAAGCTTGTAACGCTGGCGCTTTTGTATATTGCAGCAGTTGTGTAGGGATTGCACTGCGATGTCCTGAAAGCAGATAAGCAACCGTGCAACTGAGGAAAAGATAAGGACCAGCGGCGAGACCAAAGAGTTCTAACCCCAAGAGCATCGCAGTCATCGGTGTATTAATGGCTCCGGCCAAGAGGCCAGTTAACCCTAAGGCTGCAAATAGACTGGGATCTTGACCAAGTAGCCACCCAAGGGCAGACCCACTAGTAGCTCCCACGAAACAGAGAGGTAAGACAATTCCTCCACTGCCACCTGAATTCAGGGTAACGGTAGTGGTGAGTATCTTCCCCAGAAACAGGGTCCAGGCAATTGCACTGCCTTCTAAGGCACGTTGAATAGGCTCTTTCCCCAATCCTAAAACTTCTGGTGAGGCGAGCCAGGCTATTCCAAGTAACAATATTCCCCCAATGCCTCCCTGCAGGAGCGGGGAAGTTGGCAGGTAATATTGAAGACGTTGCCCCCCATTCAGGCATTCCACAAAAATCATGGAGACCACGCCAAAAAATCCTCCTCCCACTAAAGAGAGCAGAAGCAAGGATGAATCAAAGTTGGGAAATGGAGATGCGAGGAACCCCATATCGGGCATCCCTAACAATGACGCTGTCAGATGCCCCAAGAGGGCTGCGACAACGGAAGGAAAGAGAACTTGATAAGCTAAAGATCCGACAAATAAGGCTTCGAGACCAAATAAAGCTCCGGCTAGGGGTGCTCCAAAGATGGAAGCAAAGCCTGCACTGAGGCCACAAATGACCACGGTCTTGCGATCATATGAATTAAACTGCAAGGTGTCTGCAAGAAAAGAAGATAAGCCACTGCCAATTTGCACGCAGGGACCGACGTTGCCGGCCGATCCTCCTACGCCTATGGTTAGGATAGTGGCTGCAACTTTGGCTGGAATCACCTGCCAGCGCATCTTTCCAGAATGTAAATGAATAGCGCGAATTACGCGTTCAACCCCTTGCCCTCCAGCTTCAGGAACGAGCGCTGTCGTCAGCCATGCCGAGAGTGCCAAGCCAAGCGGAAGCAGCCAGGAAGACCAGACAGGACTTGAAATTGTGTCAATAACGAGGTTGAGAAGAAGAATAAACCCCGTGCTTGTTCCGCCCACCAATATGCCAACAATGGCGGCGAGGAAGAGCCATTTAATGACATGAGTAAAGAGAATACCTTCTTCTGATAATTGTCGAATCATCTGTCTTACTTAGCGTATCCTTTGCACACACCTTAACAATGGATCACCCCTAACAATAGTCCATTTGAAAAAGAATTTTATGAACAGGTTGAATGAAAAATGCCACAATTAAGGCTGAACTCTCCGTGAGAGAACTTCATTGACAGCATCTTAGACCATTGGTAGCGTCAGGATTTATGCGAACAACTTTCAACAGAGTACCAAAGTGAAGAATTTTTCTTCATGACTTAACATTTTTCGACCATTCTTTTTCAACATTTCTTTCCTGAATGCATGCAGCCTACACGCTCTTTTGTCTATCTTTGCCTAGTCGGGCTCTGTGGCTTTCTGAGTTATGATATGGTGCGGCGCCCTGCGTTGGCACTTCTTGCAGACTCGCTTGGAGCTACGCCCTTCATGGTCGGAATGTTGGTGGCCCTTTCGACAGTCACCGGCATTTTTCTGAAATTGCCAATGGGGCTTCTATCCGATGTGGTAAATCGTCAACGGCTTATGATTGGTGGCGTCTTGGCGTTTGCGCTCCCACCTTTTTTTTATCCGTTTATTTCGGATTTGCCAACCTTAGGGATACTACGATTGGTTCATGGTTTAGCCACAGCCATGTACACCCCTTTGGCCTTAGCGTTAGTCGGTGAATGGTTTGCACAGCACCGAGGCGAAGCCTTTGGCTGGTATACCTCCTCCGCCCAAGGTGGTGGGCTACTAGGCCCTATGATTGGTGGAGCTGTGGTATACCAGTATGGATTTTCGCATACATTTATATTAGCTGGTGTTTGTGGAATGTTGGCAATTATCTTCTTTTGGTTAATTCCTCAAGAGGCTTCATCTGAACCGCGGGATAACCATTCGTTTGCCGCTCTCTGGCCAGCATTGCGTGAAGGCCTCCGCCGAGTTTGCCGAATTCCCGCCATTTTACTTACGAGTGTTGTAGAGGCCGCCAAAATGATGGGGAACGGCACTTTGATGGCCTTCCTGCCTTTGTATGGATTGATCATTGGGCTGAATGCGGCAGAGATTGGCATCCTTTTCGGCATACAAGCCTTCACCTCGTTCATTTCAAAACCGTTTATGGGGCGCTTGTCCGATCGAAGTGCACGTCAACCCCTGATAGTTAGTGGCCTGTGTCTGTGTGGGACGATGATCATGTTGCTCCCTCACATTCAGGTCTATGGACTGTTACTGGTTGTGGCAGGAGCTTTTGGATTTGGAGAGGCTGTCGTGACATCATCAACTACGGCTTTAGTGGCTGATGTGTCTCAAGACAAACGATTGGGTGCCGGAATGGGCCTGCGTGGAACGATTATGGACATGGGACATGCTGGTGGCCCGTTGCTTGCTGGTCTACTCATTGGTCAACTTGGTTATACCGGAGGGTTTTTCTGTATTGGCCTGATCTTGTTGGTGACTGCTGTATATTTTGGAGTGATGATGATAGGGATCAAGAAACCAGCCATGCTATAATCCCTCTCAAAAGAAAGGGTAAGTAGGATGGATGAAGCGATGGGAACAGGAGATGTTGTAATTGGCGTGTTGGCGGCCTTAGGTGTCGTCATCTTAATTGTGGTGTTTGTAGTCGTAGTTAAAACAGTCTTATTAAAAAAAGACGAAGAGATCGATGAACCATAAGAAGGGGGTTCATGTTTAGCGGAATTGTTGAAGAAATGGGTGCAGTACAAGCCATTAAGAAAGGCTTGGCAGGAGCGAGGTTTTCTATTCTGGCCTCCACAATTTTGGATGATTTACAGGTAGGCGATAGCGTGAGTGTGTCAGGTGCATGTCTGACGGCCACTACTGTTGAAGGCCAGAGTTTCATGGTGGATGTCTCAACCGAAACTCTGAACTGTACAAATCTTGGCACGATTGCAGTTGGCACTCCGCTCAATCTCGAGCGAGCTATGAAGTTGAATGCGCGAATGGGCGGACATCTGGTCACTGGTCATGTGGATGGTATTGGTAGACTGCGTGCGCGAGAACAAGACGACAATACCATCTATTTGACGGTAGAAGCGCCAGAAGACATCATTCGCTACTGTGTGCCTAAAGGATCGATTACGATAGATGGAATTAGTCTAACGATCAATGCCGTGAAAGGCCCATCATTTACAGTGGCGATTATTCCTCATACAGCTCAAGTCACGACCATAGGCCTGAAACAGGTTGGAGATTCCGTGAATCTTGAGTCTGATCTGATTGGTAAATATGTCGAACGCCTGCTTCAAGCTAATGGGACATTGTCCCCGCCCTCAACGCCTATCATTGATAAAGATTACCTTCAAAAACGTGGGTTGCTGTAATTTATCGATCTATGTCGAGTGATTCTTCATTTGCAGCTAGGCATCCGCTGTGGCGTCTTTTTGGAATTGTGACCCTATTCGTTATTGTCGTTCCTGCGACATTATGGGGCATCGTACAACTCTATGAAATTCTCTGTGCCTGGTGGGGCGGCTGTGAAGGTATGGCTCGCCCACGTGGCCCAAGATGACAGCCCAAGATTTTTGTCATGATGGAAACACGAAGCACATATAATCATGTTCAGATTCCAGCTTTCATGTATGGCACAGCCTGGAAAAAAGAAGAGACCGCCAAATTAGTTGAATTGGCTGTAGATACTGGGTTTACCGCCATTGATACGGCTAACCAACTCATTCATTACCAGGAGGCATTGGTAGGGGAAGCATTGCTGGTATTAGCCCAAAAAGGCGTGAAACGAGAGTCTCTATTTCTCCAAACGAAATTTACCTCTGTCTCAGGCCAAGATCATCGCACGCCCTATGATCCATCTGCGGACCTTGCGACTCAAGTGCAACAATCCTTTGACAGTTCGCTGCAACATCTCCACACAGATTATGTTGATTCGTATGTCTTACATGGGCCGTCATCCCGTTGGGGGGTAAGCCAAGGGGATTGGGAAGTATGGAATGCCATGGAAGGTTTGCATCAAGCAGGCAAAACCAAAATCATTGGCATAAGCAATGTGCATGCTGATCAACTTGAGGAGTTTTGCGAAAAGGCCACCGTGGAACCGATGGTCGTGCAGAATCGCTGTTATGCTTCAATGGGGTGGGATAAAGAAGTACGAAACATCTGCCAAGCGCAAGGAATCATCTATCAGGGTTTTTCTCTTCTGACAGCCAATCAAGAAGTCTTACGTGAGCCACAGGTCTGGGGTATTGCTAAGCGGGTAGGGGCCAATCCTCTTCAGGTCATTTTCCGTTTCGCCCTACAACTTGGCATGCTTCCTCTCACCGGTACGACAGACGAACAACACATGAAGGATGACCTCGCCATCCTCACTCAATTCGAACTCTCCTCAGACGATATCCAAACCATCGAATCCATAGCTCTCTGAAAATAGCAAGGTAACTAGACCAGTTCACAGTACATGTCCTGAGCTTGCCAAAGAGCCTCCCCTGGTCGCTCTATAAAATCTATCCATGCTTCCTCTCCCTCGTAGGGAGAGGATTGAGGTGAGGGTGGAGACGAACACGTGAAGCTTACAATAATAGGAGAGAAGTGGCAGAGGTGATTTTTATTCGCGGAAAGAGGCATCCTGTCTATGTTCAGGGACTTCCACTATAGCCGAAGATTCTTGATGAGAGAGAGATGATCTTTCAATCATAGGGGCAGATTCAGATCTTTGACTTATATTGGTTTCACCCGATGGAATGAGAAAAGGGGTGAAGACTAATAGGCTGAAGAAGATGAGGCCGATGATTGGTACTCTTAAAGGACAACATGCAACATTATCTGCCACGGGTCCTTTTCGAATCGCTCGCCTGTCGCAATATTGTTGATACATAGACATTTTCAGCAGCCTTGTGATTGATAAAAAGTCTGCGAGTTGAAAGGAATATGATATTCGCATTCAAAGTTGGTCATTCCCGTGTAAACGGGAATCCAGGGTAGTTGTTGATTCCTGGATACCCGCCTTCGCGGGTATGACAAAAAGATAACAATTTCATGTCGACGTTTCTTGGTGCATAGCCTGCACTAAGAAGACCCACCACTCAAGACGTATCGGTCTTTTTTCTTCTTTTTTGAATGTGCGTACTGCGTACAAATAATATTCGCTGGTTTTTGACTGTTTTGTCATTCTTCCAACGTAGAAATATCGCCGGGGTCTTGGCCGAGTTCTTGTGCTTTGAGGACGCGGCGCATGATTTTTCCTGAGCGAGTCTTGGGAAGTGAGGGGACGATATCAATTTCCCGAGGCGTTGCGATTTTTCCTAATTCTTGCTGGACATGGTTTTTTAAACTTTTGATTAGTTCAGACGATTCAGTTTGCCCTTGTTTCAGAATGACAAAGGCTTTGATCATTTCACCCGCCGTTTTGTGAGGTTTGCCGATGACTGCTGCCTCGACGACGGCTTCATGACTGACTAGGGCGCTTTCCACCTCGGCCGTGCCAATCCGGTTGCCAGCCACTTTCACCACATCATCCGCACGGCCCATGAACCACATGTACCCATCTTCGTCTTTGTGACAGACATCTCCAGCGGTATAAACACCAGGAATCGTATTCCAATAAAGCTCGTACCGCTCGGGTTCTTTGTAGATGGTGCGCATCATGGATGGCCAGGGTTTTTTAATCACGGCAAAGCCGCCTCCCGAAGGGATGCTATTACCTTCTCGATCGGTGACGTCGGCTTCAATGCCCAAAAACGGTCGTGTTGCCGAACCTGGCTTCAGATCAACACATGGGAGAGGCGTCACCATAATTGCGCCGGTTTCTGTTTGCCACCAAGTATCCATAATGGGTTTGGTGCCGCCGGTGACACGATGAAACCATTCCCAGGCCTCCGGATTGATTGGTTCGCCGACAGATCCCAGAACTTTCAATGATGAGAGATCATATTTCGCGGGCCAATCTTCTCCATATTTCATTAGTAGGCGAATGGCCGTAGGCGTGGTGTAGAAAATAGACACACCATAGTGTTCGATGAGATCCCACCAACGCCCGGGATTGGGATAATCGGGTTTGCCTTCGGCTGTAAGAATCGTGGCGCCATTAAGAAGCGGGCCATAGACGATGTAACTATGTCCAGTCACCCAACCTGGATCGGCCACACAAAAGAAGACATCTTCTTCCTTCAAGTCGAAAACATATTTGGTGGTGAGATAGGTCCCGACCATATAACCTCCATGCACATGCAAGACACCTTTGGGTTTGCCGGTTGTTCCGGAGGTATAGAGGATATAGAGAGGATCTTCGGAATCAAGCTGTTCCGCTTCACATTTGGGTGACTGATCCTTCAGCCAGTCTTTCCAGTTGACTTCCTTTTGAGCTTGAAGGGAAGTCGGGGATGCTTCGCGTTGTACAACAACAACCTTTTCAACAGTCGGGCAATTGGCCACAGCCTCATCGACTACAGGCTTGAGAGGAATAGTTTTACTGCGGTCATAACCCACATCAGCTGTAATGACGACCTTGGCTTCACAATCATGAATACGGGTTTGAAGGGCTGGCGCACTGAACCCGGAATAGACGACCGAGTGAATCACTCCAATGCGGGCACAAGCCAACATGGCCACAACTTGTTCGGGAATTTTTGGTAGATAAATTGTGACACGATCGCCTTTTTTAAGACCCAGGTCTTTGAGGGCATTGGCACATTTATTTACCTGTCGATAGAGTTCGGCATATGTGAAGATGCGTTCTTCACCTTTTTCACCTACCCAGATGACCGCTACTTTATTTCTTCTCCAGGTTTGCACATGACGGTCTAAACAGTTGTAGGCAATATTACAGGTACCGCCAAGAAACCATTTGGCCCAGGGGTAATTCCATTCCAAGACTGTATTCCAGGGAGAGAACCAATGGAGTTCTTTGGCAATGTTCTCCCAAAACTTTTCAGGATCAGCGATAGAGGCTTTGTAGGCTGCATCATAATCTTGAATATGCGCCTGAGCCTTTATCTCTGGTGGAGGGGGGATCACACGAGTGGATCGTTGCAGAGTCTCAATATTCTCACTCATCGTATCTACTCCTTCTTCTTGTAGATATTATTTTTCGAATAATCCAAATACAGGATAGACCTGACCACATGATTGTCCCCCCATTATGCAAGCCTGTGTTCTTTCCTTCAAGTAGGGCCGTGAAGTTAGTTGGAAGTTTGGAGATTCTTCTGAAAGAGCGCACAATGAAACATTCTAGATCGATGGCGTTAACGTATTAATTTAACGTTGATCCGAGAGATGCCAGTTGGTTTTGCAATTGTCCAAACTTCGCAACATAATCGGCTTGACTTCGACAAATCACTTCATGGGCTTCCTCCCGCCCATACACATGGGTAATCTCACAGTTCTTTTTCTCTGAGCCTGGCGCATCTTTGTAGGTCAGAAAATAGTGCATGAGACGTTCTACGAAGGAAACCGGACAATCTTTAATATCTTGCCATTGTTCATGCATGGCATCACCTTTCAAGATAGCGACGATCTTATCATCAGCTTCTTCGCCATCCAGCATGCGTAATCCACCGATTGGAACTGCATCCAGCAACAGATCTCCGTGGGTAATGCTTTTTTCTGTGAGCACACAGATATCAAGTGGATCATGATCGCCGATGAGACCAGGTCGTCCGGTTTTTTTTGCACTGAACTCTGCCACGGATTGTCCACAATAGGTCTGAGGGATCAGACCATAGAGTGTTGGACAAACATTGGAATAGCGTTGGGGACGATCCACCCGTAAATGCCCGGACTTTTTATCCAGTTCATATTTCACATTGTCAGTGGGAACAATTTCAATATAGACCGTGAGGCACTCTGGAGCTTCTGCTCCAATCTCGACGCCATGCCAAGGATGAGATTTACACGGAAACCCAAGTGTTTGCCATAAGGAGAAAAATTCTTGATCGGTCATGATGTGTAATCCTATTGATGCAAATTAGTGAAAAATTTATACGGAACGGCAATTCTTTGCTTGTCGGCAAGATCAGAAAAGATCTGAGTAGGGAATAATCCACTGAGAGAAGATTTTTTAAGAAAACTATTTTTCTATGCAATAACGAACACTAACGAAACAATTTCTTCAAGAATTGTACAGGCAATTGATTTTTGTACCCAGGAGCAAATTGCTTAGTTCGGAGGCTGATGGTGAGGATGGAGCCAATCCATGAAGGTTTTGACGGGGTTGAAGGTGGAGCGGGGAATTTCAACAAAGAGAGTATTCCAATTGGCCATGCCGCCATTCCACAGCCCTGGCCATTCTAAGGCTTTAAGCGGACGTCCTTGATAGGTTTTATGGGAAATGAAGCTGGTATTGGGATCACTAAATTCAAGCAGGTTAAAGGGTGAGCCCTGATAATCACGGACTCCGCAGACTAAGTCAACTGGGTTGAAATGGGTGGCCGTCTTAAATAACTGTTGTTGCAACTCAGATGTAGGATCAGCTTGCGATTGCTCAACAATCTGTCGTGACTGTGAACCATTGTCCTGTTGTACCCAAAATGGTCCACCACCCGCATCACCGGTATTTGGCACAACGCCACAAACACGTATAGGCCGATGCAACAATTGTTTGAGTTGGTTGGCTTTTTTCTGAATATCCATGCTGTCAAATGACTCTGAGAATTGGTGCTTCAGCTGGTCTTCTGTAAAGGTTTTGGCTTCCTCAATTACTTCAGGTCGCGGCGAGGCAAGTTGTTGGAGGTGATGAAAAACACCCTCTTGAACCATTATCAAGTACCCACCTAACGCTTTTCTCCATTGTACAGTCGACTCTTTTAAATAGTCGGGAACAACATTGTCGATATTGGAAATACACACAATGTCACCCTGGCAATCGTTTAAATTTTCCAAGAGTGCTCCATGCCCGCCTGGCCGGAAAATGATATCGCCCTGTTCGTTCCGGAAGAGTTGATTGTTGGAATCAAGGGCAACTGTGTCCGTTGAAGGTTTTTGAATGGACACCGTCAAGTCGAATTTCATTTCAGTTGCAGAGACCTTCTTGCGAATTATTTCTAAATGAGTTTTTACCTGCTCCTCAAATTGTGCTGATACCGTCAGATGGATCTGAATGTTTTCCCCACCAGTCTCTGCAAACATCATGGCTTCGTGCACATGCTCTTCGAGTGAGGTTCGTGTCCCATCTGGGTAGTGGTGGAAAGGAAGCAGCGCTTTAGGAAGATTGGCATACCCCAACCCTGGGGTATGTAACAGAATGTGAAAGACCTGTGCCATGCGTTTGGAGTCATAAAGTTTGTTGAAGTCCATTCCTGCTTCTTCCGTATGCCGCTGAAGATCGTCAAGAAAAGGAAATTCATGCAACCGTTCCCAGGCTTGAGCAATGACCTCAGGAGGCTGTAGATCGTTTTGCTTATTGAGCGTGAGAGAATCTGCTGTTTCCACAAATTGCAGCAAATCCTTAAACATCCGGGTCGCGGCCCCTGAAGCTGGAATAAACTTGCTAATTCTTCCCTCAGCATGCGCCCTGTGAAACAGTTTCTGATAATCAGCCAATTCTTGAGAAGTAAATTTTCTGATCCCATCGCCAATATGACAGGGGCGTACAAGATGAAGTGGGGGCACACCATCCCGTAATTGTTGAAGCTGTGCCTCAATCTGTTCAATTGACAAAGCATGCGCCTTAATAGCCATGTGATCGTGTTGACTAAGATTCAACATATGGTTGTCACTCGCTATGAATTAGAGCAAAAGAGAATTTGTGTTCTTTTCGAGATTATGTTTAGGCGACGCCACAACTGATATACACAATTGTATATCGAATTCATGAAAATTCAAATATCATTCTATTTTAGAATGACGAAGAATGCTTTCTTTTTTAACGGTAGACTCTTCAGTTAGTAGAAATGCTAAAATAGGATAGTAGATTTTTGCATAAGAATGGAAAGGAGAAAGAATCATGGTATTTCGAGTCTTAATAGTATGGGCCGTGGTGGGCCTACTCCTCAGTGGCTGCAGCACGACGGCGACCGTCGATAGTCTCACTGAGATGACTTCTTCCAGTACTGGAGAGTCATGGTGGACCCGTGACGGCCTCGTCAAACAGGGGCAGCATGCAGAATTGTTTGTGGCATTAAATCATGAGAATCTGCTACAGGATATCGCCAAAGGCCAAGGCGAATACCTATATGCTTTTGGGCACATACTCAATGTGCCTTCTTCTCATCAGAAAATATTTGCTACTCAGTTACAGCGAAACTTTCATAATTTGTCTGGCATCAATGTGGAGCAGGGTGGTACCCAATTAGCGATATTTGTGGATCATGTGGTGTTTGTCACACAAAAATCATACTCACGCTCGTAAGCTAATTTTTCCCAATACTACATGACAGTCATGATTATTGTTTCGACACTCAGATGATGTTTTTTGTGGTCGTGCAATAACCGGCATCTTCCATTATCTTTTGGTTCAGTCTTGCGCCCCCCCTTGCAAATAGCCTAATCCGATTTTTAAGGCTCGTCGCGTAATTTCAGCCCACCGTGCCTCAGGGTATTCTGCTAGAACCTTCGCGGATTTGAGATCCTGAATATCCAGTTCCTTAATGCGAATAATTCCATCGTCTATTTTCACGTCAGCCACTGAATCCCCCTTTTGTTGAAGGGGCCTGTTGAAAAAAGCCGCCAGCAGCGTTCTCGCCAGTTTTCCGTGCTCACGTAGTGCCAGTACGCTCCGCGCACAAAACGGGCTGCGGCCTTGCTGGACAGACTTTTTTGAACCGACCCAAAGCTATTGATCGTCAACGTCTTTCTAGCAAAATACGGCCTTTGATGTCTGCATTATTCAACACTCCCTGAAGTCAACCCTTAACCACCAGGGATAAGGTCGTATCGAATGTCTGTAATGAATCGTCATCCTGATTTTCTTGACAGCTTGTAGGGGCGATGCTAGCATTTTCTTAGTCCTCCGGATATGGCAATCCTACAGAAAATTCCAGATTTTCCCTCGTTTCGTTGAAAACTCTATGTTTAGATCTATGCATTTTCACTTGAACCATTCATTGCGATTACTCATTTTTATGGTGCTCAGCTGTGGACTAGTGTCCTGCGGAGGAGCGCCTGATTGGGTGGAAGAAGGTTCGGGTGCTCTAAATCAAGATGAAGAGAAGTCGATTTATGGTGTCGGCTCGATTGTAGGTGTCAAAAATGAGCCGTTAGCCTGGGAAGCAGCAGAAAATCGAGCTAGAGCGGAATTGGCCAAGACGTTTCGCGCTTATACAGCCTATCTGATGGAAGATTATGCGGCCTCCACCACGGCAGGGAATTTTACGAAATCCACTGAAGAGCAAAATGTAGAACGTGCGGTCAAAACTTTTACAGCCATTACCTTAAATGGTGTGCGTCCTGTTGATCGTTATAAAGATGAAGACAATACGACGTATTACGTACTCACGAAACTCTCTTTTGAAGAAATGAAAGAGGTGCTCCAACAAGCACAGGAACTGGATGCGGAAGTGCGTGAGTATGTGCGAAAAAATGCCGAACGGGTATTTAATAAGCTTGAGCAAGAAGAAGCTAAACATTCAGGTGGACTGTAAAGCCTTCCTCTATCATCTATCCACCAAAATCCAATAAAATTTTATGCCACGACTCATTCGATTATTCATTGTAATAAGTGCCGCGCTCAGCCTATTGTTGGTGATCGGATGTGGGAAAGAAAAACGCGTGACTCGTGTTGATCCTGGCCTGGTCACGGATTTAAGTGGTCGTTGGAATGATACCGATTCTAAACTTGTGGCAGAAACCATGATTCAAGAAATGGTGGAACGCCCCTGGTTACAACATTTTACGGGATTACAGGGTCGAGAGCCTGTGGTCATTGTGGGTACCATTTTGAATAAAAGTCACGAACATATTGATGTAGGCACTTTTGTGAACGACTTAGAACGAGAAATGACAAATTCCCAGAACGTCTTATTCGTGGCCAGCAAAAGTGAACGAGAAGAGGTTCGAGAGGAACGCAAGGAGCAAGGCGTCTATGCTCGTGAAGATACGCAAAAACGTCCAGGTCAAGAGCTTGGTGCTGATTTCATGCTAAAAGGCACCATTGCCACTATATTAGATGAATCAGCTGGAACCAAAGCCATTTACTATCAAATTGATTTGGATTTGATTGACTTAGAAAGCAATGTCAAATCCTGGTATGGGCAGAAAAAAATTAAAAAGGTTGTGGAACGCAAACGCACGTTGTTTTAATTCCATGCGTCACCGTGTCATTATCACTTCATCGTCAAGTTCTTCACACTTCCCGGTTCCTCTTCTTTCCGCTCTCGTTTCCCTACTCCTCTAAACAGTTGTTGTCCATTCCGTTTCTTCCCTGGATGCTTCACGGCCAACTCGTTAGCCTGATACTGGGGGGCGTTCTCTTCATGGGCTGTAGCGGGCCGATGGCCCATTACGCTGACATCGAACAGAGCTTATTAACGGGCCATCCCACACAAGCAATTGAAATCATACAAGCTGCTAAAAATACATACGGCAACAAAAGCCGATTACTGTATTTAATGGATCACGGCATGGTGCTCCACCGAGCCGGCAGATATATGGAAAGCAATACGGTCTTAGAAGAAGCCCACTTGCTTATCGAAGATCTTTATACTAAGCGTATTCGCGATGAGGCCGCATCTTTGCTTGTAAATGAAGCACGTCAGCCTTATGAAGGGGCCCCGCACGAGCATGTCATGGTTAATGTGGTGAAAGCTCTAAACTACGCTCTTCAACAGCAATGGAACGAGGCCTTAGTTGAAGCTAGAAGAATCGACCATCGTTTAAATGTGCTGAGTGATCAAGAGGAAGACAAAGATGTCTATCAAGAAGATCCTTTTGCACGCTATATCGTCGGATTGTTGTATGACATTTCTGGTGATACCAATAATGCATATGTGGGATACCGAAAAGCGGAACACGTCTATGAACAGGGACAGGCTTGGATTCGTGTCACCCTTCCGGATGTACTGAAACGCGACCTCATTCGCACAGCCCATCGTTTAGGCCTACAGGAAGATGTCAAGCACTATCAAGAAAAATATCCTTCTCTAGCCGAAACGGCATTACAGCCTGGCAAGCAAAACCTAGCTCAATTGGTAGTTATAACCTATCGTGGGAAAGGTCCTCAAAAAGAAGACCTCTTCATCGATGTGCCAGTCAGTCTAGATGCTCTTCGCTTAGTCGCCTTAACGAAACCTGGGTTTCGTGGCAGTACCAGAAGAACGAGGGGAGGGGAGGCGTTGCTCTATGGAATTCATGGGCGTATTGCCCGTATTGCGCTGCCCCGCTTTACCTTAAATAAGAAATCGTGGATTCAGGACACCATACACATTCATGGTTCACAGGCCACAATGATGGTGCAATCTCAACGCATGTATGACATCAATGCGGTAGCAGAAAAAACCTTAGCAGATCGATATGATGATTTAGTTCTACGAGCCGTTGCGAGAACGGCCATGAAAATGGCTGCTGCAGAAGGCATTCGAATTGGTGCACGTGCAGCAGGTGGCCGAAAAAATCGGGATTGGATTGGCCCACTGGTTGGAGGTCTCGCACGGGTCGTCGCGTTAGCAACAGAAGAAGCGGATATTCGTTCGTGGCGCATGCTTCCAGGAGAAATCCAACTGGCTCGAATTTGGATTGAACCTGGAAACTATTCCATGGGAATCGGTTCCATAGATCTTCAAGAACCTGGTGAGGGAAGGTCTCAATCCTTGCATCTTGAAAAAGGTGAGACTCGCTTTTTTCTCAAACCAAATAGGCCATAAGGAACGCTAGTGTTCCAGACCAATCAGTTCTTCGTTGTCGCCTTCACTTTCCTCCTTGGCGGGTGTACCTGGTTCAGCGCTGAAATTCAACCTGAATGGGTACTCTCTCCACAAAGCCTTTATCCCATAGATCAATACCTTACGGGACTAGGTGAGGCAGAGTCGAGGACTCAGGCGGAACAACGGGCCTATGCCGCCGTAGCTAGAATATTTTCTGCCAATGTTCAAGCGCAATCGATGGATTATGAATCGTATACCATGGAAGAGAATGGCAACAGAAGTCGAGCCCAGCGATCAGTACAACTTAATCAGCGTACGCACATTACAACTAACAAAGTATTAGAGAATGTGAAGATCTTTGATGTTTGGTATCAACCTTCTAACAAACAGTATTTTGCCCTGGCGGGATTGGACCGTAGGCAAACTGAAGCATTACTTGTTGATCGATTAAGTAATTTAGATGGAAACATTAAGACTTTCCTCAACCAAGGCCGATCCCATACCCAGAAAATCCAACGAATCCGCGGATACAAGCAAGCTATGATCCGTTTGTCTGAACGAAAAATTCTGAATGAAGATTTACGTGTGGTTCGACCAAGTGGAAGAAGTCAGTCGCCGCCTTTTCGCATTTCAGATATTCAAAAAGAGTTCCAAGATTTTGTGGCAAAAGAGCTTGTCATTTCTGTTGCGATGACAGGAGAGTACTCAGAGAAATTGGAACGAGCTATTGTAGAAGGACTGAAAAAAGAAGGATTAGTAGGTAGAACAGCGTCAATGTTCAATGAAGAAACCGGCAGAACTGAAGATATTGCAATTATTGGACAAAGCAAATTATGGAGAATTAATTTGCCTGATCCCCTATTCAAATATGTTCGGTGGTGTGGAGATCTTGATATCTATGAACAACCTTCCCAACGACTTATTGGCACTATTTCTGAAACAGGCCGAGAAGGCCATGTCACCGAACGAGAAGCCAAAATCCGAGCTAACGGGACCATGCAACAAGTCCTGAGTCAAAAAGCTGCAAACCTACTAACCCAGTCCATCTTTCAAACGGGGCATTTGGGGCTGAAACAACAAAGAGCAACTAAAACCTGCCCCCAATAATCAAAGTCCCCATATAAGATAAAAGCTGGATGTTCCGTAATTCAGAGCTTCTAATGTGAAAGATAATTCGAGTCTGACCCTTAATGTTTTGCTATAGCTTGTGTTGTGGAGGAGGTATGGGACAATACAGGAATACTTGGATGTGAGAAATGCTTGGAGGAGCAAGAATGAAACTTTTCTCAGAAAATTGAAAGGAAGTAATTCTTGGTGCCATATCCCAAAGAACGTACGAGACGAACCATGTCTATTGGGAGGGGAGAAATGAAACTCAGACGGCTACGTATCATTTTCCTAACGTTTGGAATGATAACCTGGATTATGGGAGGTGTGGACTTTATTCAGGCTAATACTCAATTAGATCTCAAGGATGTACCCGATCCGCTGAAACCCTGGGTGCCGTGGGTGCTGGAGAAACATGAGGATTGGGGTTGTCCTATGGTGTATAACAACGCCAAGCAACAAGTCTGCGCTTGGCCCTCTCGATTGAAACTTGCCGTAACGGCAGAGGGAGGATCCTTTAGCCAGGAATGGGAAGTGATGCGTGAGACGAATGTGACGCTTCCTGGAGAACGTGCGTTTTGGCCGCAACAAGTGACTCGCAACAAACATGTGCTTGTTGTACGCGATGATCGCGGCCAGCCAACAGTCACCTTACCTAAGGGTCATCATACCGTACTAGGAACATGGCGATGGTCTCGCATTCCAGAATCCCTGTTGCTCCCAAAAGAGACGGCGTTACTCAATGTCACAATCAATGGGAAGACGGTGCCATTCCCACAAGTGGGGCCTAAAGGTCGTTTGTGGTTTCGCTCGAAGGTTGCGGTCTCTTCCACCGCTGTAGCGACAGATTCATTAGAAGTGCGGGTGTTCCGCAAACTCATTGATGAGATTCCCTTTCAACTCGTTACACAAATAAAGATTGTCGTGGGTGGTCAGCCACGCGAAGTGCTCCTTCCCGATGTGCTAGAGCCGGGGATGCAGCCGTTGTCTCTGAACAGTCCGCTTCCCGCGCAGATTGATACGAAGGGGCAACTACGATTACAGGCTCGGGCAGGGGAGTGGGTTGTGACGCTGATCACCCATTCCCTGAATCCTGTCAATGAGGTCACGATGCAGGCCCGACCAATGCCATGGCCAGGTGAAGAAATTTGGGTAGTGGAGACCCGGCCAGCATTACGGGTTGTAGAGATTGCCGGTGGTCCAAGCATCGATCCGCAACAAACACTCTTACCAGAAGCTTGGAGAACGTTTCCGGCCTATCGTATGACGCCCGATACCACGATGACGTTCACCGAGCAGCGTCGAGGGAATGAACAACCAGGAATGGATCGTCTCCAATTAACCCGTGAATGGTGGTTAGATTTCGATGGCGAGGGGTATACCGTGCGAGATGAGTTGCAAGGCACGCTGGAACAGGCCTGGCGGTTGACGGTCCAGCCTCCGATGCGACTCGGACGAGTGGAACTGAACGGACAACCACATGTCGTGACTCACTTGCCTGAACAAGAGGATGAGGGCATTGAAGTTCGTCGTGGATCGATGACCATGCTGGCTGAAAGTCGGATTCAGTCGAGAGTGACGCCACTCCCCGCTGTAGGGTGGGAAACAGATGTCCATGCGATGTCTGCTAGACTCCATGTGCCGCCTGGCTGGCGGTTGTTGCATGTCAGTGGAGTGGATCGTGCTAACCAAACGTGGATGACGCGCTGGACGCTGTTGGATATGTTTCTCGTGCTGATTGCCGCCGTGATCGTGGCTCGACTCTGGTCATGGCCCTGGGGAATAGTGGCGGGTCTCACTCTGGCGTTGATTTATCACGAACCGGAGGCACCTGTTTGGATCTGGGGCCATGTGTTAGCCGCGGCTGCACTATTACGTGTGTTACCGACGGGTCGATGGCAGACGATGGTACAAGCCTATCGAATTGTCAGCCTTGTGATTCTCGTAGCCATTGTCTTGCCCTTTGTGGTTCAACAGGTGCGTGTAGGTCTCTACCCGCAATTGGAATACCCGTGGAAGCAGGGGATGGTTGAACGAAACCGAACGGTGGCTCAGACCGCGGTCATGCAGGCTGAAGAATTAGACGAGGTGTCTGAAGTACGAAAGGAAAAAGTGCAGGCCTCTCGATCGAAAAGACGGTTCTCTGAGAGCCCCGCCTCCATTTCTGATTCAATTGGGTTGTCCTACTCTAAAAGTTATGCACCGGATATGGCCGTGCAAACCGGACCTGGCCTTCCGACCTGGGAATGGAATCAGGTGCAATTGGAATGGAGTGGTCCTGTCTCTCGTGAGCAGGAATTCTCGCTTTGGTATTTTTCGCCCACGATGACGTTTCTGTTTCTGATTCTTCAAGTATGTGGTGTGGGCGTATTGATCTGGCGGGTGATAGATTACCGCACAAGCAGAAACCTCACAACAGGCGGAAGTCTGAGTAAATCTTCAACAGCTGTTCTTTCTGCTGGACTTGCCATGGTGCTCAGTATAGGCGGACTGGTGGCTCCAGCGTGGACCCATGCAGAGATGCCCTCAAAAGAACTCTTGACCGAATTAGAAACACGGTTGCTTACTCCACCGTCGTGTCTGCCAGCCTGTGCAGATATTCCCCAGCTCCATCTCACGGCCACAACAGAAACATTACGACTTCGTTTAGCGATTCATACACAGGAATCAGTGGCCGTGCCGTTACCTGGTCCATCCCGACAATGGCGTCCGCAGCAAATTCTCCTTGATGGCCAGCCAGCAATAGGGGTCACACAAGAGAAACAGGGGCATCTCTGGTTGTTCCTACAACCTGGGGTGCATCAGATCATCATGGAAGGGGCGGTTCCTGATCAGTCGTCCTTTGTATTTGCGTTGCCCTTAACTCCGCATCATGTAAAGACGACAGTGCAGGGGTGGACCATCCAGGGGGTTGGAGAGGAAGGCGTACCGGAGAAGCAACTGCATTTGCGTCGGGAAAAGAAATCTGTACGCTCCACCGCCACGTCTTCAACCACATGGCAGCCAATGGCCATCCCACCCCTGGTACGAATCACACGAACGATTCAAGTTGGCCTGGATTGGAGAATGCAGACTGTCGTTGAACGAATGTCGCCTAAAGGTTCGGCATTAGCACTTTCTATTCCCTTGCTTCCCGGAGAGGTCGTCAAGCAGGCACAGCTCACAGTAAAAAATGAGCACGTGGAACTGCAGATGGATCCGCGCAGTATCCGACGTGAGTGGTCATCACAACTGACACCAAGGGATGCCTTGACGTTGACCGCAAGCCAGAATGAAGCATGGGTAGAGACCTATCGATTTGATATCAGTCCATTATGGCATCCCACGTTTGAGGGGATTCCTGCGATTCATCCTGAATCGGCTGCGGCGGGTGCCATTCCTGAATGGCGTCCGTGGCCGGGAGAAACATTTACGGTGCAACTCATCCAACCGTTGGGAATAGACGGGGTCACCTTAACCGTGGAGTCTAGTCATCTCAGTTGGAAGCCGGGTCAGCGTGCGACAGGTGGCACGTTAGTCGCCTCGTTTCGAAGCAGTCAAGGTCGACAACATACTGTAACCATACCCGAAGGTGCGCAAGTGGAATCGGTCACAATGAATGGTTCCTCGCAACCTATTCATCAAGAGGGCCAACATGTCACCTTTCCCGTACGACCTGGCCAAGATACGGTTGAAGTCACCTGGCGTACGCCACAAGGGATACAGACCTGGTTGACGACACCGACGGTCGACTTGGGTGTAGAGAGTGTGAATGCTCAGGTCACGCTCTCCGTCCCCTCGAATCGATGGGTGCTCTGGGTCAATGGGCCGAGACTAGGTCCGGCTGTGCTCCTGTGGGGCATTCTCGTGGTGATGATTGGAGTTGCCGTACTCTTAGGTCGCTTGTCGTTTACACCCTTGCGCACGTGGCATTGGGTGTTGTTGGGATTAGGCCTCACGCAAATTCCGATCATGGCCGCGCTGGTCGTTGTGGGCTGGTTTGGGGCGCTAGCCTGGAGACGAACGGTCGAGCCGAAATTATGGTCGGCGTTGTCATTCAATATTGCGCAAATAGGATTAGCCCTGCTAACGCTGATAGCGGCCATGTGTTTGATCTGGGCCATTCAAACAGGTCTCGTCGGACAGCCTGACATGGGAATCGTGGGGAATGGCTCCACAGCCTGGCAATTACAGTGGTTTCAAGACCGAACAGACGCGGAGTTGCCGCAAGGGACTATGATCTCGCTGCCGTTGTGGGTATATCGAGTCGGGATGCTTCTGTGGGCTCTGTGGCTGGCGCTAGCCGTCGTGACGTGGGTGCGATGGGGATGGACGGGATGGACAACCGGCGGCTATTGGCAGCCGATAGGAAAGCAGAAGATCGTGGTGCCAGACTCAGAGCCGAGCACTACGAAAACAAAATGATTCAATAATATCTTGTCCCATATGCTTGTCGTTCAGGACGACAGGATGATGGAACTGAATCGAAGGCTTCTGCCAATACTCCTCCTTTTTTCTTGTGTATTGCCATGCTCTGTATCACTCTTCTCCTCTTGGCGTGAATGCTTGCGTGTATTTCAATAATGTTTTGACCTCTATTTCAGACCGAGAGGAAACGAATTGTAAGAATTTCTAACTGTTCTATCGGGTGGATTCTATTTTTTTGCTTTGGCAAAAAGCGAAAATTGAATGTGGTATTGGATGAGTGAGACGGTCCGATACCGATCCAGGCTGTCGTTCGCCTGTTAAACAAACCACAAACTTCTTGCTTGTGTACAATTATGACTCCATAGCCCACAAAGGAGGACGTGGTACTTGAAGAAGAAAAAGAAGCGTAAGAAGAGGAAACACTCTACGCATAGTAATCGAAAGAAAAATCCGAGGTCGAATTCACGGTCGAGAATTGTAAGCAGAGCCCCAAACATGGCTGTCTTAAAAACGGCGCAAAACGCGCCACAAATGAACAAGCAGACACCTTTGATAAAGCTCCCGCTTTACGATGTCCTGAACACTTCGCCTTACTGGTACGGGTTGCTACCCGAAATCGTGTGCATTCAAAGGGTGTGGATTCAAAGCCACATCGCGAAGTTGAGCCTACCTGCCAATCTAACTCCCTACATCCAGAACGCTATTAACCAACACCACACAGCGCTCATAGTTGCTGGCAATGACCGGGCGTATTTCGCTCTGTATTCGCTCCGAGCTATCCTCGAACGAATCGCGATGGCGTGGACTATTCACAGCGAAAGCACAGTCAAACCTCAGGATATCGTTGAGCGTCTTTCGCACAACGACATGGATGTGCGAAAGAGTGCCACGCAAGATTTTATGGAGCTCGCGCGAATGAGAGACCCCTTGCACAAGAGCCTATATGACATGGTGTCGCAGTACTTCGCGCACGCTAGCAAGATGGATGGCATCTCGCTCGGAATGGTAACAAAAAAAGACGAGATGTTGGGCATGCGGGTGCGAGTGATGCCATTGCTTTTATTGCTTGACGTCGGAAGCCGCCTGGCGTTTCTGATTCAGGCGCTGCTAGAAGATCAAGACATTGACTACGAACCGCCTCACGGTGGCAAAGAAGAAGGCAAGTTCGACATAGAGTTGTACGTTCGTGGCTGCGCCTACGTGATGTGCGAAAAGCACTCGCCTAAGAAAGGTGTCCGCATGGCGACACTATTTCGCAATATGGCGGAAATAAAAGGAGAAGTAGGGATAACAACCATCTATCGCGGCGGCATGGAAGTGTACCGGTACGGTAAGCCAGAAGATAAGCCGAACTATAGAGATATCTCCGATTTCAGTTGGTATGGCATTGGCAGGGGACACGACGACCAAGTGAAGGTGGAGTGTGTAGAGGAGAACAAAACCGGGGAACGCTATAAATTGAGATGGCCAAAGCATCTTGAACTCGACAGCTCGGGTGTCGCGGCCGTTGCCCAACAAGGGGTCCCTAACGTTGCATTTTTCAACTACATCAATGCATTTCTGAAGTTGCTTGAAGAATCGTCTAAGAGGTAGTCTATCGCACTATAAAGTAGATACGGGTTCTGTGTTTTATCGTCCTATTTCATCTTTAATAGGATAGAATAAAGTGTTGCGTTGATCAATTGAACTCACAACTGATACCGGACCCCCAGTAAGCTTCAAAGGATACTTTCTTACCCTTCAATTTTAACTATTACTTTTGTCAAAACCACTTATCAAAAAACCCATTCAAATAAGGGGTCACCCATCTAGCAGGCTCCGGTCAAGTGGGCACACGTCTCCTCTTCTTTCGTCGTCGCACGTTCCCTCCTGAATGTCATCGATCCCTCGAGCGGTGAGACCTCGACTGCATCCGAGTTTTCAGTGGTTGCGGTGTCTCCTCAGTCACCTGAGTTGCACCAGTCACCCATCAGGATCAAGGCCAAGAGACGCAGGCTCTCCAGCCCCTGGCCACTCAGTGGTCCCAGAAAACCATTAGTGCCCGAGTGTGTCCAAACGAAAGGATCACAGATCCACGGGTTGCCCTATGGCTCCACCCTCATGAAGGCTCACACCCGAGGCAGCTCAGTCCTCCCCGTCTACCGAGGGAGCCGAAGCGGGCGGGGGGATGGCCAATCAAGTTCATGGTTTTACCAACCCCTTTCCAAGCTCATCCGACCCACCCAAGTTTCATGGCCCCGCTGCTGCAAAGGCCTTCTCAATTTCAAACGGCACCTGATCCCGTAAGACGTAGTAGCAAGCTCGCGCTAACTTGTGCGCCACGGCCTTGATCGCCACGACCCGTTTTGTCTGGCTGACCTTGCGGTCGTAGAAGCGCCGAATGGGTGGATAATACCGCACCGCGTGATTCGCCGCTTCGACAAACGCCCAAGCCAAATACTTGTTACCATTCTTCGTATTGCCCCGACCTTTGCGTTTGCCATTGCTCAGTTTCGTACTGCCCACACAGCGGCAATAGGAGGCCCATTGGCCGACGGTGGGAAAGCGGTGGATCTCACCCGCTTCCAGCATAATCGTCAAGGCTAACGTCTGGCCCACCCCGGCAATGGTCAAGACCTGCCGAAAGGTCGGTCGTAGGGCGACCTGGGCCTTGATTGCCTGTTCCAGCGTCGCAATCTGCTCGTCCACACAGCGCAGCACGGCCAACGTACTATTGACGGCCAGTGCCACCTCCGTCGTCGGTAAGAGCTGCTCGACTTCCGCGATCGTCAGGGTTTTCAGTGTCTGCCCCTTAAGCGTGGTGCCCGTGTGGCGTGTCACGACCGCCTGGGCGCTGAGCAGATTACTTGTCTTCTGCTGCACCAATTGGCTGCGTTTCCGAAGCAAGTCGCGGACGCCTCGTTCGGCCTTGGGATAGATATAGCCCGTGGGCAACAGCCCTAACCGCAGCAGATGAGCCAGCCACCGCGCGTCGCTTGCATCGTCGGTGTATTTGAGTCCGGAGTATTGTTGCATCGCCGCTGGGTTGGCTAAGTGGACGAGATAGCCCGCCTCCATCAGGCCATCGACCAACCAGTACCAATTATATGTGGACTCGACCACCAGCCCCTGGAGCGTGGCCTGATACGGAGTCAGTTGTCCGAGCATCGTCGCTAATTCATTGGGCAGTCGTTTCCGATACACGATCTGATCCGCAGCATCCACAATGACGATCACACTGTTGTTGGCATGGAGATCAATCCCACCGTACAATTTGTCCATGGCTCCTCCTTGGGTTGAGAAGGTTGAGAGATTCTTGACCAATCCCTCAACTGTATCGCCCAGGCGAGGAGCCTGCTAGATGATTATCAGGATGCTTGTTTAATAATATAATGTGTTTTTATGGGGACATTTATGCCCCGTTGGACACGTCATGGTACGTTACTTCACAAAAGAACCTATGAGACTTTTCGTCCTTTTGTCGGGTGAGACTCGTGATTGGTTTATTGCATTTTAGGGGCCCGCTGTACGAAGGGATAGTTTTCGAACGCCATCGAGTAAGACTCGGGTGGCCCGGCAGTCGTCTTCGTTGTAGTCCAGAATGCGCTGCTTGATCTCATGATCACCACTTTCTACCCACCGATGAAACCATTCGATGGAGGCGGCTCCAGAGGGGTGGGTGTCGCGCCACATAAAGCCTAAATATTTTGCCAGTGATTTTATGGAATAATCGCGAGTAGGCCATTCTGTGGCCTTAAGAACCACATCGAAATACAGATCGATGGCGCGCTCTGGATTAAAGAGGGCTTCAATCTCTTCAGCCGAGCAAACATCGGGATATTTGACTTGGAGTTTTCGATAGAGCGTGCGTTCATATTTGGAGTAATAATAAATTTTTGAATCGAGATGCTGGCGCAGATAGTGTATGGCTTGAGCAAAGGCCGTGCGTTCTGATTCTGGGGTAGGCTGATAAACGAAAAAGGCGACAAACTGTTCAGATGTATTATCTTGTTGCTGACGCTCAATGAAGCCATGAAGATAGGTATGATCGCGAAGTGGATCTACTTCAATATCAAAAAAAATCTCTGATTCATGAAGAGGTAAGTCGACTAGTTCTCGCAGGTAAGGGCGTGCCTGATCTCCTTCTGCAATGAGTTGGGCGCGAGCATGGAGTTTTTTTATGGTTCCCTGGCCAATTCCAGGAAAGAGGGTTTTCTTGCCTTGAATGAGTTCGCTGAGATCAGCTGAGGCAAAGTCCTGAACTGTATGAAAATTCTTTTGAAGAATGTCACGCTTAGCACGGCCCAACTCAGGGAGCAACGTGAGGTCATCGTGTTTTTGCAGTTGGAGTAAACAGGGTCGATACCATTCACAGAGTTTACAGACTCCACTACTATAGGCCGCTTGCGTGTGACGCTGTTGTTCAAGGATGTCATGGGCCTGTTGGTGATAGGTTTGGTAGAGGTCCCACCAAGTTTGGAGTGTTCGTAACCCTTGAGGTTGGCTAAAATCATACCGTACTTCTTTTCCATGGATGTCCCAGATGAAACCCCAACGACCTGCTGAAAATTTTAGACGTTCCAGAATATCGGTATACAGACCTAGTTGGACAGCATAGGATTTTTTGAGCTTGCCATTGTTCTCATCTCCTTCTTCCCCGGATCCTGACTTAATATCGCCTGCGACATAGCCGGTCTCTTCCTTCCTTAATAAATCAGGTTCGCCCAGCAAATGGTCCACGGAAAGTCGGCCGCTATAAATGAGTGGCACGCCTTGTTCAATGGCTTCTCGGGTGCGAGCTTCTTTCTCATCACCCCTATAGGATGACAGATCGAGAAAGGGGAGGGCGAGTGCGGTCATGACCTCTTTTTCAAAGAGCGTCCCTTTTCCCCATAGTAATTGGATGAAGGCATTGGGTTCGCCTCGCTGTGACAAATCCCCAAAGGTATCCAGATATAAGCGATGCTCACAGCTTGTGAGGTTATACAGCATCGAGGCCGTGATGAAAGTTTTTCGCATTATTTAGCTGGCGTTGAAAAAGACGGCCAGGCGGGTGGGTTAAAATTGACAAGACCGTTTATTATTCATTAAGGGTATTTATACAGCTAAAATCTTGATGTAAGTCCAGCAACAGTCCTGCCCATTCAGTATTTTTTTCAAGAAGGTCATTTTTCCTGATCTGGAGTTCCCCGTCATGGGTGCCAGGTGTGTCTTCTAAGAGCCGTTTGGCCTGCTGTAATTTATGCTTGCCCTGGACCAGGTAATGGCAAACTCCAGCTGAGGCTGGGGGTTGGCCGCCGGCACGTTCGAACAAGGCTAACGCCCTCAGCCCGAACTCTTGACCGCGAAAGTGATGGGATGCTCCTTGGAAAATTTTTTCAGCAGAAGATTTGTGCGAGTCTTTGGTTAAAAGATCTGCCATCATGGCGGCTTTGCCTATAGCCAAGGCTGCACCTTCTGAATCATTTTGTGCGGCAAGATCATTGGACTGCTGTTCGAGGCGGTCCATTTCGGCTTGTGCACCGGTGCGTTGGGCAGAGGAAGTAGTTAGGAAAAGAGAGCTAAAAATGAAGGTGAGAAAAACAATTGGTAATATTTTTGATAGGGAATAATGATTCTTTGGCTGAATATCTCCCGCTTTAACCATCAAAGATTTCATTCACCCTCTTCTTCAAGAACGAAAGGAGGGCAGGAAAGGGAACATACGTTTATTGGATTTGGCCGTCCATATCTACCATTTTGACGGTCCAATTTGTGGCATCTCGAAGCTCACTCATTTCCTTTGAAGTATCGTAAATGAGCCAGACTTTTTCTTCCAGCTCCCTGATGGGTGGAATGGAATCTTCATTGCGAAGCTTGCCCAAGCTCCAGACGACTTCTATCAGGACAGGGAAATCTATATCCGCTGACGTTTTCATGTTTTTAAGGTTTTCTTTGAGGTATTCCAAGATAGGAGGCGTAATGGATGGGTCACCTGTGTGCGCACCAATCTCGCCTAATCCTTTTGCAGCTGCTGCACGGATATGTGAATCAGGGTGAGTTTGAAAAACTTCTGTGAGCAGGGGAATAGCATCGCTGCCGGTTGCTGCCAGTGAGACGATCGCAGGTTCTGCCAATTCAGGATCTTGCAAAAATTCTTTCAAATAGGGAAAGGCCGCATGAGATTGCATCTCAGGAAGAAGGGATAAGACTGTGAGCTTTCGATCCTTAGTCGTATTAGGATCTTTCAGTAGCGTAAAGAGCCGTGTGTCATGCCCCCATTCGGCAGCAAGCATAGCTGGGAAATCAAACACTTCCAGACGTTTGGCAAGTTGTTCCATCGCATAGGGGCCTGATTTTGGCGCATTGGCCGCCTTGGCGGCGCTAACCGGATCTTCAAAGTCGGTTCGAGCTTCTTTCTCCCAACCCAGGTCTCGACCATTGAGACGATAGGAGAAGTGACAGGCGGGACCGGTCCATAAACGTGCAGGGGCATTCGTATGGTCAGCATCCCCACCAGCACGGGTCGTGCCAGCCCATTTTTTTCGTTCTTCACATTTCACTATGAGCATGACATCGGAAGGTTTATCACGACTGGTAACAACGTGATACCCAAGAGCGGTCATCCGTTTTTGGATAATATCTTGTATCGCCTGGCCATCACCTTTTCCTCGCTCGGTTAAGGCCAACACTTTGACCCAAATAGTTTGAATGGCTTGAAGTTGATCTTTTTGTTCAGGTGTAAAATAGGTCCGACGCGCAATTCCTTCGGAAATAAAGAGTCCCACACATAGAATGAAAGTTATAAGAAAAATAATAATCCGAACCGGCATACTTGACCTCCTCAAAGTCTTTCCCGCTGTGCGTTAACTGACATGGCCATCAAGATCTAATTGCTTGTAGGTCCAACTGGTGGCTTCACGAAGTGTAGCCATTTCCTTCGAGTTATCAAAAATCAACCAGATTTTTTCCTGTAGTTTTCCAATTGGCTTGAATGAGGATTCCCACCGTAATTTCCCAATAGCCCAGACCACTTCCGTCAAGAGTGGGAAATCAATATCTTCCGATGTTTTGAGCTGCGGTAAAATACTTTCTACATAACGAACCAACGGGGGGATGGGGCGAGGGTCACCTGTTTTGGCCGCCACACTCCCCAATGTCTTTGCAGCTTCAGCTCTAATGCGCGATTGCGTATTGTTTTCAAAAAAGTCAATCAATAACGGAATAGAATCAACCCCTGCTCCTGCAAGGGCATTAATAGTTTCTTGCTGCAGGTCAGTCGAATTGAGGAGTTGGGTTAATTTAGGCAGGGCTTCTTCAGCATGAAGCTCACTCAAGACTGACAAAATTTTGGCCTTCCGGAGCTTGCTGGTATCAGGATGGTCAAGTAGAGCCAGCAAGCGGTCAACTTGTCCCCATTCAGCAGAGAGTAAAATAGGAAATTCATATTCTGCCAGACGTTGATTTAAATGAGTCATGGCATACTGACCGACATTGTCCTCCTCCGCTTGTTTGGCAGCTTCCGCAGCGTCTGAAAATGAGGTGCGGACTTCTTTTTTCCAATCTAAGTCTTGATGGTTGAGTCTGTAGGTCAACAAACAGGCTGGGCCTTTCCAGAGTCGATCGGGAGCGTCCGCCAAGTCGACATCACCTCCAGTTACTGATGTTCCTGTCCAAGTTTTACGTTCTTCACATTTCACTTTAAATTCAATGTCATACGGTTGGGTAGGGTCTGCTGACACAGTATAGTTGAGTTCCTCAAGGCGGGTTGTAATAGTGCCAATTATATTACTGGGATCGGCTGGACCTTTTTCAGTTAAGGCTAACACTCGAATAAGTACCGTGTTAGCTCTGGCTAACTGTGTTTTCTGCTCGGGGGTCAGATGAATCCTTCTCGCTTCTGCCAACGAAACACTCAAGCAACTCAAGCATACAATGACCAAGATAACCCATTGTGTCATTTGTCTGTTTTTTAAGTAAGGAGAATAGTCCATTGGAAAGGACCTCCTTGCGATGTAAGGGGAGCGAAGTCAATGTATTAATGAATGCACTGTTTTTTGAATATACCTTTACACTAGAGTGCTGATCAATATTTTGATGAATTCCGAGATATCGATACATCAAGCCACCCTCGTCCCATCTTGTTGATTGTTTTGATCATTCTGGTCGAATTGAAGTCACCATAGCCCTGACGACTTTTGCGTAACTTGAAATTGAATTATTCAGCAGTCCCTCAGTTGAACCCCTGTGGAGGGCAGGCTATACTCGCAGCATGATTCGAAATAAAAAAATTGGGTTTTTGGGTGCAGGCAATATGGCAGAAGCCTTGATTGCAGGGATTCTCAAGGGGCAGCTTTTTCCTGCTGATTCCCTACTCGCAACTGATATCTCAAAAGCCCGATTGATAGCGCTGAAAGACCGCTACGCTATTCAGGTTGGTTCAAAAAACTTTGATGCAGTTTCGTGGGCAGACGTCATTATTTTGTCCGTCAAACCTCAAGTTATCAATGAAGTTCTTACTGAAATTCAAACACACCTTTCCGCAAAACACGTAGTTATTTCTATCGCAGCTGGTGTCCCAATTCGGAATATTCACCAAAAAATTGGAATCACTATTCCTGTTGTGCGAGCTATGCCAAATACTCCTGCCGTGGTTCAGGAAGGAGTAACGGCTTTAGCGGGCAGTCATGGACTCTCCACAGATCACCTTGATATAGCCAAAAATATTTTTGAGTCTGTTGGGCGGGTTGTCTGTGTGGATGAATCCTTAATGGACGCCGTGACCGGTTTGAGCGGGAGTGGTCCGGCCTATGTCTATTTAGCCATAGAGGCACTCATTGACGGTGGGGTACGAGTCGGGCTTCCTCGAAATGAGGCCCAAATACTAGCGATCCAAACCGTTTTAGGAGCGGCAAAGATGGTGAGAGAAACGGGAGAACATCCAGCCGTATTGAAAGATCGAGTGACTTCTCCTGGAGGAACCACGATTGCCGGATTACAACGTTTAGAGGAGGGAGGATTACGAGCCACTCTTATAGAAGCCATTGAAGCAGCCACAGATCGATCAAAGGAGTTAGGAACATAAAGTTACTTACGGGACAAGACTAGGTTGTATGACAAAGATGCATTTGTAATTATTCAAGAAAGGAATAGGCGATGCAATATTGGGTGAAGGTTATATTTGTGGATAATAAAGAAGTTGAATTTAAAGATGCGATTCGACATACCATTAGTGATGATATGGAAATTTTAGAAATTGATACGCCTAAAGAAGTCACGATCATTCCACTTAAACAAATTAAGTACTTTTCTTGTGACGCCACAGTTTTTTCTAAGCAAAAAGCCTGATCGATTAATTAGAGTCATAGTTTATTTTTTCCAGTGAATGACCGATAAATTAGTTAAGATTATGAACATTTTCTTTTTTTTGGTCTTTTTCCTATTTAATAAAACCTTTTTAACAAACTTACATGGCAACAGGTCTTGTTTGATCTTTTAAAACATGGCATCATAATAGGATTCACTCACCGAAACAGTTCTTTTTTCCCATACTTCTCAAATTAATTTGTTTAACCCATGAATTTCCTTTATCCAATCATTAACCTGTTACAATCCGTAAAGACGGTTGTGAAACAAGCCATTCTCGTAGCATTTTTGATTATTGGGACCTTCTTGTTGTGGGACATTCCCCAATATGAAAAGAATGCACTATCACATAAGGATCACCTTTCAAAGTTAACAACCAATTTACCTTCTTACGAAATTAAAACCTTTCTGAACCATATTTCGACACGATTACCGAATTATCGGGCTGAGTTTCAAGAAGCGAGTAAAAAAACAGGAATTCCTTGGGTTTTATTGGCGGCGGTCGGCTATCAAGAATCAAAATGGAATCGTCATGCCATTAGCCCAACAGGCGTCCGGGGGCTCATGATGTTAACACGTTCCACGGCGGCTGACTTGGGCATCAAGAATCGCCTGGACCCGAAGAAAAGTATTGCCGGTGGGGCTCGGTATTTATCCCGTTTATATAAACGCCTTCCCACTAGCATTTTGCAACCCGACCGAATGGCGTTCGCCTTAGCTTCCTATAATGTGGGCTTGGGGCATGTGAAAGATGCTCAAATGCTTGGTAAGCGTTTGGGGAAAAATCCCTACCGGTGGGATGACCTGGAAGAAGTATTGCCGCTTTTAGCAAAAAAGCAATATTACGAAGACCTGCCTCATCGCTATGCCCGAGGTTGGGAACCCGTGAAGTATGTTAACCGCATTCGTGAATACCGCAAAATCCTTGAGCAAGTTGTAAAGCAAGAAGCCCAAGGCCCACAAGTAGAAATCTAAACTCTTTTCTCCTTTGAGAGTAGCAAAGCTCGTTTTCAGAGCCCTACCTGTCTTTTAAAATATTTCTTAAAGGTTTTGCCTTGGTATTAATGCGTGGTGATTCCAAGATGATCGTCTGGGCCAGCCCGTTTGATGGTGAGAGCTTTGTCATTCGGGAGGACTTCGGCTTTGATACGATCTCCATAGTCAAAGGTTTCGGAGATGGTGGTTTCTGGCGTGACCTCAATTCTGATTTCGCCTCTTTCACCTCGCACAATGTAGAGGTCGCCATCAACCATTAAGACATCAGCGACAATGGTACGAGTTGTCGGAGGCTCAGGAGCCGAAGGCTCTTGCTTTTTTTCGGAAGGTGGGCTCTTGGCAATGTCGGCGGAAGACGAAGCTGAAGGTGTGAGCAATGGAGCGTCAGAAGTAGCTTCTTTATGAATTCCAACCGGATCATCTTCTCCTGCACGAGCAATGGAGAGTGCTTTATTTGCAGGTGTGATTCTGGCTTTTATTTTGTCGCCAAATTTAAAGTCCTCACTTAGTTTTGTGTTCGGAGTGATTTCAATTTGAATTTCACCCCACTCGGTTCTGACTATGTAAAAACTGCCATCAACCATAAGAATGTTGGCAATAACAATGCGGACTTTCGGTATTTCAATTCGAGGGGGAGTCTTCTCATCTTCATCTGCAGATGTCTTTTCGGTCTTCGAAAGTTTGCTCTTGTTTGAATTAAGCTTGACAGCTGGCAGCGCTGACTCTGTTGGTTCATTGCTAATAATGCCAACGGGTTCATCAGGGGCCGCTCGAGTAATAGTGAGAGCGACATCATTGGGCAATAAAACTGCTTTAATTCGATCTCCATAGGTAAATGTTTCAGACAGCTTGGTATCCGGGGTAACTTCGATCCGGATTTCTCCGAGGTCACCTCGTACAATATGGAAGTCCCCTTCAACATCTAGAACATCAGCAACAACCGTACGAGTTTTAGGAGCCGAAAGGCTTTCAAGCGTTTCCTCAGCCTCAAGTAGACTGCTAAATCCAGCACTGAAGCAGAGGGTGCCTAGTAGAGTAAATGCGAATCTTCTGAGGAAAAGGCTAGGTGTAACCATCCTCATGGTGTTTACCAAAAAATGAGTGACGAGACTCTATATTAATGGTGCCGAGGCGCAGAATCGAACTGCGGACACCAGCCTTTTCAGGGCTGTGCTCTACCAACTGAGCTACCTCGGCACACGGATTAAATTGAAAGTGCCAGCTGCAAACTTTAGAAAAAAGGCCAATGTGTGTACCAGTATTTTACCTATAAAATCAAGCAAAAGGATAGTGCTCTCTCTCGTACTTGAGCTTCCCAAGATTTCTTGACGGTTTTTATGACTGCCAGGTATTCTGCTTGACGATTTACCTTTCTGCAAAGGCACAATCTGTCTAAGGTACTCCTGATTCTTCACGACATCTTTGAAAACGCAAAGGCTTGAATATTATGGAAGATCAAGTTTCTGAAGAAGATCTCGAAACATTAGATGAATCGAAACAAGAAGAGGTTCTTGAGGAGGAAAAAGAACTTACACACGAAGAATATCTTGCGCTCGTTTTACAAAAAGCTCGAGACGCGGCTCGCCCACTTAGCGGAATGATCGCCATGAAAAAAAATGCAGCATTAATTGCCATGGCCGATGGTCTGCAAGAAGCCGAAGAAGCACTCCTCGAAGCGAATGAAAAAGATCTCAAGGGGTTTGAGGGAGATGAGTCGCGAGCAGCTATGGCAGACCGCCTTCGGTTAACTCCTGAACGTATTACCGCAATGGCTACACAACTTCGGGAAATTGCGAAATTGCGTGACCCTGTGGGTGAATCAAAAGGGTTTTGGCAACGTCCTAATGGCATGAGAGTCGGGCGGGTGCGGGTGCCCATCGGGGTGATCGGGATGATTTATGAATCCCGTCCGAATGTGACAGCTGATGCTGCAGCTCTCTGTTTAAAATCTGGGAATGTGTGTGTGTTGCGAGGTGGCTCCGAGGCTATTCATTCCAATACCGCTATTGCCAAGGTTTTAGGAGAAGCTGCTGAAAAATCTGGCATTCCCGAGGGGGCCATTACCTTTATTGACCGACCTGATCGCGAGGTGGTTTTAGCTTTACTGAAAAGCGATCAATTTATCGACCTCATTATCCCACGCGGTGGCGATACTCTCATGAAAACTGTCAATGAACATGCCACTATTCCTGTAATTAAGCATGATAAGGGCGTGTGCCATCTTTATGTTGATTCGGATGCTGATCTGGATATGGCTCTTCGTCTTAGTGTGAATGCCAAAGTCCAACGTCCGTCAACTTGCAATACCATGGAAACCCTGCTGGTTCATGAGAAAATTGCAAAAAAACTGTTGCCTCCATTAGCAGCCGAATTCGTAAAAGCGAAGGTCGAAATGCGAGGCTGTCCAAAGACCTGTCGGATGATACCCGAAACCAAACCAGCAGAAGAAGGAGATTTTGGTCAGGAATTTTTAGCCCTTATTGTCGCAATTAAAGTGGTGAAAGACATGGATGATGCCATGGATCATATTCTTCAGTATGGCTCGCGTCATACTGAAACAATTGTGACCAATGATTATGATCGAACTTTGAGGTTTTTAAGAGAAGTCGATGCCGGGGCTGTTATGGTGAATGCCTCAACTCGACTAAATGATGGCTATGAATTTGGGTTAGGAGCTGAGATCGGGATTAGCACGACCCGCATCCATGCACGTGGGCCAATGGGCCTGGAAGATTTAACCTGCTCAAAGTATCTTGTCTATGGCACTGGTCAAATCCGCGACTAGCATTTCATTATCTTAGTCTGTTTTACCGTTCCTCTGACCTGTTCTCTATTTGCGAAATCTTGTTAGATCTGCGGGATACAGTCAAACTTACCTTTTCACTCTTCTTTTCATGAACATTCAGACTATTCTGCAGCATCCGGAAGCCATTCGGTTTTCTGAGAATCATTTCTATAAAGAAAACTGGGAAGCCTCAGGTGGGCGCATGACGGAAATGCCTTCTGGTCATTACGTCTTGTATGGTGAGCATGGTCAGCGAATCCTATTGGCTGATCCTGAAGGACACCCGCTCCATGAATGTCTTTGGGGGAATGATTTATCCGGATTCCCCACATTAGCTTTAGCAAGAATGTATTTGGATTGGGGACAATGGGTGGGCCTTAAGCCTGGTGGTCTGGTGAATACGATGTCGTTAGATCTTTCCACACGGCCAGGTTGGGAAAATCTGACACGAGATCATCTGCGAGAGATGGCAGCTCGGGCCATGAATACGGATCTTGAAACCATCCGGTTCTTTTATCGTGACGAGGATTTGGAGCTCCAGGCCAAAGGACAAGCGACGATTAGACAGGTGAAAGACGCGTTCTATATGTTGCGGGATGGATCGTTTGAAGGCGCGCGATTTATGTCCTGCATGAGTCGTATGGAATGGGGACAAATCGATTATTTACCTGTGGTGGAATTATTTTTATCGCTGCTCCCTGGAACGGGAAGCGCCACATTTGAATTGATTCGCGGCCTCTATGATGATCAACAACAAAGCATGGCTACTTCTCTGCGATACCGAGGAATACCCGCCTATCCTTCTATGGGAGCGTTTGGTCTGTTCAATGCTTTTTTTACGCCTTTTATGAAATCAGGAGAGAATCCACGAGATGTGTTTCTAGATGTGAATCGATCGCATGAAGTGGAATGGGAAGCTTCCCCCGAACACCCAGTCCGCTACGTGGATGGAGCACAGCGAATTAGCGTCACCATCCATAAACATCGGCTACAAAAAGTCACCTGTTGGGATGATTCTTCTGGGCTTTCGTATCTCACATCAACCTCTTCGGGCGAACCCAAGGCAAACGGGCGTGCAGCTTGCATCGTTGAAAAAAAATTACACTTGCATGATGGAGAACATCATCAAATCTTCGCAATACGAGAAGCCTGGCAACTCTCGATTGCTGACCATGGGGAAAGATGGAAGCCTTTAACAACTTCCTGGCGCGACTGTTTTCCGGAAGGACCACCTAAACTGTCTCCGCGACAAGCCTTTTCTTCTGTCTTATTGTATCCAGAGGATTCACGCATGATTGGGGAGCAAGAAAGCCAACCCTTTATCTTTGACTATGTGGATGATTTCCTGGAAGAACAGGAGGAGTTGCAGAAATTCCGAGAAACGGCCGATCATATTTTGTACGCTCACTGTGAAATAAGCCTTGGATCATGCTTGAGATGTGGACGCCCTCAAAAGCATACCATTTGGTATGAATGGCCTGCATTTGCTCAGAAGCAGGCCCAATATATTTGGAATAGCTTATATAGACAGAAGGGGTTAGCCAGTCTCCACAATTTTCAATTCTTGCCTATTAAGCAGCACCCGATCACAGATACCTATTCACCCTTTGATTGGATGTATGTGTGGATTCCATTCTCGGCCTATGAGAATCAGAGTGAGTTAAGGCGTTGGTGCTGGTTTTTCGCTAACAATCTTGTTCCCGGAGGCATTGCATGTGTGGCAGGTCCAAAACTTCTGGGAAACTGGTTCCAAGAACAGAGACTGACTATCGTGTATGCAGAACAGGGGATAAACTTACCCACCTTCAAAATTCACCAAGCCATTCTACAGCACAGTCAGCTACATCCAGAATTAACCCTTTGGATTATCCAACAATCGTAACGGCTACTTTTTATCAGAGATAATATTCCTAACAGGGAGTGATCATCATGAATGAAAGGGAAAAACAACTAGTTGTTATAGCCCATGCCTTGGCGCATCAGGAAAACGAAATTCAATACCTCAAAGCCGTGCTTGTTGAAAGAACCAATATGAAAATTGAAGAATTTCAGCAAGAGCAGGATGAATTCTGGGCCAAGAGTAAACATTATCGAATCTATGAAACCATCAAAAATCTCCAAACACTTCAACAAGAGATGGAATCCCTTCCTGATACGGTTGACTTAGATATGTATCGGGATCATCTACGCTGGCCAACCGATCCTCCCGAAAGCCCACTCGCACAATAATCTAAAATGAGGAGAGGAATATCTCTTGACAGGAAGGCATGTCACGAATAGGATGAAGAAACCTTTAAGACTCATCCAGTGAGGTGGGTAAGGAGAAAGCATATATGTTCTTGGCCGTCTACAGGGCCTCAAAATTTAACCCTTTTTCATTGTATATGAAGAAGGGTTTTTTTCTGCCCCTTACACAGAGATATTCAAGTAATAGTTGAAAAAATAAATGATTTCTATTCCTCACGAACGACTCTTAATGGATGCCCAGGAAGTATCCAGAGCCTTAACAAGAATTAGTCATGAAATTCTTGAGAAAAATAAAGGTTCACAGGATGTTGCCCTGATTGGCATTCGAACGGGAGGTGTGTATTTGGGCCAACGATTGGCTACTCGCATCCAGCAAATTGAGCAAAGCACCATTCCTTTTGGCGAACTAGATATCACCCTTTATCGAGATGACTTGTCTATTCGCAAAGATCAACCAGAAATTCGAAAAACAACCATTCCTTTTAATATCTCTGATCTCAAGGTTGTGTTGGTAGATGATGTACTCTTTACCGGGCGAACTATTCGTGCAGCCTTGGATGGGTTGATGGATTTGGGTCGTCCTGCGGAAATACAACTGGCGGTATTAGTGGATCGGGGACACCGTCAACTTCCGATTCGGGCGAATTATGTTGGGAAAAATATCCCAACGGCTCGGGAGGAAAACGTTCAGGTGTTTTTTGAAGAAGAAGGCCAAATCGATCGGGTTGCAATCCTCACAGGATGACACGATTTATGACATGGAAACGTAAGGATTTATTAACCATTACAGAATTATCCGTTGAGGAAATAGAACTCATTTTAACAACAGCCGAATCCCTAAAAGAGGTGGGGGGACGAGATATTAAAAAAGTGCCTGCGCTGCGTGGAAAAACAGTAGTCAATTTATTTTTTGAACCAAGTACACGTACGAGAACCTCTTTTGAGTTGGCGGCAAAACGATTGAGTGCAGATGTCATTAATTTTTCCCCATCCACAAGTAGCGTGGTGAAAGGGGAAACCTTAATTGATACCGCACGGAATATCGAATCGATGCAAGCGGATATAATTGTTCTTCGTCATTCTTCGCCTGGCGCAGCAGATCATTTAGCCCATTTTGTTCAATCATCAGTCATCAACGCAGGAGATGGATGGCATGAACATCCAACCCAAGCCTTATTGGATGTGTATACGATAAAAGAAAAGAAAAAACAAATTAAGGGCCTCATTATTGTGATTGTTGGAGATGTCGCACATAGCCGTGTGGCACGCTCCAATATAGCCGCCTTAACGAAATTGGGTGCCGAGGTGCGGGTTGTGGCGCCAGCAACAATGTTACCATTAAATGTTGAACAACTTGGAGTGAAAGTCTTTCATCGATTTGAAGAGGCCCTAATCGGCGTGGATGTCATTATGATGTTACGGTTACAGCGAGAGCGTCTGAGTCGAGCGTTGCTGCCTAGCATGCGAGAATATGCTACATTATTTTGCTTAACCTCTGAACGACTTACTTTGGCAAAGTCCAATGCCATCGTTATGCATCCCGGGCCTTTGAATCGAGGGATTGAAATTTCACCTACAGTTGCCGATGGTTCTGCAGCTGTGATTTTAGATCAAGTTACAAATGGCGTTTCTGTCCGTATGGCATTAATGTATTTGTTATCCGGAGCGGCCTAACCTTAAACAGAAATTGAAAATTATGCATATAAAAGATACACAGGCTCCAATAATCTGTCTTCAAGGCGGGGTGGTTATTTCTCCGGGTAACCTGAATGGTCGAGCTGATGTGCTCATACGAGATGGGAAAATCCTGGAAGTGGGGTATCCACTAACACATTCTGCCAAAGACGAGGCTTCGGTTGTCATTATTAATGCTGATGGCTGGACGGTTGCACCCGGGTTAGTAGATGTACATTGCCATTTACGGGAACCAGGTTTTGAATATAAAGAAACTATCAAAACTGGGTCGGCTTCAGCCGTCGCCGGTGGCTTTACCACAATCTGTTGCATGCCTAACACACAGCCGGTCAATGATAACGCCGCGATTACTCAATTTATGGTGACCAAAGGAAAAGAAGCTGGCAAAGCCAAGGTTTTTCCAATTGGCGCAATCACGAAAAATTCTGATGGTGAAGAATTGGCGAATATTGGGGAACTTGTTGAGGCTGGGTGTGTGGCTATTTCGGATGATGGACGTCCGGTCATGAACAGTTTAGTGATGCGCCGGGCCCTGGAATATGCCAAAGCATTTGGGATTCCGGTAGTGGATCACTGTGAAGATCTCCATCTTACAGGTGGTGGATGTATGAACGAAGGTCTCGTCTCGACTGAACTTGGGATGCCGGGGATACCAGATGCCTCGGAGGAAGTGATGGTCGCACGAAATCTTGCGCTGGCCGCTTTAACGGGAGTCACGGTTCATTTAGCACATTTAAGTACCGCACGGTCTGTAGAATTGGTTCGACATGCAAAAGCCCAAGGGCTTCCAGTGAGCGCAGAAGTCTGCCCCCACCACTTCTCCATTAGCGAAGAGGCTGTCCGTGGATATAAGGCCAATGCCAAAATGAATCCGCCGCTACGAACAGATCAAGATATTAAAGCTCTCAAGCAAGGGTTAGTTGATGGGACCATTGATGTGATTGCGACCGATCATGCTCCTCATGCTCTCCAAGAAAAACAGCTCGAAATTGATGCCGCGCCATTTGGTATTGTTGGATTTGAGACGGCACTCCCATTAACTCTTCGATTAGTTCATGAAGGCGTGTTGTCTCTTGAACAAGCACTTGATAAGTTGACTCGGGCACCAGCTCAATTGTTCAAGCTGCCAGTGGGCACTCTGACTCCAGGGGATCCAGCTGATATTGTCATATTTGACTCAGAAGAAGAATGGGTAGTCGATCCAGAGCAATTCCATTCTAAAAGTCGAAATACCCCGTTTACTGGAATGACCATGAAGGGAAAGGTCAAAATGACGCTGGTTGATGGTCGGCTGGTCTATGACGCTCGTTAACCAATGGCACGAAAGCAGGTGAATTGGGGGTTTATTGGTTTTTTTATAGAAATGTTCGCCTTGACCCTATGGGTGGGGGGATTGGTAGTAATCATTGCGGTGATTATCCCAGCCGTATTTAATTCTTTTGGTATGGAGCCTGCTGGACGATTCCTCCGGCGTGTGTTTGACGGATATGGCTATCTCAATCTTGGCATTTTATGTGTATTGAGTCTTATCGCCTTCTTTCGCCATCGGTCCTATGGTCAAGATTCATCTATACTTTTTGCGATGACTTCCTGGGAATGGTGGCTTCTCGGAGGGATGTGTATTGTGACCTTGGGGATTTTAGGAATTTTGGGCCCACAAGCTCTGGCTTTACAAGAGGTGGCTTTTGAGGCCGTATCCAAAGAGGAAAAGGAATTGGCCTATGCTCAATTTTTCCGATTGCATATGATTGTGAGAGCACTGCATCTGGTGAACGTGGGACTGGCGTTTGCCTTATATATTCTGAAATTACGGAAGGCCGTTGTTCATCATCTCTCTAACGTTCACTGATTAAGACATCATTTTTTGAGAACACAAATGAGCATAAATATAAACAAGGGGTTGCTGTGAAGCCGGCGGTGTTAGCTTTAGCTGATGGCACCGTGTTTAAAGGGCACGCTCTTGGGTTTGAAGGAGAGGCTACAGGAGAAATCGTGTTCAACACAGCTATGACTGGCTACCAAGAAATTTTGACTGACCCCTCATACAGAGGTCAAATTGTGGTGATGACCAGTACACAGATAGGTAATTATGGTGTAACGCCAGAAGATGATGAATCCCGCTGTGTTTGGGCTGAGGGCTTTATTGTTCGTGAAGCTTCCAAGCGAATGAGTAATTGGCGGGGTCGTCAATCCTTTCAAGACTATTTAGTTCAGCACAAAATTGTGAGTGTTCAAGGTATTGATACACGTGCCCTAACGAGTCATATTCGAAATCACGGCTCTCAAATGGGAATTATTTCCCATGTTAATTTTGATGAAACTTCCTTATGTGCTAAAGCCCAATCTTTACCATCGACGGTCGGGCGTGATTTGGTACAAGAAGTGACGTGTGCATCACCCTATCAATGGACAGAGGGAACAATTAGGATTAGTCCAAGGAACAGTGGCACCTCAGTCTCTCAGGGTGCTGATTCTCTTCCCTTTAAAGTTGTTGTTCTTGATTTTGGTGTCAAACAGAATATCCTTCGTAGCTTAGTTGATGTTGGCTGCCATATTCAGGTGGTTCCTGCCTCGACCAATGCGGAAGATATTCGCCAACTTGAACCCGACGGCCTGTTCTTATCGAATGGCCCAGGAGATCCTGAGGGAGTCCCATATGCTGTCAATACAGTCAAAAGTCTTCTAGGCTGGAAGCCAATATTCGGTATTTGTTTAGGACATCAAATCTTAGGGTTAGCTTTAGGTTTGTCCTCACATAAATTACCCTTTGGACATCATGGAGCCAATCATCCAGTGATGGACCTTCGGAGTAAAAAAATTGAAATCACCTCACAGAATCATAACTTTGCGATAGAGCTTTCTCACCAAAACCATGCCGGCAAAAATTGGGAGACACAATACTTTGATACCGTTGTTGGCCGCATGCAGGTCACACACAGAAGCCTTAATGATGAATGTTGTGAAGGCATCGTTGGATTAGAGAGTCCTATTCTTTCTATCCAATATCATCCCGAAGCATCACCAGGTCCTCATGACTCTTCCTACCTTTTTCAACAATTTATCGACCTGATGAAAGGGGCAAAGGATGGGAAATAAATTGAATTGGATTTTTCTCCTTATCTTTTTTTTGAATGGCTGTATTCATGTGGATCTCTTTTCTGGCCAAGGGGCTTTACAAGAAAAAACTCTTTCTGGAGAGGGCTCAGAAAAAATCCTCTTGATTGATATTTCAGGTGCCTTAACAACCAGTAAAGAGTCGGGAATTTTCTCTGAGCCAAGCCTTCCTGCACGCCTTAAGGAGGAGTTAATAAAAGCAGAGAAAGACGATCACGTTAAGGCCATTATCCTTCGAATCAATACACCTGGAGGGACTGTTACTTCCTCGGATATCTTATATCATGAACTGCAGGAATTTAAGGAAAGGCACGAAGTGCCAATTATTAGCTCGATTATGGATATGGGGACATCTGGTGGTTACTATGTCGCTATGGCTTCTGACTATATTTTTGCTCATCCTTCAACGATTACCGGAAGCATTGGCGTGATTATGCTCACACTCAATAGCCAAGGATTGCTGGAAAAGATCGGAATCGAACCCACAGCCATTGTATCAGGCCCCAAAAAATCTATGGGATCACCATTTCGTGCCATGAAGGATGAAGAACGGGCGATTTTTCAAGATGTAATTGATCGACTCTATGCTCGTTTTTTAACGGTCGTCAAAAAAGGAAGACCTCTTTTATCTGAATCAAAAATTCGTCACTTAGCTGATGGGCGAATTTACACCGCAGATGTTGCCAAAACCGAAGGACTCATTGATGAAATTGGCTATTTAGACGATGTGATTGAGCAAACAAAAAAAACTGCAAAACTTGATAAGGCCAAAGTGGTGACCTACACACGAAGTAGTCCTGATACACATCAGAACATTTATTCACGTTTTGAGCCTCCCACGGTTGGTCCATTGGGGTTTCCTCAAATCAGTGCTCAATCTGTCATGGGAGCATTACAGGGTGGAATGCCTCAGATGATGTATATGTGGATACCTTGACGGCCGTGGCTTCTTGAATGAATAGATTAACTCTAAGAAAGGTTTTCACTTTACAGCGCCTATTTTTTGCGATTTATCTGGTTTGTATTGGCATGCTTCTGGTGGCCTGTCAAAAAGCTCCAGGGACAGCTCGAGACCAATTAATTTATATTTCCGAAGAAAAAGAAATAGCCTTAGGGCTTTCAGCATTTAGAGAGGTACTGAAAAATGCTCGATTGAGTAAAGATCCTGAACTCACCCTTATGGTGAATCGCGTCGGACAACGAATTGCCAAAGGTGCGAATAAACCAGAATATGTCTGGGAATTCGCAGTCATCGACGACGATGATCAGGTGAATGCCTTCGCACTTCCTGGAGGAAAAGTTGCTGTGTTTTCTGGAATTTTAAAATTTACAAAAACAGAAGCCGGGCTAGCCACGGTGATGGCCCACGAGGTGGCCCATGCCTTACAGCGGCATGGAGCTGAACGATATAGCCGGGGCATTCTCGAACAGATTGGGCAACTTGGGGCCTTGGCTGGAGCGGCCGCTGGGGGTATTGATCCAGGTGTGGCAATTGGAGCTATGAGTGCCTACGGCGTTGGTGTGGCCTTGCCAAATTCTCGAGCCCAGGAAACGGAAGCCGATTTTATTGGCCTACAATTAATGGCAAAAGCCGGATACGACCCGAGGGAAGCCGTGCCTTTTTGGGAACGAATGAGTGGATGCCCGAGAAAAATGATTGGGAAATTTTGTTTCCGCAGTCAAAATGCCGTTCCGGAGTTTTTATCGACACATCCGTCCGATGTGACACGTATTGATCAGATTGAGGCGTGGATTCCTCAAGCAATGAAATTTTATCGCCCTGAATTATCTGATCCACCTTCTGAGCACGCAGAAGGATCTCCGTTATAATATTTGGTGGTGTTGCTGAGATTAATTGTATGCCTAAAAATTCTGCTATTCATCGCATTTGCATTATAGGATCTGGCCCTATTGTGATTGGTCAGGGTTGTGAGTTTGATTATTCCGGAACCCAAGCTTGTCGTGCGCTTAAAGAAGAAGGCTATGAAGTTGTCCTGCTCAACAGCAATCCTGCGACGATTATGACCGATCCAGATCTTGCTGATCGCACCTACGTTGAACCCATTACGGCTGAAGTTGTGGAAGCCATTCTTGAACGAGATCGTCCTGATGCCCTCTTACCCACCATGGGTGGTCAAACCGCATTGAATGTCACGGTTGAACTGGTAGAAAAAGGCATCCTGGACAAATATGGTGTCTTGCTTATTGGCGCATCATATGCCTCCATTCAAAAAGCCGAAGATCGAGAGCTTTTCAAACAGGCTATGGAACAAATTGGTCTAAAAACTGCGGCAAGTGGTTCGATTCATTCACGAGAAGAAGCCCAACAGCTTATTGAAAAGATTGGATTTCCAGCCATCGTCCGCCCTTCCTTCACGCTTGGTGGAGCAGGGGGAAATATTGCTTATAATCGAGAAGAATTTAATCGGTATATTGATTGGGCCCTTGTCACGAGCCCTGTAGGGCAGGCCCTTGTAGAAAAGTCCCTGCTAGGCTGGAAAGAATATGAATTAGAAGTCATGCGTGATTCCAATGACAATGTAGTCATTGTCTGTCCAATAGAGAACATAGATCCGATGGGAGTGCATACAGGAGACAGTATCACAGTCGCGCCGGCAATGACGTTATCGGATAAAGAATATCAGTATATGCGTGATGCAGCGATACGGGTAATTCGTGAAATTGGTGTCGATACTGGTGGGTCAAATATTCAATTTGCCGTCAATCCGGATACAGGGGAGCTTATTGTTATCGAAATGAATCCTCGAGTCTCTCGAAGTTCTGCGCTGGCTTCAAAAGCCACTGGGTTTCCTATTGCTAAAATTGCAGCGAAATTGGCAGTAGGGTATACCTTAGACGAAATTCCTAATGACATTACGCAAGTCACCAAGGCCTGTTTTGAGCCCACGATTGATTATGTCGTCGTCAAAATCCCTCGATTTACCTTTGAAAAGTTCGAAGGCATTGATCGCACACTCACTACCCATATGAAATCAGTTGGCGAAGCCATGGCATTAGGAGGTACGTTCAAGGAAGCCTTACAAAAGGCTGTTCGTTCACTAGAAACCGACCGGTACGGGTTCATGTCCTTACATGGGCTTGAGGGGAAACACGAATTCTCCAAAGACTCTCATCGCCAGGCAGACGATATTCTCACGGCTTTACGCATACCCACGGCTGATCGACTCTGGCATGTTGCAGATGCCTTCAGAATCGGAATGTCTGTGGAAGATCTCTATGAACGGACAAAAATTGATCCGTGGTTTTTAGATGAGATCTACCAAATCATTGTCTTTGAAGCCGAATGGGTGAGCACCTGTAAATCCTATCTTGGAAGCAGCGCTGGACCCCAGAATTCTATGAATTTGCCTTTCCCAGTCCTTTCACTTCTTCAACGTGCTAAAGGCATGGGGTTTTCTGATCAACGACTTGCTCAATTGATTGGATGTCATGAAGATTGGATCCGCCAGAGTCGGCAAGATACTGGGAACGACTCCCTGACCGTCTTTAAGCGGGTCGATACCTGTGGAGGGGAGTTTGAAGCCCATACACCATACCTATATTCCTCCTCTGGATCACAATGTGAGTCGCAAGCGACACAAAAGAAAAAAGTTATCGTTTTAGGCGGGGGGCCCAATCGGATTGGCCAAGGGATTGAATTTGACTATTGTTGTGTCCATGCGGCCATGGCGTTACGTGAAGAAGGCATAGAAACCATTATGGTCAATTGCAATCCTGAAACAGTCAGCACTGACTACGATATTTCTGATCGACTGTATTTTGAACCCTTAACCAAAGAAGAAGTCCTGCGAATTATCCAGATTGAACAACCCCACGGTATCGTTGTGCAATTCGGAGGACAAACACCTCTTAAGCTTGCCGTACCCCTGTCACAACAAGGTGTTACCATTCTTGGCACTCAACCAGATGCCATTGACCGAGCCGAAGACCGAAAACGATTTAGCGATATGTTAACGGAATTACAGCTACAACAGCCCAAAAACGGGATGGCGCATTCTGCCCATGAAGCGCATATCATCGCTGTGAATATTGGGTACCCGATCATGGTTCGCCCCTCGTATGTATTAGGTGGACGAGCCATGCAAATTATTTATGATGCCGACTCCCTTGATCATTATCTCGAACACATGTCTTTTGATTTGGGGGCACATCCCTTACTCGTTGATGATTATTTAGAGGATGCTGTTGAAGTAGATGTGGATGCCATTTCTGATGGAAGGGATGTGGTTGTAGTCGGCATTATGGAACATGTAGAAATGGCGGGCATTCATTCCGGAGACTCGGCCTGTTCTCTGCCTCCTCATTCCCTTCCCTTAAATATTATTGAGAATATCAGAACGCAAACCACTCTTTTAGCAAAAGAACTCCAAGTCATTGGGCTTATGAATATTCAATATGCCGTCAAAGACGATCAAGTGTATATTCTGGAAGTGAATCCTCGAGCTTCTCGAACGGTGCCATTTGTGAGTAAAACTCTTGGCATACCACTGGCAAAATTAGCTATGAAAGTTATGGCTGGACGAACGTTACAAGATTTAGACTTTCTTCAGATACCAAAATGCTCACATATCGCCATAAAAGAGGCGGTCTTTCCATTTACCAAATTAGGGGTTTCTGATGTCTTATTGGGTCCCGAAATGCGATCTACGGGAGAAGTGATGGGCATTGACCAAAGTTTTGGATGGGCCTTTGCTAAATCTCAAGCTGCAACGGGCATGTCTATGCCATTGAGCGGCACTGCTTTTTTAAGCGTAAAAGATGTTGATAAACCCTCCGCTCTGGGGTTAGCGCAATGTCTGACAAATCTAGGGCTTTCCATCACTGCGACAAAGGGGACCGCCTTATTTTTACAAAAACATGGCATAACGGTACAAACCGTCAACAAGGTCAATGAGGGACGGCCTCATGTCGGAGATTTATTAAAAAATAAAGAATTCGCTATGGTCATTAATACTGTGGGCGATAAAACATCCCAAAAAGATTCGGCTCCAATTCGAACAGCTGCGGTGTTTGGAGGAATTCCTTATTTCACCACCATGCAAGGCGCTCAAGCAGCGGTTTTAGGAATTGAAGCCATGAAACAATCAAAGATGACAGTGAAAAGCTTACAGGAATATCATCCAGCCCATGTATAAAATATTTACCCATAAGCTCCACCTAATTAGCCGTATTATTATTTATCGTCGGAGTGGTTAATGATGAAAATTCCTATGACAAAAAAAGGGTATGATGCCTTACAAGCTGAACTTACACGATTGAGGCGAGAGGAACGGCCTAAGAATATTCAAGCCATTACCGAAGCTCGAGAGCATGGCGATTTAAAGGAAAATGCCGAGTATAAAGCGGCAAAAGAACATCAACAATTTTTGAGTACCCGAATGGCAGAATTAGAACATAAGCTGGGGAGTGCTCAAGTAGTTGAAATCTCAAGTGGGCCCAGCGAAACAGTGGTCTTTGGTGTGACGGTCACCTTATTAAATATGGAAACGGAAGAAGAAAAACGCTATACCTTAGTAGGGCAAGATGAAGCTGACCTGAAAAATGGATCGATTTCGGTGCAATCTCCTATAGGACGAGCACTCATTGGGCATCGGGTGGGGGATATTGTGGAAGTGCAGCGACCAGCTGGATTGATTGAATATGAAATCCAATCCATTTGTTTTGAGGAACAAGACTAATGCCATCAGCAATTTCGCTTGTGACCCTTTTAACTGACTTTGGTGAAACAGATTATTTTGTCCCAAGCATGAAAGGCGTTATGCTCGGCATTAACTCTCAAATTCGTATCATTGATCTTACACATGGCATTCCCGCCCATGGCATTGAACAAGCGGCATTTTTCTTAAAGTCGTGTTATGAATATTATCCTGATGGTACGGTCCATGTGATCGTTGTTGATCCAGATGTGGGTAGTGACCGTCGAGCCATTCTTGTTTCTACTTCACGCTATTTCTTTTTGGCTCCTGACAATGGGGTATTGAGTTATATCTTTCAAGAGGAGACATCAGTAGAAGTCCGTGAAATTGAGAATAAACAGTATCGGTTAGACTCGGAAGGCGTCACATTTGATGGACGAGATTTGTTTGCTCCCTCAGCCGCATGGCTCACGAAAGGTCAAAGCCCGGGTTCGTACGGGCGGTTAATTTATGATTATGTGACCTTACCTGATGAAGCTCCAAAAATGAATAATCGGGTGCTTGAAGGGCGTATTATGTATATTGATCATTTTGGAAATGCCATCACGAATATCACTTCGACAGATATGGACACATTTCGATCAGTCACCAAACAAGAATGCGCAGGCCTTACCATAGGTGATTTGAGTATTCGAGGCCTCAAAACTTATTATGGAGAGGGGGCGACCGGACTGCCAGAGATATTAATCAATAGTAATGGGCATCTTGAAATTTTTGTCAAACAAGGCCGAGCAGTAGATCGCTGTGGTTTACGCATTGGGCAAAAAGTTGAATTAATCTAAGGCTTACATTTTCCCCTAACATGCTTGTCTGAGTGTTTATAATTTGATGTCCGGACAATTGAAATTGCAAGAGTAAGAATGTCAACCATTTGCTGTAATTCTTTAACGGTTGAAGAAAGAGGTGGCATCAAGATCATCGTATTGCCAATAGGTCGGATGAGAAGGCCCAGCGTTTTCGCGGCGACTCCCACCTGATGCCCGATCCGGTCAGTCAGAGGAAACGGTTTTTTATTATCTTTCTGTTGAACTAACTCGATCCCTACCATATACCCGCATTGCCGGATGTCTCCAACCCATGGATCAGCAGAAAGGTGGGTCAACATGGCCGCAAGTTTTGGAACACGGCATTGGACTTTGGTGAGCGTACGTTCAGTTTTAAAGATCGAAAGGTTGGCTAAGGCTGCCGCACATCCTAAAGGATTTCCGGTGTAACTATGACCATGGAAAAATGTTTTTCCTTCATGGGGAGCCCCTAAAAATGCTGAATAAATTTCGTCAGTTGTTAATGTGGCGGCTAAGGGGAGATAGCCTCCAGTCAAGCCCTTAGCGATGGCCATGATATCTGGATGAACGGATTCATGTTCACAAGCAAACATGCGCCCAGTCCTTCCAAATCCAGTGGCAACTTCATCAGCAATGAATAAAACCTGATAATGCTGGCACAATTCACGAACTCGTTGCAGATAACCTGGTGGGGAAGGAATGAGTCCAGCCACACCTTGCACCATAGGTTCAACAATAACTCCAGCCATTTTGTGATGATGCTTTTGAAGCATCGATTCCAGCGGATCAATACAAGCCATCTGACATTGGGGAAATTGTAAATTAAGTGGACACCGATAACAGTAGGGGCCATCAACCTGATGCCGGCCGGGAAAGAGAAGCGCAGAAAAGGGCTGGTGAAACAATTCAATGCCACTCAAACTCATCCCCCCAACCGTATCTCCGTGATAGGATAAGCCAAGATGAATAAACTGTGTTTTTTGTGGTTGCGGAGATGAACATTGCTGCCAATATTGGATCGCCATTTTGAGAGCAATTTCCACGGCAGTTGACCCATCATCAGAAAAAAACACTTTGTTCAGTCCATTCGGTGAAAGGGTAATGAGGGCTTTGGCAAGCTGGATGGCCAAGGGATGAGAGGCGCCTAACAGAGTAGAATGGGCCACGCGAGAGAGTTGCTCGCGAATGGCTTTATCAATGGCAGGATGACGATGGCCATGAAGATTGACCCATATAGAGGATGTCCCATCCAAATAGGCATTGCCGTCAATGTCGTACAGTAAAGTCCCTTTTCCTCGACGAATAAGAAGGGGGTCTTGTTGCTCCCATTCCTGCATTTGCGTAAAGGGATGCCAGATGTAGGAAATCGCATCCTTTTTCAATTGCTTGACTGATGGGCTAGATTTCTTTGGCATTTCCCTTAAAACGCGCAGAAAAACATGATAAATTTTGACAACCTTTTAGACCCTCTCTACAATCACTGACAGTTCGTATGCGTAAGACTTTCCCGCAAACCCACATACGAAATTTCTCCATCATCGCCCATATTGACCACGGGAAATCAACCTTGGCCGACCGGTTTCTGGAAATAACCGGTGCGGTCTCTCACCGTGAAATTCGCGCCCAGTATCTGGATGATATGGACTTAGAGCGGGAACGAGGCATTACCATAAAAGCTCATGCCGTGACCACTCAATTTCATTCCTCAAAAGGGGAAGAATATCTCTTTAACCTCATTGATACACCTGGACATGTCGATTTTGCCTATGAAGTCTCCAGGAGTCTAGCCGCATGTGAGGGAGCGCTTTTGTTGATTGATGCCACACAAGGGGTTGAAGCGCAGACCATTGCCAATGCCTATTTGGCAATTGCCAACGATTTGGTCATCATTCCTGTTATCAATAAAATTGATTTACCCAGCGCGGATGTTGAAGGAGTGCAAACACAGATTCGTGATGTGTTGGGTTTGACCGAACATAACGCCTTTCCGGTGAGTGCAAAGAACGGGCATGGAGTTCAAGAAGTCCTCGAAGGTTTGGTGAATATAATTCCTCCACCAACCGGATCAGTTAACGAACCCTTAAAGGCATTAATTTTTGACTCTTGGTTTGATAATTACCAAGGCGCCATTGTGCTGTTGCGGGTTATGAATGGAACGATTCGACCCAATATGATGATCAAAATGATGTCGTCAGGACAAGACTTTGAAGTCTTGGAAGTTGGGATGTTTCTGCCAAAGCGCACTAAAGTACCGCAACTGGGCCCAGGTGAGGTGGGATATATTTGCGCAGGCATGAAAGAACTTTCGGACACCAAAATTGGGGATACGATAACTGATGCCAAGAAACCCACACCCGAACCCTTGCCTGGATACCGAGATGTTAAACCAGTCGTCTTTTGTGGTCTGTATACAACTGATACCTCAAAATTTGAAGATCTTCGAGATTCGTTGGAAAAATTACAACTTAATGATTCCTCCTTTGGATATGAACCGGAAACTTCGCTGGCATTGGGATTTGGATTCCGCTGTGGATTTTTGGGGTTGCTCCATATGGAAATAGTCCGTGAGCGCTTGGAGCGAGAGTATGGATTGGACCTAATTAGTACCGCGCCCACCGTGGTCTATCGAGTGCATTCGATTGCTGGGGAAATGATTGATATTGATAATCCTTCTAAACTTCCTGACCCGTCCAAGATTGACTATATTGAAGAACCATTCATTAAAGCCACAATCATTGTCCCAGAACGATATATTGGGGGTATTCTTCAATTATGCCAAGAACGGCGAGGTATTCAGGTTGGGCTGAACTACCTGGACCCTACTCGAGCAATGTTAGAATACGAGCTGCCTTTAAATGAAATTGTGTTAGACTTTTATGATCGTTTGAAGTCGCGCACCCAAGGTTATGCCTCTTTGGACTATGAACTCGTAGGTTATCGAAAATCTGAATTAGAAAAACTTGATTTGTTACTCAATGGCGAGACCGTCGATGCCTTATCTATTATTGCCCACAAGGAGAAAGTCACCAGTCGAGGACGCCAATTAGCGGAAAAAATGAAGGAATTGATTCCCAAGCAAATGTTTGAAATTGCCATTCAGGCGGCAATTGGCAAGCGAGTAGTTGCTCGAGAAACGATTGGGGCCATGAAGAAAAATGTAACGGCCAAATGTTATGGTGGGGATATTTCCAGAAAACGTAAACTTTGGGAAAAGCAAAAAGAAGGGAAAAAACGAATGAAACAAATCGGTAGGGTAGAAGTCCCTCAAGAAGCTTTTCTAGCCATTCTCAAAACGGATCCGAGTTAAGAAGTCGATGTCACAGCAAGAGCCATCATCCACGGATTCATCAGATTCACGCATTGAGAACTCTGGTTCTGAAACGCCTGTAACATCTCATAGCACTCCTTCAACAAAATCTATTATTCGGGAATATGCCGAAGCTCTAGTTATTGCCATTATTCTGGCCTTAACCATCAGAGTGTTTGTGGTTCAAGCCTTTAAAATACCTTCTGGCTCCATGATCCCGACCCTATTGATTGGGGATCATATTCTTGTGTCAAAATTAGCCTATGGTTTTCAATTACCAAAAGACTGTGAATTTCAAATAGAGTTGCCTCCAGTTACTTGTTTCTCCTCCACAACCCTAATGAAATTTGACTCTCCTCAACGTGGGGATGTCATTGTGTTTCGATATCCTGAGGATGAAAATAAGGATTTCATTAAACGCGTTATTGGAACGCCTGGAGATGTTATCGAAATTCAAAATAAAAATATTATTATCAATGGGATACCCTTTGATGACAAAGAATTTACACAGCGTGTTGAAGCTGGAATTTTTGATCACCGCATCAGTCCGCGAGATAATTTTGGCCCTATCACGGTCCCAGCAGAGTCCTATTTTGTTATGGGCGACAATCGAGACCAAAGCCTAGATAGTCGCTTTTGGGGTTTTGTGAAAATGGATAAAATAAAAGGCCGCGCCTTTTTAGTGTACTGGTCATGGAATGGGCGTGGAGCATGGACGGATTGGATTCGTTGGAATCGAATTGGAAAAAGCATTGAGTAAGCTACTGATAGGCCCTAAACAGGTTACTTTTCTTTCTGCAATGTGCATTTGAATGAATATATCTTCCACCGTCCCAGCAATAACTCCTCACCAACTTAAAACCTATCTACGCCGATTCTCACGAACCAAAATTCTCGTCATTGGAGATCTGATTCTCGATCATTATATTTGGGGATCTGTGAATCGTGTCTCTCCTGAAGCTCCTGTCCCTGTGGTACATGTGAATTCCGAATCCTATAGAATGGGAGGTGCAGCAAACGTCTATCATAATATCATCACCTTAGGAGGGCAGGCGGAACTTTGTGGCGTCATTGGGGACGATCCATACGGGAAACAGGTGCTGAAAGATGTGCGGCAAGTGTCCAATCCGGTTCCCGGGATTTTTATTGATAAAAGTCGGCCAACCATTAAAAAGACTCGTGTCATTGCCCATAACCAACAAATTGTCCGGTTTGATGTTGAACAACGCGAACCGATTTCACAGAGCCTGAAACGAAAAATTATCCGGCATATTGATTCTCGCCTTCATGATCTATCTTGTATCGTAATTTCAGATTATGCCAAAGGTCTGATCACAGAAGACTTGATGCACCATATTCAGAAACGAGTGCGTCCCACTGGTGTCCCAATTATTGTGGATCCAAAGGTTGAGCATATGTCGTATTACCAAGGTGCCTCTGTTATTACACCGAATTACCTCGAAGCCAAACAGGGTGCCGGTTTTCTTTCGACTCAACAGGTTCCCATTGCACAGATCGGCCAAGTACTCCAGCAGCATTTACAATGTGATGCCGTTGTCATTACAAGAGGGGAGGAAGGGATGAGCATTTTTGAGCAAAATGGTTGCTCCTGGACCATTCCCGCTGTAGCTCGTCAAGTCTATGATGTTACTGGAGCAGGCGATACAGTTGTAAGCACATTAGCCTTAGCATTAAGCGCCAAAGCCTCTATTTCAGATGCAGCATTACTGGCCAACCAGGCTGCAGGCATTGTGGTTGGGATGGTCGGGACGGCAACTGTGACTCGCTCACAACTACATGATGTTTTAACTCATGACCACGGGTGATTCCATAGTCAGTGTCTGCATTCCGGCCCGTCAGGGTTCATCAAGGTTTCCCGGCAAACCGCTGGCTACATTGGGAGGGAAACCCTTAATCCAACATGTTTACGAAGCGGTCCAGCCTATCTCTTCTGTAGGACAAATTTTGGTGGTGACCGACAATGAGGCTATACTCGAAACAGTCAAAGGTTTCGGAGGGGAAGTCTGTCTAGTTACGGAACCGTGCAGGACCGGAACCGATCGAGTAGCAAAAGTGGCTTCTCAATTAACCTATGATTGGGTAGTCAATCTCCAAGCAGATGAAGTGCTTCTCCATCCTGAATTACTGGATAACCTTATTCAGCCATTTGTCAAAACAGATTACCAAATTGGTACATTAAAAAGAACGCTTCGGGCTGGAGACCGAAATAATCCATCGATTGTAAAGGTTGTCACAGACCAACAAGGACGGGCATTATATTTTTCCCGAAGTGCCATTCCTTGTTGGCGGGATGGGATTCCATCTGAAACAAAGGATTCAACTTGGATGCATCTGGGGGTCTACATTTTTCAAAAAACCGTCTTGCAGCAGTTCAGCCAATTACCCAGTGGTTTTCTTGAAGATGCTGAAAAGTTAGAGCAACTTCGCGCGTTAGAGCATGGGTTGCCCATTATGGTGTGGGAGACAAAATATGAGTCTCTACGCATTGATACCCCTGAGGATTTGGCCCTGGCAGAATCTATTTTGCTTAAAAATAAAGGAACGCATTAGTCAAATAATTATTTTTACTAGGATAGAATACCTATGCTGCCGATTGAAAGTTTCACTCTGATGAGGCCCAAATACTGTGCTGACCAAAGTACCAGAGGATCCAACGAGTCAAGGCTGGGTTAGTTCAAGGCAGTCAACGGTATTTGTGTCGCGCCTGTTGATTGTCAATACATCCGCAGCCCCACGAAGGAGATAGCCCCTCACGGTGAAACTCCTGGCTGTGCCCCCTCTCTGGCCATAGGGTGTCCTTGCATACCATGGCCAATCTGCTTCAGGTGTCGATGCCGGCATTCCTGAAATGAGTGCGGACTTTTACCAAAATGCACTGTCCCAACCTCAGCCTCGCACCACCGTCGTGGGCGTTGAGTTAGGTCAGATGTGGCATTTTCTGAAAAATCGTCCCCCAAGCTCTGGATTTGGCGTATGTATTGTCGTGAGATAGGGCCGATCGTGGATTGGGAATGCGGGGAGCGTGCTTTCGCTACCGGCCAGCGCCTAATCACACGGATGCAGCACTGGGCTGGCTGCCGAGGATGGGGAGGTCTATCCTAAAACCGTGGGAGATCTCGTGCCCTTGGTACAATCGAAAACAGAAGTGCACAGGATTGAGCGAAACAAGTAGTGGACCCTAATTCTTGGACAAGGCGCTAAGTAAAGTTCTCCGCCCAAAGGGCGAGGCTTTCCAAATCCTCTAAAACAACTTCAGTTGTTTCGCTTCATGTTCTTCATGTCTATGGTATCGAATATAACGTTCCACCACCGCTGCCGTGACCGCATCCCCCACGGTCCGAACACAATACCCATCTTCCCAAAATTCTCGCTTCCGCCAATGCTTTTTCAGCTCTGGATACTCCCTGAACACCTGACTGCCTGACTGGCTGAAAGACGTTTGAAAATCCCCACCACTTAAACATGCACATGCTTCTTCGCCACTTCTCATTCAACCAACTCAAAGTTACAATCCTCTGCAATCTGACGAAACAACTGCTCAAGACGTCGTCGGATATCCTCTCGAACTATCCACCGCCGGTATTTCGGAGCCCAAACCAGATGATATTTCGTATCATAAACCGCATAGCTTGTGCGTTTGGCGGGCATGGCCCCATGGTATCACAACCTGGTCCGGCCGCCGCGGCCGGCTGAATGTTTCCTCCCCGCCCAAAGGGCGGGGAGGAAACGTTCATTTTAGTGAAATTTCTGCCTTTCCTTATGCCACCTGCCTCGTCTTGAGATCAGTACACTAGACGGCCTTGGGTGTTTGTCGGTTCAATGCCTGAGGGCGGCGTTCGCTGTTATAGCATCTGAAAGAGCTCGTCAGGCCAGCCTGCAACGCCGCTGGGGTTTCATAGGCGCATAGATACACAGCTCCGTATTTCACGCTGCGCCACCGGCGTTCGACAAAGACAGTATCCACCCACCGGCCTTTGCCATCCATACTCATCTGCACTCCTTGAGCTTCGAGCACTGAGGTGAAGGCCTCGCTGGCGTCTTGAGCACCTTGAGCCGTGGTGAAAATCTCAGGCGCTCCATACCTCTCAAGGGCTTCTTGCAGGGCCTCCACACAAGCCGCGGAGTCCACCGTATTGGAAGTCCGCCAGGCCAGCTCTCGTCGCGAACGTCAGTCCATAATCACCTGACGTGGTTTACTGAATCGGGACAGCTCAGTTAAGAGACTATGCACTTAACTGAGGAGGCGGAAATGACAACACGAAAGAGGTATTCTAAAGAATTCAAATTGGATGCAGTCAGTCTGATCACAGAACAACATTATACGCGAGCCGAAGCGGCGAGGAGTCATAATGCCGTTGTTGAGAGTTTCTTTGGGTCGTTGAAACAAGAACGCGTACAGTGGGCTAACTACCAGACCCGTTATGAAGCCCAACAAGATGTGTTGAATTACATCACCATGTTTTATAACCGTTTTCGGTTGCATTCATATCTGGGCTACATCAGTCCAAATGACTTTGAACACCAATGGGTGACCATGAAAAACGTAGCTTAACTGGGGTGTCCTAAATAACTTGACCAGGTCATTCTAGTTTCTAGGGTGATTCGTAGTAAAATAAAGAGTTGTATTCGTGGGGAATTTAAAGCCTACCATCTTAAAGGAAGGATAAGGGTCAATGCGATTTCAGTTTTTTGCGGGTATATGTCTATTGGTGTTACCTTCGACGGTATTGGGTGAAAGCAATTTTGATAAATGGGTTGAAAAATTTAAAACCGATGCCATAGGGATTGGAATTTCCTCACCCCTACTAAATCAAGCATTTGACGGTGTTTCGCCGATTTCTCGGGTGTTGGAACTGGACCGCAAACAGCCGGAATCTACGATGACCTTTGTGGACTATCGAAAACGGATTGTGTCCGCCCAACGAATTCAGCGGGGGCGGCAGATGATGCGGCAACATCGTCAGTTGTTGCAGGATATCGGACAGCACTATGGCGTGCAGCCACGGTTTATCGTGGCCTTGTGGGGTATTGAAACCTTTTATGGGAAAAATATGGGAGGCTACTCGATTGTGGAGGCACTGGCGACATTAGCCTTTGATGGACGACGGAGCCAGTATTTTCGTACCGAGCTTCTGGCTGCCTTTCGAATTTTAGAAGATCGTCATATTTCTTTGCAGGCCATGAAGGGATCCTGGGCTGGGGCGATGGGGCAATGCCAGTTTATGCCTTCGAGTTTTTTGCGTTTAGCGGTGGATCATGATGGGGATGGACGCAAAGATATTTGGACCACACCTGCCGATGTCTTTGCCTCGGCGGCGAATTATCTGGCCCAATCAGGTTGGCAGAGAAAACGTATTTGGGGGCGGCAGGTTCGCCTTCCGAACGAGTTTAAGGCCAAACAGGCGAGTCTAAACATTAAGAAACCCCTTCATGTTTGGCAGGCAGCCGGTGTTCGTCGCGCTGATGGGCGCAACCTTCCGGTGGTGCCGATCAAAGGTTCCATTGTTTTGCCTGATGGGGCAGGCGGACCTGCATATCTGGTGTATGACAATTATCGGGTTATTATGAAATGGAATCGATCCACGTATTTTGCGACCAGCGTGGGCTTGTTGGCTGATGCGTTGGCTGACTAAGGCGATGAGAAAAGTGTATGTTGAAGTTGAAATTTTATTATTGAGAAAACACGGCCATTCATTTCTTAAGGCTTTCGCAATTTCGGGGTACTCCTCCACCAACGAGTTGGCGAGCACATTTATCTCTTCATGCATCTGAATGTGCTCCGGCTTTCGATATTTAAAGTAATAGTCATAAATCCATTCTCTTTCAATCATTTCATATGGCACGTTCATTTTATGCACGGCTAACGTGAGGGCAAATTGGCTTATACGGTAGGGGTGATGTTTCAGCAACCCTGACCTATTTAATGCATGCCAACATTCAAACCAATGGTGGCTAAGGTCTACAGCGAATTCCGGCTTTATCGCAATAAACGCCGAATTGAAACTGGGAGGGGAGTAACACGTGCCTTCTGGATGTTCTGTCCGTATTCTAATTAATGACATCGTAATCCCTAGTGTATCAAACATTTTTTGCCACTTTCCGTTTAAAGCCAGATTATCAGAAGGTGCAGCTTTCCTAATATTAATGGGCAAGCAGAGACGAGAGTCTCCGGAAAATGGTTTTTTCCAAATAATATTGCTATCTAGAAAGACTAATTTATCGGCAGACGTTGGGATGGTTAAACAATACATTTTATTCGTAATCAGATATCTTTTAGACTTCTGATCTTGAGAGACCATTGTGTTGTGGATATTCACAATACGAACGCCCATTTCTTCTAACACTTGTATTGTGATCTTGTTGGGGGTGCCCATGATGTTTGTCGGAGATGGAACGGCCGCAATCAGTTCATAATCACATTGTAAGAATCGTTTTAAAGAGGCAGCCAGGAGCAGAGAGCCGTATTCAATCTTTCCTTCTTGGCATACAAATACGAAGGCATATTTCTTTATGGGTCTCGTCAGTGTGATATCGGTATAATCCTTCTCGGAGAGAGAACGTTGCACTCTTTCCAATTGACGCTGCGTCTCTCGAAAAATGGAGGTTTGCGTTCCAGAGATCTTCCCTAAGAGGCTATGCGATTTCTTTTTTATTTCTTTAAGCGAATAGTTTTTCATGCGTTGCACTTTGTGCCCAAAAAGGGAAACCGGCTTTCTGAATTATTTTCTTTGAGAAGATACGTTGAGGCAAGGATGTATTTTTGACATGAAAGTCTTTAACTCTCTTCGGTGAACAATGATGTCTTCTTGCTCATGTCTTAATGTTCAAGAAAAAACGAAGGCATACTAGAACCTAGTAAGTGTACGATGGTCAACGCAAAGTAGCATGCGGCATTTATGGAAGGGGAAAAGTTCTTTCGTTAAATTAATTCGGTTGCAATGAATATATGCTTAGGTTGATATATGTAATTCTGTATTGACTCTTGTGAAGTCGCTTTCCAGTGCCTATCAAAACCAGCGCTGAGGACCACGTGGCGTAAGCCCGTGGGTGAAAGCGCTCCCCGCTGGAAGCGGGGGACTTTTTGGTAATGAGGTTTTTATAATGACACGAGGATGTGGAAGTTTGTTTCAGGAGTTATTGTGATATCCCAGGTTCTTTTCTTCGACCGTTGAGAAACATGTGGGTGTGCCTCTGAGAGAGGTGGCCCCAAGAATCTGAACAAGCCGATAAGTGGATACGCTCTGCAAAAAGTGGCATGATGATGCCACTGAAGAAAGGAGCGTAGTATGAGCAGACGACCACGGCGGACCCATTCCCCTGCCTTTAAATTGAAAGTAGCGCTGGCTGCCATCAAAGGTGAACAGACGGTGGCCGAATTGGCCCAACGGTTCGATGTGCATCCGAATCAGATCACCCAATGGAAGACCCTGCTACTGGAACGAGCGGTAGGCGTGTTTGAGGGCGGAGAATCGTCACCGCCTCCTGTTGACGTGAACAAGCTTCATGCCAAAATTGGCGAGTTAACGTTAGAGAATGATTTTTTAGAAACGGCGCTCACCAACGCGGGCGTGCTGAGCGCAAAGCGATGATTGACCGCACGCATCAGTTATCCATGACGAAACAAGCCAAGGCCTTAGGAGTGAGTCGCGGCTGTCTCTATTATCAGCCTAAGCCGATCTCGGAGGAGGATCAGCAGCTCATGAACCGGATTGATCAGTTGCATCTGGCCTGGCCCTTTGCTGGGGCCCGGATGCTCCGAGATCGCTTGCGACAGGAAGACTGGCCAATTGGGAGGAAGCATGTAGCCACGCTGATGCGGCGGATGGGCTTGGAAGCGCTCTATCGCCGTCCACGGACGACACAGCGGCACCCAACCCACAAGGTGTATCCGTATTTGTTACGGGGCTTGGCGATCACTCGTGCCAATCAGGTCTGGGCCATGGATATCACGTACATCCCCCTGGCAAAGGGATTTGTGTATCTGGTGGCGGTCGTTGACTGGTATACCCGCCGAGTCCTGGCCTGGCGGGTGTCCATCACCATGGATGTTCAGTTTTGCCTTGACGTCGTTGAGGAGGCCTGCAGTCGTTATGGGAAACCTGCCATCATGAATACGGATCAAGGTAGTCAGTTTACGAGTCAGGCGTTTACGGGCTTCATCAAGGCCCAAGGGATTCGCCTCAGTATGGACGGGCGAGGGGCCTGGCGCGATAACATTTTCGTGGAACGACTCTGGCGATCGGGCAAATACGAAGAAGTCTACCTTCAAGCCTATGAGTCAGTAGCGGCGGCCCGAGAAGGCTTAGATCGTTATTTCCAATTTTATAACACCGGGCGGCCGCATTCGAGCCTGGGTGGGCAGACACCGGACCAGGAGTATTGTAGCAAACAGCCGCAGACAGAAGCGGCCTAACTAAACCAGGAGCCATCCACTTATCGACGAGCATTCAGGTGTTCAAAAAATCGGGACCACCTCTGACTCCTGCCGATGGCTTCGAGGAACAGCTATTGGTGAGTCGGATCAGTCGTGTGAAGCAGGCGGTTTGACAAATGCCTATAAGTTCAACAGGCCACCGCAATATAAATCCCTTGAGGACGTATTTCCCGTTGCCTGCGGCGTAAATTTCTCGTGTGAGGGAGTATATTCATAAATGTCATAATGTTACGGTCTTACGGTATCATGTGATTTTACCTGCTAAGTATCGTCGAGCGAACTTTAACTTGCGATTCCCCGTAGTCTTGCCATGAGGATATTTATTTGAAGGGTTATACGGCGTAAGCTCGTGGGTATCTACGGAAACGAAGCAAGCTCAAGAGAGAAAAATTGTGATTAAGTCTCGAGGTAAAGACGGAGGGTGTTTTCTTGTCCTAAAGTGACATGGCCAGTTTTACATTCTCCGCTAAGAGAGCAGGTTCGTTTGATGGCTAATACGACAGCTGGACTCTCATCGGATCGGTAAATGACGTCCTCTATACGAATTTCTACAGCTTTTTCCTGGTCTTCAGGATCTAGGTAATCAGCATCATTCATGAACTTCCCCTGGGTAATTGATAAGGCGTATGGTTGGCAAGGGAAATAATAACCAAGAATTGTGCCACCAATTCATTGCATGGAATATTTAAAACTCCTTGAAAACAAAAGTGTTTTTATAGATTCTTTGTGGACATTGGATGTACTCGGCAAGGGCTACCTGGAGGCCGGAAAAAATTGAATGTTAAGCGTAGGAGAAGCCTAACTTCTTATTTCGTTGGACTATTGCTTAAGTTTTAGCTTTCTTGCCCCTATTGAAAGTGACAGATAGTGGAAGGAGAATTCTCAGGCTATAAATTAATGTAATAAATTAAATTTCTTTGATTTATTACGAATAATAAAGAAGAACGGATCTTCTGCAGATTTTGGATGTAATAAATGAGCCCCGTCGCAAGCGGACGGGGTATTATGAATGTACTCGCTCACACGAGTAGCTTGGGTAGCTTACGCCGCAAGCAACGGGAATTATGCCCTCAAGCGATTTAACGAGACTCTACTTGTATATCATCAAACCAACTTCCTTGATTGCCCCAACTATAAAAACCAATTGTGCCGGCTGTATGATTGTCGTCATTCACGTTAAATACAGGTGTTCCATCAATTTGTAGGTGTAAGTTTGTTTTTGTGATTTCTAGATTTACTTTGTAGGTCTGTCCCGTTACATAAGGGGTCGAATCCTCAGCAAGTATTGTATAGACTCCGTTGACCGCCTTGATAATACGCCGATACTCGCGCGAACGGTCCCATGACAAACGATAGAAATTATCTGGATCCTGATATCGAATGAAGACGCCAAGGGCATCATCGTCCTCTGACCGTAATTTGAATGACAGAGAATAATCTGTCCAAGTTCTTCCCTTTTCATAGACTAGCTGGCTACCAGGTTTCGGCAAGGTCTCTTTTCGAATTGAGCCTCCAAAAATGTTGCTGTGCTGTACTAAAGCCCCCGTTGTCGCGTCCCAAGTCGAAGGGCCACCAATTGTGCCTATATCGACAACTCGCCACCCGGCTAGATTGGTGTTTAAAAAATCTTGCGAGAATAATAATGAGCGATTGTGTGGCTGAAAAAAAGTGGAGCTAGAAGCGAGAGTTGGTTTTTTGAAAACTTCGGATGAGGGAACACTTTCATTTCCAGCGTTATCATAGGCTGTTACAGCAAAATAGGTAGTGATTGTAGGATCAATATTTGAGACGGTATAGGTATTTACTAATCCTACGTTTGAGGAATATCCGTACTGTCCTGGATTTTTGCCTTGGTAAACCTTATACCCAGCCAAATCCTTTTCAAGATTTGGTGCCCATTCAATAGTGATGGTATTTGAATTTTGCGAAAAGCCTGAGGGCGTCGCAGATAGAAAACAATAAACACTAATAATGATAAAGAAGATAAATTGAAAGAAAGAAAATTGTAATAGCATGACATCCTTCTTCGTAATGACAGTGGTTATTGAATGGAGTAAAAAACTTATGAGAGATGAGAGCTCAATAGTTTTGGATCTTTTCTTTGCGTGCATGATGTCTCAGCCTAGTCGTTATATTCGCTGAAAATTACCAAAATTACATGAATGATTTTTCTTACTTGTCGGATGCAGAAAGCGCAGACTTTTGGAATGTCGTAGCTTTTTTATATAGAATGCTTTGAATTCACGCCGAGTAAGTAGATCTCCACGAGCTCATGCGTGGTCCTTCGCACTAACTTTGATCGAGCAGGCTACGTTTTAATGGGGTGGGGAAGGTAACGGTTACGACAAGCTTGAATTTAGATGCCGAGATAGGAGAAACGTAAGGCTAAGCAGTGTTATTTGAGCGCCGAAATCGCGGATTTGAGATTGCGAATAGTCTCATTGATATGTTGGAGGAAAGAAGGTTTGTTGTGCTGGTCAGCAATAGTGCGGACGAGGGCGCTGCCGATAATCACGCCGTCTGCGAATTGGGAGACATTGTACGCTTGTTCAGGTGTGGAAATTCCGAACCCAACGACAACAGGTTTTTTTGCCATTTTTTGGATGGCTTGCACATTTTTTTTGACTTGGCTGAAATCCGAAATTTGTGCGCCGGTAATGCCTGTTAACGAGACATAATAAATAAACCCATGCGTTCGAGTGATCACTTCTTTGCGTCGTTGAGATGTGCTGGTTGGGGCTAAGAGAAAAATGATAATGGGGCCACTCGCTTTCATGGTGGCCTGATAGAGCGCATCAGATTCTTCAGGGGGAAGATCCGGGATAATTATGCCGTCCACTCCTACCTTCACAGCTGCTGTACAAAATTTTTGTAAACCCATGGCCAGAATAGTATTGTAATAAGCCATGAGGATGAGCGGGACTTGAGTTTTCTTTCGAAGAGATTGTACCGTTGACAAAATTTTTGTGAGTGTGGTTCCAGATTGGAGTGCACGTTCGGCGGCTTGTTGTATGACGGGGCCGTCGGCTATAGGATCAGAAAATGGAACACCGAGTTCAATGAGATCAGCTCCGCCTTCGGCTAACGTCAACACGAGGGATTCAGTTACACGAAGGGATGGGTCGCCAGCCATGATATAAGGGATAAGAGCTTTCTCCCCTTTGAGGTCTAACGATTCAAATGTTTGTTGTATGCGATTTTTCATGGTAGTGGGTTGAATAGCAAGACAAGATATTTGGCAACTCTATCTTACCTCAGTCCTCTCCTTACACAGGAGAGGAAGCTTTAGAGAGGGATGCCTCGCATCTGGGCAATTTGTTGAACATCTTTGTCTCCCCGGCCGGAAAGATTCATTAAGAGAATTTGATTTTTTTTCATGGTCGGGGCGAGTTTCGTCACTTCTGCCACAGCATGCGCGCTTTCTAGTGCTGGTATAATGCCTTCTTCTTTAGAGAGTAAGTCAAAGGCGGCAAGCGCTTCCTTATCGGTCACGGAGGTATACTGAATGCGACCTGAGTCATGATAAAAACTATGCTCTGGTCCCACAGCAGGATAATCTAAGCCTGCAGAAACGGAATGCGTGAGATTCACTTGCCCATCTTGATCTTGAAGAAGGTAGGTCAGTGTTCCATGTAGGACGCCAGGGCGTCCTCCAGAAAAACGAGCAGCATGTTTGCCACTTTTGATGCCATATCCCCCCGCTTCCACACCAATCATTTTCACCTTCTTATCTTTCACGAAAGGATAAAAAAGTCCCATGCTATTGCTTCCTCCACCCACGCAGGCTACCAGACAATGAGGGAGTCTACCGGTTTGCATCATAATCTGTTTCCTCGCCTCTGAACCAATGACCGATTGAAAGTCACGAATCATCATGGGGTAGGGATGGGCGCCCAGCACCGATCCTAAAAGATAATGGGTTGTGGCCACATTGGTTGTCCAATCTCGCATGGCTTCGCTGATGGCATCTTTCAATGTGCGACTGCCGGCATTCACACCTGTCACTGTTGAGCCGAGCAAACGCATACGAAACACATTGAGGGCTTGACGTTCCATATCTTCTGTGCCCATATAAATTTCTGCCTCGAGGCCAAACATAGCCGCAACTGTTGCGACGGCCACACCATGCTGCCCTGCTCCAGTTTCGGCAATGACACGCTTTTTTTTCATGCGCCGCGTCAGTAACGCTTGGCCTACGGTGTTATTAATTTTATGCGCACCGGTATGACAGAGGTCTTCCCGTTTAAGATAAATTTTGGCGCCACCAAGGGTTTTCGTCAGACGTTCGGCAAAATAGAGAGGAGTAGGGCGACCCACAAAATTTTTCAGACAAGTCTGAAAGTCTTGCTGGAACTGTTTGTCGCGTTTGATCTTGTGATAGGCGTGGTCAAGTTCATGAATGGCGGGCATCAGGGTTTCGGGAACGTACATGCCTCCGAATTGCCCAAAGCGCCCATGTTTATCTGGATATGTAGCCATGGAAAAAGTAGGCAGCCAAAAGATAAAAAAGAGGGAAGTATAACGATGATTTGGTTAACACTCAAGGCGAACTGCTCGAGTAAATGCTTGAATTTTTTCGGGATCTTTTTTGCCGGGCTGTTCTTCTACTCCGCTGCTCACATCTACTCCATAAGGTCGAACCTGTTGAATAGCTTTGTGGACATTACTTGGCGTGAGGCCTCCTGCTAGAAGAATGGGAACAGTTTGCGCGACTTCGAAAGCTAAGGCCCAATCTACTGTTTGCCCTGTTCCACCAAAGGCTTCCGCTGAAAAGGCATCGACGACAAATCCTCTAATTCCCATCCGGCCTTTATATTCAGCGAAGGCCAGTAAGCTGCTGTGATCTCGTAGACGAAGAGCTCGCAACACGGGTCTCCCGAGTGATTCGCAAAAGGTTGGTGTTTCATCGCCATGGAGTTGGGCAAAGGCCAAGCCGCATTCATCAAAGATTGTTCTAATAACCGTTGGGTCATGATTCACGAAAACCCCAACTGCAAGAACAAAGGGAGGCAGTTCGGTAATGATTCGCTGAGCGACAGCGGGCTCAATACAACGTGGGCTTTTTGAATAAAACACAAACCCCAAGGCATCGGCTCCGGCTTCGACCGCAACTCTAGCATCTTCGTGATTGGTGATCCCGCAGATTTTTATTTTGATGGGCATGGAGGTAAGGTTTAGATGTCGGTCATTTTCGTGAAATGGGAATCTAAGGCGATATGTTCTTGCGGGTGTGACGTGTCGGTTAAAATGGAATTGTTAATAATAGAATTCCAAGTGCACCAATTGTGACGAGAGTAATCACACCCAACGAGTTCCCGAGTGTTCCTCATGGGATGTGGTTGTGGCAGGACACAATTCTTGAATTTTTTCCTCAATGGAGTCAGCCCGGAGGAGAGATTCACCAATCAGCATCGCCTTCGCACCGGCGTCGGATATTCTCACGACATCATCGCGTTTATGAATGCCGCTTTCACTGACGATGAGTTTATCTGCGGGAATCCGTTTAGCTAATCGTTCCGTAACACCCAAATCCGTGGAAAATGTTTTAAGGTCGCGATTATTGATACCGATCAACGTAGCCTTTGGAATTCGTTCAAGGACGGTGTCCAATTCCTGTTCATTATGTGTTTCAATGAGGACATCGAGGCTGAGTTCAGTCGCAAGGACGAAGAAATCTTCCAGTTGGATGCGGTCCAGTCCGGCCACAATCAATAAGACGCAATCGGCTCCATGGGCACGAGCCTCATAAAATTGGATGTCCCCTACCATAAATTCTTTATTGAGCGTGGGCAGATGAATGGAATCTTTGACGGATGCCAAGAACTCTAAACTGCCTTGAAAGAATTCCTGATCGGTGAGAACCGATAAAGCATGGGCGCCAGCATCACGATACTGTGCGGCAATATGGACCGGATCAAATTGTTCTTGAAAGTCCTGGCGCATGAGTCCCTGACTCGGAGATGCTTTTTTGACCTCAGCGATGAGTGCAGGAGCCTTTTCGGTATGGCCTATTTCAAGTGCGTTGATAAATTCCAACGGAGCGGGTTGATCAGCAATTCGAGTTTTCATGGACGACAAATAGCCGCGGCTTTGTTTGTGCCGTAATTCTGCTTTTTTGTGTTCCAAAATTCGCGAAAGAATCATGCCGCAAGTTCTTTGGTAAACGAAATAAGTTTTTCCAGTTTCTCAAAAGGGGCGCCACTATCCAGAATCCGGCTAGCTTCGTCAAAAGCAGTTTTTAGTGATGTGGCTTTATTACAGGCGACCAACGCTGGAGCGGCATTCATAAGGACTATATCTCGTTTAGGACCGCGACTTCCTCGTAGAATATCTTGGATGATTGAGGCATTATCCTCAGGAGTTCCACCTAACAGCTCTTTTGGAGCCACGGGTTGTAGCCCAAAATCTTCAGGTTTGACCACATAACTTGCCACCCGTCCTTTTTTGCCTTCAGCAATTGTCGTTGGACCTGTGAGTGAAATTTCGTCTAATCCATCCATGCCATGTAACACAAAACAATGCTGAGTCCCTAATCGTATGAGGGTTTGTGCTAATTTTTCTGTGAGTGTGGCATCATAGACTCCTAGGACCTGAATAGTTGCACCTGCCGGATTAGATAAGGGACCCATAATATTCATCAAGGTACGAATGCCCATTTCCGCTCGGGGTTTGGCGCAATGTTTCATGGCCCCATGGTAGAGCGGGGCAAACAAAAAGCCAATGCCCACTTCGTTGATACAGTCGCCAACTTTTTCTGGAGGGAGATCAATATTCACCCCTAGAGCAGATAACACATCAGCACTGCCTGAACGGGAAGAAACTGATCGGTTCCCATGTTTGGCCACGGTAATGTCTGCACCTGCCACAATGAATGCTGATGCCGTGGAAATATTAAAGGTCTGACTGCCATCGCCACCCGTCCCGCAGGTATCGACGACTTGAGGATCGGTGATCGGCACACGGATGGCAAAGTCTCGCATGGCTCGTACTGACCCAATTATCTCATCAATAGTTTCCCCCTTCATGCGCAACCCCATTAAATAGGCTGCGATTTGGGCCTCTGTTGCATTTCCATTCATAATTTCGCGCATGGCCGTTTGGGCTTCTTTCTCGGTCAAATCTATCCGATCCGGGAGCTTAGCAAGAATGTCTTTTAACGTGCTCATAAGGAGGGTTATCTCATTCAAGAACTACTACAGTAGGCAATTTAATGAAGAATAGGAGAAGGGAGTGCTAAAAAGTTTTTCAGCAGGTCCATCCCGGCCTTAGTCAAAATAGATTCAGGATGAAATTGTACGCCTTCTGCACCCGTAGGAAGATGGCGAAGTCCCATGATCTCACCTTCTACCGTTTCTGCTGAGACCTCGAAGTCTGCTGGCAACGTTTCCCGGTTCACGATGAGCGAATGATAGCGTGTGGCTTCAAACGGATTCGGTAAGCCTTGAAAGAGTGTTTTGTCATCATGGTGGACCATGGAGGTTTTCCCATGCATGAGCCGATCTGCCTGCACAATTTGTCCGCCAAACGCATAAGCTAATGACTGATGTCCAAGGCAAACCCCTAACAATGGAAGTTTCCCTGCATACTCTTTAATGGCCTCAACTGAAATACCTGCCTCTCGAGGAGTGCAAGGCCCTGGCGAAATCAAGAGCTGCTCAGGCGCTAACCGGTCAATATCTTCAGTGGTAATTTTGTCATTGCGAGCCACATGAATCTCCGCCCCCAATTCCCCCAAATATTGTACGAGGTTATAGGTAAAGGAATCGTAATTATCAATGACTAAAATCATTTCAAAAAGTGCTGCATATCAAAAAATCGGTTGAGGTTGAAAGTTTCTACCCCACCTTTAATCCTCTCCTTACAAAAGGGAGGAGAAGTATCGGTCTTTTGGTCTCTTGTATTACTCTAAGCCGCGTTCGGCCATTTCTAGAGCACGCATCATCGCGCCAGCCTTGTTTTGTGTTTCCTCAAATTCTCGGGTTGGATCAGAATCTGCCACGATGCCAGCACCAGCTTGGATATAGGCCTGTTTACCTTGGGCAACGACTGTTCGGATGTTTATACAGGTATCCATATTTCCCGAAAAGCTAAAATATCCAACGGCGCCCCCATAGGGTCCACGCCGAGTGGGTTCTAATTCTTCAATGATTTGCATAGCCCGAATCTTTGGCGCCCCGGATAGCGTACCAGCTGGGAAACAGGCCTTCATGACATCATAGGCGGAAGAGTTTTGAGCTAATTCTCCGGTGACTTGAGAGACAATATGCATGACGTGGGAATAGCGTTCAATGGTCATAAACCGTTCCACATTGACTGACCCGGTAGTGGCCACGCGTCCCACATCATTACGTCCCAAATCGACGAGCATAATATGTTCAGCTAATTCCTTTTGATCGGCCAGCAGGTCGGCTTCAAATTGTTGATCTTCTTCAGGTGTTTTCCCTCGAGGTCGGGTGCCGGCAATGGGCCGTACGACAATTTTCCCGTCTTCGCAGCGCACCAATATTTCAGGGGAAGCTCCAATGAGTTCCGTGCCGGCAATCCGGAGGTAAAACATATAGGGTGAAGGGTTTATCACACGCAAAGCTCGATAAATTTCTAAAGGATTCGTTCGAATTGTGGTGAGCCACCGTTGTGACATCACGCCTTGAATGATATCACCTGCTTGAATATATTCTTTGGTCCGAAGTACCATTTTTTCAAAATCGGGTGCGGTCATATTTGACCGAAACTTGAGAGAGGTTCGTCGTTTGGAAGATGTTGGCTTCCGTGGAGATTTATTCAATTTGGTAATAATCGATTCAATTTTCGCAATGGCGCCTCGATACGTCTGCCGAAGATCGTTCTTTTTGGTGGAAGTAATGTGTGCGTTCACCACGACTTTAATGGTATGGGCGACATTGTCAAAAATAAGGAGAGTATCTGTAATACAAAACGCAAACAGAGGCGTGTTGAGTCGATCTTTCGGGTAGGCAGGAATGGGTTCAAATGAACGCACCACATCATAGCCTAAAAATCCAACCGCCCCGCCGACAAATCGAGGAAGCCCTGGGACAGAAACCGGTCGATACTCAGCCATGGCTTCTTGAATATGATCCAAAGGATTGGCCTTCAAGGGGACTCGAGACTGTTTGCGACCTTTCTGGGTAATAACCTCCCCTTGGTCTTCCCAAAAAGCCACAGAAGGCTGGCTTCCTAAAAATGAGTAACGGGCCCAATTTTCTCCACCTTCAATACTTTCGAATAAAAAAGCATGTGCCCCAGAGTTGATTTTAGAAAATGCAGAAACTGGAGTATCAAAATCTGCCAAGATTTCTCGGTAAATAGGCACCAGGTTTCCTTGTGTAGTTAAGGCGCAAAAATCTTCAAAACCTACTGAATAATAAGCATTTTTCATGAAATCGACGGTAGCACACACCCTATAGGGTGTCAACGAATAGGACTGTTGAATAATGACGATATCCAAAACCACATTTAACCATGAAGTTGCTGACCCCAGGGACCTCGAGTCCGTTCAAAAAAGCTCGTCCTGAGTCTGTCGAAGGGTTCGTCCAGTCCTGCCCTGAGCCTGTCGAAGGGAAGGCCGCAGCTATTTTGACGCGCGAAGCGTACTGGTATTACGTGAGCGCTCACGGCGCGAAGAGCGCCAAACCTGTGAGCCCGAAGGTTCGGCTAATGACGAGAACGCTGCCGGCGGCTTTTTTCAACGGGCCCCGAATGGGTAGGCGAGCACTGGAGAATAAGAACACTCCGGGTTGGAAACAAAAAAAAACGAGAACCCGAGGGAAGCTTCCCTGCGGATTCTCGCTTTGAGTTTTTATTCCCTGAGAGGGTCTTACTACCTACTGACTGTGATTTCCTGGCCTACATGAATGGTGTTGTCCGCCAAATTATTCCAGGCTTTAAGATCATCCACCGTGACGCCATATTGTTTGGAAAGACGATAGAGGGTCTCTCCTTTGGCAACCGTATGCGTACTACCGCCTCCCAAAGCCATACTGGATGTATCGGCGATAGATTCTAGCGGGACGTCATTATTCCCGAGGTCCAAATCAGATTCAAGCTTGGCGAGGTCCGACTCTTTGAAGTCTAAGTCATCGAGGCCAAACTCTGAGATAGAAGGTTCGGAGAGTTTAAGATCATCACTTTTCGCTATCCCTCCCTCACGGACTCGAGACAGCTCATCATGGGAGCGGTTCAATTGATCACGAAGCGCTTCTAATTCAGCATTGAGATCACGTGTTTGTGATTCCATGGATCCGAGTTGCCGTTGAACGTCTTGGTATTTCACGTTCAGTTCGCCTGTTCGTTTTTCTTCTTGTGCCAGGAGTCGTTGAAAGTTTAAGGCACGGGCTTTTTCAGCTTCGTATTTTTCGGTGCTGACACATCCGGTTAGGAGTCCACCACAGACAACTATGCCGGCAATAATTTTTAGGTAGGAAAAGCCAGCAGATGGGCAAGAATCAACTTGAACTTCCCTAAACGTTGTTTGCGTCATGTTACGCATTCCTCCTCCATTGAGTTTCATTGAGGCCCCTCCTGCTGGAAATGGCCCAAAGCGAAAGGGTAGATACAGAAGGCATCCAGTTATCTTCCCCTACACAATAATTCGGAATCCAGGTAATGTCAAACGTCAACAGCATTTGTTTGAACTGAACGATAGCGCCTCACTCATTCATTGACCCTTTAAAAAATGTTGTGATAATTTTCGTGCCGACTATGTCAAACAAGGCCGCCTCTTCTTCCAGTCCCGAAACATATCAAATTGGTCATGTCTCTCTTCGCTTAGCCAGGCCGATGGCTTCTCGTCAGGAATGGATTGGTGAACGAGAAATTTTGCGCCAATTGTTGGCCTGTTGGTTGGTGATCGATGAAAAAGATTCTCCGCTGTCCCCGCGTATCGTTGGTCAACCAGGTGTCGGAAAGACGACGTTGGCCATGGCAGCCACACAAGAACGTCAGCAGGCCCTCTATATTTATCAGTGTACTGCAGATACACGGCCGGAAGATTTGCTGGTTTCCCCGGTGATTGCGGAAAGTGGTACGATTATCTATCAAGCCTCCCCCTTGGTAACGGCCATGCTCACTGGCAATATTTGCCTCCTCGACGAAGGCAATCGAATGAATGAAAAGAGTTGGGCCTCTCTCGCGTCGTTGCTGGATCATCGACGAGTCGTGGAATCGGTAGTGGCTGGCATTCAAATTCGCGCTCATCATGAATTTCGTTGCTGCGTTACCATGAATGAAGACGCTTCGACGTATGAAGTGCCAGATTATATTATGTCCCGGTTGCAGCCTACATTAAAGGTTGATTTTCCATCCAAAGATCATGAACTAGCGATTTTACAATATCATTTGCCTTTTGCTCCCGCTGATCTCTTGAATCTTACGGTTGATTTTCTCCAAAAGGCGCATCAACTTGATCTTTCCTTTTCTGTCCGGGACGGGATTCATATGGTGCAATATGCGCTGAAACGCATGGCACAAGATCCTCAGCATCCTGTCGCTCAGGATGCCGCATGGCGCGAAGCGCTCATCAATATTTTAGGTGAAGAGGCACTGGATCTGGATGGATTAGCCAAGCGGCGTTCTCAGGCACTGGGCGGCCAAGGGCTACCAAAAGGGTTTGGAGATTTCTTTTTTGAAGAAGACTCGCCTCTGCATCCTGATCATTAACGGTTGAATCCGTTTCGATTGCGCATTTCTTCCTAAGAGCGATAGCTCAAAGCTGGGACTCATGAACCGCATGCCGCCAGTTCCCTCACAATCCGATCCCATTTTCAAGCTGTCTCCCCAGATTCAGATTTTGCCAATTCTTCATGGAAGCGGGGATATGGCTCAAACCGTTCGAGACGTCATGGTGTCACAGGAAATCGATTGTCTGACTGTTCCTTTGCCACCATCGGTTGAATCCCTCGTAGAAGAAGGAGTCACTTCCCTTCCAACCGTGAGTCTGGTCGTTTCCCCCGAACAACAGGGCGACGAAATTTCCGCCTGTTCCTATGTGCCAGTAGACCCTTGTCAGCCTGTGATTATGGGTATTCGAGTGGCAATGGGTGAAGGCATCGACCGAGCCTATATTGATCGCGAGGTGGCTTCGTTTGAGCCAACGTCTTGGGTCGGTCCCGATTCCTATACCCTGCAGTCAGTCTCGCATACGAGTTTTGCAGCCGCTTCCGTGCCATTTTTGCCTTCGCCAGAAAGGGAGAGCCAACGTCAGAGACGTATTGCTTGGATGGCCTTTCGATTACATGAATTGGAATTAGACTATCAACATATAGTGTGTCTCTGCCCACTTATAGATTGGCCATGGGTTCGTCAAGCCTATCAGGGTCGGTTGCCCTATGTGACACCCGAACCGCTTACAGCACGTCCCGCTCGCTGGAACGTTGAGCTAAGCTCACTGTATTTCCTTCTGGGAGAATTACCCTTTGTAACTCAACTCTACGAACAGCGACGCGCAGAAGTACGGTCAGACACCCATCTCTCGCTTGATGGTATAAAAGAATTAATGCTTGAGACGCGGTCTCGATGGCTTGCAGCACGTTCTTCAGCTGTGAGTCAGGAAGCCAATTGGGTAACGTCTCAACTCTTGCAGCGATATTTGCAGTATGTCCGGAATCGAACACTCCTTGAGCATCGTATCAAGCCCGATTTATACACGCTCGTTCATGCCGCACAGCAAATGGCTGGCGATACGTTTGCGTTGACATTATTGGATACAGCAAAGACGTATGAGTATCAATCCGAGTTGGCAGAACTGGCTCTGACACCTGTGGCCACCATGGGGCTTGGCACCCTCCAGGATCCTGGAGGGGAAATGTGGAAAGCCAAGAATCGCTTACAGGGAGATCCGCAAATTTGGCGCAGTCTGACCTTACGTCCCAAGCCACCAACTCAGACCAAACAAACTTGGGCGAAACAATGGAATCCCTTTCGGCAATGTTCTTGGCCTCCGGAAGACCTGCGTATCGAATCGTTCGCTACACATGTTCGCCAACAAAGTCAGCAAGCCTTGGGAGCGGATTTGGCCCGGGTTGAATCATTCAGCACCTCCTTAGAAGAAGGGATTGATCTGCGCGAAACGCTCAGACAATGGGCCATGAAACCACAACGATCGGTGTTCGACTTGCAAGTCAAAGTTGCTCCCCCTGCTAAAGGAACAATTGAAGTGCTGGTCTTTCTCTTTGAGGTTCCTGCAGATCCGACGATCTATACGTGGCGAACGACCTGGTTTGCAGAACATCCAGAAGAGTCTACGTTGTGTTTTTATGCCACACCCTTTTCAACGCACATGATTGGCCCAGGGATTGGGCAGGCGCAGTATGGTGGGACCATGTTCTTGTACCCACCACGACCCATTCCGGATATTTGGGAGAATCCGCTGTTCAATTTTACGACGACTCTGGAGGAGCGGCTGTTGGCGGGAGCATGTGCGCATTCCCAGGAACCGCATGTGGCCGTCGTTTCTCCGGTTCCTTTAAAAGCTGCGTGGCGAACGATTGCTCGACGATTTAAGCGGAAACTGGTGCCCTTACCTCTCCATCGATTTTCCGGACAAACAGTTGCCCGTTTGCGCCAGTTTCATGTATTAAACGGTCATGAAATTCGCAGTTATGCGTCACGATTTATACACCAATAATCAAATATCGATCTCCTTTTAGACCGTTGTTTCTCCTGTGGCGACACCGCAACAACAACTTGAGGAATTGCGCCAAGCCATACGTCGGCATGATCATTTGTATTATGTAAAGAGCCGACCGGAAATTTCTGATACAGCATATGACCAGCTCTTTCGTGATCTTCAGCATCTCGAACAACAATTCCCCGAGTTGATCACTCCAGATTCTCCGACGCAACGAGTCGGAGGAACGCCGCTTTCACAATTCAAGAAAGTTCAGCACGAGTGTCCATTATTAAGCCTCGACTCAGAAATGAGGGAAGAGAGTGTTCGCACGTGTGATGAGCGGGTTCGTCGTGAATTGGACCAGCCTCATGTAGAATATTCGACCGAGCCTAAGTTTGATGGGCTTTCGGTGGAACTCACCTATGATCAGGGGATGTTTGTCATAGGTGCAACACGAGGGGATGGGCTTATTGGAGAAGATGTCACCCATAATCTTCGCACCATTCGCTCCTTGCCATTACGCTTGAAGGAAGGGACAGGGTTCCCCTCTCATCTTGTGGTTCGTGGGGAAGTCTTCATCACACTTCCCAATTTTCATGGTTTAAACCAACGGTTGACGGAGTTAGGCGAAGAGACGTTTGCTAATCCACGCAATGCCGCGTCTGGTACCCTCCGGCAATTGGATCCCCAAGTCACTGCAAAAAGACCGTTAACCCTTGTTTGTTATGACCTAATGAGTGACATGGAAAAACCTGCAACACATTATGACGCGGTCTCACAACTGAAGCGTTGGGGACTGCCTGTACCATCTTTGCGCCGCAATTGTGCGAATGTGGAAGAGGTTATCGACTTTCATGAAGATATGGCCAAGAGGCGCGATAATCTGGCTTATGAAATTGATGGCATTGTGATGAAGGTCAATCGGTTCGATTGGCAGAGACAGTTGGGAGAAAAATCACGCAGTCCTCGATGGGCCATCGCCTATAAATTTCCTGCCAGAAAAGAATTGACGAAGGTTCGGGCCATTGCAGTCTCAGTTGGACGAACAGGGGCACTGACGCCCATTGCCATGCTTGACCCTGTGGACATTGGCGGGGTAACCGTCAGTCGAGCCAGTTTGCACAATGTTGAAGAAGTGGCTCGAAAAGATGTGCGAGTCGGCGATACGGTGAAGGTGGAACGGGCAGGGGATGTCATCCCCGACATTGTGGAGCGTGTCGAGATACCTGACGAGAAACGCCACGAACCCTTTTGTCCCCCGGAACATTGCCCGGTTTGCCAATCGCATACTTCTCAAGAGGGGCCAGTGCTCTATTGCACGGGCCAAACGGTCTGCTCGGCGCAATTAAAAAGATCGCTTGAACATTATGTCTCGAAAGGGGCGATGAATATTGATGGGGTAGGGAAAAAGACCATTGCTCAATTTGTTGATGAAGGCTTAGTAAAGGATTTAGCCGATCTTTATACCTTAACAAAGGAACAACTGTTGGAACTTGAAGGATTTGCGGAAAAGTCAGCGACCCAAGTAATTGAAGGATTGGAGAAGAGCAAGCAGGCTCCATTGCCACGGTTCTTAATTGGGTTAGGCATTCGACATGTTGGGAGCCATATTGCCAAAGTGCTGAGTCAGCATTTTGGTGCGTTGTCCAAGATTCAAGCGGCCTCGGCAGACGAACTTCAAGTGATTCATGAGATTGGGGCTGAAATCGCAGCTAATGTAGAAAGCTTTTTTCAAGAAGAACGCAATCTGCAAGTCATTCAGCGCATGCAAGACCTAGGTGTTGAAGTTGAGGAGGTTGAAGTTGTGACAAAAGAGGCTCTGCAAACATTCGCTGGGAAATCATTTGTTTTGACGGGTACATTAGAAAGCATGACACGAGAGGAGGCAAAGGAAAAGATTGAAGCCCTCGGAGGTCGCGTCCTGTCGAGTGTGAGTAAAAAAACGGCCTATGTGGTGGCAGGCATTGATCCTGGGTCGAAATTTCAGAAAGCCAAATCCCTACACGTTACGGTCCTAGATGAAGCAGGTTTCAAGTCATTTCTTTTTGGAAAGGTCCCTACCGAAACTTAGCAACAATACTTCCCTTAGAATTTTGTCATTTTTAAGTTTTTGAAGGAGCCAAAATTGTAAATCTTTTGGTCTCTGCTTTCGAAAAATGATACTGCTTTGGGCATTGTTCTTTTAGTATAGATTCTGTACGCTAAGCTTTCTTTGAGCAAGGAGGCTGCCAATGATCACGTGTCCAAAATGTGCCGCCAGGAAATGTGTTAAAGATGGCTTTGTGAAAGGAAGGCAACGCTATCTCTGTCATCGTTGTCAGTATCGGCATACGGTTCCCTATCGGGGGAAAAGTCCGGCCCTCAAACGCTAGGCGTTGGAGCTATATTTGGAAGGGCTTGGGTTCCGGTCCATTGGCCGCTTCCTCAATTGTAGCCATGTGGCCGTCTACACCTGGATCAAAGCGTTTGGGGAATCGATTGACTCTCTCCGGTCGACGGCTGGCGTTGAAGTGATCGAACTGGATGAATTGCATAGCTATGTTGGCTCAAAAAAAACGCCTGCGGGCTCTGGGTGGCTGTGGATCGCCATGCACAAGCATTCCTCCACTGCGTCTTGGGTGCCCGCGATACCGCCACAGGACGGCAATGATGGGAGCGCGTCCAAAGCAAGACCCTCCAAGCGGTAACAAGTGACTATTGGAAACCGTACGAACACATGATTCCTGGAGCCCTCCATTTCCAATCGCGGAGACCTACACAGTGGAAAGGTATAATAGCCTCTTACGGCACTTTCTGGCTCGCCTCCGCGACGGTCCAAGTGTTACAGCAAATCTGCTCACATGCCGCTCTGTTCCATGATGCTCTTTATGCTGAAATGGAAGGAACCCTTGAATCTATATTATTTTAACAATACCCTGTTTTGGAATGCTTCTAGGTGTGTGTTTTGCGGGAAATCGTGGTACTTCCCATTGTCAAGACCAATCTGAACGATATTTAAGATAGAATTCCATCTGCTGAAACTAGATAGAAGTACCTAGTCTCCATTCGTCTCCTTTGAAAGATACCGTAGAAGAGTTCACTTAGCATCTAGAAATTCCTGTCCAAGAATTGGGGTCCACTGCTACTTTGAGGTGTGGGGCATAGTGTTTTCGTATTCCAGACATTGATTTCCTCATTTTGTGATGTGAAGGAAATTCTATCTTAGGTGGTGGTCCAGAATTGGGGGAGTATTATAAATAGGACTGCTTTATGAGTGAAGTGCTTCAGATTATTGTAGGAGTGCAGCAAGATAAAATTGTCAATTGTGCTGAGGAGTTTTTGAGAGTGTTAACAAATACCTCATCTAACTCAATGACCACGGCAGTGGTGTGAGGTTGGGACAGTGCGTTTCGGCAAAAGTCCGCATCCATTTCAGGACCGCAGGCGTCGCTACCTGAAGCAGTTTGGCAATGGCATGCAAGGACACCCCGTGGCCAGAGAGGGGGCACAGCCTGGAGTTCCACCGTGAGGGGCTATCCCTTCTGGGGCTGCTGATGTATTGACAGTCAACAGGCGCGACAAAAATAACGTTGATTGCCTTGAACCAACCCGGCCTTGACTCGTTGGGTCCTCTGGCACTTGGGCCAGAACAGTATTTAGGCCCTCCTCAGGGTGAAACTCCCAGGAATCAGTCGTATGGGGAGCCGACCTAGTAGAAAATAATTATTTGGTTAATGCTCTTAAATAAAGAAGTCAAGTCATTTTTAGAGGGCGATATTTGCAAGGGTTGAAAAGAGGGAGAAAAATATGGTGAAGTCTGAGGTCATTTACGCTGTTACTACTAATCCAATTTAGGGAATATGAGTAAATTTATTTTTATCACAGGTGGGGTTGTTTCATCTTTAGGAAAAGGTCTCTCATCTGCAGCCATCGGTCATCTGTTAGAAAGCCGAGGGATGACCATTACGTTCTTAAAATTGGACCCTTACATTAATGTCGATCCCGGCACGATGAATCCCTATCAACATGGGGAAGTTTATGTGACTAATGATGGCGCCGAAACAGATTTAGACCTTGGACATTACGAGCGATTTACGACGGTGCAGTTAAGCCGAGAAAACAATTGTACAACCGGGAGAATTTATGAATCGGTTATACAAAAGGAACGAAAAGGGGAATATCTCGGGGCAACAGTCCAAGTTGTTCCTCATATTACCGATGCCATTAAGCAACGGATTATGAGTGTGGCACACAATGTTGATGTGGTGATTGTCGAAATTGGTGGCACAGTTGGTGATATCGAAAGTCTTCCGTTCTTAGAGGCCATTCGTCAAATGCCTTATGATGTGGGTCGGGAAAACGCCCTCTATATTCATCTCACCTTAGTGCCCTATATTCCCACCGCAGGTGAATTAAAAACCAAACCTACACAGCATTCCGTCAATAAGTTGCGTGAAATTGGGATTCAGCCTCATATACTCTTGTGTCGAACTGATAGATATCTTCCGCCAAATGTTAAAGACAAAATGGCGTTATTTTGTAATGTTGATAAGGACTCCGTCATTACGGCCAAAGACGTCAAGTCTATTTATGAAGTGCCGATTGTCCTGCGGAAAGAAGGGTTAGACGAACTCATTGTTCGTTCTCTAAGACTGGAAACAGGCCCTCCGAATCTTCGCAATTGGGATATTTTGGTCCAAAAAATTAAACGCCCTCGCCATGAAGTCTCCATTGCGCTGGTCGGAAAATATGTGGAATCTCGTGAGTCGTACAAAAGCTTATCTGAGGCATTGGTTCATGGTGGATTGCAAGATGAGACCAGTATCAACATTCAATGGGTTGAGTCTGGGGAAATCGAAAAAAAAGGTCCAGAACGCCTTTTGGCGGATGTGGATGGTGTCCTTATTCCCGGAGGTTTTGGGATTCGAGGCATTGAAGGAAAAGTTGATACTATTCAGTATGTTCGAGAAAAAAACATCCCATTTTTTGGCATTTGTTTGGGTATGCAATGTGCGGTTATTGAAATCGCTCGCCATCTTGCTGGCCTAGACCATGCAAATAGTGCGGAGTTTAATGCGGAAACGCCTCATGCAGTCATTGATTTGCTTCCTGAGCAACGCGAGGTTCAAGAAAAAGGCGGGACGATGCGTTTAGGTGCCTTCCCCTGCACACTCGTTCCTGGAACCCGATCTGCAACCGCCTATGAACAATCTGACGTACATGAGCGGCATCGTCATCGCTATGAATTTAATAATGAATATCGTGATGCGTTAACGGCAAAAGGGTTAATCGTAAGCGGGACGTCTCCCGATGGTAAACTCGTAGAAATTATTGAATTGCAAGAGCACCCCTGGTTTATCGGCACCCAATTTCATCCAGAATTTCATTCACGGTTGTGTTCGCCCCATCCTTTATTCACCGCCTTTGTCGGGGCGGCACTCCAACGTAAATTCGGTACCTAGGTAACCGGTTTACTTATGACTTCTTCCAAAATTCTTCAAATTGGCACCATTCCGGTAGGAGGGGATTCTCCACATATCTTAATTGCTGGCCCCTGTGTCATTGAAAGCGAAACTATTGCCCTAAAAACGGCGGCAGGCATCGCAGAAATTACGCAAGATTTAGGGATTCCGTATATATTTAAAGCTTCCTATGACAAGGCTAATCGAACGTCATTTTCATCCTTTCGTGGGCTGGGCCTGTCCACAGGTTTGGAGATCCTGAAAAAAGTCAAAAGGGAAGTCGGTATGCCCATTCTTACGGATATCCACGAAGTTCAAGATGTGGAACAAGTGGCAGAGGTTGCCGATGTCTTGCAAATTCCGGCTTTTCTTTGCCGGCAGACAGATCTTCTCTGTACAGCTGCAAAGTCAGGGTGCATAGTGAATGTAAAAAAAGGGCAATTTCTCTCACCGTGGGATATGAGCAATGTTGTTAACAAGCTAGAAGAAGCTGGAACAACAAATATTTGTGTCACGGAGCGAGGCGCCAGCTTCGGGTATCAAAACCTGGTGGTTGATATGCGATCTCTGCCGGTCATGCGAGCACTGGGGTACCCTGTGATTTTTGATGCGACGCATAGCGTCCAATTACCAGGAGGAGGGGGAACCTGTTCATCTGGTCAACGTGAATTTATAGCTCCTTTAGCACGAGCTGCAGCAGCTGTTGGATGTGATGGGTTTTTTATGGAAGTTCATCCTCACCCTGAAGAAGCGTTATCCGATGGTCCTAATATGATCCGGTTAAGTGAGCTGAAAATGCTTTTGGGCCAATTACAAATCATATGGCAAGCCTCAGGCAAAGGAAACTTTCCTGCACTCACATAATGCATTACTTGAAATAGCAAAAAAGATGACGCCTTCTGAGGCCTTAAAATCCAAAGTTGGAAGTAAGAATTTGGAAATAGGAGAGGCAAGCCTGAATCTCCCCAATTCACTCACACTTTTCAGGATATTTTTAATTCCAGTTTTTGTTTGGCTGTATATGGAGCCAACACCTGAAAGAGCCTTTTGGGCTGGCCTCGTTTTTTCAGCTGCCGCATTTACTGATTTTTTAGATGGATATTTGGCTCGCCGGAGCGGACAAATTACGAACCTAGGGAAATTACTTGACCCTGTGGCAGATAAGTTACTTGTGGCGTCTGGTCTCATCCTTCTCGTTCAGGCGCAACAGATCACGGTTTGGTTGGCTATCATTATGATTGCTCGCGAATTAATCATCACTGGAGCCAGAGCAGTGGCCGCCAAGGAAGGGTTAATTGTTCCTGCGGATTCGATGGGAAAATTTAAAGTTATTGGTCAAATTGGTGGAATTCTTTGCTTAATTTTTCAGTTAGCCTGGCTGGAAACTCAACCTGTACTTTCGTCCATTGGAATTATTCTTCTCTATACAGCACTGGTCCTTTCTCTGGTTTCAGGGTGGGGATATCTCGTAGTGATCTTTAAGAAATTAGGCCAGCAATATTGGTAGCATAGAAGGCAAAAGGAATGCTTGTCTCTGTGTTAATCACTATTGTTGCATATATTCTTGGTTCCATTCCATTTGGGTTACTGGTTGCAAAAGCATTGAGAGAGAAAGATCCACGAACAGCCGGAAGTAAAAATATTGGTTTTACCAATGTCTTGCGAGTTTCTGGGAAAAAGGCCGGATTTTTAACGTTATTTGGTGATATTGGCAAAGGAGTCTTAGCAGTTATGCTAGCCCAAACGCTAGGGATTCCATGGCCGTGGGTGCTAGTTGTAGGCTTGGCTGTAATTCTTGGACATATTTTTTCGATTTTTTTAGGATTTAAGGGCGGGAAAGGGGTTGCAACCGCATTGGGGACAGTATTTGGAGTTGAACCGCTTTTAGGACTGTGCTTATTGGGAGTTTGGATTGGGACAGTAGTTATGTTTAAATATTCATCAGGAGGTGCTTTGGCAGCTTTTACAGTCTTTCCCATCCTTGTCTTTTTTATGAATAGAGAAATCTCCCTCATCGTATTTTCCCTTTGCATTCTCGGATTAATTATTTATGGGCATACCGAAAATATTTCTCGCTTGATGAAGGGGACTGAATCAAAAATAAGCTTCCACTCAACTTAACATAATATTTCTTATGCGACATATATGAATATAAGAATTTTCATAAAAAAAGCACTAAACGCATCTATTTTTTTAGTCACCTTTGTCTGTTGCACAGTCAACTCTTGGGCTACGACGACGACAGACAAAGAACTTCGTGGACTTCAAGCGCTAGAAGAAATTCAATTGACGATTACAAGTCTTGCGGAGCGCGTCACACCCATGGTCGTAAATATTACGCCAATTCGAGAAATCACCTCATCTCAAGGATTTAAGCGACGAGGTTCTTATGCCCAAGGCAGCGGTTCAGGCGTTATCGTGCGAGAGGATGGCATTATTGTCACAAATAATCATGTCGTAGGTGAAGATTCAACGGAAGCTGAAGTCCGCCTTTCGGATAAAACCCACCAAATTGCACGAGTAATTGGACGAGATAAAGAAACCGATATTGCTGTTTTGAAAATCGAAACAGACCGGAAATTACCCACTGCGATATTTGGTGATTCGAGAAATCTCAAAGTTGGCCAATGGGTCCTTGCTGTCGGAAATCCCTTGGGGCTGGATCGAACCGTCACGTTAGGAGTCATTAGTGGTGTTGGACGGGAACGATTAAATTTGTCTAAGTATGAAAATTTTATCCAAACCGATGCGGCCATTAACCCCGGAAACTCAGGTGGTCCTTTATTTAATCTTCGAGGTGAAGTGATTGGTATTAATACTGCGATTATTCATATGGCCCAAGGCATAGGGTTTTCCATACCTGCTGACATGGTGTCCCGTGTCGTGGACCAATTGGTTTCCAAAGGACGCGTTGTTCGAGGTTGGCTAGGTGTGGGAATTCAAGCCTTAACCAAAGAACTCTCGAAACAATTTGGTATCAAAGAAGGCCAAGGCGTTTTGATTAACGAAGTCTATGAAGGCGATCCAGCGTTCGTGGCAGGCATTAAACCTGGCGACATCATCTTGACGGTGGATGACGAGCCGGTTGATTCACCTAATCAGCTCTCACGCCTTATAGCTCGTGTTGGTCCTGGAGAGAACGCCAATATTCGTGTCCTGCGAGATGCCAAAGAAATGCTCTACCAGGTACCCATGGCAGAACGTCCAGAGAAGCCCACATTGGCTTCTCTCCCCTATCAAAAATCAGAAGTGAAACTAGGGCTGGATGTACAAGCCCTAACAGCAGCTCTGGCTGAAGAATTTGAATTGAAAGAAACGGTTGGGGTTTTAGTTTCAAAAGTCGAGCGTGGGGGGCTCGCTCATTCCGAAGGGATTCAAGAAGGCGATTTCATCACTGAAGTCAATCGGCACGCCACTAGAAATGTCGCACAGTTTTCCGAAGCTCTCGAAAAAATCAAACCTGGCCAAACTGTCCTCCTCCGTATTATACGAAAATCCCGCGCCTTCTTCATCGTCCTGAAAACCCAGCAATAATTTTATTCCCAGCTGCTTGCAGTGGGGATGATTTATTTGCATAGACTGCGCATAGAAAATACAAATTTCCAACGCCAGCCCCTAATTCGTAACTCGGTATCCGATATCCTGGTGGTGGATCACATCTCTGAAATCCACTGATAGTCAATAAACTATCACGAGGTATCAGGTCGAAGTGATGAAGCAGGCAAATGAAAGCGAAAAGCTCAAATTATCACGCTAATAAGTCAAAAGCATTCTGTAGACAATTCAATCTATTCTGTACATCAATACCGTAATGGCATTAGTTCCCTGTCGGTTTAAAATAGTCTGTACGATTTTCGTCGTATCATTGACGCCTCCCTTGGAAAGAACGGAAAAAAAATCACTATGTATTTGATAGGCTTGCTGAAGACGTAAGGCTTGGGCAATGCGCTTCATTCCTGCCACTCGTTCTATCTGGAAAAGATCTTGAAATGGTCGAGCCCGCACGATCCGGGCAACTAAAGAAGGGGTTATTTGTGGATGTAACCCCTCCAAAATCCAGGGGTGAGCCGTATTAATGTTTATCTTCCCATCAGCGGAAATTGGATAAATAGTGATGTAGGGTTGTAGCTTCGCCACAATTTCTTCAGTCATGCCTTTTATAAGATATACATCTTGGAAGTTGTGAATGCTCCCATTTTTTGGCCAATAGGGTTCGGGTAAGCTTTGATAAAAACTCGTCTCCGCTCCAAATGGCCTTTTTTCATCATTGGAGTCAATCCAATCTACGATACTGTCAACGATATTGGGGTTTTCCTCCAGGTGCAGAAACAAGCTTCGAAGCTGCCTGATGTATTCTTCAAATGTATCCGGATCCACGACACGAGTAAAGTTGTTAAGGTTAAACTTTCCACGTTCATCGGATATCGAGACTGAAAGTGTCCCCTCCCCTAATGGTAATGAAGAAAGTGGCTGCGCCCATTTGTCGTGGAGCCCATCCATCCCTTTGTCTTTTTTCGCATCCGCTAATAATACGGCTTGGGCAGCCGAAGCACCCGCTTTTGCTAAATAAGCGGCCTTGAGACCATCACGAAAATGAGCCGTCTCCTGTGCAGTTATTCGGGTGAGCGTATTGAACTGAAAAATGAATATGGTCAAGAATGCGACGGTTGCCACCGTCATCAATAAGGCTAACCCAGATTCATCCTGGTAGTGTTTTGAGGAGAGAAGTTGGTACATAACTTGATACAATAAGGCGAACATCTAAAAAGGAGGAATCTGAAAAACGTGATTTCATTGAAAACTGTTTCACGTGAATAAAATACGGAGAGGATTCTAGAGCTTGAAGGAAAGAAATAATTTGACCCAATGTGATCTTTTTTAATGACAATTCTACAGCGGTTTCTTGATAGCCTTCAAATGGAGCTGCATCATTAGGGCGTAGGACTGCAACGGTGTGGTTCACTTGCTGCGCAATCGTCATTTGTTCAATATAGGACACCAACGAGAAGGTCTCTCCCTGATTCTCTAATTTGGACTTTATTTCGTCTAACCGAACATGGTTGTGTTGATAGGATTTTCGCAATTGAGCAAACTTCCCAAGGTCACGTTCTTTGTCGGAAACGAGACGATTCAGTTGCTGAATCCGGTCTACTGTGGGAAGAACCATCCATTCTACGATGAGAAATAACAGGATGATGATACCTCCTGCCAACAACACTGTTTGTTCACGTGGAAGTCGTCGAGCCCACCAATTTTGTAAGATCTCCTTCATGCGGTTCCGACTTTTATATTCAAGCTAAAATTGATCCTATTGGATATGATCCCTGCCTGGGCATCCATCACTTGAAGGTCTTGCACCCAGGATACTTGAGAAACCTCACGCTTGATTCGTTCAATGGCCTCGAATGAACGGGTTGTGGCCTGCAGAGTGATGGTGCCTCCGTCAATCACAACTTCATGTACTTTGGTTTCATCCTCTTGGTCAAGGCGCTGGCTAAGGTCAGCTAATATTTGTAACACGGTCGTGTGATTGCCTCTAAAAAAATTCAGCATGCGTTGGTCTTGAACGATAGCAGATTGGGTTTGTTGAATCTCATTGACGATATTGGGTGTATGTGGAAAGACTTCTTGAAATTCGCTTCGCAAATGACGTTTCAATCCTTCGTATCGGGATTCCTTAAAGTGATGTGTAGCAAAGATATTGGCAAGGCCTAGAATAGCTAATACTCCAGCTCCAACAGCTATCTTCATCCATGTTTTTTGCCAATCTTGCCTCTCAGTTTCTGCTTGAGCCATTTTCAGGGAGAAGTCGATGCTTGACCCTCTTGAGCCCAGAGCTACTTTAACGGATAACCCAACAGCTGGAAGAAAGATGGGAGAGATGAGACGCCCCGCTTTACTGACCCTCTCAGAAAATACTTGAAGGTTTGGTAGTGTTGCTTGAGAAGCCAGATAAGCCGCAAGTCCTTCTACCTTAGCTCCTCCGCCAAATAGATACGTCTGCACAACAGGAACACCCGTTTGGTTTTCCAATGCATGTACGGTTACACGAAGGCTCTGAGTAAATGCGTCCAAGGCGGAATTTGGTAATGCATTCAATGTGATTTCTGAGCTGTCCTTTTTCATCCCGATGCCATCCGAAATCTGGTCTTGTTTCCCGTCGAGTTGTCTTCCTGGAGTCTGCGATTGTTGCAAAATGCCTTCAGGGAGATCTTTTACGCCAAATAAAATCGTACGAATGCCAAAAATGCCCTGGGGTCCTAGGAAACACAGGGAAGTTGAAGAATGCCCCATATCCAATAAGAGAGTGCCTTCTTTTGGAAGGTGAGGATAAATCCATCGGTAAGCATTGAATGGGGCAAGGCTTTGAACTTCAATAGCTCGAACATCAAGCCCCACTTTGGTTAAAAGGTCGATCCGTTGTTCAAGTTTCTCTTTGGGAACTGCAATAGCCAATACTCTTGTTTGTTTGGAGGTTGAGGTGAGTATCTGATGGTCGATCACCAATTGCTCAATATCCAAAGGCAGGAATGATTCCATTTCTAAGGGGATGATTTTTGAAATTTTTTGTGGATTGGAAAAGGGGAACGTTAAGACACGGGAGAATACCCATTCACCAGGAATTGACGCGATGGCCCTGCAATTGATGAGGTGATGGCGATGAAGGAATCGGCGCAAAAACTCTCTAAACTCATGTGTCGAATCGTTGACCTCCAATCCGGTTGGATAACGAGTTCCTCGACACAGAAAGCTCGGAGATCGACCAAAATTCTTTCGAAAGACAACGGTCTTGATAGAGGTATGGCCAATGTCTAACCCAAGAATGTCATTGTTGATCAGGGAATTCATCGTTCAATCATATTCGTTGATGTCTTGAGCAAAGTTAGGGCGTGAATGAAAATAGCAAGGAGGGCTCTAATGGAATGGGAACACCATTAACTTCTAATGAGGGATTTCTGACCGTTCCCATAAGTTTCAAAGAAATTGGTTGCCCCGAAGATATTGCCACATACTGCAAGCTTGAGAATTGATTAGCATATTCTTGATTGAGATATAGAATACCTTCACCTTCAAAACGACTGTCAAGCATATTAGCAGCTATTTGTACATGACCCTGCCCCGACAAACTCAATCCTTCACCGTGGATGCGAATGTCTCTCAGGGTAAGCGCCTCTTCCTCGATGGACAAGAGTCCGTTTGCAGAACTAATTACTAGAGGAATAACCACATCAGTGCGCAACGGGAGATCTTCAATTTGAATAGACTCCAAAGAAAAATTTCCTTGGCCTTGACCAGCAAATGGGTCATTCTGGTTCCATTGATAGTCTCCAGCAAAGGAAAGCGTCCCTTTTTTAACGTACGGAAGTTCAGCATAGACAATATTGAGATTCATCAGGGAAAAGTCGACATGGTATTCATATGCTGTACTATCGTGTAACAGAATAAGCCAAGCTTTGCCTTCTCCATCCCATAGTGAGAAGTCAGAAGCAAATCGAAGTGATTGGGAGAGAATAGAACGTGCGTGGAAATTGACATGCAATATTGGAAAATAGAAAAAGTCAATCATGGAAGGTTGTTCGCCAGAGAGGAGAAGCTCGTTCCATTCAAACCAAAAAGGACCAGCGGTTCTCTGCTTGGCTAGCATCTGAATTCCCGTTTGTTGTTCCACTCGGGCCTCAATCCAGCGCTGAAAATCATCATATGGGAATAAAAGGCATAAAAACCCAAAGAGTAGTACCAGGGTATAGAGCCCATACCCTAGCCATGTTCGAAGTCGAAAACGGTGATTAGAAGGCTTCCTGATTGCCACGGGGAAGACTAATAAACGTGGAAAATTTCTGATCTCCATTATCAGGAAGTTGAAGAGTAAGCTCAATGGAAACTGCACGAGGAAGTTGGCTTTTGACTTGAGAAGACCATTGATTTACCCATTGAGTCCCATCATGGTATCGAAGTCGAAAATTTTGCACATTATCTGTTAAGGGAAAAATGCCAGATGTGAAATCTAGATGTGTGTATGGCCTGGGTCCAGCCATAATATCAAGTGGCTCCACAATGCCAAAGAGAGTCGGGCTTTCGCGGTGCATAATTGCCTCGTCCTCAATCCACCAATCAAAGGTGACAGGATCCGTCCCAGGGAGTGATCCTGGAAAACGTCGAAAATTATATGAGTCAAATGAAATGCGATCCAAGGACATCGTTTGCGATGCTTCTGAAATACCCACAAAGTGTGGTTCCTGGGAAGATGTTGGTAATACAGCGGATTGAAGCTCATCCATGAACAATGAAAAGGCTACCCGACTTGAGTGAAAGACCTGACTGCGGGTTTCGAAGGTGTTCATGCTACGAAGCGCCGCGCCAAAGGTAGCCGTAACCACTGTGAAGAGAACTGAGAGAATGGCAAGTGCAATGAGTAATTCAAGTAAGGTAAAGCCGCACGCTCGTTCGTTCTGCGAACTTGTGAGTGGCGATTGAGATGGATAACGTTCGGTATTATGGTGTAACGACATAGGTAGTCAGTGTCACACTTTCTGGGTGTTCTGTGGGACCCCACAGAATTCGCACGAACACTTCTCGAACTCTTGAAATGACTGTGCTTTGAATGTTTCGTTCCCATCGGTAGGAAGGATAACGAATACCGAAATCTCCCTTTGTCTGGCCAAGATCTGGAATCCCGGCTAATTCGGCCTCGACCATTTTTTCTTGGGCAAGCAATACCCCAATCGTTAATCGTTCAGATGAAATATGGACATTCACTTGGCGATGAATCAACGAAAGCATGATGGGAAACGTGATTGAGATGATGGCAAGGGAAACCATGACTTCTAACAACGTGAAGCCCTGCGACCGAGATGAGGGACAGAATTTACATCGAAACATCTTTCCATCCTCGAGGAATATAATGCCCTTTCATTACCTGAACTGAGCCCGTGACAGGATGAACAAGCAGGCTCATCACTTCAACTTGATCCATTAAAAAAATCACTGTTGGTTCTATTCTCCCAACAGGGAAAAATTGCATGAATGTATCACCAGCGCTCACATGGCCTCGATGGCTAACCAATATGCCTTGAAATTGAACATCTTGTGGTAAAGACCGAGGATCTCGAAAGAGGGTTTCTGTGATGGGAAGTTCAACAACTCCTCTTACAGACGTGATCCAATATTGGCCAGTAGTAATATTGAAATGCAAGCGATACATGAGCTTTGTTGCACGAGATTTATCATGCAAGGCCTGAATCAATCCGCCTATTTGCTGAGCTGTCCTATCCAGGCTTTGTGGAAGCCGTATTTGTGGAATCATAAGGCCTGCAAGCACTATCAAAATTACAAGAACGACTAAAAGTTCAAGTAGGGTAAGCCCCTGATTTCCTCTGGAAGGCCTTATGAAGCAGGACATTGAATGATGAACACTTTTCATCTCATCGAATACGCTTTGGTGGAAAAAAATCATAATTTGCACAATGCGGGGAAGAACATAGAAATCTATTTACCATCCTCAACCCAACTCAGAATGTCCACATTTTTCCCTTCTCCACCAGGCTCACCATCAGAACCATAAGAAAATAGATCATACTCTCGAGGAGGTCCGGCCCCTGTTTGTCCACCTGGGCTTAAATACAGAAATGGTCGTTCCCAAGCATCAACAGGAGGTTTTTTCAGGTAACCACTTTCTTTCCAGTGGAGAGGAATTTTCCCACTTGTGGGTTTAACCACAAGGGCCTGAAGTCCTTGGTCGGTCGTAGGATACATGCCATTATCAAGGTTATAAAGTTGAAGCGCGAGTTCGATATTTCTCATGTCAACCACCGTCGCCGTGTGCTTAGCCTCCTCGGTTCTCCCCATAATTCTGGGTGCCACAATAGCCATTAAGATCGCTAAGATGGCCACGACCACCATCAGTTCGATAAAGGTAAAGCCGGCCTCAAACGAGGGGCGGGTCCACTTATGGCCCGATGCTGAACGCTTCATTTTCATGTTATGACCTGGATAAGTTTCATGAGAATAGTCAGGGTTTTGAATATATCCTACTGAATGATCTGGCTCATTTGGAATAACGGAAGTAGAACCGCTAAGACAATAAACAAGACAATGAATCCCATCACTAAAACCAAAATAGGCTCAAGAAAAGAAATCCATTTCGCCAGGGACATTTCAACTTCTACATCATAGGCTTGTCCAATCTTCAGTAACATATTTTGTAAATCGCCAGTTTGTTCCCCAACAGAGACCATATTAACAAACAGCGGCGGGATAATCTGAGTGCGACTCAAAGGATTGGCAAAATTTTGGCCTTCACGAACTTGGTTGGCCGTTTGGTCAATGATGGTCTCTAAAAATTGATTATTTATCACCTTTTTAGCGATATGCAGTCCCTCTAAAAGAGGTACGGAACTGAGCAAAAGCGTCCCTAATGTTTCAGCAAATCTCGCCAGTGCAGCAAAAAGTAGAATTTTTCCTAAAATGGGAAATCTAAGTACACGGCGATCCCACCAATAGCGTCCACTGGATGTGGACAACAGCCAGTAACCACTCACCAGGCCAATCAGCAAGAAAAGGCCTACTGCCCACCCATATGTATTCATCAGGGAACTCATACCTAGTAACATAACAGTTGGCAGTGGAAGAGCTTCCTGCATATCAGAAAAGACGGCGGTAATCTGGGGAATCACAAACGTGACTAAGCCAACAAGGATTAACATGCCCACGCTCGCCAAAATGGCTGGATACATCAAGGCATTGATGAGCCGCCCTTTGAGTTGAGCTTGCCGTTCAAGATAGTTTGCGAGACGGCCTAACCCTTCACTTAACACTCCCCCAATCTCCGCAGCTTTGACCATGTGCACATACATGGATGAAAACACTCTTGGATATGCAGAGAGGGCATCGCCAAAGGATTTGCCGTTTTTGATGGATTCGCGGACTTCAGACAGGACGGCTCGAAATTCTCGATCTTCCAGTTGCTCAATTAAAATTGAAAGTGTTCGAAGAAGAGGGATCTTCGCTTCAAGGAGAATCGAACATTGTTTTGTAAATGCGGGAAGAGCTGAGGAATGGTCAGGCCTTAAGGATATAAAGTGGGAATGTTCTTTCTTGGCAGACGAAGGCGACCGGTTAGTTTCCTCAGAGAGTTTAACTGGGAAAATTCCGTCTTGTCGAAGTTTTCCCCTAGCACTTTTAAGAGTTTCAGCATCAACAATCCCTTGAACGTCTTTTCCTTGATCGGTAACCCCGCTATATCGATAGACGGACATACAATAGATAGGGCCTCCCTTTTCTTAGAGACTCTGTCAAATAGGAACTGATTCCCTGTCTTCATACTGGAGAACTCGTATGACTTCTTCCGTCGTACTTTGCCCTGTCAATACTAGCCGAGTTCCCTCAGCCCACAATGTGTTCATTCCGTGTTGAATGGCTACTTGTCTGATCTGTAAAGTATCTTCTCGAGCCAGCGTCATTGCTCTCAAGTCATCATTCATCGTCAGCATTTCAAATATTCCAATGCGCCCACGATATCCAGTCTGAAGACAGGCAGGGCATCCTTGTCCTCGATAGAGTTTTGAGAGGCTTTCCCATTGAGACGTGGGGAGCCCTAATTTTTTAAGCTCTGCCGTATTAGGCTCATAGGACGTGCGGCAATCGATACAGATGGTCCGGAGTAAGCGTTGAGCCAACACCGTAACAACTGAAGACGTAATTAGAAAGGGTTCGATGCCCATATCTATTAATCGCGTAAGCGCGCCAGCTGAATCATTGGTATGGAGGGTCGAAAAAACGAGATGGCCTGTCAAAGATGCATGAATCGCTATTTCCGCTGTTTCTTGGTCTCGAATTTCACCCACCATCACCACATCAGGGTCTTGCCGAAGGATCGAGCGGAGACCGTTAGCAAATGTTAGGTTAATTTTGGGGTTCACCTGTATCTGCCCTGCGCTAGGAAGTTGGTACTCAACCGGATCTTCAATCGTCAAGATATTGCGCTCAGTTCCATTAATGCAGCTGAGTGCTGCATAGAGGGTCGTGGTTTTGCCACTACCCGTTGGTCCGGTGACTAACACAATGCCATGACTCAATTGGGTCAGTTGGGAAACGTTCTTAAATAAATCTTGGGAAAGTCCAATCTCACCAAGATCCAAAGCCTGGTTATTTTTTTCCAAAATTCGGAGAACAGCTCTTTCCCCATGCGCGGTAGGGATTACCGATACTCGAATATCTACTGATCTCCCGGCAATCATGATCGCAAAGCGTCCGTCCTGTGGTAACCGTTTCTCCGCGATATCCAGAGCCGCTAAAATTTTGATACGCGATAGAATGCTGGGTTGTAATCGTGCTGGAAGGGATAATATCTGATACAGGATCCCATCAATACGGTAGCGGACAACTAGTTTGTCTTCATAAGACTCCACATGTATATCACTGGCTCGTTGTTTGACACCCTGGAAAAGCATGGAATTGACTAATCGTATAATCGGAGCGTCATCGTCAACATCTAAGAGATCATGTGGCTTTTCAATTTCGTGGGCAAGATGATCTAAGGATTTCTCCTCTTGTATGTTTTCCATGGCGTCGACGGCATGATGATGCGCGGTTTGTTCATAGACTTGATTGATTGCCGAAAGTGCGATACTTGGTGAAACGAGCGCGATTCGAAGAGGCTTGTTAAAAATTTGTTGCAAATCTTCCAATGCGGCATAGTCAAGTGGATCTGTGACCGCGACTGTTATGACCTCACCCTTTTCCCAAAGTGGAAGAAGTTGGTGCTGTTTCGCAAATCCAATAGGGATATGAGCGACTAACTCGACTTGGACCGCATCTAGTGGTATGCAATCCAGAAATGGGACGCCCAGTTGATGGCCAAGAGCGTTCGCAATCGTTTCCTCATTACACATACCTAAAGAAATACAGACCTCTCCCAACCGCCTTCCCTGGTTGTGCTGCTTTTCCAGGGCCTGTTCTAATTGAATAGTCGTCAGTCCAAAATCACTGACGAGAATTTGACCAAGACCGGGCTTAGCGTGGTGAGCATGAGTACGGACATGTAAGGGTTGGTGCTTCATCCATTTCTCGATAGATGGAAAGAAAAGTGTGGCTAGCAAAAAACTCGCTGTTCATTTTACAATCGCAGACTAATCTTTTTCTGTGAGTTGGTCTGTCTGCGGAATCTCCACACGTTTGTATTGCATCTCAACTAGGTCTTTCATCTGAGAAGCTTGCTTAATAATTGTGGGAGTCAGAAAGAGCAGTAAGTTGAGCTTTGTCTTATTGGTACTTTCTGATTTGAACAGCCATCCTAATAAGGGGATATCCCCTAATAAGGGGATTTTTGTTTTCTCAACTGTGACATCTTCACGAATGAGGCCACCAAGGGCCACGGTTTCGCCATTTTTCGCCATAATAGTCGTCGTGGCCGAACGTTTGGTCGTCGTAGGCCCTATGGCCACATCATTTCCTACAACTTGAGGGATCGGCAGAACAGCTGTAATCTCCTGAGTCACTTCTAAGCGAATCATGTCATCCTCCAACAAATGAGGAGTAATTTCAAGCGTGACCCCTACGTCCCTTCGTTCCACTGTCGTTAAGATGCTCCCGGTTCCTCCGACAGTGCCTTGCCCCGTTATGAAGGGTCGGTTCTCACCCACATTGATTCGGGCTTGCACATTGTCAAGAGTGAGGACCTGTGGTGTCGCTAAAATGTTGGAGTCCGTGTCCGTGAGAAGAACCTTGAGAAATGCACGGATATTCAGATTTGTCAAACGCACCAGACCTGGATCCAAGCCTGTGAACGAATCACTGATGGCCGAAAGCGTAGAAAGTGGTTCAGTATTGAGCCCCACAATCCCAGCGACTGAACCTTCTTTAAACACAGAGATGGCATTCGGATCGGTGCCTAACTCCCGCAGGCGATCCACGGAAATTTCTAAGATAACACCTTCCACATAGACTTGATGCCGACGAATATCCATGGATTGGACGATCGGCTTGAGTCGACGATAATCACTCTTGGTTGCCGAAATAATTAAGGAATTGGTTGGGGCATCAGGATAGATTTGTACAGGGCCCTCAAATTCTTCCCCTTGTGTGACAGGTTGTTGATCAGGAAAGACAGGTTTTTTTTTGAGAGAAGAGGCCACCAAACTTGTGAGAGTCTTACTGGTTTCCCCTACATCAGCATTTTTCAACTTGATCATGAATAGGTTTCGTTCGGGAGGGGCTTGATGTAATTGAACAATTTGATACACCTTGCCCTTGGGAATTACCTTATACCCCTTGAGTTGCAACGCAGAAAGAAATATTCGGAAGGCTTCGGCAGGTGAAACTTTGCTAGGAGAAAACAAGGAAATTTTTCCCTTGACTTTATCATCTAACACAAAGTTTTTCCCGGTTAATTCGCTAATAAATCGAACTAACACGGGTAAATCGACATCAGAAAAATCAAGGGTGATGCCAGAACGGTGTTGTATGGATTGACTTTTGGTCCAACCAAGAACGGGGGGGAACACAACAAGAGTCAGAAACAAGATACAGACACGCGTTAGGTGAGAACCGTCACATAGATTCCAACACATTCCCAACTTAACCTATCGAATGTCATAATGCATGGTGATCTTTTGATTGTTTCGAACCACATCCAAATCCACCGAGGATTCGTTTTGGATTTGGCGTAAAGCAGTCAATAAGGTTCCTGGATCACGCAAGGCGACTCCATTGATAGACTTTAATTGATCTCCAATCCGGAAACCCAATCTATCAAAAATACTGGCTGATTGGATCGTCTCAAATGATACTCCATCCATGCCGGTGCCGGAGATGATCGGTGTCGCTTTGGCTTGCTGAAGAAGATGGGGAAGGTTAGAAAAGGCCTCAGTAATTTCACGACGGAGCATCACCGTTCGCACTTCTTCACCACCAGAGAATTGTGGAGCTATATCAGAAGATGAAGGAATGGCGATATCCTTCATCCATCCAGCCTGTAACGTTGTTTGTCGACCATCATTAAGTGCTATGACGACATGATGACGATCAATGCGCATCAAGGTGCCAACTTGCGGAATCGAATCCCCTAACCGATAGAGAGACTGACTTGCCGATTGAGGGGATTGTAAAATTGCGTAACTCAAGGAATTATCTCCTACGACGGTTCCCACTAATTCCATATTCAGGTGCATGGAAATGGTGTGGCCTTCCCCGTCATTCGTCCCTGTAAGGACAGGACCGTATCGGTCTCCTGGAAACACAGAACTGTTTAAGATGAGGGAACCCAATTCCTGGGGGGAAGGCAGATCCGGAGAAGGTTTTGGTAGTCCGAGAGTTCGGCGGATAGGGCCCACTTTTGCCCCAATGGCTTCAGCCACAAAAAGAGAGGTTAAATGAGCTAGCAAGAAAGCTGTCAAAGCCAACCATACTAGCGTTAAAGCAATACGTACCCAAGGAGGAAAGGAAAGTATACTCATAAGACCTCAGTAAGAATCCCACCTCATGCTATCGAAACCATATAAACCCGTCAAGCAAAGTCCAATGGCTAAGAACTGATGGTATTGTCCACCAAAGGTGGAAAATTCAGGATATTTCGCTGCAAAGGTTTTTTTAAATTTTCTAGCTGCTATTTGAGAGTCAGAATCGCTGCGACTTGATCACCAGTGAGTGTATTGAACGTCTGAGTTTCATAAAAAACAAATAGGAATCCATCTAGTCATGTGAGTCATGAAGATAAAGAGGGTTCTTTGCTCCGATCTAGCTGGCAATAATTACTTTTCTAGCCCATGACATTATGACAAAACACAAACCTCATGCTGTCTTGACTTTTTTTCAGAAACACGCCACCATGGTTTTTCCATCCTTTAGAGGGGGGGGATAAGTGTGTCTTGTTATCATGTATCGTGGTCTGTGCCTTTCGTAAAGGACTGAGTACAGAGGTAACAAGCAAGGTACACTCCTGTCTATTACGAGTGTATTGTGTGTGCGGCGCGGACGTCTTCCTTAGTGAAATATAATTTCTCGAAAACTGTTTGACTTATACCGGGTGAAGGGTCAGGCTCCCTTTTATGTCTAAACAAATTTACTCGGATCATTATGAAATCCAAGCGCTCATTGCTGAGGGCGGCATGGGCTCGGTCTATAAAGCATGGGACAACCGACTAGAGATTGTGGTAGCCCTCAAAGTTGTCCATTCACACCTTAGTCGGGATACCGATTTCGTGGAACGTTTCCGTGATGAAGCCAGAAAGACGGCGCGCCTTCGTGGTCATGCAAATATTGTACAAATTTTTTCAGTGGAGAATGATCAGGGGACTGAATATCTGGTTATGGAGTACTTCCCTTCCACCAACCTTCGGGACCAATTGCGTATGCAAGGTAAGGTATCTATTCGAGATGCCGTTAATGTGACTCGGCAAATTGCTCAGGCGTTGTCCTATACCCACTCGACTGACATCATTCATCGCGATATCAAACCAGCCAACATCCTGCTTGATAGTGACCAAAATGTGAAATTGACAGATTTTGGGATTGCGAAGGCTCTGAACGAAGCCCCGCTAACTTCGACGGGACAACTAATCGGAACTATTAAGTACATGTCACCGGAACAGGCCCGTAATACTATATTAGATGGGAGAACGGATCTCTATTCTTTGGGGATGGTCTTTCATGAAATGGTTACCGGCGAGAATCTCTGGCATGATGTTCCCAATCTGGCCATTTATGGAAACTTACAAGCCGAAAGTACAATTCCACCCCTAAAATTACCGCCCGATATCCCACAGGAAATTCAAGGAGTGATTCAGGATTTGCTTCGATTTCAAGCAAATGATCGAATTCAAACGGCGGAGAGTTTAATTGCTCGCCTAGAAGATCTGCGCCCTATCTGGAGCCAAAGCCCATTAGGTGCAGAAGATTCAGAGGCGACCATTGTCAAACCTCCACCAGAAGAACCAATAATACCGGAAGATGATGAGACGGTAGCAGTCCTTCACCCCTCTTCATCTGGCCCCTCTGGTCAGAAACCGCCAGTACAAGCGGATACACCTTTTCCCCAACCAAAGAAATCATCTATCAAAAAAGAGGATCGCTTACACTTCCCCAACTCTGTAAATGAAGAGCAAACGATAAATTCTTCCTCAAGTAATACAAAAAAGTCCGTTCGCAATTTGGTCTTTACTACAATCAGCAGTCTCTTTTTGTGGGCGTTTATTTATGGGCTCCTTGGAATGATGTGTCCCTAGTCCATCAAGAGAATGTTTCTACAGAGATCGCTAGTGGGCTAACAAATGAAGAGTCGTTGGTAGATAGGAAAAATCAGAAAGCGGCTGAAGAGGCTCGTATCGCACAGGAGCAGGCCCAGGCGGCTGAAGAGGCTCGTATCGCACAGGAGCAGGCCCAGGCGGCTGAAGAGGCTCGTATCGCACAGGAGCAGGCCCAGGCGGCTGAAGAGGCTCGTATCGCACAGGAGCAGGCCCAGGCGGCTGAAGAGGCTCGTATCGCACAAGAGCAGGCTCAGGCGGCTGAAGAGGCTCGTATCGCACAGGAGCAGGCTCAGGCGGCTGAAGAGGCTCGTATCGCACAGGAGCAGGCTCAGGCGGCTGAAGAGGCTCGTATCGCACAAGAGCAGGCTCAGGCGGCTGAAGAGGCTCGTATCGCACAGGAGCAGGCTCAGGCGGCTGAAGAGGCTCGTATCGCACAGGAGCAGGCTCAGGCGGCTGAAGAGGCTCGTATCGCACAGGAGCAGGCTCAGGCGGCTGAAGAGGCTCGTATCGCACAAGAGCAGGCCCAGGCGGCTGAAGAGGCTCGTATCGCACAAGAGCAGGCCCAGGCGGCTGAAGAGGCTCGTATCGCACAGGAGCAGGCTCAGGCGGCTGAAGAGGCTCGTATCGCACAGGAGCAGGCCCAGGCGGCTGAAGAGGCTCGTATCGCACAGGAGCAGGCCCAGGCGGCTGAAGAGGCTCGTATCGCACAAGAGCAGGCCCAGGCGGCTGAAGAGGCTCGTATCGCACAGGAGCAGGCCCAGGCGGCTGAAGAGGCTCGTATCGCACAGGAGCAGGCTCAGGCGGCTGAAGAGGCTCGTATCGCACAGGAGCAGGCCCAGGCGGCTGAAGAGGCTCGTATCGCACAAGAGCAGGCCCAGGCGGCTGAAGAGGCTCGTATCGCACAGGAGCAGGCTCAGGCGGCTGAAGAGGCTCGTATCGCACAGGAGCAGGCCCAGGCGGCTGAAACGCAAGCGTTGCGGAATTTACTTAATGAGCTACAGCAATCCATCGGAAAACAGGACTTAGTGGCTCTTAAGAAAATGAGCACCATGTCAGCTAGCCGCCTTCGAATGCTTAAAGAACTTTTTGCAAGATATCAAACTATTGAAACGTCCATCGGAGATTTAGTCCAAGCCGACGATAAGGCCATGGTCATTCTACAATTCACCAAGTTCATCAGACCTAACGGCGAAATTGTCCAGCCTTCTCGTTTCTTGAAGACGACAAAAGTGGTTATCCCTAAAAAGGCAAATGGTTGGGGGCCTCTAAACTGGTAGATTTAAAAGAGCGATAGGTTTTTTGGGGATCTTTAGAAGAAGACCTTATTGAAATTTCTTTGTTGCTAGCAATTACTTAGGAGGACTGGGTGGTTCGTTGGTAACCGTATAGACTTGCCCATTCTTTAAATACATTTTTTGCTGTTCTTCCAAATTAAATGGCCGTGATCCTAAACGGCCAAAAATGCTGACCTGATTTCCACTCTCGTCCACAGCCCGATCACGATCAAGCCCTTTCGACAATGCAATAGCTGAGCCCTTGGTTTTGTACGTGGCAATTAATTCTGGAACAGGTGTTGGATTGAAGCCATAGTAATTGGGTTGTGTTGGTGGTGAGGTCAGCTGAATGACGCGCAATCCGTTTTTGCCATCTGCAATATAGGCAAATAGACTGGCATTTGTTGACCCAACTTTGACCGCATAGGCATCATTAATTTGACCATCGGCGGAGAAGATTTGAGCGATCTTAGGTTGCTCTGGGTGTTCGATATCGACAATCACCAGTCCCTGAGTTGCGGCTGCAATATAGGCATACCCTCTTGCCACATATATATCTTGTGCACCTGCTATTTGAAGGACCGCTCCTACTACAACCTGAGGCTTTTCAGGAAACGTGATGTCTAGGACTTTCAGACCTTCTTCATCAATCACGAAGGCATAACGGAACTGCACGGCCACAACACTAGGATTCTCCAAACTAGGCTCCCCTACCTCACTGACGACTTTTGGTTGCAATGGATCATCTATACTCACAATGACTAGCCCGCGTTCACAAGAGACATAGGCATAGTTGCCAGCGATCGTGATTTTTCTTGCTCCATTGAGAACGCCATCAGGGTTAAATGTCACCGCACGATGGAGGAAATTATTATCAGGATCCCCATCGGATAACGTTTCGACATCTACTATGATCAAACCTTCAATGAAGTCAGTGAAGTAGCCGTACCGATACAACGGGTGCATCTCTTGCTCTTGGTTATTTTCAGCATGCTTGGTAAAGACCGTGCGATCCTGACGAGATGGGGAAACAGGCATAGTAGTTGGAAGTGCCACATCAGTTGCCATTTCGCTTGAAATATACGTCCGTTGCCCAATGGGAGAGACTGGCGCTGTTACGAGATTTTCTGAGAATCCTTTATTATCAACGCTCGCTACGTCAAAGACACGGAAACCACCCTTCCCATTGGCAGTATAAAGATATTCACCTCTGAGTTGAAGGCTTCGAATATCCTTTCCACCATGATATTTGGCATTTTCCCTTCCATCCTTCCATCGTGGGATTTCCCGTCCATTTTTCAGATGTTCAGCAAAATAGTCGGGATAGGCTACTTTGTGCAGATAGCTTCCATAGACGGCTTGAGGTTCATCCCATTCGGTAACAGGCACAGCCTCAAATCCTGAACTCCCTTCACCAACCCAGGCGTGTCTTCCTATAAAATTGGGAAAATTTGTCCCTTGCCCCAACACTTGTTGTATCCAAGCATTATTATCCCTGTCTTTTGATAGATGGCAATCCGTACATTGCTTGGTTTCTGTGGCTCGTACCGTATGTGGAAAATGAGGAGCAAAGGCTTGGCTACTGAATCCAGCTGCAGAAATAGGAGGCTGTTGAACATAAATTCGTTCGCGATTTGTATTGGTCGAACTTAAGACCAGCGCACTGGATGATCGAACGGGAGCAATCAACGTCTTATCTTTTCCTCCACGTTTGACGGTTCCATGAATTCCAAGGATAAATTGGTCATCACGAACCACCTGAGGATTATACGTCGCGTAATTTCTCGTCACTTCTCCTTCAAAATGTTGAACTTTTGTTTTCCAATTGGCCTGAATCGGTAGATGACATCCGGCACAACTCGTCGTCCATGAAAGATGGCAGGAAAAACAGGCGACTTTTTCATTGGCATGTGCCAGCGCATCATGGTTAGGCGGCATCGTTCCCCAGGTATTACCATCCCGCTGTATGGTCTTGGCCAAACGAGATCGTTTTGCCCGTTTGGGATGTGCTTTTGCCCATCCCGAATCTGGATCAATGGTATCTTTGACTTGAACAACTTCCCATTCTAGTCCTTTTTCCACAGACGACCGTTGAAATAACTTTCCATCACGCCATTCAAAGCGTCGCTTTTTTCCATGGGTTAGGGTTCGGCTTAAATCGGTTCCACCAGAAGGTGCCATAGGTCCAGTGGTTTTTACCGTGGCATATTGATCAGCAGTCCCGTGGCAATCAACACATGTGATTTCAATAGCATCCGCATACTGACCATAGAGTCTTCCGTCACCATGATTATCCAAAGAAAAATGACAATCGACGCAATGCATCCCCTTTTCAAGATGAATATCTTTGAGATGAACAGGGATACCTGGTCGTCCTGATTTCCATTCCTCATCCGTTCTGGGTTGCATGGATTTTTGTAATTTCTCGCTCGTTAAATTAGTGACAACGTTATTTAGATCGTCAAGGAGATTACCCTTTCGATCGCGTTTATATACAGCGCGAAAATTCCATCCATGGCCATGATAATCAGCAAACTGCGTATGCTGAAGTTGTTCATTGAGTTGACTGACATCACTCAAGAATTGTGGGTCTGACCAGTTTCCTTTTGGCGCTGCACCTTCGGGATTTCGACTATTAACCTCGCGTATTTCTTTAGATGTCGGATATTTCTGTTTCTTCGGCCACATGGGTTCTGCATCAGTTTCGTAATCCCACATGGTATAGCCCATGAATGAATTAACGAACACATTCGGTTGATGCATATGACAGACCATGCATTGGCTGGTTGGAATGGATTTGGTGAATTCATGTCGAAGGGGGTGCCCAGCTTCTTTCTTGGGGATAGTAGGATCAACCGTTTGGGTTTCGCCTCTATTACCAAATTTTGCATAAGGGCCGGAATGAAAAATGTCCCTGTCATTTGCGTAAACTACATGACAGGCGCTACAACCACTAGAACGATAATCTCCTGGATTATCGTTGGTCCCCAAGAAGGACAAGTGAGGGTCATTCAGACGAGTCTTATGAATATTTAAGACTGGAATGGCAATTCGAAGTCCTGTACCAACCCCACGATTGCTTTGACGAATATCTGGCCGCCCGGGATCTTCCTTCCCAGGTAACTGCATAAACACCGACGGGGCCGTTCCAATATCTGGGAAGTTTGAAGGAATGATAATTCCTCCTCGTTCGAATACTCGAAAGATGTCTCCTGGAGGAATAACTTCCCATCTAGGAAGCGGAAGCACGAAAGGTAACACGCCTCTCGCAAGTTCATCGGGCGTCGGAGGTGGGTCTAAGATGATCTGTTGTGGGACGCCATCTATGCTGTAACTTTCCCCAAGGAATGGCGTTTTTTGAGCTCCGATTGCTGGAGAAAAAATGCCATTATTATAGGCTGCAGCACTCCAAAACACGCTCGTCGTTGTCATAGGACTAGTGGGGACCTGGCCTACTTGCTCTTGGTGACACCCTCCACATACTTGCTTCGCAACTCGCAAATCTCCTGGGTTGATAAAACGAATAAAGGCAGGATCCTCTTTGTTCAAAATTGCATAACTTCCTTGAGGATTCTTAGATGAGTACCTGCCACCTTTCCCATTCCAAGCGTCAGGGTGTCTTGGTTGGACATGAGCCTTGATCATTATCTCATCGTAGGCGGCTGTTCCAGATTTGACAGTCTTTGGTGCGATGACTTCTTCATTGCCACCATGGCAATCCACGCAGGCCAAACGGACGCTTGGAGAGTTATGCATAGTTGGAGCATCTGTTTGCGTATGACAACTGACACATCCTTTATTCTTTGCTTCAACTTCTTCAGGAATCTGTCCCATAAGATTGAATGTTAAGATTGGGGAATTTATAGGAGGAGTAGACTGTTCTGCTTTCTGAGTTTGGCGGCATCCCATAGAAAGACAGAGAAGGCTTAAAACAACTACAAATCCTATGACTACTGAAATTCTGTTAGCGAGCATTTGTTCTCTTGCCATATTCAAGCCACCCTCATCATGCCGAGATGAATTCTTAGAAAGTTAGGGCTATCGAGAAAAACCCTGAATACAATCCCTTATCACCTTGGATATCTTTCAGGCCTCCAGTTGGAAATAAATAGGCTAGGCCCCCATTTAAGACAATGTTTTGGTTAAGAAGCGGGCGATAAATAAATCCAAAACTGGCATCGTGACCAATCGATTGCCTGAGCTCTTCGCGATGAAGCACAAACTCTAAGCTTGCAGTGGAAGCAAACCAGAGATAATTGTAATTCAATAACACCTTCAGTTTTGGAGTGGCTTCAATATCAATACCAGCATTGGCCAGAATAACCCCGGGATTCGTGAACTGTGATTGCCCTTGAATTTTACTGCTTCTCAAATCGTTCAAAAAACTAAAGCGATTATTCAAGAATACCCCTGTAGCAGAAAGCAGGAATCCTTGCCTATTATAATAGCTAAAGCCGTTTCCAGCGAAGTTTACGTTATCTAGAATGGAATCAAATCCACGTGCCACATCATCAACAGGATTTCGATCTCCTGATGCATAGAAAACTGAAACTTTTGGTCGCCACCAGTCAATGTCGTAGGATATTTCCAATGCGGCCAATTGAGCATTAATATCCACTTCTTGACCTGCTACCGGATCAAACGTGCTTTTTCCAAATACTTGGTAAAAGGCATGCGAAACATTCCATCGTCCAATATGCCCCTCACCAGTCCATCCCAGGTAATAGGCATGGACATTATGAGGACGTAAGGTACCCAATCTGGCGGGACGCACGATAAAGCCATTTTGGTCAAATTGTTGCCCACCTGAATCTTTATCGCCAGCAACATCCCGGTCGTAATGGAAACTGAATTGAGTGGTATACCCTTTGAAAATAAAATCTTGTTTGTAGATGTTCGCGATCACGACCTGACGATGACGCCATTCAAATGAATTGAGCATGCTATTCGTATCTTTTTCTAATAGGTTAAAAACTGCAACATTCCACTGATAACGATTGTTGAGGAAGTTGCCAAAAAACCGAATTCCGGGTTCATTGTCGGCAAAAATAAATCCACGGAAATCACTGGTAAAACCCTGAATACCTATTCGTGTTGAGATAAAGTCAAACCGGGGGGAAATATCCAAGAGCCGTACCTCAACAAAAAGTTCCTGAAATGCCACTTGATTGTCATTACGAGTGGTACCCTCACGCGGGTCGAGATTGACAATATTCTGTTCTTCTACATTCAAATAGTTATAATTAAAGACGGGTGTCGCACGAAAAGCCCAATCACGTGGTTTGAATCCTGTCGACCCCTGAAATAATTCAATACTGGCTACGAGATTTTGGTTAAAAAAGAGCTGACGCCCCCTTCCAAAAAATTCTCCGGTTCCAGCTCTGTTACGACTGATGCCTTGGGGTGTCGGTACATTCCTGGCCTCAAATAAAGACTCACTGATTCCGATCACATTAAGAAAAATATTCTGACCAAGGATGGCATAGTCTCCTTTAAGGACATTCTGTGCATAGGGATCCAATTGGTTATCCGCATAACCAATACGCCAACGATCTTGTATAGGAAGAAAGTTACTTCGTTGAAATTCATCAATTTGCGCTTGAGAGGGGGGTTGATCAGTGGCTTTTTCACGTTGAGGACCAGGCCGTTCAACCGTTGAGCGAGATCGTCCACTGGGTAAACGCCGTTCCGCAGGTTGAATATCCACTTCTTCAACGTTTGAGGGCTCAAGTGTTTGTGGGGGAGCAACTACTTGAGGTTGTGTGGTGGGCTCCACAGGTGCCTGCTCTAAAGAGTCTCTTTCAACTTCTGTAGGAGGAGTGATTTCTGGCTTCGTTATCGAAGCTGGCGTGTCTACTTCTTGCATCGGCACAGGCTCCAAGGTTTGAGAAGGAGCCACCTCTTGGGGTTGCGTGGTGGGTACTGGAGTGCTCTCCATAGGTTCCACTTCAACAGTAGGCGTCTTGGGAGATTCTTCTAGCGTGCTGACTGACGGTTCTGCGGATTGGCTGTTCGGAGCATCTGAATCTGTGGGTGTGCTCTCTGTCCCAGTTCCTGCGTTAGTAGGCGTTTCGGGGATGGACCGAGATCGACCTCTTGGCAAACGTCTTCTAGAACCTGAACTATCTGATTGGGCAACGATAAGAGAGTCTTTTGCAAACAATGGTGCTGAATCGGCAAATGCCAAACCTATACTCAAGCTGGCAATTACTCCTATTCCGTGCAAGATCACCTGTCGGAATGACACGTTCATTCTTTCTAAAGATTGGGCAATCGTGGGAATACTGAAAACGGAAGACGAACCCCGCGAACTTCAACCTGATCGGACCGAATATTTTCTGGCGCTTCAAAGCCTGCTGAACCAATGACGGGACTAATATCGTCTTGGTCCGCCCCATCACCGGATAATCCAAGCCCCCCAACATGGACCCCATTTTTAAACAGCGGAACACCTTGCGGGAATAATTGAATGCCACTAGGGGCTTGGGCTAGAGGAATACAAGGCTGTACCCCGGTTAAAAAATTTTCGGTTACCAATAATAAGTCTGACTGAAGCCCAATATTGAAAATACTCCAAGTTCCGAGGGGTTTGGATATGGGACCGAAGGAAGCCGATTGTGTGGCACCTGGGGGGAAAATAGGATAACTCAAAAATCCAATTCCTCTAACAGAAAAGGCAATGGAACCATCCAACTGAATTCCATCATTGGCCAATGCCGTTACATAATTTCCGAAACCGTTTGCGGTTAAAGTTGTACCTGCATCCTGGCGCATGAAGAAACTTGCTGTCCTGGCTTTTTGGACTGCAATATCCCAGCTTTCTACCGGGGCATCAATGTTTCGGAAGATTCCAAGAATAGCTCCAGTGGTATCGACCACGGCCATGGATGACCTTGCAGGAAGCCCAAGTGGAAAACGAAGCGCCGATCGGGTTCGGTTTGCCTGCCGAGCCGTTTGTGTGATGATCTGCTCAACTTCCGTCGCTGTTAAACCGCCATCGGTCCCTGCCCTAATCGGGAAATTAGGATCCATCCACCCGTCAACTGACCCTTTACTATCTGTCACTGTCGCGCGCACAAATCCTGAAGGGGGGCTAGCGATTATGGGAGCAATTATAGTTCCGGCAAGCGCACTAAATGGAGTAGTATTTTGACTGCTTGGTGGTTCAGAATTTGTAAAAGGAAGCCGTAAGCCGTCGAGCAAAATGCGATCCGCTCGAATACCTTCCGGAGCTGAAAATCCCAGTGTGCCCGCAGCGGCTATAACTTCTTCCAGTGCAATGTCTTTATCGGTCGCATCAGTATCAAGCGTATATACTCCGTCTCCTTCAACACCAATCCCGCCAACTGAGATGCCATTTTTGTATAGGGGGAGTCCTCCCGGATCGGCTGATAATCCAAGTGGCAATCCAACATCACTTGCTAAATGATCCTTCCTGTCTACATCACTACATTGAAGCTGAGAAAATTGAACTCCTAGCAATGGACCGCCGGGGGCAGGATCCACCCCCGGGGGAAACCGTTCTTGCAGCACAAAGTTAGTCGTTCTAGTACTCAGGGCAAAGCCCTGCGTGCCAAACAAGGCAGCAGTTCCACCTTTTGAAATCGCAGCAAATTGTGCTGGAGCGGCCCGTTCTTCAAGTCCTCCACTGCCACCCCCACGTATCGTGGTAGAGGCATTGGCTCCAGCCATCTGAAAAATACCCAGGCGCGTTCCTTCACGGTCAAGCACCGCAATGGTTACTGGAAAGTTGAGTGCCGCAGCTTGGGTCGCAGCTTGGGCGATTATTTGCTGGACATCTGATACGGTAAGTCTTCCGGATGCTGGCTGCGTCGCAAATTCAGCCGACTCTGGGGCTGCCCCGGTGGAACTGTCCGCTTTATTCTTGGGTCCACAGGCAACCACTCCATGCAATAGACAAACACTGAGCAATAAGCTCGTGAGGAAAAACCTGGCGTATAAATTTCTTTGAAAGTGTGTTGAATGCATAATACTTTCCACCAGTAATGCTACAGTTCTAGTGCCTCACAGGGTGATAGGTTAAGTGACTCACCTTCATATGATTAACTAAGCGGACATTTGCCTGCCTTGGTAGACCTTCTGAAATGTTTTTTGGATGAAAATCGTGGCATGTCTTGCACTCAGCCTGCGCCCCTCCTGGCTCCATATGGCAGGTCCGACAGTGACTAATCCCAGCCAACATGACATCGGCGGTTTCCCTACTCTGGTTTGCATGCTGATGACATCCTAGGCATAGATGGCCGTCTTTGGATTTGATTTCTGGAAGGCCAAAATGTGCAGTATGATCAAAGCGACTATAGGGAAGCCATCGTTCAGGAACGCGCATCTTTGTAATTTCAAAATTGCGGGAAGACGGTACCGCTCCCTTCATAAAAATGTCAAGATTTTTTCCATGTCCGCTTTTGATCTCTTTCGTCGTCTTCGATGCAGACCCGCAATCATCATGCAATAAGGGAAGGGCCAACAACTGTTTTTTTCCTGATAAATCGGTTTCGACGGAGTGGCATTTCAAGCAGACTTTGCCTTTGGGAGGAAGAAGAAATTGCTCTGCCCGATCAACTCGTTCTCTCACATAAAGTTGCTCCTCTCGTGTTGGTGGTTGGCCAGGAAGACGCCGTACCCCTCGTGCCCTTTTCTTTTCTCCCGGCAATGGAGGAAATAAATAAAATTCGGCGTAGATTTCGTTGAGTTCCTGTCGAACTTCCGTAAATGTTCCTCCATGTGTGATGGTCCTTTCAGGACGCTTAGTATCAAACGTCAATAAATGGCAACGCTTGCAATCACGTTCATAGTTGGTGGGCAACATATACTGCCCTTTTTGGTCAACCCTATGGCAACTTTCGCATGTTAGGGTTTCAGGGCCTTTATCCCCGAGAAGATCTGGAGCTAAGTGGCATTTGTGGTTCAACTTCAACCGTGCATCATCTTTCAATTGAGCCTTGTCAGTTAACCGCACCCGAGTATAGGTATTGTTCTCTTCGTTATGTCTGGTAATCGCAAACTCCGGATGGCCGTTAGTAAAATGATGAACCTTAGTCTCAACTGGGAACGTGGAGTCTTTTACCTTGAGATTTTCATGGCACTGAACACATTGATAATCAGGCACAGCAACTAAGGAGAGTTCCTCCTTATGTTCCAGGTGGCATGATGCGCACCGTGGTGAAGGTGTTAATGATCGTTTTTCAAAGTGCGAAGGACTTAAAATTGTCTTCGGATGGCAGCCCTGGCATGTTTTATCGGGTACAAGATTCCAAACTGCCTTCCATTCGCTGTGACACTTTTCACATTGTTCAGTAAACTTGACATGCTTTAAAGATACTGGCCCGGGCATAAACATCCCCGGTTTTCCTAATGCGAATGCCCCAAAAGAGCCAACCAACACGAAAAGGGTGAGCCAAAAGGAAAGCGATTTACGGGTCCAGCGCCCTGCAGAAAGCTGAAGTTTTGGCATCAATGCCAATGCAGGTTCGCTTTGGCCTTTTGGTTCCTTTTCAAGTGTGAGCACCAAGTTGCTGGTCGGGTCTGATAGATCAACGATGAGTTCATACCCATAGATTCCAACCCTATCTCCCGCTTGAAGAAAATTCTCGCCAATAATAGGCTTGTTATTCAGAAACAGCTGGCCACTCTCTGTCGCATCCTTAATTGCGTACTGGCCCTGTGCATTACAAAAAACTTCGGCCTGATATTGAGATACACCAAGATCTTCTAACTGAAGATCGTTGGAAGTGCCACGACCAATGCGAAGCCTCGTTCCTGGAATGTCAATGGTTCGAGTCTGGACTTCTCCTCGGAAGTTGACTTGTCTAATGATTTGAAACGGCATGATGATCTATTTCATAACGTTGATGTTCTAAAGATGATCAGTAATAAAAGACGCTCCATAAATGAATGACGACGGCCACGAGCATAGCTATCGATACAGGGACATGCAGGTATAACCAGGCTTGCATGGCATTACGAAGTTGCATTTGATTGAGAAGATGTATTTCCAATTGGGTTTTCCGAAGTAATAATTGAGAGAGGGATTGAAAAGTCGGCTGATCTTCAACCGGAATCTTGGGAATCCACGTTGCTAATTCTGCAGTCCGCCGGGCAAGAGGATCGCCTCCCTTTCCTTTAAACAGAACTGCCCATCCTTTGGGTTTCGTACGACTCGTTGCCGTGACTTCTTGTTGATAGAGTGTTACCAGAGCATCAGACTTATCTTTGACAAGGGTGCGCATTTCTGAAAACAAGCGAGAAATTTCTTTGTCAATTTTATCGGCTTGGAGTTCGGTTTCATATTTAGTGAGGCGCAGAGGGACCGTCTGATACAGAATAACACCGAAAACACCACTTAAGACCACGATAGCAAGAAGGGCAAATGCCAATGTATGGACATCAAGACCGAAACGAAAACCTGCGTGTAACGGAATGATTAACAGGGTTAGTAAGCCTAAATATACATGGGCACTCACCCACCCCTTTAATGTTCCCACCTTACTTGCATAAGACCGTTTCCGAATGCCCAGATACATCAGAAGCAAAATAAGCACAGTCCCGAGTAACCCATAGATCAGCCCAACGGTGCTCCCTCCATAGGCCAGCATGCGCGACTGGTAATCCAAGTAAAACAACGACAGGCCAATGCTGCAGATTAGACTGATCCATAACCACCGACCGCCGCGGTATGAGAGAAAGGTGCCGTCACCTTGCGTGCTCACTCAAGCTCCCTACTCCAATTCGTTTAAAATATTCGTTTGGAGAAACCCGAATGGCCGCACCAGTTGGGCATATTCTAACGCAGGCCGGCCCATGTCCCACATCTTGGCATAAATCACATTTTATGGCCTTGGTTTGATCCCCTTCTTCCAGTGGTATATCAGTCGCTAGGCCAACTAAAGCCAGAAATCGATCATACGCTCCCCGTTCTCTGACTTTCGTATCGTGAACCATAAAAATACTGCCATACGGACAATTGCTTGCACAGTTTCCACAACCAATACAACGATCACTATGAATAAACACTTCGCCATTAGGGTCTCGTACAATAGCATCTCCGGGTGGGCAATCTGTCATGCACATGGGATTTTCGCAATGACGGCATGAAGTAGGGACAAGTAAGTTTCCATATATTGTGCCTTCGGTACGGTAGAGCCGGGTTTGTCCATTATGAGTATAGGCGCAGGCGGTCACACATTGATCACAACGGATACATTCGTTCTCAGCAATCAATAAGACATCAGTTCCCTCAAAGACCCCTTTGTCCAATAACCGATTAACAAGATGCCCCTCTTCTGATTCGCGTGCAGCGACTTCTTGGCCAGCCAGTATGTGTTGCTGAATATTTTGAGTTAATTGCAGATGAAACTCTGGATATCGTTCCAGGATTGTATAAAAATCCTTTTTCTTGATTCGAATGGCTTCACTTGGTTTAGTGGCTGACACGGTATATTGATGGAGAGGATTTTCGGGATCAAGGAGCCCAACTTCCCCAAAATATTTTCCAACCGGAAGGTGATTCACCACAACATCGGTTCCCGCTAGACCCGATTGTTTGCTGACCTTCATCGACCCACTTCGCACAAGAAAAAAAGCTTCAGCAGCATCACCCTCTTTAAAGACAACTTCTCCCTGTTTATAACTTACCGTTTTAGCTCGAGTTGAAGCTGATCGTAGGAACGTGCGATCAGCCTCGGGGAGCAAATACATTTGGAGAGCTCGAAAGATGAAACTTTGATCAATTTTACGTTTCACGGATTGGTCTGCATTCAGCAAGCGAAGAACGGCTCGTCTAGGAATTTCAACGAGCACACATTCAGTCGTAGACTTGACAGTTTCCGCTCGTCTTAGACCGGAAACTAGGCTCATTTCGCCAAAAAAATCTCCTGGCTCTAATACCCCAGCATGCTCATCATGACTTAGAGCGGTACTTTTTATCTGTACATTTCCCTGAATGATAATGTATAGGCTATCCGAATAATCCTCTTCTCGATAAATGAGTGTTTTAGGTTTGATATCACCGTACACTGAAGAGGCCAATAACATTTCGCGAAGTATTGGGTCTGAAACATCTGCGAGGAGTGGTGCCAGCGCCCGCAGTTCATTCAACCGATCATCGACTGAACCATCAAACATCCCAAGCCGATCATCACGAATAATTGGCTCTTCAACAGGTTCAACGTTATTTCCAAGGATATGCTCCACCACATCATACCCTTGATTCATGCCCTGCTTGATCAGTCCATATCCGGCAACGGCCCCAATCATAAACAGGCCCGGAATATTTGTTTCAAAGTGTTTAGATAGAACCGGAGGGGCGTTAGAACTCTCAGAAGCAAATTGGATTCCAATTTTCTTTAGAAACGCTCTAGGCATTTCTGCTCCAAAACTCACAAATACTAGATCGGCCTTCACCTTGAAAGGCTCTTCGTCAGGTTTATTGACGTTTTGGATATAAGCCTCGCCTTCTTGAATTCGAACAACGTCTGAACAGAAGAACGGCGTGATCTGTTTTGAGGCAATTTTGGCTTTTACTTCACGATCAAGGGCATCTTTCAAGCGAAAAAACTCTTCTTTGCGATACACAATTCCCACCCGATTTTTTGGGGAAAGGGCTAAGGCTTTTTCAATAGCGGCATCACCTCCACCCAATACAAGGATATCTTCGTTCTCATAAATTGATGGATCTCCAACTCTGGTCGAGACATGGGGCAATGTGGCTCCTGGTGCACTCGACATTCGGGGATTACCTTGGACGCCAATCGAAAGAATGACCTGTTTGGCTTGATATTCCCCTTTGACCGTGGTCACTGAAAAAATCTCCCCGACTTTTTTGATCTCTTTGACTTCTTCAGAAGTATGAATAGGGATTTCTATCTCGGCAACCGTGGTTTCCCAATTTCCAAGAATGGATTCTCGTGTTCCTGCCTCAAAAGGCACATCACTTCGTAAAGGGATCATGGGTGGCTCAGCCATGACATACTTTCCCTTTTGATAATCAAAAACCAGCGTATTCGCCACGTCCCCTTTTTCTAGAGCCAATACTCTTAGATTATTTTTGTGTGCATGACAGGCGGCACTCAGTCCAGCCGGCCCAGCTCCTATGACAATCAGGTCATAAATCATGATTCAGCTTTTCTCATCATGGGTGAAATTCTTACTTGCTAACGGCTCCAGTGACGAGTGGATCATTCAGCAGGACACGAAACTTGGTCAGATCCTGCGTGAACTGTAGCAGATTAAATTGCCGGCCACTTTTTATGTGCTCGTACAGGGCATCGAATGATGCATTCAAGGCATTTTCGTTTTTTGGTTTCCCAACGGAATCGGCATAGGACTCATAAAGGCTTGCCAATCCTAGCACCGCCTGTTCGGCAGATTGGAATCCCGCATTGGCAATATTCTTTGCATCATCAGAAATTCGACGCATAATAGCCAACACAGTTTTCTCAGAAAAAGAGGCTTCTTGTACCACTGGGATAAGGTCTGTGACCATCTGTTCTAGGTTCTTGAGGTTTTGTTCAAACGTATTTTTTGAGACCTTAGCCTTACCCGTCAATTGGTTATGAAACGTGGTGACGAGTTGATCTAATGTCTTGGCTTTTTCGGGAACAATTTCTAACAATAGATGTTGGTAAATCGAATAAGCGGAGGCATTCCAAATCAGGCGACCAGGTTTGCCTGCATAATCTCGAACACGCCATCGCTGAAGAGCTTTTTCTTCTTCAGAAATATCCCGCACACGATCTACGACATCGTGGTGACATGCATAACAATCGAAGTGAATGAGGTCTGGCCAAAGAACTGTCTGGGCTTTTCTTGACTCGATCAATAACTGAAGCTGCTTGCGTAGTGCGACAGCTTGCCCTGTTGCCCAGGCCTTAGCCCCGAGCCATGTACGGGCTTTCTTATCCTTAGGCGGGAACCAGTGAGAAGGCATGACGGCACTAAACATATCCAGTTCGAAATTCAGTCTCGGGTGCCCTGCACCTATGAGTTCATGATCAACAATGTTCTCTCCTACACCCAAATGACAGGCAAGACATCGCTCCGTGCGTTTCTCTAAATTTTTTGTATCAAACATGCCTAGGGCCGCACCTTTTTCTTTAGTCCAATCTTTGCGTGTGTGTGGACCAAGCCATTTCTCCGCAGGTCCATGACATCCTTCACACGTGACGCCTTCGGTCAGATCATAATTGATACCCCGTTGTTCCTCATTCACATCCACCGCGTGGCAAACCAAACACCTCTGACTTGTTTCGGCCTTTTCAAGACCCAGGTTTTTGGCCATTCGCTGGGAGTCAGGTTCTGTTAAGACCTTATATGCTTTTGCATGAAAATCTTCATCCAACCATATCCAATATTCGTTTTGAGGAATCGAAAACTTTCCTTCAGGCCTCGTGGGCCTAGGTTTTGTGCTCCCATGGCAATTACTTCCATTACATGAGGCGGCGCCCATGAAAAAGTACGGATCCAATGATTTGTCCTTTGGAGAAATCACCAGTCCTCCAGCTACTTGAGCATGAGAATCTTTCACAAATGAAAATCCAGCCACCAGCGCTATTGCAGAAAATATGATGCCAAAAAAAACGCCTGCTACCTGTCCAAACGCTATTGTTAATCTATACATCTGAACAACCTCCTACTGCATTGTGAATTCCCGCAAGACTCCGTATATTTTTTGTGTTTAATGATAAAAGGGTTCACTAAAACGAACGTGGAAACCCCGCCCTTTGGGCGGGGTTATTTACTATTTTCTTAAATTCTTTGATCGGCGGCTTTCAAAATAGGTTGCCCTTGTTAGGAAGATATTCTGTCGCTCAACGTCAATTTTTTTCGCGTTCTTCTCCTTATCATTTCAACTTTTGAGTCAATTAGCAAAATACATAAAAACTTGCAAGGAGAAATGAAGAGGTGGTCCCGTTTTTTTGAACAACGGAATGGTCGTCGATAAGTGGAGCACTCCTAGTTGAGTTAAGCTACTTTGCCATACAGCGGGTTCTTAAAATACTTCTGATCTGACGTCTGCCCTCCCAGGCTCGAATGCGGGCGTCGGCTATTATAGAACCGAAAGTAGATACCCACGGGCTCACGCCGCGTGGCACTTAAAATTCAAATTCGAGCTGAATGTAGCCGATGCACACTCATTCTTGATGCTCCGGACCTCAGAGGCACACCCGCATGTTTCTCAACGGTCGAAGAAAAGAACCTGGGATATCACAATAACTCCTGAAACAAACTTCCACATCCTCGTGTCATTATAAAAACCTCATTACCAAAAAGTCCCCCGCTTCCAGCGGGGAGCGCTTTCACCCACGGGCTTACGCCACGTGGTCCTCAGCGCTGGTTTTGATAGATCCACAATAAACTTGTCTCTTATTTGTAATTGGATTTTGTTGAGCGCTATTGTCATAGCATTTTCTGAAAGGATAGCCAAGAAAGACTGGAGTTGACATTTGAAAATTGATTTTCCTCAGTTTAGATTAACTTTTTATTATAGAACCCTCTGCGGTATTGTTATGTATATATATCGTAGGCTATGCCTTCTTTCGACAAAAAAGAAGGCTCTTCGATGACGACTTGCCCCAAATGCGAAGCCAGTGGGTGCGTCAAAGATGGCATAGTAAATAACCACCTAATTCTCAGAAAATAAGATTCCGGTGACCAAACCACGGGGAATCTCAAGTTGAAAATATCAACTCTTTTGACATTTCTCTACGTAGCGCTCACCAAAATGGCTTGTATTCTTCGAGTCGCACTAAGTAAATTCGTTGCCGGAATGAAACCCCGCACTATAAATCATGGAATTTTTATTGAACTTGGCGGCGTTGGGGGAGTTGGTGGTGTAGGGAGTGGTGCGGTGTCAGCCATATTTCTGGAAGGACTTGGAGGTTGAATATCAAAATTCCTTGAGATCGCAGGTGAGGACTTTGCTTTTAAGGTTTGAGCCAAACAAAGCTGTAGTTGAGCAATTGATTGTATTGTGAACATAGTTGGGCTTTTTGCATAGCTCATCGCTAATTTTTTGCACTGGGCTTCCTCCACGGCTTTTTTCACTTCGAGTAAATTGGCTGAAGCCAATCCTGTGAAGATCATAAGCCCGTGCACTGTGACAAGTGAGGCGACTTGCCGCTTGAAGGTCCACATTAAAGATAAGCAGTCAAGGTTTGAAGAAATATTCTTGAAATAGCTATTCACTATCTAAATAGTTTCTTACCCTCATTCCGCTTTTGTTCATTTTTGAATCAAAACCGGGAAAGGGTATGAGAATAAGCATGTTTTCAAAGCTTCAGGACGTTGAGGCTACGGCTTCCTTTTGATGGTCTTCAACGATACGGTTGACCAATTCCTTAGGAACGTCTTCGTAGCCAAAGAATTCCATTCGATAGCTACCTTTTCCAGCAGTCAGCGACGTGAGCGTTGGCGCATAGGTGAGCATTTCTGCTAAGGGCACATGCGCTTTGACAATTTCATTGTGGCCTTTAACATCCATGCCTTGAATACGCCCACGACGCGAATTCAGATCTCCGATTACGGTTCCCACTAGATCATCCGGAACCGCCACCTCTACAGCCATGATTGGTTCAAGCAGGCCTGCTTGGGCTGACTCCATGGCTTTTTTGAATCCCATCGAAGCTGCAACTTTAAAGGCCATCTCTGAGGAATCAACGGGATGATGTGAGCCATCATAGACAGTAACTTGTACATCGATGACCGGGAAACCGGAAATGATGCCATGCTGCATAGCTTCTTGCACGCCTTTTTCGACAGCCGGGATAAAGTTCCGGGGAATGGCGCCTCCCACAATTTTATTATGAAATTCAAAGCCTTTTCCCCGAGGTAACGGTTCGATTTGCAACCAACAATCGCCAAATTGTCCATGCCCACCCGTTTGTTTTTTGTATTTGCCTTGGGCTTGCGCCATACGATGAATCGTTTCTTTGTAGGGGACTTTGGGCATATGTAAGTTCACATCTACGCCATATTTACGCCGTAATTTTTCTAACGTTGCGTCGATATGCACTTGCCCTACTCCACTGAGAAGCATTTCTTTGGTTTCATCATTGCGCAGGAATTCTAAGGAAGGATCTTCTTCCACCAATTTATGCAGCCCAAGACTAACCTTGTCTATTTCTTTATTACTTTTGACTTCCAAAGCATAAGACATGACGGGTTTTAAAATATTGAGACCAGGATAGACAATGGGATGCTTTTCATCACAAATCGTATCGCCGGTTTGCGTATCTTTGAGTTTAGCAATCGCTACGATATCGCCTGCGCTTGCGTGGTCGATTTGTTGATGTTTTTTACCAACAGAAAAGAAAAGGTGCCCACCCTTTTCTTTCACTTGCCGTGAAGCATTAAAAAATGCGGAATCGGCTTGAAGTGTTCCGGACAATACTCGAACATAGGTAAGCCGTCCCATAAAGGGATCGATGGTTGTTTTAAACGCAAGGCCCGAAAACGGTTCCTGGATAGTGGGCTGCCGTAGACAAATTTCTTGAGTAGGTGGTTGCGTGCCTGTCAAGGGATGCAAGTTGGCACGGTCTTCCGGCGAAGGCAGAAATCGGATAATCGCTTCAAGTAAAGAGGCCATTCCAACATAGCTGGTCGCAGACCCACAAAGAACCGGTACAATTTTTCGCTCCAACGTCCCCATCGTAAGAGCATCAATGAGATCTTCATCCGACAATTCGCCTTCAGTGAGATATTTTTCAAGCAGCTGATCATTTGTCTCAGCTATAAGCTCTGAAAGACGCCGACGGTGCTCTGTTGTCAGTGATTCATGTTCGGTTGAAATATCGTTCCGTTGAGATTTTGGTGTTTGAGGACTAGACGTCACAAGATGGTGCGATAACAGATCAATCACTCCCGACAATTTCCCATCTTGTCTCGCTGGGATAGTGAGCGGTACGCCCTTTAGCTCTAAGCTTTTTTCGCATTCTTCCAGGATCGCTGTGAAATCAGTTCCGTCTTTATCTAATTCATTGATGAAAATTAAACACGGCAATTCCTGATCTTGAATAGCGTCCCACACCCGTTCGATTTCTGAACGAAGCCCTGTTCCGGCCCCCACAACCAAGATCACGCCATCTGCTGCTCTCAATGATGATTGAAGTTCTATTCCATAATCAGACATGCCAGGAGTATCCAAAACATTGATTCGGGTTCCCTCCCATTCAAATTGAAGAAGCGCCGAACTTAGGGAATGATGGCGATGGACTTCCTCAGGTTCAAAGTCGGCAATCGTCGTTCCCTCTAGGACGTTACCCATGGCGGGGATCATTTTGGATGAAAAAGCGAGGGCTTCTGTGAGACTGGTTTTTCCGGCTCCAGGATAGGATGCTAGAACAACATTGCGGATGGTGCCGTGTTGCATACGAACCTCCTCGTGATGTTGATAGTGTGGTGAGGGAATTCTAGGGAGCTGGCTAAGTGGAGTCAATGAAAAATGACCGAGGACCTGTCAGGGCTCTCTACGCAATTTTTCAAGCCCTGTCAGTTGCTCGACAGCTAACCTAATATTTCACGCCCTCTTGAGTAGAAGGGTTTCACCTCTTTCGGCAAAAATTTCCTAGGAATTCCAATGGTATTTCACTGTATCCTTCCGAAGTTTTTAGAAAAAAATTTTTGGCACTCAGGTTGCTCTAGGTGAAGTAGGAAATGAATCAAAAGGCTTGCTGAAATCACAGACAACTCAGGTTTCCCCTCCCTAGAGATACAGCCTTCCTCGATTCATTTTCCCAACGTGTTCATTTTTTAGCATGAAATTTTTGGTGGTTCTTGTGAACCCCGAGAAATCATTTGGCCGAAAATTTAAGTATAAATACTTAAATTTAATTTAGGAGAATAATGATGAACGAGCTTTTGTCGAACACTTCCACATCAATCGAAAAAAGTGTGCCAGCATTCGAAGTCGAAACATTAAGGGGATTGAGAGACGGAAGAGAATCAACACCATTTCGCAATAGTTCAGTGCCCTTATTTTTCCATTGTCTCGGAGGTCATTGGGAAGGTCAGATACAATTGTCGACAACAGGATCTTTAAAACTAAGCCTAGAAGGAATGCCTCCCGTTCAAGTTGGGCAGGAACTCACCTTTCAGTGTTTTGGAAAATCTGCAGCGTTGATGAGGTCAATTCAGACCGGAAAAATTCAGCATCTCATTGTCCATCGAGGAGCATCAGTATGGGAAGGAAAAACTATTCTTCATGTTGAGCTAAATCGTTCACATAAAACCCTTAAAAACATAAATTATTCTACAATCGATTGGTTTTCCTTGGAGCCTGGCAGTTTTATCATGAGCCGAGCCACCGAAAATGAAATAGCCGCCTCTTCTGAAATGGATCCCCATGTTGATAAACCATTGCCTGTTCACCTTTCTCAGTCAAAGACATCCCGTCATGGAAAGAACCAGACCTCTCAAACCACCCCACTCATCAAGAGCGAAAGAGTAACGTTACACAATTCCAAAGGTCATACTATTATGGCCTATCATGATTATCCAATTGAAACCAATCTTTCCCCATTGCCTGTTGTAGTCTTAGCGCCAGGCTATGGGGAAACAAAGCGCGATTATCTAACCTTAGCCTATTATTTTGCCAGCAACGGATTTCATGCCATTCGTTACGACCATACCAATCATGTGGGAGAAAGCCATGGGAACCATTTTGATTTTACTCTGTCTTCCATGAAACAGGATTTCCTGGCAGTCACACGGTTTACTCGTCAGCAATGGCCTCAGAGCCCTGTGATCGGAGTCGCCGCGAGTTTAGCTGCACCCGTAACCCTTAAAGCGGAAGCAGAAGAATCTTCCCTCGCACTTTTGGTTCTGCTCGTTGGTGTCGTTGATGTCGAGCGAACCGTGGCCACCGTTCATCAGGAAGATCTCTTTGCCAACTATCGCAAAGGACAGATTCCCTATTCCACAAATATTTTAGGGTTTAATGTGAATGGTCATTTTTTAACTGATGCCGCAACGTATAATTTTTCCACTTTAGCCCAAACCATTGAAGATGCACAGGCCTTACAGACCCCAGTCATGTATGTTTCGGCAGGAAAGGATGCATGGATTGACCACCAGGATGCTGAGATCTTTAAGCAAGCCGTAGGTCCTCGTCTGTCAAAGTGGCTAGATGTGCCCGAAGCCTTACATCGGATTCAAGAAAATCCCAAAGTGGCACGTAATACCTACCGACGCATCATTGAACATTGCCAATACCAGGTCGCACGTACATCGCTGCAGACTGAAATTCAGGAGCCCCATCGTTTGACTCTTGGTCGGCAAAATCGGCAGGAAAAAATGGTATTACAAGCCCATTCACACACCGAGGTGGGACAGGGTTTTTGGGACGATTATCTTGGGCATTTTCAGTCAGTGGGGAAATGTCAGGATTATGTTCAGTTGTTAGATCATGTGTTTCATGCCTTGGGCCCCATTACTCCAGGTCAACGGATATTAGATGCCGGATGTGGAAATGGCAACGCCGGGCTCTATTTACTGGAATCGATGAAAAATTCTCAAAATCATCCCTCTATGATGCCGGACCATTCCATTCGCTACGTTGGTATCGATGCCAGCTCTGAAGCCCTTGTACGAGCTCAAGCACACATGACGCAAATCTATCACAGTCTGAAGAAGAGACCGTCATCGGCAATCCCCTCTCTGCAAATGACATGGACTCAAGTAGATTTGCAACACCAATTGCCATTTAAAGATGACCAATTTGATCGGATCGTTTCAAATTTGGTTCTTGGGTATGTGGCTAACCCTCAAGCATCTTTACGAGAATTATTTCGTGTCCTCGCTCCTGGTGGCCGAATGGTCATCTCCAATCTCAAACCCAATGGAGATTTTTCAGAGATCTACCAAAATTTAATGACACAAGCAGGGGAACAGGAGGAAAAGGCAGAGGCCCGAGGACTGTTGAATAATTATGGAAAAATTCGACAAGCCGAAAAAGAAGGACAGTTTCGTTTTTTTGATCAAATGGAATGGAGAAAGGCGTTGGATTCATTGGAATGTGTATACACAGGGGTGTATCCCACATTTGCCAATCAAGCGTTTTTGATTGTCTTAGAAAAACCTGTCACTTCGCAAAAAAATACTGTTATTCCATTTCAAGAGGTGGTCCTATCAGGTGTTCCATTTAATAACCAACATATTGCGTTTAAAAAGGTGGCCTAGATTCGGATTCATTCAATGACGCAATAAAAAAGAGAAGAATACGACTGCGGGAAAGACTATGAACATCCACATGATCTTTTGCCTATATCTGGCTATCATTCAATAAGCCCACGTGGGTGAAAGAGGAGCAGCCCCAAGTTTTGACTTCTAGCTATATTTATTGTCCAATAGAGTCTCATGTGGTAGGCCCATCGACCAGAGGGCCATTTTCTCACCGGGGAATTTTACTTCTACGTGACCCTGCATGCCTTAAGTGGATTTCTAATCGGTCTCGTCGCCATAATTTCTGGCCTCCTCGTTTTTGTCAAAAATCCATCCCATCCTAAGCATCAAGCGTATGCTTTCTATGTTCTCGCCGCTGCAATCTGGGGATTTGGCTATGGAGCATGGCAAATTTCTTCTTCTCAGGAAACGGCATTATTTTTTGTTCGCCTTCTCATGATTGGGGCTATTGCCCTCCCCGGCACTTTCCTCTGGCACGTATTCACATTACTCGAGTTTGAACGCATCAACAATCCACGTCTCTTTTTAGGAGTGATCACCGGCATCACGCTTTTCTTTTTGATTGCCAATGGAACGTCCTATTTTGTCGTTGATGTTCGCCCCGCTGGAGGTTTTGCTTTCTGGCCTCAACCCGGACCCATTTTTCACTTCTATCTCCTCTGGTTTGGACTCTGTTCCCTCTATGGGACGTGGTTATTGTTTCAAGCCGCTAGAAGAAAACATGGCACTGAACGATCACGATTTTATCTTTTAGTTGGTGGTTCTATTGTGGCATATGGTGGAGGGCTGACAACGTTTCCCCTATGGTATGGCATTAACATTCAGCCCATCGGGGCCGTCTTCGCCACAGTCTATATCTCCGTCGTGGCCTTTACCCTTCTTCACTATCGCCTCTTCGATCTTGGCACGGCACTGGAACGTGGTGTGACAAGTAGTTTGCTCGTGATATTGGTGGCGTTTCCAGCATATCCAATTTTATTGCTCGGCCAGCATTGGTATTTAGGGTCCATCAACTTTGGCTATTCACTCCTTGAGCTTGTGATGTTAATTCTTCTGGTGTTTGGAGCCTCATCTCTGAAAACTCAAGCAAAAACCTTCATTACTAAAGCGTTATTTAAAGAACGCTATGATCAATACAAGACAGTATTAGATTTTTCGAAATCATTGATTTCTATTCTGGAATTACAAGATTTGACTTCCACAATCGTTCAATCTATCTGTCCAGCATTAGGGCTCCAATGGGGAACTTTATATTTACGAAAGAACACTAGACAGGATTATCATCCTGTTTCAAGTTTCGGAAAAGTACTATCTGAGTTTTCTGACATACACCTTACCTCACGCTCCTCATTAGAAGACTTATGGCGTCAAGGGACAACAAACTTTGTACTAAATGATTGGAAAGATCTCGAAAACGCCCCTGACTCGCAAGCCGTAGTAACCAACTTTAGGGAAAGTGGAGCAGAAGTTTGTCTCCCCTTAGTTAATAAAAATCGGCTTTTGGGCTTTTGCGTGTTCGGCCCACGTCTTAAGGGGGATGGAAGCTATTCAGCCCAAGATTTAGAATTACTCACCACATTATCGCAAGAAGCCTCAGTGGCATTGGATAATGCACTCCTCTATGAAGAACTCAAGCAATCGCAATCCTTAGTACGCCGAACTGATCGCTTACGCTCCTTAGAAACCATGGCTGGAGGCTTGGCTCATGAAATTCGAAATCCTTTAACCTCCATTAAAGCCTTTGTGGACTTGGCGCCAGAACGCAAAGACGATGAACAATTTCTAGCGAGATTCAGCAAAGTGGTCAAAGAAGATGTATTTCGGATTGAGCGATTGACTCGGGAAATTTTGGATTACGCCAAGCCCATAGAACCCCTTTTGAGAGAAGAAGATTTGAACGAAATTATCGAATCTTGTCTCTATACGATACGTGTTCGTCCATCGCACGAGCTCATTGTGATTGAGTCTGACCTGGCTCGGGATGTACCAAAAATCTTTGCTGATCGGCAACAACTCAAACAGGTTATCCTGAATTTTTTATTTAATGCTATAGAGGCCATGTTACCGAATGGTGGCGTCTTGACCGTAAGAACGAGGCATCTTGCATCACCAGATGGCCATGATTGGGTCCAATTGGAAATTCAAGATGTGGGATCAGGAATTGCTCCAGAAGACATCGACCATATTTTTGATCCTTTCTTTACGACCAAGCATTTAAGCCAGGAACATGAAGGGACCGGATTAGGTTTGTCGATTGCCCATCAAATTATTCAAGAGCATCAAGGCAAAATTGAGGTTCACAGCTTAAAAGGCCGAGGCACTACATTTTTAGTGAATTTACCAACCGCCGCATCTCGTGCTCCAGAGCCTTCTACCTCAATAGAAAGCTCAGCAGCTCCCCCGCAGTCTTTCTCTTAGCACCGAAGCTTTTCTATGAGAGAAATTGTTCCATGAATATTTTTCTAAAGTGCTGATTGGCGAGCTTCAAGGATAAGGCCTTCCCAATCGCCGGTTCCCGGTTTCAGGCGAATGATTCGGGTCCGATTCAGACCAACTTTGTGTAGCCAAGCGCGCACGTCTTGAATGGGATAGGTATTACCACTCTTGGTATAGAGTAGCATTGTGACAGCAAACAAATTGGCCTCTAGAGGCTGTAGTCCACGAGGATCTTCTAAGAAGGTATCTTGGATAAGCAGCCTCCCGCCAGGGTTAAGTGCTCGCTTTATTTTTTTAAAGACCTTGAGGTTTTCGGTTGGCGAGTAAATATGAAGCACATTGGAATACCAGATAACATCGTAAGCGCCAGGGATTTTCTCATTTAAGAAATTCCCGGGTTGACAGGAAAAGCGAGACGTTAATGCATGTTCTTTAGCTAAATCTTTGGCAACTTCCAGAGCAGCAGGACGGTCCATGACCGTTGCCTTCAAGTGTGGATTCTTTTGCAGAAACGCTAACGCATAAGTCCCTGGTCCTCCTCCAAGATCTAAAAAAGACTTCGCGGATTTCATCGGAATTTGTTTCGCCACTTGCTGTGCTGACTCTTGAGACCGATGGTGCATGGCCCGAGAAAAAGACTGCCGATATTCAGGTGTTTCAGGTTCGTCATAATCTAAGGGAACGCCCGCAGTGACCACCTCAGTAAGCCGAGACCATTCCGCCCATTGTCGCTGCATCAACGCGAGATAATCTCCGCGATAATCAGGACTGTTTCGTTGCAAGTATTGATTCACCATGGCACTGGTGCGATAGCGTCCTAAGGCTGGGATCAACAACCCTACACTGGCTAAATTCCGGCAAAGAATATGTAGGCCTCGCGTACTGACTCGTAACTGCTTGGCTAAGGTCGGAATAGACCATGTGCGGTGACCCATCACATTAAAGAGGTCAAGGTCCAAGGCAGAAAAGATGACTCGTGACAAGCGAAAACCGTATGCCATCTCGCGAAACTGGGAAAAGGATGTGAGTGATGATTGGCGTGACATCAGAAATCGGAAGCTGATAGCGTATTCTTAGACAGTCGCCTCATATCCTTATGAACGGAACCATGATTGGCAGATATGAATTTTTTGGCGCAACTCAGGAAGAGCGGTCAGGTCGATGGGTTGTTCAAAATGCGCAGCCACAAAGTCATCATTCATTTCCATTCGTTCCGCAAATCCTTCAGCCAACAATTTTCCACGATATTTGGCAGTCGTTTGTTGAAGAAAAAATTTAACTTGCTTAGCCAATTCATCATTCCCTAAGTCTTCAGCCGTTCCATCAGAAAGTATACTCTTCATATCATCCAAATCATATCCCGCCACGCACACGAGCCGCCCATCAGGAGTAATTTCTAACAACCAATCTTCGTCTGGCAAGGATAAGGTCAAGGGTTCGGTCTCGAGAGAATCAAACCACTCAGAAATGTCTTGCAATAAAGCTAAGCGTGTTGAAGCCCAATGAGGAGAAATGGTGTGCGTGTCACTCATAAGAGCTTTCTACTGATTTTGTGAGACGATGTTGTAACCCCTGTAACCGTAGTATATTTTCGGCTAGCTTAGGCAATTGATATTTTTCATCCACTTTCACCACCTTTTTCAAATAATGAATGGCTTTCTCCCACTCCCCTTGAGCTTCAAGACAACTGGCCAGCACATACCAGGCGCCGCCCATCCGCAATTCATCTTTTAACCGTCGGGCAACATCTAAGCTCGTTAATGTACATGACTGTGCTTCATCAAAGCGGTGTTGACTAAGATACAAGCGTGCCATCATGCGAAACACATCGGCTTGCCCAGCATCATTGCCCACTCGCTGCATCAAGATCAACGATTCTTGATAAAAGGCAAGCGCTTCCTTTTCCTGTCCTGTTTCCCGTGCAACCAGACCTAAATCAGAGAGCAAAACGGCTTTGCCGGCATAATCCGACAACACGTTCATGAGGTCTAATGCTTCTAAGTAATATGCGCGCGCGCGTTCCCAGTCCCCAGCATCAGCCGAAACATTCCCCAAGTTTGCCAACGTGGTACTTATTCCTTGATCTTCTCCTAGAATTTTTTGCAACTCTAGGACTTCGGTATAGTAGGCTCGAGCTTGTTCTCGTCGCCCACTGACTGCACAGATATTTCCTAGATTGCCTAATGTGGTGGCCATGGCTCGTTGATCCCCGTTTTTTCGATCAACTTCAAGAGCCTGTACATAGCATTGATAGGCTTCGGTATAAAAACCTTTTGCAAAATGCTGGTTTCCTAATAAATTGAGATCAGCTGATTGAGACCAAACCATGAATCATCACTCGCAATATGTTTAGCCGCATCGAAAAAAGAAAAAAGACTGAGTGCTCAATTGAAACCTTAGGATTCAGCAAGCACATGTTCAAGAACGGGCTTGGCACCCGCCATAAGCGACGCGCCATCACCAACAAGCAAACTATTAAAGTTATATTTCAATAATCGACGCAAGCCTTCGCGTGCTAAACTCACATCGACATACTTCTCCGAAGGAAGGAGTTGTAACCTGCCCTCGGGATGACCAATAATGGCATCCCCAACAACGAGAACGCCCTTCCCAGTCTCTAAAAATAACGCGCTTTCGCCTGGAGACTTCTGATGCGCCAGTTGAATAACCCAAATCCCACCTGGTAGTAATTCGCCATCTTTATAGGTTTTCACGGCCGCAAGAGCCATTTCTTTTGCATCCAATTCTGGAACCATCACGGTGCAGTGAAAAGTCTCTTTTAATATTGCCGCCTCCCGTTCATGATCTCGATTTGTGATAAGAATATAATCAACAGGACCACCCTGTTGTGCAAATACTATATCTGCAGACGACATAGCAGGAGGATCGACGAGAATTCGATGCTCTCCCACCGACAAAAAATGCCCATTAAAATTGAGTTGTTTTTCCTCAGAGAACCAAGACCATTCCCAGATATTGGGTAGCAGGGCCTTCATAAGGCCCCAATGGTTTCTTGAAGCAGAACAGTAATCTTTTCCTCAACAGAAGAGGCCTCAGGAAGGTCTAAAATATCATCTTCATAAATGGTGATAAATTTTCGCTTTCCCCCCTTGGAGAGAGAAATCTTAAAAAGACTTTGTGATGGTGTAGTAGGAATGACAACTTCAACCTCGGGATCCAGTCCTGTAATCAGCTCAAGCAATTTTTCCTTGCCTGCCTCTAATTCATCCATAATGATTCCAATCATTCTTCTCTCAAAAATTATCACATGGAAGAAGGCATCGAGGGGGAGAGCAATTTCTGGACTTCTTCTAGAATTACTTCATGGTCTGCTAAAGAAAAATTTCCCACTCGTTGCCAACGAATTTGCCCTTGCTGGTCAATCACATAGACATTAGGGATGAATTTCCCACCTCCATAGAGTTTGTCCGTGGTTTGATCTGGGTCTAATAAATAGGGATACGTCACTTTCACTGGGAAAGCTTGTAAAAATTCCTTTACGTCACTCTGAGAATCACCCGAGGAATTAACCCCTACCACAGCTACTGGCTTCCCTTGTGTGGCTTCAAAAACTCTTTGTAAGTTCGTCCCCTGCTCTAGGCAAGGCTTGCAAATATGAAACAATCCAAGAACAATCACCTTCCCCTTAAACTGGTCCAGAGATACTTTCTTGCCATCTAGAGATGTAAGTGTAAAGCTGGGTGCTGGCTCACCAACTTTAAAAAAACTTCCAGCCTGGGAAAGTGTTATGCAACAGAGGAAAATGCTAATTATCATCACTCCTGTTTGTATTCGAACTTTCATCATTTTTCCTCCTATTCTTACTCTATTAGACCTCGCAGGCAGGATTGGTGCCCAAGCGCACAGCGAAAAGGCAACATCCCCTTTCATAAAATATTATCACAGGGTTTTTCGAGGCAGCAACAAAACAGAGAAAGACTTAGGAAGAAGAAACCTGATCAGGCTCAAAAAGCCCTAACTGCATTTGCTCAGCTTTGGTTAAGCTGATGGGATAGTCATCGGTAAAACAGGCATGGCAATAATGTTGGGAAGCATCAGGTGCCATCTCCAACATCCCTGGCAAACTTAAATAGCCTAAGCTATCAGCAGTAACATAGCGACGAATTTCTTCAATAGAGAACTTTGATCCAATCAGTTCTTTTTTACTCGGCGTGTCAATACCATAAAAGCATGGTGCAATGACGGGAGGAGAGCTAATGCGCATATGAATTTCTTTTGCGCCTGCCTGGCGGAGCATTTTCACAATCTTTCTACTGGTCGTACCTCGCACAAGCGAATCATCCACGACCACGACACGTTTGCCTTCTAACACTTCAGGTACGGGATTTAATTTAAGTTTGACGCCAAAATGACGAATCGCTTGTTGGGGTTCGATAAATGTCCTACCAATGTAATGGTTACGTGTGAGGCCAATCTCAAAGGGCAACTCCATCCCCTCTGCATAGCCCAGAGCAGCCGGCACACCCGAGTCTGGAACGGGGATGACCAGGTCAGCATCAGCCGGACTTTCCTTTGCTAATTGTCGCCCAAAAGCTTTTCGTATAGGGTACACTGCCTGCGACCCAAAAATTTTGGAATCCGGTCTAGAAAAATAAACATATTCAAAGATACATTGGGCGCGAGTCCGCTCAAGAAAAGGATGATAGGAGGTGAGTTCGGTGCCTTCAATTACCACAATTTCTCCCGGCTCTATTTCGCGCTCAAATTTAGCATCAATCAGATCAAATGCACAGGTTTCAGAGGCTACCACCCAGCTGTTTTTATAACGGCCTAAACACAAGGGACGAAACCCGAAAGGATCCCGAGCGGCAATGAAATGTTCATCTGTGAGCAATACCAGAGAGTAGGCTCCACGAACCAGGCTTAACGCATCAATCACACGATTGATAATGGTTTCACCTTTTGAATGTGCGATTAAGTGAATAATGACTTCACTATCGGAGTCGGATTGGAAAATAGCGCCGTAAGCTTCCAATTCTCCTCGTAACACCCCTGCATTAATGAGATTCCCATTATGTGCAAGAGCTAAATTGCCAAAAGCAAAATTAACGGATAACGGTTGGACATTATGAAGATCCCCACTTCCTGCAGTGGAATATCGATTGTGTCCGATGGCTTTAGTGCCTGGGAGTCCGCGTAGGGTCTTTTTGGAATAAATATCTGCAACTAACCCCAAACCTTTTTTCTGAAAAAATTTTTCTCCATCAGATGAAACAATCCCCGAACCTTCTTGCCCTCGATGTTGCAAGGCATACAAACCCAAGTAGGCAAGATTTGAGGCTTCTTTATGCCCAGAAATACCAAATACTGCACATTCTTCATTAAAGGCATCAGAAGACAATGGATCTTGAATGATCGGAAGAGATTTCATCGCAGGTAATTAGAGCAATAAAAGAGAGCAACGAGCCGGAAACTGTTGCATTAGATATCCAATGGTTTCATGTTCAGTTGATTTGTCAAACTATTATGCCAACAGTCAGCTAAATCAGCCACCGGCCAAGACATGTTACACACCAGTTTGTTCTGCTCTCCAAGAACCTTTACCGTCAATTGATCAGTTTCAGTTACTTGACCTAATACGCTCATCGGCACATTTGTGTCCCTATCTTGAATGTATTGTGAGACATTCTGTAGATCGGATTCGCTAACAGATAGCACAATACGGGAGGGACTTTCCCCAAACAACAAAGCATCAAGACGTAATCGTTCCTGGGTGAGGCGAATATTTGCTCCTAACGGTGCCGTGGGATGGGTCACACAACTTTCTGCCAGTGTAACTAGGAGTCCCCCTTCGGAGCAATCATGAGCGGATTGAACCCATCCTTTTTGAATGAGGGCTAAGACACATTGTTGGAGCATGTGCTCACGTTCTAAATCTAACCAAGGGGGCATACCTTGTTCACGGCTATGACGGATTTTGAGATACTCCGTTCCACCAAGATCTTCATTGGTCGCACCCAACAAGACGATGATATCACCCGCAGCTTTAAACCATTGCGTTGTCACATTTTCCACATGTTCAACCACCCCAACCATCCCGATAATAGGGGTCGGATAAATAGAGAGTCCATTGGTTTCGTTATACAAACTTACATTGCCACTGACGACCGGCACTTGAAACGCCCGGCACGCATCCGAAATACCTTCTACGGCCATAATAAATTGCCACATAATGTCCGGCCGCTCAGGGTTGCCAAAATTCAGACAATCCGTCACACCTAAAGGCTGGGCTCCTGAACATACTAAATTTCTTCCAGCCTCAGCGACCGCCAAGGCTCCACCCATATAGGGATTCAGTAAACAGTAGCGACTATTGCCATCAATTGCCATGCCCAGCGCCTTCTCTGTTCCTTTGATACGGACAACTGCCGCATCAGAACCAGGGCAGACGACCGTATTTGTCCCAACCATATGATCGTATTGTCGATAGACCCAGCGCTTACTGGCTAACGTAGGGGAGGCCAGCAACTGTAATAAGGTCTCCGTCCCATCGGTCAGGTCAGGTAACACATCAAGATTCAAGGTCTGAAGTAATTCTTGATACTGTGGCGGTGCTGATGGTCGTTCATAGCGAGGTGCGCCATCCGCAATGGCATCAGCCGGAATTTCTGCAACGATCTGTTCTCCTTCTCGAATGCGCAAAATTCCATCATTCGTGACTTTTCCTACAACCGCCGCATCAATACCCCACTTCTGACAAACAGCCAGAACCGCCTCTTCTTTACCTGGTTGGGCTACAAGAAGCATCCGTTCTTGTGATTCGGACAGCAGGATTTCGTAGGGGGTCATGTTGGGTTCACGTCGTGGAACGTTTGCAACATCAAGTTCAATCCCCGTGCCAGAACGAGACGCCATTTCACAGGAGGAACTGGTTAGTCCTGCCGCTCCCATATCTTGAATGCCTACAAGCAGGTCTTGCTCAAGAAATTCAAGGCATGCTTCAAGAAGTAGCTTTTCCAAAAACGGATCACCCACTTGAACATTCGGCCGTTTCTTTTCAGAGGCATTATCAAAACTATCCGATGCCATGGTCGCACCATGAATACCATCTCGACCGGTTTTGGCGCCGATATACAAGACCTGATTCCCCTCGCCTTTCGCCAAACCTCGCAACAGCTGATCTTTTTTGACAATACCCAGACAAAACACATTCACCAGAGGGTTCTTTGAATAAATCTCGTTAAACGTGATCTCCCCGCCAATGGTGGGCACTCCCATACAGTTGCCATACCAAGAAATTCCCGATACAACTTCTTTTAAAAGGTGGGTATTCTGTGCCGAATTTAATTCACCAAAACGAAGGGAATTGAGTAGGGCAATCGGCCTGGCACCCATGGTAAAAATATCTCGAAGGATGCCACCGACTCCTGTCGCGGCTCCTTGAAAAGGCTCAATGAAAGAGGGATGATTATGTGACTCCATTTTAAAGACGGCTGCGAGCCCGTCACCGATATCGACAGCCCCAGCATTCTCACCAGGCCCCTGAACAACTCGAGGCCCATCTGTGGGAAATCGCTTCAAATGCACTCGAGAGCTTTTATAACTACAATGCTCACTCCACATGACCGAAAACACGCCTAATTCAGTGAGATTCGGCTCTCGTCCCAGATGTGTCAAAATCTGCTGATACTCTTCCTCCGACAGCCCATGCTGTTGAATGAGCGCTGCAGATATTTTTAGTGGAGTTGAAACACGAGTATCTTTGTTCATGATAAAGGATGCGCTAAATGGGAGCCAGGCGACATGTTATCGTAGGATTCATTCAGCTCTTGTCTGTTGATTAGCGGGAGGCATTCGCAATGGTAAATGATCTGTCACATAGGAAGCATAACGCAATGCCGCACAAATTTGTTCACGGCTTAGTTGAAAGATTTCTTCCACATCTTCAAATGATTTTCCCATACCCAACGTTCCCACAATGGAGGCCACATCGATAGATGTCCCAGAGGCACAAGGCTTCCCTCCACAAACCTCGGGATTCATGAAGATGCCGGGAAAGACTTCCATGCTTAGATGAAATGCTTCAATGGGAAATATTGAACATTACACAGGAATCGAAGTAAAGGACGTCAACATTGATTCAAAAATCAATCGACCATCCTGATTACTAAAGATAGCTTCGGCACAACGTTCTGGATGAGGCATAAGACCGAGGACAGTGCCACTGGCATTTCGGATGCCAGCAATATTATCGACTGATCCATTAGGGTTTGCCGTCGAAATGGTCTTACCGACTTCGTCACAATAGCGAAAGACAATTTGGGCATTGGCTTGAAGCGCGGACAAGGTGACCGGATCGGTAAAATAATTTCCTTCCGCATGGGCAATTGGAAGCTTGATTACCTGTCCAGCTTCAAAAGTATTCGTGAATGGAGTATTGGCATTTTCCACCCGGATGTAGCTATCTTTGCAAATAAATGACAACCCAGTATTACGTAACATCGCACCTGGCAATAGACCAACTTCCAGGAGAATTTGAAATCCGTTACAGATTCCTAGAACGAGCCCTCCCCTATGAGCAAATTCGACGACCGCCTCCATAATCGGTGAAAAACGGGCAATTGATCCAGTTCGTAAGTAATCGCCATAGGAAAACCCTCCAGGCAGGATAATAGCATCCATATCTTTGACCGAGCGTTCCTGGTGCCAAATGAGATGCGCAGATTGTCCCATAACTTCGGAAACCACATGTGCGCAATCACGATCGCAATTGGACCCAGGAAAGACAACAATGCCAATATTCAAGAGAGCTGATCCTAAAGATTACAATTTATTTTGTTGGCGGAAAAATTGCTAGTTTTCGACGATTTCATAGCGGAAATCTTCAATAACCATATTAGCGAGTAGTTTTTGGCACATGCCTTGGACTTGGGCTTCAACCAAATCTTTCTTTTTATCTTGAAGATCGACTTCCAAAAATTTTCCCATTCGAACATCCTGCACGGTATCAAATCCAAGGGTTTGGAGTGATTGTTGAATCGCCCGCCCCTGAGGATCATGAATGCCATCTTTGAGAGTAATATATATTTTCGCTTTCATGAAAAAACTCTTCTACGAATCACAGACCCGCTTGAGCACTTCCTGGTAGGTTTCCTCGATTTTCCCAAGATCTTTTCGGAAGCGATCTTTATCCAGACGCTCCCCAGTTTGAATATCCCAAAAACGACAGGTATCCGGTGATATTTCATCGGCTAAAATTATTTGCCCGTTCCAGAGGCCAAACTCTAATTTGAAATCCACGAGCATCATGCCTCGCTTTTGAAAAAAAGGCAAAAGCACCTCGTTGATTTTAATTGCCTGATTCCGTAGTTCCTCCACCTGAGCGGGTGTGGCCAATTTGAGCAACCGAATATGATCCTCCGAAATTAACGGATCGCCTAACGAGTCATCTTTATAAAAAAATTCCACCAAGGGCGGAGAAATAAACATCCCTTCCTCTAATCCCAATCGCTTAATAATGCTGCCGGTGGCTCGGTTTCTTACGACCACTTCGATTAAAATGATATTCACGCGTCGAGCAAGCATTTCCCGATCATTCAATTGTTGAATGAAATGACTCGGAATGCCAGCATCCGCTAGTACCTGGAAAAGCTTTGTTGAAATTTTGTTATTCACGACTCCTTTTTCCAGGATCGTCCCTCGCTTTTCAGCATTAAATGCCGTCGCATCATCTTTAAAATATTGAATGACCTCATCTTCTTTCTCTGTGAGAAAAATCTTTTTGGCCTTACCCTCATATAGCATCGTGCCTTTTTCCATAATGTCATCCTTTTCTTGAAGATTTCTTTGATCGTCCCGTTAATGAGACCCGTGTCTTATTAGGAATTTCTGCTTTCTCAAAGACTCGCCGAAAAATCTGTTGCTGATGGCGTACATAGGTTTTTGGGTTAAAGCAGTTGGCAATTTCTTTTTTTGATAAATACCGACTGATAAATGGATCTTGTTCGATGAGCGTTTGAAAACTCTCCTTGTTTTTCCATGCCGTCATCGCATGTTTTTGCACCTGCTCATAGGCCTCTTTTCTGATTGTTCCCTTATGAATAAGAGCTAACAAGAGGCGTTGAGAATATATAAGACCTCCGGTCTGATTCAGTGTCTTTGCCATTTGCTTGGGGTAAACGACTAATTTGGAGAGTACATTCGTCATCCGGACTAACATATAATCCAGCAAAATGGTGCTATCAGGAATGATAATACGCTCAACTGAGGAATGACTGATATCCCGCTCGTGCCAGAGCGCCACATTTTCCATCGCTGCAAGACTATTACTGCGAACCACACGGGCTAAACCGCAAAGATTTTCAGAGGCAATCGGATTTCGTTTATGCGGCATGGCGGACGAGCCTTTTTGCCCAGGTTCAAAATATTCTTCGGCTTCTAAGACTTCTGTGCGTTGCAAATGGCGAATCTCCGTCGCGATCTTTTCAATACTGGCGGCGATTAAGGCTAAGACTGAGAGAAAGGCGGCATGTCGATCACGTTGAATGATTTGGTTGGAAATAGGGGCAGACTTCAAGCCCAACTGCTGACACACAGCTTTTTCAACAGAGGGAGATAAATGGGCAAAGGTTCCCATGGCTCCAGAGAGTTTGCCAACTGCAATATCGGCAATGGCTGCTTTCAGACGTTGTTGATGACGCTCAAACTCTTGGTACCAAATGGCCACCTTCCACCCAAAGGTAATCGGTTCCCCATGAATGCCATGTGACCGCCCAACGGTCATCGTTTCCTGATGAGCCATTGCCAATTTTTTCAATGAATGCAATAACGCCTTAAGATCATCCATGAGCAAATGCGAAGCTTCTACCATTTGTAAGGCCAATGCGGTATCTAAAATATCTGATGACGTAAGGCCGGCGTGCAGAAACCGCGCTTCTTTCCCTGCTTGTTCCGCAATGGACTCTAAAAAGGCAATCACATCATGCTTGGTTACCTGTTCAATGGCTGCAATACGGGAAGGGTTGACGGAGACTTTTTTGCGGATTCGTTTCGCAATGCCACGAGGAACTTGACCTTTCTGCTCCATAGCTTGGCACACGGCCAATTCCACATCCAGCCAGCATTCATATTTTCGTTGTTGGGTCCAAATAGCACCCATCTGAGGTCGAGTGTACCGTTCAATCATAGGCGAGAGCAGAGATTAGGGGGTAGATTTCGGTTGGACTCCTTCAAATTGAGCCACTGCGGATTTAAGTTGTTGCCGTTTCTCTAACAAGCGTTCTTCATCTCGAAGAATATGATCGAGGAGTCCATTGACAAACCGCTGGGCTTCATCATCCGCAAACCGTTTTGCAAGTTCAACGGCTTCATTGATTGTGACAGCAGCCGGAATCTCTGACTCCCAAATTAATTCATAAATGGCACAGCGAAGAATATTCCTGTCTACGACTGGCATGCGTGCAAGGGACCAATCGACGGCAAACCGCTGTATAAGCTGATCAATTTCGGTCTGATGTGTCCTGACTCCCTTAAGAATCTTTGTGGCAAATGCTCGGACATGTATCGAGGCCGCTTGATGCTCTTCCCAAAAATTAGCTTCCCAATCGGCATGCTTGGCCTGAAATTCTTGCTGAAAGAGTAACTGCAAAGCCAGCTGTCTGGATAAGCGCCGAGATGTTGCCTCACTTTTGGCCATAGAGGTTGGAGGGATATCTGATGAAATCGTCATGGTCATTTTATTAAGTGTTATCGTAAAAACCCAGAGGGGCGTGTAGTGGATTTGCGTAATTGCTTCAGCAGAGAAATCATTTCAACGGCAGACCGAGCCGCCTCCGCTCCTTTATTCCGTTCAGATAATTCAGAGCGCTCCATGGCCTGTTCCACTGTATTCGTAGTAAGCACACCAAAAATGATTGGGATGCCTGTTTCCAAAGTGACATTTCCGATTCCTCGACTGGCATGCTCACTGATGTATTCGAAATGAGCTGTCTCCCCACGAATCACAGCGCCCAAACAAATGACGGCATCAACCTGTTGGGACTGAGCCAAGGCCTTCGCGGCTAAGGGCAGCTCAAAGGCTCCCGGGACACGAAGAAGGTGGAGTTTGCCTAAATCAACACCTAATTGCTGTAAGGCTTCCTCAGCTCCAGCTTGCAAGCGGCTCGTCACGAGTTCATTGAACTTGCTGACAACAATTCCAATAGAACAATCTTTTCCATCAAGATTTCCTTCAAAAACCTTCATGCTGTGTGGTGAATCCGTAAAGACCTTGTTGTCAGTAGAAGAACGACACTAGCAGTGTGTACCACTTGCTTCAACGAACTGCAAGCCTTTGCTTAGACATTCTTAAGCAGATGACCTAATTTGGCTTTTTTGGTGCGTAAATAATGCACGTTAGATTCCTGGGGTGTAATTTCAATGGGCACTCTCTCCACAACCTTTAACCCATAGCCCTCAATCCCAACTATTTTTCGTGGATTATTGGTAACCAAACGAATATTTTTTAACCCTAGACTCACGAGGATTTGCGCACCAATCCCGTAATCTCGCAAATCCGGCTTAAAGCCTAATTGCAAATTCGCTTCTACAGTATCACTCCCTTGGTCTTGTAAATGATAGGCTTTGATTTTATTAGTCAAGCCGATACCCCGTCCTTCTTGATTCAGATAGAGAAGCACGCCTTTGCCTTCCTGTTCAATCAATTCCATTGCATGATGGAGTTGTTCTCGACAATCACATCGCAGCGAGCCTAACACATCGGCTGTCAGACAACCCGAATGCACTCGAACTAGCGTGGGCCTGGCATCTATGTCGCCCTTGACTAAAGCAATATGGGTTCCAGCATCTAATTCATTTTCAAACACCACAGCTTCAAATTGCCCAAACGTGGTCGGGAGATGGGCTCGGATCATTTCCTTTACAAAGGTCTCGCGATGCAAGCGATACTGGATAAGATCTTTGACGGTAATGATTTTCAATTGATGCTGTTTGGCAAACTCGAGAAGATGCGGCACCCGTGCCATTGTGCCATCATCATTCATAATTTCACAGATAACGGCTGCTGGAGAGAGACCCCCAAGCCGAGCTAAATCAACTGATCCCTCCGTCTGCCCAGCTCGCCTCAGAACCCCTCCTTTATGGGCCTTAAGCGGGAATACATGCCCTGGTCGTGCAAAATCGCTGGGTTTCGCATGAGGGCTTACCGCTAATTTAATTGTGGTGGCTCGGTCAGCTGCCGAAATACCAGTAGTAATATTCTTGGCAGCATCGATTGAAACTGTAAAGGCGGTGCCAAAGGTGGCCGTATTTTCCTGAGTTTGCGGAGGAAGTTTGAGTTCCTCCACCCGTTCAGGAGTGAGTGCCAAACAAATAAGCCCTCGCCCATACTTGGCCATGAAGTTAATGGCCTCTGGCGTCACCAATTCGGCGGCACAAACTAAGTCCCCTTCGTTTTCTCGATCTTCATCATCAACTAAAATCACACATCGGCCAGCCTGAAAATCCTCTAAGGCTTCAGAAATCGTGTGGAATGGCGAGTTAGATGTGGACTCAGTCGGGTTGTTCATCTAAACGACGCCTCATAACTTAACATGGGGTGATTGACTTCTCCTACGTCTCAGAAACGGTTTTGGGAGGAATCCACCGCGTTGCACGTTGCACAATCATAACACTAAGGGCGGCCAATCCTGAAACACAACCTAGCGCCAAAAACCCAGCAGAAAACGTCCCGGTCACATCCTTTAACCAGCCAAAGCCAGTCGGCAACAAAAATCCGCCTAAACCCCCAACGGCCCCGATTAAACCTGAGGCTGTTCCCATCATTCCCTGGAAACGGCAGGAGACGACCTGAAAGACAACACCATTCCCAAACCCCAAACACAACATAATCCCTAAAACGATGCTCAGGGCAAGGGGGATCGTGTGCAATTCTCCTGAGGCTAAACATAAAACCATGACCATCGCAAACAACCCCTGCAATAAGTTGAGACCACCAAGGCGATCGGCGAGAAATCCACCTATTGGCCTCGCCACACTTCCTGCTAGAGCCGCAAGAGCGGTTAACGAGCCGGCAGTCACCATGTCAACGTGAAACTGATCATGAAAGTATATAGGCAGATAACTCGAAAGGCCGACAAAGCCGCCAAAGGTCACACCATAGAGTCCACATAGCCAAAACATAGATTTACGTTTGATACCTTGAGAAAGTAATGACAGATACCCTTCGGATGACTTTTGAAGATTCAGATCTAACTGATTTGGCTGAACTAAACAGAAAAATATACCCACCGTTCCCAATACCGGAATAAGCATAAGCGCAAAGACCTGGTGCCAACCAAATAGGTCCGCGATTCTCGGGGCAAAAAAGGAAGCCAAGAGTACCCCGCTATTTCCCACGGCCGCCACGCCCATAGCCAAACCCTGATGAGCTGGAGGATAGGCTTGACTGGCTAATGGCAGCACAATAGCAAAGCTCGCGCCCGCAATACCCAACATAAGCCCGATAAACAATATTTCACTGAAATTGTTTCCCCATTGCCAGCCGAGAATAAGGGCAATGGCTTCTAGCACCAAAATACCCAACCCTACCGTTTTTGCTCCAACCCTGTCCCCCAGAGGACCAATCACAATACGAAGTAAGGAACCACTCAATAAGGGAAAGCCAACCAAGAGTCCTTTTTGGAAGGCTGAAAGGCCAAATTCCTCTGAAATAGGAATACTCAGGGCACCAATCAGGAGCCACACGACAAAGCTCACTTCAAAGTGCAACCACGCCCCCAGCAAACTAGGCCAATGGCCAGATCGTAAGGCAGCCCATCCTTCATTCAACATTATTGACTCACCATACCGGGCCACACTCCAAAGCCGCTATTGCATTATGAACCATTTACTCCCTACCCTTTTAAGCAATTCACTATAAAAAGTTTGAGCGTCTAGGACAACCTCGCAAAGGCACCGGCCAGTCCCTGGCCTATGAATCCTCGATATTTATGGGGGTAAAAAGGAAAAGAATTTGGTCATGAGAAAAAATTTTATTACAATATCCTAAAATCATGACCAACAAATAACTAATTTTTCCTACTCCCATTGCTATGAAGCCGACGAAAAAAAGACATATTGAAGTGATTGATGTCGAAGCCCACGAAGCAGAGTCTATTGATTCTGCTGAAGAATTCTCTTCAAACCCTGACGAACTATCAACTATTGATATTGTGCCCGTCGAGGTGCATGAAGAGACCCAAGCAGAGGAAACACAAGAGAAGGTCTCTTGGGAAAGTTTGTCTACAGCCCTCACTCCAACCACGACCCTGAGTCGCTACCTTGCCGAAGTCCGGCGATATCCCTTTCTCTCAAAAGAAGAAGAACTGCAGCTCTTCCATGAATATCAGCAGCTTGGCACACGCGAAGCCGCCGTCAAACTTATTTTGGCAAATCTACGAGTAAGCGTGAAAATTGCGTCAGAATATGGGCTAGCCGGCTTGGATCAAATGGATCTCATTCAAGAAGGAAATGTTGGCTTGCTTCAGGCCATGAAAAAGTTCGATCCAACCAAAAACGTGAGATTCTACGCCTATGCGGCCTGGTGGGTGCGCGCATTTGTGTTGCGATACCTTTTGAACAACTTTCGATTGGTCAAGATAGGTACGACCCAAGAGCAACGCAAGCTCTTTTATAACTTACGCAAGGAAAAAGCAAAACTTGAACGACAAGGCTATGTCCCAGATCCCAAATTGTTGGCAGATCGCCTGAATGTACGTGAACGAGACGTCGTGGAGATGGATCAACGGTTGGGCAGTTGGGAGTTATCTTTAGACCAACCCATGACAGAAGAGGGGGAAGGAACCTTTCACGACCTCCTGCCAGCCATTCAAACGCCAATTGATGATCAACTGGGTAATACTCAACTCCGATTACTTTTCCGAAAAAAGCTGGCGGAGTTCGCCAAAACCCTGACGGAACGTGAAGAGGATATTCTGCGAAATCGACTGCTCTCTGAAACCCCAGTCACATTAGAGGATTTAGGGAATAAGTATTCGATCACAAAGGAGCGAAGCCGTCAGGTGGAAGCCAAAATTATTAAGAAATTACGAGAGTTTATGAAAAAAGACATTCACGACTTTGAGCTGCTCAATAAGTGATTATTCGTACTTGCTCAAGGGCATTTCCTGAGAAAAACGAGAACTCTCCTCTTACTTTCCACCCCCACACATCTTCTCTAAATTTTAAGTAGCAAAGAAAAATCTCACCTACCCCCTCTTGACTTCAATTGATCGGGACTTATCTGAGTGTCCAGCTAGGAAACATACGTGCAGGGAATTCTAGTACATTATCTAAATAAGCCAGACAAATAAAAACAGGACGAGTCTTTTTCATTAATCAAGCCACAAACCCATTGAAGGAGGTAAGCATGGCAGCCACGAAGGAAAAAAAAGAAACAAAAGACGGTAGCAGTGCCAAAGGATTTCGTCCCCTTGGAGATCGAGTCTTTGTGACCTATACCGAAGAATTAGAGCGGACAGCAGGAGGCATTTACGTCCCAGACTCAGCTCGTGAAAAACCCCAACGCGGAACAATTGAAGCCACTGGAGCTGATGTCGAAAATGTGAAAGTAGGGGATCAAGTGTTGTTCGATAAATATTCAGGCACCAAAATCAAGATTGAAAACGACGACTGCCTGATTTTAAAAGAAGAAGACATTTTGGGTGTGTTTGAAAACTAAATCTTTATCGCATCGCGATAAGAAAGTCATTTACTTGATAACCATTTACAGATAACTGATGATTTCTAAGGAGGACATGTATGGCTAAGCAGTTACAATACAGTGAACAAGCCCGTGCTTCAATTCTTCAAGGTGTCAATAAGTTGGCCAACGCCGTGAAGGCCACGTTGGGCCCTAAAGGACGGAATGCCATTTTAGACAAGAAGTTTGGCGCACCCACGATCACCAAAGACGGCGTGACCGTGGCGAAAGAAATTGAATTATCAGAACCCTATGAAAATATGGGTGCCCAACTCGTAAAGGAAGTCGCCAGTAAAACCAGTGATGTGGCTGGTGACGGGACCACAACGGCTACGGTATTGGCGCAAGCCATTTTCCGAGAAGGTGTGAAAAACATCACGGCTGGCGGCAACCCCATGGAAATCAAACGTGGGATCGATAAAGCCGTTGAAGTGGTCATTGAAGAACTCAAAAAAATCAGCAAACCCTGTCAATCAAAAAAAGAGATTTCTCAAATTGGGTCGATTTCAGCCAATAATGACCATACAATTGGTGACCTTATTGCTGAGGCTATGGACAAAGTAGGTAAAGATGGAGTCATTACTGTTGAAGAGGCCAAATCCATGTCTACGTCCTTAGATGTAGTCGAGGGAATGCAGTTTGATCGTGGATATATCTCCCCATATTTTGTTACCAATGCTGATCGCATGGAAGCTTCAATGGAAGATGCGTTCATTGTTATCGTTGAAAAGAAAATCAGCGCCATGAAAGATCTGCTCCCCATCCTGGAGCAAGTTGCAAAAATGGGTAAACCCCTTGTCATTATTGCTGAGGATGTTGAAGGAGAAGCTTTGGCAACCTTGGTGGTGAATAAACTACGTGGAACCTTGAATGTGGCAGCCGTCAAAGCTCCAGGCTTTGGTGATCGACGAAAAGCCATGTTAGAAGATATTGCTACCTTAACTGGTGGCCAAGTGATTTCTGAAGAAGTTGGTCTGAAGCTTGAGACAGTGAAATTGACTGACTTAGGTCGAGCCAAACGAGTCAATATTGATAAAGACAACACCACAATCGTCGAAGGTGCTGGTGACCCTAAACGAATCGAAGGACGCGTGAAGCAGATTAAAACACAAGTTGAAGAAACTACGTCTGAATATGATCGAGAAAAACTGCAAGAACGTTTAGCCAAAATGGTTGGCGGTGTAGCTGTAATTAACGTTGGCGCCGCAACTGAGACTGAAATGAAGGAAAAGAAAGCTCGCGTGGAAGATGCCTTGCATGCCACAAAAGCAGCAGTAGAAGAAGGTATTGTCCCAGGTGGTGGCGTCGCCTTGCTTCGCTGTATCCCCTCGCTGGAAAGCTTGACGCTCAGTCATGACCAACAAGTCGGCGTGAATATTGTTCGCCGGTCATTGGAAGAGCCTATCCGCCAAATCTCTATTAATGCCGGAGCGGAAGGGTCTATCATTGTTGAGAAAGTTCGCGCTGAAAGTGGCAATCGTGGATACAATGCAGGCACGGGTGAATACGTAGATATGGTCGATGCCGGGGTTATCGATCCCACCAAAGTGGCACGTTGTGCCTTACAAAACGCCTCCAGCGTGTCAGGTCTGATGCTGACCACTGAAGTCATGGTTACGGACATTCCTGAGGAGAAGAAAGAAGCTCCAATGGGTGGAGGTCATGACCATGGCATGGGTGGAATGGGTGGCATGGGCGGCATGATGTAATCGTTCTGTTTCCGCAAGAAGCAATCCAAAAAAGCCTGGAGGGTTTACAAAAACTCCTCCAGGCTTTTTTAATATCAGAAAGGCCTTTTTCGAGTAATTTCATATATAATCTTACAATACCAATTGCTTGGGAGATCTAATTCATAGGCCCGTGCGACTGCACCAATTATTCCATTCCGCGTTCTTACTCTTCTTGATAAGTTGTGCACCAACCCTGACATGGATTCCTGATTCTGCACCAATTCCTTCCTGTAAACCCAATAGACTTGTACAATGGAGCGATTTTACCCCTCGAATTCCAAAGGACCAGCGAGGGGCCGAAACCGCCATTCGTTTTCTGCACCATCCATCTTATCATCGGCTCTCAATTGCATTTGACTATGAACATTCTTGGGTCAAGCCAGATTTGATTGACCCTAGCAATGCGAAGCTCTGGCGCAGCTCAGAACATCTCTTAGCGCATGAACAGCTTCATTTTTTAATCAGCTGTTTAGTGGTAAGACAAGCCAATTATTCCATCACCAAAGACGATGATTTATGGAAAATGTTGCAATTAACGAAATTCGTCGCACAGCAGTTGAACCTGCAATATGATACCGACACCAATCATGGCTTAAACCTGGATGCCCAACAATCTTGGGAATCGGAAGTCATGACTCAGTTCCAAGAGTTTGGCACTTCCTCCAGTCTCCCATAGCATTTAGAGGAAGAGGCCAAGGTACAGAAATTTTGACAGCCTGTTTTGGGATTGTGGTATAAGTAGAGAAGGTTTTTTAAGAAGCATCGGCATATTTTCTATCCTTTCTTTTGTCACGGAAGTAGGTCACTATGTCTTATGGGTTCATGAATCTAATAAAATCTAGCATTACGGCTCACATCTTGTTCCCTTTGCTGTGTGGACTGCTCTTAATGACTGTCTCCACGCTTCTTGCGGATAAGGCTGGTGCAATGGAATCTCAATCTCGAACTGAATCCAATTGCACTATTGGTATGGCTAAAGGTGACAAGCATGCCGAATGTCACGTTCCGATATTGGATGGATGCACCGTCGCTCAATTCCCAGGTTATGACGAGCCCTGGGCGGAAGCCTCTAAAGGTGGTGCAACATCGTGCCAATTTGACGAAAAACAAACTGACTGGAAAACATCTATTGTGGGAACCTGCCAAGCCTGCAAAACCGAACAATGTACGGGCAGATTTACCGTAATGTTTAATTGTACAGGCAATGTCCCACCTGCGAGCCCCGCTTCTCCTTAACAATAGTAAATTTTACTCTCCATACACCCACAGTCGACTTACTCATGGCCTCCTCGTCGACTCTCGTCAGCCAAATAAAAGCCCTTGCCCAGGAATTAGGCTTTGATGCTATCGGCATCGCACATGTTCCGCTTCCTGATTCTGAGCCCACCGTCTTATCAGATCCCGTCACAGTCAGTCACGATAATACGCCCCTTCCCACTCGACTCCAGAATTGGTTAATGCAATGGCTGGAACAAGGCTTTCATGGAACCATGGCCTGGATGGCCCGAAATCTTGAACGGCGTTCAGATCCGACGAAAGTGCTTCCAGGGTGTCGCAGCATGATTATGCTAGGCATGAATTACTATACGGATCATGATGCTGATGAATCGCAGCATGCCGGCCGGATTGCACGCTATGCTTGGGGACAAGACTATCATGAGGTGATGAAAGCCCGGCTGGTGGAGTTAGAAAAGCTTCTGCACAACCTGATCCCTGACATTCAAACACGTAGCTATGTCGATACAGGCCCCATCATGGAAAAAGCGTGGGCGCAGGAAGCAGGCATTGGGTGGATTGGTAAACATACCAATGTGGTATCCACGACCTATGGATCTTGGCTCTTATTGGGCGAAATATTGACAACGATCGAGCTTGAACCTGATGAACCGGCAACCGACCTCTGTGGATCCTGCTCTCTGTGCCTTCAGGCCTGTCCCACCCAAGCGATTGTTGAACCGTATCGGGTTGATGCCAAACGCTGCATTTCGTATCTGACCATAGAGTATCGTGGAACACTCGAGGATATTCCAGATGAATTCCGCAGAAAAATGGGGAATCGGATTTTCGGGTGTGATGATTGTCTCGACATTTGCCCATTTAACATCCATGCCCAACCAACGCTTGAGCCAAGCTTTCAACCATCGCCTTGGGCACTTCATCCGCAATTATCGAAGCTCAAGGCACTACCCCTTGAAGAATTCCGCGCTAGGACAAAAGGTAGCCCCATTCGTCGAGCAAAGCAGGAGGGGTTTCAACGCAATATCCAAATCGCTCTGAACAATCAGGCATCATAAATTCCGTCTTCTCCTACCGCAACTCAATGATTGTCACACCATCTCCGCCTTCTGCGGGATCTCCAGGCCGATACTTTTCAATATAAGGCGATGACTGACATAGTTGTCGAATGCCCGTCTTTAGGGCCCCCGTACCTTGGCCATGAATAATTTTCACATACTTGGCTTCATCCAACAGAGCCTGGTCTAAAGCTGCCAGTGTCTTCTCTAAAGCCTCTTCACGTCGTACCCCTCGAAAATCGTATTCTTGTTGGTAGCATCCTCCTTTTATTGGGAAATTCGTCGAAGCCATTCCTGAACTTCGAGAAGACTTGTGAATGCGAGAGGGGGATTTGGATGTTGAAGCCGAAGCCAGCCGCAGTTCTGATGGAGAAACTTTAATGGTCTGCGCACCAACACGGATTGAGACCTGTTTTTTTCCTTCAAGATCTTCTTGCAAAATGCCTACAGTACCCAACGCATCAATTTCCACTCGATCTCCTGACTTAGGTGTGCCGAAGGAGCCTCCTCCATCCCTTGGCATCTGTGCTTTCATATGTTGATCGATATGAGCCAGTGAGCGCCGCTTAACTTGCACCTGCGAAGGGCTTTTCTCTTTTTTGAGAACACTGACAATATGATTCACTTCACGCTGGGCTTTGGAAAATTCCTGCTGCCATTGTTTCCGGTAGCGTTGCCGGTCTTCTTTTTGTTGAGCAACCACTTGTTCACGAATATGCTGTGCTTCATCAAACAACCGTTGAGCTTCTTGGTGCTGCACATGCGCTTGAGAACGCTCTTCTTCTAGAAGTGCATAACTCTGTTGAAGCCGTTGAAAGATATGGTCCAGATCCTGGTCATCTCGTTCAATCAAGCCACGCGCATGGTGGAGAATCTCAGCTTCTAACCCCAAACGATCAGCAATATCTAATGCCGAAGACCCACCAGGAATGCCATCAATAAGTCGATACGTCGGCGAAAGATGCTCTATATCAAATTCCTGACTGACGTTACGCACATGCGAATTTCGATAGGCCAAGGTTTTTAATGAAGGATAGTGGGTCGTCACCAAACTCATACACCCCAGAGCACTCAAACGAGATAAGATCGCCTCAGCCAAGGCAGCACCCTCGATTGGGTCCGTCGAACTCCCCACTTCATCTAACAGAACCAACGACGAATGCTGTACATCATGTGGATGGGATTGCAGGTGGTCCAGAAGAGAAATGAGCGAGAGTATATGACCGGAAAAACTTGAAAGGTCCTGACTTAAATCTTGAGTATCTCCAATATCCGCAAACACACGCTCAAAAAAGGCCATTTCTGAATGAGGAGCACATGGCGGTAACAAGCCAACTTTAACCATTAACGCAACTAACCCGACTAACTTGAGCGTGACAGTTTTTCCTCCAGCGTTTGGGCCCGAAATGATTAAGGTATGGATATTTTCATCGATTTGAATGGTATTGGGCACAACCCCTTCTTTGGCGAGTAATAAGAGTGGATGTTTGGCTTGAATCAGACGAATCCGATTCTGTTGATTGATATCCACGGGCACGCCATTTATTTTTCGGCTTAGTCTTGCCTTGGCGACAAGACAATCTAATTTAGCCAATTGTTCCAGATTTTCCGTAATCAATGAAACAGATGCAGCAACCATGTCCGAAAGATCCTGAAGGATACGGCGCGTTTCTTGGGCGACCTGCAAATCAGCAAACTTAATGGCATTATTCAATTCAATCAAATTCCGTGGCTCAATGAACACCGTCGCACCACTGCTCGAAATATCGTGGATAATGCCATCCACTTCATGCTGCCGTTCAGATTTCACGGGAATAACATACCGATTTTCACGCTCAGCAAAATAATGCCCTTGTAGTTGCTCAGCATACTGCTGGGCAGATAATACATGTTCCAAGCGATGCCGCATGTTCCTTCGAAGGCTCTGACTTTTGTGAGTCAATTGCTGCAGGACCGGGCTTGCTGATTCCTGCAACTGACCTTGAGTATCCACACAATAGGCAATGGTTTGCTGCAAGACCGATAGATTATGGATGTTTGCTGATCGCTCACTCACCGTTGGAAAAATTTCCTTATGGCTTTCTAACCATTGTTTCGTGTCCTGGCTCATGGTTAAGACATGGGATATATCTCTTAAGTCTAAGCCCTCTAACATACCACCCTTCCTTACACGGGGAAGAAGCGAGCGAATATCAGGAAAGTCCAAGGGGAAAAGAGGGGAAGATCCCTCAAAGCTCTGAACCATTTCCACCGTTTCCTGTTGTTGGACACACGCAGATTCACAATCAGGAACACATTCAAGCCCACGGCACAGTTCGGCCCCCATGCTTGACGCGGCTTCTTTAGCAACAACATCAAGAAGCTGACGCCATTCCAATACTTGTTCAGTTTGCTGAATAAGAGAACGATTCGTCATAAAGACAAAGTGTAAAAATGGGGCCTGCTTAGAAGCAACCTTTCGAAAGAGGAAGGGGTAAAGGGAAGGCTGGCAGGCTAGTGAAGTTTGAGAAAAACAGGATTTGAAACGACTTAGAAGTACGAAAGCAGCATGTGGGACGACAGAACGCTATTTTTTCTCTATGGTATTCACGGAGGTTTTAAGATCTTCGATGGCTTTTTGGATATTTTCCTTAATATCTTGCCAAGCTGTTTCACTACTATCACGAAGTTTTTCAATTCGAGGCACTAGAGTGTCTCGCTGTTTTTTTAAAATTTCAAGTTGACTTTCCAGTTTCGCTTTGGTTTTTTCTTGTAAGGCAATGCTTTGCTCACGTAATTTCTGAATTTGGCTATCCAAATTAGTGATTTCTTTTTGCAGGTTGTCTGTCCCTTGCTCAGAGCTCTTTGGGGCAGCCTCGTCTTTAGCCAGAACTGGGTTAACACTGAGACCAAGACATGAGAAGGCAAGTACCAATACCAGTGCAAATTGCGGATAATTTTGTTTAAAAAGCCGACCATTCATAAAAATACCTCCTATTGCGCACTTTGCCATCTCAATAATCCTATCATACCCTCATACTCTTGCCCAGAAAGACTGTATCAACAGATAGATGAGCCATGCTCTAATATAATCGACTCGCTACGGGCACACGCCATATGGTCTTGCTCCGTCACAGGACTTCCCTTAAAATGCCAGCCTCATATCCTATGGACATACTATCATGACACAAGAAGAAGCGCGGGCCTACCTCAATTACCTTCTTACTCTGAACCTCCGACAGGAGGAAGCCTTTGGACCATTGGCTCTGGCATTTTTCAAAGAACATGACCTTGGGGACTTGGGCCTTCTTCCTGAAGAACAATTTAATTTGTTGATGGCAACCGCAACAGTATTCACTGCTGAGCCCAAACGGTACACGATGAAATTAGAATTACTGCAAAAAGCTCGCCAGTTATTGCCTCAAACAAGATATAACGACCCAGAACTTGGTCGAGACTTGGAACATCTCATTAAAAAAACCCAAAGCGATTTGCAGCGCTACAGCGAGGCCATGAAGGTTTCGCGTGCTCAAAACCTGGAACGTCAAACCTTAATTGTAGAAACGGATTTCCCAGAATATTTTTTGGAGATTGCTCAAAAACGAGCAGCTACCTACTACCAGGAGAAATATCGCCTGACCAAGGAGGCAAAAACTGCCCAACATTTTGGTGGGACACCGAAAAAATTTGAACCCGAAAACTTGTCTATTCATAAAGAGTTTCCTGGCGCCTGTGCTCCCTTTATGAATGCACGGTCGCACCCATTCCATCTCCTACTTCCTTTTGATCTAAAAATCAGCCAAAGTCCAGAAGAACCACTCGAAGGCGGTATCCGTATTTTTTATGGAAAGATGGGTTACTCCTATCCATTACGATACGAAATGGGAAAACTGTGTAGCTATCATGACGGACAAGTCTTAGATATTGATCTTCAAGATCCCAATCTTATTTTCGTTTCGGTCTCCGCTATAAAAGATCCAGACTTTCCACAACACCCTTCAGAAACCAATCCGTCGCTTCCCCCCGAGTTAGCCTACCCAACGGCCATATTGGAACATACTGGAAGTTTAGGGCCTTTCATTCAAATCAGTTGCAATGTCAAAGTTTGGTTCGATGCCGCAATTGTGTCTCTCTTAATACAAGGGGCTCCTGACCTCGCCGAGTATGGGCTGCAAGGTGGTGCAGGGCTCATGACCCGCTCCTATGCCTCCGACAAAGTGGAATCCTATGTCCAAAACCTCTCGCAGCCTTGGCAAGAAGGACTAAGTTTTAATTTTGTCAATTTACATTTAGCCCTTAATCCGGGCATTGATAGTGCGGTTATTCCAAGCGGAACACCAATTTTCACGGTTTTTCCTGTGTTAAATCGGCAATGCTATCGCTATATTGATTGCCACACGATTGCCCAACCCTAAGCCCACGTTCCCACCACTTGCCATTTTCTGTGGTATCCTACATGTGAATTCGAATCCCTGCAGGGCGTGTTGAATAAGGAAGACATCGATAGCCATATTTCTCCATGAAGCAATTGATGATCAACTGCTTCGGGTCCGTTCAAAACAGTTCGTTCAGCAAGGCCACAGCCCTTTTTGCGCACGGAGCGTACTGGCAATACGTGAGTACGGAAAAAGGGCGAGAACGCCGCTGGCGGCTTTTTTCAACGGCCCCCTGCACTATCCCGAAGAACTGTGTGTTTCATCTGACCTTAAGCAGAGTCCTGATTCTTGGAATATTTCTCGTGACGGGTTGCATCAGCTCCCACGAACACATCCCCTCTCTCAATCAAAAAAATGTCTTACACGGTATCGCCTCATGGTATGGGCCGAGCTTTCATGGGAAACCATCCGCCAGTGGAGAACCGTATGATATGTGGGCCCTGACGGCTGCTCATCAAACCTTACCATTCGGGACATGGGTCCAGGTCAAAAAAGTTTCTACTGGACAAACGGTACAGGTGAGAATCAATGATCGTGGCCCCTTTATCAAAGGGCGAATCATTGATTTATCCTATGCAGCGGCGCGAGAGTTGGGCATGATTGGTGAGGGGACGGCTGAAGTCATCCTCACAATTCTGACGAATTCACGGCTAGCAATACCCCACAAGCAATCACAACAATTTTGAGTGCAAGCTGGGGCATATACCTCCCTAACCAAAGCCATGGTTTTACGAGAACAACTTGCCCATGACTATGATCATGTACGAGTCAATACGGCAAAATTAGCATCTGGGGAATGGCATCGAGTTCAAATTGGCTCCTTTAATTCACGGGAAATGGCTCAACAGGTTTCGAGGGACATTAAAAATACAAAAGGCCTTGAATCAACAATCATCACACCTAACTAATTGAAAAACAAAATGAATTTTCCTCTAAAATGTTCAAGAATTGCAAAAATTAAGTCCCCTATGGTAGCCTAATTCTTACATGGATACTGACGGGTCAAGACGTCGTATGGACGATACATGTTTTGGCCAAACTATTACCTCTTCCTTACACCCTCTGGCTCCTTACTCCCACATTCTCAACTTTTCTTCTCTGGTAGCCTCTTCTCGAACTACCGCCTTTATCTGCCTAGCCAGAGTAGACTAATCCGCGTATGGATTTTTTCACCGTTTTTATTTGTCTAGGGTTATCAGCATTTTTTTCCGGCGCGGAAATCGCCTTCTTCTCCATTACAGAATCTCGATTAAAAACCCTCGCAGACGAAGGGAATAAAGGGGCCAAAATGGCCCTCAAGCTTCGCTCCAATCCCCAACGCTTACTTTCGACCATTCTCATTGGCAATAATCTGGTTAATATTATTGCCGCATCCATGGCAACTGTCATTGCCATTCGCATGTTTGGATCAGAGGCAGTGGCTGTCGTCACGGGGCTCCTCACGTTTTTGGTCCTCTTATTTGGCGAAATTGTGCCAAAAACCCTGTGCGCTAAATATGCTGAAACGGCAGTCCAAATTCTCGCCTATCCTATCTATTGGCTCGAACAGGCATTTTTCCCATTTCTCTATTTCCTAGAACCCTTCATCCTTAAGCTCACCGGTGGCCGAGGCTTGACGGTTCCATTTATTACGGAGGAAGAGCTGAAGATCATGCTGGATGCAGGAGGCAAGGCCGGGGTGCTGGAAACAGATGAAGTTCGAATGATAAAAAATGTCTTCGAGTTCAATGATGTGACAGCAGAAGATGTGATGACTCCCCGAATCTATATGTTCATGTTGGATGGCACACAAACATTGGAAGGAGCGCGGCAAGATCTGTATAAAGCCAAGTATTCACGTATTCCTATCCATGATGGGAATCCGGATAATATTACCGGCATTCTCTATCGCAGCCATGCCCTTATGGAATTGGCACAATCGCATGCGCAGCGCAAACTGAATGAGCTATCCAAGCCCACGCTCTTTATTCCAGCCACCAAACCAGCGGATGAACTCTTAAAGCAATTTCAAAAAGAAAAGCGGCATATTGCCTTAGTCGTGAACGAATTTGGTGGCGTAATCGGTCTCGTGACCGTGGAAGATTTGTTGGAAGAAGTCGTTGGAGAAATTTTGGATGAAGGCGATCTGCACGAAGAATGGATTCGTCGGACTGGCAAAAATCAAATCCTCGTTGATGGCCGAACCGAAGTACGACGTATTAATGAATTTTTAACTGTCGAATTAGACGATGAACAAAATACCATCAGTGGACTCATTCTTGAAGAGTTGGGACATATTCCCACTGTTGGCGAAAAGGTCAAGACCGACAATTGTCTTCTCATCGTTCACGAAGCCGACGAGCGCTCCATAAAAAGCGTGCAAATCATCAAAGAAGAAGTCATCCCTGAAACCGAAACCGAAGAACCCTCCCCTGTCGCCTCCGAATCTTAACAATAGGCCACATATTTTCTATACCCTCCTCTTGTTGCCTTTCAGGCATTTAGAAAAGAAATTGCTTGAAACTTCAATAAAATCAGCAGATACCCACGGGCTCACGCCGCGTGGCACTTAAAATTCAAATTCGAGCTGAATGTAGCCGATGCACACTCATTCTTGATGCTCCGGACCGGGGGTGTCAAGTTTTCTGTGTAACTGATCGTGGTTAATCAATTGTCGGCACGCGATCTCCGACAATCATGGCGAATTGATTGAGGGCGCGTTTCCAGTCAGGAATCGGCACCGTCCACTTTTTGGCAATGCGTTGCATACCGAGATAAAGAACTTTAAGGATCGCTTCGTCCGTGGGAAATGCGCCACGCTTCTTGAGCACTTTGCGCAAGGAATAGTTCAACGACTCGATGGCATTCGTGGTGTAGATGACTTTCCGGATCTCGGATGGATAATCAAAGAACACGGTCAGCCGATCCCAGTCCCGACGCCAACTCGCACTGATCGTCGGATATTTCTCATCCCACGTCCGGGCAAAGTGCTCCAACGCTGCTTGGGCTTCTGGAAGCGTGGCGGCGCTGTAAATGGCTCGGAGATCGCGTACGACGGAGCGCCGCTCTTTCCAAACCACATACCGTAAAGCGTGGCGGACTTTGTGGACAATACACACTTGAACTTGGGTCTTGGGAAAAATGGTTTCTAAAGCTTCGGGTAAGCCGGCCAACCCATCGACGCAGGCGACGAAGCAATCTTTCACCCCCCGCTGCTGTAATTCGGTAAAAATTGCCAGCCACACTTTCGCCCCTTCCGTCTCGCTCACCCAGAGACCGAGTAATTCTTTTTCACCGGCGAGCGTGATGCCGAGGGCCACGTAGACCGCTTTCGTCTTGACCGCTCCTTCGTGTCGCGATTTCACGAATAAACAATCAAAATAGAGAATGGGATAGACTGTCTCCAAGGGCCGACTCTGCCACAGGCGCACATCCTCTAACACGGCATCCGTGATCGTAGAAATGAGCGTCGGGGAGACCTCCGTGCCATACAGTTCTTCCAGGTGGCTTTGAATCTCCCGAGTGGTCATCCCATGGGCATAGAGAGCCATCACCTTGTCGTCAAAGCCCTCCAGGCGGCGTTGGCGTTTCTTTACGACTGTCGGTTCAAATGTGCCCGCTCGATCGCGGGGCACTTCTAACGCCACCGGGCCTTGGTCCGTCTCCACGGTTTTGGCATTCGTGCCATTGCGGGCGTTGCCACTCTTGGCCAGAGACCGCGCATGAGGGGCATACCCCAAATGATGGGTTAATTCAGCCTGCAACGCCCGTTCAACCAGTCGTTTGGTTAACCCTTTGAGCACCCCATGTTCCCCCAGAATATCTTCCGGGGATTCACAGGCCTGTAATAAGTCATCGAGCAACGCATCCGTTTTCGTGTTGAACTTGGTCATCATTCCTCCTTATGCAATAAATCCTTGATGATAACCAGTTACACAGTTCATCTTACAGGCCCTCTCTAACGTTAACTCGCCAATTTTGGCATGAAGCTTGTTCACGTCAACAGGAGGCGGTGACGATTCTCCGCCCTCAAACACGCCTACCGCTCGTTCCAGTAGCAGGGTCTTCCATTGGGTGATCTGATTCGGATGCACATCGAACCGTTGGGCCAATTCGGCCACCGTCTGTTCACCTTTGATGGCAGCCAGCGCTACTTTCAATTTAAAGGCAGGGGAATGGGTCCGCCGTGGTCGTCTGCTCATACTACGCTCCTTTCTTCAGTGGCATCATCATGCCACTTTTTGCAGAGCGTATCCACTTATCGGCTTGTTCAGATTCTTGGGGCCACCTCTGTCATCCATTTTCTGGCAACCCATCAAACTATGAAGAGAGTATAATTTTCCAATAAAAGATTGGAAAACTCTGTGGGTATTTTGCCCGCAACCTGGCTTAAGGAAAAGGGAACAATGCTCTCATAAATGGTTCGCTAAAGCATCATAAATATATGAATTAGGGGTCTATTCCCCAACTGTTTGTGGTCATCTGGTCGTACAAACAGAGGTTGGATATAGAATCCTTGTTTTCGAAGAATCATTCTTTCATAAAAAACTGCTCCTGGATACCTCACAGCTTGCTGGTAGTTCTTTACTCTCAAGAGTCTCCAGACATGACAATCACCTTTAAAATCCTGTCCCAAGACGGAAAAGGAAAATGTGAAAATTTTCTTTGAGATGGTACATTCGTTCAAACGCATAGCCTAGAGTCCCGTAAAATGGAAATGGCATCGATGTTTGTGTAAAAATAAAGTCCCCTCTCATCTGAAGTCCAATGCGATAATTGGCAAACTCTCTTAGACCTTTGACAGATTCATCATGGCGGATTGGAACTTCCAGATTTAGTAATGCCGGTTGAATCGCTTTACTCCTATTGGGTAGCCATTGCACCTGACGATCTTCTACTAGCCGATAGCCAAGAGTTAGTTCATTTCTCCATTCGGTATGAGATTGAGTAGAATCTTGTTTCACTCTGCTTTTATAGTAGGAGCTTCGAAAGGTCGCATCGAAAGGATTGAGGAATGAGGCAAGGTTAACTTTTCGCAAAGCAAAGCCCCCAAAGAATTGTTTTTTCTCGACCTCGTTTTGAGATTGAGAAGCAATGAGTGTTGAAGCATCAGCATATCCCCCAAATACATCTCCTCCACCAATATGGTTTCCAAAGAATGCCGGAACAGGGAACACATACGTACCCTGAATGACGAGAGCTCGCATATTGTCATTGAAAGGATTAAAGGTACTTTGATCAACATCCTGATAAACATAGGTCCCATCGAGAATCCAACGATTCGTGCCAAAAAGACGAGATTGGAGGAGAATATTGCCTTTGTATGTATTGATACCGGCCCAATTAAGTCCTGGGTCCCAGACTTGATAGGCAAATTCAAATTCACCGGTAATCTTGCCAGTTCCGATCAGTCGAGAGGCTCCTAAGATCGCATTATATCTTTGAGAGTCTTCCTTCTTATTGTCAAATCCTTCAGCTGACGTGGTCCGACGAATAGCCTGTGCTCCAGCCTTCAAGAACACGTCAACGGCATACGGAAGGTGAAAGTCATGAGACAAGGCAATGCCGTATTCATGTCCAACATCATCAACATTCTGTGTGGGGTCCGAATAGTTAGGAATTTTTGCATCATTAAATCGAAGATACCGGTAGGTCAGGTCAATAGCACGTAATGTGCCGAGCTGAAATCGCACGCGATTCGAGGTCACCCCGCCTAGCTTATGTCGAGCAATACCTTTCAATTCAGAACGAGTGAGCAATCTTCCAGGTGTTTTATCTTCACTTTGGGCATAGAGCGCTTCAGCATTGAAGGCACGGCTATCAATCCATTGATAATCAAATGCGACCGTATCATTACGGACTTCAGTGATAGTGCTGAAGAACACAAATGGGTCTTCTCCATCAAATGATAACCCTATGCCATTAGCTTGGTTAAGATAAAAAAGAGCTTTCTTTAGATCATCTTCAGTTCTTGTGTCATTTCTCGCCCCCCAGCGATCCTGAGCTTTAAGGTTCGCAATTTTCTCCTGGGCACGTCGATAATGTTCTTCGGCTTCTACAGACAATCCCCCCTTGCGTACGCCACGAAGCCACTGCAGATAATCTCCATACATAAGTTCTAGCGCAGGTTCCTCTGGATGAAGTTTAATCGCTTGTTCGTAATAGAAAGCCGCCCCAGGGTCTCCAGTCCTCTTCATAATTTCAGCCAGTATACAACGGCGATAAGGATAATCCGCCGCATCTTCTGCAAGTGGGACTGACAAACGGCGTTCAATTTCTGCTTCATACTCAGCCGAAGGGATTTGTCCTGCTAACCATGCGCAGGCATAGGGATCAATACGCTCAGCACCCCAGACAAAAGGAAAAGATGAACAACTCCAGATGACCAGAAAAATCATCACGATTTTTGTTAAAGATCGTCTGACCAGTTTTTCAACACTCCGAACCGCTTTACTATATCTATGGTTGTTCGTTGCCACGCCCTAATCCCTTCTTCTGTTTCTGAAGCTTAAATGTTCCTCTTCCACAATGAAAATCATTTAGAAAATTGAGAAGTACTTGTAAGACAAACTGAAAAAATAGGATTTTTCTCAAAGAATTCGGTGGGAGAAATGTCCATTTTTCACGTGTTGAACATGGACATTCCGGATCTCTGGGATCATTATAAACCAGATAAAAAGGTTGTATACTTTCTAAGTGAAACTCCCCGCCCAAAGGGCGGGGCTTCTTGAAAACCTGAAAGAGTTATTGCTTTCATTTGCCCTGGACTGCCATTCATCCCCATGCAAAGCAAGGGGCTTTCCTGGTAAATTTGAGGACAAAAAGCGAGGGATTTTACCCTATCAATGTAAGATTATTCAATGAGAGTCGGGGAGTGAACATCTGCCACGAGTCGTTCCTAAGATTCAATTCTATCAAAAATCTATACAACCACATATTTTACCTTATAAGCAGAATCCTTCTTTAAAAACAAGGCCTTCAGATGTTCTTGCTCGGTTGTCATCCTATCATTTAGCCCCTTATACTATATTTCTTGATGTGAGAAAGCCAAACCTGCGATTTATACTTCGTCTAACTCAAAGTCGTAGGATTTCGTAAAGTATGGAGTGTTTCGTGTGAGAATAGGTTTGTTGTCAGTTTGTCGCATTTTATACCTATTAACTATTTGCAGCGTGGGTGGATGCCTATCCTCTGGGAATTCGAGCAACAAGGCCATAGAAGATTCTGCCAGTACACAATATGGATGGTGGGTAGGTAAAAAAGGGAAAGATGCTGCTGTTGATATCGGTTTTACAGGCAACGGTCTTCAAATTGAGGTAGTAAGATCGCGCCTTAAGAATATTAATAGCCCCGTGGGCTTAGGATGGATTCATAATTACCTCATGCATATACGGAATGAGTCTGACGCAACACTCACGTTGTTCAATACAGATGGCTCAGAATTACTCTTTACCAAGACATCAGAGCCTGGAATATTCACTTCGAGAGATGAAGATGGGCTAGTGATTCAACAACATGGAGATGGCAAGCTAATACTAGAAAGTGAAAGAGGGCCAGCATTTCGATTTAATTGGAAAGGTAGGCTTACAGAAATTGAGGGAAAGCAGTACGGATACATTATTTCGTTGGTATATGGCGACAATGGCTATTTAGAATCAATTCGTGATGCCAAGGGACGTATGATCACCTTCAATTATGATCCCGAAACCTTTCGCTTGACGTCTATTCGAGATAAAAGTGGCCGTACGGCATCATATAAGCATAACGACTTAGGACATCTCATATCCGTAACAAACGCAGAGGGCATAACTAGTAAGTATACCTATTCTATCAATAAAAATCTGGAGGCAGTCACCTTTCAATAAAGCGGTCTCACGCGTACTCTTAAGAATATCAAAGTAGGAGAAGAGTGTTCGTACCGAATAGGAAGGAGCCTCGCAAAAGACCAGTCTTCGGTAGTGAGGTTTGAGCTTGAAAAAGTTTGTTTTCTTAATTTTTCTTCTCAGTAGTCTGTTGTTTTATAACTTGACTTCAGTGTCTTCTCAAATTGAGCCACTCGAAAAGAATGGAACAAAGACTCTTAAAAGTAACCCCTTCCCCTGTAGTCTCAGTGACGGCTGTGAGGAAAGTATTATCCAAACTGAACCCACTACAATAGAAAGTCGTACCGAAGAAGCTGAAGACACAAGCCATACCCTCCCCTGCGAGTTAAATACAGAATGCCTAGAAGCCATCAACAGTCCAAAGCCTCCTGTAGCAGAAAAAGTCTCGGATGAGGCTCATGATAGGAGTCACTTTCCTTGCGGCCTCAATGGTGGCTGTGAGGAGAGTATTATCCAAGCCCAACCCGCTTCGGAAGAGGGTCCTGCTGAGAAGATGGAAGACTCGGTTAATGCCATTCCCTGTGAGTTGAATGGAGAATGCCTAGAAAAATCTAGCCGTGCAGATCCTCCTCTCGAGGAGCAAATCTCTGATAAACCTGTGGACGAGACGATCTTCCCCTGTAGCCTCAGTGACGGCTGTGAGGAGAGTATTATCCAAGCTGAGCCTACCTCGGAAGAGCGTCGCCCTGAGAAGGCAGAGGACCAGACCTTCCCTTGTGGGCTGAGCGGGGGATGTGCAGAGGATATTATTAGCGCAGATCCCACCTTCATTCAAAAATCATTAGAACAGCAAGCATCGACCATTCTTCAAACTTATGAACCTTCGGTGTCCGCTGAGATTAACGCAGAAATTGTTATCCCCTATGATAATGCCTTGGTTCGGGCAAATGTTCCTATCTTTGGTCGTGCCTATGGAAAAAATTTCAAGGAATACCGCGTCGAATATGGGGAAGGTCGCAACCCAGCTGAGTGGACCATCGTACAAACCTCCAACATCCCTCAAACCAAAAATGTGATTCCTGACGAATTTTTGTTATCTGCTGACCTCTCGATTGAAGGCAATCTCACCACCTGGGATACCGGACTCAAGAACTACATCTATCTTCCAACCCATCCCAAAGACCACCTAATTAATTTGAAGGGGACTTATACGCTACGGCTTGTCGTGACAGCTCTTGACGGGCAGACGGTTGAAGATCGAGTCACACTGCATGTTGCCAATGTCATACCCAATGCCTGGGGAGGAAGAATCCTGAGCCCAGACAAGCAAGTAATTATTCTCGTCCCAGAGCAAGCCATTATGGCTCCATTTAGGCTTATTCTCATACAACCAACAGCTCATGTTCCGAAAATGCCAGAGCAAGGGAAAGAACTCATTGGCCAGGTGTATGAGGTCAAAGAAGCAAACGAACAATTTACCAAAAATGTCGTCTTAGAAATGAAGATCTCAGAAGAGAATATCCGTGAGCACAGCCTGGCTCAGATGGCCATCTATGGCTATGACGTCAACAAACAAGAATGGAATATTCTGCAAACTTATTACCAAGTCAATCAGCAAAGTCTCTCTGCACATGTCTCGCAACTCCATGCGTATTATGCCGTGATGTCTAGCAATCATATGGGCGAAGGATCGCAGCCAAGTCAACTCGAGCCGATAGTGCCGACCATTCATCAGGTGAAAATGGTACCGATTTCCAGACATTACCTCGTGCAAGATAGCTTTGAAGAAAACGTTGGGCAATGGTCTAACCGTGATGGCAAACAGGGTGCGACTCTGAGCCTTGATACATTATCGACATTTGATGGAACAAAGGCATTAAAGCTTGTCAATTCAGAGGCTGGCGGAAATTTTGCCGTGAATATACGATCCGAGCCCTTTGATGCAAAAGAATTTCCGGTTGTGGAATTCGATTATCGAATGGAGCCGGGCATCAAAACCAGTATGTACGCAAAAGTGTCTGGACGTTGGTACAAAATAGGTCTGACAGATGATGCCACAGAACTCAAAAACAAGCGTGTCAACATTGCAGATTTAGGTCTGGTTCCGGGCATTGTCACTGATGACGCATGGCATACCGCTCGGTTTAATCTTTACGACATGCTTCGGAACAAAACAGGGCATACAATTGTAGACGAGCTCATCATGGCTGATTGGGATGTACTCGGATATATGAAACTGCAATTCGGAAACAATCCCAAACATGCAACCTATTACATTGATAATTTTGCTATTGGTCGAGAGCTTTCTGCTGGATTACAAACCAATAGCGATCTCATTCTCATAGACAATTTCAATCAGAAAAAACGAAAAAATAATCTCAGACAACATGCGTATATCTTTCAGGATTCAGATACTGGCGGTGGTGGAATGGTGCACGCATCATTTAACCCTGAGGATGCTTCAGGGAACGGACATTCCTTGGCCCTTTCATATGATGTTTCTCCCCCGCATGCCTATGGGGGATATGTCACCACTCTCCCCAAACTTGACCTACGAGGATTTCATGCCTTGACGTTTTCAGTGAAAGGCCTTAAAGCGGGTCAAGAACTCTTTGTAGGGCTCCGTGATTCAATGGGTCATGAACCAAAAATCCCACTGAGCCTCTATCTACCAGAAAAAATTGGGACAACCTGGAAATATGTGACCATTCCCTTGGTTGCCTTCTCTCACGAGATGGATTGGAGAAGAATAGAAAATCTGAGTTTTTCCTTTACTCATGAAACGCATGGGAAAGGCACAATTCTCCTGGACAATATTCAATTTCATCATCATATTGATTCTTTACACGTAGATAGCTTTGAGCTCTGGCGTGGGAAAAATTTGCTTGGTGGACCGCATAGAACTTTTGCCAATGGTGCAGCAGCCATATCTGGAACGTATACAAAAGGATCGCCTAATGGTCTCTTTAGGCTCTCATATGGTGGGAATATCGGGAAAATCAACGCCTATGCTAGTGATCTCTTAACCTATGCAGGGTGGGCCACTCGCCTAGGAGGGATTGACTGCTCACGTTGTGCCAATGTCATGTTTCGGGTACGGGGTGGACAGGGAGACGAAAACCCGAATATTTACCTTGATGATGGCAATTTTCGATGGAGCGTTGATCTTGAGGATTACATATCCGTGACCACGGAATGGCAATCAGTGTCGATTCCGTTGAAAGCCTTTTCAGATCATGGGGTCGATTTAACCCATCTCGAAGAGTTTCAGGTCGTGTTTGAGTGGGAACAAATGTCAAGCACTCTCTATCTCGATGATGTGAGATTTGGGAGGGGAATAACATCAGAACCTTAAGATTTTCCTCAAGCCTTCAGAGATTGACGAGTGTAAGATGCCGCACAGAGCCCTTATTCTGACCTATTGGCTTGAATCAACGACTCATGAGTACCATTACCGAAAACTATGTGCGTGCTAAGCTGTGCCTCCTGCTAGGAACAACATCTTGCTAAGATGTGACCTGCTCTTTAGGGCACATACGTCTCATCGCCTAAATTTTGAAGCCGCTATTTAAGATACCTGATTACTAATTAATTCTAATGTGTGTTTGGGAATCTTTGCTATGGATCAGTGCAACACAGGAAATGAACCAACAATGTTCGAGTCCTTCCATATCCAATTGGCGTTATGCCTCTTCCTTATAGTACCTGGCAATAAAGTTATTGCTGCTCAAAATGAGAATGTTATAGAAGCATTTATTCCTCCAGCCATTGCCTATCAACCTCGAGGGTTTTTCCCAGGATCTGAATTCGAGAATTCAGCACCTTCCCAAATTGCTCAAGAACTCAACCAGCTCCATGCGCTTGGGTTTGAAAGTCTTGTGACCTATGGATCCCGTGGCGCTTTGGGCACCATTCCTGAGATGGCCAGAGCTCAAGGATTTTCTGGAATGGTGATCATGGGAATTTGGGATATTTATTCCATTGAGGAATGGAAAAATGCGCTGGCCCAGCGGGATTTTGTAGACGGGTATTGTTTGGGGAATGAGGGTCTCTTTTTTTCGCGCTATACCGTAAAGGAATTAGAAGTAAAAATGTCTGAATTAAGGCAGGCGACCGGGAAGCCCGTGACAACAGGAGAACCCATAGACCTCTATCTAAAGGGACCCTATCGGGAATGGTTGTGGAACCATTCAGACTGGATATTTCCCAACACCCATCCATTTTGGGGAGGCAAAAAACATTTTCAAGAAGCCGTTGATTGGGTTATCGCGCGATCCGATTTTCTGCAAGCCACGACAGGGAAGAAAATCATTCTCAAAGAAACTGGGCTTCCATCTCAAACAGCTCACCCTGAAAGTGAGGAAATGCAAAAAGCCTTCTTTATGACATTGAAATCCACCGGGATCAAATTTGTCTATTTTGAAGCCTTTGACCAACCTTGGAAGCACGAGCTATTTGGCCAGCCAGAAGTTGAGGGCCATTGGGGATTATATGACGCACATGGTCATCCAAAAAAATTCATCGAGTCCATTCTACCCTGAGAATATCTATGCTACTGAAAATCTTTCTCACGTGTCTCTTCACCCTCAGTTGTGTTATCTCTTCTATTCTCCCATGCCAAGCCACAATGGGAGGCGTCTCCAATGTCGGCCCTTTCCTCGTACCAGGTGAATCTTCTACAGCAATACGTGAATTAGTTGACCTTCAAAAATCTGGTGACTTATTGGTCGCGAGACCTCATCGTGGTCTTGTCAAGATGATTACCCTCTATGCCCCTAGCCTTAACCAAGGACATCTTATTTTACGAGAACTCCTCACTTCAGAGGGGCACCAAACCTTGCTACTGACTGCCCCTGATGCCGTTAAAGCTCAAATCCAACGGATAACGCTGTATACAAGAGGATTACCAGATGAAATAGTGCTGTTTGAAAATATCAATGGGGTCTGGCAGAAACGGCTCCCACAACAATTCGTGACAGAATCACTTCAAGCAGGGACAGAGTCAACCCAGGTGGTAAAAGCTTTTTCAATAGAAACCTTAGGGTTTTACTGGCTACGCAAATCCACTGCTGGCAGACCTGCCTCATCTCATGCTTCTGAAGCCACATCTGCGAAAGCCCTTATGGGTGGAAAACTTACATGGGGCCTCCTTCCCACAGTCTTAGGAATTTTGTTCTTTGTGTTATTTGGCACCCTCTCTCGCTATATACACAAGACAGAGAAACTGGGTGAAACATTATAATGGTGTGGTCTGCCGCCTTTATCTTCTTCATCCAACTGGTTTGTCTTTCCATATTTTTTTCCTTTGCCTTTTTTAATTATTTATATGCGTTTGCCAGTCTTCGAGAAATCTCTATCCCACGAACTCAACATAGCGGCGAGGAAGTGGCGGTAGTCATCGTTGCCTATAATGAAAAGTTTGTTTTGGAAAGAACCATTCAAGGCTGTGAAAATTTGACCTACCCTCATCATTATACGGTACTAGCCGATGATTCAACGGATCCCCAAATTATCGATCAGATTCGTGAGTTCGCTATCACACGTGGCTGCAAACAGTTATTAAATCATTCTTTCATCCAAGAAATTACGACCGAATCTGGTGATGTCCGTGTCGAACCTATTGAAATTTGGGAATCCAAAGATTTTGTTTTATTCCATCGCCCTTCTAAATATGGATTTAAAGGGGGGAGTCTTCAGCAGCTGCAAGCATACCTTCAACAACGTCATACGAAATATATGTATTTGCTAGATGCAGATTGGAAACCTCAACCCGATGCCCTAGAACGGACATTAGAAGTCTTGGAGGCCCAAGATGATCTTGCCTTTGTCCAAACAAAACGAGTGGCCTTTCCCTATGGAATGAATGTCTTTCAAAAATACATCGCCCTGTCTGAGGAAGCTTGTTATTATGTAGATTTTGAAGGACGACAAGCTCTTGGACATCCAGCGCTTTTCTCTGGGTGTTGTACTTTGCTTCGTTTAGCAGCCATTGAAGAGGTGGGTGGATTTACACCTGGGCATTTAACTGAAGATATTGATCTGAGTAACAAGTTTTGGCTGGCAGGGTGGAAAGGAGTCTACTTAGGAAATGTCTTTAATTATGGAGAGGTCCCATTCTCGCATGATCATTTTCGGCGGCAACAAGAACGATGGTGTGCAGGAACAGCAAGAGTATTGCGAGAATATTTTTGGGCAATCATTAAATCTAATAGGCTCTCAGTTGCTGCCAAGTTATCTACTCTCCGTCAAAATGCCTATTATGCAACCCCCCTGTTAACAGGCGGTGCCATTATTTTTGGAATGACCACCGTGTGGTGGCTGGCATCTGGTTGGAATTCCTATCCGGTTGAATATTACCTCTATTTATTAAGCTTCGTAAAATTCCCATTTATTCTTGTGATTGGTCTCTGTTTCTTGTCGAATTTGATTCAACCATTAGTCATGGTTCTTTTTAAAAGACATTCATATCGTGACCTTGTCCATTTCCCCATGATGCTTTGGTATGGCTGGAGTGTCATTCTTACGTATATCATGGCCAACATAAAAGGGCTGTTCCAAATCAAACTCGACTGGTTTCGAACTCCAAAATTTCTGCGTTACCAAGTAGGGACTCTTTCAGGTACGGCACTTTCTGTTCGAATGCTCAATATCTTTGTCTGTGGAGTCTTTAGCACATTTTACTTTTTTGAAGGATGGGTATTTGGATGGTTTGATATGTGGGGACTACTGTTAGTTCCGGCATTCCTCATTGCTTCCAGAAAATAGGAGAATTCATGAAGAAATGGACTTTCATTGTTGGCTTGCAAAATATGCCGATCTTGCTGGAGGTACGCCGCAGTCTTCTTCAACCACTACAACAAAATCAAACGTAAACCTTCTCCTCCTCTATCCATCCCATTCTTATGATTGCTTTATTTTACAGAACTATCTTGATTCTCAGTTTTCTCTTTTTCATTGAACTGATCGTCTTAGATACACACAAAACCCACTCGTCAACTGAAAGGGCAACCATATGAATAGATTTCTATTAATAATGGATGGCAACAGCAGAAACTTCATATCGTTTCCACCCATGTATCGGGAAATTTCTAGAAATGTTTCGATAATACCCACCAACTTTTTGTTAAGAGTAGCGTTGGCTTATGTCACTTTGAGCATTGTCATTGGACTTCTCCCAATCCCGTATATTGCCCAAGCAGAAGATTCATCTGAGCATTTTCATTACTCCTCAAACCAGAAAGATCAGGAAAAGGCCGTTAGCATTTCCAATCCAAAAAACAATTCATCTGTTGGAGACGATGTCACACTATTAGGGAGATATTCAGCCACTATGGCCGACGATATTTGGGTGATTATTTGGCCAGAAAAAAATATGGGTGTAGGGTGGCCTCAATATGGCAACCCTCAGCAAGGAACGTCTGTCAAAAAAAATGGAAACCATTGGTCTGTCAATGCGCACTTTGGAGATCCTCCACAAAGTTATGAGATTGCAGTGTATGCGGCTTCCCAATCAGCGTCTTCTTTTCTTCAACAGCAGTTCAAACAGAACACGAGTGGAGGCGCTGCTTACCAGGGCATCCGTCTCTCTGAACTTCCAGATGGTCTCATTGAACATGATAGAGTTGTCGTTCAAAAAGATCTCAAACAGAGTCACTCAGCCCAACTCATGCCTTTATTGAAAAGGATTCAGAGTAACCTTGCCAAAGAGGAAGTCAAGACAGGATTCACCTACTATAAAGATCACTACAGTAAGAATGAAGTCTATTTTTGGTCAGAGATTGCTGGCTGGATTGTTGTTGATGCAATTAACCGTCACTACACCAAAGGACAAGACATCAATCAAATATTAGACCTAGGATGTGGATTCGGAACCTTACTTGCCTATGCAACGACAATTTATGGAGCAGACGGAATCTGTTTGGACATCCTTGACAATTTTGGGTCATATGGAATCAATAATTTTAACGTCAAATATCACTTGACCCATGTTCAAGGTGACATTGAACGGGATTCATTGCCAGGTGAGAAACAATTCAATGTGATTATTATGACTGAAGTCATGGAACATTTAAATTTCCAGCCAGTTCCTACCCTGAAAAAGATTTACAACGCATTAGCGCCAGGAGGATCTTTTTTCCTCTCCACACCAGATGCAGATATTGGATGGGGACGGAATTATAAACATTATAAGAAGCTCTCAGATTTGCCAGCCCTTGACGAAAAAGCCAAGTGGACAGATGATCATATTTGGCACTACAACACTGAAGAATTAAGACGTGTTCTACAAAGCGCCGGCTTTACGATCAAAAAATTTGATCACTCGTATAATCCAGCCAAAGAAGGATTTGGCAATTTTAATGTCTGGTTAACGAAATAGACATATGAAGGAACCTTTTTCCTCATGACTCCGGCTTTTTACCTCTGTAAATTATCTACGTGCAATTCTCACAATGTTGGACTTGCTTTCAGCTCGCGGCCAACCTGGAAGAACTAATCCTTCCTCGAGTGAATCCACAGGATTAGCAATGGCTCGTAGATCAAAGACTTTTCCAATATGCGCAGTCCCGTTACTTCCAAGGTAGATAAATGTTTCCCACTCGCCATTGGCGTGTACTGTGGGTTTTGGCTGAACCCAAAAATCTCTGGTTTCAAGAGGACGGACCACCACCCAAACCTCGGAAGATGGCTGAGATATAGTGCCAACAACTTTCGTTCTCCACTCACCTAAGCCCCCATTGACTGGCGCACTAATTTCGAGAGAGACCACAGAATCTTGCGCATGATCTGAGGCAAATGCTGTCATAGACAACAATAATGTACCCAGCAAACAATACACTATCCGGATTACACACATATTGTTCTTTCCCTAGAGTCTATAGATAGGATTAACAAATCTTGGGTATTTAATGGCAAGTATCGGCACACAAGCTTGCTTAGTAATCCCAAACTATCGCTAAGAATGCATTGAGTTCTTTTAACTGATACCTATCATGAACAGAAAGGGTAGGACAAGTCACAAACAATGACAACTTAAAGAAGGGCACAGGAGCCCAACAGTGCGAAATGAACAACTGAAGTGCTTACAGTATAATCGTGATAAACAGTTCCATCGCTACGTATTATGTGGATTTTATCCCGAGTGGCCAGATAGAGGTAAAAATAACCGGGAGCAACAAGACGTAGCAGATAGCCCCAATCGTGAGGGTTGCGCTAATCCCAAAGGCCATACTTGTTGAGACGGCTCCAACAGAGGCTAAAACCCCTGCCGCACCACTAATTCCCCAAAACCATGGAATTGGAGTTCGATCTACGGCAGAAATTAACCGCATCCCAGTTGGAAATCCAAAACCCATCAATAAGCCTGCAGGAGCAATTGTTGCAACACAGAGGATTGCTCGATGCAAAAGACTATCTCCCCCAAAAACAAGAAAAACTTCAGGAAGCCAATAGGGTAAAGCAAGTAGATAGCCCGCAGTCAGGATAGACCATGCAGAAAATTTCCAGGCCCGGTTAAGGACAAAGATATCGGAGAGAAGACTCCCGACACCATTTGACAAAATAAGCGTGAATAACACCACACTGAGAGAGACGGAGTGCCCAAGAAAAAGGCTCATCCTTTGTAGCAACCCGATCTCTACCGCGATAAAACCAATGCCAACAAGAAGAAAATAAACAGTCCCTCCGGCAACAAGTTTCCTGCCGGCCCTTCTGACTGCACTACGAAGTGGCAACAAGATAGTTAAAAGCACTAAGGCAAGAGACATCAGGAACAGGAAGAGTAAGGTTGCCATAGCCAAGAGATTGCCATTCCGAATACGCCCCGCTTTTGAGCCTTTGTTTAATAGATTTTTCGCCACTAAAAGAGTTTCTAAAGGTTGCCTTAAAGGTAATTGGTTGAAAAAGTAGGGACGGTCGTCAGTGGCAGGAGTCAGATCAAAGGTCTGATTTGCCGTGTACTCTTCAAGCTTTTCTCGGCTCCGGCTTGTGACAATGGTCTCAAAGATCTCAAAACTTGATTCAGCAGATGGATGAAGGAAGACCCTGTACTGGTAAAAGGAAGTAATATCGCGTAAGGCGGTCAAGTCACGTAGAGAAAAAGGCTGATGCGACACAAGCAGAGTCGCAATGTTTTTCGATGTTGCCAAAAAAATATGCCGTTCCGGCTTGGATACCCCAAGTTCTAATAATGAGGCCACGGCCAAGCTTAGCATTCGAGTCATTTCTTCAGGTTCTTCCGGAGTAAACCAGCGACTCACAGAAAACACACCTTGAGAACTGAGTCGCTCAAGGAAAATCTTCCAGGCCTCTACCGTATACAACTCATTTTCGCTAAGTGAAAATGCACCCGCTTCGGTTGCCGCCCACGTATCATTAAGATTCATCTGAATCACATCAAAAGTCTGCTCTGTTTGAAGGAACCAGCTTCGTCCCTCATCAACAATAAAGTTCACCCCTTCAAGTTGAGTGAGGTTCGTAAAATGTGAAAAATCTGAGTCTTCAGTAAGAAGTTTCACGATAATAGGGTTGCTTTCCACTCCTGTAATATCACGGTATCCCAAAACAGCTGCAGAGAGAATATCGCGACCACCTCCCACGCCAATAAGGGCGACACGCTCTCTTCCCGGTAAATGAAACACAAGATTTGTCACATCATATTTCAAAAAACCTACATCTTTAAGGTTTCCTGAAAAGCGGATCGCGACAGACCCGGCATCTCCATCAATATATACTCTCCTCTGATCTACGGCCACGTTATTCAAATCCAACCGAGGGGATGGACCCCAGAAATGAGGAGTGGTCAGTCCCATGGGATATACTGCAATCCGTGAAAGACTATTCCAATCCATAAAAATAGGCGATTTCGCATTTTCAAATCGACCTTTGACAACCAATGGCTGAAATCCATAATCCGTAAGGCCATTGAAGATTGCGCACACGATGAGACCTACAAAAATTAACACTCGATGTCGAAGGATCCCATGAAAAGCGGGAAGAGCCATGGGTACGAATTGATCAATGCCACGAGCAAAGCATAACGAACCTCCCGCTGCAAGAACTGACGTCCAGAGAATGGCAGATGGAGTATCGGTCTGTTCGAGTAGAAATAAGGCGCCTAAACAACCAATGGCAGCACCTACTAAATCTACTCCATACACACGCCCAATCGGGAAGGGACTGCAGGTGAGGGCAATACTCACCACAATGCCAGAAAAAACAAACGGGATCGCGAGGCACAATGCCAACTCTACCCATGTCCAAATAGAATTAACTGAATACCAAATGATGGGTGCTAAATTCATTTGAATCATAAAACAAAGCCACGTCGCCACGGCAAAGGCCGCACTATAATGCGCTAAATCAAAGAATAAGGACTTTTCAGTGAAGCGATCGCGGTGGACATACACCCAGACCGCCCCTGCTGTGAGACCAAACATCGCAGTGCTTATGGAAAAAAAGGCGAGGTGATACCACGTCACGACAGAAAGAATCCGTGTCTGAATGATCTGCAACATGAGCGTACAGGAGGTAACCAAAAACAACCCAATAGAAAATGATAATGCCGACACAGGAATTCCCCTAAAGCTTCTAAGACACGATGATGTCTAAAGAATCATCATTAACCGTCACAACTAGTACGTTTCTCATGTGTATCCACAAAACCAAAAAGAAAGGAAAAGGTTCTAGGCAACCCAAGACCTCCTAAAAATTACCCCACATAAAAAAAGGAGCCAGACTTCACTTCGTCACTGACCCTCAAAGCCCATACTCCACTTTACGCATTGCGACAAATCAAAAACAATTGGCCCAACCTAGAGAATACACAAAACATAGGGTTGCTGTGGTACAGGCACACACCAACTAAAGGCAAGGAGAATTTCGATGTAATCTGTGCCAGCTGATTTCATTCCTCCTAGAAATTTTCCGAAAAAGTGGTCAAAGGGTTGGCTACATTATTTTTAACCAGAAATCATCTCATCATGCCGGCATTGTCATTTGCCATCCTCTTTTCAATCCTGCCCTTTCACACTACCCCTCTTTTGACAATAGAGCATGCAGATGCACATTCCACGTCGACCAAGAGCCCCAATTCTTTTTTCTCGTATTTAACGGATCACCAAAAAACACCAGCCCTCATTGATTATTCATCATCAGACTTTGACCCACGTCACGGCAAACATTTCCACCTCCCCTCTTCCCTATCAATTGAAGAAGACTTGCGCCAACTTCGACAAGTCTTTGATGGGCTTATCGTGTATAGCTACCATCCTGCAGTTACGCCGATCATTCTGAAAAAGGCCAAGCAGCTTCATTATCGTGCGGTGGTATTAGGAATTTGAGATGCGCGATCAGCAACAGAAATTTATGGAGTTCTCAGGTTAATTCACCAATATGCTGATCACCTGGCACTTGCTCTGTGCCTTGGGAATGAAGGATTGTATTTTCACCGTTATTCAATGCAGGACTTAGTTAAAGCTCAGGATATGATCCAAGACTTTCTAGGACCAGACTTTCGTATTCCAATCACCACAAGCGAACCATGGGAAAGCTATCGAGACTCGGCATTGTTTTCTTTTGGAGACTTTTTGGCACCTAACTTACACCCCGTATGGGTAAAGCCAGCGTTGCCAGCAAAAGATGCGGTATTCTGGGTTCGTACTCAAGCCATCGCATTAATGAAAAAATCTCAAAAGCCTGTTCTCGTGAAGGAGACGGGCTTCCCTCATTCCGGGGAAAGGCACTTTACCCCTCAGAGCCAAAATAAATTTTGGGAAATGTATTTACAGGAAGAGCAGTTGGTGTATTCGCACACTAGACCCCGCGTGTGGACGTCATTTGCAACATCCTTTGAGGCCTTTTCATTACCCTGGAAAGCTGAACAAAGTGGGGAACCAATTGAGGCTGCTTGGGGTCTTATGAGTAAAGACCGGATACCTTTTCCTGCATTTGACACATGGAAGCAAGTTCAGCGATCCCAATAATGGAAAACGCTCGTCTTCCACAAAATCGCCAAAAAGGAATTACCCAATCTGTTCACGGCTACCTTTCAATCATTAGAACCAAGCAAAGCAGTGATACACCACACTTCATTCTTATCATTATTTTCTAGGCTGATTGGAACAGCTGGAATTGGTCGGGGCGAGAGGATTTGAACCTCCGACATCCTGCTCCCAAAGCAGGCGCGCTACCGGGCTGCGCTACGCCCCGATTCTTTATTTTCAATGACTTACGGAAGGACCCGATGCGCGTTTTACATTAGGTGTTATTAGGGTGTTAGCCGTATATTTCTCAAGCATGGCAGCCGCCTGGTGAAGATCCGCTGGCTTAATTGAATTATAACGCCGATGCATTTGTTCAGACTTGTGGCCGACAATCTTCATTGCTGTCATGGTGTCCACCCCTGCTCGCCTCAGGTTCGTCGTAGCCGTGTGGCGAAAGTCATGGAGCCGCAGATCACGAATCCCCGCTCGCCGACACGCCGCGGCAAATGCCGTCCGTGGATTTTTCCACGGTTTTCCTTTATACAGGAAAACCCGATTGGTGTCTAGGCGACGCTGGTTCCATAATTCCAAAAAGACGGCATACACATCCCGCGTCATTGGGACGATTCGCGTTTCCCCATTTTTAGTTTGACGAAGGGTAAATTCTCGCCGTCTCAAGTCGACATCCGACCATTCGAGCTTGAGCAATTCTCCTCTTCTTGGGCCGAGGTCTCGCGCAATGATCAAGAATCGGAGTAGATGGGGAGCAGCGGCAGTTTTTAACCGTTCCCACTCTTCTACAGTCGCAATCCGGTCCCGCTCATTCCTGGGGTTGGGCTTCTCGACATGGGCAGCGGGGTTATCGTGAATCAACTTAAAGCGGGCCGATCGAGCGACATTCAACATACGAGTCAAAGCGGTATGATCGTGATTGATCGTCTGCATCGATGCCGCTTTTGGGCGATCGGTGCGCTTCCACCCGCAAGCTGGGCAGACCGCTCGCCCAAAGGATTGTCCACAGTTGAGGCAGGTGATGCGTGTATACCGGGCACGCTGATTGCGGTAGGCCGCGACATCATCGGGCGTAATGGATGCAAGCTGCTGATCGCCAAAGAAGTCCACCAAATGACTGACTTTCAGCTTTCGATCCTCATAGGTGGTCAATTTGCGCACTTCCTCTAAACCCAAGTACGTGTCAGCCCACTCCCGAAACGTCACTGTTTGTGCTCGCTCGAACGCGGGACTCACAATCTGCCCCGCCAGGAGCTTCGTTCTAATGATTGCTTCTTGATCCTTGGCATACCCTCGATGACGAGAACCGACTTTCCATCGTTTCAGTTTTCCAACCCCCTTCGGAGCAAGCCGAAGATACTTCCCATCATCCAGTACGACAAACTCCACATAATAGCTGTCGTGTCGCTTGGTCAATCCCATAACCGACTCCTTTCACCGATTTTCAGAACTGGGAGCGTTCTGTGATGGGTCGCGTAGAAATGGCAATGTGCGTGACTTTTTATTAGAGCCATGGGTCGTGACGACCATTCACATCGTCTTCTCACTGGTATATGATGTTTGTATCTATATTACGTTTCAGGCCACTCTTTATGCAGGCCCATTTCTTCTGTAGCATTCGCAGTCTATAATATAAACTATTACATCAATTTTTCATTATGCACGACTCGTCTGCTCCCGCCGCCTTCAAGGCTCTGTACGGGTTAAAAATCATCATTTTGATGATCTAGGTTCTGTCTTCATTTTCCGGCCTCATAAATTTCTAAATTAATAATGGCCTGAGAGAAGAATCTTACTTGTGCTGAGGTTCTAAAATTTTAGCCTAGTTTTTGCTCCAACTAAATTAGGTATTTGTAAACAGTTAAATAGTATGAGCTTTTTTAAAGTCCACTCGGACCTCCTTTTACTTCGTGAATCGGAGGGACCTTCAACGGGTTTTCGTCCTGGGCAATATGGGGCTTTGCACTCACTCGCGGCTCACTTTGTCTCCCGCAGCGACCCAGCAGTTATCTCTTTACCAACCGGCTATGGGAAAACGGCAGTTATGGTTGGAGCCTGTTTTCTCCTAAATCCTCAACGCGTTTTGGTAGTGGAACCAAGTTCAGCGCTTCGGACTCAAACTGCTCGGGTTTTTGAGTCATTGGATCCCTTGTTATCGATCGGTGCCCTTAGAAGCCCTCCCTCCAGGAAGCCAAATGTGGCTAAAGTGCGAACCCTGCTTTCAACAAAAGGTGATTGGGCCAAATTAGAGGACACTGATATAACCGTTACAACCCCATATTGTGCCAGCCCAGCTCTTGAGGGGGTCGTCTCTCCTCCTGACTCCTTGTTTGATTTAGTTTTTTTTGATGAAGGTCATCATTCTCCTGCAAAGACCTGGACTGCTCTTATTAAAGCTTTTCCTAAAGCACGACATATCCTTGTTACGGCCACCCCGTTTAGAGCGGACAAGAAAGCTCTACCTGGAAAATTAGTTTTTTATTATTCCTTAAAAAAGGCTTCAGAAGAAAAAGCTTTCGGAAAAGTTGTGTGCCACCCAATAGAAATCCTGGACTCCACTACAAAAAATGAAAAAGACATTGCTTTAGCCAAAACCGCAGAGACCATTTTCAAAAAAGATAAAAAAGCCGGCTTGAACCATCGAATGATGATTCGAACTGATTCCGTCAAGGATTCTACTGCACTAACAAAGCTATACAAGGAGAACACGTCCTTAAATGTTGAAGACGTTTCAAGTAGGCATTCACCAAAACATATTAAAGAGACAGAAGAACGGCTTCGTTCTGGTCAATTAGACGGAATAATTTGTGTAAATCTGTTCGGAGAAGGTTATGATTTCCCAAATCTCAAAATAGCAGTACTTCATTCTCCTCATAAATCCCTAGTTCCTACCTTGCAATTCATAGGTCGTTTTGCAAGGACCAATGGTTTGAATACCGGAGATGCAAACTTTATTGCTGTCGCAAGTGAAGTCCGGCTAGAGGGTACATCGTTATACCAAACTGGTATCAACTGGAGTGAGTTGATTGGGAATATTGCCGACGTCAAACAACTGCTTGCTATTGAGGACTATGAGGTCCTCCAAACTTTTGAGCCTGCTGGAATACCATCTGCTGATTACGACTCAGTTAGTCCAGCTAGGATGCGACTCTACCAACACATAGTGGTTTATAAAACCACTGTTGCTCCAAAATTTGAAGACCCTCCTCCAACCTCGATCGCTGGTTTGCACGTTACAAATGCTTGGTACAGTACCGACCTTTCATCCTATTTGCTTTTGACAAAAAATATTCATGTGCCTACATGGTCGTTGGATGAAAACATTATAGATGCACAACACGATGTATTTTTTCTTACTTATAAGAAAGAATCTGGGCATCTTTTTATCGGGGCAACACGTCGTAAAGATCAATGTTACACTTCGCTCATTGAACATTTTGTGGAAAGACAAGCTGCTACACTTAGCTTTTCACAGGCGCGGAAAGTCTTGGTCGGCCTCGAGAATCAAGTATTTTTTAATGTAGGTTTAAGAAATGTTGTTCCTTCCCCTTCGTCGGAGACCTATCGTACTTTAACAGGATCACAAGCTGACCGCACGATAGGAGAAGGAGATGCTCGAGCTTATCGTCAAGGACACTTCTTTGGTCAAGGAGAAGCTGAAGGGAAAAAAGAGATCATTGGCGCGAGTGCACGGTCACGGGTGTGGAGTAATCGTCGAATCACAATTCCTGATTTTCTAAGGTGGGTTAATATACTGCATGACAGATTAATATCATCTCAACCCTACATTCCTAAGTCTGGACTTGATCGTGTTCCAGCAGGTTCGACACTTACTCAAATCCCTTCCGATACGGTTGCCGCCGACTGGGACATAGCCGGTTTTCGTTGGAATCCCGTTGTTACGGTTTCATCTTATTCAGGACAAAAATCTTTGAACCTTGTTGACCTTGAATTTGGGAAAATAGATGTCGCAGACGACCGCCAAAGCCTATCTTTTTGTTTGAATTCCGAATTTGGAGAGTTTTCATATCTGCTTAAACTTCACACGTCACGTATGATCACCTCTAAGAGCCATCAGCATGACTTGAAAATCGAGCAAGCAAATGGCGAACAACTCGAAATGGAAACTTGGCTATCAGAACATCGACCAAATTTTTACACAGCTAATCTTAATCACTTTCAAGGGTATAGCTACTTTGAACGCCCCAATACATCTTTGCAACAACTTTCAGATGAATCATTTGAAGTCATTGACTGGGATGATTGTGAAATCAATATTGAATTTGACGAATCAAACCTCACTCGAAAAACCGTTCATAAGCATCTTGAAGCATACATTCAATCCCTTCCTAATCTGGCATTTGTTCTCTACGATCATCGCTCAGGAGAAATGGCCGACTTTATCGTAGCTACTACTGATAAAACTGGATCTTTGATGGTAATTCTATACCACTGTAAAGTTGCTGGGGGTGCTCCGTCTGGAAATAGGGTAAATGATGTCTATGAACTAGCAGGACAGACAGTAAAGTGTCTGAAATTTCTAAGTCAGCGCGTGTTGATTGACCACATTCGGCGAAGGGCTAAAGAAAAACCAAACAGGAAATTTTCAAAGTTTTTGCATGGCACACTTGAGTCAGCCTTAGAAGAAATTCAACTTCGTCAACCAATCGAGATTCTATTTTCCATCGTCGCAGTACAGCCAGGGATTTCAAAGGGCAAACTTAAGAGTCCAATCATAGATGTTATGGCAGCCGCTCAAGACTATTTGGTTAAAGGGTCTGCTGGGACAAGTCTGAAGTGGATGGTTAGTCCTTGAATTGCACGCCTCTCGTGCTTTACCAGAGATTTTTACCTGATTAAGTTTTCCAACTACCCACCGATCCCAAACAGGTCCCACAAAAGGTTTTGACACCTGCAGGTTGAATACAACCTCTTGCTAAACTTGGAGTTTCTTAAAGTTAGCCAAATGATTCCGTATCAGCTGCTCTCAATAAGCCAAGGTCACATATTTTCTAATCTCACCTCAATATCTTGCCCATTGTGTCCAACATGTGCTGAAACGGAACACTTTTTTTCTGTGTCGGAAGGAATTTGTTCCAGGACCTTTTCTAGGAGGATGCTCATTTTTTATGTCTTTAAGAAGAATGGGCTACCCGAGGATCTGCTGGCGGAGGGTCCAAGCGAGTTTGGAAGGGTTTTCCAGAGTGGATGGCATCAGCCATGCCGTCGTAGATTGCTAAGATTGTGTTTTTTGTCCTGTAATCACCGAAGTGGTCTTCGTCTTTGCGTTTGACGATCGGAAAAGTTTCCATTATGTAATCAACGACATCACGAGGTGTTGGAAAATATTTAGTCAGGAACTCAGGTTGTTGATTCGAGTCATTTTTCGAGCCAATGTAAAAATGAAATAAGGCAGCGTCTAATTCACAACGTAGTAGGAAGCGGCGTTTTTCGTTCCAAGGAAAAGGTGGGCCATCGAAACCACATTCCTTAGCGAACGGTGTAAGTGCTGGAGACGTAAAAGAAAGTTCTAACACCCGGTCCAGGATAAACTTTTTCTGTTCCTCGGTTAAATTACAAGGAGCTATCATTGGCAACTGCCGGCAAGTCGTGATATTCAAGTGAACTCCTCCAATTCGCTGCCTTGCAATATAGTCGAAAACGAAGCTATTCATGACAGCGATCCAAACACATGCATGAAGAGAAGATTCCGGAAGAAACAAATTTAGGGGTTGTGCTGCGCCACCTTCTGGCAAGACTGATGCAATTGCAGTGCGTTCATTTGTTGCGTTTGTAATATCACGATAGCCTATGGTCCATTCGTGATTCCACCCTCTTGTTTGAAGTACTTTTTTGACACTAGACTTTGGCACCCAATATCTCGGGATGGCAATCCAAGAGGATTCCTTTTCTAGATTGTTCACTTCAACCGAGAACCCTCTTTTTCGGTGATTCAAAGATAAGCTAGAAAAAGTTGAAAAACGATGATCGAACTGGTGTAGAAGTTTGGACTCCCAAACTGGGACGTAAGTTGTTTCCTCTATCAGTAGCCTAGGAAAACTCTCAGGTGAAGGTTCAATCGCACTAAGCTGTTCAATGGTTCGATAAAGGTCCGAAGAATCATCAGAACGGAACATGATAAGGAAATTACTTTTTATCCAGTCGGAACCTAGTTTTTGCTGAATTGAAAGAGGCAAAACACGATGGTAAATACATAGGACTATCTCTCGATCGAGGGACGACCGAAATGTCGGACATAGGCCTGAAATAGGGCTTAAAAGGTTAAGTTCCTGTTCCGTTAGGGTCCAAAATCGATCAGCCTGTGAGATTTCGGAGATATTATGAAGAAAAAAAGCGAAACAAGGGGGAGCAGATCTGCTATTTCCACGAAGGGAAAAAAGACAAAACTTATAGCTACGGTGTATTCCTGGAAACAGTGCATCCCGATTCTCAAAGTCAATTAGACTTTCAATCCGTCCGTCCTTAAATAAGAAACCGAACAATTTTTTTGAAACATCATCTGTGGCAATTCCGCTAGGAATAATTATTCCGACGCGCCCGCTTTTCCCACAGAGTTTGGTTGCTATTTCAGTAAAAAGTAGGTACGTGTTGAGTCGCGCTTGGTTTAAGTGAGGGTAAAGCCCTGAATTCTTATAGAAGCCAATTTCAGCTGACGCCTGTCGCTGCGCGTTAACAAATTGATAAAAAAGTTTGGGATCATCAGTTTTAAGTTGTGCAATAAGTTTGCGGCGTTTTGTCGTGCTTGCATTAGCGATATCAGGGCGAATGTTTGCAAAAAATTGACGTGCTTCCAAGTTAACTCTCTCCCATGGAGGATTCCCAACTATTAAATCAAATCCACCAGTCCAGCCAGTTTCTTCGTTTTCTGATTTGCCATCAGCAGAATCCTTACTAAATACTTCCGGAAAGGCGAGATGCCAATGAAAAAATTGGAATTGTGTGATTAGCCTGCCTATTTCCTCCGAAATCCAGGAAGGAATAGATGAGGGCTTCTCTTCGATTCGGCGAAAAACCTCCTCGGTAATGGGGTGGGGAGTTTCATTTGTTTTTTTCCAAACAAACGCTGAGCACCAAGCATTGGCGCATAGCAGACCATAGGAATATTCATCGGAATTGAGAACGATTTCATACTGTTTTTGCTTCCGGTGAACATCTTCAATAGTTTCATCAGGCAAATTGGATAGGTTGCTAAGATTTGTTGCAAAATTGCTAATTTGTTTCCACGGTTGGCCCGCGGCGTCAAAGAGATTCCGTTGTTGAGTTTGCCGCTCGCTTTTATTTTTTGCAGTAAAGATTCGACAAAAGTCTTTGTCATCTCCTTCGATCTCTTTAAATGCGGAATCTGGTATGCCCCCCTTCATAAGTGCAGGTGTAGTGCCCATAAGACTGTTCCCACATTGAAGCCTATGGTCTAAAAAGGACAGGGGTTTGCCTGGCTCTAAAGCTTCCATCCATAAGGAGACTTTTGCCAACTCGACGGCCATCGGATTCAAATCCACACCGTAGATGCAGTGGCCGATGACATCTCTAAGGGCTTTTCGAGTGGCCTCCGGGGAAGGCTCAACATCCCCTGTACGTAAAGCTGCCAAACGCTTGGCCACTCGGTGGGAAGCAGAAATTAAAAAATGACCACTTCCACACGCAGGGTCGCAAATTTTAAGATTAAGGATTGCATTTTCCGCGTCGTCCTTTTTGCATGCTTCGTTAAGGACTGGTTCCAAAACTGAATCAAGAATGCATTGGACTAAACCATCTGGTGTATAGTAACTCCCCGTTGTCTTTCGCTCATGACCGCCAGCTGTTCTAAGTTCAAATTGTCCAACTTCAACGTTTAATTCTGGATGAAGCTCTAATAAAGCTTCATACACACTCCCAAGTTCTTCAGAACGCAGATTTTTATAGTCAACAGGACGCCGACTGTGGTTATGTGTGATATAAGCGAGTGATTCGATTGAATCGAGAAGTGCATTATTTGAAATTTGGCAAGGATCGAGATCAGGTGTAGCATTTTCAGAAAATAAAAAACTTCCTAAGGCTGGCAAACCTAATTCCAAACAACCTTTATCACTTCCTAGTTTTTTGAAAATTAATTTCAAACTGTAAAAAAGATCAGAATGACGTGTACCAGCTCGACGTTCAGCTAATCGCCTTAACTTTTGCGTTGAATAGTATTGACGATATCTTTTCTTGGGTTCAGATTCGGCATTTGGATCTAGTAAAAGTTCTCGGTCTTCGGCAACAAATAAAAATAATAGCCGGTATACCAATCGAAGAAGCTGGCGATAAAAATTTTGGGTACTTAAATTTCCACTTTTTAATTTTTCCCGTAAATTTTGGTTTTCTTTATGGGACAAAAATCCTCTACCCAAACTTGTGATGGCCCCTTCTACTCCGTTCCGAAGTTGGTCTAAAGCCCGAGTGCCCTGTTCTTGTATAGCTTTTGACCACTGCTCAAGCCAGCAATCTTCTGGCCTTGTTCCCTCTACCCGTGATTGGTGGCAAAGCAGCCATAACAAAACAAAATCGGAGTAAACCTCTCCGTTCATCATGGCTTCGAGATTGAACTCGACAAATGCCTGTCTGGTAAGACTAACGTTATCTCTAAGTATGCGAAGGCGCAGACCGTTGGAGACGAAGGCCCACAAGTAGTTTGAAGATTTATTTAATAATTCCTGCACTAAACTGTGAGGGCTGGACCGTGAGGCTCCGGCTATTCCTGCAGTTCGTTGGTCTAAATCTACTCGGAAACCAACTAGATGAGTGGCAGTATTTTGCCAAGAATGTGAGATAGGGTAAGTCTTTTTATCTATTTCAATGGCTTTGGCTGTTTGAAGGCGACCGTAGCCTAATTCCTGAAAAAGCGGCAAAAGCCACCGTTCTCGGGTGACTGTTGTCCCAGATTCTTCTTTTGAGAGCTTTTCCGAGGCACCACAGAAATTTGCCCATGCGCCTTGCAAGCGGTTCCAGGACCTGCTTGTTGCTTCATTTAATTTTTCCCCATTAATTAGGTGGTAGTCACTTGGGGTGAGGCCCTCCAGCTCTCTATCTCCCTCGACGATCCGTTGAAGCAAATCAGCAGGTAATATTGAGCCTTCTGTTCGAATGGTTACGAATTGCTCTCGGGATCGTATTTGCATTCCTACTCAATTAGTTCAAGGGAAGAAGAACGTAAATTCCTAAAACATCGGGGGGGAGTTGTGGTTCAATGCGGTGTGTCAGGCCTTTGGTTCGCATAGCTACACGGACACGACGGTGGGCATCCAACAGTTCTTCTCCTTTATCTTTCGCTTTTTGTTCAAGATGGGGAAGAATAACTTCAAAATCATCCACAATTCGTTGAATAAAATCAGAGGCTTGATCAGCAGAAATGTTTTGCTGCGGTTCTGATTGCAATAAAACTTGAACGTCTTTTTCATCTAACCATTGAGCATTTTGTGGGGAACCGGAGAAACCTACTATTTGGCTGTCTTCCGCCAGAAGCGGCGTCGCAATCGTGCGTCCGGTTTTTGTATTCCTTTTTGTGAGAATATGGTAACGAAGTCTAAGCAGAAGAAGGGTTGTTCTTTTTCCTACGCTGTTTGTTCGAATCACCCCGCATCTTTTGGCAACCCCGGTCTCTAGGGGATCCAGAGCCAAGTCCATCATAAAAGAGGCCACCCCTTCGACAATTGGGTGGGTCCGATTTAGATAAATTTCTCCTTCTTTGTGAGGCAGATTAAAACAGGCCTTAAACTCGTTATTAATCCCAACCCGTTCTCGCAAGGCCCGTGGGACTTCTCTTAAATCAAAATTGGTGAATCCGTTTTCGGTGATTACCCCACCACTTGCCTCAAACGCTTCTTTGGTAAAGCAAGATACATCCACATTGGAACCGATAGCCAGTTGGGTGGTTTTTAGTTCTCGTGCGACTTCTTCAACCTTTATGGTCTCTTGTGCAAACATGGTTCGGGAACGCTTTTCTCGTTCTGAAGCTGTATCCCATTTTTTGAAAAGATCTTCTTTTTGAGGCTTAAGGTATTCCTCAAACCCTGGCAGATATTGTTGTGCTCCCCCTGTTCTCTCACGAAGTAGAAGACCTTCAAAAATAGCCTCAATAACTTGATCGGTGTCTACAGGGACCGGAACAGAAATTCCTAACGAGCTGCGAATTTTTTTGTGTTTCGTAATTAGGACATCCAACACAATTCCATCGATTTGGTTGTCAATTCCATAGCAGGTCAGGACACGGACCTTTGAAGTCAGTTGCCCATAGCGATCCACACGGCCTTCTCTTTGCTCGTGCCTGGTTGGGTTCCATGAAAGGTCATAATGAAGAACAGCATCAAAATGTTCTTGTAAATTGACCCCTTCGCTAAGGCAATCCGTGCAAACAAGAACATGCCTGGGATTCTTAGCTAAATCCAAAACTCGAGATTCTCGTTCAGCAGGTGGAAGCAATCCTGTTACTGCTATTATGTCCACATCTTTTGGAAGATGATTCCTTAATTGGTCCGCTACATATTCTGCAGTGGGGATAAACTTGCAGAAAAGGATAGGGCGATAATTATCTTTAAGAAGAGATTTAACGAGACTGATGACTTTCTGGAGCTTCTTGTCTTTGGTCCCATTTAAAGAATCTGCTTCTCTGGCCAATTCAAGGAGGCGACGACGGCATTTTTGTTCATCCTCCGCTATGGGGCTGAAATCGCTTCCTGGTGGGAGGTCTGTGGCTTCAGTTGATTCAACATCAGACAAATCAAGTACGGTTCGCTTGCTGACCTCCTCAACTTCCTCCACGGTTTCTGTATCGAGACCCGGAGCTCTACTCCGTAATGTAGCGGCAGCAGCAGCTGGGCTAGATGCTAGAGATCGAAGGAGTGCTAAGGCTGACCACCATCTGACCCTAAAGCCCCGGCGATCATCCTTTGGATCTGTTACAGTCTCTCGTGCGTAATTAAGAACTCGTCTAAAAAGGTTTTTATATTCCTCAGAAAGGGAATATGTTTCTTCGAGTTCCTCTCTTTCCGGAAATGGAGTTTCTTCTTTCAGGTAATGTCTTATATCTCCTCTTCTACGTTGCACAAAATAACCTGCAAGTCGCCTTCTATTATGTTCATTTTCTTTTCCAGTAAGGTCTTGAGGAAGATTGGAAAATTCTGGATTCAGAAGAGATAGCAAAGATCTAAACGCTTCTTCTTTTCCACTATGAGGGGTAGCAGTTACAAGAATAAGATGTCTATCTCCATCTGCTGCCAGACCGGAAACCAGTTGGTGTCGTTGGTGCTGACTTCCCCTACCCTCCCCTGTACTTACACAGGCATGAGCTTCATCAACTATTACCATCTCTGGGCAGGCTCTTAGAAATTCGTCTCGTCTTCTATCTGCCTTAATAAAATCAGTGGACACAATGACGTGGGGGTATATTTCAAACAGAGATTGGCCAATCCGACAATTCCTTTCTAACCTAGAAACCGTGCTAGGCAAAACTAGTTCTGCATCAATATGGAATTTTTCTAATAACTCTTTCTGCCATTGTTCAGCCAAATGTGGTGGGCAAAGAATTGCCAAATTTTTGATTTCACCGCGATCAATTAATTCTCTGGCAATCAGGCACGCTTCAATAGTTTTTCCGATTCCTACGTCATCAGCTATTAAAATCCGTATTGGATCCAGCTTCATGGCCATAAGGAGAGGAACTAGCTGGTATGGTCTTGGTTCTACAGCTAATTTTCCAAAGGAACGGAAAGGTCCTGCACTTGACCTGAAACCTAACCGGACAGCATCCCTCAACAATCTACAAGATCGATGGTCTCCAAGGTCTGTGGGATTGGGTAAATCAAATTGAGCTGATTCAACTGGTTCGAGGGGAAGGTAAATCCCAGTGGTTTCTTCTTCTGTTCCCCCAAGCGGACGAAGAACAAGAAGGCTTTCTTTAGATTCAGGAAGAACCACCCACTCTCTTCCCCGAGCCTTAACTAATGATCCAACCGCGAAGCTCATGATGTTTGGCCAAAAATTGATGGGTATTTTTGGATGATTTTGTCCCAGTCTTCTTCCACCGGAAATCTAATTACGGTGTAACCACTATCTTCCATACAGTCGTTTTGCTGGGCATCACGTTTTTGTCGTTCTGGATGTTTATGAGGAGGGCCATCAACATAAATGGCAGCTTGGTGATTTTGGTAGAAGAAGTCTGGTCGGGTTCCACATGATTCAATAAGTTTTTGTGCATCTGTCGGCAAGCGGAGAGAATGATTTTCGAGAAAAGCCAACCATTTTCGTTCTAATTCAGATTGAGAGTGACGCTTAAGCTCCTCAAGGTGTTCAGCACGAGTAGCCTCAGATGGTGATGAAATTGCTTTCGCCTGACTGAGCCGAAGAAGAAGATCCCGAATGACTTGTCGATCCAGGATTATGTGGTCCCTTTGATTGTGGTAGCTCATCAGACAATCATAACAAGCCGCTTCACAATCTTCCTGAGCATGAGGGGCTTTCCGATTATCGTTCCCACTAACCGGATCAATATGACAAATCTTCAATGCTTCAGCTGCCACCCTACTGAGTGCTTGGGAATCATCTATTAAATGTCTCAAAACCCCAGCTCCTCCTTCTGAAGACTCATAAAATAAAATAACTCTTCTGTTCTCTGAAGACGGTAGAGGCTCGGCTGCTAATTCATTATCTTCTAATTGGTATTGGACCTGAATGGCATTTTTTAGTGCTGCCTGTAAGGAGGCCATAATCGCTTGATCAACTGGTTCATTAATTTCAACGAGAAGGGAATTCCTCCGGTCCTCAACGTATGGGATTACCCGGATTGTTTGAGCTGTTAAAGGATCCGTTTCTTCCTCGTCTTCGACAATCTGCTCATTTCTTGCCCAGTACCCTCTTTCTGTATCAAGAACAAATCCATACTGGTTTTGTTGTTGTCTTCTCCGCCATCCTAGATTTATTCGCCAGAGTGTAGCAGTACTTCCATAAGTAAGATGGGCTAAAACATGGTTATCTTTCTCAATTTTGGCAACACGGAAGGTGGGTTGGCCGCATGCCTCACCAAAGCGGATTCCTGTTCTCAATTCATAACCCAGTCGCAACCTTTCTTCTTCATCGGAGTTGATTTTTGTCCGCCGCTTTGTTGAGACGTTTTGTAAACGGAAAAGCTGTCGAAGGGGAGCTGGAAGAGAATTGTGACATTTTTCACATAAGTCAGGCCCTTCACCCATTGTAATGGGATGTAGGTAACCACATTGTTGACATTGTTTGACCCTTTGGGTTGGAAAGGTTTCCTCACTGCCTGGGTCTCTTAGGGGAAGAATGACTTTATTTATTACGTATCGAGAGCCCTCATGATAAACAAATGATTGGGGACCAAATTCAGAAATGGCTAAAAATCTTGGACGAGAAAGAAATTCATCCTGCTGTTTAGTGCGCCGGCCTGGGATGAATGCAGAAAGAGGCAGTCTCGGGAAATTGTATCCTGGCAAAAACCCTTCACTTGCAAAATACCTATACGTGTAAAAATCTGACTGAATCACATCTTCCGCTTCTGTTAACAGTTTTAGTTGGGCTTCTGCCTCTCTTCGAAGTCGTTCGGCCTGTCTTTTGTCTTCTAAGTTTCGTGATGCATCACGGATTATAAGGTCTTGTGCTTTAGCCTGAGCTAAAGCTGCCCGATAAAGACCACGCCAACGCTCGCACGCAAAATCGAACATTCTGGTCGCTTGAGTTAAGACTTCTTCCAACCATTTGTCCGTATACCAATCTGTGTCTTCAAGCTCATTTTTGATTGTGTTCAGCACTTTTTGGGCTTGAGCCAGGGCTCTCTTTTTCGGACTTTCAGCACTAATACTATCCCGAACTACATCTTGAAGTTGTAAAGTCGGGTCATCTCCCGATAGGTCTAAAACATCCTTTAAAGATTTCCCCAGACTTTGACCTGTTTGGGCAAGCCAGACGGCATGGACATGAGCACGAACAAGGTCCTCATTGGCTAGATCCAAACGAGGAGGAGATACTGCTCCAGAAACCATTAACTCTGGCCTCCTGAAGAAAAATTGGTCATGAGGACTACCAGTTGAGCAATAAGAGAAAACTAAGGCTGGCTGACCGCTTCGACCTGCTCTTCCGCTACGCTGAGCATAATTGGCAGGCGTTGGTGGGATGTTTCGAAGATTGACGACGTTGAGAGAAGCAATATCTACTCCAAGCTCCATGGTTGGAGAACAGAAGAGTATAGGTAACTTTGCTTCCCGAAATTTTTGCTCCCGTTGTATACGAAGGTCGTAAGGGACTTGTGCGGTATGCTCCCGTCCCTCAATGCCAAGATTATTTGAGGCAGTGTTTTTGTAGTAATTAACGAAAAAGGGATTAGTTCTTCCACCAGTTGGAGGTTGATTGGGAACTCGAATTGGATCGTGAAATGCCTTGCTGCCTTCTCCAGCAAGCCATCGGGTAGCTGATGCAGGTATTTGATATCCAGGTACTTGATCATCGTTTTCTGGCTCCATCACGACTTCTACCAGTCCTGCGATTCGAAGGGCATTCAGCAAGTCATTTATGATTACTTGTGTATCTTCAAGGTTTAATCTCTCTCTATAGTTTTGGAAGGTAGTGGTTCTTCTCAGGTATTGACCAAAACCGCCTCTCGGAGAAAGGTAAACATTGCCCCGGTAATCTTGTCGTCCTCTTGAAGGCCTCGGGAATAAGATGGCAGCCCTTTCCATACCCTCGTTTTCATCAACAGCCCAAGGTGCAATAAGTCTTTGGGCACTTTGTTGTTGAATGCTTTCCTGGGCTCTTGAGTCAAGGTATTCTACCTTTATAGCAAGTTCCCTTCTCATGTAATCCAGAAGCACAACTGCAATTTTTCTCCTTGTTTCGGAGCTTGCGGTGACTAGAGCCTGATGTCCTCTGTTCCAAACATCTTCCGCTCCGCATACATCCCCCAGAGAAATGTAGTCAATTTCTAAAAGACCGCATTGTTCCAAATTGGGGGATGTTATACGCCATCCTCGTTTGAGATCTCGGTAAAGCCGATATCCGATAACTTTTCTAAGTGCGAGTTGAGTTTCCGTTAAAGCTTGAAAGCGGACTTCTGGATTACTGGCGTACATCTCAAGAGGAAGGTTCAAGGAATCAAATACTTTTTGCGTCAACTCCTCATAACGCAAACCTTGCGAGCCAGCTTCATTAACAGCTTTATACAACGCAGAACGTAACAGCCCAATTTCGATAAAATCATTAAAGTGACCAGCTTGAAGAGATGCATCTTGCCGGTTGTCAGTAAAGCTGAGGAGTTTTCGGGCAGTATGATGGAGAGTTTCACTTTTTTTCAGGTTGTGAATGGCCGAGAGGCAGGAGATAGTAGTGGCAGTGCTTCTTCCCTCTGATCCGAGTGAACTAAGTTTGGCAAAATCAGAAGCTTGACGACCACCATATGAAACTCCACAAGATAGGCAAAAACGAAAAGGACTCGGAATGTAATGGCAATCCAACCCTTGTTCTGATTCATGACCATTTGTTGCTATACGAATACCTTGAGGAAGGTAGTCTCTTCGGTCCGGTCGAACACGTCTAACATTCCGGTGTTCTTCTAACCAATCATCGGGAAGTTTATTAAGCACCTCTTCTAATTCAGTAGGCCACGGTTCGTCCTCGCTGTAAAAAAGAAAGCCAGGTTCGCTGTTTTCCTCACTTTGCCTATCATCTAGTTCTCTTGGTGTAAAAACCCGCATGCTTGTATTAGGATCTCGGTCTTTCCTGATACAGTAATATTCTTGCCCGCACTCCCGGCAAAATATCAATGGCAAAAGAACTCGATTTCGATCTCCTGGAACGAATTGTTGCCGGTTGGCAGTTATGTGTCTATTTGATAGATTTTCAATCGAGGCATAAATAGTATCGCCCCGACTAATAAACTGGTGTAGGCGAAAAGCAAAAGGAGGAAATCCAGTCTCAGGGTTGGGTTCACACTGATAACCAGCTAAAAGTCCTTCTTTTAAAGCTTCCAAACATTTCTCCTCAGGAACATTTGTATCTTGACTCAGTTGCTTTGCAGCACCACCCATTCCTGACAGACTCCTAGGTTTGGAACGTACCAATCTGCCATCCTGTGAATTCATTGTCAGACCAAGAGTGGACTCAATCCAAATGGACAAAGGATCGTTAATAAAGGTCTGGTAAGTTTTAGGAGGTTTTTGTTTGGGTTGGTTGACCCGCGCTGTGAGTTCTCTTACAAAATTTGAATCCTCAATACTTTTGTGTGGTGTGGCACGGCGGAGAGTTTCTCCAATGACATTTTTAGGCTCTACTAATGATCCAAAAAGTTGGGTCGCTACTCTTGCTACTTCTTCCTTCTGTTCTTCGTAGGTGCCAGATCCTGCCAGGGTAGCAGAAGTTCCTACACATTGAAGCTTTTGAGCTGATAGTATTTCCCGAACTCGTCGGACAAGCCATGAAACGTCCGCTCCTTGACGACCACGATAGGTATGCAGTTCATCTAGAACTAAAAACCTTAAACCTTGGGCTGCCTTGATTAAATTTTGTTCTTGCGGCCTTGTTAAAATAAGCTCCAACATTACATAGTTAGTCAGTAAGATATCTGGTGGATTACTAATAATCCGTTGTTTCTCATCATCAGATTCCTGCCCCGTATAACGCGCGAATGTGACTGGTCCCTTTAGATCTGGGTAGCCATAGCAAAGAAACTTCTCCAATTCCCCATGCTGGCTGTTAGCAAGGGCATTCATTGGATAAACAACAATTGCGCGAATGCTATTGGTGGTCTTATGGTTTAGGACGTAATCTACGATGGGAATGATATAGGCAAGACTTTTTCCGGAGCCTGTCCCGGTCGTCAACAAGTAATTGTGACCTGTTAGTGCTGCGCGAATGGCATTACCCTGGTGATGGTGGAGTCGGAGTGGTTTTCCCGTCTGGGATCCGGTTTTTTCTTTGTCCTTTCGGAAAATCTTTGAACATTCGGAGTGGAGAATTCCTTGCCCGATTAATTCATCAATAGAATCACCAGTCTTAAAAGAGGGATTTAATTGAATTAAAGGATCGGGCCAAAGCAATCCCTCCCTTAAACTCCCCTGAACATAGTCTTTAATTCTGGAATCGCGTATTTGAATGAAACTAGTGACATACTTTTGGTAATCACCAATCACCTGGTCCCTAAATTCGAATATGTCCATGGTTTTTCTCGGAGAAGCTTATTGTTTATATTTCCCCAAAGGTTTCTTTTAGACCCAAGTTACTCTTACCACAATAAAAAATCTATAATTCAAATATTGGTAATTACGGCGAAACTTAACCCGGAAAGGAGCGATGATGCAGCCGAAATAGGGCTCACACCTAAAGAAAACAGACAACAAAACAGGCTTCGGACCAGATGCCGACGGCGCAAGCCCTTGAAAGGGTTACTCTTCCTGAATGGAAACCCACTGACTAGACATCAGTGGGTCTGTCAAACTTTCATGCGCAAGTCATCCTGCCATCTTCACCCTATTCGATAGTCTCGCCCTTCAGGGCCTTGGATTTCAGATTTCACTGCCTATATAGGCTGCAATCCGCAATCTACCACCTTGACAGCTAGCCAGACTTCCATCTTGAGCTGCCTCATCTTCCCTCAGGTAAACACCTATGTCCACTTATATGTATTTACATCCCCTTCACGAACTTGCGGCCTTCGTGGAAACCCACAGGCGCCTTCCACGATTGGGAAATCCGCGTCCGCCGTGGACCTATCGTGGCTTTTTACTTCCCTATGCCGTCCAACTACACCATTCGCAAGCACTTATCCCTGATCGTTGGGGATACTACTTTCAAATCCTGCGGTGCGGACTCACTCCGGATTCCATTCCACATCTATCATTTTGCTCTTCTCCCGATCGCGGAACTATTCGAGCAATTGAGCGCTGGATCAACCTGATCGAAGAAACCAGTTTAGCAGGATCGTCGTTTCAAACAATAGTCGATTGGATGGCGTGGGCTCTCGGAGTATCCGATAACCAACCTGCGCTTGCCGATTCTCTTCAAGAAAAGCTTTACCGCACCGTGAATATCGAACCGTGGCTCCTTCACCCTTACGATTACTTGGGAGATGTGTTGGCTGAACAGCGCAGTCGCGGATGGAATACAACCGGCTTCTTCCCCACTCCACATGCGGTGTGCGAGATGATAACCCAGCTGACAATGAATGAAGCCAACTCAACGAATGGCCACGACCCACGAACACAGTCAATCATGGATCCCTGCTGTGGAACGGGTCGCATGCTGCTTCACGCATCCAATTACAGTCTGAACCTTCATGGGATGGATATCGATCCGCTGGTCCTCACGATCATCAAAATCAACGGAGCCCTCTATTGTCCCTGGCTGGCATTTCCATTTCCATCACGGATTTTCAACACAGATCGAGTCACGGAGAGCAAAGAAACATTGAATGGCACGCTGTCAGAACCATTGTCCAACGTGACCAGCAACGATCAACGCCTCACATCGGAAACACAACTGACACTTCAGTTCTAAAGTAATTCCCACGCACATCTTTCAGTCCCGAACAGATCCCACTCACTCCATTATGAGGTTCCAATGTCCCATCTGACGACAATTAAATCTCAGATTAAGTTTCCTGACGCCATCCTCTCTGCGGCACAGGTGCTCGGCGTCTCTGTCGTCCAACGAGCAAAAGCCCGTTTTTACTCCGGTTACTCTGAACCGTGTAATTATGTTCTGCAATTGCCAGGCAGGTACGACTTGGGCCTCAAGCAAATGCCGGACGGCACATTTCATTTTGTCTGTGATGAAGAGGTGTTATCGGATACAGAAAATGTGCGAAATAGTGATGCCCTGAGGATTTTAGGTAAACGAGGAGGGCGCTTTCTTCAAGAATATCACGCGGCCGTCGCCATGACACAAGCTCGACAAGCCGGCCTCATCTATCAACGAAACACCCTTGCAGATGGGACACTGCAAATTCGTCTTACCGGGAGGTCCTGATCATGGATGACCCAACGATTACCATCTCCATTTCACCAATGGGTGAGGTCACCGTCAAAGCTCAAGGCTATCAAGGGTCCACATGTGAAGAGGCCACCCGTGCCCTGGAAGAGGCTCTGGGAGTCACACAGAGTCGCCGGAGAACCCCTGACTATGATCTTCGGATTGAGGAGTCACAACATGTGCGTTCTACACATTGATCGCTTCGGAACCATTACGTGTCCATACACAGACGACATTCCTCTCATAGCCTTTGGCATCCTACATGTTGAGCGGGCATCGCATATTGAGTGGGATGACAAAGAACAAGGCTGGACAATCACGATGAGGAATGGCCATCGGCTTCCTGGCTCATTTCCGTCGCGACAAGATGCCTTGGCCGTCGAGTCAGACTATGTACACAAACATTTTTCCGAACTGTAGGGATGAGAGCAGCCGTAGATAGCTGCTCTCCGCTCAAGAAGATAATGTCACGACCAGTTTTTCAACATGTAGGAGACAGGAGAACTAACGTCATGGATGAAGGTAAGGTTCCGGGCATCACGATTACGCCTGTCCGCGCGATGGTCCATGGCATGGACTATAAAACGATTGGATGGGCAGCGTATGAGTGGCAGCAAGTCGACGTGAATCATGCCTGCCGAGAATGGCAAGAAGTTGAAGTTGCGCACTCACCATATCTCTCTGTCCTCAAAGACCTCGTTCGGAAAAAGTACCCTGCTCTTACAATCACGGTTGAAGATTAGTTAAAAGAGAGCGTTTCTACGCCATTCACATCTCGTACGTTTAGTTACTCAGTATCCTTCCTCTCACACGACCCATCAACTGGCGGTGCTTTTGCGACCGGCTTCGCCCATGGCCGAGCAGCACACCCTTTGATGTGTTTGGCAACGCATGGTTGGCAAAGTGTTTGCTGTCACCAGCAGACGCCGCACTGACTACCGTCAAGCTGGGTTGACAGAAATCACACTGAATCGTTCTAAAGCTCAAAACCGTAAGCAAATCAACCAGATGGCATTCAGCCGTCTATCATAGCCGCATCCTATAAGAAAAAAAGTGATCCTGGGGGGTCAGAACATAATGCTGTCGCGTAATACTTTTATAGAGAGATGAATTACCGATTACCTTTGCGATGGTACTTGAGCTTCTGTTTCTTCAGCTTGCTTCTGATGGCGGGAGTTCCCATATCCTATGCCATTCCCCCTTCCAGCCAAGCTGCGTTACCAGCCGTCCGCAAATGTCAAGAACTCACGGCAGTCGCAGGGAATCTGTACCGTCTGCGTGTTCAACTTGAAGCCCAAGCCCAACAACAGGATCCGCTCGCCGAGTTTTGCCTGAGCCTTGTTCCTGATCCCAGGAATAAACTCGCTCCGTTTCAATGGCTCCAACAGTCAGCGAAACATGGCTTGCCAGAGGCGCAACTCTTGATGGGAACCGCGTACGAAACAGGCATGTGGACAACCCCTGATCCTCAACAAGCGCTAGATTGGTTTACGCTAGCTGCTCGACAGGACTTTGGTCTGGCTCAATTTGAACTCGCTGCCATTCACTTTGAAGGACGTCTCGGCGTTCAACCAAACCTCCTAGAGTCCCTGTTCTGGGCCACGCTGGCAGACGAACACAAGATTCCCGAGGCTCACGAATTACGCGCGTCGCTTGAACGAGCCTTAAATCCGGGACAGAAACAGATGGTACGACGACGTCTTCAGGAGTGGTACTCATTAATGTCCGGATCATGATGAAGTAAATTTGTGCATAGCATAAATGGAGTGTTCTTTCTCCATATACATCGCTCTAGACAAGGAGGTCTTTATGAGCCGGCACCGACTGTGGTCTTTCATCGCTATCCTCCTCACCGTTCCGATGTTTGCTGCCTGTAGTGGTCACTTCACACTCAACACGCAAACGGCGCTGAAAACAAGCAAGAGCGTCTTCCTGAAACCATCTTCCACAAAAACCGTTTTAGTCGAAACCACCAACACATCCGACAATGCAAATGTTCGATTTAGCGAGCTGCCCTCAATCTTGGAATCGCGAGGCTACCAGATCGTCACCGATCCTGAAGAAGCTCAGTTCTTACTGCAGGTCAACGTGGTCTACTGTGACGAGCAAAAACCTGGCACAACCGCCGATACACTGGTTGCCGGAGGATTTGGCGGCACCCTGGGCGCGACGGTGGGAACAGCTGCCGCCCTGAGTGGCTCAAGTTTTTCCACGATTCCCATTCTCGGAGCTGCAGGAGCCGTCGGCGGTGTGGGTGTTTCCAAAATTACAGAAGACACGGTCTATGTGTGCGCAACTGATGTTCAAGTGACTGAAAAAACGAAAGAAGTTGTTGAACAAACGATCACCACACAAACGAACCATGGTCGGAAACCCTTGGGACTTTCACTTCTTGGAGGTTTATTTACTGGACGATCACGGGAAGGTCCATCAGTCGGACAGTTTGAACAAGGGATCACGGAAACGCGGCGCGGCAAGGAACGACTGCATCAAGTACGCTATGTCGCAAGTGCTCAAAAAATGTGGCTCGATCTTGAAGACGCCACGCCAATATTGACGAATAGATTAGAACAAGGGATTGCAGGATTATTTTCTGAAGGTGCCCGGTAAGGTAAAGAAACGTTAGACTATTTCTCCGCGTCCTAAGATTTGGCTCTGCCTTATTGTGTGGCTTGGGTATGTAGTCATTCTACATATTAATCCAGGCAACACGCTCGAACTTTGATCTGCATCATAGTTTCTCACACCATTCCCCTCTACTATTCTCTGACACTTCTCAAAATCCCCGTCTAGTCCTTTAGTGAGGGTTGTGTATTCGCAAATGTTCCTCGTAGTTTGTTCAGTATCAATGATTAAGACCCCATCATCTATGTCTGGACGCTACTCGGTATTGAAGGAAGGGAACAATCCCTTTTCGTCTGACCGCTGTCTTGGTCAATCCCACATAACGAGAGAACAGTCGGGTCAACAGCAAGAACGGAAAAGAGAGATGACGAGCCAGAAGAAGAAGATACTACTCGTTGAAGACGATGAATCAAATCGGCTGTGTCTTCGCGATTTTCTTGAATACCACGGCTACATCTGCCAGGAGGCAGATAACGGCGTGGAAGGTTTAGACAAACTGCAATCAGAGTCCTTTGACTTGATCATCACCGATCTCAACATGCCGATCATGAACGGTTTTCAACTCCTTGATGCGCTGGCCAATAACCCTTCCCTCGAACGAATTCCCGTGCTGATTGCGACAGGAGAATCACTCACTGAAGTGAAACAGAAGGCCACTCATCCCTCGGTCAAAGACATCATATCCAAGCCCTACGATTTCCCGAAGCTCTCCCAATCCCTTGCCACTCTCTTATCGTAACGCCTCCCTTCATCGATTTTCTCACATTCCTGTCGCGTAATACTCCAGTAAGAGAGGATGCCCCTCCTCATCTTCCGGTCAAGCTAACAGGAGGGAGTAGATGACCTACGAAATCGCTTTCAAACTGTTTCTTTGGGGTGTTCTTGTTGGAGCGATTATCATCGGCCTGTACATCGTTGAAATGGTGCACCCATTTGTCGAGCCGTATGTCGACTTCATCAGCGCGTTAGTCGAATTGTTCACTACTGAGCGCACTGCTGAGTAGGAGTAAGGGCTTTCACTTTTACGGGAGGTATTTTTATGTTACGCCACAAACTGTTTCTCTTCCTTATCGCCGGTTGGTTTGTCATGGTGGCTATCCTCGTGGCCGATAAAGGACCGATCGCCACGAGCATTGTCTTGATTGGGGCATTTGCCGCAGTCTTTCGACAAAGCACCCCAGCTGCGTTCAAAGAACTTCAACGTTGGAGCCAAGACGCATGGGTCTCTTTACGGAGGCAATCGGTAGAGGTGGTGGATCACACATCGACTGCTGATATTCAACAGACTTCTGAAAAGTAGACAAGGAGGTTGACATGTCCAGCAGTATCACCCTTGGACCCCCACAGGGTTTCCATCGGGTATCGCCAGATCTCCTGCCAAGTCAACATTGGTACACGGACACACCGGCTCAGTGCACGAAATGTGGCAATCCAACCTTACTCTTTAGCCGAGAGCGATGCGTGCCTGACAACAGTTCGGCCGTCATCGTGATTGTTTGGATTTGCCCCCTTTGCAGTAAAAGACATTGGGGGCAACCCGCAGCACTAAACACGTCCTATGCCTCGTCACAGCACGATTCTGTTTCAATATGCTCAGGATAGTCATCCGCTCTATGCTGAGACTCCTCACACTCTTTCACTTTCACAGAGGGTATGTCATGAACCAACCTCCCGCTGCTGTTTCTTCGGATCGCTGTTTATCTTCTACACAGGGTATTTCAAAGCTCATGGCCTTGTGGTATCGCACGATCAGTCTTGAGCATCACAAAGACCGTGATTGCCACTTCACCATTGAAACGCGGTTTAGCTATGGCGGGCAAGTTCGATATCTCCTTAGCCACCATGGATATCTAGAAAAGGAGATTGAAGAAGAGTTTTGGTCGTACGAATTGGCCGAGCAGGCACTCATCCAACTTTTAGATCATCTCATTCGGAAGCACTGTCAGGGTCACGCAGCAGCAGATCACGGGCTTGAAGACGCACGGGTGGACAAGCAAATTGAAGTCTTGGAGGAGCTGAAGGAGCTTTGTTTGAAGTGCACAGCATCAAGTGTCATGCCTTAAGAGATGAGGGCGGCAAAACAAATGCAAGCATGTAGCCACTTTCCCCCAGCTACGGACGAACACAAATTTGGTTCTTCATGCATCGATCACCCTCAATACAATATAGGGGCAACCATTCAACAAGCCATCGACTGCTGACTCCATCTACTCGAAGAGCTTTTCAAAACGATGAATCACTCAGAAAATTAAAACCATCTCTGTGAATCACACATTTAAATCCAGTCTATTCCCTGCGCTAATACTTACCTAGATTTTGATCTAAGACCTGTATAGCGGATTTTAGTCTCTCAATCGATGAATTATTTTCAGGGCCTAATTCTTTTGCCCTTGCCAAACATTCTTTGGCTTCCTCGACATGTACTGAAGCCTTTTTTTCATTCTGCTTTAAATGAAAGCGTTCTCCAAATTTCACAAGAGCCATGCCTTTGTCAGTTGTAGCACGGAGATGATATGGTGCATGTTTTAGGGCTTGATCAAGTGACTTGATCGAGTCATCAAGAGATTTTTCAATATTTGGATCATTCTTATTAATGCTCATTAAAATTTCAGCTAGCAATAGAGACGCATTACCGAGAGTCATGTTTATTGACACATCTTGGGGAGCGATTTTCAGTGCTTCTTCAAGACCGGTTTTAGACAATTCAATGTACTCTTTGGCCTTTTCACGCCTTTTATGATCTTTTTCCCAATCAGCCCATGAACCAAAAATACTTGCCTTAGTTAGCAAAGCCCCTTTATGCTTGTTATTTATACTTAATGCCGCCTCACATGCATCAATTGCCTGTTTTAGAAATTCTTTTACCTCGCTATATTGTTTTTCGTCTTGAATCTGTATAGGGCTGCCTCGCAATCTCCCCAGGGAATGCAAAACAAATGCCAGGCCGACATTATTCTCCACGAGAGATTGCTTTCTCTCACCATCTGGTACAAAAGATAAGTCTAGTTTCAAGTTTTCATCATAAGTCACACGAGCCTTATCGAACCAGTCTTTAGCTTCTGTAGCATTCGACGAAGCCGTGATAGCTCCCATTTTACGCAAGGCCAGGCCGCAGTTTGCTCGCAGGCCTAAATCATCAGGCTGAATCTCTAATCCCTGCTTGAAGGATTTGAGCGCATCCCCAAAATAATTCATTGCAACTGCAACATTATTATCTTTTGTTACCCCATTCAATTCACCTAAGCTTAATAATGTCATACCTTTATTACCATGTGCTTCAAAAGCACTGTCAGGGTCTTTTTCAAAAACTCTATCCAATTCTTCTAAAGCCTCCTTAAAAGTTTTTTTAGCAATTTCGTATTTGGACAGCGTCTTGCAAAGTAGTCCTGAAAAGTACAGAAGATGACCTCGCGCTAGGACTCTTTCGATATTGAGTGAAGGTAAAAGAGAAACTAACGCTTCGCATAGATCATAGTTTGAATTCTTGAATGCCGAATCAAAATTCTCAACCCATTTATGGCATCCATTCGTCGGCTCCTGGCAGTTGATATGGTAGATAACTTCAACTACGGCGGAAGTATCTGACTGTACTTTTTCCTCGAAGTATTCCTGCAAAACTTTATGAGTGTGTTTCACCTTCTCTGGATCTGCGTTTTGAAGGAATTTTTTTTCGGTAGCATGAACTCTAAAAGTGTCGACATGTTGACCGGATTCTTGATGAATAAAGGCGAATTTTGTCAGTTCATCAAAGAGAGGCCTGGAGAGGGAAAATCCTAACTTACTTCCTATCTCCTGACATAGACTGTAATCAAATCGACGAGTTACAGCTAGCGCTTCTACCGCATATGTTGTGGTTCGATCGCAGTACTTCAACAACCTATTTAACAGAAGACGACTCTTCTCTTCAAAATTAAGATTCGCCTTCAATTCATCTATATTGAATGACTTGTTATTCTTTTGCGCAGCTAGGAAACCACGTGCACACATATCGAGAAATTTCGGGTGAATTTGGTTTTGTTCAACTGTTGAAAAAGATATTAGCCTGGTTGCAATCTCTGCGTTCGCAATCTCTGCTCTTTGCAAGTAATCCTTTGCATCCTCACATGTAAATAGTTGCACTTCACGAAGCTCAACCAGATTCTCTTTAATACGCGAATCTCCAGCATCCGACGTTGACCACTCAGGGCGTTCCCGTTTTGCTACCACAACGACCACACCCAAGTTGGGATCGTAATGTAGTGGTCAAGTATTTGTGGACACCGGCTTAGGTGATTGCCAGCGCTGCTCCTGCCTTTCCGGCGTGACATAATTGTTGTAACTGTGCACACGTTCCCGATTGTAATACCCCATCAAATATTCCCCAACATCATGGATCGTTTCTTGGAGTGAGCGATACCCGTGCCGAGGCATCCATTCTGTTTTCAGACTGCGGAATAACCGTTCCATTGGAGCGTTGTCCCAACAATTGCCTTTGCGACTCATACTTTGGCTAATCTGATGACACTTGAGATACTGTTGGTATCTCTGACTGCGATATTGCACCCCTTGGTCTGAATGAAAGAGTAAGCCCGCTTCCGGCTGCCGAGTTGCCACGGCACGACCGAGTGCTTGAGTCACCAACGTGGTATCAGGTGATGTCGAGACCTGCCAGCCCACGACACGTCGAGCATACAGATCGAGCACGACGGCTACATAGGCCCACTGTCCCGCAACACGCACATAGGTGATATCCCCACACCAGACTTGATTCGGTGTGGTTGGGTGAAATGCCCGATTCAGCTGATTCGGCACCGCCTCGACTGCTGCGTGGGGCAACCGGAATTTCCGTGGCCCGGGTTGTTTACTGACCAATTGTCCAGCCTTCATCAGCTTCCGGGCTCGCCACCGACTCACACCTAAGGTCTTGGCGATGGTCCGGGAGCCCGCAGCGTTTCGGCTGCGGCGATGGACGGCTTGAGCTTGTAGCTGGAGATGGCTCTGCTGCGTTTCTACGGGGCGATGCTGCCACGCATAATAGCCACTTCGCTGAACACCGAGCACCGCACACAGGGTAGAAACGGGATACCTTCCACTCCATTGCTCAATTAGTGCATAGCGGGCGATACGTCCTCCCCCAACAGCGTGGCCGCTTTTTTTAAAATGGCCTTCTCCATCTCCAGACGTTTAACTTGTCGCTCCAACTGCTGAATGCGTTGCTGCTCCGGCGTAATCGCCTTGCCCGTGGGAGTCAGGCCAGTCTTTTCCGTTTCCACTTGGGCCACCCAGCGTCGGAGGGCCGTTTCTCCGATCCCCAGAGCTTGAGATGCTTGCCCCACGGTATAGCCTTGTTGCTGGACTAAGGACACGGCGTCCGCTTTAAATTCGGCGGTAAAACTTCGTCGGCTTCGCTTCATCGGTCACCTCATTTGGGTTGTTGTACCACAACCTAAACAGGTGTCCACTTTTATTAGACCACTTCATAAAGCTCCTTTAAAAAACGTCGTACCCACTCATCTTTCCTAAAATAAAAATGTAGAGGCATGCTAATTCGTTCGTGCCCCCAAAAAGCATCATATGTATCAAAGAATAATGCGACTCGCCTAGGCGCACTTTGGGAGTGTTCTCCCTTTTCATGAAGTTCCAGAGAAGCATTCAGGTCTTGGGCCAGTAAAATTGGAAGTCTGTCCCGCAACTCAGTTTCTGCATCCATTTGGTCAAGTTGGGCAATTAGATTTTTGTCCAGGCCGCGGCTTGCCATAAATAAGGCAAGACGATCCTCCATATGCCTTATGAATAGGTTGATCACTGATTTGACTATGCCGGCAGCGGGACTATCTGTTACAGCGTTAATTAATTCGGCAGCAAAGTCGCTTTCATCATGAGGCAACCACGAATTGAGTTCCTCCTTGGTCTTTCGCTCTGTCTTAGTCAAAAACAAAACAATTCCATAATCAAAATAGGGAAAATAAAGTTTTTGTTTCCCTAGCTCCTCGCGAATTTTCTTTAGGCCAGACCAATCTTTCTTTGGATCATCTACATTGATTCCATCGGCTCCGAAATCCAACGCAACACTAGGAACCTGAGTCATTATTTCGGTCTTCAAAAATTCCTCTACAAATGTGTTGTCGTCAGTTTGAGCGTTTAATATTTCCCAATCTGCCGGTTTTACTCTATAGCAAAACTTCGCTTGTAGCATGTTTAGCAACCAGGATTTTCCCCTTTCCCCATCTCCATGAAAAAGTAAAATTTTGTTATACGGCTTCTCATTATTCAGCGCTTGAACAAAATGGCGACATTCGTTCGAGCGGTCAGTAAAAAGGTGTTGAGCAAAATATTTAGACATTTTCAATCCCTTTTGAAAGAAAATTAAACAAGGAAAACCTTTGGTGAAATATTATTATCTCTCAATCTACTAGGGTGTGTGGTTAAATCTCTCCATTAAGGTCTCGGCCAAATGAACGTCGAAACAGGGGGCATGTTAGTTTCTTTATAATATTGATCAATTCGTAGCTCTATCCTTTCCGCGGTTGAGGTATCAGCTGTGCTTAAACCTTTATTGTTCGCCCACACACTACGGTTTTGCGCGAGGGGCTTACTTGCACTCACAGAAAACTCCCAGTTTTTAAGAGGTACTCTTCACTCATTCACAAGAGAGCCTTTGAACTTCCCCGTGTTTCGTAGACATCTAATTAAGCCACGATTGAACTCTTTGCTCTTGATGGCAACTTAAGGTACTAGCTGTTCCATCTTTGGCAGGCATTGTTCTAAGGTTTCAGCATTAATAGTCAACCTCTACTTATTTAAAATTTAATGTTCGGCAAACTTCATGATAAGAATATGGCTCTTTTCTCAGCTTCCCATAGGTACACATGTCACTCCCTTGCTTCCCGCCATTCCAGAGATATCGTGCATGTATTCAATAAGAAGTCAAGACAGTGTGCCTAATCCTTGGGAGCCAGTGTTCTGCTAAATTTTCACCCAATTCTAAAACCCTGCTTTCTCGTCCAGGCGCTCGTACCGAGCGCAATCCTTCACCACCTGCGTCACTTGTTAAATCGAACCCAGGAGGCACTATGTCAGTACCTTCGCCCGATCATCTGCTTCACTCGTTTGACGCGGCACTGACAGAAGAAATCTCCAGGTTACAGGCTCATGCTGGCACACTTTCGTCTGTTGCTACGTCCACTGCACCTCACACATCCCATCGAAATCCCACCATTGAGAATCTCGCACTCGCGGCTCAAGAAGACAATCCCGATCCGGTGGATGATGCACAGCCATTGGTGTCGTCTGTCCATCTGCTTCTGCGACTGCGAGAGCGCTTACAAGTCATCGCACGCAATCCCAACAACTGGTCCACGACTTTGGCCCTCAAAGCGTTTTCAAGCAGTGGGCAACCAAAAACGATCCTCTCGATTCCCAGGATCCCTCCTCAAAATGTGTCACTCGATGCGTCTCAGTCAGAGGCCTATTGTCGGGCTTTGGAAAACGATTTCACGTTTATTTGGGGACCGCCCGGGACTGGAAAGACCCGTGTCATCGGTCAGATCCTTCACGCTGCCTTAGAGGATGAACTGCGAGTCCTCCTCTGCTCCACCACCAATTCGGCGGTCGATCATGCCCTCGATGGCGTGTTCGAAGACAGAGACGACTCCGTCACTGAAAAGATTCTCCGGGTGGGCACGCCTAGTCAGGATGCCTCACCACATGTTCATGCCGTGACACTCGCACAACGATTAGAGAGCGAAGCCACGCCGCTTCGAGCTGAGATGCAGGAGATTAAAGAAGCTTTGCCGGTGTTGCAAGAAACGATCACGACGCTTCAAGAACAAGCACAAGAACTACGTCATCGTACACAGCAGAGGAAGCATCTGTCCGCAATTCGGAAAGATCACTCACGCACCACTCGCGCGCTTGATGCGATCCAGCACCAGATACAACTACTCACAGTACGTCGAACGCAGCTTCGTAAGAAGCTACAGGTTTCCCCATCCTGGACGGATCGCGTGTTGTGGTGGCGACGCCCCAGACTCCAAGCGGAATTCGATACGAAGAATCAAGCCTTCCACACACTTCTTGGTGAAGCAGGAACGTTACTCGAAACATTCAGTCAGCTGGAGGATAAAGTAGCAAACGCGCAGATTCGCGAAGATGAACCCAGCAGCCAAGCCGAATACGCATGTCAAGGACGCTCTACGTGGGAAATCGAAGAAGAGCTTCACCGTGCAGAAGCGCAACTGGATCACGCATACACACGACTCGAAGAGCTTCGTGGGACGCTTCAGCAGTTAGAGCGTGATTTCGTCAAAGAGGCGCAGCTCATTGCAACCACCCTCACACGTGCGTCATGTTTTCACGTGTTGGAGTCTGAACGATTCGAGATGATCATCGTCGATGAAGCCAGTTTAGCGAGTCTCCCCGCACTCTTTGCTGCCCTCTGTCTGATCACGCGACACGTCATCCTCGTGGGTGATTTTTTACAACTGCCACCTATCGCTCAAAATACGTCGTCCAAGGCATCCGAGTGGCTCACACAATCCATTTATGATGTTACACATATTCAGAACCACCATGATCCCCGCGTGGCAGCTCTCACGACGCAATATCGAATGCATCCTGATATCGGGAACCTGGCAGGCACCCTCTATCGGCAGCGTGGTTTACCTTTTTGCTCAGCGCCATGTTTATCGGATGATCGACAACCCGTCGTCTCACTGCCCCCGTTCCCGCATTCAGCCGTCGCGGTCGTCGATACGGCGCAGGCCTGTCCACAGGTTGCACGCGATGAGCGCAACTCCCCCGTGAATCTCTACCATGCGTTAGTAGTGGTTCGATTAGTGAAGCAGACACTGCTCAATCGTGATACTGCCAAGGCGCCCATCACGATTGCCGTGATGAGTCCATACCGGGCTCAGGTGAAAGCTATCCAGAGACTCCTGCGGCATCAGGGACTTGATGGCATTCATGTGGGCACGATCCATCAGTGTCAAGGTCAACAATTTGACGTCGTCATCTTTGATACCACGATCATCAACAATCTCCGACAAAGCTTTCTCTGCCAGCCCGAGTCCAGCACTGGCGGCACAACGCTCTTAAATGTCGCCATGACTCGAGCCAAGGCCAAGTTGATCTTGATTGGGCATGCACGCGCATTGGGCTCCTTGCCGCCTAAAACATTTCTGCGCACGTGCTTTGACTACACGAGTCTCAAGGGCATCACGATCGAGAGCACGCAGTTCGTCGAACCCCTGACACACCCTCCACCAGTGAGATGGTGGACGGACGAAGCATATCTTCCCGTTCTCCTTGATCCTCTCTGCGGTACACATCGTCCAACCCTGACGGCGGTGTGAGCTTTTTTCATCCTGTCTTCCTCAGGCCTTCTCATCTCACTTCCATGGAGGCGTTATGATTACTGGATCACTCACGACTGGCTGTCGCTTGGAAATCGAGCTCACAGCCACGGATATTCGCGAACGCATTTGGCAATACGTCCATCACCTAGAAGAGTCTCAAGAACAAGAAGTCGCACTTGGGCATGGACAGACCCTGTATCAGAAGTAGTCGCTCCCGAATCCACGATATATCCGATTATCTTTTCTCAGAGATTTTCCCGATATCGTTTGCCTGCACGAATCTGTTGGGCTCTTCAGTGGCCTTTCAATCGAAGCCGCACTCGCCCGTGAGACCGATGAAGCCCCGTTTGTGAAGAAAGTATGGCGTGATGAACATTCAATCCATGCCATCTGGGAAGGGTTTCACCTCGACGAATTTGCCACAAGCTGGAAAAACCTTCTGGCTGTCTTGAACGACCTGGGTCCGATCAGCTTCGAATACACCCTCGGACTTCATCCCGACACCTTTCCTACCATTAGCGCGGAACTACTGCCACTATTCAGTCACTGGAGAACGTCAGCGACGGTATCGTCTCAGTAGAACAGGAGACCGTAGTAATGAACAACTCAGTGAAACAGCCGGCACTCGCGAAGCCCATCTCAACGCAGCCTGTCATGTTCTACAAGTTGAAGCTAGTCCGTGATCTCGGATTTGGTCGGTGCTGTGAGCAGGGACCAAGCCTCGTTGACCAACTCCTAATGGCCGGCAACGGGCCGACCATTACAGACGCTGTCGCCCTGTATCGTCGTGTTTGTCGTGTCTTTCACAACCTCGACCGTGAACATTTCGTCATCGTCGGGCTCGATGCCAAACATCACATCATTGGCGGGAACCTCGTAGCAATTGGCTCACTGAGCACGGCGATCGTCCATCCGCGAGAAGTCTTTAAACCCGTGGTGATGATGAATGCCGCAGCATTGATCTTGCTTCACAATCACCCCAGCGGTGATCCCACACCTAGTCCCGAAGATCACGCATTGACGAAGCGTTTAAGAGAATGCGGCGAGCTATTGGGCATCCAAGTCCTCGATCACCTCATCGTGGGGGATGATCGGTATTACAGTTTTGTAGACCAGGGGGTGATGCGGTAGGTGGCTTCATAGAAATGAAACGGGGGTCCCTTCGATTGTACTCGCATGAAGTCAGATGAACGTGAAAGTCGTCTATTTTCGACAAAGAACGGCAAGATGACCTCGCGATGAAGGATCGTCAATCTCGGCTAAAAGAATTTCAAAGCCAGCTTTTTTCAACAGACTCAGAGAATGGTCTGGAGCATGTCCACTGTAGAAAAAATTCATGCCAAACATGGGTGCTGTAAACTCATTCTCGCTACCACCGACAGACAGTAAGAGAGGTGCTGTAGGGTTGAGCCATTCGTACATGTCTCGAAAAACCTGCTCGTGCTGCACTTTCGGGAGATGAAAGATTGAATCCCAGGCGACGATCCCATCGTAGCGGTGCGGCAGATTTATCGTTGCGAAGTCTCCGAACAACATCTCTGCCTCAGGGCAATTGATCCGGGCCAGCTTGAGCATCTCCGCAGAGGCGTCGATACCGGTCACTCTATACCCATGATCCAATAGGTATCGCATAATCGGTCGGCCACACCCACAACCCAAGTCCAGGATATGCGCCCCGCGCATGGTCAGCTGAATCAGGCGATCGACATAGGGTCTTTCACGAAACCTCCCTCTTGTTCGTTCTTCAGACCACTTGTTAGCAATTCGATCGTAAGGTGCTCGCTCTTGCATGAAACGCTTTCAATCGGAAGTACGTCAACAGAGACAACTGCCTACACTCTTACACCAAGGTGGAATACTAACGAGAAAAAAGCTTTCCCTCAACGAGTTAGGTTCGCAATTACCTAGAAACCTTCAAATTCCACGTCACAAGGTTCCCATGTCTGCTCATTCTTCTCACCCACTTTCGTTGAATGAAAAGCGAGCGGCGGAAGCCGCATTTTGGAATCACCCGTTTGATCCTAATTGGGGTGAGGCAGCGAAACGCGTCTACGAGGGTATTCAGTCAGCCAAGGGTTACGATCAGGCCATCAACGCTGTTTCACCTCACAGCCCCAAGCGACCACGATCTCGTGTGCCTCACGTCGACTCCTCTCATGCCCTCTTTTCCATCATGCTTCTTAATCCTCGGGAACAGCGCTATCTCATCTTTCCTGTTCGGCTGTCCCTGGCAGACATTCTCTCGACGATCGAACGTCAGTTTCCTCAACGAACATTACAACTGTTACGCGTCATTCCGCTGAAAGGAAGGGAACACCATGGTCCACATCGTACACGGTGATCTGATCGCGCTTGCCGATATCGGAATCTTTGACGTGATCGTGCATGGGTGCAACTGCTTTCACACCATGGGTGCCGGCCTGGCTCGACAGATCAGACGACGCTTTCCTGCGGCGTATAACGCGGATTGCCGCACGATCACGGGCGATCGTCGCAAACTCGGAACCTGCTCGGGCGCGCAATGCCTGACGCGACACGGACAACCTCTGGTCGTCGTGAACGCCTACATCCAGTACGATTGGCGAGGAACCGGTCGGAAGGCGGACTACGACGCGATTCGCCAGTGTCTAGCCTGGACAGCCCAGACCTTCCCCACACACCGAATCGGTCTTCCAATGATCGGCTGCGGCTTAGCTGGCGGTGAGTGGTCCATGATCGAGCGTATTATCATCGAAGAGCTGGGGCACCTGGATGTCACCATCGTTCGATTGTTGCGCACGACACACGATCATCCTCACGTCTCCCTCTGCTCTCATTTCCATCATGAGTCAGAACGTCAGGTTCCCCTGAAGAGCCCGTAACCGGCTCGCCCTGCTCGCAATGTCTTTGTTCCATGATTCCTGCCGCGGACGTGCCCACGACCGCATGACCTTGCCACTCATCCATCCGACACTCACGGCGTCGCACCCGAACGGCGCCGTGCCCACCAGACATGTCCTCTTCGGGTCAGTCGTCGTCGTGATCATTGAAGTTGTTATCCACCATCTTGTCGTAGCCGTCGCCCAAGGAGAACACTATGGACACAACGTACGTTTCAAAAACCGAATCACTCGCCCCACTGCCTGACGTGGTGGTCCTGCGTCCAGACGATGATCTCGAACAAACCGTCAGTTCATTAGATGTGTTGTATGAGGCCCACTTCAGTCAATGGGCGCAAGAAAATCGCGACCGCTGGTTTAAACGGGAAACGCGGTATGCTGACGAAGAAAACGGGCATCCTGTCTTTCCCGTGATCATGCGAACCGTCGGACGGAATCCCAATCCTCGGTTCGTCACGATCCCTGATGGACGGCGTGTATTGCGCTTGGATCCCCGACGTGTTCTGACGTTGTGCGGCGCACGGGAGGTGATGTTATTGGAGGATGCGATTGCTATACGTGGGCAGCACGGGCGTAAGCAACAATGTCCGTCCTGTTATGGATGGCATCTCCAGAGAAAAGAAGCCAATGTCTCTCAACAAAACATACCGTCTCACGAACCACATGTGCACTGTCCGAGATGTGCAGGGGATGCAGAGGCCTCATATTTCCTCGACGCCTACGAAGTCGTCTGCCGACTGTGTGGGCATCGTGTGGAGCGCCCCGTACCCGTCCTGAGCGATGAGGAGGAAGCACAGAATGCCTGGGCTGTGGCGTCTGCAACAGTCATCGAAACAGATGAACCTGTCCAAGAAGACGAGGATGAGCAGAGCTGGGAAGAGGATCAGAATTGGGATGATGACCCTCACGTTGCGGACATTGCTGACGAGGAGTCCATGTCGTCTTCATGGCTGGAAGCGGTGGATCTTGAGGCACTGGATGCGCAGGACGTCCACGAATTGGGTGATTGCTTGCACGAACCCGCCTTTCAGCTGTTCACCACGCGATCGCCCTTACGACAAGGGCTCTTGAATACCGCGTTGGTGGAAGCTGACGATCCTGAATCACGCATGATGCTCTGGGCCGCGGCGGGACGTCTCTTACGTGAATCACCTCAACGGTTTGATCGAGATGAAGGCTATGCGCTTGCGGCCTGGTTGGAACAACTACACCCAGACGATCTATCGTTACTCGCAGGGGATTGTGACGCCATCCATCCGTGGTTGGCCCATCCGAAGCCTGAGATGTTTGAGCCAACCGATCGCTTACTCGTGCCGCTTGAACGGCGCATTCGTCATGCGTTCGCACGTTTTAGGAGTCCCGATGCCGGGATCCGGTTTCTGTCACGCGATTTTCGACTCTCGCCCGTCGCGATCCGGCATCTGGTGACGACACCAGCTGATTCGCAACCTGTCGTCTCGTCGCCACAAGCCGCCTAACCCATAGGTATCGACAGAGTAGAAAGCTTGGGGCTCGCCATACGAGCAATGTGTGATCAATCGTGCATCAAGACGTGACGTCAATCATGCGTCACTTTAGTGTTCACTTTTCTATTAGGAGGCGTATCATGAGCAATTTCAACAAAGTCATTCAACAGGGTCGGTTGGTGAAACAGCCAGAACTGCGATATACGCAGAGTGGGACACCCGTCACCAACATTCGACTGGCTATTGATGGTCTGCCAAACAAGGGAAGCGGGGAAGGTCGAACCGACTTTATTCCCATGACCGTTTGGGGGAAGCAAGCGGAACACGTGTGTCAGTACTGTGTGCAGGGCCAGGTCATCACAGTCGAAGGGCATCTCCGTGATGTCATCCGAATGGAAGAAGATGGCAACAACCGTCATGAGTTGCAAGCGCATGCCCAACGGGTAATTTTTGGCGCCAAGCCTATGCCAAAAGCAGCCTAAGCGGCTCCTCCGTCACTAAGGAAGGTTCTGGGCAACTGGGACCTTCCTTACTTTCCGAAATAAGGCGACTTTACATGGGGGTGTGATTCGTTTTGTAAGAGGATCGGCCTTGACGATTCAACCATGGATGTGTAATTCTATATATAAATTTACACACCATGGGAGTTTGGAATATGAAGAAATCTAAAGCCGAGCTTGAGAGAAAAAACCTTATGGTCAACGGCAATCAAGTCCAACACCTCAAAGAACTCCTTGATGTCGCCACGGCGTCTGAGGCCGTCAGGGTCGCGGTTGATCGAACGATCCAAGCCCAAGAGGCGCTGACCGCGTTAAAGCGGCTTCGTTCCCGTCAGACCTGGGGAAAGAATCTCCGTGTCTAGGCCTAGCGCGTGGGTCGCGGATACCTCCATTTGGATTGGCTACCTTCGGTATGGTCGATATACAGACTTTCTGGAGTCACACCTTTCTAAAGAAACCCTTCTGATGCCGGGGCCGGTCCTTACAGAACTCTATGCTGGGGCTATTCGCCGTGAAGATCGTCGAGATGTCTCTCAACTCCATCGATCCCTCGTTGAACAGTGTATTCCGACCCAACTGGAAGATTGGGCTGTCACTGGCCGGTGCTTAGCGACATTTTCGTCTCGTCATGGCAAAATTCGACCGAGTGACCATTGGCGAGATGCGCTGATTGCCGTACAAACCGCTCGCACTGGAGCCCGATTAGCCAGTGAGAATGTCAAGGATATGCTCCGGTGGCAAGGCATCCTAAAACGGCTCGGCATGAAACTCTCCGTTGAATGCCCAGCAGACCCCTAACATCGAGCCGAGAGGTTTTTCTTCATGGGTCACAAACCTATACCAGAACTAGAAGGACGACCACTCACGCGGGAAGAATATTACGCCCTCACGCCCGAAAAGCTCGAACTGCTCCACGGTTACCTCATATCCGATGCAGACGACGAAGGGCTTCGCAAGAAACTGCTCCTCGCCTTGTTTCTGAATGAAGGCTTACTCAATGTCGTCAAGTTGGTACCACGGGAGAAGTGGGAAGAGGCGTTGCGGCAGCTACAAGATGCACCATAAGAAAAGGTTCTGACAATCCTCAAATTTTCTCCATTACTGCTCTGCACAAAAAAAGGGGGAGCGGACACCCCTTAACAAGAGTGTTGTTTCCGCTTCCCCCACTAGTGAATACAAAGAGACGCTAGTTCTGACATGCTACGGCAAAGGCGGCACGACTGACACCAAATTTTGGAGCCAGTATGCGAATGCCTGCTTGCCGAAACCGAAATCGATTGACTCGCTGGCGACATGCCTGTTGCCACTTACGAATCTTGACCCAAATCTCTGGAAGTTGCCGAGGTATGTCTGGATCGTCGAGATCTTCCCGTTCAGGAAGCAATCCTTCGAGATCCTCTGGAGATGCCTGACAAGCCCACTCAGCCACTTCGCGTTGCGCAGCGGCGGAAAGGTGTTCACAGGATTCAGCGAGATTCGCAGCAACGGCCCACACGAGATTCACGACATCATCGGGAATTCGGTTCAGCATGGTCGCTTCCAGTAACGACACACGCAAGGGCCGGAGGCGGTGATCAAGCCACAATCGGTTCTCTAACGCAACAAGATGTTCATCTGAATCTGACAAGTTCTCTGAAGCGTCTTCTCGAGATGCGTTCTCATCCATACGCTCATCTGAGAACGGGATGAAATCCTCATCAAAATCAATATCACCATTCTCGCACGCTTCGTGAAACGATGTTTCCGCGAAGGTGCCATCTGTAAATCCCTCAGATTCCTCATCGCCATCCCAATCCAAACAATCACGAACGGGTGCCGAGGCCAGAGCCTGTGCGTTGTGATCGAGTTCGGCTTGTGACAACCCTTGACTGGTAATCTGTCCTTCTTTCAACCATCCGCAGAAACAATGAATGGTGAAGAAGGGTCCATCGTGTTGTATCTCTAAGACAGACGCATGACATTTCGGACATCGAACCTCCAGATCGTCTTCATGCATCATGACTGATGTCTGCGAAGATGCCTGAGGTTTCCGTGTCGGCCGTGAAAGATGAAATCCTTGACAGGCTCGACACTTGATGCCCTGATAGACGGGTCTCGCTGATTGTTCCGCTTCCGTTAGAATCACAGGACTCATGATTCCACACAGCGGTAAGGCTCGACGTGAGTCTAAACGGATTGCGCGTCGGCCATCAGCAAGTGTGACGTAATGATAGGGCGTCAATCGAATTGATGGTGGAGTCGGTGGAGCAAACTCAGGATCGTCATCTGCATACCGATTCTCCAATGGTGTGCGTGCATTGAGCATTCGCTCGTTGCGTCGTTCAATCTCCTTCTCTTCATACGCTTGTAGCGCCATAAAGTAGAGAGCGAACACCGCTTCTTCATCAATTGACTTCTTGACTCGAGGACCTTCTGTAGACGAATTGATTGTGGTAGAAGACATCATGACTGAGCTCCTTTCGGTGGATGCGCAACGGCATCAGAAAAGATAGACTGGTAAAGAGTGACGTAAATGGCTACTGATGACGAACAGACAAACATTCCCTCACTGAATCTTGAGACGGATCTGGATGAACCGTTACGATCAGAGTGGGATGAGTTAGCACACACGCTCCAAACGGCTCACGACACTGGAACCTCACTCGATCTGTCCTTCAAATGCCGATTGCGTCGATTTTATGATCGACTGGTGTCTTCACTCGGCTTTTGTGGGAAATCTGTGATCTGTTCGCAATGTGAGAGACAGCTCGATGGAAAGCGTTTGACTGGTGAGGACTGTGATGATCCAGACACGTGGGAGTTTGAGTACGACGTCAAACAGTCAGTTCCGATCATGTGGTACTGGTGCTTGCCGTGCGGGAGAAAGGTGCGGCAGGAATACGAGATGATCCACTAAGTCACCATCCGTTGTAGTTTCTGCAACACACGATCCTCCTGAATCTGCTCTTCACTCAACGTGCTGAGATACTGTTTGACGATGTCTGGTTGTTGGGCCACACGGTCAAACAAGTGAAGACGAGTGCGATGCACGTGACGATGATCCCCGAAAAACACACGCCAGGCATCTTGTTCTTTTTTGGACACTGGATACGACATACGACACCTCCTTCAAACAAAAGATCTACATGCAGATCTTGGTGAAAGATAGACAAAGAGGCTGGTTCATTCGAGATGAGAATCTCGAACGAGGATCAGCGACGACACAAGAAAGATGGGAAAATGTAGGTGTGACGTGAAAGAGTGAGACGAGGCGATGGAAGCGAAAGACGGGAAGACGAAATGTTGAGAGTGAGGAAGACTACAGACGATGCATCAGAAGAGAAACACGATGATGCGACGAAAAGAGAAGACGAGTGACGAGAAAAATGAAAAAATGTTTCAGCGAATGCCTACAGAACCAAATAGAATAATTTAGTTTCGCGCTTTTCCTTCAGGTTGTCAATCCCCCGTTAATCCATTCCCCCAAGGGTACCGTAGGTCATTCGTCGGCCCGCTGCGCGGGCAAGGTCTGCTTCTCAGGTATTTCCTAAACCATGAGGAGGACACCATGAGCGCAGAATCTCTGGCCCTGGCCTTTCGTCGTCATCTGGAAACATATGGATTATCATCTACTCTGGGTGCTCAAATTCCTTATGGGCAAAAGCTGGTCATTCAGAACGCGGCCACCCCATCACGAACATACACCGTGATTCTCTACGATGGGAAGAAAGGACCACGGATTGTCTTTGAAGGGCAAGCGTGGCCAAAAGAACTCCAACACTTTGTACAAACAATCTGGAATTCTTCTCAGGAGATCCCAACGGATGCCCCTGAGACTTATTCTGCACACCATCAGGACCATGTCATCATCTATGTCGATGGCTCATATCAAGAAACCAATGGCACTCCGTGTGTGAGTTGGGCCTTTGAACTCTGGCAAGCTGGCCAATCCCTTCATGCCGACTCCGGCGTGTTGACCGATGCGTCTGTACTTTCGTTACGGAACGTCGCGGGTGAATGCGAGGCCGTACGACAAGGATTGACATGGACCCACTCTCATGGCCATCACGTCATCGAAGTCCGTTACGACTACCTGGGTGTTGCCGCATGGCCGACGGGTTCCTGGAAAGCGAAACTCCCTTATACGCAACAGTATGCTCAGGATATTCAGGATCTCGCAGAACACCTGAGCATTTCATGGAAGCATGTGCGTGGGCATAGCGGGGAACCTGGAAATGAACGAGTGGATCGGCTGGCAAGAGCGGCCATCGCGAGTCATTTCTAGCTCAAGCCGTATTGGATGATTGGCGTCATCTCTATGAGGTGACCACCATCTGGAGACAGGCAGGTCATGGGGCATTCAGCTTGACCTGATCACCGGGACGAATTGTCCCACCCCGCACGACAGACGCGTACACGCCAACATTTCCCTGATTTTGTTGGAGCGCCGTGCGCAAGATTCCAGGATCCTTCGGGAAATCGCCTTGTGGCAAGGTTGTCATCACACAGCGACCGCAGGGCTCGATGATGTCCAGACAAACGTCGTTTCCAATGCTCAGCGTGTGACCGATCCAGGCATTTTCTTCAAAGCCTTTCGACCCTTCTGTAGTCTCTATGACGATGTTAGGGCGAAAACGTGACACGTCAAAGCACCCCTCGGGATAGCTCTCTCGAAGTTGGTTCAGTGTCGCGGTCGTCAGTAGATGGACCATCGCCGCATCAAAAAACGTTCCCGTGGGGAGCGTAAAATCTGTGACCGTATCTCGGTGATCACGACCGTCGATGTCAGGCCAGTACTCTTCAGATTGCGGCGTCCAGGATCGAGGAAGATACGACTGCACGCCTTTTATCCGTCCCTGCTCAGTGACCACTAACATGACCTCACGGTTGAGCACCATGGACAGTACCTGATTAAGGCCGGCTTGCTCGCTGGTCACATTGGTACCGTCAGGCAAGGTTATGTGGACTGGTGAAATCTTTTCATAACTGTCCAGGGCCTCAAGGAACCTTGCCTTACAACTAAAAAGCGTTGGCCATTTTCGAGGATTTTTGGCCGTGGCCATTTTGCCATCAGAGTAATCCAGGATGGCGTACGATCGATCACCAGCCAACCCGTAGTCCCATACGTGAGCCATAGGCAACTCCTCTCCCATCATCGACTTCACGGGGTATCGCCATAGAGACAGGATCTGTCCAATCTCAGATTGCCATGCATTGGTCACGTTTGAATCTCCTTCCTTAGCTGCAATAATATACAGATCCTCAATCTCTTAGAACTTCGACTCTCGAATGAACACACCTCATCTATTCTCGCTCGGAAGGACAAGGCCCCTTGCAGGGAAGAAGCCCTGACCTGCAAGAAGCCCATCACGGAATAACGTGTTTCAGACAGGGGTGAGGGAACGTCGACAATTTCAGATTTTACAAACTGAATAGACCAAGACAGTGTTTTACTCTGTCTCTCATTCTACAGTCGTTACTGGACCACGACGTCGATCATATCGGAAACGGCCACCATATCATGGTCATGGGTGGCCACTTTCACCGTAATGGTGTGGCGTCCTGTTGGAACATTAGTAAATTGCCCTTTGAACCCTTTTTGATAAGTGTCATCCAAAAACACATGGACATGGTCGGCCATCGTTCCCTTCTTCAAGGCATACACCAATTCAAATGACGTTCCCACGATTTGACCATTTTGTGGGGACGTGATGGTCACCTGTGACCCATCATCCACATCCAATTGTTCGCCAGCCCACACTGATACTGTCATGGGAACCAGTAGCACGAGGAACACCATCACTTGCGTCAGTCGCATAACACACCTCCTGTTCATGTGAAAGTTTTTCAGTATCGCAATCAGGAATCCTGCTAAGGAACTTCGACAATATCTGGTTTCATGGGACCGAGAAGACCAAGTAGTTCTTTCTGCTCCGTTTCTGGAACCTTGAATGTGTTTAGGGCCACGACGAGATCTTCCACGAGCGCGGAAAAGTCGGCATTGCTGATGCGCATTCCGGTATGCATGGTTTTCATGTCCCGACCTGTGTACGTACATGGACCTCCTGTGGCCATACAGACTTGATCCACGAGGTGCCCCTTTAATCGAGGAATATCGGTCGTAGCAAAACGGCCATTGATACGCGCATCCTTAGCGACGTTCCCAACAAATTCATCCACCACGGCCGTAATGGCGGGCTTTCCTCCTAGTCGGTCATACAATGAAGCAGTTGTCTTGCCGACTGGGGGTTCGACCGTCGAGCAGGCCACCATCATCATGAACAGCCCTGTTGCGACATACATATACATAGACTTCATGAATGAACTCATCCTACTCCTCCTCTTTTTTCATTAAAGTAAGAAACGCACCGTCTTGAGAGAATGAAAGATGGCGACACTTAAGAGACACCTTTCACATCAGCCATGGATGCGCCAAAATTGATGTGAAAGACCTGGTTGTCCAGCAACAAGGCGGGAACTGATTTCACTCCTGCCCCTTCTGCTTCAGCCACCCGATCGGGGTGTTGGGCGAAATGAACAATTTCAAGGTCGTATTGACTACGATCAATGGCGTGAGCCACCATCCCTTCCGCCTCCACACAGACGGGACATCCGGCATGATAGAAAATGGCTTTTTTCATCGCTGTTCTCCTTTTGAGTGAATGATTAATAGTATTGACTCGATACTATAAGGAGTATCACACGATGAATTTTGTTTGTCAAGATCGTATTGAGACGATACAATAACGATATGGGCGTGCGAGACGTGCATGACATCTTAGAGCGATTATGTAATCTCCTACGGATGGAGGTGCGGACCTTTGGCTTGAGATATGGGTTACAACCCGTCCAAATCGAAGCCTTGACGTATCTGACACACTGCAATCGCTATTCAGATACACCGCAAGCCGTTGGGGAATATCTCGGGCTGACGAAGGGAACGGTGTCTCAATCGCTCAACGTCCTAGAACAAAAGAGCTTGTTGCGCAAGCAACAAGATAGGCAGGACAAACGGATTGTCCACCTTGCGGCAACGGCAAAGGGGAGAAAGCTCGTTGAGCAATCCATTCCGGCCAAAGGCCTGGAAGCAGCACTGCAAATGACCAGTTCTTTAGAGGGTCGTGAACTCGAAGAGCTTCTCCGCTCGATATTGCGTGGGATGCAGCATCAGAACAACCGCAAGACCTTTGCGGCTTGTCATACCTGCCGATTCAACGAACAACGTAAAGAGGGATATGTTTGCGGATTGACGCAAGAGCCATTAAGCGAGCGAGAGATTCAATTGATCTGCCGGGAGCATCAATATCCTGGAGAAAAGACGTTGATCTCAGTATCATGAAGACCCGTGGTCGTGTTTGACAATATAAGATGTTACAATTCTATGTGAGTTGACCGTCACCAAACGCTTCTTTGTAAGAGGTCTTTCATGAGTACAGCGAAACAAGCAGCCAAACAGATTATCGATCAATTACCTGACCAAGCGACGTGGGATGACATTATGTACGAACTGTACGTCAAGCAGAAAATTGAAGCGGGTCTCGCTGATATTGACGCCGGTCGTACGATTCCACACGAGCAAGTAAAAGCTGAGCTCCTTGCCAATGAGGGTTGAGTGGTCGCTTCGCGCCAGAACTGACATCAGAGAACTGAAAGCCTATATTGCTAAAGACTCCCCCTTCTATGCCCGCCGTTTTATTGAGCGCATCATCACCACGGTAGAAAAGTTATCCGAACATTCCCACTTGGGGCGACTGGTCCCTGAAGCTCAGCACAAAGACGTACGCGAACTCCTTGTACAACATTATCGCGTCATCTATCAGACCCGAGATGATCATATTTATATCGTGACGGTTGTTCACGGAAGCCGAGATCTGATGCTGCAGGATCCTCCTCCCTGGGAAAACTCCTAACCGATTTCCTTTGAAAGCATCGTGGAACGGGAAGGGCGAGGGCCCTCCCCCACCCTTCCGGTTGCGCTCTTGGCTACGGAAAGCCAGAGTTGTCACCCGTGAGATCCGCTTGGAATCCCAAGTCCGGTCCTTCCGGGAGATCCCCCGCGAGGACATCTTCCGAGAACGGATCAGAACTCCCGACCCCCAACAGATCATCAATCGGTTCCGTCGCCACGAAGTCTTGATCGAGACTTTGCGAAAACGGATCCCCGGACGTGGTCTGATCGGTGACCGGATCATCTTGTCCACCGGTGTCGGCGAATCCAAACACATCCTCTTCCATTGGTCTTCACCTCCTTTCTCAAGGGAGTACCCTTATATACATATTACAAACGACAGTCGCTTCGCCCTCAGGTGAGACGATTGTGAGGAGGGACACATGCGAACTCAGATTGGACAGTTGCTCATCCTGATCTCCGTTATGCTCATCTCGTCATTGGCTCATGCGGAATCTCGATTCACGTTGACGCCCGGGATCTCTTCTCAAAACGAGAGACAATGGGTCTATGGACGCGGAACGGTTTTGGGAGATCCTGATCCATGGCGAAGTTGCCAACAGGCGACCAAGACTGCCGAGATGCATCTTCGTACGATGCTTGAGCAGGCATTGCCGGGATTTACCCCTCCCGACCAGACGCAATTTCCGATCCGATCGGTGTCGTTTTCGGCTGGGAATCTGGCGTGTACCGTCGTGGTAGGGATTACCGTCTCACGAGTCGAGCAGGTGTTCCCTCAGAACGGGATAGATCGTGTAAAAAAACTCTTGCATCTGCCGTAGTTCGCTCGTTGTCGTCTCGTTCGAAGAGACAAGAAAGGATATGGTGATGGACTGCTTTCGTTTAACGTGGGCTGTCGGCAACCAGAATCTCCAAGATATTCATGACTACGAAAATCGGTACGAAATCATAGGTAGCCGAGAGGCCATTTTCGATCTGTGGTTCCATCTCTCACAACTCGAAGAACTCGCGGACAAACAGCTGCATGGATCAGCGTGTCCACGACTTCTTACGATCTTCGATATGAATGGCATCCCACAAGAGCCCGAGCGAGGCCTGCATGGCTTGGTGGGCAACGCCACGTATCGGTAGGGTCCCCTCCCCATCACATTCCTTCCGCCACAGCAATCGCACCACTCTAATCCCTCTAGGCCCGCTCCGCGGGCAAGGTTCTTTCTTGGTCATACATTGTGTTTCACGCACACCAAGGAGGGACGTCATGCCACATCTCAACTTATCTCTCGCAATGTTTTTCTTCCTGTTTTTCACAGTCGCTCAGTCTACATGGGCTCAACTGCTCCCGACTGAACCCGAAGAGGACTACCTCGTCAACGAAGACGTCAACATCGTCACAGGACTCTACACTCGGGAATATTCGTTACAACAAGATGGTCGGGTCGATTACAAAACCGCTCGGCAAATCATCATTTCCGAATACAACGAGTATTGGAATAGCGTGGTGACGACCAAAGAATTTCCGCTCTTCTACTGGATCGATGCGGATCATGATGGGGAATTCAACATGTTCGTCGATCAGCAAGTGGAGGGCCGTCCATCGGATATTGTGCCCTATACACCACTCAGTTCACCCTCTGAGCGTTGATGGTTTCAGGCACCCAAACCTGTCAGTAGTGACAACTATTAGCTGAAAAAAGCAGGGCCCGCTCTGCGGGCAAGGCTTCTTGATTCACGACTTGTGTTATTCACTTTTTCGAGGAGGTTCCATGATGTCTACAGAAACTACGACTAAAACATTTAGCGACAGAAATGCCGTCCACTTCACCGGTCGTTTGTCGCACACGCCGGAGGTCCGATATACGCAGTCTGGCACCATGGTCGTCAGTGCGAATGTCGCGATCAAGGAGCAGTGGGAAAAGGATGATGATATTCAAGAACGTACCCACTGGGTCTCCGTCGTCATGTATGGCGAAAGGGGTGAGCCGTTCTCTCAACAAGCTGACAAAGGCGACTGGGTGGAGATTAAAGGAAAGCTTAACTACCGTGCATGGGAAACTAATGAAGGCGATAAACGCAGTAAGCTAGAAGTGCAAGCCTTTGAGATGACTGTGAAGAAAAAGAAACTTCAGCCTGCGTAACATCGCGTTTACGGATTGATACACGGTACTGGCGAGGGCTCGACGCCCTCGCCCCATCTTGTGCAACTTCGTATTCATATCACTCGATACACTCTGACATGGAGGTCCCCATGCACAACTGGCTCAAAGACTCTCCTTTCCGCATCTGGGTCAGTCGGCTTTGGAATCGCTTTCGACGTGCAACAAGGCGACGCCCACGACCCAATATCCGTGTTCCTCGGTGATCTTGGTGATGGCCCACTGCGTGGGCAAGGTTACACTCTTTGTGATACAGACACACAAGGAGGACATGATGACGATCTTGCGTCGAGCACAAATTGGGAAGGCCGAGGGCATTGACACGACCGTCAAATCGGCCAAGGGTCTGTGGAAAGCGTTTGCCCCCACGTGGGCCATGGTGATGGGTGTCAAAGATGGCAGGATCTCTGAGGCGCAATACACGGAGCAGTATCAGGCCATTCTAGTGAGCGTAAGAGCAGAAGTTTGGGATGCGCTTGCACAACAGGAGCAGGCTACACTGTTGTGTTACTGCCGTGACGGCTGGTTTTGTCATACACATTTGATCATTGAATATGCAGTCAAACGCTGGCCTGATCGGTTTGGTGATGGGCGGGATCGTTCACTCTGAGTATTCGTCATACTGAATCTATACGGGCCCACGGCGTGGGCAGGTTTGGCTTCCCTTGCACTATTACTCTTAGTCAAGGGAGGGCTTATCATGAGTCAGAACGTACACCGTGGCAGTTCGTTCAAGGACTATATCACTCAAGATCGGTTAGCGATTATCAAGACCTTATCTCAACCACGACCCACCATGTGGTTTCTTGTCTCAGGTAGCCGAGACTTTCCTGACGAGACACTCGTGCGTAAGACCATCCACGATGTGATTCACCCGACTGACACACTCCTACACGGTGGAGCGCGAGGTGTCGATACCTGGTGTGCGGAAGAAGCTCACAAATGTGGAGCCACCGTCCTTCGTCGACCTGCACAGTGGGAGACCTATGGCAGGTCCGCAGGCATGCGGCGAAACACCGCTATGCTCAACGAACTCGCGGAGCAAGCAGACCCCTATCACATCTTTCTCTTTTGGGATGGCGAATCTCGCGGCACGGAACACATGCTCACGATGGCGGTGAAGCGACACCTCCCTCATACCGTGATCATTCCAGAATAGACAGAGCAGGCCCGCTTCGCGGGCAGAGCTTTATGGCGAGTGATTACATTGGTCCTAGGAAGAAGTAGGCGAACGTCAGCAATACCATGCCGATGACTATACCTAGGACAACCGTCTGTCGACGAGCCCGACGCAACTCGTGCTGCAACTGCTTGTGCTTTCCGGTGAGTTCGAGAAGGTTTTGGTGCGCTTTCCGCTCCTTGGCGTCCTGGGTTTCCTGCTGTCGGCGTCGCGCACGGGCGAGTCCATCCCGGAGCCAGAGACCACAGTCGCGTGGGGTGGCGAAGGATTTGTCCACGACCCGATCGAGCACAAGATGATCCCGTGTGTGGCCAATGGCCGTCACGAGCGGAATCGGTCGCTGCGTCACCAATTGAAGTAGTTCGTCGTTATCGAGATTGACGACAGCGTCGCCCCCTCCTCGAGTTAAAATTATCAGTTCGGGTGTTGGACGTTTCTGCCACGCTTGCTGGAGCACCTGACCAACAGCTTGTGGATCTGACACTCTGATGGGCGCTCGTTGTACGCGAATGATCTCTCGATACTCTGCCAGAGGTGAGGTCACGTCTGTCCAGGCTTCACCCACTTCTGATGTCACGATGAGCACCAATGGCTCATGAGCGACAAACACACTTTCGACATCTCGTTTGGGCTGCCGAATGGCGGCCTGCCATTTGACGAGGAGTTCATCCGAACTGATTCGCCTCCGGCCTTCCTCTTGCAACACACTGAGCACTTCAAGCTGTGGAACGAGTCGATTTTGCATCCAGCCCGCGATGCCTAACAACACGAGCAACTGCGCTTCTTGATTCCATGGAAGATCGATTGTGGATTGTGCTCTGGCTTCCAGACTCAGGCCAGCATTCTCGATGGTAAAGTATTGCCACGTACCACGCGGTTTCTCACGCAATTTCTTCTGTACTACCATGCCTCGGATCCTGATAGGGAGCATGTGACTCTCACGTTGGAGGAATGCCTCCATGCCACGTTGATACAGCGAGATGACACCCTTCAGCCCCAGCACATGGGGATCGGTTTCTGAATGCAGGGCTTCTGTCATACTTCACCACCCCTATAGGACTCGCCATCCTGACGCTGTTTTCGCATCCGGAGACGATTCTTGACCTTTTGGGCTCGCTTGATAAGAAGTGATCTCATGTAATGCGGCATGCGATGGTAATACCGGATGTGCTCGGCCATCCTCCGCGGAGTCCAATCGGGGTGCTTCCGAAAAACTTCTTCAATCCGCATCTCCAACGAATCCCACCGATACTGATCCTCAATGTACTGACTCAGATGTTCATAGCACCGAGGGAGAAGGTCTGGGACCTCGTCTTTGATCTTATTGATAAGCACCCCGAATTCATCCCAGAAGGCCTGTGCGATTCCGGACATGTTTGCAGCAGCTCGGTTCATCCTTGATGATCCTGGTTGGCGGTGCAGTTAAATACCGATGTCTCGGGCATTTTTCTCTTAATGTGGTAGTACGCTCTCCAAAAACCTGTGCAGAGTGAGGGACATATATCTTATATATTGTTATGTCCGCACAGATTCGCACAAAACTGCGCACAACACGCTCCGCGTTTCTACGTAAATTCCTACCATTTTTGACCCCCTAACTGACTCCCCAAAATCCAACACCCTTTCCCGTAATACTCTGGTATGCAAACACAGTTATCGTTGACCACCTAAAAGCTTGGAAGGAGTCTAATCATGAGCACCGACACCCAAACTGCACCGACTACACGTAAACCACAAACAACTAAGACGAAGAAATCTGCGACTCCGCATTCACCAACCCTCGTCGGACTTGATGTCGGGTATGGTTATGTCAAAATTGCCTGGGACAATCAGGTGGTCACCTACCCTTCTGTCGTCTCCCCACTTGAGCCAACCTCAATTTCTTTGACATTAGGAGACCAAAGCAACATGGTGGATGTCGAAGGCCAACAGTATCAAGTAGGCGAAGACGCGGTGACGGCGGCCTTTCATTTTCAGGAACAGTATGACTCCTGGTGGGTCTCACCCGCCTATAAAGCCTTAGTCGCATTTGCTCATCGACATATCCCCCCAGGCTCTTACCTCGTCACAGGGCTCCCACTTCACATTTATACGGCGAGTAAAGCGCAAACACACATTCAAGCATTGGTCAGACACATCCTCCGAGCAAAACACGTCGACGTACTCTCTCAAGGGATTGGTGCGTACTGCTATGTGCTTAATCAATTTCCAGATTTACATGGGTGTCGAATCGCCCTCGTCGATATCGGCATGCGCACCACCGAACTGGTTGGGATGGCCGGAACCCAGTTTCTTCCTCGGTCCTCAACCGGTCTCGTCATCGGTATCGGGACATTGTTTCAGAAGGCCGCACAGACGGTTAGCCAAAAACTCGGTCGCACGACCGACCCGTACGAGATCGATTGGGCATTCCGACAAATCAGACCTCTTCACGTACGAGGCGCTACGCTCAATCATGAGGATATCAAGGACATCCTCAAAACAGATCGCACGGACTTTGTATCAAAGATTCAGCAGGAGATGACTCGCCTGTGGGATGAACAGGCATCAGACTTTGATGAGATCATCTTTTGCGGAGGAGGAAGCGCCCTCCTTCAACAGGATTTCCAAGCACTCTACCCGAATGCGCTCTTCTTACAGGACGCTGCCTTTGCCAATGTGAAAGGCTATTTGCAATATGCCCGATGGCAACATGCGAATGATAACGAGGAACCTCAGAAAGATGAGAAGACACCGACGAGCATGACAACCTAAATTTCAAGGACATACCGCTAACAACCAAGATGTCGCATGCGAAATCGATTCTATTTGTACTTCTCAAAGCACAACCCACTGGATCAGCATCTATACAAGCTCATCAGTGCTATTCCAGAGAAACAGCGCAATCATGTGATCAAACACATTCTCATAGACGCATTATTGTCAAAATCGAGACAGAAGAAATCTTTACACACCTCGTCATTAAGCACATTAGCCTCCCACAGACTAGCTCGTCTTAGCCAAGTTTCTCAACATCATGTTGTAGATAAACCAGAGCAGCCCACCGAATCTCACTCTTCTAACCCTCTGACTCATCTTCAACAGGCTCTTGACAAAATACCACTCCAATCCAAAAAGCAAGAATAGGTTGCAGAGCCAAAGGACAATCTTTAGATGGACGATTAGCCACTATAGAGGGACAATGCAATTGGGCCCATCATGCCGTGCATTGTTGACAGCTACACTGACGGGATAGCAGGTAAGATTGTTCTGTGAGTACGGAATCAGGAGTTGTTCGAGATGAGCCATATCCTCAAAAGCAGGATCGAGCCAGGTATCATAATCATTTGAATTCAGAATGACCGGCATGCGGTGATGGATTGGTTGAGCGATTAAATTCGCATCTGTGGTCACGATCGAACATGAGGTGATGGGTTCCTCTCCGTCCTTTCCTGCCCAATAATCCCAGAGGCCAGCGAAGAAAAAGAGCTCATCGTTGGGTAAGTGAAAGAGGTAGGGTTGTTTGGGTCCTTTGTCTTGTTTTTGCCACTCGAACCAGCCGTCTGAAGGTATGATGCATCGTCTTTTCTTAAATGGGCCGCGATACGCAGGCTTGGTCCTGACGGTTTCCGCCCGTGCATTAATCATGCTGTAACTTGATTTCGCTTCTTTCGCCCAGGACGGTACCAGTCCCCAGTGCATCGTGAGGTATTCGGGTTGGCCTTCCGCATTCATGCGGACTACCGGCACTTGCTGACTCGGAGCGATGTTAAACCGTGGTTTAATCTTCGACTTCACGGAGGTTTGTCGAACCACCAACTCCATCTCCGATTTTCTGAGGGTATACCGGCCACACATCCCGAAAAATTACCTCGAATCATGTCTAGATGTAACAAAATCGGGCATTGGGGTACATTTTCCTCTAACGCCCAAATAATCTGTGCACCTATTTGTCGGCTGTATTTCTGTGTTCAGCTAATTTGTCTATTTACGCAAGTCTCGAATTGCATACTCCTTAACGGAGTCGACCGCTCCGAACAGAATCCCCACTTTTTTTACGAGTTCTTTCCAAAATTGCTCCCTCAATTTAAGTATTGCAATGTAGTCGGATATTTCCCATGCTCCTGCAGATTCATTATCTTTAATTGGTGACAACAACCCCCTAATGATTAATTCACTTAGCTGAGTCCATTCGTTCTTCATCAAAAGTCTTGTAATGTCGAGCGGAATGCATTTGGAAAAATCGAAAATTCCAGAATTCGTTTGCAAATCAAAAACAAAGTCCGTAATTATCAAATGAGACCCACCATTCTCTCGCCAATGCAATTTGTCTTCGAGATCTGATATACACGCAAGATAATCCTTCTCTATATAAGCTGGTCCAGCATCATAACCCCAACCTAAGAATATTCCATCAAAGTAATGAGCCGTTTTTGCATCCCAATATTTGAAACTACCCATAACCTCCTTCGCCAATTTTGATCCGTTCGCACCGTCTTCTCTAACCAGAAACAATCCAACGGGGCCGCGCACTAAATCAGTACCATTTAGACACTCTCTCACAGAAATTCGACTCTGATAGATTGAACCTAGGATCTGCAATGCTTCACTTAAGCTTTTGACTGCCAACATTGGAGACCTCCTTGTTTTTTACTACCCAACGAGAACTAAATTGTCCTCGTGCTAAGCAATTTTACGACTCGAATCTTTGGAAAGTTCAATACAACACTGTCATACATGACGGGAAAGCATACCGAATCTGCCTTAAGAATCAAGCGCTTCCCTTTGATTTCTCACGCCTTTTTCTTTCATTCTTGACAGGAGAACGATCGTTCTCTTAGTATGCCTTCCCCATGCGAACCCCAGCGACATCCTTTGCCAAGATTGTGGCGTTCTATCGTCAGCATCACCGCATGCCGTCGTATCAAGAGATTGCACATCTGGTACGCTATCGATCGAAGAGTCCTGCCTTCAAACTTGTCGATAAACTCGTCGAGCAAGGCCGCTTGTCCAAGGACACACGTGGCCGACTCCTGCCCACCAAATATTTTCACGAGATTCCATGGCTAGGCACCGTGATTGCAGGCTATCCCTCGCCGGCAGAAGAGGAACTCCTGGATACGCTGAGTCTCGAAGACTATCTCGTGAAGAATAAGGATGCCACGTATATGTTGCGGGTCAAAGGCGATTCGATGATCGAGGCCGGGATAATGCCTGGCGATTTGGTGTTAGTCGAACGACGCGAGCAAGCTAAATCAGGCGAGATTGTCATTGCGGAGGTCGATGGGGAATGGACGATGAAAACCTATCGCAAACGAGGGAGAAAAGTGACCTTGGAACCCGCCAATAAAAAATATCAACCAATTGTCCCAAAGGAAGAAATACGGATTGCCGCGATCGTGACGGGAGTGGTGCGCAAATACTGAGATGCAGCCCCCACTTACCATTCATCATCTGCCGAAAGCGATCTTACATATTGATGGCGATGCGTTTTTTGCGGCAGTGGAACAATCGCGCGACCCTGCACTCAAAGGTAAACCGGTGGTAACTGGGAAGGAACGTGGGATTGCTGCCTCAATGAGTTATGAAGCGAAGGCGTGCGGCGTGACGCGAGGCATGCGGGTTTCGGACATCAAGCGCGTGTGTCCTCAGGTCGTACTCCTGCCCTCAGATTATGAAACCTATAGTCTCCTGTCGAAACGCATGTTTTCGATTGTGCGACGGTATACGTCGGAAGTCGAGGAGTACAGTATTGACGAATGTTTTGCCGATATCACGGGGCTTCAACGTCCACTGAAGGGGTCCTATCAACAGATTGCGGAACGCATCAAACATGCACTCGACATTGAATTGGGCTTTACCTTTTCGGTAGGGCTGGCACCGACCAAAGTCGTGGCCAAGCTTGGGTCGAAATGGAAGAAGCCATCAGGTCTTACCTGTATTCCCGGATGGGGCATTCATCAGTATTTGCAGAAACTCCCTGTTGAAAAAATATGGGGCATCGGTGCACAGACCACCGCGTATTTAGCAAAGAACAAGATTCACACCGCGTTACAGTTTGCTCGCTTGTCAGAGGGATGGATCCAACAGCATCTGACGAAACCCTTTTATGAAATCTGGCAGGAATTACGAGGCACAAGTGTGCTGCCATTGGAGACGAAAGAAAAAGAGACCTATCAGTCCGTGCAGAAATTTAAGACATTCTCACCGCCTTCCAACGATCGTGGGTTTGTCTTTTCACAACTGTCGAAAAACATCGAGAACGGGTGTATGAAAATACGGCGATATCATTTAGTCGCAGGGAGAGCCCTTTGTCTATTGCGAACGCAGGATTTTCGTGACTACGGTCTTGAGGTGAGTTTCAGCAGACCAACCGCGTTTTCTCATGAAGTCATTCATGCCCTACGGCCACTGTTTAATCAGTTGTTTTCGCCAAGGTTGCAGTATCGCTCAACAGGGGTGATGCTAGGAAAGCTTCAAGAAGATACGAATCTCCAACTGAACCTCTTTGATCCACCACTGCACATTGAAAAATATCAGCAAATGTACCAAACGATCGACACGTTACGTGGGCGGTATGGCAAACATACCGTCTTTCTCGGATCAAGCTTGGTCGCACAAACGTTTACGCAGCATGTCGGCGAACGCGGGGATGCACCAAAACGCAAAGGACTCTTATTTAAGGGTGAGACAGAGCGAAAGCGATTGGGAATTCCGATGTTTGTTGGAGAGGTCCAATGATGAAAAAACCCCCTTTTCTCATAAAGTATGTCGACTTCCGCTTACGGCCGAGGCTGTGTGAAAACTCCTCAGCCGACTGATGGTAGAGGTCGCCTTCAAACGCAGCAGGATCCGCTACTAATTAGCCGTGAAGACGATAACGTCTTTCAGTAAATGACCTGGATTCATCTGAAAATGTGGAAGGCTTAAAAACAATTGTAGACGGCCGTTTTTTAGTTTTCACACAGCCTGGGCCAATAGCGGTCATTTGTGCCCACAACGGAGTTTTGCTCCTATTCAAATGAAGTAATCATCATTCCTCCTTGGGTGTCTGCGCGGTTTCCTCCTTATTAAGACCTCTACTTATAGGCTTTCCAATTATTTGAAACACGCGGGTGGTCCCGCCTACGAAGGTTTCGATTGTGTCGTTGATGGACAAGGTTATCGGGAATGTCCCGCGATCCCGCCCACGCACCGTGAGGGAGTCGTGAGTCAGGCGCAAATCCAGAGAATGCCCTCGATAGCGGATTCGCATATCAAGGCGCCCTATTTCTTGAGGCAACTCCGGATTGATCCGCAACACATTGTTTTTAACCTCGATGCCTGTCGAGACGCGCTGCACCAGATCGACCGTTCCCGCCATGGCACCCAAATGGATACCTTCGGCAGTAGAGCCCTGCTGGATATCATGCACGTCGCTTTGCAGCGCCTCGGCAAAGAGATTCATGGCGCGTGGTCGGTCGGAACGCGCGTGGACCCAAGCACATACGACCCGGCACAGCGTTGAACCATGAGACACACGAGCGGCATAGTAGGCAACGTTGCGTGGAATCGTGTGATATTCGAACGGATATTCCAGACGCTCGAATAGCTCGCCAAGTTCCTCGGCGGAAAACAGATAAAACAACATGAGCACGTCGGCCTGTTTCGAAAGTTGGTAGCGATTGGGACTGTCATTCTCTCCCTCGAGAATGAGATCGAGGCGCTGAATGTTGCCATAACGGGTTTGGTAGTCCTCCCAATCGAACTCGCGCAATTTTTCATAGCCCTCGAACTGGCTGATGATTCCATCTTTCTGTAATGGTAGGTACATCCTGCGACTGATGTCGTCCCAGCGCGTGAGTTCTTCTCTGGACAAGCCTAATTTCGTGGTGAGTTCCGCCCGGCGCAGGTCAGGAAGGAGGTCGAGCACCTCCAGCGCCCGACACAGCACCCACACGGCCATCATGTTGGTATAGGCGTTGTTGTTGAGGCCGGGTGTTGGGGAATCCGGATAGCCGTCATGGAACTCGTCAGGACCCATCACACCGCGGATCTCGTAGCGCGCACGATCGTCATTCCAGCTGGCGATGCTTGACCAGAAGCAAGCGATTTCAAGGATCAGTTCGGCGCCGTAGAATTGTAGAAACTCCATGTCGTGCGTGACTTGGAAGTATTGCCAGACATTGTAGGCAATGGCGCTGCCCACGTGGCGCTGCAGGTACGTGTTGTCGCGCATCCACCGTTGGGAACGTGAGTTCAGGTTGAAAATCTGCGTCTCCTCCTGTCCGTTACTTCCGCTTTGCCACGGGTACATCGCCCCCTTGTAGCCAGCCTTTAGTGCGGCCGCACGAGCCTCACCCAGACGTCGATACCGGTACATCAAAAGCGCACGGGTGATTTCGGGCATGCGCATGTTGAAGAATGGGAAAATAAACAATTCATCCCAGAAAATGTGCCCTTGGTAGGCCTCCCCAGTCCAGCCCCGCGGAGGTACGCCTATATCGAGTCCGATGGAATTGGGTGAAACCGTCTGCAGTAAGTGGAACATGTTCAACCGAAACAGCATGGGGATGTTCAATTTAAACTCGGAAGCGGCTGGTTGGAGATGAATGTCGAAATGACGCCACACGTGCTTCCAGGCAAGCGTATGATCCGCCATCACGGCAGCAAAATTCCCGGCACGCGCTAGGGCCTTACGGGCTTCCAGCCCGCACTCTGAAATGGCCTGATCGCGGGAGGAATAAATGGAAGCCAGTTTTTCCAGGACCAGCGTGTTGCCTGCCTGCAGGACGGTTTCCAGCTCTTGCCCAATATATCCTGGTTCCTCAATGCTGTGGCGTGGGACTTCCAGAAGTTTCCCCTGGAGAAATATTTGCGTGCGCGCTGCCTCTGCAACATGGAGATGTGACTGGGCGGTGCGCACCAGCAGAGAAACGGTGTCCTTGCTCACGACCTCACCTGCCAGCGGCTCTAGATGTTTCTTGTTAAAGTTTCGGTACAACTTGGCGCCGTTGTTGACGACACGCCCCTCAATCGCGGAACGGACGGTGACGCGTTCGGACCAATTCTCGGCAGTCAGTGCCAACTCTAGTGCACCCAGGTGCATGTCCCGCATCGAGACCAGTCGCCGTTCCTGCAACCGACTACGCCGCCCTTGGTCGTCCTCAAAGCGTATGGTCCGCAACAGCACACCGTGCCTCAGATCGAGTTCCTGGCGGTAGGACAGTATCTGCACTGCTTTCAAGTTGAACCAAGGCTGATCGGCGATACGAAACTCCATTGCGAGCCAGTTGGGAAAATTCACCAGATCCTCGTTCTCAACCACTCGTCCATTGATCTTGGACTGTAGACGATTGTAGCCGCCAGCCAGGTAAGTTCCCGGATAATGAATGTCATCCGCCACTGCCCATGGTGCGGCCGCACGGGTGGTAAAATAGCCATTCCCCAAGGAACATAAGGCTTCGCGGGTTCCCTCTTCTGGCGGATTAAAACCTTCGAATACCAAAGACCACGCGGAAGGAGGCTCTACCGACAACTGAACCTGGCCCAAATTGGTCACGACGACATCGGCTCCAGCTTCCCGTAGCGCATGCGAGTGCCCGCTTCGATCGACTCCGATGACACAACCGAATTGGCCTGCGCGCCCGGCCTCAACTCCAGCCATTGCGTCTTCCACGACAACGGCCCGCGAGGGTTCGGTCCCGAGGCGCCGTGCGGCTTCAAGGAATGCATCCGGTGCCGGCTTGCCTTTAAGCTTGAGTCGCGTGGTGTCTATCCCGTCCACTCGGGTGTCAAATAGCTGGGCGATACCCGCAACCTCCAGTACCTCTGCACAGTTGTTGCTGGAGGAAACGACAGCGGTCTTCATTTCTTGGGCCCGAAGGGTTCGTACCAACGCGATTGCTGGCTCATAAGACTCGACGCCGTGTTCCTTCAGATGTTCGAGGAAATACTGGTCTTTAAGATTTCCCAGTCCTCGAATGGTTTGGACTTCTGGACCGTCATTAGATGTGCCCTCTGGCAGTTCGACCCCTCGCGACATGAGGAAGGCTGTCACGCCATCATACCGGGGCTTTCCATCTACAAAGCGTCGGTAGTCCGCATCGAGATCGAAGGGAACGAATGGTTCGCCTGTCTCTGCCGACCATTGCTCGAGAAACTTATCGAACAGCTTTTTCCAGGCCATGGCATGGACGCGGGCTGTCTTGGTCAAAACCCCGTCCAGATCGAACAAAATCGCGTCAAAATCCCGGGGAGAGAGTGTAATAACGGGGCATTCAGAGATCATCACGTTATTAATCCTTGATCATGTCATGAACTGTTTTCGAAAAAATCCTGTCCGGGGTTTTAGAAGGGGACATTATTACCCCCTGTCAGTTCCTTTGCGGAAACTCCGCAAGGACAGAAAACCATGACTAATAGGGCCACTTCCAATTTTTAATTTCCGCCATATCGTCACCATATTTAGCAATGTACGTTTTATGATCAATTTTTTTATCGCGAATGGCTTGCTTAGCATAGGCAGCCAGATACCCGAGCTTCGGCACACGATCAATCACATCGGCCACCAGATGAAAGCGATCAAGATCGTTCAACACCACCATATCGAAAGGCGTGGTGGTTGTCCCTTCCTCTTTATACCCTCGAACGTGAAGATTCCTATGATTGGTTCGGCGATACGTCAACCGATGAATGAGCCACGGATACCCATGAAAGGCAAAAATGATCGGTTTATCCGTCGTAAAGAGCGTATCGAACTCCTTGTCGGACAGCCCATGCGGATGCTCATTTTGCGGTTGCAGCTTCATCAGATTCACCACATTCACGACGCGCACTTTCAGATCGGGAACCTGCTGGCGGAGAAGGTCTACCGCCGCCAAGGTCTCCAGTGTTGGAGTATCTCCGGCACAGGCCATCACCACATCGGGTTCTCCGCCAATGTCGTTACTAGCCCATTCCCAAATACCAATACCAGCCGTGCAGTGTTTGATCGCCGCATCCATGCTGAGATACTGCAAACCCGGTTGCTTCCCAGCCACAATGACATTGACAAGATTCCGACTTCGGAGGCATTTATCGGCAACAAATAACAAGCTATTGGCATCAGGGGGCAAATAAATTCGGATCACTTCGGCTTTCTTGTTGGCCACGTGATCGATAAACCCCGGGTCTTGGTGAGAAAAGCCATTGTGATCTTGACGCCAGACATGGGAGGTCAACAAATAGTTCAAGGAGGCAATAGGTCTTCGCCACGGGATCTCACTCCCCGTGACCTTCAACCACTTGGCATGTTGGTTGAACATCGAATCGATCAAATGGATAAACGCCTCATAGCACGAAAAGAATCCGTGTCGCCCAGTCAGCAAATACCCTTCCAGCCACCCCTGACAGGTATGTTCACTGAGCATTTCAAAGACGCGGCCATCCGTGGAGAGATTGTCATCTTCCGGAATGGTTTCCGCCACCCAGCGACGCTTCGTGACCTCAAAGAGTGCACTCAACCGGTTCGAGGCGGTTTCATCCGGTCCAAATACCAGAAAATTCCGATTTTCCATGTTGCCTTTCATTACGTCTCGAAGAAACTGCCCCATCACCCGTGTGGCCTCGGCCATAACCGTGCCCGGCTTAGGAACATCCACGGCATACTCTTGAAAGGCCGGCATCTTTAACGCTTTCAGAAGAAGGCCGCCGTTCGCATGGAGATTCGCCCCCATCCGTCTATTTCCCTTGGGAGCCAGGGCAGCCAACCGGGGGCGGAGGTGTCCCGGCTCATCAAACAGTTCTTCAGGGTGATAACTTCTTAACCAATCTTCCAATAGCTTGAGATGTTTCTTATTGGACGCCATGTCCGAAAAGGGGACCTGATGGGACCGCCATGAATCTTCGGTCTTTTTACCGTCTACTTCTTTGGGACCTGTCCAACCCTTTGGAGTGCGCAAAATAATCAAAGGCCAGCGTGGGCGTGTGACATCTCCTGTATTGCGGGCATGTTGTTGAATGGCCTGAATCTCGTTGACCGCATTCTCTACGGTTTGCGCCATCAGTTGATGCATCGTTTCGGGGTCCGACCCTTCGACAAAATGGGGTTGGTAGCCGTACCCCAAGAACAAATTATTCAATTCCTCATGACTGATCCGCGCCAACAGGGTTGGATTCGCAATCTTATACCCATTCAGATGTAGGATAGGCAGCACTGCCCCGTCAGTTACCGGATTCAAGAATTTATTAGAATGCCAGGCTGTGGCCAGCGGCCCGGTTTCTGCCTCACCATCCCCGACCACGCAGGCTGCAATGACATCCGGGTTATCCAACACCGCGCCATAGGCATGGGCAACAGAATAACCGAGTTCCCCGCCTTCATGAATCGACCCCGGTGTTTCGGGTGCCACATGACTCGGAATTCCCCCAGGAAATGAAAACTGTTTAAACAGTTTCCTCAGTCCTTCCTCATCTTGAGAAATGTTGGGATACACTTCACTGTAGGTTCCCTCGAGATAGGTGTTCGCGACTAAGCCGGGACCACCGTGACCAGGACCAGCAATGTACAGCATATTCAGGTCATGCTTGTTAATGAGACGGTTTAAATGCACGTAAATAAAATTCAACCCCGGCGTCGTCCCCCAATGACCTAACAATCGGCGTTTTACATGCTCAAGTGTGAGCGGTTTCGTAAGCAATGGATTATCGAGCAAGTAAATTTGTCCGACCGACAAATAATTGGCCGCCCGCCAATAGGCATCGATATCGGCCATTTCTTGTTCTGTAAGCGATATCGTCATAAATCCCTCCTGTTTTCTTTTGCCAACCAACATCGATGCGAATGTTACTAGGTGTTTCCTATTAATGAAGAACCAAAGTTCCTGGTCATCTCCCTCCTGCAACCAAACTACGAGTCAATTCATTCCTTCCATCGCCTTTCTTGAGACCCTAGCTCCAAAAGTTTGCCCTTCATTTCAGTTAAACAGAGGATTTCGCATTCATCCACCGGTTGATCATAGGCGGAGCGATGTAAAATTTTGATCGTCAATTCGACATCCGGCCGGTTCCCTCGCATCCGGTTATACCGAATGGCACTCTCGTAAATCGAAATCTCATATCGAGAGTGACGCTTTTCCTTCGGGATGATCCAATTCGCAATTTTTCGCAGATCCAGATAAATCAGTTTGCACTTCTCACACCCTGGTGTAGGGTGCTCTCCCTCTTCATGAGTCCCATATAACAACAGATCAAATCCTACCTTTAAGAGTGGCTCTTCCTTCACTGGAATCCGCTCTGGCAACACTTCCCAGCACACGCGATGGTCTTGAATCAATTGTCGAAGTTCTTCGACTGTTTCCTGGGTAGTTTTCGGGGTTGTCCCCTCGTCTTTTTTCTGTTCCATCATGTTCTCCCCCTCACCTCCTTTTTCTGGAGTTACCTCGTATTAATGCTGATGACCATAATGCCCATCATGAGTTTCATTTTCCGTTTTTGTTTTAACCGTCCCATATTTCCTGAAGGGGGGCGCATTGCGAATGACCGTGTTGTATGGTTCTAATTGAGCAGCTTTCTTGAAATGAGGGCGCGCATCGGCATACAGCCCTCGTTTATAGAGCGCAAGGCCAAGGTTGTAATGCGCCTCTCCTAATGAAGATTGAGCATCAATAGCCGCTTGATACTTCGTTGCCGCGTCTCTCAATCGCTGTCTAGAAAAAAATTGATTGCCTTCTAACATGTGTTGGGCAGCCACCGAATCGGCATACTCCGGTGGTGACAGAGGAGCATCCTTGCCGGAAGACATTGGGCCGCTCACGCACCCTGTCACAAGCACTGAGAGTAGGAACCCAATCCACATCCTGCTTGTGGTGTTCACCAGATGAATCATGAATCATCACCCCTTTCTTTCGACGTCTGATCTACACTCGCGACGTGGTCTTCCAACGCTGACTGGATCCCCTGTTTCTTTAACTCCCAACCTCGCCAAATGATGTAAATCGCGGGCAGCACGAGGAGCGTGAGCAGTAACGTCGTCACCATGCCCCCAATCATAGGGGCTGCAATCCGCTTCGTGACATCGGCCCCGCTCCCATGCGTCCACATAATGGGAAGCAACCCGGCGATGGTCGACCCGACCGTCATGGTGATGGGTCGTACCCGCTTGACACTTCCTTCGACAACGGTGTCAATTAAATCCTTCATCGTCGTCAGGTGACCTTCGGAGCGCCCCCGGGCATACGCCTGGTCCAAATAGGCAATCATGATGATCCCGATCTCGGCGGCTACACCGACTAAGGCGATAATCCCGACCCAGACCGCGACGCTCAGATCATAGTCGAGAAGGTACAGCGACCAGATGGCTCCGATCGCGGCAAACGGTACCGACAGGAGCACAATGAGACTCCGTGCAATGGACTCGAAATTTAAATAGAGCAGCAAAAACACAATCAGCAGGGTAAGGGGTACGACATACATGAGGCGGGCTTTGGCCCGCTGCATATATTCATACTGCCCGCTCCAATTTAAGTGATAGCCTTGAGGCATGGGCACCTGCTCAGCCACAATTTGTTGAGCTTCTTGCACATAACTGCCGAGGTCGCGGCCCGCCACATCCACATAGACATACCCGACTAAGAGCGACCCTTCACTTTTCACGACCGTGGGCCCCTTCACCAGACTAACCTCCGCCAATTGGGTGATCGGAATCTGTTGGCCGGTTGAGGTCGACACCAACACGCGTTGGAGGTCTTCCAGCGAATTACGAAAAGCTCGGGAATATCTGAGATTAATAGGGAAACGCTCCCGTCCCTCAATGGTCGTGGAGATATTTGTTCCCCCAATGGCAGATTCAATGACCCGCTCCACATCACTGACCAGCAATCCATACCTGGCGATTTCCTCGCGTTTCACTTTGAAATAAACGTAATACCCCTCCCCTGTTCTTTCCGCGAATATGTTTCGTGTTCCCGGAACATCTCGAAGGGCTTGTTCCAACTCCCCACCAATTCGTTGGATTTCATCTAAATCACGTCCATATATTTTGATGCCCAGTGGTGTGCGAATCCCCGTCGTGAGCATGTCCAGCCGCCCTTTAATCGGCATGGTCCACGCATTGGCCAGGCCTGGAATCTGGAGCGCGTCATCCAACTCATTCTCCAACCGCTCGACAGTCATGCCTGTCCGCCACTGCTCTTCAGGCTTGAGATTGATAATGGTCTCGATCATGGTGAGCGGTGCGGGATCCGTCGCCGTCCTGGCTCGACCGGCTTTCCCAAACACACTTTCCACCTCAGGGAATTCCCGGATGATCCGGTCAGTCACTTGAAGGGCCCGCTGCATTTCCGTGATGGATGCCCCTGGCAACGTCACCGGCATGTACATCAAGGTGCCCTCATATAATGGGGGCATAAACTCAGATCCTAATTTCATAAAGGTGGGCAGCGTGGCCAGGAATCCAACAACCGCAAGGATGACCATGGTCTTTCTGAACCGGAACACAAATCGAGCGATAGGCCGATACCCAGCCACCAGCAAACGGGCGATGGGATTCCGAGCTTCGCCGGCAATCTTGCCCCGAACCAACAGCACCATGAGGAGCGGAACGACGGTAATGGCTAACAGCGCCGCAAACCCCATGGAAAAGGTCTTCGTATACGCTAAGGGTCGAAAGAGCCGTCCTTCTTGAGCTTCCAGCGTAAACACCGGCAAAAAGGACACGGTGATGATGAGAAGGGAAAAGAACAGTGGCTTCCCCACTTCTTTGGCGGCTTCAATGATGAGACTGACCCGATCACCATTGTTCCCCCCTTCCTCGAGTTTCTTATGGGCGTTCTCCACCATCACAATCGCGCCATCCACCATGGCCCCAATAGCAATAGCGATTCCGCCGAGCGACATAATATTGGAGCTGACTCCTAGGTAGTACATGGCCGTGATGGCCATTAAGATGGCTAACGGCAAGGTCAGGATGGCGACTAAGGCACTGCGAACGTGAAAGAGAAAGATGATCGTAATGAGACTGACGATCACGCTTTCCTCAATGAGCTTCTCCTTCAATGTTGACACGGCGCGGAGAATCAGATCAGAGCGATCATAGGTCGGAATGATTTCGACACCTTCCGGGAGAGCGGGAGTAATTTCTGTAATTTTGGCCTTCACGCGTTCAATAACATCCAACGTACTTTCCCCAAACCGAACAACAACGATGCCGCCCACCACCTCACCATCCCCATTCAACTCGGTCAGCCCTCGCCGAAGGTCAGGCCCTAATTCCACTCGTGCAATGTCCTTAAGGAGAATGGGCGTGCCTTTCGCATCCGTCCCCACAGCCACTTGCTCAAGGTCAGAGACCGCTTCAATGTACCCCCGTCCCCATACCATGTATTCCCGTCCGGTAAATTCCACCACGCGGCCACCTACATCGTTGTTGCTCATCCGAATCGCATGCATCACCTTGTCCAACGAGAGGTTATAGGCTTGGAGAGCATTGGGCTCCACGTTCACCTGGTACTGCTGCACGTATCCCCCTATGCTCGCGACATCCGATACGCCAGGGACCGCTTTGAGCCAGTACCGGATATACCAATCTTGCAGCGTGCGTAACTCCGCCAGATCTAACTGGCCTGTGGAGTCCACCACCGCATATTCAAAGCCCCACCCTACGCCGGTGGCATCAGGCCCAAGTGTGGGGGTGATTCCGGCTGGCAAGGCTTTCATCGCCTCATTCATGTATTCGAGGATTCGGCTTCGCGCCCAGTACATGTCGGTACCATCCTCAAAAATGACATAAATGAAGGACAGGCCAAAAAAAGAATAGCCTCGAACCACTTTGACCTTGGGGGCTCCCAGCATCGTCGTGACAATCGGATAGGTGACCTGATCCTCTACGAGTTGCGGCGCTTGACCTGGCCATTCCGTAAAGATGATCACTTGAACATCAGAGAGGTCTGGAATGGCATCCAATGGCATCACCCGCATCACCCAGACACCCCAAGCCACGAGGACGGCAACGAGCAACAGGACCACAAATTTATTTCTGGCGCTGTATTCGATAATTTTTTCAATCACTGCATTCGTTCCTTCTTCAATGTTGCATGCCCGGCATAGAAGCCGAATCGGCGGCGTCCTTTTTCTTTCCCATATCCATGCCCGGCATCATCATTTCTGTGGCTGCTTTGAGATTGCTTTCTGAATCCACAAGGAAGTTGCCCCTGGTGACCACCAGCTCCCCGGCCGTAATTCCCTCAAGAATTTCGTAGGCATCCCGCGTTCGCACGCCCACCGTCACCTTGCGTGGCTCAAACATGCCTTCTCCTTTATCAATAAACACGAGTTGTTCGGTACCAGAATCGAGGACAGCCGTATTCGGAATCACTAAGCGTTTCCCACGAGGAATCCGTAAGTCCACGTTCGCGAACATACCCGGCTTGATTTTCCACCCAGGATTGGGGAGCTCGAAGCGAACCTTCACCGTCCTGGTCTTGGTTTCCAAAACAGGGTACACATAGGTCACTTTTCCGGTGAAGGTCTGAGCCGGGAAATAGGACAGGGTCACCGTGGCCTCCTGCCCTAGCTCAACAAGGGGAATTTCATATTCATACACGTCTGCCAGGACCCACACCGTTGATAAATCAGCCAAGGCGTACAGTTCCATGGCTGGCGTCACATGCATACCTTCCCGCACAGACATGTGGAGGACATATCCTGACCCAGGGGCATGAAGGGGCAGCGTCCGTAGGACTTTCCCGGTTTTCTCTAAATCTTGAATGTGGTCAGACGTAATGTCCCACAGTGAAAACCGCTGCCGAGTCACAGCCAACAGGGACTTGGCATTTTGAGCAATTTCTGGGAATTCGCTCTCTCCGAGGGATTTGACGGCTTTTAAGGCCAACAAATATTCTTCTTGAGTGGACACGAGTTCAGGACTGTAGATTTCAAATAGTTTTTGGTCTTTCTTGACGTGTTCTCCCGTAAATTTCACATAGAGCTCCTGCACCCACCCCTCTAATTTTGTGTGCATGTGGGTCAGTCGTCGTTCGTCAACTTCCACCTGGCCCACCGTGCGAATCGTGTGGGTCAGATCTCGAATTGTGGCGGGTTCTGTCTTGACCCCAATCATTTGTTGTTTTTGAGGACTGAGCATCACACCCTTGCTCTGAGATGGTTGTGGTGTTGTCCTTGGAGTCTGAGCCGTTGACGGGAGTGATCCCGTTTTCCCTTCTGTGGCCTGTGTCGAGGACATGAGTTCTGGCGTCCTCATCATCAACCACGCGTACGCACCAACTCCCACCGCCACGATCACCACCAGGGATACAACCCATTTCAGCAAACTGCGGCCTTTTTGATTCAGAATGAACAAGTATGGTGGTTTCATGAGTTTAATCCTTCTCTACCGCTGGTCCGTGTAATGATTGCCCTATGACTTCTTCAATCTTGGCGATGGCAATTTCGTGGTCGGTGGTTTGGCGGTGAAGGTCCAATTCGTCTTGTTGCAAGTTGAGGACATTGTCGAGCATGGTCAGAAAGTCCACTTTTCCGACCCCGTATCCTGCCATCGATGATTCAAGAGCTAACGAGGCTTGGGGAATGATCGCACCTCCAATCAGTTTCACCAGGCGGGCAGCGCGTTGGACTCGGGCCACATTGTCTTTCATCCGAAACAGCGCGTCTTGTAACACCGCATCATAGTTCTTCCGTGCCCCTTCCAAGTTTGCCAGCGCTTCTTTTTCTCCATAACGTTGTTTGGTGGAATAGTAGAGAGGCACCTTGATGCCGAACATCCCAAATGCATCTGTCAGCTCATTGGAACGGAACGACTGCATGGTTCCGAGCGTGACCACAAAATCCGGATAATATTCTCGCTGGGCTAAGGCCAGAGATGATTGGCTTTTTTCAATGCCATGCGCCTGAACCTGGAGAACCGGAGAGTGTTGCTTGACCAGTTTGATGAGTTCTTCCATGCTGTAGGGTAACGCCGTGAGCGTCGGTTCTTCGGGTTTTCCAAGCGGCGAGTCCGGCGGTCGATTAAGAATACGGTTGAGCTCCGCCGTGATCGTGTGCTGTTCCTGCTCTAAGCTGGTTAAGCGCTCCATTTCTCGGGACAATTCCACTTGCGCCCGAAACACATCTTGTTGAATGCCTTTTCCAACTTTGTAACGGGCTTCTGCGGTTTTCTCGAGCTCTTTAAGAATCATGAGATTTTTGTTCACCACCTCAATGGATTCATGAATGAAATGAAGATTAAAGTAGGCAACCTTCAACTGGGCAATAATCCGAAGTTGAATGGCTCTGTACGCCTTGCTGACTTGATCAGCAGCTTTCGACGCCACTTCTCCCTTGAGGCCTAGCTTTCCTGGAAAGGGAAATTGTTGTTGGATCTGAAAGCGGCCTTCTCGCATAATGTCCGGACCGCGGTAGCCGAACCCGACAACGGGATCAGGGAGGGATTGAACTTGAGGAATCGTGGCTTTCGTGGCTTCCCACTGCTGTTTGGCTGTTTGAATCTCCGGGTTGCGCTGAAAGGCTTCCTCAATGAGCGTTGGCAATTGCAAGGGAGGCTCAGCACCCAAAACGGACAGAACTGGAAAGAGAGACAGCCACAGCACGATGGCCAAAATTTTTAGGTATGAATGTTGGTACTGAAGCAATTCCATGATGCCCCCCTAACGCGATGACGGGAATAGTCAACATGAGCTCGGAAACATGGGAGGTTTCCGGACTCGCTGGCAAATCAACTGTTAGGGAAACTCAATTCAGAAAAACAGAGAAGAGAAGAAACAGAAGAGGATAGGTGGAGGCGTTGGGAGTCCTGTCATTGCCCAGATACTTGAAAGGACCGAAGTTAGAAATGTCGTGGATCCAGGAAAGTACCGCGACAGAAAGAACACTTACAGGGACATCATCCTTTTCAAACGGCCCCACAGACGTGATGAGTTGTTCAGGACAGTCCCCGGTAGTTTGTGATGAAGAGGAATGGTGAGAAGTTGATTCCGAATGATGTGTATCGTTTGCGGAAGCTGGCATTGGGCAATACACACCACCCACTCCACAAACCACAAAGGCAAAAATAACGAGTGGGACAAAATTTTTCAATTTCAATAAGAGTATTTGGTTCATGTTGAAAGTTGGGACCGTCACATCCCTCCAGCATTTGTAATTAGCCTACTCCCCCTTTCGTATTAAAGTAAAGCAAACTTGAGACCATTCCTCTATGTTGAGATTTTTCAACATGTTAGTAAAACCTACGCTTCACAATGATGAATCAAACAGGTACCACTGTGGTATTTTGCCCCTTTCAAAGCCCACGTTAGTTAAGTCGCGAACTTGTTGTCTTGAAACACAAACGAGAGAAAATTCAGAAGGCTACTTTCAGGTAATCACATCATACCTTAAATTCCGCTCATACTCTTTGAGGGCATCACGCTTGCCAAACCAGAAGGCAATCGCCGGGATTAACAAACAGAATGCGGTACTGCCGACAACGAAATACGCGGACGGCCACAACACACCCCGAAATTGTTGCAACCAGTATTGGATCCATGTCGCACCTTCAGGTGTCATGACATTCCCCAGAACCGTCCAATTCCGTGTAAAAAATCCCGCCACCCGCTCGGGAGCGATCCAGTCACGCAACATATGAAACCACACAAAAAGCAAGATACATTTCACGACATTGGCCGACAGCAGACCTGAGTACAAATAGCGAATGGCCATGGTCGGGACCCGGCCAAAGTAACACGCAGAGAGATTCACAGCGATCAACATGTTATACGCTAGAGCAAAACTGCCAGCTAATAAAAATGCAAAGCCCCGATCAAACGACGAAAACTCATCGGATCCAAAAATCGGCAGAACTTCTTGAAACGTGGCCATGCTCAAGGGTGTAAAGATGGCCATGATGAAAAAATCCAGAATCACACCTCGTGCCCCAACCTCCCAGAATCCCACCCGATCTTTGAAGAGGAGATACTCAAGTGGAATTTGTTTGCCCAATTTTTCCACAGCGGCAAACATTTGTATTTTTGAAATCGCATCCAACAAACCCAGAGGCCGGGACGCACTGCTGCTCCCTCCCATGAGTACTGGACCTGGACCACTCCCACCTCCTCCACGCGACATACGCCGTTACCCCATCAACAATTGCAGCGTCCGTAAGTACGCCACCAAAAACGCACAGAAAAAACACACCACTCCCAAGCCCAGGCGTTGCTTATAAGTGCCATACCAAAAGGCCATCACCAGAAACATCGACGCCAAGAAGCGCGCCATATTCCCATCGAAGATGGTGTCAAACAAACCATGCCACCATGTTTCGTATTCGAGAGATGTCCAGCTGAACACGGTATTGGCTTTCTCAACGATGCGATCAACCAGTGCCGCCCACTCTTCCTTGGTCATGCTAGCCCCCTCGTTCAACGGCCGTAATCAACTGCACCCATCCTTCTTTTCGCTGTTCGAAGACCGAGGCCTGTTCCCCAAACGCTTCAAGGTTAATGGGAATAAAATACTGCCGCACATTCCCTTGCCGCTTGGCCTGACTCGTCACCACGCGATACTGCCGCCCATAAAATCCTTCCCCAATATCGTCCGCAAGGATTTCTGCCTGACGAAATGCTTCCACGACTTGCCGAAGCACCATCTCTCGATCACCACTCCGAATTAAAGACAGATCAATCACCTGTGCTGCTTTCGCACAGGTCTGCACCGCACGAAACACCGCATCTGGTTGGCAATAGACCACGCTCTTTAACGTAAAGGCATCACACGCGCGATTGCGCTGCACAACATTAATTCGGTCTTTCAATTGATCTAGCACAGCCGGGACCTGAAACCATGAGTCCCACGGTTTTAACGTCAGATTATTCGCGCCCCGCACGACTTCGAGCTCTCGCGCTTTGGTATCCGCCTGTCGCAACACCGCCGCAAACGGTTGCGTCGTCTTTCGATGATGCCCCTTCACAATCCCCAAGGCTTCCTCCCACCAAAACGGCTCATCCTCTTTGGCGACCAACTCGCGGAGCTTCATGGCACTAATGCTAGGATGATCGGCTAACGTATACTGTGAGGCTTGCCGAAACGCAGGAATTTTCCCCAGATCATGGCCTAATGCGACGACCAGCAGTTTCGGGAGCAGCGGTTCCCAATCCCGATAGGTCGATTTCAACCCTTCAATCGCTAATGTGGTGACGCGGTGCGTATGATCTTTTAACGTGATCTTTCCTAAGGTCTTGCGAATGACGGCGAGTTCCCGTGCTTCTTCGTCATGCTCCACCCCCTCCAACACAATCGAGGGACATGCACCATGCTCCTCCAACATTTCTATAATGCGCATGATCACGTCCCTGACGCCTTGCTGCTGGAGGATCGCCTCATACGGTGTGACAAAATCCACAACGAAGAACGAACCCATACTGACTGGCTGGACGGATTCCGATTTCGAAAAAGGTGGTGGAGAGAGCTCAACCTCGGCTGTTGTCGGCAGAAGTTCCAACTGTGACGACGCTGGTGTGGAGACGACGGGTGGTGAAACATTCGGCTCTTGGACTTTCGGTTTTTGAACAGCGATAGACTGTCTCGCCGTTTTCATCGCATGATTGTGTTTAAGCCAAAGATTCTGTGCGAGGTCCTCTAACGTAATGCTAAACGGTTTGTGTCCGAACCCCATGACTCGGCGATACCGACGTCGAAGAGCCAGCCAAATATTTTGGACCACTAACACCATGGTTCCGGAAGGGGTTTGACTTGGACTTGTTCCACGCCAACGGTCACCCGTTGTGGATGATCAAACACGACCATCAAGACTTCTGCTTGACCATCGCTGACCTTCTCTAACAATCCTGTCATTGTCCACCCATCCGGCATCGCGACCATCACCACTTGACCGGGACGCAACGATTTCTCCGGTGTGTGTTCGATGTCCGTTTCTGCCCAAGCATCTTCAAAGACAACGGCGTCTGGTAACCGTTCACGCACCGCCTGGCTTAACTGGTGCGGTCCATACCCCACGAGATAGCCAGACACGGGAGCTTCCACACGCACGGCCCCACATTCACGCAAGACCCTATCGAATTGTGGGCCTTGCCCAGCCCTAGCTTGTAGAACAATGCGGTAACAAACAGCCATATTGAAAGAAGCCCTACTTACGATGACGGGAGGGCATCCGTCGTCATTACCTCTTGGAGCGCGGGTCCCGCGGCTTGTTGAAGTTGATCCGTGGCTAAATGAAATCCTTTGACCAGACCGTTCATGACTGATCGTTTTTGCTCCGGAGACAGTTGGTTCCACGCATCAATGGTCACGTCGACCTTGAGTTTCATCACACGAGCTTGCAAGTTGATATATTGATGCGCGACGGTACGCACGATTTCCGGATCAACGGACTCAGCGACGGTCAACACGCTTTCAGGATCGAGGGGCAGGCCCGGCGTGCCAGGTTGCTGGGAACATTGAGCGACGCTGAGACAGAGCGCCACCATCAAGATCCATTGCCAAATAGGAATGCTCCTCATTGTAATTCCTTCATGCGGCGCATTCGGAGCAAGGCATCGTACACCTTCCAGGAATACTCCGGGTTCACGCCGTTATACCGCTCAACCGCCGTCCATTTGGCACCATATTTTTGAAAGCGATCGTATAAGAAGTAGCTCACCCAGTGAACATTCACGCACGGATCAAACAACGCCGCTATATCAATACGATGTTTTTTGATATTCACACGATTAATTTGCCCCAGACCTACGTCAAAATTCACTCCGCGTTGCCACAATTCGACAGCATGCGTGATAGCCTCCTCCTTCGTTTTAGGCTTCGGGGCTTTCACCGCTTTCGTATTGACCCCGATCGCCAGCGGATTCCCTGCACTTTCCACATCCACCACCGCGGCCACCAGCACTGGCGGCAACCCATAATGCGTGGCGGCTTGTTTTAAACAGGGCACGAAAGCGTGCCAGGACTCCGGCAGTGAAGTTACCGTCGTGCTCTCCCCTGCTGACTCAGCCGCCACAACCACAGATGGATTCATCATCATTCCCACCAGCAGGCACAGTACAATCATCATGCGTCTTATCCCCCCTCCTCACTTTCTTCTTCAGACGACCCACACGTGCCAAGAACGAGACATAAATTCGCTTGCGATCGTCCAATGAATTCCTCGACGTTCAAGGCATACTCGATGTCGGGATACCACTCCGAGAGATCCATCATGGCAAAGTCCAATTGTTGAAACTGCGTAATGTGAAACCCCCCGCAATCGGGGTTTTCCCCACTGCCCCACCCACGACCCACTTGTGGCCGGCCCTGTTCATGCACGATACGCGCTAATTTGCTCTTAAATGAACAGTACACTTTCTCTTCTTCAACACAAATACCCAGCACTCTATCTGTGCAATGCTTTTCCACAAAATGGACGAGCCCTGCCTGCTTATTCGCTGCTAAGCGAATTTCTTCGTTGTTGCATGAGCCAAACAATTTGGTCGGATCCTCGTCACAACAATCGACAATGGGTTTGATCAGCGGGTTCTGTTCGCACGCGAGCTTTTCTCCACGAAGCAATACTAACGTCTCCGGTTCCCAACTGTTCCTGGCCTCCTCGATCACCCCAAGATAGGTCGCATGCTCATTAAAGTGTTCATTGGGTGGCGTCGACATGTCCGTACAAAATGGCACGAGACTGCCGGGGGTCCCGCAACTCATACATTGTTTGACGACGCCCGTGCTGACACACGCCGGATCAAGAGGGCAAGCGATCGTTGTCCCGGGCGTGATACACACACCATTGTCTTCTTCCACACAACCCGGGCCTGTCTCCGTGCACCCTAAGTCCACAAACGGGGTACAATCCACACAGGTGAAGGTCCGAGGGAGTTTCTTACGCTCCAAACAAATTTCCAAATCCGTGCACGTTTCAACAGTTTGCGGAGGAAACTCCGTATTCTCTGCAACCTCGCCCGCTGTCAAAATAGGCGGCGTATTGGTCACATCCACCTCGGCTTGATCGCGCTGCATCTCCAACACCTGTTGTCCTTGTTCATCACTCCCTAATTGGGAGCGCCCCTGTTCTTCGAGTTCAGGTCCGCTGCCACTTGGTATCTCAGTCCCGGAACACCCGGCTTCCTTACACCCTGACGTACCTGCATATTGCGGGACCAGCACTTGATTGGCATCAAACGCGTCGGGTGAGAGATGGCCTTCACTCTCGATATTTCCCAGGAGACACTCTGCCGCAGGCTTCCCGGTCAACCCCTCGCACGCGGCAAAAGCCGCCGTCTCAGAGCACAGCAGCATCGTGAGAAGAAGCAGTAGTTGGCGATAGCCGTCCATCGTGTTCCGCTTTTCTGTTCGAATGAACCTGGCCGTCGGTGTAGCGCACCATGGTCCCCGTAAGTGTGAGCTGCACCATGGACATTCGTTTCGCCGGCACGGGACGCACGATGACTTGTACCCCGATCACGGCCTCGGCACCCTCCTGAATGGCGCGTCGCATGACGGTATCGATCATAGTTTGCATTTTTGAGAGCGTGAGCGAATCATAGGAACCAGCCTGCCCGCCAAAGAAGTCGGTAAAACCCGCTAACAAGTCTCGAACCACATTCAACCCAAAGGTCTGATGCTCGACAATGAGCCCCGACCCAACAATTTCAATCTGTCGACCTGGCACGTGTTCAATGGTCAGTAGAGGAATCATAGGAGGCTTGCCTAAGACTTCCTTTCGGATGTTCCTGCGTTCTCTGCTTTCGATGAACTCTTCTCGGTATTCTTGGATTCTTTTGGTTTCACGGCTGGTGTCTTTTTAATCTTCTTGGAGGATGATGACTGAGTGTGAATAGAGGAAAGTGGATTCTTCTGACCGATCCCTTTCACATCTGTCGGGCCTTCTCGATGTCCCCGCACGACGCGCAAAATGTCATCCGTCGATTTGACGAGAACACTAAAGCGTTGTTCGAGCTGCTCAATGCGCTTGGTGACCTCTGTCATCATCTTTTGCGAATGCACATCTTCCTTACTTCGCCCTTCGATCGTGGACAACACGGTTTGCATCCGACCATCGGTTGCTTGGAGTTGCTCTTCCATATCGGTCATCACGGATCGCGTTTCGGCGAAATCTTTCCCCAGCTCAAAGTAGCCCGTTCGCAATTCATTGACCTCTTGATGAAGCGGAAAGCGTTCCTGCACGAGGGCATTTTTCTCCTCTAAGAGATGCGCATACTTATCTTTCAAGTGCGGATCTCCGCCACAACCCGTAAACAGGGTGACGACCATCACACTCAACCCTATCGCAACCACTCCTTTCATAAACCTCTGAATTCCTGTGCTTTTCTTCAACATTACGATTTCCCTCCTTTGACTTTATGACCATTCAGTTCTTGATAACTTCGCGGTGGGTCATACCGCGTACCCGCGCCTTGAGCCACTTGCCCCGTGACGGCATGACACTCCTTGACCAACGCAGTGGACCGCTCAAAAACAGTCTGTTGTTGCTGCAAATCTTCACTGGTCAGGCGAATTCGCATCAACAACCCATCAAGTTGCCTCACACATAACCCCAATTGCCGAGTCTCTTCGGTTCGAGGCACAAACCCCATGGTCTGAGGGTCATCAGGGTTCGGACGATCGACCAACACGCTCGCTCCATTATTTAAATCCGTAATCAGTCCTTGGAGGGCCGTCACGAACTTTCGCACTTGGAGTACGTGCTCCATCACGTCCTGAAGGCTGAATTGATGCCCCGCTCGTAATCGAAGCACATGAAGACCGCGATCCAACGCGATTAACATGCCAATGAGCATGCGGCCCTCAGGTGTGCGTGTGCGAAAGAATTGTGCTTCGGGATTCTCGAGCAATTGCCGATTTCGCCGAAGACGATCTTCCCGCCGAGATTGCCTTGGTTGCTCTGATCGTTCACGTGTCGTTGTGGACTGGCTCATGAGAATCCCTCCTTACGTTGCATTACGGCATCTCGTCGACTCGAATCCGATAGCCCGTGAGTTTGCTCGCGATGGCCACGTTCGTGCCGTGTTGGCCAAGAAATCGCGCAATACTTCCTCGCTCGACGATCACCTGGGCCGTTTTACTTTCGCCATAGACCACAATTTCTCGAATCCACCGTCTCGGAGCTGGGCTCAACGCATGGGCGATAAAGTCTTCGGTATTCGTCGCATACGCAATCAGACAAATCGTTTTCGGGGTGTATCGAGCAAACTCAGACACATACGGTAGACACAGCGAAATGGGATCACGATCATCCGATGATTCCACGGCAATCTTCACGAAGGAGGAATCGGGCGAACTTCCAACGGCACGAATCCGCACATGATGTTCCTCCATAACGGGAGCTAGCACCAATTCCCCGATACGCCGGTAATAATGGACGGAAGACTGTGACACGACGGGGTAATGCACCCCCATATTCCACACCGCTGCCGTCAGCCCATCACGAATCTTGTACCGTTTGGCGGCTAGTATTTTCGGAAGAACCGCCAGTTGACTGCCCGCATCTCCCACAAGGGTCAGATACCCTGGATGATCTGGAAGGTCTTTGACGACCATGGCGACGACGAGTTGACCAATCTTCAGCATGCACTTGATCCTCTATGAAGAGGTATTACGTTCCAGAGAGAGACTGCGAAGGAAAAGGTATTGGGAGGAACGAAGATTGTGCCTTTAGAGCACTCTCGTGTGCGCTATCACTTATGCAGAACGACAGACCGGCGAAGAGATTTGTTATCGATTGAATCTGGCGCCAATCATTTTAGACTAGATCCGTATCATCTTATGCGTTATCTTATCCAGCATAAGCTCCAGCAGGGCACGACCCCCACGGTTGTGCACCCGTGGAACAACTCAGTCATACCGCCCAGTCAGCTAGCGCGCTATACCGGCAAGGAGGACATAGCAACATGAACTCTCGCTCATTTTCAGCAGGCCGTTTTGCGTTGTTCACCGACGGAGAGGCCTTGGGGTTTGTCAAGTCGGTGTCAGGAGGCAATACTAAAGGTGAAGTGGCGACGAAGCGGATGGGTTCCAACAAGGTCATCAAAAAACATCTGGCTGGCATCAAACATGAAGAGATCACCGTCGAGTGCGGTATGGGGATGGGTAGACCCGTCTATGACTGGATTCAATCATCATTTAATCTGTCCTCAAAAACTAAAGCCAGATCATCTCGAGCCCGGTCAGGCATGATCATCCATGCCGACTTCGACTACAAAGAAAGGCGCGCCATAATATTTTCCGACGCACATATCACCGAGTTAACCATTCCAGCTCTCGATGGAAGCTTAAAAGACCCGGCCTATTTGACCGTCACATTGAACCCAACGCGTCTTCGCCACGAGAAGCGACAAGGCGAGCGGCTGAGCCACACCAAAGACACGAAAAAGAAGAAGTGGTTAGCGTCAGGTTTCACATTCGAGATGGGGGACCTCCCTTGCGAGCGGGTCACCAATATCGATTCGTTTACCCTGAAACAGAGCGTCGTCAAGGTCGGGGGTGTCAACACGCGCGAACCCACCAAACATCCCAGTCATCTTGAGGTCCCCAACATCAAGGTTACCTTCTCCGCTCGTGACGCAGCACCGTGGGAGGATTGGTTCAACTCGTTTGTCATCCAGGGCAACTGCTCTGATGATGACGAACTCAATGGTCAAATCACACTCTTGGGCCCCAATCATAAGGACGAGCTAGCAAGGATCACGCTACGTCATGTCGGTATTATCAGCCTCCAACCCGCCAAGTACCACGCCAAAAAGGGCACCGTCACAAAGATGGTGGCCGAACTATATGTCGAGGAGATGAAATTCGCGTTCAACCAAGCCGATACTTGATCATCATGATCGCAACGACCTCGAACCCACGAACATCCGATTTCTTGTAGAATACAGATGAAACACAGGAGATGGAGAATCTGTGTTGTCAATTTTCTTGAGAAATCATGGCTTTCCTTCCTTGGTCCTCCTGACCAGCATCACCGTCAGTGCGTGCACCATCGCTCTTCCGCAATCAATTCTTCGCGTCGAGCATGATGAGAAAATTGTCACGGAACGTACATCCGCCGCTTCCTATTTTCATCTCGTCCCGCATCCTGATGAATTAGGGTGGACAGTCTATCCTCGACAGCCAGTCCGTCAGGAGATCGCCAGAACCACGACCGAAAGATGGCGCGCGTACACCCAGAAACATCGCAGTTGGAATCTCCTAGCCAATGGGATCGCTATTCCGCTTTGTCCCATTACACTCGTGCTTGGCTATGCAACAGCCAGCCTCAAGCCATCTGACCAAGCCTTTGAACTGCCCTTTAAAACGTGTTCAGCCATACTCGGGTACCGATGGTCGCTGACCGAAATCGACTACCCTGTGGTCCATTCAGACCCGCTTCAAATCGAACACACTGAACGTCCGATTACTTCAGGAACGCTCACGCTGATCGTAACTCGTCCGGACGGGACTACGCGAAGTATACAGCGACAAGTCAACACATCAACGAGTGAATCTGGCATTCCCGTCCGCCTTCGCTGGCTCACACAGGCTGCCCTTGAAGCCGCACCCTCAGGCGACATCTGGAACACGCTCTCCGCGTCATTAGTACTGGCCAGCGAGGATCAAGTCCTCATGAGTGAGCTGCTGACCGTCTCGCCACATCAATGGCAACACGCGTACGCCAGCCCCATACTCGAGGCCGATTCGGCGGCATGGCCGAAATCATTGCGTATCCGGTGGTCGTTGCTATCACCCGATGTCGAGTTCCCGTCGAATGCCTATGAATTCACGAGAGCTGAATTTGAGGAAGGCCTAGCAAGTCAGGACCTGGTCGTCATCACACAGGAATCCAGAATGGCCAGCGTCAATCAATTACTTGCTCAGCATATGGATGGAAGGTTTGATGAGACGCGTGTGGCCAAACCTGGTCAGTGGCGGGGAGCCAATGTCTTGCTGCAGGGAGAAATCCGCACGTCAATCCGTGGCACGCCTGAGTTGTGGCTGACACTAATCAACATTGAAACAGGCGTGGTCTTGAGTAAGCTCAATTATGAAGCACCGGTTGAGGCTTGGAAAGATCTCGTCCACGCGGCCAGAGGGGACGTCCTGGATATCCTTTATGCTCATGAACGTCACTAAGCACAGCATGTTGCTATCGCTCATTGGAGCAGTCGGCTTTGCCATCCTGTCTGGATGCAACACGGGCCTGACGCACGATGCGATCGGTGAACCACGTGTTGAGCAAGTGATTCGAGAGCGTGTTCCTTTAGGCTCTCCCACTCTTTCGCTGATCCCTCACGATGACGAACTCGGCTGGACAATCTCCGTGACGCAACCACACACGGAAACTCGTGTGATTCAGGAAGCACAAGACTGGGAGACCAAACGATATGTGTTGTTTCCTCCATCTTTTGTTCTTGGTCTCATCCAATGTCCTATTGGTCTCTTATTTTCCACCATCACCTCTGACATATTGGGAGCTGATGCCCGTGACTATGGTTGTCAGCGACTCTTGATGCGCGAACCCGTTGAAGGAAGCGTTCGAACAACAACACAGGAAGACATTCGAGAAGAGACTGTCGAAACGATTGAACCCTTACGTGGAGGAGAGGTCGTCTATGGATGGCCCGATTCATCCCTACCTTCTACCCACGTCAAGCTGGACCAGCTCGGTCGAGCGTCGATTCGGCTTTCCCATGTGCTAGGACACATGTCACAAGACCAGATGTCCAATATAACCATCAACGGGAATGAACCATTATTGAAGATCTCTCAGCACGGCACTCTCGTAGTGAGTCAGACACTACCAGTCAGTCAGAAACAAATACTCAGAGCCAAGAAGCAGGCAGTGGATCCACTACCTGATGAACGATTTCCTGATCGGATGGTCTTTACGATTAAGGCTGCTGACCCTGCAGTTAAAGAGTCTCTTGAAGACTGGGTGTTGCGACAAGGATGGTGTCTAGCCGCGGGTGCAGCGAGGCATGCCATGATCATTGACGAATTACGTGAACAGTATTCTGGTAGAGTCGCAGAGGCCGAACTCGTATCATTAGGAAGATTGGTTCCTCCAACAACGTTGCTCGAAGCCCTCCATCAGCACGATGTAACAAGTCGTCGTCTGACCGTGCGAGTAGTGGACGTCAGCACTGGGGAGGCTGTGGGGACGGTGACAGCGAGTGGGCCGCACGGAGCGTCGTCATCTCTCCTGAAGCAGGCAACAGTTGAGTTAGAATATCTATTTCGACAGGCCCCGCAAGGATGCCCAACTTACGGTTAACATTAAAAATTGAGCAGGAAGAAAGGAGAAAGGCTTGACACAAAATGAACCTTGGCAGGAGTTGGCGAAGGAGTTGCACGACATTCTAACGCTCCTACCCAATTTTCATGCACACAAGGACCACGACGTATCGTCGGAAACACTTCATCAAGCATTAAGAGACTATCAACTTTCAGATGACGTGTACCTGCCTCACTTAAAAATACGTGTACAAAACTTCACACGGATGGAGATTCACCTGTTCACCCTTGTTTTTCAACAATGGCAACGCTGCCGGGGTTCATCATGACGTTAGACGACGCCAAGCGCCCGCAAGAAAAATGGAAGCTTAAATATGGGGGTAGTGAGTGCAAGCACGAGCAGTTGTTTGATTATTTGCGGTCAGAAAAGGGAAGTGCTTCAAACCATTGCGTTTGCTTAGTATGTGGGGAAGTGTATGTTGACTCTAGAGAATCACGGACGGCCTGACGCGTATGTGACCTCAATCACGATATAAGGCTGCAACAGTTAAGGTAGGGAAAAAATTATTCTGCGACATCCTTCGCACACCGGAACCCCAACCAGAACCGGCCGCCGTGGTCGAGCAACTCGGTATTAGCAGAAGGATTAGGTCCCAAACTCTTGGAAAAACGACCAGAAATTGCTCTGGTGGGAAAATCTTTGTTAGTCCACTCTACCCATTCAGAGACACTACTTGCCATATCATAAGCACCAAAGGCACTGACATCTTCTAACACACTACCTGCGGGACGTACGCCATCACGGTAGACGAAAAACGGCTTGAAAAGTTCACCTGTTGTTGAACTGTGACTTTTCCCCAAGTCATCTAAATTCAGAAAGGCGACACCACCGGGGCCCGCCTTTTTATCACCCTTTCGCACGGCCGCCATCTTCCATTCAGCACTGGTAGGTAATCGCTTTCCCATCGCTTTACAATAGAGCATTGCTTGACGCCAGGTAACTCCAACGACAGGGAAATCCGCATGTTTAGGAAATATGACTTGTTCAAAGTACGCTGGCGTTAAGTCCCGTTTCAGAACCTCACCAAGTGGTTCAAGATAAACACGGTATGAACCAACAGTAACCTCGAATTGATCAATGAGGAAAGGTTTTTCAATTGTCCACTTTATGGATTTCTGTCCCTTCCATATGCCACTGCCCCTTCCTTCCGGCACCAATACCATTCCTTCTGGTGGTGACTCGCCTAAAGAATTCTGTCTGCTTTGCCCGTCTGCTGCCCATAAAAGTTCGAATGGAAATAGAAAAGCAAAGATAACTGCTAGAAAATTTCTGAAGAGCATTGGTAGCAAGTAAGATTGACAGAAACTTCTCAAGGATTTTAACTGATCTTTAACATTATTTCACGGCCAGTGCCGAAAAATCTCTGAGATCATTTTCTTCCCCGAGAAGGTCGAAGCATTAATCGCCTAAAATCGATGAGCTGATCTTTCGTGAATTTGGTGACGGCCAACGCCTCCAAAGCCGTCAGTTCATTATCCGTCAGTTCACTCGGATCGCGATCCTCTCCAAGCAGTCGTAATAACGCATACCCCGTGTCATAGGAGATGTCCCGAACATTTTCCTGACGGAACACGTTCTTTTGCTGATGTTCCACACCGCTGAGTATTTGATTATAGAGTTGTTCTCCCTCGGGCGAACGAAAGACTTTTTCGAATTCTTGTTGGTCATTCGCATACTGCGTTGAGACAATCGCATTGCCTTCGCCCGACACCAAATCACCACCTTGGGAATAGGTCACACCGGCCATGGGTTGCAGTTTACCGTCACCATCTGGAAGAAAGACGATCCCACTTTCAAGCTCGCCTCGTTTCGTTTCTGAAAAGAGTGTGTCACCCTCCATATTGCTAAACACCGTCGCGAGTCCACCGTCATTTTCCAGCGTCAGTTGTGTGACCGAGGACGCTCGGGCAGATACTAAGTCGTGCGTTGCGGGATCAAAATCAAAAGATCCCGCCATGCGGAAATACTGACCCGGTTCTTGCCCTGGGAGAATCATCACTCCTTCATGACTTTCTTTATTGAACGTCGTACTGCGGGTCCCCGATTTGGATTCACTAAACACCGTTTCGCCGCCGTCCTGAAAATACAAGGACGTCACGGTATCACCATGGACAAACTCCCCTTCGATACCCCCTTCAAATTCCGCGGCAATAATCTGATCCCCCTGATATTGTGCACGTGCATACACCGGCAAATCTTTCAAAATCGAAGGGCCACCCTTCACCATTTGATCAAAGGTCGCTGCGCCTTCAAAACGATCGACATTGAAGAACTCCTCAACGCTTCCACGTTGACTCCGGCTAAACGCCGGTGGACCTGACATGATGCTTTCGGGGGCCAGTTGCTCTTGCACGGACCGAAGCGGCTCTTCTCCACCACCTTCCACACCGAGAAAGTCCACAAGACTACGAACCTGCCCAGCCGCGGGCTGAAACACACCATCTTCGATCGACCCCTGAACCGAAAAGATGCCTGGCCTCCCGCCTCCGAGTGATGGACCAGTAAACGTGGCTTCCGCAACACTGGGTGAGAATTCGAATCCGCTAGGGCCCTGTGTCGCACGGCCGCTTTCACGTAAGCGCACCGTCTCCGATGACGTGAGTCCATCGCCTAACGCAATGGGTAAGGTTCGATCCCCTTGAGCGGTATAAGAAAAGCTCCCATCCCCATTTCGACGTAACTCCGTCGGTAATCCATGCGGGCCTTCGGTCCGTTGTGTTTCCAGTCCTTCTCTGTTCGCTCGTGACACGCGAAAGAATGCTTGCTCGTCACCGAGCATGGGCATGCCATCTGGTCCAAGCGGTGCAGGCTCCCCTGAGGGAAACACCACTTGGCCCTCAGCCGATAAGGCACCTTCTGGATCCTCCGTACTCCGAAAGCGCGCCGTACTCGGCTCAAAGCTCCCATTCCGCACGGTCCCTTCGACTGTAAGAATGCCCTCCTCCAAATCACGATACCCATGGTCCCATTCGAGCGGAAACAAGCCACGATGTTCGAAGGTGCGAAAGCCATCACCCCGAGGCGAAAGCGACTCAGACAGACTTGAATACGATTCTTGTAGTTCTCGACGGGTTTTATTCGAGATGTCTCCGCTGGTCACACGAAGGCCCGGAAGAAGACTGTCTGTCTCTGAATCGGGAATCCCCACACCATGGAGTCGATAGGTTCCATACCCATCATTTCCCTCAAATTGCGCAACACGGGATCCAGTCGGTTCACCGCGGTCGTTAAATGCCTGGAAATAGGTCAAGTCTCCTGACACTATGTCTGGATCCCCGCCTTTACTAATTGACACAGGCCCTCGATACACCCCGCGCTCCACACTGCTCCCATCTTGAAAGCGTTCGACACTCGTCGCCGTACGATCATCGCGCGTCGTTTCCGTTTCGTGCAGCATGCGGCCACTGCCAATATCCGTCACCGACTCGAGCGTCCGCAGCGTCCCGTCTTGATTGTCCTCCACCGTCGTGGTCCGCAATTGACTGCCTGCCAACACTTCTTCGCGCATATCCCGTCGCACCCCATCGCTTCCCGTTGTCGAACGAACGCGAAATCCCGAAACCAATCGACCTTCCTCATTCTCGACAAATTCCCCTCGCGGCCCGCGATACATCAGCGAACCGTCGGCACCGGCTCGGGCCACCCCACCTTCGTGATCGAGAATATCCGACGCCCCCGTTTGCTGATCAACGCGCAATCCAGCTGATCCGGTGATCACGCTAAACTCGTCATCTCCCACGGTCGCTTGCTGCGTGACCGAACCCAACCCCTCTTGCCGCACACTCCCACGTCCACGCGCAAACTGCCCCGCCACCGCGTCGCCGTGTCCCGCCGTACGTGCCAGCCCGCCCATGAGTCCTCCGATTAAGTGAGAACCACCCCAGACTAATCCCCAGGCTAGCAAAGGCACAGCGAGCGTCAAGTCGGACGCCACGGTGTTCAGCAGTGTCGTGAATTCTCGAATGCTATCGAAGTTGGCCATAGCCACCCCATCGATTGTTCCTGTCAATGGTGTGAGTCTTCGGCTCCCCTCCGCAAACATCAAAAAATTCATCACCACAAAGATGGGACCCCAGAGGGCCACCCACCCAAACGTACGCAGATACAAGCCCATCCACCGGCCCATCCCTGGTTGAAACGCAAGGACGAGAAGAAAGGGGGCGAGTAAGTACACAATGCCCTCGCCTACCGTCCGCATGAGCGGGACGAGTTTCTGCGCGATATACGAGCGTGTGTAGGCTTGGTATTTTAAATCCTGCAGTAACGCTTGCTGTGTCATCACGAGTGTCCCTGCCACATCCCCAAAGCGTTGGCGATCCTGCCGTTCTGCCTCCCGCCACACTTCCCGGATGAGCATCGTATTGATCAAGTCACGTGAACTTTGGCTCCCAATCGCGAGTTCCGTGATCACAGGATCGATAAAATCCAGTTCGAGATCAGGCAAATCCGGATCCGCTTGAAAGGCCACGCGCAGACGGCGCATCGCTTCTTCGTAATCAGCATGCGTGAGTGTAAAGCCTGGTTGAATGATCGTACTGTAGAACTCTGGACACTGCAGCGCCCCGATGGGATTGCCATTGACATATTGGGGGGCGGTTAAGGCTGCATTATCGACTTGAATGGCTGATAAGAGATCTGGCGCTCGGAGTAAGTCCCCCTGTTTCAACTGATCAAAGGCGATCGCGCGAAACACACAGAACACTAAATACGACTGCGTGTTGCGCCGGAGATCACCATCCGGTAGATAGACTTCTAGGGTTTTCTGAAAATCAAACCACGCACGATTGAACGGTGACGTGGACATAACATAGGTGCCAGGCACGGGAAATACCGTTTCCATCAACACTGTCAATTCAAAGCCGATGGCGCTGGTGACATACGCAGGAAACGCGATGATCAAGGGGACATCGGTGACGACGACATCAGGGATGAGCGGATCCACTTGCTCTTCCACAGACACATCAGCAGTCAGCGTCACCGATATGAGTAGAATCGCAATACCACCCATCAGGATCGGCCACAAAAAACGGCCACGGAAGACTGTAGTCAATAACAAACCGAACGCTAAGAGCAACAACGCGAGATGTAACAGACTCTCATACGCCCCGCTTCCGAAGATCAGTTTTAATCCTTCAAAAATGGAAGCGATGACGTCGCCGTTACCGTATGTGAAAATGGTCCAAAGCATTTCGTAGAGACTCCTCCATCAAAAACCTTTGGCTCCCCTATTGAGAAGGATGCCCTTCAACTCTTGAATCCATACCCGTGACCCACTGAAAAGAATCTTTGAGCAACTCCATAAAGTAGCCTATGAAGTGAAACAGCCCACCTGCCACCAGTAACACAAAATATCCTGTATAGAGTGGTTCGTCATTCCACATGCTCTGTACCTCTTGATAGTGCGACATGAGAACACCGTTTTGCTCGACCAAAAACATCCCGATGAAGAGAACCCAAAACACAGCCGTGAGTAGAAGGAAGAGCCTTAAAAACCCCCAATAGATGATGAAGAGTGTCGCAAACATGTGCGTTCCTATTTCGTTGGCAACGTGATCTGCACTTGATTGCCTACCGTGAGCAAGATATCGCGAACAATATCGCCGACCGCCTCTTGCCCTTCCGTCCGTTTGATCAACTCTTGTCTCGCTTCTTCAATCACACGATTGGCTTGGGCTTTCCACAGCGCGACATCACCCGCATAATTTCGGCGAATTTCATACACTTTATTGATTTGCTGCATCCCTTGATTGCGGGCCCATTTGAGCCATTGCAACGCCATGTCTGCTGCGAAGATATCGCTGTTCCTTGCAATGACGGCCTGGCCCACTTGGATCGGTTGCGTAGTATCCGCCAGAATCCGATACACGGGTGAAGGAATGAGCCCAACAAACTCCTGATCTTCAGCGGTTAAAGCCGTCCCATCATGGAGTTTCTCAAGGATTGTGGTCATCGAGTCCAGGACACGTCGATTGAATCCGTCCACATCGGTGACCGTGACGAGATTAAGCGCCAAACATTGGGTTCCCCCCGTCTCGTCCGCGCACTCATAGACGCGAAGGGGAATCCCTGTCTCCACTGAGAGGAGATCATCAACCGAGATCACAGGCATCCACACATCCACGGTCCCATCCGAGGTCACAATGATGGTTCCCAGTGCAGACATCACCATGCGAGCAGTATCGGCATTCACGCCCGCTTCAGACAGCACCATCCACACAAGATTCCCCCGAGGATCCGCATCGCTATCGGCCATAGATGAAATCGCTTGTTCCGGAGTTTGTTCTTTCGCTGAATCCCGGTCTTCCCAAATATCACTGATCTCTCCGCCCGCTTCTTTAAACCGTTGCCAGGCATTTTCTATCGTGCCGCTGACTTTATGCTGCGCGTTCTCATCGCCGGCGAGTGCTGCGCCAATGGCTTTCCCGGCTTCGCAGGGTTGCAGCCGACCCATAGAATTGATCAGACGGGATGCGGATTCCAGTTTATTGAGCACGTCCGCGCAGGGCTCACAGAGTTCCTTTATGGCGAGTTGAAACGCAAATCCCAGCACCGCTCCAGTGCCTAACTGCTGCAAGAGATCGACATATCGATCGAGTTTGCCGTAACTGAAACTCCCCAAGTACAAGTCAATGCCGCTGCATCCTACGCTGAATCTTGGCGGCGCAACAGAGAACGCCCGAAATGGTTGATTGTAGAAACGCACGGTCGCGGAGCCCCCACTCAAATACCCACGACTTTGACTTTCATACGCCCCAGGATCAGAGGTCGTGCTTAAGCCCCAGCTATCGAAAAGCTCTTGGAGGGAATCATCTAATGCCGCGTGAGCAGACGAGGACACTCCCGTTAGGACAGCCAGAAGGACAATGAGCAAAAAATGTCGTCGTGTGCGCATAGTCATCATCACTCTATATTCTACGAAGGTCGTTTATGCTCTCCGATATCCATGCGATTTTTCAGGACTGCTAAGACCCGTGTTCGCAAATCTTCCACCGGCATCAGTCCTGCGCCAACGGGCACGACAAATCGCTCCGTGGGGATGGCCAATAAAATGGTCGGGACTCGCCGAACCCCGACGCGCTCCCCCATCCCATTGTCCAGTTTCGGCTGCGGGAATTCCGGCAACCCAGCCCCATCCTGAGTTACTGGAAACACTTTCCATCCATACGTGTCCGCAAAGAGTTTGAGCGCTTTCGCTTGCGCCTGGCAGTAGCGACAAGTTGACGTAAAAAAGAAGTACAATCCTGCCTGCTGATTCACGTGACTCAGAAGTTGATCATCCGTCTGTCGTTCGGCCTGCGACGTCAGAGTATGGCCGAGCGCCGACACGGGATGCTCGGTATGGTAGTCCAGCTCCGGTTCGGTATAGAGCGCCAGCTGCCACATATTCGTAAAGCGTTGGGCTCGCGCAAAAGCCGCTTTTTGGACGAGAAAGTATTCTCGGACTGACTCAATGGTGGGGTCGTCGAGAGACATAAGCTTTTTCTCTTCAATCAAGAGTTTCAAGATGCGCGCGGGCAAATCATCAAGATCCAATTCGGAAACCGGCACGTGACGTAGCCATTCCCGCACTTTCACATCAAACGGAATTTCTGGCATGGGCTGCGGTTGAATGAACGGCCTGCGAATAGGATCTTCATACCAGAACCATCCTTCTTTCCGACCATCTAAAAACGACGGATGGGCTGACGCGGGAACCCATGACTCAGCCCAACTCACCTGTGCCATGCAGACCATCACAAAGACGAGAACACCGGTTCGGCAAATTAGAGGAGACAGCATCGTTGGAGTTTCCATAAGAGAAACACAAAATCATCGCCAATCGCGGGCACGACGTGCCCGAGTCCCCACATAAAGACAGTGCGTCCAAGTGGCGAACAACACTTCGGCGAAAAATTGGGAATCGGATAGAGCATCTGAAACTTATACTGACTTTTCACAATTTGAAAAATTGGGACGTCATCACAGATCAACGGACCATGAGCCGATGTCCAAAATTCGGTGCCTACGCGCGAGAGCCTCAGCAACAGTCTCGACATCACTAAAGCCGCCGGTTTGAGTTGCCCGCCATGCGTGCCTGAGACATTCCCAGTTGGTGGATAGTTAATACCCCAGGACCCAGCACACCAAAACATCGCGTCAATCGGAAATCCGGCGGATGCGGCGATCGCATCCGCTGCACACGCCGCCGTCGCCGCGGGGTTATTGATGATCAACACTTCCGGAAAGAGTACGAGGGTCAGGGGATCGTTCTTCCAGGTCGGATCGAATTCCGACATGTAGATGGCATCAATTTCATCCTGGATGCCGCCCGGGTTCAAGCACACGATATCCAACGCGAGACCCAACAGGGCCCACAGGGGAAAATTGAAGAAGTGTGTATGGTAGAAGACGTAGTTGTGGTGTGTACTATCCTCGTCCTGCTGTGTCGTAGCGAGACCCCGATGATAGAACGTCACCTCTGGACCAAAGGTGATCCCACCAAGAGACGGAACACAAAATGGTGTACGGACCACCTCAACAAGATTCTTAGGTTCCCATAATCCTAAGGGAAGCCCTGGAATACAGACGCCAAAAAAACAGACGCAGCCACATAAAAAGGGCGGAAAGAAGGACGCGCGTCCTGGGCCTAGGGCGGGTGTCGTAAAATCTTCAGTCCCCGAAAACAGCGTCACCCCCGCAAGGCTGATGGGAAACAAGCATTCCCAACACGTCCGCGCGAGAATGTCTCCGATGATATTGGTTTTGGGACAAAAGGCATCAGCTGGCGGAGCAATGGCAAGCGTGCCGACGACCGTCAAGACCACAATCAGGATCACTTTCAGACAGACCGATAATACTCGGCGACGTGTAACCATCGAAATCTTTGAGCCCTGGAAGCGGCCAAAGTTGACAGAGCTTGGCAGAACCTGTGTTGGAGCATTGGACATTAGGAGCTTATGCAGCATATAGATATCCACTAAATCGCTGTAAAAGAGTAAATCGCGATGCCGGCGCACTGACTTGGCCTCGTGACGTTCTAACCACAAGATTTCCTGTCAGACGAATTGATTTGAGCTGTCCAATCCACAGTCCAGCATACGCGCCACGCGGTTGTATTAGTTTCACAAGATCACCTGTTTGAAAACCATGAACACGCTTTATTCGCCCCGCTCTTGCTAGGGGGAAACCAAACCTGTCAGTTCTGACGACCCGATGAGTTCCACGACCCCTTGCAGTGATGCTCATGGGTCTCGTTAAGGGATCAAGCCGGACCTGAGAGCCAATAACGCCCACGCATGCGGCATCAATCCAATGGGCCTTGGGGTAACCCTGTTGTGAGCGGTTGTATTTCGTGTGGCCACCAGACCAGACGGAAATGGGAAGACCGAGTGTCTGAAGCTGCCTATAGAGTGCCCAGCGTGTACTGTTCACGGCCGCCGAGTTGCTTAAAGACAGCCTGGCTTGTTTCATAAGTTGCGGATAGCCAAACTCTGCAGCCGTCTGTTTGCCTTTGCGTTGATTACAAAGCGAGCAGGCCAGTGTGAGATTGCTCACGCGGTCACTGCCTCCGCGACAGCGCGGAATCAAATGTTCTACTTCCAAGGGCACATTAGTCTTGTGACAATACGCGCAGGTACGCCGCCACTTCTCGAGCAGATACTCTCGAACTTCATAACCGAATAATGCTCCGCGTTGGTACTCAACGCCGGAAACTTCTGGATTCATGAGTTTTTGTACATCGAACCGCACGAGTTCCATGGCAATAGACTTCACGGGCACATGATGTTGGATCTTCTGTGTCCAACTCAGTACATTATCGATACGAGACTGCAAAGATGGTGGCAGCCATCCATCCGGGCGACGACGATTAAGAAATCGTGGAGCCCGATAACGGGTTCGGCGACTTCGCCTTCCACGGCGCACTGACCGACGCGCGATCAGCTTTTGATGAATATGATGTCCGCGATGATGAAGCTCGCTGGCCCAAAGCACGACCCGGCCATGATTCGGAAACTCCCCGACGAGTGCCATGCCGGTCGTGCGACTTCCCGGGTCCAGTTGCCAGGCAATCGATTGCGTTTCTCCCGCCGTGCGATCTTTTAGAATGATCGTAAAGGGTTGTCGGCGAAAGACAGCCGCCCGTTTCGCCTTCAACAGTCGACGGGCACGAGCTGGGGAGCACGGCATTAAGGGCTCTTTGGTTTTACTGAGTACAAAAACCTGATTCATATGTTCTCCTATTTTGGCTTACGCCACTCCCGATATCAGGAGTCATGGTCACCTCGGCAATGTTCTCGCGCGGTTTCTGTATCAGCGACACTGCCCGTTGTCCCGAAGCCGTGCTGTTTAATCGCTGACCGTAGAGCGGCAGGCTGGTGAAGCACCCGCCGGTACCTATGTATTCGCGCAGAACGGAGTCCCATCACCGACCCGCCAACGAGTCGGTGGTGACTGAGCCTGGTTGAGCTAGGACATGCCGTCATAGACATATCTCACGACTAGGTAAACAGACCTTGGATGGTCGTGTCATTTTCGTCGCTCCGGGGGCTCAAACACTTCCTCGACACGAAATTGTTGACCTTCTTGTGTCACGATGCTCGGGACAACTGTCACGCCAAAGCGTTCAATGATTGTCGGATTGGCCCAATACACGGGCCGTTGCCAGCGCCTGACGAGCGCAAACGCATCGCCAGCTGTCACCATAACCATCAGTTTGTGCTGGGGAGATCTAGAAACCATAGTATCCACCGCTTCAACCTGTTTGGGGTCGGTCGCGTCGAGGATGACATAGGTTTCGTCTAATCGGACATGCGCCAATGGATTGATACGTGTTCCGGCCGTAGCCATGACCAACCCGCTTTGCGGTTCCGTGACGTCGGTAGGTAACTCTACGGTCGGATCGGTATATCGCACACGATCCTCCTTCGCGACAGGCAGAGAGATATTTGGACCCTTCCTGACACGCGCTTCAATCTTTTCCTTCGCCTTTTCGCTAATCCGCTCCCAATCCGCGGACTTGATGCGTGCTTGAATCACCTCAAGCAGATCGGGCTCTAGGATCTTCACCATCGGACTTCCGGCAGAGAGTGCGACCGAGCTGGATAAGACGGGTAGCGATGGCGGTGGTTCTGGTTTGGCATCTCCTCGTTGCCAACTTTTTCGTTGTTGGTCATACCACTCTTGCAGCGGACGGAATCGCCGGTCATGGCGCACGACATGGTTTAAGCCATCTTGAAGCGATGCAATGCCCGTCACGGCGATGTAATGTTCGCCTTGGCGAACAACGAGAACTGGAATCTCAGAAGCTTTGACTTGTCGAAAGATGATCGGATCCAAGATGATACCCGGTGCCCATCGAGGATCGGTTTTTTCCGGCGCTTGCTCGTTCACCCCCATGACCCGCTTGACGCGCTTCATCATCTCGGGAATGGACTTCTCTGCGATACCTCGAAAGACCACACGCGCAGTGCCCGCACGAGCTTGACCAAAATATTCTCGAAGAGTGGATTCTGGGAGAGCAAACGACAGCAAGAGGTACAGCCCGTCACGCCGCTCTTCTTTGGGCGTCTGTTGATCAAACAAGGGTTTAACTGCTTGTTCAGCTTCGCGTGTAATCTGCTCGGCCAATTCTCTTGGCGTGGGCCGCTGATCCTTCGCTGACGCCACGAGGCTACTCAATAGGCTGATCGCGACTATTGCCAGCACACACATTCTCAAATTCGTTACCATAGTGGATAAACCTCCCCGATAATGTCTTTCATATTGACATACCCGAAGTATCGACTATCAAAGGATCGCGGATAGGGTAACGCCACGAACACAGCATCATTCGGAATGGGCGACTCAAGGGACACCACCTCAATATCTTGTCCCAATCGATCTCGCTTGAGGCCTTTCGCCACTTCCTCCCCATTTACTCGCACGACATCTTCAACCACATCGACTCGATCCCCAGGCATCCCTACGACGCGCTTCAGCCATAACAGTCCGACGCGGGCGTACGGTCGTGGCATCCCCCCAGGTTTCACACGATTCGCATAAGTGTCAGTCATCGTGAATGCCACAAGAGAGCCACGCTCAGGGGAAATGCCTTTGTGGAGAAGAAAGAAGCGATGGTGCGGCCAACTCTCATCGTCTCTAATTAGGAATTGATACCAGGGAGCGACTAGCTGCAGCCCGAGAATCGCAAAGCTCGCGACGACGCACGATGCGATCCACCATCGAGCACGACTCTTACGCCACACGTGTCCCTCTCTGTCGCTGGGCTCGTTGCCTACGATCTTCCTCCACGCATCGCTCACAGGCTTGCAAGGTCGTCAACCCTTTCGCTTTCCACCCGGCAATCCGTGCCAACTCATCCGCATGCGTGGTGTGCATATACCGCTTCACAGGATCTTCCACGACCCGAACAACGCCACGCCCCACAGGGGTGATTAGATAGGCTTCTGAATAGTCAAAGCCAGAGCGATGCACTGACCCGACGAGTTTATGTTCATAGTCTGATAGCACCAGTCGCCCGTGTTTTCGTAGACTCACCAGGCTTTCCGGTTTTTGTTCCAACAACATCAGAAAATCCGAGTTTTCTAAAATCGCGGGCCCCGTCGTACCCATGTAGTCGTAGTAATCGTTTAAGCCCTGCGTCACGGTGATAACCGCACCAGAGCGTTTTCGCAACCGCCGTACACTCTTGTAATAAAAATCTGCGACGTTGCCTCCTTGACCGAGCAAATCCCAACTTTCATCCATCGCCAGAATCTTCCGACGACTCACTTCTTCCTCAGAGAATGCGGCGGATTGGATTTTCAAAATCAATTGCGTCAGGATGACGGAGCGAAGCGGAAGCGCATTGTCGAAGCCATCCAGTTCCATCACCACAAAAGGATTGTCAAACTTGACGGTATGCTTGCCATTACACATCTCGCCATAGACGCCCTCTTTGGTAAACGGATACAACATCTTGCCCAAATCTTTCTCACGGGTATCGTCAGAGTCGAGTAAGATCTTCGCCACTGATGTCGGCGTACCGTCAGAACCCTCCTCAGTCAACACCCGATCGAGCGCTTCTTGTAACCACGAACGCTGCAAATCCGAGAGCCCCCCTTGTGGCGCGATCATTTGCATGAATACACCTTCGAGTAACCCCTTCTCTTCCATATCTGGATCTGCGGAAATCGCTTGAAACGGATTGAGCCCTAGGGTCTTGTGCTCTTTCTTAAAATCAATGTACTGACCCCCCAGATGCTCGCAGAGTTTCTCGTAACTCCGCCCCGCATCAATGACCCACGCCCGAGCCCCAATGCCGAGATAGCTCGTGAGGACAGTGTTCAAGAAAAACGATTTACCGGCTCCCGGCTTTCCCACGACTGCCATGGAAAAATTTCCACTGGGATTCGCGAAGAGATCCAGCGTCATCACCTGCCCAGTCCTGGATGTAAAGAGCACCACGGGTTGCCCCCATCCCTTCCAATCCCCGACGACCGGAACCAAATGTCCCGCGGCCTCCGTATGTGTCGTCTTGAGTCGTCGCAATTTTTCCCGCAGATACTTGGGCTCGGCCGGTAAGGCCATGGGCATCGAATGCAATAAGAGATGGAGTCCGACAAAATGATCTTCCTGCAACAGCCATTCAAACGTCCGATACAACGATTGCACATGATGGCTATGTCTCTCGCACTCCTCTAACGATGGGGCATAGAGCAAGAGGTGATAATACACACCGATGGGCTGTCGGCCGTTCGAAAGCAGATCGGCCATCAAGTCAAAATTGTTTTTCTTTTTGGCCAGCATCGGGATCAAGCCCATCAGCCGATTGGACGCTTGACGCGTCAGCATCACATGTTTTTGCATCAAGCGATTGTGGGTTTTCACGGGATCCAGAAAGACGAGATTCAATGTAATCCAGAAGGGGCAGGTGACTTGATCCATGATCTTGGTGAGACTCCCAATTAATTCATGATTCCGACTGCCTGACCATGCTTCAGGAAACTGTTGCACCGAAAGGGACTTCACCACCCAGTCGTCTAAGAGAATATGATTCTTCTCCGGCTGGCACACCGTATCCAATCGCACGGCTTGTTCATTAATGTATGATGACGGATCGTACTTCACAGGGCGATCATTCCAGGTGTGGCCTGGATTCAACACCAAATGCAAGAGTCGAAGGAGCCCATCCGCATCCACACGTTTGACTCCCAACCCAACGGACTCCAGTGACCGTTCGATCCCAATCATCTTTTCCAGAATTTCTTCGAGCGTGATGCCACCAGCATGTTCATCTGCAAGCGGCATCGTGACGGCGATATACACATGACAATTCCGCGGTCGCACATGCGAATCTTCGACGAGATAGGTTTCTCTCGCTTGAAGATAAAAGTCTCGCGTCCGTTGAGCCAGTGCATAAAAGGGAGAATCCTTTCCATTTTGACGCCGCAGATTGACATACTGATCCAGGATCGGCTCGATAATATCGTTAGCGTGAAAGGACACTTGCAGCGTGGTCTGTGGCGGCAGGGACAACTCCGTGAGATTAACCAGCTTTTGCACCATATCTTCTGATAAACCAAGGACAGGGGCACTCACCCACAAACAGCCCACCCGACCATCACTTAACAGAAAAAACTCGTGTTCACGATCATACGCCCGATACGGAAGCCACTCAGAGAGCGGGTACCGCTGAATCACACTCTTTGCTTTAAACACCGGAATCGGCATACGTGACTTCCTTTCACTGAGTAGAACTCATCGCCCTTGCTGTTTAAGGACGTGATCAAATATGGCAGCTTTATCCATGTTATTGAGCCCCCCCTGCTCGAATGCCTTTTTCTGGAGATCCGGAAGGAGCGAAGAGGTGCCGTTTGGAATGGGAGAAGAGAAGGACGGTGTTTCTTGTCGAGAAGAAGGTGACGGTGGTGAGAGCTCTTCGCGCGGTTGTCCCGATTCCTCCGTAATCCCTCGCAACGGAGTAATGACCCGCCCTTTCTTTTTTCGGCCTTCCGAGAGAACAGGCACCCCATAGGCAAAATCCGCTTCCTTCACAAAAACATATACATAGGATCCTTCATGCAGACGATTGTCACCGTCGCGCCAGGGGGTAATCCACACGCGTAGCACTTCAGGTGGTGTTACCACCGGCCGGCCGAGGGTTGGGCCTTCGCTTGATAGATGAAGCTGACCGCGAGACCCGGATGCCCCCCCGTTGCTTCCTCGGGGGGCGGTCGTTGCTCCCTCATGATCAATGTCGTAGACACTCGAGACGGATTGACAGTTGACCCCATCCGGGTACCCCTTACATCCGAAATCTGACGAATACGACAGGCATCCTGACAGTGCCAAACCCACACCGATCACCATTAGGTATTGACTCATTCGTCCTGTTTTCTGCCATGTATATCTCAACGCGTGTTCCTCCCTTCATCACTAACCTGCAACGAGCGTGGCGGATGCTCTGGTCTGTTTGTTCGTTCCAACCATGTCAGAATACCTTCTGCTCGCTGAAAACCTCGGATCACTTCTCCACCCGGTAACACTAAAGACGGCGTCCCCGTGATCCCGAAAGCTTGTGCGAGCTCTCGAATTTCTTTGAGAGGCGGAGCAGGACAAGAGACGTCCGGATCGGCCACTTCGTCTCGACGGAAGGCCAACTCGAGGGCCGATAGTTGATCCTCCGCACACCAAATGCTCGCCGCTTTTCTCGGTGCATCAGGATGCAGTCGCGCACTCGGAAACAACAGCACGGCGACTGAATAGCCAGCATCAATGAGTTTCTGGAACTCAGGTTGAAATTGTTGACAATAGGGGCAGTCTGGGTCCGTGAAATACAACAGCGGACGTTGCGCAGATAGTGGTTCGGTATCAGAGGCGTCGGGTCGCACCATGATGGCCATCGATCCCTCAAACGCATCGAAGATTTTTTCTCGTTGTTTCACCAACCGCTCACGTGTCAAGTTATGTCCAGTGTTCAGATCAAAGATACTCCCGACCAATACATACCTTCCTGTGAGATCCGCATACACCACTTTCTGGCCCTTCTGCGTTTTCACATCGAGTTGCATCCACCCAGGCACGACTTCTTGCTCACTCATGTGCGTGATCTGTAACCCGGGAAGCGCGTGCCTCAACGCCGCTTGAAGGTGTTTCTTCTGATCAATCGCTGGCGTTTCTGCCCACGCCACACTGAGGGGTGAAACGATCAACAGTAAGATCATCCATCGCCTAACTTTTACAAACGATTGTGTTCGGTGCATTGGCTTCCTCATTTAGAGAACAGGTTTCTGGATATCTTTTCCTTCCGTGATCAAGATATCAGCATGACGGTCCGCATCAATTTCGATGACGGGAAAAATCTGGTTCGCCATTTCCACATAGCGTGCCGCAAGGACAGACGCAGCTTGACTGAGTCCACCCGCAACACCTGCCACACCCACTTGCCCAGGCTTCGGCAAATTGAACGAGGCATCGGGATCACGCGCGATGAAGAACCCTTGTCGAAATGGTTGGAAGGCTCGACCAATGCCATCAATGAATCCCGCAGCGAGCGCCCTCGCAAGAATGGCCCCATCCCGCAACACAACACGCCCCCGCATCCCGGCTTTCCCATCTTCTCCCGTGACCGTCCCTTTCAGCGCGATATCCGTCGTTTCCTCGGCCTCGTCAATACAACTCAACGTGAGCACACGAATAAAGGCTCGTTCAGTCGAAAGGTCGCCTTTGCCTTCACCGAGTAGAAAACACGCCCGCATGTTCATCTGAAACGCATTCGGGAGTTTCGAGAGGTCCACGACCTCCATCAACACAGGATGCGGATCATCGACCCCACCACCGGTGGGCGCATCCAGGCCAGACAACAAACGCATAGGAATAATCATCCCCGTCGGAATGCGATACGTCACCAGTTCCGGTTCTTCTTCCTCGACTTGTTCCGGGACAAATAGTCGGATCGGATGGATCGGTCCCGTCAAATCTTTAGTCACTTGAGACGCAATGGACTTTTTCACCGGAGGTAGCGCGACCGGAGGGCCAGGCTTTTGAGAAGCACTTTGCGCAAGAATCGCTTTCCCCGTGATAGGTTTCTTCTTCTTCGCCCCTTGTAGATCGACCGGTGGCAGAGCGTTGGGCGGAGGTGGCATCTTCAGACGTGCACTTTGCGTCACCTCTTTTAGTCCCACATGATCGAGTCGTTTCTGCAGCTTATCGATTTGTTCTTTGAGACCGAAGACGGATGATTGCAGCGTCGAACTCTTTTGTTGCATTTGATGCAACTGGCCGGTCGCAGTCGCCATCCACGCTTCCTGATCCGCATCTGTGGCCAGGGTGGCAGCACCTTTGACTTCATTGGGATTAACATTCGCCCGTCCACGAAACGACTGCACGAAAAGCGAGACAGCAACTAAGACCACGACCACACCAAGGAAAATCAACCAGCGTGGAATCCCCATCTGTGGGACATTCGCTCCACCAGAACCACTGCCAAGAATCGGACTACCAGTTTCATTGCTCATGATTGCGACTCGTCTTCTTCCTTTGGTTCCGCCACCTCGACAAGATACACGGTTGTGCGTTCACCAGGATCAATCGTCTCTTTTTGAATCGCGATCGCGAGCTGGGCACCCGTGTTCCACTCACGCTCCTGCATGGTTTGGCGGTTCTCAGTGTTATTCTTTAAGGCATACACCACGATCTGATACTGCTCTCCTCGAAACATTTGCGCATCTTCAATTGAGAGCGCGAGCCATGGATAATGTCGTTGGTCCTGGATCGACTGCTGTTCATATTGCGCCGGCAACGTCCCTTTGGCAGTACGTTGGACGAGCGTCGTGAGCAGCTCGACATGTCCTGACGCTTCGCGCACAATCGGATCTGGTTTGTGAATTTTGGGACGTGCATGCTGTCGCTGATCAACGACCGTAATCATGGCCGCAGCTTGGTCCGTCGGTTTCAGCACAAACACATACGCTTGCCCGGACTTGGTCAACGCCACCAAGTCGGCGTGTTTCTGTCCCATGGTGACCATGACGTATTTTCCTTCAAACTTCACATCGACATCGCGAGAGGATGAGACCGCTTTCTGTACAATCTCTGGCAGTTGAAAGACGGTCAGCCCAGATCGCGAGACTTCGACGGTGATCGTGCGATCGTCGATGACGTCAACTTGTTGTGGGCTGGTCTGTGCCCACATCAAACTGGGGAGTGCCATCAGACCCCACACCACCAGCCCGCAGACCAACAATCTGCACTTTCCAATTTTGTATTTGTAGTTTGAGTTCATAGGCTCGTCGTTCCTCCGCGACCTTTTGGTGACCAATAAACCGTTTTTCATGGCCTTTGACGATGACAGTCGATCCATTAACAGACGCTTCATCGGGAAAAAACATTCGATTGAGATTGCTCTTGATGACGTAATTGCGATCGATGGCCAAGCCATCACTCACCACTCCATAGACATTTGGCGCGACATAATTCAAGAACATATCGTGCATGTACTTCACGGATTTCGGGGTGACGTTCGTCACGCACGGCAGCAAGGTCAGCGCCATTTTCCGCTTGTACTCCTCCGAGCCATCAAAAGCCGACGCCCAATACGTATTCTCGATTTCGACGGGCGTGACATGCAGAATCGTGGAGCGCCGAAACAGGCCATTTGCCACCAATGCCAATCCGAGAAGCACGCACAAGGCTAAGAGCCACCGATTGGCCCCACGACTCTCACTCATCGATGATCGATAGAGTTTTGCTTCCATCTAATTCTTCCTATTCCAAGAATTCCCCAATTTCTGAACTGGGGCCATTCTCCAACAAAAATCCAGGGACGCCATACCACCAAAACATATGTAAGATAAATCCTTCACTCTGTCCTCCTTTGACTTTTCCCATCGCCCAAACTGAGACACAGCCAATCAGGGTAAATTCCCAGAGATGTCTGGTGAAAATACCCACCATCAGACAGACGATGAACAAAATCAGTTCGTCTAATTCCCACCACAGCACTTGCGGTAATGAATCGAGATATCGTGGAATCTGTGTGCGCATACAAAAACGTTCCTCGTTCCAAAAGGGCCGGGGGCAAGACACGCTCGCCCCCGGGTTGAAGTTACATGGTGCCCGTGGTGATCACCGGGATGATGTCCGGAATGTAAAACGCGCCGGCGGCAACGCCAAAGCCGATCGCGAGTCCACTCCACCTTGAGGCCATGGCCGCGCCCAACCCAAAGAGCGCCCCAACCAAGGCGAGCAGCGTTCCTAATGAACCCTGCATCCACCCCTGCACCAGGGTGACAAGTGGGGCAAACGTGCTATCCCCACCAGCCCAGGCTTCACTGACCACCAACATCACGATCATTAATGACCCCAACAGTCCACGAATGGCCCGTCGTGAGTCCATGAAGTGTGTCATGGGTATTCTCCATTTTGTGTGAAATGGGTAATCATCGTGAACAACTCCAAACCGAATGCGCCCTTCAATCACTGATTTCCTGGGCTTGCCACCTCCGTCTGGTGAATAGTTTCCGACGGACATCGTGTCCGCACGACGGCCGTAATCTCCACGCGCCGATTCACGGCATCATCAGTATCATGGCGATAGCAACAGAGCCCCTGTCCCGATAACTGACGTTCAACACTTGGTCCACCTAATTTTTGCCAGCCCGTCCAAACGGCATCGGCACGATGACGTGCAAGTCGATCATTCAATGGTTGAGGACCATGCCGGTCAGTAAATCCTCGCACCGTCATGGTTTGAATGGGCGCCTGGACTAAGGGCAGTAACTTTACGAGCTCAGAAGGCAAGGGATAGGCTGAATCAAAATCAAAATAGAGCGTCTCCCGAAGCACCTCACTCTCTGATGTACATGGTGCAAGAGGATCCTGAGTTGCGGACTGCTCAGTTTGAGATTTCTGAGCTACTTTTTCCCCAGCATGTGATACTGGGAAACCTGGAGCCTTACCCCACACACAGTCGACTGGATCATGCATACCCCATTGAACTGAACCGGGGATTCGGACAACATGCCCATCTAAATCTGTCGGCTGCTGGCAAACGATCCCAACAGTCCCAGCGAGTAAGATACTAGCGAGTATGCTCATCATTTCCCTCGTTGTGACGAACTAACCATAAAATCATTTCCTCCTCTAAAGTATTACGCACCGTCGCTTTGCACGTTCTCGGAGTCCCCACTAACACTAAAAACTGCGTGCCCACACGTAAGGCGGTGAGCAACCGTTCCCGGGTCAACCAATCACAGGGCTGTGGGGGAAGGATGACGACTCCGCACGGCTTTCGAACTACTTGGGCTTGGCGTATGGTTAGCGCATACGCCAATATCAATTCGTCACACTCCCATTCCTGGTACATCACCTCACGCCCAGAAAACACCACGCACATCGAGGCTGAATGAGGATCAATCATCCGAACTTCTCCCTCCTCCATCACACGAACCTCTTTCTCACGGTTCCTGCGCACGCTACGGACGGGATCTCCAATCTGAAATCCCATGAGTTGCGCCGATGACTGAGAGTTCCAACGTTCCTGAAACCATCGATTCAGCGAAATTGTTCCCAATGGTCCCTTTGGACCAATGGCAACAACTTGAATCTCTTTTGGCGTAAACGAAAGACGATCCAGAAGGCCTGAGAGTGCCTGTCTCTCCTCTTCGAGGCTCTTCACCATGTAAAGCAGGCAATCTTGACCAAACAATCCACTAACCCACTTGGGCATATCTCCATCACAAATCTGACGAATAAGACTTATCCGTCCCGAATCCTTTTGACTCTTGACGACTTGGGTAATGCGAGTGACCGGAAACATGCCGACCTGAAGACACGCCCGAAAGACATGACCGGGATCTGATAAGGGGACTTCCTGATCATCCCCCACGAGCACGATTCGAATTCGTTCACGATCGAATGTTTTCAATACGTGCGCCGCACGAACGAAATCTAATTGTTCAGCGTTGACAACGATTAAGACCTCCACGTCTTTCAAGGGTCCCTGTTGCCCATTCCTCTGGTACTCATGAAAGTCGTCCCAAGGCACCGCGCAAGGCTGATCATCGTCATCCAAAAATGACGCCAACGCTGCAGTTGGAGCGGCCACACACAGCTTCAAATCTCGCTGTTTGACTTCGTCCACAATAGCCCGAAGACAGAGAGAAAGTCCGACCCCATCACTTCCAACAATGAGCGAAAGCGGATAGGCCAGTGCTCGTTTCACTGCAAGACACTGCTCCCTCGTTAGACGCTGAGACGAAGCATTGAGTGACACTTCCGTCTCTCGCAGAGCAGGACGCCGAATCACGTAACCGAACGTATCTTCGATCAATCGCTGTACTTCGACCATGGCGGGAGCCAGGACATAATCATCTTCTCTGACAATCCAACGTCGTTTGATCCAGTCATCGACACAACGCTCCAGAACCGTCACATCGAGATCACAGAGATCCGCAAGTCGGCTCAGCAAAACGGCAATGGGCGTGCACACCCGCCCCTGCGAACCTTGAGAATCAAGGATGCACTTGATTGCAGCATGAAGGCGACGAGCGTCATCTGGTAGAATATTCAGCCTTTTCGCCACTGCATCAGCTTTGCGAAACCCCATACCCCACACATCCACGAGTCGATAAGGATTATCCCGAATCATGGGATACCCATCAGTACCGAAGGTTTGTAGCGTTCGCGCAGCCTGCGCCTGGGTAAGACCGAGTCGACAAAGATCACTCACCGTACTCACGAGGCCCAGTTGCCCCATCGCCTCACTCATCATCTTGGTTAGGGCCGCTGGACCGACTCCGGATACTTCCAAGAGACGCTGTGGTTGCGTTCTCATCACATCGAGTGTGAGGTCTCCAAATTTCTGAACCATTCGTTTCGCCAAGACTGGGCCCACTCCGGGGAAGATGCCGGATGCTAGATAGACTTCAATCCCTGCCGACGTCGTGGGCAATGGTTTCGTCAGCGATTCAATATGGAACTGCTTTCCATACTTTGAATGAGTTGTCCATTGTCCCGTGAGCGTATATCGATGTCCCACACGTGGGAGTTCAGGTGTTCGACCAACGGCTGTAATGACCAAATAGTCTTGATCCTCTTCTGCGACCTTTGTCTCGATCTGCAGCACCGTAAAACCAGAGTCCTTTCGATAGACCTGTCGGACAATGCCATCGAGCATCGTGGTCATTGATAATCCAGGTGAAGCATCCTCAACCAAAACAGCAGATGTCCGTAAGAGTGTCGACATGATCTTTTCAATCCCTCGCAAACGAAGACTACCTACTCCAGCCGAAGCCAACGACCACACTTAGCAACGCACATGAAAAAGCCCGAGATAAAGAATGAACAACAGTGAGGAAGGTTCTACCGAGAGGATAATGCCAGCACGAGCGAATCGGAAGGATTGGCGATTGATAACACACGGGGAATAGCCTCTAACTCACTACTACGCGACCCACACGCGGCCAACACTCTTGGGAGCCCGTTCATAGCCAATCCATGGTGGATTACCATTCGAAGAAGCTTAGACCATGTGCTTGTTGCATCAGCAGGTCACCAGGGACCATTGAAAAGAAAAAGGGTATGTTCTCGATAAACGCATCAGTGCACTAAGCAGACTGTCTTATCCAGACCACGCGTTCTTCCGACATATCGTAAACGCTGATCACAAGTGAACGACTTGTACTCCTTTTCCGGAATCACGAAGATCACCACGGGAAAGCGACTACCTTGTGCTTTATGTACGGTCATGCAATATGCGAGATCTAAATTCGATTCAGGGACGAGGGCTTCAACACCTGAACTTAAACGCAGCACAATTCGGCCCTCCTGTAAACCTGTCACGACACCTGTTTGTCCATTGAGAACTGGGACAGGTAGGTCGTAATCATTCCGTAAGACAATGACAGGATCTCCCAAGCGGAATCTTTCTGTAAGGAATGTGCCTTGCGGATTCATCTTCACTTGAAGCCAACGATTAAGCTTGTTCATTCCCAATGGCGACTCCTTAACAGGCGAAAGAACTTGGACAAGCTTTCCTCGACCGCGAGCCGCCTGAATTTCTTGATCAAGCTGCTGAAGAACACTCGCTATGGATTCATGTTGGAACGTGTAAACTGGGGGAGTGAAGTCCTTTCCTCCGCGCATGGCTGCAATACTCTCCAGTTGCAAAACTGGAAGACGCTCTAACAAATACCCAAATACCGATATGCCATGGACCGGCGGCAATTGTCCCGGATCTCCTGAAATGATCACGATACCTCGCACAACTCGCAACAGTGCGACTAAAACCGGAAGCGTTAACATGGAGCCTTCGTCTACCAAGACAACATCATAGGAAAGAACCCGACGTGAAAATCCGTCTGGACCAAAATTCAGCAAACGATGAACAGTTTGGCCCTCGGCCCCAAGCAAACTGGCGGCTTTACCCGTAGTCGCTGTCACTGCCACGCCTAACCCCTCGAGATGACACGCATCAATCACTTGTCGCAACAACTGCGTCTTTCCGCTTCCAGCCGATCCCGTCAAAACCGTAAATTGATGCGACAACAACTGACGAAGTCTCTGGTCATCATAGTCGGTCAACTGCATTTGATTGGTCGCAAGGCAACGATCCACCTCCTTCAACTGCCGCACCACTTCGGCCAAGACAATCTGTCCTTTTTGCTCTACAGCGACTTTCGGATGTAGATGGGACGACAACGAAGGTAATACTGACGCGTTCACACACAATCGATCACCGAGTAGGACAACAAGCCTTTCCATAGATACGCCAATATGGCCATGGGCCACCTGCTCCTTCAGAACCGCATGAATACCTGCCTGAATGCGAACGTCATCCGCGGGTCTCCCGCCTGACAGATGATGTAAGACATCTGCGGCACCAAACGGGATTTCGCGCATCCAATACAAATAAAAGGGGGTTCGCCATGCACGACTTCGCCTTTGCTGTGGCCAACCGCTTACTCTGTTCGATACGGCCTGCCATCCACTCTTTCGAAGCCAGGCAATTAATGAATCCTCTGACCAAGTTAGAGATAGTCTTTCATCACTGGTTGAACTCATATTTACGTTAGAGGCTGCAAAGACGCGCTTTCCTTTATGCGTCGTCCACTGTCCTTCAACCGTTGCAAACCAACAGCCCCAACCATCTTCAGAAATTCGATTGGGAACGCGGACCTCTCTCCATCGATTTAACCAGAGATGAGTTTCTGATCGACCTGTCAACCATCGCCGATCAGTAATGAATCCAGATACTGTATTCAGAGACATGCTTTAGAGTTACCCAAGACGTCAGTTCAAAAAACATATTACGCCTCCAATCGCTTTCTTTAACGTGGTTTAGCTTCGCGCTTTTTATCTACCTTAAGTAATTTGTTTCACTCACGAGACCTTCATTCAACTGTTACGTTTACCTTAGGTAATTCGTTTCACGCACAAGGGCTCCGTTCAACTGTTACATTTACCCTAGGTAACTTGTTGCAGTCTGTCTGATTCCATTCAACGGTTACATTTACCTTAAGTAATTCTCACTGAAGGTATAGTGAGAATCGCCTGATGGATCGATTCACAATGTTCAACTGAAAGACAGCTTCAATCGATCTTAGTCACCCCTACCCAAATATCCGTCAAGGAGAAATGTCATGCTCGCCGACATTATTCCAGGGATCGCCAACTTCAATTGGCACCCTTCAAAATATCGACCACGTCCCTCTTCGTCAGGACCCACGCAGTGCAAACGCAAATTGACCTATAAGGCTCTCGAATACCCAGAACGCAAACCGGGTGACCGCTTCGCGGTCGTACTCGATGATTCCTCATGGCATGAAGAATTGACGTGTCAATGGATTGAGCAAAGTACTTTTAAGCTCCACAGTCAGCAGATGCCGGTGACCATACCGAACGCCCTCCCGTGGCTTATCGACTACGAACAACCGTTTATTTGCAACATGTGCGGTGAGACCATTCAGCCTGGCTCGTTGCACGGCCATATCGATGGCATTTGCACCGACCTCTTCTTCGAAGATTATCTTTTTGAACATAAAGCGATAAATCACTTTACGTTCGAGACTTACCGGAAAGGCGCTTGGCCGATAGATCACATGACACAATGCGTCCTCTACTTCGAGGGATTACATGACATACAACCTGAACTTAACAAGGCGATTCTGCTTATTAAGAATAAAAACACATCAGGTTATCTTGAATATCTTTTACAATACGATTTTCACTCTAAGACACTCACGATCCTAGAAACGACCGTGTCTGACGGCACCATCATCGATCTCGGCGACCCCCTCCCCACCTTTCCGAACCTTTTTCAAGACGCGCTTGAACAATTCGCCATGATCGAAACTCACAGAAATGCCGGGACCCTTCCCGACCGGCAATATGAGCCTCATGAATGGCAATGCGAATACTGTCCGTTTAATGACCCCTGTTGGAACTCCCTGGAGATCACTACTGAAAAAGTGCTTGAACTAAACGACGAAACGACCAAGTTGGCCCACGAGCTTGATAGGCTCACCGAAGACCGAAAACGGTTGGAAAAGGAAGAAGACAAGCTCAAACGCGCCTTCCGCTTATTGTTAAAGAATCATGGCGTACAACGCGCACACGGACCCACAATAGACGTTTTGCGCAAAGAAGAGCATCGCAGCACCGTCAATCAGGAATTGATCCCCCTAGATATCCTCTCTGCGGCACGAACAACCTCAACGATTGAAAAACTACTGGTTAAGCCACATGCGAAAACCATCAAGGCCATGCCGACCAAGTCTGCCTACCTCCGCGTCATCAACCAATAGTCATCACGCATCACATAGCTCACCACGTTTTATTCACTCGTGAACTCAAGGAGTCCGACTATGCAACCTTTCGTTCAGATCAGAGGACTATCCAACAAACGGCGCTTGCCACGTCTAGGCAAAATTCGTCTAGGCGTGAAAGTCCGAAACCCTTCAACGGGAAATGAACATCCAGCAGAAACCTCATACTTTGTCGTGCCTCCGGAAGTGGCAAAGATCTATGGGGAGAAGCCCACGGCCCTAGATATCATGTTTCCTGTGAATGATCCCGGTAGGGTCTTTCCACAAGCTTTAAAGTGGTATGGAAGTGGGCGAGGGTTGAAGTGTATCGGAAACGGTGAAACGGCCATGCGCCTCAATGATAAGACGCGGGATATGGAACAACGTGAATGTCCCTGCGAACATTTCAATCACGACTGCGGACCGCGTGCCTGTCTCCAAATCATGCTCCCGAAAGTCAACATGGGCGGCGTCTACCAAATTGATAGCGGAAGCTGGAATTCAATGGTCGACCTGAATTCGTACTTTGATTACCTGATGGCCCTCATCGGACGGTTCGCTATGGTGCAACTGACACTTCGTCGTGAACCCAAACAGATTCAAGGGCCCACTGGACTTAAAACGCATTACCCGCTCAAGCTCGAACTCACAGCTACACAGGAAGAAGTTGACCAACTTCTACGAAGTTCGACGGCGATCCTGGAAAGGATTCAATGCTGGCAGATTCCTCTTCCTGAGGAAGTGAATCCTGCTAAAGACGACAGCGCTATTGTGGTCTTAGAAGACGACTGGCAAAAGACTCGCGATGATGTAGCCTCTCCTCAAGCGTCCAGCACTCCACCTACCGAGTCGAACGGCAATGGTCACACGCAACAAACACAGGCTCCACTTTCTCACGACTGTATCGCTGGAGAACCCACTAATGCTTCCGCAAACATGCCGCAAAACAATATAGCGACACAGCCACGTCCTTCTTCAGCATCCCCAAAACAAGCGACCACAAAAAAGACGAGTCGCAATGCAGCCAACAAAGTCAAACCGACACCGAAGCAGCGTGAATACATTCTGCAACTCACGGCAAGTCAAAACATTTCAAAAGAAAAAGTGGAAGCACAAATAGCGACGATGACCAAATCCCAAGCGTCTGCGATCATCACGCAATTACAGAGTGAAGATTACTCTGCCTTTCAATCTACAGATACCGAAGAGGTTTCACCAGTTGAAAATGAGAGGCAGGAGACAGACCAGCAAGAAACGGAAACCGCCTACAAGGAAGAATTTTAAGAGGTCCTTAGGCCAGCGAAGAGAAAGTGGGGAATGCCTATTCCGCCACGCTCCAGGCAATCACGCCAATCATTCACCCTTTCTTTTTCGCGTAAATTTCTGCAAGGGCGCTTAACGCCTGAATAAATTTTTCGACATCATCAGGCTCCATCTTATCGAGTAACCCAAACAGATAGGATGACCCTTCATGTTCTATGAGTCTCGATAAGGCCCGCGGCAACAGACCGGCAAGCATCAGATACTCATCAACTGGCTCTTTGAGTATGTGGGCTAACGCCAGCACTTGGTGGCGTGGAAGACTTAGCTCGCCTTCCACAACCGGCTCAAGCCCTCGTTTGTCAAGGACACCGACGGACTTCGCAATCCGCATCTGTTCTTTTCGGGAGTGTCGTTGAAGATCTCTCTGTAAACGCTGCCGGAAACTCACCGGCAACAATCCTGTCCCAGAACTTTCTTGACTCGGACCAGGACTGTCAACCAAATAGCCTAACGTTCCGTGACCAACGGTTTGCCGAAGACGCTCCGCCAACAGTCTCTTGGCCAGGTTCTCTTGCTCACTTTTGGATTTACTTAACACGGCGGCAATACGGTGTATCAACTTTGGCCCTGGCACTTGAAATGACCCGGGCTCTTGGCGCTCCAGTCTATAGGCGTGCCCGAGACTAATCTTCAACTTTTTCGCAAACACGGCGATCGAAACGCCAGCTTCCTCTCGCAAAGTGCGAATCAACAACCCAAACGGGTTCATGACCGAACCCTGAGACTCTTGATCTTCGAAGGTTGTCATCATGTCCTCCGCTACGCAACAGAGTCCTTTTATTCTCGACCACCGGTAACATCATTTTTCCCTAGCCCGACCTAGCTGAGGAATAAAAGGAACCCAGAACAATATATAAATAGGTATGAATTGTATGAGAACGACCCGACCCTGGAGAAGAAAAATACAACCTCTGTGCTGGGGAGTAGCCACCCTCCATGCCAAGCAATAAAGCTAGTCTAGCATTTTGACCTTTTTTAGTAAATAGGATATACATGTTTGACATTATTAAATCTAATTGCTATATGAACTAGTTCTTTCCAACATAGGGACGCTTCTCATGTGCCCTCAGAGACGATCGAAGCCACGTTCAAAACATTCGCTACCTCGAAAACTCGTCCGATCTCCGCCAACATCGCTCCAACAATCCATCGCCATCAGTCCGTGCATTGTATCCAAGGAGGGAACCATGGGCCAATCGACAATATCATCATCTTATTCCGAAACTTCACCTTTCCTGAAACTTTGGGAAGACAATCAACACCTCGCTAAAGCAATTTGCCAACGCTACATGAACCTCGACCCCGTGATCAGTGAAGAGGACCTCTTGCAAGAGGCTTTTCTCGCTCTTCCCGATGCCTTAGCCAAATGGGAACATGAGCGCGGGCGTAATATGCAATTTAGTAACTTTTACTATTTTTTTATCCAAAAACGTTTCCAAGCCAAATTACCAGGGAAGAACAAAATCGTCCAAATTCTCAATCAGGAATTTCACGTGGTAAAGGAAGTCACGTATAGCCAATTCCGAAAATGTCGAAAGCGCTTGGTACCACCAGGGTTTACTTTTCGAATTTGCTCAAGAATTCTTCCACTCCCATGGGAGAACCTTCAATCCCATTCCTCAACAACAGACTCATGGAACCATGAAGACAGCAACTAACATTCCCAAATCCATACAACAAGACCTCATCACCATGACAAAGGACTTGTTACAGGCACAACCCCCATGGGCTGCCGGTCTCCCCATGAGTCCACAAGAGCCGTACATGACGTTGAAGCAGTTTGAAACACTCTTATGTTTTTGCAACCGAGATAGAGAGCGAAGGAGTGTCTACGAGTATGTCCGGTACCCGCTGATGACCATGGACCATCCATTATTCTCGCTATTCCACATTGAGGACGAAGTCTGGTACGTCATGCTTGCGGGCATGCGTGGAGGCCACACAGGGCATACATACGCCATTCCCGTCCGGTATTTGCGTTCACATGTTCAATGCATCGTCGCCCGCAAGAACTTGTCCCAACCCTACGCTCCCCCGGCTCGACTCATCATTCAACACTATGTTCAACACTCTCTTCATCGTCACCATAGTAATTACCATTTGCTCATGGAAAATCTTAAAAAGCAATTCCCACAATACTCACGTCAGACGATTTGGCGGGCCGTAAAATCCTTCCCCCATTCACCTTTCTCGAAGGAGGCCGAACGTGAAAGCGCTCATTTGGTTACCAACGGATAGCCTCAACACAAATCCGGAATATGAAAATTTGTTTCCGTCGTTGTCCACGCACGTCTATACGGAACTCCGTGATGACATCGAAAAAGTCGGCATCTTGGTTCCACTCATCTTAGAGCATCGGGACAATGGATATACTGTGCTTGCTGGCCATCATCGCCTCAAAGCTGCTCAAGAACTTGGCCTTGAAGAAGTCCCGTGCGAAATAGTCGAAACACAGGAAGAGCAGATCTCTGCCATATTCGACAACATCCATCGCCGCCAACTTTCGACGAAGGAGGTTAAGGAATTTAAACACAACGAAAAAGTTTGGCGACGCGATCGTGCGAAACGCATCCCACCGGCCTTGAAGATTTTATGCGACGAATTTCCGCTGGACCGCATTCTCCCAGCCTCTCTCTGGTCGCAACTCATGGTGTCAAATCCATCTCAAGTCAACCATCTCGCAAAGTCTCTGAAGGGTACCCTAGACAAGATAAAGGCCAACGCGCCTCAAGACGATCCGATCGAGGAAGCCACCGAGTTGCGATCTCGAGCAATTCCAGCTCCTAAAAGGGACACATCCGCCCGAGAGCAAGAAGAATTGAGACAAGCGGCGGTTCACTTATCCAAGGAAGTCCAAAAACGAAACCAGGAAATTGAACGCTTGAATGAAGAGCTCCAGGCAGAGAAGAGGAAGACAACCGACGCCAAAGCACTGCTCCACGCCTTTGAAATGCAAGACCCGCTCACAATGACACCAGACATCATCGTCGAGGGATTCCAAACAGTCTCCCAACTCCTCCGAATCTTGCTTGAGTGGATGACTCACCTTCCTGCACTCAGTCAGGACGTGCAAAACAAAGTTGATCGTGCAATCACCCGACTTCGAAAACTTCTCGATGAACAAGGCCTGAAGACTGGAAAGGCCGCAAATCTGAGAGTCGTGAACGGACGTAAACAATCCCAACCGGCACATGTATAGACAACATTCGATGACCTATCTACAATAATGATGTACTTGGAGTGTGCCATGGACGGCCAGTCAAGGGATCTTCTAACGAGTATTTACAATGGACTCGCGGATTTGGGGTTGCTACACAGCAACCAAGAAGCTCCACATGATCCGCCAGAAATTCACCTCGCGCATCTTATTTTAATCACCATCCACTCTTATCCCGGCAAGTCTATCCCGCAATGCTTGCTCATGAAGTTAGTTCGTGTCACACCAAGACTCTTCGATCACGCGCATAGTCTTCTACTCCACCAGAATGAGGTTCGCATCGAACAACCCTTTCCTGGAGAACAGACCGTTCACTTGACTGAGACCGGTCTCATCCACGCCGAAGCCTTGGAAACACCCAGTGATTGGCTGTTCAGACAAATCCATCATTTAGATCATTCATTACAAGAGGCTTTGCATCAAGCACTCGTCACGACGATTAGACAAAAACAACAAGCCGGTGAAATCGGAATCGATCAACTCTGCCGATATTGCACACACTTTTCTCCTTTTTTGTTTCCATCCTCTGTCCAGCCTCATTTCTGCGCGTACGTGAACGCGCCGTTCGGAGAACACGCCCTCATCGACAACTAAATCGTCGTGCGACACTCGACAGAAACGACGCGTAGAACTCTACCGACAAGCCGTCTCTCTCCCTCACACCCGAAGTCCTTCGATGGCACGACCGTTTACTTGGCAGCTTGTAGGCTTTCCCATTTATATACATCAGTCCTGGATCCTCGCCGGGGCGCTCATGATGTGGGGACTCAGTACGCAGTATTTTCCGCAAGACTACCCAGGGGCCGCGCCCTGGACGCTGTGGACAGCGGGAATAACGGCCACGATCCTCATCTTTTTTTCGATCTTATTCCACGAGTTGGCTCATGCTCTCGTCACCCGTTGGTGTGGTGGGTCGGTCAACAACATTACTCTGCATCTTCTCGGCGGTTGGACAAGCCTTGACCAAGAACTCACCCATCCACGGCATGAAATCCGTGTGGCCCTTGCCGGACCAATCTGCTCGCTCGTCCTCGCCGCAGCCTTTTGGGGTGCCGACACGAATCCCGTTGCTGCCTATCTCGCTCGGATCAATGTCCTCGTCGGTGGCCTCAACCTCCTTCCCCTCATTCCCCTTGATGGGGGACGCCTCATGCGAGCGGTCATTTGGACGCATCTGCCCTCGTATGCACACGCGACCCTGATGACGGCGCGGTGGAGCCAAGCGGTGAGTAGCCTTCTCATCCTCTATGGACTCACTGGGTTTGTGACGCTCGCCAACACGGGCTGGTACTTCGTTGGCGGTCTCATCGTACTGGTTATTGCCACAAAAACCAAACAAGACGTACAACATAGTCATTTGCTCCACGGCACGGTGGCATCCTGGATGATTCCTTCCACCCAAGTCGTGACGATGACGCCATCGAACACGATGCACGAACTCCATCATCTCTATGTACAATATGGGTTTCAGTGGCTTCTTGTCTGTAAAGGGGACCACATTATTGGACTGGTCAATGCCTATCCAGATGCTAACTTCCAAGCCAACTCCCCAGAGTCGTCAATCGAACCACACATCGAACCATTGGTTTCGCATCTCAAGGTCAAGCCCACGATGCCGTTAACAAAAGCCTTTGATCAGTGCGTGATGCTCAGTGCACCGTGTCTCTTTGTTTGGGAGGGGGACGATTGGCGAGGGATTCTGACACGTTCGACACTTAATCGACTACGATCTCAATCCGCAAGGCCAGTCACGCCAACGTGGAAAGACTGGCTACGAACTCGTCGGTGGCATCACCGCATTGACCGGTCGGATCTCGGGAAACTGCACTGACACATAAGCCGGCTCCACCTTCATCGTCCAGCCTTTGGCAAACCGGCCGTGCGCGCGATAATAAAACCATTGTTTGGGCAAACTCGAAACTTTATGGGCGCGTACCAACGGCGTATCCATCGTTCGCATCGTAATTCCCCCACCCAGAGAAATCACCGGTTCATGCCGCTGAATGAGTGGCGAGGTCTGTTCAATGTGATCGGCCGTCATTGGATGATTAACCAAGAAATAGATCCACGTATTCATATTGTCTACGATGCTCCGGGCGGTCGTCGGCCCCACAGCGTCTTCAACCTGTGCCAGTGATTGCGTATACAAGGACAACCAGACGTCGGCTCCACCACCTTTATTCATCAGCTCTTCCATCCCCGGATACAAGACATTGTGTCCTTCATCGATATGCAGACACAGAGGCGGTGACAATTTTCGACCCGAGGCAAAGATCCGACCCACTAAGCTCTGCACCATGCTGACAAAGACTTTACCGATAATATTGGCCGTCCGTCGCGTGAGCAAACTACCCGTATTGCAGTACAAAAGGACTGGCTTTCCCTGTTCCAAGCGATCAATAAATACGTTCGAGGACGCCTTGCCAATAATATGCCCAGTTGAGCCAAAGGTGAGTGCTGACAAGGTCGTGCGGAGTGAGGAGGACACTTTTCCATAAAAATCCGCCAAGCCGGGATTCTTGACCATCTGATCGATCCCGTGACACAACTCCTCGGCATCGCCTAATGCTTCCAGAGCATCACGCAGTTGCCGAAGATCGTCAAACCCTATGCGATTTTTTATGTCCTGAAAAGTGAGCGACTGAGATCCACCACTCACTTTCGTCAATCGACACAATCCCGCCACGACAAATTGCGCCACTTCCGTCGCGACGTTGAGGTAATACTCATCTTTTGGTTTGAGACTACTGGTGATATGGCTCACCAATTCATCTTCCATGTAGTAATTGGCCAAGGGATCGATCATCAGACTGTGTTCGGGAAAAATCGGTGTCAGAAGCATCACTTCCTCCAACCGACCCGACTCGGCCGCCACTTGAATCACTTTTGAAAAGAGCTCTTGATCACCTTTGGGATCAATCACGACCACGGAATAGCCTTTTCGCACATCTTGTTCGATGATCCATTCCATCAGCCGAGTCTTGCCAATGCGTGTCGTGCCTAAACAGCCGAGATGGCCAGACCGATCGCGATCAGGAAAGCCAATCAGCCCTTCGGATTGCACGTGAAGCAGATCGGCACCGTGCCCAATCACCGTCTGCCCCTTATACAACGGCCGAAGCGAACCCTCACTATTGATTTTTGCGAGCCGCTCCCAGCTCGTCATCATTCGCTCACCTTTGTCCGCAACACTATCACCCTCGTAGTATCCTTAACACGGGTCCACAATTGTTTTTCAGAGGAGTTTGTCTATGAGAATCCCTCGTCTGTTTACCCTCACTGATCACAATCCTTATGCTGACCTTTGCTTCGTACCTCGGACCTCAACACTCAAAAATCCCGATGGCTCCATTATCTTTCACCAAGACAATATTCTGGCTCCTGAACAATGGTCCCCCCTGGCCGTCGACATTTTAGCTCAAAAATTCTTCCGGAAAGCTGGTGTCCCCACCAAAGACGAAAATGGCAATTTGATCACCGATACAACCACTGGAGAACATGATGCCCGTCAAGTCTTCAATCGACTAGCCGGCGGTTGGACGCATTGGGGAAAAGCCTATGGGTATTTTGATTCAGACAAGGATGCCATGGCGTTCTACGACGAATGTTGTTACATGCTGGCTCACCAAATGGCCGCTCCAAATTCCCCTCAATGGTTTAATACGGGTTTGCACTGGGCCTATGGGTTGACCAGTCCCGCACAGGGTCATTATGCGGTTGATCCAACAACCGGTGAATGTCAGGCAACTGCCAGCGCGTACGAACGCCCGCAAGTGCATGCGTGCTTCATTCAGTCAGTCTCAGATGATCTGGTCAATGATGGCGGCATCATGGATTTGTGGCAGCGAGAAGCCCGGCTCTTTAAGTATGGCTCGGGAACCGGGACAAATTTTTCTCCATTGCGAGGCGATGAAGAACCATTATCCGGAGGAGGACGCTCGTCTGGCTTAATGTCCTTCTTAAAAATTGGGGATCGTGCCGCTGGTGCCATTAAATCGGGAGGTACCACGCGACGCGCGGCGAAGATGGTGTGTCTCAATCTTGACCATCCCGACATTGAAGAATTTATCGATTGGAAGGTCATCGAAGAACAAAAAGTGGCTGCGATGGTAACCGGGTCAAAACTCTGTGCGAAACGCCTCAACGCCATCCTCATGGCCTGTCACGTCGATCACGCGAGCGGAGCTTCGACAGTCGAAACCAATCCCCATCGCAATCCCGCATTGAGTGATGCCATCCACGCGGCTCGTAGCATGGCCGTTCCTGAGACCTATATCCAGCGAATGTTAGCTTATGCGCACGAAGGCTTTACGCATTTTGTCTTTCATGAATATAGCACCGACTGGGATAGCGACGCCTACCATACCGTGTCTGGGCAGAACTCCAATAACAGCATCCGGATACCCAACGAATTCTTTGCCGCGCTCCACGAGGACGGCGATTGGACTCTCACACGAAGAACCGACGGGGCTGTCTCGAAGACCGTGAAGGCACGCGATCTATGGAATCGCTTGGCCTGGGCCGCCTGGGTGTGTGCCGATCCAGGCGTTCAATATGAGACGACGATTAATGAGTGGCATACCTGCCCTGAAGATGGACGCATTCATGCCTCGAATCCTTGCAGCGAATATATGTTTCTCGATGACACGGCATGTAATCTAGCTTCCTTGAATCTGAACCAGTTCGTGACAACAGAGGGACAGATCGATCTTGAGAAATTCCGCCATGCCGTCAGAATCTGGACGATTGTCCTCGACATCAGCGTACTCATGGCTGGCTTTCCGAGCCGTGCGATTGCCGAAAACAGTTTTACCTATCGAACGCTGGGCTTAGGCTATGCCAACTTGGGCTCGCTCCTGATGCGCCAGGGTATCCCTTACGACTCCCCACAGGCCCTGGCCATCTGCGGCGCCATCACAGCCATCATGACGGGCGAAGCCTATACCACGTCAGCTGAAATGGCTGCGGAACTTGGCCCCTTCAAAGCCTTCTCGCGCAATCGCCAGGCCATGCTGCGAGTTATACGCAATCACCAGCATGCCGTCTACAACGCTTCACCTGAGGAGTACGAAGAGCTGACTGTCGCCCCCATGGGTGTCAGTCCCGATCACTGTCCGCCGGATCTGCTCCTCGCCGCACGGCATGCATGGGACCGAGCCTTAGAGTTGGGCCAGCAACATGGGTATCGAAACGCTCAGACGACCGTCATCGCGCCAACCGGGACGATCGGCTTAGTCATGGATTGTGATACGACCGGCATTGAACCAGACTTTGCCCTCGTGAAATTTAAGAAATTAGCTGGAGGCGGGTATTTTAAGATCATCAACCAGAGTCTGCCCCCCGCGCTACGGGCGTTAGGCTACGCTGAGACACAAATTCAGGATATTGTGACGTATGCCACAGGAACAGGCACCTTACGGGGAGCCCCGTTCATTCATCATGAACAGCTACTAGCGAAGGGGTTTGACAAGCCCGCGCTTGAGCGCATGGAAGCCGCACTCGAGGGCGCCTTCGATCTCCAGTTTGCCTTTAACCCATGGATCGTTGGGGAAGAGTTTTGCAAAGAACGCCTCAACTTCACCGAAAGCCAATTGACTGCCCCACATTTCAACATGTTGCAGGCCTTAGGATTCTCACAAGAAGAGATAACCGCCGCCACCCAATACTGTTGTGGAACCATGACGGTCGAGGGTGCCCCTCACCTCAAACCCGAACATCTTTCCGTCTTCGATTGTGCCAACCGGTGCGGACGTATCGGACAACGATACATTTCTGTGGCTGCGCACATTCGGATGATGGCCGCAGCTCAACCCTTCATCAGCGGCGCCATTAGCAAGACCATCAATATGCCATCAGAATCAACGGTCGAGGCCGTGAAAGAGGCCTATCTTTTAAGCTGGCAGTCCATGCTCAAAGCGGTGGCCCTGTATCGCGACGGCTCAAAACTCAGTCAACCTCTTTCCACCTCAACCACGGATACCCCCATGCCTCAGGAATCAGCACCGATCCACGATACCGTCAACGCCGCCGCTCAAGTGACCACCCAGTATCTCGCTAACCGCCGAACGTTACCCACCCGCCGTCAGGGATACACGCAAAAGGCTGTGGTCGGAGGCCATAAAGTCTATTTGAGAACTGGAGAATACCAAGATGGGACGCTCGGCGAAATTTTTGTCGATATGCATAAAGAAGGCGCGGCGTTCCGGAGTCTCATGAACTGTTTTGCCATCGCCATTTCACTGGGCCTCCAACACGGTGTTCCCTTAGAAGAATTTGTCGATGCCTTTGTGCATACGCGTTTTGAACCTAACGGCCCAGTGAGATTAAACCCGCGAATCAAAATGTCCACTTCCATGATTGACTATATCTTCCGTGAACTGGCCATCACCTATCTCGATCGGCACGATCTCGCACATGTGCCGCCCGACGATCTTCGCAGCGATTTTGTCACCTCATCACGGTCTTCCTCACCACCGTCGATCACCAACCAGCAGGACCCCCCTCAATCTGACCAGGCGAGATCGGGAAACGGTCATCCGGAGCTTCAGGCCCTCACTCAAGCCCGCCAATCAGGCTATGAAGGCGATCCGTGCCCAGAATGTAATAATTTTACGCTGGTTCGGAACGGCAGCTGCCAAAAATGTGTTACGTGTGGCTCTGCGACAGGCTGTGCCTAGCCAGTAAAGATTTCATCAGACGCAACACACACTGGATTAGAGAATACGTACCCACACCCGTGTTGTGCTTCTTACCATCCTCTGTCCGTGACCTTCCTTGGGAGCGTAGTACCACAATAGTCACCTGTACGATTGTCCTATTGTTATTTCCCAAGGAGGTCCGTCATGAGGTTCCTACTCCTTTTCTCGCTTGTGTGTTTCCTTTCGTCGATGACTGGGTGCCAAAGTCTTTCGGTCAAAAGCACTGGAGAAGAGTTCACCGCAGACATTGATGATTCTTCCTCACCTGATCCGACCATATCGGATAACACCCTGACAGTGACCGAAGAACAGATCGAAGAAGAATCAATCGTGACGTTCGTACCTACGCAAGACATAGACACCAGGCCTGAACCATATCGAGAGAAACCAGACTTTTGGGAGAAGCTGCTCTCCAACTTTGTTTCCACCGATCCCAATCAGAACGGGACTCAGGAATCAGTCGAAGATTCAATAGTCAAGACTGGCCCCGCTGCGTCACACATGTGGCCCGGGGGCAAATACGTGCCACTTGTCTTGTTTGACTACGATCAGTATTTCCTCACTGAACGTGGTCAAAAAACCCTCAATGATGCATCGGACTGGCTCAGAAAAGATCCGAAGAATTCACTCCTCATCGAGGGGCATGCGGATCTCCGTGGCACACATGCCTACAATATGACACTCGGCCATAAACGGGCGACGTCTGTGAAAGAATATCTTAGCGACATGGGAATTGAACAATCACGAATCGAAATACTCTCCTATGGTGAAGCCAAGCCGATCTGTGATCACGACAACACATTATGTCACACCATCAACCGTCGCGCGTTCGTCGTCATTCAAGAACCACGACAAAAAATTGCCACAACATCTACCAGTGGAACGTCTTATGCCTTCTCCTACATGGAACCCTACTGATGACCCATGGATCGGGCGGTGGTCACTCGTCGCAACACTCACAACGAACATCGAGGCTGATGATCACCGCCTTCCCACCATTAAAGCCATGTTTAAAGATTTCGACACAGCATATCGTGGCCGAAACCATCAGCGATTTATTCAAACTGGCCAACGGCTTCGGGCACTGATCGAAGTCTCAACCACCCGTTAGCCATCCGCACCAACAAGTCACACTTCTTCACCAATCGTTTCCAAACAGCTCATCCTTGTTCATTTGCAAAGGGGACTCCTCATGTCTTCATCATCCTTGCCATTGTGGCTCACACAAATACGCGCCGCACGACGCGTCTCTGTTCCTCTAATTGCTGTAACGACATCCGACCCAGCCCATTGCATCAGAACCATCTTGTCTAGTCTGACCATTCAAACAGATCAAGCGCCTCCTGTTCTGAAATGGGATGTCGTCAACGGAATCGTCGCCTACAACCAAGCAGGGACAGAAGCGATCACTCAGGCGACAGAAGCCAATGATGTCTTTGCGACCATTCGACCGCAAGATGCTTTATCAGTCGCTCAAAAATTTCCAACTGGAAGCATCGTATTTTTCCAAAATGCACACCGATTCATTCATCTTGAAGGTGTCACACAAGCTATTTGGAATCTGCGAGACCAATTCAAACAGAACCAACGCATACTGATTCTTCTGGCTCCGTCCTTCACGATCCCCGAAGAGCTGAAACAAGACATTATTGTCATTGACGAGCCACTTCCCACTCCAGAAAGTCTACAAGGGATCATCCATGACCAGTACACCGCAGCCAACTTAGAAGAGCCAGATCCCACCACACTGAACCAAGCGGTCGATGCCGTACGTGGACTCGCTTCTTTTTCTGCTGAACAGGTCACAGCGATGTGTCTCACCAAAAAAGGTGTGGACTTAACCCGCTTATGGGACCGCAAACGTCAACTCATCGAAGCGACGCCTGGATTAAGTGTCTGGAATGGACCTGAGCGTTTCGCAGATATAGGAGGTGTCGAGGCCATCAAGCTATTCATCTCACGCCTCCTAAACGGAAACGCCCCACCTCGAACAATTGTCTTTGTGGATGAAATCGAGAAAGCCATGGCCGGAGCAGCGGGGCGTGAACAAGATACCAGCGGTATCGCCCAAGCCTATCACGGGATGCTGTTGACCTATATGCAAAATACCAACGCCACCGGGATGTTGTTTGTGGGTCCACCAGGAACGAGTAAGTCGCTCGTAGCCAAGGCTGCCGGCAATGAAGCCAATATTCCTACCATTGTGCTCGATTTGGGCGGCATGAAAGATTCATTGGTGGGATCGAGCGAATCCAATCTGCGTCAAGCGTTGAAAGTCATCTCTGCTATCTCCGACGACGCAACACTGTTTCTGGCTACCTGCAACTCACTCCAAGCCCTATCACCCGAATTGCGCAGACGGTTCACGCTTGGCATTATGTACTTCGACCTCCCTTCTGCCGAAGAACGACAATCCATCTGGCGGATTTACCTCTCCCAGTATCAACTCGGTGAGTCTGAGATCCCTGATGATAACGGTTGGACCGGTTCGGAAATCCGACAATGCTGTGACCTCGCGTGGCGACTCAAATGTCCCGTGAGTGAAGCTGGAAATTACATCGTCCCGATTGCACAAAGCACCGCGGAACAGATCAAACAACTTCGCCATCAAGCCAGCGGCCGGTTTCTCTGCGCCAACCATTCAGGTCCTTATCGATTCGATGAACGTGCGGTCAGCACTAACGAGACACGATCTCGCACCATCACCTTAGCTGACTAACCAGGTCACTCGCCTACCCTCAGCACTCCTCATTTGAGTGCTCGTCAACCCAAGGAGTCTATTATGACTGATACTTCACCATCTGCAACCATGACTCGCTCTCCGTTTTCCGATCTCCTCAACAACGCCGTCTTACTGTTATTCTCCGTCCACAAATTTGGCATTCGCCGAAAAATCGAAACCGCCTCCTTTCCCATCACAGCAGATGCTAGCCTGATCGGCGTGACCAAACGCATTTTAGATTGTCCAGAGTATCAAGCCATTACCCGACTCGATAATCAAACTCGTCGGCGCATCTTTCAAATTGCGCTGCCCTCTTCGCTGTGCAAAGGGATGGCGTTGGTCCCTGCGAAGTTGGTGCCCGAATTGGATGATCTTCTCACGAACTACCAGAGCCAGCGCGAAAATCTTGTTAAAACCTTTTGTGATGTCTACCCCCTCCGCACACAAGAAGCCCTGTTGCGCCTCGGAACGTATTTCCAAACCGACGACTACCCACCAGTGGAAAACGTAGAAAAGGAGTTCTCTGTGAGCTGCCAGTACCTCAGCTTTGATCTCCCGTCCGTGCTCGAAACCATCAATGCCCAAGTCTTTGCACGTGAAAAAGCCCAAGCCGCCAGTAAAGTCAATGAAATGATCCAAGAAATTCAGAATACGTTACGAGCCGCAATGAGAGATTTAGTCACCCACCTGGTTACTCGATTGACACCAGATCCCTTAGGTCAACGCAAAACGTTTCGCACCTCAACGGTCACCAACCTCATGGATTTTCTCAATCGCTTTGACGCACGAAACCTCGGACGAGATGATGAACTCCACGAACTCGTGAAACAATCCAAAGAACTCCTAAACGGGGTCACTGCCACCACGCTTAAACAGAACGAGACACTCTCTGTCTCAATTCGAAAGGGCCTCGATGACATCAAAACCCAATTGGATCAGCTCTTAATCAACCCTCCCTCTAGACTCATTACCTTCGAAGAAGATGGAGAAGACACTACCCAACAACCGCTCTCTCCTCATTCTGCCTTGGCGAGCTAACGACTCACCCATTATCGAACGGTAAAGAGATAGTCAGCCAATGACAGATATCTCACATGACGACAATCAACGTATCTCAGCGACGAAACATCATGAATCCACGAATCACAGACCATGAAATCACGCAAGCCCGACAAATTAATCTCGTTGATTATCTTGTCCAACACGGATTTCAACCAGTCTCACGAACATCAACTCGTGCACTGTTTCATTCACCCTTGCGAGATGATACCGATCCGTCCTTTTCTGTCTCCCAGTTGGAGAAAGGTTGGTTTTGGCATGACTTTGGGACGAAGGAACGAGGTGACATCATCGACTTTGTCAGACGACATCGACAGATGCCATTCCGCCAAGCTATTCAAGAAATATTCAAAGAACCTATACCCCAACACCCGACGATTCAGCAGTCCTCAAAGATTGAGAAAAAAAGCATCAAGGAGCAAATCGCCAACATCCGTCGGCGGTACACGCGAGCTCGCGATGCGATGACTCCAGAACGGACTCGTGCTCTCCAACTGTTGTTCGCGCACCACCATCTGCCATGGTATGAACAACTTGGCGCTGTGTGGCTTCTCTTGCAACCCGATCCGCAGAGACCGCACTTCCGCCGACCTTACTTGGCTCTTCCCTTTCCCACCGCGGATCTGAGCACCCTGCAAGGGCTGGAATGTCGAGCCCTTAGTTCGATCCCTCGTCACCTTCAGCGTCGCACCCGCTCCCCGCAAAAAACCCTGTGGATGCTCCCACGACCACATCAACCAGTTCTCTTGACCGAAAGCATCTTCGATTGTCTTGCCGGCGACGCACTCTTTGGTCCGAAATTTAGTCTGCTTGCACTGAATGGACTACCCATGCTGCCACAGCTTCCGTCTTTTCTTTCTCAAATACAACCATCAGCCGTCTATGTTGCGCTCGACAACGATCGCAAGGCTGATCGCGGACCACGAGCTCAACAAGAAGCCATTCAGATGATCATGTCTTTAGGTATTCCAGCGATTGACGTCCGCATCCATACGCAAGCACACGTGAAAGATCTGGCAAAGCTTCTTCGCCGCTACCCGAAAGGCTTAGATCGCGACAGCCTTGACCGCACTGGCGTTCGATATGATCCACTGAACATCGTTTGTGAAACCCGCGACCTCGAGAGAGTTTCCCGATAGCTCTTCCTCACATCCCTCTACTCGACAAGGCTGTCACACTCAGCACTCCACTGACAAAAGAACGTCCGCACAGCTCCGATGGTTACCAATAGGCCCATAAATAGTCATTCATTAGTTCACCTGCCCCCCCTCTCTTGAGGAATTGCAATCGTGTCGGCCATACACGTACATCTATATCATGCAAAAACGCAGGACAAACTATGCCAAATTCTGAAAATTCAACACAGACTCATCGCCACTTCCCATGTTCATGGGCAGAGATTTTCGACGAAACCCAATGGGGAACCGCCGTCCCGACCAAAATATTCTTGTGGAATAATCCCGGCGTCTATACCGACTATTGTTATCCTGATCCGAATGTCCCACACTTTAAAGGTGCCTCGAAATTTCTCGGCTCCTCGATACAAAAGGTCTTACCTGGTGAATTAGGTGAAAAGGTTTACGCCGCCGTTATGGATGCCGAGCGAAGCCAACAGCCAGTCATTGGGACTTATTCACTAACGGTGGATAACCGACTGACCACTGTCGTCATTCGCTTTCTTCCATTGCATCGTCATGTGCTCGGATTGGTCCATGATTTTCAATCTGCCACCGACCTATCACCCGATAAATTGGAACAAGGTGACGCTTCGCCAAATCTCATTCGCCCCCCAAGCCTGCGAGAAGGACCGTTCTCACGATCCGGAATTCCTAATATCCAGGTGTCTATTCCGCTACACGGTCTTGACGATGTTGAAAGCGCACCGCTTGCGCAAAATCTTGAAGAAACATTCATCAAGAACTTGGCAGATAGTTTCCAACTTAAGGTAGTCGAGGACACTCCAACAGATGTCAGTTCGTTTAACTGCTCTGGTCCCCTACCCATGATTGCAAAGTTTCTCTTCACGTTAAAAGCGCTGTTCCCCCCTGAGTCTACAGAAACGTAAGAAGACGCCGTACTGTACTAGCAATCCCCACGTCAGTCCCACAACTTCCGCCTCACGGCCTTTTTCCCATAGGAGAACGCCTATGAAGTTCACCTGCACTCGCGCGAATCTTCTCAAAGCGCTCCAACTCTTTTCGCACGTTCTGGATAAACGAACTGCCGATCATCACGCACTGCACTATGCCATTGGCATATCCACGCACCAAGACCACCTAAGACTTCATGCAACCACGCACGATGTCCATCATTCTCTATCCATTCCAGCCACGATTGCCAGAACTGGTCGCACGATTTTGCCCTTCGATGTCATCTTCGATTTCCTCAAAGCTCTTCGTCAAAAAACTCTCACGGTGTCCATCAAGACAAAGAAAGAAACGATCCATCTTGAAACGGGGTCCAGCCGGTTAAGCCTTCCAACCATCTCTTCAGATTGGACGCTATTAGCACCCCCTCCCCCTGATGGGAGTGCCCCACACCTGACACTTCCCAGTCATGTGCTCGCTTCACTCTTCCATCCTGTGCTTTCCGCTGTCGCGAAAGAAAACGGACGTTACCGCTTACAAGCCGTTCACGTTCAAATCCTACCAACGGCCACGCCGACGCTCACTGCCGTTGGCACAGATGGTCAGCGTCTCACCCGTATGACGCATCAAACCGGATCATGGGTCACCAAAGCCAACCAACCTCTGACTGCACTGCTTTCTAAACGCACCGCTCGTCTGTTAGTCGAAATCGCCCAGGAGTTCTCTGATGAGACATCGATCTCCCTCATACTTACAAACCCTACCTGGATATTCGGTTTTCCAAATGGTGAAGTTCGGACACAAAATCTCCCAGGCATGTTTCCCGACTACACAAGAAGCATTCCTGCTCAGGAATCTCCAACGATCGCGTGTTCACGGACCTCCTTGATAAGCGCCCTACGACGCATGGAAACCATCAGTGATCCCTTGTCACATCCCATTACTATTCAAACCAATGAATCAGAAATCCTACTCTCCACCGTGAATGCATATATTGGTGAAGCGCATGAACCCGTCGAGGCGACGGTTCAGACCGACGGTATGACAGTTGGAGTTAACGGAAAGCTATTGTTAGAAGGTTTAGGAACGATCGAAGCAGAGAATATTCATTGGTCAATGGCTTCGCCCGAAGCTCCGTGTGTGATCACCACCCCAGATAATCCTCACTGGACACATGTCCTGATGCCAATCCGGATGTCATAACCTTATTTTACGCGGTAAAACGAATACGATTCAGAAAAGCCCATCAACGCCGCTCGTAATGTTAACACGTCTGTTATTAGACATGAGAACACGTCATGACTCTCTCCATCTCCCTTCCAATCCCGCCATCGATTAACCACCAATATGCGACTGTTCGCGGACGACGCATCCTATCGAAAACTAGTCGCAGCTATAAGGCCAACGTTCACTCACTCTTTCTCTTTCATTGTCGAAACTTTACTAGCATGTCCCGCGACTACCATGCTCAATCGTTCACACTCACCCTACACTTCTATTTTCGTTCGCTCTTAAAGCGCGATCTCGATGGCGGTTTAAAAATTGTTCAGGATGGAATCTGCGAGGCACTGGGGATCAATGACAATCTTGTGACGGAAATTCATTTATACAAACATGTGGACAGAGACAGTCCACGTGTCGACTGTGAACTCAGTATAGAGAAGCAGACTTAGAGAAAGTACAATTCTTGCCAAGATCTAAAGATCTCATATTATGCTGTAGTGGTCGGTATCTGACCTGATAGACAAAGTCTGGATAGATGCCGATTCTTGTAATATCAGACATTCGACTCTAGACTTAACTTGGCTGTCATCGGCCGAGGCTGTGTGAAAACTCACGTTCTCTCTTCTTGCACTGCTCCCGTAGCCCCGTCAGTCCCTCTCCTCTTCATCCTGTATTGTTTGTTTTGCCTAGCACTTTTGGGTTGAGTCAGCACGAGCCATTCCCTGATGGCTCATCGAGAGCGCAGAAACACTTATCTTTGCCTGCATGAGGACGCCCCTCACGCCTGGATCGCGTGGAAGAGCGGTTTCACGCCTAGGATCGAGAGCACCCGTTTGAAATTGTACGCCAACACATGCAAACTCATCTCGGTGCGCACCTGCTTGAGAGTTTTGGTTTGGAAGTGGGTGTAGCCCATCCAGGCTTTCAAGGTGCCGAACGGATGCTCGACAGTTTGTCGTCGAGTGCGCATCCGCTCCGGTTCTCGATCGAGGCGGGCTTCGGCGGCTTCGAGCACAGCTTCATGTTCCCAGCGCGTCACTCGTCGGTACTCACTAGTCGTGCATTGCGACTTGATGGGGCAGGTCGGGCAGTGGGAAGACCAGTATTTGTGGAGCGTCAAGCCTTTCTCCTGTGTCTCGAATCGCCAGATGAGGCGTTCCCTGGCCGGGCATTCGTATTCATCATCATCCGCGTGGTAGATGAAGTCGCGTTTGCTGAACAAGCCTTTCTTCGTGCTCCCCGATGTCTGAGGCTTGGGCAGATAGGTCGTGATCTGGGCCTGAGCACAGGCGAGGATTTCCTCACTCGTGAAGTATCCCCGGTCGGCCACCACCTCGAGCGTCTCCGAGCCTATGGCCGTCTTGGCTTGTTGCGCCATGTGGTGTAACTGGTGACGATCGCTGCCTGTATTGGTCACCTCATGGGCCACAATCAAGTGGTGCTCAGCGTCCACGGCGGTCTGGACGTTATACCCGACGATTCCGTTGCCCCTCGTTTTCATCGACCGCGCATCCGGGTCTGTCAGGGAGAGCTGGTGGTCTGGGGCTTGAAGCATCTGGACTTCGAGCGTTTTAAGACGTTTCATTTCCGTCTTCAGGGCCGTGATCTTCTCCTCTAGCCGTTGGGTTTTGTCCTTGGCCACCGCCGCTTCGTGTCGATCCGCGCTGGCCATCTGGCTCAGATACCGTGCAATGCTCTCATCTATCTGTTGCAATCGGCGCTGCATCTTAGCCTTCGTAAAATTCTGGTCTCGATTATTCACGGCCTTGAACTTACTGCCGTCGATGGCTACGAAGGCGTCGGCAAACAGATTGAGCTTCTTGCACAGCATGATGAACTCGCGACAGACTAAGCGGATGGCCTTGCCATTGTTTTTGCGAAAGTCGGCGATGGTCTTAAAGTCTGGTGCTAAGCGTCCGGTGAGCCACATGAGCTCCACGTTGCGATGCGCTTCCCGTTCAAGACGACGACTGGACTGCACACGGTTGAGATACCCGTAGATATAGAGCTTGAGCAGAATCGTTGGGTGGTAGGCTGGGCGACCCGTTTTCTCCGAATGGGTCTTGAAGCCAAGCCCGGAGAGATCCAACTCGTCAAGGAAGACATCGATGACTCGTACCGCGTTATCCTCGGCGATATAATCATCCAATCGTTCGGGGAACAAGGTCGCTTGGTGGCGATCGGTACCTTGAATAAATCCGCTCATTATTAACACCTCCGTAGGAAAGCCCTATTATACTCTCCCACCGAGTTTTCACACAGCCTGGGCCAGAAGCGGCCGTTCGGGTGAATCATTTCAACCTCAACCTAAAAAACCAAATTATTACCTTGCTTGTCTATCCCTTGCTACCAATTCCAAGTTCCCACTTTTTCCAAATCAGGTATAAGGCAGGAATGATTAAAAGAGTGAGAAGGGTCGCGGTTACCATTCCCCCAATCATGGGAGCCGCAATGCGTTTCATCACATCTGCCCCCGTACCGTGGCTCCACATGATGGGTAACAATCCCAAAAAGATCGCTGAGGCCGTCATGATTTTGGGACGTACTCGAAGCACGGCACCTTCGATAACTGCATCACGAAGATCTTTCAGGGACTGAAGTCGGTTCTCCTGTTGCCGACGGGAACAAGCCTCATCCAGAAACATGATCATAATGACCCCGGTTTCAACGGCCACACCTGCCAAGGCTATAAGCCCGACCCACACAGCTACGCTGAGGTGGTATCCCAGAAAATTCAGATACCAAATAGCTCCGACCAAGGAAAAGGGAACCGAGAGCAGGATCAGCAGGCATCGAGGAATAGACCTAAAATTGAGGTACAGCAACACAAAAACGAGAAAGAGCGTTAAGGGAATAACGATCTGAAGTTGTCGTTGTGCTCGTTCAAGATATTGGTATTGACCTGCCCATTGTAATGAATACCCAGCGGGGAGCTTGACGTTCTCGTGAATCAAGGCCTTGGCCTTCTGGACATAGCTCCCCAAGTCTTGGCCAGCCACATCGACAAACACAATACTGGCAAGCGAGCCGTTTTCGTCTCTAATGGATGGAGGACCAGTTGTCTTGGAGATGTGGGACAGTTGTGCGAGAGGAATATGTTCTCCTTGTCGTGTGGTCACCAACACCCGCTTGAGCGCATCAATATCCTGACGGAGTTCGCGAGGATACCGAACATTAATGGGATAGCGTTCTCGGCCTTCCACCGTCCAGGTAATGTTTTTTCCACCAATGGCCGATTCGATAACATCTTGCACATCGGCCACAGTCAACCCGTATCGGGCTGCCGCCACACGATTCACGTCAATGTCCAAATAATATCCTCCGGTGACCCGTTCAGCATACGCACTCCGGGTTCCATCAAGGGTGTGGAGGAGGCCTTCAATCTGTAATCCCAACCGTTCCAATTCCTCCAACTGAGGTCCTAATATTTTTATTCCGAGACTACTGCGAATACCCGTGGCGAGCATTTCTGTTCGGGTTTGAATCGGCATCCACCAAATGTTCGGCATACCAGGCATTTTGACTTGCCGATCCATTTCCGCAATGAGCTTGTCCCATGTCATGCCTGGCCGCCAGGCTTCCTGAGGTTTGAGTGTCACGATCGTCTCCGCCATGTTCAAAGGAGCAGGATCGGTTGCAGTTCGCGCCCGGCCCATTTTCCCAAACACCCGGTCGACTTCGGGAAACTCCTTTAACAATCGATCCTGGGTTTGAAGAATCTGGCTGGCCTTTTGTATGGACAAGCCCGGAAGGGATGTGGGCATATACAACATCGTGCCTTCGTTCAAGGGGGGCATGAATTCAGTCCCGAGTTTTTCATAGAGGGGTAGGACCAAGATCATGCCTCCAATCGCGAGGCCCATCACCAGCCATCGGAAACGCAACACGCCTTTCACTAGGGGGCTGTATATCCAAAGAAGAAGTCGGTTCAAAGGATTTCGGCGTTCTGCCGTGATCCGACCCCGAATGAGCCAGCGCATCAACAACGGAGCCAAGGTGATCGAAACGAACGCGGCAAAAAACATAGCAAACGTCTTCGTAAAGGCGAGGGGTTTAAACAAACGGCCCTCTTGCGCTTCCAAGGTGAATATGGGCAGAAAGGATATGGTGATGATCAGCAAGGAAAAAAAGAGGGGCTTGCCCACTTCTTGTGCTGCCCGAATAATTATTTCCTCGCGGGACTCTCTTCGGCCCTGGAGCTCCCATTCTTCTAATCGCCGGTGCGCATTTTCCACCATGACGATGACGGCATCAACCATGGTTCCTATCGCGATGGCAATGCCCGACAGTGACATCACATTCGAGCTAATCCCCAGGTAATACATCGCAATGAACGAGAGCAACACGGCCACGGGAAGCAGAAGAATCGGCACCAGCGCTGATCGAACATGAAAGAGAAACAGCAGACTGACCAGGCTGACCACCACACTAATTTCTACGAGCTTTTCTTTTAATGTGGCAATGGCTCGTAATATCAGGTCCGACCGATCATACACGGGGACGATCCGAAGGCCTTCGGGAATAGACGGCTTGATGTCTTGCAATTTCTGTTTCACCCGGTCAATGACATCCAAGGCATTTTCGCCGTAGCGCATGATGACGATGCCCCCAACGACCTCTCCTGTTCCATCCAACTCCGCGATACCTCGCCGTATATCCGGACCGATCGTGACGTGTGCGACATCCCGGACGGTAATCGGTGTGCCCTGTTGATCCGTGCCGACAGGGATCACTCGGAGATCATCGAGGGATTTGATATACCCTCGCCCTCGGACCATGTATTCCCGTTCGCTGGCTTCAATCACTCGCCCTCCAACCTCGTTATTGCTTCGACGAATAGCCTGAATGACCTTGGATAGGCCAATGCCGTACCCTTGGAGTTTCACCGGATCGATTTGAACCTGATACTGCTTCACGAACCCGCCAATTGATGCCACCTCTGCGACTCCGGGTACGCTTTGCAGCCAATAGCGCAAAGACCAATCCTGAAAGGATCGCAGGTCGGCCAAACTCTGTTGGCCGGTGTCATCCAACAAGGCATATTGATAGACCCAACCAACCCCCGTGGCATCAGGGCCCAGCGTTGGCGAGACGTCTTCTGGCAGCTTGTCGCCCACGCCTTGCAGATATTCCACGACACGGCTTCGTGCCCAGTACATGTCGGTCCCATCTTGAAACACAATGTAGACAAAGGAGAGCCCGAGAAAGGATTGTCCGCGCACATATTTGATGCGCGGGGCTCCCAACATTGATGTCACAAGGGGATAGGTGATTTGATCTTCAATTAGGTCCGGACTGCGGCCAGGCCATTCGGTAAACACAATCACTTGGACATCCGACAAATCGGGCAAGGCATCAAGTGGTGTTCGAGCCACAACCCAGATTCCCCAACCCATAAGAAAGAGAACCAGTACGCCCACCAGAAAACCGTTGCGGGCGCTCCACCCAATGATGCGTTCAATCATTGAGGGTCCTCCCCTTGTTCTTTTTTCATGTCCATCTTCTCATCCATCCCACTCATCTCCATGGTGCCCATATCCATCTCGCCCATCTGTGCCTGTTCCATTTTGACCCCGCCCATTCCCAACGCGCCCATCATGTTACTCGTGGACATGAGTCGGCTTTCTGAATCCAGCAAAAAAGTCCCTGACGTGACAATGCGCTCCCCTTCTTTCAGTCCATTGGTCACCTCAAAAAAGGAACCGACCTTTGGTCCGAGCGTGACCTCTCTCGGTTCAAACATCCCTTTCTCTTGTGCGACAAACACGACTTGTCGAAGCCCCGAGTCCAGCACGGCCTGGTCCGGTATGGCCAGGCTGGAACCTCGATCTACTTGGATGCGGACCGTGCCATACATGTCTGGTTTCAGCCGAACCTGAGGATTGGAGAATTCCAAGCGCACCTGCACCGTGCGGGACTCTTTGTTGAGATAGGGGTAGATATAGGTCACACGTCCGGAAAATGTTTCTCCCGGAAAGGCTTCCAGGGTGAGGGTCGCTGATTGTCCTGTCTGGATAAAAGGCAGTTCATATTCATACACGTCAGCCTGAACCCAAATCGTGGACAGGTCCGCAATCGTATACATCGTCATCTCAGGTTTGACGAACATGCCCTGAAAGGCAGTTTTGTCGATGATGTATCCCTTCATGGGGGAATAAATCGTTACGGAAGTCGCGGGCGTTCCTCGAACCTCCAAGTCCTCGATCTGGTCATCCGTAAACGTCCAGAGGCGTAACCGATCGCGGGCGGCATCAACAACGTGATCGGCTTGCTGAAGAACCTCCGGAAGTGGGCTCTGTTGTATGTTGTCAACGGCCTGCAAAGCCAGAACATATTCTTCCTGGGTGGCCACCAACTCAGGACTATAGAGCGTAAAGAGGGGCTGGCCTTTTTGAACGGGTTTCCCGGTGAAATCCACGTAGAGGTCTTCGATCCACCCTGAAATCCGAAGATTGACATGAGCAATGCGCTGTTCGTTATATGTGACCCTCCCAACGGCTCGAACCGTCGTGGACAGGTGACGCTTCTCCACCAGCACTGTTTGTACACCAATCATTTGTTGTCTGAGGGGGGACACCGTTGGCGAGGCTTGAGCAGACTCTGTATTAGAGGGACCTGACATGGCCTTCATTTCCATGCCTGCCATCTCCTGCATGTTATGCCCGTCAGGAGGAGAAACCTCTGAGAGAGCTGGTTGGTATTGGGGCGTGAACTTCTTGTTTATCCACCAACCGCCTCCAACAACGAGGACCATTCCGACGGCTATCGCCACCCAATGGATCGGACTCAGTGAGCGTGGTTGTATCTTCATGAGGACACCTTCCTTTTCACAATTCCGTCCCGACGACTCGTTCCAGTTTTGCCAGCAATTGTTCCCAATCAACTAACGCTCGGACAAATTCCAACTGATAGGTGAGCAAGGCACGATCAGCCTCAATGAGATCCAAAAAGTCGGTGCGATCTGTGCGATACGCGGCCATAGCCGCCCTCAACGTGAGCTTGGCCTGAGGCAGAACGGTGGTCTTATACAGGTCGAGAACTTTTCTCTTTGCCTCTCTTTGCGCCATGAGGTCTTGAATCTGGAACCGTGTCCGGTTTTCCAACGTTCTTTTTTTAAACTGTGCGACTTCCCGGTGCGCCATGGCTTCTCGCACGCCAGCGTCATATTTGGGTTTCGTCCAAAAGGCAAAGGGAATATTAAGCGTGACATTTCCACCAAACCCATCATCCGTATTGAAGTTTTGCCAGCGTTGCAGCTCCACTCGCAGTTTCGGATAATACTGGAGACGGGCCAGTTTGGTTGCCGATGCGAACTGGGCGACAGCCAGGTCGACTTCTCGGAGCTCGGGCCGCTGGCGAAGAGCCTGCTCCTGGAGTTGCTCAATGGTCAGGATCATGGGCCGGGTCACCGGCTTGCGCGGAATGCCGAGAGGAGCCAGAGGGTTACGGTCCAGGATGGTGTTCAAGTGCGCCTGGGCTGTCTGCCGGCGTTGCTCCAATATGGGTAGTCGTTGAAAGAGCTTCGCCAGCTCCACCTGGGCCTGCAGCACCTCCACCTGCGTTCCTTTACCGACGCGGAACTTGGCATTGGCAATTTTAAAGAACTGTTTGAGCAGCTTGATTTGCTCATGATGGATCTCAATGGCTGTGTGTGCAAAAAACAGTTCATAGTAGGCGACCTTGATGGCCATCGTGATCTCGCGCTCTTTGGCGGCCAAGCGCTGTGCTGCTCGGTCAGCTTCACGGGCAGCAATGTCCTCCTGCTGAGTTAATACTCCCGGAAAAGGGAATCGCTGGGCCAATCCGTAGATGGTCCTTTGGGACCTCGTTACATCCAGCGTCTCCGGAGTGTTCCAAAGCTGAATTTTCACTTCAGGGTCTTCCAGCGTTCGAGCTTGAGGAATCCGTTCCTTCATCGCCTTGACCTGCTCACGGGACGATGCCAACTCCGGATTGTTCTGAAGGGCCTCTTGGATCAACGGCCTTAATTCTAAGCTCTTCGCTTTTCGGGCAGGTTCCTCTGCTGTGAGAAAGCTAGGTATTCCAAGCAAGAAGGTGCTGAGCAAAAAGAGTTGCCCCCATAATATTTTTCCTCGTTGCATAGTGCTCTCCAAACTGAACCTGGCTCGGTCTTGCTCTTAATTTAAAAGAAGAGTGACGAGATATGGAAAAACAGGCTCGAAAATCTTTCCTGATACAACAGAAAGATTGGCTTTTAATCTGTTAACTCAGAAAATTAAGGGTGTGAAGGAAAAACGAGGAGGGTATCAAATACGAAAAACTGAAATGAGGACAAGGATATCCTTTGGGGGTGTAAGATGCCATCGTGTAGGTATGGGGAGAAATTGACTGGTTCTGACAGGATCCGGAACGAGAGAAGAAATGTTCCCAGCAAGAACCAAAGTGGAAACATCTGAGGAAGAAATATCTGGTCCGGATTGAACCGCGAGGGATTTAAACCCATCACAAAATTGCGAAGCTGGCTCTTCCCCAGGGGTGGTGCAATCACTCCCCTGGCTGACTTTCATGCCGCCATAAATCGGAACTAGGCAAGCATACGCATTGAAGCTGAGGGAGAGAAAGAGACCAACAAGAAAAACTATTAAAATTCTTCGTGAGGTTCTCATATTCTTTTTTATTATATTCCTGCTACGCTGCTTCGGCAAGGAAAAATGAAAGTTTCCAATTCACTCTATGTCGAAACCCTCGGCGAAATTATCTTCCCCCCCCCCCCTTGACTCTCCACTTGGCTGGAGGGTTTATACTGAAAAAACATGAAGACTTTGTTCATTGGAACTATCGCCAAACGGGCGGGGGTGCCAGTTAAAACCATCCGGTACTATGAGGAGGTTGGATTACTTCCCCAAGCCGTACGCACTTCAGCAGGGTATCGGACTTATGCATTCCCTGTCATTGACCGCCTGATGTTCATTAAGAAAGCCCAAACCCTTGGCCTGACGCTTAAGGATATTAAATCCTTCTTAGATCTGGCTGACCGGGGACGTTGTCCCTGCGGCCATGTTCAACACACACTCAAGCAAAGTCTTCAAGGACTTCGTCAGAAGATTGCGGACTTGAGAGAGATCGAAAAGAAACTTGTGGGAGCCATGCGTCAGAAGTGTCCACCGGATTTCAAACCCAGCGGATCAGCTATCTGTCCTAAAATTCAGCGGCAACCTAAAAAAGGAGGGTGGTGAGATGAGTGAATCAAAGCGAGTTTCATTATGTCCAGCATGTGGGGCATGTCCTGAAGTTGTTCTCAACCAAAGTTCAGAAGAAGTTTTAATTGGAGAAGAAGGAAATCTTACCAAGCTAAATAAAACAGCCTGGAACACTTTGGTAGAAAAAATTCGTCTAGGAGAGTTGTCAGAGATGTGATTCGGAGACCCTATAAAACTTTAACCATTCGTGTTGGTTTTTTTGGTGTGTTTTTCCACAGTTTGTGGTAAGCTAAATTGCTGAGTTGGAGAGACCGATTAGATAAAAGTAAGGAATATTGGGTGAAGGAATTGCCTAACACATTTCTCCGGGTATGGTTGATTTTTTGGGTTATTACCCTACCCTTAGTGCATATCCATCCAGAAGCCGATCATGCCCATGGGATGTCGGGGCACGCACATGGGGGAACCTACCACACGGTTTTATCCACCACCCCAATTTGCGCATACGAAGATCATCAACATCATCATGATTCTTTTTCCCCAGGGGAACCGTTTGGAACTTCTGACTCTTCAACCCACCTTCCGCATGGTCTTGAGCACTCGGCCTACAGCTTTTCTGTTATCAATTCGTCGATAGATCCCATTCTTGAAGGAAGTGCGTCCTATCCCACAAGTGATGTAGTTGTTGCATGTGAAACGGAAACACCAAAGCTATCTTTTGTTTCCGCCATTGACACCTCCCCGCCGGCAACGCCATTTTCAAACTTAACCAACACCCTATCACCTCGAGCTCCTCCAGTTCTCTTCGTTTAATTCCTTTTGAGTCTCTGACTCGACCTTTCATCAGCACACTAAAATTGTATGAGTGGGGAAAATCATTTCTCCCTACTTTTTTCCTTTCTGTCTGAAATTTGTTCGAGTAAGGCTCGTTCACCACTCGGTGAATATGACAGAAAACGGGTCAGTGTCGTGAAAGAACGCTCGTAGAGTTTTCAAGGCAATTTTTACAATCTCCTGTTACTGGGGACTGACATGATGAATCAAAAATATTTTGGATGCCTCTTCCTTGTTTCCCTGTTGTGTAACATGCACGGTCCTCCCATCAATGCTATGGAGTCACTGACAGTCGAGCAGGCGGTAAAAACGGCTCTGGAGGGCAATCCCGATCTTCTGGCCGCCCGACAAGAGTTGGAAGTAGCCCGTGGTCGTGAAGTGAATGCCCGTCTCTTTAATCGGTTTAATCCAACCGTCAATGGCCAGGTCTGGAATCGGAATAATCCGGGCTCCGGCAATGTGACTGACTCGCAAGTGCTGCTGTCACAAGAAGTGGAGATTGCCGGGCAACGTGGGCTCCGAAGAGAAGCGGCCACTCGAATTGTGGCCCGAGTCGATGCCCAAGTCAAGGACCGCGAACGGCTCATCACCGGGCAAGTGAAGCGCGCCTTCTTCCAAGCTCTCACTTTGAAAATGCGCCTTGGATTAAGAAAGGAAATCGAGACGCTAAACCGGCGTATCCGCGATGCCTCTCAGGCGCGTTTCAAAGCCGGCGTGGCTCCGATCATGGAGTCCAACTTGGCGGAAATCCGCTATGGCCAGTCGCGGAAGGAAACATTCGTGGCCGAGGCCTCATTCCAAAATGCCCTGCTGGACCTCCGTCGGTTGCTGGGGTGGGAGCCTGATCGCTCGATCGAGTTGGGCGGCAAACTCCGGAATTCACCCAAGGCGGTTCCCTTGCCTGAACTGCTCCAACGTGCGCAAGCGCAACGGCCTGATCTCATTTCGGCGAAAAGGGAAGTGGCCCGGGTGGAAGCTGCCATGAGCTTGACGCGTCGACTCATCGTGCCGAATCCCACGTTTCAAGGATTCTATCAAACGGAGACTGAGGGGCCTGGGGGAGCAAGCAAGATGTTGGGTGGAGGGATTCGCATTCCCCTCCCCTTGTTCGATCGTAAGCAAGGCGAATTGGTGACACAGGGTGGAGAGCTCAATCGAGGCCGACACCAGGTCGTGGCCGTCACTCGGAATATCGAACGAGAAGTGGAAACGGCCTATCAAGCCTACGAAGCCGCTCGTCAATCGGTAGAGGTGTTTGAAGTGGAGGTGCTCGATCGAATCGAGGAAAATTTCCGGTTTATCGAGATTGCGTACCGGGAGGGGAAAATTGGGTTATTGCAATTGATCGTGGTGCAAGATGACCTGATTACCGCCCAACTGTCGTATGTGGATTCCCTGGGACAGTTCCGTACGGCAGAGACGAATTTAGCGCAAGCGGTTGGGGGGCAGCCTTAAGCAAGAGGAAGATTTATGAATAATTCAATGTGGAAATATGGGCTCATCCTATTCGTGCTCTCCGGTGTAGGCTGCCAGGAGAGCCCGACGGCTCCTTCAACTGAAGGGACCGTTACGAAACAAGAACAGAGGCATGCGCCCGATGAACAGGGCCATGAATCTGCCGAACGAGGGGGTGAGGAGCACTCCGACGAAATCACCGTCGCTCCCGAGGCGCTTGAAGGTCAAACCTTTCAGACGGCCGTTGTTGAACGACGAGTGGTCAGAGTAGCGATTCAGTCTACGGCTAATATCAAACCAAACGAGTATAAGCTGACCCATGTGAGTCCACGGATCGAAGGAAAAGCGGTCAAGGTTATCGCCGAACTCGGTGATTTGGTGAAGCCCGGCCAAATATTGGCGGTCCTCGACAGTATTAAGCTGGGTTCCAAAAAGTCCACCTTCCGACAAGCGCGAACCACCCTCCTCATTAACAAAACCAATTACGAACGAGAAAAACGGCTGTTCGAGCAAAAGATCTCGTCGGAAAAAGATTTTCTTGATGCCCGAGGGGCTTACCAGCAGAGTGTCGCGGCCTATCAAGCGGCGTTTGAAGCACTGGAAATGGTCGGACTGTCTCACAAGGACATTGAGGGGATTATCCAGAAAAAAGGGGGGCACCATCCCCTTTCATCTTTTTCTCTCAAGGCGCCCCAGGGTGGGACAATCCTGGCGCGGCATATTAGCCCGGGAGAAATGGTTACTCCCCGGGATAAACCCTTTACGGTCGCCGACCTGACGACGGTGTGGATTCTTCTCGACATCTATGAAAAAGACTTGGCTGGGGTTCGCGCGGGAGCCGATGTCCGCATTACCGTGGATGCCTATCCGGGTGAGACCTTTCATGGGGCGGTGGTGTATTTGGGAAATCTCGTGAATCCGGATACCCGAACCATTGAAGCTCGTGTGGAGATTCCCAACCCTGACGGTCGCCTGCGTCCAGGGATGTTTGCCAGAGCCTCAATCGCGAGTGCGGCCTCCCAAGGAACACAGGCTCTTGTTGTTCCACAAGACGCCATCCAACGCATTGAAGACAATTCTGTCGCGTTCGTTGAGGAAAAAGCAGGGACTTACACAAGAAGGATAGTGACCCTTGGATCGGCAGAGAATCGCCACGTCGCAGTTCTCACCGGGTTGAAGGAAGGCGAACGGGTGGTGACCAAAGGGTCGTTCTATCTTAAGTCTGTCATATTGGGAGAGAAACTCGGCGGGCATTCGCATTAACGGAAAGCTCCCACTAACGTTTTACCGGAAAGAAGACACGATGCGATGTTGAATCGAATCTTTGAGTTTTCTTTAGGCAATAGATTCCTCATTTTAGTTTTTGTGGCGTTGCTGGTCGCCGTGGGGGTGTATTCGATGACCGTCTTGCCCATCGATGCGGTCCCCGATGTCACGCCTAATCAGGTGCAAATTCTTACGAACGCACCGGGTCTCGGTCCGGTCGAAGTCGAAAAGTTTATTACCTTTCCAGTGGAAACAGCCATGTCGGGCCTGCCCGGGATCGAGTTGATTCGCTCGGTCTCGCGCTTTGGGTTATCCGCCGTCACCATTTATTTTGATGAAAGCATGGACATTTACTTTTGCCGGCGTCTGATCATGGAACGCTTGCCCCAAGCACGCCAAGCGATCCCTACAGGGTTAGGAACACCCGAAATGGGGCCTATTTCCACCGGCCTGGGAGAGATTTACCAGTTTGAGGTCAAGGGAGACGGGTATTCGCTTATGGAACTGCGGACCATCTTGGAATGGGATATCGCCTTTCAACTCCGCTCGGTTCCCGGAGTGATCGAAATCAATACCTATGGTGGAGAACTCCAGACTTATGAAATCCAGCTCGATGCATCGAAGCTTGTGTCCTATGAGTTGGCCATCGGGCAAATCTTTGAGGCTCTTGAGCAGAACAATGCCAATGCAGGCGGATCGTACATTGAACATGCGCAGGAGCAATATTTAATCCGTGGAGAAGGGCTTGTCCAAACCCTTCGAGACATCGAAAATATCGTGGTCGCCACCCGGAATGATGGCACGCCGATTTATATCCGGAATCTCGGCAAGGCCCGGTTCGCTCCCATGGTTCGTCAAGGAGCGGTCACCCGAGATGGAAAAGGTGAGGCCGTCACCGGCATCGTCATGCTGCTGATCGGGGAGAATGGGCGGGTCGTCGTCAATCGGGTCAAAGAGAAACTTAAACAGATCCAACAATCCTTACCCGAAGGCGTCATCATTGATCCCTATTATGACCGGACCGATTTGGTCCGCAAGACTATCACTACCGTTGCCACGAATCTTACAGAGGGAATGATCCTCGTGGTGGCTGTCCTGCTGTTGCTCTTAGGGAATCTCCGGGGAGGACTGATTGTGGCCGTGGTGATCCCCTTATCCATGTTGGTGGCCTTTACGGGAATGGTGACTGCGAAGATTTCCGGGAACCTCATGAGTCTAGGGGCGATTGACTTCGGACTCATTGTCGATGGAGCGGTCGTCATGATCGAAAACATCGTCCGGCATATCGCCATTCAGCAAGAAAAGACAAAACATTCTGCTCGGATGACGGCCGAGGAGATGCACCGGATCGTCCAAGAGTCGGGTCGGGAAGTGTTGCGTCCTATTTTCTTCGCCGTGGGAATTATCATCATTGTCTATTTGCCCATTCTCACCTTGCAGGGCATTGAGGGGAAGATGTTTGTTCCCATGGCCATGACCGTCATTTTTGCTCTGGTCGCTTCGCTCGTGTTGGCGTTTACCCTGACCCCAGTCTTGGCAAGTTTATTTCTGCGGAAGGGGGTGAAGGAAGAGGAAACCTGGATTATCCAGCAGGTCAAACGAATCTATCGCCCCATTCTTTCCCGAACCATGCATCACCCTCTCATCACTGGTGGGGTGGCCGCCGCCCTGTTTGCTGGTAGCTTGGGTGTGGCCTCTTTTATGGGCGCAGAGTTTATCCCTAAACTGGATGAAGGCTCCATTGCCCTTCAAGCCTGGCGCTTGCCAAGTGTTTCCCTTGAGGAATCCGTGAGAAACACCACCCGCATTGAACAGGTTCTCAAACAATTTCCGGAAGTGACTTCTGTGATTTCCCGAACCGGGCGGCCAGAAATCGCCACCGATCCCATGGGGGTGGAAATCAGCGATATCTATGTGTTGTTGAAACCAAAGGAGGAATGGACCACAGCCGGGACGAAGGAGCAGCTCATCCAGGCCTATGACGCGGCCCTGAAAAAGGCGGTGCCGGGAACCAAGTTTAGTTATTCGCAACCCATTGAGCTTCGGGTTCAAGAGCTGATCGCCGGGGTTCGCTCCGAAGTTGCCATCAATATTTTTGGGGAGGATATGAACCAACTGAAGGAAATCGGTGATGCGGTCGTCCAAGTGGTTTCCCAGGTGCCAGGGGCCGCAGACACGAAGGCGGAACAGGTCGCAGGCCTGCCCTATCTCCGGGTGATCATCGATCGAGAGGCGATTGCCCGCTATGGGATCAACGCTTCGCAGATTCTCGATACGGTCAGAGCCATGGGTGGGCGTACCGTCGGTCAAGTGGTCAAAGGCAATCGCCGGTTTTTTATTCAGGTTCGATTTAGCCCGAATGATCGAAAGAGCTTAGACCGGATTCAAGATATTCGGGTCGCTGATCCTCAGGGCCGTCTGATTCCGATCAGTCAACTCGCTGCCATCAAAATTGAGACGGGCCTTGCGCAGATCAGCCGGGAGAACATTCACCGGCGGTTGGGTGTGGAAACAAATGTGCGCGGCAGGGATTTGGCCCGGTTTGTCGCCGACGCGCAACAGGCCGTTGAGCAACAGGTGAAGCTGCCTGAAGGCTATTGGATCGAATGGGGAGGACAATTCAAGCAATTGCAGCGAGCTTCCCTACGATTGGCCATTGTTGTGCCGTTAGCGCTCTTTTTGATTTTCGTGTTGCTCTATACCACCTTCAATTCCGTGAGGCCAGCCCTTCTTATTTACTTAAATATTCCTTTGGCCGCGACTGGTGGAATTTTCGCTTTGGCGATTCGCGGCATGCCGTTTTCAATTTCCGCCGGTGTGGGATTTATTGTGTTGTTTGGCATCGCGGTTTTAAACGGAGTGGTGTTGATGTCGTATGTCTTGGACCTTCGCAAACAAGGCTATTCGGCAGAGGAAGCCGCTTCACATAGTGCGTTAGTCCGTATCCGCCCCGTGCTTATGACGGTATTAACAGACATTATCGGATTTTTGCCCATGGCCATTTCAACTTCCGCCGGGGCTGAAGTGCAGCAACCACTGGCCACCGTGGTGATCGGCGGTCTGTTCACGTCCACGGCTTTAACCCTTCTGGTGTTGCCAACGCTCTATGTGTGGGAGGAACGATGGCGAGAGTCGTGGAAAGGAAGGCGAACAGAACCATTGACCACTTCGGACCAGTCCAATGAAAGCATTTAATGCTCTGCTCGAGGGTGATCGCGTGAAAGTGTGGGAGCCATGCACGAGGGGATGCCCGTAACGGGATGGGGAATCGGTCTCCTGTTTATGATTGAGCTCTGGATCCTGGGCATCTTGTGGATTGTCTCTTATGTCATTTATTTCATTGTAGAGATGAGTGGTGGAGCAAAAGGAAAGGGTCTGTATCGCAAGAAACGAAGGCGGCATTAAAGAAGCGAAAATTTTATAAGAAGTTCAAATGAACAAATCTCTGACAAAATATCAGAGAAGGACTTTCCAATTATTTGATGTAAAGAGAAATGGTCGGTAAAATGAATTTCTAAAGGAAGTCCTACTCAATGAAAAATAAACGCGCCTTTCTGGCCACCCTCATGGCCGTTGTACTCTTCTTTACGGGCTTAAGTGCGTACGCTTGCCTGGTACCCATAAACGACGATGTGTCTTCTATTCTGGGCCTTGACTGCCCAAGACCCAGTGAAGATGTGGCGCAGCCGTTTTGTGATACTTTTAAAATGGGTGTTGTTCACAAAACTCCAGAAGTAACCCCAACCACTGCAAGTGATATTATGCCAACTTGCGAGGACTCCTCTCTCGTGTGTGGCCTCAAAGTTGCGAGTGTGCATCACGGTGCTACCCCTTTTGGCGCTTATGCCCCTTCTCCCGACATTCTTCTTCTGATCTCTGTCCTTCGCATTTGATACCACGTCACCTCGACCTGGTTATCCACTAAGCCCCCAATCCAAAATTCTTAGAGCCAATTCTTTTGATGGCGGGGAAAACCGACTGCCTTTCAGGGCAGGACCCCTTAGTGGAGGTTTTGGAATGTAAAAGGTATGTCACGTTTGGCGAAAACGACGAGATGGACACATGGAGAGGTGGTTCGGCGAAACCTAAGGCAGATTTTCTGTAAACTGTCGGCGAGCTTATTTAAAAGAAAGAGCGTGCGATGAGAAAGAATCGTTGGTTGTTCCTACTGATTATCCCATGGCTATTTGGCGGAGGATGTCAGGAAACCCCTTCCGAAACTTTAGAAGTCGCTGGTGAGAAGGCTACTCTGGAAACCCCCGACCACGAAAAGAATAGCCCATCTCAGATCTCACTTTCACCAGAAGCGTTAACAGGGCAGACTTTTCAAACTGAGCTTGTTAGAAGGCAAACGGTTCTACCTGAAATTAAAGTGACAGGCGCCATCGAGCCAAACCAATATAAGCTTGCAAAAATCAGCCCTCGAATCGAAGGGAAAGCCATCCAGGTTTTTTCTGAACTTGGCGACTTGGTTGAGCAGGGCCAAACGCTGGCTATTCTCGATAGCATTGAGCTGGGACAAAAAAAAGCAGAGTTTCTCCAAGTACGTGTTAATCTCAAACTTGCACGACGAAACTTTGAGCGAGAGCAACGGCTTTTCAAACAACGCATCTCCTCGGAGAAAGATTTTCTAGACGCCAAAGGCGAATTTGAAAGAAGCGTTGCTTCCTACCGGGCCACCCGCGAAGCGTTACGGATGATTGGGGTCCCCGAAGAGGCAATGAAGGAAATGCAGTGGGATGCAAAGCATCAGCCGCTGTCATATTTCCATCTTACCGCTCCTTTTGCTGGAACCATTGTGACCAGGAATATCACAATGGGAGAGGTAATTCGACCGACTGACGTCCCTTTTACCCTGGCCGATCTGACCACCGTCTGGGTGTCGTTGGACATTTTCGAGAAGGATCTGGCTCATATTTCCGAAGGGTTGACGATTCGAATTATGGTGGATGCGTACCCCAACGAATGGGTCGAAGGTACCCTGACCCACCTCATGAATCTACTGGATCCAGACACGCGGACCGTTCATGCCCACGCGGAGATAGAAAACCGCAGCGGTCGTTTCCGGCCGGGCATGTTTGCGACTGTTAGCATTAGGATTCCCTCATCAAACAAGCAAGAAAGCCTGTTAGTTCCCCAATCAGCCATTCAGCAAATCCAGGAGAAGGCAACTTCCTTTGTAGAGATAGAGCCAGGGACTTACGCGGTGCGGAAAGTGATCCTTGGGACGCCGGTCCCGCCTGATATCGAAATTCTTCAAGGTTTAAAGGACGGGGAAGCCGTTGTCACGGATGGATCGTTTTACCTTAAATCCATTCTGCTAGCGGAGACCATAGGGGCCGATTCGGATTAGGACGCACCCACATGAGACCTTAGCTGAACCGAAGACTTCGTGGGTGCGCTAAATGCTTTTTGGGGAAAGCTTGGTGAGCAACAGGGTATCGAAAGTAAGAAAAGGATAGGCCTGTTCGAAGTGAGTCCCTTGAAATGACTGCTCTTAAAGTTTTTCATGCATGATGAAGCAAAAAACATAAAGTAGTAGGGAGGGAATGTCATGCACGAGTGGATGCCGGGAATGGGATGGGGGTTTGGGCCTCTTTTTATGATTGTATTCTGGATTCTGGTTGTTTTGGGAATTTTCTTTTTAGGCAAGGAGCTAATGAGCCGGGCTAGTGAAGGGGCAACTCCTCAAGAAAGCGAGTCGGCCTTGGAAATTTTGAAAAAACGTTATGCCCGCGGAGAGATTAATAAGGAAGAGTTCGAGGAAAAACGGAAAGATCTTGAATAAAGGGTTTGCAAGAATCAATCGAAACCTGATTGTCCTGGGAACATTGCTATGGGAGCAGAGGAACAAATTGGATCAAGAAACACTAATTGTGCCGTTTCACGAAAAAACTACGCGACACTAAAAAAGAGAAAAATTTATAAGAACTTCAAATGAACAAATCTCTAACAAAATGATGGACACCTCGATTATGCCCCAAGAAGAGAATCACCACGATGAATTTGAAGGCCAATGGTGGGAATACCCCATCCTGCGAAATGCCCTCCTGGCTGGCGTGTTAGCTGGAGTGGGATTTGTCCTTGCCCACTCGGGATTCATCACAGAGCAGGTTGAACTCGCGTTTTATGTTGTGGCGATACCCTTGGGCGGCTACCACTGGGCTCGGGAAGCCGTGGAAGAACTCGTTACAGAGCATGAGATTGGAATCGATCTCTTGATGCTTGCTGCGACGGTGGGTTCTGGTCTCCTTGGGCTCTGGGATGAAGCTGCCTTCCTTGTATTTCTTTACGGGGCGGCTGAAGGATTGGAGGAGTATACCTATGCCCGCACCCGCTCGGCTATCAGGGCTCTTTTGGATTTGGCTCCGAAGGAGGCGCACCTGCTCCGCGAGGGTCAGGAGGTCACCATTGCGGCTGAGGCGTTGCAGTCGGGCGACCGGTTTCTTGTACGACCTGGCGAATCCGTTCCAACTGATGGCCTCGTGAAGTCTGGAACGTCAAGTCTCGATGAGTCCGCGGTGACTGGCGAATCCATTCCAGTGGACAAAGAACCCGGCATGCTGGTGTTTGCCGGTACGCTGAATCTCCAAGGGGCTCTTGAGGTGGAGGCGACAGCGGCGTTCCAAGATAATACCTTAGCCAAAATCATTCATCTGGTGGAGGAGGCTCAAGAACGGAAAGGAAAAACTCAGCAGTGGATCGAGCGGTTTGGACGCCGTTACAGCCCCGTGGTCCTCGGAGCATCTCTTCTGTTTCTCCTGGTCCCCTGGCTTTTGGGACTCCCCTCCGGCGAATGGGCCGTTCGCGCTGTCGTTCTGCTTGTGGCTGCTGCACCTTGTGCACTGGTGATGTCCATGCCTGTGGCCATGGCTGCGGGCATTGGTGCGGCCGGCCGACAAGGTATCTTGATTAAAGGCGGTGCACACTTAGAGCATCTCGGTTCTATTCGGACGATCGCGTTTGACAAAACTGGAACGCTTACGGAGGGTGTCCCTATAGTCACCGACGTCATCCCCTTTGCTTGTTCTACAGATGAATTGTTGAGACTCGCGGCGGGGGTGGAATACGCTTCCGCGCATCCGCTGGCCCGGGCCATTGTCGATCGAGCGCGAGCTCAGGGAGTTGCTCCTGCCGAAGTCCGTGACTTCGAATCCCTGACTGGAACGGGAGCCAAAGCGATTATTGGTCAAACCGAGTGGTATGTTGGGAAGTGGGATCTTTTCAAAAACTTAGGTCCCAAGTGGGAACAGCAGGTTGAAAGGGCGGCCCACCAGTTTCAAGCGCAGGGGAAGACGGTCGTGTTGGTTGGCAATGGTGACGCTATCCATGGCTTGCTGGCTCTCCAAGATCGAATTCGTCCCGGGATGCAGGACGTGATCCGCGAACTTCACACGATGGGTATTCAGGTCTCGATGCTGACCGGTGATCATGAACTTGCCGCCCAGGCGGTCGCTCGTGAACTTGACATTGACGACGTTCGGGCCAGCCTGAGTCCCGAGGAAAAGGTGCGAGCTGTGCAGGAACTTGAACGCCGCTTTGGTGGAGTACTGATGGTGGGGGATGGGATCAATGATGCGCCGGCCCTTGCAGCAGCAACCTGTGGTATGGCGATGGGGGCGATGGGCAGTGATGCGGCGATCGAGGCGGCGGATGTGGCCCTTATGTCTGAGGATCTAAGAAAGGTCGCTCACGCATTGCGGCTGGGCCGTAAAGTCAGCAGGATCAGTCGGCAGAACATTGTCTTTTCTCTCATTCTCCTCGCCATCCTGATCCCTTCAGCTTTACTGGGAGTCATGAGCGTGGCCGCAGCCGTCTTCATTCATGAGGTCAGCGAGCTTCTGGCTGTGGCAAATGGGTTACGGGTGCGGAAGCCACTGCAATTGTCGGCCTCATAGGAGAAACGATGCAACCTTTCAAGTCATTAAGAGGAAGGGCTTCTGCCCTTTATAAACGTGATTTGATGACTGAAGATTAAACTAAACAGCGAAGGAGTAGGCGCAATGGGCATGAGAAATAAACAGTATAAGTATTTGGCTAGCCTGTTGGTTTGGGTTTCGTTGGTAATGGGATGCGCGGGACATGATCACCAACATCAAAACGAAGTTTTACCACCACCTGGATATGCTGACGCTCAAACCAAACAAGCCATGAACGAAGGAAATCGCTTTTTCAACAGACAGTGGTGGAAGGATGCGGAGAAACACTATCGAACTGCGATCAAGTCTATGCCATCCCTGGCTGAAGCCCATTACAATCTTGGGTTGGCTCTCACTAAACAAGGCCGATATATAGAATCACGCGAACATTTTATGAAGGCAGTTAAACTGGAACCCCGTAATTCCGTGTTCCGAAATGCTCCACCCTTCCGTCGGTATGGAGAGGTGACTTCCGAACCCGAACCAGAGCCGGGCTCTCACGGCCATAGCCACTAACTTATTTTGAAAATTGTCCATTGTCCTACCTGAGGGTATTGCGCAAGTCGCTTTTCAATTGTGAAATAACAGGTTCAACAGGTAACTTATTTATGATGTCTTCGGCCTCATTTCTCAATCATCGCCTGAAAGGGGCGCTCTTTGGCTTAGGCGCAGCCCTGCTTTTTGGCCTCACCACCCCACTCATCAAAATTGTCCTCCCAAATTCCGAACTACTTACTGTTGCAGGGTTGTTGTATGTGGGGGCTGGGATAGGCCTTGCTCTATTGGAAATCTTTTTCGCACCTTCTGTAAATGAAAATTCTGTTTCCTATCAGCGTGAAACCCCGCTTCAAAAGGGGGACCTTAGCCTTTTACTAGGAACGATTGTGGCCGGTGGAATCCTCGGACCAATCCTCATGCTCTACGGGCTTCAACGGCTTTCCGCCGTGGTCGGATCGCTTTTGCTCAACCTTGAGGCACCTTTAACAGTTTTGTTGGCTGTAGCAATATTTCGTGAACATCTGGGCAAGCGAGAGGTGGGTGCTGCCGTTCTTATTTTTGCGGCGACTGGAATTTTTAGTTACAGCCCCGGAGAAGTTCACGCAGATTGGTTGGGAGTGATGAGTATGGGTGGGGCCTGCTTGTGCTGGGCCGTCGATAACAATTTGACCCAGCATCTTTCACATCGGAATCCTCTTGCGGTCGGGAAGATTAAGGGCTTGAGCGCCGGGGGATTCACACTGATGCTTTCATGGGTTTTGGGCTACGAGTTTCCTAGTATAACGATAACCATAACCATTTTAGCCTTAGGGTTTGTGGGATATGGAGTAAGTGTTGTTCTGGACATTTATGCGCTTCGCATTCTCGGAGCGGCAAGAGAAGCTGCCTTCTTTGCCACAGCCCCTTTTATCGGGGCACTGGCTGCGGTCCCCATTCTAGGTGAAAGATGGGCATTTGAGGATTATGTCGCTGCGGCAATCATGGCAGTTGGGGTTGTTCTTCTCATGAGGGAACATCATAGCCACATGCATTACCATGTAGGAGTCGAACACGACCACGTCCACACCCACACAGATCCCCATCATCAACACCACCACGAAGAGGAAGTGACGGAGCCTCATGCGCACTTACATCGCCATGTTCCTCTTCGTCATGAACATGCGCATGCATCAGATCTGCATCATCGGCACGAACATTAACGCCAGTGATAAATATTAGTCTATGAGCGATCCAGTTGCTTTAAGCCATTTTTCATTGGCCTATGGCTCAATTATTCTGACAACTCCTCGCATGATCGGGTGCAGACGACAGTAATAAGGGTAGGTCCCAGGTTGAAGAAAAGAAAGTGTAAAGCTTTTTCCAGGAGCAACCGCACCTGAATCAAAAGTACAGACATTTTCGGTCAGACAATCATTGTGCATAACGGTGTGGGCTGTGGCAGTTTTATTGATCCACTGAATACGGTACCCAGCCGGGACGGTTGCAACCATAGGAGAATAGTACGGAGCTGGCTGTTCCATTGTAATGTGATACGTTCCTGATCCTTCTGCTGATAGAACCGTTCTGAGGAGAACAATCCCGCAAAACAATATCATGGCTGACGCTAGTTTCATGGCCTACCCCATAAGAACCGGGCTTCACATTGAAGGAACCTCTAGCCCATGTGGCGCGACTCCTGAATTGGGGGGCACGGCACGTCCCCGTACGAACAGAACACGCAACAATCCCCGGTTTTGGGCCGCAGAGACACTTTGCACCCCTGGCACTCGTAAAACACCCGACAGGAGTCAACGGGCATCGTTTCACGTTTTTGAAATCCACATTCAGGACAGGTAATCGTAGACCCCAAGTTAAGATCGTTGGTTTCAATCATCATACCGTTCATCCTCCTGGGCTAATGCTGATGGAAATCCCGCATTGGTCGTGGCGGTGATTAACGTCTCGACATCCGTTTGACCATCATCAAACGTGATGACGGCCTTATTCTGTTCGAGAGAAATGTTGGCTTCATGAACACCCTCGACGGCCTGTAATACCTTTCGTACCGTCACCGGGCACAACGAGCAGGTCATGTTTTCCACGGTAAGGGTGACCGTTTGTTCTTTCGCCAGGACGGGTCCTGGGACCATCAAAAGTCCTAACATACCTAGAATGGCACATAATGGTTTCATCGCTTCGCCCCTCACAAAAATAATGGCCCCAACCGTTCCACACCAATCGCGGTCACAATGAGGAGCGTGGCCATCCACAAAGCAACTTTGACCATTTTGTCTGACTGAGCTGTACCGCAAGAGGACCCTTCATCACAGGAGGCTTTGGGCTTCCCGTATACCTTCCAAAACCCGCCAGCCAAAAACCCAAGGCTGGTTATTAGAAAGATCGGTTGATACGGAGCCAAGGCCGTCAAATGACTCATCCACGCGCCACTGATGCCAAGCAGAAGCAAGACGAACGGCGCAATACAACATGTGGAAGCTAAAATGGCTCCCGTCAACCCTCCGGCAGCATAGATCCCTTTTCCTTTCAGCATGGGTTTCTTCCTCCCTAAGAACCATGATAAAACCTGTAGTAACTACAGATGCAAGAAGTTTTTTAGGGAGAAAATCATGGTGACGATTGGTGGGTTGTCTCACAAGACGGGATGTCACATTGAAACCATTCGCTATTACGAAAAAATTGGGTTGTTGCCCCAGCCCTCGCGCAGTGAAGGGGGCCACCGGCTGTATGGAGCGGATCAAGTTAAGCGGCTGATATTTATTCGGCGTAGCCGGGAGTTGGGATTTTCGCTTGACGAGATTCGTACCCTTTTAAAGCTCGTGGACGGTAAGCGGTACACGTGTCAGAAGGTAAAAAGGATAACGGAGAAACACCTGGAGGATGTTGGAAGGAAGATCTCAGATCTTAAACGACTTCAAAAAACTCTTCGGAACATTTCATCTCAATGTGATGGAGGGTTGGTTCCAGAATGCCCAATTATTGATGCACTCTTTGAGGAGAAACAACAATGAACACTGTTGCGGTATACATCGGAGCGGCGATGGCTGAAATCGGTGGATGTTTTGCCTTCTGGACGTGGCTCCGGTTGGGCCGGTCGCCTTGGTGGGGATTAGTGGGTACTGTGAGCCTGGTGATCTTTGGGGTGTTATTAACTCGATCCGAAGCAGTCTTTGCAGGACGGGCATATGCTGCTTATGGAGGAGTGTACATCGCGGCCTCCCTGTTGTGGCTCTGGGCTGTCGAAGGCGTCATCCCTGATCGATGGGATGCTGTTGGAGCCGGGATTTGCCTTGCTGGAGCGGCCTCTATTCTTTGGGGGCCACGACCATTGTAAATCTGGGATTAGCATATAAAGGAACCATCCTGGGTGAAGCAGAAGAAGGGGTTGATTAATGGAGTGCAGGAACATGATGAGCACTGTCGGAGGGTTCGGCAATTAACCAGTTAACCATCTGACTCGGATATGATTTTGAGATGTCTGTGTTGTGCCCGTGGTTGTGTCCGCGAGCACCCAAAACTACCCCTATTTCACCCCGCGCCACACAAACAGGAAAGAAATAACCGGTTGGAAACATTAAAGTTTCCAAGCGGTTATTAATGAGGTGAGAGCTTAGAAGGCCGCTGAACCTTATCGACCGTCATAGTCGTGTTTCACTTATCCCAGTTTTACTCCACCTCACTTCCTCTCAATCGACATGCAAGAACGTAATATAATAGCAAGCGATCGTATTCACCTTGGCTTTTCTGATTCATAATACTGCTCTGTTAACAGAGACCCATGGTGAACACTTGGCTGAAGACACACTCAAATATAAAGGAAGGACATGATGACCAATCGCCATAGCAAACCCCAATCGAATGGCACGGCGCGCATACCACATGTGCATGAACATCACCTACTCAACATTAAAGAAGCCGCAGCTTATACCGGTTTATCCGTCCACACGATCTACACCATGGTCTCCCAAAGACGGATTCCCTACCTCAAAGTCGGGCGGTTGACAAAATTTGATCGCACGCTTCTGGATAAGTGGCTCCGTGACCATACGGTGCTTCCGATGTCCCGCATGATGTCTCGCACTTCGTGAAAACAGTCGTCGACCATCGGGGGCTCAACCAGGCGTCAGAATCTAGTGTTACATAGGTGTTAGAAAAAGAGCGAAATGAGGACAAAAGGAGGTAAGAATTGACTAACAGAAGCAAATGGCAAAACGATGAATCACCAATAATAACGAGGGATTTCGCGTCTTATCATACACTTAGACAATCCCATCTCAGGTGCTCCCAAAGCAGGCGCGCTACCGGGCTGCGCTACGCCCCGACAGATGGTGAGATAACAAGTCGTCGTACAAGTAGATCTTTGGCCAATCGCAACGCTTGGCCTCGATGACTCATCGCATTCTTTTCGGCCAAGGACATTTCAGCTAACGTTTTCTGTGCCTTCGGTACATAGAATATAGGATCATACCCGAAACCTTGGTCCCCGTAAAAGGTATCGGCAATTTCGCCCAACAGTTCACCTTGCACAACGTCAGTTTGGCCTTTGGGGTCAGAGAGAGCCATTACCGTGAGAAATCGAGCTCCCCGTTGTTCTTGGAGAATTCCTTCTAGTTCCGCGATCAGCTTCTGGCAATTATCTGCATAGGACGCAGCTTCCCCAGCATAACGAGCGGCATACACCCCAGGACGACCATCTAGGGCTTCAACTTCTAAACCTGTATCATCCGCTAAGGCCCAATGGCCTGTGGCCACTGCAGTTTCCTTGGCTTTTTTTAGAGCATTTTCCTGGCAAGTTGAACCATTCTCAATAATTTCAGGGAAATCAGGAAAATCCTCAAGTGAGAGAAACCTAATAGGCAACTCCTCAAGCAAGGCTCGAATTTCTTGAACTTTATGCAAATTCCTGGTCGCCAAGACCACAGTCTTCATCCCAGATCCAATTAGTTCAGGCTTCCTATTAATCCTCTTTGGATATTGACTAAATCCTGAATGCCATGCCACCCAAGCGTTACAAATTCATCCATGTCTTCTTTAGAAAATGGCGAATGCTCGGCTGTACCCTGAACTTCCACCATCCGTCCATTGCCTGTCATGACTAGATTCATATCAACGTCAGCTTGTGAATCTTCTTCATAGGCCAAATCTAATCGAATTTCTCCAGCCACTTTGCCAACGCTAATAGCCGCCAAGTAGTCTAGTAAAGGACATTGCTTAATGCGGTTTTTAGTTTTTAACGTGGAAAAGGCATCAGCTAAAGCAATAAAAGAACCCGTAATTGAGGCGGTCCTGGTGCCACCATCGGCCTGAATAACATCACAATCAATCCAGACAGTCCGTTCCCCCATTTGATGCATATCGGTTACTGCGCGAAGCGCACGACCAACCAATCGTTGAATTTCCAAGGTACGTCCGCCTTGTTTCCCCTTGCTAGCTTCACGAGATATCCGATCATGCGTTGATCGAGGGAGCATGCCATATTCCGCAGTAATCCACCCTTGCCCCTTATCGCGCAAAAATGGAGGGACTTTTTCCTCAACGGAAGCCGTACAGACGACTTTTGTCTCGCCCATTTCGATCAATACCGAGCCTTCTGCGTATTTAGTAAACGGACGGGTAATTTTGACTGGACGAAGGTCACGTGGACCTCGATTATCAGTTCTGGCAATATCAGACGATGGCAAGATGAGTCCTTTCACAGAAAATTGGTAAAAAATGGAGATGAATTATAGAGAGCACTTTTCGAAAACACAACATAACATAAATGCCGATGAGTTTAGGTAACAGGAGCCTTCGTGCTAGTTACTTGCACGGATATGGAAAACACAGATTGCAGTGAAATGGATGAAGGCCGTCACCTTGTCTTTCGGCGCTTTTGAATAATTCGCTTGGCAATGATGACTCCTAGAATTAGCAGAACGATGAGGATAATAAATTCGGTTTCATACGGAAAATGATACGTCATACCCATGTGAATGAATGAGTCACTCCTCAGAACTCACTGCTATTTATTGACTGCTATGGATGCCCATGATAGATTCGAATTCCTTCCAACGCAACCATGCATGATCCCCGCTTACTCCATGACCAGCTAGACTCCCTTAGAGCCAAACTTGGCTCTCGTGGAGCCGATGTTCCATGGGATACAATTCAAGCACTTTCAGAAAAACGGCGAACCCTTATTCGGCGAATCGAAGACAAACGTCACCATCTGAAACAAGGTTCTGAGCGCATTGCCGAACTGAAACGAAACAAACAGTCAGCAGAAGAACACATGGCAGTTCTTCGGGAAATCCGAGAACAAATTCAGTCTCTGGAAGGGGACCTCCGTATCACGGAAGAACCGCTGCATAATCATGCCCTCAACATCCCTAATCTACCACATGATTCTGTACCCCATGGAAAGAACGAGGAAGAGAATCAGGAAATTCGTCGATGGGGGGATCCAACCATCTTTGCCTTTACTCCCCGGTCCCACCATGAGCTTGGGGAAACATTAGGTATTTTAGATTTTCCGCGCGCTACTAAAATTACTGGAGCTCGTTTTTCCGTTGGTATTGGTTTAGGCGCTCAACTGGAACGTGCTTTAGCCAACTTTATGCTCGATCTCCATACGCAAGAGCATGGGTATACCGAAGTCTTGCCTCCTGTTATCGTCAATCGCTCTAGCATGACAGGAACCGGACAGTTACCAAAATTTGAGGAAGATGCGTTTCATTTAGCAGCCGAAGATTTCTTTCTCATTCCAACTGCGGAAGTTCCAGTCACCAACCTTTACCGAAACGACATACTTGACACCACTCAATTGCCTATTCGATATGTTGCCTATTCCTCATGCTTTCGCCGAGAGGCGGGCTCCTATGGAAAAGATACTCAAGGTTTAATTCGAGTTCATCAATTTCAAAAAGTTGAACTGGTAAACTTTGTCCATCCCGACCAGTCGTATGAGGAATTAGAACGCTTAACCCAAGCTGCAGAAAACATACTTCAAAAATTACAATTACCCTATCGCGTTATGGCCCTGTGTACAGGTGACTTAGGATTTTCAGCCACGAAAACTTATGACTTAGAAGTTTGGCTTCCTTCTCAACAACGGTATCGAGAAATCTCGTCCTGTAGTAACTTTGAAGCATTCCAGGCAAGACGAGCCAATATTCGGTTCCGAGCGAAAAAAGAAAAACCGCAATTTTTACATACTCTGAATGGCTCTGGACTAGCAATTGGGCGAACCGTCGTCGCAATTCTTGAAAACTACCAACAAGCCGATGGATCGGTTACAATCCCAGAAGCCCTGCAACCCTATCTGCATGGAGTGACAAGTATTCAACCTCCAAGCCCAGCATAAGCCACACAATATCAGCCCAGAATTCCGGAGGGGTGCTAGAGTGGTCGAATAGACCGGTCTTGAAAACCGGCGTGGTGCAAGCCACCGTGGGTTCGAATCCCACCCCCTCCGCCATGTTTTAGGAATTCGGCAAACCCCAGCTAAAGATCTCAGGGGTTCAAAGCCTCTTCAGTCAAAAATAACGTCTTGGGTAAGATTAAGCGGATAAGATGCTGTTGAAGGCTGAAGTGAAATTACCTGTTCTCGATTGGGGGAAGTTTTTACATTGGTCCGTTAATTTGACGTGAGGGTTTCTTGTACTAAGGTTTGGAGGCCATCTGGCAAATCTGTCATAGCTGTGGTATCCACTAAATCCTTAAATTTCTGAATGTTGGCTTCAGAAAATGGAATATCCCCGGTCCGTGCAGACTGATGAACAATTTCTAATGGCCGATCGACACATTGTGAGAGGTCTTCAATAAGGCTCAACAGACTGTGACTTTTCCCAGTTGCCACGTTACACACTCCGGTCATTTCATGTTGCAAAGCTTGGACATTGGCATTCGCAATATCTTTCACGAAAATGAAATCCCGCGTTTGTGCGCCATCTCCAAACACACAAAGCGGCTTGTGCTGTTCAATCATAGAAATAAACTTACTGATTACCCCTGCGTAAGGTGATTGAGAATCCTGGCGAGGCCCAAATACATTAAAATACCGAAGTCCTAATAGAGACAACTTGAATTCTTGAGCAAACAAGACAGCATATTGATCATTCACCAGTTTCTCCAAACCATATGGTGAACATGGTTGAGTGACGTCCGTTTCAGATAAAGGCAAACGTTGCGGCTGGCCATAGACCGCAGCACTTGAGGCATAGACCATGCGCTGGACACGGAAGGAACGCGTGGCTTGCAGCACATTCACAAATCCACCGATATTGGTCGAGCCTGACAAGACAGGATTGTCAATAGAGGCCTGAACAGAAACTTTGGCGGCTAAATGCAATACATGAGTAATATCTTCCATGGCTTTCTGAACTGCGTATTCATCTCGAATATCCCCCTCTTGAATTTCTAAAAGCGAATGCGTGGGCAAATTTTGCCGAGATCCGGTAGAAAAATTATCGAAGACACGAACCGGAATCTCAGACTCAAGCAACCGCTCTACAGAATGCGACCCAATAAAACCCGCTCCACCCGTCACTAAAACATGCATGCGATTTTCCTTTGTTGTGAATGGACGTCAAGCCACGTGCCGATAAAGAAGGCAAAGTTAATGCCATGGCTGTTGGAGAGGGGATTTTCTTGTACCCTACATTATGCCAGGTTGTCCACCTCCAATGACTGCCTTATAATGCTCTGCTGGTTATCAAACAAATTAATCATTTCGAATATCTGTAAGGAGTATGCATCATGACAACTGATACGAAACAACAGGAAAGTTCTGACGTTTTAGACGACCCAAAGGCCCGAGAACTCCTTGAAACGGCTTTTTCTAAAACCGCACGCTGGCAATCAGACTTTAAAGGGTTTCAAGCCGATTTACGCGTGAATGTGAATGGTAAAAAAACGAAGGGCACCGTAACAGTCAAAGGAGCACGAGATGTGACCGTGACAATTGATGATGATGAGATCCAAACCTGGGCTCAAAATCAAATCGGCATGATTGCCGTGCATCGAGGCCCCCGTAATTTTCAAGAATCAGACGGAAAACATATTCTGACATTAGGAGGCGAAGAAGAACATCCATTAGGGCAGCGAGTGCATATTCATGGAGACGGCATGGGTTCCTGGTATCGGATTAAAGATAACCGCATTACTCAAATAAACCGAAATATGCCTCAAGCAGCATTTACTATTAATGTGGAAGAGAGTGCGCTGACGGAAGATAAACATCATCTGACTACCCGCTATACGGTCTATTATTTTTCTCCAAACGACCGGTCATTGAAAAATGTTGATAGTTTTTCAGATACACACATCCGAATCGGCCATTCAGATCTCCCGGCAACTCGACAAGTTATTTCCTATGAAGACGGGGAAATTATGACAAGAACTTTAACCTTTGAAAATCACACGATGCTGTAAAGGGTGAGAAAAGGGAAAAGAAATGAGGAAGTAAGAGAGAAGAGAATAGGCTCTCTATCTCTCGTTCTACCTTTGTATGGTGGATGCACTTCTCAAGGTTTTTCCCAGTGAATCAAAGGATAAGGAATATGAATTAACGTAACCCTTGCCCACCAGTTCCTCCACCAAATCCACCGAAATTTCCCCCAAAGCCTCCTTGGCCTGTTCCCCAAAACTCCCCGCGTTTCCAACGAGGAAAGGGGTGCCGTCGTTCGGGACGAGTAAATCGCCATAATGCATAGATCATGAGAAATACGGCTATGATATTCATCCAAAATCCGGCTTTTTTGGTAGGACGGATTTTTTCTTTTGGAACCGGATGTTTCCCAGCAATGGACGCCAATGTGAGAGCCGAACGATAGACATTCATCCCATAATCCCCGGAATGAAACATGGGTTGTAATATGTTTATAGAAATCTCATCTAACGCTTGAGGTGTGATCGCAGGGATAAGGCTTTTCCCCACAACAACGACAGCTTGCTGCTCTTGCTTCGCGACTAATAATAATAAACCGCGCTCTTGTTGAGCGGTCCCTATCCGCCATTCTTTATACAACCGAGCTGCATAGTCTTGGGCATGCGGAAATGATTGAATCGTCTCAATCGTAACCACTAACATCTCTACCGAAGTATTCATTTCCAAATCTTTACAGATTGCACGTATTTGAGCATACCATTCGTCATCTAAGACATTGGCATAGTCACTCACATAGCCACGTGGGGTCGGAAATTGAAGATTTTCCGGGGTGGCGCCCCAGGAAATCGAAGAGAAAAACAGAATGTTACCGAGGAAGAGGCCGGTGAGTATGAGGCGGGCAAACATGATCACGAACTTTCTAGGTGAATCTCCTGAACTCGCTCCATCAATTGTTCCAGACTTTGTAGATAACGGTCGTAGGTCTTTGTCCATTCTAATGAGCCAGGGCTACTGAGCCCTCTTTTGATATTCAACACTTGAATGAAGTGAGACGAATCAAATTGCATTGTGTCCGGAAGCATTTCAAGGATCTTCAGATCTTTATTTTGGGTAGTATGCCCCAGGCAATATAACAGCCCACGAAGACAAGACAATACAGTGGTGATAGAAAGGATCAGTAAGGCTTGAATGGCCTCATTCCGCCCCTCACCTTCAATAAATCGTTGTCGCACGCGTAAAAGATTCGCCATTAATTCTTGTTCACATTGCCAACCCAATTTCGCTTTGTCCAGATCAACTTCGCCAAATGGATCTTGTCCAGCTAACACTACGTAGTGCTGGATCATTTGAAGATATTCTAAAGGAAAAAGTTGTGGCACCCTTTCTAAGTCACCTTTTGCCATCAATAACGGAGCCACAATTTGATGCTTCCCCCATTCTTTATGCAATTGTGCAACACGTTGTAATTGATCAACGGATACGTTTTGAACGATGAGAAGTATGTTGATATTCGAGCGGCCTGCAATAAAGTCACCTCTCGCAGCGCTACCATAGAGAAGCAGTCCATCCATGTCTTGGTGCCACTGTTGTTCAATCTGGCCAACAAAGTGAGTCAGAACATCCTGAACATCTTCAGGAAGATCTAATGACTGTAAAGGCGGGACAACCGTCATCGCTAAAAAGCCCTAACCAAATGGGGTATGGGCAGGGACATGATTGGCTCGAGGATCTGGTAGGAAGCCTGCTGCTTGAAAGCGATCAAGCCATCCAAACGGAGGAGTTGTCCGTAAACCTGCTGTTGCAGTAAGGATTTGATATTGCAATCGAGGATTGGAATCAATAGTCCGAAAGACACGGTCTCGTAACATCGTCATAATGGGATTACCGGTATTCCAAAAAAAGACTTCTTCATCTGCTAACCGTTGTAACATGGTAACTTGGGAGCGACGTGCTTTTTCAAAAGGTTGAAGGGACTTCGCAGACCAATCCTGCGATTGCTCACAGTTTTCCAAGACATCCGCAAGAGTGATCGCATCCACCATGGCTTGCATTCTCCCTTGGGAAGCATGGGGATTCATCCCATGCGCAGCATCCCCCATAATGATGGCTCGATCTTTGACCCATGTTTTTGCCCGAACACGCCCTGTGCCCATATATGCAGTTTGCTGCCAATCTTCAAAGGCATCAAAGAGCGATCCTAGATTTGGAGCAATCGTTTTCCATTGTTCTCGAAGAGGAGCCACACCTTGGGCTTTCAACTGTGTCAGGGAATCTGACGAAACCATATACAAAACATAGACCTTCTGACCAGGAGCGGGAAACAACCCTAAAATAGTTCGTTGACCGACAAAATATTGCCCTTCATGCAGGTCTTCGGGCGAGTCTAATGCCGCTACTAAGTAACTATCATGGTAGCGGTGTAAAGAAGCAGATATATTCAAAGCCTTCCGAACACGAGAGAAAGGGCCATCGGCACCTACCACCACTTGTGAGCCTATTTGAACCGTAACACCATCAATTTCAGCTTGCACCCCAATAATTTTTTCGCCATCGCGCAACAATGATTGAAATTTGGCATTATAATGGATCCCTTGAGGATTTTCTTTCTGAAGACAATCAAGAATATTATGATGGACAACATTGGGCCACATCACTAGGGCCCGATTAAAGGGAGGAGTCAGCATATCATAATCAATACTACATAGACGCTGCCCTCCGCTTTTAAGAAAATGGAAAAATCTCACCGGCTTCGAGGCTTCTGCGGGTAAGGTATCCAGCAAGCCAAGATTATGAAGCAAGGCTTGGCCATTGGGTTGAAGAATTTCTCCCCGAAGACCTTGTGGAGGTCCAGCCGCTTGCTCTAAAACGATATTGGAAATACCTTTTCTAGCTAAAGCGATTCCTAGAACGGCACCGCCTCCACCCCCACCAACAATTAGCACATTTGTCGTCAGATCCATATTACATTACTCAGCTTGGGTGAACAGTCACAACAATAATCATTTCTTGGACACCTCAGTTGAGCAGAATACATAGAACACGATAAAAAAGTGCGGGATATTAGTCGGAAAAAATAATTTGAAATTGTTCTTCGGCTTCTTGCCAAGCAAGCGGATAGGATTTTGATAGCCAATCGCGAAGATATTGTTTCTGTTGAGGAGACAACATATTTTTTATTTGATGGGTCCGCCCTTGCAGGGGTTGGAGAAATCCAACTTTTTTCACAGGGTCTAATGTGGCCGTGCGAACATATACATTGGTGTAGATGGTAGGAACCTGTTCATCCCCATCACCTTGAAACCATACAGAAAGGTATGTGTCCATTTCCAACCCTGAGCTATCCAAAGCTGGATCGGTATCATGAAACAACTCATTTTCGGTTTGCTCTAAAGGGACAGCTTCATTGGCCCTAAAGAGAAAATTCCTTTTCCACATAAGCAAATATCTTTCAATCGTGAAATGGAAAATATACGTGGAGAGGATACTGTCAAGGGATTTAGAAGAATGTCAAGGGATAGACAACTTCCTGGATGCGGCGCGACTTTGATATTTAAATTGACTCCCTTTTTAGGTTAGAATATTCAAAACTTTAGGATTCTTATACGTTTTTAAATCCCCCTCTCATTTATGAGAATGTTCTTACGTCGATGTCAACATCGCCCATCCCATCTCAATTTACGGAGGATCAATTGGTGAACAAACCATCTCCATGCATGCGACTCATTCTGAGCATTGTTGGCACGCTTCTCTTGGCCGGGTGTCAAGGTGCGGGGCACACCGTCAATTTCGAACCGCACGCTCTGTCGGTAGACCCCGCAAGCGTCGCCACGAGCGAAGAACAGGATTTGACAATCCTGGTCGAACCTTTTGAAGATGTCAGACCAGAAAAAACTCGCCTTGGCGCTCGGACACATTTTTGGGGAGGAGTTACTCATTTCAATGCATGGGATGGAGACATTTCTGAAGGAATGGCTAACCTTGCCGTCAAATACCTGCAACAACGACCTTGGCAGGCTTCTCGCGCAGACAGTGGGTCAAGCGACGTCACCCTCACAGGAACCGTATTATCCCTGAAAGCCAATGCCAAGAGTGGATTTGGGTTCACGGATATTATCGTTGATATGAGGGTTCGGTTTGAGGCACTCAATGCTATTGATGAAAGTACCGTGAGAATGGTCTTAGGAGCAAAAGGGTCGGATCGTGTGGTGACTTTTGACCCACAAGATGTGGATCGACTCATCAATCTTGTTGCGAAAGATTTGTATCAACAACTTTTTCAAGACCTTGAGGTCAAAAATAAAGCGTTTCAATTGCGGCCGGGTATCCGTCCATAGCTTTTTCAGAGACAAATATGCCACAATGAGCGTTGTTAGCTCATAGCAGATTATTTTTCACAAGGAGGTTAACTTTGGCTAATAGACGTAATATTTAAAGTATAGACACTTCTCCTAAAATTTCCAGAACAGGTATTTCTTTTTCTCTCTTGAATGATTGCTTTTTTATCCGTCTTCATGAGGTGCCATAACTGGAAAAGGGAGTAGTGAATGAATAAAGAGCTTGCAGACTCTTCTGTCCCTCAGTCAAATGTTTTAATCGTTGAAGATGAGCAAGGTCCGCGAGAGGCCTTAAAACTCGTTCTTTCCCCCTATTTTAATCTCTATACTGTTGATCGAGCCGAAGTCGCAGAGCAAATCCTTGCGACGCATCCCATTGACCTTGTCACACTCGACCTGAAACTTCCAGACCAACCCGGCACAGATCTTCTCGCCAAAATCAGGGAAAATGGACACGATGTCGATGTCGTGATTATTACTGGTTATGGCACATTGCAATCAGCCATTGACGCCATCCGTCACGGCGTAGCCGCCTATATTCTCAAACCCTTTAATGTTTCAGAATTATTAGAAATAATCAAAAAAGCACTGGAGCGGCGCAAACGACTCTCTTCCCTTCAAGATGCTCTTCAAGCCTTAGGCAATCTCTGGGTCTCAGGCATTGATGTCAAAACGGCCATGGCCAATATCGAAACGCTCTTAGGGGCAAAGCATCCTGAATTAGTCCAACATGCAAGCCGTGTGAATTTTTATGCTTCGTTATTGACTGAACATCTCCAATTAAGCAAAGAAGATCGTGATGCCATCAACCTTGGAGCTTATTTGCATGATATTGGAAAGATTGGGATTCATGATCGTCTCATAGCCGGAAACCATTCTCTTTCTGACCAAGAGCAAGAAATGATGACATGTCATCCGACAATCGGCGCACAGTTTATTCGAAGCATTCCCTTTCACCCTTCCGTAGAACAAATTATTCTCTCCCATCACGAAAAATTTGATGGCTCAGGATTTCCTGATGGACTTGCTGGCGACAACATTCCTCTTCCTGCTCGAATCGTTTGTCTAGCCAATACCTTTGATAATTTAGTTACCAACAGAGATAGCCCCAAGGTGATGCCGGTGCCAGAAGCCCGAGAGACAATCCGTCAGGAAGCAGGGAAAAGCCTTGATCCTGAACTCGCCGAGCTTTTTGCCAACGTGGTTTGGTAACAACATCATAAAGATTAAACGTCAATGTGGACTCTCTTTTTTTATGAATAAGACCCTCCCTCATATGGCTCCATTTACTCATTCGGAAACAACCGAAAAATGGGAGCAAGCCTTTGATGCGTTAACGGATCATGTCATGATCTTAGATCAGACCGGACTGATTGTTTGGGCCAATCGAGCGATTCGGGATCAGGTCGAATCTCACATAGGCCCCATCATCGGCCAGCATTATAGCTTTCCCTATTACGGCACCAAACTTCCTCAAAGTCCTCCACCTTGGGAAACCGTTTTAGCCGGAGCACTATCAGCCATTGTCGAAACATCTTTTCCGTTAATGCAAGGGCACTACCTCGTATCTTGCTATCCCTTATTTGATTCTCGAGGCATTCAGTGGGGTGCCATATCGGTGGTCAAAGATATTACCGATCAAAAACGGATTGAAGAAGCCCTACGAAAAATTGCACAAAGTGACCCAACACCTGGAAGTATTGCCTTTTTACGAGCCCTCCTAAAAGACCTCTCCCAAGCAATCAATACTCCCTATGTGATTCTTGCAGACCTTGATCACTCCACCTCGCCCGAGGCACAAACTGTGGGGGTTTTGGCAAATGGCAGTTTTCTTGAAAATTTTATATGGTCTCCGCCCCCCCTACTTTTGAATGAGTTGAGCAGCGTAAAAGGTTGTACATGGAATAATATTTCCTTTCCCCTCTTTCCTTCAACCTCAGAACTATCTTCATGGCAGGTGACAAGTTATATGGGAAATGCCCTTCGTGGACAGGCCGGCCATATCATCGGCTTATTATTAGTCTTGAGCCCGAAACCAATTGGCAATCCTCATGTCGCCAAATCTATTGTACAAATCTTTGCAGCCAGAGCCGCCAGTGAGCTACAACGAAAAAAGACGGAAGAGGCGTTACGAGATAGTGAACAACGCTACCGGGCCATCGTAGAGAATGCCTATGACTTAATCATTGAAATCAGCAATCAGGGAGTATGTCACTATATCAGCCCCAATTGTTCTGCTGTTCTTGGCTACAGTTCTACTGATATGTTGGGGAAGAGCTTTTTTGACTTCGTGTATCCTGAAGAAAGACAACTGCTCACCGAATCATTTTATACGCATATCCGATCACTCCAAGAAATTGATTTGACTTGTCGACTGCAAACCAAACAGGGGGAATGGCGTTGGTTTGAAAGTCATATCCATCCATTTCGAACCAGCACAGGCACGATTAAGGGTGTCATTGTGACACGAGATATCACAGAACAAAAGCGCTTAGAAGAAGAACGCTTACGGGCCACAAAACTTGAATCGGTTGGTCTTCTGGCCGGAGGCATCGCGCATGACTTCAATAATATTTTAACCTCAGTTTTTGCCAATATTGGATTAGCCAAAATGATCACGGGCAAAGCCCCCTCCCCTAACACGTCCGTTGTTGAACGATTGAGTGCAGCTGAAAAGGCATGCCTCCGCGCTCGTGATTTGACAAAACAACTTTTAACGTTTGCGAAGGGGGGAGCTCCAGTTAAAAGCACGACATCAATCTCTTCAATTATTGGCGATACCGTAGAATTCGCATTACGAGGCTCGAGTGTGCGTTGTTGTCTGCAGATTCCCGAACAGGTTTGGCCCGTTGTAGTCGATGAAGGGCAAATTAGCCAGGTATTGCAAAATCTGGTCATTAATGCGGAGCAGGCGATGCCCGAAGGCGGTGTGATTGATGTCACTGTGGCGAATGATTCAATCGAGTCATCATCAGAACTTCCGCTCAAGGAAGGCAACTATGTTCGAGTTTCCGTCACCGATCAAGGCATCGGTATTCCTCAAGATCATCTCTCCAAAATTTTTGACCCCTACTTTACAACGAAACAAAAAGGAAGTGGACTGGGATTAGCGACAACCTATTCAATTGTTAAACGGCACGAGGGACATATTACGGTCTCATCGTCACTTGGCCAAGGGGCTTGTTTTACGCTCTACCTCCCTGCCTCATCTACAAAAGAAACTTCACGGGATGAGGCCCCACGAGAATTGGTCTACGGCAAAGGACATATCCTTGTCATGGATGATGAAGAAGAAATCAGAGAGGTTCTTGGGCAAATGCTCCAGCATCTTGGCTTTGAGGTCGATTTTGCTAGCGATGGAGAACAAGCGTTCAGTGACTATAGTCAGGCCTTTCATGAAGGCAAGCCCTATGTAGCGACAATCCTAGATCTCACAATTCCAGGTGGCATGGGAGGGAAAGAAACGCTTAGACAAATTAAGGCGTTACACCCTAAAGCAGCAGTCATTGTCTCAAGTGGCTATTCTAATGATCCAGTGATGGCGCGTTTTGAGAAATTTGGATTTTCTGGTGTTATAGCAAAACCCTATAATATTTTAGATCTTTCGAAAGTCCTCAGCCAAATTCTTTAAACTCGGACCGCACGAGTTTGTGCGGCGTAATCTGGGTTGGCAATTCATGAGGAGACAAAATCCCGCGCTCAGTAATAATTCCTGCAATTAAATTTGCAGGAGTCACATCAAAAGCTGGATTCCATACGGAAACTCCATCCGGCGCAATCGTTCGACTCCCATGTATCTGAGTCACTTCAGAAGAATGCCGTTCTTCAATGGGAATAGCATCTCCATCAACCGTGGCCAAATCTATCGTCGAAAGTGGCGCTGCGACATAAAAAGGAATATTGTGAGCTTTCGCTAATACGGCAACAGAATACGTCCCAATTTTATTCGCCACATCACCATTTGCTGCAATACGGTCAGCGCCAACGACACAACATTGAATCTGCTGCTTTTGCATCAGGGCTCCAGCCATATTATCGGTTATCACTGTTACGGGAATACCATCTTGTTGGAGTTCCCAAGCCGTTAATCGAGCACCTTGAAGCACTGGGCGAGTTTCATCTGCAAATACGTGAAGGTGTTTACCTTCCTCCCATGCAGCCCGTACAACCCCTAACGCTGTCCCATAGCCAGCAGTGGCCAAGGCCCCGGCATTACAATGAGTGAGTATAGTATCACCATCTCGTATGCATGCTGCACCATATTTCCCCAACGTCTGATTGATACGAACATCCTCTTCAAGGATGGATAAGGCTTCATTTATTAATAGCTGTTGGCATTCTTCAACACAACGAGATTTCGTGGAACTCAATACTTGTTTCATTCGATCCACTGCCCAAAAAAGATTGACAGCCGTGGGCCGTGTTGCAGCTAGTGTTTCACAAACAGTATTCATATGCTGTTCAAACGCGGCAAAACTCGACTCTGTGTATTGTCTGGCCCCTAGGGCAATTCCCAATGCCGCAGTCACTCCAATGGCAGGCGCGCCACGCACACTCAAGTCGCGAATTGCTTCAGCTACGCATTCATAATCGTCACAAGCAAGGAAACGGACCTCGCCTGGCAACCGACGTTGATCTAAGATCCGAACCTGAGCCTCTTTCCATTCAACTGTAGGAACCATCACAGTGACCTTTCATGACCGATTGCCATATCAAGGAATTGCACATTGACCTGTACTCTTTTCTATACAAGATCTGTTCAAGGTCTCCTTATTCGATTTTTTCTTTTTACTTTGTTCCATGGTTTCTTTCTGGTTTGCCTAAGTTTGGCGGCAGCGAGCCTGAGGACTCGGGTATAGTCACTCCCTGCACCTTATTCACCCCATCCAAGACCTTAACAGGCGCAAGAACTGTATTTTTTAAGACATCAAAAGCTAGTTGGGCAAGTCCCGTCAACCCATTCTTTAAAGATTCCTTTGGCATATACGTTACCAGGGGGTCTTTCAAGGGCCCAATCAAGCTAAACATGGCTGTGGCAATCCCTTTCCGATCACCAGAAAAAATTGTTCCAAACAGGGGGATTGACTTTAAGATGTTGGAGTAGGCCCCAAATGGACTGACGGCTGCTATACCGTCCAGGTGATCTCTTTTATAATCATAGGCTCCAGCGATCGTAGCCTTCATTACTGGACTTTGCAAAAGAAAATCTTTTGTTGAGAAATTCCCTCTTTCTACCTTTAATGTTGCGTCAACGGAATCATAGGGAAATCCAGTTTTTTTAAAGCTCACCTTTCCTCTAAGTATGTGGGGAAGATTAAGAATTTTCAGTATTTTTGGGAAGACCGTTCCTTGCCGAACATAGCCATCTCGTAAGGAAAGCTCAGCTCCCCCGTGCAAAGTGGGTATGATCCCTCTTTTATCACGTCCATGTCCTTGAATCTTTCCACGAATATTGAAGGTGCCTGAAACCACATTCTGATCATCACCCATGACAGCTAAGATTTTTTCGAATGGGAGTGCCTTGCCGTCAAATGAAACACGCACGGCTGCTGGCTTACCAGGAGGAAGATGGACAAAAACTCGGCCCTTTATATTCCCATTTTCTTCCACCATGCTCTGAATATTATCAATGGACACCAGGTTGTCATGAACCTTGACGACAGCAGATAAGGACTTGCCGGAAAAAGAGGAATACTTAGGGCGCTCTATAAATAAAGATCCTTCTAGCTTTCCATGAGTAGCTAACCATTCAACACCATCGCGCAACACCGACCGTTCATTTTTTGGAATTAACAAATCAAGGTCAAATCGTGGAGCATTCCATAAGACGCTCACCTGAGGGGTCGTCTGCCATTGTTTCGCAAATCCTGTCACCACCGCCTCACTGTCTTTGATATGAAACTCCATTCGCTTTAACTCCAATAACTCCTTAGCAATACGTAACCGAACAAAGACATTTTCAACCGATTCTTGAATCCCAGGGATAGCCATTACTCCATCCGTTAAAGCCACCCATCCCTTCATATTCCATTTGTTCAAATCTTGCCCCACCCCATTTCCGTCTAATTGGATCTCTAAAATTCCCGACTGAATGGCATTGCCAAACAACTGGACTTTTTCCGGAAGGACACCCATTGAGATGGGACCAGAATCAAGCCGTCCTTTCCAACTCCAGGCTGCCCCCACTTGTCCCACGCCTTGTCCGCGAAAACGAAGCGGTAACATGGCTAATTCAATTCGTTCAAGTCGAACAAGCCCTTTTCTATGAAAATCTCCTTCAATTTCTAGAATGCTGGCTTGTCCTACTTCTTTTCGCAAAAGAGAAGGAATGCTGATTCTTGCGTCTTCTCCATCGATCTTGCCTTTGAAATTGAAATGGCTTACTGGACCTCGCACCGTCATTGAAGCATGAAGAGGCCCCATTACCTGAAGACTAGATTCAGATGAGGGAGGCAAAAGTTCCTTCCCATCTATCCCGGCAGTGATAACCAATGGCTCTAAACGAAGAATGTCCTGATGGACAATTGTCCCGTTCAGGGTAAAGGGATATAGACCCATACGTCCTTCAACTCCTTCGAATACTGTACTGTCAGGAGAAAATGCAATTTTCCCCTGAGCATTCGAAAGAGGATAAGACAGACCAGGAATGTGAAAGACAACATTCGTGGGTTCATAATCTCCACGCTGAAAGACCAAACCTGACCCGTCCAAGATCTCTCCGGAAAAAGCGAGACGAAGACGGCCTGTTCCTTGCGAGACTTTCCAACGTTGCCAATCAGAGGTTTCCGAAGAGGATGGTAATTTGCTGATGAAACTCCACACCTTTTCAGCAGAAACCGGCCCTTCGATTTCAATATCACCCCACATACCAGGATCTTTTAATAAAAACACCCCTTTGGTTACGTCCACAGGAATCCCGTCATATGTCCCTTTGGTATCGGTAAGATGTATTCGATCTGGGTCAACTACCACCGTACCTCGAACATGATCAATCATTGGCCAGTTTGGAATAGACACAAATCCTTCATTGAGTCGAAACGTTCCTGTTACGGATGTGCCAACATCGGTTCGAGTTGAACTCGTCACTCTGGCATCTGCTACGGTCAATTTCCCTCCCCATTCACCTTGTTCCCAAAGATGACGAAGGGGATCAGGCAACCATTTTTCAGAGATGGCCTTTCGGACAACATCAAGGTTGAGGCTTGAGGAACGCAACGAAACTGATGTCATGTGATTCCCATCTTTAAGACCTTCAATCGTGGCATTACCCGCAAGAGTAATGGCAGGATTGGCCAAAACAATATTAGAAAAACGAAGTTGGGAAGTCGTGTCTTTCTTTATCCATGTAATCTGGGATTTCGCTCCAAGTCTTCCAGGAAATTTTGCAAAAAAATCTCCATTGGAAACGAGTTCAGTCAATTGATTCATATCAATATTATCGATGCTCATATTCCCAGTAAACGCCAATTTTTCAAAAACCAGATTCTGGGAATTCTTAGAGGCCAGGGGCATATTTGACGTTGCGTCAAAGGTACCTGCCAGCTGAAACAACGCGAAATCTCGAGTCTGTCGAAGTTTGCCAGATACTGTGAGTGCTGAAACGACTGCCATATCGTCGTAAGAGGTTTCTGACATATATGCAACATTTTCCAATACCACACCTCGCACAGTCTCGGATGGTGATTCATCAATCACAATGATCTTTCCATTCGTGATTTCAATCTTTCCTAATACAAGGAAGGAAGCCAGAGAGCTTAAAGCCGAACCTTCATGAGAATGCGCTAAAAACCGCCAGACACCGAACTCATCACGACGAATCTCAATTTCTGGATGATCAAGTACAAGCTCTCGGACTTCGAGTTTTTTCTGAAATAATTGCGCAACTCCTAGTTCAAGATTCATGGATTTGGCTCGAAATACAGCATGTGAGGCTACTTCTTCTTTCACCACAATATCGGAAATAAAAATATGTGGGGATGGGAACAAAGCCAACGAAGTTCGACCCACTTGAACATGAGATCCTAAGGCTTGTCGAATTTGCTGTAGCGCTACATTCTGTAAATAATCAGGATTGATAAACCACGGAAGGATAATGAGCGTTCCAATGATAGCGAACGCTCCAAGACTCCCCCACAGGATTATCTTTTTTATTGAATAGTGCACGAAAGAACCCTCATAAAAAGTCTATCACTCATCTCAGTTTGAAATGCATGATTTCCAATACGACCTTACGATAGTGGAAATCTTCAAAATGTCATGAGCAATAGAAGAAACGGCGCAACTTTCTTCGATCGCAAATTCACCTAGGACCATTGTACAAGAAGCAGGGCAAGAGTAAACGGACTCGTCCAAAATGTCTTTATCTGACCCTTGATCTTTCTTGACCCTTTCAAGATCGATAAGATATTCTGAGTAAAATGACTTCCTGAGCCATATTCCTATCCCAAACACATATTTTCCTATTTTACCTCTTCTTGTTCTCAGCTACTGTTTTGAAACGATCACACACTTTTCTTACAAGACTTCAAGTTGCATCCCTCCTAAAATTTTATGATGTTCCACATCCAGTGCTCCCCGAAAAAATGCTCTCCGGCTATGACAAAGCCCATGCCCATCGCACTGCACGGATGTGTGTCCCTGTTGCCGAATCATTAGGCCATCCTCTTCCTCGTCTTAAACAATTTGAAGTTGCTTGTTTACTGCATGACATGGGACGAGCGGGCCTGGACTCGAAACTCTTTGGCAGAATTTGGTCATGGGCAAAAAACAAGAACATCCCTACGAGACCACGGGAATGGCGTGCCAAATTTCCCCAAACACCATATGGCCGAGAATCCCAAGCTTTTATTACACGATATAAAGATGAACTTCAAAAAGAGGGGCTCTCACTGACCGCAGTTGTCAAAGACCACATTGAGATGCGATTAGGGTTTGCTAAACGCCTCAAAAGATATCTCCGTCTGGTAAAAACCACCTTGCCAGACATAGGAATCACATGGGCGCCTTGGATGGAAAGAGTCATGTTGTATTATTATTATCCAGAAAAATTGGACACAGCCCCCGCCTGGATGCATCAATTGGGAGAAATCTTAGTCGCGTGCGAACAGCTTGAAGCCTATAGCAATCATAGACGTGGCAAAGATTATTATGTCCGTTCAGAGGAAAGTTTTCAGGCAGCGTTTGCATATCTCCGCCAACTCACCAAACAAAAAATTGTCACTCGAGAGGTCTTGACGACCATATGCCGGCTAACTCGTGAAGGGTGTTTTACCAATATATTGCGACAAGCCCGCGGCGGAAAACTTTCGACTGCTGAACGAAGCTACCTGACCTCGGTAAAGGCCTAATCTATTATGACGGTCTCGACACACATGCAACAAGTTTCAATGACAGGGGGTTCTCGTATAGAAAATCTGACCGCGTCTGTGAATAATATCCTGAGTAAATCCGGGGTTTCCAATGGAACATTGACATTGTTTGTGAAACATACGACTGCTAGCGTCATGATCATCGAAGACGAACCTGGCATCCGAGCAGACACGAAAAACTTTTGGGATGGCCTTATTCCTCCCAAACACGAATGGCAACATAATGTCAGGAACCACGGCGAAGATAATGGGCATTCTCATTTGCGCGGACAATTACAAGGTCCTTCCCTAACCATACCTATTGTACATGGAGCTCTAACATTGGGCACCTGGCAACAGATCGTCTTAATTGATTTTGATACTCGTGCACGAACCCGTGAACTCGTTGTGCAAGTCATGGGCGAATGATCAAAAAAAGTCAATACACATCATCAATGAATGAAACCATCCCTTGCACTGCACTCTCTAATACGACTCCAAACATGCTATCTCGCCCTTCTTCATGGTACATGTTTATGCTCCTCATTGTAGTCCTTCTTTATTCCCTTAGCCCGCCTGTCGATGCTCAGGTAGCTTCGGGTATAGGTCAAACACGTTCCTCTTTCTTGTACTTAACGACTAATCAATCGCTAAGTGCGGAAGAACTCAAAACCATCAACGTATTTGAAAAGGCTGCCAAATCCGTAGTCTATATCACCAATACGGCTGTCCGCCGCGACTTCTGGTCACTCAATACTTTTGAAGTACCACAAGGTTCTGGGTCAGGCTTTATCTGGAATACCCAAGGGCACATTGTCACCAATTTTCATGTGATATATGGAGCCCATTCGATTCAAGTCATCTTGGACGACCAATCTACCCATGACGCTCAAGTAATTGGTGTGGACCCTGATCACGACTTAGCCGTCCTACAAATCAAGTCCGCAAAAAACCAACTCTACCCCCTTGAGATCGGCAATTCAAAAAACCTTCGAGTCGGGCAACATGTTTTGGCCATTGGCAATCCATTTGGGCTCGATCATACACTCACAACGGGAGTCGTCAGCGCATTAGGTCGATCAATAAAATCAATCAATGACCGCACTATTGAAGGGGCCATTCAAACAGATGCCGCTATCAATCCAGGCAATTCCGGAGGTCCGCTCTTAAACAGTTCCGGAGAACTCATTGGCGTCAACACCCAAATCATGAGTCCGAGTGGTGCATTTTCTGGTGTTGGTTTTGCCGTGCCAGTCGGCATTGTCAAACGTGTCGTGCCACAATTGATTCAATACGGGAAAGTCATTCGTCCTGGACTTGGCATTTCCCTCATTCCTGATTCTATTGCCAATCGTTGGGGTATCAAGGGCATTGTCATCGCCCGTGTGCAGGGGGGTAGCGCTGCGGAAAAAGCGGGCTTACAAAGTCTTCAAGAGCTGCGCTCAGGAAAAATTCGCTTAGGTGACATCATTACTTCAATAGACGGCGACTCAGTTCAAAACTTTGATGACCTCGCGACAATCTTAGACCGTCACAATGTTGGCGACCGCATCACCGTCGGTTTTCGTCGCAACAACAAGGAACGCACCGTAAAAATCACCCTCCAAGCCGTCCAATAACCAGCCGCATTTGGGAACAGTTGCTTTCCCACAGTTACACTCGATATTTTCATCGGGCATCCATCTTATTTTTCTTCAAATAATTATTGTTAGGGCAATAGCTCGTCGCATACGTTGAATAAAGTTAAACGTCTAAGAGCATATGGAAATTGCTGGGGTTCATGCCAGCATTGGCAGGAAAAGAGATAACGGAGAATTAAAAAAGTCGAGAATAATGGCGGAGAGGCTTTTTTAAGCGACCTTACACGATCTATAGCAAGCACACTCAGCTCGGTATGACGACATCTTGAAGAGAGAAGGAACAGGGAAAAAGAAAGGCTTTCCCCCATTCATTTTGAGAAAAATTATGCCTCAACTGTTTCTTTGGCAGACAGCACAAACTTGCCGTCGACAACATCACCTACAATCGTTTGTCCATCCACCGCTTTGCCCTGAATAATCAATCTGGACAAGGGCGTTTCGATTTCTTGTTGGATGAGTCGTTTCAACGGTCTAGCCCCATAAACCGGGTCATAGCCCCGAGATGCCAATTCGGTTACCGCTTCCGGAGTCAACTCCAGCGTCATCTGTCGATCAGCCAACCTGGCGCGTAGACGTCCTAATTGAATTTCGACAATTGGTCCGAGTTCAGCTTGGGTCAAGGGATGGAAGACCACCACTTCATCGACCCGATTTAAGAATTCCGGACGGAAGTGTTGTTGGATTTCTCTTAGCACGACAGCACGAATACCTTCATAGTCCATGTTCTGTTGTTGGGCTTCTAGAATTTCTTGACTCCCTAAGTTGGATGTCATGATCAGCACGGTATTTTTAAAGTCTACCGTTCGACCTTGAGAATCTGTCAAACGCCCGTCATCCAAAACTTGAAGTAAAACATTAAATACGTCATTGTGCGCTTTTTCAATTTCATCAAACAAAATGACGGAGAAGGGTTTGCGCCTCACCGCTTCTGTCAGTTGTCCGCCTTCTTCATAGCCTACATATCCTGGAGGTGCGCCGATCAACCTAGCCACGGTATGTTTTTCCATATATTCGGACATATCAATACGCACTAAATTGGATTCATCATCAAAGAGCGTATGAGCCAAGGCTCGCGCTAATTCAGTCTTCCCCACACCAGTCGGCCCCAGGAACAAGAAGGAACCAATGGGGCGATTAGGATCTTTGATTCCAGATCTTGCTCGCAGCACAGCATCAGCTACAGCTCTGACAGCCTCATCTTGTCCAATCACACGTTTATGCAAATGGTCGTCTAAATGTAAAAGTTTTTCCATTTCACCTTGCATCAGACGGCTTATGGGAATGCCCGTCCAACGGCTGACCACTTCAGCAATATCTTCTTCATCAACTTCTTCTTTTAACAGGCGGCTCTCCTGACTTTTATTTGTCAGGCGTTCTTCTTCTTCTTGCATATCTTTTTCTAAACGAGGTAAAGACCCATACCGCAATTCTGCCACCTTATTGAGATCATACTGTCGTTCAGCTTGCTCAATATCCTGTTTGACACTTTCAATTGATTGACGCAATTCTTGCAGTTTCCCTACTGATGACTTTTCAGCATCCCACTGGGCTTTTAGGTCAGCTAACGTTTGTTGTTTTACTTCTAGTTCTTGTTCCAGATTAACCAATCGTGTTTGGCTCCCTGGATCGGTTTCTTTTTTTAATGCCTCCCTTTCAATTTCTAGCTGCAATACTTTCCTGGAAATCTCATCCATTTCGGCTGGCATACTATCGATTTCGGTACGCAGTCTGGCAGCCGATTCATCAATCAAATCAATGGCCTTATCTGGTAAAAAGCGATCTCCAATATAACGATGCGACAATCTTGCGGCAGCGACAAGTGCAGAATCTTTTATCCTGACACCATGATGCACTTCGTACCGTTCTCGAAGTCCACGTAGAATGGAAATCGTATCTTCAACCGATGGCTGATCAACCACAACAGGTTGAAAACGTCGCTCTAAAGCTGCGTCTTTTTCAATATGTTTGCGATATTCATCCAGGGTGGTGGCACCAATGAGATGCATTTCTCCACGAGCCAACATAGGTTTCAGTAAATTGGCGGCATCCATGGCCCCTTCCGCCGCCCCAGCCCCAACGACCGTATGCAATTCATCGATAAACAGCAAAATTTGGCCTTGCGAAGCTTGGACTTCTTTTAACACCGCTTTCAACCGCTCTTCAAACTCTCCACGAAATTTTGCTCCAGCAACCAATGCCCCCATATCTAATACGACAAGTCGTTTTTGCTTCAACCCTTCAGGGACATCTCCTTTAATAATTCGCTGGGCCAGTCCCTCTACAATAGCCGTTTTTCCTACGCCGGGTTCCCCAATGAGCACCGGATTATTTTTGGTTCGTCTAGATAAAATTTGGACGACTCGCCGAATCTCTTCATCCCGACCAATCACCGGATCCAATTTACCCTGACTTGCAAATCGTGTGAGATCTCGGCCATATTTCTCCAAGGATTGGTAGGTCCCCTCAGGGTCTTGACTTGTCACTCGTTGATTCCCTCGTACATGCTGGAGCCCCTCTAACACCTTTTCCCGTTTTAAGCCCAAGGGCCCAAAGACCCCTCCTTCTTCCACCATAGCTAGCAATACATGCTCCACACTCAGAAATTCGTCTCGAAGCTCTTTCATTTCAGTTTCAGCTTGATTAAGAACTTTTCCTAATCGTGGCGTGAGATGTACTTGGCCGGGAGCGGAACCGCTCACCTGAACTTGGGGAAGTTTTTGAAGCGCTTGCTCAGCTGCATTGCTTACGGACTTTGGAGACACACCGGCCTGCTCCAGAATAGGTATTGTCGAACCATCGGCCTGTTCCATTAAGGCAATCAACAAATGTTCGACATCGATGCCCTGATGGTTACGTCGCATGGCCAAACCTGAAGCAGTTTGTAAGGCTTCTTGCAGTTTTATGGTCATTTCATTGGGATTCATCAGCGCACCTCTTTCTTTATTTTCAACTTTCTACTACAGAGAAAACTTCTCAAACAAACCGATGAACATATTGGACTTTAGTTTTTCGTTATACCTTATAAAGATAATCATTTTCTTACGGAATTCAAGCCCTCTCTTCAATTTTTCAGTAGTGGCGACAGGACTTTGTCCAGAATAACGATAAAGAATCACTAACGATACCCGTGCGGAATGGCAGATGAGCGTACGAACAAGAAAGTAAATTTTGAACAAATATAATAGTTTGTCAGCAACGAGACTAACGGGCTTTGACAATTTGTTGGTAAAGTTGGTGAACTTTTTGAGTATGTTCACGATAGGCTAGAAGTAAATGCTCGGCAGTTTGTTTAGCGGTTCCCTCCCGTCGAAATCCCACCCTAATCGCACATTTAGCAATTTCTTCAATTTTTGAAGGCAACAGATGCGTTTGAAGTTCATGAACCATTTGAATTTTATTCTCAAGATTTCGTAAAAATAAATATGAATCCTTGAGCTGGTGAAGAACCTCTAGCTTTAATTTTCCCACGCGTACCAATTTCATTAAACCTTTGAGCGTTTGACGGTCACGAATACTGGGATACCGATACCCCCAACGCAACTGGAGGCTTTGCACAATAAATTCGATCTCTCGAATGCCACCCGTACCTAACTTCACATTGCGCTGTAGTTCTTTTCGGCGGATCAACTTTGCCACCATTTGTGAGCGGAGAGCAGTAATGTCGGCAAATACTTGTGGGGCCGTGTCTTGTCCTCCATAGACAAATTTTCCTAATTTTCGAATAAGAGATTGCCCAATCCGAAGGTCTCCTGCAATCGGTTTAGCTTTTAAAAATGCGAGGCGTTCCCATGTTCGTCCCCGTGTTTGATAATAATGACAGGCATCTTCTACTGAGCATGCCAATGGTCCGACCTGCCCTTCCGGGCGTAGACGCATATCTACCCGAAATAAGGCGCCTTCTGCAGTAGACGCTGATAAGACATTTGTCAATTCTCTGGCCATGGCATGAAAATAATCCGAACCTAGGAGCGACTGTTGCCCTTTTCCGGCAACTGTACTTTCTTGTGGATCCTGATAGACGTAGATAAGGTCCACATCAGAGCTATAATTTAATTCCCAGCCACCGAGTTTCCCCATACCCAGCACAGAAAAACCAATGCGATTTTTTCCTCGTAGAGAAGCGGAAACCCCCCAGTCCCCATGCCTGCGCTGAAGTTCTTGCTCCACGATTTCATAGGCGGCCTGAATCACCCCTGCAGCTAAATCAGACAGCACCGTATAGGTTTCAATAGGCGTGGCAATGCCTAGGAGATCACGAATACCAAGACGAAGCATTTCACGTCGCTTGAATCGACGCAAGGTTTCACACTTTGTCTCAAAGCTCCTTACACCTTCCAGCATGGTTTGTAGGGCAACCAACAACTTAGCTTTGGACCGACGTTGTACCAGCACTCGATCATCTTCAATCCAATAGACTAACAAAGGATCTCGAATCAGTGTCTGTGCCATCGCCTGGCTATTACCAAAGACCATTCCTAGCACCTCAATAACATGTGGAACTTGTTGTAGATATTGAAACAATTGCAAACGATGAATACCCGAATCCACATACCGTTCCCATTCATTTAACGCCTGATCAGGATCAGCAGTCTGAGACAGACTCGCAAGAAGAACCGAAAGAATTTCTGCTAAGGCTTTTCGGGTATTTGGGTCCCCTGCCATGGCCTGAAGGTTGTGGTCGGCTTGTTTCCAATCTTGAATGCCATATGCTTGGAGCAGGCGCGCGACTTCAGCCGGAGCCAAATCTTTCGCCAGGAGAATGGGGCTGGGATCGGAAAATTGAGAAGAGGTTACCGTTTTTTTGATCATTGGTTTGTGAAAGACGTATTTGGGCGTGGATTTCATGGAGACGGGAAATTATACGAGACCCTTACAGACCTTACAATGCACAAAAATTTCAGTATACTCCCACACCATGAATTCTTCCGACTTGCTTGAACACATTCTTCAGCGCTCCCCACATCTTTCTCGCGCACTCGTTCAAGATTTCTTCTCACAGATGGATCCAGATTATTTCGAAGAATTCCCTATCGATACCATTCTCCAACATCTTGAACTGACTTCACAGCTCACATTTGAATCTCCTTGTGCTCTGGCGATTCAACCCCTTTCATCCCGACAATATCAGATCCATCTCATAGCCTATGATTACTTTTCCGAATTTGCCACCTTCTGCGGGGTTTTTGCTTCGTTTGGTCTGGATATTCGCGAGGCTAGAATTTTCACGTCTCGCGAGGCTTCTTCACTAGCGCGGCGTCCTATCCAGACTCCGCAAAAACTGAACCCATGGAGACGTGCTCCCCTTAGACGCCCATCACAAGGCTTATCTCGAAAAATTGCTGTGGATGTATTTCGTGTCCAAGCCCTGAAAGGATTTTCATTCGACTCATCAACCCAACAAGAATTTCAACGAGAACTCCACTCCTTGCTCCATCTACTACAAAAAAATCATGTCCGCCAAGCTCGACGGCAGGTCAATCGCCGTCTTATAGAAAATTTAGGGAAAACAAAAAAAAAGACAGGAGATATTCTCCATCCCGTTCACATTACATTTTCCAATCCGGCTTCTGCACAAGAAACCGTCTTGGATATTCGGTCAACTGACACCCCGGCCTTTCTCTATGCCTTTGCCAATGCGTTAGCCATGCGGGGCATTTACCTCGTCAAAGCCAAAATTGAAGTGAAGGATCATCAAGTCTTAAACCGGCTATATGTGCGTGGACGACATGGCAATACACTCCAAAGCCAATCCGAGCAACAGGAGTTACGGACCGCGGCAGCCCTGCTGAAAGAGTTTACGTATTACCTAAGTTGGGCTCCGGATCCGGGGAAAGCTCTTGATCATTTTGACCAATTTCTTGATCAGCTCTTAGAACAGCCACAGCGTGCGTCAACATTGAACACATTAAGCCAAGGTTCCACAATGGAACAGCTCGCACAATTGTTTGGTACCAGCGATTATCTCTGGGAGGATTTACTTCGTCGCCAACATGACAATCTATTACCCATGATGCGTCAATACAAAAAAGGCCCTCTGATTCGTTCGAAGGCTGTGTTGACCAAAAACCTTGAGAAACGCTTGCAACAGACGAAAACAATCCTTCAAAGAAAGCAAAAACTGAACCAGTTCAAAGATGAGGAACTCTTCCGAATTGATATGCGACATCTTCTGGAAAACAGCTATCTTCCAGACTTTTCTCAAGCATTAACGAATGTCGCAGATGTCATTTTAGGGCAAGCTCTCGTGCAATCATATCGGGCCATACGCCCAACCGCCTCAAAAACGAACATGCCTCCAATGGCCATCTTTGGTTTAGGAAAATTAGGAGGGGGAGAATTAGGTTATGCTTCGGACATAGAAATTCTCTTTGTCTATGAACATCTGCAGCTATCGAAAACACAGCCATCAGCAAGATTGACAGCTGATTTTTATGAACGGTGGGCACAGGAACTTCTTCAATGGATTGAATCCAAGCATGAAGGTATTTTTCATGTGGACACACGGCTCAGGCCGTACGGTGACAAAGGCACTTTAGCGAGCTCTCGTGAAGAAATCCAGGAGTATTATCGAATTGATGGTGCATCAGCACCTTTTGAGCGGCAAGCCTTGATTAAGCTTCGATTCGTGGCAGGCAATCGTGCAGTAGGGAAGGCCATTGAATCCTATCGGGACCAGTATGTCTATGATTCCACTCCATGGGATTTGGCCACGGCCTTGCACCTACGTCAACGGCAAATGACCGAACTTGTTCAATCTGGGACAACACATGTTAAATACGGACCCGGAGGCTTACTGGATGTAGAATATCTGGTGCAATATCTTCAACTTATCCATGGGCATCAACACCCCACCCTGCGTACCCCTAATACTCTTGAGGCCATCGAACAATTATGCCATGCCTCTATTCTCTCTCTGAATGAGAGAGAAACAATATACAATGATTATCTGTTTTTGCGGCAATTAATCGATAGCCTACGAATCGTGCGAGGCAATGCCAAAGACTTAATTTTGCCTCCGTCAGAATCAGACGAAATGGTTTTTTTGGCTCGAAGACTGGGAATGGGTTCAACGGATTGGCAAAAAAGTGCTGAAACCTTTGAACGCACGACTCTTGAGCGAATGGCAAAAATTCACAAACGTTTTCAAAAACGATTTTCAAGTAAAAAATACACCGCGGGCGAGAGAGCACAGAAGGAGTAAGGAGAACTCAGAATGACTCCTTACTCCTTCCTGAGATTTATACGTCGTAATACATAAAGAATTCATGTGGATGGGGCCGAAGTCGCATCGGATCGACTTCATTATCTCGTTTATAGCTAATCCATGCTTCCACTAAATCCTCGCTGAAGACTCCACCTTTCAACAGAAATTCATAATCATTCGCAAGGTTGTCTAGAGCATCTTCTAAATTCGAAGGCAAGGTTTGAATATTGCCCAATTCCTCTGGCTCTAAATCATAAAGATTCTTATCCATGGCTTCGCCCGGATGAATTTTATTTTGAATGCCATCTAACCCTGCCATCAACATCGCGCTAAACGCTAAATACATATTGCAAGAAGGATCTGGGAACCGTACTTCGATCCGTTTGGCCTTCGGGCTTGGGGAATACATGGGAATTCGAATGCCCGCTGAACGATTACGGCTCGAATAGGCCAACATCACAGGAGCTTCAAAACCTGGCACTAACCGTTTATAAGAATTCGTGGTTGGATTCGTTAACGCCGCTAAGGCTGGACCATGCTTGAGAATGCCACCAATGTAATATAAGCATTGTTGGGATACACCAGCATAATCTTTTCCAGCAAAATTCGGTTTTCCACCTTTCCAAATACTTTGGTGCGTATGCATGCCTGTGCCATTATCCCCGAAGACGGGTTTCGGCATAAAGGTAGCCGTTTTCCCATGACGCCGAGCCACGTTGCGGACAATGTATTTATACATCATCATCTGATCCGCCATTTTGAGGAGCGTATCAAAGCGGAGATCAATTTCTCCTTGACCCGCAGTGGCTACTTCATGATGATGTTTTTCAACGCGAATACCCGCCTTTTCCATTTCCCGACACATTTCTGAACGAATATCCTGTTGGGAATCCACAGGGGAAACAGGGAAATACCCTTCCTTGTGCCGAGGTCGCGCCCCCAGGTTTTCTCCATCCTTTCCTGAATTCCAAATTCCTTCTTCCGAATCCACAAAGTAATAACCAGAATGACTATTTTGTTCAAAACTCACATGGTCAAAAATGAAAAATTCAGCTTCAGGCCCCCAGTAGGAAGTATCACCAATCTTCGTACTCTTGAGATATTGCTCCGCTCGCATAGCCACCCCGCGGGGATCGCGTTCATAGATGGTCCGCGTAATAGGATCTTGAACATTTCCAACCATGCTGAGCGTAGGAATCTCTGTAAAAGGATCAAGCCGAGCAGTATTTGGATCAGGCACCATTAACATGTCGCTATTTTGAATCGCCTTCCATCCGCGAATTGATGAGCCATCAAACCCGGAACCTTCTTTAAATAAGTCCAAGGATAATTCTGAGGTTGGTATGGAAAAATGCTGCCAGGTCCCAACCAAATCAATAAATTTTAGGTCGACCATTTCGACCTTGTTCTTCTTTGCAAAGTCCAACACTTCTTTCGGGGTCATTCAAGTACCTCCTTCATCTGAAACAGTCATTTATAAAAACTCAACTCGAATTTACTGTTTGTTACCAGAAAGATGCTCGTCTCATTAAGAATAGGCTCGCTCACTGTGTTGACTGAGATCCAAGCCCATTTCTTCATCCTGCGGGGAAATACGAAGACCTATTGTGAGATCAACAATTTTCAGAATAATATAGGTGCCGATAACTGAAAAAGCTAAGGTTACCAAAGCCAGAAAGACTTGTATACCAAACAATCCGGCATTCCCAAAAAACAACCCAGTGGCTCCCACTGAGGCAAAAAGTCCAGTAGCTAAGATTCCCATAAACCCTCCAACACCATGAATGCCCACTACATCTAAGGAGTCGTCATAGCCTAACTTCATTTTCCACACGACTGCGATATAACACATGCTTCCCGCAGCAAGACCAATCAAGATGGCAGACATAGGTCCCACGAATCCGGCTGCTGGAGTAATAGTGGCTAATCCAGCAATAATTCCACTGGCAATCCCGAGAACAGTGGGTTTACCCCGGTGGACCCATTCAGCACCCATCCAGCTTAATCCTCCAGCTGCCGCGGCAATGTGGGTGGCCACGAAGGCAATTCCGGCTCCGCCATTTGCACCTAAGGCGCTGCCTCCATTAAATCCAAACCATCCAAACCACAATAAGCCAGTTCCCAGGACAGTCATCGGCAAATTATGTGGTGGCATCGGCTCTTTCCCAAACCCCTTGCGCGGACCAACCATCAGGGCACCAACCAAGGCACCGAACCCGGAACTAATGTGCACGACTGCACCTCCTGCAAAATCCAATGCCCCCATTTGTTGTAACCACCCTCCACCCCACACCCAATGGGCCAATGGCGAATAAATGCATAGAGACCAAATTAAAGAAAATGCAAGTAATGCTTTAAAATTCATGCGTTCCGCAAAACTACCTGTCATTAATGCAACTGTGATTGCAGCAAACATTAACTGAAACACCATAAACACTTGATGGGGAATGGTAGAAGCATAATCTGGGCTAGGTTCTGGGCCAACTCCTTGTAAGCCAATCCACTCCAAACTCCCAATCACTCCACCAACATCAGGGCCGAAGGCTAAACTATATCCACAAACCACCCAGACAACGGTCAACAAACAAAGAATAACGGCCGTATGCATAATGGTCCCCAACACATTTTTACTACGAACTAAACCGCCATAAAATAACGCCAACCCTGGAAGCATCATACATAAGACCAATGCTGAAGAAATTAAAATCCATGCAGTGTCACCAGTATCAATTTTTGTGACGCTCCCTTCCTCTGCCAACACCACAGACCACTCCCCCATGCCAAAGAGTAGCGCCAGCAGCACGCTTATCTTTATGAATACGCTACCTATCTTCATGATGTCTCCTTTAAGCAATCACACTCAATGATAATTTGCCGATAAAAAATTACACGGCTCCTTCACCCATCTCCCCTGTCCGAATACGAATAATGCTTTGCAACTCTGACACAAAAATCTTGCCATCCCCGATACTCCCTGTTTTCGCTGCTCGCGTAATGGCTTCCAATGCCTCATTCACTCGATTGTCAGCTACGGCAATTTCCAGTTTAATTTTTGGGACAAATTCTATTTGATATTCCGTTCCACGATATGTCTCTTTGTGCCCTTTTTGGCGACCAAATCCTTTGACTTCTGTCACCGTCATGCCTTGAATGCCTAATTCAATCAGGGCTTCTTTTACCTCATCCAGTTTAAAGGGTTTAATAATGGCTTGAATAAGTTTCATAGGGATAAGCCCTCCATGTGATGAACACACAATAAAATGGCTAGAATTGGTTGACGAAAAAACATATGGTAATGCCCTCTTAAAAAGGATACACCCATCCTGTGTTTCAAAAGAGCACAAAAATTTCCACTTGAATCTCTTCAGATACTAGAAGAGGAAAATTACTTCCGTCGCAAGAGTCTCTTGATTATTAGCTGCCCGAGTCCCGTATTGAAAGCTATTCTTATTTGATTTGTCATATCGAAATTCCAAACGCGTAATTAAAGAAGGAACGGGTTTATATTGCGCAGTGATGGTTCCTTCCCAGAGTTTTTGATCAACTCCTGTCAGAAAGCCATCGGCATCTTTAAACCATTCGGTTCGAAGACGTACTCCCCATTGATCGTCAAAATCATGGATCACATAGCCGGCAATGCCGTGCCATTGGGCATCTCTTCCTGCCACCCCATTTTCTTGTTCAGCATAGTAGCCTTCAAGAACCAAAGAGGTTTGCTGTGCCACTTGAGCAGTAATAATCCCGCCAGTCTGATAAAGATCCATATTCTTCGCACCCACCGTACCCTCTGGTCCCCAGAAGCCAAAGAGTGACACACTCAACCAATCCATCGGGGTCAATCCTAAGAGTGCTTCTATTGATTTGCTTCGATTGGAGTCTGACGTTGCCCCATTCCAAGAATTAATCACACCAACCGAAAGGGCAACCATGTCATTAAATGCATACGAAGCCCGAAGACCGGTCGTGGTAAATGGTTCACCTAAACCAAACAACCAAGAGCGAGAAAAGTTTGGATTCAATGGACTTTCTATGACTTCATAGCCAATTAACGTATTCATCCGACCAATACGCAGATCTAACCCATTCCCAATAGGAGCAATATACTGGGCATAGGCTTCCTGATAATCAAAATCACCTGAAAAATTTCCCCCTGTAAAATTAGCATCTTCCCCAAAATTCAACTTAATGCGAAACCCTGCACGATCGGCATTCGTCGTGCCATCGGACTTGGCTTCTTTCTCAAACACAAGTTGTGCCATATGGGGACGAAACGAATTGGCATCCACATCAAAAATACGAAGAGCATTCGTTTGAGAGCTAGGGTTATTGAAATTGTGCGTATAAGACGCTTCCACGTAGCCATAAAGATTGAAGTCTTCTTTCGTCAGCACTGCGGCATGGCTTACGGTGACAAAAGTCGTCAACAGCAATCCTATGCTCACGACAAACGCACAATAATTTCTCAGCTTGTTCATCATGGTTCGACGAGCTTCTGAAACAACGAATGCCATAGGATTACTATTCTTCATTCAACCCTCCTTGGTTGTCACAGGCCTTTTTTAATGGCCGCTTGAATGGTTTAAATGTGTGGCCTCATGCTGTTTGGTTATCCTACCTTCTTGCACTTTCCTCAAACTACAGAGCAAGCAAATATTGCCATGTATGTAAGAGGCAAAAAAAAAGCCCTCATCCAGATTTTCTTCTGGTTGAGGACTTCATCGTCCGGATTCTTTGATCCAATGAGCAAAACGTCGTTGTTTCACTTCATCGACTGTGAGTATTTTTGTACCACCCATTATGTTGTTTGTCAAGAAAAACTTTATACCAGTAGCAGCTTGCCTCCTTTCATGCATATGGATCAAGGAACGTTCCTCCTGAAATGTTCCATTGCGAGCACTCTGCGAACCAATGACTGGGTGACACACTTGGCATTGGCACTCACCCTTGTAAGAATAACAAAGAAACAAGTCTTGACAAGATGAACCAATTGCAAAATTCTAGAACGATCAAGAAAAGGAGTACTGCCAATGGATCAATTTTTCGTTGACCAACTCACTCCATTCCTGGCTCAAAAATCTACGGCCATTATGGAATCGAGTTTTCGCATCCTATTAATTGGGACCGTCGCGTATTTGGCTATTCGAGCGTTTCGATTTGGATTACTCAAACTTGAGCAAGGCTTGCTGGCTTGGCGGGAGCATGAGGATAAGGAACGTATTGCCAATGAAAAGCGAATCAAAACGTTAATTGGGTTGGTCCGCACCATTTGCCTGACCCTCGTATGGGTGATTGCCGTCGTCATGAGTTTAGAGCAGATGGGTTTGGCAATTGCCCCAATTTTAGCGGGAGCGGGTATCGTAGGATTGGCGGTAGGGTTTGGCGCCCAAAATTTAGTACGCGATGTCATTAATGGCTTTTTTATGATCTTAGAAAATCAAGTCCGAGTCGGTGACGTAGCAGTGGTGAACGGCACAGGTGGCTTAGTGGAAGCGATCAGCTTTCGGACGATTACGCTTCGAGATTTATCCGGGACCGTGCACATTTTTCCGAATGGCACCGTAACGACTCTAGCCAATATGACCAAAAACTGGTCGGCCTATGTGATGGATATTGGCGTGGCCTACAAAGAAGATACCGACCGCGTCGGTGAAGTGATGCGAACAGTCGGGAACGAGTTACAAGAAGATCAACAATGGGAAGATAAGATCTTGGAGCCCATTGAAATCTTTGGTGTGGATGCCTTCGGGGAATCGGAAGTAGTGATTAAAGCTCGAATCAAAACGCTTCCGATTGAACAATGGGCGGTAGGGCGAGAATATCGGCGACGCCTGAAAAAGGCCTTTGAACAGGAAAAGATTGAAATCCCATTCCCTCATCGAACTCTCTATATGGGTGAAGCTAGCCAGCCGTTTCACATCACCGGGCCTCTTCATCAAGTAAGCGCCTAGGACTCATTTATTCAAGGACACAAAACAGCTGATCAGTACCTTCATTGCAAAAAAAACGCCGACTTGGTTAGCCAAGTCGGCGTTTTCCCTATCATTTCAAAACAGTCAAACAGATTACGCTTTAGCGTTTTTCTTCATTCGCCAGAGGCCCAAACCAGCTAGCCCCGATCCTAGCAAAAGTATAGTAGAAGGTTCAGGAACAACCGGATCATTGGTCGGATCATTGGTCGGATCATCGGTCGGCGGCATATCTGGAAAATCCACTGTTAAACTGAGTAACTTGTAGGAATCTCCACCACCACGCGCACCAATGTGGAACATAGAATCGGTTAAATCTCCACCAAGGGTAGTACCAAAATTAATAGTTGCACTACCATTATTGCTACCCGTAGGGATTAATTGGTCTGTGGCTCGTACGGTGCCTCCAACAAATAGACTAAAGTCATCGGCATTAGAAGCGTCCCCATTCCCATCCCAAAATGTAACCGTCATAGATAGCAATGTTACCTCTTGGAGAAAAGTAAATTTTACATCCTCGTCGCTGCCAGTACTGTCAATATAATGCCCCTCGGAACAATTAGAGTCCAAAGCGGTGCCAGGACCAGTCGTTCCCGAGCAAATTACTAGGCCAGAGCCATTGGAGCCAATGGATGTTCGATTGGAGGCTACAGTGGTATCAGTTCCGCCATTGAATCCCCCAACAGTCACCGACTCTCCTCCTGAATTAAACACCAAATCACCAGTAGTCCAAGCATTGCCGCTACCAAAGTTAAACGTCGTCGACACTGCCTGGGCTTGGGCAGCCACCAACAACCCAGATAGAGCCATTGATGCAGTTAGTAATTGTACTGAAAATCGCATAGACTGTTTCCTTTCAATGGAAAAAATAAGTAATAAAAATAATGCAGAGCAAGTTTCATTCCATAAATAAATTCATTTTATTTTCAATGTGTTATACTATACTATGTTCTTTCGTAAAAAATTTGATTGTTTAATATTCCGACAAATATCTGATGGTTGGAGAATTTTACAAGACCTTCCTCTCTAGTCGGTAAGAAATTTTGTCTTTTAACTTCAATAGGTTATAAAAATAAAGGTGCTGCATTGTCACAAAAATTAGAGGCAACCTTCCTCAGTCTGTTTTCTTTACAAAAGTCGTTGAAATTATTAAGACTTTTAACACTTGAAAGGTTGGATGAGCCAATCTTAATTATTCCCAAAAAAGGATTTGCTTAAAAAATACTGCGGTTTTGTTTAGGTCTGCGTAAGACAATTGTGATGTCTTCACAGTCTGTCTAGCATGCCACTCTTCACTATAGTGATCTCGTCTTTAACGGGTGTGAAGCATGTATGAGAGATGTTAATAGAGAAGAGATTTAAAAACCCACGACGAGTCCTTGAACAAGCTCATTGACAGAGGTGCGATTGCAAAAGAAAGGAGGAGGTTTAACAGGGATTGGACTTACTTATATACTTTTCAGATCCAAAACCCCATGCCAAGAAACCCCAACCGACAAGGAAGGCTAGGCCACCAAATGGCGTAAGAATACCTAACGTGCGAATTTCAGAGAGCGCTAGGGTATAGAGACTTCCCGAAAAAACGAAGATCCCAATACAAAAACTCCAACCTGCGTTCATAAAGATTCTATGCTTGAACCAATGAGCGCTTAATCCTGAAATGAGCATTGCCAGTGCATGCACCAAATGATAGCGCACTCCCGTTTCAAAGACCGCCATCATTTTTTCTGACAAGATTGGGCGTAGGCCATGGGCTCCAAGGGCACCGGCGGCTACACCGATCCCCGCCAATATTGCTCCAATAAAGAGAATGCGATTTGTCTGCTTCATTTTTAGGACTTTCTTTTCATATTTTATGGAGAACTTGTAGGAGGGATGTTCCTTCCCCACGATACTGTTTGCCACACACGTTCATGCCCCCAAAATAGACCAACTTTTATAAGGGAATCAGCGAACCCTGCGTACAATGCCATAGAAACCTCATCAGAAATTATCCATACCACAATCGTGGTGACCAAGACTGCAATAACGCGCCAACTTAGCCCCTTTACCACACTCCGTAAATGCGTTTCCATATCTTCCCTCTTACTTGGTGTTTAAATAGGCACTAGTAGGAAGAACTCTCAGCCAAGGTACTCCCAGGTATATGTTTCATGACATACGTCTTTTGGCAGTTGGCTTTCGGGCAAACACTTTCTCGCCCCCACGCTATTGTTTGCCACACACGTTCATGGCCCCAAAAAAGGCCAATTTTTATCAGTGAATCACACAATCCTGCAAATAACGCCATAGACACTTCACCTGAAATAAGCCAGACAACGCTCGTTGTTACTAAGGTCGCAATGACTCGCCAACTCATCCCCTTCATCAAACTGCGTAAATGTGTTTCCATATGTCTTTCCTTTCCTGGCTTTCCTTCATCGTGGGCACATGTATTGGCAGACCCTTTTTTTAGAGACCAGAATTCTGGCCTTTTGTTTCTCGTTTTTTTTCTCGTTTTTTCCTGCTTCCCTTAAAATGTTTGTGGGAATGAACGAAATCTTCCAAAGAATAATCATCAAGCACTGATGCTATCGCATTTCGAACATCTAGCATGATGCCTTGAATAGGACAGAGAGGTGTTTCAGCGTGAGGACAATCCTCACACTTGTGATAAGCGGTCTGACTCACACATGCAATTGGTGCAAGGGGTCCATCTAAAATACGAATAATTTTTCCAAGGGTGATTTCATTTGGTGGTTTTATTAAATACACTCCACCATTTAAACCTCGGCGACTTCCGATAAGCCCTGAATGTTTTAGGGCCAAAAGAATAGTTTCCAGAAATCCCAGCGGGATCTTTTGTCTATTAGCCAAAACCTTCCGCTGCACCATTCCATGCCCATATTCCCGGGTTAATTCGATCATAGCTCTTAGGCCATATTCACTTTTTTTTGAGAAGCGCATAAAACACCATAAAGTTAATAAAGTATATTAACAATACTAACATACCTCAGAAGTTTTTCTATACCTCTAAAGTGGCATTCGAAGTCAGAGGTGGCCCCAAGAATCTGAACAAGCCGATAAGTGGATACGCTCTGCAAAAAGTGGCATGATGATGCCACTGAAGAAAGGAGCGTAGTATGAGCAGACGACCACGGCGGACCCATTCCCCTGCCTTTAAATCGAGAGTAGCGCTGGCTGCCATCAAAGGTGAACAGACGGTGGCCGAATTGGCCCAACGGTTCGATGTGCATCCGAATCAGATCACCCAATGGAAGACCCTGCTACTGGAACGAGCGGTAGGCGTGTTTGAGGGCGGAGAATCGTCACCGCCTCCTGTTGACGTGAACAAGCTTCACGCCAAAATTGGCGAGTTAACGTTAGAGAATGATTTTTTAGAAACGGCGCTCACCAACGCGGGCGTGCTGAGCGCAAAGCGATGATTGACCGCACGCATCAGTTATCCATGACGAAACAAGCCAAGGCCTTAGGAGTGAGTCGCGGCTGTCTCTATTATCAGCCTAAGCCGATCTCGGAGGAGGATCAGCAGCTCATGAACCGGATTGATCAGTTGCATCTGGCCTGGCCCTTTGCTGGGGCCCGGATGCTCCGAGATCGCTTGCGACAGGAAGACTGGCGAATTGGGAGGAAGCATGTAGCCACGCTGATGCGGCGGATGGGCGTGGAAGCGCTCTATCGCCGTCCACGGACGACACAGCGGCACCCAACCCACAAGGTGTATCCGTAGTTGTTACGGGGCTTGGCGATCACTCGTGCCAATCAGGTCTGGGCGAGTGACATCTGCTATAGTGCGCCCAGCCTTCGGAGGTGTTATGGATGACATGACCGAAGCGCGGGCATGTGTGGAATGTAGTCAGACAAATCGTAGGAAGGCCGAGTCCACTACCCGCTCTTCGCTACGGAAGAGTGAGAGCCGAAGCGGCGGTGACCTGCTATGCACTGGCCGGGTGACGAAGCCCGTGGGAAACGGGACGTGAGGCGAAGTCGTTACGCCAAGATGCGTCTCTAGGCTGAGTGCGGGAAGGTTGAGGAACACGAACCGGTTGATGCGCGTCCGTGGGTTGAAATGTCACCACCTCCTACACGACTTACCAGGAGGTTCACGGACAGAGAGCAGGCAGATGTATGGGCTGCTCTCGGGTGGCGGAGCGAGATATAGCTGCGCCGCCATCCAGCCAAGTGGAGTGCGTAGCTAGCACGTGGCGTCTGTGACGACTTGCGGCAAGCAAGGGTAAAGACTGCGGCCGGCAACCTCCCCCGCATGGATAAGTCCACGATGTGAACTGGGGAAGGCGATGGCGGGATGCCAAGGGAGTGCGATCCCAATGCCCCCATCGTTGGCGGAGCTCTCGTAGTAGTCGGAGACAGGGAAAGCCTGTTACAGGGCGAAGGGGAGCAGCTCAAGTACCTTGCGAGGTTGATTAGCTGCCGATAGAGAGGTGAAGACCTTTGAGAATCAGCGAAATGCAACGCAAGCTGGCGACCTGGTCGACAGCAGACGATACACGGAAGTTTGACCGTCTGCTTCGGCTCGTTGCTCATCCGGTCTGGTTGGCCGAGGCGGCCCGTGTGACCTTGGCGTCCTCAGGCGCCAAGTCACCAGGCATCGACGGCATGGCCAAATCGAAGCTGGAGGCGGTCTTGGCACAGGAGCTTGCGCGCATTCGCGCTGAACTCCTGGCCGGTGACTATCAACCCGCACCAGCTCGACGGGTCTCTATTCCGAAGGCCAACGGCACGTCACGACCCCTGGGGATACCCACGCTGCGGGACCGTCTCGTGCAACGCGCCATGTTGATGGCCATGGAGCCAATCTGGGAAAGCGATTTCCATCGCAACTCCTATGGTTTCCGGCCACAACGGAGCGTCCATCATGCGATACGGACTGTGAAGTTTCAGCTGCTAGATAGTACCGAGACTAAAGGCCGCTGGGTGGTCGAAGGCGACCTAGCCAGCTACTTTGAGACGGTGCACCATCGGCGGTTGATGCGCAGCGTGCGGAAGCGAATCCGGGACCGGCGATTCCTGTCCCTGCTCTGGCGATTCATCAAAGCGGGCCATGTTGATCGTGGCCTGTTCCGGGCAGCCGGCGAAGGTGTGCCGCAAGGAGGAGTGCTTTCACCCCTCCTCTCCAACATCATGCTCCATGAGTTTGATCTGTACTTGGAGGCGACCTACCTGAGCAAGAAGGCCCGAAAGGTCCGCTGGGCATGGAATTTTGGCATCCAGCACGGTCGGCCCATTGCGAGTCGCGAGAATCGCCAATGGAAACCAGCCGTCGCCTACTGCCGATATGCCGATGACTTTGTGGTCATCGTGAAAGGGAACAAGCATCATGCCGAGGCGATCCGCGAGGAATGCCGAGCGTTTCTGGAAGGTCCTCTGCAATTGACACTGAATATGGCGAAAACCCATATCACGCATGTCAACGACGGATTCACCTTTCTGGGGCACCGGATTATTCGGAAACGGGGCGCCCAGAGGATGATGCGCCCGGTCTCGACTATTCCCAAGGAGAAGAGCCGAGGTCTAGCACGGCAGTTGACCGCGGCACTCTCCGGCAACGACCATGTGAACACGATCGATATGGTGGAAAAGCTGAACCGGCAACTGACTGGCTGGGCCAACTTCCATCAGTACACAGATTTCACCGCCAAGGTGTACCAGCATCTGGATCGCATTGTGTTCTGGAAGCTGGCACATTGGCTGGCCCGTAAGTACAAAACGTCGGTCACATCACTGATGCGGCAGTACGTGAAGAGACCGGGCGAAGGGCGAGCCAAGACCTGGCGCCTCTTTGGCCGGAGCGGGAATGGGACTCGGTGTGGGATCACACTGCGCCGGCTGGTCACCAGCCGAAAGCAGCAATTCCGATGGCGCAACCCATCGGGAAATCCCTACCTGAACATGGATCCCGACCGCAAGACGCTCACATCACGATACCGCGAGGTCGCCATGGCGATGACGCATGCTTGAGGGGAGAGCTGTATGCGCTGAGAGGCGCACGTATGGTTCGGGGAGGAGAAGCAGGGAAATAGCGAAGGACTACGCCCTGCTTCTTACTCTACTCCCCCTGGGCAAGGGGTTTGTGTATCTCGTTGCGGTGGTGGATTGGCATACGCGTCAGGTCCTGGCTTGGCGCTTATCCATCACCATGGACGTCCACTTCTGCCTGGAGGCTGTTGAGGAAGCCATTGCTCGCTATGGGAGACCAGACATCATGAATACGGATCAAGGCAGTAAGTGTACCAGTCACGCGTTTACCGGATTCATCAAGGCACACGGCATTCGCCTGAGTATGGATGGGCGAGGCGCCTGGCGCGACAATATCTTCGTCGAACGGTTATGGCGATCGGTGAAATATGAAGAGGTCTACCTTCAAGCTTGTGATTCGGTCTCCGCCGCACGAGCAAGGCTCGATGCCTATTTTCAGTTCTATAATAGCCGGCGTCCGCATTCGAGCCTAAGGGGGCAGACACCGGACCAGGAGTATTGTAGCAAACAGCCGCAGACAGAAGCGGCCTAACTCAACCAGGAGCCATCCACTTATCGACGAGCATTCAGGTGTTCAAAAAATCGGGACCACCTCTGGCTTCTCCTAAAAAAATGTCCAGAAAATTCAGGATTTCTTTAGAACCGCTATTAAAAGAACAGAATTTTTTGTGGGATAACAGATTTCAGACAGAGTGACCCTCAGCCTTGAAATGTGAAAAACTACAAGGTCTTTAACGTCAAAAATCTCTTATGGAATAGGTCGCGCATTGAACGCACAAGGCCGATAAGTGGGTTCTAAAGAGTTACAAATTCGGCCATCAACTTTGGGCTGAATAGGCCCTTTATGGGCAACAAGGACTTTTTTAATCCGATTCTTTAATGATGGCTCAACGGACACCCATTTGAGGGACTTCAACATATCATAGCCATCTCCCCCTTCAATCAGAAATTTATTCGTGACCAGCTGTAAGGGACGATCTGGCAAGGACTGCAATTGTCCATTTTGGAATAGTTGCACATTGTCAACTCGATGGCCTTCTGATTTTTGCGGATCATGTTTGAAAGCCAAACCACTCACTTGCAACCAATGCCCTTGCCCTACCCACTCTTTTGCCGCATGTTCCAATATCGCATCCAATTGGTCTGCAGGCAGCTCAGCAACAACTAGCTCGCTGTCATACTGGAACAGTTCTTCTAATTGACGCCGCGTAATTGGACCAACTGGAATGGTTTGATTCACCCGCAACGCACCGGAATTGAGAAAAGCAATATCAGTATGAGGAACAACCACGCGCATTTGGTCAACCACCCAATTCCCCAGATTTGTTTCGTATCTCCGGATTTCTAGTTCTTCACCATTCAGTGGCACTGCCGTCTGCCCCATGCTGTGCTGAAAACATCCATCTTTCTCATCATGCTTCGAACAATACCATGCTTCATGTTCAGCTAAGATCCGGTCCACCTTTTCCTGCAAAAATGAATCTGGAGCGAACTCTCGGCGATTGAGGAAACGATATCCAAAAGAAATAAATGGCTTCACCCCAAACATTCGTATACGCACTACCGTTGCAGTCCGGGCATCGGCGTCCGCCTTTAAAATCCAGCGTCCATCTACTTCAACATGGTGCCGCTGATGTTCGTGCCCTCCGATGATGAGATCTGGCCCTAACTCCTCTAGTTCTTCAAGTATTTTTTGATCTTTATCAAGAGGAAGATGAGTTAACGCAATCACTACTTCTGCTCCTTGTTCACGCAATTGCTCGGTCTGTTCTCGTGCCATTCCAACTGGATCAATAAATTCACTCACATAGGCAATTTCTTTTGCGGGCTTCTTATCAGTCGTCAGGCCAAATATTCCAATACGAATTCCTCCACTTTCAAGAATCTTTGAAGCATGTAATTTATCCGACGCAATCAATGCTCTATCTTCTTTTTGCGCAAACTGTATATTGGCGCTTAACCACTGAAACTCTGATTGGTCAATGCGCGCTTGAAGAAGATTGGCATCATGCCAGGTCGTTTTTTCAAATTCATGATTGCCAAAACCCACAAACATACGCGAATCGAAAACCCCTGGGGCACCATCCAGCACATTCATTGCCTCAATCATATGTGCTCCTTCATCCCATTCCGAAAGCAACGAAGGAAACAAAAAATCCCCAGCATGAAGCAACAGGACATTTGAATTATGTTGTTCAAGTTGACTACGAAGCGCCCGAAGCAGACTTAATCCCCCTCGCTGCCCATCATCCACACCTTGAATACGGTACACATCATTTATGGCTACGATCACCATTTCACGGCTAGTTTGCACCTGACTCCACGTCTGAAACGGAAACAGAAGACAGAGAAAAACTAATAAGATCAGCAATATCAGTTTTTCACTTAATGCTCTGGCTATCAACCACATAAACACCTATCCTCCAATTTTTTGAAATTTTAACAAACAGCATTCAATTATTCTGTTTTCTCGTGGGGCTGTTGTTCCGTTAGAATTACCTATGAGGAGTATCGCTAACAATTATGAGAAGCCCAGAATCAAACAAAAAGAATGATCCTATAGGCTAAAACGAAGGGTCAACAACCGATTCAAAAATCTATCTGATAAATGGTGCAAATCCCCATTGTGGAGCAAGAAAGAAAAGGCAGGTGAATCTGTAAGTAGCTAAGTCGATTGAAATGAGGAACATGGTGGAGGACAATGAAAAAAATTCGAACCAATTGTTTCAGATTTTGGAAGAGTGGAACCTCATCCTCCAGAGTGCTTCGGTCGATATTTCCCTGTCGTTTTAGTACTCACAACTTCTACAAACATGTAAATAAAGGAAACAGGTGGTCATTTCTCTCGCTTACGTTTTTGTTGTCTGCTATTACCGGCGCGCACGAATGTTTGAGCGTTTTCTGTTTTCATACGCCGCTCGATTATGTCGAATCGCCTTGTGATTCTCTTCTGCCCATTCAACAAGTTGCCGTAGAGGGACTAACACCTCCCACCCCATATCGGATAATTGATATTCCACCTTGGGGGGGCTTTCATCATACACCAACCGGGTGATGTACCCATCCGCTTCTAAGTCTCTCAGGGTTTTCGTGAGAACCTTTTGTGAAATATCGCCAATCGTTCGTTTGAGTGCATTAAATCTCGTGGGGTTTTGCTCCAAAATCACGAGCACGAGCACACTCCATTTATCACCGATTCGATCGACGACATCGCGGTACGGGCAATGAATGGAATCTTTTTTGTCGAGCACAGTTACCTTGAGCATACCTAGTCTCCTTCAAGTGCGTAATTGACACGTAGGATCTAATATATACTATAGCATCCATTATTCATTTTTGGGAGGGGCTACGCTCATGAAATCCATTCCTGTATTGATTGTCGCACTCACTGTTGGAGCCCTATTCACATCAATCGCTGGAGGAGCAGACATGACAAGAAAAGAACGACTCGTCGCATTTTATGATGCCTTTGGTAAAGGGCAGGTCGAGAAACTCGATCAAATTATTGTAGAGGATTGGGTCAGTTATGACGTTAATCCTGGCCAAGAAAACGGTCGGGAGGGATTGAAAGCCTTTATCCCCCTCGTCCACAGTTCCATCAAAGATATGACATGGCAGATTGAGGAGATGATCGAGGAAAACAACGTCATTGTCGTTCGCAGCACCTTTGGCGGAACGCATGCAGGACCACTGTTGGGTGTCCAACCGACTGGCAAAACATTTCAAGCAAAAGCCATTGATGTCCACCATTTCAATGACGATGGCATGGTCACCCACACCTATCACATCGAAGATTGGGCGGCGTTTCTCGGACAAGTCGGCGCACTCGGACAGTAACTTGATTGAATGAAGAGAATGGGAGCAGATCGCCTTAGAAGACAATGAGAAAAAAGGAAGCATTGCTGTCTTCAACTCTTAGGAAAACGAAAATCATGAAACGTTTCTTTCGATCCATCACCGTTTTTTTGTTCGTTGTTTTAGCAATTCTCTCAACCTCTTCTTTTGCGGAAACGTGGGAAATAGGTCCACCCATTCCAGAAGGCGCAGAAGAAGTCATAGGGACCGCGGTTGGGAACACCATGTTGGTCTATGGGGGCTTAGGCCCGAGCTTTACACCGCGTGGACTGTTTTGGATGTTTGATACCCTGCAAGAAACATGGATCGAACTTCCCTCAAACCCCATCCCTGTTCACCATCCCGCCTTAGTGACAGTCGGCAATAAGGTCTACCTCTTTGGTGGGTTTGTGCGCCCGAAAGACGAAATGTCCTGGCAGTCGGTCGGCCACGCCTGGATGTTCGATATGGACACCAGGAAGTGGTCTACCCTCAAGCCCTTGCCAACTCCAAGAGGGGCCTTAACCGCGGCGGTGGTTGGTTCTCATATCTATGTCATCGGAGGGGTGGATGTACCGGATCACTCAAAACATGCTGGCCTTACATTCAATCGATCGACCAAGCAACTGACGGCGAATGAAGTCTACGACACCGAAACGAACACCTGGGCTCAAGCTGCCCCAATTCCAACCCCACGGAATCATATGGGAGCCGCCACCATTGATGGAAAGATTTACGTGATCGGAGGTCGAATCGGATCAGGCTTTGTCCTCATGTCGACCAACATTGGAGTCAATGAGGTCTATGATCCTGTCACGAACACCTGGGAGCCACGGGCCTTGTTGCCGACGCCTCGCAGTGGTATAGGCGTGGTGGCCCTCAATGGGAAAGTGCATGTGTTAGGCGGTGAGGAGTGGTCACACAACCGAGCTGGGACGTTTCGACAACATGAAGCCTATGATCCTCAAGCCAATCGTTGGCACTTGGTGCCCGCGATGCGTTTTCCGCGTCACGGGTTTGCGGCGGGCGTCGTGAATGGGAAATTGTATGCCATTAGTGGGGCCAATGTGGCCGGCGGTGGTGGCGTTCATAAGGATTTGACCTACATGGAAATCTATACGCCCTAAAATTGTACTTAGTTCGGCATTTTCAGAGGAAACTTCCTGAAAATGAATATAAATTTAGAACCGCTTAAACCACTTGCACTGTGAGGCATTTAGGCGATTTACAAGCTGTACAAGTCTAGTGGGGTGATTCTAAGGAAAGATCAATAAACGCTTGAATTATCAATGAGTTAGAGATGGTGGTGGACGCCAAGGGAGAAACTTTGAACCACTTGTTCAAAATTTTAGAGGAGTGGAATGTAATTCTGCAGAGTATTTCAGTTGATTTTCACTTGTAGTATTTCTAAGTAATGAAAGGGTGTAAAATACACAATACATGGGTCTTGTGGCTACAGATCAAACACGACAGACAGCGCGGCTTTTATTGGTTCTACATACCGTTTTTCAAGCATCCCCTGTTTATTCCTAAGCCGTGACACATCAACTGCTCGTAACTGTTTCAGATTGATATGACGATCTTTATCCAATCCATTCGTCTTTGAGGATCTGAGATTGACGGCAAACGGCCAATCTTTATGACCAGGAAGAACCGTGGCAACGATGACTGTACGAGAACCTTGGTTGACCACGTCATCTTGCAGGATCACACAGGGGCGTTTCTTCTTGGTTTCAGCGCCACGTGTTGGACCAAGTTCCACCCACCGGATTTCTAGTTGCCGATAGGCTGTTCCGCTCATGTGTCCAGCCCATCAGCAAGCGTATCGTCCCACACAGCCAGTTCTTCTTGATATTCCTTGTCCTCGGCTTCTTCGCGATTTGCCCGTAAAATGGCTTGCTTTAGACGCCGCTTTTTTTCCTCCAACAATAAGTGATTGACGTAGGCGCTCTTATTCCCGTTACCCACTTGCTTCAGATAATCAAAAGCCTCGTCTTCTAAGGTAAATGTTGCTCGATTACTCATAATCATACTCCTTTATCATATAATAATATCATACTCTATCGTAGGATAAAAGAATTTCTTTACTTTCAAAGAAGGTCCTAAGAAAATTCGATTTTCAAAGGCAGATTTTATAGAAAAAGTGCCCAATGCGAGGTAAGAGGGAGTTCGAACCGCTTAAAACCCGCTCTCGGTCAGCGTTTTCAGGCGTTTATTGAGGTATGCAGTCTATTGGGGTGAATTGAAGAAAAAGCTGAATAATATAAACAGTATCAAAGACTTATAGGTAGTGGTGGACGCCGTGGGACAAAGTTCGAACCGACTGTTTGAGATATTTGAAGAATGGAACCTGGTTCTCCTGGGCGCTTCGATTAATCTTAGCTCATCTCTGTAACACCAACCCCTATGGCTTTCAAGATTCACTGTTTTACACGCTAGCCTACGATTAATGTTTCGATCTTCGCTCTAAACCTCAACAACTCGTAGCATCCAGTTCGGTATCGTTTTCCTTAAATCAAGACAGGTCTGCATTTGAATTGCCACAGCATCAATTTCGGAAAGAAAAGTGAATGTGTGGAGAAGAAATAGAAATGAAGAATGTTCGAAAATCTCTGAAGAAAGCTAGTCTTCGCCTCACACATGAGAGTCTTTTTATTCGGCTAATTGATATATTTCCGCGATAGAAAGTAAAATTCCAGGCTCTATCAGTTGGAGGATGCCAAAAGCCTGACACAGGCTGTCACATGTCTACTTATCCTACACAAACGGGAGGGCTTAATCATGCTTACACGTTATCGACACATTCTGGTAACGGCAGTTTTTATAACAACGTTGTTAGGTGTAGGGAGCTCATTTGCTCAAAACCCAGCCGATTGTGTTGAAGATCGAGTGTTTATTATCTGCGATCTTCAACTCAATACGACCACTTATCAAATCAACAATCCTTCCCTTGCTTTAAAGCTAGTTAACAATTTGGGCTATTCCGTCCAGATCAATCAAGTAGCCGGTCATTCGCTTTCTAATCAGAGCGCAAATAATTTAGGGGAATATTGTGTATTCCTAGATGAATTTGCCATTGAACAGCAAGAGCCAGGAATTGGCGAAGTTGGTTGTAATACTAAAGATAGTACTGAGATCGATTTCTTGCCAGTTCAATGGGATGGGACCAATACGGCGCTTGCCATCCCGCCCGGATCCGAAATATTTTTCCAGGGTCGTATACTTCTAGAACCATTGGATGATCATGATTTTGAATTTACTATCACCGCCTATCCTCAGGCTAGTGGTGTGAATGCGTACCGACAACCTAAAGCAGATGAAATCATTGCTTGTAATGGGTCCAACCAATGGACCAGCTGGAATGTCTGGGAAAATACGAATCTGCACGATGTTGCCATTACCGGAGCAACCATATTTGCCCGTGATACCGAGCTAGATGGACACCAGGTTGATGCTGCCTGCATTTATGTATTGGACTATAACCAATCTGTACGATGGAGTTATTGCTCAAATGTTAATATAAGAGGCAGAGTGGACTTTGCGGATGTTACGGTACTTCAGGGAGAGTCCATTGCAGCACAAGCGAGGCATTCGTGTGCAGCAGGAAATCATTGGGATTGGGCTGCGTATATTTATACCTATAATCTTGAATGAAATCTCTATCCAGGCCTAAAGGCCTGAAGAAGTTGCATAGCCCCCCTAACGCACTCCTTGGGAGGAAAGGGAAGCAACTTTTAGCCTTCTGGGTCGGTGGCCTTCCGAGGGTTGTTTTTTGCCCAATGGTTGAAAGGGCCTAGAGCTTACCTGTTGCAATTTATTTTGTGGAGTGCTCACCGAATTTCATTCCAGGGCTATGTTAGGTTTTCTTCCATTACACTTGTGGGCCTACCCTGTATTCCCAAAGCGAGCCCGCCAGAAACCGTCGATCACCAGCATAAGATCTCAGGACAGTCGAGTGATCGCTAGAAAAACTAATGTTACCTTGATGGGGTTGGCAGGTAGTGCATGGAGAAGAAATACGGCGAAGCGTTCTTCACCCTAATTTCATATGACATCTTTGCAGTCTTCAACTAAGAATTCACTTGAAATTCTCGAAAAATTTCTCCCATTTTTTCCTATGATAGAAACAGGGAATTTTGAACCGCCTAAATCGCGTTCCCCATCAAGCTTTTAGGCGATTTAAAGAGTGAAGAGTATGTTTTGGTGAAACGACAAAAAGTGCAATTTATCTCTGTAATATCAGAGAGTTACAGATGGTGGTGGACGCCAATGGAGAAACTTCGAACCAATTGTTCCAAATATTAGAAGAATGGAACCTTCTTCTCCAGAGCGTTTCAATCAGCTTAAGTCCTTCCTTCTAATGCCCACAAGTTACGAAATCTTGTGAGTATAGGAAATGATATTGACTCTAGAACGGCGTAAATCCCTGGAGGGACCAGAGTAGATTCCCACGGGCAGAGCCCGTGGCACTTTCCCAAACCGCTCTGCGGCACCCTTCGGGTGGAAGAGCATTCACCCACGGCTAGAAGCCGTGGTCCTCTGCGTCGCTGATAGAGTATTCGGTAAAATATTAACTTACTCTGTCGGTTGCTGGACTTTCCTCCTTCAGGATGATTTCCTTTTTCTGCGTATTCTTTGCTTTTCCACCCAGGCATGGTGCCCGACCTTTAACCATTAAAAAGATTACGCCGACCTGCTATTAAACTTCAAAATTTCATGTTTTTTGTTCTTTTTCCCACATCAATATTTAGAAGTGTTCTCGTTTTGTTTATTCTTAGATATACATTGTATCCAAACAGATACCATTCTGTAGAAGTCTGAGAACTTTCCCCTACCGACTTCAGTACGTCTTAAAACAGACTTATTTGCGAATCTGTATGTCTGTGAAGAATTTGTCTTCAGACGGATACCTTCGAAGTAAGCATTGCGGTATCCAAAATGTTTGGCACAAGACCTGCTTTTAGATCTATTCAGAAGGACACTCTGAGTCTCTCTCGACAGTCAAAAATATAACAAAGCTAGATGTTGAATGTCAGAGTTTTATGTGCATGAAACACTGTCATTGACGAAAGCTGAGTGAGAGACTCCTAATAGTTTTATTTTTTATTCATACATCTAATATAAGGAGGTATGTTATGGGTTGGACTAAAATAGGTGGGGCCGCTGGAGTTTTAATTGGGGAAGGGAACAATCTGTATGCCGCTACCCCGGATCTTTCCGCAATCTGGCAATATTCTGGAACCGGAACCCAGTGGGAAAAGATTGGTGATGCCGGGTCTATGTGGGTCAGTGTAGGCAATACGGTCTATGGCCTTACCCCTGACAAAAGCGCTGTCTACAAATATCAGGGGACACCTCACAATTGGACGAGAATTGGAGGTCCTGCTGGGGTCCTTGTTGGAGGTGGGAATAATTTGTATGCCGCAGCTCCCGACCTTTCTGCAATCTGGCAATATTCTGGAACCGGAACCCAGTGGGAAAAGATTGGTGATGCCGGGTCTATGTGGGTCGGTGTAGGCAATACGGTCTATGGCCTTACCCCTGACAAAAGCGCTGTCTACAAATATCAGGGGACACCTCACAATTGGACGAGAATTGGAGGTCCTGCTGGGGTCCTTGTTGGAGGTGGGAATAATTTGTATGCCGCAGCTCCCGACCTTTCTGCAATCTGGCAATATCCTGGAACCGGAACCCAGTGGGAAAAGATTGGTGATGCCGGGGCCATGTGGGTCGGTGTAGGCAATACGGTCTATGGCCTTACCCCTAATCACATTGCCGTTTTCCAATACGATGGGAGCCCTGGACAATGGACTATGATGGGTGGCCCTGCAGCAACGCTTGCAACATTTGGAAACAGCTTGTGTGCATTAACGCCTGACCGAAGCGCCGTCTACATGTACGATGGCGTTCCTGGGAACTGGATTGTCCCAACCAACATCACAGTTTCAAAAATTCGATGCAGAATTGAAACCGATGAAGTTGGAGCTGATGAACCATACGTCTTAGTAACTGCCATTGATCTGACACCAACAGGCGGTCTAACTCCGAATGTAGAAACTACCTTATATGGTCCATGGGAAGATGTTGATCAAGGAGAATCACGAGTTACCGATGGGAGGCTGGTTTGGCCAATCGGTACCGACCCAGCCGAAATTACCGACCCTGACAGCGCCATCTTTATAGTTAGTCTAATGGAGAATGACAATGGAGATCCAGAAGTCACACGGGGTATTACTCAACTAGCCGCGACTGGCTCACTGGCCGGTTCAGTTGGACTGAGCAGAACCGATCGTGTCAATAGGCTGATAGCCGATATCAACTCTGCTGTTGACACCCCAACAGGCTTCCCAAATTTTGATGATCGTGTCGGTTCTTCACAAGAGCTTCGCCTTACTTCAGCATTGTTAAATGGTTTCGGTGGGGCTCAAAAGAAAAAATTAGTTTTTGAAGGGGATGGGGGTAAGTACAATGTTTATTGCAGAATTAGCGCTGGCACCCCTATGCAGTCCTGAAAAAATTCATTTCCCTAGTACACAATTGATTAATAACCAGGGCCCCACCCCTAATGGCGAGGTACCTGGTCAAAGTCTCGCTAAGGAATTTCGAACCGCACAAACCTCGCTCTCAGTCAGGCTTTTAGAGAGATGGAAAAGGGAAACAGTCTAACGGGGTGAACTTGGCAAAATTGAAATAAAGGCCTTTAGTATCAATGGCTTACATGAAATGGTGGAGGGCACGGGAGTCGAACCCGCGACCTCAACGTTGCGAACGTTGCGCTCTCCCAACTGAGCTAGCCCCCCACGCTTGAGAAGGTTGGGATCTGAAGTACCTCGTGCACCCTTGGAATTATAACGAAGCTTGTGCGATCGTGCTATCTATTTGGTCGTCTCAATTGCTTTTTCTTCTAATCAGTAATTCTACCTCCCCTCCCCCTCCATACAAAGGAGGGGAATTTCTGAATGCGCCAACTTACATTATTGAAAGATTTTCACAGCTCGGCCTGTAACCTGAAGCCTTTTTTGGGCGAGCAATTGCAGTGCTTGGGGATAGAGTTGATGCTCTTGCTCTAAGATGCGAGCGGATAAGGTTTCCACCGTATCATCTTCGTTAATCACAACTGCCTTTTGACAAATGATAGGCCCTTCATCCACGCCCTCTGTGACAAAATGGACTGAGCAGCCACTGACTTTAGCCCCCCACTCCAGCGCCTGTTTTTGGGCATTCAACCCCGGGAAAGCCGGAAGGAGTGAAGGATGAATATTCAGCATTTTATGAGGAAACATCCGAATCAATGCAGGGGTCACGATGCGCATATAGCCTGCTAGCACCACTCCTTCAACGTCATGTTCCCGAAGAATTTTCCCCACCTCCAAATCATAGGCTTCACGAGGCTGACTCTCTTGCGCAAAGGATTTGGGATCAAGGAAGACTGTTGGAATCCCTCGACTCTTGGCGAATTCCAAGCCTGGTGCCGCCACCTTATTACTCACAACGACATTGACCGTGGCATCCAATCTGCCATCTTCAATTGCCTCAAGAATGGCTAAAAGATTTGAGCCACGTCCTGAAATTAACACGCCAAGTGCCAAGGACATCATTTCCACCTTCTAGGATGAATAGGTGAGTTGAGATTGAGAAGAACGCAAAGGACAAATTTCTCCCATTACCCACCCCGCTATCCCCTGCTCTTGAATCGTTTTCAAGATCATGTCGACTTGATTAGAAGGAGCAACCACGATAAGACCTACCCCCATATTGAAAACCTTAAACATTTCTTCTTGATCTATTTTCCCCGCTTGCTGAATCACCTTGAAAAGCGACAAGGGTTGCCAACTTGCTCGATCAATCACGACCGCATAATCATCTGGAAGGATACGAGGTAAGTTACCTGTAATCCCTCCACCAGTAATATGAGCCAACCCATGCAAGTGACCGTTGGCCAATAATGCTTTCACTAACTTCACGTAAATCGTGGTCGGCCGAAGAAGAGCCTCTCCCAGCAACTCAGATAAGTCGGCCACCTGTTTTTCAGGTGTCCACCCTTGTTCTTCAAACAACACTTTCCGTGCCAAAGAATATCCATTACTATGAATACCGCTGGACGCCACTCCTATCACCACGTCCCCTTGTTGAATTTTTTCCTTTCCCAGCATTTCCGACCGTTCCACGACACCAACCGCAAACCCAGCCAGATCATATTCACCTTCAGAATAACAAGAGGGCATTTCTGCCGTTTCTCCACCAATTAACGCGCATTCGGCTTGTCGACAACCTTCGGCAATGCCTTGAACCAACGCTTCGGCAACATCAAGCTCCAAATGTCCTGTGGCTAAGTAATCTAAGAAAAATAGCGGTTCTGCGCCGCTTACAAGAATATCGTTCACGCACATGGCAACCAGATCAATTCCAACCGTCTCATGACGATTCATGGCCTGAGCCAGTTTAACCTTAGTCCCCACCCCATCGGTTCCAGACACTAAAATGGGCTCACGATAGCGATCCGAGGGAAATCGGAATAAACCTCCAAACCCGCCTACATCCCCGATGACTTCTGGACGAAATGTCGAACGCACGAGTGGGCCGATTCGTTTAACAAATTCATCACCTCGTTGAATATCTACACCTGCATCGCGATAGGTCGTCATGAATTATTCTCGTTCATTATTTACCCTCATTGAGGGTGAAGGAGCCTTCAATTCTACTAACGTTTCCAGATGTGCAGTTTGAGGAAACATATCAAATGGTTGTATGCGTTGAATTGTATAGCCTTTTTCACAAAAGGACTTGATATCCCTGGCTAATGTTGGAGCATCGCAAGACAAATAGAACAATGTTGGCGCTTGCAACACTCCCAACTGGTCAAGAATTTTTGGAGTAAGCCCTGCGCGCGGAGGATCCAGAAGGATAACATCGTAAGCACCAGATTGTACGGTACGGAGATAGGATTCAACTGAGCTGATCTTCACACGGCAGCCAGCTATCTTATTGACACGTATCGAATCACGAGCATCATGGATGGCTAAAGGATTACCTTCTACACAGGTAACCAGCGCCCCTTGCTTTGCCAGCCCTAACCCTAACGGGCCTGCTCCAGCATATAACTCCAAAATTCGTCTACCTTTCAACGTTCCCAACCACTCCTTCACCATTTTCCCCAGCAACTGAAAGACGCTCCAGTTCGCTTGCATAAATGATCGATACCCTATTTTAAGACGCAACCCTCCAAAGTCTTCCCACAGATGATCTACCCCTCGCACAATAGGCTTGGACCGCAACTGATGTCCCGAGTGATGCTCTGTAGAATCCACTTGTTCATAAATACATCCCTTAACATGAGGTATTTCAAAACAGACGTTAAGTAGATAATTCACAACCTCTTTTGCCTGAGTTCGACCACGGAATATCAACAACCCGTCTTCATCTTGCTCAGACCACCGAATTTCTACGCTCTCTAGAGCTACCCCTTCCGTCACCAAAGTGCGAAGCCTTGTCCTCACAGCAGCAAGAATCGACCGCAACTCATTATTCACCAAAAAGCAGGTCTCTATAGGCAATAAATGTTGAGTCCCTGATTCAAAAAATCCCAGAAAGATGCCGTCCGGGCTCTTGCCAATTCCCATCCGTAGCACGTGGCGATACCCGTATGGCTTGGGAGAAGGGATCACTGACGGAATAGTTAGGTCAGGTACTTTCCCAATTCTTTGAAGCGCATCTTCTAGAATAAATCGTTTTTGAGATAATTGCTCTTCGTACTTCACATGTTGAAGCTGACATCCACCGCATCTTTCCATAACAGGACATTCTGGAACTATGCGGCTGGAGGAAGCCTCCTGAACTGTAAGAAATTTTCCCTGCATGACGCCTTTCCGGCGGTTGAGAATTTCAACTTCAACGGCTTCACCAGGAATGCCTCCCTCACATAAAATCACTTGGCCATTCACTCGCCCAAGGCTGAACCCGCCAGCCACCAACTTTTCAATGTGAAGAAGTTTGATTGATCCAGGTGATAAAGATTCAGAAGAACAAAGAGTCTTGGGGAGCTTAATGTTCAGGTCGGAGTTCAACATTGAGAAGTTTGATCTTTCGGTGTAAATGGCTGCGCTCAATTTTCAATTCATCAGCAGTTTTCGAAACATTCCAATTATTTTCTCTCAATTTTTGAGAAATCACTTCTCGCTCAAATACATTTCTGGCTTCTCGAAGAGAATCAAAGTTGGTGCCAACAGAGAGCGCTGGCACACCACTGGGCGCTCGACCTTGCAAAAACATTTCTACGTCTGGAGCATCAATCACCGGCTTGGGCACCATGATCAATAAGCGTTCAATGAGATTGCGAAGCTCACGAATATTGCCGGGCCAATCATGCCGAGCTAAGGCTTCAAGGCCTTGGGCATTAAATTCTTTGGGTTTCATGCCCTGTTCTTCAGAATGCATTTTCAAAAAGTGCTGGGCGAGTTCAGGAATATCATCACGCCGTTCTTTTAACGGCGGCACCACAATGGGCAGCACATTGAGCCGATAGTATAAATCTTCTCGAAAATTCCCTTTGCCAATTTCTTCGGCCAAATCTTTATTTGATGCAGCAATCACCCGCACCTGAACATTCAATAATTTGGTCCCACCTACACGTGTAAATTGCTGCTCTTGCAACACCCTCAGCACTTTGGCTTGAGTGGCTAAACTCATATCACCTATTTCATCCAAAAATAAGGTGCCGCCATCGGCCAATTCAAATTTCCCTCGTTTCATAGAGGTGGCCCCGCTGAAGGCCCCTTTCTCATGTCCGAACAATTCACTTTCAATTAACGTTTCTGGAATGGCGGCGCAATTGATCTCCACAAATGGCCGATTATGCCGTGGACTTTGTAAGTGAATCGCCCGAGCAACCAACTCTTTCCCGGTCCCGTTGGAACCCGAAATGAGCACTCGACTATTGGCAGGAGCCGCCATGGCAATCATGTCCCGAAGCCGTTGCATCACAGAAGACGATCCTACCAGTTCAAACCTTCGCTCAACTTTGATTTTTAAGTTAAGATTTTCTTCCTCCAGTTTTCGTTGGTGCAAAGCATTGCGCACCAAGATCGTCACTTTTTCCAAATCCAACGGTTTTTCTAAATAATCATAGGCTCCTAATTTTGTGGATTTTACTGCGGTTTCAATAGATCCATGGCCGGACATCATCACAACCAGAATACCTGGAAACTGCGCGCGCAATCGCTTGAGAGTCTCTAGGCCATCCATTTCTGGCATCCAAATATCTAAGATGACCAAATCAGGTGCCTCGCTTCGAACGACCTTCAAACCCTCAACGCCACTTTTAGCGACAACAACTTGGTACCCTTCATCTTCAAGAATACTACTCAGGGTATTTAAAATGGCTGGTTCATCATCGACGATGCAAATAGTCTCTGCCACAAGTCCTCCTCCACCAAGGAAGTAACGATTCCCTGTTCATCTATAGTTTAACGGATCAACAAATTTCTTACACACAACCGTTCAGCCCTAGACAGTTCTGTATATTAGAGAGGTAAGTCGAACCGAAATACCGCACCTTGTGGATGATTATTCTCTGCATGAATAGTCCCATTGTGATCGGAAATAATCCGATGCACAATGGCTAATCCCAACCCTGTTCCTGTTCGTTTCTTGGAAAAATATGGCACAAACAATTTCTTTTGATCTTCTGGTTGAATCCCAATACCATCATCAGCCACGCGCACCACCGCTCGATGACGTTTCCAATCGGCTTCCGTCGTTACCCAGATGGTTCCTCGATCATTGATAGCCTGAATGGCATTATCAAAGAGATTCACAAATACTCGATGCATTTGCTCTGGATCACAATTCAGCTCAGGTAGGCCTTCATCAAGTTGCAGAATAAATTCGACATCGCGATGAGCTCCCGTATACAGAGAAAGAACTTTTTGAATAATATCATGAAGCGACTGTCGTGACACCTTGGGCAATGGCATACGAGCATATTTTGAAAACTCATCTACCATCCCCTTTAAGCCGGTAACTTCGTGAATGATCACGCCAGTGGCCTGATCGAATATTTCTTCGAAGTCCACAGATTTTTCAAAGAACTTTTTACGGAGTCGTTGTGCCGATAATTGAATCGGAGTCAGTGGGTTTTTGATTTCATGGGCAATGCGTTGGGCGACTTCCTGCCAGGCCGCCGTTTTTTGGGCCTTAATAAATTCGGTTCGGTCTTCAAATACAAACACAAACCCTAAATCATCTCCTGCCTCATTTTGCATTCTGGAAATACTCAGGCCTAGGGTCAAGAGCCGTCCATTCGGAGTTTCCATCTGCCCTTCCATCGATAAACTGTCCGTCTGCTCTACCAGCATTTCGTCATACGCTTTTTGAAACAAAAGGAGGCTAAACTCTTTAAAGGCATCATAGACAGGCCGACCGCGCAATTCCTCCCCTTTAACTCCGAGGATACGCTCCCCCGATGGATTGAATCTCGTCACCACTCCGGCCATATCGACGGACAACACGCCAGCCGCAATGGTTTCAACGACGGCTTCTGTATAAGCTCGCCGTTGATCAATTTCCACATTGGATTGAATCAGTGACATATTCATTTCTTCTAACTGAGATTTATGTGTACGTAAATCGGTCGTCATCCGGTTAAAGGATTGCACTAAGGTCCCAATTTCATCTGTCGCCTTCACATCAATATTAATATCCAAATTGCCTTTGGCAATGGCCTCCGTTCCTTCGGCCAACCGTTGAATTGGCACGGTAATACCCCGCGCTACATAAAACCCAAACCAGGTGGCCCCGAATAAAATAAGTAGAGTCACGACAGCGACAAAAAGATAGGCTCCTCCCTTAATGGGGGTTTTCAGAGATTTGATCTGACGATATTCATCAAATTGTTTAGTAATAGTATCCATTTTTCGCAATAAGGATTCCGGCACATAGGATGATACGACAACCACGCCTCGCACATGGGCAGTTTTTCCATTACCCATGATTGGAGCCGCGGCCCGAATTAACCTTCCTACTGGCGCTTCCTGTGCTGAAGATTGCGCTTTAGCCTGGTCTAGCACTTGGAGTACCAATTGGCCCACAGGGAGGCTAAGTACAGCATCAGACAACTGTGGATCCATCATCCGAGCCAAGGTTTCCATTTTTGGAGAAAAGACTTCGACGCCAGCTAAATGATATTCTTGTTGCATCCGTGCCAACATCGATTTGAGTAATTCCCGATGTTCGGGTTTTAAAATATCTTCTCGAAAAATTTCCCGGCTGATCACTCGCGCTGTATCCGAAGCCAAGACTTCTCGTTCCTTCTGATACAAATGGGCGACATCTTCTGAATCACGCAAGACATGCATCACTTGGTCACTGAACCAGACATCAATAACCTCACTGATCACACCACTGGCAACCAATGCCAAAAGCACGGTAGGGATGAGCGCAAACCCAATAAACGCCGCCACAAGTTTTGAGCGAAACCCTGACCCCAGCAACCGATTCCGTTTTTCAAAAAATGCCCTGATTAAATTACGCGAGAGCAGCAGTGTAAGCGCCACCAAACCGACGCTATCCAAATACACTAAAAACAGGACAAGGGCATAACTGGGGCTGGGAAGAATGGAATCAGGGAGGAGTGGGCCGGAAAGACCATATCTTGCGTAATACATCGTTAAAGCCAAGCAAGGAAGCAGCAAAATTAGAAGAATCCAAACCGGGGTATAGTGACGCCGTCTGCGGGTAAGCGCCGCTTCCGTTTGACTTGCTGCTTTGTGCGAGGATTCAGCAGGAACCGAAACGCGAGAAAATTTCCGCGATTCCGGGAGATGTTCGGATATGAGATTTACCGGTCTTGGCATATATCAGGTTTCGTCTATTAGCCAGACTATTTCATTATGTATAGAAAACCGTAGACTTCGCATGGCAAAAAGAATATCGTGGCGATTCCTCTCGCCAAAATGACTAGAGAAGCAAGGGAAGAAGAAATGAAGAAAAATTTGAACGATCTCGTTCAATACTACGAGGATGCCCCTGAGGTGGCATTAACATATTTCATCCGTAGGGTATATAACATATCCCCAATGACGGATGCTTCTTCAGAAGACAGGTTCCCCTTCGTTTTTTCCTCAAGCATTGAGAGAATATCAATAATTTCTTTGGCTTGAGGCAAATTCACAGGTGGAGATGGTTGTTGGGGATCCAAGGATTCACCCATTAACATAAGAGACGAAGTGCCTAGTGAAAAGACAAACGAGGAGAACGTAAGAGGTGGCGCAGGTGGCGAGGATTCAGAAGGGGCAGATGAGGCTGGAGGTTCCGGTTGCACTGAGGGTTTAGCCTGCGGAGCTTCGGATTCTTGAGAAGCCGAACGTCCTCGCTTATCACGAACGACAAATCCCTGTTCTTCTTCACCCATTCTGCCTCCTTCTTTAAAAGAAAAACACTATCATTATCAGAGGGGATCGATCAAGAATTAAGAGATTACATGCAGGGGAAAAACCAGTATAATAACACGCCCCGAGCTTTGGAGGATCTTTCATTTTTCTGCCATGAATAAACAGCCGACCAACTGTCCATCTCCTCCTTCACCAGAAAATCCTGCTTTTAATCTCGTAGACATTATGGCCACGTTACGAGGGCCTCAGGGCTGTCCCTGGGATCGGGAACAAACCACCGAGTCGTTAAAACCCTATCTGCTGGAAGAAGTCTATGAAGTCTTAGAAGCGATAGATGCTAAAGACCCAGCGTCATTAAAAGAAGAATTAGGCGATCTTTTGCTTCAAATACTTTTTCATAGTCAAATTGCTTTAGAAAATGGACATTTTTCTTATCGGGAGGTAGAGGAAGCCTTAGGCAATAAACTGATTCGTCGCCATCCCCATGTCTTCAAACAAGAAGACGGATCGGCCCCAGCAAACTCGAGAGAGGTATTACAGCAATGGGAACAATTAAAACAACAGGAAAAAACCTCTCAAAAGACGACATCATCCATATTGTCCTCGATACCGAAAACCTCTCCCGCCCTACTAAAAGCTCTCCAAGTTCAAAAACGTGCCTCTCGTGTAGGTTTTGATTGGAAAACGATCGAGCCCGTTCTTCAGAAATTTAGGGAAGAACTGGATGAATTGTATGCGGCTACCGCCGACACTGCAAAGGCGCACCATTCCCCCCAAGAGATTTTTTCATCAGACAAATTAGATCCGGCCATTGAAGAAGAGTTGGGGGATGCCTTATTTTCTCTTGTTAACATCTCACGTTTCCTTCGAATTAACCCTGAAGAAGCGCTCAGAAAATCCACCAATAAATTCATTTCCCGCTTTCAGTATGTCGAATCACAGGCCACAGTGCAGGGCAAGCAGGTCAATGATTTTCCTTTGGAGACCCTCGATCAATGGTGGAAAGAAGCCAAAAGTCATGAACATACCTCATCAGGCCTAGCCCCAAGCATCAATACAGAAACATCATGAGTGACGAAGAACCCTCAGAAGGCCGTCGTGTCGGCATTCATCCCATTATTGTCGTCTTTGGTGTGATTTTTGGATTGTGGCTATTCATCAGCTTGATTATTCCTAAATCCAAAAATATCAAGCATGGCCCAGGATCAACATCCAATGCCATTACGCCTCTACCCGCGATGGTTTCTAGTGACCTCATTCCCAGTTTTGATGTTACAGGAACAGTTAGCGGGATGAATGCCATCACCCTATCGGTACCCTCAGCCACAACCGACAGCCAGATTATTGCCCTACTTCAATCTTTTCAAAAATCACGACTTGAACACTCACTCGAAAACATGCTTCCTCCCACAACGCCGAATGATAAATTGGGAGCCTTTGCAATTGCCGATGTTTATATTTTTTCAGAAAAAGAATTTGCTACTCCAGAATCTGCAAAATCGTTAGGTCGTGGGGCCCATGCCCCCGGTGAATTTTATCCAAACTCGATCCCCTATGAAGTTGCTATGGAAAAAGTGCGGGGACATTATTCAATTGACTTATACAACAAAACTCAACCGGAATATGCGTCGATTGGATTTGGCGAAGACGCTACAGGCGTGTATTCGAAACGTTACCAGCGAGTCTTTTGATTTTTGAAGTACTTTGGAAAGATAAAAAAATGTCTAGTAAAAGGAGGAAAGGGTGCATAGGGTTGGATTTTTTAAATTCCAATCTGCTCCTTAAGCATTTGTCGTAAGGTCAGTTTTTCAGCCTGCATCCATTCATCGAGTAATGCAAAGAGGTGATGGTGTGTATCACCCACAAAGGGTTCTACCATCACATCTAACCGTTCAGCTAATTGTCCATCATCATCGACTAGATCTAATTTCTTATCGGCAATGGCCCGAACTAATAATTGATTACATCGCAGTTGTTGGCCAACTGATCCTCCAGAAAATTCTAAAATCGCATTTTTGAGATAGTCCAGTTCATGTTCAATGGACACCTTAATTCTCACACCCTGTGGTGTTGCCCAATCTGGCCGCTGAACAGAATAATCATACGAAAAAACTGGCTCTTTGGGCTCTCTGTAGGGGCCCATGACATTAAGGATGATTAAATCGGAAGCCATAATTCTTCGTAAGTTCCAGTTCTCATGCACTCATAAGGAATGTAAGGATGTCGACAACATCGCACTCGCCTGACTTGGCTGTTTAGCTTTCGAGGCTATTTGGATTAACTCTCCAGGATCGTTTCCTTCCGTGGGCCCAGACCAACCTTGCAAGCCATCTTGGATGTGATACACATGACCAAAGCCTTGCCGGCTCAGAAAATCACAGGCTAATCGGCTTCGATCTCCATTAGCACAATACACCATAATTTTTGAAATTGTCTGGGGAAATTTTGTCTGGTAACGCCCTTCTATATCTTCTACAGGTATTAACATAGCACCCGGAATGTGGCGCTTTGAAAATTCAGCATCTGTGCGCACATCTAGCCACAACACTCGTTCGGATGGTAAATCACGGGTCAGAAATTTTTCGGCTTCTTTGGCTGCAATTTCATGATACAAACGGCCGGCTTGAATGAGTTCATTAGAGACAGATTTCCCATCAGCCAGGAGTGCCACCTGAATACGCAACGGTTCAACAGATGCTTTAATGAGGGGAGCCACTGCTTTCACTTTCTGCTCAAGATAAAACTGATCTCTTTTCATTATCCTGACCTCTTTACGCACTCTCCACACCATCCCCAAGGATAAGAAAGCGACAAACAAGCTACTAATACTGATAAGAAGTCCAAAACCACTCATATTCAATCAGCTTAAGAGATGAAAACGCACAGAAAAGAACAACGATGTAGCGGGAAGGTGCATTGGTCGGGGCGAGAGGATTTGAACCTCCGACCCCCGCGTCCCGAACGCGGTGCGCTACCGGTCTGCGCTACGCCCCGATCATGATCAACTTCTTGGCAACAGGTTTGACGACTTCACCGCCAGGCCATGGGCTTCACCCACAGCCTGGCAGGTCAATTGGCCCTTGAACACACTCACACCTCTTCGCAAACCAGGGTTAACTCGCATGGTTTTTTCAACCCCTTCTTCAACCAGCTGGACTATAAAAGGTAGCGTAGCATTGGTCAAGGCATTCGTAGCAGTAGCCGGGACAATTCCGGGAATATTTGACACGCCGTAATGCAAAACTTCATCAACCCTATGGATAGGGTTGGCATGAGTAGTTGGACGCGTGGTTTCAGCGCACCCACCCTGATCGACAGAGACATCTATAATGACCGAACCTGCTTTCATTTCAGACACCATCTCTCGGGTAATCACACGAGGCGTACGTGCTGCTGGCAAGTACACAGCCCCGATAACTAGATCCGCTCGTTTCAGATGTTCTTGGATCATAGTCTTATTGGAAGCTACTGTCGCAATACGGTTGTGATAATAGTCATCTAAGAATCGCAACTGTTCTAAGTCCAGGCTTAAGACAGTGACTTTGGCCCCCATACCTACTGCAATCCTCACCGCTGAAGTTCCTACCACGCCTGAGCCGAGGATGACCACTTCCCCTGGCGCTACCCCGGGAATACCTCCTAACATGACTCCCGAGCCTCCTTGCAATGTCTCTAAAAAGTGCGCGCCAATTTGTACTGACATTCGACCAGCAATTTCGCTCATGGGACGGAGGAGCGGATATTGTCCTTGGTTATCTTCTGTGGTTTCATAGGCAATGGCTGTACACCCGCTCTTTAAAAGCCCTTCAGTCAAAGGCTTCGAGGCCGCTAAATGCAGATAGGTAAACAACACATGATCATTCCTTAACAACTCCAATTCTGCAGGTTGGGGTTCCTTCACTTTCACAATAAATTGTGACTCTTCAAAGACCTCGGAGGCCGTTGGAAGCACAACTGCGCCTACCTGGCGATAGGCCTGGTCGTTAAATCCACTCCCTTCTCCAGCCCCTTCCTGGACACAGACCCGATGGCCACGCCCACATAATTCCTTGGCCCCACTGGGGGTTAATGCTACGCGAAACTCCTGATCTTTGATTTCTTGGGGAACCCCAATTACCATAGCCACACTCCTTCATTCTTGAGTAGAGAGATTACACGTATTCTTCTTTATTATTGACTCTAACCATCTCTATATCTCCCTGGACAGCTTTAAGAACCCTCAGGTAAGATTGCCACATTCTTCAGCGGAGTTTTTCTTTAGATAAATCAATAAAACAAACCTCATTATGAGTAAATTCACCCATCACATTTTTGTGTGTATTAATGAGCGTCCCAAAGGAGATCCCCGTGGGTGCTGCGCTGCATTGGGTTCGGTAGACCTCCATACCTTTTTCAAAAAAGAAGTTGACCGCTTAGGATTAAAAGGAATTGTTCGAGCAAATAAAGCCGGCTGTTTAGACCAATGTGAATATGGGCCCAGTGTCGTCATTTACCCAGAAGGGGTCTGGTATTGGATTGGGAAGGAAGCCGATGTCACTGAAATTATGGAACGGCACATTGTCAAAGGAGAAATTGTGCAACACCTCCTCATGCCTGGGAAAAATGGTTCTCTTCCTATGGTTCATTCCTAACATGACATTTTACTGACTGACACCGATTACATTCCCCCACCTACCGTAGTTCATCATCCATTACTAATAAAATACGACTTTGATAATATGGGAAACGAAGCAAAATGGCAGGCCAATCTAGAAAAGGTGGCTTTTTTAAGAAAATTTCCAGGATGGCTATCGGAATGGAATCAGGGGATCGGGGCCACCATTGAAAAAATTATTCCTATACCCGATCAGAATGCTCATACGGTACTTCTTCTCTCTGAGGGAAAATTTATTATGACCCCTCAAGCCCATACAGAGCCACAGATACTCACAGCTGGACTCCAAGCCGCACGCCCATACTTAGAAGCCACTTATACTGAAGCTTTTCATGAATATGACCGCCTTACCCAAATTGACCAAGAAGCTGGTCGAACTGCCCGTTTAGAAAATATTCTGAATGCGATAGATAATAATATAGAACGAATCCCTGAACTCAAATCCCACATTCGAAAATTGGTCAGTCAATGGGATAACGAAAGTCCTCACATATCATGAACATGTTAGAAATGTTTTCTGGAGCCCTTTTTGAAGGAGTGAGCCCTATGATGGTAAGAAGAGATCATTTAATCAGAAATCCAGACCGTTGCACACATAACGCTATTTGTGTTCCCATCTGTCCAACCGGTTCCTGGCTTTCAACCCCTCCCTATAAATTTGATTCTTCTCGTTGTCTAGAATCCTGTCGGCTCTGTCTGGATGCCTGTCCCACTCAAGCCATTTACGGAGTCTTTCGTAAAGGCGAAAAACTTCTCGGGCCCAAGCAAGAATGACTCTAAAGTATACGCTTGCGCCAATATCCCCAATAGGCTGTTCCCACCCAGCTCGATCCAGCAGTCAGCCCTGTTGCGCCGACAATGCCATAGACGTCCCGCCTGGAAATTTTGACTGACCGATCAGGTTGTAATACTTGCTGGGAAACCGACATCTCTTGCAAAGTTTTTATCCCGATTAACAGTGGCCACATGCAGGCTAATCGCACACGAACTTGTAGCCGCGGAATTGCCATCGTATATCGCCATCCCTGATCCAGATGATCTTTGGCTTCTTGGATAAGTTGACGAAACAATGGTCGAAAGGCCTTAGCTGATGCTGGATTCAACAGGTCTTTAGGTGAAAGTTCTATCTGTTCGAGTGACTTTTCAGGAATATAACAGCGCCCATTTTTTAAGTCTTGTGGTAAATCCCGTAGGATATTGATCATCTGTAACCCTTTACCAAATCGAATCCCAAGTGGAATCATGGTTGATTGCTCCCAGCGCCGCATCCCAGAAAGATGGGCACATATCATCTTTGTCCAGAACTCTCCCACGCAACCAGCAACCGCATAGGTGTAATACTCAAAATCCGAAATATCCCGTAATGCACTAACTGAGTGCTCATTCTTTTGAGGAAATTGTTGAAGATCAAATTCCATTCCACCAATGAGAACGGAAACAACTTGAGCAATATGCCCACGATCAAACTGATTAAACCGGAGGAAAATTCGAAAACATTGGTCAAGCTTTTCCAGTAATCGCCGTTCATCAGGATTGGATTGCTTCGTGATAACTTGAGCTTGAATTTTCTGAATATGTCTCCACTCAGGTTCTGCCTGACCTATTTGCCGCTTCAACTCCTGTAAACACCAAGAACGAACGGCGTCGTCCAAATCCCCTGTATCGGCAATCGTATCTGCCGCACGAGCAAATAAATAGGCAAGACCAATTTGAGAACGAACAGCTTGCGGTAATATAGCAAGGGTTAGATAAAACGACCGGGAAACGCTCTTTAGAACATCTCTCAAGAGCACTCGATCAGATTCAGAAAGAGACATATGCTACTGAATGATCAGACGCCATTCCCTACCATCTGCACGATGGCTAGTGCAAAAGGATAGTTGCTTGTCACATTTAAAAAAGAGCGATTTCTGGTGTCGTAAAAGTTTAAACGAATGTTAAGCTCCTAGAAATTGGCGTGCTTCTACAATACAATCCCCATCAGGAGCATCCAACAGAAAATTATTCGGAACCAGAAAACCCTGATGACATAATATGAACTTCGGCAGCTTGTTTTTCTCTATGGTGATTTCTGCAGGATGAAACACAATGCTTTCCATGTCAACCACAATTTCTCATAGATTGGATTCTATACTCGTCAAAACAGATTCTTAAGCATGAATAAAGCTCGCTAGATTCCAGAGGAAATGGTACAAAATCATTTCAATAATTATCGTGTATAATAAAATATGGTACCTATGCCATGACATTTCAGACTAAAAGAATGCTTCTTTCATAAGGATTTCACAAAAAATGGTCATCCGATACCTTAACTTGACTTCCAGGTTTTCATGGTTATCTATAGTTAAAGGGACATACACACATTTCTTCGCAACATCCTGAATGCATGACAATTTTTCAATTATATATTCCCCAACAAACGGAACACGTCATTAATCTGGAGGAGATAGTCTATGAAAAAACTTAAAGGCATTGGGTTATTACTGATTGCCAATATCCTTATTTTTATTACCCTTTCCATTTCTTTCACAGTTTTATCAGAATTTGTTCTTCCGGCTTTTGGGATTGACTTACGAGGATCCATTGCTCAACAGGATTTGTTATGGGCCATGGTCATTGGTTTTGGAGGTGCTTTTATCAGCTTGGCCTTTTCAAAACAAATGGCTAGAGCCTTTATTAATTGTACTCAAATTACAGAGCCCCGCACTCAAGCAGAAATGATGCTCTATGAAACAGTACAAAAAATATCGGCAAAACTAGATATTACGATGCCAGAAGTCTGGATTTATGACTCCCCAGACCCAAATGCCTTTGCTACAGGACCTTCAAAAAATAATTCAATGGTGGCTGTGTCGACTGGCCTTATGAATCATTTAAATGAAGGAGAGGTGAGAGCAGTCATTGCCCACGAAATGGGCCATGTGTATAACGGTGATATGTTCACCACCACAGTTCTTGCTGGGCTCATGAACACCTTTGTCTACTTTATCAGTCGAATGGTCTACCGAGAGATGGCTGAACGTAACGCCATGATAGGATTTGTTAGTTACATCTTCCTGCAAATCATTCTTTCCTTTTTAGCTATGATCCCGATTAGCTGGTGGTCACGTCGGCGAGAATTTGCTGCAGATCGATTTGCGGCAAACACTGTCGGAAGCCAATATATGATTTCCGCCCTTGAAGGTATTGATCGATGGGTACAAAGAGCACAATTTGAATATAGTTCTCAAGATGCCTTAGCTACCATGAAAATTTCAGGACAATCCCGAAGCTTCATGCAACTCTTTTCTACACATCCACCCATCGAAGATCGAATTGAGGCTTTACGTAGACTCTAGCCTCCTCACACATATCTATACTGATAAAAAAAGGGACTTGGTTCGACCAAGTCCCTTTTTTATTGCCAAAATTTTTGACTTCTTCTTGTGAAACGACTGAGAAAAGAGATTAATTTAGGTTAGTGATCGATTCTCCTTGTAAGAACACATGAGGGATATCGGGTAAACCATGTTCCTTCAAGACTGGGAGAAGGGAAACAGGAGGTCGTACCAATGCCACAGGAATGCTGAGTTGTTGAAAATGATGCAGGCCATACCCACAAAATACAATTCCCAATTCATCAACAGACTCAACATCAGAAAAATCCAGTACAATTTGTCGCTTATTAAACTTTGTAGATCGTTCGGTAGCTTGCTCAAACATTTCACTTGAACGTTGATCAACTACGCCATAGATTCGAACAATGATGCCATGAGGTAACACTTGAAAACCCCACCGCATATTATGTTCGCTATTCGGCATTTTGTACTTCCTGATGAAAAAAGGAGCCACCTGAATAGTACTATTCAAGCAGCCCCCATCTATATAAGGGTATAAAAGAAATATATGCTCAGAGCATATTCCTCACCAACATTCTTTCCAACCCACCGTTATGACTATTACAGTGATAAATACTATTTGCATTCTTGCAAATAACAGCTGCTGACAAAGACCAGGACAATAGAAACTCCAATTATTTTTTGCGGTGGTAAAGCTTGAGTCCGAAATTTTAGATCGCTACTAAAACGAGAAAAAAAATGGCCAAGGGCCGATTGAAAAAAATCAACCTTCCCTTGGCCACACACAGGAGGATGTGCGTTCAAATCCTAGGCTAGACTTTCGTGCCCTCCTTTCGCTACCCGCCAAAAGAGGTAACGCGATAGGAAAAGCGATGAAGCTTTCCGAACTTCAACGTTAGTAAAATGGCCTACAATGAAACTTGGAAAGAAGAAGGGGGTTTTCTGAAAAGAATGAAAAATTGGAGCGGGCGATGGGATTTGAACCCACGACAACTTGCTTGGGAAGCAAGGACTCTACCACTGAGCTACGCCCGCTCATCTGGTTAGGATGGGCATTCTAGGTAGGATCTAAGGGTTAGTCAAGGAGCCTACCAGCATAGGACAAAGTGACTTGTAACTACTCTGTCAATTCAATCACAGCAAATTTACGTTTGCCAATTTTCATAGGAATCTTTTGTGGCGGGTTAAAATAAATCACACCATTAATATCATCAATTTTCTCTCCATCCACTTGGATGGCTTTCTGAGATATCAGCCGTCGCGCTTCCCCCTTGCTCGAGACTAACCCCGTGCGCATTAAAATATCGACTAGGGGTAATGAGGGGGCTTTGGGATCATTAAAGTCTTCTGTCTTGAAAACAATATGTGCATCTGGTTCATCTGGAAAATCCCGTTTTTGAAATCGTTGCTGAAAATCTGACTTGGCTTCCTCTGCCCCAACATCACCATGGTATTGCCTCACTAACTGTTCAGCCAACGCTTTTTTGGCTTCCATGGGATGCTGCTGCTTAACCTCCTCTAGATTCGAAACAGTCAGCAATTCATAATATCGCATCATAAGCTCGTCACTAATAGACATTAATTTTCCAAACATGTCGGCTGGACGATCTTCTAAGGCAATGACATTACCAAAGCTCTTGCTCATTTTTCGGATACCATCCGTCCCCTCTAATAATGGCATAGTCAGAACCACTTGAGGCTTTTGCCCATAATCACGCTGCAAATCCCGCCCCACCAACAAATTGAATTTCTGATCAGTCCCGCCTAGCTCTACATCAGCTTCCAAGGCAACCGAATCATAGCCTTGCACAAGCGGGTAGAGAAATTCATGAATGCTAATGGGCTTCTGCTCTCGATAACGTTTGGCAAAATCATCACGTTCCAACATCCGAGCCACACTATAATGCGAACAGATTTCCACCATAGTCTCGGTAGGCATGGCACTCATCCAACGACTATTAAATTCAATTCGCGTTTTTTCAGGATCTAACGTCTTAAATATTTGTTGTTCATAGGTCTTTGCATTAGCCAAAACTTGATCCTTTGTGAGCGCTTTACGCGTTTCAGAAACACCGCTAGGATCTCCAATCATCCCGGTAAAATCTCCGATGAGGAAAATTACCTGATGTCCCAAATCTTGAAAATGTTTCAACTTTTGAATAAGGACCGTATGCCCCAAGTGAAGGTCCGGAGCAGTCGGATCAAACCCAGCCTTAATATTGAGTGGACGTCGTGCTTTCAAAGATCCAGTCAATTTGGCTTTCAACTCATCAAGCTGAATCACTTCAACGGTACCGCGAAGAATGAGTTCTAATTGTTGATCAAGTTCTAGTACCACGTTCGTCACTTCCTATTTCAAGAATAAAAAATCTGTCAACTCTCAAACTTCTCGATGCCAGCTTCAATTTTCACAAATGGCTGAAGGCGTTGCAGACGTATAGCACCAATTCCTTGAACATTCACCAACTCAGCTATTTGTTGAAAGTTCCCATTGGTCAAACGATAGGTCACGATCCGAGCAGCCAACACTGGGCCAATCCCAGGTAGAGTTTCTAATTCCTTTTGAGAGCTGGTATTGAGGTCCACCAGCATTACAGTAGAAGAAACTGGACGTTTTTGCTCTTGAAAGTTTTTCGATGTATGTTCAAGGACTCGTTCTGGAGAAAGGGATATAGCAGGAGACGGATCAACGGCAATGTTTGATCGTACAACAGAGGGGAAACCCTGATTTATTTCGCTTTTTTGAGAGGGAGGCCAGCCAATCCACAAAACAATGACCATCCCTATTCCCAATACGCCACTTTTCAAGAGCAGTGACTTTTGCCAAGAATCGTTACTAAAATATTCATCCCAACTTGTCACACGTTTTTCCATCATTTGGGTTTTGAGTGATTTTTTGTTCCACTCATCAAAGACCAGCCCAAGATTTCTCTCTCCCCTAGCCTCGCGCGACAAACAAAAAAACAATCGCCTATGAGCGTTTTCTAGCTTGGTGAATGGCAAGACCTTCCAAATCTTCGGCGGCTTCCATCAGACCTTCTGAAAAGGTGGGATGGGCGTGAATCATATTGGCTAAAACCGACAAGGGCAATCCAGCTTGCATCGCTAATGCGCCTTCATGGATCAGGTCGGCTGCATGAGTACCAACAATATGTGTTCCAAGAATTTTCTGTGTTTGTTCATTGGCAATGATTTTAAACTGTCCTGCTATTTCCCCCACAGCTTGCGCTTTACCCAATCCCCCATAACGAAATCGACCAACTGTATAGGGAATGCCTCGTTCACGTACCTGTTGTTCCGTAAGCCCAACACGCCCAATTTCTGGAAGCGTGAAAATTCCCGCAGGAATCACATCATAGTTGATGGCCTGATCGCTACCCATAGCATGAGAGACGGCGACTTTTCCTTGAGCAGAAGCCACATGCGCCAGCATTGATTTGCCAGTCACATCCCCAATAGCATATACACCCGGCACTGATGTCTCCATATGATCATTAACTAAAATCTCTTCCCGGCCTCCAGTTTTCACACCAACCGTTTCTAAACCCAACCGATCTGAATTCATGCGGCGCCCTACCGAAATTAGCATTTTATCGGCATGAATCGATTCTCCTGAACTAAGCGTGGCCTGAATCCCATTTTCTATAGATAGCCATTCTTGAATCGTGGCATTCGTGTATTGTTGGACTTTACGTTTCTTGAATTCCCTAGTGAGGATAGCAACCGTGTCTTCATCTTCCGTTGGCAAGAGAGTTGGCATCATTTCGACCAATGTCACCTGACTTCCCAGCCCACTGAATAAACACGCAAACTCACAGCCTTCTACACCCCCACCCATGATTATTACACTTCGAGGAATCTCCGTAAGGTCCAGAGCATCTTTGCTTGAAATTATGTTCTTCCCATCAATCGGAAATCGTGGAAGTTGAGGCCAAGAAGAGCCCGTAGCCAGCACAATGGCTTCAGTATCCAGTACGCTGGTTGTTCCATCAACATGAGTAACCCGAACCTGCCGATCACTGACCAGTTCTCCTCGACCAGACACATGTTGAATCTTCCATTGCTTGAATAATGTAGTAATGCCTTTAACTAAGGACCGTACGACCTCATTCTTTCGAGAAATCATCCGATTGAGATCAAACCCAATAGGCCCCTCAAAAGTGAGGCCCCATGCTTCAGCATGTCGAGTACGCTCACCAAGATCCACAAGATTCAATAAGGTCTTGCTAGGGATACAGCCCCAATTCAGACAGACACCGCCCACAGCCTGTTCCTCAACTACCGTCACCTGTGCTCCCAATTGGGCCGCACGAATGGCCGCCACATACCCACCAGGCCCCGCACCTATAATAATAATACGCTTGGGAGAAGGCATTATTCCTCAGATTTCAAAAAATCGTCATATTGCTCAGCCGTCATGAGCGTCTCAATCTCACTTGAATTCGATAATTCCATCACAGCAATCCAACCTCGACCATAAGGGTCTTGATTTAGCAATTCTGGATGTTCTTCCAATTCTTGATTCACTTCAATAACAGAACCGGTTACTGGAGAAAAAATAGTCGACGTCGCTTTCGTAGATTCCACTTCTCCAAGCTCAGCCTCTGCGGAAAATTTAGCCCCAACATCAGGGAGATCAATAAACACGACATCCCCCAAAGCATCTTGGGCAAAATTGCTAATTCCTAATGTCGCTTTGTTCCCCTCCACCCGAACCCATTCGTGTTCTTTGTGATAACGCAAATCTTGTGGTTCCATCCCTACCCCCTTTAGCACACAATCATAATTGGCCCCTTAGATATTTATATGTTCAGTAATGGCATGTCTTTCCCCCGAAGGCCCTTGGGCTCCGCGAGAGCCACAACTTATGAAAAAGCTCGAAGATCGTGAACGATGCCAATGCCAGAAGGGAAGGCTTGTAGAGGAGAAGCCTCACTTCCTGATGTCTGAGAACGAAGACGCTGTCCGCTTGTTGCCGGCATACTGACCCACACTCGCCGTGGGTCATCAACAACGGGAAGTAATCGGTCAAGCACAGCTTTCGTAGAAATACGGCGCAACTTGGCAATGACCGTTTGCTCGGTAAACGCTGACCGTCGATCAATTTCAGGCCGAACAAAGAAAAACGAGAAAGAGCGACTGGCAGCATCCATTGCATCTTCCGCGTATGTCACCAACGCTTCAACGGGGTCAGTTAATCCATGGGGATGCAACTCTAATCCAAAATGAACGGTCGGATACTCTGAACGAAGTCGGTTGACCAGAGTTTCAAGAATCATCAAACGTTCATGCGCTTTCCAACCAGCCCATCGCCAAAACACAGCTGCCTTGGATCGTGATGCCTCTGCATCCCCCCCCCCTGCTCCCAAGGGATCAAAGCCTGGATAGAATACTTTGGAAGGACGAAAAGGCTGACCAAATTGTTTTTCAAATCGCTTCAAACCTATTTGGGTTATACCTTCAAAGAGGCCGAGTGGGTAGTCATTTAAAAAGACCACCCCATCAACTTCTTCTTTGCACAACCGCGCCAAAAATCTGGCCAAGAACTCTTGATAGGCTGGGTGAAATAGATCAAATTGTTTCGTGATACTCAAGCGACCGGTGTTAACCTGATAGTTTCGGTCACGCCATCCCTGATGCTGCGTTGGAGCCCAATTGCCTAGACAACGAAGATTAACCCCCACATAGAGCAATAACCCAACACGATGGGTTCGTTCAGCATACAATCGCAATAATTCTTGAAGTTGTTCAATGTCTGGTAAATTTCCACTTCTGGGAGATAATGGCTTTAACTGTATTCTTTGACACCCCATATCAATCAGCAAGGTGGTCACTCCATCTTGCCTCATTTTTTTTATGCCTTGCTCAAATCCCTCGGCACCCGGCAATTGGTTCAAGGCAAAACGTATGGCTTGGGTATCACTTGGTGGAGACTTCAATTCTTTAAGTATTGCTTGAATTTTCTTTAGGCGCCGAGATGAATGAGCTTGGTAATGCTCCCCATTAGGTGCGGAAGCCAGGAAGCTATACTCACGTTGAGCAGACTCCCAATCTTTCACCTCATCATAGGCTTGTCCAAGCCACCAATGCCCGTCTCTTTCAAGGTCAGCTTTGGGATCCAATGCCAATAGACGTCGTAACTCTCGAATGGCATGGGTAAAATCCCTCTGGTGAAAATACTTCTGAGCTTCTTCAAAAAGCCTTTTATGGATTCGACTAATATTACGAGTTTGTAGAGGAGTCTGGGGTAAGAGCTCCCTTTGGCCGGAGCTGTCCTGGGTAACAGGGGGAAGACCATCAGCACCCGGCGGTGGCTGAATTGGACGAGTCCGCCCACATGCAAGCAACATTGTCACACACATGAACCCTAGAACGAGCAGTTGCAAAGTTCTCTGCACCCTGTGAATCATCACCGTCATTGGACCGAACCAACTCCTAGCTTAATTCAGACTCCGCAAAAAAATACCGAATTTCAATATTGGCGTTCTCAACTGAATCTGACCCATGAACGGCATTGGTTTCAATGGACGCCCCATGATCTGCGCGAATCGTTCCAGCATCTGCTTTTTTAGGGTCTGTGGCTCCCATCAAGTCACGATTTTTTTTCACGGCCCCTTCCCCTTCCAACACTAATACGACCACTGGCCCTGAACACATATACGTCGTCAAATCATTGAAAAACGGACGTTCCCGGTGCACTGCATAAAAACCCTCAGCGCAGCTTTTGGATAACTGCATCATCCGTATGCCCACGGGATACAAGCCTGCAGCCTCATACCGTTGAGTAATATCGCCAATGACATGCTTGGCGACCGCATCAGGTTTAATAATTGCTAACGTTCGCTCTGCCATACTAGTCAATCCTTTCAGATAATGAATAAAGAAGTACGTGGGAAGAGGTCATTTTACGGTGCCTCTAATAAACTTGCAATCAGAAAGCCAGATAAAAAGACCTGAAAAATCAGAAGGTTAATGCGAAACAGACTAAAGGGCCGTTGTAAAGATACAACAATTTCTGAATGGCAGATTGGAAGGATTTAGCAAACAGTGCAATGGAAATTTCGTTGGAAAGAACCTCAGGTGGCATGGAGAGAAAAATTGAACTATGCATCTATCAAGGACTTGAAAAAAAGCATTTTTCATGATTCCTCAAATTCCCGCGAGGAATTGTGTATCCCTTGTCACTCTGACCATGCCATCATACCCAAGATTGGCACGGAACGGTATCGGCATTTGGAGCCACCAGGCACCCTGCAGGACATTCCTCCCTCTCCTCCAACTCGGGCACCAGGCAGACCGCTAAGAAAAAATACCTTGGGCGAGGAGATGCTCTACGTTCAGCACTAAAACGACACATGAATCAAAGTGGCAGAGGTCAGCCCTAACTTGGCCATCAAGCGTCCCAACCCAAATTGACGCTTGCCCTGTCCAAACTTGCCTGCCACCACTACATGGATGGTTGCATCATCATGGGCTTGTTGGTGATCATGCTTTACCTGCACGAATTGGTCAAGTCAATGGCTAGAACGAGCTCCAGCCTGATAGATTGAAATTACAATGTAGAATTTTGACAAAAATTAATAAAGTTTCTTTTGAGATTTTCCATGGTCTTGCCACGGGAATGTTTGAAGGATTTTTAAGAGAAGTCACCACTTTGTGGTTCTCTAACTACTGAGCCTCCTCACATGCCTTAAGAGGACGAGTATCTCGATCGGGACCTCGTGAAAATACAATCCGTCCAACCTGCTTTACATTGGCGCACAGATCGCCTAATCCTGGGGTCACGAGTCGAAATGGCCCTCCCCTCTCAATAGGAAACTCCTCTGCATCTTGCTCGTACAGCAAAATGCCATATTTGCGAGCCTGTTCAAGCGTGATACAAGCCGAATAGTTGTGGTCCACTGAATAGAAGGTGACATGATCAACTCCGACCTTCAGAGTAACGGCCTCAAAAAGGGCTTGCATTTTTACGCCAGTTCCACGCATGTTTGGCATGACGGTTTCGATATCTGGGATTTGAAAATTCTGTGCTAAATTTCGAAGATTCCTTCGCGAAAAACGGAGCACCTGTTGAACAGCTCCATCCAACACCACAACCGGCTCACCGGAACTTTCTCTCTTCGTCATACCTTTAATGAGAGCCGTCAGCATTTCATTCATGGGGATAGGTACGCCCAATTCTTTCCCACGCTTCACAATATAGCCATTCAACTCATCAATTTCAGTGGGTCGTCCAGCCTGCCAATCATCATACATTGATGTATGAATATCCCGAAGTTCTTGCGACCACTTCACCACCCTCTCAGGCATTTGAATATCCAAGGGGACCCGCTGTGCAGCCATCGCCACAGCAGCTACTTCTCGTACAATCGTCGCGATGACCGGTTGTAATTCAGGCGCATCCAAGGCTTTGGCCACATGATCATTCAGTACAACAGTGAGCGGATTAAACACACAATTCCAACACATTTTCTCCCATTTAGCCTTACGTATGTCGTCCGTGAGAAAACAGGGAATCCCGGCCTCTTTAAAAAGTTCTTTTATTTGTAGAAGTCGTGGCGATTCGATCCCCATCAATTCACCAATCGTCACCATCCCCTTCTTGAAATGCTCAATCACTCCCGGTTTAGCAATCTTCGAGTAGATGAAGGCCACGCCGCCAACCACTCGTTCCCGCCCAAATCGCATTTTCAAGTTGTCTTCAATTGTGACCCCGTTTTGTAAGGTTAGAATGGTTGTATCTGCCTTCAGCACAGACTCAAGTTGATCCATCACTTCAGGTAAGTCGTAGGCCTTCACTCCCAAAATAATCAGATCCGGTTGTGGCAAATCGCGTGGATCAGTAGCCGAGGAAGGATGCACCGTAAAACTTTCCCCAATCGCACTTCGAATAGTCAGTCCGTTTTTTGTGACCGCAGCTCGCGTCCTCGGTCTTAGCAAAAAAGAAACATGGGGATTATTGCGTGCCAAATGCGCACCAAAATATCCGCCAACCGATCCGGCACCCACCATCATGATCTCTTGCATTGTGCCCCCTTTTCAGAAAATTTCAGTAACCTTTGACGAGTGTCTGCAGTATATCCAATTGACTCGAGATGAAGAAAACTAAAGGTCATATAGCATAAGTTCTGGTTTTAAATTTTCGGTTCTTCGTTTTGAGTCATGCATTTGGAAGCTTCACTGATGATTGCCAGGTTTCGCCCCGGCAACGATCCTCACATCAATTCCTTGAGAAGACTAACCGAGAAGACTGACAATTGATGACCATGAGCTCAGCTGTTTAACCCAGACCAGGAAAAAACCATGGCCACGACACTCCAACCTCCCACCGAACGCATTGTTCTCAAAGGCCACAAGCCTCTCAGCCACACCACTATCCACGGCTGGCCAGCTATTCTGTTCGGTGCGGTCTTCGTTATCATAGGTTTCCCAATATTAGCTATTGGGATAGGATGGACCGATTATCCCAAATCGTCAATTCATGCTCCGCTATGGGTCATTAGTACTTTTGGCGGACTGTTTGTGACTTGTGGAGCCTGGCTCATGGTTCATGGAACCAAAGGTCTACATCGCGAGTGGAATCGTTCTCATGGCCAACAACAAATTCCTGAAAAGCCTTGGCTATGGGACTACCCTTGGCGCGCCTCAGGGATCACCGACAATAAATTCGAGGAATCATTCAATAGCCTCATTGTAATTGGAACTTTTATTGCCTTCTTGGCCCCCTTTCATTGGATCGCATTTGTCTCGGACTCTGGCGGATTGTTTTGGCAGCTCCTGACTGGTTTCTTTGATGTGGTTATCGCCTTAGGGATAGGCAGCTATCTGTTCAAGAATATTGCGCAATTTTGGACCTTCGGCAACGGAAGAATCAGCTTTGGCGATTTCCCATTTTTTTTAGGCCGGTCGATGCAGCTCACTATCGAACAATTGCCATCAGACCTCACAACAATCCAGCTCACCATTCGATGCATTGAAGAGGCCTATGAAATTCGGAAAAGAGAAAATGGACGCAAACGTGAATCCGTCGTCGTCTGCTATCAAATCTATCACGACACTCAAACGATTCGCGGAGACCTGGTCAATGAAACTGGACAACTTCAATGTTCGTGGAATCTGCCAGAAAATACACAGCTCGCCAGCACACCTAGCGAACGCCCTGCCACATTTTGGGAACTGGAAGTCCACGGGGTACGCCACGGCCTGGACTATCACAGTCATTTTCTCCTCCCCATATACGCTTGAACGCAAAGAGTTCATTTCAGCCTCCCACCTTCCTCTTTCCTTTGCATAAACCCTGGGGGACGCAACAGTAGTTGTTCTGGGGAATAGTGTTTCTCCACGCTAATTGTTATCCAATCTACACTACCAGGCATTCAGCAACTACGAACCTGCCGTACCTCACTAGACGAGACCCAAGGGAGAGTTTCATGCAATCTCTAAATCTAAATTCTTTACGGAAATGGCATTTTGTATTGTTAACTTTACTCACATTAGAAATAGGCATAGTTGGGCATGCATGGTCACATGTTGATGAGGACTATGCAGCAGCAGAACTTGCTCGCCAACGCAATGAACCCGCATTTGTGGCACCCGAACAAGAATCTTTATCAGCCGATGAGCCGCTTGCACAACAAGCCTTAGCAGCTGATGAGCCGCTCGACCAGGTCGGCCAGTGGGGTCCAGTGACAACTTGGCCCTTCGTATTTGCGTCAGCCGCTAATTTACCGGATGGTCGAATCATTGCGTGGGGCGGGAACAATCGAACGACCTTTAATGGTGGTTCTAACACGTATACAGGGATATGGGATCCAACAACTGGCCAGATTGCAGAGGACAACTATGCCCAGCATTCAATGTTCTGTGCTATTCCCACCATGCGTGAGAATGGTCAGGTTTTTGTCGTCGGAGGTGACGGGACGAGAGAACGTACCAGTCTTTTTGATTATCGCACGAACAATTGGCAACGTATCGACGATGCCAATATCGGTCGCTGGTACAACGGGTCCCTACAACTCCCAAATGGCCAGGTCTTTATGGCATTAGGCAGCCCCGGAAGTCGTTACCCAGAGTTGTGGACGGAAGGCTCAGGGTGGCAATGGCTCACTGGCATTGATCTGCAAGGTCCTATTCTCGACTATACAGCTGACTATGGGCGCCCGGAATGGTTCCCCATGCTCACGGTAGCTCCCAACGGCGAAATTCTGCATGTCGGCCCCACTCCTCAAATGCATTACATCACTCCACAGGGTAATGGCTCGATTCAGGAAACTGCCGCAGGGATTACTGACTGGGATGCGAATAATCAGGCGGGCACAATGATCATGTTTGACAAAGGTAAGATTTTGACGCTTGGAGGTGTCAGCGCCAAAAATCGGGCCACCATTGTGGATATGAATGGGACCACACCTCAGGTAACAGCAGTAAATAATCTGATCCAACCACGCGCCCACTCCAATGCAGTCGTGTTGCCGACAGGAGAGGTTTTCGTCGTCGGCGGCACATCTCAAGATGTGTGGTTTAGCGACCAGGGGACAATTCTGACCCCTGAAATCTGGAACCCCCAGACTCAACTGTGGCGGGAAGTGGCAGACCATGCTGTGCCCCGCAATTACCATTCCGTGGCGCTACTCATGCCCGACGGCCGCGTCTTTTCTGGCGGAGGGGGCTTATGTGGCTGCAGTGCCGATCATCCTGACCACCAAATCTACTCGCCATCGTATCTTTTTAATACTGACGGCACGTTAGCTACTCGCCCCACAATTACTAGTGCCACAGACGTTTCAACATTTGGAGCCACAGTCGACGTAATCGCCACTCCCAACATTCAGAAATTCAGCATGATCAAAATGTCGGGAACGACGCATTCTCACAACACAGATGTACGATTCCTCAACGTGCCCTTTAGTGGCGACAATGGAAACTATCAACTGACACTGGAGAGTAACCGCAACGTATTGACACCGGGTTACTGGATGCTCTTTGCACTCAATGAGCAAAATGTTCCTTCCATCGCCAAAGTCATCCAAGTTGTGAGCGAACCTCCCGTGTCAGGCGCTCATCAATATGTCCGCTTTGTAGCTGATTCTGAGATCAATGGAAAACCATGGACAAGCATGGCTGAACTCAATGTGTTAGACACCAATGGCAATTCACTAAGCCAAGCAAGTTGGTCGGTGGTCTCCTTCGATAGTGAAGAGACGGTGGGAGAAGACGGGCGAGCCGTCAATGCCATTGATGGAAACCCCCAAACCTTCTGGCATACCGATTGGTTTGCCAATGCCGGAGATGATAATGATCCAGCTCATCCCCATGAGATCGTCGTGAACCTGGGTGCAAGCTATGATCTGGGAGGATTTCAGTATCTGCCCAGGCCAGGTGGTGGCAATGGAACCGTGTCAGCCTATCGATTTTATATTAGTACAGATGGTGTCAATTGGGGATCACCTGTCGCACAAGGGACTTTTGCCAATAACGCAAATGAGAAAACCATACTGTTTGGTTCACCTCCTGGCAATCAAGCTCCCGTTGTCACCAATCCAGGGAACCAAACGCACGTGGAAGGCGATGTGGTGAATCTGCCGATCAGTGCGAGTGATGCGGATGGGGATTCACTGACCTACAGTGCGACAGGATTGCCGGCGGGGCTAAGTATCAATGACGGTACAGGTACCATCACTGGAATCGTGACGAGTGCGGGAACCTTTGCTCCCACGATCGGTGTCGATGATGGTAATGGTGGATCAGATAACGCCAGCTTTAGCTGGGTTGTTCATCCCTCGAATCAACCAGTTTGTACGACGTATACCAGCACGGATACTCCTACCGTGCTCCCGATCAACACGGCCTCGATTACCTCCTTCCTCTCGGTCCCCACTGCCGCCACTATCACCGATGTGAATGTTGGCATCGACATGGAGCATGCCTGGGTGGGTGATGTCAGGGTGACGTTAAGCCATCTAGAAACCGGGACGACGGTAGAGATGATAGACCGACCGGGATCCCCCCCTGGCACTGCTGAGTATGGTTGTGCTGGTGATGACATCCGCGTCGTGCTAGATGACGCGGCCAGTGACCCGGTGGAGAACCAGTGCGCAGCGACCTCGCCGACAATCGATGGCACGTTCAGTCCCAATAATGCGTTGAACGCGTTTGATGGCGAAAATGCTAGTGGGACTTGGAGGCTCAGAGTACACGATGACTATCTCGAGGCAGATGGTGGGACGCTGACGAACTGGAATGTTCGCATATGTTCCAATCAAGGCGGCAGTAATCAACCGCCCATCATCACAAACCCCGGCCCACAAAACGACCAGGAAGGTGCGAGCATAAGCCTGGGCATCAACGCCACAGACGCCGACGGTGATGGACTTAACTACAGCGCCACGGGTTTGCCTGATGGGTTGACTATCAATAGCAGCACGGGAGTGATTAGTGGTACCGTGGCTGCTGGGAGTGCAGGCGTCTATGCAGTCACGACGAGTGTGAATGATGGGACCGACAGTGTAAGTGTATCATTTTCCTGGACCGTGACAGGTCCTCCCAATCAACCACCGGTGATAACAAATCCGGGCAATCAAACTCACATGGTTAGTGACAGCATCAATCTTGTCATCAGTGCGACTGATGCAGATGGAGATCCACTGACGTACAGTGCGTCGGGCCTGCCTTCGGGTGTAAATATTAACAGTAGCACAGGTACGATAACTGGAGTCTTAACCAGTTTTGGTACCTTCAACACAACAGTCGATGTGTTTGATGGCAACGGAGGTCAAGACAATACGACATTTACATGGACAATTAGTCCTATCACACCAATAACCATTTCTCCCTTTACAACCTCTCCTCAGCCAACTGATCAATCCATTACCTTCACAGCAACCGCAAGTGGCGGAAACGGAGTACTACGGTATAAGTGGCTCTTCGGCGATAATACGCCCGAAACGGCATACAGCACCTCGGCAACAATCTCGCATACATTTCAAAACCCTGGACGCTACATTGTCACCGTGACAGTCACGGACGATAGTGCCCAAGAAGTTTCTCAACAGCTCTACCAGGCCATTCATCGTCCCTTCACAGCAAATCGTCCATCCAGCTCAATGAGTGTGATGTACGAATCACGAAGTGGGAATGACCGAGTATGGGCCGTTAATCCTGACAATAACACGGTGAGCGTCTTTGATACGATCACCAATAGTAAAGTTGCAGAAATTGGCGTTGGCAATGAGCCACGGAGCTTAGCGACGGCACCAGATGGGCGTATATGGGTTGCCAATCAAGACTCGGCCACGCTGAGTATCATCGATCAAATCTCATTAAGTGTTGTCAATACCGTTAACTTACCATCTGGCTCGCAACCCTTTGGCCTACTCTTTGATCCGTCTGGGAACAATGGATACCTGGCACTTCAAGCCACCGGATGTTATTGCAGCTCAATTCAAGCAACGCTAGCCAAATAGGGAGTGTGCATGTTGGGCCTAATCCTCGCCATATCGCTATCAACTCTGACGGCAGTAAGGTCTATGTCTCTCGATTCATTACACCACGATTACCCGGCGAGCAAACCGCTAATCCACAAATTGCCGGAGTTGGTGGCGAAATCGTTGTCGTCAATACTGGAACCATGAGTGTCGGTAACACAATCGTTCTGGCTGTAAATAACGGGGCTGATTTCGAAGCAGGGGCTCGTGGGGTACCAAATTATC